>CBDBNP010000007.1:0-729484 GCA_965207865.1 Dehalococcoidia bacterium
GGCTCGAGGACCTGTCGCCGTTTCCAATACCGGTGACCAACTACCGGATCAAGGTGGCCGAGGGAATGGACGTTGCGCAGATATCCCGGGACCTGGAAACCACGTTCCGGCAGAACGGTCTGGAGAGCGATGTGCTGGCCGACCTGGTCGAGGAGTCGGTCTCGGCCAATCGCGCCTTCAACTACCTGCTCACCGGGTTTATGGGCCTCGGCCTGATGGTGGGCGTGGCCTCACTGGGAGTCGTGAGCCTCAGGGCGGTGGTCGAGCGCAGGCAACAGATCGGAGTGCTGCGGGCCATCGGGTACCGGCGCAACATGGTGCAACTGAGCTTCCTGCTGGAGTCATCATTCGTGGTGCTGCTGGGCGTCGCCATTGGCGTTGGACTGGGAACCGCGATTTCCTACTTGATCGTCCGGGAGATCAGAGAGGATGTTGAGACCATCAGGTTCACGTTCCCATGGCTGCAGATTGTCATAATCGTGGCCGTGGCCTATGTATTCTCCCTGCTGACCACCTTCCTCCCAGCGCGGCAGGCCAGCCGCATATACCCTGCCGAGGCGCTCCGGTACGAGTAAGACTTTCACGTGGAGTACGAGTGGGACCCGGAAAAGAACAGGCTTAACTTTGAAAAGCACCTGATAGACTTTTTCGAGCTCGTTCATTTTCAATGGGATGAAACCGTCGCGAGGCGCTCCGACTGCTTCCAGGAGGAGAGGTGGCGAGCGATCGGGTACCTGGGAGAAAGGCTTCACGTTGTCATATTTACTGACGGAGGAGATATACGGCGTATAATTAGCTTGCGCAAGGCCAGCAATAACGAGAGGCAGGAGTATGCCCAGGCTTAAACCGGGTGATAAACCTCTGACTCCGGAGGAAGACGCCGCGGTTGTCGAGGCTATTCTTTCCGATCCAGATGATTTCGAGCTCGATGCTGAGTGGTTCCGTGGGGCTCGCTCAGCTTCCGAGGTACTGCCATTCATATTCAAAAATTATCGCCAGGCGGACCAGTCGCGGGTTTCGCGGTCCACTACTAAAAATGAAAAACCCAAACTCTTGCCACACGCACATTACCGGAATAGAGTAACCGAAATCAGAATTTCAGGAGGCTCCATGGCCAACGACCCCATCAATCTCTACGACTACGAATCCAGGGCGAAGCTTGTACTTCCCCACAACAATTGGGAGTTCATCGAGGCCGGTGCGATGGACGAGTTCACCACCAACCGCAACCGCTCCGCCTTTGAGGATCTCAAGCTGCGGCCCCGGTTCATGCGCGACGTGAGTGAGCGTAACATATCCACCACCGTGCTGGGACAGGAGATCAGCATGCCCGTCATGGTCGCTCCGGCGGGCAGCCACATGCTGGCCCACCCCGACGGCGAGGTGGCCACGGCCCGGGGAACCGGCTTGTCCGATACACTGATGATGCTTAGCACATCCTCCAACTACAGCATGGAGGAGGTGTCCGATGCTGCCGGCGGGCCGCTCTGGTTCCAGCTCTACCACCGCGGCTGGCATTTCACCGAGACGCTGGTGCACCGCGCGGAGGAGGCCGGATTCAAGGCCATCGTGTTGACGGTCGACACTCCGCTGCCCAGTCCCAAGGAGCGCGACCTGCGCAACCGCTACCAGCGCGAGAACGACTTAGGCAACTTCCGGGGGATGGACGCGGACCGCTCGGCCATCAGCGGTACGGACGAGACACCCGGGTGGGATGTCTCCCAGTCTCCCTCAATCACCTGGCGGGAACTGGAGAGGCTGCGGGGCATGACTTCCCTTCCGCTGGTTCTGAAGGGTGTACGAACTGCCGAGGACGCCCACGAGGCCGTCGAGCACGGGGTTGAGGGAATCCTGGTCTCCACCCATGGCGGGCGCCAGCTGGACATGACCATGGGCGCCATCGAGATGGTCCCCGAGATCGTTGCGGCGTCACGCGGGCAGGCCGAGGTGTACGTGGACTCCGGCGTCAGGCGAGGCAGCGATGTCATCAAGGCGCTGGCACTGGGCGCCAAGGCAGTGGCCATCGGGCGACCGTTGTTCTGGGGCCTGGCCCTTGACGGCGCCGACGGCGTGCACGGAGTGCTGGAGCTGCTGCGCGAGGAGGTTTCCCGCGCCCTCGGCTACTGCGGCCAGACCGACGTGAACAACCTGGAGTCGGGTGTCGTCCAGATACCCGCCGGCTGGGGCGCCTTCGGCGGCACCACCGCGCCGTAGTTCCAGGCAAGCGCAGTGTTGTAGTTACGAATGGGCCCCTCATTGCGAAGGGGCCCATTTTTCTTCATCTCCCGTTGAATTGGAGAGGACATTTCAGGAACGGACAGGACTCGCATTTGCGTTCCGGTTCGCGAGGTATCGCCAGAGCCTGTACGCTTCCAGCGCTGCCACTACACCGAAGAATATCATCGGCCCGGGTTCCGGTTCGACAATGAGCCAGTGCGCCAACACCAGTACCGCTGCCACGTAAGCGCCGCGCTGAAGGGTCTTCCACCTGCGCCAACCCATGGCCCTCGTCATGACCGCGTTGGACGTAATTGCCAGTGGAACGAACACGAACAGGGCAACCCATCCGGTGAGGATGAGCGGGGTTGAGAACTCCGCCAGCACCTCCCGCAGGCTCCCAAGGTCGACAAAATAGAACACCACATGAACAACCGAGTAGGAAAAAGCCGCGACCCCGAGATAACGACGGCGTTTGACAAGCCAGGCCAGCACGCCCGACCTCGGGAAAATCGTTTGCAGCGGCGACAGCGCCAGTGCAGCCAACAGAAGTAGTGTCGCGACTACACCGGAAAGTTCCACGATTTCGTGGGCTGGTGATCTGCCCCTGGCTCCGTGGCTCCCCTCAACGAGCTGCAAAATCAGGGGGATCGACGGGACGGCCAACACTGCCCAGAAGAAGTAAGACGAATTGACGACCTTCAGCACCGCCCCCAAGGGCGACGAATTGCCAACGCTCCTTGCCGTGCCAGTTTCTGCCAAACTCCCTGTACCTCCTCCCGGCTTCTCGCACTACAAGTCTAATCGGACGACTTCAAGGAATTGTGAAGACCCAGGAGCAAGTCAATCTGCACCGACTTTCGATTTCCCCTGGGAGCCCTCCTTTTCGCCGGGAAATGGTGTGCTTGCTGGATTCCTGACTGGGACCTTACGCTCCCCGTTTCCTGCCGGTCTTCTCCTCGTAGAGTTGCCAAGTGCGTTCGTTGAAGGGGTAGTACTTGCCGGGGCTGCACTGCTCTACCTCCAGCTGCGCCTTGATCACCGCTTCTACATCCTCTCGCTCGTGGGCTATGCGTATCACCTCGTCGACCGCGGCGGCGGGAACCACCACCGCGCCGTCGTCGTCGCCGACAATGGCGTCCCCGGGGCGCACCAGCACGCCGCCGCACTGCACGGCATCGTTCACCTGCCAGGGCCAGAACTCGGCGGGACCTTGCTTGGCGGTGGTATTGGCGGCGTAGACCGGGAAGCCGTACTCCTTCAGGGCGTTGCTGTCGCGCACCGCACCGTCGGTCACCAGACCGCCCACCTTGCGCTGCATCAGGCGCATGAACTTGATGTCGCCGCCAATGGAGCTGTATTCCCAGCCCATGGCGTCGATGACCAGCACGTTCTCCGGGCCGCAGAGCTCGAATGCCACGTACTCGGCAGAGTCGGCGCCCTTGGGCTTGTCTGAGGCGAGATCGGGACGGTGTGGCACGAACCGGAGGGTAACGGCCCGGCCCGCCATGCGCTGCCCCGGCTGTAGCGGCTTGGCGCCGTGGATGAAGCTCATGGGCCATCCCATCACCCACAGGCCGTCGATCAGCGTCTGGGTGGGGATATCCTTTAGGGTTTGCAGCGTATCAGCGGTGATTTCAGGCACCGTGGTCATTGAGGGCCTCCGTTGGTTCTTTTTTCAGGGGATTTCTCCCCCACCCTAACTCTCCCCCGCTGGGGGAGGGGACAGTCCGGGAGAGGGAATCCTATTGCCCAGGAGCGCAGGCTCGGATTACGGCCATGGCCCTCTCCCTGGCGTCAGGCCCCGATGCTCGGGGAGAAATGATCGGCATACTGATCCCGGCGTCCCGATACAGTTGCAGGCGCTCGCGGCATTCCTCCGGGGAACCGGCCAGGGCCACGGTGTCGACGAGACCGGCAGGCGCGAGGTTCAGGGCGTCCTCGATGCGTCCCTCCCGCCATGCCTGGGCCACGGCCTCGACTTCCTCAGCGAATCCCGCCTCTTCGACCAGCCGGCGGTAGCGCGGGAATCGCCAGACGTAGGATGCGATGTAGCGCCGCAGTTCGTCCCTCGCAGTGTCCCGGTCGTCGGAGACGGCACAGGCGATCAGCGTGGTCACGTCCACGTCCTGCGGGTTTCGCCCGGCCCGCTCCGCACCAATCCGGATGTGTTCAACGGCGGTGGCTGCGTGGTCGAGGGTGCACCAGGTCAGGATGACCCCGTCGGAGACTTCGCCACAGATTTCCAGCATCCGGGGCCTAACGGCGGCGTAGTAGATGGGCATCTGGCGGCGGACGGGCTCGAACCAGAGGTCAAAACGCTCGATGTTGTAGACCTCGCCATGGTAGTTGACATCGCCGTCGCGCAGAATCTGGCGCACGATGTCGGTGCATTCCCGCATCCTTTCGATGGGGCGGATGAACTCCAGTCCGTGCTCCGGCTCCACCTGCACCTTGTGGCTGCTGCCGAGGCCGAGGATGAAGCGCCCGTTGGAGAAGTGGTCGACTGTTGCCGCCGCCATGGCGATGGTCGGCGCAGTGCGCACGAATACGCTGGTGATGCTGGTCCCAAGCTTGATCCGTTCCGTGGCGACCGCGCAGGCCGTCAGGATGGCGAACTGGTCGCCGCCGTGCCCCTCGGCCACCCAGGCCGACTCGTAGCCCAACTCCTCGGCCAGTTTCACGCACTCGACGATGTCCGGGGGAGGCATTCCCCCGGAGAAGCCGACACCTATCCGCTCCATATTCACTCTCACCTCGCCTCCCATGAAGGGAGACGCGCCTGATTTCGGGACTCTTGCGATTTCCGATTGGCGGGATGGTATCCCGAAGGACTATGATATGCCAAATGTCCAATCCCATTCCATGATGGCATGATCAGAACGCGTTCCGTTGTGCCCGTTGCTCGAAGGGTAATTGATGTCTAGTTTCCCGACCTATCGCTGGGTGTTGATATGCCTCTACCTGATGTCCAACGTATCCGCGCAGATGGTCATCAACACGCTGGGTATCCTGCTGCCATCCATCGCTGAGAGCCTCGACCTTTCGCCATCGGAGCAGGGACTGCTGGGCTCTGCGCCCTTCTGGAGCACCATATTGCTGTCGATCCCGATCGCGTGGTTAGGGTCGCGCCTGTCTCCCAAGTGGCTGACGGCGATTACGCTGGTGGGCTGCGCCCTTTGCCTTTTCCTGCAGGGTTGGGCCCCGGTTTTTGCCCTTCTGCTGCTGGGCCGCTTGTTGTTCGGGATTTTCACCATTGCCCAGCAGCCGGCGCGGGCGATCCTTACGAGGCAGTGGTTTCCACCCCGGGAAGTAGTGCTGGTCAACGGGCTTTCGAACGTCTTTTTCGGCCTGGTGGTGGGCGGAGGTCTGGCACTGTCGCCGGTGATTCTCATTATTCTCGGGGACGACTGGCGTGGAACGCTTCGCATATTTGCCTTCTACTACGTTGCGCTGACACTAATCTGGCTGGTGATGGGGCGCGACCGGGTGACCGAGGAATTCTCCAGGAGTGAATCCCAGCCCCTGCTGCCGCTGCTTCGCAGTGCCCTCAGCCATCGCGACCTGTGGCTCTGCGGAGGCGGTTTCTGCGGCGCCACCATGGCCTTTTCCGCTTTCCTGGCCTTCTTCCCTACGCTGATGCTACAGGAATATGACATTTCCCTGCGCGTCAGCGGCCTGGCCTTGGCCCTGGACGTGGTACTGGGCGGCATCGGAGGTCTGGCCATCGGCTACTACGCCGCAACCTGGCGCAAGGAGGGTTTGTTCCTGCAGATCCTCGGCGTGGTGATGGTCGGATCGTTCGTCGGCATGATCGTCACCGGGTCGGTAGTGATGATCTACGTGATGTCTATCATCAACGGAGTGACCTGGACATTTTTCCCTATCCTGATCACGGTGCCATTCAACCTGAGGGGTATCCAGCCCCGGCAACTTGCGGTGGCATTCTCCGTCGTGATGATGCTCATCTCTACAGGGCAGGCCCTGGGGCCCCTGTTCATCGGGTTCCTGGAGGAGGCCACCGGAAACCTGTTCCTGGCCATGTTCATAGCCTGTTTCACGCCCCTGTCCCTGGTGGTCGCCGGGACCACGCTGAGCTTTGGCAGGGAACGTACGCCAGCGCCGGCCGCCGGCGACTGAACGGAAGGTTTGCCAGTGGGTCTCGGTTAACCTGAATGGATTCCTGGCCTAATAGAACCCTATCTGCCAGAAGAGGTGCGAAATGACGATTCGACGACCAACACCCCAGGATGTGCAGCGACTAGCGGAGGCCAATAACATCGAGCTGACGGATTCCGAAATGAGCGCATTCGAGGCGCTGATCCCCGGACTGTTCGACTCCTTCGACGACCTGGCCCAACTTCCCGAGCAGCGCCCGCCCCTGCGTTACCCCAACCGCGACCCGGGGTCCCGTCCCAGCCCCGAGGACGATCCCTACAACGCCATCCTGCGCCGCTGCTACATTCGCGGGGCGACGGGAGGGCTGCTTGCAGGAAAGCGAATCGGGCTGAAGAACAACATCAGCGTCTCGGGTTTCCCGCTGACGTGCGGCTCCCGCATCCTCGAGCACTATGTGGCCGACAGCGATGCCACCATTGTGACGCGGATTCTGGACGAAGGGGCGGAGATCAACTCCATCCTCAACCTCGATAATTTCGCATTCTCGGGCGCTGGCGACACGAGCGCATTCGGGCCGACGCTCAATCCCTACAGCGCCGATCATCTGGCCGGCGGATCATCCGGAGGTTCGGCTGCGGCCCTGTATTACGACGATATCGACATGACCATCGGCGGCGACCAGGGTGGTTCCATTAGAATCCCCGCGTCCTTCTGCGGCATCGTCGGGCACAAGCCGACCCACGGCCTGGTGCCGTACACAGGAATCATCGGCATCGACAATACTTTCGACCACACCGGGCCCATGACCCGGACCGTTGCTGACGCCGCACTGCTGCTGCAGGTCATAGCCGGGAAAGATCCGCTGGACCCGAGACAGGGCGACGTTGTGTTGCAGGACTATGTTGGGGCGCTGGCCACAGGCGCCAGTGGGCTGAGGATCGGAGTGGTGCCGGAGGGGTTCGGGCTGAAACAGTCCCACACCGAGGTCGATGCCAAGGTCAGGCAGGCCGCCAACCGGCTGGCCGAGCTGGGAGCGGCGGTTGAAGATCTGTCCGTGCCCTGGCACGCCAAGGCGGGCGCAATATCGTGGGGACTGATCGCGGAGGGCGCGGCCTCGCTGCTGCAAATGAGTGGGACAGGCCGGCACTTCGAAGGGCAATACAACCCCGGGTTCGCGCAGGCACTGGGGCAGGGGCTCCGGGCGCAGGCCAACGACCTGCCGCCCACGGTGAAGCTGACGCTGATCATCGGCAACTACATGACCGAGGAGTACAACAGCGTAATGTATGCCAAGGCCCAGAACCTGCGCCGCGACATGCGGGCCGGATACGATCAGGCGCTTTCGCAGTGCGACCTGCTGCTCATGCCGACCACGCCGATGCCGGCCCATCGCAACGACGCCGGTGGCGACCCCAAGGCTGTAATTGACCACGCCTGGGACATGCTGCACAACACGGCACCCTTTGACATGTCTGGCCACCCGGCCATCAGCGTGCCTTGTGGCAAGACGTCCGAGGGCCTGCCCATCGGGATGATGCTGGTCGGTCGCCGGTTTGACGACGCCACCGTGCTCCGGGCCGCCCACGCCTTCGAGCAGTCGGGGGACTGGGAAACGATGTAACGGTTACGGAAGCTATTCCAGCACGCCGTCGCTATCCAGCGAGGCGTACTCCTCCTCGCTGAGGCCGATTATCTCCCGCAGGAAGTGCTCGGTGTGCTGGCCCAAGAGGGGAGCGGGTGTGTCCAGTCCGCCCGGTGTCAGGGAGAGTTCAAACTCGCTGCGGTCGGTGGCGTAGGGGCCGATCTCGGGATGGTCCAGCCACTGAAAGTGGTTGCGGTGCTGCAGTTGCGGGTCCTCGAACAGGTCACGGGGATCGTTGATGACTCCTGACGGAACGCCGGCCTCCTGGAGGGCTTGCATCAGCTGGTGCCGGTCGTTGTGGATCGTCCACTGGGTTACCAGGCGGTCCAGCTCGTCCTCGTTGGCCTTTCGGCCCATCAGGGTCGCGAACTCGTCGGAGTGAAGCGGCCCGCCGTCAGGTTCGGCTACTTTGAGCAATCCCTGCCAGTGGTGATCTGAGGTACAGGCTATGGCCAGCCAGCGGTCCTCCCCGGCGCAGGGGTAGACGCCGTGAGGAGCGCCTCCCGGATCTCGGTTCCCCAGGCGACCCTGCTCGCGCCCGTTGGCCGTGTAGTCCAGTAGCAACGGCGCAACGAAGTGCATGGACGTCTCCAGCTGCGAGAGGTCCAGGTGAATGCCCTCGCCGGTGCGACGGCTGCGGTCCAGGGCGGCCAGGATTGCGGCCACGGCGAACTTGGGAACGATGAAGTCGGTGTAGGCGCCGTAGGGGTTGACCGGAGTGCGATCGGGCCAGCCGGTGACGTTGGTCAGGCCCACCAGCGAGGACAGCACAGGACCGAAGCCGGGCTGCCGCTCCAAGGGCCCTCCCCTGCCCATCATTGACGCGCTGAACATGACAAGGGCGGGGTTGATCTCGCTCAGTTCCTTGAACCCAAGGCCCCAGCTTTCCATGGTCCCGGGAGTGAAATTCTCGGTCACGATGTTGGCCCAACCGGCGAGGCGAAGCATCAGGTCCCGTGCCCGAGGATGGCGCATGTCGATGGTGATGCCCATCTTGTTGGCATTGTAGCTGGCAAAGTAGGCGCTGCGGTTGATTCCCGCAATGCCGTCCGGGAACGGTGCGGCGGATCGCAGCGTCCCGGGCCGCTTGGCCGACTCCACCCGCACGACCGTGGCGCCGTATTCGCCCAGGTACTTCGTGGTCATGGGCCCCACGGCGACCCAGCAGAAGTCCAGTACATTGACTCCATCCAGTGGCTTTGTCGACATCAGATGGCTCCCACTCGCCTGAGGGACTCGATTTCTGAGGGCGCCAGGCCCAATTCCCCGCCGTAAATCTCGAGGTTGTGCTCGCCCACATGTGGCGCGCGGCGGCGCAGAGGGGCGACCGGTGCGCCATCTCCTCCCTTGATGAACGCGCCGGGATAGTCGATGGCCGTTCCGAGATCCGGGTGCTCAATGGAGGTGAAGTACTTGCGGGCCTCCAGCTGCGGGTGCTGACGCAGGTCCGACGGCGTGGCCACCGGGAACAGCAGGATGCGCCGATCGACGCTGCCGCGGGTCAGCTCCTCGCGGGTGTGGCGAAGGAAGAATTCGGCCATGGGGCCGACCACGGTATCCATCACCTCCGGCGTGATACGCCCGTAGCCCATGGTCTCCCACTCGAAGGCCTGGAGGTCGGTAACGTCGATCCCGTCCTCCTCCATCCACTGGAACAGGTTGCGGGTGCTGGGGGCAACACCACCGCCCTGGAGCATATAGTTGACATAACCGTCGGCGCAGGGCCAGTTGATGCGTACCCGGTTGTCGCCCGACGTCTGCCGGTACACGCCCATGCGCTGGAGGATGGCTCCCTCGATGTCCCAGATCTGGGGGGCGTGGGCCAGCGTCCGCGCCACCGCCTGCTGACATGAGACGTCGACGAACTGCCCCTCGCCGGTGAGGGCCCGGTGGGTGTGGGCCAGCATGGCAGCCGCTGCTCCAGCGGCCGAGCCGTGGAGGTAGAAGTGCGGGAAACTGGGCCGCAGTGGCGCACGGTCGGGGTCTCCTGTGAGGTGCATGAAGCCGCCCATCGCCATCCCGGTGATGTCGGAGGCATGGTAGTCGGCGTAGGGACCGTCCTGTCCGAAGGCGGTTATCGAGACCATCACCAGACGGGGGTTGATCGCTGAAAGACGCGAATAGCCCAGTCCGACGCTATCGAGATAGCCGGGGTCGCAGGACTCGATCACGAAATCGGCGTTGGACGCCAACCGCTCCAGCAGCGCCCTGCCGTCGGGGTGCTCGACGTCCAGGGTGACGCCACGCTTGTTGCCGGAGTAGGCCCACCAATACAGGCTCTTTTCGGGAGATGGATCGTCGCCGTAAAAGGGGCCGACGTGCCGCGCGCTACTACCGCCCGGCGGCTCCACCTGGATTACATCGGCACCGAGGTCGCCCAGGATCTTGCCGCAGAGCAGACCACGCTCGTCGGTGAGGTCGAGGACGCGGTAAGGACTCAACAGCAGGGCTTCGGAATTATCTGGCATTCATCACTGACCATCACGAGGGCTAGCGGTTATTCTATGCTGGTGGCAGAATTCGTCAAGGCTGCGTGCTACCTCGGAATTGACGCGGTGATACAATTCAATCTCAAAAGCGGGCAGGCGCGGGGAAGCTATGGCAATCGAAAGCAATGAAACGGAAATTGCCGATGCCGGTCAGGCCTTATATCGGTCCAGGGTCGTGTGGAAACTAGTCGACGAAGACAAGGGAAAGATGGTGGCAATCGATGTGGACAGTGGGGACTACGAAGTGGACGCCGTAGAGAGAAAAGCCGTTGATAGGTTGTTGTGCCGGAAGCCGGAAGCCCGCACATGGACAGTCGAGTTTCACGGCCAGCCAATTTTGCGTATGGGCTGGCGAGCCACGTATGGACGGTTAATTTTTGATGATGATGCGACCTCATTCATCAAGGACGTGAATGCAGAGCCGAAGAATGATTGAAGGGCGCGTTCATCCTCTTCCCGGTCCCTTGCGCACCGGAGAAATAAGAGTGGTCCTGGCTGTTGCAAATTACTTGGGAATCTTTCACGACTTTGAATTCATCCTGGACACTGGGTTTGATGGTCATCTCACGTTACCTGGGGCGGCTGTAGAATCACTTCAGTTGACTCCCGAGGGTTTTGGGACGGCAGAGTTGGCTGATAGCGAAATCAGGGAGTTCAGGTTTTACCGAGCAACAGTTTTTTGGAATGGCCGACACAGGGAAATAGGAATCCTCCAAACCGAAACACGGCCCCCGCTGTTGGGAATGGCGATGCTCTGGGGCAGCCGCCTCAGCATGGAGGCGCGCGAGGGTGGCATCGTTGCCATTGAGGATTTGGCAGAAGTCTAGCCCCAATCCCCGTCCTCTTCGCTTATCAATTCGAGAAAGGATTTGGTTTCGATGACCACAAGAACCAACTGGCACAGCGAACACCCTCCGGCCTGCACCTGTGCCAGGTGCCAGGACAAGCGCACGGTGCGGGGCGAGCGGACCAAGATCGGACGTAACGAGAAGTGCCCCTGCGGCAGCGGCAAGAAGTGGAAGCGCTGCCACGGCGACTGACAGGAAAGCATCGGTGTTTGAAGGATTCACCAGGACCCGGATAGCGACCTCCGAGACGTCCATCAATCTGGAGCACGGAGGCAGCGGGCCTCCCGTGCTGCTGTTGCATGGCTATCCCCAGACCCACGTGATGTGGCACAAGGTCGCGCCGCTGCTGGCCGAAAAATACACGGTTGTCGCTCCCGACCTCAGAGGGTACGGCGACAGCGGCAAGCCACTCGTGGGCGACGACCTGGAAAGGTACAGCAAGCGCAGGACGGCGCAAGACCAGCTTGATGTGATGACATCACTCGGGCACCGGGCGTTTCACGTCGTGGGGCATGACCGGGGCGCACGGGTCGGTTACCGGATGGCTCTGGACGCTCCTGATCGGGTGCTCAGCTTCACGACGCTGGACGTGGCGCCATCGCAGGCTGCCTTTGAGGCCATGGACAGCAGCCTCGCCTTTGCCTGGTTCCACTGGCACCTGATGCGGCAGCCCGAGCCGTTCCCGGAGACACTGATCGGGAGTAACGCCAAGTTCTACCTGGACTTCCTTCTGGAGCGATGGACGGCGGTGGAGGGGGCGATTACCGACGACGCATACGGCGAGTATCTGCGCTGTTTTTCCGACCCCGAGACTATTCGGGCGTCGTGCGCCGACTACCGCGCCATCGACGTGGACCTGGCCCACGACGCGCTTGACCGGGGCCGGAGGCTGACCTGCCCGGTGCTGGCGCTGTGGGGCAGCAACATGGCCAAGCGTCCAGGTTGGCAGACGGGGAGGGCCTTGGACATGCTAACCGTATGGAGGGAGCGAGCGGAGAACGTGAGGGGCCGTGCCATCGACTGCGGGCATTTCCTGGCCGAAGAGGCGCCGGAGGAATCGGCAGCGGAGATACTGGCGTTTTGGGGCCAGACGTAGCCGGTCCTCGGAGCAGTAGGATAGGCGAAAAGCTGTCGAGGTAGCGGTTCACCCCCACCCCAGCCCTCCCCCTGAGGGGGAGGGAGTTTTCGTGCGGGCTTTCTGGAACGGGCGGTGGTTTACTCCAACCCCGGCCATCCCCCTCAGGGGGAGGGAGTTTTTGACCTAGCAGCCCGTCCGGGGATTAGCTTGAGACCACCAGGGTGGGAGGGTGCGGATTGGTGAATACCGGGATGGTCCGTGAGAGCTTGCCGACGCTTAGCCGGGGAGACCTGAGGTTACTGCCGCTGCCAGGTGCATTGCCTGGGCGTCCGGCCCCGAACCGGAACAGCTTCAGCAGGTTGTGGCCGGCGCAGATCAGCAGCCACTCCTGGTTTACCTTCTCCATGCCCCGCAACAGGAACTGCCGGAAGCCCCGGCCCTGCTTGATCTGAACGAACACCGGCTCCACCGTCTCCATCCGCAGGGCGTAGCGCTCACGACCTCGTTTGGTCCGCAGCTTGCGTCTCATCCGCTCCCGGGCCGACAGTCCCTTGGGTATCCGTCCCCGGGGCGCGGGCTCCGGTCTCGTGCCGTGGCAGGTCTTCTCCGGCGCGATGAACGGGTCAACTGCCAGGGCCTCCAGTTCCGCCACCGCTTGGGCCGAGTAGTAACCGGCGTCGGCGGACAGTTCCCTGGGCGTCTCTCCCGTGTTCAGTATGGTCTCCCGGGTCATGGCCACCGCCTGCCCCTTGTCCGAGACTTGGCAGGTGGCCCGGGCCGCCACGATCACCTGATGCTCATGGTCCACCACCGTCTGGCAGTTGTACGACTGCTGGAAGTCCCGCCCTCCAGGACCGGGCATGATGCGGGAGTCGGGATCGGTGAAGTTGCGCTGTGTCTTGTCATCGGGAACTCCGGGATGCTCCCTGCCCTCAGCCTCGGCCTGCTTCGCCGCTGCCAGCGCCCCGGCCTCCAAGGCCGCCTTGGCCTCCCTTATCTTCCGCAGCCTCCCCTCACGGAAGGACAACTCCTCCGGCAGTTCGTCGCCCCGCTTGTCCCGGCCGTACCGGCGGTCCTCCTCCTCATCCACCTCCCCGGCCCGGCGCAGCAACTCGTCCATCTCGGCCTTCAACTGCGCCTCCCTCTCCTTCATACGACCGTAGCTCATGGCCTTGTGCCTCGACGCGCTGGCCCGCACCTTGGTGCTGTCCAGGGCCACATGCCCCGGTTTCACCAGGCCAGCCTGCCGGCACAGCTCCAGCACCTGGTGGAACAAATCGGCCAACGCCGCCAGAAGGTCCTTGCGAAAGTCGGAGATGGTGCGGAAGTCCGGGGTGTTGTTGGCCGCCAGCACCCGGAAGGCGATGTCCTCGTGGAGACGCTGTGCGATGCGCCGCGACGATGCCACTCCGGTGCAGTAGCCGTAGAGCAGCACCTTCACCATCATCCTGGGATGGTAGGGAGGGCCGCCACGCTCCTCACCCTGGTAGCGGGCGGTGATGGCCGAGAGGTCCAGATGCTCCACCAAGTCGGATATGAAGTAGGCCGGGTGGTCCTCGGGCAGCCATTCCTGCAGCGCCGCCGGCAGCAGCAACTGTTGCTCGGGGTCGTAGGGACGGAAGGTCTTGCTCATCGGCGTATTCCCATGCTGGAGGTTTCTCCCATCATAACCCCAGCACCATAGCATCGGCGTTTCTCGGACGGGCTGCTAGGGCAACCACAAGGGTTGGCCCTACATTTTGCGTCAGCACAGCACTCCCTGATTGAGACCAGTGCCTAAACCCTGAGCTACTTGGCGGCCGGGACGAAGCGCATGGAGATGGAGTTGACGCAGTGGCGGGTGTTCTTGCGCGTCAGTCGCTCGCCGAGGAACACGTGGCCGAGGTGGCCACCGCAGTTGGCGCATTCGATTTCGATGCGCCAGCCGTCGGGGTCGGGCAGGCGGCGGACCGCGCCGGGCACCTCGTCGTCGAAGGCGGGCCAACCGCAATGCGCGTCGAACTTATCGACGGAGCGGTACAATTCGGCGTTGCAGCGGCGGCAGATGTATGTACCATCCTGGTAGAAGTTGTCGTATTCGCCGCTGAAGGGTCGCTCCGTGCCCTTCATCTCGATGATGTACTTCTCCTGGGGCGTTAGCTCGTTGTAGGTGGACCTCTCCATGGTTTCACCGTCCTTGATTGATTGGGTATAGCGGCGTTTACGAGGCCAGGGAACCCATGGGGTCCCACGGGGGCAGGACGACCGGCTCGAGGTCGAGGGCTTGCTGCAGTTCCTCGGGGAGGTAACTCATCGGGGCAGCGATCTCGAACATGTACTCGGCGAACCAGGAGTCGTTCATCAGGAAGAAGCCCTTCTCGCCGACCTTGTCGTCCCAACTGTTTTCCACCCGCCACCGGCGCGGCTTGCCGTCGACGACATCCACGCCGGTGAACAGCATGGCGTGAGTCATGGCGGTCTGGTGGTACTCCAGCCGCTCCTCTTTGTTCATGGAGAAATCGGCGTTGTAAACGCTGCCGTAATCGAAGAGCTCCGCGTCCCACACTCCCTTGTCGCGGTGCATCTGCTTCCCGGTGTCGCAGCCCATCCAGACGGGCTTGCCGTCCTGCAGCATGCGTATGGCGATGTCCTTCATCAGGTCGATGTCGATGTTCAGGTACTTGATGCGGGTGCCGTCGACCACGTTGCCGAGATACTGCACGGTGTAGGTGCGGCCGGGCGGGTTGGCCTGCCGAGGGTCGTGGACCAGGCAGACGTACTCTTCCATGGGAGTGGAGATGTACTTCTCCACAAACTCCAGGGGCGTCATGGTCCCGTCGCGGTGGAATTCTCCGTCCTTGTCCTTCCACTGCCAGTCGAAGGACTCCGGAGGAGTACCGAGGTGGATGCTGAGGATGCGGTAGATCGCTTCGAGGGACTCCTGCTTGGCCTCCCGCATGGCATCGATACCACCCTCGGCGGCGTAGATTCGGCGGATGTTGAGAGCGCCCTGGCGCACCTGGTAGTTGAGGCCGGAATTCATCCGCATCGAGTTGCCGGAGCTTTCCGTTTCGGGCATGACCGTCTTGGGCACAACGCCGTGCTTTCTGATCAGGCTGACGAACATGTCCCACTGGCCGCCGTCGCCGAGGGGCTGCTGCAGCAGCCAGGCCACCACCCGGTCGTCGACGGGACGGTCGGCGGTCTCGATGATGGCTTCCAGGACGTAGTTGGCCCGCTCCATCTTGTCCCAGAACATGACGTAGCTCTGGCTGAACTCGAACTCCTTCACGTTGAGCAGGTTACGCGTCTCGGAGCGGAAGAGGTTCAGCCCGGCGAAGGCCCAGCAACGACCGGAGCGCGCCTGGTTCGTCACGCTCCAGTCATCCAGCACGGTGGAGAAGCTGTGCACCGCATCGGAAACGATCTGGCGATTCAGGGCTACATCATTCACGTCGTGCTGGGTCACCACGTTCTGCATCAGTTGGTGTGCCGGCTGCGACTCGTAGACCTCCTTGAACTCCGAGAGGGTTGCCGCGTCCAGGGCGCCCGGGTTGCTCTGGGTTGTCATAAGCTCCGTCCTCAATGTCGGTTTTTGGCTGTGTTTGTCTGGAGTGTGATTTGCTTGAATTGGGGGCTGTTGTCTGAATCAGGATTTTCAGGATTCGAGGAGGAAGAGGATTAAGATTATTTGTCCTGGAAATCCCTAAGTCCTTGAAACCCGATTCAGACGGTTTTGTTCAGTCCGCCGCGGTGGGCAGCGGGGTCATGCTGGCAACCACCTTGTTGACCTCGGCGATGGCGCGGTCAATTTCCTCTGTCGTCGTGAAGCGACCCACTGTCATTCTCAGAGTGCCCATTGCGTACTCCTCCTGGACATTCATTGCCGCCAGTACGTGGGATACCTCCACCCTGTCGCTGTGGCAGGCAGCCCCGGCCGAGGCGGCTACGCTGGGCAGGTTGGCCAGGATGCGGTCGGCCTCCAGGCCGCGGAAGGCGATGCTTGACGTGTTAGGCAGCCGCTTCTTGGGGTGCCCGTTTACGTTCCTGTCGGGAGAGGCGGACAGCAGGCCGTGCTCCAGCCGGTCGCGCATGCGGGACATGTGGCTGGCGTACTCGGCGAGGTTCTGCTCAATCAGTTCACAGGCCTTGCCGAGGCCGGCCATGCCGATGACGTTTTCAGTCCCGGCGCGTCGGCCGTCCTCGTGGCCGGCGCCGTGCATGAACTTCTCGATGAGAAGGCCGGGGCGGATGTAGAGCGCGCCGATACCCTTGGGAGCATAGAGCTTATGCCCCGCGATGGAGAGCAAGTCGACGCCCAAGTCATCCACTCGAACCGGGATTTTTCCCACTGACTGGGCGCAGTCGCTGTGCATCAGGGCGCCGTTGCGGTGCGCGATTTCCGCCATCTCAGCGATGGGCTGTATGGTCCCCACCTCGTTGTTGGCGTGCATTATGCTGACCAGCACCGTTTCGGGGGTGATGGCGTCCTGCACCTGCTGCGGGTGGACCATTCCAAACTCGTCGACGGGCAGGTAGGTTACGCGGAAGCCGTGCCCTTCGAGGTACCGGCAGACTTCAATTACCGCCGGGTGCTCCACCTCCGAGGTTATGACGTGGTTTCCGCGCTGGCAGTGTGCTTCGGCGACGCCCTTGATGGCGTGATTGTTGGCCTCGGTGCCGCCGCTAGTGAACATCAGGTCGTCTGTGTCGCAGCCAAGGAGCGACGCTACCTGGGCCCTGGCGTGATCAACGCCGGCGCGGGCAGAACGTCCGAAGGAGTGGCCGCTGGAAGGATTACCGTATAGCCCATGGACGTAGGGAAGCATTGCCTCGGCGACCTCCGGGTCTATGGGCGTGGTCGCGTTGTAGTCAAGGTAGATGCCGGTCATCACTATCTCCCCGGGAGGTTGGCTCCAAGTGGGTGTTCGGAACATTATAGCCCAGCCGAAACTTCCGATCTTCGTTGGCCCTTCGATTGTTCCCTCTTCCGCAAGAAGAGGGTGAGGGCGTTTTCTGGTCGGTTGCACAGTCGCTGATGCGCTGGATTTCACCCCACCCCAGCCCTCCCCTGAGGAGGAGGGAGAAGTAAGGAGGCCCCTCGATCCCAGTGGGCCGGTCTATTCCGGACGACCGATTGCGGTTATACTCCCCTGACTTCAGCTCACAAGTGAGACTCGTGCCATATTTGGGCGCGGGCATCATTGAGACGTAGCCGCACTGGCGAGTGCCTTGAACTTCTCCTGGGAATTCCCTGGGGATGGGGAGGCGTCAATTCAAGTGCTTGAATCCAGTACGCTTCGCAGGACTGCACTGGTTCTGGTTGTGGCAGGACTGCTCTGGAACGTGCTCGAGGCCGGGGTCGCATTCTGGGCGGCGGCAGGGTCGAGCAGCGTGGCCCTGCTGGCCTATGGCCTGGACAGCATCGTTGAGATCCTGGCTGGGGGGGTGCTGGTGTGGCGACTTAGGACCGGGCTGGAGGAATCGGAAGCCGAGGCTGCTGAGGGGAAGGCCCGGAGGCTGCTGGCGCTCAGCTTTTTCCTCCTCGCGGCCTATATCGTCATCCACTCGCTGGCCAACCTGGTGGGATTCTTCCCCGAGCCTGAGCCCAGTTTGGCCGGTATCGTTCTGGTGGTGGCCAGTGCGGTCGTGATGTCGGCGCTGTATGTCGGCAAGATGCGTATCGCCACCCGCATGCAGTCCTGGTCCCTGCGCGCCGAGGCGCTGGAATCACTGTTCTGCGATCTTCAGGACGTCACTATCCTGATCGGACTGGGACTCAACAGCCTGCTGGCATGGTGGTGGGCGGACCCGGTTGTGGCCCTGTTTCTCGTTCCCTTTTTCATCAAGGAAGGACTGGAGAACTTCTCTGGCCACGATCACTGCGGTCATGTTCACGAAGACGAACAAGGAGACCACGAGGAACACGACCGCAGGGTATGTTTCTGCGGCACCTGCATGTTCGGCCTGCGCGCGTGCAGTGCGGTCTGCTGCCGGGCTTGATCGTCGACAGTACTCAATGGATGGTGCCGTGCCGACGCGTGGTACCTGTTCTCACGGCGACTTGCAGAGCAGCCTTCCTGAAAGACTGGTGGGTTAGCGCATTTTCGCGGCGCGGGGATGGCTGGCTTGCGCTGCCTCCGCAGCCGTTAGTCCGGCGAATCTCTGTGGACGGTAGGGTCCAAGCACCGCATCGGCGGTAGTGCCGTCGCAGATTTCCTGTGCGGCCAACTGGCTGAGGGCGGGCGCGAGGGTGACGCCGCTGTGGGTCAGGGCAACGTACAGGTTGGGTGCCTCTGACGCAAAACCCAGAACCGGGTAGCCGTCCAGAGGCATGGGACGCCACCCGACCGGCACCGGGACCGCCTGCGCGCCCTTGAGCCCTGGCAGATAGCGGCAGGCCCGGGCCAGCAGGTCATCTGCGTGAGCCTGGCTGTCGTCCTCGGCGAGGCTCTCCTGGTCGCCTTCGCCGATCATCAATCTGCCATCGGCGCATTGCCTGAGATGTATCTCTCTGCGGCCATCGCCCAGCGGTGGCGCGTATGAGATCGGCACGTTCTGGAGCAGGGCCGGCATGGGGTTCGTCCGGATCACCACGCCCGGGCTCTCTGCTTGGGGCACGTTCACGCCGGCCAGGGACGCCACGCGAGTAGTCTCGGTGCCTGCGGCGATAACTACCGCATCCACTGGCCTGGCCCCGGAGGACGTTCTGAGTCCATGAATCCTCCCAGCTCCGTCCCGCTCGAAGCCGAGGACCTCGGTCTCCAGCACAGTCTCGCAGCCCATTTCCTTGAGGCGTCGCAGGCAGGCGTCCACCACCATCTGCGGCTCCACCTGGCCCTCGTTGGGGCTGTATTCTGCAGCGGCCACCGGGCCGACATCCAGGGACGGCTCCAGTTCTCGCAGCTCCCCGACGTCGATCAGGCGGGTGGGATAGCCCCAGGACTGGAGCTGCTTGACTCGTGCGAGCAGGCCCTCGGCGGCCATGGGGTCAGATTCCCAGGAGACCTTGCCTCCCCAGCGCAGGCCGACGCTGTCAGGGTCACCGTCATCGCCGATGGAGGTGGCGAACCGGTGCCACATTTCCAGGGAGCGCCGATTCAGGTTGTGATAGCCGATGGGCTCCTTGGCTCCGGCATTGATCCACGCGAAGCTGTGGCTCGATGCTCCCTGTCCCGGCTGTCCACTGTCGATGACGGTGACGCTGACGCCGCGCCGTCCCAGCCTAAACGCGATGGCGGCCCCGAGGATTCCCGCGCCGACGACGGCTACGTTCGAATGCTTTCCCGAATTCGGCATTGACCCTATCTCCTTTCATCCAGAGGGGTGCTGAACTGGAACTCAGTCACCGCGCGTCGTAGTTCGAGGAACCGGTGCAGTCCGATGGAATTCTGCGGGTTTACGAAGCTTAGCAGTGAAGCACTTTCGTCTCGGCAAACGCATAGTCGGCGTCAATGACGCTGATGTCAATAGCAAAAGTCAGGGCAGGCTGTCGGGCCCTCATATTCGCCAGCCCAGGATGGGCAATTGTGGCCACAAGGCTCTTTCCTGACGCCATCGATTGCGTCCAGGGGACAGCGAATCCGCAAGTGGACCATGGTGTGTGAAATTCAGACACGCCATCGAGCCGGCCCGAGCGTAGTGTCGGTGCACCACCAGGCTGGTTAGTTGCTCAACCTGTCGAAGGAAAGCAGATGAGCGGAGGAGACCGGCGGGCCAAGGATGACCGCAGCGGCCTCCTGAAATTTCGGGAGCCAGGGTTCAGGACGATACTCCGGCGATCATCCCCATTAAGCGGGGGCGCCGGAAGCCTGTCGCCGCTGCTCTACAATCCGTTCCTGCCGCTGTCCCTGCCAGCGTGACGCCTTCCAGGGCTTGCGCACGAACTGGCCGCCCAGTCCGCGATCGATCTCGCGCCACTTGCGCTCCTCATCCGGGGTGATAAAGGTAACGGCCTCACCGTAGCGGCCCATGCGTCCGGTTCTCCCGGCCCTGTGGGTGAACAGCAGTTCCGAGTCCGGCAGGTCGAAATTGATGACCTGGCCAACTCCCTCGACATCCAGCCCTCTCGCGGCCACATTGGTAGCAACAAGGATAGGCTTTGCGCCGGAACGGAAGTTCTCCATCACTATTTCTCGGGCTTTTTGGCTGAGATTCCCCTGGAGCGCACCCGCCGGATAGCCCATTTCGATCAGTTGACCAGCCAGCTTCTTCACGCCGCGCTTGGTCTTGCCGAAGACAATGACGGGAGAGCCGTCGCGCCCATCCAACAGTGTACGGAGCGCTTCGAGCTTGGCGTCCTTCTGAATGGAATAGACCAGGTGCTTCACTGTGGGCAGCTTCTGCAGGTCTGCGTCCACCTCCACCCTGGCTGGATTGCGCAGGTGCCCGGCAGCAGTCTTCGCAACCCACCGGGGCATGGTCGCCGAAAAGAGCCCGGTCTGCCGGCTGGACGGCGTCCGGTCAAGTATGGCCTCGACGTCGTGGGCAAAGCCCTGATCCAGCATCTCATCGGCCTCGTCAAGCACGAGAAAGCGGACCGATTGGAGTTTCAACGTGCCTTGCCGGACATGGTCCAGGGTCCGGCCGGGAGTGCCGACGACGATCTGGGCGCCTTCCTTCAACGCCCTGTACTCCGGTTTCAACGAATGGCCGCCGTAGAGCAGGGTGCAGCGCAGCCCGTGGCGCGACGCCAGAGCTTCCGTCACTCCCGCCACCTGCATCGCCAACTCCCGGGTCGGTACCAGCACCAGGGCCTGAACCTGCCGGACCGATGGGTCGCACCGTTCCACCATAGGCACGGCGAATGCCAGGGTCTTGCCGGAACCGGTACGAGCCTGTCCCACCACGTCTTTGCCAGCCAGGAGAAGAGGGATGGCCTTTCCTTGGATGGGCGTGGGTTCTGATATGTTCATGCGGGCCAGCGCAGTTTTTGTGGCCGCAGCCAGGCCCATCTCCGCGAATCCGGGTGCAGGATCCGCTAAATGTTCATCCCGGGTGGACGCCCGCTCGTTGGAAACAGTTTCTGCAGGAGCGGTGGCCCTTGCAGGGGACTTGAAGCAGGCAGAGCAGTATATAGGGCGGTTCTGGGTGGGGACGAAGGGGACTGTGGTGGGTGCTCCGCACTCGGCGCAGACCGCCTGGTGCCTGTGAACAGGACGAGAAAGTCTTGGACGAGCTGATAGGGTTTTGGAAGGCATAGGGCCACGGACTCCTAAATCCATCCCGCTATGGCGGCATGGTCAATCTGGCGCAGGGCAGGGCACCAGACAAGAGACGGGACAGATGGTGGTCCGTGGCCGTAGTGAAGCCTTGGTGCGGTATCGAGCGCGTGTATCCACTGTAACACACCGCGTGAATATGCCGCCAATAATTATCGCGGGGCCTCAAGGAGCAGAGCTGGCTGCATGTGCCAAACGGCACGACAATGGTCCAATTTTCACCTCGTGGCGGCTGGACCAGCGGGCCTGCCTGAGCAGGGTGTGGCGGAACCTTAGCCGACCGGGGGGACCACAGGCAACGCATCCACCGACAGCCTCTTCGGCCCGCTCGGGCAGGATTGACCGATTAAGGACCGGTTCCAGTCCTTCGGGGAGCGCCCCGGAACAGCAGGAACCCCTGCGATGAGACAACAATGGCGAGAGGTTGCACAACGGCCTGAGGAAACTAACCCGAGGGATGGTCAGGCCATGGTGGTCGGAGATTGAACTTGAGGCCAGGGACCCAAGCTAGGTCGAATCGTGCTTTTGCCAGGGGAGACCTAGTCCATATTTCCGTCCCGAACGTCCTGAGGTGATAGCCGTCGACGGGAGGTTGCGCTAACCCTCAAGGAGCGGCATGCCGCCTTGGCCTGCAGCCTGGGCGGCAGCATTCGCAGGTATGCTCCATAATCGGCGGTGGTATAATGATGCTTAACCCATTGTTCCAATGAGAAAGGTCCATAACGGCTGAGTGTGGCCTCCATTGTGTGAAATTCCACGATCTCAGCCACACGCCGCAAGCCCAAGAATAGCCTGCAGGATCTCAAAACACGTTGCCCGGGGGCGGATGGGACGCTAAGGTATCCTGGCCACGGTCGATAGCTACGGGTAGCTACCGCCTGCTACGGACGTTGAGGCGGGAAGACTTTGGAAACGCATATCGGCGGCCCGTTAGCCAGACTGGGCCATAGATCCCGGAGGCAGCCAAGTTCGTATCCGAGCCGAAGTGGCGAAATGGTAGACGCGCCGGTCTCAAAAACCGGTGGGGGAAACCCCGTGTCAGTTCGAATCTGACCTTCGGCACCAATCCTTATTTTTGTAGTTAATTACCTTTGAAATCGGGCCTTTTGGCGACATTTTGACAACAATAGGGTCAGAGATGTTGTCACCCTGAGGCCACGGAACTAGGGAAGATTGACTCCCTGACCGAGAGTTGAGACCTCTGCTCGCGAAGTCTCCTGGACCGTACCTGCAGTCTTCTAAGCTATTCGTGGTGCGCCCCGGCCAGCTCCAAGTATCGCTGCGTGGCCTGGAGGGACTGGTGCCGTAACCATTGTCGTAGTACCGGGATGGGAACGACGCGTAGGACGTAGTTGCGCCAGGTCTTTGCCCACCTACAGTGCCGCCTTCTTCATCGTTTCTGCGACCCACTTTCGGGATATGTCCAGCCTGGGCCGGTGCCTGTCTTCGCATGAAATGATGCCAGGTCCCCGAGGCTTTCAAGCACATCCGCCGGGACCGGCACCTCGCGCCCCTTTCGGGACTTGTCACCGAGACCACCGCCCGAATGCCAATGTCCGGCGGCGCATGGCCCAGGGCAGGTCCACGCGCTGGAACGCCAGGGCCTCGAAGACCCGCAGGCCGGTCTTCAGCATGATCCGGAAGGCCATGCGCGTCGGGTATTTGGGCGCGCCATCCACTAGGGCGGCCGCCCACTCAGGCGTGAAGTAATCGGGGATCTGCTGGACCTTTCTTGGCACCCAATCGCCACTCAGGGGATTTTCGCCACCTGCGGGCTGAGGATGCCAGTAATAACTGCCGTTCCGCAAGGCTGAGCCAGGCCGTTTCACGGACGGGGAGTTGCGTTAATCGCGGATAAGCGCAAGTGTTGGGTGAGCGTTGGCGTTCCATCGGCAACATTGACCCGCGCGCAGAAATAGGGGGCTGGGAGGTAGTCCCGGGGCTCACTGTGGGATGCACGATAATTGCAATTATCGTGCATGAGGTGGCCTTGCCCAACCAACTAGACCAAAGCCAAATTATTGACCGGATTTTGTGCGGTCCAAGGCCCGGTTGCTGCGAATAAGTGAACTCCGGATCAACCAGAACCTGCGGCGATCAGGGCCAGGGCGTAGGTCTCAGGCAACAAGGTCCGCTGGGGTCCCGATCCCCGTAGACTTGGCGCAAAGCGTGGTCCATCCGGCCTCCTCCTGTTCATCCCAAGGATTCCATCTGGCCCACTCTGGACTTCTCCTGCGAGTGAATCGTTGATGGCACTAGGCGCGCGGATGCGGAGGCCGGCTCATAGATCCCCCTGGGGCCTACCCCCAATTGCTCATCGGCCAGGACAGGTCCAGATTCCGCCTGAACGACGAGGCCTGGGTCACCTACGTGTACAAGGAAGTAAATGGCGTCTACCCCGATTCGGTGGCCGCGGTCGCCCGGGCGTTTGAAGGGAACTCCGGGCGGCAAGGAGCCTTAGACATCCCACTGCTCTAGGCCATGGACTGGGTCCTGCAGGGGGCTGACGACATGGACGCGGGCGCCCCCGAGACCGCGACCAAGTAAGCCTTCTCCCGCTTCAACGCCATCTTCTGCCTCAGTGCCGTCAGTTACATCGGCCAAGTTTACGATGACGCACAGGTCGAGAACCGCGACGCCCTGGGGATCCACCAGGTGGAGGCACTGGCCTCTACCAGTCGATTCAGCCTGCCGAGGCCAAGGCCAACCCGTCAGCGGACGAAACCATCGTGGCCTACCCCACTGGCGGGCCGGGCGCAATCACGGCGGCCTACCGCGATGCAGCACTGGAGGTCCTGAACGGGGTTGCGCCGGCACTCCTGTTGACGCAGTATGACCTGGCAACTAGCTACCAGGGACCTGACAACGCACTTGGCCAGAGGTACGAATATGTGGTTTTACAACCTCACCATGAGTGGAAGGGTAGGCCAGGATTTCCTGCGAACCCTGATGCCACTGACATTGTTATTCGTGGCACTGGCCCTTGTCGGCTGCGGAGGGGGCGAGCAATCGACCTCTCCGGCGACGGGCACGCTGGCAGAGCCGACGCGGGCAGCGGCCACCGCCGCACAACTCGCCTCGGAGCCAGCGACCGACGTCCCAACCCAAACAGAACCAGCCGAGGCTGAAGACCGAACGCTAACCGTTTATTCAGGGCGCTCCCAGTCCCTGGTGCACCCGCTGCTGGAGGCCTTCGGCGAGTCAACCGGAGTCGAAATCAGGGTAAAGTACGCAGGCAGCGCATCCACGACGGCGACGCTTCTGGAGGAGGGCGACAACACCCCGGCGGATGTAGTGTTCCTGCAGGACCCCGGTTCCCTCGGCAGCCTGGCGGCGGAGGGTATGCTGGAAGACCTGCCGGAAGCGACCCTGACCAAGGTTGATTCCAGGCTCAGGGACCCCAACGGGCGTTGGGTCGGGACCTCCGGCAGGGCCAGGACCATCATCTACAACACCGAGACCATTGACCCTGAAGAAGACCTGCCGAACTCCATCCTGGAATTCACCGATGAGCAGTGGAGAGGCCGAGTGGGATGGGCGCCACGCAACGGGTCCTTCCAGTCATTCGTGACCGCCCTGAGGCAGCAATTGGGAGAGGAAACTGCCCGGCAGTGGTTGGAGGGAATGAGGGACAACGACGCCCAGGAGTACCAGAACAACACATCCATCGTGCAAGCCACTGCCAACGGGGAAGTTGATGTTGGCTTCGTCAACCACTATTACCTCGAGAGATTCCTGGAAGAGTATGGCGAAGACTTCGAGGCTCGCAACCACTACATCGGCAACGGAGACCCCGGAGCACTGGTCCTCGTGGCGGGAGCAGGGATCCTTGAGGTGTCTGACAACAAGGCAACGGCACTGGAATTCATAGATTTTCTGCTTTCGGAACCCGCGCAGCAGTATTTCACGTCGGAAGTCAGGGAGTATCCCGTAACCGCGGGCGTGGAGCCGGAAGGCGACCTTCCGCCATTCGAGTCTCTCGACCCTCCCGACATTGATCTCGGCAGCCTGAGCGACCTGCAGGGCACCATCGACCTGCTCCGTGAGGTTGGCATCCTGCCGTGACCGGGTTACCGTCGCCATTCTGCGAGGAGTCGGGGCACGGGAAGGATCTGCTGCTGGCCGCAGTGGGTCTTTCCTTTTACTGAGCTTCGCCTGTTCATTCTACATTGACATAAGGGCAACCCGCGGTCGTTCATCACGGGAGACGATCCGATCTGCCTGCTGACCACCCAGAGCCTGCTAACGGCCACCGATTTTGAACGGACCAATCAGCACTAGGCCTGGGCGTGTGAGCCATTCTTCGGCCATCCCGACGAGCTCTGGCGGGAGTCGGTCCTGCAGCCGGACGGCGACCTGCTCGGCCCACACAATCCGGGATTTTCCTTCCAGGTAATTCTGGGTTTCGGCTTCGGCGGACTGGCAGGCGCCCAAGGCCAGCTCTTGGTGCTGAGGGCTGCCACCAAGGCCCTGGCCATCGTTTTGGCAGACCGCCTGACCGGACGACGCGTGTTGAGCTGAGTCGTAACCCTGTGGGTGGGAGTGAGCGCGACCGCCTTCATTTACTTCACCGAGATCTACCCTGAGTTCCCGGGGCGCTCGCTCTGGTCCAGTAGCTGAATCGCGACTCTGGATCCTATAAATCCGGCGCATCCTGTAAGGAGAATTTTCAGGCGAGTACGTTCCATTCGGCGCTGCGTCGAAGATTGGACTGAGCCAAAGGAAACCTGCTGAATCGCCGCTTACTCCGTCGTCGCATCGGCGCGGGAACGAACAAATGAGGGCGGACTTTATATGCCCGGAGATTTCGTAGCATCGACTGTAGTGCTTTCTGCTTCTGTGGAAAGATGCTTCCCAGTTGAACCGGATGTGTCGCAGTTATGCAGCGCCACGGCAGGGTCTGCCTGCCTCCACGCTACCGACATTCCCCTACGTTTCGGTCGCTCACCGTCCAGCGGTGGCTCTTCACTTAGATGTTCGCGAATGGACGAGTTGGTCCCCACAGAATTCTCGGCCAGATTCACCATAGGGGCTCTACCGTCGGCAGTGACTCAGATTTTCTGAGCTAAGGGCGAAGGGGATTACTCACCATCTATCCGACTTCTCCGCGTAGACATGGTCCGGAAGCCTGTAGGAAATGGAATCGTCGTAGACTGAAACGTCGACCAAGCTCTTAAAGTTGTGGAACCGGTCTGCCTTGGACTGGCCTGGCACCAATCCACGCTTGAAGCGCCGTAGTTTTGTATTCAACCACATCATCCTGATAATACCGCGAGTCTTGGCCGGTGGGAATTTCAACTGATCGGCGAGTTCATCTCCAATGAAGGCCCGCGCCACGGTGTAAGCGAGAGTCCTCAATTCGTCTCCTTCACCGCGTAAAGGGAGTCCCAGAAGCAGCGGAACGGAACTGACCAACGCGTTTGCCATAATGACAGACTCGAAGTCCGGGTAAGGTTCGCATATACGGGCCACATCATACAGCTTCAGGGCCTCGGCTTCGCTGTGAGGGAGAATCGTCTCTGGAATGCCCATCAGATATGCCGAATACAGCCATATCATCATGAAGCTTTCGCTTTCCTCTTTGCTGAACGGAACTCCAATCCTCCTCGAATGTTTCAGCAACCTGGCGGAAAAGGCCGAGGCGGCGAAGGCCAGATGCGCGGCGCTGATGGGGTCTCCCCAAGCTTCGCCATCCCAGTCCGGGGCTCCTTGAAGCAATCTCCTGACCTGGGCGTGGACCAAGCGAATTCGAACCGACAGCTTCCAGCCGTCTCCCTGCCTCTCAAGACCATCCGGCCAGAAAATCTCCATCACATGGCGGTTGTTGTTTTTCAACCGCCTGACGCCCTGGTCCCTCAGCCTGCCAGTGATGATGAAAGACCGGGCGATGTTTGTAGTGAAGACCTCCACCAGCACACCGGCAGCAAACGCCTGCAGGATCATGTCGGAATGCCGGTGAAAGCTTCGTATCCCAGGCCCCGTGGCGGTTGGGTCCCACCAGGACGGCGGGTGAGAAATCTGTTCAAAGAAATCCAGCAGCGACTGGGGAGCGCCATTGAGACCCTTGTCGTCCTCATCCATAGCTGCTTTGATGAGGCGAAAGGCTTCCGGTTCTCCGAGAGCAAAGAGCTCGTCGATCACTGCTTCGCCCTCAGGGTCCCCCACAAGGGTGTGGGCACAGAACTTTGCCGCCAGCACCCGGTCAGCCAGCGGTACTTTTTCGTAACCCTCCAAGTAGTCGGAACCCATTGGCGGCGTTTGCATTTCTGACTCCAAGTGGCGACTCGCTTGCTGCGGAGAGCAAGATATTCCCTGTCACTCAGGGCTTGACGGTTAAATCGCTCTCCGGGTCTTCTGGTGGCTCGATCTGCAACTGAGGCAGCCAGCGCAGGAAGGGCGGCAAGTACCAGTTGCGTGATCCCAGCAACTCCATGCTGGCAGGCACCAGTACCGATCTGACCAACGTTGCGTCAAGAAACACTGCCACGGCGAGGCCGAACCCCACCTGCTGGTTGATGATGGTCTCCCCGGCCGCGAAAGCGCCAAAAACTACCACCATTATAACGGCGGCCCCCGTGATTATTCCGGCAGTGGAGCGCAACCCAAAAGCAACGGCTTCGGCATTGTCTCCTGTATGGTCAAACCTCTCCTTTATGCGGCTGAGCAAAAATACGTGGTAGTCCATGGAAAGCCCGAACAGGATGGAGAATAGGAACAGGGGTATCCACAGATCGATGACGTCCGTTTGCTGGAATCCGAAAAGACTGGCTCCAAGACCCATCTGGAACACAATCACCAGTAATCCGTAAGCCGCACCCACGGAAAGCAGGTTCATTATGATGGCCTTTATCGGAATGACCAACGACCGGAAAACCACCATCAGCAAAATGAAGCTGAGGCCCAGAACGAAGGCGAACACTATGGGAGTGTAAACGTTGACGATGTTGCGGAAGTCCGCGGCGGCGGCTGAGAATCCGCCGACAATAACATCTGCGGAAACGCCGGCGAAGGCCTCCGGGATGTATTGGTCCCGGATGGTATTCACTGCGGCTATGGCTGAGGGGCTACTGGGTTCTCCGGCTATCGCCACGGATAACACGGCCAGATCAGCCTCAGGAATTTCCCTCAAGTCAGACGGAAAGGGAAAGCGAGGGTCGGACTCGATTGACGCCGAGAGCTTCCCGATTGCCTCCTGGACCTGAGGGCTGCTTATATCTCCGTCGACCAGGATATCGGCAGGATTCACAACCCCGAAGGAGAACTCCTTCTCGAGGAGGAAAAATGCGTCCCGGGTGAAAGAGCCCTCGGGGAATGCGTCAACTCCATTGCTGCCGGTGTCTATCTGGAAGAAAAAAACGGCGGCGGCGATCATCAGGCCACCAACCAGAATGAGACTGACAATCGGGACCCTGGTTACCGCCCGGGTTATGGCATCCCAGAACCCTCCTTGCGCCTCTGTGGAACGGCCCGTAACGGCCCTTCCCACGATGGGCAGGCGCAAGGCGTCGACCTTGGTACCGAGCAACGCCAGGACGGCGGGCAGTAGCGTAAATGTTGCCGCGAGGGTGACCAGCACGACGATTATTGCTCCGAGTCCTAACGACAGGAAGAGGGATGATGGGATTATCAGCATGCCGCAGAGGGCAAATACCACCGTGAAACCGCTGAAGAGCACCGTACGCCCCGCCGTGGCCCCGGCATTGGCAACAGCGTCCCGAGGGCTTCGTCCTTGTCGCATTTCTTCCCTGAAACGGGAAACAATGAGGAGGGAGTAGTCTATGCCAATGGCCAGGCCAATCATCGTAATCATCAGGGTTACGAAGAAAGAGAGCTCGAAGGCCTGTCCAATCAGGGCAGTGATGCCTAGGGCAACGGCAATGGAGATTATGGCCAGACCAATGGGCAGGAGAGCGGCCACCACAGTACCGAAGATGACCAGGAGTATGATCAAGGCCACTGGTATGCCAAAGCGCTCGCCCTTTTGCAGATCCGCTTCAGAGAGTTCGTTGTTCTCGTAGGATATGCTGGCTTCACCGCCCAGCAGCACACGGAAGCCGTCCTTTTTGTCCACATCCCCAGTTATGTGGACAACCTGCTCGACGTTTCCGATGGCCTCATCAAGGTCGCCGGCCATGACCATTGGCATTATCGTGGTAGTACGGTCGGCGGAAACGAGGGATTCATCCCCTGTCAGGTAATAGTTCAGCCCTCCGGTGACAATATCGGGGCCCAACGCCACTAGCGCTGCGAATATTTCCTCCGTTTTTTCCTTGAACGCCTCGTCGTCAACGGTAAGCGAATCCGACTGTATGACGACAATTTCAGATATGGTGCGGCTTCCCAGCCGGTCTTCAAGAAGTCTCTTGGCTCTCTCGGATTCAACGTTGCCGGTCAGCCGTAGTTCCGTGGTTGTCGCGCTATCCAGCAAGGTCCCGGATATCAGTACCGCCAGAATCGCCAGCGCAATCCACAGACCGATGACCACCAGCGGCCTTCCCGAGCTTTTCCGAGCCAGCGATTCCGGCGAAAGAGACTTAAGCACTTGGATCACGACCTTTCGGTAGAGTGCGGCAGATTACCGGCATTTTCATTCTGACGCCACAATGACCTGGATCGAAGACAAGGTGGCGTGCCTTGGAACACAATTGTAGGCTGGAAGCTGATTGGCGAAGAGCGTGAAGGCAGACAGACCGAGTTGCTGATCCACATGAATGGGTTTCAATGACATTAAAAATAGACTGAATTCGTCGACGATGCCTTGGGGATTTGCCACACTGCTTGGTGCTTGTCCAGTGATGGATCGACAGGAAGGTGGCAGTGGGGCTGGAGCGAGACCCAGACCCAGACAACATAGGGAGGCGGGCCTCAACTTCACCTGAACGGTGACCTGAAGCCCCTTGATCCTCGAGCAAGCGGACCCCACCTTCGGTCCTTAACGACGCGTGGGATGCGCTGAAACGGGACAATGACTCGGGTGACAGGCGTCTGAGCACTGGCAAAAGCTCTTGTATGAAATCCTTCAGCGAAATTGTAGTCGCTAATTGTGTATTAGAACAATATTATTTGCTGTGGAATAATATTATTTGCTGCGAAAGATTCGAAACAAAATAATTACACAAGATTGCACTATAGCATCAAATGATGTGAAATGACGAACCTCTTACAAGCTTTATGCTCAAGCAGGCAGGGGCATGGGCCCGTTTTTGTCAAGCTGCAAGAGCGGCCTTGTAGTGATAATGCCCGTGTCCTAAAGCAGTTCTGCCCTCCTCGCCAGCCCGCCCGGATGCGCTGCCACTTTGGATTATAGATAGGCCACGGTGATTGGCGTCATGATGTTTGTCAGCGCAGTGTAAGTGAGAAATTTCCTTTCTGAATGCTGATGGATGATATGTCCCTCCTGCTGGTCAGCTCTCGCACCAGTTCGAGCACCGGCTTGTCTCTTGGCGGGTAGTCGTAAGACCCGGGGCCAGCGGCCAGCACTTCGTCCACCGCCTGCTGGTTGGAGCTGAGGACCCGGAGCAAGAACTCCTCGTCGGAAAGTTCGGGGTCGAAGTCAGCTCGGAGGTCCTCTATCGTGCGTTGAGGCGGCTCCCAGTCCAACAGCTCCCTTGTCCTGGGCATGGCCATCACGTGCGCCTTCACGTCGGGGTCCACCGGGGCTGTCAGCTCGCCGTAGTGCCCGAGGATGTACTTGATGACCTCGTCGGTAACGATCCGGTAACGTTCCCCTGCCGTGTGGTTCAGCACGGCCTGGGCGCCGATGTACTGGGATATGGGCGTCACCATTACGGGATATCCCAGCTCCCGGCGAATCCGGGCGATCTCGTCCAGCAACGCATCCAGCTGGTGCCCCAGACCTCTCCTCGAGAGTTCTGCCTGGTAGTTGGACATCATCCCTCCCGGCACCTGGTGGTCGTACTGCCTCAGGTCGTATTCCACCGGCGCGCCCTCGGGGAAGCCCTCCCGTCGCGCAACGTACCGGAAGTGCTCGGTCATTTCCTCTAGCGCTTTTTCGTTTATGCCGGTCGAGTGGCCGAGCGCCTTTACGTTGCGCAGGATGACATCGGCCGAGGGCTGGGAGGCGCCGTTGGCCAGTGGCGCAACGGCGGTGTGAAGGGTATGGATCCCCAGATCCAGGGCGTCCATGTAGTAGACCGGTGCCAGGCTGGTGGTGCAGTGGCCGTGAAGTTCCATGGGTATGCCGTCGATTTCATTCATGACGGCCGGTACCAGCGTCCTGACCCTTTCCGGCGTCAGCAGGCCGTCCACATCCTTGATGAAGATGCGGTCGGCGCCGGCATCGGCCATCTGGCGCGCTTTCCGGGCGTAGTATTCGTCGGTATGGACTGGGCTATAGGAATAGATCAGCGCCACCATGGTGATCATACCGGCATCCCTGGACCACCCGATGGCCTTGGTGATCTGGTCGATGTCGTGGTACGGGTCGTTGATCCGGAGCCGACCTGCTCCTGCCTCGCTGATCTTCTTGGTCCAGAACTCCGTGACCGAGTCGGGAACGTTGCCGAAGTTGCGCAGCACCCCGCCGACGATGAGAGGAGTGTTGGGCATGGCCCCGGACATCAGCCGGATACGCTCCCATGGGTTCTCCCGCTGGTTTCGCACGCACCAGTCCATGCTGATCAGTGCCATGAAGTCCAGCGCCTCGAATCCTACCTGGTCGATGACCGGCGCGATGGGCAGCATCATGGCAGTCGTCATCTGCCCGTTCCACAGGCTCTGGTGGGCGTCCCGGAGTGTCGTATCTACGAAAGCGACCTGGCTCATTGCTCTTTGCCTCCCAGGGCAAGGAATGGTCGGCATCCCACGCTTTTCTTATGTGGGCTTGACCACCGTTTCCAGCCAACTGGTATTGATTTTGCCGGCGATGAAATCCGCCCTTTCCACGACCGAGGCCAAAAAGGGGATGGTGGTGTCCACGCCTTCCACGTGGAAGCTGACCAGGGCCTGCTGGAGTCGCGCGATGGCCTCCATCCTGGTGTTGCCCGCCACGATCAGCTTGGCCAGTAGCGAGTCATAGTAGGGCGGAACGACGTATCCCTCATAGCAGTGACTGTCAAGGCGAATGCCCGGACCATCCGGCGGCTCCCAGCGGGTTATCCTCCCGGGCGATGGCCGGAAATCGTCCTCGGGTCGCTCCGCATTGATGCGGCACTCGATAGCGTGCCCTTCGGAAACCACCTGGCATTGCGAAAAACCCAGTGGTTCGCCCTGCGCCACCCGGATCTGTTCCTGCACGAGGTCAATGCCAGTAGTCATCTCCGTTACAGGGTGCTCCACCTGTATCCGGGTGTTCATCTCGAGGAAATAGAACTCTTCCTTGTCCTGGTCCAGGATGAACTCGACAGTACCGGCATTCTCGTACTCGATGGACTCCGCGATACACAGCGCCGACTGGCAGAGCATATCGCGAAGCTCGTTGGACAACCCCTGTGACGGCGATTCCTCAATCAGCTTCTGGTAGCGGCGCTGCACGGAGCAGTCCCGCTCGAACAGGTGGACAAAATGTCCGTGGCGGTCGGCCAGGACCTGCACCTCGATATGGCGGGCGTTCGGGATAAAGGACTCAAGGTAAAGACGGTCATCTCCAAATGCGGACCGTGCCTCCGCCGAGGCCTCCCGGAATACGGTCTCCAGTTCCTCAGGCCGGTGGACGGCTTTCATGCCCTTTCCGCCGCCTCCTGCTGCGGCCTTGAGCAGGACGGGGTATCCGACCTCGTCGGCAACGTGCGACGCCTTGGCGAGCTCATCTATCAGGGCGGAGCCAGGCACCACGGGAATACCCAGTTTTGCGACCGCTTGTCTTGCCGCCAGCTTATCCCCCACTTCCCTGATCTGCTCCGGTCCCGGGCCTATGAATGTGAGCCCGTTGTCCCTGCAAGCCTGGGACAGCTCCGGCTGCTCCGACAGGAATCCATAGCCGGGGTGTATGGCGTCGGACTGGCTGCCGAGGGCGGCCTCCACGATGGTTGCCACGCTGAGGTAGCTGGCCGATGATGGGGCTGGGCCGATGCACAACACCCTGTCGGCCATTCTCGCGGCCAGGGAATTGACGTCGGCCTCGGACACAGCGAGCACCGATTCGACGCCCAATTCGCGGCAGGCGCGGATTACGCGGACGGCAATCTCACCCCTGTTTGCAACCAGGACCCGCTTGACGACATGCAACGTGCGAACTGCCCCTCAGTTTCTCTCGGTTTCCAGATGGAATAGCACCTGCCCGTATTCCACCAGCTGCCCGTCATCCACGGAGACGCGGGCAACGCGGCCTCGCTTCTCGGCCTTAATGGTGCTGAACAGCTTCATTACCTCAATGATGCAGACTGTCGTGTCTACATCTACCACCGATCCCACGTCGACGAAGGGTGGCTCGCCGGGTGCCGGGGACCGATAGAAAGTCCCCAGCATGGGGGAAGTGATGGTTATGCGCTGGCCGTGGTCTGGTGTTTCGTCGCTTGCGTCCGTGGTCCGCGCGATCGTTGGAGTGGGAGGCGCCTGCTCGACGGGTTGTGGGGAAGGAGGTGGTGGGGCTGGCGCAGACGGGGTGTCACTGGGTTTGGGGGATTGTTCGACGTTGGGCAGCGGGGCCGAGCCGCCGCTCCTGCTGACCACAATGCGAAGGTCGCCCAGTTGCAACTGCAGCTCATTGAAGTTGGACTCATCCAGGTACCTGATGATCTGGATAACATCATCCTCATTCAAGTCCATGGCCTATCCCCCGGAACGAGCACGCAGGGTGCGAATCGTGGTTCATCATACTCCATTGCGGGGTCGCCAGGTGCAATTCAGACAGAGAGTACCAATGACCGCTTGGCGGCCGACCTTCCATAAGACTCAGAATAGAATAAAAGCAATCTTTATGGATTCCGCATACTTTTGACACAAATTGCACGCAGCCAGGTTCTACAATGTAGAGCGGCAAAAGGTGAAAGAATCGGGAGATAAATGTCACCATATTGCCGAGTGTGAGTTGACCTATAATAGGGATCACCAGTACCGAAAACTACAGCCCATAGCTGTCAGTTCGACTGGCCCAGCCTCGAAGTCAGCAGACCAAGGGTGGGAATCAACCATTGCCTGAGAGGAACAAGAGACCAGTTGCCAATGACCTGCCTTCTCCGTTTCCTGAAGGCTGGTATTTTGTTGCCACTCGTCGGGAGTTGCAACAGGTTAGGCTCATCCGGAAGACCTGGATGGGGGAGGAAGTCGTGGCCTGGGCCGACGACAATGGGGCAGTCTGTGTTGCCGAGGCATATTGCCCGCACCTGGGGTCTGACCTGGGTCCCGAGGCAGGAGGGCGCATCTGCGAGGGCCGGCTGGTCTGTCCCTTCCACGGTTTCGAGTACGATACCAACGGGCAATGCGTGGCGACTCCGTACGCAAAACCTCCCAAGTCCGCCAGATTGAGGGTGTTCGAGACAAGGGAGATTTGCGGCATGGTATTCGGCTGGTGGGGGCTGAATGGTCGTGAGCCACAATGGACCCTGCCAGCGGACCAGCCGGAGCAAGCGGGCTGGAGCAACATCGAAGTCCAGACCATACGCTTTCCGGGACACCCCCAGGAAACGACGGAAAACTCGGTTGACCTGGCTCACTTTCGCTACGTCCACGGCTACGACAGCGTGATCCGCACAGTTCCTGTATCCATCGACGGGCCCTGCCTCAGGACCCACTTGGATTTCGCCAGCAGGCGTAGGATTCTTGGGAGCCTGAGCATCACCTTCGACTTATCTACCAAAACCCTGGTTTGCGGCTTGGGCTATTCATTCGTTCAGATCCGGGAACACTCAATCGGTTTGGACATGCGCCTGTGGGTTCTCGCGGCACCGGTGGAGGATACGTTAATCGATCTGTCCCTGGTATCGCAGGTGAAGGAGATCCGGAAACCCAAACGTTGGGTTACCGGTCTCGGCTTTCTCCCCGTCCCGCTCCGGGCTCCCTTGATGAACAAGCTGATGTCGTCATCGCAGAAGCGGGACGTTCTGCAGGATGTCTCTGTCTGGAGGCGCAAGAGGTACGTCGCGCGTCCCCGACTTTGCCGCTCTGACGGTGAGATTATGCCATTCCGGGCCTATTGCGCCCAGTTCTATGCGGACCCCCAAGAAGCTGGCGATGCAGTGCTCGCCGAGCCCGAGGTGGCCGTGGGCTAGGGAGAGAGATTGTTTGACGTCGCGATGAACGAAAACGCGATTTGCAGGGATCAGCCCTCAGATCTGGGGCGCACACGATGCCGGCTTGCGACTCAATGGAGCAGCACGGGGACAGCATTGAGGATACCGGCGAGAGGCGCCCGAAGAAAATGAAGAGCCCTCGACTGGCACCAAGCATTGGACGCCTGGCCAGTGTCATTGAAGGCGGATACACAAGACGGACAACTGATGCCCACTATTCAGCAAGACGGAGGGGTGTGGTATGAGCGGGATTCTCGGTTGGTTGAGCTGGGTGGTTACGGTTCGGCCCTACGTTACTGTACTTATTCTGATCATCATCACTGTTCTGCTGGCTGCGGGGGCCACCAGGCGGGCGCCGCTTCCTGATACGGCGTCGACTCTCCCCGACGACAGCGCGGTTGCTGCGGCCCTTGATGAATTGGACGAACTGTTTGGCGACTCGGCAGAGGCGAATGTTGTGACGCTCCTCTTCCGGGGGGACGCGATAACGCCGTCCGGCCTTACCCAGATAGACTCCCTGATCGGAGACATCCGAAACGACTCCGCCGTGTCTGATCTGATTGTGCCGAACAATCCCGTCCTGTCTCCGTCGCTCTTTATTGCGGGAGCGCTGCAGGTAGACGGATTCGGGGCCGTTGACCAGGCGCAGATCGACTCCGTCGTCCAGGCTCCGCCGATTCAGGCAGCCATGGACGCAATGACCGGCACTGATACGGACGGCACACAAGTGACCATAGCGACCATCCGTCTGCGGGACACGGGAGACGAGCGCATCAATGAGGCAGAGAGAAGAATTCACGCGCTCGCGACTGAGAATGTGGGACCCCTGGCAGTCAGCACGATCTCGTTCATAGTCGTCGAGGACGAGTATAAGAAAGCCACCGAAGAAGGCATGGCGCCCCTCATTGGAATTGCACTTCTGCTGATTGCGGGCCTCATCCTCCTTTTCATGCGATCGATATCCGACCTGCTGCTCACGCTGGCCGGGCTGTTGATCTCGATGATCTGGATTGTCGGAGCGGAGGGCTGGCTCGGCCCCAACGCGCTGGGTCTCACGGGCCCCCCAAATTCCCTCACCACAATGGTCCCGATTATCGTAATCAGCCTGACGGTGGACTATGCAATCCAGATTGTTTCGCACTACAGGGAGCAGCGCACAGCAGGCGAGAGCGTAATCACTGCCATCCGTACCGGGATGCGCAATGTAACTGTCCCACTGGCATTGGCAGCCATCACCACCATTGTCAGCCTGCTGGCAAATCTGTTCTCTCCCATCGGGATTATTCGGGACTTTGGCGTCATTGCGGGCTTGGGCGTCGGACTGAGCCTCATCGTGATGCTGACGCTGGTGCCCTCTGTCCGGACGATCATCGACCGCAGACGGGAAGCGCGGGGCAGGTTGGCTCCGCCTCGGCCCATTGCCAACGCCGTCCCCGGCGTGAGTCGCGTGGCTGTTGTGCTGGGACGCGCCGTCACGCGCAGGCCGGGGCCCTTCATCGTCGCCGTGCTGGCGATCACTGTAGCCCTTGGGTTTGCCGCGACCGACCTGGAGTCGGAGTTCAGCATACAGGACATCCTGCCCAGGGGCGGCTCGGTGCATCAAGATATGGAAACATTGGATGCGGCGGTGGGCGGTTCAACCGAGATCGCTACGGTGCTGGTCAAAGTCGAGGCCACGGAGACTCGCAGCCTCCTGAACCTGCGCGATCTCACGGCTGCCTTCGCGGATGAGACCACACGACCCAAGGGGGCAGCGGGTCCCATACAGGAGTCCTTCGACCTGCTTGTGCTCGACTGGACCAACGACAGCGGCGAGCCCGGGGACAAGTACGACCCTGAGCTCGAATCATTGCTCGCGGAGGCTTCCGCAGGAGTGGAACTGGATGGTTCGTTGATGCAGGAGTTCCTCGACAGGCTGGAGGAAAAGGACCCCACGCTTTCCTCATTGCTGGTCAACAACCCCGATGGCATCGACGCGGCCGTCTTGCATTTCCCCGCCTACGTAACGGACCCCAAGCAGACCAGGGTGCTGCAGCAGGAAATCGAGGATCTCTGGTTCGGGGAGGACGACAACATTACGGCCATCTCAGAGAGCATAATCTCCATCACCGTGACCGACTCCGTGACGGCTCGGCAGACGGAGTCCATCAGCACCACGATCGCTGCGGCCCTAGTCGTCCTGGCGGTATTTTTCTGGGTTACCGTTCGTCAGCCTGCGCTGGCGCTCATTGCGGTGGGGCCCATCGTTCTGGTCCTGATTTCGGTGCTGGGCACGATGGCGTTGCTGAACATTCCTTATACGATCATCACGTCAATCATTACCGCCCTCTCCATAGGTATCGGGGTTGACTACACCATCCACATCATTCACCGGTATCGTGAGGAATATACGCTCAACCGGGACCCGGAAAGGGCGGCAATTCAAACACTCTCGACGACGGGCTCTGCGCTGCTGGGGTCGGCATTGACGACGGCGTTGGGGTTGGGGGTGCTGATTGCCTCACCGCTGGCAGCATCTCAGCAGTTTGGCATCACTGCCGCCATTACCATCGCCTACTCGTTGATTGTCTCAATCCTGGTCGTGCCGCCGCTGATGACCATGTGGGGCGCCTACCAGAACATGCGTCTGCGTTCGAATGTGCGGCGTTGGGCAGAGGAGCTCGATGAGGCGATCGAGGCGGTGGATAGGCGCCATGGGTAAGGGAGCCGTGCCGCCAGCTTTCTGACCGATTTGAATCGGGAGATTGATCCCGCAGGGGACTAACGAGAGGGGCAGCCTGACCAGGCTGCCCCTCATTTCGGTGGCAAGGTGGGCTTTTTCCGGTTCCAGTGGCCATCGCCGCCCGGCCCGCTTGGGCACGTTCCTAGAGCCGCGTGGCGGATTCTGAATCGTTTTACAGAGGGATCTCCCGCCGTTTCTCCGCGATGTGGAACTTGAGCTTGCTGTTCGGCTTCATTGACGGCAGCGGGCTGAACTTGAGCTTGTAGTTCCTCGGAGAGACGGTGATGTTGAAGTAGTGGGCCACCATCAGGAGATTAGCCGTCAGCTGCAGGTCCATCCACCTGGATCCGAGACATGTGTGCGTACCCAGACCATAGGGCGCGAATCCCGGGCTCAGGTGTTCGTTTCGCGGACTCTGGTATCGGTCTATATCGAACTTGTAGGGCTCAGGAAATATGTCCTCCATGTAGTGCGAGGCAGTCTGAGCGACGATTACCCGTGACCCGACTGGCAGCTCATAGTCCTCAACGACGCAGGAATTCATCACGTTCCTCATGGACATCGGGACGATCGGGTACAGACGCAGACACTCAAGAAGGAACCTGTGGGTCACGTCGATGGCTGATAGGGAGAAGTCCTCTCCCTTCGGATCACCATTTTCGAACAGAGCGTCCGCTTCTGCCTGAATTCTGGCATAGAGTTCCGGCTGCGATGCCATGGCGTACAAGGCGAAGCTGAACGCGTCGCCCAGGTACACGCTGGCAATCAGCGCCGCCGAAAGGGCGAATCGCAAGTTCGACTCCGGGAAGAACTGCGGGTCGCTGGCGTGAAGGCTCAGGATGTCGTCGGCCAGGTCGCGAGGGCTGTCGACCCTCTGGGCGGGCGTGTGTACGTTCTCGATTCTTTCCAGCAGGGTATCCACGACTTTGGCCCGGCGCTTCATGCCTGGGGTGCGCAGCAAGAATTTCGGCAAGACCTCAACGATGTGGACAAGCAGTGCTCGTTCTTTGAATTTCGCCGCATCGTCAAAGATGTCCTGAGAGTCCACGCCGATGAATAGAGGGGAGAGCTGCGCATTTATCATCCGCCGCGAAACGCCAGTTGCCGGGTAGGCGTCTCCAATCTCCCAGTCCGCCATGAAGCCGCGAGCGTCGGAATAAAGCTGGTTCAACTGGCCCGCGAGCCTTGCCCGGGAATAGGCAGGAGAAAGGGACTTGCGTAGCCGGAAATGGTCAGCGCCGTCGAGAGCGGGCAAGGCCCCGGAGGCGCCGTAAACCTTTTCGAACTCCGAAAAATAGTCCCTGGATCGCAAATACATGCGCCCGCGGCGGTGCACCCAGTTATTGGTTTCCGGCCCTGCCAGGAAAATCATTGGCTTCCTGAATGGCGGGTTGATCTCAAACACCGGCCCGTATTCATTCGCGAGATCGGCAAAAAGAGCGGGAACGTTACCGTCGCGGATATGAGGATTGAATGCCAGTTTGCGTAAGGCGACTTTCGGGATAGTCTTGGCAAATGCTGAGCGCCGAAGCAACGGGTTGGCCATGTTATGAGAGACCGCCGCAGCGATGGACCGGCCGATCAGGGCCATCCTGCAGATTAGTTTGATACGGTCCTCCGCCTCATCGTCCAATTGAAACATGAACCGGAAGACGTCACAGGTATTGACGAGACTGATGAGGAGGGCGTCTCTCGGGTCGGGTATTTCATTGTTGAAAATCGCGTTGCTGATGCGAGTCTTCACAGACTGCAACCGGGAACCGTCCAGGGGCTCGTCGAAAACGTTTGCCGGCCCGGAGGAGCGGGTTAGCGTGTAGAAATCTCCGTCATGCCGTTCCAGTATTCGCAGTTCAACCATGCGGTCCAGGGTAGTATCAATGACCGATTCGGCAAGATGGGCGAGCCTCTCAATCCAATACTGGGTATTGTGCTGGGTTGACTGATTTGAGATTTCTTCCAGAATCGGGTCCAGGGCAGGATTCCCCGTTTTGGTTGCACTCAGAAGGAACAGGGAATCAAGGTCTGTGTCAATGCGCCCTTGAATTGATAGCTCTGCAAGGACAGCTCCGGTGACCGCGCAATTCAGGTCCCAGCCGGGCACTTGATGAAAATACCCATTCTCCTCGTTGAGGAGCAGCAGCACGAGGTCTTCCGGCAAGGTCAACTGATAGGTTGTAGAATCACGGGCTAGGAGTCTCATTGCAACCGTGCCTGCATTCTGCATCGGGTTTGTTTCTACATACAGTTTACCGCACTGAATTGACAAAGACACGTTACGCAGAAACAGAGAGTCGCCATTTATGGGTGCGACAAGCACCGGCACAGGCGGTCGGCGGCCTCGGGCAAGTTGCCGGTCTTCGGGAGTTCAGGAATTGGAATCTACAGCGGCTTGAGGGCCAGGAAACAGTACAATGGGGTAAAGATTCCGGCCTTCCCCCCCGCTACATAGGCGTTGGCGGTGCGGTCCAGCAACGCGACTACGTCCGAGGACCCCCTCGGGAACATACCCACCGCTTCGACCAACCTCGTGGTAATTATGATCGCCTTGCGCCCAAGCGGTGTCCGGCGCAGGGCATAGCCCAGTGAATTGCCCTTGCGTTCCATGGGTTGATACCAGGGGATGCCCTGCCCATTGTCATCGACAGCCCGGTCTTTGGCCTCGATGACCTGAAAACCCGCAGCTTCGAGGTCCCGGTTCACCTCGTGCATTGTCGCTATATCCTTCAGGGCGATGCCCTGCATCAGAGCTTCTTTCATCGCCCTGTGCCTGGTGTCGCCGGGGTCGTACCTGTCTGTCATGCACATTTCTTGGCCCCAAAGGAGGGCACCCGGCTTAAGCACGCGGTAAATTTCCGCGAACGCGCCCGCTTTGTCCGGCGCATGGCAAGTCGATTCGATGGCGTATCCCCGGTCGAACGTGTTGTCCGCGATGGCGCCCATGTCCATGAAGTTGCAGTTGAGGTAGTCGACCATGTGGCCGATGCCCGCCTCGGCGTTCAACGATTTTGCCTTCTCCAACTGAATTTCACTGCTGTTAATGCCAACGACCTTTACGCCTGCTTCCCGGACGACCCGTCGCATGGGGCCGCCGAGTCCGCACCCTACGTCGATGACAGTCATTTCGTCGCTTAGATCCAGCTTGGCAATCATCAGGCGCTGGTGCCGTATCTTGGAGTCCGCCAAGCTTTCCAGGGGCGAGAGGGGAGCGAAGTGAAGGGAATCGCCCCATCCGTAGGCCATAAATTCGGTACAAAGATCGTAGTATTCCCTGACGGTTTCCCCGTGGTCGTAGTCAGCAGATCCGGCCCCCCGCACCCGCGCCCGGTCCATCCAGCCCTGCAGGTGCTTTACTCGACCGCGTATGTCCGATCCCTGGTAGGCAGCCTTCAGCCCGCCGGACAGCTTGTGGAGTTGCAAGGTTCCCCCCTCCTGCAAAACTTCGTTCCTGCCAAAAACGCGGAGGCACGTTCCAGTTCGCCGCGTTGAGACCTGCCTGGGAACTCTCGGCCCTAAAATGGGGCCCGGTCCAATTGTGAATAATTATTATAATGCCAGCGCACGTTTTTGCGGAAATGACGGTAAGGGGCCACCAGATCTGAAGCATTCTCCCCGACAAAGCCACAAAAACAGCCCACGGAGGGACAGTTCCCTCTCACTGAGGGTGAGGGCGTTCCGCTGTTTTCGACACCATACGCAGCCGAAAGGCCATTGGCAACGCCCGCGAAAGCTGGAATCCGGGGAGCGGTATCATTAAATTCCTGGCGGAAATCGGGAGCCCGTAACCCTGGATTCCGGCTTTCTCCGGATCGCCGAACATGGAACCTATAATGGGTTAACCCTGCAGGGGACACTGCCCTGTACCACAGTGCCAACACCCCTCCGTAATGACGCTGCGGGACCCTTTCCCCTCAACAAAAGAGGGGCTGATCACTATTCCTCGGAAGCAAGCTCCAGCAGGCGCATGCCCCTCTCGACCTGCTGCCCTGCCTGCACTGAGACCCGGCTGACAACGCCATCGCGTGGGGCCGTGATCAGCAACTCCATTTTCATGGACTCCATCACGATGACCGTCTGATTCCGTTCGACTTGATCGCCCGCGCTGACCAGCACCTCCAGCACTGCGCCGGGCATTGGAGCGAGGACGTCTCCGGAGGATTCGGAACCCCCAGCGCCGCCGCGGCGACGTCCTGGCCCTGACGAAGTGTCAGCCCTCCGGAATATGTGCAGGTCGCCGGCCAGCCACAGGTGCAGTTCTCCGGAGCTTGTCGAAGGGCCTACCCAAGCCCACGCGAAGGGGAAAACATGTCCGTCCTCTCCACGACAAATTCCTTCGCCCGCCTGCCGCGAATCGATGTTGACGGTTATGGGTGACTCGTGGCGTTCCGGCACTTCGCCGCCAAGGGCGAAAGTGAAGCTGCTGCCCTCCTCCTCGGTCCTGAAACGATAGCCTTCACCCTCGATTGGGTAAATCTCCCGCATCTCGCCTTGGCTTTGAGTCATGGCAGCCTCAGATCCCCGGCGGAACGCCAGGGACTGACGGCATTGCGTTCTTTGCCAACAGGCGATGGGACACCCGGCGCGGCTGGCCTCTGCTCTGCCCAAGCCGCCAATGCCATCGCCATCGCCCGCCTCTCGTCTGACACAAGCGGCCTGGTAACCGCGGGATTCCACTCCAGGAACCCGGTGTCGTATTCGCCGCCCTGGAATTGAGGATGCGCAATCACTGCCCTCAGCAGCGGAATGTTGGTAACCACTCCCAAGGCCAGGAACTGGGAAAGGGCGACACCTATCCGGCGTAGGCCCAGATCGCGATTCGGCGCCCACGCGATCAGCTTCGCCAGCATGGGGTCGTAGTAGATAGACACTTCCTGACCCTCGGCCGCTCCACTGTCCAGTCGGATGCCCGGTCCGCCGGGTGGGCGCCAGCGTAGCAGGGTGCCGGTGGAAGGGACGAAGTCGCGATAAGGGTCCTCGGCGTAAATGCGACACTCGATGGCATGACCGCGGGGCTGCACGTCATCCTGGTGCAGCGTCAGGGGCTCGCCATCAGCGATACGGACCTGCCACTCTACCATGTCCAGTCCCAGGACCGCTTCAGTTATGGGGTGCTCGACCTGGAGGCGGGCGTTCATTTCCAGGAAGTAGAACTCGCCGCTATGCGGGTCGAGCAGAAACTCCGCGGTGCCCGCGTTGACGTATCCTGCGGCCCGTGCCACGGCGACAGCGGCGTCGCCCATGCGTTGGCGCAGTTCGGGAGTCAGGGCCGGCGAGGGAGTCTCCTCGACGATCTTCTGGTGACGGCGCTGTATGCTGCATTCCCGCTCGCCGAGGTGAATGGTGTGCCCGGACCCGTCGGCCAACACCTGGAACTCCACGTGGCGAGGGTTGGTGACGTACCGCTCCAGAAACACCCGACCGTCGCCGAAGGCGGCCTGGGCCTCCCGGCTGGCCGATTCAATTGCCTCATCCAGATCTAACTGCTGGCGCACCACCCGCATGCCCCGCCCGCCGCCGCCCGCCGCGGCCTTCACCAGCAGCGGGAAGCCCGACCGGTCCGCGAACTGACCGGCGATGCTGTCCCCCGGCAGACATTCCGGAGAGCTGGGTACGACGGGTACGCCGGCGTCTTGCGCTATGTCCTTGGAACGCAGCTTGTCCCCCAATACCTCCATGCTTTCCGGCGTCGGACCGATGAAGGACAGCCCTGCTTCCTTGCACGCCCTGGCAAACCGAGGGTTCTCCGACAGAAAGCCGTAGCCGGGATGCACCGCATCGGCGCCGCTGTCGCGGGCGGCCTGCACAATCCTTGGGATGTTCAGGTAGGTGTCCTCAGCCGTGCTTCCGGGGAGCGCCACCGACTGCTCCGCGCTGGCAACGTGCGGTGCCCCCGCGTCGGGGTCCGAATAGACTGCCACAGGCACGATCCCCATGGCGCGCAGGGTCTGGTTGATCCGGACCGCGATTTCCCCTCTGTTGGCTACCAGTACCTTGGAGAACATCGGCCAACATCCATCAAATCGGCACTGGGGGTTTGTCTGAACTGTGATTTATTTGATTTCAGGATTGCCATGATTTCCAGGCGCTCGCTCCAATTGTGCCAATCTCTTAGTTCCCGCAAACCACACTCGAAATAACGGCGAAGAGGCGACCGGCATCACATACGGAAAACGCCCTGCTTTTTCTCGGGGAATGGGGCGTTGAGTGAGGCGGCGATGCCCAGTCCCACCACGGTTCGGGTGTCCGCCGGGTCGATGATGCCGTCGTCCCACAGGCGGGCCGTGCTGTAGTAGGGGTCGCCCTCGACCTCGTACTTTTCCATGATGGGCCGTTGCAGGGATTCGCGCTCCTCGTCCTCAAGGGTCTGCCCCTGACGCTCCAGTTGTTGCAGCCGCACCGTGGCCAGGACCTCGGCCGCCTGCTGTCCGCCCATGACTGATATGCGGGAGTTGGGCCACGTCCAGAGGAATCTCGGCTGGTAGGCCCGCCCGCACATCCCGTAGTTACCCGCTCCGAAGGAGCTGCCGATGATCACGGTGAACTTGGGCACGGCAGCGTTGGACACTGCCATCACCATCTTGGCGCCGTCTTTGGCGATGCCTCCGGCCTCGTACTGCTGACCCACCATGAATCCGGTGATATTCTGAAGAAACAGGAGCGGGATTCCCCTCTGGCTGCACAGTTCGATGAAGTGGCTGCCCTTGAGGGCGCTCTCGGAAAAGAGGACGCCGTTGTTGGCCACCACCCCCACCGGGTACCCCCAGATGCGGGAGAAGCCGCAGACCAGGGTCTCTCCGTACCCGGCCTTGAACTCATGAAAGCGGCTGCCGTCGACGATGCGGGCGATCACCTCACGGACATCGTACTGCCGCCGGTTATCCGGAGACACTATGCCGTAGAGTTCCTCCGGATCGAAGGCCGGAGGCTCTGGGCTGGCAACGTCGAAGGGAGGATCGCGGCGCCGCACGAAGTTCTCCACGATGTCCCTGGTGATGGCCAGGGCGTCCTCATCGTCGGCGGCCTGGTGGTCGGCGACGCCGGATACGCGAGTGTGGACATCGGCGCCGCCCAGCGTTTCCGGGTCCACCTCCTCACCCGTCGCGGCACGTACCAGCGGAGGCCCGCCGAGGAAGATGGTCGCCTGCTGCCGCACCATCACGACCTCGTCGCTCATGGCCGGGATGTAGGCGCCCCCGGCAGTGCAGGATCCCATGACTACCGCCACCTGCGGAATTCCAAGCGCGGACATCTGGGCCTGGTTGTAGAAAATGCGACCGAAGTGGTCCCTGTCGGGGAACACCTCCGCCTGCAGAGGCAGATACGCCCCACCTGAGTCCACGAGGTAGACGCAGGGCAGGTGATTTTCGAGGGCTACTTCCTGGGCTCGCAAATGCTTCTTGACGGTGACCGGGTAGTAGGTGCCGCCCTTGACCGTGGCGTCATTGGCGAGGATCATCACCTCTTTTCCGTGCACCACGCCGATGCCGGTTACGATCCCAGCCGACGCCTCCTCTCCATCGTACATGCCCCACGCCGCCAGGGGGCTGAGCTCGAGGAACGGCGTGTTGCGGTCCACCATCCCCTGAATCCTCTCGCGGGCCAGCAGCTTGCCGCGGCTGCGGTGCAGGTCAACGGCCCTCTGTCCTCCCCCGGACCGTACCTGCTCCAGGCGTTCTTTCATTTCCCCGACCAACTCGCACATGCGGGCCTTGTTGTCCAGGAAATCCTGGTCGCCCGTGCGGATATTGGAGCTGATTGCTTCCATGCATTCCCCGTGTTGCCGTCCCTGGGACTGTGTCGCGCAGGGTGGCTCTTGATCACTCTGTCCATTATATCCCTATCCTGATGTGCTGCCAGAAACCTCCTGGACTGGCGGAGGACAGGCACTCGCCTCACCTGCGCTGTAAAATGGCGCCGTGGATAGAGAACAGCGTCCCGGTCTGCCGCATTCACGGGTTGCTGCATGGTAGTTCGAATCCAAGGGGTCAACCGAATGAGCCAACACGAGAATTCTCAAGAAATCGCGTGGCGCGAATGGAACGAAGAGGCGTTCGAGGACGCCAGGGCCGAGGAAAAGCCCGTCCTGCTCACGCTGGGCGCCACCTGGTGCCACTGGTGTCACGTGATGGACGAGACCGCTTACTCGGACGAAAGGGTCATCAGCCTGGTCAACTCCGACTTTATTCCGGTGCGGGTTGACGTGGACCAGCGCCCCGATATTTCGTTGCGCTACAACCAGGGAGGCTTCCCCTCCGTTGCGTTCATTACCGGAACGGGCGAGTTCATAACCGGGCGGCCATACACTCCCTCCGACGAGATGGTCGCCCTGTTACAGCAGGTCTCCAGCGGCGAAGTCCCCTCCAACGACGGGCGACCGTCGGCCACTCCCTCACCGACCGGCGGCAGCTCCGGCGGGGCCTCGGTGGATGCAGTACAGGGGAGGCTGCAGGAGCTCTATGACACGGAGTTCGGTGGCCTCGGAGTGGAGCCAAAGCAGCCTCCGTGGGAGGCACTCCAGTTCCTCACCGCCCGCTATGGTCGCACGGGAGACCGGGAATTGCTCGCAATGGTCGAAGCCACATTGCAGGGCATGTGGCACGGCATCTACGACAGAAAAGACCAGGGCTTCTTTCGCTACGCTGTCAGCAGGGACTGGAAGGTGCCCCACTACGAGAAGATGCTGGTGAGCAACGCCAGCCTGGCAAGATCCTATTTGGAAGCTTTCCAGATCACCGGTAAGGCGGTCTACCGGACTGCGGTTGAGGGCATACTCGAATATCTGCTGAAAACCCTGTTCGACCCACACAAAGGGCTGTTCCACGCCAGCCAAGACGCCGATGAACCCTACTACCAGATGTCCTGGAAAGACCGGGATGCCGCGAATGCGCCGCCCATAGACCGCACCCTCTACGCCGGCTGGAATGCACTGGCCGCCCATGCGCTGCTTGATGCGTCAAACGTGCTGGGAGAGGCCGGGCACAGGAACATCGCGTCGGACATAATCGAGAAACTGTGGCAGGAAAGCTGGACACCGACCGGCGGCCTGCGCCGCCGCGCCGCTCAGTCGACTGACGGGACGCCCATCCTGGCGGACCAGGTCCATTTGCTGCGGGCCCTTCTGGCGCTGTACCAATGCACGGGAGCCGCAGTATGCCTGGGTCGCGCAGAGGAGGTAGCTGGCTCAGTGCAGCGTCTCTTCGGCGGGCCTGACGGAGCCTGCTTCGACACGATTGCGCCCAGTTCCTTCGAAGCGGCCTTCCTTCGCCGGGAGCAGCCGGTGCTGGAAAACGCCCACTGGGCTGAGGCCCTGCTGACCCTCTCTCATCTGACCGGCAACGCAGAATATTCCCGGCGTGCCGCCGTTACCCTCGGGGTCTTCGAGCCTGTGGTGCCGGGCAGCAGCTTCCTGGGGTCCCACTCCTCGCGACGCATGGAGGAGGATGAGGAGGCCCTGTTCCTTCCCGCTGGAGCAGCATGGGGCAGGGCGAAAGACATGCTCGACCACGGGCCGGTCAGCCTGGTGCTGGTAGGGGACTCGTCCACTGCCGCATACAGGCGGCTGCTCCAGGCCGCACTGCGAGCTCCCGCTCCTCACAGGATCGTGCAGCCGCTGGACACGGCGCGGGATGCGGATAAAGTTCGCGAGCTGGGCTTCCCGTCAGACAGGGCGCCGGCAATCTACCTATGCTTCGAAGATCGCTGCCTGGCTCCCATCACGAATGCAAGAGGCGTGCGGGAGACGGTCAGGTCACGCCCCTGGTCCGGTGGGCGGCTGCCGGGAGCCCCCGGGCAATCAGCGTGACGGGGTTGAGGCGGGAGAGACCGTAACGGGATTCTCAGTTCGCGTCGCCAAAGGCAGAGGCCCGTCGCTCCCCGGCGGGGCCGGAGCTTCGGGCCTCCGAAACACTCTGTCGCAGGGCATCTTCGCCCAATAAATCTATGGCACCGTCGACGTTCTGCTCGTGGTCATCTCCCACCGCACTCTCGTTGATACGTCCATTGTTCCAACTTTAGGTTCTGAATGGATGCACCGGTCCAGGGTTGCGGATCCTTCGTTCAGCCTTCAACCGTGGGTTCACTGGTTCGGATCATCAATCTCCTGATCCGGTGCGGTGAGTCCGTAGGCAGAAAGGAAAAGCCCTGATCGGGAATGCGCTAGTTGCTCAGCTTCCAGGTCTTCACCGTGAGCCGAGCGACGGGGTCGCGCCAGTCGTGGGTGGCCGGGTCCAGGTCGGATGCGCCGGTACCGTGGATCCCTGCATGCACGTGCACGAATCCCTCGGATTTGGCCGGATCCTTCGCGTGGTTGCCGCACGGGGGACCGGGAATGAAGGCGCAGTCCTCGCTGTTGGCCTCGGTGCCCGAGTCGTAGGCGTTCAGGTAGACGGTCCGGGACTTGGAGAGATCAAAGGCGTTGGAGCCGATGAACGCATCGTTGGTGGTGACCAGCATGCTGGCGAAGGACATGTACTTGTCGCCGTCATCGACGTCGAAGCTAAAGGTCACTGTCTCGCCGGGCATGATGGGGCCGTCGTTGAGCTTGACCACCATGGCCTCGGCCACGTTACCGTTGGTGTCCGGGTCGTGGGCGGCCATGAGACCCGAGGCGTCCGCGTCCTCAGCCATCATTGCCATTGCCTCGCTGGCGGAGGCGCCCAGGGAGTAGAGGCTATCGGCGCCCGCGTCGTGCCTGGCGACGAACACGGGGGACATAATCTGGCCGCGGGTCAGGTTGGTGATGGACACCTCGGCCTTGAGCTGCTCGTCGTGCCCATGAGCGCTGAGGACGCCCCCGGCCAGCAGCCCCACCAAGGCCACGAGACCTGCCAGGACCACAAAAATGGAAATCGTTTTCTTCATTGGATGTTCTCCCGAACGTAGAATCTTCCTAAATCAGTTGAGATTCCCCGCCGGTGAGAGGTTGTCGTTGCCGTGGCTAGGTCAACCTCTTCTGCTGGCTGCTTTCCAGGAGCAGCGATGGGTTTGCAAGGGCGGCCACGCTAGCAACATCGAAAAAGCCACACCGGATCAATTTCGCTCGGTTCCCTGGACCTGGTCCTCTGCGAGCGCACCAGCCAGACCACTGCCTGAGCCGCGCCAACGATGGCGAGGGGGAACAGGGAAACCCGGCCTGCGGGAGTTGGAATTCGTGGTTTCATGACGTCTCCTCCTTGGGAACGTGGTAGTTCCCCTATCAACCAGAGGGGATGGGATGGTTCAGTATCCTGTCCCATTCGATATGCCTCAATAGTTGATAATTAGTATTACGCCTTTCTATTTGCTTCGGATGTCTTGCTCTTCGTCGCAATAACATCGGTTGGTGGGAGAGCTATCCAACTGGGATGGTTTCGGCGTCATGCGAGCCATTCAGCGCGCGTCTCAACCTGCGGCCCTGCCGTGAGTCAACATCGAGAAGATTGGGGGCTGCATCCGGCTACGAGGTCTCTTTTTGTACTGGTGCTTTTCAACGGGGATACTTGCTGTAAACTGGGGTCGGAACGCCGGTTAGTCCTGCAACAGACAAAAGAGACATCAGTCTCCGCTGATTTTCGTTGATTTATGGAGGTGAAAAGAAATGGCGACTCAGAATCAGACCATCGACTGCCAGGTTCACGCCTACCTGCGCAACACACCGGAACGCCCATGGCGTGGACACTTGGAGGGGCCCGATGAGGTGACTGGCGACGACATGGTGGCGGCAATGGATGCCGTTGGAGTTGACGGGGCCATACTCATTTCGCCCTTTTCGCTCTATGGCTACGACGCTAGCTACGCACTTGAGGTCTACTCGCAGCACCCCAACAAGTTCGGCGTGGTGCGGCCCTTCGACCCGGAGTCGGAGACAATCGAGGACGATGTGGCCGAGTGGACCAGCACTCCCGGCGTGGTCGGCTGCCGGGTGATGCTGGGGGCCATCGACGCGGGAGGCGACCACCCGGGTCTCAACCGTATCTTCGCGGCCTGCGCCAAGGCGGGAATGCCTGCCAACGTGATGTGCGCCGGAAAGGTATCGCTCATGAGCGACCTGGTGCGCCGCAACCCGGACACGCAGTTCATCGTCGACCATGTTGGGCTGGCGCAGCCCTTCGTACCGCCGGCGCCCCCGGAACCCTTCGCTGACCTGCCCAACGTCATTGCTCTGGCGGAAATGGAAAACGTGGCCATCAAGATTTCCGGGGCCGGCACGCTGTCCCATGAGCCATTCCCTTACCCGGACATCTGGGAGCCTCTTGGTCGAGTATTCGATGCCTACGGCCTGGACCGGTGCATGTGGGGGACCGACTGGACCAGGGCGGTCAGGCTGCTCACCTTCGAACAGGGTGTCGAGTCCTTCCGGGTGACCGACAGGCTCACCGACTCGGACCGGGCCACGCTTATGGGAGGAACCCTGTCGCGGATCTACAAATGGTCCCCCGGAGGGTCAGCGTAGACTGGTACTGAACCCGTACAGGACGACATCGCTGGATTCCGCGGCAAAGAAAAGGCCCCTCACATCGGATTGGGGGGCCTCCGTGCTGCGGGGAAATTTCATTACCGGAGTGGCCCTGCTGCTTGCTGGTGGCTTGACTCGTGAATCAGGGGTCCGGAATATCCGGGCCGGATGAGACTTTAGTTATGAGACACTGATTCGATGAACTCGTGAGTCCTGCGGGCCAGCTCGTCCGGAATCTCGACCTTCATGTTGTGTCCCACACCATCCAGCACCTGCAAGGTAGCGTTGGGCATCTGCTCGGCCATCAGGTGCTGCGCTTCCAGTGGAGTGATCTCGTCGTTGACAGCGGCCAATATCAGCGTCGGGGCCGCTATGTCCGGCAGCAGCGGTGTCAGGTCTTCCGCAAGGAGACATCGCTGCAGGCCCAATATGGCAGCCGGCGATGTCTTGGCGCCCTCATCCGCGTACCATTCGATGACGGCGCGGTCCGTGGCGGGCCCGAATCGCTTGTCGCTGTCGGCCAGGAGCCAGGCCCGAGAGCCCTCCTCCTCGAGGATGCGTCTCCACGCTCCGGCATCCATGCTGGCGCCCATCCGGGCCAGCCGCGGCGTCGACGCCACCAGCGTCAAGCTGTGCAAGCGGTCCGGAAAGTCGTGCGCAAATTGGAGGCTGACGATCCCTCCTGCGGACGCGCCGACGAGGTGTACCCTGTCAAGGCCCAGGCCGTCCATCACCCGAGCGATGTCAGCGGCCAGGTCGGGCAGTGAGAACTGCAAATCCGGCGGCGGCGGGGTTCCGGCATGCCCGCGCATATCGAACCTTACGACAGGGTGGTGCCGTGACAGGGTGGGTACCCACGGGCGCCAGCGATGGAGGTTTCCGCCCGCGGCGTGATGCAGCAGCACTGGCTCGCTCCGTCGCCAGGGGTCTGAAAAATCGTCAATGTGATAGTGAAATTGACCGCTCTCAAGGTCCAGTACCGGCATAGCGTCGTGTCTCCTGTCAGTAACTCGGGCCTAAAGGGCCACCGGCGCCCCACCTTTGGCCAACCGGCGGCTACGATAGCACATTCGGCCCCTGTTGGTAGTCAGGAGCAGGGAGTCTTGCAGTGCCAAGAGTCGCTGGAGGCCAGTCAGGACGATTGGGAGCCGGTTCGTTCTTGTGGTTGTCTGATTGAGGATTAACGAGGATTAACGGGGTTCAAGGATGCACAGGGATGGGTTCTATCTGTAAACCCTCTAAATCAGACGAATCACGGGTCACACAACGACATTGCAATCGCTCCCGGCGAAAAACGCCGCCCTTGACGGGTTTGAGTCCCGAAACATATAATCTCGCAGGTAGGATTTGAACTGTGCCTAAAAGAACGTATCAACCAAAAAAGCGCCGCAGGGCCCGTGTTCACGGGTTCCGTTCGCGTTCCGCCACGTCCGATGGGCGGGCAATACTGCGACGACGGCGGTTCAAGGGCCGACACCGGCTGACTGTGTGATTAACGGCGCCTCGTAATGCAGCGAAGGCACCGCATTTCGGGTTCGAAACGGCATTCCCAGATCCACAGTGAAGGCACCAGCGCCGCAAACAGGCTGCTGGTCATTCGTGTTCTGGCCAACGGTCTCGATCACAGCAGGTTTGCTTTTGTGGTCAGCAAGAGGCTGGGGAACGCCGTGGCTCGAAACCGTATCAAACGCAGACTCAGGGAATCCGTCCGGACACACGATTTGCAGCCCGGATGGGACGCGGTATTTATCGCGCGCCGCGGCTCTCAGAATGCGAGTTTCCAGGAACTGGACCGCGCCGTTGCCAACCTGCTGCGCAGAAGCAGTGTCTCGGAGCGGCGAGAAGGGTAGGCCGCCATTGGTCCAAAAAGCAACAAGTTTTCCATATCAGGCGGGGAATCATCCAAATGAAATTGGCAGTGCTTACGTGCATTCGTGGCTATCAGGCCTTCGTTTCTCCGCTTCTGCCAACTTCCTGCAGGTATCTGCCAAGCTGTTCACATTATTCCCACGACGCAGTGACCCGGTACGGCGTGCTGAAGGGCGCCTGGCTTGGCGCCAAACGCCTGGCCCGATGTCATCCCCTGGGTGGCCAGGGATACGATCCGGTGCCGTGAATATCCGGACTCTACGTTCGAGCTGAATTTGCTCCATCGTTTTTTCCTTTCCTTCAATCGACTCCGAAAACCAACTGATCCCGACTACCCCAGGGGGGCAGGACGGGGATTTGGGAATTTCCTTCTTTCGGAATCCTCGGACTTCCCCGGATTCCCGAGTCGCGCTTTTCTGCTGGCCAGTGTTCTGATTCTCCTGCTTTCAGTTGCCGCCTGCACTCGCGATATCGGGGGAGTCAGTTCGGGCTGGAATGCGCTGACCGTGGGCGACGAAGTCGTCTATGTGGGCACCAAGGACGGTCGTGTACAGGCACTGACGGACCGCGGAGACGGGGTACTCCCGGAGAAGTGGAGTTACCCCTCCTCACCGGATTCCGAAGAGTCGCTGGACGGCGTCTACAGCGCCCCGCTGCTGGCCTCCGGGTTGCTTTACGTCGCGGCAGACAGCGGGTACCTCTACGCACTGGATCCAGAGAACGGCAGCGTTTCAGATCGTGGCTGGCGTCGCCCGCTGGGGCAGGACGATAACCTGCACCCGCTGGTCGGAGGACCCGCGTACGAACCCGTCAACCGGCTGGTCGTGGTTGGATCCGAAGACGGCAGTCTCTACGCCTACGACGCTGAGACGGGTGAGCCCTACTGGAGGCCGTTCCAGACGGGCGACAAGATCTGGTCGACTCCCATTGTCGGCAACCTGGACGGTATCCCTGCCATCTACTTCGGGTCCCACGACGGGAACGTTTACGCGGTGAACGCTGCCGACGGCTCGGAACTGTGGAGGTTCGAAACAGGCGGCGTGGTCGCTGGGAAACCGCTGCTGCTGGACAGGATGATCATCGTCGGCTCGTTTGACAAGAAGCTCTACGCCATCGACGCATTTGACGGCACCAAGCGTTGGGAGTTCGAAGGCGGCAACTGGTTCTGGGCTGGCGCCGTGAGCAATGGTTCGATGATCTTTGCCCCGAGCATGGATGGGCGCGTCTACGCCCTGGATCGTTCGGGAGTCCTGCAGTGGCAATTCGACGCAGGCTCCGAGATAGTTGCGCCGCCCGCGCTGGTGCCGAAGGGCCTAGTGGTCGCCAACCGGGACGGCGATCTGATCCTTCTGGACGTGTCAAGGAATGCGAGCCAGCGCGAATTGCATCGCCTGACCCTTGGGGACGCCGAAGTAAAGGCGCCGCTCTATGCCGTGGGCGATACTGTGTACGTTGGTTCCGATGACGGCAGCGCCCGGCGGGTTGAGGTGCACGAGCAGTTTTCCGAGTCTGTTTTTACGGCTCGGGCGTGCTGGAAGCACGATGAGGACTGTCGCTGATGCGGCGCCGCGTCCGCAATTTGAACCGCTGTCCTGTGGTACGGGGCTACGGCCCCTCCCGGGCGGCGAGGTAGGCCCTCTTGGGTATCGACGATCTCTGGCGGGAAATAATCATCCGCCCCATGCTGAACCTGCTGGTGGTGCTTTACACCATCTGCTTCAACAACATGGGCGTGGCGATCATCGTTTTCACCGTCATCGTGCGCCTGATCACGCTTCCCCTGACAATAAAGCAGTTGAAGCAGATGCGGTCCATGATGGACCTGCAACCGAAGATGCGCGAGATACAGGACCGCTTCGGTAGAGACCGGCAGCGCGTGTCCCAGGAAACCATGCGCCTCTACCGGGAGGCCGGCGTCAACCCCGTGGGCTGCCTGGGGCCTCTGGTCATCCAGATGCCCATTCTGTTCGGCCTGTTCCGGGTGCTGATCCAGACGGTGTACTCGCGGCCGGACCACCTGGTGGCCCTGGCGGAAAAGTTCTACGCCTGGATTCCATACTTTCCCATTTACACCGCCGCGCCGCTGAGTGCAACTTTCCTGTGGATGGACCTCTCGGAACCTGACCCGTCCAACGTCGTTATGCCAGTGCTGGTTTTCGTTTCCACATGGCTCCAGCAGAAGATGACGATGACACCGTCGACCGACCCGCGTCAGTCGACCAACCAGATGATGATGCTGTGGCTGATGCCACTGATGATCGCATTCTTCTCGTTCACGCTGCCCAGTGGACTGTCGTTATACTGGGTGGCGTCCAACGTAATAGGTATCGGTATCCAGTATTTCATAACGGGCTGGCAGCCCATATTCCCGCTGTTCCCGAAGGCCGATCCGGTGCCAGCCACCGGACCGTCGTCGACCAGCTACGATGAACCTGAGGAGGTTGATGGCGATGCAAGAACCTCTCGAAATGAGCGCGCGAACCGTCGAAGAGGCAATCGAACTGGCTCTGAAAGAGCTCGACGTCGACCGCGACGAGGCCGAGGTAGAAGTACTAAGTAGGGGCAAGGCCGGATTCCTGGGAATAGGCGCAGAGCTGGCGCGAGTTCGCGTCACCCTGCTCTCTGCGCGCGCCGGGGGGACCCCACCCTCGGCAATTGCCGGGGCGGCGACTGTAGCACCTGGAGACAGAAGCCCGGCGACGCTGGCAACCGCCGCTGTGGCTCAGATCCTGGATGCCGCTGGCGTGAATGTCACCCGGACGCTGCGGTCTGCTCACGACGAGGATGCCGGAGGGCCGGTCATCGACCTTGCTGGCGAGGACTCCGGGCTGTTGATTGGCCGGCGAGGGCAGACGCTGCAGGCGCTGCAGTTCCTGGTCACGCTCATCGTGCGCAAGCAGATGGGTGAGGATGTGCGCGTGGTGCTGGACGTGGAAAACTACCGGCAGCGCAGGGAGACGTCCCTGCGGGATATGGCATCCAAGGTAGCTTCCCGCGTTGCACAGACCAACCGGAGCATTACCCTAGAACCCATGTCCCCAGCCGACAGGCGAATCATCCACACATCGTTGTCCGAGCACCCGGAGGTCCGGACGGAGAGCGCGGGTGAAGGGGAGAACCGGAAGGTCACAATTATGCCCAGGCGGGATTAGGCACCCAGGTACAACCCTTGCCTGGTACGCCCCTTATCAGTAAGGATAGCTCTCACTGAACGGGCCGGGGCTCCCGACGTTTGGACGATTGGGACCGCCCTACCCGTGACGCCGCCGGTTTTGTTAACATTCACTTTCACGTGAGCCGAGACGGCCGGGAGAATCAAAGAAAGAAGAGCCGGAGGAGGGCCTGACTTTGATTGCGATCGAACCTACTCGAGAAGTTGTCTCCGAGATCTACGAAAGGCTGGACAAGAACCTGCAGATCGTCCGTTCCGTCCAGAACCGACCGCTGACCCTGGCGGACAAGATCCTGCTGAGCCACCTGGACGATCCGACCACCACCGGCATGGTGCGTGGCCAGACCTACGTGCAGCTCCGTCCCGACCGGGTCATCCTGCAGGATGTGCTCGGGCAGACGGCCATGCTGCAGTTCATGCAGACCCGCCGGGCCACCACTGCCGTGCCCACATCGGTCCACTGCGACCACCTGATCCAGGCCCGGGTCGAGGGTTCCCGCGACCTGACCGAATCCCTGGCGGAAAACGACGAGGTCTACAACTTCCTGCGCACCGCCTCCGCCAAATACGGAGTGGGTTTCTGGTCACCGGGAGCCGGGATCATCCACCAGGTGGCCTTCGAGAACTACGCATTCCCCGCCGAAATGATGCTGGGAACCGACTCCCACACGCCCATGGGTGGTGGACTGGGTTCCATCTCGGTCGGAGTGGGCGGCGCGGACGCGGTTGAGGTGATGGCCGGACTGCCGTGGGAGGTGCTGTATCCCCGCTTTATCGGCGTGCATCTCACCGGGGAAATGAGCGGCTGGACCGCGCCCAAGGACGTGATCCTATACTTGGCGGGGCAGCTTACCGTGTCCGGTGGTACCAACGCCATCATCGAATACTTCGGTCCGGGCGCGGCCTCCATCAGCGCTACCGGAAAGGCAACCATCACCAACATGGGCGCTGAACTGGGTGCGACCACCTCGGTATTCCCATACGACGAGCGCATGGCCCGGTACCTGCGCGCCACCCGCCGCGGAGACATCGCCGAACTGGCCGACCGGTACCGACACCTGCTGACGGCTGACTCGGAATGTGAGGCCAACCCTGGCGAGTACTACGATCAGGTTGTGGAGATCAATCTCTCGGAACTGGAACCGCACCTTGTCGGCCCGCATTCGCCCGACCGCGCCAGGCCAATCTCGCAGATGGCAGCAGAGCTGAGGGAAGACGCCGGACTGGTCGAGACGATTTCGGCGGCACTCATCGGGAGCTGCACCAACTCGTCCTACGAAGACATGAGCCGCTCGGCCGACGTTGCGGAGCAGGCCAAGGCCCACGGGCTGAAGTCGGCTGTCCCGTTCATGGTCACGCCGGGCTCGGAACAGGTGCGGGCAACCATCGAGCGAGATGGTCAGATGCAGTCGTTGACGGATATCGACGCCACCGTGCTGGCCAACGCCTGCGGCCCGTGCATCGGGCAGTGGCGCCGGGCCGGCGAGTCCGTTGGCAGCCCCAACACCATCGTAACGTCTTACAATCGCAACTTCCCGGCCCGGAATGACGGGCAGCCTTCCACCATGAACCTGATAGGCAGCCCGGAAATCGTGACTGCCCTGGCCATCGGCGGGCGGCTGTCCTTCAACCCGATGACCGACACGCTGACCGCCGCCGACGGCTCCGAGTTCCGCCTCGACCCGCCAAAGGAAGCCCCGGAGGTCCCAGCCGCGGACTTCGAGGAAGGCCGTTCCTTCTACCAGGCCCCACCGGACGATGGGGGATCCATCGAACTCACGGTCTCTCCTGAAAGCGAGCGCATCCAGCTGCTGGAGCCGTGGCCGGCTTGGGACGGCAATGACTTCACCGACATGCCCGCGCTCCTGAAGGCGAAGGGCAAGACCACCACTGACAGCATATCCCCGGCCGGCGTGTGGCTGCGTTTCCGAGGGCACTTGGACCGGTTCAGCGACAACATGTTCATGGGCGCCATCAACGCCTACACCGACGAGGCCGGCAAGGGACTGAATGTCCTGACCGGTGATCGGGACCAGGGATTTTCGCAGATCGCTCGCGGCTACAAGGCCCAGGGCGTCAAGTGGGTGGTCATCGGCGACTCCAACTACGGCGAGGGCAGCAGCCGGGAGCACGCCGCGCTGTCGCCGCGCCTGCTGGGCGGCGCTGCGGTCATAGCACGCAGCTTCGCTCGGATTCACGAGAGCAACCTGAAAAAACAGGGACTCCTGGCGCTGACATTCACCAACCCCGACGACTACGATCGCATCCGAGAGGATGACCGCATCAGCCTGACCGGGCTCAAGGACATTGCGCCCGGCCAGCCGGTGCAGTGCACGGTCAGCCACAGCGACGGCACCTCGGAGACCCTGGAGTTGCAGCATTCCTACAGCGATTCCCAACTGGAGTGGTTCCGCTTGGGCTCAGCGCTGAACCTGTTCCACCAGTAGAATCCAGCGTTGCCCGGCTATCCGGGAATCTCTGAAAACCTGGCCCGCCCTTGCCGATCGGCAGGGGCGGGTATATTTTCTGTCCGCACTCTGGAATAGAGGGACCGAATCCTTGCCCCCTTAGGTGAGGGTGAGTTGCTTTGATTCTCCCTTCGACTTGAAGCGGGAAGGTTGGGGTAGGGTGCAATCCTGCCCCTCAACAATGTGGCAGAGGGAGAGGAAACGCCCTCACCCTGACCCCATCCCGGAGGTGGAAGACAAGAGCAATGGACCCTTTAATGAGTTTGGACTTGGTAAACTGGGGGTTGGAGTTAACATAATCGTTAGCAACGCTGTTGACCGCCATCGGGGCGGGCCGATAGAATAGGCCGGTGAACAGAGAGCCAGACTTCCCCAAGGTCTATGGCCCGTTCGACAGTCCCCGCGAAGAGTGCGGGGTAATAGCTGTATATTCCCCCGAGGAAACCGCCAGCCGCCTCACATTCTTCGGCCTCTTCGCCCTCCAGCATCGCGGGCAGGAGAGCGCCGGGATCGCCTCCACCAACGGCGATGAGATCGCTACACACGCCGAGATGGGGCTGGTCTCCCAGGTTTTCCGCGAAGCCGACTTTCTACCCCTCTCGGGCGAGCTTGCCATCGGCCACACCCGCTACTCCACCACCGGCAGCAGCGAATTGTGCAACGCACAGCCCTTGCTGGTCGACGGACAGGCCGGGTCCGTTGCCCTGGCCAACAATGGCAACATCGTGAATGCGCTCACTTTGCAGGAACAGCTACAGCGAGAGTGGGGCTGCTCGTTCTTTTCCTCCACCGACACCGAGGTAATCGCCAGGATGCTGGTGAATTCTCCCGGGTCAACCTGGGAGGAACGGCTTTTCCAGTGCATGCGGAGACTGGAGGGCGCTTATTCGTTGGTGGGGCTCACACCGGACTGTGCGTTCGCCGCGCGGGACCCGCTGGGCATCCGCCCTCTCTGCCTGGGCAAGCGGGGAGAGGGTTGGATCATTGCCTCGGAGACCTGTGCCCTGGACAATCTTGGCGCGGAGTTTGTCAGGGAGGTCGAACCGGGAGAGGTGGTGGTCATAGACCGGAACGGGCTTCGCTCATCGATATGGCCTGGGGTGAACGAGGAAAGAACACGGGCCCTGTGTGTCTTCGAGCTCATCTATTTCTCCAGGCCCGACAGCGCCCTGGACGGCAACCTCGTGCACTCCAAGAGGCAGGAGATGGGTGCGGAACTGGCGAAAGAGCACCCCGTTGATGCTGACCTAGTTATCGGCATCCCGGATTCTTCCACCGCCGCGGCGGTGGGCTATGCTCTTGCTTCAGGAATACCCTTCAGCGAGGGGCTGATCAAGAACCGCTACGTGGGGCGGACCTTCATCGAGCCGGAGCAGCGACTGAGGGACTTGGGTGTACGGCAGAAATTCAACACCCTTGGTGATGTCATCAAAGGCAAGCGCATAGTTGTGGTGGACGACAGCATTGTCCGTGGCACCACCACACCGCACGTGGTCAGCCTGCTGCGACGCGCCGGCGCCGCCGAGGTTCACATGCGGGTTTGTGCGCCACCCATTCGGCATCCCTGCTTCATGGGCGTGGATATGGCCTCACGGAAGGAATTGCTGGCTGCCAACAGCACCATCCCGGAAATCAAGGAACTGATAAACGCGGATAGCCTGGGCTACCTCAGCGTGGCCGGCCTGATGAAGGTGGTGGGTGGCACCAATGGCGGGTTCTGCGATGCCTGTTTCACCGGGAACTATCCGGTACCGGTGCAGTTGGACATGGATAAGCTGGTACTCGAAAAGTCCGGTGCCTAGCCAGGCCTACACCGGAAATCGTTGACCGCTTCGACCTCATGGCACTGTCCATTACTTTTACTCGCGGCAGTTTTCCTGACGACGTCCGACCTGGTGGACAGAAATTTGACTCCATGAATGAGGACCCCAGGGTTTGAGCTCCTTTCCATCTGCCAGTCACTACCATCAATCGGGCGTCGACCTTGACCGCATGGATGACCTGAAGGACCGCATACGCGGCCTGGCGGCGAGCACCCACGGGCCGGAGGTCATTGAGGGCGGCAGCAGCTTTGCAGGACTGTTCCAGATGGGTGGCGACGATGGTCCCGTGCTGGTGGCGAGCACCGACGGCGTTGGCACCAAGCTCAAAATTGCAGCGCAGCTGGGCCACTTCGAGTCCATTGGCCGTGATCTGGTGACCCTCAATGTCAACGATATACTCACCAAGGGCGCCCGACCGCTATTCTTTCTCGACTATGTGGCGTTCAGCGATGTCGATTCACAGTCCCTGGACTCGCTGATGCGTGGAATTGCCTGGGGATGCCGCGAAGCCCAGTGCGCCCTTATCGGCGGGGAAACGGCGCAGATGCCCGGGGTGTACGCAGATGGCGAGATGGACCTCGCGGGATTCGTCGTGGGAGTCGTAGAACGCGATAAGCTCCTGGAACCCAGCCGTGTGAAAGAGGGAGACTGCCTGCTGGGCATACCGTCCAGCGGGCTGCACACCAACGGCTACTCGCTGGTACGCAGAGTGTTCAACACGGACGAGGACCCGGCAGCGCTGTTTCGCCGTTTCGATGGATTGAACCACCTGCTGGGAGAGGAGCTCCTGCAGTATCACCGTAGTTACTACCCCATGCTGGCTCCTGTCCTGGGGATGCTGAACGGGCTTACCCACATCACCGGCGGCGGTCTGCCCGGGAAACTGCCAGCAGTCCTGCCCGATGACTTGGCTGCCCGCATAGACACGTCGTCGTGGACGCCGCCGGCGATATTTGCCGTCCTGCAACGTGAGGGCGGGATATCCGACCAGGAGATGTTTCGCGTTTTCAACATGGGCCTGGGGATGGTGGCCGTCTGTCCGCGAGAAAACGTAGCCGCCTTCAGACAGGCTATTCCCGATTCGATGGTCGTGGGGCAGGTAATTCCTCGGGAATCCGACGAGCAAGTACTGCTGGAGCGATAAGAGCTTATTCCCTCTCCCTTGAGGGAGAGGGGTAGGGTGAGGGTGAAACCCTCGCTCGAAACAACGGAGAGGGAGACTTGAGAGCGTTAATTAGCGTTTACGACAAGACCGGCGTGGTCGAATTCGCCCGAAGCGCCGCGGCGGCAGAGTACGAGTTGGTTAGCACCGGCGGCACTCACCGCACCTTGACCGAGGAGGGCGGCCTGAGCGTCAGGCAGGTGGCCGACGTCACCGGCTCGCCGGAGATCCTCGATGGCCGCGTCAAGACACTGCATCCCGTGATCCACGGGGGGCTGCTGGCACGACGAGATTCTGCGGAACAAATGTCAGAGCTTGCGGCCCACGGCATCGAGGCCATCGATCTCGTAGTGGTCAACCTGTACCCCTTCGTGGAGACCATCAGCAGGCCAAACGTTTCGCTGGATGACGCGCTGGAGAACATCGACATCGGCGGTCCAACCATGCTGCGGGCCGCCGCCAAGAATTTCCCCTCGGTAGCTGTGGTGGTGGACCCCGAAGACTACGGCTGGGTGGCGGATAAGCTGGCTACCCGTGGACTGACCTCGGAGGATCGGCGAGGACTGGCAGCCAAGGCCTTCGCACACGTGTCCGAGTACGACGCGGCGGTTACTGGATACCTGTCGGGACCAGGCGAGCCGGACCAACTGCCGGACCGCCTCACCATATCGCTGGACAAGGTCTCGGGACTGCGGTATGGCGAGAATCCGCACCAGACGGGCGCCTTGTACTCGCCGGCAGGCACCGAATTGGCCGGTATCGCAGGTGCGATTCAGCTGCACGGTCGCGAACTATCGTACAACAACCTGATGGACGCGGACGCAGCCTGGCGCACCGTGTCGGACTTCGCGGAGCCTACTGTTGCCGTGGTCAAGCACAACAACCCTTGCGGCCTGGCCAGCCGCGACGCCATCGCCGAGGCCTATCAACTGGCCTACGAGGGCGACACGGTCAGTGCCTTCGGCGGTATAGTCGCCATCAACCGCACCGTGGATGTGGCGACTGCGCAGGCCATGGACGCGATATTCTATGAGGTAGTGATCGCACCCGCGTACGACGATGATGCCCTGGCCATCTTGCAGCGGAAGCGCAACCTGAGAATCCTGACCGCCGGGCAGACGCCGGATCAAGTGGCCCTTGATCTTCGCCCGATTTCCGGGGGTATGCTGGTGCAGGGTGCGGACGTCATCCCTGAGGACCCCGCCGAGTGGAACACAGCGACCGAGCGAGAACCAACCACCGCCGAAAGGAATGACCTCGCCTTCGCTTGGAAGGCAGCTAAACACATAAAGTCAAACGCCATCGTCTTCGCCAAGGACAGGGCCCTGGTGGGCATGGGCGCAGGGCAACCCAACCGCGTGGTCAGCGTACACCTGTCCCAGCGTATTGCGGGCGACAAGTCTAAAGGTGCAGTGTTGGCCTCCGACGCCTTCTTCCCCTTCCCTGACAACATCGAACTTGCTGCAGAGGCCGGAATAACAGCCATTGTCCAGCCGGGCGGGTCAGTGCGGGACGAGGAAGTCATCGCCGCCGCCGATAAGGCAGGGCTGGCCATGGTATTCACGGGGGTGCGCCATTTCCGGCACTAGGCCGCGCGACACGGGAGGCTGGTCATGAATGCCAGCGTCGACGTTGTCATTCCCGTGTACAACGAGGAGGATGCCCTGCCGGTCAGCATTCCGAGGTTGTGCGCATTTCTCCAGGAGAACCTGCGGAACCCCTGGCGCGTGACCATCGCCGACAACGCGTCCGTCGACGGCACCCGCGCCGTCTCCGAGGAACTGTCTCGCGAGATCGAGGGAGTGAACTACCTGTACCTGCCGGAGAAGGGAAGGGGCAGGGCGCTGCGGCAGGCATGGCTTGGCAGCGAGTGCGATTTCGTCAGCTACATGGACGTGGACCTGTCAACTGACCTGTCGCATTTCCCGCAGCTTGTCGCGTCGCTGGAATCCGGGTGCCATGTGGCCATCGGCAGCCGACTCAGTAGAGGTTCCCGAGTCACACAGAGGAGCTTCAAGCGGGAGCTCACGTCTCGCGGTTACAACAAACTGATCTGGTCCATGTTCTTCGTCGGGTTCCCCGATGCCCAGTGCGGTTTCAAGGCGATGACGAGGCAGGCGGCGCAGGCAATCATTCCGCACGTCAAGAACAACAACTGGTTCTTTGATACGGAACTGCTGATCATCGCCGAGAAGCGGGGCTACCGCGTGGGAGTAGTGCCAGTGGCCTGGGAGGACGACCCGTCCAGCACGGTCAACGTGGTGAAGACGGCCACTGAGGACGTCAAGGGTCTCCTTCGCCTGCGGTTCGGAGGAATCCCCAGGGTGGATCCGCCTTCCCCTTAGCCCGGACCGGTCAGGCAAAATCAATTCACCAGCCTTTCTTTCTCTCGCAAGAACTATCATAAGGACGTGTTTCACATGGAACTCGGTCTCTCGGGCAAGACAGTCATCATCACCGGCGGTGGGTCCAACATCGGCCGCGCTATCGTGCATGCCTTCGCCGATGAGGGCAGCAACATTGTCATCGCAGAGCTGGACCCGACTCAGGGCCAGCGAGTCGCCGACGAAGTGAACGCTTCAGGCTCCGAAGGCCGGGCCGTGGTGGTGAAGACTGACGTGACCAACCACGAGTCAGTGGACGCGATGGTAAAGGCCGCCACTACCGAGTTTGGCGGCGTGGACGTGCTGGTGAACAACGCTGGCTGGACCATCGACCGACTGTTCCTGGAAAAGCCACGCGAGGAGTGGGAACGGGAGGTGCAAGTCAACCTGTGGGGCGCCATAAACTGCATCCACGGCGTGCTGCCAGGCATGGTAGAGCGGCAGGGCGGTAGCATCGTATGCCTGAGCTCGGACGCGGGAAGGATGGGCGAGTACCGGGAGGCCGTTTACTCAGCGTGCAAGGCTGGCGTCATAGCCCTCAGCAAGTCCATCGCTCGTGAGACAGGTCGCCATGGCCTGCGTCTGAACTGCGTCTGCCCTGGGCTGGTTGTGCCCCCGGAGGAAGAATCCATCAGCGAGACCAGCATGTGGCATGAGATGCGCCAGGTCTTTACGCCGGAGGCCCGCGAGCGCGCCGTTCGGGCCTACCCCCTGCGCCGGATGGCAGAGGCCCGCGAGATCGCCAACGCCGTGGTGTTCCTGGCCTCAGACGCCGCCGGCTTCATCACCGGCCAGACCCTGAGCGTCAGCGGCGGCTACACGATGGCTTAGGTCTGCCTCAAGTCCAAGGAGCCAAATGAAATGGCCCCGGCATCAGCCGGGGCCATTCTGCTTCGAGCGGTAGTCCAGCTGAAAGCTAGAGGGCGGCGACCTTTTCGCGGAGGGCGTCGAGCTCAGCGATGAGCTGGGCCTTGGGGTCGTCCTTGCCGCCATTGTTCATTTCGACCAGCTCCCAGGAGCGGCGTTCGATTTCCGGCAGCGTCGCCTGGAGCAGTTCCTCGTCAACATCGTTGGCGATGGTGGGGTAGCCGGCGCGGGAGATCATGCTCTTGATCTTGCCCTGCTTGAACTGGTCAAGGGTCCAGGCCAGGGTCTCGCCGGAGGTGGTGACGTCCCAGTAAATCCGGACGTCCTGGTTACGCGGGCCGTAGTGGTAGTGCGGGCCATTCTGGAAGCAGTCGAAGGCCAGCAGCTCGATTTCCTGACCGGCGATGTCGGACAGGACGTGGATGGCCATGCCCTCGTCATTGATCTGCGGCAGGTGGCGGTATTCGAGACCGAACTTCAGGTTGCCAACAGTGATCTTGTCGCCCTCAAGCATCTCGGGCATCATGTGATGCACGGTGCGCCGACCGTTCAGCGACATCTCGCGAGCGGTGTCCTCGATCTCGTCCAGCTTCTCGGCGCTGACCGGGTGGGCTTCCAGGTTGTCGGCCAGGGCGTCGTAGCCGGAGCGGCGAACCATGGAGGATAGGTTGTTGCGCAGGTTGCCGACGGTCCAGCCGAGAGGGTTGCCGGCAGTGGTCTTGTCCAGATGCAGCCGGATGTTGTGGTTCTCCGGACCGTAATGGTAGTGCGGGTCCTGATCGAAGCAGTCGAAGCGCAGGATCTCCGTGTCGTGCCCGTCGATTTCCGAGTAGACCTGCAGGCACAGGCCCTGGTCATTCATGATCTCTTGCCGGTAGCTCATCGCAATGTCAATGGGACCGGCGTTGATGACGGTGCCTCCCTTTTCCACGTTGTGCCTCCTCGTATTTGTAAATAGTTTTGAGTAGCAGTTTCAGACGGTTTGACCGCCTGTATAGCGTATGAATTATATCACGGCGGGGTATACTGGCAAGCGGTTACTGTCAATACAGCTGGGCAAGACATAATGGCGGGTATCAAGGGCTGTGCAGCAGCAAAATCGCCCTTACCGGACGCGTGTTGCTCAAGCCGGCGTGAACCGCCCAGCCATTGAGCTTCATCCACGTTCCCGCGATCAACAACTCTGTCGGAGGGACCACAGCCATGCAGATCGGAGTTTCAATGCCCCGCACACCCGACGGGCCGGCGCTCAAGGAATTCGTACAGGCGGCAGAGGCCATGGGGTTCGAGTCGGTGCTTATCGGCGACCACATCGTCCTGCCGACCGGCGGGACCACCCAGTATCCTTACTCCTCCACGGGAGCGTTTTCTCGCCCGTCGGACGAACCATACCTCGAGACCATGACCCTGCTGGGATACATGGCGGCCTGCACCGATCGCATCAAGATTGGCAGCACGGTGGTAATCCTGCCCTACCGAAACCCAGTGGTCCAGGCCAAGATGTTTGCCTCGCTGGACTCGCTGACCGGCGGGCGCATGATCTGCGGTATTGGCGTGGGGTGGCTTGAAAAGGAATTCGACACCCTGGGTGTGAGCTACGCGGAGCGCGGACCCATAACCGATGAGTTCCTGGAGATTTTCAGGACACTGTGGTACGACGATCACCCGGAGCACCACGGGAAGCACTATGACTTTGAGGGAATCCAGTTTTACCCGAAGCCGGTCCAGAATCCGTTGCCAATTTGGGTGGGAGGTTCCACCCGCGCCGCTCTGCGCCGGACCGCCAAATACGGCGACTGCTGGCACCCTTCGCGCCAGACACCGGAGTTCGTCGCATCCAACTTACCCTACCTGCGGCGGCGTATCGAGCACGAGGGACGGAAGGCGGAGGACGTTACGGTGTCACTGAAGCGCAGCGTGCACTTCACTGACATCGGGCTGCCGGAGGTTGGCGGAGAACGAACCGGCGGGGCGCTGGTTGGAAGCACCCAGGAAGTCGTGGACGACCTGCACGCCTGCCACGAGATCGGCATCCACCAGCTGACCTACGACTTCCGGGTCGACGAAATCCCTGATTGCATTCGCGTTATGGAGCGCTTGGCCGAGGCGGTGCTGCCAGTGGCGGGACGGTTGGGGTAAGTCCTCCGGTCACTGATGACAGTCGCCGATTGTGTTTACGTGCCGGAGAGTGTAGTTCGGCCGTATGACGCCTGAAACCATTGCCATTATCGCTGTCGGAGTTGGATTGGGGGGCTTGATGCTCACCCTGTTTCAGCTCACGCACCGAAGAATCGATTCGCTCGAAAGGAGAATGGATCACGGGTTTGAAGCGGTGGAGCGGCGTATTGAAGCTACGGATCGACGTATTTCCGGTATAGAACAGCAACAAGCAGGGTTGGCCGAACGGCTGGCACGTCTCGAGGGACTCGTGGAAGCGATACGCGATATGCTGATTAGGACGCCGACGTCCCCGTAGCGGTTTATAGCAGCCCTGCTATAGCCCGCTGTCCTTGAACCACTTGGCGCGCTTTACCAGCTCCTCGCAAGTGTGGCGCATCGCCGATATCTGCCGCTCTGTCACCTGCCGCTTTACCGAGGCCGGGGCGCCGGTCACAAATGAGTTGGCCGGTACCTGCGTTCCGTTTAACACCGCTGAATTGGCCGCGACGAGACAGTTCTCTCCCAACGTCACATTGTTGAGGATGGTGCAGTTGTTTCCCAGCAGCGACCCGCGGCCCACGCGGTCGCAGTGGACCACCACGCTGTGGCCGACAGACACGCCTTCCTCAATGGTCAGTCCATTGCCGTGGATCACCGAGCCTTCCTGGATGTTTACGTTATCGCCGATCACTATGGCGTCGTCTCCATCGCCGCGTACGGTGACTCCCGGCCAGATGCTGGCATATTCGCCGATTTCCACGTTGCCGACCACGTAGGCGAACTCACTGACCCACGCGGTCTCGGCAACCTTGGGTGTAACGCCGTTGAGGGTGCGAATCAAAACTGTGCTCCTTGAAAGAGTCCGAATTTCCGTTCAGTACCTGGCTGCCCCGACAGCCCTGCGGGCCTCCCGGTCCATGTCCCGGTTGATGATGGCCTGTCGCTTGTCATAGCGGCGCTTGCCCCGCGCCAGGCCCAGCTCAACCTTGGCCACGTGCCGCTTGATGTATACGCGGAGGGCGACCAGGGTCAGTCCTTTCTCGGCCACCTCGCTTCCAAGCTTCTCGATTTCGTCCCGGTGCATCAGAAGCTTGCGAGGGCGTCGTGGCTCGTGGTTGAACTGGCTGGCCGGATCGTAGGGGGCGATGTAGGTGTTGTGCAGCCACAGCTCGCCATCCCGTACCCGGGCGTAGGCGTCGCTCAGGTCCGCCTTTCCGGCGCGCACCGACTTGATCTCCGTTCCTGTCAGCACGAGGCCAGCCTCGTGCCGCTCGAGAATTTCGTAATCAAAAAAGGCGCGGCGATTGGTCGCCGCGATGCGGTTGCCCTCAGTGCTGCCATTTTTTGCTGTCTTGGCAGATTTCTTCTTGGCCATGTTCACTCGCCGTACGCGGTTGGCGATTCAGTTTGTCCTGCCCACCGCCGAACTTTCAATCAGCTTTGTGACTTCCTCGATCGCAATGTCCAATTGCAAGTCCTCGGAGTCATCCTCCGGAGATTCCATCACGATGTCGGGGGTAATCCCTTCCCCTTCGATCAGCCTGCCGTCCGGTGTGTACCAGCGGCCTATGGTAAAGTTTACAGCAGATCCGTCCCTCAGTGGCCACAGGTTGTTGACGCTTCCCTTGCCGAAAGTCTTGACGCCGATGGTCTCGGCACGCCCGTGGTGGGTGATGGCGCCGGCGAAGACCTCGCTGGCTGATGCACTGAATCCGTTCATCAGCAACACCATTGGTACTTCCAGCGCCATCCCGCCCTGTTCTGAATTCCAGTCCCGGCGATTGCCTTGCCCGTCAAGCTGGTACAGCACCAGCCCTTCGTCGATGAATTGGCTGGTGACCTCGACCACCGACGAGAGTAGTCCTCCGGGATTATTCCGAACGTCCACGATCAGTCCAAGCCCTTGCGATCGCTCGAACCTGTCCAGCGCTCTTTCCAATTCCTCCAAAGTGGTGCCGCTGAAGGATGTTATCCGGAGATGACCGATGCGTCCCACCAGCATGGTGAGGCGCACACTCTCCAGTTGGATGACGCCGCGTATGATCTCCAGGACCTCTGTTTCGCCGGTGCGGTCCCGTCGAACCTCGATATTAACCCTGGTCCCCTTTTCGCCCCTGATCAGGTTGATAACCTGGAGGAGGTCCCATCCGGTTACGTCTTCTCCGTCCACGCTGAGGATGACATCGCCGGGCTTGACTCCGGCCTCGTCAGCGGGAGTGTCAGGTATTGGGGCCACGATTGTGATGAGCCCGTTCCTCACGGTGACTTCGGCGCCGATTCCTTCAAACGTCCCCCGGATTTCCTGGCGCTGGAACGAATACTGTTCTGAGTTAAGGTAAGATGCGTGCTCGTCGCCGGTGGCCTCCAGCATTCCCCGGATAGCGCCGTCAGTCAGGGTGGAGGGGTCGAGTTTCCCGGCGTCGATGTGTTCCCTCTCCAATATCTCCCACACCTCGGCCAACTTGGCGAACTCCGGCGGAAGCGCCTCGATAGGTTGTTGTTCGGGGACTTCCGGTTCATCCTCTCCAATTCCAATGCACCCAACCCCAGCCAGTCCCGTGCAAAACACAAGGAAAAAGACGGGGACAAGGAAATATAGACGGAGCGGCAGGATGGCAGGCGCCAATGGGAGAGATCTCCTGTTGGGCGGCACTATTCGCATTGTGCCAAAGGTACATATGGATTTTATCATACCTACGATTTTCGAAACGGTACTGAAGAATCGCAGCTGTTCATGTTTCAACCAGAATGCGCCGTGGTTCTGATCTGGAGCCGCGGACACAGGCATACGAATAGCCTGCGTTCCGAACATGTTGCACCCTTACAGTAGATCCTCTCAGCGAGGGTCACCATTGTTACCTCAGTCGCCAGAATCCCCCAAGTTTCGTTCAATATGTTAAGATTGCGCAGAAAAATTGTGTCGGCTCAACTGGTCGAGAGTTGGTGAGCGTTCAGCTTGCATTCCCTCGATTCTTGTGACCATCGGCAGCCTCACAGTGGACCCAAACTAAGGAGGAAAGGTATGTCCACCCTTGCTGTGGAGGTAGTGTACCGGGGTATCTTCCAAAAGACCCTGGCGCGCAATATCGTCCGCTCCATAGTGTTCGCCGCCCGGAAGGACGGAAAGATCGGCACCGCTTTCGGTCGCTATGGGGACTCCCCGGAACGCAACGGCATCCCGGCCAAGCAGTTCGCCATCGTGGCCGATGACCCAGAGGAACTGGAGGAGAGCCTGGCGGTATACCAGGCGACCACCGTTGACGTAACCATCAACGTCGACGACACAATGTGCAAGGGCATCGAGTCCTGGGCCTGGTACGGTCTTCAGCCAATCAATGAGCTGACCAAACCCGGTGGGACTATGATCGTTACCTCCCGGCAGCAGGCGGATAACCTGCTGGAGGACATACACCCCAAGGAAACTCCATATAACCTCTCCATCATCACGAGCACCCCGAGTTTCTCAGGTCTCTGGGTCTACAAGGACGACCACACCGACGTACGAATTCTGGGGACGCTCTGCAGGGTTTGCCCGGATCTAGTCAGCCTCGACGCGATGCTGGAGACCATCGAGGAACAGATGGGCGGCGGCACGAAACTGGCCTCAGCCCAGCGCGCGTTCGATCGTGCTGCCACACGTCCGGTAGAGCCCGGTGAGGGCGGCAATCAGCGCGAGATGAAGTTCACCATGCCCGGCTGGAAGACCATGGAAGAGGGCGTGGTCATCCGCGCGCTTCCCGAGGGCGGAGAGTTCTCCGAAGGAGAGGGCGGATACGTGCCGGGGCGCAGCGAAGTTTTCAAGAAGTTCAGCACCCGCTCCATGCGCCCGGTGGTCAACTTCGAGACCTGCATCAAGTGCACTCTCTGCTGGCTCCAGTGTCCCGACACATGCTTCGACGTCACGCCAGATGGATTGTATGACGCCAACATGGAATCCTGCTGCGGTTGCGGCGTCTGCGAGGCGGTTTGCCCCGTCCCCGACTGTGTCACCATGGTCAATGAGGCTGAGTTCAACGACCACGACAGCCAATGGGAGATGTGGCAGAAGGACAAGGACGGCTACAACAAGTGGATGACGCAGCTGGTCGATAAGCAGAAGGCTGAGACCCGCACCCACGGCTTCCACCACGTCGGCGGGTATACAGAAGAGATCCAGGCGGCGGAGGCAGACTAATGACCACCGTTGAGACCGAAATGTTCACCCAGTCTACCGAGGAGCTGATTAGCGGTTCCGAAGCCATCGCCATCGCATGTGCCCTGGCTGACGTCGACGTTATCACCGCCTATCCCATCCGGCCGTACGACACTGTGATGCAGTATGTCTCCAAGCTCAAGGCCGACGGCGCCTTCGACTGCGATTTCATCGTCGCCGAGAGCGAGCATTCCCAGTTCGAGATCGTCAAGCACGCATCGGCAGTCGGGGCCCGCACTTTCTGCGGCTCCAGCGGCGTGGGCTGGTTCTACGCCTTTGAGGCCATCACTGTAACCGCCGGACTGCGAATGCCCGTGGTGGCCATGGTGGGCAACCGCGCGCTGGACGACCCCGGCGCTTTTGGCGTCGAGCACAACGACGCCATGGCCGTCAGGGACCTGGGCTGGCACCTCTACTGGGTGGCCACGGCGCAGGAGGCGATGGACACCGCTCTGCTGGCGTACAAGGTAGCCGAGGACCGCAGGGTTCTGCTCCCGTTCGCCATCAGCTGCGACGGCTCGTTCCTGACGCACTCACAGGCCATCGTGCAGGTGCCGACCCGGGATCAGGTGAACAGCTACCTGCCCGACTACAACCGGCACGAGCTCCAACTGCATCCGGACAACCCCATCACGGTCGCACCGCAAGTCAACGAGGACTGGCTGATGGAAATCCGGCGCCAGACCGATGAGGCAATGCGACGGACCGTCGGGGTCATCTACGAGGCCTACGACGAGTTCAAGGAAGTCTTCGGCCGCGGCGATCCCAGCCCGTTCATCGAGGAATATATGACCGAGGATGCCGAGATCATCCTGGTCGGAATGGGGACGCTTGCCATGCCCACCCGCGTAGCGGTTCGCCGGATGCGGGAACAGGGCAAGAAGGTTGGTTTCGTCCGAGTCAAGTTCTTCCGCCCGTTCGCCGCGGAGGAGATCCAGAATGCGTTGAAGGGCGCGAAGGGCATCGCCGTCATCGACCGGGACTACTCGTACGGCTCGCCATCCTTCGGCGGCGTGCTTTTCCACGAGCTGCGCTCCACCCTGTACCCGCTCAAGGAACGGCCCGTGATGCTGAACTTCATCGCTGGCCTGGGTGGCCGCGAAGTGATGGTGCGAGACATTAACGAGATGGTTGAGACTACCGAAAAGGCGGTCGCCACTGGTAAGATTGAACAGGAAACAACCTGGATTGCGGTAAGGGAGTGAGAGAGATGACCACCATGATGACACAGACGGACCTCCCCCAGGTTCGTGGCGTCAAAAACATACCGGTGGAGGAGTTCTACTCCTCCGGCCACCGCACCTGCCAGGGCTGCGAGTCGGCGCTGACCATGCGGTTGATGATCAAGGCCGCTGGCCCGCGCTCCATCGTGCTGGGCAGCACCGGCTGCATGTACGTGGCCAACACCACCTACTACAGCACGCCTTGGGTCGTGCCGTGGATGCACACCCAGCTTGGCTCGTCCGGCAGCGCCGCCACCGGTACTGCCGCCGGCCTGGCATCCATGATGCGCAAGGGTAAGATGCACAAAGAGCCGATCAACGTCATCGCGTTCTGCGGCGACGGCGGCGGCGTGGACATGGGCCTGGCCGCGATATCTGCGGCTCTGCAGCACGATGAGTACAACCTGCTCATCCTCTGCTACGACAACGAGTCCTACGCCAACACCGATATCCAGGTTTCCGGCAGTTCCCCTTGGGGCGCAAACAGCACCTTCAGCCCTCCGGGCAAGGTGCATCGCATCATGAACAGCCGTTGGAAGAAAAACACCGCACCCATGCTGGCGGCAGGCCACCCCGATGTCCGTTACGTGGCCACGTCGTGCGCCTCCTACGGTCTGGACCTGAACAACAAGATCCGTCGCGCCCTGACCATCGGCGGTCCGACGTTCATTCACAACATCGACCCCTGCCCCAAGGGCTGGGACTACGACCCCAAGTACTCCCACGAGCTGGGGATGCTGGCTGTCGAGACCGGTCTGTGGGTGCAGTACGAGATCATCGACGGCGAACTGACCCTGAATGGGGCCAGCCGCGCCATTTCCAGGGGCATCAGGAAGCGGAAGCCCATCTCGGAGTACCTGACGCGCCAGGGCCGCTTCGCTCACTTCACGCAGGAGGACATCGCTCACTTCCAGCGGCGTGTTGACGAAAGCTGGGAGAAGTGGTGGATTCCGGGAGTTATCCCGTTCACCATGAGCGAGGAATAAATCAGGGCGTCTACTTCCACGAGGCGATCACCGAGAATCGAGAGGGGCAGGTCAAAAGCCTGCCCCTTTCTCTTTGCTTAAAGATATCCTTACTGAAATAGTGTAAAATATCCCCTGACCAGAAAAGATTTACGAAGTGAGGTAATGTTTTGACAAAATATAGTGTTTTCGCTAGTATCATTAGCCTCTCATTAGTCGTTTTTCTGGCAGCTTGCGGTACCGCAGAGGAACCTGCCGACGAGGCGACAGCCGTCCCTGAGCCCACGGCTACTACCGCTCCTCCCACTGCGGCGCCCACAGACACTCCGGAGTCGGAGGCCGATGCCACTGCTACCCCTGTCGCCGCGCAGATGTCTGCCCTGGAGCAGTACGCGGCGGAAAATGCGGGAGGCCCCGGTGCGATTTTCGTAGGTGACCTATCGCAAATGGTCGGGCTTGCCCCCGAGGAAGACCTCGGCGGGTATGACGGGGATGTCCCCCTGGACGCCCTTGAAGAGCACCTGTGGATTTACGAGTCCGACTACTACCAGACCCTGCTGGAAAAGGCCAAGCTCACCGATCCGACGGAACTGGTCTCGGAGGGACATACTTTCGAGATCCAGCACGCCTGCATCAACCGGACGCTGCTGTGGTGCCAGCTCCTGGAGGCCTACTTTGTCCCCAATGTGCTGGAACGCACCAACGGCCAGGTACGCTTCCTGATCTCGTCCTTCCCCGAGCTGGGGCTGGCGGGACCCGATACCATGCACCTGTTGACGTCGGACACGCTGGACATGGCGGAGATATACGGCGGTTACGTCGGCGGGGAGTACCCGTCGCTGGAGGTCCAATACCTCTGGGGTGTGTTCCCCGACCACCAGACCCACTACTCGGTATTGACCAGCATCTTCCCCGACATAGCCAAAATTATTGTCGACGCGACGGGAGGACAGGTCATATTGCACAACTGGGTCCCTGGCGATGACCAATTCTTCTTCAGCGATCACAAGCTCGATTCCCTTGATGACTTCGAAGGACTGAAGACTCGGAGTCACAGTGCGGCGCTCTCCGACTGGATCGAGGGCATGGGGGCCGATGCACAGTTCGTGGCGTTCGCGGAGGTCTATGCGGCCTTGGAACGCGGCATCCTGGACGCGGGAGTTACCGGCGCCAGCCCGGGCTACAGCCAGCGCTGGTACGAAGTCACGGAATACATGAATGGCCGGCTCTACAGCTTTAACGCCGGCCCCAATGTCATGAACGCGACCGTCTGGGCCACCATACCCCAGGACCTGCAGCAGATCATCTTGGAGGAGGGCGCGAGGAACGAACTGGAAGCCCTGAGGCTTGCAGCGATCCAAAACCGTATGGGAGTGCAGAGGAACGTCGACGCTGGACTGGAGTTGGTAGAATTCGACGACGAGATGAGAAGGCACAGCTTCGAGGTCGCAGCGGTGCAGCACGTGATCCCGGCGTGGCTGAACCGGGTGTCCAAGGGCAGCGGCGACTATGACCACCCGGCCGTCAACCTGTTCAATGACAAGATCGGCCCCAAGGTGGGCGTCCGCATCAACGAAGATGGCAGCGTCGAGATAGTCAAGTAATCCCGTTCAGGCGGCCTGTCCGCATCGATCCGGAACGCGATCAAGAAAGGGCAGGTGATTCGCCTGCCCCTCCTTTTTGGCTAATAGACGAATGGGGACCAATTGGCTCTGCCGTGTCTGACTTTCATTAACTTCCGGCAATTGTTTGACTTTTGTGCCGAAATCTACATCTTAGAGTTATGATTCCGTTAATAACTTGAGCAGATATTCATATATCTCGTAGACGTAAGTAAAACATTCACTTTGTCTGTGCTATTATTGCCAATCAGTTACTGATCGTCTTTGTGGGTACCCGCCGACCCTCGGGACGACAGTCAGCAACCCTTAATTGTCCAAAGGAGAGTTGTTCATGCGAGCCACGGTAATTCTGTCCCTGGCCATTGTCGTGATGATGGCATTCGTTGTGGCCTGCGGAGAAGCGGCCACCCCGGTACCGACAAACACATCCGTACCTCCCACGGAAGCACCCGCGCCGACAGAGGTTATGGAAGAAGAGCCCACGGCAATGATGGAGGAAGAAGAGGACGCAACGGAAGGCGACGCGATGTCGGGAGTCAGCGATGAGCTGAAGGCCTACGCCGCGGAGTACGCCGGCGGTCCCGGGGCAATCTACATCGGCGATGGCAACTTTGAGGTCCTGGTCGGTCCCGCCGCCACTCAGCAGGCCCTTGACCAATTGGGCGACGACATAGGCGTTACCCTGGGCGATGCCGATGGCAATGTACCATTGGATGCCCTTCTGGAGGCCCAATGGATTTACGAGTCCGATTACTACCAGGATCTGATGGAAAAGGCGAACTTGACCAATCCCACCGAGCTGGTCTCGGAGGGAGAGCAGATCACGCTGCAGTACGCCTGTATTAACAGGTCAACACTCCAGTGCAGGATCGTACCGGCCTACTTCGTCAACAACGTATTCGAGCGCACCAACGGGCAGCTCAAGGTTGACATCACCTCCTTCCCGGAGCTGGGCCTGGCCGGTTTTGACACCATGACCCTGCTGTCTGACGGCACCCTGTCGGCTGCCGAAATCTATGGCGGCTACGTGGGCGGCGAATACCCCACCCTGGCAGTGCAGTACCTGTGGGGACTGTGGCCCAACCACCAGACTCACTTCGAAGTGCTGGCCAACCTGTTCCCCGAGATTGAGAGGGTGATCAGGGATGAGACCGGGGCGCAGGTGCTGATGCACCTGTGGATTGCCGGAGATGATCAGTTCTTCTTCAGCAAGAAGAAGCTCGAAAAACCTGAGGACTTCCAGGGAACCAAGACCCGGAGCCACAGCACCGAGCTTTCCGACTGGATCAATTACATGGGCGCCGAGGCGCAGGCAATGGCCTTCGCCGAGGTCTACACCGCCCTGGAGCGCGGCATCCTCGACGCTGGTGTTACCGGCGCCAATCCGGGTCTATCCCAGCGGTGGTACGAGGTGACCGAATTCATGAACGGCCGGCTGTACAGCTTCAATGCCACCATCGCGGTGATCAACGGTGAAGTCTGGGACAGCATTCCCGCTGATTTGCAGCAAATTCTGATCGAAGAGGGGGCCAAGCACGAGCTCGAAGCCTTGCGCCTGGCCTCCATCCAGAACATTACCGGAGTCTCCCGCAACGTGGATGCTGGACTGGAGCTGGTTGAATTCGGGCCGGAGGCGCAGGCATTGAGCGCCGAGGCCGCCCGCAACCAGGTGATTCCCAACTGGCTCAAACGCGTCGGATATCCCGAAGAGGGCCAGGACACCGTCGACGTTTTCAACGACAAGATTGGTCCCTTTGTAGGACTGGAAATCGTGGAAGACGCCGCTGCCGAGAACGGGTTCTCGATCGTTGATGCCCCAATCACCATGGGCCCTCAAGCCCCGTAGCAATCGGGCTTTGGGCAACACAGCGCCCTCTAATTGAGGTGCAAGCTAGAGGGGTGGGCTTATGGCCCGCCCCTCTGTTTTGGAGAATGGATGGATTAGCCTGCAAGCCAGCGTTGTCGCAACAAGCTGCAGGCGAAGACCATCCAGCTCAGTGACGTTCAACGTCCAATCTTGGTTAGATTTGGAAAATTGTCTCTAGCACTTCGTAAGGAAATAAAAGTTGCGTTGCTGTATTAGCTGAATGCGGAGTCTGTATAGCATTATATCGTCATTATTACCTGCGGTTTTAGCCCGTATCCGATTAGTTCTTAACGTTTTTGGGCAACCTGTGCTATCATATTTCGGCTGTTTCGTGTCGTTCTCGCGGGTGCCCGCTGACCCGGATGGGCGACTGGCGACAAATATCCAATCTTTCCAGGAGAGGTGTTCATGCGAACCACGGTAATTCTGTCCCTGGCCATTGTCTTGATGATGGCGTTTGTTGTGGCCTGCGGAGAGGCGGCCACCCCGGTACCCACCAACACTCCGGTACCACCTGCCACGGAGGCGCCAGCGCCGACTGAGGCTATGGAAGAAGAGCCCACCGCCATGATGGAGGAAGAAGAGGACGCCATGGAAGGCGACGCGATGATGTGGGAGATCAGCGATGAGCTGAAAGCCTACGCCGCTGCGAACGCCGGTGGCCCGGGCGCCATCTACATCGGCGACGGCAACTTCGAAGCCCTTGTCGGTCCGGCCGTGACTGAGGGAGCAATCGAGCAATTCGGCGAAGATCTCGCCATATCTCTCGGTGATGACGAAGGTATTGTGCCCCTTGATGCCCTTGAGGATATCGATTGGGTATTTGAGTCAGACTACTACCGGTCTCTTTTCGAAAAGGCCAATCTGACCAATCCTACCGAGCTCGTATCCCAGGGAGAGAGCATCACACTGCAGCACGCCTGCATCAACCGCACGCTCCTCTGGTGCAAGCACATGGATGCTTACTTCGTGCCCAATGTACTGGAGCGCACCAACGGCCAGGTGAATGTTGAGATCACCTCGTTCCCTGAGTTGGGAATTGCGGGATTCGACACCATGACCCTGCTCTCTGACGGCACCCTTTCGCTCTCAGAGATCTACGGCGGATATGTGGGCGGCGAATTCCCAACCCTTGCTGTTCAGTACCTGTGGGGGCTGTGGCCGAACCACCAGACCCACTACGAAGTTCTGACCAACATTTTCGACGACATCGAGAACGTGATTCGAGATGAGACTGGCGCGCAGGTCCTGTTCCGCAACTGGATTGCCGGTGACGACCAGTTCTTCTTCAGCAACCACAAGCTCGAAAACCCTGAGGACTTCCAGGGACTGAAGACCCGGAGCCACAGCACTGAGCTGTCCGACTGGATCAACTACATGGGAGCCGAAGCCCAGGCAATGGCCTTTGCTGAGGTTTACACGGCCTTGGAGCGCGGCATTCTTGACGCCGGCGTAACCGGCGCCAACCCCGGTCTCTCCCAGCGTTGGTACGAGGTGACCGACTACATGAACGGTCGCCTGTACAGCTTCAACTCCACCACCAACGTAGTTAACGAGGACGTTTGGGATGGCATTCCGGCAGACCTGCAGCAGATTCTGCTGGAGGAAGGCGCCAAGCATGAGCTGGAAGCCCTGCGTCTTACCGCCATCCACAACGTTACCGGCATCACCCGCAACGTTGAGGCTGGATTGGAACTCGTTGAGTTCGGCCCGGAGGCGCAGGCATTGAGCGCCGAGGCCGCGCGCAACCAGGTGATTCCCAACTGGCTCAAGCGCGTCGGTTACCCCGAAGAGGGGCAGGATACCGTTGACGTGTTCAATAGCAAGATCGGTCCTTTCGTTGGACTGGAGATCGTCGTGGACGAGGCAGCTGAAGACGGGTTCAGCATAGTCGACGCTCCGATCACCCTGGGTCCCCAAGCCCAGTAACCCACTGCTCACGTGGCAGCAATCGGACCAACAAGAGGGGCGGCCAATCGGCCGCCCCTCACTGCTTCGCGGGAAATTCAGGGTCTAGAGGCTAGAAAAAGACACTGAGGTTCTTGGCCATAATAACGTTGGAGTCCAGCACGATGGTGCGGCGGGCGATCTTCCAGTCGCCGTCGGCAGGACGCAGGACGTCATCGCGGTACCCGGCGAAGATATTCTCCTCGGTCTCGTGGTGCGACCGGTAGAGGATGAACGCGGTCCTGGCGTGGACCTCGCCGTCCGGCTGCGGGTCGACTACGAGGTTCCCAACGATGTGCCGGGTGCGGGACGGCGGGTCCTCTCCCCAGGCCATGCCCGTCTCCAGGCGCTCGACGCGCATGGTCAGGTAGGTCTTGTCGTCCTCGAAGATCGCCAGGTCTCCGACCTGTGTTAGCTCCCGTTCAGTCTCGTGGCGATGAACGTTCAGCCGGCGCGGCATGAAATAGAACGCGTCGTCGGTGAACAGGTCCAGCCACTCCCGGAAACGCCTCTCGTCGAGGATCCACGCCTCTCGGATGTAGAACTGCATCAGGTCGTGCCACAGCTCCATCCGCGAAACCGTCGCGCTCTGCGTCTCGGTAGCCATGCTTCTTGTGCTCCCAGCATCAGTTCCCTCTCCCATTGGGAGAGAGCCAGGGTGAGGGCGTCTCCTCTAGCCGTGCAGTGTCGCGCTGCCCGCGAAGTCCATCGATTTCGGCTCCAGCGGTATGTCTTCCCAGTTTTCGGCATTCATGAACTGCTCCCAGCGCTTGTAGAACAGCCGCTGGTTGCTCTCGGAGGTGTACCGCTCGGCGATCACCCCAGAATACTCGGGGTGGCGCCGGTCGTGGCCCACGCCCATCGACAGGTCCTGCGTATACTTGCGCCCCATTGCGGTCAGTCCTGAGTTCGTTACGCCCCGCCAGTTGTCCATGTCGTCCTGCTCGAAGATACCGTTGACGCCGTTGTAGTTGCCGCTGCCGCGCCGCAGGGCCGTCTTCAGTTCCTCGGGCATGTCCTTTTCGAGGACAACGAAATGCCAGAACTCGGTCTGCAACGGGCCACGCGGGTGGGCCAGCCGGAATCCGAGAACACCGTTGGGGAACAGGCTGTGATTGCCCAACTGCAGTTTACGGGCGCGGAGGCTGCCAAGGCGTCTCTCTGCTTCGGGGAGGGTCTGGCGGTAGTAGTCCTCGAAGGCCTCGCGGTTCTCTGCGGTCACTCCGTGGTTCTGGCGGGCCTGGTCGGCGCGCTCCAGGAAACGCATGGTCAGCGAGTGCCCATTGACGAACATGTGCTTGAATTCCGACTGGAACTGCTGCTCATGGGTCAGGCGCGGCAATCCCCGGTAGCGCCCCTGGACGAGTATGGCCGACAGGTGGGTGGTCGGGACGTGGTAATTATCGGAGCAGTTGTCCACCGCCGTCTTCCAGTTCACAGGCTCGATCCACTTGATGGGGCCGAGGGCCTCGGTACCGTTGTCAAGGCGGTTGAAATTGATATCCAGGAGCCAGCGGGCGTCGCCCAGGTAGTCATCAAGGCTCGGAGCCCCTGCATCCCAGGTGGCGAACACCACGCCGGCATAGGTATCCACCCTGGCCTCAATCAGGTGCAGGGAGTCGCGGTCCAGGGCGCCATAGTAGGCTTCCTCCTCGCCCGGCAGGTACTCCAGTTCGCCCTCGTTGGAGAATGTCCAGCCGTGGTAGGCACACGCGAAGTTGCGGGAGTTGCCGGCGTCGGTGCGCACGATGCGGTTGCCTCGGTGCCGGCACATGTTCAGGTAGGCGCGCAGTTTTCCCTTGCCGTCACGGCAGAGGATAACCGGTTCCTCACCCATGTAGGTGTGGAAATAGTCGTTGGTGTTCGGAACCAGCGACTCGTGCCCGATCATCAGCCAGGCCCGCCCGAATACCTTCTCCTGTTCCTCTGCGTAAATGTCCTGATCAACGAAAATGCTGCGGTCAAGCTGTCCCGTCTGCAGGTCAATGATCCGGTAATCACGGCCGGTGGCAACCATTGCTGTACCCCCGCCTGGGTCAGATTTGGGGCTCTTCCCCACAGTATCAAACATCCGGTGCATTCTGTCCATCAGCGTGCTAGAGTTGGGATCCACATTGTAGGGACAGCCTTGAACGCCTCTGTGACATTGACCCGATATGCGGGCGCAATCTTTGCCAGTCTGCCCGTTGCTGCTATGTTGGCGGCCGACATTGCCCTGTGCTTTGGGGAAAAGGACCTTGCTTATGGAGACCAGGTAATCCGTGCGTCATTTGTCGTTGGTTGGATTGTTCTGACTATTTCGGCGGCCAGAAATCCGACAGCTAAGGCGGCATTTCGCCAATCGTGTTTCATGTTTTCGGCAGTGGCCTTTCTGCTCCCCGTGGCATCCATTGTGTTCGCAGCTACGGAACCTGCGTCGCGTGATCCGATCTTCCCTAGTGCAGTGATTGTAGTCGTTTGTTTCTTCCTCGGGGGAGGAATGGGCATCCTGGGGCTGCTTGTTGCGCGGTTTTTAAGGGACGAGCCAGAAACTTCTGGCCGTCCCGTCTAACGATGTAGTAAAGTCTCGACAAGCATTCGTCGCGACGCATTTATCGGAGGCCGCATGAAATTCGGCATATTCACCATCGTTCCCTACCACGAGGACTTCACACAACAGCAGGCCCTGAACGATGCCCTGGACCAGATCGTCTACGCCGACGAAATGGGCATTGAGGAGGTCTGGCTGGGCGAACACAGCTTTTCCCGCCATGGCCTGCTCTCGGGCATCTGGTCTTTTCTGGGTGCCGTGGCCGGGCGCACAAAGAACATACGCATAGGCACGGCGGTCATCGTGCTGCCGCTGCACAACCCGGTACTGGTGGCCGAGGAAGTAGCCATGCTGGACATAATCAGCAACGGCCGCATCAACTTCGGCATCGGTGCGGGCTACCAGCAGCAGGAGTTCGACGGCCTTGGCGTTGACATCGACACCAGCCGCGAGCGCTTCAAGGAGGCCGTCGACGTCATCATCAAGGCCTGGACTGAAGAGCGGCTGACCTTCCACGGGAAGTACACAAACGTTGACGACCTGTGGGTGCTGCCCAAGCCGGTGCAGAAGCCCTACCCGCCGCTGTTCCAGGCCGTCAGCACCAGCCCTGAGAGCATTGATTTCGCCGCCAGCCGCCAGATCCAGGTCATCGCCGGCGGCCCGACTGACATTCTCGGCCAGGCCCCGCAGGTCATAAAGCTGTGGCGGGAAAAGATGGACGAGTACGGACATACGCATGCTCACCTCCACCCGCCCATGTCCAAGTCGATCTACGTTGCCCCGACCATGGAGGAGGCCGAACGAGACCCCGTTGGCCTTGAGGACTTCTCGTCTAGAATCCTGCGTTCGGCGGGCAGCAACGGCGCGCCCATCGGCATGCCCGTGGATCGGGACGGTAACGTCGCCAAGGGCTACGAGCACTGGGCCAACCGGCAGCGGGACCGCGAACGTCGCGACGACGTTGGCCACGCCGGCCTGCCGCCCCTCCGGGGTACGCCCGAGGTCGTGGTAGAGCGGCTGAAGGAGACGCAGGAGGCGGGTATCAACCACGTTTTCGGCAACTTCGGATTCGCTGGCCTGCCTCACTGGAAGGTGATGCGTTCCATCGAACTGTTCGCCACCGAGGTGATGCCCCACTTCAAGGAGGCGGAAGCCCCCGTTTCCTGACGATGAATCCGCGCCCCGCCGTTCGTTCCCTCCCCCTCAGGGGGAGGGTTAGGGTGGGGGTGAAATCGCACGGCGAAATCTACTGGAGCATATGAAGACATGACCAACGCCGCGTTCACCGAGGAGTCGACCAGCAGGACCGCAATGGTCGGCGATATGCCAGTGCACTACCACGACGTCGGCGAGGGCGAGCCGGTGGTCATGCTCCATTCCTATGGACCGGGCACCACGGGGTGGATCACATTCCACAAGGTGCTGCCAGCCTTTGCCCAGCACTACCGCTGCATCGTGATGGACCTTCCCAATTTCGGTCGCACCGGGCCGGTGGTGTACAACGAGCCGCTGCACAACCTGCAGGCCCGCACCGCCGTGGGCCTGATGGACGTTCTGGGCATCGAGAGGGCGCACCTGCTCGGCAATTCGCAGGGCGGGCAGTCTGCCATGGTGCTGGCGGCCCACGACCCCCACCGGGTGAACAAGCTGGTCTTTGGGGCCTGCCACATCCGTACCGGGGGCGACCTGTACCTGATGGGCAACCGGCCCTCCGAGGGCAGCCTGGTCACCCGTGAGGTGCGGGACAATCCCACCCGCGAGAATGTGCGCCGTTACCTCCGCACCCATATCGACGACAACGCGCTGGTGACCGACGAGCTTGTCGATTACATCCACGGCAACTACACCGGCAACCCTGACCACATCAAGGCCGACGCCGACTCTGTCAGCGTACCCTACGACCACGGGGTGGACCTGCCCAACATTAACGCCCCCAGCCTCATCATCTGGGGGCGCTACGACCGGATGTGTGTTTTCGAGATCGGGATCGCGGCCCTCAACAACCTCGACGACTCTCGCCTAGTCGTCCTCAACCACTGCGGCCACTGGGTGCCGTTTGAGAGGCCCGAGGAGTACACGTCCCACGTGCTGAATTTCCTGCGGGGCTAAGACGGCATAAAAGGATGGAGGGAATTAGCCTGATCCGTTGCGGCCAATTTCCTCAATTTGGTCGATGTATGCTTCCAGCTCGTTGAGATGGCGGGGCATTTCGTCGAAATCGAGGGAGGCGTCGTAGTAGCCATCAATGTGAAAAGTTTCCCGCATTTCTAGGAAATCCCTTCTCATGCTTCGATCCATATATTGACCCACGAAGTACTTCCTGCCCCGGTCATTGCCCGGAAGCTGTGATTCTCCCACGCCCTTCATCAGAAAATACCAGTTCGTAGCTTCCAGAACGGCCAGCCAGCCCTTCCCGCAGGCGTTGCGAAGGCCTATCACGGCCTGCCGTCCTTTGGCCTCTTCTGCTTTGGCAAACTCGTCCCGCGCCACCTGCAACAGTTCGCGCGCAAGACTGATCCGATCTTCTATTTGACTTGCCAATTTCCTTCGCCTGCACACCGTTTTTCTGGGGATTATTTTATTACATCTGCTGCTCGTACGACCAATTCAACGTTACTGCTACTCCCTCACATACCGCTCTTGCAGGGCCATGAACTCGTCGGTGCGGTTTACCTGGCGCAGCAGATCCGGCGTGGCCTGACGGTCGGCGAGGTCCTCCATGGCGCCGCCGTCTTTCAGGTGGCTGAGGCTGTCGTAGATCGCCTGGACGGCGACTGCGTAGGTAGGGTTGCCCAGCATCAGGATGCGCACTCCGTTGGCGTCTAGGAACGCCTGGTCGTTGCGGGCGTCGGCGGGAGGGTTCAGGACGCACAGCGGAAGGGTTGTCACCCCGTGGACGGCCTTCAGCTGTTCGCGGCTGCTGGAGCCGGTCAACATCACGGCCTCGGCGCCCGTCTGCGAGTAGGCCTGAATGCGTTCAAGCGCCTCATCCAGCGGGCACAGGCCCAGCGCGGCGCTGCGGGCCACTATGACCGTGGTCGGGTCGGTGCGGGCGGCAACGGCCGCTTGCAGCTTGCCAACCTGCTCCTCCGTGGAGATAAGGCCCGGGTCGGCCACGTTGAACCGTCGCGGCACGAAGTTGTCCTCGATCTCGATGGCGGCCACTCCAGCGGCCTCCATCTCCCGCACGGTGCGGACGACGTTGACCGCGTTGCCGAAGCCGTCCTCGGCATCCACCATCAGCGAGACGTCGGCGATACGCGTGATGCGCCGGCAGTGGTCCACCACGTCGGACATGTTGGACAGCACAATGTCGGGCACCCCCAGGTTAGCCTCCTTCCCCACGGAGCCGGAGAGAACGCAGACCTCGTAGCCCAGCATGTGGGCGATGCGGGCCGACAGTGGGTCGAATATGTTGGCCGCCAGTGTGCAGTGCGGTCGGGAGATCACCTCCCGGAATAGCTCACGAGCGCGAGACATACAACGTCCTCCCAGTCCTGAATCTAGCGGCCTATCTTGTGTCCTCTGGCATCGGAGATACAGTGCCACAAGACGGGCAGAACCTCGCCGGTTGGCCCATTTCATTGATCGCGGGATACACTGCATTGCAGCTTGGACAGATGATGGTAGGCTGTTCCTCAATATCAGCGTCTGTGAAGTCATCCTCCGGCTGCTGCGTGGGTGTCGCATCAGTTGAGAAATCCGACTCAAACTGCGTGTCGATATTGCCCCGTCCAGCGGGAGGCGTTAGAGGTCTATCGGTTTGCCAGGGGCCGCCCATGTTGGACAGCGACGTGGACAATGAAGGCATACTGCCGCCAAATCTCCGTCCGAACCAGCGCACAATCCGGGGCACTAATATAAATGCCGCGATTATGCCCAGCCACACCGGGCTCAATATCCCCACCCAGAGCAAGACGATCAGGAAACCCTGGCCGATAGCCGTCAGCGCTCTGACTGCCTGTTTCGCCGCTCCACCGATGTCAAACCCGGCAACCACGAAGCCTTCGACCTCGTTGACGGTCACGTTGAAGGTACTGGAGCCGCGAATCTCTCCCGCCTCGCTCTGGGCGATTACGGTCAGCACGGCCTGGTAAGGGTCGGGCCGGTAGTCGGGGAATGTGTGCATCGCCACCGCCCTGGTCTCGCCCTCCTCCGGCACCTCGAAAATGGTGGCCGAGCCGTCGCCGAAGTCCCAGCGATACCGGAAGTCCCACAGGCCCTCCGGGCGGGTGAAGGAGCCGGAGTATTCCACCTCGTCGCCCTCGTCGACCACACGGTCATCCCCTGCGAAAACCTCAATGCCTGGAATCTCGGTGACGGTGGCTATCAGCGTGTCTCTGCCCCAAAACAGGCCGGTATCCCCGATGCCGCGAATTTCCAGCTGCACGATGTAGGGGGACTCTTCAACGTTTGTGAATGTGTGAGAGACGGTTGCAGTTACCCGCTCACCCGTATTGGTGGTGGAGGCCGTGCGAGTACCGTCCACCTTTTGGGAACCGTCTCCGAAATCCCAGATAAACCTGAACTCGTCCACGCCCGAGGGTGGACGAAACACGGCCTGGAATTTGGCGTTGACGCCTGCCCGGTACGTGGCGTCGGAGCCGATTTCCACCGGCATGGTCCCCGGCTCGGTGGTGAGGGCGACGTTGACCAACGAATATGCGGAGGTCTCGGCCATGAACCTGAGTCTGCCCTGGATTCCCTCGATCTCCAACTGCACTCTGGACAATTCGGCTTCGAGGTTCACCGTCTCTTCCACATTGACCGCTCGAGAGTGGAACTCGAGCAACCGGGCCTCCGTGCCCTTCAGCACTTTCAGCCTGGCTTCGTTGTCCACAAAATCGGCGGTCACGTCCTGGCTGGTGGAATTCTCGTATTCGACCTCGACGGCCATGTCCTTGAGCCGCTGAAGGAATTGACTCAACAATTCCGCCGGGACTCTCACCGAAACCCTGGCCTCGTGCCTCTGAGTGCGTTCCGATGTGACTTCCCAACCTCCCAGGTCCTCGGCCAGTAAGGCGATGTCCCCCTTGGCCCCGGGTACGTTGGGAACGATGATGCCGATGTCCACCGTGCGAACGATTACGCGCGTTTGAGTGACGAGACTGCTCAGTGCCTCATCGGTCAGGGGTGTGTTCTGGTAGAAGCCGGTGGAACTGCCGCTGGAATCCTCTTCAGTCGACTCGGACTCCTCCCTCGCCACAGGCCTGGCTGCTGGGGCAGTGGTGGCGGCGGGCGCGGCTCGGGCCGCTGCCGGGGCGGCGGTGGCGGCTGCCTGTTCGGATTCTTGCATCGCCGACGAATCCTCACTGCCGCCGCAAGCAAGCAGTCCCAGCGACAGTGTCAAGACCACAGCGAACAGGAGAGCCAAAGCCAATGCTCGCGTTTTCATTCCCCCTCCCGGCACTACCAGAACAGCCATAGAATTCTATGGCAAGCTACGGCGTGAGGATGACCTTGCCCCTGGTGCCCCGGTTGGCCAGGTGCTGATGGGCCGTGGCCACCTCCGACATCGGAAGCACCTGGTCGACGATCAGGCGGGCCTTGCCGTCGGCCATCAGCGGGAAAATCTCTGCCATAGCGGCTTGGTGGTCGAGGGTTCCCACCGGCGACCGGCCAATGCTGAAGCCGATCACGGTGCGGTTCGCGGCGAAGATCTCGCCAGCTGGCAGGTTGGCAGGGGTGCCCGAGGCGTTGCCGTAGGTGAGCATGCGCCCATAGGAAGCCACGCAACGAAGGCTCTTCTCCAGAACCGGACCACCGACGCACTCGAGGATCAGCTCCACGCCGTTTCCGCCGGTCTGGTCCTTGATAACCTCTTCGAAGTCCTGCTCGGTGTAGTTGATGGTCTCGTCGGCTCCCAGAGACCGGCACAGGTCCAGCTTCTCCTGGGTGGAGGCGGTCGCCACCACGCGGGCGCCCCAGGCCTTGGCCAGCTGAATGGCCACGGTACCCACGCCCGACGCGCCGGCCTGGATCAGCACCGTTTGGCCGGGTTCCAGGTGCCCACGGGTCTTGAGGAGGTGGTAGGCGGTCAGGAATACGATTGGCATTCCACCGGCCTGCACCGGATCGACGGTCTCGGGGTATGGGAAGACGAAATTGCCGTTGACGGCGACCATTTCCGCCTGCCCGCCGGGGCCCATGGCCATCACCCGCTGGCCGACGGAGATGCCGGGAACGTCGTCCCCCACCTGGACCACGGTACCGGCCGCCTCCAGCCCGAGGGAGGACGGCAGGTCGGGGCCGGGGTAGTTGCCGCCGCGCCGCATCAGGTCGGCGTAGTTCACCCCGGCGGCGTCCACCTTGATCAACACCTGGTGTGGACGGGGCTCCGGGTCGGGCGCGTCCTCCCAGTTGAGAACGTCAAGGCCGCCAAATTCGTGGATGCGTATTGCTTTCATTTCTGTGATACTCCCAATTCGAGCGTAACCGCTTGTTTGATTTGAATGTCATTGGTGAACCGGGCAACCACACGAGTTGCCCCAAACCGGCGAAAACCATTTTGTAGGGGCGTCCCTTGTGGACGCCCTTGTCGCCTGCGTTCAACACGCTGTTGAAACAGGCTGGAATTCTTCCGATGCGAGAAAATGCCAACCTCTACTGATAGCCTCGGAACTGGGAGGCGCTGAGTACGTCTTCGTTGATCATGCGCACCGGCTCGCCGCTGGTGAACGCCCTTATGTCCTCGACCACCCCGGCGTACATGGCACGGTATGAGTCCTCTGTAACGTAGCCGAGATGGGGCAGGATCAGGGTGTTGTCCATTTTGAGCAGGGGATGATTCTCGGGCAGCGGCTCTGTGGCGAATACGTCCAACGCCGCGCCTGCTATGGCCCGCCGCTGCAGGGTGTCGACCAGTGCCGTCTCATCGACGATGGGCCCTCTCGAGATGTTGACAAGGTAGGAAGTCGGCTTCATCAGGGACAGCTCGTGCACTCCGACAAGGCCCCGCGTACGGTCGCTAAGTACCAGGTGAATGGATACGAAGTCTGACTCGCGGAACAGCGTATCCTTGTCCACCAGCGTCGCGCCGCACTCGCGGGCGCGTTCGGCTGTGAGGTTCTGACTCCAGGCGATGATGTTCATGTCGAAGGCGGTGGCAACCCTGGCCACCAGGGAGCCTATGTGACCCAGTCCCAGACAGCCCAGGGTCCTGCCCTTCAGGCCCACACCCACCGTCGTGCCCCATTTGCCCTCGCGGGTGAGCCGGTCTTCCTCGGGGATGCTTCGGGCGATGCCGAGGATCAGGCCCCAGACCAGTTCTGTTGGGCCCTCGCCCGCGCCGTCGGTGCCACAGACCGCGATCCCCAGCTCGGTGGCTGCCTCGATGTCGAAAGAGGCGTTGCGGCGGCCGGTGGTAACCAGCAGCCGGAGCTTGGGCAGGCGTTCCAGTAGCGAACGCTGAAACGGCGTGCGCTCCCGCATGCCCATCACCACGTCAAAATCGGCAAGCCGTTCGACCAGGGCGTCTTCGCTGGTCAGGTGTTCGCTGAAGAACACCACATCAGTGCCAGCAGGCAACTGCGACCAATCGGCCAGGCTTTCGGCGGCGGACTGGTAATCGTCCAGCACGGCGACTCTCATATCGAACCCCTCGTATCTCTCAATTGCGGGACAGTTTTCTGGCTGCCCTGCAGGAATTTCACTATTTGAAGACAGGCATGACCTGTTCGGTGATGATGCGAACGCTGCGAGTGACCGCCTCTTCAGGAATGAGGCCACCGGCGTTCAGCTCAGCCACAATGCCGTCGAGGCCCAGTTCCTCCTTCAGCTCGGTGAAGCGATCAATCAGGCCCTCGCCAGTACCGAAGGCCACCTTGGTCTCCAGCATCTCCTCGTAGGACATGGTCGCCAGCCGGTCGGCGCGGCCCTGGCGCAGGGAGCCATCGGCGTTGGCCCGGGCGGAGGCGGCGTCGCGGAGCAGCGACCCCATCCGGTTGAAGTATGCGTCGATGCTGTCGCGGGGTTCGGACAGCGCCTCCTTCTCGCCTTCGGCTGCGTATACCGGGATGCGCAGCGAAACGTCGCCGTCGCCCTCGTGTCCCGCCTCGCGCCAGGACCTGCGATATTCCTTCAGGTGGCCCTGGAGCTCGGGAATGTCCATGCCGCGAAGTCCGACGAAAATGGGATGTCCCTGCTTGCCCAGGCGAGTGAATGTCTCGGCGGTGTTTGCGGCAATGCGGATGGGCGGATGCGGGTCCTGGTAGGGACGAGGCCAGACCGTGGCTTCATTGAAGGTGTAGAACTCGCCCTCGTAGGAGAAGGGCTCACCTTTCCACGCCTCAAGAATGATGTTCAGCGCCTCGCGAAAACGCTCCTGGCTCTCCACGTAGGGTCACCGTATATGTCATAGGAACGGGCGAAGCCGCTGCGTCCCACGCCGAACTCGAAGCGGCCCTCGCTGATCTGGTCCAGCGTGGCAATCTCCTCGGCGATGCGCAGGGGGTTGCTCAGCGGCAGGACGTGCACTGCCATGCCGAGCCGCAGGCGCTTCGTGCGGGTTGCGATGGAGCTGCCTACCACCACCGGCGCCGAGAGAACGGAGCGCGATGGGTTGAAGTGCAGTTCGGCGAGCCATACGCCGTCCAGGCCCATCTCTTCGGCGGTGTCTACCAGCCGGAACCCCTCCTGAAAAGACTCGGCCTCCGAGAGTCCCGGACGGCTTCCAAACTCCATGAAAATGCCGAAGTGCATACATCCTCCAAGTCTGTTGAGAAGAGGTGATGGCGGATTTCGCCGCGCCGGTAGAGTATAGCACGGTGGAATGTTCCGATTGCCTTGACCCGTAGCCGATGGCCCTCTAACCTTACCCTGCGTCGGAGTGTCTTTTTGACCACATTTTCCGACGGTGGAGAGTGCCGTTATGGAGAAGCAGCAGTATGACGTCGCCATTGCCGGTGGGGGCATCATTGGTCTTTCCACCGCCATGCACCTGAACCAGCGATTTCCCGATCTGAAAGTCGCGGTGCTGGAAAAAGAGGCCGAGCTGGCGACTCACCAAACCAGTCACAACAGCGGCGTAATACACTCCGGCATCTATTACCGCCCGGGGTCCCACAAGGCCAACTTCTGCGTGGCCGGAGTGCAGAGGCTGATCGACTTCTGCGACGAGAATGAGATTGAGTACGAGCGCTGCGGAAAGGTGATCGTCGCCACCGATGAGTCCGAACTGGGACGGCTGGACAACCTGTACGAGCGGGGCGTGGCCAATGGAGTTGAGGGCCTGGAGGTGATCGGCCCGGAACGGCTTCGGGAGATCGAGCCACACGCAGCAGGCATCAGGGCATTGTGGTCGCCTGCCACCGGCATCGCCGATTACCCCAAGGTGGCCCAGGCGTACGCCAGCAAATTCGCCCACGCAGGCGGAGACATCTTCACTGAGGCGCCGGTGCAGGGCATTCAACGCAGCGGAGGGGGCGTGGCCCTTGAAACCCCCAGAGGAACGGTGCAGGCCAAGCACATGATCAACTGCGCCGGGCTGTACGCCGACCGGATTGCCTCGATGATCGAGGAGAGGGTGGATGTCAAGATTGTCCCGTTCCGAGGCGAGTACTTCACCCTGCGTCCGGAGAGTCACCACCTGGTGTCGGGTTTGATCTACCCGGTGCCCGACCCACGGTTCCCCTTCCTCGGTGTGCACTACACCCGGAACATCTGGGGCAGTGTCGAGGCGGGCCCGAACGCCGTGCTGGCCATGAGCCGCGAGGGCTACCGCAAGAGCGATGTGAGGGTTGGCGAATCCCTCGAGACCCTCACCTATCCCGGTTTCTGGAAGATGACCGCCAAGCACTGGAAGACCGGGCTGAGTGAGATGCGACGCTCATACAGCAAGAGCATCTTCCTTCGCGACCTGCAACGACTGCTACCGGAAATCCGCGAGTCGGACCTGGCCCCCGGTGGCTCCGGCGTCAGGGCCCAGGCTGTCGACCGTAACGGCGGCCTGCTGGACGATTTCAGCATCATTCGTGGGAGAGAGGCCGTTCACGTTCTCAACGCTCCGTCTCCCGGCGCCACCTCGTCCCTGGCCATAGGCGACCACATCGTTGGGCTGGCCGCGGAGGCTTTCGGCCTGCAAGACCGGGGTTGCTGAGGCGCACGTCGCACACGCTGGATGGAGCGACGAAATACAGCAGGCACCGATTTGCCCCTTGAGCGAGTCGCGTTTTATTGCCCGCCTGTCTTTGCGCTATGTATAATTCGTTCCCGGAGCAAGGAACCGGGACGCTGTCGGGAGGGGCTGCTAACCTCCCCAGGCGTATTCCAGACGCCCCTGCCGTAGGCCAAAGGGGATACAGTACGCTCCTGAAGGGGATCCACGCTGCTTGACATCGAGTCTCTAGGGTCACCCTCCGAGCCCCTGGACCTGGGACGGGTCAGCACAGACGAGAAACCGGTGTTGGCCTATCTCCATGCCGTCGGCGACGAGCTTCCCGTCTACCAGGACCTTGGCTTGGCGCCACCCTTGTACGTCGTCGCTCTGGCGTTGGGCCAGATTCTGCAGCGTACGAGCCTGCCGCCCGGGGCGATTCACAGTCTGCAGGAATTCGACGTGCTGGCCCCCATTCCTCTCGGCAGTGAGATCAGGGTGAAGGCGTGGCTGGAAAGGCAGAGGGCGCGCGGTGGCCTGCAGTTCCTGACCTTCGGGCTGAGTGCCGAGCTCAGTTCCGGAAGTCCGGCGATGACCATCAGGACAACCCTGCTGGTCCCTGAGCCTCAAGAGCAAGCAAGTACGGGTAGGGGAGAGGCCGCTCAAGAACCCAAAACAGATTCGAAGGAAACGGCAAAGGGCGATCTGCCCACAATGTGCCGTAAAATTACCCAAAGCCAGTTGAACGAATACTCCGAGGTATCGGGCGACCGCAATCCACTGCATCTCGACCCGGAATTCGCTGCGGGGACGCAGTTCGGGGGAATAATCGCCCACGGAATGCTCACCCTAGCTTTTGTCAGCGAAATGTTGACCTCATCTCTGGAGGCAAGCTGGCTTTCATCGGGGTCCCTGCGCGCCCGCTTCAAGGGCGCCGCATATCCGGGAGACCGCGTGGAGACCTGGGGCCTCGACAACAGGAAAGACGGTGAATTGGCGAATTACACTACAGGACTGAAGAATTCCGCAACCGGTGAGGACCTGATAACCGGAACGGCGACGGTCAGGAAGAATTAACGACCGGCCCCAAATGCGGGTGCCGGGCGGCCAAAGAGGCGCGCAATGTCACTAAATGGAACGGAAAAAGGCCGCCCGGTCCGGGTTGCCGTGGACTGTATGGGGGGAGACTACGCTCCCGAGGAAACCGTTAAGGGTGCGATCCAGGCCCTGACGTCCTCAGACGCTGAACTGCTGCTGGTCGGAGACCCGGCTGCCGTGGAAAGGGAGCTCGCCAAGTACGATGTGGCGGGTCTGCCCGTCACGATTGTCCCCTCCGAGGGTAAGATCGGGGACGACGAGCATCCCGTGCAGGGAATGCGCCAGAAACCACGCGCATCGGTAGTGGTGGCAACGCATCTCGTCAAGCAGGGCCAGGCGGACGTGATGGTGTCCATTGGCTCCACGGGTGCATCCATGGCCAGCGCGGTGCTGACGCTGGGCCTGATGGAAGGGCTGGAACGACCCTGCCTGGGCGGGCCTTTCCTCGGGGAGTTGGCTCCGAACACCGTCCTGGTGGACATCGGCAGCAACCTGGACTGTCGTCCGGGGCTGTTGCTCAGCTTTGCCGTCCTGGGAGCCGCGTTCGCTCACACGTACATGGGAATCGAGAACCCCCGCATCGGGCTGCTCAGCGTGGGGGAGGAGGCGGCCAAGGGCAACCGCCAGGTCCAGGAAAGCTACCAGATGTTCCGGGACAGCCACCTCAATTTCGTTGGCAACGTGGAGGGGATGGACTTCTTCACCAACAAGGCCGACGTGATAATCTGCGACGGCTTCGTGGGTAACATACTGGTCAAGTTCACCGAGGGAATGGGTGGGGCCCTGGCCAACTTTGTACGGCAGCGAATGCCTGATTCGGTAGACAGCAACGTAGTGGAACAGTTGGCAAAGGAACTGTGGGAGACCACGAACCGGCCGCTGACGGTCGGTGGCGGCCCCTTGTTCGGGGTGAACGCACCGGTGATTCTCGGCCACGGCTCCTGTCGCGCCAATGCGGTGGAAGGCGCCGTGCGGACCGCCATCAGGTACGTGAACGTCGGTTTGCTGGACATAATGAGGCAAGAACTGGCCATAATGAACAGCTCGTCTACCGAAGAGGTGGGGAAGGCATCCGATGACGGCGACTAAGCCCGGTATCAGCCTGGAGGGGCAGGTGGCCCTCATCACCGGCTCATCCCGGGGAATAGGGGCAGTAATTGCCCGGAGAATGGCCGAGGCCGGGGCCAAAATAGCGCTGAACTACAACGCAAGCCTGGACGCCGCCGTTCAGGTGAAAGAAACGATAGCCACTGGCGGCGGCGATGCCATGCTCATCGCCGGAGACGTTTCCGACGAGGGCCAGGCGCAGCAAGCTGTCAAAGCCGTGTTGGAGCACTACGGGCGGTTGGACATTCTAGTCAACAATGCCGGTATCCATCGCGACCGCCTGCTGTTGCGGATGACGTCGGCGGACTTCGATGAGGTGCTGCAGGTAAACCTGAGGGGCGCCTTTCTCTGCACCAAGTACGTGATGCCTCACTTTGTACGCCAGCACTACGGCCGGGTGATCAACATGTCCTCGGTGGTAGGGCTCACGGGCAACCCAGGTCAGGCCAACTACGCTGCCGCCAAGGCAGGCCTGATCGGGTTCACCAAGGCCGTGGCCCGGGAGGTCGCCTCCCGCAACGTCACCGTCAACGCCGTCGCGCCGGGCTACATCGCCACCGGCATGGTGGAGGGCCTCAGCGAGGAACAGCGGAACCAGATACTGGAGCGCATCCCCATGGGGCGCTTCGGCACGTCCGAGGATGTGGCTGAGACCATCCTGTTCCTGAGCAGCGAGGGTGCCGGGTATCTGACCGGGCAGGTCCTCACGGTCGACGGCGGCCTGATTGCCTGAACGACCGGGTCTTTCGGTTATCCCCTCCCCACGAAAGTGAAGGTTGGGGTGGGAGTGAATCGGTGCGGTTCGACGCACTTCCCAGCAACGAGTTTTAGTTGGAGGCCAATATGCGCGCCACGACACAGTTTCGCCGACTACTTGAACAGCCGGGCATCATCATGGCACCCGGGGCATACGACTGTCTCACGGCCAAACTGATCGAGTCAGCGGGTTTCCCCGCCGTATACATGACGGGCGCCGGAACGTCGGTGGCGCGGCTCGGATACCCCGACCTCGCTCTGGCCACAATGACCGAGATGCTGGACAACGCATCGCAGATTGCCTCCGTCGTCGACATCCCCCTGATCGCCGATGCGGACACGGGCTATGGCGGCATCCTGAACGTGCGGCGCACGGTGCGGCAGTACGAGCGCAGCGGAGTGGCTGCTCTGCACCTGGAGGACCAGGAATTCCCCAAGCGCTGCGGGCACCTGGACGACAAGCGCGTCATACCAACGGATGACATGGTCCAGAAGATTCACGCTGCGGTGGATGCCCGCACGGATGACGACTTCACTATCATCGTGAGGACGGACGCCATCGCCGTTACCGGGTGGGATGATGCCATGCGTCGCTGCGAGGAGTACGTGAAGGCCGGGGCCGACGTGCTGTTCGTCGAGGCTCTGCGGACGCCGGAACAGATCGAGCAGGCCGGCCGGGAGCTGAGCGTACCCCTGCTGTACAACTACGTTGAAACGGGTAAGTCGCCATTGCTGCCTGCATCCGAGTTGGAGCGATACGGGTTCAAGATCGTGATCTACCCGGCCAGTGGCATCCTGTCGGCCATGCACGCCGTCCGGGAGACCCTGGAGACGCTGAAACGGCAGGGCACCACCTCGAACCTGCTGGAGAATATGGACAGCCTGCAGGAGTGCTTTGAGGCAGTAGGGCTCACGGAGATGCTGGAAGAGGATGCCCGCTATGCCACGCCCGGGGCCTTCTAGCACACAGCGGTTGTTGCTGTGAACCGTGAGCTTCGGGCCTTCATCAAGGAGGCCCTGGAGAAGGGACACGGGCGCGAGGAAATCCGTATGGTCCTCCTCGATGCCGGGTGGCAGGACAGCGAGATCAGAAGTGCGCTGTCGGGCTTTGCCGAGGTCGACTTCTCCGTCGCCGTGCCTCGCCCCGCCCCTTACCTGTACGCGCGTGAGGCGTTCCTCTACCTCGTTTCCTTCATCGCGCTGTATGTAACAGCGATCAGCTTCGGAATCCTGGTGTTCGGGTTGATCGACTATTCTTTCCCGGACGCTCTCGATTCCCGAGAGGGGTTCAGCACCGAGAGCGGGGCGACGGCAATCGCCTCGGTCATCGTGGCCTTTCCGCTGTACCTTTTCCTCACACGATGGCTGACCCGGCTGGTGGCGGCCGATCCGGAGCGGCGTCAGTCCCTGGTGCGGCGATGGCTGACGTATCTCACGCTGGTCGTCGGCGCGGGAATCATCATCGGCGACCTGATCGCGCTGCTTGCAAATATACTTACCGGCGACCCCACGCTCCGATTCGCGCTGAAGACCATCTCCATCCTGGTGATTACTGGCTGCATATTCGGCTATTACCTATGGGACATGCGGCAGACTGAATCCTCCGCCACCATCCCGGGAAACAACCTTTACATCCGCAGTCTGCTGATCGTGGTCGCGCTTGTATTGGTAGGCTGCGTCGTCTACGCGCTGACCCTGACCGGTTCGCCCGGAAGCCAAAGGGATATGCGATTGGATGAGCAGAGAGTGTCGGACCTGTCCAACATTGCGCGGAACATTGACCTCTATTGGGAACTGAACGGAGAACTGCCCGTTGGGTTCGACGAAATGCCCGGCCCCACCTACTACATCGACAGTGTGGATGACCCAGTGACCGGAGCCCGCTACGAGTATCGCATCCTGGAGGCGCCGCGATACGAGCTGTGCGCAGTCTTCTCGACCGATACGACGGGTGCGGTTCACGGGGACCGAGGGTTCTCGGAGCGCCGATGGGATCACCAGGAAGGCCGTGACTGCTTTGAGCTGGTGGCGCAGTCCTCCAAGGAATCGAGGCCGTAACTCCCACTTCTCGCAGGCTGCGGGTTTGTGGTTCGAGAAATCGGCTATCCCACTTCTTCCGACCACCGCTGCGCCGTAGCATTGTTGCCCCGGTGGGGCCAGCCACTCTGCATAATGTCCAGGAATTCGTGCCACCGCGGCAGGTTGCTCAGGGTACGGTGGATGGCCCATACTTTGCAGCACCAATCATGCTTGCGGGAGGCGGCAATGAGCAATGTCGTCCTAGTCGTTGATATGCTCAGGGGGTTCCTGGAGCCCGGCTACAACCTGTACCACGAGGACTCCCGTCGCATCATTCCCAACGTACACGATCTGGTCTCGAGGGAGATTGCGGCGGGCTCCGAGATACTGTTCCTGGCCGACAACCACGACCCAGACGATCTTGAGTTCAACATCTTTCCGGTACATTGCGTCATCGGCACAAAGGAGACTGAAGTTATTCCCGAGTTGGAGGAGTTCGTTCCTGGCCGGGTGGTGGTCCCAAAGAAACGCTACAGCGGCTTCTTCAACACCGACCTTGCCGAGAAGCTGTCAGCCGTTCAACCGGAGAAGCTGATGGTCTGCGGCGTGGCCACCAACGTCTGCGTGATGCACACGGTCTCCGACGCCCGCAACCGGGACTACGAGGTTGAGGTCTACTCCGACTGCGTTTCCGGCCCCGACCCCGAGGCCCATCGCTGGGCCCTGTCCCACTGCCAGAGGGTGCTGGGAGCCAAGGTAATTTGATGATTGTCTGAACTGTGATTTGTTTGATTAGAGGATTGCCCTGATTACCCTGTTCCGAGCATCCCGTGTCAGTATAGCCAGGACGCAGAGTCCGCAAGAAAGAGAAAGAAATCCTGGCAATCCTCTAATCGAACAAATCACAGTTCAGACAATTTCAGTTGCCACATCCTTCGCTGGCGCGTATCATCGCCGTAATCTCAGCCCCGTGTTTTCAACCCGGACTATCAGCCTCGCACATCCGTTTTGGGGGACGCCATGCTGTATCGCACTCATCGCTATTCAATGTGGGACGGAACCCAAAACATCTTCGACATGGACGCCGATGAGCTGATGGATCTGCTCTCGGATGACATCCTGAACCGCGGCGACATCATGCAGGCGCTGCGGGACCTGTTCCGGCAGGGCATGGAGAACCGCGACGGCGAACAGATGCCCGGACTGCGCCAGCTCATGGAGCAGCTGAAGGACCGCCGCCGCCAGCAGATGCAGCAGCACAACATGGACTCGGTGCTGGACGACCTCAAGGAACGGCTGCAGGACATCATCGATACGGAACGCCGTGGCATCCAGAACCGGCTCGACGAGGCCCAGCAGCAGGTGGAGCAGTCCCCGGAGGACGAGCGGCAACAGCAGGAGGCTCTCAACAACCTGCTGAAGCAGCGCGCAGACCGCAACCGGGAAAAGCTCGACGACCTCCCGGAGGGTGTGGGCAGCCAGCTCAAGGAGCTGATGGACTACGATTTCATGGACCCGGAGGCGCAGCAGAAATTCCAGGAACTGCTGGATATGCTCAAGAGTCAGATGGCCCAGAACCTTTCCCAGCAGATGCAACAGCAGATCCAGAACATGTCCCCCGAGGACATGGAGGCAACGCGCGAAATGATGCGCGACCTCAACCAGATGATGCGCGACAAGCTGTCAGGCCGGGAGCCGGACTTTGATGGGTTCATGGACAAGTGGGGCCAGATGTTTGGCCCCAACCCGCCCGAAAGCTTCGAAGAACTCATGGAGATGCTGCAACAGCAGTTGGCGCAGATGCAGTCGATGCTGGACAGCATGTCTCCCGAGGCCCGGCAGGAAATGGAGGACGCGCTTTCCCAGGCCTTCGATGCCGAGACGCAACGGGAAATGGCCCAGTTCGCCGCCATGATGGAGCAGCTGATGCCCATGGACGATCTGCGCCGGCAGTACCCGTTCCTGGGCGATGACAGCCTGACCATGGAGCAGGCCATGCAGATGATGCGGGACCTGCAGCAGCTGGACCAGCTGGAGGCCGCGCTTCAGGAGGCCATCCGCACCGGCGATCTGAGCGACATCGACCCCGAGAGGCTGGCGGAGCTGCTGGGCGACGACGCCCGACGGGTGTGGGATGAGCTGGACAATCTACGCAAATTGCTGGAGGACGCGGGCTACATCACTGGCGGCGACAAGACCGAGCTGACCGCGCGGGGCATGCGGCGCATCGGCCAGAAAGCCCTGAAGGAGGTGTTCACCCACCTCAAAAAGGACCGCATCGGTGGCCATCTGATGGACACGCGGGGAGCCAACGGCGACCTCTTGGGCGAAACAAAAACCTACGAGTTCGGTGACCCGTTCCTGGTGGACCTGCAGGCGACGGTCAAGAACGCGGTGCTGCGTGGCGGGCCGCAGGTGCCGGTTCAGCTGGGGGTGCAGGACTTCGAGGTACACCGCACCGAGCACATGACCAAGGCCGCCACCGTGGTGCTGCTGGACCAGAGCCGGTCCATGGGCCTGTTCAACAACTGGCAAGCTGCCAAGAAGGTTACCGTGGCCCTGATGGCCCTGATTCGCTCCCAATTCCCGAGGGACAGTCTCTACATCGTCGGATTTTCGGACTATGCACGGGAAATCAGGGAGGAGGACCTGGCGGGCTGCAGCTGGAATGCCTGGGTGTCAGGCACCAACCTGCACCACGCCTTGATGCTGTCCCGCAAGCTCCTGTCTCGAGAGAAGGGCGGCACGAGGCAGATCCTGGTCATCACCGACGGGGAACCCACGGCACACCTGGAGGGCGACCGGTCGTATTTCAGCTACCCGCCCAGCTATCGCACGGAAATGGAGACCCTCCGGGAGGTGCGCCGCTGCACCCAGGAGGACATCCTGATCAACACGTTCATGCTGGAGAACAACTACCAGCTGGTAAACTTCGTAGACCGGATGACGCGAATCAACAGGGGGCGCGCCTTCTACACTAGCGCCTCCAATCTCAGCGAGTTCGTGCTAGTCGATTACATGAACAATCGGCGCAAGAAGGTGGCATCCTGAGCCAGCGGTTTCGGCCAGCTTGCGGCAGCAAATGATGTGGCTGTCAGCGCGACAAGGGAGCTCTTCAATTCATAGTGCGCTTGGTTGAACGAATTGTTGGCGTGGATAAGTGGGTTTCGGAGACTTTGGATTTATAGTAAGCTAACGTCACCAACATAGAAACTTGCCTGCGGTTCCTGACCGTAGGAGGGCAGTCAGACTTTTAAGGCAGTCCAGTGAGGCTGGCAAAGTTGGACGTCCCGGAGTCATCCCCGGTGTGTACGCACGCCGGGCCGGTTCGTACCCCTTGCCGGTCATGAGGCAAGGGGTTTTCGATTTCCCCCCTGCCGGGTTCGGAAGAGAACTGGCGTCAGGAAATTGGAAGGTCAGGGGAGGGAACATGCCCGGAGAGGGCATCGACGGAATGACAGAGCGACAGGTGATGAACCGGGAGGCCATGGCCCGGGCCCTGTCCCGCATCGCCCACGAGATCCTGGAGCGCAATCGCGGCGCCGCCGACCTTCTGCTCGTCGGTATTCAGCGCCGGGGAGTGCCTCTGGCGCAACGGCTGTCGTCTCGCATTGCCGAGTTTGAGGGCTCGTCGGTGCCGGTTGGCTCGCTGGACATCAACCTGTACCGCGACGACCTGCGCGAGCGGAAGCGTCCCCGGGTGCGCGTACACCGTACCGACCTGCCAGTGAGTATCCAGGGGCAGCGGGTGGTATTGGTGGACGATGTGCTGTACACCGGTCGCACAATCAGAGCCGCCCTCGATGCCCTGACGGACTACGGCAGGGCCACCCAGGTGCAACTGGCCGTGATGATCGACCGTGGGCACAGGGAGTTGCCCATCCGCGCCGATTACGTTGGCCGCAACGTTCCCACCGCCAGGAGCGAAATCATTGCCGTGCGCCTCGACGAAATCGATGAGCTGGAAGAGGTAGTGATTCTCCGTCCTGACGGGTCGATGGATGGCCATCCCGATCCAGAAACCGTGGAACCGGAGGCAGTGCCGGCTGGCGGAGAATAGAGGTCTCCGGATCCAGCGGGCGCCAGTCGAGATCGAAGGTATGACATTACGCGAGACCATAGAGGGAAGACTTGCCGTGGATGCCATTCAGGGCAATGGCACCGGGGACCGAAGACACGTGCTCGATCTCGATGACTATTCTCGCGGCGAGCTGGAATCGACGCTGTCATCCACCCATAGCATGGCGGAAGTCCTCAGCCGCGACATCAAGAAGGTTCCGGCCCTCCGTGGCAAGGTGGTGGTCACGCTATTCTACGAGGCCAGCACGCGGACGCGAGTCTCCTTCGAGGAGGCCGGCAAGATACTCAGCGCTGACGTCATAAACATGAGCGCCTCCGGCAGCAGCGCCGACAAGGGTGAATCGCTGCTCAATACCGGCCTGACACTACAGGCCATGGGCGTCGACACGCTGGTAGTGAGACATCCCCACGCGGGCGCGCCCAATTTCCTGGCGCGGAACCTGGACCGAGTCAACATCGTCAACGCTGGCGACGGACTGCACGCCCATCCCACCCAGGCGCTGCTGGACCTCTACACGGTTCAATCCCGGCTGGGACGCGTCGAGGGCCTGAAGGTCGTGATTGTTGGAGATGTGCTGCACAGCCGAGTGGCGCGTTCGGGCATCTGGGGGTTTGCCAAAATGGGGGCTCGGGTGGTCCTGTCGGGACCAAGGACATTGATGCCTCTCGACTTCGTTACCGAAGCTAAATACCACGACGGAGTTGGTCTGGCGTCGAAAGTGGAATTCGATCCTGACCTGGACCGGGCCGTGATCGATGCCGACGTGGTAATGGCGTTGCGCCTTCAATCCGAGCGACAGCGGGGTGGCTTCCTGCCCAGTATCCGCGAATACATACGTCGTTGGCAGGTCAATGATGCCAGGCTCGCGAGGGCCAACCCGGACGTGCTGGTCATGCATCCCGGGCCGATGAACGAGGGCATTGAGATAAGCTCGGGCCTAGCCCACGGCAGCCGCTCCGCCATAGAAGAGCAGGTGACCGCGGGAGTGGCCGTGCGCATGGCAGTGCTCTATCAGCTCAACGCCGGGGCCGAAGAATGACGACGGCACAGACGACTCGTCCCGTGCTGATGCGCCGGGTGCGTTTGATCGATCCCGCCCGGCACACAGACCTAGTCGGCGACATCCTTGTTGCCGACGGTCGAATCGTATCTTCGGGACCCTCCGTAGACGTTCCCCCCGAGGCATGTATTGTTATTGAGGGTGAGGGCCTTGTTTGCAGCCCCGGTTTCATCGATCTGCACGCCCACCTGAGGGAGCCAGGATACGAATACAAGGAAACCATCGCGACTGGCGCGGCGGCAGCAGCGCGGGGAGGCTTCACCACCATATGTTGCATGCCCAACACCGATCCGCCCATCGACTCCGAGCCGATGATTGAGTTCGTGCTTCGCCGCGCCCGCGAAGCCGGGCTGATCCGCGTGCTGCCCATCGGATGCATCACCCGGGAACGCAAGGGCAGGGAGTTGGCGGACTTCGAGGAGATGGCTGCCGCAGGGGCCGTGGCGTTCAGCGACGATGGCGATCCGGTACAGGACGCCAACCTGATGCGTATGGCCCTGACGTACGGGGCGGACCTGAATCGTCCGGTAAGCAATCACTGCCAGGACATGCTCCTCAGCGCAGACGGGCTGATGGCGGAAGGCTCAGTCGCCACCCGGCTGGGACTCCCCGGTATACCGCCGGCAGCCGAGGACGCCATGATCGCTCGCGACATCGCGCTGGCAGGCTCCACCGGCGGAAAGCTCCATGTGGCGCACGTCAGCACTGCCGGCAGTGTCCCGCTGGTGCGTCGGGCCAAAGAACTGGGCCTGCAAGTGACTGCCGAGGTTTGCCCCCATCACCTGACCATCACCGACGAGTGGGCTATGGGCGGCCATGGAAGTGGCGCCGCCCCCAGCGAATGGGCCTACGATACCTCGACGAAAGTGTATCCGCCCCTGCGCAATCACATTGATGTTTACGCCCTCGTCGAGGGACTGGAAGACGGAACGATCGATTGCATCGCCACCGACCATGCGCCCCACGATGTGGCCAGCAAGCAGGTTACCTATCACGACGCGGCCTTCGGTATCAGCGTGCTGGAAACGGCCCTGGGGTCGGTTATGCAACTGGCCAGCAAAGGGCATATCCCGCTGGCGACATTGATCGACAGGCTTACCGCTGGACCAGCCAGGATCCTGGGACCCTCGTACCTGGAGCTGGCAACCCTCGCGCCGGGAACTCCGGCGGACCTCGTCCTGTTTGACCCGGACGAGGAATGGACGGTCGACTCCTCCGAATTTGCCTCCAAGGGAAGGAACACGCCATTGGATGGCACGAAACTCCGCGGCCGGGTGGTGGCAACCATCGCTGCCGGGAGAATAGTTCACAAGTCCAGTGTGCTATCTGTTCAGGAAGACCATGATTCATAGCTCAAAGGCATACCTTTCGGGCCGACCGCAAGACCGGGCCTCGCGCCCTTCTCGGGTCGTGCATTGGTGTCGGTCGGGTTATCCCATTCTTTCTCCAATCCTGGGGGTGCGCTAAATTGCCCATCGCGTTTCTCGTCCTTGAGGACGGTTCCGTCCACCGCGGCCAGAGCTTCGGCGCCAACGTCCCTGCCGTTGGCGAGGTGGTATTCAACACCACGATGACCGGCTACCAGGAGGTGTTGACTGATCCGTCCTATTCGGGGCAGATGGTCACCCTCACATACCCCTTGATAGGAAACTACGGTATCAACCAGGATGACTACGAGTCCAGTCGCATTCAGGTCAGCGCCCTGATTGTCCGACAACACTGCGACGAGCCCAGCCACGGCTCCAGCGACAGGACCATCCACGAATTTCTGGAACGACAGGGCATTCCCGGCATCAGCGGCGTAGACACCAGGGCCATCACGCGCCGGCTCAGGTCCAAGGGAGTGATGCTGGGTGCTATAGCCTCCGACCCCGATGTCGCAAGGTCCATGCTGGACGCAGCCCCCAACTACGATGAACTCGACCATGTACGTAACGTAATGACCGACACGGGCTACGGTTGGGGCGATTTGAAGCAAAACGGTGTGGAAAGCCCATACCGAGTGCTGGTAACGGACTGTGGGCTTAAATACAATATTTTGCGTGAACTCACCCGGCGGGGCTGTGAAGTAAGGGTGGTGCCCGCCGACACACCAGCGGAGGAACTGCTCTCGCTGAACCCATCCGGAGTGCTTCTCTCGCCTGGCCCTGGAGACCCGCAGATCGTGGATTACGTGGTCGACAATGCCCGGCAAATTATCGGCAGAGTCCCTGTAATGGGTATATGCCTCGGCCATCAGGTTGTGGCGCGGGCTCTGGGCGCTGAAACCTTCAAGCTGAAGTTCGGGCACCGGGGCGGCAATCACCCGGTGCGTGATTTGTCTGACGGAAAGGTCTATATCACGGCGCAGAACCACGGTTACGCCGTGCTGGCCGATTCTCTACCCTCCGGCTTGGAGGTCTCTCACATCAATCTGAACGACGATACGGTGGAGGGGTTGACCCACAGGGATCTGCCGGTCTTCACGATTCAGTATCACTCAGAGGCATCACCGGGACCAAGGGACAATGACTACCTGTTCGACCGGTTCCTGAAACTGATGGATGAGTTCAAGTCATAGACTTTCTTGCCTTTCCCAGGGCATCTAAGGAGGTGTAACACCAGGTACCCGTCGCAGTGGCAGCGGGCTGTCACACAGTGCGCCGGATGCCTCCCCTGAACAGCCTTGAGCTGCAACCTTCCGGAGGAATTATTTTCATGTCTTCTTTTTCGATGGTCTTGCTGGAAGGGGGGGTGGATGTGGAAGTGGATGTGGATTTCGCGGACATGACCGCCATCTTTGACGAGGAGGTCCCAGGCTACGTTTGTGGAGAGTTCGGCTTCGCCGTAGCCCCTGGAAGGGGACAAATTGGCGGACAGTGGAATTTTTTGGTCAATGCCTTTTCTCTCCTCCAGCCTCGCAACCAGGAAAATTCAATCCCCCTCGGCCGGATGGAAGTCGAGGTGAACCGATACGGAAACGTAACAATCAGTATCCCTCCAAGGGCTGAGCAAACGATACCCGGGCCCGACGCCGCCGACTGGGACGGCAAACTGTTCGGCGCGTTCGTATTCCAGTTGCTCAATTCGCTGTACGACCGGGGGCTGATCGAGCTGCCCGGCGTACTCCCAAAAATCTGACGACAACGCTGCAGGAATTCAGCCCAGAGACCAGAGCAGAGCCCGGCTTGTTAATTTAACAGCCGGGCTTAAAATATATTATTGAATATGAAAGACGGTGCGCCTTCGCACTACGATTCGAAGAGTTGCGCCACAAGTCATGGAGGCACAGTTACGGATAAGCCGCGAAAAGTTCTGGTAATTGGTTCCGGCCCCATTGTCATCGGCCAGGCGGCCGAGTTCGACTACGCGGGCACCCAGGCGTGCAAGGCACTGCGCGAAGAGGGCGTTGAGACCGTCCTGGTCAACTCCAATCCAGCTACCATAATGACCGACGAGGGCATCGCTGACCAGGTCTACATTGAGCCTTTGACAGTCGAAGTGCTTGAGAGAATTATCGACCGTGAGCGGCCGGATGGGCTTCTGCCGACCCTCGGCGGCCAGACCGGGTTGAACATGGCCGTGGCACTGGCGGATGCTGGCATTCTGGACCGCTACAACGTCCGATTGCTCGGCACGCCCCTCGAGACCATTCGCCGGGCGGAAGACCGGGAATTCTTCCGGGAGTTCCTGCACGACATCGGGGAGCCGGAACCGGAAAACGTAACAGTGTCGTCCATGGAGCAAGCCCGGGCAGTGGCCGCGCAGATGGGCCTTCCCCTCGTCATCCGTCCCGCCTACACCCTTGGCGGTAGTGGTGGCGGCATCGCGACCACCGAGGGGGAGTTCGAGGCCATCGCCCAGAGCGGACTCTCGGCAAGCCCCATTTCCCAGATCCTGCTGGAACGATCGCTGGTCGGCTGGAAGGAGTTGGAATACGAGGTGCTCCGCGACGGGGCCGACAACTGCATAACCATCTGCAACATGGAAAACCTGGACCCCATGGGTGTCCACACCGGCGACAGCATAGTGGTCGCCCCGAGCCAGACGCTCACGGACAAAGAGTACCAGATGCTGCGAACCGCCTCCCTGAAAATCATCCGTGGACTGGGAATCGAAGGGGGATGCAACGTTCAGTTCGCGCTCCCGCCGCATCCCAAAGTATCGAATGCCCTCGGTATGACGTGGGAACCGGACGCCCCGTATTACGTGATCGAGGTCAACCCGAGAGTCAGCAGGAGCTCCGCCCTGGCCAGCAAGGCCACTGGGTACCCCATCGCCAGGGTGTCTGCCAAGATCGCTGTTGGCAAGCGGCTGGACGAGATCGAGAACTCGGTTACCGGCCAGACCAAGGCCGCCTTTGAACCTGCCCTGGATTACTGCGTTGTCAAGATTCCGCGCTGGCCCTTCGACAAGTTTCCTCATGGCGACCGACGGACCACGACGCAAATGAAGGCTACCGGCGAGGCCATGGCCATCGACCGGTCCTTTGAGGCAGCTTTGCAAAAGGGCGCGCGATCGCTGGAGCTCGGCGGCCGCTCCCTGCTGTGGGAGGACAGGGCGTGGCGCAACGAAGGCGCCGGTCCCGAAGACGATCTGCCCCTTGGCCCCAACGATATGCGGCTCTGGGGGATCATGGCGGCCCTGAGGCGCGGCTATACCATTGACCGGTTAGTGGAGCTCACGTATTTCGATCCATGGTTCCTCTTTGCCCTGGAACGCATCGTGAAGATGGAGCGCCGCCTCCTGTCCGAGAAGCTGACGCCGGACCTGTTGCGTGAGTCCAAGATGCTTGGGTTCGCCGACGCCCAGATCGGCACCCTGGCGGACATGCTCCCTGAACAGGTGCGCAACCAGCGCCAGCAGTGGGGTCTGAGACCGGTTTATAAAATGGTGGACACCTGTGCCGCCGAATTCGAGGCCATAACTCCCTACTACTACAGCACCTACGACCAGGAAAACGAAGCCGAGCCGCTGGAAGGCGACAAGACACTGGTAATCGGAAGTGGTCCCATACGAATTGGGCAGGGAATAGAGTTCGACTATTGCAGTGTCCACGCCGCTTGGGCGCTCTCCGAGTCCGGGGTGCGCAGCATCATGGTCAATTCCAACCCCGAGACCGTCTCAACGGACTTCGACTCCAGCGACCGCCTGTATTTCGAACCACTGGATGAGGAGTCCGTTCGCGACATAATCGACAACGAGACGGGGGACCCGGACGACCCAAGCGGACGCCCGCCGTCTTCGCTGGTGCAGTTCGGAGGACAGACGGCCATCGACCTCTCCCAGTCCCTGTCGATCGCCGGGATGCCTATCCTGGGCTCCAGCGCCGAGGCCATAGACATAGCCTCCGACCGTCAGAAGTTCGAGGATTTCCTTTCCCGCCTCGGAATCCCGCAACCCCCGGGGGCGGCCGTCAGCACCGTCAGCGAGGCGCTGCAAGTGGCCCAGACCATCGGCTACCCGGCGGTGGTACGGCCCAGCTACGTTCTGGGCGGACGGGCCATGGAAATCGTGCAGAACGCCACGGAGCTGATTCACTATCTCACGGCCGCGACCGAGATGTCTCCCGACCGGCCGGTACTCATCGACCGCTACATGGAGGGCAAGGAGTGCGAGGTCGATGCCATCTGCGACGGGGAGGGAGTGCTGATACCGGGCCTGATGGAGCACGTTGAGCGGGCAGGGGTTCACAGCGGTGATTCCATGGCGATTTACCCCGGCCTCAACTTGACCGAGGATGAGGTGGATACCATTGTCGACTACACCACCCGCATCGGTCTGGCCCTTGGCGTGCGGGGGGTGATGAACGTGCAGTTTGTCATTCACGGGGGCGCCGCCTATCGGAGTCCGCAGGTACCGACCGGCGAGACCGGGGGCACCACCGTGTACGTGCTGGAGGTGAATCCCCGCGGCAGCCGCACGATCCCGTTCATTTCCAAGGTGACCGGCATTCCGGTGGCCCGGCTGGCCACCCGGATTATGCTGGGCCACACGCTCGCCGAAGAGGGCTATCCCACAGGCTTGTGGCCCAGGCAGGGACTGGTCGGCGTGAAGGCCCCTGTATTCTCCATGGGCAAGCTGGTTGGAGTCGACTGGCACCTGGGGCCGGAAATGAAGTCAACGGGGGAGGTCATGGGTATCGACCACGACTTCTCCTCGGCCCTGACGAAGGCCCTCCTGGCCGCCAAGCTCAATCTGCGCGAGGGAGTCGGCGTTCTTCTCAGCATCGCCGACCAACACAAGGCCGAGGCTGTGTCCATCATCCAGGGTCTGAACCGGGCCGGTTGCCCCCTGTATGCCACGGAGGGTACTGCCGCGATGATCTCGGCCATGGGACTGCCGGTAACCATGACCACCAAGAAACTGAGCGAGGGTCACCCCAATGTGATCGACGTCATCGACGACGCCAGCGTGGGGGCGGTGATAAACACCCTCTCCGGCGCCAGTGACGCCCTCCGCGACGGCTTTTACATTCGCCGTGCCGCAGTCGAGCACCAGATTCCCTGCTTCACCTCCCTGGACACCGCGCGTGCGGCGGTGGAGAGCCTGTTGACCGGCAATTCCGCCTACGCCATAGGGACCACCAGGGACTACCTGAATGGCAAATAGCAGGAATTTAGCGGGTTATAGTTGCTAGCAGGAGACACGAAAGCCCTGATGAGTGAGGGACAGGTATGAAATTCAAGGTCGTGCTGTACGAAACCGAGGAGGGCTTTTCGGTTTTCTGCCCTGGGCTTAGGGGGTGTATTACCGAGGGCGTTAGCCGGGAGGAGGCCCTGTGTAATGCCCAAATTGCTATCCGTGAGTATATGGAGGCTTCATGGATAGAGATGAAAGAGGAGATAGAGCGGGATTCTCAGGAAAGTTTCATCCTCGATATCAGGATAGACGAGGTTGAGGTATATCTTGAAGGTGTCCAGGACGCAGAGGCCGAAGAGGTAGGTACGTACACCTAGCTTATGCCCATCTTACCTGGAATTAATCACCTGAGAGCCGTCCGGGCATTCGAAAGAGCAGGATTTCGGATTAAGAGACAGGGCAAACATATCACCATGAGTAATGGTGTTGTCAGCGTATAGATTCCACGAAACAACCCCGTGGCGCCAGTCACAATGGGATCCATAATTGCCAAGTCCGGCCTGACCGTGGAGCAATTTCGGGAATTGCTGTGATCTCCTAGCCCCGCCGCTGGAGCCCGGTTGCCTTCCGGTTCCGCGCTACCAGTCCATCTCCGTTCCCAGGCCGCTTGCCTTGGCCGAATCGTATGCCAGCTTGGCGGCGGCGACATCGGCGACTCCCGTCCCCATCAGCTTCGCATATACGATCTGCCCGTCATTGTCGCGTCCGGGAATCGCTCCGCATACCGCGTGACGCAACTCCGAAAGCTGGCTCCAGTTCAGAAGTCCCTTGTCTACCGCTGCGGATATGTCGCCGGCCTCGATGGCTACCTGGTCAAGGGAGTCGACAAACAGCTTGTCGGCGCGAGTCAATGTCTCCTCGTCCACCTCGCTGACACGCCAGGTTGTGGGACCGGCGCCGATCACCGTGGCGCCTTCTTTGAGCCAGCGTCCCTTTACGACGGGCTCAGCGGTGGCCGCTATGCCGATGACGAGGTCGCAGTCCCGGACGGCTTGCTCATTTGAGTCCGCCGCCTTGACCGGGACACCCAGAGAGTCGGACACTCGCGCCGCAAATTCAGCCCGCCGTTCCTCGTTGCGGCTGAACGCTTTGACCACAGCAATCTCACGCACGCTGGCCACTGCCTGCAGCTGCGTCGGTGCCTGACCTCCGGTGCCTACGATTCCAACCTGCAGCGGTCCCTTGCGGGACAGGTGCTTGACAGCGACCCCGGTGGTCGCTCCGGTGCGTAGCTGCCCGAGCCGGTTGGCCTGCGTGTAGAGCAGGAGCTTCCCCGTCTCGGCGTCATAGAGGCTGACCTGGAATGAATACGAGCCGCGCACCACGGTGTAAGTCTTGACGCCCAGCACTCCATCATAGAAGAGCCCGCCACCCATCACGGAAAGCATGCCTGTCTCCGCGATTATCTTTCGGCGGCCTAGGTTGTATGCCTCGCCATGGCCGTATCGGGTCTGCATTGTTTCGATCGCACCCAGCATTGCGTCCATTGAGACGCACTGGGCAACCTCCTGGTCGCGAAGGAAAAGGGTCATGGCAGGGAACCTCCCTTTGTGGATCTCGAGTTCTGTAGCCCTGCTGGGGAATTTCTGGGGACGGCACTACCTTCCAGAAACGAAAGACCCACCGGTATATCGCCGAGCGGGCCCTTTCTTCTGGAATCAAACTTGAGCTGCAGTTCTCCGACCGGACTCTGCCTGTGAGCACCGGGTCAGGAGACCGTGAAAGAACAAAGCGCCAGAACCTATTTGAAGTAGTCCCGGTTCTTGCCAATGAATTGGCGCTGGTCGCTGGGAACCCTGAACTCGTCGAATATGGCATTGACTGGGCACACCGACTCGCAATAGGCGCAGTCGATGCAGGCGACCGGATCGATGAAGTACTGCTCAACGCCATCGTCGGTCTGAATGCAGTCGACAGGGCATACCTCGACGCAAGTCGCATCTTTTACGCCGATACAGGGCTCTGTAATCACGAATGGCATATCATCAACCTGTAGGCGCTGCCCGCACCCTCTTGCCTACCGTGCCGGTCCGCTCGGAAAGGGTCTGCCATTTTCCGGCAGCCGTGACCATGCATAATTCTTGTTTTTGCACTCATATTTTGTCAAGGGATACTGTATGATATATTTTATCGAAAGTGTAGCGGGGATTCTGAGGGCAAATTCATGGAATTGCGAGAACTGATTAGTTTTTATCACGTGGCGAGGCTTCGCAGCGTATCCAAGGCGGCCCGTACACTGGAGCTTGGGCAGCCAACGGTAACCACCCATCTAAGGAAGTTGGAGAGCGAGTTCGGTATCACTCTTTTTGATCGCATCAAGCGCCCCATTCAACTCACCTCGGAAGGTATTACGCTTCTTGAACTTGTAACCCCTGTGGTAACGTCCATCGAGGTGCTGAAGCGCCAGATGGACTATGCCGACCGCCGCGGATCCTTCATCGTGGGGGCCTACCCCGATCTCATCGCCCATCACCTCCCCAAGGGTATCCAGGCCTTCAGGGAAGAGTATCCCGACATACGGATCAGGTTAATGGCGCGGGCATACGACCCACTGATGCAGCTGGTACGCTCGGGTGAGATCGATCTGGCATTCTGTTCACCTCCTCCCCCCGACGACACATCCCTGGAGTTCCAGGAGCTTTTCGAGTACAACGCAGTCCTGATGACCCCACTGGGACACCCCCTGATCGGTCGCAAAAACATCACCCTCGAAGAGGTGGTAACGGCACCGCTGATTCTGCCGGGGCAGGAGAGCTTCCTGCGCCAGCGGGTGGACCAGGCCATGAAGTCCCAGGGCCTCGTCGGAGAGGTGGTGCTGTCCCTGGACAACATGGAATCGATAAAGCGCTACGTGGAGATCGGCATGGGCCTGGCGGTGGCAGTAGACTTCACCATACGCCCGGAGGACCACGACCACGTGGGTATCGTGCGGTTGGACCACCTGTTCCCCGGTTCGGTCATCGGAATCTGCACTTTGAAGGGCAAGTTCATGGGCCAGGGAGTCAGGAACTTCACCAATATGATGTCCGAGCACATGAGCGGGTACCACGCGGAACTATGGGAAACGCCCGTGCCCGTGATGAGCCGCCAGACTCCGCCGATCATCGACGACGCCTAGACTCCATCGTTGGCGACAACGGTCCGGATCCGGCGGGCCAGCTGTGCCCTGGGAATCATGACGTAGCGGCCGCACTTGCGGCAGACAAGCCCGATGTCGGCGCCCAGGCGTGTAACCGTCCACAGGTACTCGCCGCAGGGATGTGGTTTCTTGAGGCGCACGACGTCTCCGACGCTCAGGTCGTGGGCCATCCCAGCCCTTCCTTGTCGAGTACGTCGTTGATGGAGTCGCGCAAAACCCTGGCAGCACCCCCGGCGGCTGCCGCGTAATCCTCGCCCCGCGACGCATAGATTACGCCCCGCGAGGAATTTATGAGCGCCAGGCGTCCCGATCGGTCGATACCTGCCCTGACCGCCGCCTCCAGTTCTCCGCCCTGTGCCCCGACACCGGGGACCAGAATAGGCATCGACGGGCACAGATTCCGCACCGTTTCCAGTTGATTTGGCACGGTGGCCCCGACCACGAGTCCCACGTTTCCACCGGTGTTCCATTCGGCGCACGCCCTGGCCACTGACTCGTACAGTGGCGCCTCTCCGTCGTCTGCAAGGACGCTCAGGTCCTGGAAGTCACCCGATCCCGGGTTGGATCCACGGCACCAGACGAAAATCCCGCGGGACTCGTCCTCCAGAAACGGCTCCACCGTATCCTTGCCACCCCAGGCGTTTACGGTGACGGCATCGAATCCCCAGACATCGAACATGGCCCTGGCGTAGGCCTTGGCTGATGGCCCTATGTCGCCCCGCTTGGCATCTCCGATGATAACTGCATGACCAGCGGCATCGCGGATGTGCGCAATGGTGCGCTCCAGGGCTGCCAGACCCGGCAGTCCCAGCGCCTCGTAGAACGAGAGGTTGGGCTTGTACGCGCAGGCCATTCCGGCCGTTGCGTCGATGATAGCGCGGTTGAACTCGTAGACATCCGCGACGGGCATCAACGCCGGGTCTGGATCCAGGCCCACGCACACCAGGCTGCGTGTGTCCTCGCAGGCCCGGCGAATCTTGTCAGTAAAGGCGCTCATAATTTTGGAGATTCCATTGTTCGGTTGATTGTCCATTGTTACCATTACCACGGCGGCGCGCAAGGGCGCCGGAAAAGGAATACACATGCAGTTTGGCAACGACCTCGTGGAAGCGAAGTTCGTTAGGAGGGTGAACCGCTTTCTTGCCGTGGCCACCATCAGCGGACATGAGGCCGGTGTCCACGTCGCCAACTCCGGACGCCTACGTGAGCTGTTCGTCCCGGGAGCGGAAATCTGGCTCAAGCCTGCCTGTGCTCCAGGTCGCAAAACTGCCTACGACCTGGCGCTGGTGATGGCTGACGGGGTTTTGGTCTCGGCTGACGCGAGGCTGCCCAACGCTCTCGTTGCCGAGGCCGTGGCCGGAGGTTCGCTGCCAGGACACGAGGGGCCGATGAAGGTAACCAGAGAGTCGACATTTGGGGAAAGCCGATTCGACCTGCTGCTGGAGAATGAGACCGAGCGCAGGTACGTCGAGGTTAAGTCCTGCACCTTGGTGGAAAACGGAGTGGGGTTGTTTCCCGATTCTCCCACCACTCGAGGGGCCAAGCATCTGAACACGCTGGCAGAGGCAGTTGAATCGGGATTCGGCGCCAGCGTCATTTTCGTAGCGCAACGTCCCGACGCCATTGCCTTCGCCACCAACGACGATGCCGACCCGGACCTGGCAGAGGCCTTCCGGGACGCGGTTCGCCGTGGAGTGGAACCTTACGCCTTCAACTGCCGTGTGACCCGACAGGAAGTGGTTCTGGACCAGCGTCTGCCCATTGTCCCCTTCGCCTCGATATCGGTGGGGCGGAGAGGCCGCTCATGACCGCCGAGTCTGCCGGGCCTGGGCTGCACGATCTCTTGGTGGAGATCTACGAGCGGCTGCTCGACCGCTATGGGCCACAGGGTTGGTGGCCCGGAGAGAGTCCGTTCGAAGTCATCGTCGGTGCCATCCTGACCCAGTCGACCGCCTGGGTGAACGTTGAGAAAGCCCTGGCGTCGATGAAACTCAACGGCTGCTGGTCATTTGAGGCGATAGCTGCGTTGCCGACGGATGAGCTGGCGCGGGTAATACGCTCATCCGGCTACTACAACGCTAAGGCACGCAAGCTGCAGGCATTCGCCAGCCACGTGCTGGAGAACTATGGCGGCGACCTGGAAAATATGTTTTCCAGGGATGTGACAGAACTCAGGAACGAGCTGCTCTCCATCCACGGAATCGGGGAGGAGACTGCCGACGATATCATCGTCTATGCTGCCGGTAAGCCATCCTTCGTGATGGACAGCTACACACGTCGTATCATGGATCGGATGGGCCTGACGCCCCCGGGCAAGAATCCAGGCTATCGCTCGTATCAGTCGCTGTTCCAGGACAACCTTTCCGCCGACACCCCTTTGTTCAACGAATACCACGCCCTCCTGGACCATCACGCCAAGGTGACCTGTACCAAGCGCGAACCACGATGCGTCCAATGCTGCTTGTCGGATTTGTGCCCCACCGGTCGCGAGGCTCTACGAGGCACCCCAAATTGACGGCCTTCCAGCCTCGCCTTATCATTCCGGCGTCAATATCGGACTCAGAGCAACATTCCCGAAGGAGAACCACAATGCAGGTAGTCAGGATATACACCGGGGACGATGGTGAGTCGCACTTCGAGGAGCTGGACCTTCCCTTCGAGGTGATGGCCAACGTTGAGCGCACGGCAGCCCAGAACGCGGCGAGCGTGACCTTCAGTCGCTCCCAGCCCGGCACATTCAGCGACTGGCACACGGCTCCCCGCCGCCAGTACGTGATAACCCTGGCGGGGCAAATGCAGATAGGACTGGGCGACGGCACCAAGCGCGTCTTCAACACCGGGGACGTGCTGTTGGCAGACGACCTGACCGGGCGCGGCCATACCACCGAAGCGTATGGCGACAGCCCGCGCGTTTCCGTAGCCATTCCCATCGTCGACTAGAGTCCCGTAGCGTAGTTATCGATCCCCATACGGAGTACCGCCATGCCCTTCGCCCGCATCGACGACACGCTGGAGATGTACTACGAGGACGACGCCTTCACCGACCCGTGGCGTCGCCCCGAGACTGTAGTACTGCACCACGGCAACGCCAAGAACGCAAGGCTGTGGTACGCCTGGGTCCCGCTGCTGGCCCGGCAGTACCGCGTGGTGCGGCTGGAAGCTCGCGGATTCGGGCGGTCCACCGTGCCGCCCGAGGGCTACGACTGGTCGCTTAGCGGTTTCGCAGCCGACCTGCGGGGCCTGCTGAATCGCCTGGGGCGAATCCTGGAGAGTCCCACCAAGGACTCGAAGTTCTGGCAAAAATTCTCGTACTTGGCGGGGACAGACGACAGCCTTCTGGACTGGAACGGGAACCCCCAGGCGGCACTGCCGGTGTGGCTCGCGCTGGCATTGCAGAAGCATGCATAGTTCAGTGAATGAGCGATGGGTCGTTGTAGCCTTAGCTCTCTTCTACCCTCTAGTGATCTTTGGGGGCGCTTCCCTAATGGCTGACTACAGCCATGTCAGCCAGTACATTAGCGAGCTCAATGCTGTAGGTTCAGCCTGGAGTTGGCAGATAGGCTACCTGGGGTTTCTCCCCTTGGGTCTGCTTGGCTTCCTCTTGCTGCTGCTGGTTGCGCCACGCGCAAGATTGAACGGGACCTCCAGGATCGGCTGCTGGCTGCTTGTTGGTGAACCGATAGCCTATGTCAGCTCAGCCCTTGCGCCTTGCGACTTGGGTTGCCCAAGTACGGGTAGTCTTTCCCAGGATGCCCATAATCTCTTGGCCGTGACCACGCTTTTCATGACGACACTTGGATTAGTGCTCTTGTCCTTCAACAACAGACTCGCGGCAGCGAAGAGAGTGGGCTGGTTAGGCCTGGCCGTCATGTATATCACTCTGTACACAATTGCGCTGGTGCCTGAAGTCGCTGAATGGCGAGGATTGCTTCAACGGCTGGCAGAGGGGGTTCTCTATGGCACTTTGTGCGTCATAAGTTGGCAAATTCTGGCGGAGCATGACAATTCTTCAGTGGATATGTCACACACCCTCTAATATTACAACCACAGTTGGCGTGATAAGATCAGTGGGAGGTTGGGGAAGGCTTGATCGGGTGAGGCAGGGAAGTGGATGCGGCGGCTTTCGAGCGGCGAAGAAATGAGGGCGCACTATCGGGCGCCCTCACGTTGTCTTCGCTATTTCAGAGGTGTGAACCCCTAGAATAACGAGCGGGACTGGCCGCCGTCGACGTTGAGGCAGGTCCCGGTGATCAGGTCGGCGCGGTCGGACGACAGGAAGGCCACGGTCTCTCCGATGGGCTCCGGCCAGCCGAACTTGCCAGCCGGCAGGTTGCGGGAAATGAACTCATCAACCACTTCGGGCGGGTTGTTCTGTTGGAAACGGTCCCAGGTGCTGCCGGGGAAATCGATGGAGCCGGGAGCGATGCAGTTGACCAGCACGTTCTCGGGGGCAAGATTCAGGGCCAGATGCTTGGAGAAAGCGATCAGGCCCGCCTTGCCGGTCATGTAGTCCACGGAACCGCCGTATTCCCGTCCGTAGATGGACGAGATGCTGATGATGCGTCCCCACTTCTGCTCCCTCATGTGAGGCAGTACCAGGAATGCCAGCTCCACCGCGCTGAGCAGGTTGAACTCCAGGCCTTCCCGGAATCGTTCCATGCCGGTCTCCACGAAGTCGTTGGTGCCGCGCCGGCCGCCTGCGTTGTTCACGAGAATGTCGCATTCTCCCAGCGCCGACCTGGTCTCGTTGTGGAACCGCACCCGGTCATCCTGGCTGGTGACGTCGGCCTGGACAGCTATGACCTCGACTCCGGCGTCCGCGAGGGCGGTGCGCGCCTCCTCCAACTGCTCCGTGCCACGGGCGCAGATGGCGACCTTGCATCCCTCGCGTCCCAGGGCGCTGGCGGCCTGCAATCCGAGACCGTGGCTGCCCCCGGTGATCATTGCAACTTTACCCTGCAGTCCAAGATCCATGACTCACTCCTTCATACCGAAAAACATATCTGCGGGGATTATAGTGCGGGAAAGACCCTGCTGCACGGCGCCTCGCCACTTCATCATTACCACGGAAAGAGGCAGGCCGGGATACGGCAGTCGGTATAATCTCCAGCACTACCGGATCCGCACGTGGAGGAAAATGCGATGCTGGCCCTCGAGGGAATCAAGGTCCTGGACTTCTGCCGGAACGCGCCCGGGATGTTTGCCACGATGATACTGGCAGACCTGGGCGCAGAGGTGCTGATGATCGAACGGCCCATGGACGAGACCCGCGCCGCCTACGAGCGCATCGTGGCGGGCATAGAGGGCCCGGAGGATGAGCGCCGGCACGCCTCCTTCAACGCACTGCAGCGCAACAAGCGCAGCATCGCCCTTAACCTCAAGGAGGCCGAGGCGCTGGCGGTGTTCCGCAGGCTGGCAGCCGACGCCGACGTGGTGGTCGAGGGATTCCGTCCAGGCGTGGTGGACCGGCTGGGAGTGGGATACGAGCAGGTGAAGCGGATGAATCCCCGCGCCATCTATTGCTCGGTCTCTGGCTACGGCCAGACGGGACCGTACTCGCAGATGGCGGGGCACGACATAAACTACATATCCTTCGCGGGAGCGCTGGGCCTCATCGGCGACTCGCCCGACGGCAAGCCGGTCATTCCGCTCAACCTCATCGCCGACTACGGCGGTGGCGGGCTGTGCGGCGCAGTCGGCATCCTGGCGGCGCTGATGGCCCGCGAGAAGACCGGCGAGGGCCAGTACGTGGACATCGCAATGACCGAGGGCGTGCTCTACATGCTCTGCGGCGCCATCGCTGACTCGCTGTCGCAGGGTTTCAGGGCCACTCGGGGCGGGAACCGACTGAACGGAGGCTCTCCCTTCTACAACGTCTACCGCACCGCTGATGACAAGTATTTCTCCATCGCCGCCATCGAGCCCTGGTTCTGGGAAAACCTTTGCCGTTCCATCGGACGAGAGGACCTCATCCCCCATCAGAGTGCGGGGGAAGAGAGGCGCGCGGAGATCGCCAGGACGCTGGAGTCGGTGTTCCTGACCAAGACCCGGGATGAGTGGTTCGAGACCCTCAGGGACGCCAACATCTCGGTGGGTAAGGTCCTCGACCTGGACGAAGCTCTGTCGGACCCGCAGGCGCTGGAGCGCGGCATGGTAGTGGAGCTGGAGGCGCCCGGCGTACCAGAGGGCAGGGTTGTGCAGCCGGGCATCCCGTTCCACCTGTCGGAGACGCCCGGCAAGGTGCGGCACGCCGGTAGCGTGACGGGCCAGCATACGGCGGAGGTGCTGGCCGAGCTGGGCTATACGTCCATTCAGATCGATGGTCTCCTCGCCCGCGGGGTCGTGGCGGGGTAGGATCTGCGTGCTATACTTGTTGGCTGTGTTGACATATCCTCGCATTTCAAATCCATAAGAGACAGGCAGATGATCAAGCGTTTTTCCGTTCTCTATGTGGGTCAGATCGACCTCGACGACGTGGGCGCCAACGGGCGCGATCCCGACGGGCGCCGTTACTCCAACAAACAGCTGACACAGTCCTTCGACCACGCCATGGCCCTGGCGCAGCAGATGGACGAGTCGGGGTTCCACTGCCTCTGGGCGGCGGAGCACCACTTCCAGCGCGAGGGCTACGAGTGCATCCCCAACTTGACGTTGCTGGGAGTGCACCTGGCTGCACATACCAGGAACCTGAAGTTCGGCGCGGCGTTCAACATCGTGCCGATGTGGCACCCGCTGCGGCTGGCGGAGGACTTCGCCATGGGCGACGTGCTGACCGGCGGCAGGCTGGTGTTCGGCATTGGCCGGGGCTACCAGACCCGCGAGGTGGAGACCTTCGGGGCGCCCCTGCTGGACCAGGACGCCAATCGCGAGCTGTTTGAAGAGCAGGTCGAAATCATCCTGAAGGCTTTCAACGAGGAATCATTCAGCCATCACGGCAAGTACTACCAGATTCCTCCCGAAGTGCCCTATCGCGGATACCCATTGAAGGATGTAACGCTGGTGCCCCGCCCGCTGAACCTGCCGGTGGACATCTGGCAGCCTGTCACCAGCGGCCGCACCATCGATTTCATAGCCCGAAAGGGCATCAAGGGTATGACTGCGCTGAGCGGCGAAAAGATCGTGGAGCAGTTCTTCGGCGCCTACCAGAAGGCATCCGGCGAGGCCGGACAGGACCTGGAGCTGGGCGAGAACATGGCTCTCGGCTTTGGGTTCTTCCTGGGCGACACCGTGGCGGAGGCGGTCGAGCGAGTTCGGCCCTTCCACGACGAGCGCTACAAGTGGTTCGCGCCGTTCGGCTTGGTGCGCTACACCGACGAGCAGGGCCGAATGTGGGGCACTCCCGGCGCACCGGCACGCACCCCCACGGTGGAGGACGGCGTGCAGCAGAAGGCCTGGATCTGCGGCCCGCCCGAGGTGTTCATCGAGACCTTCCGGGATCTGGAAGATAAGTATCCGGGGCTGGAGGACATAGTCCTGCAGTGGCCCGAGGGCATGCCCTGGCACGAGCTGAGCAAGCAGCTTGAAATCTTCTCCCGCGAAGTGATGCCCTCTTTCGCCGGTCGCAGTTAGGGAGTTATTCCCAGCGTGCACGGACGGGAACACCGAACAGACGGACCGTTACCCTTGCGCTCCGGCGTTGCCCGGGGCATTGAGGGGTAGACCTTGGCGGACCCGGAGCACGTCAGCCTGGCCCGGTCCGGGCCCAACGCAATCGCCAGATGGCGCGAGCTTACATTCCGCAGCCCCAACGACCGGGTGCCGACATTCGACCTCGGCTATCGCCTGGAGGACCGGGCGGCCAGCGAGACGTTTACTCCCGAGTTCATCTATGGACGCCCGTCCCTCGACCTCTCAGGGTCCTTCCTCAGCGGCATCAAGCTGCCCAGCGTTGACCTGCGCCACGACGACCTGACCGGAGCCGACCTGACCGGGGTTGACCTCAGAATGGCCGACCTGTCGGGAGCAATCCTGACAGGGGCGCACCTCTTCCGCGCCAACATGCCTCGGGTCAGTCTGGCCGGGAGCCAGCTGTCCGGGGCCTCGCTGTGCCGCGCGAGGCTGAACAGCGCCATCCTGAGCCACGCGGTACTCAAGGGAGCCGACCTTTCGTACGCCGACCTGTCCTATGCCGACCTGGACGGGGCGGACTTAAGTGGCGCCGACCTGACCTCCACGGACTTTTCCTGGGCCAGCCTCACCAATGCCAACCTCCGGGGGGCGACCCTCACAGCCACGTCGATGATGATGGCAAACTTTACCGGCGCGGACCTGAGGGGTGCCCGGATCGTGAAGTGCGGCATGGACAGCACCATCCTGCATCGGGCCCTGGCTGGAGGCACGCTGTTCTCCAACTGCGATCTGCGCTCGGTGATCGGACTGGAATCCATGCTCCACGGGGCTCCCAGCACCATATCGCTGGACACCCTGGCCCGTTCGGGCGGCAGGGTGCCGCGCCTCTTCCTGCAGGGAGCCGGTGTGGCCGAGCCGCTGATTGCCGCGCAGGACGTCCTCACGTCCGAGCGCAGGACGTATCCGACATTGCTCCTGATCGGGTCGATGGGCGATTCCCGATTGGCGGAACAGCTCTGCGAAATACTGTCGCTGTCCCATATCCCCGCCTGGGCCCTCTACCCCGACGACGAGAACGCCCTCAACACTGGCGAGACTTCCCTGGACCACATCGTCTACTACGACCGCCTGGCGCTCCTCTGCACCGATGCGGCCCTGGAGAATCCCCTGACAAGCCGCTACTTCTCCGAACTGGTCCGGTCAGCCAAGCAGGGAGGCTCCGCAGACCTGATCGCCCTTGGCGCCGGTGAGCTGTTCTACCAGCGAAAAGATCGTCTCTGCAACGCCCTCAGGGAGGGAATGGCTCTTGACCTGCAGGGGTGGGAAGATGCTTCGGGGCTCCAGAATCTGGCGGAGCAATTGGTGAGGGAGCTGTCTGCGCCGGCGTTCTAGCCGCACCGAGTCGCTGCTACTCGAAAACGGCGTTCTGGCCCAGCATCAGGCAGGCCTCGCCCCACTGATTCCTGTCCTCGAGATCCCACTCGCCCGGTGAGCCCGCGGACCTGAGCCGTATGCCTTCGTCTCCCCCGTAGATCAACAGGACAACCCCCTCGCCTGAGTCCTCTGCCAGGGCCGCTTGTGCCTGGCACGGCGATCCTGCGTCCCAGCCGGTGACTTCGCACCAGACGTCTTGTCCCATGGAGTCGGGCGCCATCACCCGTGAAACAGGACGCGGCTCTTCCAGCAGGTCGAACATCCGGTGCAGGTCCAAGGGACTGTTGTCGCCTGAGATGACTTCGACTTCTATCAACATTAGGACTGGCTCTCTCCGGCAAGGAACAGGTGCAGAGATGTTTTGGAGGTCTTTCGCTTATTTGTCTGAATCAGGATTTGCAGGATTAAAGAATTAACAGGATTAGGGAATCCTGACAATCCCCAAATCAGACGAATCACAGTTCTGACAAATAATCGGAAGACAGTGGATGCTCTCCGGGTTTGTTGACACCCCCAGACCGCATCCATATCATAACCAGCAACTCAGCGTGCGGAACCGCCCTTCGACAGGCTCAGGGTGGAACTTTGCGCGCAGCTCGATCGATCGGTCAAATCAGTACAGCGGGGGTGGACCTTGGCCCTTGGAATACGAACTTATCGTCCCTTGGTGACCGGAGCTAATCATATCGTATCCAGCGGGCATTACCTGGCGACTGCCGCTGGCTTTCGCATCCTGGAGCAAGGCGGAAACGCCACTGACTCCGGTGTCGCTGCCGGCATCGCTATCAACGTCACCCTGCCGCAGTGGACCGGCTTTGGCGGCGTTGCGCCCATCATCATTCACGACGCGGCCAGTGGCGAAACCAAGTCGATCAGCGGGTTGGGCCGCTGGCCCAAGGCTGCCAGCATCGACTACTTCGTCAGGAACTGCGACAGCCAGCTGCCAGCGGGCGTGCTGAGAACGGTTACGCCCTCGGCGGCGGACGCCTGGATCACTGCGCTCAGGCTCTACGGCACCATGTCATTCGAGCAGGTCGTGACGCCGGCCCTGGAGTTGGCCGATGGTGGGTTCCCCATCCCTGCGACACTGCAGTCGGGGCTGGCCAACACCGGCGACTCGCTGATCGGAGACTCCGACGGGGATGGCCGCTGGCCGTCAACTGCCGCGGTGTTCTTCCCCGGCGGCCGTCGCCCCGACATCGGAGACATTCTGGTCCAGAAGGATTTGGCCCGCACCTTCCGGCGGCTGATCGAGGTCGAGCGCGATCACGCGGGGCAGGGCAGGGAGGCCGCGCTGCAAGCCGCGCGCGACTTCTTCTACACGGGCGAGATCGCCGAAGAGATTGTTAAGTTCGTCCAGGAAGAGGGCGGGTTCCTCACCATGGAGGACATGGCGGAGTTCAGCGTGGGCGTCGATACTCCCCCGTCCGTGGACTACAAGGGCATTGAGGTGTATGCCTGCGGTCCCTGGTGCCAGGGGCCGGTCAACCTGCAGACGCTGCAGATCCTGGAGGGATTCGACCTCAAGAGGATGGGGCACAATTCGGCGGCCTACGCCCATACGGTCATCGAGGCCCTGAAGCTGGCGTTCAGCGACCGCGAGGCGTACATCGGCGACCCTGATTTCGTCGATGTGCCCATGGCGGGGCTGCTTTCCAAGTCCTACGCTGAAGAACGCAGGGGTACTATCGACCCGTCCCGGGCCTTCACTGAGATGCCGCTGTCCGGCGATCCCTGGCCGCACCAGGGGATGCCTGCCCGCAACGGCCATCCGGCGCGCCCCGACCTGGTGGCGGGCGGCCTTCCTGCCGACACCAGCTATGCCAGCGTGGTGGACCGATGGGGCAACGCCTTCTCGGCCACGCCCAGCGACTCATTCGGCACATCGCCAATCATCCCGGGCTTGGGGTTCATCGCGTCGTCGCGAGGCTCGCAGACCTGGCTGGACCCGGACCACCCCAGCGGTCTGCAGCCAGGCAAGCGTCCGCGACTGACTCCCAACCCGGCCCTGGCCATGAAGGACGGCAAGCCGCTGCTGCCCTTCGGCACGCCGGGCGGCGACGTTCAGCCGCAATCCATGGTCCAGATGTTCCTCAACGTAGTGGAATTCGGGATGGACGTGCAGCAGGCGGTGGAGGCGCCGCGGTTTTCGACCTGGAGCTTCCCCAACTCCTTCTGGCCCCACGCCTACCACCCGGGTCTCGTCGGCGTGGAGGGTCGGATGGACAAGAACGTGGTCGCCGAGCTGTCCAGCCGCGGCCACAGGGTGGAGGTCTGGGACGACTTTACACCGAGAATGGGGTGCCTTTGCGGTGTCAAGGTGGACCAGGAGCGAGGCGGGCTGAGCGGCGGCGCCGACCCGCGCCGAGACGGCTACGCCATGGGGCGTTAGCGGTCAGATTCAGGCAAGCGACACCTGCAGTTATACGAAGGGGAGCACAACCGTGCTCCCCTTCGGTTTTGAATTGGTTGACTGTGAATGGGAAGCGCCGGGAGTTATTCCGCCGTGCGTCCACCGTCAATGACCAGCTCTGAACCGGTCATGAACGATGCCTCGTCCGACGCCAGGAACAGCACACCGAGCGCCACGTCCTCGGATGTGCCGAGCCGCCCGATGGGGGTGCGGTTGATGCGGTCTTCGCGGTAGGCCGGGTCAGACAGCATCGCGGCAGTCATATCCGTCTGGATTGTGCCGGGGTGCACCGAGTTGCAGCGGATGCCGTCGCGGGCGTACTGGATTGCCGTGGACTTGGTGAGCAGCCTCACGGCGCCCTTGGAGGCGGTGTAGGCGGAGGACATCAGGTTGCCGACCAGTCCCGCCACCGACGAGATGTTGACGATGGAACCGGAACCATTGTCCCGCATGGCTGGGATGGCCGCCTTGGTCCCCAGAAAAACGCCCTTGGCGTTGATGTCCATCACCTGGTCCCACTCCTCGGCGGAGGTCTCCGTTACGTTGTTGGTGCGGTAAATACCGGCATTGTTGACCAGAATGTCCAGCTTGCCGAACCGGTCCACCGCCTCGCTGACCGCAGACTGCCACGACTCCTCGCTGGTGACGTCGAGATGGACGAAGACGCACTCGCCGCCCGACTCGTTGATCTCGGCCTCGGTGCGGCGCCCCTCGTCCTCGAGCAGGTCACCAATGACGACCTTGGCGCCCTCCCGGGCGAAGATCCTGGCCTCGACTGCTCCCATCCCGCGGGCCCCGCCGCTGATGAATGCTACCTTGTTCTCCAGGCGCATACGTTTCCCTCCTGAAACGGTTTGAATTCCATAGTTGCCAAAATTGTAGTGGCTGTTGCTCTCCCGTCAAGGCTGAATCGGATATCCTCAAGGACGATTGCAAATTCGGTCCGATCTCAATCTGGTCCGAGTCAGGATTCACAGGATTAAAGTATGACCAGGATTGGGGTCCATCAGCGCAATCCTGATATCAAACGAATCACAGTTCAGACAGCTACTTTGCAATCGTCCTGGGATGTTGTCGTTGAAAGGCCTGTGGGTCGCATATAGAATGCCATGGCGCTGTGGTTCCCGCTGGATTGTGTGATGTTGCGCCAACTGACTTTCATTCCCCTCGGACTGCTCTTGATGCTGCTGTTAGCGACAGCCTGCGGTGGCGAGAGGGCGCAGGACTTCGAGGTGCAACTGTTCGACGGCGAGGAGTTCCGGTTATCCGAGGAGTACGCGGACAGGGTTGTGGTCATCAATTTCTGGTACCCCAGTTGTGCACCGTGCCGGGAGGAAATGCCCGAATTCCAGCAGGCATTTGAGGAACTTGACGGAGAGGATGTCCGGTTCCTGGGGATGTTCGTGCCTAGCGGGTTCGACAACGAGGCCACCGCAAGGGAGTTCGTGCGCGACCTGGGGCTGACATTCGACTTCGCAACGGACCACGGTGAGACCATCGCCTCAGCCTACGGAATAGAGTTCTACCCCACCACATGGTTCGTTGACCAGAACGGGAGAGTCGGGGAGACCTTCGTCAGCGCAATGGACTCGGAACAGATTACGAGCATAGTGCGAGAGCTGATTGATGGGTGATACGGGCGGCATCATTGAAATCGTGGGACGACGGCGACGTTGATCCTGGTGCGAGTGTGAATGGGCGTCCTGGACTGGATACTGGTGATCATCCGATGGGGGCACGCCGTATCTGCGGTGGCCTGGGTCGGTGGCGGCATATTCTACCTGCTGGTCCTGCGGCCCGCGATTCGGCGTTCGCAGGGATTGCCCTCGGAGACAGGGGCAGCCATCAGGGATGAATTTCGTGGCCTCGTCACCACTGCAATCGCCGTTCTTCTGCTGACGGGAGCGATCCTGTCGTTCGCCCGACTCACCGGCGAGGGGGCCACGGTGCCATACGCCATTGTGCTGGGCGTAAAGATCGCGCTGGCGCTGTTCATGTTCTACGTGGTGCGCATCGTGAGGCGTGGTGACTATGAGGGGTCGGAGGAACCAGCGTCGGGCGTCCTCCGCAAGGCCGTCCGGAGGGCCACCAGCCCAATGGCGCTGCTGGTCATCGGCGTGGTGGTTATCGGGCTCTCCGACGTGCTTGACGGGCTTTTCGAAACGGCGCTGGTATCCTGAGTCGACCGGCCAACAAACAGGGGGAAGCGACTTGAAGCGAGACCTGATGGAAATCCTGGCCTGCCCCGTCTGCAAGGGGGAGTTGCGGCTTAATGTAGAGGCAGAGGAGGGCGATGAGGTGGTAACGGGCTCGCTGTACTGTGCCGCGTGCAACGAGTCCTACCCTATCGAGGATACCATTCCCAACCTGCTGCCTCCCGACTTGCGGCGTGAACTGGCCTGACGCACTTTCATCGCAGAGATCGCCGAGGTGACGCAGAGAACGTGAAGGGCGCAGATAAATCGAGATTCTGCGCCCTCAGCGACATTCTCCGTGGACTCGGCGTTGAAAATTAGAACCGGCTAGCCCTCGCCGGTCAGGACCTGCACAACGATCGGCGCCAGGGCTTCGGCGCGGGCGCGCAGGGCCTCGCGGCTGAGGTTCTCGATGGGGTGCTCGGTGTAGATGGTCGGGTAGTCCGGGGCGCCCCACATGCGGGCCATTCCCGTGGCGGTCGGAACAAACCGGTCGGTACAGATGGTGGCCGAGGGTATGCCTGCGTTCTCAGCATGAATTCCGTCGTGCACACTGCACGCACTGCAGGACCCTCAATCACCTATCGCAACGACAACCGAATCGCACTCCTCCACAAGTTCCTTGAGCGCCTCGGGATCAGCGGGGCGAGAGGCGCTGGGCTTGCGGTGCCACTTGACGCCGGCTATCTCGTAGCGGGTGCGCAGGATATCGGCCAGCTCCTCCAGCAGGACGTCGGCGTTGCGCTTGCTGTCATCGATGAGGCCGACGCGGGTGCCCGCGAGGCTGGCCAGGCGGGGCGCGCCGTTGAACGGAGCAATTACCGGCTGGGTAACCGGGTTGACCAGGACATGCTCATTGGTCTGGACCATGGCTCTCTCCTATTACCGGGTCGGCTCTCCCCGGAGAGCTCTGAGTTGGCTCAGGAATCGTTGGCGCTAGTTTATCACCCTGGTAACGGCGGTGCTGCCCACCTTGGGACCCCAGCTGGGGATAATGGAGGACATATTGGCCTCCTCGCCGCCGGCGAATAGCAGAAGGATGTCGGAAGGCTCCGGGATGAGAGATACGGGCGTCGACTCATCGCCGGGCTCGACATCTCCGGCCAATACCTGGGCCTGTTTCAGCTCTGCGACGGAGCGCTGAGCGCGCTGGAATATGAAATCGCGCACCTGATCCTTGCTCCAGTCCGCCCATAGACCTGAGTTGCCGGCGATAGTCACCACGATCTCGCCCTGGCGCACACCGGTGCCAGTCTCGCCGACGGAGCCGGAGGTGGACATGTTGGTGCCAAGGCTGGACGCGGTATCGGCGATGGCCGTCAGAATCGGTACGGGGCGGCCCACAGAGCGCACCTGGCGGGGCGACTCGCCGGCAAACACCGTTACGGTGCTCTGGTCGGCCTGGAAGCCTCGCTCGACGTGCAGGGGAGTCCAGTGCGTCTCGGTCTCGGCCTCGGCGATGCAGTAGGTGTACTTGCCGGGGTGGCCGATGACGCTGCGGTCGAACACGCCGGGGATGGCCGCGCAGGCGTTCATCAGGATGAGGCGGACGGCGCGGCCGATGGTTGCGTTGGCGCGGTTGCCCGGCCCGAACAGGTTGTTGCGGGCGTTGATGTTCAGATCGCGTACAACCGGACCGTTGATGATGGTCAGGATGCCCGAGCCGCCCATGCTGGATGAAGGGCCGACGAGGTTGAACACCGGGTCGAGCATGGCCTCTGTGGCCGTCAGCACGACTGGCATGTATTCGGGCAAACAGCCGGCCATCACTGCGTTGGCTGCGACCTTGCCGACGGTGATCTCCCGGCGCCGCTCGGGCAGCTCGCCGATGACCTCGCCGGAGGGGCGTCCGGAGCGCTCGATGAACTCCGCAACGCGGGCCTCGGTGGGCGGGACGACGGGCAGGCCATCGGTCCAGCCAAGTTCGTAGCAGCGCTCGATGGCCTCGAGAGCAGAGTCCCACTGGACGGTTGTAGTTTCGCCAATTTCACTCAATGGTCAGTTGCTCCTGTGCTGGGATTGGGTCATCTATTAGCCCCTCTAGCTTGGGACCAAACAAGGATTTGAACTTGATCAGGGTATCAACCATCCAATCTTGGATCTGCGCCCCGTCATCCTCACTATCCTCTATTGCGCTATTAGACCTGTCGAGGGAAACTCGACAACTCTTGGGCATACGTCGCCATTCGAGCGTCCCTAGCGCTTCTTCGAATTCCGCCTTGAACTCCTCCAAGCCTTGTAGCAATTTGTAATTAAAGTCAGGGTCTCCGGTGTAAATGTTGACTTCAACTCTAGCCAGTCCCCTACCCGGGAAACTGGCTCCATAAGAGACAAGCCCGCCGTGTACTTGAAAATTGGAATACCGGCGTGGAATATTGCGGGGTATAGCGAAATCCTCCCTTCGCAGTCTATCAAACAGTGAACGAAAGAAAACTAGATAATGATGATCGACCTCAGACGATGCAGACGCGTCATTTCGAACTTTCGTGATGTTGCTCTTACGCCAGTCGTTTGGCGTGGCCACTAAATTGAAGTTAGGGGCAAGCGAAGAATCTCCTATACGCCAGAGCTCAACAACGACACCGAAAAACTGGGTGTCCTCACCAGTTTTCTGGTTTAGCCAATCCAGTGCCTGCCGGTGTTCATCCCGGAACTCACGAGTGACCCAAACTATCGCTTCGGCGTCGAAACCTGCCGCATAGGTAAGTAGTTGACCCAAGTGAATGTGGTCAGTGGCTTCTAGCTGGTTTTCAATGATAACGGGCCGGTTATTATGTAGATTCCTCGCGAGAATATCCAAGGAATAACCACCAACAGGTGCCTCCACCTGTTGAAATTCCAAGTCCATTCCCAAGGCTTCGCCCAGTTGATCCAAGTTATCAGCGAGCCAAGGCGTGAAATGTTGAGCCTCATTCGGCCAAGTGTCTCTTAGGTTGGAAATTCGTTCGATTTTGGCGAGGTTCTGGGGGGTCATGGCTTTAAGACTCAGTCTGCTGCCTGCTGAGTGGGCGGGCGGAGCGCTACCGTGCCGTCGGGGTCGTGGCGGTGGAAGTAAATGGCATCTAGAATCCGCTGCGTGTTGTCTCTGATTTCCTGGCGCAGTTCGTCCCTCAGCGCGCGATTATCCTCTCTGAATTCGTCCCGCAACTTGCCATTGTCTTGCAGGTTTTGATTCCGTACGGTCTGTATATCCTGTTTCACCGTTCGAAATTCTGAAAGAATCCAGTAAAAGGACCCGGCAAATATCACCGCTAACGCCGAGAATGCCGCAACGAAAACTTCTACATTAACCATCTTTGACCTCTTTCGGGGCCAGGACCAGTGGCGCACCGCCGCTACCTGGTGGTGCGCCGTTATCGTTACCCAGGGGTCTACACCCGGCGGTACTTGGAGAGGGAGCGGAGCTCGCGGGGCGGGCTCATGTGCTGGCCTCGGATGGTGTAGGAGACCTCGGCGACGTAGATGTCGCCGTGGGAGTCGACGGCGATACCGTGAGGGGCGATGAACTGGCCGCCGCCCTCGCCCTCGTTCTTGTCGCCGAACATGCAGACGCGGTTGCCGTCGAGGTCGTAGATGCTGACGCGGTGGCCTAGGCCAGGAGCGTCGTCAACGCCGCCCATGCCGTTCAGCTCGCCGACGTAGATGTGCTCGCCCCACAGGACCATGGAGTCGGGGCGGTGGATGTTGCTCCACATGGTGATGAACTTTCCTTCCGGATCGAAAATCTGGATGCGGTGGCATTCGCGGTCGACCACGTAGACCCGCTCGTTGCTGTCGAAGGCGATGTTGTGGGGGCGGATGAACTGGCCGGCGTCGATTCCCGGCTCGCCCCAGGAAAATTTGTACTCCAGCTGGCTGCTGTAGACGTGGACGCGGGAGTTGCCGTAGCCGTCGGATACGTAAATGTCGCCGTTGGCGGGGTTGGTGGCGGCGGAGGTGGGGCGGTTGAAGGGCTCGCCGCTCCAGCGTGGGGCCGGGTTGTTGCGCTCGCCCAACTCCCAGACCTTCTCGCCATTGGCGCTGAACTTCTGGATGGTGTGAATGCCATCGTCGGCGGCCAGCAGGGAGTCGTCGTGGCCGATGTATAGGCCGTGGGTGCGGTTGTCGCTGAACAGGCCCTCTCCGAAGGAGCGCATGTAGTTGCCGTCGCGGTCGAAGACCATGATGGGGTTCTTGCCGCGGGTCAGCACGAAAACGTTGTCATTGGAGTCGCATGCGACGCCCGGGCATTCCTGGAAATTGGTGCCGTCGGGGAGCTTGGCCCAGTCCTCGACGAATTCGTACCGAAAGTCACCTACGCCATAAACTTCTGGCATTTTCAACATCCTCTAAGAGCGGATTTGCCGGTACACGCCCTCACCCAAGACCTCTCCCACCGGGGGAGGGGACTATTGAGCACGGCGGCGGGCAGGGCTAATCGTAAGCCCGCCCTGTGGGGGTGTCAACGGGCGGAAAAGAGTGTCGAATGTAGGCCTCTATTGTTGCCAAGGAACCGGTTCTGATACCTTCCTCCAACTTCTCGGGTGTAGCGGCTCTCCTCTTTGGGTTTTGCCCATGTGATAAGGCGTCTGAACTGCCAGCACCCTTTCCAAAACCTCAGAGGACCTCCCTTTGAGGTAACCGTGACTGCCCCACGCAACTATCACTAAGTCGGCTCTTTCGACAACGGTACCTATCCAGTGGTCATTCTCTGGTCCCACCGGGTCATCGGCCTCTAATAACTCTTTCGGGTTCTTGGCCCGGTACGCAAAGAGGTTTGCAACTGATAGTTTTCCAAAGCCCCGCTCCTTGGCGAATTTCATGCAAATGTTCCGTGTGTGCCGGCGGCGCTTGGGGTCTCCATCTGTCTCAGCAGTAGTAGCCGGATTTAGCATGATTATCAGTAATTCCCGGTCTGAAGAATCACTGATGCGTTCTTCTGACAGATAGCGATATTGTCCATCATCAGAGTAGACAGGAATTTCCACGGAGACCCCTTCAACAAATAGAGGCGCACTTCAGTGCGCCCCTACGGATATTCAGTAGACGAGCATACTTACCTGATGGAGTCGCGGCCCTCGCCTTTGAGGTAGTCGGCGGTGCGGAGCGCCAGCGCCTGGATGGTCGATGTGGGGTTGATGCAAGCGCTGGTGGTGAAGATGCTGCCGTCGATGATGAACAGGTTGGGCACATCGTGGCAGCGTCCCCAGCGGTCGACCACCGAGTTGTTCGGATCGGAGCCCATGCGGGCCGTCCCCAGCAGGTGCCAGCCGGCGTTGCGGCGCAGCCGGGAGGTCATGATCTGCTTGGCCCCTGCGGCCTCCATCACCTCCTTGGCCCGCTCGACGCCGTGGTCCAGCATCCGGTTGGTGTTTTCGCTCACCGTGTACTCGATCTTGACGGCGGGGATGCCGTTGCTGTCGGTCTCGTCGGGGTCTAGGGTGACCAGGTTATGCTCTTCGGGCAGGTCCTCGGTCATTATGGTGATGCCGACGGTGTGGCCGAAGCGTTCGTCAAAGGCCTGGTGGTGTCCCTCGCCCCAGGGCACGCGCTCGCCCAGCAGGCCGCCGAGGGCGGTGGGCAGCGGCGAGCCGCCCAGGGCCAGGATCTGCAGGTCGTAGCCTCGTACGAAGCCCCGACTGGTGTCCGTCTCGTAGAATTCCTGGCTAAGCATGGTGCTGCCGCGGGGGAATCCGTCCTCCGTTCCCAGCCACTGGTCAAAGACGCCGACAACCACGCCGGCGGGGTGGTGCATCAGGCACTTGCCGACCAGTCCGCTGCTGTTGGCCAAGCCATCGGGGAACAGAGGCGAGGTGGAGTTGAGCAGCAGGCGCGGGGTGCCGATGCCGTTACATGCCATCACGACGGACTTGGCCTTCTGCTCCACCAGGTTGCCGTCGGCGTTGTAGTACAGCACGCCGGTGGCCTTGCCGGAGCTATCGACCAGAATCTCGCGGACGCGGGCCCTTGTTATCAGACGGGCGCCCAGCTTCAGCGCCTTGGGCCAGTAAGTGAGGTCGGTGCTGGCCAGCGAGCGCAGGTAACCGCCGGAGTCCGGCTCGCGCCCATCATATTCCACGGACGAGATGGCGGTGTCGGCGGCCCACCAGTGCCAGCCCAGCTTGTCGAAGCCCTTGGCCAGGACCTCGCCGCCGGGCCTGATGGACAGCGGCGGGCAGGGCCGTTCGGGTTTGGGCGGGTAGGCCGGATCACCACGGAGCCCGGAGACGCCCATCGCCCGGTCGTTCAGGTCGAAGTAGGGCTCCAGCTCGTCGTAGGTCAGGGGCCAGTCGTCGGCCACACCGTCGAGCGTCCGCACCCGGAAGTCAGAGGGATGGAAACGCGGGTAGTGCGACCCGTAGTGCACCGTGCTGCCTCCCACCGCGTTGTACATGTACGGGGCAATGGGCGAGGCGTCGCTGTTGACCGGGTAGTCCTCTGGCAAACGGCGCACACTGGGATCGGGGTGGAAGTCGGTCTGCCAGTGCAACTGGCTGTCGGGGTTGGTGGCGGGGAAAGCCTCCCGGTCGAGCCAGTCGCCCTGCTCGAGGCAGAGGACGTCAATGCCAGCCTCGGCGAGGCTCCAGACCATTGCTGCTCCGGAGGCTCCGGCGCCAATCACCAGTACGTCGGGAATATCCTGGTTGCTTGCCATCTCGATTCTCCTAGTCACTGATGCGGAGGAATTCACCCCCACCCTGACCCTCCCCCATCAATGGGGAGGGGACATGCCTGCAAACACTGTGGTTGAAGCCCTGTTACTCCCGCTCGAACACTGCGGCTACGCCCTGGCCGCCGCCGACGCACATGGTCTCGAGGCCGAACTGGGCGTTACGGCGCTCCATCTCGTGCAGCAGCGTGGTCAGGATGCGGGCGCCGGTGGCCGCGATGGGATGGCCCAGCGAAATGCCTGAGCCGTTGACGTTCAGGTTGTCCTCGTGGGGCAGCTTCCACTCGCGGAGGACGGCCAGCACCTGGGCGGCGAAGGCCTCGTTCAGCTCGATCAGGTCCATGTCCTCGAGGGACAGGCCGATCTTGGACATCACCTTGTTCACCGACGGCACCGGCCCGATGCCCATGGTGGCCGGGTGGCAGCCGGTTACGGCCCAGCCGCGAAGGTAGGCCATGGGGGTCAGGCCCAGCTCTTCCAGCTTGTCCTCGGCGACGACCAGGCACACCGAGGCAGCGTCGTTCTGGCTGCTGGCGTTGCCGGCGGAGACCGTGCCGTCGCGCATCACCGGGCGCAGACGGGAAAGCGTATCCATGTTGGTGTCGGCGCGTGGACCCTCGTCCTTCTCGAAGGGGACCGGGTCGCCGCGGCGCTGCGGGACGGGAACGCCCACGATTTCTTTGTCGAAGCGGCCCTCTGCCTGGGCTGCAACGGCTCGCTGGTGGCTGCGCAGGGCGTACTCATCCTGCTCGGTGCGCGCGATTTCGTACTCACGGGCCAGATTCTCGGCCGTCTCGACCATGCCGCCGGGGATGGGGCCGAACCGCTCGTCGGGGGAGATGGTGACGCGGGCGCGTGCCAGGCGGTCATGGAAAGTGACCGAGCCATAGCGGGCACCCCAGCGGGACTCGTTGCTGTAGAACTCCGCGCCGCTCATGCTCTCCACGCCGCCGGCTATGACCACGTCGGCGTTGTCCGTTTGGACCAGCATGCTGGCGTTCAGGATGGCCTGCAGGCCAGAGGAGCAGCGGCGGTCTAGCTGGTAGCCGGGCACCTCAATGGGCAGGCCTGCCTTGAGCCCGGCGAGACGTCCGATGGCGGGATTTTCGCCGCTGGGGTAACCGTGGCCGAGGATGACGTCATCGATCTTCGCGGGGTCGACGCCCGAGCGATCGAGGGTTTCCTTGATGACGGTGCTGGCTAGCTCTGCTGCTGAGACGTCCCGTAGGGTCCCGCCGAAGTTTCCGACGGCGGTGCGGACGGGTGAAACAATGGCAACGCGACGCATGATTCGCTCCTGAATTTCACAAATAAAGGGTGCCGAATTTTGCGGTTATGATAACCCGCATCCGGCACCCTGTCGATTGGCGCGACGAATCGAAAATTAGCCGCTGACGCCCTCGATGAGTTGCAGGTACTTGTAGCCGGAGCCGGTATTGAAAAGCACCGTGGTCTCGTCGCGGCGGAGGAATCCCTCGTTGATAAGGCGCTTGTAAGCGACGAGAGTTGCCGCGCCTTCGGGGCAGGCAATGATGCCTTCAGTCGTCGCCAATTCGTACATGGCGGAGATCATCTCTGCGTCGGAGACGGCCAGGGCCGTTCCGCCGGTCTCGCGGATGGCCTGTAGCATCAGGTAGTCAGCGAAGGGGCCGGGCACACGAAGTCCGTCGGCGACCGTGGCGGCGTTCTGCCAGGGCTCGGCGGTGTCCTTGCCCTCGTTGAAGGCGCGGACGATGGGCTGGCATCCCTCGGCCTGCACTGCGATGAACGCGGGCAGGTCTCCCTCGATCCACCCCAACTCCAGCAGCTCCAGGAATCCCTTGTGCATGCCGATGATGCCGGTGCCGCCTCCCGCCGGGTAGATAATGGCGTCGGGCATTCGCCAGCCGAACTGCATGGCCAGCTCGAGCCCCATGGATTTCTTGCCCTCGGCGCGGTAGGGCTCCTTGAGTGTCGAGAGGTCGAACAGCCCCTGCTCCTGTGCCACGGCGACCGCGATGCGTCCAGCGTCGCCGATGAGGCCGTCGACGAGGTTCAGCTCGGAGCCCGCGACGAGGCACTCCTTCTTGTTGGAGTCGGGAGCGTCCTGGGGCATGAACACCTTGGCGGTGAGGCCGGCGCGGGCGCAGTAGGCGGCGGCCGCCCCGGCGGCGTTGCCGGCGGACGGCATGGTGAATCCTGTGGCGCCAAGCTCGAGGCCCTTGGAAATGGCGGCGGCGATGCCCCTGGCCTTGAAGGTGCCAGTGGGATTCAGACCCTCTTCCTTGACGAAAAGGTTTGTCACGCCCAGCTTCTCGCCGAGGTTCTTCACCTCAATGAGCGGCGTGCCACCCTCGCCCAGGGACACGATGTTGCCGGGGTCGTCCACCGGCAGCAACTCCTCGAATCGCCACATGTTGGCTGTGCGCTCCACGAGGCGGTCGCGGTCGACCTCGGCGCGGATGCGGGGGAGGTCGTAGCGAGCGTACAGCACCTTGCCGCAGCAGGGGCTTACGCCGGAGAGCCGGTTCGCCGGATACTCGGCGCCGCAGATGGTGCACTCGAGATGGGAAAGGTAGCTGGTCATGTCGGGCCGTCTCCCGTGTTTCAGGTTCTTTTCCAAACTGAGACAATTTAACCACACAGCGTCCTGACATTACATAGGTGGTGGCGTTGTTGTTGCGGCCATAGGATGGGGACGCATAAAATGCGGCATAAACAGTATCGGTAGAGAGAATCAACAATTGGCAACAGCCCCCGAAAAGTCCACCCGCGGGCCTGACGCCCTCCTGCAGCGCCTCCGGGACGGCGAACTGCTGATTTCCGACGGGGCCACGGGCACGTTCCTGCAGCAGCACGGCCTGGAGCCCGGCGGCTGCCCCGAGGAGTTCAACGCCAGCCATCCCGAGGTCGTGCGAGAGATGGCCCGGCGGTACTTCGAAGCCGGCTCCGACCTGGTGCTGACCAACTCCTTCGGCGGCACTGTGTTCATGCAGAAGAAATACGGGTACGGGGAACGGGTTGCCGAGTTCAACCATCAGGCCGCGGAGCACGCCCGGAGCCAGGCACCCGAGGGCAGGTTCGTCGTCGGCTCTGTGGGGCCGACAGGGGAGTTCCTGGAACCGCTGGGGCCTGTTTCCGAATCGGAGATGTACGACGCCTTCGTGGAGCAGATCAAGTCACTGAAGGCCGGCGGCGCCGATGGAGTGGTGGTGGAGACCATGACTGCCGTGGAGGAGGCGACGCTGGCGGTGCGTGCGGCACGGGAAAACACGGACCTGGTCGTGATGGCCACCATGGTCTTCGACAAGGGACCTCGCGGTTTCTTCACAATGATGGGCATCACCCCGGAGCGTGCCGTGCACGCCATGGAGGAGGCCGGGGCGCACGTGGTTGGCTCCAACTGCGGAAACGGCATCGACAACATGGTGGACATCGCGAGACGAATGCGGGCCGAAACGGGCGGCTACCTGCTAATCCACTCCAATGCCGGCATACCGGCCATGCGGAACGGGCAGATCGTGTATCCCGAATCGCCCGAATACATGGCGGAGCGCTTCAAGGAGCTGGCCGAGCTGGGCGTGAACATCATCGGCGGGTGCTGCGGCACGGGACCGGAACACATCCGGGCGCTGGCGGCGGCGGTCGGCCGCTAAGGAGGCGAGCTATGGCTGCGACCAAGGAACGGCTGCGACCTGCTGAAGTCATTGAGCGCTACGGCCAGTGCCTGGAACTGGTGCCGTTGGACAAGCGATTTCACGACATCAGTGTCGGGCTGTACGTGAAGGGCGATGTCTGCACCATCTGGACATTCAGCCAGCGCGATGGTGTGGAGGACCGCATTCGCGAGATCCGCGACCAGATGATCGCACTGGGAGGCATGGAGGCCATCGGAGACTCCCACAACCAGGTGCGCTTCCCCTGCGGCCACCTGCACCAGCGCACGCTGCGGTTCGTGATGTCGCAGGCCGTCGGGAAGGCCGCGGACTACGCTCCGCCCCAAGGCGAGCTGTCGATCCAGGACTCCAAGTCGGCGCTGGTCATACGCGCCACGCTGTCGGACGGCGATCACGATGGCCGTGCGGTCTACGACGTTTCGCTGGATGGCGAAGCACGTAACGCGGCCATGCGACTGCGGATGGTGCTGGCCGGGTTCACGCGTTACGGCGAGATGGAGCAGGTGGGAGAGTCGGGGGTGGCATTCTCGTGCGGGATGGCCCACGATGCGATGATGCGGGTGCTGCTGCCGTACTCCCGCAACATTTCCAGCGTGGAGACCATGATGGCCGCCGAGGCCCTGCGCGGGCAGATGACGACCGGGACGCTGGGGTTCTCGCAGACGTAAACATTAAGGATTATTCGGAATGCGGCAATCATTCACCATTGAGACTGAGCAAGAGGATGACGGTCGGTGGATAGCGGAGATCCTGGAATTACCGGGAGCCCTGGTCTACGGGACATCAACCGAGGAAGCGATCGCCAAGGTACAAGCGTTGGCCTTACGGGTCTTGGCCGAAAGGTTGGAGCACGGTGAGGACTAGGGTGAATGAACAATTAATTGGAGCTAAATGAACATTGACTTACCCTGAAGCTGCATATCAAGTCCTGAAGGAAAATGGGTGCCCGATGCACCATCGAGACATCTACGAATTGGTTGTGCGTCGTGGTCTTTGGAAATCAATGGCCAAGCCTGAAAATGTGGGAGCATCAACTTATGGCACCCTGATCAAAGCAGCCCAAGGAGCAGACCTGCGTATTCGACGCATAGGCAGCGGTCCATGCTTCTATTGCCAGTGATTGATGCTATTCGTTCAACTGACTATTCGCACACTTCAAGTCTATTGGCACTCCAAGGAGGCGCAGCTATGGCATTTGTTGAGACAATGACGCCGCGTGAACGCACCATGGCGGCGCTGAACCGTGAGCCGGTGGACCGGACTCCGGTCGCCAACCCGACCAACGTGGCGACCGTGGAACTGATGGACCTGGTGGACGCGCCGTTTCCCCAGGCCTGCCAGGACCCGGAGCTGGCGGCGCGCCTCGCGGCGACAGGTTATACCGAGCTGGGCTTCGACTCAATCATGCCCTATTTCAGCATCATCCAGGAGTCCTCGGCGCTGGGTTGTGAGATGCAGTGGGAGGACAAGGACAACTGGCCCACGGTCAGGATGTACCGTCCCATCTGGAAGACAGCGGACGATATTCATATACCGTCTGGCATCCTGGAGCACCGCGACATGCTGGCCATCACCGGTTCCATCCGGCAGCTGAAGGCGGAGTTCGGCGACGAGGTGGCCATCATCGGCAAGACCATGGGGCCCTGGACGCTGGGGTACCACGTCTTCGGCGTCGAGCCGTTCCTCTTGGGTACGTTGGACAACCCGGACGAGACCATGCGCGCCATGCACAAGCTGAAGGAGCTGTCGGTGCTCTTCGGCGAGGCGCAGATTGACGCCGGGGCCGATGCGCTGACCTTCCCCGACCACGCCACCGGCGACCTGGTCAGCGGCGACTACTACCGGCGCTTCTTGCAGGACATCCACGTCGAGATGGCCGAACGGCTCAAGGTGCCGCTGATCCTGCACATCTGCGGCAGGACCATCGACCGGATGCCGTACATCGCGCAGACGGGCATGGCATCGTTCCACTTCGACTCGAAGAACGACCCGCACGAGGCCATGGCCGCTGTCGATGGTGGCATCGGGCTGGTCGGCAACATAAACAATCCGGATACGCTGTACGCCCGCGGTCCCGAGCAGGTGCGGCAGGAAGTCTATCGCTGTCTCGACGCCGGGGTGCAGATGATCGCTCCGGAATGCGCCGTGCCCCTGGCCACCAAGATCGAGAACCTGATGGCTATCCCGCAGGCCGTCAAGGACTGGACCGCCGAGCGCGGCAATTAGGCGACGGCCCACGGCCCGGAAACCTGGCAGCCCACAATGAAGCAGAGGTGTTACAGATGCCCGTCGTTCACGAGGGACTGGAATCTGAACTGGCATACGTAGAGAACCCGGACGAGCAGCGACACATTCGCGCCCTGTGGGATGAGGCCGACCCGCGGATGCAGGAGATCTCCTACCAGCTGATAACCGGTAAAAACATCGAGGTTGACCGGCTGACGCAAGAGGCCCTGGACGGCGGGTTCTCGGCGAACACCATCATGGACGATGGCCTCATAGCCGGGATGGCAATCGTGGGCATCAAGTTCCGGGACAACATAATCTTCGTGCCGGAGGTTCTCGTGGCTGCTCGGGCTATGAAGGCAGGTATGGCCCACATCGAGCCCATTTTGTCTGCCTCAGGAATCGCACCCATCGGCACCGTGGTGATTGGGACAGTCAAGGGAGACCTGCACGACATCGGCAAGAACCTGTGCATCATGATGCTGCGTGGCGCGGGGTTCGTGGTGCACGACCTCGGTGTGGATACCCAGCCCGACGAGTTCATAGACGAAGTGGTGGACAAGGAGGCCGATATCCTCGGGATGTCGGCGCTCTTGACCACCACCATGCCAAACATGGGCCGCACCATCGAGGCATTCGAGGAGGCCGGTCTTCGTAGCGAGGTACGCATCATGGTCGGCGGAGCCCCGTTGTCGCAGGAGTTTGCCGACGACATGGGCGCCGACGGCTACGGCAAGGATGCCATCGCCTGCGTCGACCTGGCCAAGGAGTTCGTCGCGCAGCCGGGCATCGAGGCCGCAGTTCCGGCGGACTGAGCGATGGCCCACGAGCACCAGCAGGTGGACCCGGAGCGTTACCGCCGAAGTGTGGAGCGCCTGACGGAGATATTTCGCGGCATCTCGGAAACCGTGAACGTGGTCTCGACCTACCGGTGCCCCTACAAGAACGTTCAGGACCGCTGCACGGCACAGTTCGGCTGCCGCAACCAGGACCGGTCGGTGCCCGAAGGGGAACTATACCCCTGCACCGGCGATGACAATCTCGACTACCGATCTGCGTGGGAGATGCAGGAGGACGCTTAGCGGTCCGCATTTGGCCGCAACAGAGCAAGGCCGTCAGTCCCGCCAAATGCTGGGGTGCGCCCCCCACCCTAACCCTCCCCCGAAGGGAGAGGGGATTTCAAGCTCCGTTTGTTACTATCTGCCCGGGAGGCCATCAACACCCCTATATTCAAACTCCGATAGCCGTGCCCAGCATTTGCTACAATGCACCCATGCCAGTAATTCTTAACGGACACGAACTGCAATCCCACCGGGGAAAATCCCTGTTCGACTACGCAGACCACCTGCGGGTGCGAGTGCCCACGTCCTGCGGCAGGGGAGGGTCCTGCCACGAATGCATCGTGGAGGTTCGCAGCGGAATGGAGGGACTGTTTCCCAACTCCCGCGACGAGTATTTCCTCTCCGGTAACTACAGGCTTGCCTGCCAGGCCATTGTTGCCGACCCCTCCCAGACCATTGAGTTCGGAGTGCTGCGGCGTCAGCCCCGAATACTCACCGAGGGCATACGCCAGGAGGTCGAACTCGACCCGTACGTTCGACGTGACAGGGCCGAGGTAACGATCGGCGGCCAGCCGTCAGATACCTACCGGGGCCGGATTCTGGGATTGGCGGTAGACATCGGCACCACAACGGTTGCGATGAACCTGGTCGACCTGGAATCCGGGGAAATCATCGGCACATCGTCATTTGAAAACCCCCAAAAATTTGGCGGCAGCGACGTGATGAACCGGATTTCCTACGACGTTGGGAGAAACCGGGGAGAATTAAGGCTGGCAATTATCTCCGGGATAAATTTCGAAATCGGCGAACTGATCAGGCAGGCAAATGTCCAACGGCGCCAGATATATGAAGTCGTAATGGTGGGCAACACCACCATGCGGGACATCGCCTTGGGCATCAACGTTCAGTCCGTGGGCGTCAAACCCTACAAGTCAACTGTTGAGCTGGAATATGAGGCAGGCGACCGACCCGGCACGGCAGTGCAGTCCAACGCCCAGGCCGTGGGCCTGCGGATATGCCCCAAGGCCCACGTATACGGCGGACCGCTGATCGGGTGCCACGTGGGCGCCGATGTGGCGGCAGCACTGCTTGCCATTGGAATGGACCGGCAGGACGAACCGGTGATGCTCGTGGACATAGGCACGAACACCGAAGTGGTGATAGGCAACCGACACGGGATGGTCGCGGCGTCGTGCCCCGCGGGACCTGCCTTCGAAGGAGGGGAGGTGACCTTTGGGATGCCCGGGTACGATGGGGCTGTTGAGTCTGTGAGGATCCGAGATGGCGATGCGGAGGTTACCACCATCGGCGGCGAGGAAGTGCAGGGAATCTGCGGCTCCGGCCTGGTGGACCTATTGTGTGAGCTCCGGGCCGCCGGCCTGATGAATGATCTTGGCGTCCTCGATGGCAGATCCAATGAGTACCTCTTTGAGCCCGAGAAGGGAATGGGACTGTCAAGGGCCGATATCAGCGCGCTGTCCCAGGCCAAGTCGGCCAATTACTGCGGACAGTACATCACCCTGAGACATTACGGGCGGGAAATCGACTCGATTTCCCGCATGTATCTCGCGGGAGGCTTCGCCAACTACCTCAACATTTCCAACGCTATGGGAATCGGATTCATTGCAGATTTCCCGCAGGAACGCGTAACTCGAGCGGGCAATGCAGCCCTCGAGGGAGCGACGCTCATGTTGCTGTCGCAGGACATGCGCAGCCGGGTTGAGGCATTGGTCCGGAATATCGAACATATCGAACTGGAAACCACCCCGGACTTCTTTGAGATATTCGTGGAAGGGTGCATGTTCAAACCCATGCCTCGAGACTTCATCGGCGGGAATCAGCAATAACCGCAGCATGTACTTGGGGGGCCGGATGACCTGGAAAGTCCTCATTACTGATTACGTTTGGCCCAGCACTGACCCTGAGAGGGCTGTGCTCGAGGCCGGCGGCGCCGAAGTCGTCGTTGCACCCGACGGAAATGAGGCGACGCTGGTTGGGCTGGCTCGCGACGCCGACGCCGTAATGACCTGCTTTGCCCAGGTTACCGAGAATGTCGTCCGCGCCGCCGAGCGTTGCAAGGTCGTAGGCCGCTTTGGTGTCGGGGTGGATAACATTGCCGTGTCGACGGCCACCGAACTGGGAATAGCAGTTACATACGTGCCGGACTACTGCGTCGACGAGGTATCCGACCACGTCATGGCCCTCCTGCATGCCTGGAACCGCAAGATCGTGCTGTTCGACCGGTCGGTCAAGGAACGCGGCTGGGGCAGCCAGCCGCTGACCATGAGAATGATGCGGCTTCGCGGGAGGACCATAGGCGTCGTGGGTTTTGGCCGTATCGGTCAGGTAGTGGCCAGCAAGGCAAGGGCATTCGGGATGCGCATACTGGCAGCGGACCCTTTTGTTGACCCCTCATTGGTAGAGTCATTTGGCGGCGCCCTGGTGCCGCTGCAGGAATTGCTCCGGGAGTCTGACTTCGTTTCCCTGCATACCCCTCTCTCCGATGAAACCCGCAACCTGATTGGGACCGAGGAGCTGATGCTGATGAAGTCGGAAGCCTTCCTGATCAACGCGGCCCGAGGTCCGCTGATCGACGAGGACGCGCTCCACAAGGCCCTGGTCAATGGCGTGATTGCAGGCGCGGGCCTGGACGTGATGGTTGATAATGTGCCCTCCAATGACCATCCTCTTCTTGCCCTGGAAAACATCATCATCACCCCTCATGTTGCCTTTTTCTCCCAGGAGTCAACGCTGGAGCTGGAGGAAAGGGCGGCATCCGAAGTTGTTAAAGTTATGCAGGGTGAAATGCCCGACAATCTAGTCAATCCGGCCGTGTTGCAACACCCGAACCCCCGGCATGAACTGAAAGTGTAATTGCGCTCCCGTTACATTTGTTGCAATATTATTACAAAATGGAAACCGGCGGAAATTAGAATTGAATTGCCGTAGATTTGCCTTATAATCTGGGTATGCGAATTTGCTGCAATCTACTATATCTCCGTTTTCGGCAAGTTTCATATTCGATGAAGAGAGCAGTTCATGCCCAGAAATAATTTCAGGGACGCAATTCTACAGGCAATAACTTACGTGAATTCCCTTCCCTCGCTGGATGAATTGAGTGAGAGCGCCATCAAGCAAGGTATTGTGCTGCGGGTGCTCAGTGCTGCCGGATGGGATACTTTCGATCTGTCGGAGGTCCATCCTGAATTCCGCAGTGGCAATTCGAAAATCGATTTCGCCTTGATGTCGTCCGGTTCTCCACGCAGCAGAAACGCAGCAACTCCCGTGGTTTTTGTTGAAGTGAAGCTGCCAGGTGAGAGCCTTGGTAGCGACAGAATGGAACGCCAGGCGATCAATCACTGCCAAAGGAGTGGCGTTCCACTGAGCGTACTTACCAACGGGCTCAAATGGTTACTTCTTTCGTGCTCTCCAGAAAGGGAACAAAGAGAGAACCGGTTTTGTGAAATTGACCTGTCAGGAAATCCGGAAAACGCTGCCGATGAACTGAGTCGCTACCTCGCCAGGGATCGTGTAATTAGTGGCCAGGCCGCCCGCTCTGCCGAAAGATCATTGCAGGAGCGAAACCAGAACGTGGTAGTGCGCCGAGCCATCCTGGAGGGGTGGCGTCAGGTTGTACAGGGACTGGATGAAGGGCTGGTCGAATTGGTGGCCACAGCCTCGGAACAAAGAGCGGGAGAACGCCCCGAAAACCGCTTCGTGCGCCGGGTGCTGATGGAGCATCGCTCGGAATTGCTGCCCACTCAAGAGGACGATTCCGTTGGCAGAGGAGCCAGCGGAGGGTCGCGGCGCAGGCCAGCGTCCTTCACCTTTGAATCGGAAACTGAGACCTCATCTTCATGGCCTGACCTGCTGGTCGGGGTGTGCGAGTTGATGCGGAAGCGCCACCCCGATGACTTCGAGAAGATATTGAGCATAAGAGGCAGGTCGCTTCCATACTTCTCCCGCAGTGAGGATGACGTCCATCACCCGCGGGAGATAGGTGACTCGGGAATCTATGCGTCGTGCCAGGGCGCGGGTGTCCTGATCGAGGGCCGAGCCAAGCGGGTTGTGGAGCTCTTCGGGTATCCGCCCGGTTCCCTGATAATACAAACCCGGTAGGGAAGCTCGGCCAAGCTAAAATCGTCCCCCGGTCCGGCCGCATCCCGGAATCCAAAGCAGTGCCTTTTGATTATTCCCTCTCCTTACGGGAGGGGAAGAGGGCGTTCTCTCTTTTGGCGGCAAGCCGGCCAATTACCCGATTTCGCCCGTGCCCCTCCAAGCAGGGGGCAACTAAAGTCCTGGACTCCGAAGGCTGTAACTTGTCGCCTCGGTATGTAACCGATAGAATGGAAATTGCCTTTCTTTGTGGGGGTGTAGCTCAGTGGGAGAGCACCTGCTTTGCAAGCAGGGGGTCAGGGGTTCGACCCCCCTCACCTCCACCACCGTATCCAATACTGCGAACTCCGCCATTCAAGGCGATTTCGGCGGCGTCCGCTCTCCCTATGGGGCTATCTTCCGGCGTGGGGATTGTATAGACAATCGTCGCTCCGCCGGGCCGAACCAGCACCTCCTTGACAAATGACCGCACGAATGCCTTGGTCTCGGTCAGTTCGCTGGTCTTCAAGAACTCGCTCATGTCCTGGGCGAAGGCGGCGACGATGTCGGCACTGTCCAGGAGTTGACGCCTCTGGGCCAACACGGCTCTAGCCTCCTCGGCGGCGGCTTCCAATTGTTCACGGCGGTGGCGGTGCTCAAGGATGCGCTCCGAGGCGTCGGCCATGTCCAGGTCGGTGGACTCCACGAAGTGCCAGATGCGGTCCAGCTTCCGCTTGACCTCCTCCAACTCGGCCTCGACGGTCTCCAGGTTCTGCCGCTGCTCCCGGGCCACCCCGTCCATCTCTTCGTCCAAGAGTTTCACCAAGTCGCGGATGTTGGACTCTGTGAGGATGTTGTCCCGGATACTGGAGATGATGATCTCCTCGAAACCCTTGGCATTGAGCCTGGGTGTATCGCATGACCCGCTGCCCTTCTTGAGTAGGGATTGGCACACGTAGTAGGTATACCTGCCGCTCTTGGCTTCGGAGGCGGTGAGGGCCTTGCCGCAGGTCTCGCACTTGGCCAGGCCGCTGAGCAGGTATGGGCTGGCGGCGCGGCGGGGATGGGTTATCGCCGGGGCGCGGGCCTCCAGCAGTTTTCTGACCCTCTGGAACTCCTGCCGGGAAACGATGGCGGGAAAGGCGTTCTCCACCCGCACCGGATCCTGGCCATCCTTGCCATTGGATCCCCAGACCAGAGTGCCGGTGTAGGCTTCGTTGCAGAGTATCTTGTGGATAGTGGTCTTGCTCCACCGCTTTCCGCTGGAAGAGGAAATGCCCTCGGCGTTCAGGGTCTTGAAGATGTCCAGGGCAGTCCTGCCTTGTAGGGTGAGGTCGAAGATGCGGCGGACCACGGCGTCGTGGGGCGGGTTCAGTTCCAGCCGGGGGCGCTTCTTGGCCCCATCCTGGACATAGACTCGCTTATAGCCGTAGGGGGCGCTGGCATTCATCCAGAAGCCCCGGGATGCGGCCTCGCGCATTCCCCGCGTCACTTCCTGGGCCAAATTTTCCGAGTAAAACTCGTCCACGGACTCGATGATGGCCTCCATCAGCTTGCCGGTGGGGGTGTCGTCGGCGTGCTCGGTGATGGAGACCACGCGGATGCCCTTGCGCCTCAGCATGGACTTGAAGGCCACGGCGTGCTCGCGCTTGCGGGTGAATCTGGAAAACTTCCAGACAAGAATCTCGCCGAAAGGCGCCTCGGGCTTGGCTGCCTCGTCCAACATCTTGCGGAACTGGGGCCGGTCGGCGATGCGCCCGCTCTCGGCCTCGTCGATGAACTCTCGGACCACCAGGTAGCCGTTCTTGTCGGCGTAGTCGCGGAGCGCCCGAAGCTGGGCGGCCACCGACAGGTCCACGTCCTGCCGGTCGCTGGAAACCCGGGCGTAGAGTGCCACGGGGGCCAGATCGGTGTTCTTACTCATCGCTGTGTCCTCCATCATCATCATTGTCTGACTGATTGGCCTGGCGGGAGCGCAGCCGGTTCAGACGAGCCTCACGGCGCAGTTCCCTGTCTTCCATGCAGTTCCCTGTCTTCCATGTAGAGACGCAGGGCTTCGCGCACCAGTTCGCTCATATCGCGGCCCTCTTGTTCCTTGACCCGCTGCACCTGGTCATACATCTCCGGTGGCAGAGAAAAGGTGATGGTGCGTGATTTCCGCCGTGGGGGCATGGTGTCTTTCTCTCGCCTGCCGTGCTAAGTGTTTGTCTTACTATTATCATCGTCGGACCGGCCCTATTCGTCAAGGCGCGGCCAGGGCCGTCCTGGAGTTGTTGCGGGTATCGGGCCGCAACCCCTGCCTATCCAGCTGCGACGCCAGGGCAGCGCGATATTCACCGGGCAGGGCCACCACCGCCACCTTGGCCAGCCTTCCCTTCCAGATCACGGGCGTGGCCACGACGGCCAAGCCGTCCGCCTCGGCGTACTCGGTCCTGCTGCTGCGGGTTGCCAGTTCCGCCAGGGAGCCGGGCGGCACGGCCCGGTCTTTGTAGGGCATCCCGCCCCGCCGACCGCCCAAAAGGCGGGAGCGCCGCGCCCGGAAGCCCTCGGTCCTTCTGACCACCTTGGCCCGCAACCGGGCCAGGTCGTTCCCGGGAGGCCACAGGGCCGGGTCTCCCCGTTCCGTGTGCTCGTACAAGACCACCAGCAGGGGAGGGTCGCGCACCACCTCGGCCAGCCGCAAAGCGGCCGATACGTAGGAACTGCCGAACCGGTGGTGAAGGACTGCCACGTCCAGACCGCAAGCCCGGGCGCAGGAAGCGAAGATTTCCGGTTGCATCAGAGCCGCCACTGCGAAGCGTTCCGCTCGCAGGCACACCAGGGGGTCAAGCGGTCCGCCGGAGTCCTTCACGCCCATGTTCTCAAGGATGATCTCGTAGATTTCGTGCGCCACGGTCTGGGCCTTTGACCCCTCCCACAGGTCGTCCCGGTAGTAGATGTGGTACTCGCCCCCGGGCTGTCCGATGTGGGCGCCCTTCAGCCCGTCCATCTTCCCCTCCAACACCTCTCCGAACCCGGCCCGGCGCGCCAGTGCAGTCAGTTCGTCCAGATCGGGCCTGGGGGAGACATTGAAGTGTTCCACGAAGCGGGCGGCGAGGGTCTCGGGGTCCAGTCGGACGCCCTGTTCGTGATCCTCCAGCAAGTCGCGGCAGAAGCCGCCCACGGTCTCAGTCATTCCAGCAGCCTCTTGCCGGTGAATTTCTCGTACATCTCCACGATGAACCGCTTGGCGTTGACGGTCAAGGGACCGTCGGGCCGGGTGCCGACGCGGAAGGCCGGGTCGTCCAGCACGAAGCGGTAGGCCCGCTCCACGTCCATGGCCTCATCGCTGAAGGGGTCGGGCTGCGAGCCGTGTCCGGCGCGCCGGATCAGGTCGCCGGGGTCCACGCGGTACAGGTCTGCCAGCTTGCGCAGCAGGTTGGCGCCGGGGCGCCTCTCCCCCCGCTCAATCTGGGACAGGTATGAGCTGGAAACGCCGGTGCGCCGGGTGATCTCTCTCAGGCTGACCCGGCCCCTCAGCCGCCTGAGTAGTGAGCCGAAGTCCTCGGTGGCCTCTGTCGTATCGTCCTGGTCCAGTTCCGGCTGGCCGGGCGTCTGTTGGTCATCCTCGCCCATGTCGGCCCCCTCCTTCTCCGTTGGCGGCGCAGTCCACGGAACAGCACTTAGGGTTTTGTCGAACTAAAACGAACACTTTGTGAACTGAGCCTCGCAAGTGGCCTTCAGCCTATTGCCTCTGCTGAAAGCATATTGCTACACTATAGCAAACAGAACTAATGGTCTTATAAATCCTGCCGAGTATACAACACCGCCGTTTCCCGGCCAACCCCCCAAGGGTCGGTCCGGGCTGCGGCCGGAGACAACCAGCTTGGGCAAGAAACGCATGCTCACCGGGGAACAGGAGGAAGGGCGCATCCAGGGCCTACGCATCCTGGCCCGCATCATCGCCCGACACTACCTGGAACACCCCGAACTCTACCCCGCTCCAAGGGGCGATGTGGACAGCGAGTTCGGGGGTGTCGGCAATGACGATAACACCGTCAATTTTTTGGTGCGCGCCAACGGGGACGCGGCCTACAAGGAGGCAGACCAATGAAACAAAAGCGGATCTTCTACCGGGTCAGGCTCAGGGCCGAGGAGGTATGGGAATTGCTGAACCGGCTCAACCTGACCCAGAACGAACTGGCCCGGCGCATCGGCCGCTCCTCGGGCTACCTGTCCCAGTTGATCAACGGGGAACGTTGTCCCTCCCCGGAGACCCGCCGGCGGCTGATGCAGGTGCTGGGCGTATCCGACTTCGACGATCTATTCGTCATGGAGAAGGTGTATGCCTAGCTCCCGCCGCAAAGCGGCATTTCCAATTTCGATACCGCCGGGGGTGGCCCTGGTGCCGGAGGACTTCCGGCAGAAGCTGGAGGTCATCAAGAAGCTGACCGGCCTCTCCTGGGAGGGGATGGCCTCGGCCATGGGTGTGGACAGCCGGCAGCTGTGGCGCTGGCGCAAGCGGGGCGGCGAACCCGGAGGCGGGGCCATGCTGGCCCTGGTGCGCCTGGCCCTGCGGGTGCCCGGCGGCCTGGCCGCGCTGGTGGACGAGGACGTGATCGTAATCTTTCAACTAAGGGAGGTGGAAACATGATAATCAAGGAACCGAATTACGTGGAGCGCTTGGCGCGGGACTCGGGGCTGACCTGGCCGGGTCTGGCCTCCCGGCTGGCCGTGGATGAACGCGGGCGGCCGGGACTCCGGCCTCCGGCGGGGCCAGGCCATCAGCGTGAGTCCGGTGGGAACGGCCACCCCGACTCTGAGGGCCAAGGGGATTAGGGCATGGGACGCCGCCAGCAGTACGTCTACCACACCCTACCGGAGCGGTTTCCCGAGGACTTTCCCGACCGGCTGGACCGCTTCCGGCAGGCCGCCGGGTTCACCTGGCGGGGCCTGGCCCGGGAACTGCGGGTAAGCGACCGCACCGTTCGGCGCTGGAAGGCCGGAGCCAAGGTCGGCTCCGGCCACCTGGTTTCGCTGTTTGCCCTTGCCGCCCGGCTGGGGCTGCTTCACCACCTGCTTCCCGAGGCGGGAGAGCCGGTCGCCGCCGCTGACTTCGATACCGAAAGCAGAGGTTGCGCCGTTTCCCTGGCAGTCCAGGACTAACCCGGGCGCGACAGGTTTCCCGACAAATGCGGGGCAGGACGGATCATTCCGTCCTGCCCCGCATTCGCGTTGCCGCGATTTAGGTTGTTTCTCTCTTGTTGTAGGATTGTTCAAGCAGGCGGTTCCGTTGCGGAGTCCGTGACCGGCAATCGGCGAACTCCCGAAACATTGCTTTAGGTTCGGCCATCCCCGGCCAACGGACTCGTCCAAGGTTCCGGCCCAAACGTCCGTGCTACACTCTTCTTGGTAATCTCTCTTCTATGCTTTGGTTTTCGGGGGAATCCGATGGAGAAGTCAAGACAAGAGCCGCGTCCGCCTCGTCGCCCTCGCATCCCTTGGCCCCAGATTTCATCAAAAGCTCCGCCAATGATGCCGGACCTTTGGCTGTCCCGCGAATTCCGCAAACTTGACTGGAGTTCAGAGATAGTGAATGTATTTGTCAGAATAGGTTCCATCAGTATACCGATTGCATTGCTTCTCTCCGCTGCCTTTTTGAATTACAAAGATAGCACTGAATGGCGTTCGTTTTTTCAGCCAGGGATTATTTTGGGTTGTATGAGCGCCATATGGAATATGGGGTTCATTGGAATTGAATTCGCAAGAGATTCCGATGCAATTGGTCGTGAGGATACATTTACTTCGTTGAAATGGTTATTTCTTGGATCGATCCTTGGCGGCCTATTGTTAGGAGTAGCTCTAATAAGGTTTATTATTTGAATGTTCGGACAGAGAAACGCCTCACGACACGGAAATGTTTCCGTCTAGACGCAAACGTAGATTCGGCGACGGCCGGTGACACCACTTTGTCGACTCGCGCCAACTCCTGTACTCGCTGTTCTACAAGCTGCCGACGCCTGCGCAGCAAGTCCCGCAACTCCTCGAGTTCCGGTTCCAAAGTCGGTGCCCCTGCGTTATACTCCCGGAACACGCTGCCGAAACGGGACAGAACCTGGGCGTCCCGGGGGGCGGTTTTCGCTTGGTAACCGCAGGCCCTAGCGAAGGCTCGCACGCGGGTTGGTTGGGCCAGTTGCATATGTATACCGGTTTCGCGCAAGCGGTCCACCACCAACCGTTCGTAACCTCCGGTGGCCTCGCACACCGCCACAATGGCACCCTGCTCAGCGAGATGTTTGAGCAACTTGGAGATTCCCTCCACGGTGTTGTCGAACCGGTTGACAGGACCCTCAGCAACAGAAACGTCTAGACTGGCTTTGCCTACGTCAATGCCCGCCACTATCATGTTCTGGGCTCATGATTCCAACTTATGCGTCCTCCACACTTGTAGATGCGGGCCCGGTGCCCATGTATCCGTTCGGAGCGACCAGTGTGGGGAGGGGTGTCATACTGTCCGTCGGCGCAGCGCAGGGTTGTCACCCGGCTCGCCAGGTAGCTAACGACGCGCCCCTCTCTCCTGCCCAACAAATTGGCCTATTTGCAGGGCAACTGCAACATACAAGGGATACTCTGAACAAGGCCCATCGTGGCCTGAATGGCGGCTGACCGATGGGCAAGGGGTGTAATTCACCGTCCCTGACTGGTATGATTGAGTTCATCGCCCAGCATTTCGCCCCTTTTACGGGACAATTGGGAGCTTGTCAGGGGGTAGATGGCCGATGTATATTGCCGCAGGGCCACTACTCCCTCGGTTGACCCTCTACAATCAACAGGTTTCCCAGCCCGAACAGCAAAGCCAGCCGTTCTCTGTTCTTCGTCAGCTCCCGGTAGCGCACTTTCCAATACCCGAACTGCCGCTTCAACCTCTGGAAGGGATGTTCCACCTTGGCGCGCACCGACGCCTTCGTCTTCTCCACCAGAGCCTCTTCGCTCTCAGGCTCCAGCTTCCGCCGTTTCCCAGGCCGCATCGTCACCCGCCAGTCCACCTCCAACCCCAGGTTCTCCTCTCTTTTGTGAACTCCCTGATACCCCGCATCACCCCACACCACCGTCTCCGTCCCGTGCAGCAGATGGTGCGTCTCGGTAACGTCATGGGCGTTGGCCACAGTGGCGCTCATGCTGTGGACTATGCCGGTCTCGGAGTCCACTCCAACATGCGCCTTCATCCCGAAGTGCCACTGATTCCCCTTCTTGGTCTGGTGCATCTCCGGGTCTCGCTCCTTGTTCCGGTTCTTGGTGGAGGACGGCGCCTCGATGATGGTGGCGTCCACTATGGTTCCCTCCCGCAGTATCAACCCCTGGCTTTCCAGGTGGGCATTGATCTCCTCCAAGAGTCCCTGCCCCAGATGGTGCTGCTCCAATAGGTGGCGGAAGTTGAGAATGGTGGTCTCGTCGGGCAGGAGGCCGGTGAGATTCAGCCCCACGAACCGCCGCACCGGGTCGGACTCGTAGAGCAAGTCCTCCATGCCCGGGTCGCTGAGGTTGTAGAACAGTTGGACGCAGTGTATGCGCTGCATGACCGGAAGGGGATTGGGATGGCGGCCCCGCCCGGCCTTGGGGTAGAAGGGATTGATGCGGCATTCCAGCTTCTGCCAAGGAATCAGGCCGTCCATCCGCTCCAGGAACAACTCTCGTCGGGTCTTGCGCTTCTTCCCCTAGTATTCCAGATCGGCAAAGGTAGGTTGCTCCATCCCAATTCACCTCTCTACTGGTGTGGCCTGCCTTCCCCTACTATGCCATAATGTCCCTGATTTGTTCAGAGTTTCCCAAGGTAGCTAAGTAGGAATCCTGCTCCTAAACTACGGACAGCGACTGCTGTCGAGGGGGAGCGGGAAATGTCCAGAGAGCGTAGAAAGCACAGCCCGGCCTTCAAGGCCAAAGTTGCACTGGAGGCAATGAAGGGCGAGCAGACGGTGGCCGAGTTGGCCGCCCGGTTTTAGGTCCACCTCAACCAGATTCAGACGTGGAAGAAAGCTCTGGCCGATGGCGCGGCCGCCATATTCGACCACGGCAACGGGACCAATAAGGGCAAGGAGTCGAGGAACAACGACGCCTTGGTGGCCCGGTTGTATCAGCAGATAGGCCAGCTGAAGGTGGAACGGGATTTCTTGGAGGAAAGGTCCGGTCCATGACTCCGGCACAGCGGCGTGAGCTGGTGGACCGGCGACATCGGCACCTTTCCGTAGTGCGGCAGTGTGCGATGCTGGACCTCAGCCGCTCCAGCCTTTACTACCGTGCCAAGGTGACCTCACAACAGGACCTGTCCCTAATGCGGGAGCTGGACCGTCAGTACCTCGAAACCCCCTTCCACGGTTCCAGGCGGATGAGGGCCTCGCTGGAACGGCAGGGCATGCCGATAAGCCGGAGGCGGGTGCAGCGGCTGATGCGCGCCATGGGGTTGCGGGCCATCTACCGGCAGCCTCGCACCACCCGACCGGCGCCGGAACGCCGGGTCTATCCCTACCTGCTGAGGAACCTGGCGATCATCAGGCCCAACCAGGTATGGGCGGCGGACATCACCTACCTGCCCATGGCCCGGGGATTCCTTTACCTGGCTGCAATCATGGACTGGCACAGCCGCTACGTGTGGGCTTGGCGATTGTCCAACACTCTGGAGGCCGGCCTTTGTGCCGAGGCCTTGATCGAGGCTCTCGGCCAGGGAACGCCCGAGATGTTCAACACCGACCAGGGAAGCCAGTTCACCAGCCGGGGGTTCACGCAGATACTGCAGGAACACTCGGTGCGGATCAGCATGGACGGCCGGGGCAGGTACCAGGACAACATATTCGTGGAGCGGCTATGGCGGACGGTGAAGTACGAGGAGGTCTACCTGAAGGCCTACGACAACGCCGGTGAAGACCGGAGGGAGTTGGGAGCCTACCTCCGGTTCTACAACGGGCTCAGGCCGCATCAGGCGCTGGGCTACCGGACGCCGGCGGAGGTCTTCTACGGCCTGCCTGTGGCAGAGGAAGAGGATCTGAAGAGAAGGAGGTGCTCGGACCAATCGGTCTTGGTATCATACGGAGCATTGCAGGAGTCCCACTTAATTGTGGCCTGATCCCGTCCAACCCATGGGGTCCACCTCAGACCCAGACTCCGTCGACGCTGGAAGGTTGGTAAAACAGCGACATCACGTCGTCAGGATGCCACAATACTAAAAGAGGAGTAAAGCAATAGGACATGTATACAGAGAGAATTTCCATAAGTGCCATATGGGCGATAATTAAGGTTACATCGATCGTAGTGATTGCATGGTTGACGACGGCCTGCGACGCTATGCCTGTCACACTACCACCCGAAGGAGATGAGCCTTCTAACCCTGCCGAACTTCTGGGTTACATACTTAAGAACTATGAGCAAAACCCCGCCAGAATTGACCAGTGGCAAGAGGATGGCAAATTTTTTGACTTGACCTTGCAGCAAATCACAATAAATAAAGAATTGGTCAAATATAGGGGACCTGATGTTCCAATTTTCTTCGAAGATTATAACGTAAAGGTTGATTGCATTTTCAACGATGTGACAGATGCTTTGGAATATTCTAACGGAGACACACTTAGGGTGGTTGGCAAAAGCAAGAAAATTGAGGTCAAGGGCATTAATGGCCGGAATGTACATCTAACGTTAGAACCGTGCACTAGCCACGAAAAATACATAAACCCATGAGAAACTAGCGGATAGTAAAAGCAAGAGGCGAGATAGACATTGTCTATCTCGCCTGACATATCAGCAATAAGCCTAGCTACTGTGCATTGGTCACTAGTTTGTACGTTGTTCATAATTGCACCAGGTTTACGATTAGACAATATTTAGCCACATTGCTTCTCTTTCAACAAGGATTTGCAAATTGTGAGTGCCATCCAAACAGCTATGAGTATAGCGACCTCAGTGCCCCCACAAAGAGTCCCGGATCCTCCAGGACCCAGACCAAATCACGGTCTAGCAGCCCGTCCGAGAAACGGGGTTGGTGAGCCGCTGCGGGTATGATGGGGTGGAGCATCAGACGAGCGGAGCGGTCAATGAGCAAGACCTACCTTCCCTACGATCCGGACCAGCAGTTGCTGCTGCCTGCGGCCCTGCAGGAATGGCTGCCACCGGACCATTTGGCCTACTTCATCTCCGACGTCGTGGACGAGTTGGACCTGTCGGCCATCACCGCCCGCTACGAGGAGGAAAGGCGGGGCGGCCCTCCCTACCATCCCAGGATGATGGTGAAGGTGCTGCTCTACGGCTACTGCACCGGGGTGGCCTCCTCCCGCCGCATCGCCCGGCGGCTGCACGAGGACATCGCCTTCCGGGTGCTGGCGGCCAACAACACCCCCGACTTCCGCACCGTCTCCGATTTCCGAAAGGACCACCTGGAGGCGTTGGGGGAGTTGTTCCTGCAGGTGCTGGAGCTGTGCCGGCAGGCCGGACTGGTGAAGCTGGGGCACGTGGCGCTGGACGGCACCAAGGTGAGGGCCAATGCCTCGAAGCACAAGGCGATGAGCTACGGGCGGATGAAAGAGAAGGAAGTGCAGTTGCAGGCCGAGGTGGACGAGTTGCTCCGCAAGGCGCAGGAGGTGGACGAGGAGGAGGACCGCCGCTACGGGAAGGACAGGCGTGGGGATGAGTTGCCGGAGGAACTGGCCTTCCGGGAGGGACGGTTGCGGAAGATACGGGAGGCCAAGGCGGCGCTGGAGGCCAAGGCACGGGCGGATGCGGAGCAGGCTGAGTCCGAGGGCCGCAATCACCCCGGGGTGCCTGACGACAAGGCGCAGCGGAACTTCACCGACCCCGACTCCCGCATCATGCCCGGCCCGGGAGGGCGGGACTTCCAGCAGTCCTACAACTGCCAGGCAGTGGTGGACAGCGAGCATCAGGTGATTGTGGCGGGTCGTGCCACCGATCAGCCCTCGGACAAGGGTCAGGCCGTGAGCATGATTGAGGAGACCATCCTGAACGTGGGCGCGGTGCCGAAAGAGGTATCCGCCGACGCCGGATACTACTCGGCCAAGGAGGTGGAGGAACTCTACGCCCTGGGAGTGGACCCGTTCGTCGCGCCGGAGAAGACCCGCCACGGCTGGGTGCCGCCACCGGCGCCCCGCGGCCGCATACCCAAGGGGCTGTCCGCCAGGGACCGGATGCGCCGCAAGCTGCGGACGAAACGGGGCAGGGAACGCTACGCCCTCAGGATGGAGACGGTGGAACCGGTATTCGGCCAGATCAAGCAGGGCCGGGGCTTCCGGCAGTTCCTGCTGCGTGGTCTGGCGAAGGTGAACCGGGAGTGGCTGCTGATCTGCGTCGGCCACAACCTGCTGAAGCTGTTCCGCTTCGGGGCCGGGACGTCCGGCAAGGTGAGGAGCAAAGGCGCTACTGGGAACAACAGGGCCACGTGCCGGACTATGGGCCGTGGAATTTTCGAGCGACAACCCCCATGTGCCTACCCGCAACAGGCAAGAACCCTTGCCGCAGGCAAATCCCGGCTGACCGACACCGCCAATTGGTCAATCCTCAGACGGGCTGCTAGGGAAATTCGCATCCAAGTTGGTCCAGTGATCGTAGGGCGTGGCCATGACAATCCGTTCTAATCCGAGCGCGACAGGTTTCCCGACGATTAAGGGGCCGGACGGAATGATCCGTCCGGCCCCGTTTTTGCTTTACTCCGCTTGCGGAAGTTACTCTTTCCTTGGCGACTCACTCCCGTGCATCTCAATCTCAACTCGGGGGAGACGGTAGTGAGCGACGATGCTGATGGGTCTTGCCCGCTCACAGCCGGTGCACACCCTGGGGGTCCTGGGGGCAGGCGCGCCGGTCGAGGACGCTCTTCAGGATGCCGAAGGCCAGGTGGAAATTCAGGGCTTCCGACATTGCGGTTGGCTCCTCCTGCTGGAGCAGGGAATAGGAGACCAGGCCGGCCAGTTGCAACAACTCGTCGTCCCCGGCTACCCGGTACGGCGGGACGTAGACGGCGGTGTCCTGGGCCGCGCCTCCGCCTGAGTCGCCGTCCATCTGGTATGGGCAGGCCGCAAGGATGGGGTCGCGGTGAACGGGCCCGGTCGCCAGGGCGGGAAGACCGTCGGTCTGTTCCTCGTCCTCGATGATATGGGCGTAGCGTCCGTCCGCCGCCACTGAGGCGGTGACCAGTTCCAGGAGCCACTCCCGGGCGGCGGCGCGGTCGCGGTTCCGCTGATGGCGGTATGGCGAATTGCGCCTGCAGACGTTGATCACGCTGATGCCGCCCGGTCTCCATCCGGCGTTCTCCAGGACGCGCAGGCCGGTCATCATGACTTCCAGCCCATCCTCCAGTGTGGGCAAGGGATTACGGCCCCTGGGGAAGGGGCTTCCGGTGGGGGACAGGAGGTCCGCGCCGCGCAGTACCCGCCCGGTGGGGACGTTGAAGTCGTCCTCCATGACGCGGCGCCAGTCCTGGATGTGCCCGGACACAGCGTCCCACGCCTCCCCGTCCACCCCGAGGGCGGTGGTGACGTGCAGGTTTCGGCTCTTGGCCTCGCCGACGTAGTAGATTCTCATGGCATTCATTCTCCTTTTTCGTGGTTTTTCATTGGTAGCGATTCATGGGTTCAATCGGCTCGAAGTCTCCGCCCTGCGCCAGCCAGGCCCGTCCCAACGGCCCCTCCTGTTCCACAAGTTCCCGGTGGGAGGCCAGCAGGGGCAGCGGCACCCTTACCCGCAACATCTCCCGCCGGGCCACCTCCAGGAAGTGGGCCGGGACCACGGGGTCGTCAAAGACCACCAGAACCAGGGGCCTTCCGCCGTGGTCATCGGCGGGACGGCGGGAGGAGTAGTAGCGCAGGTAGGGGGCCAGGCGTTGGGCCATAGTGGCGGGTCGAACAGCACGGCGTTCGTACTCCAGGAAGAAGGGCCGCAGCAAGTCGCCCCGGCGCAGCATTCCGAAGGCGTCGGGGTGCAGGGAGCGGGGACCGCCGTAGTGGCGGAAATAGCGGGAGGCCCGGTGGGGCGGGTCCAGTTGTTCCACACCCCAGCCAAGACTACGTGCCTGGCGGTTCAGGGCGGCGACGAAGCGGTGGACGGCGGCGGTATGCTCCAGGTCCCGGAGCAATTGCCGACTGCGCCTGCCCGACACTTTGGGCATGTCTCCGTCTGCCCCGCTCTCCTGGCCGCCATTCGCGTAGACGCTCCACCGCTGCCTGGCCTCGCCGGTGGACGCCCGGTCGCGGCGGGCCAGCAGCTTCAACCCTTTATCGGTGAGGGCCAAGCGGCGGGCGTCGCGCTTTACACCGGTGACCAGACCCAGGCCTTCCAGGGCGGCGGTGAGCTGGGACGCCCTCGGTTTGCTTACGTCCAGGAGCCCGGCCAAGTTGTCCCGCGCCAGCCAAGGCCAGTCGGCCAGCAGGTCCAGGGCGCGCTTTTCGGCGGGACGCAGCAGGACCGGCAGCAGGTGATCGGGTACGTTCGCGCCACCGCCGCTCAGGTCGATGTCGCGGAGTTCTATGTCCCTGGGTACCGAAACCCGCACCAGCGGCGGCTCCGCGGCCATCACGCCGCCGGGGTTGGCGCGGCTCACGGCCTCGCGCAGGGTAATTGAGGGGCTGCCCGCAGAGGACCGCCAGACGGGATCGGCGGCGCTGGCTGCCGCCGTGTGGCGCTCCAAGGCGAAGAAAGCCGGGGTTGGGGCCGCTGCAGGACGGGCCTCGCGCAGCATGACAACGGCCTGGCGCAGGCGCACCTCGTCGGGGACGATCACCATGAAGGCGCCGGGCCGGGGACCCTGGGCCAGCCGCCAGAGGCGCTTGGCGAAACCGGCCCGCTCGGCGGTGGCTCCCTGCCTCGCTATCGCCAGCACGCGCCCGTCGGGCAGTACCACTTCGGCGTCCTGGGGCAGGGCCCGGCGCCAATGGAAGCCCACGGGATGGCCCAGGTCGGTCAGGGCCGAGGCCAGGCGGTAGATGACGGCGGCGGCGTCCAGCCGTTCCAGCAGGACACGGCGCCAACGGAGGGACAGGGGATATTCGCGGAGCAGCCGGTCCACGGGCTGATCCTCCTCCACTGACAGCGTATGTACTCCTCTTTCGGTGAGGCAGTACCTGCGGGTGGGCGCCAGCAGCGGCGTGCCGTGGGGTACGGAGGCGATGAGGCCGGCGTCCTCCAGCCGGCCCACTGCCTCGTATACGCCTCCCCGGGACCGGCCGGCCAGGGCGGCCGTTTCCAGCCGGTCCAGGAAGGGCATCCGGGCCAGGAGACGGAGCAGCTCTCCATGACCTTGATTCAGTGGTCGCGTCATTCCTCAGCCTCCCACTCGCCGTCCGGTTCACCGTTGACCGGCTCCTCGTCGTCGCCCTGTTCCCCTTCCGGCTCAGGTTCCGCACCGGGTGCGGGCTGCTGTTGTCGCCTGCTGCGCGGGTTGCGCCGGTTTGCGGGCTTGGGCTGGGACGGCGGGCTGGCATGGTTTTCCTTCCTCTGGCCCGGTCCCTGCCTCAGTGCCTCCAACTCCTGGCGGTACTTTTCCACCAGCTTCTCCATCTCGTCGTCCTGGGGGCCGATGTTCTCCGGCGGGGTGAGGTAGCCCAGCGCCAGCTCCCGGATGCGCTCCGCCACGCCCGGGTCTCCGGGCTCAGGCGGCAGCACCCGCATGGAGAATGCGTCCATTCGCTCGACGCCCACGGTGGCCCGCACGTAGCACTGGTGCACGTCCAGGGAGGTGACGTCGTCCTCGCTGACCCGCTCCTTGCCCAGCTCCCACACCAGTTGCCGGGCGTCGGTCCCCGCCATCTGGAAGGCGGCCAGGCAGCCCACGTTGGCCAGCACGGTGTCGCGCATGGTGCGGGACAGGTCCTCCAGCTTGGCCAGGCTCTGGGTGGCCAGGATGAAGTTGGCCCCGAACTTGCCCAACTCACTGAGCATGGACTCGTAGTCCACGCCGGGCATGGTCTGCATCTCGTCCACCACCACCAGGGCGCCGCGCCGCTGCTGGGGCGGCAGGCTACCCTGCTCCCGGATCACCCCGTCCACCAGGTTCAGGACGGAGGATCCCACCAACGCCGCCACGTCCCGGCCCACGGCGCCCTGCGCGGTGGACACCAGCAGAATGCCTCCCTCCAAGATGGTCTCACGCAGGTCGATGGTGGAACGGGGCTGGCCCAGGATGGCTCTTGCCGTTTTGGATGACGCGTAGTAGGCCAGCCGGGTCTGCACCGGGGCCAGGGCCATGCCCTGGTAGTCCTTGCGCCAGGTACCGAACTCCCTGGCCCACCACCGCAGCAGGTGGTGGTCGTCCACCTGTCCCAGGACCTCGTCCCGGAAGTCGTCGTCGGAGAGGAGGCGCAGCCCGTCGATGATGGTGTACTGCTCCTCCGGCGCTCGCTTTTCGTTGGCCTCGTGCAGGCTCTTCACCGTGTGCTCCAGGATGGACTGCATCCGGGGACCCCACTGCTCCCACAGGCCGTGGGCCACCCGCACCACCGAGTCGGCGGTGCGGTCCCTATCGGCGAAGATGCGGGTGTCAAGCAGGTTGATGCCGGGGTAGCCCCGCTGGTCGGCCAGGTCGATGAGCTTCACGCTGTCGACGAGGCTTTCGGGCACCTGGGCCAGGACACTGCCCACCAGGTCGGCGTGGGGGTCCACGACGATAATGGCGTCTCCGTCGTTGCCCGCCGCCTTTTCCTTGAGCTTGTGGGCGATGACGTGCTCCATCAGGGTGGACTTGCCCATGCGGGTGCGGGCCACGTAGAGGTGATGGCGGCGCAGCAGGTCCTGGGGGAAGTGGATCTTCTTGGCCGGGCCGGTGGTGGTCTCGCCCACCAGGGCGCCGCCGCTGGTGCCCCGGGCCGAGGGCAGCAGCGCCCTGGACCCGGCCCGGGCCACCAGGGGCGTCTCGTCCCCGGCTCCCGGCGGGTGCCACAGGCCAGCCGCCTCCCTCACCCCCAGGACGCTGCGCCCGCCGAACAGCCCCGGCCCGGTTGGATGCAGGTGGGCGCCGGGAATTACGGGCCTGACCTTGCTCTCCTTGAACCTGGCCCCGGCGGGATTGTCGTAGTGCTTGTAGGCAGCGGCCACCGGCGCCAACAGTTCCTCGGCCCGGTCGGGGCCGGCGTCCCCGGGCAGGATGGCCGTCACCTGGATCTCGCCGTCGAAGGCGATGCGGGAGGTCTTCTCCTTGATCTGCAGCGGGTCGTAGACCCGGTTGCGGGACTGCCTCCAGCGCCACCAGCCCCAGCCGGCGGCAACCAGCCCCAGAGACGTGCCCAGGCCCAGCAGCCACGCCTTGAGAATCTCGCCGTCCTGGTACCACAGGTAGCCCCGCGCCGTCGCCAGGACGGCCACGGCGAGAAAGGCCAGGGAGACGCCGTCCTTGGCGTCAATCCGGGCCTGGGTGGCCTGTGTGTTGTTGCCGGACTGGTTGGCGGGGGGCTGCTGCTGGCGCTGGAGTTTCTGCTGGTGGATTTGGGACCACTCCGGCCCCATGGAGCGCAGCAGCAGGCGGGTCACCACCCGCTCACCGTCGTTCAGGCTGGACAGCGCCCCGATGATGGCGATCAAAGGGTCGGAGCCCGGGTCCAGCAGGTCGTCGTCCCGGAAGGTGCGCAGGGGCGCGTACTCCGGGCCCGAGGCACGCAGCGTCATCCCCCAGGCCGACTCGCCCTCCGCCAGCCGCAGGGGGTCGTCGTCGGGGGCCACGGTCGTGATCCGGGCCTGGGGGTAGCGGGCGGCGATCTGGCCCCTTACCACCTGGTCGTCCAGGCAGCGGGCCAGCAGGGTGACGCCGCCCGCATCCCCGGCCAGTTCCAGGGAGAAGGGCTCGGGAACGGCGATGGAGGCCAGCAGGTTCTCCACGCCCAGGAGGGTGCGCTCCCCGCTGCGGGGCGGCGTGATGGCCAGCAGCGCCGGCTCCCTCTTGCGCCGGTTGCCCAGCAGGACGTTCCTGATACTGATATTCATAATTTCTGCCTCCTCATGGTTGAAATAGCCGCGTTGCGGGACCGCCGGTTGGCGGTTTTGGGGCCTTCACCCCCAATCGAGTGTGGGAGGGGAGATACGAAAATCCAACTCCTTATAGGGGCGGACGCAGGCGTCCGCCCTTACAGGGAATGGGAGAGATGGGGTCGGATGTGATGTGATACCCGTGTACAGGGATCGGGGTCGGTTCCCTTTTGGGAACTTTTTGGCCCCTTTTGAACCCAAAACAGGTGGAATTAATCGGGCCGAAATGCCGTATTTGCAAGCACTTTGCGGTAAGGGCCGGTTCCGAAAATTCCGGGGCCAGTTCCCTTTTGGGAAGTGATTCTCCAGCCTTATTGGAGCAAGCAATCGGGCGGAGGGGAGCGGGAGAGCCCCTACAGGACGGGACTGCGAGGAGGCCGGTTATGGATGAACGCGAGCTGGACGGGACGCAGGCCGGGGACGGCCCCGGCACTGCCGGCGTGGACGTGGAGCGGCTGCGGGAGATCAAGCTGATGGGGTTCCTGCTGGAGCTGGACCGGCAGGAGGGCCGGATGGCGACGGCGGCGTTGCTGGGGGTGAACTACAAGACTGTGGCCCGGGCGCTGGACGAGGACCGGGTCACCGGCAGGATGGCCGACGCCCTGGAGCTGCTGCTGGGCACGGGCGGCGACAGCGAGCTGGAACGGTTGCGGGGGCAGGTGCGGCTCTTGGTCGAGCGGGTGGCGGCGCTGGAGGAACCCGGCGACGTGCTGCCAGTGGCTCCGGTGGTTGGCGGGGACCTGGACGGGGACGGCGTTGGCGGCGACGACGGTGGTGTAGAGCAGGAACAGGCGTCGGCCCAGCCGGGGGACGTGAACGGGGGCGCATCGTCCCGTCAGCCTCCCATGCCGCCGCCAGTGTCGGGGTTGGGTGTGAGCAAGCCGGCCAGGCGGCGCCGGGTTGACCCGGAGCTGGTGACCCGGGAACCCGCCGAGGACGACCCTGAGGTCTACGGCTACGCCTGGACCCTGGTGAATGAGTGGCGAGGGCTGAAGGACAGGCATCCCGTCCAGGGCCGCAGCCTGTCCTGGCTGACCGACTACGAGCGGCTGCTGACGCTGGAGCTTGCCATGCTGGAGGAACACGGGCTGACCCTGCCGCCGGCCAAACAGCCAGTGAAGGGCCTGGCCCGGCGGGACCACTCCCGCTGGCGGTGGAAGGCGCTGCACCGAACCCAGGTGGCGATCAGGAAACGCAAGTTGCTGCGCTGGCTGCGCCGGTTGCTCACCCTGGGGGCGTGGCGGAATTAGTCGGCGCGGCTGCCGTCGATGCCGGGTTCGACGGTATGGTGCGGCGGCTGGGGAATACCAGCGAACCTCCAGCAAGCGCCGGGCAAGCGATCACGGGCGGGGCGGACCAGGTGCTTGCAAAACCCATTCCCCGCGATGGGAGCGCGGGCGATAATCAATGCAGTTTACGGTTTTTTTCCAGTCTTTCCCGACAGAAAGCTGGAGGGTATGTCCCCGACCCGGACCGTTCGCTTGGGATCGAGCCTCGCTCTCCCCGCAACGGCCTCAACGAGGATAAGCGCCTGCTCGCTGCGTGACGCGGCACTCCGGGGTTGAGTCCTGCTCCCCTGGCAGCCAAGTCGATGCGGGACACCACACAGCGCTGGCGCCGGTCGTCAGCATCGCCAAATCGTCCAGGAGGTGAAAACCGGAACCAACGCGGAGAATCGGACCTGAACCCATCGGTCCAACTCTCACCGAGCGCACAGGACGCTGCGCTCACCCCTCACTCTGCGGCTGGAACGGGCTTTGCCTCCGGCCGCTTCCTCACGTCTGCGGTATTGCTGCTCAACCAGCGTTAACCAGGCCGCAGGCTCCACACTCTCCGGGTCGCCAACGACGGCGGCAGGCCGGACGCTCTCCCTGGCACCGCAGTTTCCATGGACACGTCGGCCTACAGCGTGTCCGATGGCCCGGCTGCGTTTCCCTCACTTTCCCTGACCCCGCAGGATTGCCAGGCGCTTTCTCCTGGGCCTTCTGCGCCTCGCTCCACCCCCCCAAGCGGCTTTCCAATTGCGTAGCCCGGCCCTGGGTTTGGTTGCGTTTCGGGAGTGATGCTGTGCGTTGGTGTCGGCGGCGTAGTCAATGGACCTGAGCATCGAGTGGCTGTTGCTGGCCGAAACCGGCAGCCAGCCCTTCGGGTTCAACCTCGTATCCGGTGGGAGCGGGTAAGGGCGGGGCGCAGCGTCATTCCCCTGAGGCGTAACGGGCCGAATTGGGCGGCGGCAAGCGTCGGGCTTTCACGCCGGTTGCCAGCGCCATTTCCGGCGTCAGCAACCGGCAAAGCGTTAGCCTCAATCACGACACTGGATCAAGGAGGTGATCAACGACGACCACGGACTTCCTGAGTTCCCTGCCATAGCGGGCCGGTTGCTCCAACCGGCACACCGGCAGTAACAATCCAAAGCCTGTCGCACCAACCGGCGGCGGGACGGCAACCGAGGCGGCTCAATGGGCCGCCCCTGACAATCGAATAGGCGCCAACGAGCGGGGTGGTCTCTCCCAACAGCGGGGAGGCTTTCCCGCTCTTCGTGTTTCACCACCCGGGGCACACCCAAGCGGCTGAATGGACCGCACCCAAAGACCTGCATCTTGAACCGGAGAGCGGGGTCGGTCCATTCGGACCGCCTCGCTTTCCGCCTTTTGGAGGAAGCGACATGACCACCACTGCGAACGGTTACATCACGGAAACCACCCACAACCTGGCGGACACCCTGAACGGCCAGGGCGACACCAAGGCCCTACAGGACACGGATGCGCACGCTGGAATGGAGCAAGACACGGCGTACTGGGGCAAGCCCGAGAGCGAACTGCGGGCGGCGGCCCGGCGCAAGGGCCTCACCCTCAAGGAACTGGCCCACCTGATGGGCGTCAGCTACGGCTACCTGTCGCAGGTCAGCACCGGGCGCAGGCCCTGGACTCCCATGCTGCGGGATAGGGCAATGGAGATTCTCGGCGAGGTCCCCGGGCAGGGCGTGGTCTACCGCCAGGGCGGCCTGGTTCAGGGGAAGGGGCAGAGCAGCTTCGTCCGGGAGCGGGCCCGGGAGAAGGGCCTGAGCCTGCACGAACTGGCCGACGCCGTGGGCGTGTCCTACGGGTACATGAGCCAGGTGTCCCGGGGCCAGCGTAATCTCAGCCCCTGCTTGCAGAAGCAGGTGGAGGAGGCCCTGGATGCTCCCGTCAGGGTCGAACCGGCAGAGCGCCCCACCGTTGACCCCAGCGTGCTGTGGGAGCGAATGGATGCGCACGGCTGGTCCCAGAACGAGGTGGCCCGGCGGGCGGGCATCAGCACCGGCTACCTGTCGGATGTAATGAACGGCAAGCGCACCCCGTCGGGCGGCATACTGCGGCGGTTGCACCAGGTGTTGTTCGCGCCTTCGGCGGCGGAACTAGTGGCGCCGGTGGAACTCAAGGTCATGGCTTGGAAGAAGGGCGGGCGCAACGGCGTGGTGGTCAAGGGCGCCGGCGGGCCAGGGGCTGACACCATTCGCACCGGCGGCCGGGTTCCCTGGGGCGCCGAGGTGGAGTTCGCCTACACTACCGGCTACGACAGCCGGGGGCGGGTATCAGTGAACCATATCGTGGACGAGAGGGGCTGCTCCGCAATGCTGAAGCAGCCGTAGCTGAATGGTGTTCGGTTCAGTATACAAAGGTGCGTCGGGCGATTGGGCCTGAAGAGAACAACGGGAGACTAGCTACAATGCGAAGTGGCGGTCTCCCGTACATGTGGGTTAACGCTCTTGTGTTGATTGGTAAAACGACTTCTCCACGTCGTTCCAGCGAAGGGTAGAACCCAGAGACTCAGCCGACGGCAATAGTGTACCAGCGTGGCCTCCTAGAACCCCGCTGCCACCGGAACGACGATTCACGCCGCATCAGCCCGCCATTCCGGGAGGTAGACTACTAATTAACCTGTCTGGTCGCCCCTCTTGCGTTTCAGTCCCTTCGATCGGGTACGCTTATCAGCTTTTCGTATTGTCAAGAAACTGTTCGGCGACCTCGCATATGTTCAGTTTTCCACAAGCCTGAAAGGACCCAACAACGATGTGTCGCGTGGGGACTGTAACCGCTCCAATCAAGTTCACTCATTAGTGAGTTCAAGTTGAGCAAAAGCATCGGGCGTTGCGTCAGTACGACTTTGGACGCCCCGTTGGCGGACCATTTCTGGTCCTGCTCCGCTGGTAAGTGCTGTCGTCAGGTGGCGACGGCTTCACCATGCCAGCAGGGGATGTGTTTGCGCTACAGGCTGATGTTAATCGCGGGATCGGAGAGAGGTAGTTCATCTCTGTATGAACATTGCTCGCGTCGCCTCCGTAACCAGGGTCGATGCCGCTGTCAGCACACCACACGACTTGGCCATTCCTCACCCAAAAGTGACATTGGCACTCCTCAAGCCGCCGAATAGAAGGATTTATTGTAGGCCTATCAAGCCAATCAATCTTGGCCAACCAATGTGGTCGACGTCCTTTGTCCATAGACAACTGAATCTTCGCTCCACAACCACAGGGGCAGCGAAGGCAAATCCACTTCGACAGGAGCCCGTCTTGGACTATGACTAGACTTCTTGGACGCAGTTGGTCCGGCGTGGGATGAGAAGCTTGGACCTTGGCAACCAACTGGCTGCGCGGAATAAGTCTGAGAGTTTCTAGTCCACTTCTAACGATACCTTTGAACATCCATGCTATCCCGTACGGTCGAGGAACGGGTCGACGTCTCCTCGTCCCCAATATCGTTGGCTTGAGCAGATCGGACATGACGTGCTCTGCTTCGCTCCTTGTTGCCGGTCTTCGTTGGTGTCGAAATAGCGTACTCTCTGCCAGGCCCAGCCCCCACTGTCACGAAAGTCAGTGAAGGCTTGCAGCATCTCGCTGACCGCCATGCAGGCTGTCTCAGTTGTGAAAGTTACGACGGCTGGAGCCGGGTCTCCGCCGCCCCGTATGTACCGCTCCCGTCTCTGGCGCTCATACTCTGTGGGATTCGCGCGCTTCAGCGACTCCTCGGCCGCTAATTGTGGATCGGCTATCTTCCTGCACAGTAAGCAGGGAGATCCCGGCACAAGCACGGTCACTCTTCCTGACATACTTTGGAATCCACCGCTGGGTTTCTTGTCCATCAAGAGCCCCATGTCAATCACAGGCCGCAAGTAAAAATAGGCGAAGCGGTTTAGGAAGAGGCGCCCATCGTGATCGTCGGTGCAACCGAAGATGACATCACAGGATTTCAACGCATCCCTCGAAGCTTCGGAGCTAATCCAGCCAGGAAATGGAACGACTCGAACTCCGAGGGCGAGGTCTGCGATCTCTCTCGCGAGCACTTCTGTCTTTGGCCGCATAGCGTCTGCGTCGCTCCTTCGGGCGCCGTGCAACCGGTTTAGGTTGGAGGTATCGACGATGTCGTCGTCGAAAAGCGCGATCCGTCCGACTCCCAATCTTGCCAGAAGCATGGCTGTCGCGCTTCCAGTTCCTCCACAACCGACGATGCCTACCCTAAGCTGTTTCAGTTGCACGTTAAGTTCTGGGCCAAAGGCGAGGGCTTGTCTTGATAGAACCTCATCAACAGCTGAGTGCGTTGCTACTCCATACCGGGCGATCATTCGTCCCACGCTCTGTACGGCTTGGCACTCCGTCGGGTCGCCAACGCCGAGCCAAGCTCTCGCCAGAAAATCTGAGCCACCAACGAATAGCAAACTCGCCAACGAAGCGTTTTCTCCGTTGCGGTTGCGCACTAACTGGAGCAGTTCCCGCTCATTCTTGTTGTCTTGGTTTGAAAAGGCCGAGTACCCATTTGGATGACTATGGATGATCCCTGGAACCAAGCTTTCATTCTGAGCCCTTTGGCACAACTGAACGAATGAAGTTGTTGACCAAGTCACATGCTGGGGGCTGGCGGAAATGCGGTCCTCTTCGGGCACTGGCAGTACGTCGAAGGAAGTCAATCGCAACCGACTTCTTCGTTCCCACGGGTCAGTATAGATGGACGTTGACCCGAACAATATATAAGCGGATGCTTCCGCTCCGTTTGGTCGGTCTAAGAGGGCCGCTATCGTGTCTCGGTGGCGCTCCTGCAGAGTCACATCGACGAGTGTCATGTGGTTTCCCGGAGAGCATGCTCAACCCTCTGAATCATCGTCCTAATTCCGTCGGCCCCAGGTCGCCACTCCCCGCTATGGCGCGACCAGCGTTGCCAACCCTCACCATTGAATGTCACTGACTGGTCTGCTCTCTGCGGGTATTGGCCACTGGACGCGAGTTGAAGCCAAGGGAGAGTGTAAAACATATCCGGCGGAGCGTCCGGGTATCCCTGTGGCAGCAGGATCAGCACTCTTGCCTCCGGCACCTGGAACTTGCATTCCGGGAGGCCGAAGCCGGACAAGATGATTGCCTTTTGAGAGCCGTCCTCGACCTCTTGATAGGCAAACTTGTGGTCGTCAAGATATTGGCGGTCGTCGGAAGGGAGAAAGCTCACGAGACACCCTCGGTCGTTTGGACTGGCCCGGTAAAGAAGCGTTCAAGCCCTTTACAATCCAGGGGCACGAGTTCGTTGTCGTCAATGGGGCGGTCTGGCTCACCGCGCATTTCAAGCCACACCCCGTATGACTCAGAGGCATCCACTAGCCGCTTCAGAACGCGCCCACTAATGGCGCAGGCACCCCACTCGAACCTGCGGTTATCGACTTCAATGCGGAACGACTCCGTGCTCTTGAAAACCAGGAAGCGTTCGACCTTCCCCTCTCGCAGATCCGTGGTTTCGTCGAGCCTAAGCTCCTCCAAATCACCGCCTGGCAGGATTTGAAAGACCAAATGTTCGTCAACTGGCCGAGCATCGGACGCAGTGAGTATCTGCCGTCCTGTTGGCACTGGGTCCTCTATCTGAACACCTCGGAAATCAAGCTTCTCGTCTCCGACAGCGATGAGATAGGGGCCGTGTTCACGTGGCTTCCGCCCCTCGGCAATACATTTGGAAATGTCTTCAACTTCAACCACTTTGGTTCTCCTTTATGCCAATTCTGTGACTGTGGTGTCCTTCGAACGCTCAGCGTCCAAAGCCTGTATCCGTTTTGCGCACTCGGGCGTCTGATCTCCTTTCAGCCTATCAGGCGTACCCATTAATCGTCAATGTACATTGTTCCCGATTAATCATGCAATAATCGTCGGATTTCCCCAGTTCCTACAAACTGAGAAAGCAGTCGATAGTTTCGCAACTCACGGCGAGCCCGACCTGCAACGATGGCTGGGTGGATGCCGACCTCTTGTGCCAAGGCTATCACCGCCATTGGCGATGGGTTTTCGAGTACCCCGCTGTCCTTCCATATATCTTCCGGTATCAGACAATCGTAGGCAAAGTCGTCGGCATCCGTCTCCTTGTCATCCGTGCTGGCCAGTCTGAGGTCGTCAATGAAGGTTTCGTCGGTTTCTGGCAGGTGCCGTACTACGTGGGCCAATTCGTGCATGAGCACCCACCAGAAGTTGTCGATCCTGTCGTAGCGCAGGGTCAGGCCGATTACTGGCCGTCCTTCCATGGACTTCATGGCAGCGCCATCCAAATGGGTCCGTGGCAAATGCCCTACTATTTCGACGGCGATTCCTTGCCCAGCCAGGAAATCAACTGCCTGCCGTGGGCCGTGAATTGCGGGGCTTAACCTCGCTACTTGGCTCATCAGCTCGGCTTGGTCGCTGTTCTGCTGGTAGTCAACGGACAGTTCCCTTTTATTGGCCTGAGCCAGGACCTGCCAACACCAAGCTTTGAGTGCATAGGGGTCGGTCTTCGCGTTGGCGCGATTCTGGTCGGTCTTCCGATACAGCGCGACGGTAGGCTGCGAGTGTCCCGCTTTGTTAACTAACTCTGAGACCAGTTCTTCTGCGTGCTCACGAAGGTTGCTCCGCTTCGTAATCCAGCCACGCTTTGCCATCTCGTTGAGGGGGAACCGTCGCCAGTCGATTTCCTCGTCAGATTCCCCATTGTATGCGGCAGATTCTTTCAGCAATGCTTCCGCTGGTATGCCCAGGTGTCGGTGGAGTGCCCGAGCCATCGGCATAGTCAGAGGTCGAGCGCCAGAGAGAACTTCGGAGACCTTAGAACGACTTCCAATCATCGGAATCAAGTCTCGCTGTTCGAGGCCGCATTCAACCATGTAGAACTTGATAGCGTCTACCGAGTCCCTGAACTCTGGTGTCCTATTGGAACGGTTATCAGCGTCTCTCAAGGCCCCTCCTTTTCGCGCGATTTACGGGCATTGTACCATGTTCCCAAATTCGCACAATGTGCATGGACAGTATGATATTATGTAGATATATGAAGGTATCCGCAGGCTATCAAAAGGAGGTGATAATGATGGCAGATCGTCGAGCCGGCGGCCGTGTGCCCCACGTCCCGAGCAAGGGCGGGGCAGAGCCACGTGCCCGCAACAAGGACGGATCGTGGCGAAAAAAGCGTTCAGATGCTGGAAAGCCTCGTTCTAAGTAGCCGCCTGACTGCCCCATGCTCGACATGGGGCAGTTCTTCTGAAATCTGGGTCCGCTTCAGGTCAGCCTTCGGTGGATTTGGTTACTACCCTTCGCATATAGACAGTCGCGTCGCCGTAAATTCCGCCGGAGAGCGACTCCGGGCTGCGGTGTTCTATTACTGGACCTTGGCCCATTTTGCTACGCCACAGGCCATTAGGCATTTGTACTGTCGCGTGTTTCATCTCGCCGTCCACTTCGTACAATGCGACCCTTTGGTAGCCGACCTCTGTGTCGCTGTGGTCGCATAATTCGTACCCGAGACCGGCAAACGCTTCTTTCAGGCTTCCTATCCGGTTAGTCTCCGTTGCCCACGGGGGCCAGTAGTTGACGCCGTCGGGCCACCACCACTTGCTGGTGTCGCCGGCGGCGTAAGCGATGCAGTTGTACCGTTCTGACGGTTGATCTACGATTTCGAACCCTTCGTTGGCCAGGTTGGGGAATGCTCCGACAAGCAGATCCGCCCATCTAGACGTAACCATTGTCTTCGCCCCATTGCAGCCAAGCGGCCTTCATCGCTACAACGTTGCCGCGGTCGTCCGGTTGCACGGGGTTGGCGTTGGTGATTTCTCTCAAGGCATGGAACCAGTGCCCACCCTGGGACTTCATCCGTTCTAGAATCAGAGGCACCACAGGTTCGCCCATGCTGATGATTTCCTGGTAGGCCGAGTGTATGGCTGCCTGGTCTGAGTTCGACAGCAGTACGGTTTCGACTTCCCACTGGTCGGCCAGTTCCCGGAAGCGTTCGCGATCAGGGGGTTCTATCTCCACCTCGTCGGCGTACTGGGTGTAACCAAGGCCCCGAACGTGAGGCTCGTTGTTGAGCAGCTCTCGCAAGTGCGCCAGTTCGTCAGCATCCCAGCCCATGGCCTCGGCGACGGCTTCGTCCCACAGGCGGCGCACGTCGCACTCACCGTCGCGGAATTGGGGCACTACCATGTCCTTAGTGCGTTCCCAGCGGTCTGACAGGGTTTGGCGGATGCGAGAGTCTTTCACGTCGGGGATGCGGATGTTGGAGTATGCTGCCGGCGGGTAGGTGGGGTAATCAAGCGTCATACCCGTATTCCGCATCAGTTGCAGGCGACCGGCGGTTGAATTCATAAAGACGGCAATGGCCTTGGATACTTCGGGGGATAGTGCAGGCGCAGGCATCCAGCCAGTGCCTACAAACTTCTCATTGCCTGCAACTGCGGTGACACGCGCTGTGTTGTTACGTTGACGAAATGGCAATAACAGGTACCCGGCCTTGTTCAGGATATTCTCAGTTTCCCGGTATGTTCCGCCGTTAGCCAGTCGCCTTTTTTCGTCCGGGTTCTTGGTTATCCAGCACCTTTCGGGCCGACTTTCAATATGGTACTGTCCATCTTGCCCGGCGGTTTCCAGGACTTGAAATCCTCCGGGCAAGGTGTCTTCCGTCGGTTTGGAAGTGCGCAGTATTTCATCGCTAGTTCGATGAGGTGAAACTCCTGCTTGGTTCATGCTTTGTAAGTCTGCATGGCTGGCATAGCGAGCGGACGCCTCAGCCAGCTCCGGCGAACGCCAGATTGCCGCTGACCAGTCGCCAGCCTCCATGAGTTCTGGGGGCCACTCGGATACTTCGCCCCAACCGTTGGGGATTACGCCTCCATTGCTACCCGAAAGACAATCATGCAGGTCTGACACCTCCGCATCATCTACTGGAAATATGTCCAAGTTGATGAACCGGGTCGGTGGATTCTGTCCTTCATATCGTTGAGCCAAGATGATGCACTCGTTAATGCTAGTGTTTTGGCTCATGTTTGTCTGACCGGGTTGATGGCAAGTAACCACTGTGTGAATGTGGAAACGCTCGGCCAGTATTCTTCGCTCTTGTAGACCGGATGTGCCGCAGAGTGCTGCCAATGGGGCTACCATTACCACAACGCCATTTTCTTCATTGACGCAACGATCCGCCAGAGCGACAAAGAGGGGCCGCAGCGCATTCTTATCCCAAAAGTCATCCATTTCTGGGTCATTCTGAACTAATATTTGGTGCATTAAATTGACCCGATTCTGAAGAGCTTTTTTAATGCCATCAGGGAACTTCATACCCATATTAGCCCGCCTGGTAAAAGGCGGGTTCATAATAACGATACGGGCGTCCTTCACGGCGTCCACGGCGTTTTCCAGTTCTGCGTCGTCGTGTTGGTTCCAGATGGTTTGAGACGCGATCTTGTCATCGCCCAAGTCCATTTGGTTATGCCTGGGGACTATTGCACTCTGCCCCAGCAGTTCCAGGGTGCCCACAGACACCCGACTGGGATCGTCTTGGTTGGGGCCGTAGGGCATCAGTTCCAGGCCAATGTTCCGGTATCTGATTTCGTGGTTCCCTGCGGTCAGTTGCGAAGCTGCCAGTTGCAGGGAAATGGGGTTGATGTCCAGGCCCTTAATCGAATCCTCCACCGCGAGTCTTTGCAGGTCGGCGATTTGCGCCTCGCTGGCGCCCTGCTCCCGGGCCCGTCGCTTCATGTCGGTCAACATGGCAGCCAGTAGGGTGCCACTGCCGCAGGCTAGGTCCACGGTCTTATGCTCCCGCCACACGTTGGGGTTGGTCCAGTCCACGTCGCCACAGGCATCTAGGGTAAGGCGAGCAGCGATGGATGCGGCCACGGGGCGGGTGAAGAAGGCGCCGTCGCTGGCCTGGTTTCCCATTACCTTGTTGAACAGTGGTCCGGCGTGGTCGGCGCCCATGTCGGCGTAGGTCTCGGCAATTCGTTCCGCTTCCGCCGTGAGGTGGTGTAATGCTCGTTCCAGCCCGCCCAATTTGCCGGTCTCTTCAACTGCATCAATGACGCCTACTGCCGGCTCCAGCACTGGATGGAAGTCACGGCGCATGATGCGTTCCCATTCCCGACGGACATTACCGACCACGTTCACATCGTTCTTGATATCCGACAGGTCGCTGATGCCGGGGAGCCAGCGGCCGCTGGCAATGCGCTGGTGGAGCATGGCGGCGTTCATCAGCAGCAGGGCGGCGGTAACGCAGCCGTCGGCGGCCTTTCCCTCCCTTATCTCCTTTTGGACCTTCTCATCCAGGTTGTCCAGCATAAAGTGCCGGTCAAGGTCAGGCTGCAACTGGTCTTCTCGCAGGTGGTGGGCGGCTTCCTTGACGCTGGTTTCCAGGATGTTCAGATCCCGAATCACCCTATTGTCCACCAGGCCCGACTTGGCCAGTAGGTTCATCTTGATGGTGTTGCCCTGGTCTTCCAGGCCGCTGAGCTTGAGCTGCCTGAAGAAAGCTTGGTCCATTCGTTCTTCGCGGGTGGGGCGGGGCTTCCTTTCTTTTGTGGTGGGAATGCGCACTCCTTCGCCCTTGTTGATCATGTCCTTGGCCTTGGCCTTGGACTTCCTGATGTCCACCAAGCCTCGAGTTCCGTCGGAAGCAGGTTTGTCGCGGGCTACGGTGCTCATGCGCAGTTCAATACTGCCGTCTTGGTTCTTCCTGCCGGTGACGATTTGGGTGGGTTCCGTAGGCTGCTCTGCAAGCTGCAAAGGGGTTGGCTTTGGTTCACCCATGCGTCGAGACTCGTCGGCTGCGTCTTCCTGGATCTGGCCGTATAGCACTAGTGCGGGGACTGCGGTGGCAGCTTCGTCCGACACCGACTCCGTCATAGTGGGCGTCTCTGAGATTGGACGAAACTCTTTAGTTAGGGTACTTTTGCCCTCCAGCACCCGTTCCACGGCCTCCTGCGCTTCCCCAGGCAGGCCCTCATGCTCCCGGTAGTGGATGCGCTTGTCCTCGCCGCTGGCGATGGCGACGATGGTTCGCAACGCGGGCGGCGGTTGCGGGACGTATAGTTCCATTAGGTCAACCAAATTATCTTCAATACGCTGGTCGTGGGCGCGAAGGGCCAGAAGTATCTGGCCCAGTTCCTGCCATCCTTCCTCCTTGTCGCTGGTGCTGAGCCATTGTTCAGGGTCTGCGTTTGGAGGTATCACGATGGGGCAGATGATGTAGCCCATCTCTTTGCCCTCCGAAGTGCGCATGGCCCGGCCTACCGCTTGGATCACGTCAATAGGGCTCTTCCTGGCTTCCAGGAAGGCCACGGCGTTCAGCGAGGGCGAGTCTGTGCCTTCGCCAAAAATTCCCACGTTGATGATGCCGTGGGGGTCGGTTTCGGTGGCTTCCGCGAGTCGGCGCTTGGCGTTTTCACGGGCCGTTACATTGCTGCTAGCGTCCAGGTGCTCCAGAGTGTAATGCGCGGCGGTCTGCCCGTCTTGGTAATCGTTGAGCCAGTCTTGGAGCCATTTCCGCACCGCCGGGGTCTGGAGGGCGTCCTTCATGTTCTTGGATTTGTCCACGGTGTTCATAAAGGCTATGCAGGACTTGATGGGAACCGTCCCCTCGCCCCTGTTCTGCGTGGCGCCGCCCATGGCCAGGGAAAAAGCCAGCCCGCGGAGAAAATGGGTGGAGGTCAGGCGGTTCTTTCCTTTACTATTGGTTTCACCAGCCAGCGTGTTGGCGATGTTGTAGGCATCGGGACCATTGACGCCCACGGCGATGATGCGATAATCGGCGAGCCAACGGTTTTTGACCGCTTCTACGTAGCTCTTGCGGTACAGTTCCACGCCAAAGACGGTTTCGTCGTCCATGGTGCGGACAATCCAGTCGCTGGCCTGGTCCTGATTCACCCTGCTAGTGTCGTAAATGCGGGGCGTCGCCGTCTGGTAAACGCGGTAGGTGGACGGGAAGGCATTGTTGTCGTGGCACAGCGTGAAATCGCGGATACGCCGTTCTTCTTCGGATATTTCGCTGTTCTTAGTAGGCCGCTTTCGGCGTAGGCCAGCGGTACGGTGCGCTTCGTCGGCGACTAAAACGGTCGCCGTGACGCCGGTTTCTTTTAGCGCCTCGGCAACTCGGCTGCCGCTCTGGTAGGTGCCGAAGATGACGCTTGCTTGGTCGGTGCCTTGTCCGTCGCGGATCCAACGCGCGATTTCCACTGGGTCAGTGGTGACCTTACCTTTGACCTCGGCGGCGCTGACGTTGCTGTTGTCCAGCGTAGGGTCGGCGGCGGTGTTCCGCGTACTTTCCTTCCTGGGGTCGTATCCGGCGGTTTCGTCAGAACAGACGGCCAGTGCGCGGATGTCCGTCTCGGCGTGCTGTAGGTACTCTCGCCTGATTTGCGCTACCAGTGCGATGGACGGGCACAGCACGATGGACAACTCGCCAGGCGGTGTCAGCGCTTCAACAATGCGGAGGGATATGCGGGTCTTTCCGGTGCCGCAGGGCAGGATGATTTTGCCCCGGGCTTGACCGGCCGGCAAACCCCCGCTTTCTGACTTCTCATGCTCACGGAGAATGCGGACACTTTCGGTGATGGCTTCCGCTTGCATACAGGACTTGGATTGCCGACGTTCTTCGCTGTCTGGGTTGGGTTCACAGTGAGGACACTCCTCGGAAGTGAACGCAGCCTGCTGTTGCAGCAAGTCGTTGGCGATGCTTACCATCTTGACGGGTTTGTCGGTCATTGACATGGCCTGCTGGCTGTTGCCGCTCACAGGGTTGTCGCCGTTGGTGACTATCCATCGTTCGGCCCAGAATTCGCCAGCAGATGTGCTGGAGAAGCTGTCGATTTCGCCTTTGCTGATAGGAGCGCCCTGTCCGGCAGCATTCAGTTGCCGGGATTTGCACTGGATGGCGACATGCTCGCCATCGCTGCGCCGTATAGCAACACAGTCGATGCCTATGTCTTGGTTCGTGGTGCCTGGGAAATGGATTTCGCGGTCTGGCCATTCGGACCAGAGATGACAACGCGCAATGTCCCACTCTTTGATGTGGGGGCCTACTGCGACAGTAACATCTTCCAACCATGTGCCATCGGTGCTTTGCGGGCTCATCTCGGCTACGATAGCGATAGCGTTTTCGATGATGGAAGGCTGATGGGCGCTTTGCATAGTTTTCACCCTTTGGGGTCTCGGTCTTGCCTCGGCTTTGGAGTTAGGCAATTTCGTGGTGAATATTCCAATCGTTACGCAGGGGGGTTGACGCTAGGTCGTACCGGGTGCCTACGCGGCGTATTCCAATATGGGGACTTACACTTAGGGCAGACCTTTGGGTCAGGCGTGCCCGGCTGCTTGCGTACCCAGCGGTGGCCGCACCGCTCGCACAGGAATCCGGGAATCATCACATAAGGCATTGGAAGCTCTCCCTGCACGAGGGTCGGCGAACCGGTCGGCTATGTACCGAGTTGGTATAGTTACAAGGTAGCACCGATTAGAATTTACGGCAACGTTGACCCTCCATCATCGTTAAGAATCGGAGGTTTCCTTGGCTCCGACATTGTCGGACGAAGCCTCCTGCACCCGGGGATACCGACATAAAATAACGGGGCAATAACTCGGCAACTTGTCGAGGGCATGCTCTGTTCATGGAGCCAACTCTAATGTCAGCGTGAAGGTTTTTGACACGTCCAGTTTGGTAGACTGGTTGTGAAAGAGTGCAGGGGAGTCCCGAGGCGGTTGAAACGATCCTGAAGCGGTAGAAAAGACCATTAACATTGACGAGATTGAAGGCAGCAAACTGACCGAAGAGGTATATCGTTGTTCTAATAAGCTTCCTATGCTAGACATCGACAAATCGACAGCTTGCTACCTAAGTTAGAGGACTACCTATGGGGCCGATAACCCTTTTTGACAAATCTTTTCTTCAGTCCCTCAACCTGGATGAGTCGGTCTGGTTAGACCACTTTTTCTTACTTAACGTGTGTCCGCTGTTCTATGGCGAAACACTTGCAGATCTGGAAAAAACCGTTAGGGAAGGTCGCACTCCTGAACAAGAGGTGGGAATAATCGCAGACAAATTCCCAGAAATGCATGGATGGCCTTGCTCGTACCACCGGGACCTGTGCATGGGAGAATTGCTCGGATATCCGATTCCGATGACTGGACAAGTACCCTTGGCAGGGGGCCGAAGAATAGAGAGCCAGGATGGGAGGGCTGCGGTATTCGAACCAAGCCCCGAGGCAGATGCGTTTGACCGATGGCAGAGGCGCGAATTCCTAGAGATTGAGCGTCAGTATGCTCGTGTCTGGAGGAGGGAACTTACCGCAGTCGATGAGGACAGAATTTATGATGCGGTTGTGAACCTGGGCCTTTCGGAAAAGTGTAAGAATCTTGAGCAAGCCAAGTTGTCAGCCGCTAAGGCTATGCATAGTGGAAAGAAACCGTATGAGTGGATTTCTTTTGCGCTTGGGATCCTGGGTGTTCCGGAAAGGTATCGCCGAGAGGCTCTGAAGCGATGGGTCCGTTCAGGGAAACCTGCATTGGTCAATTACACGCCGTATACTGCCTTCGTCGTGCAGGTGGAAGTTTTCTTTCAAGTTGCGCTGGCTTCTGATTTGATCTCTAAGGAACGTGCGTCGAATCGGCTAGACATTGCCTATTTGTTCTATCTGCCGTTTTGCAATATGTTCGTGTCCAATGACCGACTCCATAAGCGTTCTGCCCCGCTTTTTCTGCGTCCTGACCAGGAATTCGTTTGGGGTCCCGAACTAAAGATAAACTTGGGCGAATTGAATAAGTACTACCTCGGACTTCCTGAAAGCAAACGACAGGAGGGACTGTACTCGTTCGCTGATGAGCCGCCACAAATAGGGAATCAAGTCGTGTACAATCTCTGGGACCAACTCCTTCCTCGATGGAGGAAACCGGATGCCCAATTGCAAACAGAGTCGGATCGGAGTGTACCGACAGCTGCCGAAGTCATGGCTATGGGGGATGCACCTTCACTTCAGATGATGCCAGACGAGTCGCGTTGGGATTCCGGGGAGCTGGATCAGGCGGTTATCAAGCGTTTGGTAAAGAAGACGAAAGGCAATTGGTACCAATTGCCCGCAGGATTTGAATCGAACGAGCCAAGTTAGCGTTTGGGAGTCAAAAGGATTGGTTGCAAAGGCGACCAACCAAAGTGTCGCAGGGATTCTCTGGTCTGCGCTGGGTACCACCAGGGCTTCGGTATCGTGAAGGCCCCCTGTGGATGCCCCTAAGGGATGCGTTTAAATGAGAATGGCGCGATTCAAAGCGGTCGCGCCATTTCTTGTGTTGGTTGCCGCAAAATCTGCAAGGTACAATACTGGTCGACTAAGCTGAAGTTGTCATATCAGGACCTCCCAACGAAAAGTTCGCAATACGGTACACTTAGGCCCACCACCAGAAGACCTGCGCCTCATGCCAGCCCGACTGACGGGGTTGGAATCGCCTCGATAATCCTCCCCTTCCGCATTCCTCCAAGGAGTTTGCTGCCCCTTTTGCCTGTCGTTTCCCGTTGGGTTCACTGACCGCCCTCCCAAGCGTGGCATGGACGCCATAGTGTTGTTGCCTGTCAGTCTTGTGAGGTTGGTTCATCGTAGCAAGTCGATAGTCAACGGTTCTGCAGCAAAGATAGCTTTAGTCATTCAATTGCACCTCAACTGTAAGGCAATAAATTAATGGAAAGCTAGTCCCTTTGTCTTAAATCTCTTGGACTTGGCCAATCAGTTTAACCAGAAACTCGAAGCATTAATGAAACGAATGAAATCAGACTCCTTCGCCAAGAGAGGAGGTCGCTTTTTACTATTTCCAAGGCGCCATTGATTGTAGCACCCTTATTTCAAGATAGGGTTATTTTAATGGAGCAATCGGGTTTGCAGAGAATTGTTTATAGTAATTGGCTAAAGGAATTGAGGGCAAATGTACCACGAGAGTAAGCGTGTCTTGCATCAACCGGGAGCTCTATTGTCTTTGAATCAGTCGATGTTCCCCGTGTGTACCGACCTACTGAAATATAAGATTCTAATGCCATGATTGAAGCAAATTACTCATGTCCAGTGCCGTTCTGATGCTTCAGGCCGCAAAATGTCCCAACAGTAATTGGACACCCAAGAGCCATCGTTCTCGAAAACGTGCCGCCAACCCAGACAAAGTTCTTGATGGTCCAAAGAAACTGAGAGCTTACGATTTGAGGACACAGGGGACACTTCACTGACCCGCGGAAGTGCAGGTGCGATTAACCCGCTGTTAGTCAGGTTCTCCAGGTCAGGGCGGCTTGTCCGGAACGATCCAAACTTCGCCGTGCAGGTCTATCGAGAAGGGAAACGGGCGGCCAGGATGTCCTGTATCAACTGAGCCGCCACCTGCACCGTCAGCTCGGAGTTGTCGTAGGGTGGGGCAACCTCGACTACGTCGAACGCAACCAGGTTTGACCTCTCGATCAGGGCCAGCAGGCATTCCCGGGCCTCTCCGTAAAACAGGCCACCTGTCTCCGGTGTACCCGTTCCGGGCGCCTGGACAGGGTCCAGAACGTCGACGTCAAAGGTGATGTACAGGTTCTCTGCGGGCGGAATAGCCTCTGCGACCGCTCTTGGGCCCATTTCACGGAACTGGGTCCCGCTGATGATCAGGCTGCCGTCGCGGACCGCCTCCTCGTAAGGAATCCGTCTGGCAGAACGTATCCCCACCGACGTGATGTGTCCGACGAAGCCCAGCTCACGGCAGCGGCGTATGGGGCTGGCATGGGTATACAGCGCGTCCTGGACGTCGTGTGTGTAATCGAGGTGGGCGTCAAAATGGACAATGTTCAGCGGAGCGAATTTCGACAGCCCCCGCACCACAGGGAAGGTGATAGCGTGGTCGCCGCCCACGGCCACCGGCAGGGCGCCCCGGGCGGCCACCTGCTGGACCGCCCGGGTGATCCTGTCGAAATTCCCGGTTACCTCGGAGGGAACGATGGGGACGTTTCCGCAGTCGGCCATGGTGACGCCGCGCAGAAGCTCGTCCCCGGCGTCGATGTTGAAAAAGCCGTCGGCCCTTCCCTGTGCGCCATACGGGTCGGAGTATGAGTAGGCCCGCGGTGCGTCCCGCAGGGCGTCCGGCCCGAACCGAGCTCCCGGACGTCCCAGCGTTCCCTGGTCGAAGGGTATCCCGATGAAGGCTATATCGGCCTCAAGTTGATCAATGTCATCGCAAAGCGGAGCGTTGAAAAACGACCTTGGCCGGGCACGCAAATTGGGCCAGGGCTGTTGCTGAGGCCGCGGGTCGCTGCTGGATGCCATAAGTATCCTCCATCGAGGTTTACGCCTGCAGGTCGTCAGAAGGGGAGATTCCTCTACTGGGCGGTGGTGCCCCCGTCAATGACAAGCTCCGCGCCGGTAACGAATGACGACTCATCGGAAGCCAGGTAGACGATGCCGTAGGCTATGTCGTCAGCATTGCCCAGCCGGCCAATGGGAATGCGGTCCAGAGACCATTCCCGCCGTCCCTCCTCGCCCGTATACCCTGGGTCGGTCAGGGGCGTCCAGCAGTAGCCGGGATGCACGGAATTCACGCGAATGTTTTCGGAGGCGTACTGGATGGCAGCCGACTTGGTGAACAGGCGGCTGGCCCCCTTGGCAGCATGGTAGGCCGTGGATGTGGGGCTTCCCACCAGCCCGTAGATGGACGAGACATTGATGATGGAGCCTCCCCCGACCTTGCGCATCTCGGGGATGGCGAGCTTGGTGCCCAGGAAAACGCCCTTGGCATGGACGTCCATCTGGCTGTCCCAGTCGGCAACGCCGGTCTCCTCGACGGTCAGGCGGGCGCCCGTTCCGGCGTTATTCACCAACACGTCCAGCTTGCCATAGCGGGCCACTGTCTCGGCGACGACCTCCTGCCAGCGCTGCTCGTCTGTAACGTCCTGCTGCATGAAGAAAACATCGCCGCCGTTCTCCCTGATCTGGGCGGCGGTGGCCTCCCCCATATCGACCTTAATGTCGGTTAAGACAACCTTGGCGCCCTCGTTGGCAAACATCCGGGCTGCCGATCCGCCGAAGCCCATGAGCTGGCCGTCGACTCCCGCTGCCGCCCCGGTGATGATGGCCACCTTATTTTCCAATCGCATAGATCGACTCCTTTTGCGTTCAAAATCAGAACCCGTAGTTCTGTCCGAATCGCTCGCTGTGGGCGAATTCCGAAATTGGTTTGCGCAGCTTGGTTCCCGCCGCGGCCTCATCCGTCGGATAGCCGAAGGCCACCACCGTCACCAGTTCCTTGTCCTCGGGGATGCCCAGGAGTTCCTTGACCTTCTCGTTTTCCTCTCCGCGAACACCTGCTACGCATCCGCCAACTCCCCGCGACCAGGCGGCCAACTCCATCTGCTGCAGCGACCGTCCTGCGTCGAACTCGGGACGACCTCCCCGCTCCATGACCACTGCCACGGCCAGGGGCGCGCCGCCAATGAATCCTCCCGATGACGCAATGCTGCCTATTTGGGCCAGGGTGTCCCGGTTCTGGATCACGATGAAGTTCCAGGGCTGCCGGTTCCGGGCGCTGGGAGACCACCGAGCCGCTTGCAGCATTCTCCGGATCACACTATCCGGCACGGGGTCAGGCTTGAAGCTGCGGACTGTCAGCCTCGACCTGATGCACTCGTAGACATCCATCCGGGTTCCTCCTCTCCCACGTAATCTCGTTACGGAGATTATAGGCACAGGCAAGCGCCTGTCGGCAAGGAATACCTCACCGGGGCAGGACGATTGCAGGGTCTGGCGCCATCAATATTGTCCGAATCAGGATTTACAGGATTCAGCGATTTTCAGGATGTTCCCCAATCCTGCTCATCCTTCAATCCTGCTAATCCTGATTCAGACAATGACTATGCAATGGTCTTGCTCACCGAGGCGTCCGCGATATCCCAAAAACGCATTTCCTGCGCCCACACCGGGTCGGACTGCCCACGTCGCCGGACATGGGGCTATAATCCCGCCTAATCGACTCAGGAGAGAATAATTATGCCTAGAGTGGCCCTGGACTTGAACGCGTCAGAGGACCGGGCGCAGGTGAAGGGGCAGTGGCGGGTTGCGCCCGGACTCGTGCCCGGGGAGCCGAATGAGGGCCTGACGGCCCAGATCCTGGCCACGCCCGCTCGCCTCGCCGACTATGACGACTCTGGCTGGGACGTGTGCGACAACATTCGCCAGAGCCTGTCGGTCGGGTTCACCTTCGCCTGGTACCGCATCAGTGTGGAATTGCCGGAATCGGTAAACGGTATGCCCGTCGCGGGTGCGCGGCTCTGGTTCGAGACCAACGTCGACAACTACGGAGAGGTCTGGGTCAACGGCGAAATCGACCGCAACACAGGCACCATCCCCGGCCTGAACGCCCCGCATCGGGTGGAGCTGGCGACCACAGCCGAGCCGGGTTCGACCTACGTCATCGCCGTGTTGGCGGCCAATGGACCTCTCGCCGAACCGAGAGGCGGCATCTTCCTTCGCTACGCCTACCTTTCATTTGAAGTAACCGACAACTAGGATGCGCCCTCACCCCAACCTTAACCCTCTCCCAGAGTGAGAGGGGATTCAGGAGGCCTTATGGCCCAGAGGAAAGGCACAGCACTGCTGATGGTCTACGTCGACGTGGACATCGAAAACGACGCGGAATTCAACCGCTGGTACAACGAGGAGCACATCCCTGAGCGTCTGAGCGCGCCCGGATTCCTCGACGGCGCACGCTACGAGGCGCTCAAGGGCGGTCCGCGCTACCTGGCGGTCTACGAGCTGGAGTCGGCCGAGGCGATGCACTCCGACGAGTATCTGCGGATGAGCAACAACCCAACGCCCGGGACTCAGCGCATGGGGCCCGGCACGATTGGGCGCGGCTACGTGCGAAATGTTTACACCCAGATCTACCCCGAGGGCGGCGACGACCCGGATACTCTCGGCCGTGGCATGGCTCCCGCGCTCCAGATCGGGCGGATGGACGTTCCTCACGAGCTGGAGGCAAAGTACAACGACTACTACGACAACGTTCGCACTCCGGGGAACCTCCAGATTCCGGGCTGCATGTTCGTGCGACGGTACCACGCCGTGGAAGGTGGCCCCAAATATCTGACGATGTATGAGTTCGAGCACGAAAAGGTGCCGGAGACCCTGGCGTGGGAAAAGCAGCGCGGTCAGGACACAATGAACCAGTACATCGGCGGCACCTACGGCCACGCCCCCGGCTCGCCCGGCGTATACCGCCGCGTGTTCCCGCCGCGGGCGTTCTAACAGGCGATTCCCTCTCGCTCAGGGAGAGGGAAAGGGTGAGGGCGAATCCATAATCACGGCAAGGAGGACACCCGATGTTCCTGATGCGGTTTACCGAGCGGGCCTATATGGACTACACGGAGGAGGATGTACGCAACAGCCCCAACAGCGCCGTGCGTCTCACCTTCTCCAACAGCAACTTCGATCCGCAGCGCGGCTCACAGCTCTACAACATGTACCTCGACGAGTACGAGTATTCGGAGGAAGTGGGATTCGATGGACTGATGCTGAACGAGCATCACAACACGCCCACGTGCCTCGGGGCGACCATGAACCTCGAGGCTGCCATCCTGGCCCGGGTTACCAAGAGGCCCAAGATCGTTCTGCTGGGCAACCCGCTGCCCATCTTCGACAATCCCATTCGCTTGGCCGAGGAGCTGGCCGAGATCGATATGATCTCCGGCGGGCGTCTGGTCTCCGGGTTCGTGCGTGGCACTGGCGTGGAAAGCCTCGCGACCAACACCAATCCGCTGTTCAACCGGGAACGGTTCGAGGAAGCCCACGACCTGGTGATGAAGACCTGGACCGAGCCCGGCCCCTGGCGCTGGGAGGGCAAGCACTACCACTTCCGCGTGGTCAATCCCTTCCAGGTCCCGATGCAAAAGCCGCACCCGCCGATATGGATTCCCGGCACAGGCAGCCCGGAAACTCTGGTCTGGTGCGCCGAGCACCGCTATCCCTACATCTTCCTGGAAACCGACGTTCAGTCTACCCAGGACATGAAGGAAATCTACGCCGAGAACGCTCGCCAGGTCGGCTACGAGCCGGGCCCGGAGCATCTCGGCTACCTGGTCCGCATCCACGTGCAGGACACTGACGAGAAGGCCCGCGAGGTCGGCAAGGGCTACATGACCGGAAACATTGGCCAGGGGCGCATTCCCTTGCCTCGCGACTACCAGTCGCCCGTGGGCTACGCCAGCGCCAGCCAGGACCCGCGCTACCTGCGCATCCGGGAGCAGATACGCTCCGATCCTTTCCGAGTCGGCGGCCTGGACACCGCAGCCTACGACTCCATCCTTGATTCCCACCGCTGGATCATCGGCAGCCCCGAAACTGTGATCAAGCAGTTGCGGGAGGTGCTATCCGTGATGCGTCCGGGCATTCTGTCCATCTGGACCAACGACGGCACTATCAGCCACGAGGACACCATGCGCTGCCTGGAGCTGATGGGTCAGGAGGTCCTGCCTGCCCTGCGGGAAATCGGCGAGGAACTGGAGCTCACCGACCCCTTCCAGCGAACACCCTAGTAAACATAATTAGGGTTTCTTAACTCGACATAAACACAACCAATCAATCCGAGGGGCCCTCGCCGTGGGTTGGACGCACAAGGGCCGGAACTCTTACGTTCCGGCCCTTGTTATCAGCCCCGGGAGCCAACTCCCTCAGTAGCCGATGGCGTCCAGGATTCGGCCCGGAGTCATGGGCAGCTCGGTAAGGCGCTTGCCGGTGGCACGGCTGACGGCGTTGGCGACGGCGGCCAGCGGGGGCACCAGAGGCACTTCCCCGGTGCCTCGCACGCCGTAGGGGTGGCCAGGATTGGGGACCTCGACGATAACCGTGTCGATCATGGGCAGATCGAGGCTCGTGGGCATCCGGTAGTCGAGGAAGCTGGAATTGAGCATCCGCCCCTGGTCATTCAGGAAGTACTCCTCGTTCAATGCCCAGCCTATGCCCTGCACCACGCCACCCTGGACCTGCCCTTCCACGTAGCTGGGGTGGATCGCCCGGCCCGCGTCCTGGATTGCGGTGTAACGCAGGATTTCCACCTTGCCTGTGTCCGGGTCGACTTCGACGTCCACAATGTGCAGTCCGAAGGCGTTGCCGACGCCGCCTGGATTGACGGTGGCGCGGCCCACGATGGGTCCTCCGGTGCCGTTGAGCCGAGGCGCCAGCGCCTGTAGGGTGATGCTCAGCTCGGGGTCCTGCTGGTGCGAAAGCACGCCCTTGTCGTACTGGACGTCATCGGGGGACACATCCCAGATGCGCGCCGCCCTCTCGATTGCCTGCCGCTTGATGTCCTGAGCGGCGTCGTGGCAGGCCGTGCCCATCTTGAAAGTCACACCGCTGCCCCCGGCGCCGGAGCTGTAGCCAATGGAGTCGGTATCTACGATGGAGGGCTTGACCATTTCGACTGGAATGCCCAGCACCTCGGCCACCTGCATGGCCATGGCAGCGCGGGAGCCACCGATGTCCGGTGATCCCTCAACCAGGCTGACGGTGCCGTCCGGGTTCACGCTGGCGACGGCGCTGGCCGGGCCGGAGCTGTTGAACCAGGCGCCTGCTGCGATGCCGCGTCCCCTGTTCGGGCCGGTCAGCGGCTCGGACAGGTGCGGGTGCTCCAGGGCGGCCTGCAGCGTCTCAACGAACCCGATCTTGCGGAACACGGGGCCGGTGGGCTGGCGGCTGCCCTCCTTAGCCGCGTTGCGCATCCGGAACTCCACCGGGTCCATTTCGATTCTCTCGCAAATTTCGTCGATGACTGACTCGGCGGCGAAGGCGGACACCGGTGATCCCGGTGCACGGTAGGCAGCCGCCTTTTGGGTGTTCACCACCACGTCAAGGCCTTCGATGAAACTGTTGGCAATCTCGTAGGGGGCCAGCATGGTGCGACAGCCGGACGGTACGGGCGAGCCGGGAAACGCACCCGCCTCGTATACCAGGGTGCAGTCGGCGGCGGTCAGGTTGCCCTCTCTGGTCGCGCCCAGTTTGACCCGGATGTGGCTGGCGGACGTAGGGCCGGTGCCCTCGAAGACCTCGGCGCGGGTCATGGCGACCTTGACCGGCTGTCCACACTTCCGTGAGAGTGCGGCTACAACGGGCTCCAGGTAGCAGCCGCCCTGTCCCTTGCCTCCGAAGCCGCCACCGATCTCCATGGGGATGACCTTGACCCGAGAGACGGGGACGCCCAGTATGGCCGCCGTGTGGTCGCGCAGGGCGAAGTGGCCCTGGCTGCTGGCCCAGATGGTCACGCTGCCGTCTGTGCTCCACTGGGCCGTAGCCGAGTGGGGCTCGATGTAGCCCTGGTGCACGGGTTTTGTGTGGAACTCGCGCTCAACGACGACGTCAGCCTCGGCAAATCCGGCATCCGGGTCGCCCAGCCGGAACTCGAACCGGTTGGAGACGTTGCTGGGTTTCGCATTGGCGTCGCCCCAGCCGCCCTGCCGCATGCCAGGGTTGGCCAGCGTAACCAGCCTCTCGTGCAGGATGGGAGCGTCCTCTCGCATTGCGTCGTCGGCGTTCAGCACCGGAGGCAGCACCTCGTAGTCCACGTCCAGGGCCGCCAGCGCCTCCTCGGCAGCCCCGGCCGAATTTGCAGCCACTGCTGCGACCGCGTGGCCGACGTAGAGGGCCTTCTCGCGGGCCATCACGTTGCGGCTGTAGAAGCCATAGTTGACCGTTGACCCTTCCTCCTGGTCCGAGATCTCGGCGGAGACCTCGGGCAGGTCCGCGGAGGTCACCACGGCCTTGACTCCGGGGATGGCCAGGGCGCGCGTGGCGTCGATGCCTCGGATGACGGCGTGGGCGTGAGGACTGCGCAGCACCTTGCCCACCAGCCAGCCGGGGGGATGTATGTCAGCGGCGTATCTGGCCCGGCCGGTGACCTTGTCCGGCCCGTCGTGTCGGATGGGCCTCGTGCCGATGACATCAAAAGTCTCACCGACCGGTGCGGGAAAAGCTTGTTCAGTTGTCATAATCACTCCTGGGCTCTATTTGTGATGTTTACATAATCTCTAAATCAGCCATTGGCTCTGATTTCTTGCGTCGCAAATCAGACGTGCCGCCCTTTCATCTACGGAGGGTAGAGGATATAGCCTCGCTTTCCGGTGTTGTTGACTCGGAACAAGTGGCCGCCCCGGGTGGTCACGTACAGGGTGTCCTGCGCTGGGCCGCCGAAAGCGCAGTTGGTGGGCCAGTCGGCGGGCACCGGATGGGTCTCGATGATCCGGCCCGACGGCGCGAAGACATGGATCAACGGACCCGGGCCCGCCTGTCGCCATCCGCCGGCGGCAATGATGTTGCCCTCGACGTCCAGGCACATGCCGTCAAGCCCACGGTGGACGCCGCGAAAGTCCCGTGCGAACTCGTGCAGCACCAACGGCTGTCCGAGGCTGTCGTCGGTCTGGAGCGGATAGGCCCGAAGGTCGCGGGTGCCCTCGTAGTCGCTTTGGATCACGTACAGCGTGCGTTCATCCTGCGAAAGCAAGATGCCGTTGGGAGCCCAGGTATCGAAGGTCATGCGGCGAAGCGTCCAGCCACCCTCGGCGTCCGAATCGGGATCGAGGCGAAGGACTGAGGCGTGGTCCAACTCCCGCTCCTCAAGCGGTATCTGGCCTGCCGGGTCGGTGAACCAGATGCGTCCCTTGCGATCAATGGCCAGGTCGTTGGGGCGGTTGTGGCGCTTCCCGTCCAGCAGGTGAGGCAAGCGGACGCTCGTACCGTCGGAGTTGAAACGCCTGATGCACCTGCCGCCGCCTGAACAGCCGTAAAGATTGCCCTGGGGGTCGAAGTTCAGGCCGTTGGTGTTTTCGGTACCGGTGGCCCACTCGGTGCATTCGTCGGTGTGGTGGTCATACCGCATGATTCGGCTGTTGGGGATGTCAGTGAACAGCAGCGCCTGACCGTCCCACACCGGCCCCTCGGTGGTGCCGCCGTAGGGACCCGCAACCAGCTCAAAGTCCCAGCTCATATTCTCCTCCCTCCGTTCGTTTCCCCATTGGCTCGTGGTGAAGCTTGGGTTCCACGATTAATTCCCTGCCCCTCGGGAAGCGAATGACCTGGCTAGGCGACGAACCGGGCTCCAACGCGGCCCATACGGCTGTAAGTAGCAGTCACCGAATCCCCGGGCTTCAACTCCGCAGGAGTGACCATTGAACCCGAGATGATGGTCTCTCCGGCCCTCAGGTAGTCGCCGAACTCGGCCATCTTGTTGGCCAGCCAGACCACGGGGTTGATTGGATTGCCCATGACCTCGAACCCGGTGCCGGAACCGTGCAGCTGCCCGTTGAGCTCCACGGTTACTCCCTCGTACTGCAGGTCCAGGTCTTCCAGCGAACTGAGGCGCGACCCCACCACCAGGCCGCCGTGCAGGGCGTTGTGGACGATGACGTCGGTGGCGCTCACGCCATCCCCGTGCACCTTCAGGTCGACCAGTTCCAGCGACGGCATGATGCCCGCTGTCGCCCTGATTACGTCCACGGGCGTTACGCCCGGTCCGCGCAGGTCCTCCCCCAATACGAAGGCCACCTCCGCCTCGATGTGCGGCGATGTCAGGTTGCCGATGGGGACGTCGGCGTTGTTCTCGTAAACGCAGGTGCTCAGTATGTGGCCGTAGCAGGGTTCGTGCACGCCCAGATGATCGCGGGATGCCTTGGTCGTCAGCGCCACCTTGTGGCCCGAGACGGCCTCGGCTGGCTGAAGCCGCTGCAGGAAATGGTACTGCGCGTTGTATGCGTCGCCCTCAGCCAGGCTGGAACCATGTAGAGGTCTCGCCGCAATTCCTGTGCGAAAGCTTCCTTCCACCGCCTCCAAGGCCGGCAGGGCGCTTCCGTTGAAGGCGGGGACTGTACCATTGAACATCAAATCGGCAGTGGTAAGTCTCATCTCATTCTCGCGAAGTTCAAATGAAGGAATGGGGAAAGTCGGATTGCGCACTCATTCTACACCGATGAGGCCAATGGTCGTGGCGGTTCTTCCTGCCGCGCCGCTAAAGTATAATCACGTGAAATACATTGAGGCGTAACGGCGCCCTGCCAATTCATCGTTGAACGAATAACGCAAATCAAGAGGCGAATCATGGCTGATAACGCTAACGTAAACGACTCCGCAAGCGGCGTGGACCCCAACAGTACCATCGGCGACATGCTTGACCGGCAGGCCGTGCGTTTCGCGAGCCACGACGCCGTGGTGAATTTCGAGACCGGCGAGAGGTTCACCTATTCAGAGTTCCGCGATGAAGTGGAGCGGGTTGCCAGGGGACTGATGGCGCTGGGAATCCGCAAGGGACAGCACGTCGGCATCTGGTCCACCAACTATACGGAGTGGGTGCTGACCCAATTCGCCACCGCCAAGATCGGCGCAGTAATGGTTAACGTGAACCCGGCCTACCGCACTCACGAGCTGGCCTACGTCCTGGAACAGTCCGAGGCCAACGCGCTCATCCTCATCGGCAAGTTCCGCAACTCGGACTACTCGGCCATGGTCAACGAGGTGGTGCCTGAGCTCAAGGACTCCCATCCCGGTGAGCTGAGCAGCGCACAGTTTCCCTACCTGCGCAACGTGGTCTACATACCGCCCCACAGCGACAGCGGCGCAGAGACACCTCCTGGCATGCTTGCGTGGAAGGATATGCTGGGGCGGCACTCCGAAGTGTCCCCAGAGCAACTCGCAGCCCGCCAGGCGGAGTGCCATCCCGACGACCCGGTGAACATCCAGTACACCTCCGGGACCACCGGCAACCCCAAGGGGGCCATGCTGACTCATCACAACCTGGTGGCCAATGGCGTTTACGTTGGGGATTGCATCGAGCTGACCGAAAATGACCGGCTGTGCATTCCCGTGCCCTTCTATCACTGCTTCGGCTGCGTGATGGGCAACCTGGGCTGCATCACCCATGGCTCGGCGATAGTCATCCCCGCTGAGCACTTCGATCCGCTGAAGACGCTGCAGTCTCTTGAGAAGGAGCGCTGCACCGCGCTGTACGGCGTCCCCACGATGTTCATAGCACAGCTGGACCATCCGCAGTTCGATGAAATCGACGTCTCTTCGCTCCGCACCGGGATCATGGCCGGCTCACCATGCCCCATTGAGGTGATGCGACAGGTCATTGACCGTATGGGCGCTCACCAGATGACCATCGCCTACGGCCAGACGGAGCACTCGCCGGTGATCACGCAGACGCTGACCTCGGACTCCATCGAGCGTCGGGTCTCCACCGTCGGCAAGGTGCTGCCGGGCGTTGAGGCGCGAGTGGTTGACCCGGAGACCGGCAGGGAGGTGGAGCCCGGTGTCCAGGGCGAGCTGCAGGCGCGCAGTTCCATGGTAATGCAGGGCTACTACAATATGCCTGAGGCAACCGAATCGGCCATCGACGAAGAGGGATGGCTCCACACCGGCGACCTGGCCGAGGTGGACGAGGACGGCTACTACAGGATCACCGGCCGTCTGAAGGACATGATCATCCGCGGCGGCGAGAACGTGTACCCACGGGAAGTCGAGGAATTCCTGTACACCCACCCCAAGGTCTCTGACGTACAGGTCATCGGCGTGCCGGACGAGCGTTTCGGCGAGGAAGTGATGGCGTGGGTGATGCTGAAACCTGGCGAATCAGCAGACCCTGAGGAAATCCGGGAATTCTGTCGCGGCAGGATCGCTCACTTCAAAGTGCCCCGATACGTCAGGGTGACCGGGGAGTTCCCAATGACGGTGACAGGCAAGATCCAGAAGTTCCGAATGCGGGAGATGGCCGTGGAGGAGCTGGGCCTGCAGGCCGCCAGCCGGATCGAGACGGCGTAAGTTACGGATCAAACTCCGAGAGCGCAGAGTAGTCTTCAGTGGGTTTCAAAAAACTCTGCGCTCTTGGCGGACTCGGCGTTTAACTAACCCCCTCAGCTGGTGCGGCCCACGATGCCCTGGACCAGCCAGTCCACGCCCTGCAGGTACTCGTCGGTGGCAGTCTCGCCCTCGGCGATGCGGACCTCTCCATCCTGGTCATAGATGGGCCCCGTGAACGGCTGGATGCTGCCATCCCGCAGGCCTTCAACCGTATCCAGCACCAGTTGCTGTGTCTCGTCGTCCACACCGCCACCGAAGGCAGCCAGCTTGGCCCAGCCGGCATCGATACCGGCCAGCTTGACCGAACTCTGGTAGACGCCGGTCCTGATTTCTTGCACTATCTGGGCCATTATGGGACCCCAGTTCCAGGTGGCGCCGGTTATCCAGTAGTTGGGCGCGGCGGCGCTGGCATCGTAGTGGAAACCTGTCACCCATACGCCTTCGCGCTCAGCCGCCTCAACCACGGTCTTGGTGCAGTCCTGCTGCAGGGACAAAACGTCCACGCCGGCGTCGGTCATGGTATTGACGGCGGTCACCTGTTTGGCTGGGTCGCACCAGTCGCTGGTGAATACGACCGTGGTCTCCACATCGGGATTGACCGACTGCGCGCCCAGGTGGAAGGCGTTGATGTTCAGCATGCTGGACGGGATGGGGAAAGCGGCGATGAACCCCAGCTTGTTGCTGGTGGTCTTCGTCCCGGCGGCGCGCCCCGCAGCGTACTCCAGTTGCCAGATGTTGGCGAAGAACGAGCCGTAGTTCTCGAAGATCTCCAGGTCTCCGAGGTGCAGGAACATTGTCTCGGGGTGCTTGTCGATAATCGCCTTGATCGGGTCGGAATATCCGAAGCTGGTGGGGATCACGATGGTAGCGCCCTGTTCGATCATCTGCTCCGCCACCGCCTGGACCTCCACGGTCTCCGGAATGTTCTCGGCGCGCAGCACCTCAACGTCGTCGAAGACCTGCTCCAGGTAGTCGGCCCCGGTGGCTGCGGCCTGGTTCCAGCCCAGGTCCTGCTGGGAGCCAACGAAAATGATGCCGACCTTCAGCTTTTCTCCCTCGGGCAGGGGCTGCGCAGCGGCGGCGAAATCACCGGTGGGCCGGAAGTCGCTCCCCGCGCGACCTTCGGCGAAGACTTGAAGGAACAGGTCGGGGGAACCTCCACCAAGCTGTTCCATGGAGGGCAGCGGCAGAGAGGCAACGGTCGGGGGAGCCTCGGTCGGGGGAGCCTCGGTCGCCGTTTCGGCGGCCGGGGTGGCCGTGGGAGGTTCAGTGGTGGGCGTGTGGGTTTCGCCACAGGCCAGCAGCGTCAGGGCCAGGACGACAATCGCTGCCGTCAGGACTGCTGGATACTGGTGGCGGAACTTGGGAAACAGTCCTGACAGCAAGACAATCATTCCTCTTCCAGTCTAGTCAGCGGTAACTTCGGCGTACCATTCGGCGGATTCCTGCCCGGGCTCGGGAAGCACTTGACCGCCTTCCATTGCCCAGGAGGCAGGCGTCTCTCCGATACGGCCGCTTATCTGGTCGCGCGGAACTCCTGTGTGCCGGACGAAGGCGTTGAGCAGGTCGTCAAGCAGCTTTTCCTTGATTTCCTTGGGCCGCCCAGCGCGGTTTATGGCGTCCAGATAGTAGGTGGTCGGGTAGTCTGATGCGCCTTCGGGCTGCTCGTCGAAATAAACGTGCACGAAGTGGCGAGGTGCGAGGGTGGACCCGCAGTGAACGTCGGTAACGTCCATTGCGACCTTCTCGCGCTGTTCGAGGGTGACGGAGTCAGTGGGTACCTTGAAGCGATAGATAGGCATGGTTTCTCTCCTTTTTGCTAGCTGCGAGAGTCAGTCCGGGTAGTTGTTGCAGCTGGCGTCGGCAGCGCCCACAACCAGTTCTGCGGTGGTCTGTCCGGTAACTTCCATCCACATGTCCTGGACAGCCTGCATGAACTCGACGCGTTTCTCCTGGGAGAAGCCATCAGGTATGCGGCTGCGCACGGATGAAGAGGTCGAGAGTTCGCCACCCCGAAAGCCAAATCCGTGAGGAATGACCTCGTAGTCCACGGAAATGTCGTCCGGGGCCTCTCCGAGCACCTGCGACGCTATCTGGACCAGCCGCTCGTCGAGAATGCGGCGCATCTCATCGGATATCACGCCTTCCTGGATGGTGCAGTTGTAGACGATCAATGTCTCCCCCTCGCAAGGAGTTATCGAAACATAAAATACCGCACGCCACCAGCGATTGCAACGTGCCGCCAGAACGGGCAGGACGATTGCAAGGTCTGCGCCACCTGTTCTGTCTGAATCAGGACTCACAGGATTAAAGGATGACCAGGATTGAGGTCCCATCAGTGAAATCCCGTAAATCAAAGGAATCCCGATTCAGAATATCACTTCAAAGTCGTCGTGGGCCAGGAACAGTTGCATCCTTTAAGTCCGCAGAATGCCTTTCAGTCCCTCGGGCATGGCCCGGTCTGCCGCTCCGGTCCAGATGGCCAGCACCCCCAGCGTGAGCACGTAGGGGAGCATGTCCAGGAGGAAGGGAGAGACCGGCGCTCCCAAAGCCTGCAACTGTAGCTGAAGACCGACAGCGCCTCCGAAGAGCAGGGCCCCCACCATCCCCCTGAGAGGCGACCACAGGCCGAATATGACCAGAGCGACGGCTATGAATCCTCTACCGGCGGTCATTCCCTCGGACCATGTGTGCGTCAGTCCCACGGAAAGCTGGGCCCCGCCGAGGCCGGCCAGCGCTCCGCCCAGGACGATGGCGACCATCTGCAGCATCGCCGGGTTGCGCCCCGCAGCGAAGGCCACCGCAGTGCTTTCGCCCACCGCGCGAAGGCTGAGTCCCCAGCGCGTGTACTGCAGCACGAACCAGAGCAAAGGGCCGATCAAGTAGGCGGCATACGCCAGGATGTCCTGCCGGAACAACGCCTCCCCCAGCACCGGAATGTCTGCAAGCCCTGGAATGGCGATGGGGTTCAGGCCGTGAATGATGTCGTCAACGTAATCGCGACCCACGTAGGCGGTTACACCCCCGGCGAACAGGGTGAGAGCCAGCCCGGTCGCCAGCTGATTGGTGTCGCGATAGATGACGAGGCCGGCGTGAATAGCCGAGGCGAGCGCCCCCGCGGCCATTCCGGCCAGTATGCCGATGATGGCGGAACCCGTTTCCGCTGTAACCAGGAACCCGAAGCAGGCCCCCATCAACATGCAGCCTTCCATGCCCAGGTTGATGCGGCCGGCCCGCTCCGTGATGAGCTCTCCGTAGACCGCATACAGCACCGAGATTCCGGGACCCACTGCTCCCGTCAGGGTGCCGCTGATCACCAGCCAGAAGGTGCTCACAGCGCGCGCCTCTCCACCCTTCGCAGGCCCAGGACGCAGAACAGCACGAGGCCTATGAGGACGAACCCGGCGGCCGAGGGGAGACCCACGGTGAGTTGCAGCACGTCTCCCGCCACGAGGAACACGGCAATCAGGAAGCAAGCAAGGACAATGGCCACCGGGTTATGACCGGCAAGCCAGCTGGCCAGCAGTCCCAGGTAGCCGAGGTTGTTGGATATGCCGGGTCGCAGGTCGTGGTGAATGCCGGCTACCTCCACCATGCCCGCCAACCCCGCCATGGCTCCCCCGGCAAGCATTGCAACGATCATGTACCTGTCGACCGCGATTCCCCGTCGACGGGCCGCTTCGGGGTTGCCTCCGACGGCCCGCATCTTGAAACCCCAGATGGTGCGGTTCAGGATGACATAAGTGACGATCAACGCAATGACAGGGACGAGGAATCCCCAGTGGAACCTGTATCCCGCGATGGCCGGGAAAATGGCCGCAATTTCAAAGGGGACCGTGTACGGGTATCCCAGCCCCTCGGGGTTTTTCCATGGCCCGAAAACGAATACGTTGACCAGCAATATGGCAATGTAGTTGGCGAGGAGGGTCGATATTACCTCGTTCACGCCGCGCCAGCGCCTGAGCATGGCGGCTATGGCGGCCCAGATTCCGCCCCCGGCACAACCGGCGAGGGCCATCACCGGAAGCATCAGCCAGATCTGCCCCACTGGGAAGAAGAGCGCAACCCCGGTGGCGGTCAGGGCGCCTATGTAGAGTTGTCCCTCCCCGCCGACGTTGACCAGGCCAACGCGGGTTGGTATGGCGGTGGCCAGGGCCGTGAGCAGCAGGGGGATCATGGTTACCCCGACTTCGCTCAGGCCAAGGGAGCTGCCTAAAACTCCGTCCAAGCCGCTGGAGAACGCTTCCAGCGGATCGTGTCCTGACGCCGCCAGGAAGGCCGCGAACATCGCGAGAGCAAGGAGTATCCCCAATGCTGCCCGGACGGATGGTTCACCGCCTGCTAGCGGCCCATTGCGCCAGAGTTCGGGAATGCCGCCGAGGAACCCTTCTGCGAGGTCGGTCGCCCGGTTCATGTGGAGAGCGGGGCAACGGAGTGTCCGGTCATCAACAGGCCGATCTCCTGCAGTGAGGCATCGGACGGGGTGAACTCGCCGACGACGCTACCGCGGAACATCACAATCAGCCGGTCGCTCAGGGCCAGGAGCTCGTCGAGATCCTCCGACACCAGGACGGTGGCGGCGCCCCTGTCGCGCTGGGCGAGCAGCAATTTACGGGTGGACTGGGCGCTCAGCACGTCCAGTCCCCTGGTGGGGTAGTAGGCCAGGAACACGCTGGCCCCCCGGCACAGCTCACCTGCCAGCATCACCCGCTGTATGTTTCCGCCTGAGAGGTTCCGTACCTGTAACGTCGACTCCGCCATTTGCAGAGGGAAATCGGCCCGAACCTCTTCAGCTCCCTCCGCGATGCTCCGTTGATTGAGCCAGAATCGGTTGCCGTTGTCGTGGCCCCGCGCCAGTCCCGAGAGCAGCAGGTTCTCGTCCACCCTCATCCCGGCAACCATAGCATCAGCCAACGGGTCCTCGCAGATAACCGACACACCCCTGGCCAGGGCATCGGAAGGTCGATGGCCGAAAAGTCGCTCGCCATCAAGCGATATCTCGCCCGCACTGATTGGCTGAATGCCCAGAATGACATCACCCAGCAGTCGCTGGCCATTTCCCGCCACTCCGGCGACCCCGAGAATCTCTCCCTGGCGGACGAGGAAACTGACGTGGTCAAGTTTTCTGTCGCCGGTCTCAGCGGTCGTGCTGACTCCTTTGAACTCCAGAACCGTCTCACCGGTCTCTTGGACAATGGGGTAGGAATTGCCCTGCACCGCATTTCCATCCCCAACCATGGTTGCAACCAGGCTCTCCGCATCAAACCCGGAACGTGGGGCACTGGCCTCAACCCTGCCCCGCCGCAGAACGGTAACGTTGTCGGCAACGGCCAGGGCTTCCCTGACCTTGTGGGTGATGAACAGGATCGAGTAACCGTCCTGCTTTAGGGCGTCAAACACGCGAAATAGCCCATCGACCTCGTGGGGTGCGAGAACGCTGGTCGGTTCGTCAAATATCAGCAGCCGCGCCTCGGCCAGCAGCAGCTTGACGAGCTCAACACGCTGCCGCTCACCAAGGGATAGCTCATCCACTCGGCGGTTGGGGTTGATCTCCAGCCCGTAGGAATCGGCGAACTGCTCGATCTCCCGAACGAGGGACTTGCGGCGAATCAATCGCCCCTGCCTTGGCAGAAAAAGGGCAACATTCTCTACGACCGACAATGCTGGTATCAGCGAGAAATCCTGGAAGACCATGCCGATCCCCAACCGGCGGCCACCTGACGGCGAGGCCAATTTGACAGCGCGCCCATCGACGGCGATCGTGCCGGAGTCCGGGGCGTGAAATCCATAGATGACCTTCATCAAGGTGCTTTTGCCCGAGCCGTTTTCGCCAAGGACAGCGTGTATCTCACCCCTGCCAACGCTCAGGTCAATGCTGTCGTTTGCCACCACTCCGGGAAACGACTTCGTGATCCCTTGCAGCTCCAACAGTGGAGGGTACTGCGTTTCAGGTTCGGTCTCAGTTCTTAGCTTATCATCCACGGACAGCTGTCAATTCCATACAAATTTGTCTGAGATACATGTAGGGGCGCACAACTGTGCGCCCCTGTTCAATCTGTTATTGATGTATTCCGAAGAACGGCCTCGCCGCTAACCTGCCGCAATTGCCCGCACTTCGAGGGCCCGGTCAGGCAGCGGATGGCTGCTCCACGTCGCGCCATCGTCGGTGGTGCGGAAGACCTGGCCGTCCCGGGCAGCGCAGGCTATGTTGGATGGAGCCTGCGGGTCCACCGAAACGGACATCATGGTGGAGTTGGCAGTGATACCGCGATCCACCCGCTCGAAGGTCTTGAACAGGTCCCGGCTGCGATACAGCGCGCCCGTGTTGCTGCGAGCCGCCGCGCCGATGGACACGTAGAGCATGTTGGGATCGTGCGGTGCGGCTTTCAGGTCGCGGGTGTAGGTGACCTCGGAGAACTGCCCGAAGTCCACGGGAACCCACTCCGACCCTCGGTCAGGTCCGATGAACGGTCCCTGGCGCGTGGTGATAAACACGACGTGAGGCAGGGCGGCGGCGCACTGGATGCCGTGCAGATCGAGGGTGTCCTCGCTGGGAGCCAGGCTGCCTGTGATCTCTTCCCAGGTATCGCCGCCGTCGGAACTGCGGATCACCCCGGCAACCTCAAGAGCCGCATACATCTCGTCGGGGAAATTCGGGTCGGCGGTTAAGGCAATGACCCGAGTGGGGAAGGACATCGAGACCTCATTGGAACCCATGTTGGCCGCATCGAGTCGTTTCCAGGACTCGCCGCTGTCGATGCTGCGGAAAATCTCTCCTGGTGCGGTGCCCACGTACATCACCGTCGGGTCTCCGGGACGGAACATGAAACTCCACACCGGCGGCGCCACCCTGGGATAGTCCATCCGCTCCCATGTGTTGCCACGATTCAGGCTGCGATAGGGGCCATCCTGCGTCCCGGCAAACACGACCTCCGGGTTGTCCGGGTGAATGGCGACGCCGCACACCGACGGCGACTCGGGCAGGCCTGCGGTCAACTCTTTCCACTGATCAGACCCGGGCGAAAGCCTGTACAGTCCGCTGGTTTCGGCTCCGGCATAAATGTGGGTCATAACTCCTCCAACGCTATGTGACTTGGCGGGCCGATTCTTCGATTCAGCCCGGGATTTCCTCGAGCTCAAAGCGGTAGTCTTCTATCACCGGATTGGACAGTAGTTCCCGGCACATGTGGTCCACCGATTTCTCCACTGCCTGTTTTTCCTCGCCGTTCACTCGAAGCTCCAGGTATTTGCCGATGCGGGCATCCTCCGCCTCGCCGTGCCCCATCCGCTTGAGGGCTGCCAGCACCGTCTGCCCTGCCGGGTCACTGACGGCAGGTTTGAGCGTAACGTATATTTTCGCCAGGTATGTCATCTTTCACCCGCGGGGCATGCTGTCCTGCGATCCCCGGCAGGAGATCGGGCCCTCAGGGCCCAGCTTTCCGACATAGTGCTCAAAGAACCGCAGGATCCGCTCCCGGTCCACTCCCTCAATTTCGTCCAGCACGCCCCAAGCCGTAAGGGCCACTTTGCCCTCGCCTATTCTGCCGTAGGGCCGGACCACCGTGAAATGGTCCCGCCAGATTTCCGGCAGATCGTCGTACACTTCCTTCAGGGTCTCCAGGTCATCCCGGGTTGTCAGATTGTAACTCACGATGATGTTGGAGTGCTCCATGTTATGCACGACCATCTCGTCGGGCACCGCCTGGATGTAGAAGCCGCAACGCACCGGAGTGCTCCAGTGGTCTCCCGAGGTCGGCGGGAACGAATTGTAGGGAACGACGTCATCGGAGGGGTCATTATTGAGATCAACGTGATCAATGGAGTTCGCGATCTCCTGCTTCTCGCCAACGCCCTCGACGTAGGCGTCGGCACTCCCCAGCACCGGTCCTCTTGGCACGCTCCTTGTTGCCGTCGGCGATGGTGGGGAAGTTGGCGCCGGGCTCTCGGAGGAACCGGCGCTGTCCTGTGGCGATGGAGACACAGTGTCGTTTGAGTTTTGGTCCCCTGACGGCGACGGCTCCTGTGTCGGCGTTGCGGAGGCGCTCACTCTCACCGATGTTGGCTCCACGTCCTGTGTTCCCTGAGGACCACCTTCCTCAGACGAGGAGTCGCAGCCCAAGCCCATTGCCAGTAGCAAGGCCATAGCAACCAACAGACCGACGATGAGGCAGTTAGAGCCGGTTCGCAACGTCCTCTGAAACTGATGCAGCACTGACGGTAACGAGGGGCCCTAGCTACCGGGCATGCTGGACTGGGAGCCGAGGCAGGACACTGCTCCTTCCGGACCCAACCTACCGACATAGTGTTCATAGAAGCGAAGAATGCGCTCCTCGTCAACGCCGTCCATCACATCCAGCACACCCCATGCTGACAGACCGACCTGGCCTTCCCCAATGCCGTCGTATTCACGGGCGACGGTGAAGTGGGTGCGCCAACCGTCCTCGAGGTTGTCATACACGCCCTTCAGAGCATCGACGTCGGCCTGGTTGGGCAGGTTGTAGCTGATGACGATGTTGGAGTGTTCCAGGTTGTGGACAACGCGTTCGTCCGGAATCGCGCCCTCGTAGAACCCGCAACTCTGGGCCGCGCTCCAGTGGTCCCCGGAAGTGGGCGGGAATGAGTTGTAGACCACGTCGTCATCGGCCTGGTCGCTGTTCAGATCGACGTGGTTCTTGGTCCGCATTATCTCTTGCTTCTCGCCCACTCCATCGACGTAGGCCTCAGCGGTGCCCAGGCCGATCTCACCGGGTCCCCCGATGCTCTGGAAAATCGGGACAGCTGCGAAACTGCCAATGACCAGCACGGCGATGACGACGGAAACAACCAGGATGAACTTGTTGCTTCCACCGCGCTGGGAGGTACGTGGAATCTCCAGGTTGCGGGGGCGGCGGTTCCGGCGGTGTCTCGACTCGGGCAATGATCTCTCCGTATGAATGCGAAGGGGTCAGGATGGTGTAGGCTACAGACTCTCTCCGGTGAGCCTCTCGTAGGCTTCCCGGTAGCGTTCGGTGGTCCTGGCGGTTACGTCGCCGGGCAGTTCCGGGGCCGGCGGCTCGTGGTCCCAGCCCTGCTCATCGAGCCAGTCCCCGCACGAACTGCTTGTCGAAGTTGGGCTGCGAGCGACCCGGGCCGTAGCCTTCCGCATCCCAGAACCGGCTGGAGTCGGGGGTCAGCAGCTCGTCGATCAGTATCAACTGGCCGTCCAGGGTACCAAACTCCATCTTGGTGTCCGCCAGAATGATGCCTCTCCCGCGAGCGTACTCCTCGGCGAAGGCGTAAACGGCCTTACTGGTCTCCTCCAGCTTCGCGGCCATCTCGGCGCCGACCATGTCGATGACTTCCTGGCGTGACATGTTCTCGTCGTGGCCTTCCTCGGCCTTGGTGGTGGGGGTGAAAAGAGGCTGCGGAAAGGGCTGTCCCTCCACCATACCCGCGGGCATTTCAATGCCCTGCACGGTACCCTGCCGCCGGTACTCCGACCACGCAGAGCCCGTGATATACCCTCTCACGATGCACTCGATGTCAATGCGCTCGGCCCGCTTCACCACCATGGCCTGCTGCGCCACCTCGGCCGGAACAGGGTCGGACAGACCCGAGCCGTTGCCGCCGGCGAGATAGGATGCTGCTTCTGGAGAGTCGGCCAGGCAGATCAGGTGATTCGGAACTATGTGCCCGGTCTTGTCGAACCAGAATGCGGAGATCCTGTTCAGCACCAGGCCCTTTTCCGGGATCCCGGTGGGCAGAACGACGTCGAAGGCCGAGATACGGTCGGTGGCCACCATGAGCAGCCGTCCGCCGCCCAGGTCGTAGGTGTCGCGAACTTTACCCCGGTGCGTACGGCCGGGCAGCGGAGTCTCTATGATCATTCCAATCCCTCGTTCTTAGTCGCTGTATTAGCCATTGCCTTCTGGAAGAGCCGGGATGCTCTCAGTCGGCGGTCGCCGGCTCCGGAACCTTGTCTTCGGAGGTGATCGCGGGCAGCAGCCCGACGCGCCGGAAGGTGTCGTCCACGTACCGCGTGTAGTAGCCGTAATCGAACAGTTCCTCAAGTTCCTGCGGTGTCAAATACGACGCAACTGTCGAATCGGACCTGAGCAGATCCCGGAAGTCGCGGCCCTCGTCCCAGCTGCGGGCCGCGTTGGTCTGGACTATCTTGTAGGCCTCCTCGCGAGGCAGCCCCTTTTCGACCAGCTCCAGGAGCGTCCTTTGGCTGAAGACCAGGCCGAAGCTGCTCTCGATGTTGGCAAACATCCTGTCCGGGAACACCCGCAGACCCTCGATGATCCGGGTGAAAATGCTCAGGATGTAGTCCAGGGCCAGGCAGGAATCGGGCAGTATGATCCTCTCGGCTGAGGAGTGGCTAATGTCCCGCTCGCCCCAGAGGGCTACATTCTCCAGCGCCGTCATGGAGTTGCCCCGGATCAGCCGGGCCAGGCCGCAGATGCGCTCGGCCAACTCGGGGTTCCGCTTGTGGGGCATGGACGACGAGCCGGTCTGCCCGTGGCCGAATGGTTCCTCCAGTTCGTGGATCTCGGTACGCTGCAGGGAACGGATCTCGGTGGCAAATTTCTCCAGGGATGCCGCGATGAGGGCCAGGGTTGTCATGAAGTGAGCGTATCGGTCGCGCTGGATCACCTGGTTGGAAATCCCCGCGACCTTCAGCCCCAGCCGATCGCAGACTCGCTCCTCCACGGAGGGCGGGACGGTGGCGTGAGTGCCGACCGCGCCAGAAATCTTGCCAACGCGGACGGTTTCAAGGGCAGCCATCAGCCGCTCCCTTTGCCGTCTCATTTCATCCCACCACAGGGCCAGCTTCAGCCCCATGGTCATGGGTTCGGCGTGCACCCCGTGGGTGCGCCCCATCATTAGCGTGTCCTTGTGCTCCAGGGACTGCCCCGCCAGGGCATCGATGGCCTTGTCCACCTCTTCCAGCAGGAGCCCGCCCGCCTCGACCATCTGCAGGTCCAGGCCGGTGTCCAGCATATCGCTGGAGGTCAGGCCGAGGTGCAGCCAGCGTCCCTCCGGCCCCAGCGTCCCGGTAATCGACGAAATGAATGCCGTAACATCGTGGCGGGTGGTCTGGAAAATCTCGTCCATTCGCTGGGGATCGTACTTGGCCGAGCGGAGGCGTTCCATGTCTTCGAGTGGGATCACACCCTCCTCGCACCATGCCTCGCATACTGCCAGCTCGACGGCCAGCCACTTTTCGTACTTGTTGTCGTCGGACCACACCCGCTTCATTGCGGGACGGGAGTATCTGTCAATCACAGCCTTGGCCCCGTGAGGTGAAGATGTGGAGTCAGAGGGTAGCCGACCCGTTCAGGTGCAGTTCCCTGAGGGCAAGCAGCACGGCCTTGAAGTCTTCGAACGGTTGATACTCGATGCCCTGCCGGTCACAGAAACGTGCCAACGTGCGGTGGGCGAATACCATGTCGGCCCTTTCCGACGCTTCCTGATCCGAGGCCCCATCGCCGGCAAAAATGACGAAGTGGCCCTGCTGCTGGAACTGCTCGACTATGAATGCCTTGGAATTCCCCTTGGATTCCGCGCCCGGATAGGTATGGTTGTAGTGATAGAAGATCTGGCCCCGGTCGAAGCTCGTGTCCACCGCATAGATCGGCACGTCTCCGAACCCGTCGCGGTCAAGCAGGGCCGATATGTAGAAGTCCAGACCCTGGCTAACCACAGCGAGAGGGATGTCGTGTCCGCGGCAGTACTGGTACAGATCCCCGAAGAACGGCCGCAGGTTCGCCCTCTCCCGCACGAAGTGCTGCATTGCCGAGCGGTCGGCGCGCATGTTCCTGAACGTTACCTCCTGGTATTCCTTGAGATCCATCTGGCCGTCGCGGAACTGCTGGCGTACGTCAGTCCAGGTGGGGTCTCCGAAGCGTTGGAGTAACAGCTCAGCCACGTTCTGCACGGCGGCCGTGTCGTCGAAATCCGTCAGGATTGCCGGGCGCACTTTACCGCTCGCGGAGTGAGCGCCGGTAATCGTCATACGCTTGCCTGATTTCCGGATGCTGTAGACCAAGTATCTGCGCGGCGAAGAAAGCGGCGTTCCGGGCTCCCCAAGCCCCCACGGCCATGGCCGCGACCGGTATGCCCGGAGGCATCTGGGCTGTGGAAAGCAGGGCGTCTATGCCCTTCAGCTCGCTGGACGCCAGCGGGATGCCGATCACCGGCAGGGTGGACCATGCCGCCAGTGCCCCCCCTAGGGCCGCCGACCCGCCGGCCGCTGCGATAAGCACCTGGATCCCGCGATCCCTTGCTTCCTGGGCGTATTCCGCAACCCGCTCCGGAGTTCGATGAGCGGACATAACACGCACTTCGTAATCAATTCCCAGCTGTTCCAGCGTCTTGACGGCCTCGTTCACAACGGCCTCGTCAGACGAACTACCCATTACTACACCTACGAGTGGCATGCCTGCCTCCCGCACAAACCCTTGGTCATCGCTGAACTTCCCTCAACAGACTTCATTATTTCCTGCCGCCGCAAGCTCGAAATCGCACAAGCTCGAAGCGACGAAACACCGCCCGTCATGATAACACCTGAAAACCGATACGGGGATACCTGCAACGGGAAATGGTCGGCTTGACGTTAAATCTCCAACTGCTCCCTGAAAGCATCAATGAGCGCTTTCTGCAGTGCATCCTGGTCCTGCCTGATCTGCACTCCGTTTACCATCAGCGACAGCCCATCGTCGAGCATCACCAGTTCCACCAGCACTTCCAGCTCCTCCCCTTCGTCCCATGTGAGGGCGGTGGTGATGACATCAGCCATGTCATCCTCACCCTCAAACTGGTCCTCGTCCTCCGACTCCCACTCAACGGTGTTCTCAACCAGGCCCTGTCCGTCCAGCAGAACTTCGTTCATTTCGGTGACCAGGGCGGTGATCTGCATGGACTCCTGGCGCGCCAGCAACTCCTCCCTCTCCGCAGCGACCTGCCGGTCGAGAGCCTCTATGCGCTCCAGGCGGGAGGCGCGAGACGAGGTCAGTTCATCTTTCAGTTGTTGCAGTGATTCACGCCAGGGCATTGTCCATCTCCGAGCTCTCAGCTACCGCCAATTTCCTCTTCCGGTTTCGTGGCCTGGTGGAGAGGTAGGCGAGGATGTCCACCTCTATGAAATCGCGCAATCCCAAGCGCGAGCGGACCATGGCCAAGGCTTCCATCAAGTCCAGGTAGCGGATGCCCTCGGGACCGCGTTTCATGGACTCCGGGAAGGCGCCCATGCGCTTCAGCATCCGTTCGGCGCTGCCGTTCCACACGGCCAGCAAAGCCGGATTCCGGAGGCACAGCAGCCAGGATGCGAACTCGCGACCTGTGCCGGGTAGCCTGTATGCTCCGTCGTCCGAGGCACATTCGTCGAAACGGCCTTCCAGCTTGATAGTATCATACAGGAGGAAATCGAGGCTGTCCCTCAACTCCTCAACGGGGGTGCTGCCGAAAGCCTCCGCCTGCCGTCCTCCCGAGGCCCGGTAGAGCTGCAGGGCCTGCGGCGGCTCCAGTGATGTCAGAGCATCCTGTTCCAGCCATGAGGCGAACTCCGAAGCCCGGCCCCACCGCCGCTTCCGATAGGCGGCGTCAGCGCCGGACTCGAGCGCTTCGTCATACAGGCTGCGGAGATCGGCGGGCGTCAGCCGGGCCGCTTGCGATCGAGAGGTCACGCGCTCACCCGGGCGCCGACGGCAGCGATGTCGGTGCGCCACACCGCACCATTGAATTTGATGCGGTCCAGGCGATCATAAACACGCTTTCTCGCCTCGTTCAGGTCCTTGCCGCCGCTCACAACGGTCAGCACCCGCCCGCCGGAGGTAAGCGGGCGACCATCAGGACCCTCAGCGACGCCGGCGGTGAAGAACATGGCCTCCTCGGCGTCTCCGTCATCCAAGCCGGTAATGGTCTTGCCGGTGGCGTATTGGTCCGGGTAGCCGCCCGAGGCCATCACCACGCTCACATAGTGCCGTTCGTCCCAGGTGACGGCCGGTGGGTCGAGGCGGCCCTCGGCGCAGGCCAGCATTGCCGGCAGAGGGTCGGAGGACAGGCGTGGCATCAGCACCTGCGTTTCCGGGTCGCCAAAACGGCAGTTGAACTCCAGGATCTTTGGCCCCTCGGCTGTGAGCATCAGCCCGGCGTATAGCACGCCGCGGTATGGCGTGCCCCGAGCGGCCATCTGAGCGATGACGGGGCGAATTATGGTGCTCTCAACTTGTTCGCTGAGTTTTGGCGTCCAGAACTCCGGCGGGGAATAGCTGCCCATTCCGCCGGTGTTGGGGCCGCGGTCGTGGTCCTCCAGTCGCTTGTAGTCGCAGGCCGCAACGAGGGGCGAGATGCGTTCGCCGTCGGTGAGGGCGAAGACACTGACCTCGCGGCCCTCCAGCCTTTCCTCCAAGAGCACGGTTGACCCTGCGTCGCCGAAGGCGCGGGCCGAAATACTGGCTCGGATGGCTTCGGCTGCCTGCGCCTCATCGTCGCAGACCACCACCCCCTTGCCCGCCGCCAGGCCGTCTGCCTTCACCACGCGAGGGCCAGGATTGCGGCGCAGGTAGTCCAGGGCCTCCGGCTCGTCGGTAAATACGGCGAATTCCGGCCCGGGTGCGTTTGCCTCCCGGATGACCTCGCGGGCGAAGCTCTTGCTGGATTCGAGACGGGCTGTGGCAGCCGTCGGGCCGAAGGCAGGGATGCCGACAGCGGCGAGGGCGTCGACGAGTCCGTCAGCCAGGGGCGCCTCGGGCCCCACGACGACCAGGTCGGCCGAAACGCTGCGGGCAGCTTTCACCAGGTCGCCTACGCCAGTCCCGACGGGCAGGTTGCTGGCGATTCTGCCTGTCCCGTAGTTGCCCGGAGCCACCCACAGCCGGGTCAACGAGGGGCTGCGGGCGATGCGCCAAGCAAGGGCATGCTCTCTTCCCCCGCTGCCGACGATGAGGACGTTCATAGGGACGCCCTCACCCTCTCCCTGAGGGAGAGGGAAACTTCCCCTGCGATCACCGTTACTCCCACTCGATGGTCCCTGGCGGCTTGCTGGTAATGTCGTAGACCACGCGGTTGACGCCGGGCACCTCGTTCACGATGCGGTTGGAGATGCGGGCCAGCACCTCGTAGGGCAGGCGCACCCAGTCGGCGGTCATGGCGTCCTCACTGGTCACGCAGCGGATGGCGCAGACGTAGCCGTAGGTGCGGAAGTCGCCCTGCACGCCGACGGTGCGGCTGTCGCTGAGCACGGCGAAGCTCTGCCAGACCCGGTGGTACAGGTCTGCGTCCTTGATTTCGTCAATGACGACCCAGTCGCAGGCGCGGAGCATGTCCAGCTTCTCCTGCGTTACCTCGCCGATGATCCGGATGGCCAGGCCCGGCCCCGGGAAGGGCTGGCGATAGACCATGTCAGGAGGCAGACCCAGCTCCAGGCCAACGTCGCGCACCTCGTCCTTGAACAGGTAGCGTAGGGGTTCCACCAACTCCAGCCTCATGTTCTCGGGCAGGCCGCCCACGTTGTGGTGGGTCTTGATGCGGGCCGACAGGGGCGCTCCGGACGGCGAGTTTGCCGGCGCCTCGCTCTCGATGACGTCTGGATAGAGGGTGCCCTGCGCCAGGAAGTCCACTTCGCCGAGGCCCGACGCGGCCTCCTCGAACACGCGGATGAACTCCTCGCCGATGGCCTTGCGCTTCACTTCGGGGTCGGTGACGCCCGCCAGCCGGCTGACGAATCGCTCGGTGGCGTCAACGTACTCCAGGTTCAGGCCCATGCCTCGCTTGAATGTGGTCTGCACCCGCTCGGCCTCCTCCAGACGCAGCAGGCCGTTGTTGACGAAAATGCATGTGAGCTGCTCGCCAATGGCCTCGTGGAGGAGAGCGGCGGTCACCGCCGAGTCCACACCGCCCGACAGCGCGCAGATGACTCGTCCACCGCCCACCTGCTCGCGGATGCGGGCGATTGCGTCGGAGGCCACGTTGCCCGGAGTCCACGACCCCTCACACTCGCAGATGCGGAAGAGGAAGTTCTCGAGAATGTCCAGGCCCAGCGGTGTGTGGTTCACTTCGGGGTGGAACTGTAGCCCGAACAGGTTGTCGCCGTTGCCGATGGCCGCCACGGGCGAGTTCTCGGTGAACGCGAGGCTGGAGAAGCCGTGGGGTAACTCCTCTACCCGGTCTCCGTGGCTCATCCACACCTGGAATGACGGCGGCAAATCGTGGAGCAGCGGCGGGCGTCCGCCCGGTAGGCCCCAACCGGCCGAGGGGCTGTCCTGGTGCAGCGTGGCGTGGCCGAACTCCTGCACCGTGCCCCGCGCGACCGTGCCCCCCAGCTGATGCACCAGCGCCTGCATGCCGTAGCAGATGCCCAGCACCGGCAGCTTCCGCTCGAACACCCAGTCGGGGATCATCGGCGCGCCGTCCTCGTACACGCTGGCCGGCCCGCCGGAGAGGATGATGCCCTTGGGGTTGATCCGCTCCACCTTCTCCCATGGGTCGGAGGGATTGGCGATCTCCGAGTAGACTTTCAGCTCGCGGACGCGGCGGGCGATGAGGTGGCTGTACTGGGAGCCAAAGTCGATGACGGCGATGCCCTCGTTGACCTGACGGGCAGAGCCGGGAGACTCGGCCTCGATGCCCTGGGCGATCTCGAGGTAGGCGGAGACCTCAAGGTCATCGCTGGCGGCAACCCTTCGGCCTAGCGGCAGCTTGGACGTAGTCGTGGCGGGCCTCCTTGAGCGGGAAGAGTTCAGCCTCGGAACACAGGCACGCCATCCATTCTACACCGCGCCAACCAGCCTGTAAGCAATGCACTGAATCAGGGCGCTATTATAAATGCAATCGAGGCGTACATACCATATCTTGTGCAAACAAACGCCAACAGCTACAACAAACGAGGGCCCTCGTCATTGACACCTGAGTCGCCGGTAGCTACATTGCCCAACTATTGGGGATACGCATGACATCGACACGCATCCTGATTGTGGTGACAGCCATCCTGCTGACTGCAGGCTGCGCTAGTGAGCGAGTGGAGCCGCCCACACCGACCCGAATTTCGGCTGAGCCGACGCTAACGGCCAGCGCGGTGTCAACGCCAGAGCCGACACTTTCGCCCACGCCTACGCCTACGCCGACACAAACACCCACGTCGGCGCCCGTTCAGACGCCAAGTCCCACTCGAAGTCGGACACCCACACCAACCCGAATACCCGGAAGGTCCTATCTGTACGATCGCATCTCCCCGCCCATGGCGCCAGCGTTTGTTCAGTGGCGGTGGGAACAAGGACAGGAAGGCTTCCGGGAGATGGCCATGGACATCACCATCCACAACGACGTGGGAAATTTCTCCCTCCGGCACGGGTACTTCCTGATACTACTCGAGAATTCAATCTCGGGGATAAGCTTTTACTTGGGTATTCAGACCAACGCCAACTGGCGGGGAAAGGCAGTGATATTCTCTAGGTGGGGGATCAGGGACCTCGGTTACGCCAAGTTCGCAGAGGACGATGGCTGGCCCGAATCCGCAGGTCACGAGGGCGACTTCATTGGGGTGAGGCGGTCCTATGACTGGGGAGTGGGGGACTACCGGGCACGGATTGCACCGGACGGGCTTGAAGAGGACGGGGAGTGGTTCAGCCTGTGGGTCACCGACCTGGAGAGCAATGAAGAGACCTGGATTGGATCGCTGAAGTTTCCCCTGGAGCCAGGAACTGCCAGAATGCAACCCCGAGCTCTGGCGACCATCGAGATTTACGGATTCCCGATCAGGCCCGTAGACATCCCAGTGTGGCACGTCAGCGTAGGTAGACCCAGGGGCGACGGAGTGCCGGCGACGTGGGGATTCACAAGTTATCCCTATGACGATTCTGAAAACGCCCTTTTCAACTCGGACGTCCGCTACGAGGCAACCGAGGAGAGGGCCCACCTGGTTGCGGGGGGGACCACGAAACGGGAGAACGCGCCCCAGCAATTTGACTTCACAAGCAGTGAGGCACTCGAGGGCGCAGAGATCACAGGGAAAGTGCTGGGCCCGAAGGGGGAACCCCTGCGAGGCATCGGCCTCTGGGCATGGCAGGGAGAGGAGTCTAACAGCAGCTATGGGATAACCGACAAGGACGGCAAGTTCAGCATTCGGGTCCCCGAGGGATCGTTCACTTTGGACATATATCCGAGCGAGGGATGCAGCCTCGTGGGTTGGTATGACGGCGACGGTTCCTTGGCGACCACACGGAAGGAAGCTGCGACACTGGAGGCGGGCACCGAGGGACTGGACGAAATAGAGATCAGGCTGCCGGAAAATCCGGACGACCTGCCGCGGATTGAATGGTGCTCTTGATCACTCGCAGGCGACGGCATTTGCTCGCCAACCCAGCATTACCGCTCACTGGACCGTTGAGCTGGTCCGCCAGGGTAGATAGGGCATAACCCCTCCGCTGTAGCGGTTGTCAATGCGTTCTGTACTGGCTGGTTTGATATACACCTACAGCTACTCCCACCCCCCTCCGGTTGACCGCCCCACACGCGCGTGGTAGCTTGACCGTCGAGACAACTCCACCAGCGGGCTGACAATGAGCACAGAGCAGGCTACCTCGGACACAAGTACCAAGCTGCCCTGGGACACCACCATCGGCGATGTCCTTGACCGCATCACCGACGCCGACCCGGACAAGACATTCGTTGAGATCGGCGGCGTGTCGTACTCGTATGGTGAGATACGAGAGGGCGTGCTGCGGACGGCCGCCATGTTCCGCGAGATGGGCGTCAATCACGGCGACCGGGTCTGCCTGTTCATGCCCAACGCCATCGAATACCTGTACTGCTGGTTCGGCCTGTCGGTGCTGGGCGCCATCAGCGTGCCCATCAACACCGCCTACCGCCGCGACGAGACCGCCTACATCCTGAACAACGCCGAGGCCGTTGCGCTGGTCACCGACCCGTCGCTGGCCGCCGTCGCAGGGGCCGCCGCCGACCTGGCCCCCGGCATCCGCCACCGCATCCTGCGGGGGGAAGTCGACGCCCTCACCCCAACCCTCTCCCAGGGGGAGAGGAGACAGGAGGGCTGGACTTCTTTCACCGAGGCCTTCGACCGCGCTACGCCACTGGCTGATCGGCCCGAGGTGTCGCCCGACGACGTTTCGATGCTGGTCTACACCTCCGGCACCACCGGCAACCCCAAGGGCGTGATGGTCACCCACCGCATGTACGCCGCCGCCGGGCAGGGCTTCCGGTACTGGACGCAGGCCACTCCCGACGACCGGTTCTTTACCTGCCTGCCCTTCTACCACGCCAACATTCAGTATTACTCGACCATGGGCGCGCTGGCCTCAGGCGCCACGTTGGTGATCGTCGACCGATTCAGCGCGTCCCGGTTCTGGGGACAGGTGCGCGAGGCCCGGGCCACGGTGGTCAACTTCATCGGCATGATGATGCCCGTATTGGCCAAGAACGAGCAGCAGCCCGACGACGCCGACAACACCGTGCGGCTGTTCTACGGCTCGCCGTCTTTCCCGCCCGAGTTTCTCGAGGAGTTCCAGGACCGCTTCGCCACCGACATCATCGTCGGCTTCGGGATGACCGAGACCTGCTACGGCACCATCGAGGGCATCCGAGAGGACCGTCGGTCCGGCTCGTCGGGCCGCGCGCGTCAGCACCCCGACCCGCGCTTCGAGAACACCATCCGCATCGCCGATGCCGAAACCGGCCAGCACATCGGGCCGAACGCCGTCGGCGAAATCACCATCAAAAACCCGGCGGTGATGCCCGGGTACTGGCGCAACGACGAGCAGAACCACGAGACCCTGCGCGACGGCTGGCTCTACACCGGCGACCTGGGCTGGCTGGACGACGCTGGATTCCTGTACTTCGTCGACCGCAAGAAGGACATCATTCGCCGCCGCGGGGAGAACATCTCCTCGCAGGAGGTGGAGAACGTCATCAAGTCCAACCCCAATGTCCTCGACGCCGCCGTTGTCGCCGTGCCCTCGGACTTAGGCGAGGACGAGGTCAAGGCCTACGTCACCCCTCGTGATGGCGCCATCGTCGACCCGGAGCAGGTGGTCTACTGGTGCGCCGAGCACCTGGCCTACTTTAAGGTGCCCCGCTACTGGGAGGTGCGCGACGAGCTGCCCCGCACGCCAAGCCTGCGTGTCCGCAAGGACGTACTGCGCCAGGAGCGCGAGGACCTCATAGAGGGCTGCTTCGACACCGAGGCCGCCGGCATCCGCCTGCGATAAGACAAAAGTCTCCCCCGATTTTGTCCCCTCTCCCTGAAGGGGGGCTGTGGTGGGGGGTGAAATCCTTGAACTCCAACACGCGAATTCCCTCTCCCTCTGGGAGAAGGTTAGGGTGAGGGCGTAACCTCCTCACCTTCGGAGGACCGAAAATGCCCGAGCCGAAATATTGGCTGTTCAAGTCCGAGCCGTCCGCCTACTCCTTTGACGACCTCATCAACGAGGAGAACAGCACGGCCGAGTGGGACGGCGTGCGCAACTACCAGGCCCGCAACTTCATGCGCGACGATATGAAGGTGGGCGACCGTGTGCTGTTCTACCACAGCAGCGCCAAGCCTACCGCAGTCGTTGGAACCGCCCGCATCGTCCGGGAGGCCTACCCCGACGCAACGGCCTGGGACCCCAACGACAAGCACTACGACCCCAAGAGCAGCCCCGGCGAGACCGTCTGGACGGTCGTCGAGATCCAGGCCGACGAGCGGCTGCCCAACCCGGTTACGCTGCAGGCGGTCAAGGCAAACCCCAACCTGAAGGAAATGCTGCTGATCCGCAAGGGCCAGCGCCTCTCCATCCAGCCCGTAACCAAAGAGGAGTTCGACGAGATCCTCGCAATGGGCCAGGCTTAGAACTCCCTCTCCCCCTGGGAGAGGGTTGGGGTGAGGGCGTCCCTCGGATTCCCCCTGAGGGGGGGAGGTCACGGAGAGGGCGCAACCCTTGCAAAATCCCCTCCCCCTGAGGGGGAGGGTTAGGGTGGGGGTGAAAACCTTGGCACAGATAATTTGAGGGGCGGACATAATGCCCAACAGCGACACCAGCGCGGCCCGCAGCTTCCACGACGCCACCAAGCTGAGCTACATCAGCCTGGCCACCAAGCCGCCCCTGTACAAATCCTACCCCGGCCTGCCGACGGTGGCTCTGCCTGCCGACATGCCCTCACCGGCGGCGGCAACGCTGCCCGCTGTTGCCGGAGCGATGTCGCCGTCTCAGGGGACCCTGGACCTGACGACCATCGCCCAGTTGCTGCACTACTCCGCTGGTCTGATCCGCCGCAGCACCCTCCGCACCGCCGGCGAAGTACATTACCGCGCCGCCGCGTCTGCCGGGGCGCTTTACCCCATCGAGCTGTACGTCGTCTGCGGCGACCTGCCGGGGCTGGCCGCTGGCGTGTACCACTACGGCCCTGCGACCAACTCGCTTACCCTGCTGCGGTCCGGGGACTACCGAGGCAACCTGGCCCAGTCTGCGGGAGCCCTTCCCGCCGTGGCCGACGCGCCCGCCACCATCGTGTGCAGCTGCGTGTTCTGGCGCAGCGCCTGGAAGTACCGCGAGAGGGGGTACCGCTACTGCTACTGGGATAACGGCACAATACTTGCCAACATGACCGCCACCGCCAGCGCGCTGGGTCAACCCGCGGAGATTGTCGCCGGATTCATGGACTCTGAGATCGACGCGCTGCTGGAGCTGGAGTCATCAAGCGAGGCCTCGTTCTGCCTGGTGCCTGTTGGGAGCGGCAGTGCTGCGCCGCCCGCCGCGGGCTCATTGGGCAGCGTTGATGCCGGTGTCCTGGGCGTGGAGCGCCGCACCCAGTACCCCGAGACCACGGCATTGCACGCCGGTTCCGTCCTGCTAGACGCCTCTGAGGTCGCAGCGTGGCGGGAAGCTGGGGATTTTCCCTCTCCCTCTCCCTTGAGGGAGAGGGCTGGGGTGAGGGTGAAATCCAATGCCTCCGAATGGCCTGAGAACGGACCTCTCGGCGGCACCATCGCCCACCGAGGCTCGACGCGCCGATTCGCCCGCGAACCCATGCCCGCCGGGCAGCTGGAGGCGTTGCTGGCGGCATCCACCGCACCGGTGCGCTCCGACTACGGCGGCGGACTGATCGACACCTACCTGATCGTAAATGCCGCCGAGGGGATCGCCCCAGGAACCTATTACTACTCGCCGTCGAAGGGGCAACTGGAGTTGCTGTCGGAGGGCGAATACCGCGAGGAGGCGGGCCACCTCTGCTTCGAGCAAGCCCTCGGAGCGGACTCAAGCGCCGTCGCCTACTTCATGGCGGATCTAGATGCCATCCTGGCCCGGTTCGGGAATCGGGGCTACCGACTGGCGCAGCTGGAGGCAGGCATCATCGGAGGGCGGATGTACCTGTCCACCCACGCCATGGGCCTCGGCGCAACGGGCATGACCTTCTACGACGACGCCGTAACGGCGTTCTTTTCGCCCCACGCGGCGGGCAAGAGCCTGATGTTCCTGGTCGGCTTGGGCATCACCCACGAGCGCAACCAGGTGCACCCATTCCGCTCTCGCATCGGCGTCCTCAAGGACTCGCTAGCCCGCGGCGCCGGTGCCCAAGGCAGGGACGTCCCAGACTGGCTCTACGCCTGAATGAATGTGCAAGATTCAAACTATCAGCTTGGAATTGGGCCGGAGTAAGGAATCTTGATTCCCAATTCTCAATTCCACATTCCCAATTCCAAACCTGCTCACCCGATGGCCCGGCGGCGTATATGCTGCAGGGCCATCTGCATGTGCCACTCCATGGCTCCCAGGCCGACCACACGCACGCCCACGTCGAAGTAGCGTTTGGCCGAGTCGGCCATGGTGTCGAAGTCCGGCGAGTCCAGGCCCATGTTGTACATGATGGCCGCGCCGTGCTTCTCGCCCGTTTTGACCGCGTTCTCCAGCAGCCGCATCACCTTGGGGTCGTCGTACTTGAATGGCACGCCCAATATCTTGGTGATGTCCCCCGCCGCTAACCAGACCAGACGGATGCCGTCGATGGCCAGGATCTCGTCGAGGTCGCGTAGGCCGCCCTCGCTCTCGACCGTGGGCACGACCAGCGTGCCCTCGCGGGTCTTCCGGTTGAACTCCGGGAACTCCTCGGCGCTGTTGAAGCGGCGCAGATGGATGAGGCGGTGCCAGTCGTCGCGCAGTCCCATCAGCTCCTGCACCTCCTCCTTGGAACCCACTGACACGGTGACCGCCGTGGCCCCCAGCGACAGGGCGCGGGCTGCGTCGGAAACGGTACGGCGGTCGGTGCCGGTGGCCCACGGAAACGCCTGCACCCGGATCAGCGGAGAGATCCCGGTGCCTCGTGCCGCCCTGATCAGGTGGGCGATGTTGTCCCAGTCGTGGGCCGTGAACATCATGTCGGCCATGAAGGCGTCCATGCCCGCGATTCCCGCCACCTCCACCATGTTGGGATGGCTGAACACGTAGGCGCACAGCGATGGCAGCCCGTTGTCCAGGTTGTACAGCAGGCGGTCGGTCTCGGGAGTGGGGAACAGCACGGAGCACCTCATAAGCCCTTTCGGTAATTTGGATCCTGAGCGAATGCGGGCAAGTGTATCTGAAAATACGCCGACCCTCAAAGATAAGCCGTGCTGGTAACATGTCGGTGCCATCCGGCGATGGTCGCCGAGGTAAATCGTCATCGGAGAAACCAAGTGCTCGATTTCAGCCGCTACCAATGGATCAGCTTCGACTGCTACGGCACCCTGGTCGACTGGGAGACCGGCATCTCGGATGCGGTTGCCACGATTTTCGCTCGGCACCGAGTGCGGAAGAGCAGGGATGAAATCCTGGCCCTCTTTGCCTCATCTGAACCCCGGGTACAGTCCTCAGGCGACTTTCTCGAGTACCGGCGGGTGTTGCGGGACGTCGTGCAGATCATGGCGTGGGAGGCAAGTATCCGGCTGTCTGCTGCAGAAGCCGAGTCTCTCCCCGATTCGCTGCCCCGGTGGCCGATATTTCCGGAGGCGCCGGAGTCCCTGATGCAACTGCAGTCCCGCTACAAGCTGGCGATCATCTCAAACGTGGACGATGACCTGTTCCGCCAGTCCGAGGAGGCATTGGGAGTCAAATTCAGTGGGGTGATGACCTCCCAGCAAGCCCGAAGCTACAAGCCGGACCTGAATAACTTTCATGAGGCACAGGAGCTGATGGGAGTAGAGCGAGACCACTGGCTGCATGTCGGCGAGAGCCTCTACCACGATATCGGTCCCGCCAACCAACTGGGCATCGACTGCGTGTGGGTCAAGCGGCCTGATCGCGGCGGCGGTACCCGCCCCACCGACGCCGTGCCGACTCTGACGGTGCCGGACCTGAATGCGCTGGCAGAGGTGGCGGTTCCGTCCTGAAGCCACTCCGCTCTGATTCAGGAGTAGACAAGCGGTCTGTACTATAATCGGCGGGCAAACTATGGCCGCAGCGTGAGAACGAGATCCTGCGGCTTCAGAGGTGAGAAATGGAGACCGTAGGATTTATCGGACTGGGCAACATGGGCGGCGGGATGGCCGGCAACATCCAAAAGGCCGGCTACCCGATGGTGGTCTACGACCTGCGTGAGGAAGCAACCCGTCCCTTCCTGGAGGCCGGCGCCCGGCTGGGCAGCTCGCCCGCCGACGTTGCCGAGCGCTGCGACGTTACCCTGACGTCGCTTCCCGGCCCTCGCGAGGTGGAGCTTGTGGCCACCAGCACTGAGGGCATCCTTGAGGGCATCAAGCCGGGCTCCATCTACATCGACCTGTCCACCAGCCGCCCGACCCTGATCCGTGAGCTGGAGGTCAAGTTCCGGGCCAAGGGCGTTCACGTCCTGGACGCGCCCGTAAGCGGCGGCAAGAGCGGCGCCCAGTCCCGAAACCTGGCCGTGATGGTGGGAGGCGAGCGGGAGATTTTCGACCGGGTCAAGCCCCTGCTGGACGCTTTCGGCGACAAGGTCTTTTACGCGGGTGAAGTCGGCGCCGGGTCAGTGGCCAAGCTGGTGCATAACATGATCGGCCACGGCGTCCGGCAGGCCATCGCCGAAGGCCTGACCCTTGGTGTCAAAGCAGGCGTGGACCCGGAGCCGCTGTGGGAGTGCATCCGCCGTGGTTCCCTGGGGCGAATGAACGTCCTCCACGAGGGTGTAGTGCGCACGCTGTTCCGGGGCGAGTACGACCCGCCCAGCTTTGCCCTCGAGCTGGCCCGCAAGGACATCGGGCTGGCCACCGACCTGGGGCGCGAATTCAACGTGCCCATGCCCGTCGCCAACCTGGCGGAGCAGATCGCCATCGAGGCCATGAATCGCGGTTGGGGCGGCATGGACAGCTCGGTGACCATCCGCCTGCAGGAGGAGCAGTCGGGCGTCGAGGTCAGAGCCCCCCACGTCGACCCGGCCCGCGCCGCCCGCTTCATCACCACCCACCCCGACGCGGAGTAACATTCCCTCGGGTCGGGGATTCCGGAAGGTCCCCTCTCCCGGAGGGAGAGGGTTAGGGTGAGGGCGTACCCGGCCGGCTTCAAGTCTCGTCCGGCAATAGTAGGGGCTGGTCTCCAACCCGCCCCTGCCAAAAATGCCTTAGAGACCTCATGCGACGCTGAAGATGTCCCCCTTCGACAAGCTGGGGATGAGCGAGTTATGGCATCTGCAGCAATGTAGCCAGTGGCTATCGCAGGTGGTCCAGCATTGCCAGCGGGGTGGTGGCCAGTAGCCCTGCATCCACGGGCATGACGATGCCCGACACCCAGCGGGACTCGTCGCTGGCCAGGAACACGGCGGCCCACGCGATGTCCCAGGCGTCTCCCTCGGTGCCCAGCGGACCGGCGCGGCGCCGAAGATCGCGAGTCTCGTCGGCCATGGCTCCCGCCACCATCGGCGTATAGATATGCCCGGGTGCGATGCAGTTCACCCGAATGTTGTCTCGGCCATGGGTGACCGCCATGGTGGATGTCAGACCGATGATGCCGGACTTGGATGCTGCGTAGGGCACGGCGGCTCCCGTACTCCCCGCCCTCAGCCCGGCAATCGAAGTAACGTTTATTATCGATCCTCCGCCGCCCTCGACCATCTGCGGTATGGCGTGCTTGCTGGTCAGCACCATGGACTTTAGGTTGACGTTCAGCACCTGGTCCCAGTGGTCCTCGTCAACGTCCACCACGCTTCCCTGCCCGAGAATACCCACGTTGTTGAACAGGATGTGCAGGCCCCCGTAACGCTCAATCGCTACATCCACCATGGCCCTGCAATCCTCGGAACTGGTGACGTCGGCTTCGAACACAGACGCCTCTCCCCCCTCCTCGCGGATGGCCGACAGAGTCTCCTCGGCCTGCCGCTGGGAGCGGTCTACCAGCAGTACTTTGGCGCCTTCACGAGCAAACAGAATCGCTGTGGCCTTACCGGTTCCGACACCGGGGCCGCTGGAACCGGCCCCCGTGACGATGGCGACCTTGCCTTCCAGTCTGAATCTGGGTCTCTGCATCGGTCTCTCCACTGTTGAGTGTTACGAATTCATGCCCGCCGGGGTTCAGCAGACATTGGCGAGCTTCACTGGGGTCCACGAAGGAAGGGTTCGCGACAAAACAACACGCCGCCTCTGTTTCCAAGAGGCGGCGTGAAACAAGTCGACTTTACTGAATTGCGATCAGTTGGCCAGCCTTGCGCGTCCATTTTCGGGAGCATGTACCTGCTCCGCGTCAACTTCGTCCAGATGACCGTAGGCAAGCCGCAGAGCGACATCGCCCGAGGTGTTCCAGACCTGCCTCAGGTCGTCATCGATCAGTTCGATCACCGCGGGCCTCACTCCGGAATTCAGTCCTATGTCAGGGTAGAGCTTCCAGGACTCCTTCCTGATGGCATCCATGCGGGCCTTGCGGTTCCCGTTCTCACCGCGCCGCTCCTCGAAGTGCCAGGAATACCAGGCGTTGACCATATCCCGGAAAATCGCCAAGTCGGACAGTGAGGCGCCAACGGTCGACATCTGCACTTCGAACCGGTGGTTGCTGCTGGGGTGGCCTTCGACCGCCGCAAACTTGCGCCCTCCGCCCAGGCCCCGCAGCACAGAGTCATGCAGGGAGGAAGCTGTGATGCCGACGCCTGCAGCCGAGTCCACGTGGCCCAGCCGGTATTCACCAACACGCCACATCTTCTCTTCCATGGCCGCCGCACCCATCCGCATTTCCACCAGCAGCTCGCCCAGTTCCTCGTTGGATCGGCTCCCCATGGAGATCAGGGAAATAAACCCGTCCTCGATGGCCACGGTGTCCTTGATCTTGACGGCTGTAGCTTCGGCCAACAGGTTTTCCAATTCAAGGATATCAACGCGGTCGGATCCGTAGACCGGCTTCCCTCCGAGGCCCTGATGTACCGTCTGGCAGATCTCCATCAGTTCCATGTTGCTGAGCTGGAATCGATTGAGAATGCGTCCAGCGATTTCCTGGGCCTGCACTCCCGACACCAGATTCTTGACCGTGGGGTCTTCATTGTCGAAGGTCCAATACTCTGGGTCAGTCACTTCGCGGAACAGGCGACCGCCGCCTACCGATTCGCGGCGAAGCTGGTTCACCGTATCGGACCAGGATGCCGAGTAATCCCCGATCTCCTCCAGGAGATGAGCGATCACTTCCCCCGTGCGATTGAGGCACAGCGTCTCCAGCCACTCATCGGTTTCGAGTTGCCAGTTCGTAATTCGCTTGCGCCTCTCCTTGGGATTAACGTCCAGCTCGGCGTGGGTCGGCTCGGACACGATCGGCATGTCTCTCTGTACCACTCGATCCGCCAACGTGGCCCAGCGGCGCACGGGCGGGTCCTGCTCGGGAGCCAAAATAAGGTTCTGCAGGAACATGGCCTGTAACCGGAAGGAAATTCCGGAGATGAGTTCGTTCCGCTTTACGTCGACCAGGGTGCTCGCCCTGGCGAGCTCAGTCCTGACGTCGCTGTTGGCCTCTACGGCCATGCGGTCGCTGATATTGCCTTCGGGACGCATGCGCTCCAAAACAGAGGATAACGCCCTTTCCACGTCGGCCAGGACTTCGTGAAAGGAACCGAGTATCTGGTTGTATGCCTCTCTGGCGGCCCCGGAACCTCCCGGGCGTCCGGTATTAATGAATGAAAGAGGGTCCACCGGCGCCGGTAGGACTTTGCTCATTTCACTGAAGGACGGCCTGTTACGGCGAATCTTGAATCGCGCCATCTTACCCCCCGCTACAGCCTGCTGCGCCACTGATTTTGGAGATACTGCTTGGCCGTCTGGGTGAAAAACCCGTCAAGCAATCCAATCTCTCTGGAACTGATGGAACCGAATCGAGCGTCCTCCTGGTTATTCGCTTCCCTCATTGTTTCGTGGAAACGCGCCCACCAGTCCTGTCCCGTGCCCCACGCATCAGCCACGAGGTCCTCCAGGAGACGGGCCACGTGATTCCTTTGTACGGGCAGAGAGTCTTTCGGTGAGCGATGTAACAGGCACACATCAAAGTGTGGCCCTATCGCTTCTATTCGTTTATCGGGGTAAACCGTGATGGTAAAGGAGTCACCTCCCGTGTGCTCGCCACGACCGACCTGCACGCCGGTGATGGAGCGCAGGTACTGCAGGATCGCATAGGCGTTCCGCAGCTGCAGCGGATAGGTGGTCTCGGGGTCTCTGGACATTCCCCGCTGTGGCAACAGCAGGTGCAGCACCACGCTGAAGTTGTACGCAGTACCGCGGACTTCCGACAGAGCCGCCAGGAGCACCGGCAGTGCCCCCACGGTGCCGCCACCGAGGAAAGCAACCAGGTGGATCCTGAGATAGGTTATCCCCTCGTAGTAGGGACAAATCTGTTCGATAGTGGAGTCCAGGTGGCCACGGATATCGCTGTAGTTGAATCTTCCCGCCACTCCGGCATTGGCCAGCGTACCCAGCGCTCCTTCACGGGATAGACTCAGGTACTTCAGCTCAGGCACACACTCGGTGATCCAGGGACGCATGTCCCGAAGGTTGGAAAAGTGGGGGAGAACCAAGGGGATGAACCTGGCTGCACGGGAGATCTCACCCCGTGTTGCCTCCCGCGTATCCATATAAAGAAAGGCGAGATTCTTGCGGTCCTCAAAACTCCAATTTTCTGAGGTCGCCTCCAATTTCCTGACGATTTGGCAGCTCGTGGAGCCGAGCCCGATTACCATGGAAGGTGAGACAACGCGCTGAACATTCCTGTTGGCGTTCAGTCGCATCATTCCAACGTCTGTCGATAGTGTTACCATTGCCGCTCCTCAGGCGCGTTATGCCGCCATCGTTGCACCGCTCTAGGATATGGTAAATAAATTGTATTTGTCAAACGACATAACAATAGAAAAGTCGTGCCAAAAGTGTGAAAATTTTAAGCATGCAGATACCGTTTCAGCTTCATCCGGCCCCATGTTCCGGGGTCCCCTCGGTTACTCATGGGAATCAGTATCAACGGACTTGATACCCTATGGCGAGGGCCTGCGCCGCGCGCAGAGATGATCAACGATACAGCTAATGCAGCCCCGGTCCTGTCAGCGCAGGACCGGGGCTGAAAAGGTCAGAGTGAGCCGTCGATGGTGATGTCCAGCAGGCCCGGTTTCCCGCTCTCGAACATCCGGCGGGCGGCCGGTCCAATCTCCGAGGGATCGCTGATTTTTGCACTCTGGACACCCATCGCCTGTGCCATGGCCGACAGATCCAGGGGATTGGCGAAATCCATCCCCTTGTATTCGCTCACCCTGTCATCTTCGTTTAGCATCCTCTTGAGGTAGATGTCCATGTTCACCTTGAGTATGCGGTAGGCCCGGTTGTTGCAGATGGCGTAGACCACCGGGATGTTGTAGGTCGCAGCCGTCCACAGTGCCTGCACCGTATACATCGAAGCCCCGTCGCCGACCACGGCCAGCACCGGCCGATCCGGCCTCGCCAGCTTTAGTCCCAATGCACCGGGCATCGCCCATCCCAGGGCTCCTCCCTGAATTCCGTAGAAGGTGCCAGGCTCGTCGAAACTGAACTCCTGCATCATGGCGGGGCGGGAGGTCACTGCCTCGTCGGCCACGATGGTGCCCGGGGGCGCTGCGGCTGCCAACTCGTGCATCATCCGCTCTACAGCAATCGGGTTGTTGTCCCACCGTTCCCGCAGCCGTTCCCTGTACTGTTCCTGGGCCCTGCGCCGTCGTTCGCCCAGTTCGGCCATGCGGGTGGCGGCCGCCTCCTTGGCTGGCCCCGACATGTCTTGGTCCAGGGCATCCGCCAGCTCGGCCAGGCCGGTGGCGGGGTCAGCATAAACCCCGACCTCCGTGGGATAGTTCTTTTCCACCTCGCTGGTGGAGCTGTCCAAATGCACCAGCCTGGTCGTGGGGTCGAGCAGAGGAGTATCCACGTACAGAAATTGAGAGAAAATACTGGCTCCCACGGCAAGGGCCACATCCGCGCCGGACAGCAGCCGCCGGGTGGCGGGACTGCTGGTGTTGAGCATGCCGGACCACAGCGGGTGGCTGGTGGGGAAATTCACCTCGGAAAACGATGCGGCGAATACCCTGGCGCCCAGGCGTTCCGCCACCTGCACCATCTGCTCCACGCCTCCGGACTGAGCGATCCGGTCTCCGATGATGATGACCGGGTTCTCCGCCTGCGAAAGCAGCCGGGAAGCCTGCTCCAGTGCATCGCGATCAGGACGGATTCTATGATAGCCGTGGCTGGACCCTACGATGTCGATATCCGCCTGCACGTCCATTGTGTCCCAGGGAAACGAGAGGAAGGTCGGGCCGGTAGGAGGTGTTTTGGCCTCGTTGAATGCCCTTCGCACTGCCACGGGAATATCGGCGGCGTGATGAATCTCATGGCTCCACTTGGTGTACTGGCGGGTCATCTGCACCAGGTCCCCGGACAGCGTGGGCTCGCTTAGCAGCATCCGTGTGTCGGAATTGCCCGCACTCAGGACTACGGGAGTTCCGCCTCGGAAAGCGTTGTACAGCGCGCTGATGCCGTTGGCCAGTCCGCCGGCGATGTGTATGTTGGCAAAGGCGGGACGTCCGGTTGCCCTCGCGTACCCGTCTGCCATGCCGACCGCCGTGCCCTCCTGCAGAGCCTGGATGTAGTTCACCTCCGGAAAATCCTGCAGGGCATCCATCATCGGTGTCTCGCTGGTGCCCGGGTTTCCGAAAATGTAGTCCACACCCTCGGCCTTCAGCATCCGCACCAGGGCATCCTTGCCGGTCATTTCGGGCATTGCGCCACCTTCCTGATATTCGACTTCGGTTTGTTTGGCGCCGGGCGCCGCATTGCGTCCCATTCCAGGTCGCTGGCTACTGGTAGGTCATCCATTCCAGCAGATTGTCGTCCGGGTCGCGGGCATACAGGCTAAGCGACGGCACCCGGCCGAAGTCTCTGCCTCCCTTGCGGGGAGCGGGACCCAGGATCACCTCCACACCGGCCGCGGCCAGCCATTTCTGGCATTCCTCGACCGTGCCGTCCCAGACAAAGCAGATGTCGGCGGAGCCGGGCATTGCCGATGGCCCGCGCAGCCCCGCGACATATCCCTCGGGATGTACATTTATCTTGGAATCACCAACCTGTATGGAGAAGATGTTGGCCGTTCCCGCCCGCCATTCCTTCTCATCATTGATGGTGAATCCGAGCCGCTTGTAGAACTCGATAAGGCGCTCGGCATTGGCTGTGGGCATGGCAATGTGGTCAATGGATACTGTGGGCATTAGCGCAACTCCGGGAACAGGTTTGGGCGCCGCAATGATATAGGGCAGGTAGATGACTGGCAAGAAGCCGGTTCCCCTCGCGACTCACTGCATGCGGACGGCGTCATTGAGGCCTTCCCGACTGACTCCGCGAAGAAACCGACAAGTGACTGATTCCCGTTGGGAATGGTGGTCGACTCCGTGACTGGCAAATTATCAAAGCATTAACTGGAGATTCAGGGAAGAATACACCACGACGCCATTCCCTTCCGGAGGAGTGTCCCATCGCGGTCTAACGGTAGCCAGATCGATCAATATGGCTACACTCGCTCGTACCTGCTACAGAACAAGGAATCAGGCGCAGAACACTGGAAAGGTGAAGATCATCGCCTCTCAGTGGCGATGTAGGTTGTGCAGACGACCGCCTCCGCAAGCCTCATCATGGCTCGCCCAATTTTGCTGACGTCTTCTACCCTGCAGGTCAGGCGACCCTCTTCCAATGACACTCCCAGTGTCTCGCACACCCGGTTAATCTGCTCAGACCTCAATCTGCCAAGAGTCAAAATGGAGCTATTCGGGGTGAGCTCAATGGGGGCGTTCAGGTCGAACCCTGCCCCAGTAGCCACAACCGTCAGTGTGATCGTGGAACCGTCAGCACGGGACAGAGGTGTCATGACGGATACCTCGTTTTCGGAGCGCTCGTCCACCTGGAAGAGCGCTGGCAGATCGGCTGACAAGGCGAGCCTCACCTCTCCGGCCACTCCGGCCAGAGCCTCTGCTCTTTCCTCTACAGCGCGGGCTCTTGCCGAGTCCCGCCTGATAATTTCGAGAATTTGCCGGTGCCCTCGTTCCGCTTCCTCGCGCGTGTCGTATCGTCGTGAATATTGCAGCAGTGGGTCAAGTGAGCTCAAGTTGAACGCCGATGTACCGAAGGGCTTGTAAGTCCTGTCTTCGGGCATAATCGAAAACGTGGTCCTGACCCTTACGTCTTCGATTGAGTCCTCGGCCACTATTGCCCTCTCAGCCACGTCGTGCTGGAGGCGCCAGCGGGTAAACTGGGATCGCGAGACCTCGACAGCGTTGCCATCATCGTCAATGATCCGGTAAACGACGTCATCCTCCTGGGGCAGTTCCAGGCGTTTCACAAAGTCTCGGAAGCGGTCCAGCATTCTCGGTTATCTTCTCCTTCGGATCGAGTTCAAGGTGCAGTTTCACGACGCTGATACTGCCTGCCGCTAACTGGAGGGTTGCCTGCGAGTCTTCCCAATGGGCACGGCGTGAAGTGCTACATATATTACCAGCAATACACGATCACGAGCGCGTTTTGTTCGCATTTGGGGGAGTCCAAAATGTGGGCTAAATCTAACCAATAGAATCGCCAGGGGTCTCTCCAGCCAGGACGAGGCGGCTGGTCCCTCACCCATCCCGCAACCGTCGTGTGGTAGTCTATTGGCCACATTTTGCAGCGTCGCCAAAGGGAGGCAACCATGTTCGATATTTTCCTGCGCAATGGGCGAATCATCGACGGGACAGGGCAGACATGGTTTCGCGGGGGCGTTGGCATGTCCGGAGACTCCGTTACCATCGTCCGCTCAGGCGAGGCCGACATGGAGGCCGGCAGGATCATCGACGTTGGCGGCAGCGTGATATGCCCCGGCTTCATCGACATGCACTCCCACTCCGACCTCGTCCTGCTATCCAACCCGACGCATGAGATCAAGCTCCGCCAAGGCGTGACCACCGAGCTGATGGGGATGGACGGGCTCTCCTACGCACCCTCTTCGCCCGAAAATCTGGAGCAACTCCTTTATTACCTGGCGGCCGTCAACGGCATGCCTCCAGAGGGCGTTCGCTGGGGTTCCGTAAGCGAGTATCTGGACCTATTCGACAACCGCGTGGCCTGTAACGTTGCGTTCATGGCCCCTCACGCCGCCATACGCGTCGAGGCCATGGGCTGGGAGGACCGCCTTCCCACCGAGCCGGAGCTGGCCCACATGCGCCGGCTGGTCCGCGAGGCAATGCTGGACGGCGCCTTCGGTTTCGCCACCGGACTGACTTACCCGCCCGGCGCCTACAGCGATACCAACGAGCTGGTCGCCGTCAGCGAGGCCATCGCCGACCTAGGCGGAATGTACATGACCCACGCCCGATACTCCCTTGGCGATCGGCTGCTGGATCCCTTCCGAGAGGCCATAGAGATCGGCCGCCGCGCCGGGGTCCCGGTCCACATCTCCCATTACCACAACCCGGTCGACGGCATGGGCGAGCAGATGGTCGGCCTGGTCGATGAGGGCCGCGACACGGGCGTTGACGTCACATTCGACCAGTATCCCTACGCCGCCGCGTCCACCGTCCTGCATTCGCTGCTTCCCTACTGGGTGCATGCCGGCGGCCCCGGCGCGCTGATGGACCGAATTCGGCAGCCCGCCATCCGCGACGAGATCGGAGACGCTGTTGAGCCAATGTGGGGCCTGACGCTTGACCACTACATATTCAGCAACGTACCCAACAACAAGGAGTGGGAGGGCCGTTCTCTCGGCGACCTGGCCCGCCACCAGGGCAAACGTATGGTCGACGCCATCTGCGACTTCCTCATCGAGGAGAACCTGGAGGTCGCCTTCGTGGCCCGCACCGGAAACGCCGACAACATCCGCACCATCGTCCGCCACCCGGCGCAGATGGTCGGCTCCGATGGGATCATGACGGGAGACATGCCCAATCCCCGCACCTACGGTACATTCCCCTACGTGCTGGGCCAGTTCTCCCGAGACGAGGGCCTGTTCCGGTTGGAGGACGCCGTGCGCAAGATGACATCCGCTCCCGCCCAACGCCTGGGCCTGCAGGACCGCGGCATCCTCCGCGACGGCATGAAGGCCGACGTCGTGGTCTTCGACCCCGACACCGTACGGGCCAACGCCACCTTCGAGGAGCCGAAGCAGTATCCCGACGGTATCTCCCACGTCTTGGTCAACGGCACACTGGTGGTGGATAATGGTACCCACACCGGCGCCCTCCCAGGCCGCGCCCTGCGTTCGCAGTGAAGGCCAATCGAAGCCAAGAGGTCGAAATGAAGTTGGACGAAAGCATTAGAGTTCACATCAGGGAAAGCGAGGGCTGTTTTGTGGCCTCGTGTCTGGAGCTTGCGATTGTAACCCAGGGATGCACGTTGGACGAAACAATAGCCAATGTGAAGGAAGCAGTGTGCCTATACCTTGACGACGAAGATCTCGAATACATCGGAGTAGTGCGTCATCCGCGCATCCTCCTGACTATGGAATTGGAAACCGCCAGTGCCTAGACTGAGGCGAATGACATATCGTGAGGTGGTTTCCATCTTTCTTCGTTACGGTTTCGCAATTACTTCTCAAGAAGGCAGCCACGTCAAACTCAGGAGATATTCAGAGACTGGAGAGGAACAGAACGTGATGGTCCCGAGGCACCGGCAAATAGATCTCGGCACCCTGCGCGCAATCTATCGACTAGCAATCAAGTACGTCCCGGAACGATTACTTCGAAGAGAATTCTATACCGATTAGACCCGGAGGTCCCAATGGACTTTGAACCTACTTATACCCCTGAACAGGAAGAGTTCCGCCGCGAGGTCAGCGCGTGGCTCAAGGAGCACGTGCCCGGCGGCATGGAGCACCCCGCCGACCCGGCAGACCTGACGTGGGACCAGTACCAGCTCCGTCGCGAGCTGGGCCGCAAGCTCGGCGACAAGGGCTGGCTCTGGCCCACCGCGCCCGCCGAATACGGCGGCGGCGGACTCAACGTCGACAGCGCCGTGGTCATTGAGGAGGAGATCGACTCCTTCGGCCTGACCCTCCCGCCCTACTACGACTCCGGCGGCCGCCTCGGCGGCAACTCCATCCTGGTCTGGGGCACCGAGGAGCAGAAGCAGTCCTTCTTGCCTCCCATCTTCACCGGACGCGTCCGGACCTGGCAGCTCCTCTCCGAGCCCGAGGCTGGCTCCGACCTGGCCAACGTGAAGACCCAGGCCATCCGCGACGGCGACGAGTACGTCCTCAACGGCCAGAAAATTTTCGTCGGCAGCGACCATGGCTGCGACTACATGTGGACCATCACAGTCACCGACCCCGAGGCCAAGCGTCACGAGAACCTCGGCTGGTTCATGGTGCCCACCCACCTGCCCGGCATCACCATTCAGCCCATGGACCTGCTGATCTCCGGCGGTGAGTCCGGCGCGGGCTCCGGCGTGAAGCAGACGGTCTACTTCGACAACGTCCGCGTCCCTGCCTTCAACCTGATCGGCGGCGAGAACCAGGGCTGGAAGGTCGCCACCACCCACCTGGAGCTGGAGCACGGCACCGGCGGGCGCATTGGCCGCAACTGGCTGGTGGACCGTCTCTTCGAGCACTGCCGCACCACCGAGCGCCGCGGCGAGCCCATGACCAATGACCCCGACGTCCGAGACCGCCTGATTGACGCCTATGTCGAGGCCGAGATCGTTCGCCTGCTCAACCTGCGCAACTACTGGATGCGCCACAGCGGCGCCCACATCACCTACGAGGGACCCCAGGCCTCTTACGTGCGCAAGACCTCCGGCCTGCGGATGGCTGGGGCCATGCTCGATATACTCGGCCCCGCCGGCCTGACCTACGACAAGGAGCTGGGCGCCGCCGAAGGGCACATGGAGGCCCACAGCCGCGCCGGTATTGTCGCTATCCATCCCGGCGGCACCACCGATATCCAGAAGGTGATCATGGCCCGACGCATCGGCATCGGCCGCGAGGTCCGCGAGCGCGCCGGCGCCCTCGGCTAAATCAAACACAGAGCACACGGAGAGCACAGAGCATAGGAGATTTAACATTATCTCCGTGCCCTCTTTGGTCTCCGGGTTTAATTTTCTTCGCTTAGTTGAGGAGACGTATGGATCTCTCCCTTACACCGGAACAGGAAATGCTGAAGGCGGCGGCCAGCCGCTTCGTGTCGCAGGAGTACCCCAAGGAGACGCTGCTACAGATCGCCTCTCCCGACGAGACCACTCCCCTCGAGCCGTGGGGCCGCTTGGCCTCCACTGGTTGGCTGGGCATCCTCATCCCCGAGCAATACGGCGGCGAGGGTGGCTCGTTCACCGACGCCGGCGTGCTCTTCGAGGAGCTGGGACGCGGCCCAGTGCCAGGCCCGCACCTGACGTCGGCGGTGTTGTCCGCTCTTACGATCCTGGAAGGCGGCACCGAGGAGCAGAAGCGCGACTGGCTCCCCCGCATCGCCAGCGGCGAGATGCGCCTGGTTCCCGCCATCACCGAGCGCGACTACGGCTGGGACGAGCGCGACGTGCGTCTCACCGCACGTGTTGACGGCGACAGCCTGCGCCTCAACGGCTCCAAGGCCTTTGTTTTTGACGGCGAGACGGCCAGCCACTACCTGGTCGCTGTCCGCTCCGAGGAATCCGAGGACGTCGGGCTGGTGGTCGTTCCCGCCGGTGCTGAAGGCGTCCGCGTCCGCAACCTGTCCGGCTTCGCCTGGAACCTAGCCGAGGTGCGGTTCGAAAACACCCCCGCAGACTCCACCAACGTGCTGGGCAACGCCATCATCGGTGGCTGGGCCGCCTGGCAGTGCGCCGTCGCCAAGGCTATCCCGGTCATCGGCGCCTACCAGGTCGGCGGCTGCCAGGCCGTCTACGAGATCTCCGTTGACTACAGCCGCACACGCATCCAGTTCGGCACTCCCATAGGACGCTTCCAGCGCGTGCAGGACCAGGTAATCGCCCTCGTAAACCACCTCGACGCCGCCCGCTGGACCACCTACGAGGCCCTCTGGAAGCTGGACGTGGGCCGCGAGGCTGCCAGCAGCATCTCTCTGTGCAAGGCCGTTGCCAGCGAGGGCTACTACGAGGCCTGCAACTACGCCCACGAAGTGCACGCTGGCGTCGGCAGCATGACCGAGTACGGCCTCACGCTGCACACCGCCGCCTCCCGCACCCTCTACCACTTCCTCGGCGACCCCAAGCAGCACAAGCGCGAGCTGGCAGCGGCGCTGGGGTTGTAGGCTGCTAGAGTAGTTCCCTTGGGTTTAACAATCAGTCGAAAGGCCTTGACATCAATAGATCCCTTAGCTAGAGTATTTGGAACTTACGGAGCGATTGAACTCGGCGGTGATTCACCTGCCGTGCCCTGCAATGGGCTCCAATAGCGCGGCAGCTAACCCGCAGTTTTCCTGCGGCTTGCTGTCGCTGCGCCTACGGTTGGAATTGCTCCGTAAGTCTATAATGTGAGATTGAGAGTCTATCGGCACCATTTGGCGGTAAGTTATGCCTAATCGGTCGAAACCACTTAGACCAGAATGGACCAGCATTCCCCAAGATGAATTTCGGGCACTGTACAGACAATTGTCCAGTCGCGATGAACTGGCATCGTTTTGGGGAATTCCATTGCATCAATTAAATTACCTTCTCTATCACCCTGATAAATCGGCATTTTATCAGAAATTTTCAATTCCCAGGAATAATGGGAGGTATAGGAACATTGAGCAGCCAGATAAGACACTTAAATATATCCAGCGTATTATTCATGAATCACTGTCAAGGGTTTATGGCCCTCATCCTGCTGTACATGGGTTTGTGCAAAACAGGTCAGTAGTTACAAATGCTATGAACCACCTGGGTCGCCAATATGTTCTAAATGTAGACTTGAGAGATTTCTTTCCCAGCATTACGGCAATGAGAATTTACGGCCGACTCACGAAAGAGCCATATTCATTAACACCTGTCATAGCAAGTGTCATAACATCTTTAGCCACGAACGCATATATGCAATTGCCTCAAGGTAGTCCCAGCTCTCCAGTCTTAGCCAATATGCTAGCGGCTGAAATGGATACAGAACTAGCCAAGCTCTGCGGGAATTTAGGTTGTAGATACACAAGATACGCCGACGACATCACGATTTCAACTATGAGAGACGAGATGCCGCCCAGTGTCGCAAGATATCCAAATTCACTTGGGACTGGACAGGTGATTTTGGGCGAGGCGTTAATTACAATCATAAAAGGTCAGGGCTTTGAGATAAACGAAAGAAAGAGTAGATTGCAGAGTTTTTGGACAAGGCAAATGTGTACTGGATTAGTGGTAAATGGCAAGAGCCCGTCCCCTCGGAGAACATATATAAGAAATCTTAAATCATTAATTCATCACTGGGAGAAAAACGGCTGGCAGGACGCGGCTAAAGCGTTGCACAAAGGAGATAATAGGATCAATTTAGTATCTAGGGAACAGCTTAGCAATCATATTATTGGAAAACTAGGGTATATGAAAATGGTCCGAGGTAAAGGGGATCGTATAGTGTCGAAACTAGAGGGAGTAGTAAAGTCAATTCCTCAAACACAGTAATGGTAAATGATCTTATGGAACAATTATTCTGCAACATATACACTGCCGACACAGTCGACGAGTTTTTGGAATATTTGAATCTTAAGTGGTGAGCAATGGCAAGGGGCCAGACGTGGAGAATTAGCTTACCGAGGACAGGCATCAAGTCTATGGCCGTTGGTACCAACGGCTTTTAGAGGAAATCAAGCAGTCGGTTATGATTTTGGCTCGCAAATTGCGACCCCAACCCACGTGGTATCTCAGGCACGGCGCGAATTTCGTGCGGTAGTCCAGTTCGTGAAGGTCGCTGACGAATCTGGGCTGCAAATACCAGCATTTGGCGGCCGGATTTTATTGCAGGATGACCCGATAAGACTTTTTCGCGACTCGGACTGGGAATTCAGATGGCCTTCGCAAGAAATCTATGAAACATTGGCATTAGCGCAACATCACGGCGTGCCAACTCGTTTGCTCGATTTCACTAGCGATTTTTTAGTTGCAGCTTTTTTTGCGGCGTATTACGCGTGGGATCCACAGATAGGTGCAAAAAAAGAAGGAGGGGACAGAGATTTTCTATCGGTGTGGATAATTGATTTAAGGTTCATTCGAGCCGTTAATAGAGTACGCAGCAGATATCCGGAGCGAATAGGAGAAGTCAACGTTCCAAGATCTGCTAACTCTTACTTGCACGCTCAATCTGGCTTTTTTCTGATTGATCGCGGCGCCAGTGATGTGATGGTGAACGGTGAGATACTCTCGATTGATAGAGCCATAGCTAGCCGTGCAAGTTTTTGGCATTATGGTGAGCGTTTGATGGGAAATAGAATTCGACAAAATTGGTTCAGTGAACTACCTGTTATGCAAGTACGACTTAGTACTACACTTACGAGTGCCCTTCTTAATGAATTGTCCAAGCAGGGTATTACCAGGGCAAGTGTTATGCCCAGTTTAGACAGGGTTGTGGAGTCCTTAGAGTTTCAGAGAACTGTTCCTCGATAGGTGTGGAGTTCTCCGATGGCTCCGGTTACGTCTTCGACTGATTGCCCCTTTCCGTTACAGCGCCATTCCACCCGCCTCGCGCCGGTTGCAACCCCGTCATCTGCTCCCTAGAATGCCCCCATCCCACCCGGACCGCCCGTGGGTCCGTGATGGCTTGAGGACGCATCGACCGTGGTCTCCCGAACGCTGCCACCCGGTCTGGTATATTACCCGGCTGACATAATGGCCTACGACGCCACTATCAGCGGCTACAACGGCGATCAGGTGCCCGCCTACGTGGCCCGGCCGTCGGAAGGCGGCCCGCATCCGGGGCTGCTGTTCGTCCACGGCATCCATGGCTACGAGGAGCACATGAAGGACATGGCGCGCCGTTACGCTGCCCTGGGATACGCCACCATCGTCCCAGCCCTCTACAGCCGCGACGGGTTCCTGACCGTGATCGAGCACACGGACATGGACATGGCCCGCAACGCCCTGAACTCAAGGCCCAACGCGCAGACCGTCGGCGACCTGCAGGGCGGCCTCGACTTGCTGCGGGCGAGCCCTCACGTCAACGACCGCATAGGCGTCGTCGGCTTCTGCTCCGGCGGGAGGCTGGGCCTGGTCTTCGCCAGCAGTCCGGACCTTGGAGCAGGTAGTGTCGACGTCTGCGTCAGCTTCTACCCCAACGGCCTGTTCCAGCCCACGGAGGTCAACCCGACGCCGCCCGGCGAGCTGGCCGCCAACTTGGGCTGCCCAATGCTGGCCCTGTTTGGCGACGACGACACCAACCCGTCGCCCGGCGACGTGGCCCGGTTGCGCGATGTGCTGGAGCAATCCGGCAGGACCTATGAGTTTGTCAGCTACCCCCGCGTCGGCCACGCCTTCATGTCCGACACCCGCGAGAGCTACCGTCCCGAGGCCGCCCACATGGCCTGGGGGCGCTGCCTCGAATGGCTCTCCCGCTACCTGAAGTCCTGACCCAACCTGGACCCTGAAGAGGCGACCCCATGAAGAACGGCTACCGCGTCATCGACATCGACACCCACGTCAACCCCAGCCTCGACACGCTGATCAAGTACGTCGACCCAAGCTTCCGGCCCCGGCTGGATGAGCTCAAGCCCTACATCCGCACCGTAGGCGAGTACAACGCCCTCAGCATCGCCTCCATCCCCTTCGACCGCTTCCCCGGCGAGGCGCCCAGCGGCGATGACCAGGCTGCCGTGGCCGGTGGGCGCGGCGCGCTGGAAGGCCGGGTAACCCGGAATTCAGGGCACCACCGCGTCGACCCGCAGAAGGGCGTCAGTGACGAGAACGCCACTGGCCGCCTCGCCGACATGGACCTCGAGGGCCGCGACGTCGACGTTATCATCCCCGGCACATGGGCCAATGGCCTGACCGGTATCGAGGACGTAACCCTCGCCGAGGGCCTCTACTCCTCCTACCACCGCTACATGCGCGAGTACTGCAGCGCCGACCCCGAGCGGCTGCGCAGCATCATCCTGGCCCCCGCCGCCGACATCGAGTGGTCCATCAACGAGATCAAGGCCGTCTCCAAGGAGCGGTGGGCCGCTGCCGTGGCCATCATCCTCCCCGAGGGCATGCCCATCGATCACCCTGCCAACGACCGGCTGTTTGAGGTGCTGAACGAGGAGCACCTGCCCATCCTGCACCACAGCTTCACCTTCGAGCCGCCCTACTTCCCCGGCTACCGCGACATGTGGGGCAACATCGCCGTCGCGCGCACCGCCGCCCACCCGTGGGGCGCCGCTCGGCTGCTCTCCTACCTGATAGTGGGCCGCATCTTCGACCGATTCCCCAACATCAACGCCGGCGCCGCCGAGGTGGGCCACGGCTGGCTGCCCCACTGGCTGATCCGCCTCGAAGAGATGTGCAACTACGTCTCCGGCACCACGCCCAAGACCGACTACAAACCCATCGAGTACGCCCAGATGGGTCGGTTCCGCTGCGGCGCCGAACCCTTCGAGGGCGCGGCCATGACTAAGGCCTGCATCGATCTGCTGGGCGACGAAGCGCTGATGCACCAGTCCGACTACCCCCACGGCGAGGCCCACTTCCCCGACACCGCGGAGATGGTCATCAACTGGCCATTCTGGCAGGACCTGGGTGACGAGGCCCTGCGCAAGCACATGTCCGGAAACGCCGAGGCCTTCCTCCGCCTCACCTAGCCGATGACAATAGCCCGACGTTCCCTTCCCCTTGATGGGGGAGAGGGTTAGGGCAGAGGTGAAATCCGCCAAATACGTTAAGGGCGCCCACAAGGGACGCTCCCACGAGGAGACGCTGGACCGGTAGGGGCAACCCTTGGGGTTGCCCTATCGACCCGACACCGTTCCATAAACATGCAGGGGCGGGCATTGTGCCTGCCCCTGCAAGCAATTTGGCAAATTGCCGCAACAAAGAGGCCAGTAATGACCGAACTTCAAGGGCAGGAGAACCAGTGGCCGGAGAGTGCCGCCGCAGCCGTGTCGGCCATCACCAGCTTCATGGCCGCAATAAACGCTGGGGACGCTGATGCGATGCACGATCTGCTGCATCTGCCGCACATCCGCATTTCCGGTGAAGGAGTGGCCATCTGGCACGACAGGGCGGAGCTGGAGGCCACCTACATGCGGGATTTCTATGCCCGCGCCGGAGACGACTGGCACCATACCGTGCTGGATTCTGCCGACGTGCTTCACAGCTCGGAGCACAGGGTCCACGTGCTCATTCAGTTCACTCGCAATAACGCGGACGGCGGCGCAATTGCCACCTATCGCTCACTGTGGATTATGACTAATGACAATGGACGCTGGGGAGCCCAGGCCCGCTCCAGCTTCGCTCCGTAGCAGCCCGTCTTAGATTGCCTGACTGGCCTTGACGTTGGGGCTGGGGCCGAGCACCGATCCTGACGATGCTGAAGGCCGGCACTTGGCCAGTCTCCCGGTCATCGAGAGCCTGTCATGCTGCCGGAGTCAGGGTCAGTGAAGCTGCGCTGCGTCCGGTCATCGAGAACCCCCGGATGCTCCCTGCCCTCAGCTTCGGTCAGCTCCGATGCTGTCTGCGCCTCAGCCTCCAGGGCTGCCTTGGACTTTCGTATCCTCCTTGGCCTCCCCTCCCTGAAGGACAACTCCTCCGGCGACTCATCCCAAAACTCGTCCCGGCCGACTTCCTCATCGACCACCTCAGACTTCATTCGTAGATGATTGAGCTTGGATGGGGCCCATCACGGATAACCGTGTCGACTCGAACACCGCAGGGGCCACCGGTCTCCATCCACTCCCGCATTCAGGGGGCAGAGGATTTTATCCGCCTTGGTTCAATTTAGCCCACCCTTCGATCCGTAAGGCAAGTCGACAGCCTGCTGCTCAGTAAATTCCCCTTGAATTGGTAAAGCGGCCCGGATCGGATGCACCCACTTGATCAGTAGGTCATCACTGTTGGCCATATATTAGATTTATGCATATTAGTTTGATATAATATAAAGTGTAAAACATGATAATAAGGACGATTAAGGGATGAGATTGACACTTTACAGCATGGACTGGAGAAAGCCCATGTGAAGAGGCCGCTCCCCTGGAAGGGATGTTCTGCAGGAGGTGGGAATATGACTGGCAGCATCAAAACTACAATTGAAGACCTCATCAGGGAACTCAAGATAGAGGACCCCACCGAAACCCGCGTCGGAACATGGGGCGGCCCCGACGGAGAGATGCGGGTGGCGATCATCCACGAGACCGGCCACGTTTACGCCGTCGCCGATGAGAGCGAAAAAGAGAGCGATCCGGCGCTCCTGTTTCGGCTCCCGGTGGAGAAGATCGGGGTGGAGGCGGCAATCCTGGCTGTGGAGAAGCACCTGGAGCAGCACCAGCCCGCGATGCGTAAATGCGAGATGATGGGTTGCCGGAACCCTGTTCCCGAAAACCAGGGCAAGAGCGTGGCACCCGGGACCTACCTGTCCGTTTGCGACGAATGCGCGCCGGTTGTCGCCACTGTCAGGTAGACGGCAGCGCTGCCTATTGACTACTCCGGGAGCCTGAGGGTCGCCATCAGCATATGACACCTGTTTCGTGGTGGGGGTTAGTCAAAACAAGACTTCCGTTGGCGTAGGCAGCCCTGGCGAATGGTGTCGAAACGGATGAAATGGCCCCGCCCCTGCCCTGGAACCAGAGGAGCCTTCTGTACAGGGTTTTCGGCTAAACGATCGCCACGGCCGTAACCTCGAACATCAGCTCGGGAATCAGCCGGTCGCTGGGGCCGGGCCGGCGGATGCGATGCATGGATACGCCGGTGGCAGAGGGGAAGCTGTCGCCGAAGTACTTGCGGCGCACATCTCCGATGCGACGGTAGGTGGACAGGCCGTTGGGCGGCACCCACTCGATGGTGTTCACAACGTCATCCATCGAGTAGCCGCCCTCGGCCAAGACTCGCGCCAGGTTGCCGTAGGCCTGCTCGGCCTGGGCCACGATGTCGAACGGCGCCACGACCGAGGCGGTGGTGTGGTCCACTCCGGCCTGCGCCGACAGCTGCACCATCCGTCCCTTCCTGACGCCGGGAGCGAACGTGGCGCCGCTGTAGGTGGCCTCCCAACCCGGCACCTGGATTTCCTCACGGGTCCCGCCCAGCACGGCGACGGCCTCCACCTCCACGTGCCCCTCGGGACGCAGCAGCCGGTTCACCGTGATGCCGGTGCTTGCCGGATACTCGCCTTTGAAAAATTCGCTCCGAGCCCTCGATGAACCGCCGTCGTACTGGAGCCATGCCTGTGGAGAGACGTATTCCAGCGTCTTGACGATATCGGAGGGGGCCGCCCCCGCCGCCTCCAGCACGCTGCCCACAATGCCGTAGGTCAGGCCCATCTGGACACCGGTGTCCTGGGGAAAGGACGCCTGGCCGTCCACCTCCTCGCTGCCCACGAAGCCCGAGGTCCACAGGGTGTCGCCGGCGATCACGCCGGGCACGTAGGTGAGTGAGCCGTACCGATCGTAGCCCGGATTGATGGCGCGTTTTTCGCCGCGCACCGCCACGGCGCTGACCTCCAGCAAGGCGTCGGGCCGCAGCAGGCGCTCCACGCAAATTCCGGTGGCGCCCACGGGAGTTCCGCCCAAGAACTCGCGGCGGATGGGGCCGGTCTCGCGGTACTGAGGCAGGGCCGACGGGTCAATGTAGTCCACCGTCTGCACCACGTTGTCGAAGGACATGCCGGCGGCTTCAAGGATGACGCCCAGCTTTTCGTAGATCACCCGCGTCTGATCCAGCAGGTCTCCCTTGCAGACGACGCCACCCGCCAATGGGTCATACTCGCTGGCAGTCTGTCCCGCGAGGTACACGACCCCTCCGCTCTCGGCCGCAAGGCAGAAGGTGTAGCGGTTCAGGTCCAGCCAGGGAAACCTCCGCGGGTCAACCTCGACGATGTTTCTGGGCATATCAGCTCCGTCTCATACCCTGTCCCATCTGGGAGAGGGTCTCTGTCTTGTACTGCCTCCTCCATGAGGGAGAGGGCTGGGGTGAGGGTCAATTCACAACTTCGGGTGGGTGACGGCGAAAGTCAAAAGCGACCGGGTGGAATTCATCCAATAGCGCCTGATGACTGCAGCCGGTCGTATTCTTCATCAGGTACGCTGAGTAATTCTTTCAACACCCAGTCGTTGTGCTGGCCGAAGTTGGGCGCGGGACGAAGGGTGTCTCCTCTCTGCCCGTCAACGGCCCACGGCAGGGAGAGCACCGGCCGGTTGCCGGCCACCGGATGCTCCAGCGGCGCCACGAATCCCCGTTCCCGCAGATGCGGGTCGGCCATTACCTCGTCCGAGTCGAACACCGGCGCGGAAGGAACACTGGCGGCCTGCAGCGTCGATACCACCTCCGCCACCTCCAGCCCCGACGTCCATTCTGACAACAGAGATTCCAGAAAGTCCTGGTTTGCCAGGCGGGCCTCGACAGTGGCGAATCTGGGGTCCTGTGCCCAGACTCCGTTACCGGAGGCGCTGGCCAGAGAGCGGAACTGCTCGTCGGTTTCCACCGAAATGGCCACCCATTTCTCATCGCCCAGGCAGCGGAAGACGTTGCGAGGAGCGTGTCGCCCGTCGCGGTTGCCCATCTTTTCCTGCTCTTTGCCAGTGAGGGAGTATTCCATCACGGCCTCGGGGATCATGCCGGACAGCGCCTCCGTCATGGATACCTCGATGAGCTGGCCCTCGCCGGTTCGGGAGCGGTGGTACAGAGCCTGCAGAATGGCGAGGGCGGCGTAGCAGCCCGAGAAGGCGTCAGGGATCAGGCCGCCCATTACCCGTGGGTGGGTGCCGGGGTATCCGGTGACCGCCGCCAGGCCGCTAAAGAGGTTGATGACGCTGTGAAAGCCCGTCAAGTCCTTGAATGGCCCGCTGCGTCCGAAGGCGCCCAGGGACATGTAGACAATGTCGGGTCGCAGTTTCCTTACCTCGTCGTAACCCAGTCCCAGCCTCTCCATGGAACCGGTGGCATAGTTCTCAACGAGGACGTCGCTGACCTTGATGATGCCCTTGGCCACCTCGAGAGCTTCGGGCTTGCTCAGGTCGAGGGAGCAACTCAGCTTGTTGTTGTTCACCAGGTTGAAGCCGCCGCTGTTGTTGATGCCGAACTCGCCGTCGCCGAAGGGAGGCCACACGCGGGTGGTGAAGCGGGCCTCGGTCTCGACCAGGACCACCTCGGCGCCCAGCCATCCCAGCATCTGGGCCGTCACCGGAGCGGCGATAACCTGGCCGAAATCGGCGACGCGGATGCCCTGCAGCGGCAACGGGGCCTTACCTGGACCAATTGCGGGGTTCACAGCGCACTCGACCCCGTGGCGGCTCCGGTGGAACGTTCAATGTGCGACCGGGACAGCGCCTTCGCCTTGCCATCGGTCCAGCCCAGCCAGTCCTGCATGACCTCGGCAGTGTGCTGTCCCAACCTTGGCGCAGGCCGGAACGATCGCCAGGGTGTGGCGGACATTCGGATGGGATGTCCGGGAAGGCTGAATCTGGTCCCCTGGGGGCTGTTAAGGTCACGCAGGAAGGCACGCTCCCTGACGTGGTCAGACTCCATCATCTGGCCAACTGTATACGCCGGGAAACACGGGACGCCTCGTTCCTGGGCCAGGCGCGCGATCTCCTCGCCTGTGCGGGACATTGTCCACTCCAGCAGCAGCGGTTCCAGCGCGTCCCAGTTCCGGCCCCGCTCCCGGGCGTTGCCGAAGACCTCCAGCTCTCCCCACTCGGGGTTGCCGGCGGCCTCCATCAGGTTTCGCCAGTGGCCCTCCAGGACTGCCATAAGCACCACGTAGCCGTCCTTGCAGGGGAGGTAGACGTTGGGCATCAGCGCGAAACCCAGCATTTCCCTCTTCTTCGGCTCATGGTAGGCGGCGTGGGCCAGCTCGTAGGGCATAACCGCTGCCACACCTTCCTGCAGGCTGAGGTCGATCTCGCAACCCTGGCCGCTGAACTGGCGAGACAACAGGGCGGCCACGCACGCCGCGGAGCCCAGCACGCCGGTCATTAGCTCCGCCAGCGGCGTGTTGGCCGTGAGGGGAGGTTCGCTGGCCGGGTCCTGCACGCCGTCGGGTACTCCGGGAGTGGCGAAGGACAGACCGCCGGCCGCCACGGCAGTCAGCTCATCGCCCACAAAAGAGCTGTTGGGCCCTGACAGGCCAAAAGGAGTGATGGCGGCGACGATCAGGCCCGGATTGAGATTCTGCAACGTCTCTCGACGAAGGCCCTGCCGTTCTATGTCGGCACTCTGTCCGCCGACGACCAGGATGTCTGCCCCCGCAACGATGGCGTCGAAGGTGGCCTTGTGTGCCTCATTTTGCAGGTCCAGTTTCACGCCGCGTTTGTTGGTGTTCAGGTACAGGAACATCCCGCTCCAGTCAGGGTCGGGCTGTCCGTCGGGGAAGGGGCCACGATGCCGGTAGGGATCGCCGTCGGGCGGTTCCACCTTTACCACGTCGGCTCCGGCATCGGCCAGCAGGCGGGCGCAGAAGGACGCCGATGCCATGCCGGTGCACTCGACTACGCGTACGCCAGCGAGGGCGGATTGCGTTGTTGAGGCGTTGTCGCTGGCCAGGCTCATCAGGAGCGTGCCTCGCGGGACCGCAGCGGGATCTGCACCACGGCGGTTGCCCGGTCTACCACCCGTTCTCCTCGCTGGTTCTCGATCCAGAGGTCGCACTCGGCCAATCCGCATCCCTCGCTGGCATCGCTCTCGCCCTGAAGGCCGGTCACTGCGCCCCCGCAGGCCAGTGTGTCGCCGGGGTAGACCATGACCCGGTTGCGAAAGGACAGCTTGCGCAGGAACGAGCCGGGTCCCGCCCAATCCTGCACGTGCTGGGAAAGGAAGGCCCCGAGCATCTGGCCGTCGACGAACGGTCCGGGGAAGCCGAACTCCCGCGCCTGGTCCGCGTCGTAGTGGACGCGAATGAAGTCCCAGGTGGCGGCGCCATAGGCCATCATGTGGGGCATATCGATCTGCTTCTGCAGGGGAGGCAACTCCTCGCCGACGGAAACGTCCTCGTAGAAACGTCCGCTGTTTCTGACGGAGGTCATTGCGAGGTATCTTCCCGGTAGAACAGGGTCTCGGTGTTGCGGGCAAGCGGCTCGCCCCGCTGGTTGCTATAAGTCGCCTCAACCACCTGGAAGACCAGCGAACCGGAGCGCCCCGTGCGCTCGTAAACGTCCTTGACCAGCCACCGGGCGGTGATCACGTCGTCGGGGTGAATTGGCTGGAAGAACTCGTACTCGTTGCCCGCGCGGAGGCCGGTCAACTCGCCGAACGAGCCGCGACCGACCAAGTCGCCACGGGTGTCCATGTCGCTGTCGACGTACTGCCAGGTGTCGCAGATCAGCGTCGGTGGGGCCATCACGTCCCGGAGCCCGTTGGCGGTGGCATGCTCACGGTCGGAGTAGAGCGGGTTGAAGTCGCCCACGGCCAGGGCGTACTGCCGGAACGCTGACCGCCCGATCTCGTCCGGCGCTTCGAACACCAGCTCCTGTCCAACCGTGGCCTTCAGTTTTTCAAACAGGGAGTTGGCCATAATTGTCCTAGTCGAGAATCCTTGATACCGCCTCTCCCCTGTGGGAGGGAGCTGGAGGGAGGGTGATGTCCCGCTATTCGTTAAGAGGACGCCCCCGCCCTATCCTTCAGCCGGAGGAAGGGGGAGACTTATCGCCCTTTGAACTCGGGGTCCCGCTGTTCCAGGAAGGCGGCCAGGGCCTCGCGGTGGTCCTCGCTGGCCAGCGAGAGCACTTCGGCGTGAGCGGCCTCGGGGAGATGCTCCTCGAGTGACTGGCCCAGTCCGCGAAAGACCATCCCCTTGACAAGGCGGTTGGCCACCGGCGATTTCCCGGCGATCTTTGCCGCCATTGCCATGGTCTCGGCATCCAGTTCTTCGTACGGTACCAGCCGGTTCAGCAGGCCCAACTGCAGCGCGTCATCTGCGTTCAGCCAGTCCCCGGTGTACAGCAGCTCCAGCGCCTTGTTGACCCCCAGGGCTCGCGGGTAGAGCCAGGTTGCGCCGGTGTTGGAGACCAGGCCCATCTGCAGGAATGCGTTCATGAACCGCGAGTGCTCGCAGCCGACCCGGATGTCGCAGGCCAGCACGAAGTCGAACCCGTCGCCGATGGCCAGGCCGTTGACCATGGCGATGGTGGGCTTGTCCATCTGGTGCAGCTTGAGGGTGATGGCTTGCGGGCCGGTGCGGATGAACTGGTAGATCTCGTTGGGCTCCATGTAGCCCAGCAGGCGGTCGCCCTCCTGCCGCTCCTCCTTGATGTCAGCGGAGGCGCAGAATGCCCTCCCGGCTCCGGTCAATACGACCACCCAGACATCGCTGTCGGTGGCGGCGTCTTCCAGGGCGGAGTTCAGCTCCCTGAACATCTGACGGTTCAGGGCGTTCAGGCGTTCTGGCCGGTTGAGGGTCACACGGGCCACATGGTCTTTCTTCTCGAGTATGACGGTCTCGTAATTCAATGCTGTCCTTTCGTTGCCGCGTGTTCCTGATGAAAACGCAGGCGAGAAATAATTGCGAATTCGAGGAGAATTCTGGTGGGCCTTCGATACCGTGTCAAGTTTGCTGTCGTATGGCGATAGCAGAACAATTGTCGTAATCAGGTGTAACCGGATTAAAGGATGATCGGGATTGGAGTTCCATAAGCGAAATCCCGAAATCAAGCGAATCACAGTTCAGACAATGTCCTTCCAATGGTTATGAGCATTCAAGCGTGGCGCTTTCTCAATGGGGCAGCCGAAACTATACTGTGCAACAAGCCGCTCCTTGAAACCTCGGTACACGTTCTCACGTCATCTGAATGCCAACACCAGAGGGAAGGAGGCCCCAAATGACAACTGTAGGCCAGTCCGTCCACGTGCAATCCGGTCCCACCAAGGCATCCCACCCGCTCGACCCTCTGTCCCCGCAGGAGATCGAAGCCGCCGTAGCGATCCTGCGCGCCGGTCAGTCGCTGGGAGAGAGGGTAAGGTTCGAGTCGGTCGAACTGAAGGAGCCGCCCAAGGAGAGCGTCCTCAGCCGTAACGGGCACAAGCCGCCCGAACGTGAGGCGTTCATCATCCTGCTGGACAACGACACAGGGAAAACCTACGAGGCCGTAGTTTCGCTTGATGAATCGGCGGTCAAGTCGTGGACCCACGTACCCGGCGTGCAGCCCCGACTGATGATGGACGAGTTTTTCGACTGCGAGAACGCCGTCAAGGCCTCCCCGGAGTTCCAGGCAGCCCTCCGCAAGCGGGGGATCGACGACACCAGCATGGTAATGGTGGACCCTTGGCCCGCGGGCAACTACGGCGTTGCCGAGGAGGAGGGTGTCCGGCTTTCCTTCGCCCGAAGCTGGCTCAAGACCAACCCCAATGACAATGGGTACGCCCGCCCCATAGAGGGTGTCATTGCCGTCGTTGACCTGAACGCAATGAAGGTGCTGCGGGTTGAGGACCACGGCGTCGTGCCCATCCCGCCCAACGACGGCAACTACGCCGAGGAGTTCGTGCAGGAGTTCCGCACCGACCTGAAGCCGCTGGACGTGGTGCAGCCCGAGGGGCCCAGCTTCGGCGTCGATGGCAACCTGGTTTCCTGGCAGAAATGGAGCTTCCGGGTGGGCTACACCCGGCGTGAGGGCTTGGTGCTTCACGGCATCAGCTACGAGGACCAGGGGCGCGAGCGGCCCATCATCAACCGCGCGTCGCTGTCGGAGCTGGTGGTGCCCTACGGCGACCCCGAGGAGAAGAACTACCGCAAGAACGCCTTCGACGTCGGCGAGGCAGGCATCGGGTCCCTGGCCAACTCGCTCACGCTGGGCTGCGACTGCCTGGGCCAGATCTACTACTTCGACGTCGTCCTGAACAACAGCCGTGGTGAACCCGTAGAGATTCCCAACGCCGTCTGCCTGCACGAGGAGGACTTCGGAATCCTCTGGAAGCACACCGACTGGCGCACCGGGCAGGCCGAGGTGCGCCGCTCAAGGCGTCTGGTGATCTCATTCATCGCCACCGTCGGCAACTACGAGTACGGTTTCTTCTGGCACTTCTATCAGGACGGTAACATCGAGTTCCAGGTGAAGCTGACCGGCATAGTCAACAACATGGCTCTTGAGCCAGGGGAAGAGCCGAAGTACGGCACTGTGATTGCGCCCCAGTTGGGCGGCCACATCCACCAGCACTTCTTCGGGATGCGGCTGGACATGGCCGTCGACGGCCCGAACAACTCGGTCTACGAGGTCAACACGGTGGCCGAGCCCTGGGCCTAGACAACCCGCAGTCCGGCGCCTTCTACGCGGAGAGGACGCTGCTGGCCACCGAGTCGGAGGCGCAGCGCACCGTTGATCCGCTGGCGGGCCGTTACTGGCTGATAGCCAACCCGTCGGTGAACAACTATGTGGGCCAGCCCGTCAGCTACAAGCTGGTGCCCGGCGACGGACTTCTGCCCTTCGCCCATCCTGAGGCCAGCGTGTCCAAGCGTGCCGTTTTCTTCCGGAAGCACCTGTGGGTTACGCCGTATCATCCGGACGAGATGTCGCCCACCGGGCCATATCCGAACCAGCATCCCGGAGGCGACGGCCTGCCCAAGTGGACCCAGGCCAACCGGAACGTCGAGAACACCGATATCGTGGTCTGGTACAACTTCGGGAGCCACCACATCCCACGACCCGAAGACTGGCCGGTTATGCCGGTGATGTACACCGGGTTCAAGCTGATGCCCGTCGGTTTCTTCGATCGCAACCCGGCGCTGGACGTTCCGCCGTCGCATCACGTCAACGGTCACTGCCACGCCTGACGGATTCACACCGCAATACGCCGTCACCAATCAGGGAATTGTCTCATCAAGCGCGACAATTCCCTGATTGCGATGGAATACGACTCTGACGTCGCGTATACTTGCTGAAAAGGGCAGGCAAACCCATAAGTGAGCAGGAATTAGCGGCAAAGGAGGGTCTGGATATGGGAAAGGACTACAGCATCTGCGTAGGGGCGGTCGGATTCGGCGGTGGCGTCTGGCACAGCCCCGATGGCGGAGATAACTGGAACCGCATCAGGGACCCGTTCCCGCTGGGCAGCCAGGTACGGGGTATGGCGGTTTATCCCGACAACCCAAACCGCATCCTGGCCGGCTCGGACCACGGCATCTATCGCAGCGAGGACTGCGGCGCCACCTGGGAGAAACTGTGGTCGGCCATGGACGGCATGCCCATCTGGTCCATCGCCATTGACCCGGTAGACACTGATACGATCTTTGTCGGGATCAAGCCAGCGGCGCTGTTCCGCTCCAAGGATGGCGGTGAGAGTTGGAGCAGGCTCTCGGTGCAAATGGCGCAGGAGTGCCACATCGGCCCGCCCATGGTGACCATGCTGATGGTCGAACCGCAGGACCACCGCACCGTCTGGGCCGGCGTTGAGGTGGACGGCGTATACCGCAGCGTGGACGGCGGCGACTCATGGACTCACGTGCAGGGGGGCGTGCATCCTGACATTCACGGCATGGCCATCAGCCCCGGCAACCCGCGAACCGTCCTTGCCAGCACGCCCCGGGAGATCTACGCCACCACGGACATGGGCGAGAGTTGGCAGTCGGTAGTGACCACCGACAAGTTCGTCTTGCCCTACAGCCGGGGCATTGCCTTCCGGCCCGGCGACCCAAGCGTGCTCTTCGCTGCGGTTGGCGACACCGCCATTGGCAGCACCGGCGCCATCCAGCGCTCCCAGGATGGCGGGCAGACGTGGGAGGAGCGGCCTCTGCCCAACGAGCCAAACTCCAACATCTGGAACATCGTGACCCACGCTGCCGACCCCGACTTCGTGCTGGCGTCAAGCCTGCTGGGCGAGGTCTACACCAGCGCCGACTGCGGCGATTCGTGGCAGAAGCTGAAGAGGGAGTTCAGCGAGATCGGTGCCATGGTATGGACGCCCAACTGACCCGCAAGCCGACGAGATGACTCGTTGTACACAATTGCCCGGCAAGAAAATCAACCGGCCCTTATCCAGAACGGATCGGGGCCGGTTTCTTGCAGCTGTTTCAAGTCAGGGTGAATGAGTGGGGTTAACTACGAACGTACCTTTTTGCCTCTTGACCCCAACCCAAATCCTCCCACGTCAAGGGCAGGACGATTGCGAGGTCATTGTCTGTATCAGGATTATCAAGATTCCGGGATTTTCAGGATGATTTCTAATCCTGTTGATCTTTGAATCCTGCAAATCCTGATTCAGACAAAATTGGTGGCGCCTGGCTTCGCGATCGCCCTGGAGTCTTGAGGGGGGAATCAGGAAATGGCGCCCTCCCTCCGGAAGACCTCCGCCAGCTTTTCCACACCCTCCCAGATCTCGGCCTCCGAAGGCAAGGCGAAGCACAGGCGGATGTAGCTGGCGGCTGCGTCAGGGTCAGCCGACCAGTCGGGGCCGGGGTTGAACGCGATGCCCTCCCGCAGGGCAGGTCCGGCCAGGGCGCGTGAATCCACACCGTCGGGCAGCTTGACCCACAGGTACATCCCGCCGCGAGGCATGTAGAAGTCAACGTTCGGTCCGAACGACTCACGCAGTGCGCTGGCGATAATATCGCACTTGCGCTGGAGCGAGGAGCGCATATTCATGATGTGCTCCTCGTAATGGTGGTTGAAATAGTCGGCAACAATCATCTGGTCGAGGACGCCGGTGCCCGCGTCGTTCTTTCGGGACAGCAGACGGCTCATCACTTCCCAGTCGGCGACGATGTAACCGAGGCGAGTACCAGGCCCTAGGGTCTTGGAGAACGAGCCTATGTGCAGCACCCGGTTGCTGTCGTCCAGGGAGCGAATGGCGTTCTCGTACTCTCCCTCGAAAATGAGGTCAGCGTAGCATTCGTCTTCGAATATCGGGACGCCGTATTCCTCGCTGAGCTCCAGCATCCGCAGACGCCGCTCCATGCTCATCACCGTGCCAGTGGGGTTCTGCAGCGTGGGGATGGTATAGATGTACTTGGGTCGCACGCCGCGCGAACGCAGGTCCTCCAGGGCCTGGGCCAGCTGGTCCATGCGCAGGCCGTCGTGGTCTACGTCGATGGCGACCATGTTTACCTTGCGACGCCTGATGTTGCCCAGGGCGCCGGAAAAGCTGAAGGCCTCGACGATGACGGTATCGCCCTCCTCCAGCAGGATCTCGTTGATCAGCTCGATGGCCAAGCCCGATCCAGATGTAATAAGGATCTCGTCGACGCTGGTATTGATGCCACGATGGGCCGCCAGCTTGTCCACCAGGAACTGACGCAGGGGCGTGATGCCCTGCGGGCCTCCGTCGAAGTTGTACATCGAGATGTTGCGAGGGTCGCCGCGAAACACCCTGCCCGCCGACTCGATGAACCCTTCCATGGGCACCATGTCCGGGTCGCTGTGCCCGCCGATGAAGTTGTACTTCGGGTGCCCCCCGAAAGGCGCGGAAGGGGCGGGCAGGCTGCGATTGAACAGCGTTGAGTAGTCCAGGGTTTTCCCGGTCATGGGTTCATCCTCCAGTCTCTACTGCGCGTCTCGGCCCTAATCCGGCCAGCAATTGCTGGCATCCTAACATCGCGTGCCGTGGGTGTCGACGAGAATAGCGTCTGTAGTCGGACCCCCAGCCCTCCCAAGTTACCTTCCACCGGTCAGGCGTACAGGCGGTTCAGGTTGGCGTACCGGTGGGGGTCGAGGTCCCTCCCAGCCAGCGCCGGGTGGTCGTAGCCGTACCGGTGGGCGCGGAATACGGAGTTGCCCAGGCCCGAGATGGAGCCACCCACCCCGTAGCCGCTGCGAGCCATGAACGGGTTGATGTACTCCCACACGATCTGCTTGCTTGGCGTGACCTCGAAGATGCGGCCTGGCGCGCCCTCGCAGATCAGCGTGTTGCCGTTGGGCTGCCGCTCGGAGCCGCTGATGTGATAGCTGTAGAAGGAGATGGGAGGATCGCCACGGTACTCCCAGGCAATCTCATTGGTGGCGGGGTCTACCTCGATGACCCGTGAGTGGGTGAATCCGCTCTTGTGAGGGCCGTTGTCGAATATGAGCACTCGGCCGTTCGGCAGCATGGTCGGGTTGTGCTGGTGGGAAATGTTGCCTCGTCCCCACTTCCAGCGGAACTCGCCGCTGGCCCGGTCGACGATGCCGACGGTGTCGGTCTGGCGGAAGCTGACCACCAGATCGCCCTCGGGAGTGACATTCAGAGTGTTCTGGTGCGTCCACTCAGCCCGTCCTTCAAGGAAGCAAATTCTGTCCTCCTCGACATCCAGATACTCCCAGGAGTTCCACTCGTAAACCACCTCGCCGGAGGGCGTTATCTCTCGCACAGTGTCGCCCAGCATGCCAGCGCCGCCGTGTCCCGACTCGTGGCCGCCCTTGACCTGCTGCGTCAGTTCATCGGGCATCAGCTCCCACGTTAGCACCAGGGTGTTGCCGTTGGACAGGCGTTCGAAGTCGTGGTGCAGCAGAGGGTAACGGTATTCCCAGACTAGGTTGCTGTCCCAATCCAGCTCCAGGATCGCGCCTGCCACCGTCCTGCCGCCGATGGGCAGCAACTCGCGCTCCGGACGGCTGAGGAACGAGACCTCCTCGGCGGCGGGTCCGGTGCGCAGCAGCAGATGGCCGTTGGGCAACAGGTAGGCGTACCCGATGCCCTCGTCGGAATGCCAGGCATGGCAAACCTGCCCCTCCATGTCTATCAGGCGCGAGTCGTGACCGCTGACGTTGGTGATCAGCGTGTAGCCCCGGTAGGCATCGCGAGGCTCATAGTGGATCAGGCCGTTCGGATGGTTGTTGGACCAGCCCATGGTGTCCTCCGTATTAGAGCTGAGGGTTTGCTAGGAGTGCTTATCCCTGGCAGCAGTTGCGACTGTCCCTAATTGATACGCGGGAGACTCTGTTGGCGAATAAAGGTCGCCCCATTTTAACGGCCAGCCGGTATCAAACAAGGTGCTAAACTTGCGGTCTCAATTGCCGCACGTACGAATACCAGCCAGGCGTTCCTGAAACGCCCGAGGAGGATCCATGCCAACCAACCCAACCAAGGCCGATACGGTCATCAGGAACGCCAACGTCATCACCATGGACCGTGGTCGCCCCCGCGCCGAGGCCGTGGCAATGAGCGACGGGCGGATCATTGGCGTCGGCAGCAACGCGGACGTCGAGACGTTCGTAGGTCCCAACGTCAAGGTGCTGGATCTCACGGGCAGCACGGTTCTCCCCGGTTTCATCGACGCCCACATCCACGTGCTTAACAGCGGCATCCGCCACGTGATGGCCGCCGACTGCGACTTGCCCACCATCGCCGCCATCCAGACGGCGCTGCGGGAACGGGTGGAAACCACGCCGCCCGGCCAATGGGTGCAGGGTTTCAAGTACGACGACACCAAGACGGCGGAGAACCGCTCCATCTTCCGGGAGGAACTGGACGCGGTGAGCACCTTCCATCCCATCATGGTTTCGCACCGGGCGGGCCACATCTACTACCTGAACAGCATGGCCCTTGAGCTGGCAGGGTTCGATCGGGATACTCCCGATCCCTTCGGCGGTCGGCTGGAACGCGACCCGGACACCGGAGAGCTGAACGGTGTGATCTACGAGCGGGCCATCGAGCCGGTACGCTTCGGGCTCATCCCCTCGGACACTCCGGAGATCCGGCGCGAGGGGCTGCGTACTATCTGCCGTATGCTAACCGAGGTTGGTCTGACCAGCGTCCACGACGCCCGCGTGGTACGGGACGAGTTTGTCACCTACCAGGAGGGCAGGGATGCCGGCGACCTGTCCATGCGGGTGTACGCGCTGATGTACCACCCCCACTTCCGGTCTCTGCAGGAGGCGGGGCTGAAGACGGGCTTCGGCGACGACATGCTTCGCCTCGGTGGCATCAAGATGGTGGCGGACGGTGCCATCGCCGCCCGCACGGCCTACCTGTCGGAGCCCTACGTCGGCAGCGACTGCGACCACGGCATCCTCGCAATGAGCGCCGAGGAGATTGAAGAGAACGCTATGGAAATGCACCGGGCCGGGTTCCAGGTCTGCATCCACGCCAACGGCGACCTGGCTATCGAGATGGTGCTGAACGCCTATGAGAAGGCGCAGGCTGCTGATCCTCGCCCCAATCCCCGGCACCGCGTGGAGCACTGCACGCTTGTGAACCCGGACATTCTCACCAAAATGCACAATCTCGGAACCATCGCCACGCCATTCTGCACCTACGTCTACCATCACGGGGAGAAGATGCCCTTCTATGGCGAGGAGCGCCTGCAGTGGATGTTCGCCCAGCGTTCATTCCTGGACTACGGCGTGGTGGGCACCGGCGCCACGGACTACCCGCCCGGCCCGTTCCAGCCGCTGCTGGGCATCCAGAGCTGCGTCACTCGCACCGACAGCCGGGGCAACGTATGGGGGCCCAACCAGAAGGTGTCAGTGGAGGAGGCCCTGCGCATCTACACCATGCACAGCGCCTACGCGTCCTTCGACGAGGACCGGAAGGGGTCCCTCGAGGTGGGGAAGCTGGCCGACATGGTGGTGCTGGGAGAGGACCCCACCCAGATCGACCCGTTCGGCATCAAGGACATCCAGGTGCAGCGGACCATCGTCGGCGGCAGAACGGTGTACGAGGCATAGTGATCCGTGGCGGGTTCTGGCCAAGGCCGACGCTGGGTTGGCGGCGACCCTGGCCGGTGGGTAATTGACCAAAAGGAGAGGCGCACCCGTTTTCGCGGAGTGCGCCTGATCTTCCATCGGCCTCTATCCAGGTGGCGGCGGTGGTTAGCTGCCCAGGACGGCCTCGATCTTCTTCTTCAGGGCGCCCTTGGGCACGGCGCCGACGATCTGGTCAACGGGCTGTCCGTCCTTGAAGAAAATCAGGGCGGGAATGCTGCGCACTCCGTACTGCATCGCTACGCTGGGGCTGCTGTCGACGTCCAGCTTTCCTACCGTCAGCTTGCCGTCGTATTCCACGGCCATGTCATGGACGGAAGGAGCAATCATCTTGCACGGGCCACACCACTCGGCCCAGAAGTCGACCATTACAACAGTGTCTGACTTGAGAACCTCGGAGTCCCAATTCTGTTCGGTGACCTCAATGGGTTCTGCCATTCTCATCCTCCGGAAAGGTCTTCCGCTGTCGTAGACTCGCGCGGGCCTTCCGTCGGCGACTGCAACTCGCGCGCAGCGAAAAAAGGTTCTCTTAAAGTTTAAATGGGCCGCTGATGCTGGTCAACCGGATGCTGTCAGTGCAGCAGGGCTCTTTAGTTGTGCCCTCTCGCTCCGGGAGAGGGTTAGAGTGAGGGCCTTCTCTCGTCTATTGCAAAGCCGCTGATGCGCGGGATTTCACCCCCACCCCAGCCCTCCCCCTCAGGGGGAGGATGAATCAAAAGGCCCCTCTGCCGTAGGTTCTCCGTTGGAATAGTCCCAGATATGTCTGTATAGTGTTAGATCGTGATTGAGTCCACAGAACAACCTGCCGCGCGCGGTACGCCTGCCGCCGTAGACGATACTCCCCGGCTGCGCATTGGCGACCGCATCGACGTCACGCTGGAGTCCTGGGGCCGGCTGGGCGAGGCCATGGCGCGCCACAACGACGAGCCGGTGTTTGTACTGGGCGGCATTCCCGGCGAGCGCGTGACGGCCGAGGTGGTACGGGTGCACCGCAAATACGCTTCCGCCACCGTCGTGGAGGTCCTTGAGCCGTCGCCCGATCGCATCGACCCGCCCTGCCAGTACTTCGGAGCGTGCACCGGTTGCCAGTGGCAGCATCTCGACTACGATGCGCAACTGGCGGTGAAACGAGATAAGGTTATTGACGCCCTTTCGCGCGTCGGTGGTCTGTTTCTCGATGGGCAGGAGGCTCCGGTGGCGGAAACGTTGCCATCCCACAATCGCTACGGCTATCGCAATCACGCCCGTTTCACCGTGAGCAAGCAGGGTGAACTTGGCTTCGTCAATCGGGAGACTCGGAAGTTCATCAGAATCGACGAGTGCATGCTGATGAGGCGCAGTGTCAACTTGCTCCTGGGAGAGCTGCAGGACCGCTGCAGAGAGACGACTCAGCTGTCCATCCGTGCCGGAGGCGCAACCGCTGACGATCCGGACAGTTACCTGGTGCAACCCCAGATGTTCGGCCCCGGCATTGAAGTGGTTACGGGGCAGAAACGGTACATAGAAACCATTGGGGAGAAACGCTTTTTCGTGTCGTCGCCGTCATTCTTCCAGGTGAACGTCGAGCAGGCTGCGAGAGCCGCCGACGTGGTGCGCGAATGGCTGGCGCTTTCGCCCGAGGATGTGCTGGTGGATGCCTACGCCGGTGTCGGGACCTTCGCCGTCCTCCTCTCTCCACACGTGAAAAAAGTGCTCGCGATTGAGGAGTCATCCGCCGCCGTGGCCGACGCGCGGGAAAACGCGGCGGGGTTCCCCAACGTGGAATTCCTGCTGGGTCGAACCGAGAACGTGCTCTCGGATTTGCCCGTACGCCCTGACGCCGTCGTTCTGGACCCGCCACGCTCCGGGTGCCAGCCGCAGGCACTTGCCAGTCTGGTGGAACTGGCCCCTCCTCGAGTGGCCTACGTTTCCTGCGATGCGGAGACGCTGGCCCGAGACCTGAAGGTCCTGACGGCTGGCGGCTATAAGCTGGACCGTGTGGTTCCCATCGACATGTTCCCGCAGACTCACCACGTCGAATGCGTGGCACTGCTGCGCTGGGCCGGCGCCGCCATGACCGGTCAACTCGTCCTGGCTTCGGCATCGCCACGGAGGCGCGAGCTGCTGGAGGCGGTGGGACTGCCGTTCGAGGTGCAGCCGGCCGATGTCCCGGAGGACCCGCTACCTGGCGAAACACCACTGGAGATGGTGGAGCGACTCTCGCGGGACAAGGCCCTGAAGGTGGCCGCCACTATTGAAGCAGGTTTCGTTATCGGCGGTGACAGTACGGTGGTACACGTGGGCGAGTCGCTGGGCAAGCCGGTTGACGATGTCGAGGCCCGTGCCATGTTACGAAGGCTAAGAGGGACGACTCATCACGTCAGCACCGGACTCACGGTGGTCAACGCCTCCAACGGACAGGCCAAGACGGTCAGCATGACCTCGCAGATCACCCTGCGGGGTTTCTCCGACGAGGAAATCGAGGCCAGCATTGCCTCCGGTGTGCCACGGGACAAGGCCGGGGCCTACGCGGTGCAGGACAGAGAACTGCGACCCGCGTCGTCGTGGCAGGGCTGCTATCACAACATAATAGGTCTGCCCACGTGCCTGGTGCTGCAGCTCCTGGATGAGCTGGGCTATCAATGGCCGGAAGGTTGGCAGTTACCGGACTCCGCCCGATGCGGTCCCGACTGCCCAACCCAAGCGGCCGCGCTGCCATTCGAAGGGATCGGACCCTCACGGGGGGAGGCTCCATGAATTTCATGGGTATCGGTTCCATGGAACTGGTGGTCATCCTTCTGGTGGCGTTCCTGGTCGTTGGTCCCGGGCGCTCAATAGACATGGCCCGCCGCACCGGAAAGATACTTGGCGACCTGCGGCGTGGCTTCTCCGACGTGACCGATGCCATTTCGGTTGAGGAGCGGCAGAAAACCCACTCCCAGCAGCCCCCGCCAGGGGTACCGTCCCGTCCTGAAATGCCGGATGACGAACCGGCGCTGTCTGAGCAGTCTCCCAAAGACGATACTCCTCCAGACAGGTCGTGATGTCCCGGGAACTCTCCATCACGGACCACCTGCGGGAGCTGCGCCGGCGGGTCCTGGTTTGCGTGGTGGCGATCCTGGCCGGCAGCGTGGTCTCGTTCGCCTTTTATCGCCAGATAATAGAGTTCCTTTCGAGACCCGCCTATGACCTCGATACCGGGTCGGGACTGGAACTGGTATTCATTGAGGTCACCGAGCTTTTGACCACCGCGGTGAAGGTGTCATTCGTCGCGGGGTTTGTTCTGGCCCTGCCCGTGATCCTGCACCAGGTGGTCATGTTCGTCGCGCCCGGCCTGACGGGCAAGGAGCGGCGCTACCTGTACCTGTTCATGCCAGCAGCCCTGCTTGCTTTCGCCGCTGGCGTCGCCTTTGCCTATTACGTGCTGACTCCCCCTGCGCTCAAGTTCCTGCTGGGTTTCAGCGACGTGGCCACACCCCTGATTCGCATCAGCAACTTCGTCAACCTGATGGTGAGGCTGCTGTTCTGGATGGGAGTTGCCTTCGAGACACCGCTCATCATGTACATGCTGGCCTCGCTGGGGATCGTATCTGCGCAGAGGCTCTCGCGGTTCCGCAGGTACTGGGTGGTGATTGCGTTCATTCTTGCGGCCATCATCACGCCCACCTTCGACCCGGTGAACCAGGCCCTCGTGGCGGGCCCGCTACTGGTGCTGTACGAGATCGGGGTGCTGCTGGCCAGATTGGCTGGCCGGAGCCGGCGGGAGACCGAGACGGCCATCGTGCAGAGGTAGTCGACGAGCGCCGTTCAAAGAAAAAGGACCGGTGATCGACCGGTCCCTTTTGATGTTCAGGTTTCCCATTTGTTCAGTAAGGAGTGCGCTCGTCCCCGCTCTTGGCAGCTGGCGGCGGGTCCTGTGGCTGCTGCTTGTCATCCTCTCCCATCAATGCGCTCTTGAAGGTGCGAATCCCTTTGCCCATGGATGAACCGATCTCCGGAAGCCTTCGAGCTCCGAAAATGAGCAGGATGACCACGAGGATTGCCAGGATTTCCCAGAGTCCCAGCGGTCCGAGTCGCATATCAATTCTCGCAAAGAAGATTATTTGAAGCGCTACTCATACTATCAGAAAGGGCAGTAACAAACAAATTCCCAAGTCCGTTGACTAGGCCATTTCAAGGCCCGGCGACTTCGATATTGTCTGAATCAGGATTCACAGGATTAACAAATTTCCAGGATTGAGCGTCATCCTGAAAATCACAGAATCCAGATAATCCTGATTCAGAAGGTGACCTTGAAAATACCTTGGTAACTTGGCCAGGACAAAGCGGACACGACATAAACTACCCTCCTTTATATTGTGCCTGCCGCTGGCACACCGCTATAATTCGTCGCTGTATTGACAATCCGATGCGCGCGGAAGCGGACGGGTTTTTCCGAGGATGGGATGGAATCAAGCTATGACCTGGTTGTAATCGGATCCGGCCCAGGCGGATACGTAGCAGCGATTCGCGCTGCCCAGTTGGGCCTTAAGGCGGCGGTGGTGGAACGGGAGGCCCTGGGCGGGACCTGCCTCAACTGGGGCTGCATACCGACTAAGGCCCTGCTGAAAAACGCGGAGATCGTTTCCTACGTGCGGCGCTCCGAGGAGTTCGGCCTCAAGTTTGAGGGCTTTCACGCCGACTACTCAGTGGCCATGTCTCGTAGCCGCAGGGTCGTTGACCGCAACACCCGTGGCGTTCGCTTTCTCCTGCGCAAGAACAACGTCGACCATATCACCGGGACCGGTCGGCTGGCGGGCCCCAACCGGGTGGCCATAGACCCGGAGGGGACCGTAGTCGAGGCCAAGAACATCGTCATCGCCACCGGTGCCCGGCCCCGGTCCGTTCCATCCCTGCCGGTAGACGGAGACCGGATCATAACCAGCCGCGAGTCCATCGTACTCACTGATCTCCCACAGTCCATGATCATCGTCGGGGGCGGCGCCATCGGCGTGGAGTTCGCCTACGTCTACGCCATGTATGGCGTGGAGGTAACCATCGTCGAGCTGCTGCCGCGCCTGGTCCCCAACGAGGACGAGGACATCAGCGCCCAGCTGGAGCGGTCGTTCAAGGGATACGGCGTCAACGTGATGACTGGGGCGGCAGTGACGGGCGTACAGACCCGGCCCGACGGCGTGACCGTCTCAATCGACCAGGGCGGAGCCACCCAGTCCATCGACACGGGTATGGTGCTCGTGGCAGTGGGCGTGCAGCCAAACGTCGAGGAGTTGAATCTGGACTCTGCAGGCGTAGCAGTCGACCGAGCCGGCATAGTGGTTGACGAGTACTGCGCCACCAACGTTCCGGGCGTGTACGCCATCGGCGACGTCACTGGCAAGATGCCGCTGGCCCACGTGGCATCGGCCCAGGCGGTAACAGCAGTCGAGCACATCATGGGGATGGAACCCCAGCCGTTGGACTACGTTCACATGCCCCGGACCACCTACTGCAACCCCCAGATCGCCAGCTTTGGCCTCACCGAGGCCCAGGCCAGGGAGCAGGGCTACGAGGTGAATGTGGGCGTGTTCAATGCTCTGGCCAACGGGAAAGCCCTGGCCATGGGAGAGACCGAAGGTATGGTGAAACTGGTGGTCGACTCCCGGTACGGAGAGCTTCTGGGCGGGCACATGATTGGCCCCGAGGTCACCGAGTTGCTGGGCGAGCTATCCATGACACGCATGCTCGAGGGTACCACCCTGGAGCTGGGCTGGACCGTCCACGCCCACCCATCGCTTTCCGAGATGCTCAAGGAGGCCGCGCTTTCCGCGCAGGGGCGCGCCGTGCACATGTAGAAAGCAGGCCTGAAATCAGTCGTGCCACCTGCTGTTGTGATTCGCAGATTTCCGCATGGGTTTTTTCGAAATTCGAAAAATCGTTTGTGCGGGGCGGATAGCGGCGGTATACTTGGCGCGTAACCCGATTCATAGCGAATGAAACCCATGATCCGTTGATTACTGTTATTGGCGGAACGTGAATGCAGGAGCGGATAGATGGCATTGGGCACGTACGATTTCGCAATGGGCATCGGTGGTGAGGCGGGTCAGGGCATTGCCACACCCGGCGATATTTTCGCTCGCATCATCGTTCGTCGTGGGCTGCATCTCAGCACCTACAACGCCTACCAGTCCATCATTCGCGGCGGGCATATCTTCCTCACCCTGCGAATCTGCGACGAGGAAATATTTACCCACGGCGACAAGCTGGACCTCCTGCTCTGCCTCAACCAGGACACCATGGACCGCCACCAGCGACTGATCGGGCCGGGCGGCCGGGTCCTGTACAACAGCGATAGTGTCAAACCCGGCGAGTCCAACGGCGCTGACCTCTGCCCCATACCGGTCGGGGAACTGACCAACAGCCGCAACAGGCTGATCCAGAACACCGTGGCCATGGGTGCCGTTTCGTCCCTGATGGGCCTGGACTTCCAGGTGCTGCAGGACAGCCTGGAGCTCCGGTTTGCCAGGCAGGGACAGCAGGTGGTGGACCAAAACGTGGAAGTGGCGAAGGCGGGGTTCGACTACGCAGAGTCCAACTACCGCCCGTTCGCACAGCCGCTGCCCCAGGGAGGTAAGCCTCTGGCGGTGTGGTCAGGCAACGATGCCATAGCCATGGGCGGCGCTGCTGCGGGCGTCAAGTTCTACGCCGCCTACCCCATGAGCCCTGCCTCCGGCATCCTGCACTGGATGGCCTCCAACGCCAGGAACCTGGGCATCATGGTCCGGCAGGTGGAGGACGAGATCGGCGTCTCCAACATGGTAATCGGCGCGGCGCATGCCGGTGCCAGGTCCATGTGCGCCACCTCGGGCGGCGGATTCGCGCTGATGACCGAGGCGGTCGGTGCGGCTGCCATGATGGAGATCCCGGTGGTCTACATCGACGTGCAGCGCGCTGGCCCATCCACCGGGGTGCCTACCAAGACCGAGCAGGGCGACCTGTGGCAGGTACTGGGCGCCAGCCAGGGCGATTACGAGCGCTTCATTGTCGCCCCCAGGGACTCCCTCGACGCCTTCAACACTATGCCGGAGTTGTTCAACCTGACCGACAAGCTGCAGTGTCCGGCAGTACTCATCTCCGACCTGCTCATATCGGAGGGGCGATACAGCGTCGACCCCGACGCCATCGACATGCACCCCGCCATCGACCGGGGACAATTGATCACCGAATCATTGTCCCCCAACGGATACAAGCGGTACGAGAACACCGATAGCGGTGTCTCCCCCAGGGCCATTCCGGGTCTCGAGGGCTACGTGCACGTGGTTGCCACCGATGAACACGACGAAGACTCTACCCTGATCAGCGATGAGTTCACCAATCCGCACAAGCGCCGGATGATGGTTGAAAAGCGGGGCCGCAAGATGCAGGACGCGGTGGAACTGATCGCGCCTCCCGAACTGGAGGGTCCCGAGGATGCCGAGGTGACTCTGTTGGGCTGGGGTTCGACCCACGGCGCCATGCAGGAAGCCCGGGGACAGCTGGTGGAGCGTGGAATCGTCGCGAACCAGCTGACGATCAAGTGGATTGTCCCCTTCCATGCCGACGAGGTTTCCCGCATTCTGAACGCCGCCAGAAAGGTGATCATAGTCGAGAACAGCTACTCCGGGCAGTTTGCCCGGTACCTCCGCAGCGAGACCGGGTTCTCCGCTCATGGCCACATCAGGAAGTACGACGGAGAGCCGTTCATGCCCCACCACATCGCCGACGGCGTCGCGGAGCAGGTGGCTGGCAAGACTGAGCGATATGTTCCTTACCAGGAAATTATGGTCTAGGCTGATACAGCCAGTACCATTTCACCGGGATACACGGCAGGGGCCGCAAGTCTAGGAATTGAGGTGTTTCCATGGCAACCGTAGGTGTGGGCAACGGCAGGACCGAGATCCAACTGACGGCCAGAGATTTTCGGGGACAGGTCAATCCTGACTGGTGTCCCGGATGCGGTGATTTCGGAGTTCTGAACTCTCTGCAGCGAGCATGTGCCGAACTGGGGCTGCAACCCCACGAGATACTGACTGTCAGCGGCATCGGTTGCTCGTCCAACCTGCCAGGTTACTTCAACTCCTACGGCATGCACACCCTCCACGGCCGCTCCCTCGCGGTGGCCACCGGTGCCAAGCTGGCCAACCACGAACTGACCGTGTTCGTTACCGGCGGCGACGGGGACGGATACGGTATCGGCGGCAATCACTTCGCACACTCCGCCCGCCGTAACATCGACGTGACCTACATCGTGATGAACAACCAGATTTATGGTCTCACCACGGGCCAGGTCTCGCCGACCAGCAGCTACGGCATGAACACCAAGAGCACTCCCTTTGGCAGCGTGGAGACCCCGGTCAACCCCATCACATCGGCGATAATGAACGGCGCCACGTTCGTCGCCCGGGGTTACAGCGGAGATGTCCGCCAGCTCACAGACCTGATCAAGCAGGGAACGAACCACAAGGGATTTTCCCTCATCGACGTCTTCAGCCCCTGCGTGACCTTCAACCGCGACAATACTCATGACTTCTTCAAAGACCGAATCCAGAAGCTGGAAGACGAGGAACACGATCCTGGGGACTGGAAGACCGCCTGCGAGAAGGCGCTGGAATGGGGCGACACGATCTACACCGGCCTGTTCTTCCAGAAGGAGTCGGTGTCCCTGATCGAGGCCGAGCCCGTGCTGTCCAAGGAGGGTCCGCTGGCCAAGCGTCCCCTGGGCCTCAGCCAGGAGCAGGCTGACCGCATCATCCAGCGAATGATGTAAGGCTGGCATCAATTTCTGAAAACCTCGGGAGCGTCGTACGGCGCTCCCTTTTCATTACTATGGGTACGGAGGGTTTCGCGGTTGCCCACGGGTTCCCCTTGCTTTAATATCTAGCCCAGACTCCGCAAGTACAAATGGAGTCAGCCAGGTAAGTTCTGAGGGTCAGGAGGCACAATTGGCCACATCTGTTGTGATGCCCCAGTTGGGCTACGATATGCGAGAAGGTACCGTCGTTCGCTGGATTAAGCAGGAAGGCGACGAGGTGGTGGCCAACGAGGTAATCGCCGAGATAGAGACCGACAAGGCGGTGGTGGAATTCAAGCCAACCACCGGCGGCGTACTCCGGCGGATAATTGCGGGTGAGGGCGAGGCGGTGCCGGTGGGGCAACTCATCGCCGTCATTGGCGACGCGGACGAGGCGCTGCCCGACGACCTGGCCGGACCTTCGACTGCTCCTCAAGCAGAACCTGAGGCAGCCCCGGCGGCCCCTGCAACACCGGCCCCCACTGCGGCAGCCGCACCCGCCGGGGAAGTCCGCGCTTCTCCCATCGCGCGTCGGCTGGCCCGGGAACAGGGAGTTGATCTGACGACGCTGGCCGGCACCGGCCCCGGCGGCCGCATCGTGGAAGCGGACGTTCTGGCCGCCGCCGATGCCGCAAGGGCCGCAGCGGAGGCCGGACGGATCCTGGCCTCGCCGTTGGCACGCAGGCTGGCCCGCGAAAACGGCCTGGACCTCGAGGGAGTCACGGGAACCGGCCCCGGTGGCCGGATCGTGGAATCTGACATAAACGCCGCGGTCGCGGCCAGGGCTGCTGCGCCCCCGGCTGCGGCGGCACCCGCGCCCGCCACCGAACCCGTTGCGGCGCCAGAGGGAGCCGAGCGGGCAGACCTGTCCCGCATGCGCCAGACCATCGCCCGCGTAACTTCGGACAGCAAGCAGCAGGCGCCCCACTTCTATGTGGCCGTGGACATCGACATGACCGCCGCCATGGCCCTGCGCCGTGATGTAAACGACGAGTTGCCTTCGTCCAGCCGGGTGAGCGTCAACGACCTGATCGTGAAGGCCTCGGCTCTGGCCATCGGCAAACATCCCAAGTTCAACTCGTTCTTCCGTGGCGACCACCTGCAGATGAACCCGTCCATCAACGTGGGCATCGCCATCGCGCTGGAATCGGGTCTTATCGTTCCCGGCATACCGGAATGCGAGAACAGGACCCTGGCCCAGATCGCCGCCGCCAGCCGGGACCTCATCGACCGGGCCAATAACGGCACACTGCAGGCCGAGGAATACGCCGGGACGACCTACAGCGTCAGCAACCTGGGGATGTTCGACGTGGACAGCTTCACGGCCATCATATTCCCGCCCCACGCGGCGATTCTGGCCGTAGGCGCGGTCAAGGAGCAGCCGGTGGCCCGCGACGGCCAGCTGGCCATCGCCGAAATCATGAAGGCCACGCTGTCCGTCGACCACCGCGTCGCCGACGGCGCGGAGGCCGCGCAGTTCCTGATGGAGATCAAGCGCCTGCTGGAGAAGCCTGTGAGCCTGCTGCTCTAGCGAAGCGGCCTCCCTTCATTCGACACATAAGAACTAGGAGTACTACCTTGCCCAACTTGACCGGCGGCCAGTCCATAATCGAATCCCTGAAGGCCCACGAGGTTGACACCGTCTTCGGGATCATCAGCATACATAACCTGGACCTTTTCGACGCCCTTTTTGACCAGCAGGAAAGCGTGCGATTCGTCGGCGGCAGGCTGGAACTGGGCGTAGGATTCATGGCCGACGGCTACGCCCGCGCCACCGGCAAGCCCGGCGTGCTGATTACCAGCACGGGCCCCGGCGCCGCCGATTCCATAGGCGCTATGGGCGAGGCGTATTTTTCCGGATCGCCGCTGCTCCAGGTGACCACCAACGTCGAGAGCGACTTCATCGGGCAGGGCCGCAACACCACGCACGAGGTCAAGGACCAGCTGCGGATGTTCGAGGCTGTGACCGACTGGAACGCCATGGTGAGCGAAATCGAGTCCATCCCGGATAACCTGGTGGAGGCGTTTCAGCGCTTCCAGAACCGCCGTCCCCGCCCCATCGAACTGGAATTCCCCACCGATATCCTGGGCAACAGCGCCGACGTCGAAATCATCGGCCCCCGGGACCCCGGCATCCCGCAAGGAGACCCGGCGCTGGTCGAGCAGGGGCTGCAGATATTGCTCAACGCGAAGCGCCCCGCCATCGTGGTTGGCGAAGAGGTGCAGATGATGGGAGGCACCGAGGAGATAGTGCGGCTGGCCGAGGCGCTGGGTGCACCGGTGGTTACCTCCGATGGCGCCAAGGGAGCGTTCCCCGAGGACCACACGCTATCCCTTGGGACGATGCTGGGCGGACGCATCTGGGGCGAGAATCCGGCCCAGAAATGGCTGTCCACCTGCGACGCCGTGGTAATTCTCGGGTCGATCATGCCCCACCGCTCCACCACCGGCGTGCAGCTCAACCTGCCGGGCACTGTAGTGCACGTCCTGCTGGACGGCGACTTCATCGGCAAGAACTACGATGCCACGGTGCCCATCGTCGCCAACTCACAGGCGGTGGCGCAGCAGTGGCTGGATGGCATCGGCAGCAGGGACGTGAGCAAGGGCCAGTCATACGCCGACGAGATTGCTTCGGTGAAGCAGGACATCCATCGCACGTTGCAGGATACTTGGGGCAACGAACTCAAGGTGTTCGAAGCCGTCAGGGAAGCGACGCCCCGAGACACGGTGTTCTCGCTGGACCCGACTGTACCTGCCAGCCGGGCCTCCCGCTGCCTGGATATCTATGGCCCGCGAAAGTACATGCATCCGCACGGCTGGGCGGGGCTGGGGTTTGCCTTCCCGGCGGGCTTAGGCGCCAAGGTGGGCCAGCCCGACAGCCCGGTGGTCTGCATCACTGGAGACGGCGGGTTCCAGTACAACTTCCAGGAGTTGGCCACCGCCGCCCAGTATGACATTCACCCCGTGATCCTGATGTTCAACGACAACGCTTGGGGCGTGCTGAAGGGGTACCAGAAATCACGGTTCGGAGACCGTCTCTTCGCCACCGACCTTGTGAATCCCGACTTCTCCAAGCTGTTCGATTCCTACGGGTTCGGTGCCACCCGTGTGTCCACGGTAGCGGAGCTAGGCCCGGCCCTCGATACGGCGATAGCCTCAGGCAAGACTCACCTCGTTGAGGTTGCCATCCCCGACGGGTTCGGAGCGCTGGTGTAGGTGTGGGCCGAGTATCGATACACGCAGGAAGGGGCGGGAGCGAATCCCGCCCCTGTTCCTGTCGAAAATAGGCCAATCCAATCGCACTGGCGTAGAGACTGACCTCATCCCGAATATTTGACTTAAATGGACTGCTACTCGAAAGTAATCCTGCTATGAGCAGACCAATCGATTCATCGTTCGAGAGTCGTGAGACTCGTCAATACCCCCGCCGGGTTTACCCTCTGGACAATCGCGACCTGTCCGAGGAGCAGATCGCCGTTGCCTTCGCTATGACCTCCCGTAGGCCGGAGCCGTTTGACGAGATTGCGCGAGAGGTCAGCGAGGAGAAGGCCGCTGACTTCCACGAGCGGTGGGTTCTGGGTTATGGGCACGCCTCCGTGGCCGAGCACGCCGTCATTCACATGGCGGTGGAGAACATCTCCCGGCTGGCCTGCGACGCGCTGGAGGACAACCGACTGGCGTCCTACACCGAGAAGTCGTCCCGCTACCAGGTGATGGATGCGGGGTACTTCCACGTTCCAACGGAGCTGGAAGCACACCAGGATCTGCGCCAAGACTACGTGGCGACCTGCGGACGCCTGTTTGATGCATACCAGCAACTGATCGATGCTTGCATGGACTACCTGCGGGGCGCGCACCCCAAGCGGTCTCGAGAGAGCGACGCAGCCTACGGTCTGCGCCTCCGTCGGATCGCCACCGACGGCTGCCGCTCGGTCTTGCCCGCATCCACGCTGACCAACGTGGGGGTCACGGCCAACGCCCGCACGCTGGAGCACGCGATATCCAAGCTGATGTCATCGGAGCTGGCGGAGGAGCGTGAGCTTGGCAGCGAGGTACGCGATCAAGGGCGCAGCATCACCCCGACTCTTATCAAGTATGCAAACGAGGTGGACTACCTGCGGCAACGGCCCGAAAAACGCCGCGAACTGGACGACCGGGTGGGCCAACTGGCCGAGGAGACGGTGCCATCCGGCGAGGTGCGACTGGTCCACTGGGATGCGCAGGCAGAAGAAAAGCTGGCTGCCGCGTTCCTGTATGGCTCGACCGGTCTGGGGTACCAGGAAGCATGGGACCGGGCCCTGGCTATGCCCTCAGAGGAGCGCAACCGACTGATCGACAGCTTCCTGGATGGAATAGGGCCTCACGACTCACCGCCACGGGAACTGGAGGTCGTGGACTACACCTTCGAAATCCTTCTGGACTACGGGGCGTTCCGGGAATTCCGGCGGCACCGCATGCAGACGTACCTTCCGCAGCTGCTGACCGTTGTCCACGGCGTGAGAATCCCGTCGGTAATCGCCGACGCAGGACTGGAGGGTCCCTTCATTGAGGCCACAGCAGTGGCGGAGGACCTGCATCGCAGGATTCACGACGATGTATCACCTGCGGCTGCCCAGTACGTCGTAACCCACGCTCACCAACGCCGCGTGCTGTCCAAGCTAAACCTGCGGGAATGCTATCACCTATTCAAACTCAGGACCTCTAAGGATGCTCACGAGTCGATCCGGGAGCCGATGAAAGAGGCCCTGCGGCAGGTCGAGTCGAAGCATCCGCAGTTTTTCCGGCACCTGCAGCTGCGGGGTTAGGGAGCCTTCAGGCGGGCGGCGAAGCCGGCCATGCGCGCTCCCAGATTCCTGGCCTGGGCGAGGTCGTCGTCGTTGACCCCGCCCGCGGCGGTGGCGCCGTAGTAGGAGCCGGACACACGCATTCGCTCTGACCACGGCAGGCCGACGATCACCATCCCGCAGGCCAGCATCCAGTGGATCAGTTGCTTGAGCGTGGTCTCGAGGCCGGAGTGGCGCCCCGTTCCCGTCGTGAAGGCCGCGCCGGGCCGACCCACCAGTAGCCGCTCCACCCACAGGTCGCCTTGGTCATCAAGCCACTGCTTGAACGACCCCGTGATGCCGCTCCAGTTTGGGGAACCCAGGATAATGCCATCGGCGGTCAGCAGGTCATCCCGGGATGCCTGCTCGATTGTCATCAGCGACGGTACGGCGAGGCCGCTCGCTTCCACGCCGTCCCTGACGGACTGCGCCATGGCCTCTATCGAGCGACCTTTGGGGTCAATGAGAACCAGGACTTTCGCTGTCACATGGAGCGTCCAGACCTATGGGTCGGAGCAGTCCAGGGTGCATTCACAGTTGGGGTAGGAGATTTTGCATTTGTTCTCGACCATCTGTGTCCTGCAGTTGCCGCAACTGAGGTCGTGTCTGCCCCGGATTTGCCGCACCGCCAACTCCCCTTGAGGAATTCAGAGATGGAGGAACTTGAGCCGAGTATATCAGCGCCTGGTGAGGTAGCCAAGCAGGATTCAGTGAGGGCAATGTACTGACAGTGATGAGGTATGAGAACGGAGTCGGGGCAGTTCAATTCAGACTGGCCACCAGTACGAGATCGCCGACCATCCCCGCCATGGCCAGGGCGCGTTCTGAGTCGTCTACGGGAGAGGCAGCCGCAACCGCAATCCTCGTGCCGTGGCTGATCTGAACGGAGTCGTACTGCAGCAGGGATTCCTGGGATGACATTGGCATTGTTCCCCAGCCACGATCGTCCACTTCCATATCGCCGGCCCAGTACCATTGACCACCCTTCGTCAACCAGACATGATATGCGGAATCCGGTCGCGGTTCGTCCAGGCTGGAGGCCATCAGTACCGCCTCCCTTCCATCCTCAGACAAGACCAACACGCCTCGTGACCCTATTTCCGGGGCGGCCGGACTCAACACAAGGGTCTGGTTGCCGGGCTGGGCGAGCGCGTAGCTGGTTTCCTGCCAGCGCTGCAAATTACCCTGCATCTGGGACACCGCGCTGGAAGTGTGCGCCAACGCTGCAGTGGTCGCCATGCTCTCGTCCAACTGGCGGCGCAGCTGCGTGTTCTCAGATTGAATGTCCCCAACTCGCCCGGACATTTCGAGATTCAAAGCAGTCATTCCGAAAATCGCCAACACGGCCAGGACGGCGACAACCGGGGCAACTACCCGGACCCACCTTGTTGAAATCGAACGTGATACCCTTGACCAGCTACGGGGAGGGCGGGTATGGGATACCGATACTGTTGGTGATACTGATGGCTCAAAAGCTGCCGGAACGCTCCCGCCTATGGAATCGAGCAGTCGTTGCCGCAATTCCGCAGGCGCTATCACTTCCGTGACGGAATCGGCGATGGCGGAAGCCACTCGCAGGTTATCGCCGACCAACGTCCAACAGATTTCACACTCTTCGACGTGATCCGCAACCACAACTTCCTCGACCGGCTCCAGGGCGTCCAGCGCGAACGCCTCGAGCAGGTCGTAGGGATGCCGGTTTTGTCCGCTACTTGTCGTCATCTTCCTGAAGCACGGCACGTAGTTTTTGCATCGCCAGTCGCACCCTTGTCTTGATGGTACCCAGGGGTTCCGACAGCAACTCAGCCATTTCAGACTGGGAGTAGCCCTCGAAGTAGGCCAGCAATATCACCTGCTTCTGATTGTCCGGAAGGCCGGCAAGTGCCTTCATTATCCGCTCCCGGTCCAGGTTCTGTTGCACCTGATTCTCGACCGAGGCGCCGCCCGAGGGCAGGCGCTCCAGCGTCTCGTATCCCTCGGGGTCGGTCATCTGCGCGGTGCGCCGGCGGGAACGTATGACGTCGATGACCCGGTGATGGGCCACGCTCATGATCCACGAGCGGGGCTGACCCTTCTCGGCATTGAAACTCGCGGCCTTGAGCCAGATGTTCATAAAAACATCCTGAGTGACTTCCTCCGCCAGGGGCGGCTGCTTCAACATGTGCAAAGCCATGGAGTAAACGGCCGTGATGTACCGGCTGTACAGAAGGTCCAGCGCATCCCTGTCCTGGGCAACGATCCGTCGCAGTAGTTCCCGGTCTTCCGGCTCGTCGGAGAACGGGGTGTCGCCATCGTTAGCCTGTCCGGCCGATGCGCGCTGACTTCTTAGCGGCCGCTGGGCCTCCAATTCTTCATTACTCACTGTATACGCTAAGGGCGGGCCATTGGATTTGAGAAGGTTGAATCAGTTAAGCCTGCTCAGGGTCACTTTCAGAGAATCGATCCAAGACCTGACCTCCGATGCGTCAGGGGCTTCCTGGCCCCGGCCCAGGTAGGTTTCCAGACTGCTCATGGCTGCCCGGTATTGGTGCAGGTGCTGCTGCAACGCCGCCGCATCCTTGTACAGGTCGGTGGCGTCGGGTCTCACCAGCAACATCCGCTGCGTGACCGTCAGCGCTTTTTCGGCTGGTCCAGATCGTTCATATACGACTTTAAGGTTATTGAGGATTCTGAATAGGAACTCATACTTCGTGCAGGGAGCCAGGTATCGGTCGTCCCAAGTCAGGCGCGGCCCGAAAAGCCTCTCGGCTAGCCTGCGGCAGTCATCCACCCAGAGTGCGTCACTGCCGTTGAACGGGTCAAAAAAGACATCGGTGCCCTCCAGGCCCACCAGGAAATGGCCCGGCATACCCACGCCCCGCAGGCGAATACCGGCACGGCGGCCGACCTCAATGAAAAGCAGCGACAGGGTGATGGGGATTCCCGTCCTCGAATCCAGCACGCGATTGAGGTAGCTATTTTCTGGACTGTAGTAGTCGGTCGCATTTCCCCTGAAACCCAGGTCGTCGACAAGCAGTCGCCCTAACTCTCTCGCCCTCTCCTCCGCCGGCAGCACTTCCGGTGCGCGCTGTGCAAGAGAGGAGGCGAAGCCGTCCAGCATGCCAAGATAACCGGGCAGTTCAATGTCTGGGTATTCCTCCCCGGCGACCAGCAACGCGGCCCTGGCCAGGTCGAGGTCCTCCTCCGGGCGGGCAACGAGGCGCTCAAACTCCTTCCGAAAGAAATCCGCGCCGGGGCCACTGCTTTTATGATCGGTCATCGGCCAGCCTCCGGAGCGGATCGGTCAATCAGGTGAAAAGGTACCTATAGTCACTCTAAGGGATTATCAGGCTGTCAAACAAGGGTTCGAGGTTGGCCAACTCATCGAGTCTTCCCAGGGTATCAAGTGCCAGGCCGCACTGTGAGTCGGAGAGATTTGCACCCGCGACGCTGCGGAATTTGGCTTCCATGTCTGCATTGCTCATCGGATTGTTTCGATGGCCCCGGGGCCAGGGGGCATGGACCGCCTCTTCCCTCCCGTCCCGCGAGGTGAGTGTGATGCGGCAATTGTATTCGCCCGGGTATAGTTCGGTGAACGCAGGTTCCTCGACAAGGGTCATTCGCGACATAATGTCTCGCAGGACCGGGTTGGCTATGTGATCGTCGGTAAAGCTACCAGGCGTAACGGGACCATTCAGAATAGCCGAGGCCACCAGCCACGGAATGCTGTGGTCGGCCGTCTCGCGTGTCTTCGGGTCCCACTTTTCCGGCTCACTGGATGCGGTGCTGGCCGCCACCTTGTAGGTCTGAATGTGAATCGATTGGATGTCGTCGACCGGCATTCTTTCCCGCAGTTCCAGAGCTAGCCCGATGGGATTCTGGGTGTGTATCTGTGACGGGTAGGACTTGTAGATCGTTCGTGTGATCCTGAACGGGTCGTCGTCACCTCGAGAGTTCCCCAGTGGAAAGTCCGGCACGTTGACCGGTCCTCCTACCGCCTGTTCCCACAGGCCGCGGCGTCCCTCGAAAGGCTCAGCGGGGCCGGACATTCCTTTGGCCGCCAGCTGCGCCGCGAAGACTGCGGAACGGGAGGCGCTGGCGGCGGCGCATCCCTTCCACATGGAGAGCTCGCCTGTTCGGGTCACTGCAAGGGGGATGTGAGGCGTCACAGCCAGGGAGATGGCGTTTCCAACCTGATCGCTGTTGAGTCCCATCACCCGGGCCGCGCCGCAAACGGCGCCGACGACGCTGAAAATGCCCTGGTCCCAGCCAAGATCGCTGGCTACCACCTCATCCGAAAGGCGGCAGAAGACCTCGTAGGCCAGTGCGATGGAGGTGATGACCGTTGGGCCGTCGCTGCGGTGCGGGTCCGCCACAGCTAGCACGGCGGAAATCATGTCGCTGGGATGCCCGCCCCCTGGCGAAAAGTAGGAGTCGTTGCAGTCGAGATACCGGACCGCCACTCCGTTGGCGAAGGCAGCCAGGTCCGGTACCGAGTGCCCACCGGTGCCCAGGATGCGGGACTGCAACGGGCCGTGTGTACCCTCGGCCAAGCTGCGGGCAATCTCCGCAGGCTCCGAGTCGAAACCGCCAATGGCGCATCCCATGGTGTCCACCAGGGTCTGCTTCACCCGGTCCACCACCTCTGGCCCCAGCTCCTCATAGGTGACGCCGCAGGTGTAAGCGCTGAGCATCTCGGTAGTGCGGTCCATTGATCCCTCTCAGTAAGTCGGACCATGCCCGAAAGGGGCGGGGCCGTTTTCGCCGCGTCCGGCGTCGTCGAACCTATCTGATAACAGCCTCGGCCATTCGTTCCAGTTGCTTGCCCATCTCGTAGTCATTGGCGACGTGATCCGGACGCACCACGACCCGGTCGGCCCCGGCATTCAGGTATGACTGAACCAGATCGTTTTCCGCAGGCTGACCGTAGACGCTGATGGTGATGGACTTGGGGTCCCGACCCACCTCTTCAGCCATGGCATCGAGGCGCTTGCGGCTGTCCTCCACCTCTGCGGGGGTGATGCGGTTGGGCAGCCAGCCATCGCCGTGGGACACGATGCGGCGCAGCACGTTGCGGGCCAGCCCGCCGATGATGATGGGTGGATGTGGCTGCTGGGCCGGCTTTGGATAGGACTTCACAGGAGGGAAATTGTAGTACTTCCCGTGATATTCGGCCTCATCCTTGGTCCACAGCTCTTTCATCACTTCAAGAGCCTCGCGGGTCTGCGTCCAGCGATGCTCGAAGTCGCCTCCGAAGATCTCGGTTTCCTCCCGCAACCAGCCGGTGCCGATGCCGAACAGGAACCTGCCGCCGCTGAACCGATCGAGGCTGGCAATCTCCTTGGCCAGCATCAACGGATTGCGCTCGGGCACCAGCGTGATACCCGTTCCCAGCTTGATGGTGCTGGTGGCGCCCGATGCACGGGCCAAGGCGATGTATGGGTCAGTAAAGTGGGAATAGGTCCAGGGGATCTCACCGCCTGTAGCGGGAAATGGACTGTCGCTGTGGACCGGGACTGCGGGATGCTCTGCGTACCACAGAGATTCAAATCCCAGTTCCTCAGCCTTTCTTGCCATGAAAGCGGGATCCACGGTGTATGCCGGCAGCGGTGTGGAGACTCCTACGCTCATCAGTTTACCTCCCTAAAATGTGCGGTCTATCAGTCGATCCGGGAACCGGACTCCCTATTGCCGATTCGTGAATTAGGTGCTAATCCAAGGTGAATTCCTTGAATGTTTGATGGCCCCCAAAGGATCGCTACACAGGATTGCGCGGGGCAAATCTTGGGTTTGGCTTAAACACTGGTCTCCACCAATTGCCTGGCTACCGCATTCTCCGTTAGAGGATCACCTCCCCCTCCGTGTCGAGATCGGTAGGTGGCTCGTTTCCGGCGAAGTTGCGCCACCAATTGGCGAAGGCATCAGCCCCCTGCTTGTCCCGAAGCCGGGAGAGGTGGACCCGGGCCTGCCCGATCACCGACAGGTTGTGGTCGGTTGCCAACTGGTAGGTACGCGCCGCCCAGGTCAATGCGCCCTCCAGGTCCTCCCGCTCTTCGGCGGCCATGCCCAGCTGGCCATAGGTGCGGGCAGTGCGGCTGACGTCCTGGATCTCCTCAAAGATCTCGCGGGCGCGGTGATACCAACTCTCGGCTTCCTCCAGCTTCTTCTGTTCGTGGAACAGCACTCCCAGCTGTCGGCATTCGTCGCCGGCGCTGCGCCAGTCGCCCAGGTTTTCGTACTTCTCGAGGGCCAGGGTGAACCAGTGCTCCGCGTCTTCGGGGAACATCTGCCGGCCCTGCTCCAACAGGCCGAGGTAGTGGAACTCCACGGCCATCTGCGCCTCGTTGCCCATCCGGTCGCTGAGGGTCAGGGCCTGCTTGTACCAGTTCTCCGCGTCATCGTATAGGAACTGGGAGTGAGCCACGGTTCCGAGGGCGTGATAGATCAAGACCGAGGTTTCCTCGTCGCGCGCCTCCTCCAGGATTTCGCGGGCCCGGTGGTACCAGCTCTCGGCCTCCTGGTACTCGAAGCGGAACTGGGCGCAGAGGCCAAGGGATCGATAGTCCTTGACCATCTCTTCGGCATCCTCCAGCCGCTGGTGAATATCCAGAGACTTGGAAAACCAGTCGCGAGCCTCGGTGTAGCGTCGTTGGTACTGTCGGACCAGTCCCATACCGTAATAATCGTCGGCGATGGTCGCGACATCCTCGCTTCCTTCGATGATGGCGAGGGATCGGGTATACCACCCATCGGCCTCGTCCAGTCGCCAGCGTTTCAATGCCACCTCGCCCATCTGGTGGTAAACGGCTGCAGCTCTCGGGTCGCTTTCCGCATCCGGCTGGGCTTCAAAGTAGTCCAGCAGTTGCCGGTTCAAAGCATCGGCGCGTCCGAGCTCGTTGGTTTCGATGCACTCCGAGGACTCGGTGCCCAGCAGGTACAGCCAGAGCTCGACGGCGCCGTTGGACTGAGCTTCTTCCGCCGTGCCTCCCGCCACATCAAGCAGTTGGCGACGGAGACGACGCAGTTCGGGATAGCGTTTCTGCATCCGGTAGACCTGGGCCAGCGGTTGCGTCAGGAGCTGGGCGTTGTCCCATTCCCGGGATTCGAGAGCCAGCCCCAGGGCCTGCGTCAGGTTGCCCTCCTCGGCCAGGATCGCGTTGGTCCCCGCCTCCTGGTTTTCGTAGAGGGTTTCCATGAAATAATCGGCGGTGTCGGCATATACGCGGACGAATTCCTGCTCCAGCGTTGCAACGCGGTCAGGAGGAAGCTGGCGGTAAAGGGCGCGGCCATAGAACCAGCCCATGGAGGGGTGTATCTGGTAAACGCTTGGGGTGATGGGTTCCAGGAATCCCGAGTTCCGCGCTCCTCGCAGCAGGCTACGACATGCTCCCCAGCCCAGTTGTTCCCCCATCACCGAGCGATAGGTGTTCTCCTGCGTGATGTGTGTGAGAACGTCCATCATCACGCGGCCTCGGAAAAGGGACAGGAAGGGCAGATGGGTCCTGTTTCGGCGCGGCATTCGCTGGAAGGCGTTTTCCATCACCACCGTGAGGCACGGCGGGCGTCCCTCCTCCCCTGCGCCTGGCTGGAAAGCCTCCAGCTCGCGACGAAGTTCGGTCAGCAACACTGACGAGGGCACATCCTTGATCAGGGGAATGGCAACCTCCATGGACAGCGGGTGCCCCTCCAGGAGTTCCAGCAGCTCCAGGAATTCGGGTCCCAGCCTGGCAGGGTCGACGTCCGCCTCCTCCATCAAACGCGTGGCGAACTCAATCATGTCCTGGCCGTTCAGGCCTTGCAGAGAATACTTGCCGTGAGGCGCCGTCAACCACGCCTCATTATCCCTGCGGCTCACCAGCAGGACGGATGTCTTTCCGCCTTCGGCGGTCAGTTCTCCAAGAAACTCGTCCAGATCCGTCAGTTCGCTGCTCTCAAGCAGACCGGTCCCCGCGTATGGGAAGCCGGCCAGATTTTCGATCCCGTCCCACAAGAGGAGCGTGTTGTGGTCCCGCAGGTACTCCAGGAGCCAGCTGCGCCGAGACTGAGCGGGGAGATCGCCGAATTCGAGGCCAGCCAAAGCTGTGCCAACCTCATGCAGGGCCTTGTCGAGTCCTGCTCCCACATCGTATGTGGTATAGAACACACCATCCTGCCGGTCTCCACTCTTTTCCAGCCAGGCTGCCAGGCCAAGCGCGACCTCGGATTTTCCCACGCCCACGGATCCATTCAGCAGTACGATGGGGCTGGAGGCCAGGGCAGCCTGCAACTCCAGGATCTCGCGGCGGCGCCCGATCAGTCCGTACGGGCCACCGCGCGGCAGCTGGCGTGGCGGCGGTTCCGGCGTGGCGGGCTGCATTCCGGGGATGACAGGTTCCTGCTCCTCCGGCTTAACGGCCACCGGGTCGTACTGCGCTCCCTGGTAGGCCAGGGGAGTGACCCAATCCCAGGAAACCAGCGGCCCCGCAGCCGATGGCCGGTGGGGGTTCTGCATCAAGGCGCGGCGTGCGCTGGCGACAGCGCAGGCTGCCCCGTCACCGCGGGCGATCCCGGAGTAGAAGGCGTCGGCGAAAAGCTTCCTGCCAGCTCCGCCCAGCGGAACGGGGAGGACCGCGACTTCGGGGACGCCATTCTGGCAGAGAACCTCGGCTGCAGCCTGGGAATATTGGGAGGCTGCGCAAGTCAGCAGCACCACAGGGATTCCAGCCCCGGAAACGGCTTTACCGACCCGTCCCAGGTCTCTGATTCTGGTCGCATCGAATCCGTTGTCCTGTACATCGACACAATCAAGGTGCAGAAGGTGATAGTATCCAACCCGGTCCGCTAGGTGCGACTCCAGTGCTTCGACGGTCGCAGTGCTGAGGCATTCCAGGGACACTTCGACATCCAGCGAGTCCATGGCGGCAAGCGCCTCGGCAGCGATACCCTGACTGGCGGGTGGACATAATATGAGCACATTGAACTGGGTTTCAGACAGCCCGTCCACAGAGAAAGGGGGCAGTTGCCCGGCGGGTGTTGACAGCCGAGTCACCGCCTCCGCGCGACTGGCAACGTAACCTGCGTCAGGGTGATTCAGCAGTTCCCAGGGCAGGGCCAGTATCTCGGAGCGTGGGGAAACGACAGAGATCCGGAAGTTGTCGGCATCCTCAGAGGAAATCTTCGAGAAAATCAGGTCGGCTTCCGGGCTGGACCGGAACAGTGTTTCCAGCATTAGTCTGCCGAGATCACGGAGCCCGTTTTCCACAGCATCGGCTCGGGAACGTGAGTCTCCGAAGGGGTCAGAGGCATACTGAGTGAACAGCCATACCATTTCCTGTCGCTCGGCCTCAGTGAGAGGATTTGGAAAGGCAACGGGAGGGGCGCTCAGACTATTGCCATCCTCATCCAGGATATAGAGTTTCATCTGTCCCGAATCAGGAAGGTCCAGGATTTCCAGTGTAAGGGGCAAGCTGTCCTCCGAGCATACTGAAAGGGATAGAATTTATGGCTAAACGCGCAAGGTATGGGTTCAGGTTCTTATTATAAGGAAGGGCCGGCTCACGAAAGCAAACCGGCCCTATACTATCATTGCCCGCACAGGCAGTCCAACGAGCTGCGACGGCTGAGCGTCGAGCGACCTACTGCGCCGTGAATCCGCCGTCGACGGCCATGGCCAGACCGGTGACCAGGGAGGCAGCGTCCGAGCAGAGCCACGTAACGGACTCCGCAATCTCCTCGGGAGTGCCCAGTCGACCGATGGGCTGCCGCACGGGAATTGTGGCCTCGTACTCGGCGTCCCGCCCCCCGATGAGCCTGCTCATCATGGGTGTGTCGATGATACCGGGACACACGGCGTTCACCCGGATACCGTCACGGGCATATTCAAGGGCAGCGGCCTTGGTCAGCCCCACCACGGCGTGTTTGCTGGCAACATAGGCTGACATATTTCGGGAGCCGACGAGCCCGGCGCCAGAGGCTGTGTTCACGATGGCTCCTCCGCCCTGCTGCATCATCTGCGCCAGCTCATGCTTGAGGCACAGCCAGACGCCCTTGACGTTGATATCGATGAGCCGGTCCCACACGTCCTCTGGGTATTCGTGTATGCGGCCTGTCATGTGGCCCTCGACACCGGCGTTGTTGTAGGCGCAGTCGAGTCGGCCATAGGTCGAGACGACCTGTCCCACCAGCGCAGCCACGTCATCGGGACGGGAAACGTCCGCGTGTACGAATATGCCGTCCCCGCCCGCTTCCTTGATGGCGCTGAGCGTCTCCTCGCCACCGTTGGCATTGATGTCTGACACCACCACAGTGGCGCCTTCCCTGGACATAATGAGCGAGGTGGCCCGCCCGATGCCCGACCCTGCGCCGGTTACCAGGGATATTCTGCCGTCAAGTAGTCCTGCCATTGCCAGAACCTCCTTTGCCTTAAGCCGGACCGGTTTCCAAAGTCTACGCACCTTCGAAGAAATCGGCTATGTTCAGTTCCAGACCGGGAAGCACAACCGACTCCAGCCACTCACCAGCGCCACGGATGTAAGCCCGGCGCCACTCGTCTCCTTCCAGCCTCAGCACTTCGGCGGCATGAATCTGGGGATATACCAACCAGCACTCACGGACGTTGAGGCTGGCATAATCGGCCAGTCTCCCATCGATTTCGGCTCGGGTAATGCTGGGAGGGACGATCTCCACCACTAGGTCGGGGCCGCCCTCAATCCGTTCTCCCAGTATGTCTGCTCGCTCGTTGCTGACGAAAAGGAGGTCCGGCTGTCGAACTCGCAGCGGGTCGCGTTGCACAACGACATCGACCGGGGCGTAAACTACACGCCCCAATTGATTCCCGCGCACAAATGCTCTTAACGGGTCGTTAATATTGCCCGAAATGATCTGATGGTTAAGACTGGGGCCAGCCACAATCACCTCTCCGTCCACGATCTCACACCGTATCATTGTCTCTGGGGTTTCCAAGTATTCCTCGTAGGTGAGCTTGGTTCCCGTCTGCAATGTAGTCATGACTGCTCCTCCCTTGGCCTACGTCTCGCCGGAACGGCGGGCGTCGGCGCGCCAGTCGTCGGGGCTGGGCTCGCGGTCGATGGCGACGTCAACCACCGCTGGCAGCCCGGAGGCTTGCGCCTCCCGCAGCGCGTCGGGCAGGTCCCGGGAGTCCTCGACGTGGACTCCGAAAGCTCCGAATCCCCGGGCAATCGCAGCGTTGTCGGTGGGGTAGAACTCAGACGCAATCTCCTGGCCGCGAGGCTGATGGTCCAGCACCATGCCCAGCGCGTTGTCATTGAACACGACGCAGGTCATGGGCAGGTCGTACTGCATCGCGGTCGAGAGGGCGTTGACCGTCATCATATAGCCGCCGTCTCCGGTAACCGCCGTAACTGGCCGATCAGGGTATACCAGCTTCAACCCCACTGCCGCCGGTAGGGCCCAGCCCATTCCCGCCGTGCCGCCCGGGCAGTAGAAGGTGCCAGCCTGCTGGGCCTTGTACAGGTGGGCCATCCAGGTGCGGTTGTTCCCCGCGTCCAGGGCGTAGACCGTCGACGGGTCTGAGGTCTCGTTGAGGATCGAGACCAGACGCTGCGGTGTAACGGGAGAGGCGTCCCGGTGCATTTCCGGGTCATCGTAAAAGGACGTTGCCGACTTGCGTGCCGAGATGGAGTTGGTCCAGTCGGCCCGCTGGGAGGCCTGTGACTGCGCTGCCTCTCTTGAAGCCGCAACCAGCTGGTTCAAAATGCTTCCGGCGTCGCCGACCAGGCCTATCTCCACGGGGAAGCTCCAGCCTGCGTTGCGCTCATCGATGTCGATCTGGATAACCCGCTGGCGTCGGGGGTCGAAGATGTCTGGCCGTTCGCGCACGGTCTCCTGCGACCGCAGCAACGCGCCGACAACGATGACCGTGTCGGCCTCGCCCACGACACGGTTGGCTACGTCCTGGCCGTAGGTGCCGACCATTCCCACCGACAGCGGATGTGTTTCGGCGATGGCGCTCTTTCCCTTATAGGAGGTTGCAACGGGTATTCCCCAGATCTCTGCCAGTTCCTGCAGCTGCTCATGCGCCCGAGCCACGTGCACTCCGTTCCCCGCCACCAGCACCGGCCGTCGCGACTGGGAGAGAATGTCGATCACGCGCTGCACATCTGACGGGGCGCTCTCCGGCTTGGCGGTGTTCAGGAATCCCGCGGCGTTGTGAATGAACGGAGGCGATTCCACGTCCACTTCGCCACCGATGGCCGCCGACCGCATGACCACGGAGGATGGGCCGGGCCGGCCGCTGACGGCATGCTTGATGGCAATCTGGGTGGCGAGCACTGCCTCCTTGGGACTGGCAGCCAGTGCTGTGTACTTGCTCATGGACTTGAAAATGTTGGGCAGGTCGATGCTGCCATATTCGCCCGCCCCTGACTGGTTTGCGGGCCGCTGGGCTGCCCCGCCATCGGAGGTGTCGGTCAGGACCAGCATCGGAGAGCTGCTGAGCATGGCCTCCATGATCCCGAAGGAGGCATTGGACCCGATGAACAAGCCCTGGCCCATGACCACGGCGGGCTTGCCGGTGGCGCGTCCGTATGCGTCAGCCATGATCGCGGCGACTTGCTCGTGACGCACCAGGATGGTCTTGATCCGGTCCTCCCGCCCATAGAGGAGTTGGAAGATCTGTCCCGTGCCGCCGCCGGGTATACCGAAAACGTACTCGACTCCGGCTTCCTCCAGGGTCTGGACTATCATTTCGCTGGCTGTGGGCATGCTGCCTCCTGAATCGCCTCTCGATACCCTGCAAACTCCCTTCATTATAAATAAGGAAGGGAAGGCGCAGTTTTCTGATCGCTATCCGCGAAGGGATGATATCCGTGCCCAAATAGGCGGTCAAGGAACTCCTACGGAGCTTCGGTTGCGTACGCTGTCCTTGACCGGCAACAGGGGCGGGCGTATTATCGCCGCATTCTGGATTCAAAGGGCAACGTTGGCGCGTCGAATACCACGATCGAGATGTGCCACCGGACAATCGCCAGGGCGGGAGAGCAGCCATGAGAGGCGGCGACGCAGTTATACACGCTTTAGAGAAGGAAGGAGTCCGCTACATTTCCGGATTCGCCGGCGGGGGTGAGGCTCCGCTCTGGCCTGCGTTGCGGGCATCCCAGCAGATTACGGTGTTTTCCGCCCGGCACGAACGTATGGGCGTGGAAATCGCCGACGGCTATGCCCGCGCCACCGGCCAGGTGGGCGTTGCCCTGACCGGAACCGGCCCGGGTGCCACGAACACTCTGACCGGCATCGCCGGCGCCTACGCCGACAACATTCCGGTGCTTCTGCTCATGGGACAGCATCCGCTGGGCAGCATGGGACGCGAGATCCAGCAGGAGGTGCCTTCCAGCATCTTTGACAGCTTCGTCAAATGGAAGGGCACCATGTCGCGGGTGGAGGATATCCCCGCCATCATGCGCCGCGCCTTCACCAACCTGCGCTCCGGGTCACCCGGACCGGTGGTACTCGAGATGCCGCAGGATGTGCTGATGATGGAGGCGCCCGATGAGGTGCTGAACTACGAACCCGTCGGACAGGGGCGCCGCGCGGCGCCCGACGCAGCGGACATCGAACGAGCAGCTGAGATCCTGCTGAACGCACAGTTCCCCGTCATGAACGTGGGGGGAGGGGTGCTGGCCGCCGAAGCCTGGGACGAGGCAATGGAGTTGGCCGAACTCATGGGGATGCCCGTCGCCAGCACCCTGGTGGGGAAAGGGGCGTTTCCCGAGAATCACCCCCTGTCCGTTGGTGGGGGCGTGTACCCAAAGAGCAGGTACGCATCCGGAGCATCGTATCTCGTCAACCGGCGGGCCGACGCCGTTCTGGCCGTGGGCAACTCATTCCGCCTGCCCAACGCTACGGATGGGCGTCCTATCCCGGAGGGTGTCAGCCTGATTCACATAAACGCCGACTCCGGGGACCTCAACAAGATCTACCAGGCCGATGTGCCGATCCTGGCCGACGCCAAGCTGGCCCTGCGCAGCCTGATCGACGCCGTCCGCGACCGGATGGGCCCGGGAGGCCCGCCCTCGGCGGCCAGGCGCGAGGAGATTGTTGCCGAAATCCAAGAGGCAAAGACCAAGTGGCTGAGGGAATGGGAATCGACCTTCAATGACCCATCGGCGCCGACCAATGGTTACCGGGTGGTGCAGGAACTGCTAAAGGTAGTTGATCTGGACAAGACCATCGCGTTGCACGACGCCGGAGGAAGCCGCGGATACCTCTCTCCCTTCTGGCCCGCCACCCGGCCGCGCAACTACATCGGCATGGGGGGAATGGCCGCAATGGGCTGGTCGATGGCCGCGGCCATAGGCGTGAAGCTGGGTCGTCCCGACCACCTGGTGTTCAACGTTCTGGGAGACGCGTCCTTCGGCATGGTTGGCATGGAATTGGAGACAGCCGTGCGTATGGGGCTGCCGACGCTCACCGTGGTGCTGAACAACGGCGGCACCGGCGGCGGGTTGATGGCAATGTCCCGCGACAACGCGGCTCCACCTCCGATGGCGGAACTGGGCGGCAATTTCTCCATGGTTGCCCAGGGTCTAGGCGCCTACTCGGAGAGGGTGGAGGATCCTGCGGAATTGCAGGACGCCTTCCGGCGCGCCATCGCGGCCACCGAGAACGGCCAGGCGGCGCTGGTCGAGGTCACCATACATCCGATGCCAACGCCAGAGACACCCGAGGACTGGACCCTTTAATTCATCTAGCCTCAGAGAGCGCGGAGCCACGGAGATTTTCACGACTCATTCTCCGTGACCTCCGCGCTCTTTGTGGTTTAAGAGAGATTAGCGAATGAAGAGTGTTGAGATTGATCGCAGCAAGAGGTTGAAGGAAGAACCGGCGAAGGGCCACAACCGGTGGCACCCGGACATTACTCCCATTCTTGAGGCCGACCCGGGCGAAGAGGTCCTGCTGGAAACGAGGGATGCATCCGACGGTCAGATGCACCCGGCAGTAACGGTGGCCGATTTCGACCGCTTTGACTCCAAGGTCTCCCATCCGCTGACTGGCCCGGTTTACGTAAACGGCGCCGAGGCAGGGGACATGCTGGAGATCGAATACGTCGACATCATCCCGCAGTCCTACGGATGGACCAGGAACCGTCCCGGCGCTGGATTCCTGCGTGATCTGTTCCAGGAGCCGTACTTCGTGAACTGGGACATCAAGGACGGCTGGGCAACATCGGAACAGTTGCCGGGAGTGAGAATCCCCAACGGCTCCTTCATGGGCACGGCGGGTATCGCTCCGTCCCGGGAGCAGATGGGAGCGTGGGCGCAGCGTGAGGCCGACCTGGTACGCCGGGGTGGTGCGGCCGCGCCGCCTGATCCCGAGGATGCGATCCCTGCGGGAGGAGCCATCGCCGCCGAAGGCCTACGAACCATCCCGCCCCGAGAGAACTGCGGCAACGTTGACGCCAAGCAGCTGACCAAGGGCTCCAGGCTGCTGATTCCGGTGAATGTGGCCGGCGCGCTCTACTCTTGCGGCGACGCTCACTTTGCCCAGGGGGACTCGGAGTGCTGCATCACGGCCATTGAGATGGGCGCCACCGCGGTGGTGCGATTCCATCTCCACAAGGGGGAGGCGGCACGACATAACATCCGATGGCCTCGATATGCCCACCCTGGATATTTCCTGCCGCCGGAGTGGGCCGCACCGCGAAATTTCATTGCCACCATGGGCATGCCCATCCGCGACGACGGTACACAGGAGGGCGAGGACCTCACCCTGGCCGCGCGAAATGCGCTCGTCAACATGATCGAGTTGTTGCAGGAGAGGGGGTGGAGCCGCGAACAGGCCTATGTTATCTGTAGCGTCGCCGTGGACCTCAAGATCAGCAACGCCGTTGACCTGCCTAACGTAACGGTCTCTGCGTTCCTGCCGGAGGACATCTTCCAGGGTTGAGGGACATGAGAGGCGTCCGCCACAGACGCCGAGAGAAGTGCAAAGAAAAAGCCGCCCGGTCTGGGCGGCTTTTCGCGGTTCATTTCACTGCCGGTTCAACTGATCTTTTTGATCTCCACTACCTCGTTGGGGGAGACGGCAATCCGCCTTACACTTATACCAAGTTTCAGGAGCCAGTAACCCAGAGTGGCCTTGCTGACGCCCAATTCTTCGGCGGTAGCTGAAAGGCCCACATCATTGACTCGCTCGGGGAGCAACTCCTCGAGAGGCCGACTATGTTCCTTTTCTACACGCAGCATCAGCTTTGTCTTTCGTGCCACGATGTGCCTCCTAACGTTGCCTGCACTGTCTCATCCTCTGAAGTGTCCATAAGGTATCACGTGCTCGGACAAGTGTCAAGAGTAAGCCAAATTTTTTCCTAAACGCATTTAAGAAATATTTAGACACTGCCCGGCGTATCTGGTTGCATGACTCCACCGACTCTATCGCCTCAGTTCGGCGCCGTACTATCATTACGGGGGAGTGGAGGAGGCACAAGGGTAGGATGCCAATTGACACCATGTTGACTGCCGAATAAGCTCAGATGCAGTTTCGTTACCACTAGAGGAAATGTATGCAGACTCCAACGATCCGTGACGTGTACCGGGCCCGGAGGACTATCGCTCCCTATTTCAGGCCCACCCCCTTGCAGTATTCCATGGGTCTGAGCGAACTCCTGGGTGCTGAGGTGTACATAAAACACGAGGAGCACCTTCCCCTGGGGGCTTTCAAGTCGCGCGGCGGCATCAATTTGCTGGCGAGCCTCTCCCCCGAGGAGAAACAACGCGGACTCATCACCTCGTCCACCGGCAATCACGGCCAGTCCTTGGCCAGTGCGGGGCGTGAGTTCGGCGTGCGGGTCCTGATAGGTCTCCCGGAAAACGCCAACCCGGTGAAGGTCGCAGCCATGCGCTCCCTGGGAGCGGAGCTGATCTTCCACGGAGAATCTTTCGACGATGCCAGGGAGCACTGTGAGCGGTTGGCTCGCGAGGAGGGATACCGCTACGTACACGCGGTCAATGAGCCGGAGCTCATAGCCGGAGTGGGGACGGCCTCGCTGGAAATTATAGAGGAAGCCCCTGACATGGATGTATTGATGCTTCCCCTGGGAGGAGGGTCCGGCATTGCCGGCGCCTGCATCGTCGCCAAAGCCATCGATCCGGCCATCCAGGTGTACGCTGTTCAGTCTGATGCGGCGCCGGCCGCGTATTTATCATGGAAGCAGGGCGAATTGGTGGACGCTCCTATGGACACCTTTGCCGAAGGGATTGCAACAAAATCGGGTTACGAACTTCCACAGCGCATCATGACCGATCTGCTGGACGACTTCCTTCTGGTGAACGACGATGACATTAGACGGGCCATCGGCCTGTTGGTGGAGAAGGCTCACACTCTCGCCGAACCGGCGGGAGCAACGGCGCTCGCCGGTGCAGTGAAACACGCCGATCGACTGAAGGGAAAGAAGGTGTCCATTACGGTTACCGGCGCCAACATCACAGCCGAGAGACTGTCAGAGGCTCTGTCAGTGTACCAGTCCGCGTCCGTGTAACGTTACATAATCTGTCGGCAAGGCACAGCGTAGTTCGTGCACGAAATGCAGGGCAAGACTGCAGCTACACAACATAAGCGACACAGCGCGTAACATAATGCAACGGCGCGGGCGACGCCTTCGGCAGTACGCAAAGTCTTTCATTCTCGTGCAAAGTATCGCGCGAGTTCGTCGCGTGCGAACACAGGGAGTGTAACCTCGTCTCCGCTGCGGGAGAAAAGTACTCTCCCTTCCTCTGGGGGCAGCATCTGTCCGATCTCCCAGGCATCGATGCCGACCCGCTCAAGGTCGTGCAGCAGCGATGGCGCGTTGGGGGCGGGTAGCACTATGAGCAATGCGCCCGAGCCCAGAAGACCGAGGGGGTCGAGGCCCAGGGCATTGCACGTTTCTTCCGTCTCGGGAAGCAGCGGTACGCTGCCTTCCTCCAAAGCTATACCGAGCCCCGAGGCCTGCGCGATCTCGTGTAATGCAGTAACCAAGCCTCCCTCGGTGACATCGTGCATTGCGTGCACTGCATTTTGTGCAGCCGCTACCCTCGCATCGGTTACCACGCTGATTCCGGGCGAGTGTAACAGCGTTGCACTCCGCTCGATTACACCTGAGGGTACTCCAGACGTCCTCAGATTCTCCGCGCAGTCCCGAGCGAGTATGGCAGTGCCCTCCATGGCCAGTCCCTTCGTGACCACGATGCTGTCGCCCTCCTGGGCTCCAGCGGTGGTGACCAGTCTGTCGCGATCGACCTCGCCGAGCATGGTACCCATGACGATGGGACGCTGGATGCCATGAGTCACCTCGCTGTGTCCGCCAATCAGCGTGACTCCCAAATCGCTGCAGGCACCGAGGATATCGTCGAATAGTCGGGAGGCGTCGTCCTCGGTGAACGATTCCGGAGCCAGGATCGTGGCCAGGAACCATCGCGGCGTCGCGCCGGTGCAGGCAACATCGTTGGCACAGACCTGCACGGCGTACCATCCCGCGCGGTCGGTGGCGAAGGTTACCGGGTCCGTCTTAGCCACCAACAGCCGGTCCCCGAAGTCGAGGGCGGCAGCATCTTCGCCCACCTTCGGGCCAAGTACCACCCGCGGGTCGGTATTCCCAACGGACCCCAGCAATCGTTCCAGCAATTCAGGGGGGAACTTTCCTATTTCCATGTCTGCTCCATTCCGAAGCTGTCAGGTGGTAGGGTGACCGGGGTTAACCATCCATCGGCTGGTACGAATATCAACCACAGAGAGCACTGAGGACAGGGAGGTTTTGAGGGAGGAAAACTTCAAAAAACTTCGTGATCTCTGCGTCATCTGTGGTGAATACCCGGGCCAGCTGGATTCTCGCTTTCGCGGACACAACCGGACCGCGCCTCGATGTATTCGAATGCAATGGCTTTTCTTCGACGCTAGTGTTCGCTTTACACGGCGCGGTGCCCTTTGCTATATTTGTAGGTGCAGGGTCCTTTTGGGCCAGGGATTCTGCCACTGTTATGGTGGGGCGTTCGTCTAGCGGCCCAGGACACCGCCCTCTCAAGGCGGAGATCAGGGGTTCGAATCCCCTACGCCCTACCAACTCCTTCCCCTCCCAGTTCTTGCGCCAAGTTCTTGGCCATTTGCAGCGTTTCCACCAGTTGCTCCATATTCAGTCTTCCAGTGTTCGTGTTGCGCGGACTGGGATGGTAGCAGCCCACCAGTAGCGGCACGCCCACAGCCAGTTCGTAAACCGCACCGTGTCCGAACTTGGCTCTCGGCCGCTCGACCCCCAGTTGCTCCATGGCCCTGAGAGCGGCCTGAAACGCGATCTGCCCCAGCGCCAGCACCACCCTGAGGTTGGGAAGCGCCTGCATCTCCCGGGCCAGGTAGGGCAGGCAGGTCCGCTGCTCCTCAGGGGTGGGGCGATCCCCCGGCGGGACGCAACGCACCGCGGCGCAGACGTAGGCGCCCCTGTACTCCAGCCCGTCCTCCCTGTGGTCCGACACTGGCTGATTGGCCAGACCCGCCTGGTGCATTGCGTTGACCAGGAAGGTGGCCGAGGCGTCGCCGGTAAACACCCGCCCGGTCCGGTTGCCCCCGTGGGCCGCCGGGGCCAGGCCCAGTACCATCAGTGGCGCGGCGGGGTCTCCGAAGCTGGGGACGGGCTTTGCCCAGTAGTCCCAGTCCCTGTATGAGGCGCGCTTGGTTTCGCCAATTCGCTCGCGGTGCTCCACCAGCCTGGGGCAGCGGCGACAGGCAATGATCTCTTCGGTGAGCCCACCGAGAACAGCTTCCGCCTTATTAAGCCCGGAATCGGGATTCTGTAGTTCTCTATCTCTGGACATTCGTCTCTTTCAGGTTCGTTAACCGCATCGTGCGGGACATCTACCCCACGGGGAGATTCCACAGGGTAATGTATAATACCCGCCAATGCAGGGGACGGTCAGCCCGGCCCCGTTTTCGAACCTGCCGGAGGTCAAGAAATGATTGATCAGGAACGCTTGGTCGACTCATTCTGCGAGTTGGTCAAGATCGATAGTCCTTCGGACGAAGAGGAAGAGGTTGCCAGGCATCTTACCGGGCGCCTTGAGACACTCGGTTTCACCGTCGAAAGGGATGCCCACGGCAACCTGATTGCTTCGGAGGAAGGCGCTGACCCTCTGATGCTGTCCGCCCACATGGACACCGTGGAGCCGGGCCGCGGCATCAAACCCGAGGTGAAAGGCGACCGGATCGTGTCCGACGGCACCACCATTCTCGGCGGCGACTGCAAGGCTGGCGTGGCAGCGATACTCGAAGGACTGGAAAGCATCGCGCAGGACGGGGGTTTACGGCGCCCGGTTCAGGTCGTCATGACCCGAGGGGAGGAGATCGGACTGGTGGGCGCAGCCAACCTGGACTACTCCATGATCCGTTGCCGGGACGCGGTGGTCTTTGATGGGAACGGCCCGGTCAACACCATTACCGGCGCCAGCCCCACTTACATGCGTTTCGACGTCAACGTAACTGGACGTGGCGCCCACGCAGGCGTGGAGCCGGAAAAAGGCCTTTCAGCCATCCGGATTGCCACCGAGATCATCAACGACCTGCCCCAGGGCCGGCTGGATGAGGAGACGACCTTCAACGTCGGCCTGATCACCGGGGGGACCGTACGCAACGCCGTTCCGGTTGACGCAAGTTTCGGGGGAGAGTTTCGGAGCCACAATACAGAGACCATCGACCTGCTGCGAATGCAGGTTAGGGACACCCTGCGCAAGGCAAGGGAAAAGTACCGGGAAGCCACGATTAACGAAGAGATCGAGATGATGTTCCAGATGTATCTCCTCGATCCCAACGAGGCCATCGTGCAGTTGGTCACCAACCAGCTGAAGAACATGTCCATGAACCCGAACATCCATCCTTCGGGCGGCGGCACCGACGCCAACGCCATGCGCCTGAACGGCGTGGAGTGCGTGGTGGTGGGCATGGCCACCAACGAGATGCACACGGTGAACGAGTACGTGGTCATACCGGACATAATGGCGACGGCCCAGTTCTGCCAGAACATCCTGACCATCAACCAGCGGGCTCGGGCTTAGTCCAGAGCTCACCCCAACCCTAAACTTCCTCCTTCGGGGGGGAGGAGACTACCGAGAGGCGAATATGAACGGCGCAGAACTCAAGCAGACATTGAAAGAAGGTGGACGTGTCTTTGGCACGATGATCACCCACGGACACAGTCCCCGCTGGATTCCCGTGCTGTCGGGCGTTGGCATCGACTACGCGGTGATAGACACGGAGCACAACCCTCGCGGCCGGGCCGAACTGGGTGACTACCTGACCATGTTCAACACCAGCGGCGTGGTTCCCATCGTCCGCATTCCCATCCCTGACTCGCACTACGTGACCATGGCCATGGATGCCGGGGCGCAGGGCGTGCTTGCCCCCTACTGCGAGACGGTGGAGCAAGTGCGTGAGGTGGTGGCTGCTGCCAAGTGGCGTCCGCTGAAGGGCGAGGCGGTCGAGCGGGTTGTGGAGTCGGGAGACCACGTCAGCGACGCCACACGCGCCTACCTGGAGGAGCGGAACCGGAACAGCATCGCCATCATTGGCATTGAGAGCGTTGCCGCTGTCGATAATCTCGATGCGATTCTTGACGTGCCGGGAATCGATGGCATCTTTGTCGGCCCCAACGACATGAGCATCTCGCTGGGATACCCGGACCAGTATGACCGCCCTGAGTACAAGGAGACGGTCAAGAAGGTAATCGACAAGTCTGATGCCAAGGGCATCGCGACCCTGGTGCATCACCAGACCCCCGACCTGTCCACGTACTGGATCGAGCAGGGCGCCAGGTTCGTGCTGCACGGCACCGACCGGCGGGCGCTCGCCACCGGTTTCCAGGCGGACTTCAGCAAGCTCCGGGAGGCTGCCAAGTAAGAGCATAGCTTGACGATTTGGCCCCGGAAAATTCAAGCCGCCCATCCTGAGCTTGTTGAAGGACGGGCGGTTTGCTATTTGGGCGAATGTCAGGACGCGCAGTTTCCTGAACGGAGGGTTGTCGGAAGGGTAGTGCGCTATATGCGGGCGCGTTCAGGAGCGTTCCCAGCGCTCACGCAGGGACTCGACATAAACCCGATCGTAGTCGCCGTAGTGGGCGTTGTCGGGGTTCTCGCTCAGCAGTTCCGCCCAGAGGTATTCGATATCCTGCCACTGGATGGGATACGGCGGCTGATCGAAAAAGGCGGCCACGGCGTCGAAGGGAGTTGAATCCTGCGGACGGCTGACATATCCCATCATCTGGAAGTTGTCGTAGGTGTTGCCGTAATCCGACACGAACCGCCCTTTCATCGCCGCCAATATCATGAATGTAGGCATGTATACAAACCCACTCCTTCGACAAGTTAGGGACGGGCCTGGCCCTCACCCGGAGTGAGATGAGACTGAGCAAGCGGCATCTTGCTCATACCCTACTTCTTGAGGATGTGCACGGTGGTGACGTCGCCGGCGCCGGAACACTGGGCCACGCCGACACGAGCCCGTGCCACCTGTCGGGGACCGGCCTCCTGCCGCAGCTGCGTGACTGTCTCGTGGATCATGCGTATTCCCGACGCGCCGAAGGGATGCCCCATGGCCAGCAGTCCGCCGTCGGTGTTGACCGGGATATCGCCGGTCAGGGCGGTCCGTCCCTCAACAGTGGCCTGCCAGGCCTCGCCGAAGGGGACGAGATGCAGCGACTCGATCTGCTGCAGCTCTCCGATGCTGGCGGCATCGTGCACCTGGCAAAGGTCGACGTCCTCCGGTCCCAGGCCGCTCATCTCGTAGGCCTGCAGGGCGGCGGGTTCGGTGCGGTAGGGACTGAAGGCGGAGTGATCGGCGCCCCGGCCGTTATACTCGCCTGAGGTCAGCACCGCGGCGGCTATGGAGACCGCGCGGCCCTCGTCGATACCGTATTGCGATAGCGACTCGCGGGCACACAGGATGGCGGCCGCCGCGCCCTCGCTGGTTGGGCAGCACTGGAAAAGGGTCAGAGGGTCGGCGATCATCCTCGACTGGAGGACCTCCTCCAGCGAGTAGGTGTCCTTGCGGTGGGCGTATGGATTCAGCGTCGCGTTCTGCCGCGCCTTTACCGAGACCTGGGCCAGAGACGTGGCCGGGGCACTGTGGTCCTCCATGTAACGCCGGGCCCGCAGAGCGTAGCCGGCCATCATGTGGTCGCCGCCGATGAGCCGCTCCGGGGCGTCTTCGGGGGTGACAGTAACCGGGCCGCGCGGCACCTTCTCTGCACCGAAGGCCAGGGCCATGTCGTAGATGCCCGTGGTGATGCCCCAATAGGCTTGCCAGAAGGCCGTGGATCCGCTGGAGCAGGCATTCTCCACGTTGATGATGGGAACACCGGTTAGCCCCAGCTTGGACAGCGTGGTCTCGCCGAGGGACATGCCCTGGTAGTACACGTGGCCGAAGTAAGCGATGGGGATGTCCTTCCAACGCACCCCGGCGTCCTTCAGGGACTCAACCACGGCATCCAGGGCCAGGTCGCTGAGATCCTTGTCCGGAAAGCGCCCGAATGGGTGCAGGCCGACCCCGGCCACCACGACTTCACGTCCGGCTCGTAGTTGTGCCACGGTCAATGCCTCCGAAACTGACTCGGGTTCGCGAATGGAATGAGAGCGATCGACGGCCCTATGCCGGCCGCCACTTGTAAACCAGCTTTTCCGTGCCCCCCTCTTCCGGGGCCACGGCCTGGATGGCCAACTCCACGGGCATGCCTATGGTGAGGTCCGACTGCTCGCACTCAATGACCTCAGCCAGCACCTGCGGACCCGACGGCAGCTCCACCTGCCCCAGGACGTACGGAACATCTCCGGGCCAACCTGCCGGCGGGATGCGAACGATTGTGTAGCTGTAAAGCGTGCCGGATCCCCCGAGGTCGACGGCCTCCACCTCGAACGAAGTACAGGACTGGCAGAATGTGGCGGGTCCGAACACCGTGACGCCACAGTCGTGGCAACGGAACCCGATGAGTGTGCCCTTGGTTCCGGCCTCGTTGGTGATCCTCAATCGTCGTGGGTCTACTGATTGCGGCATGATGGTTCAGGTTAATCTGGCACCAATACAGTGTCAACACGGCAAACCTATTGCAGACGGCTCGCGGTCAATCCCGTCCCCCGATCGCGGATCTGTCCTGTTCGTCTGCTATACTCTTCTACGCCTTTTACGGAATCCTCCAATGCTTGAGACCGAATTACATTGGCTGATTCAAGACACCAAACAGCTCCGACCAAGACAGGTGGTGAAATCCACCAGGCCCTGCTCATCCTTGAGGATGGTGGGGTCGTGGCGATACCCACAGATACGCTCTATGGGCTAGCTGCCGATGCCTTCAACCCCGAGGCAATAGAGAGGGTGTTTGCGATAAAGGAGCGGCCCGAGGGGCTGGCCCTGCCAGTGCTTCTATCCGATCCCAACCAGCTGGAGCAGGTGGCCAACGACGTTCCTCCGCAACTTCAGGCCGTCGCCGAGGCGTTCTGGCCGGGAGCAATGACCCTGATCGTCAAACGAAATGAATCCCTGCCGCCGCGCCTGACTGCCGGACACCCGACGGTGGCGGTCCGGGTGCCCGACCACCCGGTGCCCCGGGAACTGGCACGCAGGCTGGGACGTCCGATAACCGGCACCAGCGCCAACATCAGCGGCGTCGCTGACCCGACGACCCTTGAGGAATTGCGAGCGCAGGTGGGAGACCGGGTTGACCTGCTAGTCACCGAGGGACCCGCGCCCGCAGGGACCGCGTCCACCATCGTAGACCTGTCGGGAGACGAGCCAAGACTGGTCCGGGCGGGAGCCGTCCCGTTCTCCCAGATTGTGGCCCTGTTGGACACTCCCTAGATTACGGGACTAATGGTCCCCTGTAAGAGAAAATGGTGATGTCGAATCAGATGCTGTCTGAAGACGAATGGACAAGGAACGTTGGGACAGCTGCGTTCCCGGTTTCATTTCTGCATGAATACGCAGTTGGTTTGTTGTGGGATGCGCTGCAAAGCGGAAATGAAGTAGTAGTTAAGACCATTGATGGAAACATGTCAGGCAACCTAAATGAGGGAGCTGAGCGGGTAGTCATTCCCGATGCTATGCAACCAATCGGTGGGTGCATTCCCGATTTGGCGTTGCTTGACAAGAATTTGCGTCCTGTGCGAGTAGTAGAAGTTGTGGTGACCTCTCCTCCGACACCATCGAAAAGCGAAAAGCTAGTCAAGCTACAGGAACGCGGCGTTGAGGTTGTGATAGTTCCGGTACAAAATGAGGAAGACTTGATGGGGCTTGGTGCCTCGAAAGTAGATAGAACCAAACCAAATTGGGCTTATGAGTGGAATCATAAATCGCTCGATCGGATGGGCATAAAGAACATTCCAAGGCAGCAGTTAATTGAAAGGGGTCAGTTAGGTGCAGACAGGCAGGTTGAAGATCTCATCAAGGCGCTGATTGGCTGTCGTCCAGAAGTCCGAAGGCAGCTCGTCCAGGTACTGCAGGAGATTGACAGCCTTGAATCCTGCTATCCTCTGTCACCCCAAAATCCCAAACGAATTGCTGATAGTTCCAAGTAGAGCGAGTGAAAACGGGTAGTTCGTTAAGACTGTTCAGATGATCGCGAAGTACGAAACTTACAGGCAGGCCGTGGAGGCCGAACTGCGCGACGTTTTCGACGGCCGCGATGGTTTCCTCTACAACCTGTTGCGCTATCATCTCGGCTGGGTGGATCAGAACGGACAGCCCGACGACGTCGGCACACCGCTGCATTTCCAGGGTGCAGTGGCGCTGGTCGCCTGCGAGGCACTGGGAGCCGACTTTCAGGCCGCCGTTCCTGCCGCCGCCGGAGTGGAACTGGTGCACCACTTCACGCTGGTCCATGGGGAAGTGCAGGCAGGAAGAGCCGAGAGCGTCGACCGCCCTGGAATCTGGTGGGTATGGGGTCCGGCCCAGGCGATCAACGCCGGCGACGGCCTGCACGCCCTGGGTCGCACGGCCGTAATGCGCCTGAGCGCTCGGGGAATGCCCGCTGACCGGGTGTTGCGAGCTGTCAGGTCGCTGGACCAGGCATGCCTGCTCCTCTGCGAGGGACAGTACATGGACTTGGAATTTCAGGACCAGATGATGGTTACCTCCGGCCCGTTCCTGGATATGGTCTCTCGCAAGGCCGGTGCGCTTGCCGGTGCTGCTGCCGAGGCGGGGGCGCTGGCAGCCGGCGCCGATGACGCTCAATGCCAGGCCCTGCAAGGCATGGGCATCAAGCTGGGATCGGCGTGGCAGATTGCCCGCGACATCGATGACTTCTGGGGCGAGCGCGGCGATGCCGTGACTGCCAGCAACATCATCGCCAGGAAAAAGAGCCTGCCGGTCGTTCACGCCCTGGAGCACGGCAGCGTTGCCGCCAAGCGCGAGCTCGGTGCAATTTACATGAAGCGTGTGCTGGAGGCGGATGACGCCGCCCGTCTCGTGTCCATCCTGGAGGAAACCGGCTCCCGCGATGCCGCGGAGGAGACTGCGCGCAGTATGGCGGACGACGGACTGACCGTCGCCTCCGATGCCGGTATCTCCGGGGATGGATTGGATGCTCTGCGCGAACTGGCCGAATGGGCGCTCTCCGGCAGACCGTGAATTCGCGAATTCGCAGACTCTTTACCCGTATCCGATACTGACAAGGGAGAATCGAACAGTTGGCCAAGCGCAGTTTGTCTCAGCTTGACGTAAACGGCAGCAGGGTCCTGGTGAGGGTGGACTTCAATGTCCCCATTGAGCAGGGCATTGATGCCATCGCCGGATACGATCAACGTCTCCGGGCAACTCTGCCGACAATCCAGCACTTGATCGAACAGGGTTGCCGAACCATCCTCTGTTCCCACCTGGGGCGCCCCCGGGGCAAGGTCGACGAGGCGCTCCGCCTGTCCCCGGTAGGCGACCGTTTGGCCGTTCTGCTGGACCACCCAGTGAAGAGCCTGCCGGAAATCACTGGTCCGGAAGTCCAGGCAGCCATTGCCGCCATGGCGCCGGGCGACGTGGTGCTGCTGGAGAACCTGCGCTTCCACGAGGGTGAGGAGGGCAACGATCCCGCGTTCTGCCGGGAGTTGGCAACGTTGGCCGACTACTTCGTGATGGACGCCTTTGCCGTGGCACACCGGGCCCATGCCTCGACGGTTGGGATCACCGAGTTCCTGCCCTCGGCCATGGGGTTTCTCGTTGAACGGGAAGTGTCGTCCATGGGACGGGCCCTGGAGTCGCCCGAGAAGCCTCTGGCTGCGCTTATGGGCGGCGCAAAAGTGAGCGACAAGATCCTCCTCCTTGAAAACATCATGGACAAGCTGGACCACCTGTTCATCGGCGGCGGAATGTGCGTCACTTTTCTCAAGGCGCAGGGGCACGGAGTCGGGGCCTCGCAGGTTGAGGAGGACCGCCTGCAATTCGCCCGCGATATGCTGGAGGCCGCCGGCAAGCGCGGCATCCGGGTGCATCTGCCAGAGGAGGTGGTGGTGGCCAGCGAGTTCGCCGCCGATCCGGCGGAAGTGCAGGTGTTGTCGGCGGATGCTGTTCCGGAAGGCGGCATCATCATGGACATCGCGCCGTCCGCAGCCCAGGCATTCGCCAGCGAATTGCAGGGATGCCGCACCGTCATCTGGAACGGCCCTATGGGGGTGTTCGAGATGCCGCGGTTCAGCGAGGGCACCAGGGTGGTCGCCCAGGCCATCGCCAACTCGCCGGGCGTGACCAGTGTCGTCGGCGGAGGGTCGACGGCCGAGACCGTGGAGGCCCTGGGGTTGATGGAAAGCATGACCCATGTGTCCACTGGTGGCGGGGCATCGCTGGAGTTCCTGGGCGGGATGGAATTGCCCGGCATCGCTGCCCTCCCTGATGCGGACTGAAGAATCGCTCGCGGTAGTTGACCACGGTTGCCTAGACTTAAACTTCGACCACACGCTCTGCTTACAGGGAGTGGGATCAAGCGGCCTATTTGAGGAGACATAATGATTGATATCGAGGAACTGCGCGACTGCTATATCAACACGTCATCAAAGATGGTGCTGCTGGTGGTCGACGGGCTGGGAGGACTGGCCCATCCCGAAACCGGCAAGTCCGAACTGGAGACAGCCAACATCCCCAACCTTGATGCGCTGGCCCAGCGGAGCGCCTGCGGCCTCACCACGCCGGTCCTTCCCGGCGTGGCTCCCGGGAGCGGTCCGGGTCACCTGGCCCTGTTCGGCTATGACCCGTTCAGGCACATGATCGGACGGGGAGCGCTGGAAGCCCTGGGCATCGATGTCGAGCTGCAGCCCGGTGACGTGGCGGCCCGGGGCAACTTCTGCACCGTCGATTCCGACGGACTGCTGGTGGACAGGCGCGCAGGACGGATTCCGACCGAGCTGAGCACCCCGATCTGCGAACGGCTGGACCGGATCGAGTTGGATGGCGTCCAGGTGGACGTATTCCCGGTCCAGGACTACCGGTTCGTGCTCCGGCTGAGAGGAGAGGGGCTATCCGAATCGGTTACCGAGACCGACCCCCAGCGCGAGGGCGTTTCGGCTCTGCCCGTCCGTCCGCTCAACCCGGGCGCGGAGCGGACGGCCGACCTGGTCAACCAGTTCGTTGCACAGGCGGCGCAACTGATGTCCGAGGAGGACAGGGCCAACATGCTGTTGCTGCGCGGCTTCGCCCAGATGCCCAGCCTGCCCCCCATGGGTGATGTCTACCGGATGAACCCGGCCGCCATCGCCGCCTACCCCATGTACCGGGGCCTGGCCACCGTCGCCGGCATGCGGGTGATCCCGACGGGGCGTAACTTCTCGGATGAAGTGGAGACGCTGCGCCAGAACTTCGATTCCCACGATTTCTTCTTCATTCACTACAAGCCGGCCGACGCTGCCGGAGAGGACGGAGATTTCGACGCCAAGGTGCAGACGCTCGAGGAACTGGACCCGCTGATTCCGGCCATCCGTGAGTTGGAACCCGACGTGTTCATGGTGGCCGGAGACCACTCCACCCCCGCCATCACCGCAGGCCACAGCTGGCACCCGGTGCCGTTCATGCTCCACTCACGTCTGACGCTGGGCGAGGGCATACCAGCATTCAACGAGCGGGAGTGTCGTTACGGCTCCATCGGAAGCATTCCGGCAACCAACGTGATGCTGATGGGCATGTCGCATGCGGGGAAGATGGCCAAATACGGCCCCTGAATTGCCTGCCACTTTTCTGCCTCTTTCCGCTATGGTATGGGGCAGTTCTAGACTAGACCATTAGAAACGGGAGAAAGTGCAGGACATGCCCCGTTCCATAGTCGCCGGAAACTGGAAGATGAACACCACGCTGGACGAGGCCGCCACCCTGGCTTCAGAGGTTGCCGAGGGATCCGCCGAGGCAGGCAGCGTGGAACTGATACTCTGCCCACCTTACATTTCGCTTGCGGCCGTACGACGAGCCGTGAATGGCAGCGGGGTCCACGTCGGTGCCCAGAACATGCACCACGAGGCCTCCGGCGCGTATACCGGCGAGGTCTCTGCGTCGATGCTGCGCAGCCTGTGCCACTACGTGATTCTTGGCCACTCCGAGCGTCGCCAGCTTTTCGGAGAGACGGACGAGACCGTGAATCGCAAGGTGCACGCCGCCCTTGCCACCGGGCTCCGTCCCATCGTTTGCGTTGGTGAAACCCTGGCACAGCGCGAGGAGGGCGGAGCAGCCGATGTGGTAGAAGGACAGGTGCTCGCCGGGGTGGCCGATGTACAGGACATAATGGAGGTCGTCGTTGCCTACGAGCCAGTGTGGGCCATCGGGACCGGACGGGCCGCCACACCGGAAATAGCCGAAGAAATTATGGGTGGGGCCATCCGAGACGCCCTTCGAGACCTCTTTGGAGACGACGGCGACACGGTCCCGTTGCTCTACGGCGGCAGTGTAAATGCCGGCAATGCCGAGGCCTTCGCCTCCCAGCCCAGCATCAATGGCGCCCTGGTGGGTGGAGCCAGCCTCCAGGCCGACCAGTTCCTTCAGATCGCCTCCGCCGTCAACGGCGCCAAGGGGTAACCCCTCGTTACTTCGTCTATGGAAGACGCCGGCCAATTCTCCTCCCGACAGCCAATCATTTGCGTTGTGGGTCCTACAGCGGTGGGCAAGACCGCGCTGGCAGTGGAGTTGGCGCGCCGTTTTGGCGGGGAGGTGGTGAACGCCGACAGCCGCCAGATCTACCGGGGCATGACCATCGGAACGGCCAAGCCCACAGCCGCGGAGCGTCAGGTCGCCACCCATCACCTGCTGGACATTATCGATCCACCGGAGTCGTTCGGAGTGGCGCTGTTCTTGGAGCAGGCCACCGCAGCGATCCACGAAATCGCTGGCCGCAATCGATTGCCCATCATCTGCGGCGGCACTGGGCAGTACGTGTGGGGACTGGTTGAGGGTCAGAGTATCCCTGCCGTTCCGCCCGATCCTGAATTTCGCGCCGAGATGGAAGCTGAGGCGGAACGGGTTGGTGCGCTCAACCTGCATCTACGCTTGGCAGCCATCGACCCCGCCAGGGCCAACGCACTTGATCCTCGAAATGTCCGGCGTGTGATTCGTGCGCTTGAGATCCACCGCGCAACTGGGCACAGACCGTCAGAGTTTGGTGCTGCCGAAGAGCCATCCATCAACGCGCTTGTTCTGGGACTGACGATGCCCCGCGATGCGCTATATCGGCGTATCGACAAACGAGTGGACCGGATGATGAGCGAGGGGTTCCTGGAGGAGGTGCAGTCGCTGGCGGAGGCTGGACATCCCATGGGGAAAGGGCCGCTGGACAGCCCGGGATACCGCGAGCTGGGGCTGCACTTGGCGGGAGGGCTATCGCTGGACGAGTCAATAGCCCGGACAAAGACGCAGACCCACCGGCTTGCCAGACGACAATATGCCTGGTTTAAGCTTTCGGACCCAAGAATTCGATGGATTTGTGCAGAGGGTGCAGAGCTGCTCGATAAGGCGTCGACGGAGGTCTCAGCGTTCCTGAAAAAAGAGCCCCCTGTGATACAATGACCGGCACTGTAAGTACGCTTTCTATGGGTCAAACGAGGCCAAAACGGGGAGCAGGGGCAATGCAATTCGCTAAGATGGAAGGGGCGGGAAACGATTACGTTTACGTTGACGCACGCCACCAGGAGCAGGACTGGCCGGAGCTGTCGCGCAGGATGAGCGACCGGCACTTCGGGGTGGGCAGCGACGGCTTGATTCTGATTGCCGATTCGGATGTCGCAGACCTGAAGATGGTGATGTACAACGCCGACGGTTCCCAGGGCGAGATGTGCGGCAACGGAATACGCTGTTTCACCAAATACGCCATTGAGCGTGACATTGTGAGGCCGTCTGGTCACGGCCTTTCAGTGGAAACGCTGGCGGGTATCCGCACCGTGGTGCCGACATACGTTGGCTCACGGATTGCCGGAGCGCGGGTGGCCATGGGCAAGCCGATCCTGACGCCCGCCGAGGTGCCGGTTTCTCTGGCGGAGGAACCGCCACCGCCGGTGTTGGGGTATCCGTTTGCGATGGACGGTCATGACCTGCCACTGAGTTTCGTATCGATGGGCAATCCCCACGCGGTGACTTTCATCGACCAGCCGGTTGCTGACTTTCCTTTGCTGACCGTGGGGCCGAAAGTCGAGCACCATCCGATGTTCCCCCGACGGGTGAACTTTGAGATCGTAAACGTGGAGGCACCGGGCAAACTGACCGCCCGGGTGTGGGAGCGCGGCAGCGGGGAAACGCTGGCCTGCGGGACCGGCGCCTGCGCCATCGCGGTGGCGGCTAGGCTGTCGGGACACTGCGGTGACGAGGTGGACATAACGCTACCCGGAGGGACGCTGCACATCCAGTGGGACGGAAAGGGCGAGGTGATGATGGAGGGCCCGGCCACCGAGGTATTCACCGGGGACTGGAGCGTCTAATGACCACGGCAGGAACCAAACGGCTGACCTTTGAGGAATGGCAGGCACTGCCGGAAACGAATCAACTTTGTGAAGTGGTCGACGGGGTGCTGGTGATGCCGCCGAGTCCGTTTGGAGAACACGCGTGGGCGATTCAGGTAATTTTGGGCGCCCTCTATCCGTTCCTGGCAGAGACCGGACTCGGTATTGCCCTAACAGCGCCATACGATGTTCTGATTAGTCGAGAACCACTTCGAGTACGCCAGCCAGACATTCTGGTTGTGGACGGGGCATTGACAGGAATCTCCCGACCCGCCGATTTGACTGGAATGCCACACTTGGTTTCACCTCCGTTGCTGGTAGTGGAGGTGCTCTCCCCCAGCAACACACCACGTGATATAGAGGAGCGCCTGGAGGACTATCGCAGTATCGGGGTCCCGGAGTGCTGGCTGGCGAGTTTTGCCTCCCGCACAATACAGGTGCTCCGACTGACATCGGACGCCTCGATCACCGTTGCCACGTACGGCTTGGGAGAGGTGCTGCGTTCTAAGGTTATCCCAGGATTTGAGCTAGCCGTCGACGACGTATTCGGGCCGCTGCTGGAGCAGGTGTAACGACGATGAAACTCTATAAGCTGCCGATAGTGCTCTATGAGCCGTCAGAAGATACGGAATACAAGTACATGGCGGAAGTGCCTGCACTCCCTGGATGTCGCGTTTGGGGAGATTCTGTGGGAGAGGCATTGGACTACGTGCGCAGCATGGCAGAAGCGTTTGTTGATTCCTATCTCGACAGGGAACTAACGCTGCCGGAGGAAGTCGAATTGCTGCTGTATCAACCTGAAGGGACGACCATCCGTGGCGAAATAATAGTAACTGCGTGAACTACCGCGAGATTACCAGCAAGCTGAAGCGCCTGGGTTGTAAATTTGATCGACAAGGAATCGGGTCCCACGAAATGTGGATCAACACACTGAACGACAGATCCACGTCGATTCCGAATTGGCGAGCCAGGGATTTGAGACCTGGCACCATTTCGGCCATTCTTCGGGACTTGGGAATCACCCGGCGAGACTTCGATCAGGCGTAAAAGCAGGAATTAGACTGTAATCCAGTAACAGAGGCCGCATAGATGCAATTTTCTGAACGATTGGGAAAACTGGCCCCTTACCCCTTTGTGGAGATCTCCCGCATCATAGCGGCCAAACGGGCCGCCGGGGCGGACGTGGTCACCTTCGGCATCGGCGATCCCGACATTCCCACGCCGCAGCCGATCATCGACCGGTTGCTGACGGCGTCCCAGTATCCACCCAACTATCGATATCCCGAGACGGACGGCCTCCCCGAGATGCGACGGGCCATCGCCGAATGGTACGACAACCGCTTCGGCGTGAAGCTGGACCCGGACACAGAGGTGCTGCCCCTGATCGGGGCCAAGGAAGGCATCGGCCACGCCGCTTTCTGCTTCCTGGACCCTGGCGATATCGCGCTGGTGCCCGACCCGGCCTATCCGGTCTACGGCGTGGGCACCATGTTCGCTGGAGCCGAGAGCCATGTGATGCCGCTGTACGAGCGCAATGGCTGGCTGCCGGAGTTTGACGCCATTCCCGCAGACGTCGCCCGCGCGGCAAAGGTAATGTGGCTGAACTACCCCAACAACCCGACGAGCGCCATAGCCACGGCGGAGGATCTCGCATCGGCGATGGCCTTCTGCCGCGAAAACGACATCGCGCTGCTACACGATGCCGCCTACAGCGAGGTCGGCTACGACGGATATCGGCCCATCAGCTACATGCAACTGGACGGGGCCAAGGATATCGGCATTGAGTTTCACTCGCTGTCCAAGACCTACAACATGACCGGCTGGCGCATCGGCATGGCGGTGGGCAATGCCGACATGATCAAGGCACTGTTCCAGATAAAGGCAAACCTGGACTCCGGCGTGCCCCAGGCTGTCCAGGAAATGGCCATGGAGGCCTTGACCGGTCCGCAGGACTGCGTGGACGACAACGTGGTGATCTATCAGAAGCGCCGCGACCGGGTGGTGCAGGCCTGCCGCGCCGCCGGAATGGAGGTGGACGTTCCCCGGGCCAGCCTGTACATCTGGGCCAGGGTGCCCGCGGGTTTCAGCTCCGCCGAGTTCGCCCAGCGACTGTTGGAGGACTTGGACGTGGTGGTGACTCCCGGCTCCAGCTACGGCCGCTACGGCGAGGGCTTCATCAGGCTGTCGTTGACCACGCCGGACGAACAGGTGGAAAAGGGTTGCCAGCGAATTGAGGGCTGGACGATTCCCGCCCCGCAGGGAGGTTAGCCCATCGCCAGGAATGGAAGGCGCCGAGGTGGAACGGACTCCCACAAGAGTTCTACGAAGTCCGTCAGGCTGGTTGACGTAACTCCTGAACAGGAGCGCGCCATCCTTGTCGCGGTAGAGTTAAAGGGCCGCGATCTGCTCTGGACACTGGACGACACCCTCGGTGAGCTGCAGCATCTCACCGAGTCGGCGGGCGCCGAAGTGGTCGCCACCGTCCAGCAGCGGGCCGATCGGCTCACCCCCACCTACATCGGCAAGGGGAAGCTGGAGGAACTGCAGGAACTGATCGAGGAGAAATCGGCCAGCGTCGTCATTTTCGACGATGAACTGACGCCGACCCAGCAGCGCAACCTCGAGGCGTTCATATCCCCCAGGAAATTCACCCGCAATGGCGAGCAGACCGAGGTCAAGGTAATCGACCGCACCGCTCTGATCCTCGATGTCTTCGGTCGCCATGCCTCGACCTATGAGGGCAAGCTGCAGGTCGAGTTGGCCCAGCACGAGTATCTGCTCCCCAGGCTGGCGGGACAGTGGTCTCACCTTGAGCGACTGGGCGGCGGCATCGGGACCCGGGGCCCCGGCGAGACCCAGATCGAGACGGACCGGCGACTGGTGCGCCGCCGTCTGCAGAAGATCAAGTCCGAGCTGGACGGCGTCAGGCGCCGGCGCACCCTGCACATGGACCGGCGGAAGAAGTCCGCTATCCCCATGGCCACGCTGGTTGGCTACACCAATGCAGGAAAGAGCACGTTGTTCAACGCGCTGGTGAATGCCGGTACCGGTGGTGACGCCTCGCTGGCCGCGAACCAGCTGTTCTCGACCCTCGACCCAGTAACTCGCCGCATCCGCCTGCCGTCGGGAGCGCCCCTACTTCTGAGCGATACGGTGGGGTTCATCCAGAAGCTCTCTCCCAACGTGATAGCCGCCTTCCGCGCCACGCTGGACGAGTTGGACCGGGCCGACGTCTTGCTGCACGTTATCGACGTTTCCCACCCCAAGGCGCCGGAGCAGACCGAGGTGGTGGAGCAGACCCTGGATGATCTGGGCCTTGGCGACCGCCCACGTCTGCTTGTCATAAACAAGATGGACTTGCTGACCGACTCGGCTACTTCAAACGTGGAGTTGGCCGAGGTCCCCGACATCACGCTCGGAACCAATTGGGAAACGAACGCGGCGGACGGCGTGCTGGTGTCGGCGGAAAAAGGCTGGAACCTGGACCACCTGCTGTCGGAGATCGAGAATCAGCTGGTGGAGCTGGACGGCCCGCTGCTTATGACCGAGGAATACGCCGGCGGCTGGCGGTAGAGGCGGCCGTTGATCCGGGTTCATGTGCGTTCCGGCGTCAAAAACGGCGTTACAGTTTGGTTCGCACAAGATACGTTATGTTCGTTGAGGCCCCGATTTTTGCCTCTTTGACATAATCTCGCTTACCCGCGGAATCAGGCAAGGGCGGTCCGAAGGGTCGACCGGCAGGCCACGGGCGTCGGAATCCGGAGGTGGCAGGGTTGCGCGGGTGGCTGGCCCTTCCTTATAATTGAATACTGTCCCGAGCGGGGGCGGTTAGCTCAGTTGGTCAGAGCGCCTCGTTCACACCGAGGAGGTCGGAGGTTCAAGTCCTCCATCGCCCACCATGTCGTAAGGGACTTGCAGAACCGGGCAGCAGCCCGGGTTTTCCGGGCCGAGGTGGCGGAATGGCAGACGCGCTGCGTTCAGGGCGCAGTGTCCTTACGGATGTGTGGGTTCAAATCCCTCCCTCGGCACCAATTCAGCAAACCGGTCCCCAGGTTTCGCCCGTGCGCTTGTAGCTCAGTGGATAGAGCGCTGCCCTGCGGAGGCAGAGGCCGTGAGTTCGAATCTCGCCAAGCGCACCACCCTTTCGCCCTTTCCCCTCTTTTCCATTTTGTAATTTGCAGCCGGTTCTCCCCTTTTCCTTGAACCGGACGGGATGTGACGAGGGTGGCCCCGCCCGAGAGGCAACCGGATCCGATTTCCTTCACAGTGTCTTAGAGCGAGGGACGCCCCCGCCCTGACCCTCTCCCCGGAGGGAAAGGGTAAAAGTAGCTCACTATCTCGTCATAGCTTGGCGAACCTCTGCAGCCTTTGACTGGCAGTGTCCACTCCATAGATGTTGCCTTGCGAGTCGGTGTAAACCTGGTGGGCACCCTCGAATGTCCTCCCCCTCGCCAACAGCTCCCCGTCCAGGCTGTACATGCTGATGCGCGGCACCTGGTCGGTGACGTACACCACTTGGTTGGCATCGATGTGGACGCCCATGGGGCACTTGAAGTCGGTCCACTCCGAGATGAACTCTCCCTCGGGCGTAAACACCTGCACCCGGTGGTTCTCCCGATCGGCCACGTAGACGCGTCCGTCGTTGGAAACGCGGATACTGTGCGGCACTCTGAACTGACCAGGGCCGCTGCCGGGGCTTCCGAAACTGCTTATGTTATCTCCTTCGGGGCTGAACCGGTGAACGCTGGAGTTGCCGTATCCGTCGGCGACGTATAGCTCGCCGGACGGGGCGACGCACACATCTGCGGGGTGGTTGAAGGGCGCCTGCATCTCGGCTCGGTCCCTGTTTCCCAGGGTGCGTTGGAGATTTCCAGCGGTGTTGTAAAACAGCACTTGGTGGGCGTCGCGGTCGACGAGGTACACGGTGTCGTCGGGGCCCACATGGATGTGATGTGCGTCCGCAGGCACGCCTTCCTGCCTCTGCCACACTCCGCGAACGGTGCCGTCGGGATTGAAAATCACCACGCAGGGCCCCTGCCGCTGAAACACGTAAACGCGGTCGCTGGAATCGACTGCCACTCCACTGGGTCCCTGCAAGGCCATACCGCTGAGCAGCCTGGGCCACTCCGGTTGGTATTCGTACCTGAAATCCCCTGCCCCTATGGTTGTTGCCATTGTTTCCTCCCGGTTATCTCATTGTCCCGTGCTATACTGCCGAAGAGGGCAGAAGGTCCGTTTTGCCTCATAATACTTGATTTTCGTCCTGTCCGGATGAATGCCGGACGGCGCCGAGGGAACAATGGTCAAGTTGGATGGATCTGTAGTCATAGTCACCGGATCAGCAACTGGCATGGGTGCCGCGGCGGCGCGCGTTGCGGCTTCCAAAGGTGCAAGGGTGGTGATCAACTACACCAAGAGCGAGGCCGAGGCCAAAGAGACTGCCCAGGCCTGCAAGGACCTGGGCAGCGATGCCATATTATGTCAAGGAAATGTGGCTGAAGACGCCGATTGCCGCCGCATGGCCTCGGTGGCCCTGGAGCGTTGGGGTCGTATCGACGGGCTGGTCAACAACGCCGGGTCATCGGTGTTTGCCAGCGCGACCGACCTGGAATCTCTGTCGGGTGAGGACTTCCTTAATATATATGCGGTGAATGTGGTGGGCGCCTACCAGATGATCCGAGCAGTGACTCCCACCTTCAGATCCCAGGGAGCGGGCTCCATCGTCAACGTTTCCTCCATTTCGGCTATCACCGGTGGGGGAAGCTCTATAGCCTACGCGGCTTCCAAGTCCGCGCTGAACACGATGACCAAGGGCCTGGCCCGCTCACTGGCGCCGGAGATACGTGTGAATGCGGTATGCCCAGGACCGGTACCGACGCGCTGGTGGGGAGACGGCCTGGGTGAAGAGGGAGCGCAGAAGCTGTTCGAGAGCTTTGAACGCCAGGTACCGCTGCAGGAGGCCCCGACAGCCGAGAGTGTGGGGGAAACGGTGGTCTGGTTGCTGGAGGCAGCCGGACACGTCACCGGCGAGACGATAATGATCGACTCCGGGATGCACCTGATCAGCTTCCGTCCTTAGGAGACCGGACGTAGCGGGACCATCCCCAACGCGGGGCAACCACAAGGATGCCCCTACGCTGTAACTTTCAGGGTTGCCCTGGCGATGCGCGCATCAATGCAGGGGCAACCCTTGTGGTTGCCCGGACCAATTGCCCCACTACAGGAAAAGGAGACGCAATCATGGCGAACGAGAGTCCTTTGGAAATGGGAGGAGCCGAGACAGGGCCGGAACTGGTGGATTACCTGCTTTATGAGCCGGAGGAATCAGGAATCCTCTGGATCAAGTTCAATCGTCCGGAACGCATGAATGCGCTGATAGGAAACTCGCAGGAACGGGGAACCGTCGCCAAAGTCGGTGAGTATATGCGGGCCGGGGACGACGATCCAAACGTGCGGGTAATCGTGCTGACCGGTGTGGGAAGGGGTTTCTGCTCCGGGGCTGACATGCGCCGCGACAACGACCCATCGATCACGGGAGACAACTTCATCGGCAACCGGGGTACCGAAGAGGGACCGGATGCGGCGAGGCAGCACTTCTTCCACGGCTTCACGCACCTCCACCGCGATATCTCGCTGGTCCGCAAGCCCACCGTCGCCATGATCAACGGCCCGGCCGTGGGCTCAGGGATGGATATGGCGTTGCACTGCGACATCCGGGTTGGGTGCGAGAACACCCGGTTCATCGGCTACCAGCAGCTGGGGCAGATCATCGAAAACGGCGGCAGCTACTACCTGCCTAAGATGGCCGGGCTGGGCCGGGCGCTGGAGTTCGCCTATACCGGGCACCTTGACGCACAACGCGCCTACGACTGGGGGCTGCTCAACTACCTGGTGTCCAGCGAAGACCTGGAACAGACCACCCGCGACCTGTGCGATCGCATCATGCGCACGCCGCCCATGGTGCAATGGATCAGTAAGCGCATAATGCGCACTGCCATGGACACCAGCCTGGAGAACACCATGGTGCTGACCTCCAACGCCGGCGGCATCCTCAACGGCTCCGACGACGCCCAGGAGGCGCGGCAGGCGTTCCTCGAAAAGCGCGCTCCGGAGTTCCGGGGGCGGTAGGTTGAGCGAGGGCCGGGAATGGATTATGTCGACTGGGGGCCGGTGGGTATCGAGCCTGCTGGTCTTGGCTGCGCTGCTTGTGTTGTCGGTGGCTTGCGGCGGAGATGCGACCCTCCAGCCAACGCCAACTTCCACCGAAACACCCGCGCCAATTGCTGCATCCTCGCCAGCGTTGACTTCAGAACCCGAGCCGACGGCCACGCCCGGTCCCACTCCTACAGCCACACCAACTCCTGTCGTTACAGCCACTATTGCGCCCACGCCCCGACATCCTGGTGTGGTTGTGTCGAGCGACGGTTTGACCATCACCGCCAACACTACATGGCAGGATGTGTTCGACTCGCTGGGGATTGGCGACCAGGACTGCATAAGAGGGGCGCTAGGAGATTCTCTCGAAAATGCGATAAGGCAAACCGAAATAGGCAGGGAGCAAATCGGGAAACTACTCCCTTGCCTGAATCCGGAGGCCTCCCGAGAGATCCTACCCGTCGCATTCACAGCGGCGCTGGTTGCCGATGGATGGGAATTGAGCCAGGAGGAAGTAGCCTGCTTGCGGAGGGAGATTGGTGTTATCGATGTTTTGGACTACGTGTCCAGGGAACACAAAGCGGCGGAGGACTTTGGCAGAGGGACCGTCCTGTGCGTTCCCAAGCCCGTCATTTACCAATTCGTGGGGGGTCTGGGTGTAGAAAGAGGAGAACTGAGCGAAAACGAAGTCAGCTGCCTGCAGCAAGAATTGTTGGATTTCAACTGGACAACCATTTTGGCCGACGAGTCAGCCGGATCTGGGGATTTGTTGGCGGTCCTGTTTGTGTGTGTGCCTGATCCAGTAATATCTTCGCTAATCTCTGGATTTGGTATCGGTGTGGACGATCTGGATGATAGTGAGGCGTCCTGCCTCAAGGCACAGCTGGCGTCTTTCGATTGGTCGGCTGTTCAAAAAGACGAATCGGCCGCAGTGACGGCTGTGATTTCTGATCTGTTCCTTTGCCTTCCCGTAAGGATTGCTTCCCGGATAGTCGCGGAATCGGGGATGAGCGACATCCTGGGGTTTGACCCGGAGGACCTTAGTGAAGAGGAATACCTATGCATTGGGAATTCGATGGCAAGTCTCGACTGGATTGCGCTGGTCACCGATGACCCGGCTGCCGATGCTGAGTTTGCGGACGCGCTATTTTCATGCACCCCTAAGCTGTTTATCACATCGATGATCAATGAATTTGGACTGGAAATGGAGCATCTCGAGAGAGAGGAAGAGGCTTGTCTTAGTGAATGGGCGTCCGGTTTAGACTGGAGAGGCATCTTAGCGGACGACGCTGGTGCTCTGAGGAGCATGGGTGCAGGCCTTCAAGACTGTCTGCCCGAGATTCTGCTCCCGGAAGGTAGTGCCGCTACTGGCTGAGACGCAGCGAGCCTGTTAGGACAGGAGCGCTGCAGTTGGGCTGAACCGAAAGGGGCGACCCAACTCAGCGCCAAGTCAATGAGGAGTGAATGTTTACCCCGCCACCGCCAGCGCGCCTACGGCTACCGACGGCAGGGTGACTGGCAGTTGCTGCCACGTCTGGCCGCGGTCGGGGCTGTGGTAGAGTTCGCCGCCATCGGTGCCGGCGTAGACATCGTCGGGAGACGACGGGTCCCATTCGAAGGCCACAACCATGGATTCGGGTTCCTCACCTTCTCCAAGGCCCTCTACCAGCTGCCAGTTCTGGCCGCCGTCAGCTGAGCGGTAGAACTGCGGCGACCTGCGGCGGGCGTTCTCCGACACCGTCACGAGCACCTGGTCGGCGTCGTCGGGCGCGGCTGCGATGTGCAGGGTGTAGCGACGGTCCAGGCCGTCGTTGATCTGCTCCCACTGGTCGCCACCGTTGCTGCTGCGGAAGGGCGCGCTGGCGGTGGCAACGTAGACTCGCTGCTGCTGATCGGTGCCGAGGTGGAGGCAGTGGATGTCGTCGTCCAGGCCGGGCAGTTGCTGCCAGGAGGCTCCGTCGTCCGAGGACCGCACCACGCCACCGACCTCGATCCCGGCGTAGAGCAAGTTGGAATCTGCGGGCGAGACTACCAGGTCGCGGATGTGGGAGTCGCGAGTGGGCGCGTGGAATCCCCAGTTAGTGGACTCGGGCACATCCTGAAAGCTTCTGCACTCCTCCCAACTGTTCCCTGCGTCGTTCGAGCGGAACAGCGCGGCCGGTTCGCTGCCGACTAGCACCGCATCCGCTGCTTTGGGGTCCGCCAGTACACTGTGGGCATAGTCCGAAGGGTACGAGTCAACGTGCGACCAGGTAGCCCCGCCGTCGTCGGTCCTGTAGACGCCGGCCTCGTAGGCCGCCAGCCACGCGCGGTTGCGGTCAACCGGGCTGACGGAGACGCGGGCCGCTGCGTGGGGAGTATGAGTCACCGGACCCTGCTGCCAGGTCGTTCCGCCGTCGTCGCTGCTCACGGCACACACTCCGTCATGCAACCCCACGTAGATCAGGCGCTTCTCTTGCGACATTTCTGGACCTCCCCTTGTGTCATGAAATAAGTTCTTTGAGGGTCATTATAGGGGAATCGCAGTCCCGAATGCGGCGATACGCAGACTTGCGATTTCCCTCAGCGTGACTATCATGGAAGGGTCGAAAGGGTGGTTAGCTCAGATGGTTAGAGCACCTGCTTTACACGCAGGGGGTCGCAGGTTCGAGTCCTGCACCGCCCACCACGAACAATGATCCACGCTACGCAGCCCCGGCCTTACCTTACCGTCAGCTGGCGTCGGTCTGCTGGTGGCGGCCTATGTAGCCCACGATAACTTGCCGCTTGTCCTTGTCCCAGTCGAATGCGATGCGGATGGTGTATCGTGCGTCGAAGGTTGTTCCCTTGCCTATGTGCTCAACAAGGGTGTATCGCTTGCCGTCGACCCGGGTTGTGTAGGACTTTTCATACCGGGAAACGGTGGTCTCGCCCTGGTCGCCCTTATACCACCAGCCACAGGCCTCCTTGATGGAGAGGTCGAAGTCGGTGACCCGCAGGCGGCCCATCCTGGAAGCGTAGTAGGTGGTGCCAAGCCACTCGAGGGCCTCCCAGACCCTGGGCGAATCGATGAACGGATTGTCCTCGATGCTTGACTCTGAGTTGGGAGCGAACAGAAGCTCCTGTCGAAATCGGCCTTTGGCCATCTCCACCGCGTCCAGCACGCTTTCCACCAGCGGCGGTGGAACTCCCACCTCCTCGTGGGAACCGTCCATTACGGCGCGATAGGCCATCCGCCAGGAATCCTCTCGTTCCTGGCTGCCGAACAGCTCGGTCTTCAGGGTCTCCACCTCTTCCCGGAGATCCTGATTCTCGGAGCGCAGTGCCTGCTCATTTTCCCGCAGCCCGACGTTCTCCGTTTGCAGCGCCGAAATCTTGTCGTCATCGGTCGAATACTCTTTTACTCTGGACGCCGCTGGGGGGGCAGGCTTCACGGCGGAGGCGGTGGTCGAGGGTGTTTGCGGGGCTAATTGAGACTGCACGGGCCGGGGGCCCGGGACGGCGGCCTGGGCAACAGGAGTTTGTCGCTGAGGGACGGATTCTACCTTCGTTTCTTGGATAGGACTGGCGCCTTTTTCAGCCGGTGTGGCCTCTGCGGGTCGAGGCCGAGGCAAATGAGGTTCCGGAACATTAGCATCGCCGGTCATCAGCGCGGAAATCGTCCGCAAGATCTCGATGATTGCCGGCTGCAACTCGCCGCGCCTCTTTCCCCTCTCAAGTTCCTCGCTAATGCTGGCTGCTCGCTCGTGTATGGGCAGGTATTCGGCCATCTGAGCCCTCAGCGTTGCTGCCAGCTTCAATGCGGCGACTGGGTCGGCTTCTTGGGATACCCTTGCCCCAGCCCATTGATGGGTATCATACTCGAAGAATCCCAGTAATTCCCCATAGGTTTCCCTTATCTCACCAATGGAGTTGTCGAATTCCTCGGTCCAGCGCAATTGAGCGGCTTTTTCCTCGACCAGCCGTGATACCGATGCGATATAGTCGGGTATCTGGCGTTCCCATTCCGGTGCCGTGGCAGGAAGTTCTCTCAATCGGGACAGGGAGATTGACAGCACATCATTCAGCGAACCGGAGGCGCCACTTGCGGGTTCCGACTCAGCGGCCTTGGGGAAATTACCTGATACGTAGCACATCATCAGCGCCACGTCATCCAGACCGAAATCGTCGTTATACGTCTGGGCAAACGCCTCTCGCTCGACTTCCCACTGGTCCACGGGCCAGTATCCCCGAAAGGTTTTTCCCTGCAGGTTGGGACCCGGTGTAGTCAGGCCCCGCCCTGTCAGGTGCCGTTCAACGGCTTCCTTCAATTGAGAATGAGACTCGGACCAGGACTGAAGTACAGCGGAAGCCAGTGCTCCGGACGAAAGAATCGCCAGGGAGACGGGTTCCTGGAGCATGAAGCCGGAACTTCCCAGGGCCCGTCCTGCCTGACCCCTGCGGAATCCCCCGGAAGAGGGCGTCACATGTTCATTCACCGCCGAACGGAGCGTGTTTCTTGCCGCCGCGGGAAGGTTCGGGAATTCATTCAATACCCGGCTGACAATGGCGCTCCTGCGTTCGGAAGTGACTATGGATTCGAGCGAAAAGATGGCGTTGACCGGAATTGCTTGTGAATCCGACATTTCTATTCGCTCCTTCGGCAGCAAGTGCTGCAGGTTCCTTGTATACGCCTCCGGCCAGCACCCGGCGCGATCGCACTTTCCATTTATACTAGGAAGTTTTATACAGGGACGCTAATACTGCATGATAAGCCCCGTAGTGTCGGGAGGGCAAACGGTACTGTCCTCCTACACAGGGTCATTCGATTATTGATCGAAAATGGGGATGGGGTGTCTTGGGGATGATGATGAGGGAGTAGTAAGGTAGGGGGAGTGAGTGTGAGAGGGGTGTGTGGAATGGGCAATGAAAGGGAGAATATCGGGGGCCTGTCGTTACTGGAGGTCATGGGGAGATTGCCGGACCCTCGGAGCGGGCATGGCCGGCGCCATCCTCTGGGGGCGGTTCTTGGGTTGGCGGTGTGCGCCATGCTGTGTGGCGCCCGCAGCCTGTATGCCATCAGCCAGTGGGGCCGGGATCAGGGCCGGGAGGTATCGGAGGCACTGGGCTTCACCCGGAGTCGTACTCCCTGCGTATCCACGTTGCATCAGGTATTCAGCCGGCTGGACCGGGAGGCCTTCGAGCTGCTGTTGGGTCAATGGCTAAAGGAGCGGGGACTGGAGGCTGGGGAGGCACTGGCCATAGACGGAAAGAGATTGCGTGGAATTCACGGAGAGCAATTGCCTGGGGTCCACTTGGTGGCGGCCTATGCCCACCGGTCGGGTATCGTGGTGGGTCAACAGGCAGTGGCGCACAAGAGGAATGAACTGGAGGCGGTACACCGGCTCTTGGATCGGTTGGACCTGCAAGGCCAGGTGGTGACGGGAGACGCCCAGTTCACCCAGCGGAAGGTGTGCCGCAGTATCGTGGCAAAAGGGGGCACTACCTCCTCTCGGTAAAGGACAATCAACCCACCTTGAAACAGGACATTGCCGACCTCTGGGAGGAGGCTATGGCACCGCAGGCAGAGCAGGTAGGCCGGCACGGGGACCGGGTGGAGGTGCGGCGCATCTGGGTGTCGGATGAACTGGCAGGCTACAGCGACTGGCCCCACCTGGCCCAGGTGTGTCGTGTGGAACGTATCGTCCACCACAAAGGCAAGACCCGCCGGGAACTCGCGTATGCCGTAACCAGCCTCGGTCCCAATGAGGCTGACCCTGCCAGGCTGCTGCAACTGTGGCGGGGTCATTGGGGGATCGAAAACCGGGTGTTCTGGGTACGGGATGTGACCATGGATGAGGACCGCTGCCAGGTAAGATCGGGTTCAGCCCCTCAAGTGATGGCCGGACTGCGCAATCTGGTCATCAGTCTCTTGAGAATGGAAAAGGTGCCCAACATCGCCGCCGCACTCCGTCGCTGCGCCACCAGACCCTCCTATCCCTTGTCTCTCGTCGGCGCCCCTACCCAATAATCGAAAGACCCTGTCCTCCTACATGGGATGCTTCCCAATTGACTTTGTGCGTGGGGATGATGCAAAATCGCCAAGAGTATCATCATTTACCAAGGTGGTCCGCGCCTGCTGCCGACCTCGCTAACGGGCTGTGGACTGGAGGAGTGCCGATATGCTGAAAATTGGCCACGTGGTTGTGCGCCCGGGTCGCCGGCAAGGCGATGATCCCGTAGAAATCCCCGTTCCCGAGGAGTTGGAGACGGTTCCCGGCATCCCGATGAACACCAAGGATGTCGACTTTTACAGCCGGGAATACCCGTTGCAGCGTCAGCAGGTGGAACACGCAGCAGACACCGAGTGGGCCCCCACCGTGGGCACGGAGGAGATGCAGCAATACCACCACGAGCACCAGGCCGTGATGGAACAGTTTTACCCGCTCATGAACCGCTCCGGCGACCTCCCGCCCACCGGCACGCCGACCGGCGAGGATGTCACCGAGCTCATCCGCAACAAGGCCCGTGAGATGGGCTACCTGGAAGTCGGATTCACTGCCCACGACGCACGGTACATCTACCAGGACCGCAAGAGCCACGTGAAATTCGGCAACGCAATCTGCCTGGCCCTTGAGCAGGATTTCGAGGAGACCCAGTCGGCGCCCAGCATGGCCGCCGAGCACGGCCACTACGGTACATACGAAATCCAGGCCCCCATGGGTCTGGAAATGGCCGACTATATACGCTCTCTGGGTTACGGCGCCCAGGTGCATGGTCCCAGCAACCACAGCGCCGCCACCATACCCATGTTCGTGGCTGCCGGACTCGGCCAGTTGGGGGCCAACGGACAGCTGCTGACCCCGCACGCCGGCGCACGCTGCCGCCTGCAGATCATCACCACCGACGCGCCGGTCACCTACGACGGGCCCGTAGACTACGGTTTCCACGCCTTCTGCCAAGTGTGCCAGGTCTGCGTGAACCGCTGCCCGGGCCGCGCGCTGATGCGTGAGAAGATCTGGTGGCGCGGTGTCGAGAAGAACAAGCTGATCTACAAGCGCTGCCGTCCCGTTATGTCGCGCTACGAGGGCTGCGCCATCTGCATGAAGGTCTGCCCCATCAACAAGTACGGCGCCAAGAATGTGATGGAGTATTACGCCGAGACTGGACAGGTGCTGGGTAAGGGGACGCATGACCTGGAGGGCTACACCCTGCACAAGGAGAACACGGGCCGCTACGCCACTGGCTATTTCGGCCCCGGCGAACTGCCCACCTTCAACGCCGAGTTCTTCAAGATCCCCAACGGCACTCGTGAAAACGCCGCCCTCGACGAACTGATTGAGCACATCGAGACCCGCCGCGGACAACTGACCACACCCGAGGACGATCAGAAGTTGTTCGATTTCCGCGACCGGCTCAAGGCCATCGTCAGCGGTGAGGCGATCACAGACAGCACGATGTTCTAGGGATCAATACTCAGCTGAATGGCGACTCAGGGGCGCACGATGGTGCGCCCCTGTATCATATCTGGCAAGAACTTTGAATGAGAGGGCAATTATCCCGTGAGTGAGTCCTGGTGGGTTGAGGGCGAGCTGTTCGAGGGCTGCAACTGCAACCTGCTCTGTCCCTGCCATATTTCCTTCCGGCAGCCTCCGACCAACGGCGTTTGCACCGCGATCTGGGCTGCGACTTTCGAGCAAGGCCGGTACGGGTCAACAGACCTGTCCGGCCTGGGCGCCGTGATATTCGTCAACAGTCCCGGCCCCACCATGTCCGATGGCAACTGGACTTCGGTCCTGTACGTCGACGGTACTGCCAACGACGACCAGGCGGAAGCGACACGCGCCATTTTCAGTGGCAAAGCGGGTGGGCCGTGGGAGATTCTGAGCCAGTTCTTTAAGGACGGTGAGCTCACAGTCGTCCGGCGTGTGCCCCTGGATGTCTCCATCGATGCCAGGTCGAGAACTGTCAGGGCGTCGGACCAGGTGCTGCTGGAGGTGGAGGCTATCAGGGGAGCGGACCGGGAGGGCACCGCCACCATCACCAACCTGCGAAACGTCATCCACGGCAACGTCCACACCCTGGGCCGCTCCAATCAACGCGTCAAGGACGAGGCCATCTCGTGGGAGGAAGAGGGCAAGCACGGGCTGTACAGCCGCTTCCGATGGGAGGGGTAGAGGAGTTCTTGGAGGGTGGGTGACATATTCCCTCTCCCTCAGGGAGAGGGTTAGGGTGAGGGCGTCCCTATTTGTGGCGGGGATGATGGATGCCCCAGTAACCTGCCAGCATTGGAGGTGAACCGGGTATGTCAGTCCCCTCGTAGTTCAAATAATGCGGATGAGGAGCGCGCATTGTGCGCCCCTCGGTCCTTAGGCGCCGGTTATCAGGTTGCGGTAGGTCGTCCCGTCCTTCATGACCACGCGGATGTTGTCCCGCTCCTGCAGCACGGTTATGTCGCGCAGGGGATCGCCGTCGACTACGATGATATCCGCCAGCTTGCCCGGCTCCAGCGTCCCCAGGTCGTCCCCCAGACCGCAGCAGGCCGCCGCCTCCCCGGTGCCGGCAACGATTGCCTGCATCGGTGACATGCCCGCGTCTACCAGCATATCCAGCTCGACGGAGTTGTTGCCGTGGAACCAGCCCCCGGCGTCGGTCCCGGCGACCACCCGCACGCCAAGCCGCATGGCCTGCTGCACCGTTTCGATGTGGTGCTGCCGGAATTCGCGGGCTTCCACCTGCGCCACCGGGTTCCCCTCGGCGGAGTGGTGGGCAAATACCGTGAGGGTGGGGACCAGCGTTATGTTGTTGTCGGCCATCATACGCAGCAGGTCGGTGTCCAGGTCCAGGTAGCAGCCGTGCTCTATGGAGTCGACTTTCGCCTCCACCGCCGTCCGGAGGCCAGGCCCGCCGACGGCATGGCATGCGACGAGCTTGCCTTGGGCGTGAGACTCGTGCACCAGCGTCTTCAGTTCCTCCAGATCGTAGCAGGCGTCGGATCCCAGGTGGGTGGCGCGGCCGAATCCGGTCTGGAACACCTTGATCAGGTCTGCCCCGCAGCGGGCGTTTTCGCGGACAGCAGCGCGGATCTCCGCATCGCCGTCGGCGACGCCGTAGGGGATGTTGGGGTCGGGCATCTCGTAGCGTCTATGTCCCGACATGGTGGGCCGGTCCTGCACGCTGTGGGTGGGACCCAGCGGCCCTGCCGCCACCAGCAGTCGGGGTCCTGTGATCAGGCCGTCTTCCACCGCGACCCGGAACCCTGCCTCCAGCCAGCCGCAGTCGCGGATGGTGGTGTAGCCGGACTGCAGGGTGTCCTCGATGACATTGGCGATGCGCAGAGTGCGGGTGCTGCGGGGCTCGGTCATCCCCCATCGGCTCATCAGGTCGTAGGTGAAAGAGGCCAGGTGATCGTGGCAGTCGATCAGGCCGGGCATAACCGTGTGGCCGTTTATGTCGAGTTGCTGTGCTCCGTCGGGAATTGCCACCGCCGCGCGGGGCCCTGCGGCCGCAATGCGACCGTCGTCGCCTACCAGGACTGTCGATTCGGCCAAGGGATCGCCGCCCCTGCCGTCGATAAGCGTGCCGCCAACTAACGCCTGCATATCAATCCTCTCTTTTCCAACGAATCACTGGCCAACTATAACAACGTGGTCCGGGAGCGTCTTCCCACTCTCCCGCAGCGCTTCTTCCAGCGCAGCGCGGTCAGTTGCGTAGAGTTCGGCCCGATTTTCCTGAACGATGATTCCAGACGCCAGATTGAACCCCAAGTTTGCGACGATCCGTCCGGCCTCAATCTGAGCGCGTTCCAGTTCCCGGAGGGTTGCCTCCGCATTCCTTACTTCGATCAATTCCAGCAGCGGTCCGTCCTGGACGTATTTGGCGATGGTGCTTTCTCCGTCCTTCGTGAATGCTACCACTACGCGATATTCAGGTTCATGCTGAATCCACAATCCGGCGAACGTATCTTTCTCGTTGGCTTCGATTGTTGATCCCAGCTTGCCGATTGGAGCCTGCAAGGTCAGCCGTGTAACTGCCTCCGACAGTACGATCCCATACCGTTCGGCGTAATGCTGAGCGTCCCGCTCTATGGGGGACAAATCGTCATTGGACCGGGGCGAGCCCGAGATCGTAGGCTCGGGCGTGGTGTCGCTTTCCGAGGAGCTATCTCCCTCGGAGGATTCCGCGACTCCAGAAACCCTCCTGATCACCTCGTCTCCCTCACGTGCCCCTTCGATCAAGGGTTCATTGGTCGCCATGCCGGAATTGAGTGGATCAACTGGTTCTCCCTGGCAACCCGACATAGCCAAGCTTGCTGCCAAGAAGACAACAAGCAGCAAAGGAAGACATCTGCTGTTCATGCTAACCATATTGATACAGGTTGCTATCATAGCGCACACGGTCAACAATGGCGCGACATCACACTCACAACGAGGTGCTACGAAATGGAACGGGAATTCATCAACCCGCCGGAGCTGGCCTCACCCCCGGCCAGTCTTTACAACCACGTGGTCAAGGTGGGCAATACCGTCTACATCGCAGGGCAGGTGCCACGCGGCCTGGACGGGAAGGCAGTGCATGTCGGGGACCCGGCGGCGCAGATCCGGCAGGTTTGGGCCAACCTGGAGATTGCGGTGAAGGCTGCGGGGGGCACGCTGCAGGACATCGTCAAGACCACCACCTACGTGGTGGGATCCGAGAACCTGGGCAAGATCCGTGAGGTCAGGATGACGCTCTTGCCCGAGGAGGGCCGCCCGACCAGCACTACGGTAGTGGTAGCCGGACTGGCCGACCCGGATTTCCTGGTCGAAGTGGAGGCGGTGGCCGAGTTGCGCTAGAGGCCCACCATTTTGAATCGAGGCGTAACCCGCGGGCAACCACAATGGTTGCCCCTACCAGCTAGAGACAGTTCCGTAGGGGCGCCCCCTGTGGGGGCCCTGATCGCGTGAAACCACCACAGCCAAGGAACCTTCAACCCGAAGGCTTAGAACCATTAGCCCTCATCCCCACTGAGCCGCACCTGGACTCCGGCGCTTTCCTCCTGAAGGGTGAGCACAATGGAGCTGTCTCGCTCCTCCCATCCGCGTGCCATGGCCTGGGCGTAGAGGTCTCGGCAAATCTCGGCCATGGGCATGGAAACATCGTGGTGATCGGCCAACTCCGCTCCCAAACGCAGGTCCTTGTTGGCGGTCCTGAGGGCGAACCGGGGGTCGAAATCCCCCTGAAAGAGGGTGTCTGGAAGTCTGTACCACAGGTTGCTCATCCGGCCGATGGCGCCGTTGCGAAATACGTCGACGATGGTTTCGGCAGGCACGCCAGACTTGATGGCGAGGGTCCAGCACTCGGTCATGGCAAGGTCGGCGCAGAAGACAGCGGTGTTGTGCATGATCTTGCAGATACACCCGGAGCCAATGCCGCCGGTGTGCATGACGCGTTCACCGATGGCCTCCAGGACCGGCAGACATCTCTGGAAGGTCTCTTCGTCTCCGCCGACCATCACCAGCAGATCCCGCACCCGGGCTCCCTCGACACCGCCGCTGACCGGTGCGTCGAGCATGGCAACGCCCTTCTCGGCAAGGAGGCCGTGCACTCGTTGGACGAGTAGGGGAGAGTTGGTGGTCTGGTCTATGTAGACTGAGCCCGGCTTCGCTCCCTCCAGGATGCCCCCGGGTCCCAGCGTGACCGGCTCCATTTCCGTCGGGCCGGGCAGGCAGGTGCAGATTATGTCGCACTGCGCGGCAACCTCGGCGGGAGAGTTTGCCCACTCCGCCCCCTGGTCAACCAGGATCCTGGTCTTGTCCTCGTCGATGTCGTGGACCACCAACTCGTAGCCGGCTTTGAGGATGCTGCCGGCCATGGGGGCGCCAATGTTCCCGGTCCCGATGTAGCCGATACGCATGGGAAATACTCCGCCTACTGAATTTCACCCTCACCCCAACCCTCTCCCTCGAGGGAGAGGGTGACGTTTAGGAATCTGCTTTGGGGTTAGAGTTTGTACAGGCGGGCCGGGTTGTCCCACAGGATGCGCTGCTTGCTCACGTCCGAGAGCGGCAGTTCCATGAACGTGTCAATGGTGTGGGGATACTTGGCGTCGCCGTGAGGGTAGTCGCTGGTGGTCAGCAGCCGCTCGTCTCCCACAGCCTCCACCACGTGGGAGACGAAGGACTCCTCGCACTCCACGGCGGCGTAACCCTGGCGGTTGAAGTACTCCGAGGGCAGCATCTTGAGGTGCTGCATTTCCCCAAACGGGTGTCTCCATTCGTAGTGTTCGTCCATGCGGCCCAGCCAGAAGGGCAGCCAACCGCACTGACCCTCCAGGAAGGCGAACTGCAGCTTGGGAAATCGCTCCATGACGCCGCCCATGATGATGTCCATGCTGCACATCATCTGCTCCACGGAGTGGGTGGCGATGTGGGCGATGCCCAGGTCGTCGGGGAAGCGGTCGGCCCCGGCGGCGGGCATTCGCGACCCAGTGGTCTCGTGGAAGCCGACTGGCACGTCGAGGTCCTGGACCTCGGCCCAAAGCGGGTCGTAATGCGGGTCGTGCCAGGAGCGGTTGTTGTACATGTTCGGACGCAGGAACACCGCCCTGAAACCCAGATCCCTGACGCAGCGCCGGGCCTCTAGCACCGCAGTCTCCACGTCGTGGGGCGAGAGGGCCGCCGCGCCGAACATCCGGGCAGGGTCACCCTCCTGGATGTAGTCATACAGCCAGTTGTTGTAGGCCCGGCAGGCGGCCTCGGCGAATCGAGGGTCCATTCCGTTGCGGGCGGTGATGTACATGCCGGAAGTCGGGTACAGCACCGCCAGGTCCAGGCCTTCGGTGTCCATCGCCTTCACTTGAGACGCCGGATCGAAGTTGGCCGCGATTTCCTCGGCGTATCGCTCGGCCAGGGTGTTTTCCTCCTCGGAGCTGCGGGCCGGCCAGTTGTAGTCCGTCATGCTGGCCATCACGTCACCCTCCACGAGGGTGCGGATGTCCCAGCGACGTTCGCTGAGGCGACGCGGCGCACGGTCCCTGAACTCCGGGTCGATGTACTTCTCCCAGAGGTCGACGGGTTCCATTACGTGCAGCTCGGCATCGATGATCTTGAAGCCGTTCTTGGCCATCGCTGTTCAACTCCCTGTGCTTGGTTGAATCCGAAGGATTTCGTTGCGGTTAGATGGCCTGCCAGTAGCGGCGCCCCTCGGTGCGCACTATGCGGCCGAACCCCGGGGCGGCCAGGTGAACGGCGGCGACGGGGATGCCCTCGCGCTCCAGGCGTTCCATCATGTTGCGACGGGTTACGCGGGTGGTGTCGGGGTCGATGTCGGCGCGGGATACCCAGTCTGTGTTCTCAATCTGTACGGTGTTGTGCAGAACGTCGCCCAGAACCAGGCCACTCTCGCCCTGCGATGAGACGTTGATGCTCATGTGGCCGGGAGTGTGGCCCGGCGTGGGGATCATGGTCAGTTCGCTGGTGAGCACATGCTCCCCCTCCATTAGTTCCAGCACCCCAAGGTCTTCCAGGGGCCAGACGCACTCCGGGGCGTTGGGGAAGCGTGTCTCGATCAGCGCCGGGTCGTGGCACGCCTCCCAGTCTCGGGCGCTGACGAAGTAGCGGGCGTTGGGGAATGTGGGGACGTACTTTCCATCTTGCGAGACCACGTTCCAGCCAATATGGTCGCGATGGGCGTGAGTCATGACCACCATGTCCACGTCACCGGGATTCATGCCGTGGGCTGCGAAGTCGTTGAGCAGCTCGCCCCACGGAGTCTCCGGCGTGGGCTTGGGGCCGAGGCCGGTGTCCACGGCGATGGTATGCCCTTCGGAACGGATGACGTAGCAGGCCAGGTTGAATCGTACGCCTCCGCTGGGGCTGAGGTGGGTTTCATGGCCGTGCCAGTCCTCTTCCGGGATGGCAGGAAAGAAATTGCAGAGGTCGAATTCCAACAGCCCGTCGGAGAGGGAAGTGATTTCAACGTTGCCGATGGTGAGCTTGTTGCCGGGCATTGCCAGCCTCCTCTAATGGCGATTCCGGCCCCGCGCCGGTCAGTGGCGCAAGTATAGGGCCGAGGTGCGAGGAGTGGCAATCGTGACGAGGGCTAATTGAGACTAGCGTCGATGGTCGGCGACGAGGCGTCCGTCCTTGAAGACCATCTGCAGCTGGCGGAGATTCTGGATGTCGGTCAGCGGGTTGGCCGATACTACGATCATATCGGCGCGCTTGCCCGGCTCGATGGTCCCAACCTCGGGGCCAACGCCGCACAGTTCCGCCGAGTTGCGAGTGGCCGCCGTCAGGGCCTGCCAGGGAGTGGCGCCATCCTTGACCCAGAGGCCCAACTCCAGCAGCGCCGAGTCGCGCAGAGGCAGGACGTCCGAGCCCAGTGCCATCTTGACCCCCGCCTCCAGTGCCGTCTGGAACCAGGCGCGATGCCGGTCGACAGCGGCCTCGGCCCTCCGTACCAGGTCGGGCGCGAGGGCCTTCCTGTCGCAGTAGGCCTGCTCCCACTCGTTGTCCACCTGGCTGGGAGTCAGGTGAGTAATGCCGAGGGTGGGGACGTACCAGGTCTCGTTGTCAAGAAATCCAGTTATGCAGTCCTCGTCCATCACGTATCCGTGCTCAACGCTGTGGGCGCCGAGAAAGACTGCCGCTTTCACTGCCACCGGGTTGGTGGCATGGGCCATGACCGGGATGGAGCGTTGATGGCACAGCGTGAAGGCGGCCTCGATTTCCTGGGGCAGCAGGAATGAATCGAGGTGCCGGTCCCAGAACGGGCCCATGATGCCGCCCGAGAGATTGAGCTTGATATGGTCGACGCCGTTCTTGATCTGCTCTCGAATGGCCTCGACGAACCCATAGGGACCGTCGCATTCCAGGGCATGGCCTGAGGTGAGGAAGTGGCCGCCGGTGGTGGTGAGGAAATGACCGCAGGCGTAGACCGTGGGACCTGCCGGGCCGTTCGGGTCCTCGAAGGCACGCTTCCAGGCAACGTCCATGAAATGGCCCGCGCCAGCGCAACGCACCGAGGTGACGCCAGCCTCCGTGAGGCCCCGCATCAGGTTCTGGCCGAACCATGCGGTTAGTTGGGGTACTGAAGTGCCGGGCGGGTTGGGGTACTCCGGGTGAATGTGCACATCCCACAGCCCAGGCAGCAGGTAGGCCCCGGCAAGGTCAATGACTTGAGCTCCAGCATCGCCCTCGGCCCCAGCCTCCGCGCCCGTAGACACGGAGATGATATGGCCATCATCAACCGTGACAGTGGCGTTGGGGCGCACGCCCTCGGTTACGCAGTCAATGAGGTTGCAGTTGGTCAGGATAAGCGACATAGGGCATGGCCTCTACGCGGTGCGCGCATTTACCAGGGCGTTCAAGTCCTTGACCTCGATGTGGGACACCAGCATTACGAGCTCGTCGAGCCGGCGCACCTCGAATTCCAGGAAATCGTCGTCCACCACCATATACCGGGAGACGACCTCCCAGATTTCCTGCTTCATCTGGTCCATTTTGTCGGACGACAGGTCGATGCGGTCTTGTATGAGCACGAGGCGCATGCGGTTCCGGGCCACGTCGCTGGAACTCTCGCTGCCTCGATCGGCCAGCCCCATCAGCCAACGCAACAGTTCACGCATGCGAATAAGCCCTCCCTTTAATCCCGACCATGTCTCGCAGACGGTTGAACATTCCGGGCCGCGAATCCAGTTCCTTCAAAGGCACATCTTCGCCATCGATCCGGGCAGCGATATTGGTGAACGCCGCGCCTGCGGTAGAGCGTCCGTCGTGCACCGCCGGAATGCCCCGGTTGGCGGCGGCCACGGTGCGCTCGTCAGCTGGCACCAGGCCGATGACTTCCACCGCCAGCAGCGATTCCACGTCCTCCTGGCCCATCATGTCGCCGCGCTTCACCATTTCCGCCGAGATGCGGTTGATTATCAGTTTGGGCCGGTGCAGGCCGGAGGCCTCAAGCAGGCCAATCACCCGGTCAGCGTCGCGGATGGCGGATACTTCCGGAGTGGTGACGATTATGGCTTCTCCGGCTGCTGCCACTGCATTCTTGAAGCCCTGCTCGATTCCCGCCGGGCAATCGATCAGGATGTAGTCGAAGTCGTTCTCCAGCTCGGCGCAGAGTGCTTTGAGCTGCTCGGGGCTGATGCTGTCCTTTTCCCGGGTCTGGGCCGCAGGGATCAGGTATAGCTCCAAGCGGTTCTTGTCCTGGATCATGGCCTGGCGCAACCGGCATTTGCCCTCGATGACGTTCACGAGGTCGTAAACGATCCGGTTCTCCAACCCCATGATGACATCCAGGTTGCGGAGGCCTATGTCGGTGTCGATGACCACCACGCTGTGGCCGCGCATGGCGAGGGCCGATCCGAGATTGGCGGTGGCGGTGGTCTTCCCGACACCGCCCTTGCCCGAGGTAATGACGATAGTCCTACCCTTCATACGGTACCCCTTTTGTGTATCTGGCGAATCGCCCTGCGAAGGGCGAGACGTGGATTTTTCCCTGGCGTATGTACGCCATCTGTGGCTGTGCTGATGCCGAGACCTGCTTGCGGTCCCGGGATACGGCCGCGCTGTCAGGAGCTGCGTTCGCCTCTGCTCCGCCGATACGAAGGCGTGGGGCGGCGATCTCAAGGGCGATGATGGCGGCCTTGCTGTCTCCCGCGGCGCCGGCGTGGGGCAACCCTTTCAGGGAGCCCATCACCACGATGTCGCCTTCCGCCAGGATCTCGGAGCCGGGATTGACGTCACCCAGCACGATCAGGTCGCCATGGTGCTCCACCGTCTCTCCCGAGCGGACCGTTCCCCTGACTACCAGGGCCCGGTCGCGGGTCCGCTGGCCCTGGGATGAGAGGCCACTGAGGGCACGAGCCAAATCCGCGGAGGAGAATTCTCCCAGCGGCGCGGGGTTCTTCCTGGTCCGCCGTACCGGTGGTTCCTCGGCAATGGAGTTCGTTTGGCCGGCCGGTAGTCCCTCAGCGGAGGGGTTGCTTTCGCTCGCGACGACCTGCAATTCCCGTCCTGTGTCTATCTGCTCGTCGACCGATACCCCGGCAGTGGAAATGAACCTGGAGATCTTGAGTCCTGATTTCTCGCGGAAGATGCGCCGGATTTCCTCTTTTTCCTCGTCGCTCAGGCGACGATTGCCAGTGTTGATGCTGATTCCGCCCCTGGAGAACAGCATAGCCTGACCGGCCAACTGGGAGTCGAGTTCCTTAACGACATCTTCGAGGGGGGCGCTTTCATCGAGTTTGAACGCAACGTCGGTGCCCCGGCCCTTGATCAGCACAGCCGGCTGCTGCTTCGCAGCATATTGAGGAGATTCAGCTTCGGTCTCTGAAGACGCAGCTATGACCACAACCCACCCCATTCCCAGTTATGTAATGTCGTTTATATCAGTTCAGTAACCAAAAAATCAATAACTTCTAATATGAAATCCAACCGAATTTTATATTATGTGAACTACATAGAGTATCCATCGTCAAAACCTGGCAGCGGATGCGCCCTTGGGTCGAGAAGCAGAACCGCCCCGTCAAACGGGGCGGCTTGCCGAAAACTGCCGACGTACTTCGTTTGAGACCTGCTAGTCTCGAGTCCCGAAAAGAGCTACGGAGCAGGTAAACGAACCCGGCCGGCCACCCAGGTTGTGGGTGAGCCCCAGGTCTGCCTTCTGCAGCTGACGGTCACCGGCCCGGCCCTGCAACTGCTTGTAGACCTCGTAGATCATACGGATGCCGCTGGCGCCGATGGGATGGCCAAAACACTTGAGCCCGCCATCCGTGTTGACCGGCAGCTCTCCCTCCAGAGTGAAGGTGCCCGCCTCCACGTCGGCGCTGGCTCGCCCTCGAGGACTGAAGCCCAGGTCTTCGTAGATGATGAGCTCGGTGATGGTGAAACAGTCGTGCACCATTGCCATATCGATCTCGCGACGCGGGTCGGACACGCCTGCTTCCTGGTAGGCCGCCTGGCTGGCGCGGACACTCTCCGGGAAATGCGTGAAGTCCCAGTCGTTGCGCATGATGCCGTAGGCGCCCACCGACAGGCCAATCCCCTTGACCAGGATGTAGTCATCGCGGAAGGTGCGCGCGATTTCCGGCGTGGTGATGATGGCAGCGGCGGCGCCGTCGCTGACACCGCAGCAGTCGAACAGCCCCAGCGGCCAGGCCACCATGGGAGCGTTGGCCACCTGCTCGGCGCTCACCTCGCGCTGGAAGTGCGCCTTGGGGCTCATCGTCCCGTTGTGATGGTTCTTGGACGCTATCTGCGCCAGAGTCTGCTTGCCTTCCTCGAAGGGTATGCCGTACTCGTGGAAGTATCGCGTTGCGGCCAGCGCGAACTGCGAGGGAGGCGGCACAGGTGGATTGACGTCGGAGCCGGGCGCTTCCGGGACGGCCAAGCCGGAGAATCCGGAGTCCTTCAGCTTTTCAACACCCATGGCCAGAACGATGTCGTAGACGCCGGCGGCCACGGCGTAGCAGGCGTTGCGAAAGGCGTCAGTTGCGGTGGCGCAGGCATTCTCGACGCGAGTGATGGGAATGTAGTCCAGCTTCAGCGCGTCGGCGAGGGGCTGCCCGGTGCGGAAGGACGACACGGTGCCCAGCCAGGCTGCCTGGATGTCCTTGCCCTCGATGCCAGCGTCCTCGTAGGCCTCGTAGGCCGCCTCCACCATCAGGTCGGCGGAACTGGCGTCCCAGCGCTCCCCGAACTTGGTGCAGCCCATGCCGATGATGGCCACGCGATCCTTGATTCCACTCATAACAACCTCTGCCCTATTGCTTTTGCTGCCACTAGTCTGCCGCGACGGGCTGCTCAGCCGTCACCCGCTGTGGCACTGCTTTCCAGTAGTAGTTGTGAATGCCGTTGACTACGCGGAGCTTGCGGAAGCTCATTGCTACCGGCATCCCGATGTGGACCTCGTCTAGCTCCCGGTCCGTCATCATGCACAGTGCGCGTCCGCCGCCGTCGAAGTCTACCACGGTTACCACCAGCGGGGTGTCGGTGGTGCCAGCCAGGTAATCCATCGAATACGTGAACACAGTTCCTGGATGGTCGCTGAGCCGGACAGGCGTCGCGTCGTCGCGGGCCTGGCACTTGACGCATACCCGTTGCGGCGGGTACTGCACGAAACCGCACTGATTACAGGTGGCGCCGTAGAAGCGAACGTTGCGGTCGCCCTCCCGCCACAATGCCGAAACCGACGGAGACGGGGCCTGCGGGCGGCGCGAGGCAGCGTCGGTTACCCATACGTCCCGCCATCGGGCGTAGGTCTCATAGCTGTCCAGCGACTTGCCGGAGCCGAGGAACCCGCGTACGCCGCTGCCAGGCACACCGCTGCCCGCCAGTTGCGTAGTCCGGAATCCCAGGACGTCGCTGCCATCACCGTAGGAGGCGGCCACGATGAGCTGGCCCGGTGCCGCATCCTCCAGAGCTGAGACCAGGAGCATCGGTACGAATGCGGCTCCGGTGTTGCCAAGGCGGCCGAACATGGCATCCTGCAACTGCTCCGGAGCAAAGCCCATCTGCCGGGCCAGCTGAGCGTGGCGGCGGCCATCGGGAGCGTACAGGGCCAGCCTGGCGACGTCCCGTGCGGCTATCCCTTGCCGCTCCATGAACCCGGCAATGGCGTCGCCCAGGATGCGTTCGAGGCCCTCCTCGATGGCGAATCGGTCTTCCCATGAGCGCACGAACTGGTCTCCCGCGCTGCGCCAGACGTCCATCATGTTCTCGGAAATGCTGTACGAGCCCTCCAGCTCAGCAATCACGCCGTCGTTGGAGACGATGAATGCCGCTGCACCGTCGCCGGAGTTTCGCTCCGCCTCGCCCTTGGGCGCGCCTTGCCGGTTGTCGCTGGCGATGACCAGCACCTGCCTCGCCGACCCGGCGGTGACGGAGTCGAGGGCCTGTTTCAGCGCCGAAGTACCGGCGCGCAGCACATCGGTTATGTCGGCTGTGAAGATGTCGCGGCGCAGGTCGAGGGCCGTGGCGATGATGGACGCGCAACCCTTCTCGGCGTATGGCGGCGTGGTGGTGGCGAACAGCAGGCCGTCGATGTCCTCTCGGTTGCGGCCGGTCAGGCAGTCCAGGCCGGCGGCCACCGCCATGGACACGCTGTCCTCGTCGAAGTTGGCCACCGACCTCTCGACGCGTGATCCCCAGCCTTCTGTGGACGCACCGAGTCGATAGCGAGGGACGTAGGCACCGATTGCTGCAATTCCAGCCACAAACGCACTCCTGAGGAGGAATATTGAGATGCTATCAGCGTGTGAAATCGGGTGTCAAACGCAGAGTGAAATTCTCCTTGGACGTGCCCATCCCTGAGGCACCTCCACAAAAGGCAACCCGGCCACGTATCCGCGATCGCCACACGTGGCACGGGGGGAATCGCGCCGACGCTGGTGGCAGGGGCGTCTAGCCTTCCATTAGGGAGTAGATGATCGGGTCTGGAGGCCCGTCGTAAGCCAAGCCTCCATCGCCGAGAACCATCAGCCTCTGGCTGTACCGCTCCGCCATCTGCAGGTCATGGGTGATCAGGATAACGCCAATGCCGTCCTCGGCCAGGACTGAGAGCATGCTGAAGAACAGCCGCCTTTTCGAATAGTCCATATTGTGCAGGGACTCATCGAGGAGCAGGAACTGGCGCTCCTGAGCCAGGCAGAATGCCAGCCATACTCGCTGTTTCTCTCCACCGGAGAGCAGTGCGAACGACCTGTCGGCGAAGGGCTCCGCCATGCACTTGGTGATGCAATCCTGGACGGCCTCCTGGTCCTTGCCGCTGATCCGCCAGCCCAGGCTGCGCGATGGTTTGAAACGGCCCAGGGACACCAGTTCCCTCACGCTCACGAATGGGGGGTCCTGAAGGTCCTGGGGCAGATATGCGATTCGTTGCCTCGGCTCTGCCACCCTTTGGGGACCGTCTTCTGCGGCAATGAAAATGCTGCCTTCGGTGGGCGACAGTTCGCCCGCGATCAGCTGTGCCAGGGTGGTTTTGCCCGTGCCATTGGGGCCCAACAGGCACACGAACTCACCGGTGCCAATCGAGGTTGTTACCCGCTCCAGTACGGTCCTCTCTCCGTAGGAGAAGGACACGCCGTCTATATGTATTCTGAATTTCGTCATGCGCTTCCCACGTGGGCTCAGAGGAGCCTTCTCGCCACCCAGATCATCAGCGGAGCTCCCAGTACGGTGGTCACCAGTCCGACCGGAATCTCGGCAGGCATCAGGGCCAGCCGTGACACCTGGTCTGCGTAAAGAACGATTACGGCCCCGGTTGGAATGGAAACAGCCATGACGGTCCTGGAGTCGTTTCCCACCAGCAGCCTGACGACGTGGGGCGTAAGCAGTCCCACGAAACCCACGACCCCAGCCAGGCTGACCCCGGCCCCAGCCAGAACGCCGGCGGCTGCCAGAGCCAACAGGCGGGTAGTTACGGGGTTGGCCCCAAGATGCCAGGCCAGCCGGTCGCCCAGCAGCAGGAGGTTCAGACGCCCCGCCGCCAATACGGCCAGAATGATGCCGAGAGCGAGAAAGGGGACGGCTGGCATTACGTCATCCCAGCTTCGGTTGGCGAGGCTGCCGCTGAACAACGCCAGTGCCTGGAGGCTGAAAATCCGGGCATGGGTCAATATGGCGGCAGCGAAGGCCAGGGTCAGGGAACCTATGGAAACGCCGACCAGCGCGAGGCGGGCCGGGGTTAGACTCTCCCGCGAGGCGAGCAGGAAGATGAGCAGCGCCCCGAACAGGGCGGCTGCCACGGACAGCGAGGTAACCCCATAGGCACCCAGTGAAATCACCCCGGCCATTGCCAGGGCCTGGACAATGGCTGCCCCGCCACCCAGGCCGAATAGCTGTGGGTCCCCCAGGGGGTTGCGGGTGGCGCTCTGGATGAGCGATCCCGCCACCCCAAGGCTTGCGCCCGCCACCAGGGCGGCCGCTACCCTGGGACCCCGGAGAGAACGAACGATTACTTCTGCGGTGGGGTCACCGCTGCCGGTGAACAGGGCCCCGAATAGCGCTGAGATCCCAAGGTCGGCGGTGCCCAGCGCAATTCCGGCAACGCAGCCCACCAGGAGGGCAACGCCCAGCCCCGCAAGGACAAGTGCAGGTGAGCCAACTATGGGGCGCCTCCCACCAGTCCGGCCATGACTTCTACTGCCTCGGCCATCCGCGGACCCTGGTTGCGCAGGAATATGACATGGTCGATCTCATGCATCTGTCCATTCCTGATGGACTGCAGACCTGAAAATCCCGGTATGCGAGGCAGTACCGTTGACAGCTTTGGTGCGGGTTCCGGCGCGGGCGTAATGGTAAACAGGAAGTCCGGATCCATGGTGAGCAGTTGCTCGGCCGAAACAAGCGCGAATCCGGGGAAGGTGCCACTATCGGGCAAATCGGCTGCCGGATTTGACAGCTTGGTCATGGACGCAATGGCGCCGGGATACGACTGCGGCTTGGCCACATACAGGTTTCTGTCTGCGTCCGAGATTAGGACCAGCGCGCTCTTGCCCGCGCTGAGCCCCTCGGTGGCGGAGGAAACTCGCGCCGAGACGTCCTGCGCCACCTGCTCCGCCGTCTCTTCATTCCCGGTGATCTGTCCGACGAGCCTGATGCCTGTGGTTATGTCCTCGAGTGATGTCGCACGAACGGCAACTACGGGGGCTCCAAACTGCGACAGGGGTTCCAGGAATCGGGCCTGGGTCAGTGACTCTATCAGTATCAGGTCGGGCCTCTGGGCGGCAATGGACTCAAAGCTCGGCGAGTAGGCCCCGCCGATATCGGGGAGTTCCATCACTTCGGCAGGGAATGTGGAACTGGTATCCCGGGCCACCGCCATCCCTCCGACGGCATACAGCATCTCGGTTGCCGTGGGGCTGATGCTCACAATCCGCGCCGGCGCGTCAGATATGGTCACCGGTCTGCCCATCATGTCCCTTATTTCCAAGGGGTATGTTTCCAGCGCAGGCTCCGGAGTCTCAGTAGCCTCAACCGTTGGGGCGGATGTGGGAGCTGGAGTTTCCGTAGGCGCAGGAGTATTGGTGGGGACTTCAGTGGCTGGTGCCTCGAGAGAGGCCTCGGTGGGTTCCACGGACTGTTGCGCGGGCGCCTCCGTCGCTGTGGGATGTGGGGTTGCCACCTGTGCGTCCTCAGTGGGCTCAGAGTCTGAACACGCTGCCATGATCAAGACCACGACAATTATCAGGAGCGGCGACAAGCCCAAGAGTCGGTACGGCGAGATGATTTTCGAGTAAGACAATAGTTCCTCCTTTCATAAGTCAGGGCATAAAAGCGCAACAATTTTAATCTCCTTTTTCATCCTGCGCCAGTTATTGATAGATTTCGTTGATTTTAACAGCCCAGATATGCAAGAAAGGATCGGAAACAAGCAATTCTCGGGGAGGCAGTGTGTTGCAGACAATAGGCGGCCTCTGGAGATGAAGCCGGATCGTGCGATGGCCCATCAGGTAACTGGGCAATTCAAGTGCCTAGTCCATTGTTCCTTTTTTATCAGAACCAGAGCATAAAATCGTATAGATGACTCATGACAAAGTTGGGAAATATGAAGCCAAATAAACCACTGATATAGGCAAATATATCACAAACTAATCTACCTTATCGTTTGCTATTCGATACTACATGCCAACAAACAAATATACCTATCGTCAACTAATAAGGTATTATTGTTGACTTTATTACAATATTTGACTAGTCTATTTACGTGATTTGTCTAGAATAAGTGAATGTCAAACGCAAATACACTCGGAATGGTGGCAGACAAATAACCCTCGCCTGTTGTGACTACAACACAGTCTCGAGCCGCTAACTAACTCCAGAACGGGAGACAGGTTTGGAGTCGGATGCTGGGCCCCTCCGTTTGCTCTTGGAATCCTCGATCTATCTTGGGGCTGGCAGCACTACAGTTAGTATTCGTTAATAAGTGTCTCCAGGGCGCAGTCTGCACTTCCTGTCCTTCCGCAAGCTCCATAGCCTGCCGCTGCGGTTTCCCAAGTCCTTCCGGATACTCTTGGCTCCAATGCAGTTAAGGTGGAAGATTGCGAACCCTGTCATACCTGCGCTTCTGGATACTAGCCCTGGTCCTAGCCGTCTTTCCAGCATCGATCTTGCTTGAAAATGCATTAGCCCAGTCAGACTTTGCGTTGGCAGCGAGATTCTCCGACACCGAGCAAACATCACTCTTTCACGAGGGAACTTCGTCCTCCAGCCAGGTAGCGGTCTTATTCAACCAGCCGGTACGGGATTTTGGCGTGGATACGCCGTCCATCGTCGTGAAGGGCGGCGAAGTCGAAAGTGCGCGGATAATGACTCTCGAGAGTCCCGAGGGAGCAACCTCGCCGCTGTACGTGTTCACTATCAGATCTGCAGGGAATGGTCCAATTTCCTTCACCCTGATCGAAGGCAGGCCGTGCGAATGGGGAGGCATCTGCACCGGCAGCGGCGCCAGACTCCGCTATGCTCCGTCGACCAAAGTAATTCCCGGCCCGTCAACCTTGTCATTTGAGCAGGACAGTTACTCGGGCAGCGGAGGAATTCCGGGAGAGGTTTCTGTGACCCTGGATCCTTTACCGCACCGCGAGGTAGTGGTTCCCCTGACCGTAACGTACCAGGACTCACTGGTGGCCAGGAACGTAACAGGAATTCCGAGTAGTCTCAGCTTTGGCCCTCAGGATGTCCAACAATCGTTCGATGTGAGACCGTCGGATGAAGGCTTTGAAGGAGATATTGGGACTGTCACAATCGGTTTTGGAGAACTGCCACCGGGGGTAAGGACCGGAAACATCTCCTCCGTGGAAGTTGAAGTCCATGATGACCAGGTATGGGCAGCTTCTCTGACGGTGAGAGGCACCGGGGAATACTTGGGGTACACCACGTTTACAGGAGTGGAACAAGGGGAGATATCCGTCGATGACCTTTCCTGGCGAGGAATCCAACATGCCGTAACTAATTTGGTGTTTAGCACTGCCGACGACATTGATGCCAGTCATGTAAGCATCGAGTTTTCTCCGGGAATCAAGAATGACACCGACTGTCTATACCTCGTGTTGGGAGACCTGGCCTTGAATCTTGCCGACGGCGAGGTCAATGACCGGCAGTTCTTCTGGTATGGCGTGGACCTGGACTGGCAGATCGGGGAATCCATAAGCATTGGCATGAAGCAGTATCCCCAGAATTTCCGCGTACGGTCCAGCGACGGAAGAGGCAATAATCCGGCGCAATTCGAATGGGGGATGGCCGGGACGCCTCTCATACGAGAGACAACGGTATCGTATATGGACCGCGTGTCCGAGGCCCCAACCTGGCTGCCCAACCCCAGGACCATCAGCAACACAGCCCAGTCACAGTCGACCTCAATGCCGAACGAGGCCCTGGCAAGCGACATGGTGTGGCAATGGGGCCAGTTCCTGGATCACGACATCAGTCTGACCCCGGCTGGAACTGCCGCTGAATCGCTGAACATCGCAGTTCCCACAGGTGACGCCACTTTCGATCCGGGCGGAAGCGGTCTGTCGATTATGACGTTTACCAGGTCTGAATTCGACCCGGATACCGGGACAGCTCCGGAGAATCCCAGGGATCAGGTCAACATCATCACTGCGTACATAGACGCCTCGCAGGTATATGGTTCCGAAGGGCGGCGAAGTCGTGTCCTCAGGGTCAACGACGGAAGCGGAAAACTGAGGACGTCCGGAAACGGACGGTTCCTGATGTACAACACGGTCGGCCTCGACAATGACGGGGGTCGAGCCCGCCGAGACCTGTTTCTCTCCGGCGACGTCCGGGCGAACGAACAGGTGGGGCTGACAGCGCTGCACACCCTCTTCGTAAGGGAGCACAACCGCATTGCGGCGGAGACGAGGGCGGAATATCCGGGACTAAGCGGAGACGAGATTTACCAGATTTCCCGCAAGATTGTGGGCGCCTTAATTCAGAACGTTACCTACAGCGAATTCCTGCCCAAACTGCTCGGTGAGGACGCGCTCGCGCCGTATACCGGCTACGATGCGTCGGTGGAACCGAACATCTCCACCGAGTTTTCGACGGCGGCTTTTCGGGTGGGGCATACCATGCTCTCGTCCCGCCTTCTGCGCGTGGATGCCAGGGGGAACCAATCGTCGCTATCTCTGGCCAATGCTTTCTTCGAACCGACTCACATCGAGGACCGCGGGATATCAGAGTTCTTGCGCGGACTCACCAGACAACGGGCACAGGAAGTCGACGCGCTGATAGTGGATGAAGTGCGGAATTTGCTCTTCAGCGAAGGTGGGAGAAGAGGACTGGACCTGGCAGCTCTGAACATTCAGAGAGGGCGAGACCATGGTCTCGCCAGCTACAACAACGCACGCAGGGTCTACAGTTTGACGCCTGCCGTTGCGTTTTCGGACGTTTCAACCGACATAGAAGTGCAGCAGGCCTTGAGAGACTTGTACGGCGACATTGACAGCCTGGAGCTCTGGGTCGGCGGTCTGGCTGAGGACCATGTCGACGGGGCTATGGTGGGAGAGACATTCCACACGATCATTTCTGACCAATTCAGGCGTCTTCGCGACGGAGACCGCTTCTGGTTCGAAAATGATCCTTATTTCTTGGCGAACCCCGACCTGCTTTCCGAAATCCGTTCGACGACGTTGGCCGACATCATCCGGCGCAACACACCAATAGGCGATGAGATTCCGGACGATGTGTTCACGGTATCCTCGACCTCCTTCTGAGCCACAAGACGGCTTTGGGCGAGTCGCAACTAACAGGATATCGAGCTTCCCGCAGTTGGCGCCCGACAAGTTCATGGCCGTGGGTTGTGGACGAAGAGTCAGCGGACTACTGGAACAAGCCGGAGCTATGCAATCCAGGTGGCGGGCGAGTGGGTCGACCACGTTTGGTCAGTGGTTTCCCCCGCGAGTCCCACAATCCCCTACAGCTCGAATTCCTTGATGTCGTCGGCGAAGATCAGCCTGGCGCCGGTGAGGGCCTGCACCTCCTCGGGAGTCCAGCCGGGAGCGAATTCGCGGAGCACCAGGCCCTCCCCAGTGCGTTCGATCACCGCCAGGTCAGTAACGATGAGATAAACGCAGCCCTGACCCGTGACCGGGAAGGTGCATTCCTCAACGATTTTGGGGTTGTTATCGCGGTCGGTGTGTTCCATTGCCACGATGACGCCGCTGGCACCTGCGGCCAGGTCCATGGCGCCGCCAACGTTGCCCACGCCCCGGTGAGGCAGCATCCAGTTGGCCAGGTCGCCGTTGGCAGACACCTGGTGCGAGCCGAGGACAGTCACGTCAACGTGGCCGCCACGGATCATGGCGAAGGCATGCGAGGAGTCGAAGAACGACATTCCGTTGAAGGGCTCCAGGAACTGGCCACCGGCGTTGATCAGGTCTATGTCCTCGTTGCCTTCTTCAGCCAGCGGGCCGCAGTTCAGGATGCCGCTCTCGCTGTGGTAGTAGACGGTCCGGCCCTCAGGCAGGAAACTGGATACGAGAGTGGGGATGCCAATACCCAGATTCACGATGCCCCCGTCGGGCAGCTCCTTGGCCACCCTCATGGCAATGATCTCACGGGGCAGCCTTTCCTTTTCGGCCAGAGCTTCCATGTCGATGTTTGGGTCGATGTCAGTCATTTTCAACGGTCCGGCCTTGGATTACATGTAGGGTGAGAATCCATCTGGTCGCTTGACTATGCGGTCCACGAAAACACCGGGCGTAACGATGGCCTCGGGGTCCAGTTCTCCCGGCTCCACGATTTCGTCCACCTCGACGATGGTGGTGCGGGCGGCGGTGGCCATCACGGGGTTGAAGTTCCTTGAGGTGCCCTTGTAGACCATATTGCCCAGCGTATCTGCCTTGTGGCCTCGTATGATGCAGAAATCGGCCACGATGCCTTGTTCCAGCACGTATGAACGGCCATTGATCTCCCGCAACTCCTTGCCCTCGGCAAGCAGCGTTCCGGCGCCGGTGGGAGTGTAGAAGGCGGCCACTCCGGCACCGCCGGAGCGCAGTCGTTCGGCCAGCGTGCCCTGGGGGGAAACCTCGAGCGTCGACTCGCCAGCCAGGAAAGCGCGCTCGAAGGCGCTGGGGCGGTTGATGGAGGGAGACACCGGGTAGGTCGCGATGGCGTGGCCGATCTGGCCGTTCTCTACCAGGATGGTGTGGTCGATGGGAGTCACACCCTCTGGAGCGCCGAACCGAGCCACCTGCGCAATACCGGCGGTGTTGCTGATCATGGTCAGACCCTTGGCGCCGAGATCGCGCAGGGACACCATCAGGTAGTGGGCCATACCGCCGGGCCCGCCGAAGCCGTCCACGTTAACCACCGAACCGTCGACAATGTCGGCCACTGCGTCTGCGCCGCTTTCGTAGACCTTGTTGGGCCAGGGTAGCAAGGGGACGTCAAATGTCATTTCGCTGAGGCTTGGCGATACGGCCAGCGGCGCTTCAGTCATCGCGGCCACATCGTCGGCTGACCAGCCCGGCGCCACCTCTAGCAGCTCCAGCCCGGCCTCGGACACTCCGATTACGGAGATGTCCGTAACTATCAGCAATGTGCAGCCGGCACCGTCCACGGGCAGGCTGCATTGTCGATGAATCCTGGATATGCCGCCCTCGTGGGCGTGGGTCATCATCAGCACCAGCCGGCGCGCCCCGGCTGCCATATCCACGGCAAATCCGGGGGCCGCGAGACTCAGCGTCTCCGCTGTGGTCCAATGCACGAAGTCGCCTTTCTCGCTCACCTGCGCTGCCTCGAGGAAGGCAAGGCCCACGTGGCCTCCGGACAGCAGGGCAGCAGCGTCCAACGTGCCCACGATCGCTCCGCCAGGAACAATTCCCGCCGTCTGGCCGCTGGCATACACCACGTTCGATCCGGTCGCCGGCAGGTATCCGATGGCGCCGCTCTCCGCCAGCAGCCACGCGCCGGTTCCTGGCGGAAGGACAGTGGGGACGCCGGAGGCAAGCCCCGTGCCTACGGCCACCGTCTCACCGGGTCGAATTTCCTGGGCGGCCCGCTGGGCCATCTTTTGTGGGTCAAGTCTGTCGCCGGGCATTGTTGCGCTCTCTGTCAGCCGATTGTGCGGGAGTAGGAGGTCCCGGACTCAGGTTCTGCTCTTCACGAAGATATTTGGACAATGCGCTGCACGAATATTGCGGGGGTGATCACAACCTCGGGGTCGATGCCGCCGGGTTCCCGAACCTCGTCCACCTCGGCGACGGTTACCCTCGCGGACATGGCCATTATGGGGCTCCAATTACGGCCTGTACCGGAGTAGATCAGGTTGCCAAGGGTGTCGGCTGCGGCGGCCCTGATCAGGGCGAATTCGGCCCTGATGGCCGGCTGAAAACGGTGCTCTCGGCCATCAATGACCCGGATTTCAGCGCCCTCCGCGAAGCGAGTCCCTGCCCCAGTGGGCAGAAAGATTCCGCCGAGGCCGGCCCCACCGGCACGTATCCGTTCCGCCAGCACTCCGGTAGGCTGCACCTCCAGGTCCAGTCGCCTCGACTCCCAGGCACGCTTTACAGGCCCGTTTTCGCGGGGATTGAACGGCAGTGGTGAAATCATCTTTTTGACCAGGCCGGCATCCACGAGACGGTCGATCCCTGAAGGCACCGTTCCGGCCATTCCACCGCCCTGGCAAATTATCGTCAGATCCCCCACACCTGATTTGATCGCGGCATCCAACAGCCCCGCGGGCTCATGATGTCCCGCGTATCCACTGATGAAGAGCGACGCCCCTTGATCGAGTCCGGAAAGAGCAGACCCCGCGGAATCAAATACCTTGTTCAGGTTTGAGCCGGATCCGGTAGTCACTGGACGTCATCCTCACGATGCCGGTGCGGTTGCTGGCTTGTCTGTCTGTTCCGGGCGATCATCAGGGTCTTTTGACTTCAGATCATTCCCGGTATTGCTCCGCACCTTTCCCCAAAGGGCGGTGATTCCTGCGGCTGCAATCCCAGCCGCCGCTATAGCTGCTCAAAGCATAGCATCGCTCCCTGTAATCCCCCGCACCGTCTGCCAAGATGGCAGGATCCGCGCTTTTGCGGGAGCACATTATAGCAATGAACGGCGCGGAACATTCCTCTGTCTGAAAGGTTGGTCAAAAAGAGACCGTCCCGCTGTATGGCGGGACGGTCCTTTCTTGCGCCCGATGAAGCAGTGGGACTAGAAGTCCATTCCGCCGCCCGGGGGCATGCCTGCGGGCATGGCCGATGCGGGTTGGGGGATCTCGGAGATCATGGACTCGGTGGTCAGCACCATGGCGGCCACGCTGGCAGCATTCTGCAAAGCGGAGCGTGTCACCTTGGCGGGGTCGACAATGCCCCTCTCCAGCATCGGGCCGTACTCGCCGACCTCGGCGTCATAACCGTAGTCGTCGGCCTGCTGCTTGACCTGGTTCAGGACAACAGCGCCCTCGAAACCGGCGTTCTCGACGATGAGCTTCAGCGGCTGTTCGAGGGAGCGGCGGATGATGTCCACACCGACGCGCTCGTCCAGGGGAAGTTCGCCGATGTTGTCCAGGGCGCGCTGTGCGCGGACCAGGGCAACTCCGCCTCCGGGGACAATGCCCTCTTCAACGGCGGAGCGAGTGGCGGACAGGGCGTCCTCGACGCGGGCCTTGCGCTCTTTGAGCTCGATCTCTGTGGCAGCGCCAACCTTGATCACCGCAACGCCGCCGGACAGCTTGGCCATCCGTTCCTGCAGCTTCTCGCGGTCGAACTCGGAAGTGGTGTCTTCGATCTGGGCCTTGATCTGGGTGATGCGGGCCTGGATGGCATCCTCGGAACCGCGTCCCTCGACGACGGTGGTCTCGTCCTTGGTGGCAGAGACCCGGCGGGCCTGGCCGAAGTCCTCAATGGTGGCTGCGTCCAGCTTGCGACCGGTCTCTTCGCTGATCACGGTGCCGCCGGTGAGAATGGCGATGTCCTCAAGCATGGCCTTGCGGCGGTCGCCGAAGCCCGGGGCCTTGACGGCCAGGGCGTTGAGCGTGCCGCGCAGCTTGTTGACCACCACGGTGGCCAGAGCTTCGCCGTCGACGTCTTCAGCGACGATGACGACGTTCTTGCGGCCGACCTGCAGCAGCTTCTCCAGCGCCGGGAGCAGTTCCGCAACAGCGGAGATCTTCTTGTCGGTGATGATGATGGTGGGGTCCTCGAGGACCGACTCCATCCGATCAGGGTTGGTGATGAAGTAGGGAGAGATGTAGCCGCGGTCGACCTGCATCCCTTCCACGTATTCGATCTCGTCGGCCAGACCCTTGGATTCCTCGACGGTAATGACTCCGTCCTTGCCAACCTTCTCCATGGCTTCGGCGATGGTCTCGCCGATGGCTTCCTCGTGGGCGGAGAGGCTGGCTACCTGGCCGATGCGCTCGCGGGTCTCGACGGACTGGGACATTCCGCCGAGTTCAGCGACCACGGCCGCAACGGCCTGCTCGATGCCGCGCTTGATGGCCATGGGGTTGGAACCGGCGGTTACATTCTTGAAGCCGTCGGTGATGATTGCCTGGGCCAGCACGACCGAGGTGGTGGTGCCGTCGCCGGCGGCGTCGTTGGTCTTGGTGGCGGCTTCCTTCAGGAGCTGGGCGCCCATATTCTCAAAAGAGTCGGGGAGCTCAATTTCTTTGGCGATGGTAACGCCGTCGCTGCAGACCTGGGGCGGGCCAAAGGACTTGTCGAGAACGACGTTGCGGCCCTTGGGGCCGAGAGTGATTTTCACCGAATCGGCCAGAATGTCGATACCGGTGCGGAGGGACTTGCGCGCCTCCTCCGAATAGGTAAGCTTTTTGGCTGGCATCCATTCCTCCTTAATATTGACAGGGGTGAATTTACCGGCCGGACAAACGCCCCGGTCTGCGCCGGGGCGGCCAGTCCCGCGCCAGGACTAGGAAAGCTTGGCCAGAATGTCGCTCTCCCGCAGGATGAGGTATTCGTCGTCGCCGTCCTTGTATTCAGTGCCGGCAAACTTGGAATAGATAACCCGGTCGCCCTTGGCAACATCCATCTGGATGCGGGTACCGTCATCGCTGACCCGGCCCGGGCCAACCGCGACCACTTCGCCTTCCTGTGGCTTTTCCTTGGCTGTGTCGGGCAGGAAAATGCCCCCTTTCGTGGTCTGCTCGCCCTCACTGGGTTTCACTACCACACGTTCGCCCATAGGCTGAAAATTCGCCACCGCGGCCTCCTCTGTTTAGCCGGGAAATTGGTCTCGATCCGGCAATTTAGACTTAAGATTAGCACTCTAGGCAGCAGAGTGCTAATCTATGGTAATCAAGCCATTTTGCCTTGTCAAGAATCGAGTTGACCCGCTTCGGAGAGCCGATTTTGGCAAAGTGAACCGCCCGTTGCCCGGCTGACCGACAATACCGGTTACCCGTTTTATTTTGGACTTGGAGTGGAAACTACTCATTCTATATTCTACCTTGCAATTGACCCTGGTCGAAATGGTGGCGGTGGCAACCCTCAACCGCCCCGTTGTCGGCAACTGCGTGAACGAACTGATGGCGGCGGAGTTAATGGATGCTGCTGCAGAATTGGCCGCCAATGACAACGTTCGGGTGGTAATATTGACCGGTGCTGGACCGGTGTTTTCTGTCGACCGGGAAATTCCCCAAACCGCGTCGCGTATCGGGCAGCTTCAGGCGGCAAGCGCGATCGCGGCTCTGCCAATGCCCGTGCTGGCGGCACTGAATGGCGACGCGTCCGATCACGGCCTGGAGCTGGCCTTGGCCGCTGACCTGAGGTTGGCCGACCCGGATGCGCGGTGCTGGTTTTCAGCTCCTGGGCCGGGATCGTTCCCATTCGATGGGGGTACGCAACGGCTACCCCGCCTGGTCGGACCGGGTTGGGCTCGTGACATGCTGTTGACTGGCCGGAGGCTGTCCGCCACCGAATCTCTATCAATAGGTCTGGTCAATCGAGTTGCCGAATCGCCGGGTTGCGTGTTGCAACTGGCCCGACAAGTCGCTGATGACATACTTCAGGGCAGTCCCCTGGGCGCCGGGTATGCCAAGGAAGCGATAATGTCGGGAGCCGATATGGCCCTGTCCCAATCGCTGGGCTTGGAGGCTGACCTGAACGTGATACTACAAAGCACAGCGGACCGTGCTGAGGGCATCGCATCGTTCCTGGAACGGCGGAAGCCGAAATTCACCGGAGAGTGACGGACCATCCCAGTCTGGCCCGTTAGTTCGGGAAGGAATCCAGTCAGACGCAGAAGAGGAAGACCACCGCCAGCCCTTCGGGTCGCTACTGCGGGGATATTGGCAGATGGAAATATCGGCAATCCCGGACCTCGGGGCAACGGGAATGCCCCGTAACTCAACAGTAACTCTCAGAGGAGAAAACTTTGATGCTCAAGCTGGACCTCCACACACACGTGTGGGAGGCATTCAACTTCCAGCCTCCGTCGCTGGAGATCGCGGAAAAGGTTATCCGACAAGTGAAGGCCGCCGGTATCGACGGTATCGGGATCACCGACCATCACAACAAGGACTGGTCCTTTGAGTTCCGAGAACTGGTGGAGGAGTACTTCCCCGGGGAGATGATCGTCATTCCGGGTTGGGAAATCGAGGTGCGTCCGGAACAAAACCCCTTCGCCGAATACCAGGTTGCCGAGCTGTTCCTGCCCCCGATGGACGGTCTGGAGGGAGGGGTGTTCCGCACCTACTGCCACCCTGGCTACTATTCCCCCGAGATAATCATTGAGCAGGACATCCACGCCATCGAGGTCGACAACTACATCCACAACTGGCACATCCGCAAGCCCCAGGTCCGGGAGAAGGCCACCGCCCACGGCCTCATCCTGACTGAGGTGAGCGATGCCCACAACCTTGAGAATATTGGCCTTCGTTACACCGAGATCGAACTCAGTGAACTGTACGAGCGGGCCGTCAAACCTGTCGCAATGGGCGCGGTCTAGGCAAAATGCGGCCCTTTCATACTCTCATATATGAGAAGGAGGGGGCAGTTGCCCGGATCTCCCTGGACCGGCCATCCGTGCTGAATGCCTACAACGTTCAGATGCGGGACGACTTCCACGAGGCGCTGGCGGCGGTCTCCGATGACCCTGACGTGCGCGCGTTGTTGATCACGGGGGAGGGACGCGCGTTCTGTGCCGGCGCAGACCTGACGGAGTTCGGCACGGCGCCGTCACTGGTAGTCGCCAGGCAAGTTCGCTGGCAACGGGACGTTTGGGGACAGATGATCGACCTGGAGATACCCTTGGTGGCGGCTGTCCATGGGTACTGCATTGGCTCAGGATTGGAGATAGCGCTGCTCTGCGATATCAGGGTGGCCGCGGATGATACGGTGTTCGCGATGCCGGAGGTACGGCTCGGCATGATCCCGGCGGCGGGAGGAACACAGACACTGCCCCGGCACGCGGGGACGTCCCTGGCTCTTGACCTGCTGTTGACCGGGCGTCGTTTCGCGGCCCCGGAGGCGTTGGAAATGGGCCTAGTCACCCGGCTGGTTGCTCCGGAGAGTTTACGGGCGGAAGCGTGGGATCTGACGTGGGAATTGTCCGAGGCCGACCCCGCCGTGATTCGCAGTCTTAAGCGGACGTTTCGTGAGGGAGGTGATCTTTCCCTGGACGAGGGCCTGCGACTGGAGAACCGGCTGGCGGTGTTGAATCTGGCCGGTTAGACCAAGAACTTCATTTTATGACTGCTGTAAGCAAATCCCCTTTACAACGGAGGGCGAAGTCGAAACAGAGCAATGAATACGACTGAACTTCTTACGATAGCTGAAGCCATAGTCCCCGACCGCACTGCAATGGTCTTCGATGGCCGCGAGTTCACGTACGCCCAGATGTCGCAGCGGGTCAATCGCCTGGCGAATGCCCTGGCCGAGATGGGTGTCACCCCCGGAGACCGCGTTGCCACCATGCAGGTCAACAGCCACCGGAGCATCGAGCTGTACTTCGCCGCCGCGCAGCTGGACGCGGTTTATGTGCCCATAAATTTCCGGGCAAAGACGGAGGAGCTGCACCAGATGCTGCGAATCTCCGATCCGGCTTGCCTGTTTATCGGAGAGCGTTACCTGGAACTGCTGGGAGAACAAGAGCTGTTTGGCATGCCCCAAGACCGGGTGATCATCATGGACGCGGGAACCAGCACCGGCCTGACCAGCTACGAACAATTGTTGCGTACCGCGTCTCCCGACCAGTTGCACTTCCCGGAAGGCGACGACAACGACACCACCGTGATTATGTTCACCTCCGGCACCACCAGCGCCCCGAAGGGAGTGATGCTGACCCACGACAGCTTTGCCTCCTACATATTGGCCACTGTGATGCCGGCCGACCCGGACGTGGAGGAGACCAACCTGGTCACTGTGCCCTACTACCACATAGCCGGCCTTCAGGCAGCACTGACGGCGGTATACGCCGGGAGGACGCAGGTCGTTATGCGGCAGTTTGATGCCGATAAGTGGATGGAACTGGTGCAGCAATACCGTGCGGACCGGGCCATGCTGGTCCCCACAATGTTGAAGCAGCTGATGGACCACCCGCGTTTCGGCGAGTTCGACCTGTCGTCGCTCGAAGTCATCACCTACGGGGCTGCTCCGATGCCCATAGAGGTTATCCGGGACGCAATCAGAAAATTCCCGGGGGTCAGCTTCATCAACGCTTTCGGGCAAACCGAAACCGCTTCCACCATCACCATGCTTCCTCCCGAAGACCACATCCTGGAGGGCTCTCCATCTGAAATCGAGACCAAGCTGCGCCGCCTCACCTCCATAGGCAAGCCGCTGGAGGACGTGGAGGTCGAGATTGTCGACGAGGAGGGCAGCCCTGCCGTCGTGGGGGAAACGGGCGAGATCGTCGCTCGCGGGCCCCGGATGATGGCGGGCTACTGGAACGAGGAGGCAGCCACCCAGGAGACGCTGCGGTCCGGCTGGGTCTACACCGGAGACCTCGGATACCGGGACGAAGACGGCTACATCTTCCTGGCCGGGCGTTCCAAAGATTTCATCAAGCGCGGCGGGGAAATGGTCTCTCCTGAGGAAGTGGAGCAGGTCCTGATGTCCCACCCCCAGATTGACGACGCCGCGGTGATCGGCGTTAACGACGTGGAATGGGGAGAGGAGATCCGCGCTGTCGTTGTACGCGCCCTCCCGGGTGCCCCCGCAGGGAGCGGTGAGGGCGAGGCGGCAAACGAGGACGACATCATCGAATACTGCCGCGAGCGACTGGCAGGCTTCAAGCGCCCAAGGTCCGTGGTGTTCGTCGAAGAGCTGCCCCGCAACGTGATGGGCAAGGTCCTCAAGCGCGACCTCCGTGAGGTCTACGGCTATCCCGTCCAATCTTCTTGATCCCCTCAGTTCCCTCTCTCTGCGGGAGAGGGTCAGGGTGAGGGCGTACCCTCTGCGTTGAGCAACAGGAGGCGAGCAGATGAAAGTAGCAGTTGTCGGAGCAGGCGGAGTGGGCGGATATTTCGGCGGGCTGTTGGCCAGGGCCGGGCACGACGTCACCTTCGTGGCACGCGGTGCCCATCTTAACGCCATCAGAACGAACGGCGGGCTGAACGTGGAGAGCCAGAACGACGGCGATTTTCATGCTCCCGGCCGGGGCGTGCAGGACACGGCTGACGCCGGCGTGCAGGACCTGGTGCTGTTCAACGTCAAGATGCACCACAACCCGGCTGCCGTTGCGTCGCTGCCCCCGATGGTGGGCCCTGGAACGGTCGTACTCACTCTGCAGAACGGCATCGACAACGGAGAACAGATTGCAGAAGTCGTTGGCCCAGAACCAGTGATGATCGGCTCGGCCTTCATGGAAGGCCGCATTTCCGAGCCGGGGGTGGTCACCCAGGGCGGCCCCGGCACGGCTGGATTCGGCGAAATGACCGTTGGCATCACGGAACGGGGCGAGCGGCTGCTCCGTGAGTTTCTCGATGCTGGCTGGCGCGTCGACCTGCACGAAAACATGGTTGGCATGCTCTGGAAAAAGTTCGCCTACATCGCCGGTTCCGCCGCCGTGTGTTCCGCCGCCAACTGCGTCTACGAGGAAATGCGGAACATCCCGGCCACGCGCTCTCTGATCCAGCAGGCCATCGAGGAGGCGCTGGCAGTCGGCCGGGCCAGCGGCGCTCCCATAATGGACGATTCGTTGGAGTGGGCCATGAACTCGCTGGACCGTTTCCCCGCCCAGGGCCGCGCCTCCATGGCCAAGGACTTCACCGAGGGACGTCCCGTTGAGCTGGAGGGACTGAACGGCGCCCTCATCCGGCTGGCCCGCAAGACTGAGACTCCCACTCCGGCGAACGACTTCCTGTACGCGGTCCTACGACCCCTGGCCGATCGAATCGCCGCCCAACACGCGGCGAGCTGACCCGGCCCACGGCGCCAATGACCCTGAGCCTCTCCAAATCTCGTTTCCAAAACGGGCTGCAGTGCCTGAAGCGGCTGTACCTGGAAACGTACCGCCGCGATCTCGCAGACCCAGTGCCCCCGGAGAGGCAGGCAATTTTCGACGTGGGCCACGCTGTCGGCGAACTTGCTAGACAGCGGTTTCCAGGTGGCCGCCTCGTGGATGAGGCTTATTTTGATCAGCAGCAGGCAGTGGAGACGACCCGCTCGCTGCTGGACGATTTTTCCTTGCCAGCAATTTATGAGGCCGGATTCACTTTCGAAAACATCAGGACCCGGGTTGATGTACTGAGAAGGGCAGGCCAAGGCACTTTCGACCTGATTGAGGTCAAGTCCACAGCCGGGGTGAAACGAGAGCACTACACCGATGTCGCCATCCAGCTCTATGTGGTTGAGGGCTCCGGGGTCCCGGTAAACCGGGCCTTTCTGATGCACCTGAACCGGGACTATGTGTACCGGGGAGACGACCACGATCTGCACGAACTTTTCACCCTGCAGGATGTGACGGACACGGCGAGGTCGTTCGTCGAGAATGCGGCGCCAAACAAACTGCGAGAGATGTGGGCGGTGCTCCAGCGGGATTCGGAGCCGGATATTGCGACGGGACCGCATTGCACCAGCCCCCACCGTTGCTCGTTTTACGGATACTGCCATCTCGATCTGGCGAGGGACTACGGGCGGAGATCTGTAAGCGACGACCTTGCCTCTGCGCTGGCCGAGATAACATACCCCGCTTCGTTTCTTGATTTCGAGACCGCAAATCCTGCCATCCCGGTGTATGCGGGAACGAGGCCCTACCAGGCGATTCCATTCCAGTGGTCCCTGCATGTTCTGGAGTCCTCGGGACTGATCGAGCACCGCTCGTTCCTGAACGATGACCGTAATGACCCCAGGGAGCGGCTGGCTGAAGCTCTGCTGGATGCGGTGCCGCCTCAGGGTTCAATTGTGACCTATTCCGGCTATGAGCGGCGTGTGGTGACCGGACTGGTCTAGGCGCTGCCCCAGCACGCCGACAGGCTGCGGGCCCTGTGCGAACGCATGGTGGACCTGCTGGCGATCGTTAAGGGGAACGTCAGTCATCCGGACTTCAGGGGAAGCTACTCTCTTAAATCTGTTTTGCCTGTACTGGTACCGGAAATGGGGTACGCGGACCTCGACATAGCGGAAGGCATGACAGCGTTCACATCCTATCTCAGGATGATTGGCCACGAGACTCCGACGAACGAACGGTCGGCAATCCGGGAGGCCCTCCTAGCCTACTGCGCCAGGGACACCGAGGCCATGGTGCGGGTCTACGAGGCGCTCGTCGCGGCAACAACGAGGCAAAGGTTGGATGATCCATCCCAATGGCAACCTATGGATTCTTGAATGTGAAGGAGTGAACCATGAGCATCTTGGGAATTGAGAACAGGACGGAGAACTGGAAGACTGCGGAGTATTTTGCGCCATTCTTTACAGACCAAACTGCGCGATTGAGATTAGCAGACAGACTAGGTGCGTCAAAATCCACCCCTCTTAGCGAAGTAAAGATCGAGTTGTTTTGGAAAGGAATGCGAGATCATTTGCATCAATGCCAGGAAAAGCCAAGGAACAACCAGCGATTCTTTCCCACGTTCAGCGAACTCTATGTGACCCTCTTCCCCGATCTGCGGGAGAGAATCAGTAAATTTGATCCATCAGGGAATAAACTAAGGCTGCCGAAGCAATTGAATTACGAACCGGAGAAAGCGGTGGACGTTTTGGGAAACAACCTCGTCAACACGGAAATTGACGTCGTACTGGAAACTCCCACACACCTTTTAATTGGCGAGGCCAAGCACAAGGCAAGGCTAGGGACGGATGGAGACGACGTTCTTGTGCACCAACTCATTCGCCAGTATGTAATGGCGTGGATGTTGGTGGTTCTACGCGATCAGAATAGAAAAGTTGTACCTTTTGTCGTTGGCGGAAACGCAGAGCAAAGTCAGGTCAAGTTCATGATAGGACAGAAGTGGATGCCGGAAGAAAACGTGATATCTTGGAAAGATATCAAACGGATTTCCGGAGATAGCTGACTTCAATTCCAAGCAATACTCAGGTCCCCCAAAGACTCGCGTCAGACTCGCCCCTGCTACGCGCCGTCCCGCCGGCCAAGTTCCTCCTCCAGTTCGCGGACGCGGGCTTGGGATGCGGCGAGTTCGTCGGCCAGCTCCCGCTGGTCGGGGAGGTAGCGCTGTTGGGCCCGCTCCCAGAAGCGGAGGCGTCCCTCTACCCAGCAGACCGTCAGCCTCAGGATTTCGCTGTAGCCCCAGACTACGCCGTCGGGTTCGGTGGTCAGGGGCATTGGCTGATAGCCGCCATCGGTCAGAAGGTCGCAGGCGAGAGGAGTGTCGTGGTAGTCGCCTCCAGTATGGTCGAAGCGCCAGTATTCGGGGACGCTAAGTCCAGCGTAGATTTCGCGCTTGTCGATGTAGTCCCGGCGGCCTGTGCGATGGGACGCTATCTCCATCACCAGGTCCGGCGGCTTCCCTGCCTCCTCAATAACGTAGCCGTTGGTGAACATTACGTTCTCCCAGTCGACATCAAAGGAAACGAGCAAGTCGGGGTATGGGCAGCGCGGCAGGTCGGAGCGTCGTTGGCATAGGTACCCGTTGCCCCCTACCAGGACAGTGGAACCCGGGATCATGGCATCCAGGTGCGCGGCTATCGTGCCCGGAATGCCGGGAAGAACGAAATGTCTGAGCTGTTCCATATCCATCTTCGGCGGGTCTGGCAGGGGCGGAAGCTGCCGGGCCGCAGTCTGCGCATTCACTGGTTTGGTAGTCATGCCGAGCCTCGCTGCAACGAAAGCGGGATGCCGACATTATACGATACGTCGATACGGGGTACGCCAACGAGCATAGCTCTCGCCCGGAAGGCGAGGGAACTTTGGGGAGGCCCTGAACCCTTGTCGTTGCGGTGTTATACTCTCACGCAGTTCGTGAAACGCCCATCGCAGGAGGTGGTTGGTGAAGACCGTTGACGCCATTGCTGAAATTCTGAAGCGGGAAGGGGTGGAATACCTGCCTTGCTTCCCCACAACGCCGGTTATCGAGTCTTGCGCCGAGGCCGGAATCCGCCCCATCGTCTGCCGCCAGGAGCGCGTTGGCCTGGGCATCGCCGACGGCTACAGCCGTGTCTCCAACGGCGACAAGATGGGCGTGTTCGCCATGCAGTACGGACCCGGTGCCGAGAACGCCTACTCGGGCGCAGCGACTGCCTTTTCCGACTCCACGCCCTTGCTGCTGCTGCCCCTGGGCCATCCCACGGACCGGCAGGGCGTTGCACCGCTTTACAGCTCGCTGCAGAGCTACGGCACGATCACGAAGAGCATTGAGCAGATCAACTTGCCGGAACGCACATCCCAGGTCATGCGCCGGGCCTTTGCGGCATTGCGGCAGGGTCGTCCCGGACCGGTGGCCGTGGAAATTCCCGCCGATGTCTGCGACTACGACGTCTCTGAGGAGGCGTTCTACTACGTTCCGAGTCGGGGCGCAGCTTCCCAGGGCGACCCTGGCGACGTCGAGGCCGCTGCCCGCGCCCTGTGCGGCGCCAGCAACCCCGTCATCGTCGCCGGACAGGGCGTGATGTACGCCAAGGCCTCCGAAGAGTTGCAGGAGCTGGCAGAACTGCTTCAGGTACCGGTTACCACGACTTTGCTGGGCAAGAGCGCCTTCTCGGAGACGCATCCCCTGGCGCTGGGGTCCGCAGCGCTGACCTCATCGTCGACCGTGGTCAACTTCCTGCGCCGCTCCGACGTCATTTTCGGGATAGGGACCAGCTTCACCCGGCACAACATGGTGATGACCATGCCGGCTGGCAAGACCATGATCCACTCCACCAACGACGCCTCCGACATCAACAAGGACTACAACATAGATTATCCCATCGTTGGCGATGCCAAGCTGGTGTTGCGTCAGATGATCGACGCCTGCCGCGATATCGTCGGAGACAGCCGCCAGAACAGCAGCACCGCCGCAGAGGTGGCCAGGGAGCGCGACGCGTTCATCGAGGAATGGAAGCACAAGCTAACGGACGGTTCCCGCCCCATGAGTCCCTATCGCGTGATCTGGGACTTCATGCACACCGTCCCGCCAGAAGAGGCCATCATCACCCACGACTCCGGCAGTCCCAGAGACCAGATCGTGCCCTTTTACCGCTCCAACGGGCCCCGCACCTATATCGGCTGGGGCAAGTCCCACGGGCTCGGCACCGGCCTCGGTTTGGTGATCGGCGCCAAGCTGGCCCGACCGGACAAGGTCTGCGTGAACTTCATGGGCGACGCGGCGTTCGGCATGGTGGGCCTGGACTTCGAGACCGCCGTCCGCTCCAACATACCCATCATCACCGTAGTCCTGAACAACTCCACCATGGCCGCCGAGGTCAGGCAGATGGCCGACTCTCACCGCCTCTACGGTACCCGCGACCTGGGTGGGAACTACGCCGACATGGGTCGGGCCATGGGCGGCTACGCCGAGCGCATCGAGGACCCCAACGAGGTGTCGGCGGCCTTCACGCGCGCACGAAGGGTGACCGAGCAGGAGGGCCGGGCAGTGTTGCTCGAGTTCATCACGAGCGTCGAGACCGAGGCAGCCAACCGGCGCCCCTTCTAGTTCAAGCTGTCTGAATCAGGCTTCGCAGGATAATCCGGCTAATCGGGAAAATCCTGTAATTCCTGATTCGGACAAAATCGAGGAGATGAGAAGATGCCGCAACGGTCGAAGTATTTGTTTGTTGCCAGTATGGATGTTGATCCCTCCAAGGAGGGACTGTTCAACGAGGTTTACAACATCGAGCACTGTCCGGAGCTCAGCAAGGTCCCGGGCGTGGGACAGATAGCCCGCTACGAGGCCGACTCGTTCAAGGTAATGATTGGCGGAGAGGAGCGCACCATGTCACCCGACGGGCGCCCCCGCTTCCACGCGGTCTACGAGATTGAATCGCCGGATGTGCTGACCTCGGCCGAGTGGGGCGAGGCAGTGGAACTGGGACGCTGGCCGGAGCAGGTCAGGCCCTACACCACCAACCGGCGCCACACCCTGCTGCGCCTCACCTATCCCGGCGAGTAGGAAGCAGCCAGCTGCCAGCAGGGTGGCACCAACTATCAAGTGATTTACACGGAGTAGCACTACGTTGGCCGTCGATCAGAAATCGGAAAGTCCCACACGCGACTTAGACACCCAACAGGTTCTCCAGGTGGCGCGGCGTCTCGCCACTGATTGCCTTGCCCCCAGGGCAGCCCAATACGATTCTGCCGCCACACACCCGGTCGACAGTTGGCGGGACGTCTGGCGGGAGGGGCTGTTGGCCATGGGCATCCCCGAGCGCTTTGGCGGGCTTGGCCTTGATATGCTCACCTATGTCAAGGCGATTGAGCTCCTGACGGCGGGCTGCACCAACACCGGTATGACGGTACACATGCATTCCACCGTAACCCGATTCATTGATGCCCTGGCCACTGAGGAGCAAAAGACCTTCTATTTCCGCGAAATCGTCGAGGACGGCAAACTCTTCGGCAGCTGGGGCAGCGAACCTGAGACCCGTGGCGGAACGGCGCTGCGCCTTACCACCATAACCCCTCAGGACGGCGGGTTCGTAATCGAAGGCACCAAGCACTTTTGTACCATGTCCGGAGGCGCCCACCGCTACATGATCCACTGCAGCTCCGGTCCCGGAGATCCCCTGGAAACCCAGTGGCTGGCGCTGCTGCCCCACGGCACGCCGGGCATCGAGCAGATCGGAGATTGGGACACCTTGGGGATGCGTGCCACCGTCAGCCCCGCAATGCGGCTGGACAACTGCTACGTCGGACCGGACGCTCCACTGGGCTTGCCGGGTGACGCCCCGCGCTCCGGGGTCACCCAAGGGTTCGGACTGGGATTTGCGGCAGTGTACCTGGGGGTTGCCCAGGCGGCTCTTGATTACATCGAAGAGTTCGCCAGGACACAGACCTTCGCGCCGGACCCGTCCCCCATCGCCGAGGGTCTGGTTGTGCAGCGCACCGTGGCCGAGATGTCCTTGTCCATCGAGGGTGCCCGCCGGGTGCTGTACCATGGTGCTTCGGTCTGGCAGGAGGCCAACCCGGCCGAGCGGGCATATCTCGCTGCCAAGGCGAAATACCTGGCCACCGTGGCCTCCCTGGATGTAACGTCCAAGGCGATTCAGATCGCCGGAGGACGGAGCGCCCACAAGCGGATGCCGCTGGAGCGCATGTACCGCGACATCCGGACCTCGACACTGATGCCGCCCAATCTCGACCGTTGCCTTGAAATAGTCGGGCGGACTGAACTGGGCTTGGACGCCTCTCTCTACCGGGACGTGTAGCCCACAATCCTCATTCGAGCATCTTCCCACGGAGAGACCTTCGACTTATGGATGCCGCCCTCGAAGGCGTCAGCGTCATAGACCTCACTCACTGCATCGCCGGGCCCTATTGCACCAAGCTGCTGGCCGGGTTTGGCGCTGATGTGCTCAAGATTGAGCCTCCAGAAGGGGAAAGAGGTCGCAAAATGGCCCCCTTCCACCGTGATGAGCCGGGCCCAGACAGCAGCCTTCCCTTTGCTTATCTGAACACCGGCAAACGCAGCGCCACCCTCAACCTGAAGAGTTCCGAAGGCCGCCAGATGCTGCTGTCGCTGCTGAGGAACGCCGATGTGCTGGTGGAGAACTTTGCTCCCCACGTGATGCCCTCCCTCGGACTGGACTACGAAACCCTGCGTGATGTTGCTCCGCACCTGGTAATGGTATCAATCTCGAACTTTGGGCAGACAGGGCCCTACCGCGACTACAAGGCCGCAGACATTGTGGAATATGCCCTGGGCGGGTTGATGTACATCTTTGGAGCCTACGACCGGGAGCCGCTGAAGCACGCATTTAATCAGGCACAGTTCAAGGCCGGGACCGACGCAGCCTCAGCGACCCTGATGGCCTTCTACCATCAGCGAATGACCGGAGGCCGGACCTCCGGACAGGGCCAGCATATCGACGTATCGATACAGGAAGCCGTGGCCTCCGGACTGCGGGATGTGGTCAACAACTACACCTACACCGGCGCCATTCGCCGCCGTCAGCCCAACCACAGTGGCGACCTGCAGCGCCTGCGCGCCACCGCCGATGGCCACCTGCTGCCGAATCCCGGCCTGGGAGGAGGACTGAACTGGGACAGCTTCGTGGAATTCCTTGGGCTTCCCGAGCTGGATGACGACCGGTTTCGCACGCCGTCGGCCCGGCTGGCCAATGCCGAGGAATTGGGGCGCATCCTCGACGAATACTTCATACGCCAGAACAAATACGAGAGGTTTTACGGATCCCATGAGCGGAGATTCATCTTTGGCGTTGTCCAGTCGCCGGATGAGGTCTTCGAGGACCCGCAGTTCGCCCACCGGGAGTTCTTCGTTGATGTGGAGCATCCCGTGATGGGAGAACTCCGGATGCCAGGTGCGCCCTTCAGGTTGGAATCGACTCCCTGGCAAGCGGGGGATGCGCCCCCGGCCATCGGCCAGCACAACGGGACGATATTCGGGGAACGACTGGGCCTCACCGCAGAGCAACAGGCGCACCTGCGCTCGGAAGGGATCATTTAGCCAATGTCATCGACACCTCAAACTGGAACGGCCTCTGGCGGTCCACTGCAGGGCGTGCGCATCGTCGAAATGGGCCAGCTCATAGCCATACCGTTTGCCATGAAGCTGCTGGGAGATATGGGCGCGCAGGTCATCCGCCTGGAGTCGACGCGACGGCTGGAGAGCTATCGCAGCGATTCCGTCTACCAGAACGAGGTGCACGGGGAGTTCTGGAATCGGGGGGCCAATTTCTACGAGCAGAACCGGAACAAGCTGGGCATCACCCTGGACTTGGGGCGCCCGGAGGGGTTGGAGGTCCTGCGCCGGCTGATCGCCGTTAGCGATGTGTTCGCCGAGAATTTCACGCCCCGGGTGATCAGGAATTTCGGGCTGGAATACGCCGAACTCTGCCGGATCAAGCCCGACATCATTATGGTTTCCTCCACGGGGTACGGGTTCGACGGTCCGTGGGCCAACTTCGGCGCGACGGGGCCGGCCACGGAGGGCGCCTCTGGCTTGGCTTACGCCACTGGCTACCCCGGAGGACCACCGGTCATGGCCGAAATACCCTACGTCGACTACACGGCCGGCGAGCACACTGTCTTCGCAGTGATGACCGCCCTTATGAACCGCCTCAATACAGGGAAAGGCCAGTTTATCGACGTTTCGCAGACTCAGACCGCGGCAGTCACGATCCCCGAGATACTCCTCGATTACGCGGCCAACGGCAGAACCCCGGAACGCATTGGCAACGCCGACCCGGTGATGGCGCCACATGGCTGCTACCCCTGTCGCGGAGATGACCGCTGGATCGCCATCGCGGTGGGAGACGACTTCGAGTGGCAAGGGCTCTGCCGCGTCCTGGGACGTCCGGAGTGGGCAGAGGACCCGCGGCTATCGGGGACGCTAGGGCGTTGGCATAACCGCGAGGAGATCGACACGCTGCTGGAATCGGAGACCGCCAAGTGGGACACTCACGAGCTGATGACCGCCTTGCAAGCTGAGGGGGTTCCGGCTGGTGCTGTGCTGGACAGCAAGGATCTGCTGTTCAACCCTCATCTAATGGACAGGAAATTCTACGAGGTTGTCCGGCACCATCCCAGTACTGAAATGCCGCCCCTGCCGTACGCCGGCCGCCCCTGGAAGCTTTCCGGCACCCCCGCGGTCTCACCCCGGGCAGCGCCCATAATGGGGGAACACAACGGATTCGTTTTCGGGGAATTGCTCGGGCTCTCAGTCGAGCAGATAGCCGATCTCGAGGAGAAAGGGGTGATTGGCTACGCTCCCGATGACCCGCGCCCGGTGCAGCGGCCCTCACTTGACGAGCAGGTCAGGCAAGGGAGAATGCTGCGTTACGAGACCGATTTCCAAGGGCAGGTGTCTGAGGGATATCCTCGCACTGAGGTGTGAGTGAGCCTGTTCGGTTCTTAGACCCACTCAGTGCTTGCCCGTAGATTGGAATGCGACGCCTGGCTTTCAGGGCAGCATGGGGTAGGCGAGGCCGTCGATTTCGGCAGCGTCATCGAACACTGCTCCGTCGACCCTTCTGCGCCGTCGGGCCCTGATCAGGATTCCAAGGGCGTGCCAGACCGTTTCGAACTCGTCGCTGTCCAGGTCTCCGATTTCTTCGATACTGAACGTAAGCACGTTGGCGGGCATCGCGGCGCCCGAATGCGGCGATGACGGCAGATGGCTTGATCCGTTCCTGGGCGCCATTGCGTCAAATGTACCTGTTCCAAACCCGCCCGGCTCATCTGTGCCGCTGTTTCCACCGTCGGCGACTACCAGGTAGGTGCCGTCGCTGGTGTGCTTGAGCAGGTGTGCGTCCCTTGCGGAATCCAGGAGCATCCGTTCCGCCTGCTGCACCCGGGAGTGCTCGACGTAGAATTCCCGCTCCAGGACGTTCCTGAGGGTCTGGCTGTCCGGAAGACGCTGACCACGATAGCGCTCAGCCACGGCCTGGAAGAGAGGAATTGACAGGAACGCCTCGCGATATCCGCGCTGAGCGTCCTCGCCGCTGGTAGGCTTGAATATGGCCTTGGAGACCGGGGTGGTGATCAGCGTGTCCCCCTGCTTGCTGATCAGCTGGAACTGACGGGCTGCGAGACTCTTGAGGCGGAAACCACTGCTTTTGGCGGATAGCCCCAGGTTAATGGCAAGGGTTTCCTCAGTGAGGCTTCCCCCACCGCTTTCCTCAACCCTGCGGGCAATATCCAGCGCCGTGGTGAAGCCGTAGGCGGGAAACAGATAGACCGAACGTTGCCGTGTCTTTCTGGCAGAACTATTGGCAGAACCGTTACTGCCCTGGGTCGAGGAATCCGCCGACACCTGGTTAGCAGCAGCGTCCGGACCGCCACCCTCAATTGGATGTTGCCGGGTAGTCATAGGTGCCCCTGGATCTGGAGATAATTAACGTGATTATTGAATGATTCACGGATATTAGCACGCTATTTATGTCAACTTCAAGGCTTAAAATGAATGCCGGATCGACATTACGGAAATAACTCACCAAATTGGTGGCCTGCATCAAACCGCGCTTGGCCATCAGACCATATCCACCAGGCACACAGAATAATGACGGGGCCTCTTGCATCCAAGAACGCCCCGTCATTGAACCCGGTGACCGTCTTCTACAGGCCGCGAGCAGACTCGAACGCCGCTATCTGTTCCTCAAACTGGAAGGTGAGACCAATGTCATCCAGACCGTTCAGGAGATTGTGTCGCCGTGCCTGATCGATCTCAAAGGGAATCGAGATCTCCTCGTCCTCATCCCATACACGCTGGCCCTCCAGGTCGACGGTCAGGTTCAGCCCCGGTTTCCCTTTGGCCCTGTCCATGATCGCCCGAACGTCCTCCTCGGCGATTCGGAGCGGCAGGACACCGTTCTTGAAGCAATTGTTATAGAAGATGTCTGCGAAACTGGGAGCGATAATGCAGCGAATTCCGTAATCTCGCAGGGCCCAGGGAGCATGCTCGCGGGACGACCCGCAACCGAAGTTGTGGCCGGCCACCAGCACCTGGGCGTTGCTATACTCTGGCTGGTTCAGAACGAAGTCCTCTTTGGGAGTGCCGTCTTCGTTGAAGCGCCAGGAGAAGAACAGGCAGTCTTCAAAGCCGGACCGTTCGATTCGTTTGAGAAATACGGCCGGGATGATCTGGTCGGTGTCGATGTTCACGCGGTCCAATGGCGCCACCACGCCGGTCACCCTTACAAATGGGTCCATCTGAGTCCTCCTGAAAAACGGTTACCAAATCTCTTGCAGGTTTAGTCGGTCATCTCAATGGCACTGAAGTCGAGCGCCCAGGGCAGCGTCAGCCCGGCTCCCACCAGTGAGGGGGAGGGCTCCGGTACTGCGGTTGAAACATTCGGTTGAGTCATTGCCTCTTCATCCAAAGTGCCTTAACCGATTCCTGTCCCAATGACCTACAGGTCCCGCACATCCACGAAGTGTCCCGCGATGGCGGCGGCGGCGGCCATGGCCGGGCTGACCAGGTGGGTGCGGCCACCCTTGCCCTGGCGACCTTCGAAGTTGCGGTTGGATGTGGCCGCACAGCGCTGTCCGGGGGACAGGATGTCAGGGTTCATACCCAGGCACATGGAGCAGCCCGCCACCCTCCAGTCCAGCCCGGCCTCGGTGAAAATACGGTCCAGACCCTCCTCCTCGGCTTCTTGCTTGATTTTGGCGGAGCCGGGAACGACCATGGCGTACACGTCGGGATGGACCTTGCGGCCCCGCACCACCTCAGCGGCCGCCCGTAGGTCTTCTAGGCGGGCATTGGTGCAGGCGCCCACAAAGATGCGGTCGATCTTGATGTCCTGCATCGGCGTGCCCGGTTGCAGGTCCATGTACTGAAGCGCCCGCGCGGCTGATTCCTGCGCTGCCGCATCATCGAAAGATGCCGGGTCGGGTACGCGGCCGCTTATTGGAGCGACCATCCCCGGGTTGGTCCCCCACGTCACGAACGGCTCGAATTTGGAGGCGTCGAATATTTCGGTCTTGTCGTAGGTGGCTCCGGGGTCGGTGGGCAGCTGCTTCCAGCGCTCGACTGCGGCGTCGAAGTCGGCGCCCTGCGGTGCGAACTGTCGCCCGCGCACGTACTCAAATGTGGTCTCATCCGGCGCAATCATCCCGGCCCGCGCCCCCGCCTCGATGCTCATGTTGCAGACGGTCATGCGCCCATCCATGGAGAGAGCGCGAATCGCCTCACCGGTATATTCGATAACATGGCCGGTTCCGCCGTTGACACCGATTCGCCCAATGATGCCGAGAATAATGTCCTTACCCGTAACGCCGGGGGGCAACTGGCCGTCGACACGCACTTCCATGGTCTGCGGCTTGAATTGGCGCAGCGTCTGTGTTGCCAGGACATGCTCCACTTCAGACGTTCCGATGCCGACGGCGAAGGCGCCCAGAGCGCCGTGCGTTGACGTGTGGCTGTCTCCGCATACCACAGTCTTGCCGGGCTGGGTGTAGCCCAGGTCAGGCCCGATGATATGCACGATGCCCTGCAGGGCGCTGAACCGGTCGTACAGCGTTACGCCGAACTCCTCGCAGTTGCGATCCAGGGCGTCCAGTTGCGCCTTCGATATTTCGTCGGTGACAGGCAGCGACAGGTCCCAGGTGGGAGTGTTGTGGTCCGCGGTGGCAACGGTCAGGTCGGTGCGACGCACCTTGCGCCCTGCCATGCGCAGCCCGTCAAACGCCTGAGGGGATGTCACCTCGTGCACCAGATGCAGGTCGATGTATATGATCGCTGGCTCTCCCGGTTCCTCGTGGACCACGTGAGCATCCCATATCTTCTCGAACATTGTCTTCGGGGGCATTGATTCTCTCTCCTAAGACGCGCACCTGTACGCGTTTACAGCGGCTGTGAAGTGCCGCACATTATATCATCCCGCAGTTCAATCACCCGCAAATCGGGGGATAACCGAGAGCATTTATTGCCTCGGTTTTCTCACCGGATGGCGGCCGCCAGACTCACAGCGTGGAGCCTCCGCCATTGTAGTGAAGTCGGAACGAAGCCGCATTCGTGGTAAACTTGCCCTGTCCGTCCCGATGGGTCTCTAATCCGTCCGGGCGGCAGTACACTCAGCAATTACCACCGGCCTGAAACCCGGCGAATCTCTTTCAGTTGCCGACTAAGAGGACTACCAGATGCCTTCCGACGATGCCGTTGTACTTCCAGCCAACGCCAAGCCTGTAAAGTACAGGATGACGCTACGCCCCGACCTGCAAACTTTCACATTTGAAGGCGAGCAGACTGTCGACATCGAGATTGTCACACCGACAGCGCGAATAGAGATGAACGCCGCGGAGCTGGAAATCCGCGATGTCGTACTGCGAAGCAACGGTGCCTCGTACCCCGCTCAGTCCATTGCACTGGATGAGGGCTCGGAGACCGTAACGCTGGACTTCGGAAAGACCCTTGCCCAGGGCGTGGCCCAACTGGACATGCGATTCACGGGCATTCTGAACGATCGCCTTGTTGGTTTCTATCGCTCGGAATACCAGGACAACGAGGGACAGACACGGCACTTGGCCACAACACAGTTTGAGGCCACGGATGCCCGCCGCGCCTTTCCCTGCTGGGATGAGCCGGCCCGGAAAGCAATCTTCGACGTTACGCTCATTTTCGATGACACGCTGCAGGCGGTATCCAACACTCCTATCGTTGAAGAGACATCGCCCGGCCCCGGGCTGCGCTCCGTCCGATTTGCTGAAACACCGATTATGTCGACATACCTGCTGGCCTTCGTGGTTGGCGACCTGGTTTCCATAGAGTCCGACGCCGCCAACGGCACCAGAATCGGAGTCTGGACCACCAGGGGCAAGGAAAACCAGGCGGGGTTCGCCTTGGACACGTCGGTCAAGCTGTTGGGGTATTTCAACGAATATTTCGGGATTCCTTACCCTCTGCCCAAGCTGGACCATATCGCGATTCCCGACTTTGCCGCCGGGGCCATGGAGAACTGGGGCTGCATCACGTACCGCGAAACGGCGCTCCTGGTCGACCCGGAAAACTCTTCGGCCGGCACCCGCCAGCGGGTCGCCGAGGTGGTGGCCCACGAGATGGCCCACATGTGGTTCGGCGACCTGGTGACCATGGAATGGTGGGACGACCTATGGCTCAACGAGAGTTTCGCCTCGTGGATGGGCACCAAGTCCGTGGACTGGCTGTTCCCTGACTGGGAGATGTGGACGCAGTTCGTCAACATGGACACCAACCGGGCACTTAGCCTGGACGGCCTGAAGAACTCGCATCCCATCGAGCAGGAGGTCAAGAACCCTGCCGAGGTGAGCCAGCTCTTCGATGCCATCAGTTACAGCAAGGGCGGGTCAGTTCTTCGCATGCTGGAAAACTTCCTGGGGGCTGAGACCTTCCGGGGAGGGTTGTACCGCTACCTCAAGGCCAACGAGTACGGAAACGCGCGGACCCAGGACCTGTGGGCAGCGCTGGAAGAAGAATCAGGCCTACCTGTAACAAGCATCATGGACTCATGGGTTAAGCAGACGGGCTATCCGGTGCTCCGAGTTGAGGCGGCACGCAGCGCCGATGAGGTCCAGGTTTCACTGAACCAGGAACGGTTCGTTTACGATCGGCTTCTGGGCGACGAGGAGCCCAATCCCGAGGTCTGGCAGGTCCCGGTGAGTATCAGTTCCGCCGGCGCAGCTCCGGCCGCCGCAGTAATGGACGGCAAGGAGTCCGTAATCACTCTTCCTGCAGCCAGCCCATCCGAGGACTGGTACAAGGTCAACGCCGGGCAGACCGGGTTTTACCGCGTTAACTACACGAGCGACGATTGGGAGCGGCTGGCCCCGGCCATAAGCACCCAGCAGCTTCCGGCCACGGACCGCCTGGGCATTCAGAACGACGCCTATGCACTGTCCCGGGCCGGCCTGCTGCCCATCACCCAGTTCCTGGAGCTGGCCGGCTCCTACGCCGGGGAGACCGACGCGTCGGTCTGGAGCGACCTTGCCTCCAATCTGCGCGACATCGAGCAGCTGATTGCCGGCCAACCGGTTCACCCGGCCTACCAGCGGTTCGGGAGAGACTTGTTTGGCCCGGCCGCCAGGCGTGTTGGCTGGACTCCCAGAACCGGTGAGGGCCACCTGGACTCGCTTCTGCGGTCCACAGTGCTGGGACAGTCCGGGAGCTACAACGATGCGGAAACCCTGGAGCACGCGGGTGATCTCTTCCGTCAATACCTGGAGAGTCCTGATGCCGTGCATCCGGACCTGCGCGGCATCGTGTTCAGCCTGGCCGCTCAAGGCGGTGACCGCACGACTTACGAACAGCTCTGGGACCTCGAGGAACGGACCAGCATGCAGGAGGAGAAGATCCGGCTCCTGCTGGCCATGTCGCGGTTCCAGGACGTAGGTCTGCTGAACGACACGCTGGAGAGCGCCCTGTCCAGCAGGGTGCGCTCGCAGGACACCATCACTGTGGTCGCGGGCGTTGCCGCCAACCCCGTGGGCCGCTTGCCCGCCTGGGAGTTCGTCAAGAGCAACTGGGGCGAGTTCGACCGACGCTACGGCGGCGGTGGATTCGGCTTGATGCGCCTGGTCTCCATCGTCAACAGCTTCACCACTGCCGAGCAGAAGGCGGATGTGGAAAAGTTCTTTGCCGACAACCCGGCTCCCGCCGCAGAGCGCACCATACGCCAGGCCCTCGAACGGATGGGGCTGAACATTCGCTGGGTGGAGCTGAATGGACCTGCGCTCAACTCCTGGTTCGGGGTGTAGGTAAACAGCGCCGCACAATTTCAATGCAACGGATTTGCTCAACTGAAGGGAGGGAGCGGGGTGTGAGGGAGAGGCTCAGGATGAGCAGGGAAACTTCCCACAAGTAGTAAGCATTCTATGGATTCAATTGAACGTATCTTTGCCCTGAAATCCGCGCTTCGGGAGCGCATACTCGTTATCGATGGCGCGATGGGCACGGCAATCCAATCCTTCGATCTCGGCCCCGATGATTTCGGAGGCCTCGAGTACGAGGGATGTAACGAGCACCTTGTCCTCACCCGCTCCGACGTCATCGAGGCTATCCACAGGGGCCACCTCAACGCCGGCGCTGACATCATCGAGACCAACACCTTCGGCTCCACCCCGGTCGTGCTCGCCGAGTATGACCTGGCCCACGAAGCCCGCCGCCTGAATCTCGTGGCTGCGGAACTGGCGCGGAAGGTGGCCGACAGCGCCTCCACACCGGACAAGCCCCGCTTCGTGGCCGGTTCCATGGGTCCCACCACCAAGACCATCTCGGTCACCGGCGGTGTGACCTTCGATGAGCTGGTCGACAGCTATCACATCCAGGCTGCCGGACTGGTTGAGGGCGATGTGGACGTTCTGCTGTTGGAGACAGGGCAGGACACCCTGAACATCAAGGCCGGCCTTGAGGGAATCGACCGCGCCTTCGCCGAGTTGGGCCGCGAGGTCCCGGTGGCGGTGCAGGGCACCGTGGAGCCCATGGGCACCCTGCTGGCCGGACAGGACGTCGAGGCGCTTTACGTCTCGCTCTCACACCGCGATCTGCTGTGGATAGGCATCAACTGCGCCACCGGCCCGGCCTTCATGACTGACCACATTCGCACTCTGGCGTCCATTTCCCGGTTCCCGGTGTCCTGCGTGCCCAACGCCGGGATGCCCGACGAGGATGGCAAGTACAATGAGTCTCCGGAAGCCATGGCCGAGACGCTGGGCCGCTTCGTGGACTCGGGCTGGGTGAACCTGATCGGCGGCTGTTGCGGAACCGTAGACGGCCACATTCACCTGCTGGGCGAGACCGCAGAGGGCAAAGCGCCCCGACAACTGGTCGAGTCCCCGGAGACCAGAGTTTCCGGCATCGACTCCCTGCTGATCGACGACCAGGTACGCCCTGCCGTGGTTGGCGAACGCACAAACGTGCTTGGCAGCCGCCGCTTCCGCCGCCTGATCAATGAGGGCAAGTTCGAGGAGGCAGCCGAAATTGGCCGCCGGCAGGCCCGCAGCGGCGCGCACATTCTGGACGTGTGCCTGCAGGACCCCGATCGCGATGAAGCCTCCGATGTCGCCCAGTTCCTTGACCTGGTAACCAAGAAGGTCAAGACGCCGATAATGATCGACTCCACTGATCCGGCGGTCATCGAGCTTTCCCTCAAGCGGCTGCAGGGCAAGGCCATCATCAACTCGGTGAACTTGGAGGACGGTGAGGAACGGTTCCAGGCCGTCGTTCCCCTGGCCCGCCGCTATGGCGCGGCGCTGGTGGTCGGCTGCATCGATGACGACAAGGAACAGGCCCAGGCCATCACCCGCGAGCGTAAGCTCGAGGTGGCCCTGCGCTCCGCCAAACTCCTGACCGAGAAATACGGAGTTCCCGAGGAAGACCTGATCTTTGATCCCCTGGTCTTCCCCTGCGGCACAGGCGACGTCAACTATGTGGGATCCGGCGCCGAGACTGTCGAGGGCGTGCGTCTGATCAAGGAGGCCCTGCCCCGTTGCAAGACAGTGCTGGGCATTTCCAACGTATCCTTCGGTCTGCCCGCCGCCGGGCGCGAGGTGCTGAACTCGGTTTTCCTGTACCACTGCGTTCAGGCTGGCCTGGATTTGGCCATCGTGAACTCCGAACTGATGATGCGCTACGCCGCCATACCCGAGGAGGAGCGCAAGCTGGCGGAGGACCTGATCTGGTACAGCGGCGAGGATCCCGTGGCGGCATTCGCGGCTCATTTCCGCGAAAAGGCCCCCTCGGCCACCAACGAAGAGCGCCGCAACCTTCCGCTGGACGAACGCCTGGCGCTGGCCATCATCGAAGGAACCAAGGAGGGGCTGGCCGAGGATATCGACGAGGCCCTGCAGGACCGGACCCCATTGGAGATCATTAACGGCCCGTTGATGGACGGCATGACCGAGGTGGGCCGGCAGTTCAACGCCAACCAGCTGATAGTCGCCGAGGTGCTTCAGTCCGCAGAGTCGATGAAATTTTCCGTAAACAGGCTCGAGCCTCACATGGAACGGACTGAGAGTTCCCTAAAGGGACGGGTGGTGCTGGCCACCGTCAAGGGCGACGTTCACGACATCGGCAAGAACCTGGTGGAAATCATTCTGTCCAACAACGGCTACGAGGTAATCAACCTGGGCATCAAGGTGCCTCCCCAGGACCTCATCGAAGCCTGCCACGAGCACTCCCCGGATATCATCGGCCTTTCGGGGCTTTTGGTGAAATCGGCGCAGATGATGGTTGAGACGGTCCGCGACTTCCGGCAGGACGGCGTATCGGTGCCGGTGCTGGTCGGCGGGGCTGCTCTATCCAACCGGTTCACCCGCCTGCGCATCGCACCGGAATATGGCGGTATGGTGGCCTACGCTCCGGACGCCATGACCGGTCTGGCCCTCGCCAACACCATTCAGGAAGCAGACGAGCGGGCGCACCTGTCCGCGCAGCTGGATGCCGAGACCGAAGCCATGCTGGACAACGATGCGAAGCGGGCGTCGGACGACGGTGGTGACGACGTTCCGCCAGCGCAGGTTCGGCATGACTTCCCGATTCCGAATCCTCCGGACCTCCGGCTGCACGTGCTGACCGACTACAACCTGGAGGATATCTTCGGGTACATCAATCCCCAGATGCTCTACGTGCGCCACCTGGGATACAAGGGCCGCTTTGCCGAGGATCTGGCAGCAGGCGAACAGGCTGCCATCGACCTGCGCGACTCGGTGCGGCGGGTAGAAGACATGGTACTCGCCCGCAGCGACATTTCGGCCAGCGCGGTCTTCAAGTTCTTCCCCTGCCGTTCCGACGGCCAGTCGCTGCTGGTCTACTCGCCCGACGGCACCCAGGTGCTGGAGCGCTTCTATTTCGGACGCCAGTCCCAGCGCGACGGCCTCTGCCTGTCGGACTATGCTCTTCCTGTTACTGGAGGTTCATCCGGCGGGTTGGGCGGCATGGATTACGTGGGAATGTTCGTCACGAGTATCGGCCCCGGCGTGCGAGATCTGGCGGCCCGGTGGATTTCCGAGGGCAAATTCCTAGACTCCCATATTCTGCAGGCCCTGGCCCTGGAGAGCGCTGAGGGGTTCGCCGAATTGCTGCACCAGCAACTGCGGCAGATGTGGGGCTTCGGGGACCCGGCGGGCATCACCCCGTACGATCTGTTCCGTACGCAGTATCGAGGAATGCGTTTTTCCTTCGGCTACCCAGCGTGTCCCAGGCTGGAGGACCAAGAGCAGCTCTTCCGCCTGCTTGAGGTCTCCAGGCACTTGGATGTGGAGCTAACCGACGGCTTCATGATGGACCCCGAGTCGACGGTATCGGCTCTTGTGTTCCACCACCCTGATGCCAAGTATTTCAACCTCAGCGAGCAGGACATCAACCGCCTGGAAGCGGAGCTGGGCAGCTAGAACCCGGTCCCCAAGATCCCATTCACTGCTTTGACGAATGCCGCTCGCCGATGACCTTCGGCGAGGAACGGACCCGGAGGCAATGTGCAGAACATTAGCAAAATAGCCGACTCCCTGGGATTCAAGTCGGAGCATGTGCTGCCCTACGGACACCACAAGGCCAAGATATCCCTTGACGCCATAAGGGAGCCCGGTCAGGGGCAGGGCAACTTGGTCGTGGTCACCGGAATCACGCCGACCCCCGCCGGCGAGGGCAAGACCACGACGGCCATCGGGCTGACCCAGGGTATGGGACGCCTGGGCCACAAGGTGTCGGTGAATCTGAGGGAGCCCACTCTTGGCCCCATTTTCGGCATCAAGGGCGGTGGCACCGGTGGCGGCAACGCTCGCATCGTCCCCGAGGACGAGATCAACATTCATTTCACCGGCGACGCCCACGCCGTGGCCTCGGCCCACAACCTGCTGGCCGCACTGGTCGATAACGCGGTTTTCCGCAACGCCATACCGGACTTCGACCCATCGGGTATCCAGTGGTCTCGAGTGACCGACGCTTCCGACCGCGGCCTCAGGCAGGTCATTGCGGGCGTCGGCGGAAGCGGCTATGGGCCGCTCCGTGAAGCCAGGTTCGACATCGTTTCGGCCTCCGAGATCATGGCCATCCTCGCCCTCGCCGACGGACCCGACGACCTTCGAGAGCGAATCTCCCGCATCGTTGTCGGCTCGACGAGGGGTGGAGACCCCGTGACCGTGGCCCAATTGGGCGTGCAGGGAGCGTTGATGACGCTGCTGCACCAGACGGTGATGCCCAACCTGGTGCAGACACTGGAAGGCCAGCCGGCCATCGTACACGCCGGCCCCTTCGGTAACATCGCCCACGGTTGCAGCTCGATCCTGGCCGACAAGCTGGCCATGGGATATGCCGACTACGTGATCACCGAAGCCGGTTTCGCCTCCGACCTCGGTTTCGAGAAATTCATGCACATCAAGACCCGCACCAGCGGCCTGCTGCCAAAGGCTGCGGTGCTGGTGGCATCGGCTCGCGCCCTCAAGTGGCACGGCAGGATGCCTCGGCGCGACCTGGACAAGCCCGACGTTGAGAGGGTCATCCGAGGCGGGCCGAACCTGGCGCATCATGTCGGCATTGTCACCAGCTTCGGCCTGCCCTGCGTCGTTGCCATCAACCGATTCGGCACCGACAGCCCCGAGGAGCTGGCAGCGGTGCGGGAAATCGCACTGGAGGCCGGAGCCACCGCAGCCGTCGAGTGCGACGGGTATGCCCAGGGCGGCGCTGGGGCCGAGGAACTGGCCCAGGCTGTCGTGGACGCAACGCAAGACGAGGGCGACATCACCTACGCCTACCCGCTGGAGGCCACGGCGCAGGATAAGGCCCTGGCTCTCGCGCAGAAGGTATATGGCGCCGCCGACGTTACCTGGTCCACGCAGGCGACCAACCAACTACGATACTTTGAATCACAGGGTTGGGGTAACCTGCCCATCTGCATGGCCAAGACTCACCTGTCCATCTCCCATGATCCCAGCCTGCGCAACCGGCCTCAGGGATACACTTTCCCCATCAACGACCTCCGCGCCTCGGTGGGGGCAGGGTTCCTGTACGCGCTGGCCGGCCGCATCGAGACACTGCCGGGGCTGCCGACCCGTCCTCGCGCCCTGGACATGGATGTGAACGCCGACGGCGAAGTTGTCGGGATTCTGAACTAACTCAAACGGAGTGCCTGAATGCGCGTCGTAATGATCCACGCCTTGGCCGAGTCCATTCCGCCCGTGAAGCTGGCCTTCATGGAGGAGTTCCCCGAGGCCGAGGTAATCAACCTGCTGGACGAAGGGCTGCTGGTGGATTTCCCGGGCAGTATCACGCCAAGCCTGCGGCGGCGTATGAGCGGCCTGATCTGCTACTGCCAGGACCACAAGGCCGACGCCATCGGGCTGGCCTGCTCGGTATACGCGCCTGTGGTGGACTCCGCCCGGGACCTCGTCGACGTGCCGCTGGTGTCCTCCTACGGTCCCGTGATGGCTGATGCGGTGGCGTCCGGTCCCAGGATCGGCGTGATTGCCACCAACGAGGCGACAATGTCCGATTCGGAATATTACCTGGAGAAGGCTGCAAGACACTCCGGTAAGAATATTCAGGTCAAGAAAAGTCTGGCTGCGGACCTGATACAGGTGCTGAGAGAGAAGGGCCATCAGGCTTTCGAGCACCGGTTGGAGCAGGAAACCCTCGCCCTTTCCACGGAGACCGACGTGGTACTGCTGAGTCAGTTCTCCTTCGCCACCGCCCTGGAACACCTGCGCAAGGTCTCTCCTGTCCCCGTGCTCTCGGCACCCCACAGCAGCGCCCGCACATTGAAAAAATTGCTGGAGGCGTAGACATGGCCAAGTCGCCTGAACTGGACCAGGTAATCACGCTGGTAAAGACAAGGGAAGTTGATGAGTCGCAGGGCGCCACGGAGGGCAGGCGCCGCTCGTTCGAGCAAATGGTCGACGGGTTCACCATCGACGTGCCGGCCAGGTACAGCCGGGTTAACGCCGGGGGAGTCACGGCGGAGTGGATAACGGCCGACGGCTCATCGGACAGCAGGGTCGTTCTGTACTTCCACGGCGGCGGCTACATTATCGGATCGCCCAGGACCCACCGGCCAATGCTGGCGCACTTGTCCAGGGATTCCGGAGCCAGGGTGCTGTCGCTCGACTACCGACTCGCGCCGGAGCACCCATTCCCTGCGCCCGTAGAGGACGCGGTTGCATCCTACCGCTGGCTGCTGGAAGAGGGCTTCGACCCGTCTAGGATCGCCCTCGGCGGGGACTCTGCCGGCGGCGGTCTCACCGTCGCGGCCCTCGTCCAGATCCGCTACCTCGGGCTGCCGGTTCCCGCTGCGGGAGTCTGTGTCTCGCCGTGGGTGGATATGGAGGGACTGGGCGAGTCCATGGAGACCAGGGCGAAAGCTGACCCCATGATTGTGAGGGAGGGGTTGCTCCTGTCCGCCAAGACCTATCTTGGTGGCGCCGATCCCAGGGCGCCGCTGGCCGCGCCGCTGTACGCCGACCTGCGCGGCCTGCCCCCGTTGCTGATTCAGGTGGGTGACGCGGAGGTGTTGCTGGACGACTCCACACGCCTTGCCGGAGTCGCGCGGGAGGCCGGAGTAAAGGTGCAGATGGATGTCTGGGACGACATGATCCACGTCTGGCCCCTGTTTGCCCCCATTTTGCCGGAGGGGAAGCAGGCCATTGCCCAGGCCGGCGAATTTATCAAGAAGCATACCGGAGGCTGAATATGATCTACGATTTCCGAATGTATACCCTGAAGCCCGGCGCGACACCCGACTACCGGGCCGGCGTCAAGGAAGTGGGCCTGCCCATTCGCCAGAACCACGACGTGGCCCTCTCGGGTTGGTATTGGAGCGACGTCGGTGCGCTGAACCAGGTGGTTCACATCTGGGGTTACCAGGACCTGGAGCACCTGAACGCACAGAAGGCGGCGGTCTACGCCGACCCGGACTGGAGCAGCAAGTACATACCTCGCGCCCAGCCGCTGGTTGAGTCCCAGAAGACCTGGCTGATGATGTCTCCCGCCTTTGCGCCGACCTATCCCGTCCGCGGCCCCATCGCCGAGGAGGGCACGCCGGAGTACAAGCGCAAGAACGACATGGTATTCGACTTCCGGCAGTACACCCTGAACCCCGGCGGGCTGCCCACCTACATGTCCGCCGTGGAAGAACTGGCGATTCCCATTCGCCAGCGACATGGCGTCAAGCTGGCCGGCTGGTTCTACAGCGACCTGGGCGACCTGAACCAGGTGGTGCACATCTGGGCCTTCGACAACGTGAAGCACATGGAGGAGGCCAAGGCGGCCGTCGCGGCCGACCCGGAGTGGGGCGGCGCCTACGTGCCGCGCGTCCGTGGCGTGCTGTCCGCCCAGAACACCTACCTGATGAAGACCACGGAGTTCGGCCCAACCCCGTAGAAACTTCTTCACGAGGGAAAATCCGTCCGCAAAGCTAAGGGCGGCGAAGTGGCAGGCAGTGCCACTGGCCGCCCTTTTACGTTGCTGGCGATAAGGGGAAGGATGTTAGGGGAAGTTCAGCCCTGTTCGGGCTTAAACAGGCCGATGTAGTTGCCCTCCGGGTCGATGAAACCGGCGATAGAGAACTTGCTGTCGTTGACGTCCATGGCCATGGGAGGCAGGACCTCCGTGGCACCCAGGCTGACCGCTTTGTCCAGGTAGGAGCGAAGGTCGTCAACCGACACGTAGAAGGTGATCATCGGGCGGGGAGGGTTCTCTCCCGAATCGGAGATGCCTCCGCCGATTCCTCCCTCGGAGTGCTGTACCAGACCGTAGTTCCATTCCTCGCTGGCGGGGGTGATCTCCCAGTCGAAGAGATCTCCATAGAATTTCTGCTGCGCTAAGGAGTTGACGCAACCGATCTCGAAATGCACTACCGGGTTGGGCATGGTGTTCCGCTCCTGATTGTCGGGGTCGATTGGATAGGAAAAACCTGTAGCCCAATTTTATCTCTGCACCTACTTGCACCGTAAGGCCCGGCTGTCATCAATTCTCAATGCGCGGTTGGCATCCCTAGTTGTGGCAGCCGCGGGCCTGGATGTCCCAGACGGCCTCGACCTTGCCGTTGCGCAGGCCGACGAAGCGGTCCCAGCGGCTGACCATGGCATCCTGCTGGCTGGGTATGAGCAGCAGCTGATCCCCCACCTGCAGCAACGCGCCGTCTGTAAGGTGATAAACGGCGTGGTCCCCGTCCATTGACACCAACTCCACGCCGGGCCGGCCGTCAACCTCGGGCAGTCCGCGAAGCGTGCTCACGGCACGCGAGCCGGCATCGCCGATGGCCACTCCCGGACGCGGCGTGCTGATGATGGTGGTCAGCACCTTGGCGGCATAGCTGAACTCGGTCATATAGCTGTAGTGGGTCTCCATCAGCAGGTAGCTGCCGCCCTGGATCTCGGTTACACCGTCGATCTCTCCGGCCACGTCGTAGCTCCATGTCTCCCCGGTGGAAACGATTTCGACGGGCAGTCCAGAGTCGACAATGGCATCCTTCATGTCAATGACGCCCTTAATCACCCGCTTGCCCTCGATTACCCGGTCCTCGCGGTCGGGCATCGCCTCGATGACCTGGTGGCTCATGATGCCCCGGAAGCTGACGCCTGGCAGCGCGGCGATCTCGTGGGCCAACGCTACACCCTGCTGGATTTCCTGTACTCCACAGCGCTTCAGGCCGGTCTCCAGCTCGATGACCACCCCGAGGTTCACACCCTGGGCCGTCGCCTCGTGAGACAGGGCGCGGGCGTTATCGGCGCTGTCGCAGGCGACCATCACTTCGGCCTGCCCGGCCAGCGAGCAGAGGCGGCGGATCTTCAGGTCTCCCATCACCTCGCTGGTGATGAACACGCTGGGGATGCCACCGTGCACCATGACCTCTGCCTCGGCCACCTTGGCGGCACACACGCCCCCGATTGTGCCGCCGCGTCGTATCTGGCGGAGCGCTATGGCTGGCGTCTTGTGATTCTTGCTGTGCCCCCGCAGCTTGCTGGGCTTATCCCGGTAAAAGTCGGCGATGACATCCATATTGCTGTCGAGGGCGTCCAGGTCGATCACCAGGCAAGGGGTGTCCAGGTCCTCCATTGACGTGCCGGGCAGGGGTGTCTGGCTGTCTATCATCATTGCCTCTCATTTCAGCCCCGTCCTTTCGAGGAACAGACGGGCGCGAGTTCTTGTTGAGGGGTTTGGCTAGGCGAACCGCCCGCGGGCGGATAGGGGCCAGTAGCCCTCCAGCCTCTCGTTGCGGACCGCTCGGATGTAGTCATACTGGTTGACCGTCGCCGCCAGTTCCCATGGAGCAAGACGTGCTTTCTGACCAGGCGGAAGTGACTGCTCGGCGCCGCTCTCCAGCTCAACGATGCCATGCTCCGCGCTGAACCTAGCCGCGAAACCGCCTGCCACTCCCTGCAGCACCGGGCGCCCGTGGTCAGGGCCCGTCGCCTTGTGCCCCGAGTCCAGTACCGCCAGGTCGGGCACCGGGTGGCTGATGACTGTGGCCAGCACCACGGCAGCCAGCGACAGCTCGGGCAGATGGTCCTGCAGGCGAACGTCCATCAGCGGATAGCGACCGGCGCGAACCTCGGTGATGCCTGGCAGATCGCCAACTGCGGAGTGGCAGTGTGCCCCGCCCACGCTCACCTCCAGAACCGACAGCCCCGCGCTTTCCATCAGGTCCTTGGCATCGATGGCGACCTGCAGTCGCTCCCGTGTCTGGCTGGCGTGGGAGCCAGGATCATCGCCAGAGGGTCCCGGAACCGTGGCCATTATTCCGAGAAAGTTCAGACCGTTGGCGTCATTCACCGCTCGGGCCAGCGCCACCGCCTCGGAATCGGGCGCGACCCCGCAGCGTCCCATGCCTGCCTCAATTTCGACCATAACGCCCAATTCAACTTCGGCAGACGCAGCCGCCTGCGATAGCTGGGCCACGTTGGCGGTGCTATCCACAGCGACGCTGACCTTGGTCTGCGACGCCAGGGCGCAAAGGCGCCGGATCTTTGAATTCGTTACCACGGGGGTGTCGACGAGAATGTCGTCAAACCCCGACGCAGCGAAGACCTCGGCCTCCCCCAATGTGGTCGCGGCTATGCCCCTGGCAGCTGGCGCCGACACCTGGCGCCGTGCCACCTGCGGGCACAGATGACTGGTTACCACCGGGCGAACCGTTACAGCCGTTCCGGCGAAATAACCGTGATATGACTGTATATTGCGCTCCATCAGGTCCAGATCGACTAGCAGCGCAGGCGTGTCAAGTTCCTCCACGGGTGTGCCCGCCGGTTGAAAAATGGGGCGTTCCATTGCGAGTTCTCTCCATAGGTTCAAGTGCCAAGGTTCGGGTGCCAGCAGAATACCACAAAGGCTGGAAATGGGGATGAGCCAACCGCTGTGGTTGCAATCGAGAGAGGGCGGTGCCACAATCTCAGATATGTCTGGACTGTTGGAAGGGGTCAGGATTCTCGACCTGACCCATTATATTTCAGGGCCATACTGCACCAGGCTCATGGCGGGCTTGGGAGCGGACGTCCTGAAAGTGGAACGCCCGCCCGCCGGAGACCCCATCCGCAGCATGGGGCCGTTTGCTTCGCGCCCCGATGTGTTCCGCGAACTTGATGGCTCAGGGCCAGTCGAGGACGGCGCGTGGCACCTGTATCTCAATACCGGCAAGCGCAGTGTTGGCTTGGACCTGAAGAGCGAATCTGGACGCAGAATCGCGCTGGAACTCGCCGGGCAGGCCGACATCCTTGTCGAGAATTTCGCCCCGGGAACGCTGGAACGCCTTGGCCTTGGCGTCGAAGAACTCCACGCCGCCAATCCGGCGCTGGTGATTACGTCAATCAGCAACTTCGGTCAGACAGGCCCGTACCGCGACTGGAAGGGAACTGAGGCTAACCTCTACGCCATGGGCGGGCTGATGAACATCACCGGGGAGCCGGACCAGGAACCGCTGAAGGAGGGGGCTCCGCTGGCCCAGCTTGGCGCGGGACAGAATGCGTTCGCCGCAACGATGGCCGCCCTGATGTTCGCCGAGGAGACCGGCGAGGGGCAGCATATCGATGTATCCATCGGCGAATACGCCACCAACATCCTCGAAAACGCCCTGATGCAGTACAGCTACTCCGGCCAGGAGTACACTCGCGTTGGAAACCGTGGGTACGGTAGGGCCGCCTGGGGTATTTATCCCTGCCAGGACGGCCATGTGGGCATCATCGCTGGCCCCGACCATCGATGGCCGGAGGTCGCGCGCATCATGGAGCGGGAGGAACTGGCCGATCCCCGCTACGGCTCAAGGAGGGGTCGGCAGGAATTCGCCGACGAGGTTGAAGCTTTTATGCTGCCCTGGCTCATTGAGCACGACAAAGTGGACATCTTCAAGGCCGGGCAGGAGAGCGGACTTGGGTTCAGCTTTGTGGCCACGATGAAGGATATTCTCGAGATGGAGCAGTTGGTGTCTCGGGGATATTTCGTTAGCCTGGAACATCCCGTGGCCGGGAACCTGACCTACCCGGGCGCTCCGATCACCTGTGAGTCGGACGCCGACGCCTGGGTATACCGCTGTGCTCCGCTGTTCTCGGAACACGCTGGCCCGGTCCTCTCCGACTGGCTGGGCATGAACGCCGCCCGCGTGGCTGATATGGCCGCCGAGGGTGTCATTTCCTTGGGTCAAATCGGGACCGAGGGATAGCTCCGATGGCCCCCTCGAACCAACAGCCGCTGAGGAATTACCGCGTACTTGACCTGTCGCGCATCTGGGCGGGCCCGTATTGCACCAAGCTGATGGCAGACCTGGGCGCCGAAATAGTCAAAATGGAGTCGCTGAGCGTTTACGACTCCCACCGTGGTCCGGTAAGCCCGGCACGGGGCATCGCTTCCTACCCGGACAGCGAACCAGGTGAAGAACCCTGGAACCGGAACGGGTGGTTCAACTGCCTGCACATGTCCAAGTACGGCATCACTCTGGAGCTCACAAGCGACGAGGGACGCCGCGCCTTCGAGCATCTGGTTTCCATCAGCGACGTTCTGATCGAGAATTTCCGGCAGGGCAGCCTGGAGCGGCTGGGCTACGATTACGAGGCGCTGCGAAAGCACCGGCCGGATCTGATCTACGTCTCCATGCCTGCCTTCGGCAACACCGGCCCATGGAAGGGATACCTCGGCTACGGAATCGGCCAGGAACAGCTCTCGGGTATGGCCCACCTGACCGGCTACCCCGACGACGGCCCGATGAAATCGGGCATCAACCACGGCGATCCGATCACAGGCTCCCACGCCGCCGGGGTGTTGCTGGCCGCCCTGCGCCGCCGCCGTCGCACCGGCAAGGGCATGTACATTGACGTCTCCCAGCAGGAATCTGCGGTGGCTTTCATGGGCCCCGAACTGCTGGCTTACCAGATGACCGGCGAAGAACCGGAGCGCATCGGCAACCGGTCGCGCTGGTATGCCCCCTGCAACTCCTACCCATGTGCCGGTGAGGACCGCTGGATTACCATCGCTGCTACCAACGACGCCGAATGGGCGTCGCTGCTGGGGGTGATGGACCGCGAGGGACTCGCGGATGACGTGCGGTTCGCCACCGCCGAGGCCCGGATGGCCAACCAGGATGAGCTGGACGCCATCATTGCCGGCTGGACCAGGGATCAGGATGCCTTTGCGTTGACCCAGCGCCTGCAGGCTGCCGGAGTTCCAGCCGGTCCAGTGCTGAGAGGCCCCGACCTGCTGGAGGACAAGCACTACGCCGATCGCGGAACGTTTGTCACAGTAGACCATCCCCAGGTCGGCCCGAAGCAGTACCCCGGCATACCGTGGAAGATGTCGCGCACGCCGGGAGAGGTGCGCTGGCCTTCGCCAACCCTCGGCCAGCACAACCGGGAAATCTTCGGCGCTCTGCTGGGCCTTTCCGGCGACGAGATCAACGCCCTGGAGACTGCGGGCGTCATTGGCACAAAGCCAACCGGCTCGAGGATAATCTGAAGAGGTCGGGAATTGATGGATGCTGGAACGACGGCGATCTATGGTCGGCTCATCGAGATAGCGAAGGACAGCGACATCACGAACTATTCTGATGTGGCCCCTCTTGCTGGTCTGGACATGAATTTGCCTCCCGACCGAAACCGCATTTCTGACATCTTGGATGAAATTAGTAGATTTGAATTGAATTCTGGGAGGCCGTTCCTGTCAGCCGTTGTGATATTGAAAGATGAGAACATTCCGGGCGATGGATTCTTCAAGTTGGCTAAAGAACTGCGGTTGTATGATGGCAGCGATGACTTCCGATTCTGGATTAGAGAATTACGGAAAGTTCACGATCATTGGGCTTCGCAGTAATGATTCGAAGCAGGACGCTGCTGTCAATAAGGCACACGGAGAGAGAAATGTCTGAACGAGAGGTCATATACGACATCAGGGAAGGCATCGCCTACATCACCCTGAACCGTCCGGAGAAGCTGAACGCCATCAATCCCGAGATGCGGGAACTGCTGTGGGACGCCTTCCAGGACGTCAGGAACAACGACGAGGTGCGCTGCGCCATCGTGACCGGGAGTGGGCGCGCTTTCTCCACTGGCCACGACTTGGTGGCCATGGCCAACGCACGCGCCAACGAGGGCCCCAGCACAGGGGACCTTTATGTCGAGCAATCGAAGATCTGGAAGCCGATCATCTCGGCCATCAACGGCGTCTGCCTGGCCCAGGGCTGCGGCATCGCGCTGGGCAGCGACATTCGCATCGCCTCCTCCGAGGCGCGGTTCGGCTGGCCCCAGGCCAAGCGTGGCATCTCATCGGTTAGCGGGCCGGCGTTGCTGTCGCAGGTGGTCCCTCGTAACGTTGCCTTCGAGTTCCTGTTCACCGGCGAGTTTGTGGACGCGCAGCGGGCCCTGGACTTGATGCTGGTCAACTATGTGGTCGAGCCCGACGAGGTAATGCCCCGCGCCGAGGAGATGGCCCGCAAGATCACTGCTAACGCCCCGCTGGCCCTGGCCGCCATCAAAGAGGCGTCCATCAAGGGCTCCGAGATGGGGCTGGAGGAGCGGGTGGCCTTCGCACAGACGAAGCGCGACGAAGTGCTGGCCACCGAAGACGCCCAGGAGGGCGTGCGTGCCTTCGCCGAGAAGCGCGCCCCCGTATGGCAGGGCCGCTAGCCGGTGCTAGAATACGCCAGACCAATGTAATACCACTCCATTCAAGCCAACCTAACGGGAGAGGGAGACTTATGGCCACGCTGACCACGCCCGAAACCGTATCAATGAACCCTGTGGGCCTCGAAAACGTAGAGCACATCTTCAATCGGCAAATCTCCGAGGGACTGCACCCTGGAGCAGGACTGGCCGTCTATCGCTACGGCAGCATGGTGCTGGACATCCATGGAGGCGTCGCAGATCAGAACTCGGGCCGCCGCGTCGACGACAAGACAATGTTCGTGCTGTTCTCCTCCACCAAGCCGCTGGCCGGGGCCTGCATCTATATGCTCAAGGAGCGGAGCAGGCTCAACTGGGACGATCCGGTGGCCAAGTTCTGGCCGGAGTTCGGGCAGAACGGCAAGCAGTCGGTGACCATCCGGCACCTGCTGAGCCACCAGGGCGGTTTCCCAGACACTCCCACCGACCTGCCGTGGACGGACTGGGCCGACTGGGGGAAGGTCTGCGCGGCCATGGAACGGGCCACGCCCAAGTTCGAGCCGGGTTCCACGCTGTCCTATCACCCGATCAACTACGGCTGGGTGATTGCCGAGCTGGTGCGCCGCATCGACGGTCGTACCTTCGACCGGTTCATCGCCGAGGACCTGGCGGCCCCGCTGCAGATGGGCGACACGTATGTGGGCCTGCCGGAAAGGTTGGAAGACCGGGTGTCCCGCATCCACCTGATGGAGCAGGACGCCGACACCAACGGGTACGCCAACGTCTTTGACAAGCCCGAAGTGCACCAGGTCATTTGCCCCGGCGCCAACGGCATCGCCTCCGCCGGCGACCTGGCCCGATTCTACGCGGCCATGGAGCGCAAGGGCACGTTGGACGGGGCCACGGTGCTGCGGCCGGAGACCGTGGCCGAGGGCATCGAGATGCAGGCGGAGGGCATCGATCGGTCTCTGGAGCTGTTCGCGCAGCGGGCGCTGGGATTCGCGCTGAACGACGAGCGAATGGGCAAGCCGACCGGCAATCCCATGCACACCTTCGGGCACGGCGGGGCCGGCACGTCCATCGGCTGGGCCGACCTGGACACCGGACTGGCCGTGGGCTACATCACCAACGGGTTCCGGGGCGCCGACAAGAACAACGCCCGGCTGGCCGAGATCTCGCAGGCGGTCAGGGACGCTTGCGCGTAGTTCGTCAGACGGACCCCGCGCAGCAACGCGCCGGATACCGCGATTCGACTCCTGAAAGGGCGGGCCTTGTGCCCGCCCTTTTCATTTGCACGTCAACCTCCCCTCTGCTGACTAGAAATCTGGCCGGAAAGCCTTGTTCGGAGAGATGAATTTCGGCAGTGATGTCGACGCAATCAAGGCCAGGGACATGGCTTGACCGAGCCGCGTAGGGACAGATTCAAGGGCGGAACGGATGGCCTTTGTGCGGAGTGAGTTGCCGACACTGAAACTACCGCAAGTGCCGCCTGGTAGGTCGGCCTTGGCCGCGACCAGGGTCAGGGTGGCCACCGTGGCCGTCAGATACAGCTGGAATTTCGTCTTGACTCTACAGAAATAGCGGGACTGGCGGATGCCCAGATGGACCAGCCGGGCCAATCGGTGTTCCACCACCACTCGGCGCCCTCGATATTCGACGTAGGCAGTGCTCTGCTGCAAGGCCCGGGCCTGCTGCAACAGAGCCTCCTGGGGATGGATCAGCACCCATCGTCCCTTCCTGCCTTTGGCTGAGATGCACTGGGACCGCAGTGGACAGGTCATGCATTCGGACCCGTCGAACTGGAAGGCCCCCAGGCGGTGGACCCGTCCCATGCCGTCAGTCCGCCTTCCCGTCGGCACGATGTTGTGGGTGAGCTGCCCCGCCGGACAGGTGCAATTGCCCGCTGCCAGGTCGATGACAAAGTCAACCTTGGGAAAGCGCTGCCGGTCGGGGCGGCCCGGCACCCGGGCCACTAGCTTGCGGCCTGCATCGGCGAAGACCTGGCGGTTTACGCCGTCCCCATAGGCGGCGTCGCCCATCGCCTCCTGCACCGGCACACCAGTGTTGTACTTCGGTAGGCTCAGCATCACCTCCACAAGTTCCAGCGCCCCAGGTTGTGCGGGGCGTTGCCTGGCAACACCGCCACGGCGGTGATCAGCTGGGTGTCGGTGTCCACCGCGATGGCCGCCTTGTATCCGTCGAAGCGTCTCCTGCTGCTCTTGTGTCCGTGGCGCATCTCCGGGTCATGCACCGAAATCAACCGGTCCTTGGTTACCCCACCCTTGAGGCTCACGCCGTCATCGTCGTCGCCACTCTTGCGCTCAATGTCCTGAAGCAGCAACTCCGCTGCCGCCACTATCTGCTGAAGCTGGGCGCCGTCCTCCCCCAACTCCTCCTGCACGTGCCCTCGTCAACTCCAGGAGCCGGTCCGCGTCGGCCACAATCCCGGCCAGCAGGGACCTCCGCGCCCGCTTGTCCGACCAATCGATGGCGGCGTCCCCCTTGGCCAGGTACCGCCCGTATCCCCGGGCCTTGGCCCATTTACCGACGCTGATTAACTCAACCTGCGACAGCGCCTGCAGCAGCTTGACGATCCCATCTGCCAGCAGATTGTAGGTGTCCCTCACTGCGCTCCGGCCTAGGATGTTGGTCGTGTCCAGCGCCACCCTCATGCTACGCCTCTGCAGGTATGTAAATCGCCACGAACTATGTACCAGTAAAGGACGAAATCGCCGAGGACTATAGACCAGATTTTCATGGTCTTTGACCACCCTGGGGCGCCACAAAGGCGACCATTGCCGCACTCCGGTATCGAGGTGCAGCGATGGCGTACAAGGAGGTGCTCCGAGTGGAAATACAAGAGGTAATACGCCGCTGGCAGGCGGGAGGCAGTCAGCGACAGATAGGGGTAGGGACGGGGCTGTCGCGGGTGACGGTGCGCAAGTACCTGGCGGCGGCGATGGCGGCGGGACTGGAGCAGGATGGTCCGGCTCCCGACGAGGTCCAGTTGAGCCGGTTGGCGGGCATCAGCCGGGCTGGACCGAGGAGGGTGGAGACTCCGGTGGAAGATGGCCTGGCCCCCTGGGGGGACCAGATCTACCGGTGGCTCACCGGGGACCGGCTGCAGGTGACCCGCATCCAGGAGTTGCTGGCGGCCCAGGGCTGTGCGGTTTCCTACACGTCGCTGCGACGCTTCATCCAGAAACGCAACTGGAGCAGACGCAGCAGGACCACGGTGCGCATGGAGGACACTCCGCCGGGCGAGGTGGTGGAGGTGGACTTCGGCCGCTTGGGCTTGATCCATGACCCCGAGACCGGCCGCCGCCGCGTGGTGTGGGCGCTGATCGTGGTGCTGGACTACTCCAGTCCCTGCTTCGTCTGGCCCACCTTCGGGCAGACGTTGGAGGACGTGATCGCCGGGCTGGAATCAGCCTGGGCCTTCTTCGGCGGCATCCCCAAATACTTGGTCATCGACAATTGCCCTCCCGCAGTGGCGGTGGCCGAGCCCCTGCATCCCACCTTCACCAGGGGCTTCCTGGAATACTCTCAGCACCGGGGCTTCATCGCCGATGCTGCTCGGGCCCGTCATCCCAAGGACAAGCCCAAGGTGGAGCGGGGCGTGCCCTACGTCAGGGAGCGCTTCTTCAAGGGCGGCGAGTTCCGGGACCTGGCCGACGTCAGGGAGCAGGCACGGCGCTGGAGCCGTGACGTGGCCGGGCTGCGCATCCACGGCACCACTCGCCGCAAGCCCTTGGTGGTCTTCCGGGACGAGGAGCGTCAGGCCCTGCTTCCCTGGGACGGCGAGCCCTACGAGATCGCCGACTGGCGCAATGCCAAGGTGCACCAGGACCATCACATCCAGTGCCGCTTGGCCCTGTATTCGGTGCCGTCCAGCCTGTGCCCTCCCGGCCAGATGGTGGAAGTCAAGGTGGACAGCAAGCTGGTGCGCATCTATTACCAAGGGCAGTTGATCAAGACTCACCTTCGTCAGCCCAGGGGCGGCCGTGCCACTGATCCCAATGATTACCCGGCCGAACTCTCGGCGTACACCACCAGAGCGCCGGACGGCATCAGGAGCAAAGCTGCCGAGCTGGGGCCGGCGGTGGCCGAATTCGCCCACCGGCTCTTCGACGGCCCGTTGCCGTGGGCCAAGGTCAGGCAGGGGCACAAGCTGCTGCGCCTCGGCGAGCGCTACACCGCCCAGCGCCTGGACGCCGCCTGCCGCCGGGCCCTGGACGTCGACCTCATCGACGTGCGCCGCGTCGAGCGCATCCTGGTGCAGGCCCTCGAAGAGGAGACCACGCCTGAATTGCCAACGCCGTTGCCCGAGGGCCGCTTCGCACGGCCCGGCAGCGTCTTCTCTCACAGCAACCAATACCGCCGCACGGCATGAGGAGACTGACATGACCATGACCACCGATCTCACGCCGCTGCTCAAGCGGCTACAGCTGGGACCCATGGCCGCCACCCTGCCCGAGCGCATCGCCCTGGCTCGCAGGGAGCAACTGGACTACGCCTCCTTCCTGGAGATCATCCTGGCAGATGAGGTGAACCGCCGCGCCCACCGGCGCACCGAGATGCGTCTTCAGCAGGCCGGATTCCAGGAGATCTGCCGTCTGGAGGACTTCGACTGGTCGGCGTCGATTAATCTGAACCGCCGACTGCTGGACGTCGCCTTCTCCCTGGAATTCCTGTCCAGGCGCGAGCACGTCCTGCTCGTGAGGCCCGCCGGCGTCGGCAAGAGCTTCCTGGCCCAGGCCCTGGGCTACGCCGCCATCCGTGCCGGCCACACCGTCCGCTTCAGCCACGCCGACGACTACTTCAGGGTCATGAACCAGGCCAGAGTCGACAACTCCATGGAGCGCACCTTCCGCACCTTCCTGTCGCCGGACCTGCTGATTATCGACGACCTGGGCCTGCACCGGTTCACCGCCCAGCAGTCGGCTGATCTCTACGAGCTGATCCTGAACCGGCACCGTGCTTCCAGCTTCGTGATCACCAGCAACCGGGCCGTCGACGAGTGGCTCGGCCTCTTCGAAGACCCCATTCTCGGCAACAGCGCTCTGGACCGCCTAGCCAATGCCAGCTACCAGATCGTCATCGAGGGCGGCAGCTACCGGGAACGACTCTCACCGCATAGAGCGCTGCTGGAAGCCAAGGGAGGTGCTTGATCAGCCAAACAGGACCTGCTATTACTCGAAATCGACATGCGCCCAGGGTGGGTCAATGTCCTTGGCGATCACTGGTCAATGATCGCGGCGAATGACACGTAACCCGACTCCCGGGCCAGGCGCAGGCTGGACTCGAATTCCTCCCGCACCTTGTCGTGCAGGATCAGCTGGGCGCGGCACACCTGCGGTGTGCTCTTGGCGAAGTGCCTGTCCTCCACCTCAATCCCCAGGGCCGCCATTCAGCTGATGTCGAAGTCGGCCTTGGCCTCGGCGTCGCCGACCTTGTCGTAGGTCTGCAACAGCAGGGCGGTGGCCAGAAGGCTGGGGGGCACGCTGTCCCGGCCGTTGTCGGCACAGTAGAACTCGGCGAAATCCGCGTCTCTGAACAGCCGGCCCCGCAGCTAGGCCAGCAGACCGTAGAAAGTGTCGCGCCCCACATGCTCCAGATACAATCTGTCTGCTTGCCACAATCCCCGCTGGTCCGACCGCTCTTCCAGCATTCTCAGCCCTCGCCATGCTTGTTGACACCACTATACCCGCCCGCCCGGCAACCGCCGCTTTCCGGCCAGATTTCTCGGTGAGATGTGCATTTGCCGGGGATTGTGAATCAGGCCGGGAGTCTCACAGGATTGCCTCGGCCTTTGACTGGAGAACCGCCCGGCAGCACCGTCTCACCTCAGATTTCCGGTGGGTCAATCCTGTCAGGAACCAGCAGGACGGGCACCCGGTAGCGGGTGTCGGGATTCGGAACGAGTCATCTTACTGGTTCGTTTCCCGGGTGGGTGCGGGTGAGGGCGTGGCTGCCCCGCCGCTTGGGGCACCCTCCGGGAGGCGATTTATGAACCAGCTCCCGTCGAAGTTGGCGTAGGCCAGAAATTCTTCGAGGACTATTGACTCCTCTCCGCAGATGTCCCCGTAACAGGCCTCACCGTCCCGGACCTCGAAAATGCTGGGCCCGGTCTGTCCGCCGGAAGTGTTGACGGTGCAGGAATCTCCGGGATTCATGTCGAGGATTTTCCGGCAAGGCCCACCGGAAATCGGCCCGCCGGGTTGGTCTATAGCAAGCGTTGTCGGATTTTCGGTATCAACCTCGGAGCATCCCTCACTACTGCAGGCCGCCACCCAGTAGTAATTATCATCGGAACTGGGGGAGGTGTGGAGGTAGCTGGTTTCAGGGACTTTTGAGGCCAGATTCTCGCACCGGCTGGGGTTGCCGACCTGATCAATTGAACAACGGGCATGGGAGAAGTTGTCGTGATAAACGTTGTAATATTCGGCTCCCGGGACCGGGTCCCATGTCAACATTGCGCCCGAACCATCCCAGGAGACCCTTACATTGGCAGGTATGCCGGGAGAGGAGTCCGCCGAAATTGAAAGGCTATAGGCTCCCGTTGCATCCCAAGCAGACACCGATATGCTGACTGTTCCGGAAACGCCAGGCGTCCACCTTTGCGAAATCGGCGAGATTTCGGAGTTGAAAGTCCAGTTGTATCCGGGGCGCTGAAACAGGCTCAAGCTCACGCGGGGCATGTCCTGCCAGGCGACCTCGATCAGGTAGTATTCTCCCGCATCTACCCTGAGGTGGAAACGGTCGGTCTCTTCGGGCTCGTCCAGTGAACCAGCCACGCTGGACCCAACACTAATCTCTTCACTTTCTGGCTGTGCAGGACCGGTGTCTTCCGAGGGGATTACGCCGACGGTCTCGTCGTCGATGCAGCCTGCTTCAGCCATCCGAGTTTGGACTTCGGCATCCATGCCGGAAATGGCCTGCTCGACGGCCTCGAAGTGAGGACCAATGGTAAAGAACATCGAGACAAGGAACTGGTCTTCCGTTCGGTCACCCGGATCCTCCAGGAAGTCGTCAATTGCCTCCTTGAATGCCTCCGCAAATGAAATCTGGGCGACATGCCATTCGGCGACTTCCGCAGGAGGTTCCAGGGCACTCATCTGTTCGCTTACGAACCCCAGGCCTTCGGAGAGTTCCCTGAGGGAGTCGCCCTCTTCCCAGGACCCTACCTCCGTCACAGTCTCGGCGCACACATTCCTGAGGTAATCGTCAAGGGTCACGGCGGAAGTGCTTGGTTGCTCGGCATCCGGCGGCGCTGTAGGAGGGACTGATGCAGAAGTACCACCATCGGCATCGATGGTAGGCGAGGTAGCTGCAGATGTTTCTCCATCGGTAGTAGTCGTGGGCACATCTTCCCGGTCCTCTTCGCCTCCCCCACAGGCGGCAAGGGACAAGGTCAAGAGGACTACCGATAGAGCAATCGCAGTTGGGATCCAGTGTCTAACTATCCGTCTCACACTAATTTCCTCCCATGTTTATCTGACCGTTTCCAATAGCCTCGGATTAGTGAAGTCTCCGGTGGCACATCTCCGATCAATTCACGAACCCACCGTGGTGCCAGCCCGAGCCGAGGGTCAGGCCATCCTGGGAGATAGCCCAGACACGCCTTGATCCTCCGTTGGTGATCCAGCCGCCCTCGGAGGGGTGCGTCAAACATCTCGACTCCAAGCACCTCCTCCAGTTGCTGCCCCAGCATGGAGGGGTTCTGGATGCCAACGATACGGCCCGTTTCGTCTGCTATGAAGGCTACCCAGCGGCCTTCGATGTTGGCGGCGTTTTGTAATAGGCGACGGTGGATGCCAGCCGCGCAGTGATGCTGCCAGGACTGTTGTAGTAGTCGGGGGCGGACTGTCGCCCCAGAGATTCGTACCTGCCGATGGCGCCGTCCACGAAGAACTGTGTGTACCTGTCGGGGGCTGCAGCCAAGACCGACCTGGCTATCATCTCCGCCTGTTGAGCGGAGATCCCCGGCTCGACCGCGGGAATACCGGCCACTGCGGTCCTGATGGCGCTTTCAACATCCTGTAACGTGAGCGCCTCCGTGCCAGCCATTGCGGCGCGAGTGGCCTCCTCAACCTCATTCATGATCAGGCCCGGCTCGGGCCGAGGCAGGGCCTCCAGTCCATCCTGCACAATCTCCCGTACTTCCGCCTGGGTCAGCGTGCCACTCGGTGTTCCAGGTCCCCGGTACAGCGCGGCCTTGCACTGCCGCCTCCACCTCCTCCTGCGTCAGTCCGGCTGGACCGGGGGTCGAACTTGTCTGCGCCCGAACTATTTCCACCACGTCGGACCGGGTAAGGCTGTCTCCGGAGCCCTCGCCTCCGCACGCCACCGACAAGGCAGACGTGAGCAAAATCGTGGCCGCCACGACCCCGGCCAAGAACCTCTTTGCTCTCATTGGTTGGTCCTCCGGTCAAGAGTAGCCTCCGCATCGGTTGATTCCGACGCGGAGGCGTTCCGGAGTCATCCGTGATCTTTTGTCCAGCTATGGCGAGGCAGGCTAAATACCGCCATAACCATTGACGACATGGTCTGCGTCGGGACCTAATGCGCTATGGTCCAACGTCGCATCGTTGCCAGCGCCGTCCTTGATGGTGCCGCCGTTGAGCGTCAGCTTGTTGGCCTCGATCTTCAGGCCATCCTCGGCGGAATCACCCAACGCTCCGCTGAAGGTGATGGCGAAGTCGATGGTTTCACCGTGGCGGTAGGTTTCGCCGCTGGCCGGGCTGGACGTGATTTCGGTCTTGACGCCAATGGGCGTCAGGGAGCCGTCCACCTTGTGTTCTGCCTGATCGTCGATGCCTCCGTATGCCCGGTAGGCCGTGGTACTGGTCCCGGTGGCCGTGACGGAGTCGTGATTCAGGAAGTTGTGCCACCGGTCGTCACTGTCCTGATATCCACCGTCCATCCTGATGCCATCGGAATCACTATCGCCCGACTGGACGGTGTAGCCGAACACCAACTCGTTCGAGCCCGAGCCGCGCAGGTAGTTGGCGGAGCGCCAGTTGCTGCCGACCCATATGCCCAGGCACGGGTTGCCGTCCACGTCAACGCTGGTGCTGAAGGTTGCTTGGATCTCGATGACCTCGCTCACGCCATAGTTGTCGTTGTCCCTGGCGGGCTCGGAAATGACACTGAGCGACGTGATATTGGAGTCGTCATCTTCGATGGTAATTTCGCATTTGTTGTCCCGGGCGGGGTCGTTGATGTTCACCACGTTGTCGGTGGGAGTGAAGCGGGCAGCGAAGGTCTCGTCTCCTTCAAGAAGGGCGTCTTGCTTGGTCTCGAAGGTGTGCTTGGTCCGGTTGGCCTGACTCTCCGCTCGGGATCCCCAGACCGCGTCGGTATTCTGGTGCACGTAGTCGTCGGTGCCGGCGGTGCCAGCATCGGTGTGCCAGTAGGCGCCGAAGGTAACGCTGTGCTGGTGGTCAGTCACCCGCACCAGGAACACGTCAACGTTTTTGCCCTCCCACACGGTCGTGGTGGGGCAGTCCAGGTAGAACTTGGCCTGGTCTGCCAACAACGGCTGGGGGTTTCGCGGTCCGAAGACCCGGACCAAGGCGATCAGTGCGACCGGCACCAACTCCGCAAATTGCCACCCCAAAAGGGTCTTTTGCTTTAACATTCGGACGCTCCTGAATGTCTGGCTGGAAATCCATTGCCTGAGTCCTACTTCACGCATATCAGACGAATTCAAACCATAGTTGACAAAACAACGCCTGTTTAACGCTGAAAAACTCGCGATGTCAGAGACTAACGATGTTGCGATAACGTCTGCATGGGGAGACTCGAGGGCTCAAGTCAAGTATTCAGGGAGGCGTCAGATGCCGTGTGGCTCGCCGCTTCAGGGCGTCTTATCCCCAGCAGAGGATGCTGGCCGGAATTCCGGCGAATAGTGCTCTGGCAGGTCCCCGTATCCCGGGCTAGAGGCTACTGCCTCCCCACAGGGACGCCGAGGACAGACATTCGGAGGATTTTCCGATGCCCGGTCTATCAAATAGTCCCGTCAATGGCACGTTCTGATTCTCTCCCTTATCCTGAAACTGGCAGCCGATAAAAGCCTAACATCCAAATGTGCTAATTTCGTTACAACTAGCGGCACCCGTGTGTCACTTAGCGTGTAAATTGGTGGTATTATCGCCGCTGTTTGAGAGAATCTGGGCGCTAGATACCAACTGAAATTGGTGGCGGAACTCAGGCATAGACTTGATTGGGAATCCTGTAATCCATCGCTATTGGAGTGATGGCTGAGAGGATATGTCAGGCCGGATGCCTTAGATTGAGGATCGGGAAGTGGGCGGATTGATAGTGAAGAGGTATCGGGTGAGCCTGACCGGGGAAGAACAGGTGGAACTGAATTCAATGGTGTCCACCGGCCTAGCGGCGGCCTACAGGCAGACTCACGCCCAATTTCTGCTACTCAGCGACGAGAACCAGACCGAGCGTCCGATGATGGATCAGAAGATAGCTCGGGCCCTTGGGGTGGGCACGGTCACAACGGAGCGGGCGCTCCACCGCCGCTGCGTGCAGCAGGGAGTGGAGGCGGCCATCGGGCTCAAGAGGGAACCGGACCGCCGACCGGAACGTTGAGGAGGGGATACGTCAAGTTTTCCGGGGCGTAGCGACTAATGCCACCGCGGCCGAGTCCGTAGAATTCCCCTACAGCTTTGCTTGCATCGCCACTGTCAAAGGTCCCGACCCGCCCAGTGCCCTCATGACGCACTGCATAGTTGTCCGATCATTCGCTCTTATGACCGTCCTCGGGGCGGCTTTCTCCCATTCTCCGTCGTTCAGGCAAGCAATCGTCTCGGACATCGTGACGAACCGGGACGTCGTGGCTTCCTTCTTGTCCAAGTCGCCCTCAATCTGTGCCGTGATCACATCCCTCGGGTTGATGACTTCCAGCACGGCCCGGACGCAGGTTGAGGTATCCGGGCTTAACGGTTCCGGGCCGGGTATCAGCCCGGCAAGAAAAACCCGGGCCATTGTCCCGTCTTGCAGGCATCCCAGGAACCTGTGGTATTCGCCCGGGGACGCTGTCCGGGACCCATCCAGCAATCGGGCCTGTTCCCCCGGATCATCACTGATACAGGATAGTTCAGCCTCAGAGAGAGCGGACCGAAACGAATGGGAGTCCAGCAACTGAAGGGGAGTGAGCCTCACATCGGGCGCCAAGTCTTGCTTGGGTCGGAAGCAGGAGTATTGGCTGGGTAACCATTTATTTTCGGCTCGAGAATCGAAGTACTGGCGGGCATCAGCGCTGGCGTTGGTGCTGGGGTGGAGGTCTCCTTCGGGGTCTCCTTGGTTGCAGGCGTGGCTGTCGCTGTCGGGCTTGCCGTAGTTTGCTGCGTCGGTGTCGGTTCTGGCGTTGGACCGGAGCATGCTGCCAGGGTTCATCGCGAGTGTAAGAATGATGAGGGTTGCCAGGATGAGAGATTTCAGCATCCAGTGTGACCACGTTTCGGCGAGATCAACTCTACATTGAATTTGCTGATTGGCCCAACTCTAGAAATTCGGACCGGGACCAATGTCAGGATTCTGTCCGGTGAGGTCGCTTAACAGAGAGGCACTTTTCTGAGGAGATTGGATAATCCCCAGCCAATCCGGTCAAGAGCCAAAGTCATGGACCATTGTCCTTGGCCATCCAGTAACCCACTCGCCGCTTGGTGAAAATGTATGCGGGGTTCTCGGCATCGTCGGCCAGCTTTTGGCGCAGCCGTTTCACGATGGCCCGTACCGGACCGGAACTGCGCGGCTTATCGCTACCCCACACCCGTTCCACCAATAGCTCGTGGGTCATAATCCGCCCTGCGTTCGCCGAAAGCTCAACCAGCACTCTGTACTCGGTGTCCGTCAACTCAACCGGTTCTCCCGCAAGAGTTACGCTGCGCAGGGCATAGTCGATTCTCAGGTCGTCCATCAGATAGGGTGATCTGGGCACGTCGTACCCGTGAGGAACATCCTGCCGACGCAGCACCGCCTGGATCCGAGCTGCAAGCTCGGTCGGGGAAAAGGGCTTGACCACGTAATCGGCCGCACCCATCTGGAATGCCCTGGCGATTACTTGGTCCTGACCGTAGGCGGACAGAAAAATGACCGGCACGGGGGCCTGGCTCCGGATGTCATTCATCAATTCGATGCCGTCGGTCCCCGGCAGCATCAGGTCCAGCAGAACCAGGTGAAAATCATTTTCCTCCATCAGCCGTGAGACCTCTTGGGGGTCCGCGGTCACGCTGGGAACGTAGCCCGCCCTGGAGAGTACATCACGAACGTATCTGAGAGTCTGTGGGTCGTCGTCAACCACAAGGATCCGAGGTCTCTCGTTCCCGGTTCCGTCGAGGCGGGCGCGTTCAACGGGCCTTCGGGCTGTGCGCGGAGCAACGGCGGGTCTGGCCTCCGCTATGGGAAGGGTGAAGGTGAATCTGGCCCCCTTTCCCGGCCCGTCGCTCTCGGCCCAGATACGTCCTCCGTGAGCCTCCACGATTCCCTTGGAGATCGCCAATCCTAGCCCTGTATCGCTCCCCTCTTCCTCGGTTCCTGAACGCGAGAACTTCCGGAACAGTTGAGGCAGACGGTCAGCCGGAATGCCTCTACCATTGTCCGAGACCGATATCGCGACATGGATGCCCTGTAGCGCCACAGTAAGCTGAACGGCGGCCGGGTCCTCCGAATGTCTGGCGGCGTTGGACAACAGGTTGTTCAGGACCTGAACTATGCGGCGGCGGTCGGACATCACAAGCGGCAGGTCCGGTGGCAGGTCGATGCGAATGTTATCCCTGCCTCCGGTTGCCAGAAAAGTGTTCTTCGCCTCGTCCACCAGCGCCGGAAGCTCCGTGGGCGCCGGGGAAACCGACAGGCTGCCGGTCTCGATGCGGGCCACGTCGAGCAGGTCGCTGATCAGTCCCCGCATACGCTCGGACTGCTCGAAAATGATCCGGTGGAACTGGCGCATTTCGGCCGGGTCTAGCGACGACTCCTCATCGAGCAGCGTGTTGGCCGAGCCCCGTATGGAGGTCAGGGGCGTCCTTAGTTCGTGGCTCACCATGCCCAGGAACTCGGCCCGTAGCCTCTCCATCTCCTCCAATGGGGTCAGGTCCTGCACGGTTACGACAAAGGACTCGATCTCCCCGGCGTCGGACCGGATGGGTGTGGCATTGACTATTGCAGAAACACTCCGGCCACCGGGAACGCTGATGACGATCTCCTCGGCGCGTATCGTTTCCCCGGCGCTCAGTGCCGTGGCCACGGGCAATTCCTGGAGCGAAGTCTCCGTGCCGTCGGCCCGCCGAAAGGCGATGACTGTCAGGATCTCCTCAGCTGTGAGCTCCGGCGATACGATCTCGCTGATGAGCCGCATCATCTCCCGATTGACGTATGTTGGGGATCCGGTCCTGGCATCGAACACAACCACGCCCACGGGGGCGGTGTTCACCAGCGCCTCCAGGTCGGCCCGCGCCCGCTGTTCGTCGCGGTAGTACCGGGCATTGGCAATTACCAGCGCCGCCTGGGCCGCAAACATCACCAGGGTCTCCTCGTCCTGGGGCGTGAACTCCCGGCCGGATTCGGTGTCACCGAGATATATGATGCCCCTGGGTCTGCCCCGGTAGGTGATCGGTGCGAACAACACCGGCAAGGGGGTGTTCACATCGGCCGGGAATTTGAGCTCTGGCAGGTTCAACTCCCGGGCATAAGCATAGAAATCTCTGTGCCGGACCGGCTTGGAGAGGCCACCGATGTGTTCGAAGAACCGCAGTCCGTCGGAGACGCCCCAAAGCTGCCCCGCCTGCTCCAGGGAGAGCCCGGACGCCAGGAAGTCCTGTATCTGCAGGGAGTCGTCCAGGAGGACCATCACGCCGTAGAGGGCGCCAGTCAGCGAGCGGGCGCTCTCCAGGACTCCCTGCAAGACCCGGTCAAAGTCGAGGCTGTCGTTGATCCGGAGACTGGCCTCGCTCAGTCGCGAAAGACGGTCCCGCAGCGCAGCTATTTCCAGGTCTCGCCTGTCGATGTTCGTCACCCCGAATCCTCCCGCGCGCCTGCACCAGGCTCCTCCAGGAATCGCTTAGAAACTATCTCAAAACGATGGCCCGCCAGTTTAGTATGGAATCCGAGAGACTGAACCGCTGGATTCCGGCTCTTCGGCAGGCTCAAGGTAGGCCTTTTGCCGGAATGACGGATTTGTCCCTGCCGCGAGTTTTTACATAGTTTCCAAATAGGTCTTTTGAGTACACCAATTAGTTCCGCGGGCCCGATTATATCTCCTGGAAGAGAAATTGCACCAACCAAGACACGTAAATTGCTATAGCCTTCACACATTTGACACTTTATTCGGCTGGTATCGAACATTGACCCTAGCCGGGCGGAAAGGTCGCACACGAACCGCTCGGATTGGCTTGCTTAAACAAGGCCGACAGGCCTAGATCCGAACTCGACTGGCAGCAGGACGAAGTAGGAAATGAGTAAACTTCGGAAGGGCAAGTCGGCGGCGCAGGCTGCCGAATCGGGCCTCGCTATAAGCGGCGGAGATAAAGTGGGTCATGTGGGCGGATTGATCGACTGACATTTGGCTGTCGACGTTCAGGGGAAATGTCCGGTTAATTGTTCAGTAGAAATGTCCAATGCTACTCCGCGATGGTATCAGATGCGGGCAGCGGTGGGCGCCGCGTGGGCGGACTGTCGGCTTCGATGTACCTCCTTACCGTGTGCCTGTGGATTCCCAACTCCCTTGCCATACCGCGAATGGACAGGCCTCTCCGCTTGGCCTGCTGCACTGCCTTCCACCCCTCCCCCTGGAGAAAAGTCGGCTTCCTTGGCGAAGCGGGTACCGTTATTTCAACCGCGTCATCTTCGTCTATTGCAGAGCCTTCGATCATTGTTGAGGCTATCTCAGTGCTCAACGGCTCAGAAGTCGTGTCCCGAGGTGCATTCCGGTCTTTGAGACGGGGGGGCGAGACTGAGCCAATGGATGAATCGCTAACGCCGGACCGGAGCACTCCCGGACTGGGCGGGGCCTCCTGGGAGGCGCTGATGCGGCCCTCATAATGTAGCGACAGTCGGCCGTCCAGCCCCTCCAGCACCACTACCACCGCCCCGGCGTAGCTGGGGCGGTGCCGGCCTGGCAATATTTGCAGGGTGTGCCTGCGGAACTTCACGGTGTTGTCTCTGGCCACGCGACGGCGGTGCTTGAAGCACAGGAGCTGCCCCAGGCGCTGACCGGAATCCAATGGACGGAAGGCAGACTCCGGGCATTTGGGCGGAACGTCAAAGCGCCGGTTGAACCGGGGCAGGAATTGCTTCAGGACAGTCTTGGCCTCCTCAAGGGTGGCCGCTCCTGCCAGCCGGAGTTCGGTGATCAGCCTGTCCTAGAAAGTTCCGGCGGTACGCTCCACACGTCCCTTTGCCTGGGGCGAGAGGGAGAATATCAACTGTACTCCCAGTTCCTCCATGGCCCGGCCGAACTGGGTGGCAGTACCGGCGGACTGGTGTTCCGAGCGGTGCTTGAATACGGGGTTGCGGTCGGTGTACAGGGCGAGGGGGAGGCCGCGCCGCTGCATCAAGCCCTGCAACAACCGGAAATATCTGAGGCTGTCCTCCTGCTCGCAGAAGAGAGCGTTGACCACGACGCCGGTGGCGTCGTCCACGGCGAGGAGCAGCGCGAACTAGGGTCCGCCCTGGCCCAGCCAGCGGTGATGTCTGCCGTCCAGCTGGATCAACATTCCTTCCCGGGCCATTCGTTCACGGCGTACCAGCTGCTCTGGCGGACGCCTTCGCCTCGGGCTCTTCAGCCCTGCGTTGACCAGGATGCGCCGCAGGGTGGTCCTGCCGATATGGATGCCCTCGCGTTCGCTGAGCAGCTCATTGAGATGAGTATGGCTGGCTCCCTGGCATATCGTTCCAGCCAGATGCACCACCCGGCTCTTGTTCGATTCGGGGATAGTGTTGACCGGCTGTGTCCCCGGAGGCCATGGGCCAAGGTTGTGGCTCCATTCTCCGGTAAGCCGTCAGCATGCGCCTGGTATGGCGCAGGGATATGCCCATGAGCTCAGCCGCCTGGTCCAAGGTGATGTGCTCTGTGAGTAAGCTGTTGAGAACCTGTAGTCTCGCCTGTTATTTGGGAGTCAATATCGCATTCTCCATGTAGTGAATGTGACATTTCTGCTGGCCAGTTAGCAAGGACCCTTTCGCTGGCCATCAACAGCCAGGTGATACAGTTTTACTCTGCCCCGCTGGGATGTTTTGTCCACTCCCTTGACACAGGGACGACAACACCGTTGTCTGCCGGGGAGGCCTGGTTGGAGCGAAGAGGGATACGAATTAGATCGCAGTGGGTGCAGCGGCTAATGGGCTCCGTGAAGCTGCGGGCCATCCACCAGTGGCATAGAATTACCCGGCGGCGACAGGATTAACTGCATGTCAATTGGCCCTGGGCGGTGCAGACCCTGGCTTCTAAAGGTCTTCGCTTTCCATCCGGTCGGCCAGTAGCAGGGGGCGGATCAATTGCTTTGCTTCCTCGACGTCGGTTGCGATGTTCCCTGCGGGAACCCTGTCCAGCACTCCCATAGAGCGCACTGTGGACAACACCGCTTCATTCATGCCTGCGATTACTATGGTTCGTGACCGTCGCGCCATTGCCACGCCAACCAAATCGCCCATCATCGCTGCGGCGGAATCGTCCATAAAGACCGTGCGGGACATGTCGAATATGGAGTATTGGTGTCCCCCTATGTCAATCCGAAGAATACGGCTGAGCTCTCTTGACGAGGCCACTGAGACTCGGTCAGGGAAGACGACCAATCCGGTCCGGGCCTGGAATAGGTCGGCGTTCTCGTCCCATTCGCTCCTGTCCAGAACGGCCGTATCCAGCAGTGGTACAGAGACGACGGCCGACGCCTCTACGCTCTCAAGTTGGCGGTATCCCGTCAGTGCGGCAACCACCAGCCCAATCACTATGGCAGTGGCAAAGTCCACGAAGAGTGCGAGACCAAAGGTCAGAATCATGACAACTGCAAAACTGCGGGAGACTCGATGTATGCGTTTAATAAATCGCCAGTCGATTATGCTCCAGCCCGTGACCATCAGGATGGCAGCCAACGCAGCATAGGGGATGACCTCGGCCACTGGACCAAGAAACAGAATTACGGCGAGAATTATTCCAGCCACGGTAAGCCCGGCTACGGGCGACCTGCCGCCACTCAACGTGTTCGGTATACTGCCGGGCGCAATTGATCCAGGCATCCCTCCGGTCAAACCTGCCGCGATATTGCCCAGGCCTTGGGCAAACATCTCACGGTTGGGCCGGTGTTGCGTGCCGGTAATCGCGTCCACTCGCAGAGCAATTATGAAAGTGGAGAGCGAGGCCAGCAGGGCCATGATGAAGGCCGGTTGAAGTGAATGCAGGAAGAAGCTCAAGGAGATGGCAGACAACTGAAGATCAGGCAGGCCCGAGGGAATTTTGCCCACGGTGGGAGCATCCTGAAGCAGCAACAACCCAGCAACAGTACCCACGACCAAAGCTGCAAAGAGAGCAGGAGAGAACCGCAATAGCCTTCCTCGCCACAACAAGGCCACCGCGACACAGATGACGGTTAACGCCAGGGCCTCAAAGTTCGCAGCCCTAACTGACTCCGGCCACGACTCTATACTATTGATAATGCCGCCCTCCGGGGGGGCTCCACCCAAGGCCGGGATTATCTGCTTGATCATGATCAAGACCCCGAAGGCTGCAAAGAACCCTGAGGTCAGAGAGGTGGGGACATAGGTAGCATAGCGGCCCAGCCCCAGCAGCCCGAAGACTAGCTGTATCATTCCCGCCAGGATACCTATGGTGGCTGCCTCAGCAAGGCTGTCAGCGTACTCCGCGACCACCAAGCCCATGATGACGGTAACGGCCGTACTGGGGCCGTATACGAAACCCCTGGTCCCTCCGAACAGGGAGGCGAAAATCCCCACTGCTACAGCGCCGTAGAGCCCCGCCGCAGGACCCAGGCCGGACAGTACTCCGTAGCCCATGGCCGCGGGCAATGTCACGCCTGAAGCGGTGAGGCCGCCCAGAAGATCACCTCGCAGGTCCTGCAGCCCGTAGTTTATCCTGCGAGGCAGAACGGCCGATGGTCTTACGTAGCGCTCCCACATATCGTGAGATAAAGACCTGGTTAGTCAGTCTCTCCCTCAACGATGTTTATGCTGACGACATTGCCCATTCTGTTGCGTATCGACCGGACTTCCGACTGCTCTGCGGAAGCCTGACTCAGATCACGCCAAGCCCTGGCCTGTTCGAGAGTGGGGAATTCCAAGGCCAACATCCGGCGGCGGGACGCCGATTCTCCGGCGGTGGACTCAACGACATCACCACGCGCCATTATCCTGCCGCCGTAGGCTTCAATCACTCCAACGGAGCGCTGTCGGTATTCCGCTTGGGCGGCATTGTCGGTTATTTCAACTTCCACGAACACATATGCTGGCATGGTCCTCTCCCGAAAATTGCAATTGAGAATGAAGCCGGGGCACTAATTGCGCCGGACGCGATATGTTAACACAACACCCCACTGGCGCAAAGTTCAAGGATGAACTGACCCATGGCTATCGCGTCTTAATTTCCGATGATCAGCAGGTACACCCCTCAGGACGCGTCTTACAGGGTGTTGGAAAAATCCTTTACTGGATAGCGTCCTAACCCTCTCTCTCCCGGAGAGGGAGGGAACTGGTCTTCAATGGGCTATTTTCATGGCAATGACAGTTAAACCCCAGACCAACACTACAAGGATGTTGAGCTGCTAGCGCCGCAACAGCGGTAACACGTCGTCCGTGAACCGGGCCGCTGCAAACTCGGCCTCAGCGTTTCTTGTGGCAAAATCCGGTCCCACTATGCCGAACTTCGTCACTCCCAACTCCCCGAGTTCGGTCAGCCTGTCGGCGCAGTAGCCGGGCACCCCTATTATCGCGTAGCCGTCCATAAAGTCGTCGGTAAGCGCCGTGGTCTGTTGGCCGCCTTCCTGGCCGTGCAGGTTCATGTCGTAGCGGTTGTGAAGCTCGCGAAAGACTCCCGCCTGCTCCTCTTCCGTCGGCCCCGCAACTTCGCCGTACATAGCGGAGAATCGTGCAAACAGTCCGGTCGAGGGACGACCGAGCTCGCGCCCTTCGGCAGCGTCGTTGGTGCATACGACATTGACGTAAGCGCCGAAACTGAGAGTATCCGGGTCCCGTCCAGCCTCGCGGGCGGTCTCGATGCCCCAGGCGTTGCGTCTTGGATCGGCGCCGACGGCGAGCATCACCCGATCGGCGTGACGGGCGGCTATGCCGATCACCCGGGGCCCCGTCGCGGCGACTTCGACCGGCACCTTCGAATCGTCTCCTTCCAGCTGCTGGCCGAGACCAGGGCTCCCCTCCCGGCCGGGCCCGGACGTCCCAGGCGGGAGGACTACGAATACGTACGGGCCGGCACCCGCAATCTGTTCCTGACCTGTGAGCCCAAGGCTGTCCTTCGACAAGCTCAGGAGGCGTCAGGTGGCGATCACCCAGCGGCGCACCATGCAGGACTTCGCCCATCAAATGCGCTGGCTGGTGGACGATGCCCACCCAGATGTGCCGGTTGTCCGGGTGGTAATGGACCGGGAGTGTTGAAAAAGTCGGTGAGACCTCCGTTATGAGGCAGTCTGGAATTACAATGTCGATGAGATCAGGCTTGGTGGAGGGATGTGATGCTCGAACCTTTGGACCGCTACCGAAGGGACTCGACTCTGTTCCCGTTCACTGACAAGAGCCTGCGTGACTTCATCGATCCCGAACATCTCCTGATTCAAATCGACGAGCAACTGGACATCGCGAAATTGGTCGCCCCCCTGGAGCTCCATTACTGCCGCGACCACGGCCGCCCTGCCATCCATCCCGAGGTGATGGTCCGGGCACTTCTCATCTGTTCCCTCTACAACATCGCCTCCTTCAGACGCCTGTGTTCAGACGCCTGTGTTCGGCCATCTCTGAGAGCATCGTGTTCCGCCGGTTCTGCTTTCTCACCATTGACGATCCGGTGTTCGATCACTCCACCGTCAGCCACTTCATCGAACCCATCAAACGGGAGGGATTCGCGGGGATATTCCGTGGCTTGAATCAGGAGTTGCTCCGGCTGGGCCTGCTCTCGCCGGAGATGTACGCCGACTCCAGCCTGGTCAGGGCCAACGTGAGCAGCCATCGCCTCGCGCGCAGCGGTTTGAGCGTGAGCGAGTTCCAAGAGCAGGCCGTTGAAGAGAATGGTCTGTTCGCGCTGGCCGAGGCTGGAGTTGACGAGAATGGTACCGGGGAGACCGGCGTCAGGTTCTTTCAGGATCCCAAGGGCGTCCTGCCGTTGAGCACTGTGGACACCGATGCCCGGTGGCGAACCACCAGGCCGGATAGACCCGCCTATCTGAGTTACCAGGAGAACATTGTCGTCGACCGGGGTGGTTTCATCATTTCAAGAGCGATAGCGCACTCCTCCGAGGCGGAATGGAAAGCGCTGCTGCCGATGCTGGAGGAGGTGCCCATCCAGCCGCTATCGCTGGCGGCGGACACCGGGTACAGCGCTGGTCAACTGCGACGGGGCCTGGAGCAGCAGGGAATCAAGGCCTACATTCCCCTTCACCCCAACCAGAACTCGGGCAAGGTGGCCCGGGGAGAGTTTGTCTATCACGGTGATCACCTGACCTGTTCTCAGGGCAAGGTCTTGCGCCTCGGTCCCTTCCGCAGCCGGTTCAAAAGCTACAAGTACCAGGCTCTACAGGCTGATTGCCAGGGATGCCCGGTGAAGGCCCAGTGTCTCCCGCCCAAAGAAAAACGGCGGCAGGTGGTGTTAAGCATCTATTACCCTGGGTTCCTGCGGGCCGGAGAGCGGAACGGCAGCGAGGACTACCGGAGGGAGATGAACCGGCGCAAGACCGTAGCCGAGGGGACCTTTGCATCCCTGGACCGGCTGGGGTGGGCCAAATCCAGGCTGCGGGGATTGGCGAAGGTGGACTGCGAGGGATTCATGGCCGCTATCGCCCATAACGTGGCTAAGGCGGTGAGGCGCTTGGGCCAAAACACCGGACCGCCAGGGAACGGCCGGACCGGCGGACCCACTGTCAACCGAAAATCGCCGTCGGCGTCAAGTGAGAGTATATCTCTTCAGGGTCTTTCGATTATTGGGTAGGGGCGCCGACGAGAGACAAGGGATAGGAGGGTCTGGTGGCGCAGCGACGGAGTGCGGCGGCGATGTTGGGCACCTTTTCCATTCTCAAGAGACTGATGACCAGATTGCGCAGTCCGGCCATCACTTGAGGGGCTGAACCCGATCTTACCTGGCAGCGGTCCTCATCCATGGTCACATCCCGTACCCAGAACACCCGGTTTTCGATCCCCCAATGACCCCGCCACAGTTGCAGCAGCCTGGCAGGGTCAGCCTCATTGGGACCGAGGCTGGTTACGGCATACGCGAGTTCCCGGCGGGTCTTGCCTTTGTGGTGGACGATACGTTCCACACGACACACCTGGGCCAGGTGGGGCCAGTCGCTGTAGCCTGCCAGTTCATCCGACACCCAGATGCGCCGCACCTCCACCCGGTCCCCGTGCCGGCCTACCTGCTCTGCCTGCGGTGCCATAGCCTCCTCCCAGAGGTCGGCAATGTCCTGTTTCAAGGTGGGTTGATTGTCCTTTACCGAGAGGAGGTAGTGCCCCCTTTTGCCACGATACTGCGGCACACCTTCCGCTGGGTGAACTGGGCGTCTCCCGTCACCACCTGGCCTTGCAGGTCCAACCGATCCAAGAGCCGGTGTACCGCCTCCAGTTCATTCCTCTTGTGCGCCACTGCCTGTTGACCCACCACGATACCCGACCGGTGGGCATAGGCCGCCACCAAGTGGACCCCAGGCAATTGCTCTCCGTGAATTCCACGCAATCTCTTTCCGTCTATGGCCAGTGCCTCCCCAGCCTCCAGTCCCCGCTCCTTTAGCCATTGACCCAACAGCAGCTCGAAGGCCTCCCGGTCCAGCCGGCTGAATACCTGATGCAACGTGGATACGCAGGGAGTACGACTCCGGGTGAAGCCCAGTGCCTCCGATACCTCCCGGCCCTGATCCCGGCCCCACTGGCTGATGGCATACAGGCTGCGGGCGCCACACAGCATGGCGCACACCGCCAACCCAAGAACCGCCCCCAGAGGATGGCGCCGGCCATGCCCGCTCCGAGGGTCCGGCAATCTCCCCATGACCTCCAGTAACGACAGGCCCCCGATATTCTCCCTTTCATTGCCCATTCCACACACCCCTCTCACACTCACTCCCCCTACCTTACTACTCCCTCATCATCATCCCCAAGACACCCCATCCCCATTTTCGATCAATAATCGAATGACCCTGATATCTCTTGCTGTGGCTTGGTCTGCCCGAAAGTACCCGCCGTACTGATGCCTGCCTCCTTTCCTCTTAATATGCCAGCATCACTGCCCAAAACCGACTTTTCAACACTCCCGGACAATCGGAACACCCATCGCAAGGCGTCGTTGTACGAGGCGTTCCCGGCGGAGGAGGCCCGGCGCATCGCCCGGAGGCTGGAATTTCACCACACGCCCAAGCATGGCAGTTGGCTGAATATGGCAGAGATCGAGTTCAGCGTCTTGGCCCGAGCCTGCCTGCGGGGGCGCAACGGCGACGAGGACAGCCTGGAAAGCGCAGTCAGCACCTGCGTATTTGAACGCAACACTGTGGGAGACACCATCAACTGGCGATTCACCGACAAGGATGCCCGACGCAAACTCCACCATCTCTACCCGTGCCATTCTTGATTTGACTCAACACTAGTCCTGCTGGCCATTCAGACGGGGCTGCGGAGGTCCGAGTTGCCGGGACTCCATTGGAGAGACATTGACTTTTCTGCCAGCACACTGCCCGTGCGCAGGGCACTGATCAAGCTGGCATCCGGCACGACGGAATTGAAGGTGCCCAAGAGTGGCCACGGACGAGTAGTTGACTTGCCTTCAGAGTCGGTCGAGGCTTTGAAGGCTCACCGGGAGCGGAATCGGGATACCTCGGGGAATGGCAATTTCGTTTTTGCCATTCCGATGGGTCCCCCTCGATCCCGACCTCGTAACTCAAGCATTTGAGCGCCTGGCGAATAGAGGTGGTCTGCCGGGGTTGAGGCTCCACGACCTGCATCACACTCACGCCTCCTTGATGCTGTCTCAGGGTATACACCCCAAGATAGTCTCCGAACGGCTGGGGCATAGTTCCATCGCCATAACGATTGATTCGTACTCGCATTTGTTACCAACGGTGCAAGAAGAGTCAGAAAGCCATTTTGGGCTGAGAGGTAGAAAAGGTGTGGCAAAAGAATAGCAAATTCAGACTAAGACGGATAAAATTCTTTCCGTCCTGAACACGGGAGTGGATGGGGCCCGGTGGCCCTTGCGGTCTTCAAAACCGTTATGCCTCGTTAGAAGCGGGGTAGGTGGGTTCGACTCCCTCGCACTCCCGCCAATCTCACGGCTGGAACATCCCTGTCTTGGGCGTTCCCGAGCTGAATCAGCTGCGGAGCGCTCCTTTTGTTGCCTGTCGGCACGGCAGGAAAAGCTGCTTCGAGCCAATTATCCAAACAACATTGACTCGGCGGTATCGGAACGTGCCAGGGGCGCTTACCCTTGGCGGTCTACGGGAGCCTCGCAGAAACGCCGCTTGCCAACCGCTCCGACGGATATTCTCTGAGCAGTTATGCATCCGAAGGCTAGCGACCCCACAGCAAGGCGTTTCTCCGCCGAATACCCCCTCCGGCAGATCACTCTTCCCCCGGCGACCCGTGCCGTCCGAATATCAGGGCCGTCACTCCGCACAGGATGGTGACTCCCAGGCACATATAGCCGATGGCCGCGAATCCTGAGCTGGCCAGCAGGCCTCCGGCCAGGGCTGCTCCGAACACGCCTCCTCCCTGATTGCTCAGTCCCATGAGTCCAACGCCCGTGGCCGTCGACCTGCCGGAGAACCTAGTGCTGACGCTCACCAATGTGGGGAAGGTTACGGCCAGAAGCCCCGTCCCCACTGTGGCGATGGCCACGGAAGCCCATAGCCCGAGGTCGACCGCGAAAAACAACAGGCCGCAGACGCCTCCCGCCACGGACGTCGAGGCGACCACTACGGCATAAGTCCTGGTGTTGGATATCAGAGGCGCCACGTAGCTACCCGCAGTCTGTGCCAAGGCAGTAATGACCAGAGGCAACGCGAGAAAGCCCACGCTGACCCCATGGGTCTGGATCAGGAAGGCAGAGAAAAAGCTGACGAAGGCCCAGAAAGCCATCCGCTGGATAGTGTTCACGGTCACGGCGACCTGGAAAAACCGAAGGGACAGCAGTGCCCGAAATCGCGAAAAGAACTCCAGGTTGCGAGTTCGGTCCCTGTTTCCGCGCGGGAACCAGAACCAGGTGGACAGCAAGCTGGCGGCCAACAACATGCCCGAAACAAGAAAGGCAATTCGCCAGCCCTGCCAGTCTGCAAGGACGGCCATCAACGGCACTGTCAAGCCAGCGCTGATTACGTTGCTCGCCATCACGGTGCCGATGGCCCTGGCGCGTCTCTCGGGTGAGAACGTGTCGGCAATCACTCCCATGGCATTGGGCGGGAGCATGCCACCACCAAATCCGCTTGCCGCCCGCAAGACCAAGAGAACCTCGAGATTGGGAGCAAAGGCCGAGGCAGTCACCGAGACCAACAGGATCAGTAATCCCGCAAGGGCCAACCACCTCCGCTCGAAGGAATCGGACAACGGGCCCCCGCAAACCACGGACACGGCCCACGCCGCAAAGGTCGCCGTGGCCAGCTGACCGGCCACCGGGACCGATACATCCATATCGAACGCGATGTCCACCAGGAGAGGCGGGACAATCAGGTTGGCATTCTGCGCCACCAGTACCGAGAACGAGAGTACCCCGATTATCCTGGCCTCTCCCAGTAATCCCAGTGGCGCCTGCGTCTCAGAAGTAGCTATGCCGCCTATTCCTCTTCCAGCATTCTGGCAACGATGCGTTCCAGCTGCTGCCGGTCAATTGCACCGGTCCATGTCTGGAACACCACACCTTGCGAATCGATGAAGATCGTGGTCGGCATAGCCCGAATCCGGTACTTGGAGGTAATGGTCGCGTCATCCGTGTACCCGGCGGGGTAGGTGACGCCGAGTGCATCCAGCAATCTGCCGGCGTCCTTGGGAGAGCCCAGCCCGGTGAACTGCCCGATGTCGATGCCCAGCAGTCTCAGATGATCCCCGCGCTCCTCGTAGAAATCCTGCAACTCCGGCATCTCTTTCCAGCAGGGCCCGCAGAGCCGCGCCCAGAAGTTGAGAACTATGGGTTGGCCAGTAATGTCGGACAAATTCAGCTCGCTGTCCCCAAGGGTTTCCTGTCCCTGAAAGAGCTTTAGCGGAAAATCAGGAGCTGTTGCTCCGACGAGAATACTGGCCCCCTCTGGGGCCGGCGCCATGGTCGGCGAGGAAGTGGGCGGAACCGCCGTAGCCGGTACGGAAGAGGGCTGTTGGGAATTGGTGGCGGTTGATTCCGGATCAGTGGAGGAACTGCAGCCGATTGCCAGAACGGAGAGCAGGGCACCGGATACCAGGAAAACACCGAAAACGCGGCCGATTTTGGCCAAACGCAAGGAAAGCGCGGAGAGTTTCATTCCGGTGTTTCCCTCCGCGCTCCTCTTTACTGTACCTGGAGTCGAGTTAGTTGCCCCGGGTCGTTATTGCTTGATTATTGTACCGTCCGCGTTGATGGTTATGCCAACGATCGGAGCGATGGCGTCGTTGAATACCTCAACGAACGGCGCGTCCGGGCCGCCGACACGGTCGACCCAGTTGGGGACCACATTATTGATCACGGCCTCGTCACTGAGTGCCCTCATCTCCGGCCCGAACTCGATGTATTCCAGGCCGGCGTCGATGTTCTTCTGCAGCCCCAGCTCGTTCTGGATTGACCCAAGCCTCAGGGCCTCGAGCTCCAACTTGACCGACTCCTCCTTCCATATCTCTTGCAGATCGGTGGGAATTGCTTCCCAGATCTCCTTGTTGACCACGTTGTGGCTGGAGGGCCAGGAGGTGAGGGGACCGTTGATGTAGCTGATCACCTCGTACCAACGCTGGCTATGACCCGCGTCGCCGCCGGTCACACCGGCCTCCAGGATGCCGCGTTCCAGGGCCGTGTATACCTCGGCGAAGGCCAGGAACTGGGGCTCGCCTCCCATGCCCGCAATCCAGTCGGAAATGGAGGTGCCGAAGGCGCGGGTCTTCATACCCACAACGTCTTCGGGCATGTGCAGGGGCTCCTTGGTAAACAGGAAAATGTCGTCGCCGTTATGCCAGTTGACGTTGATTGGATAGCCACCCGTATCAGCGATCAATAGGTCTTCGATGGCCTCCAGCATTAGTACTGTGGCGTCGAACTGCTGGGACCGCTCGGTGTACAGGCCGAACAGGTACTGGATTTCCAGCTGTGGCAAGTCGCCTGCCACGTATGGCCCGAGCACGTTGACCATGTCCAGCGTCCCGTCCCTTACCAGGTTGAGCGTGTCGGGGCCGGCCACACCGAGCTCGGGGAAGGACGTGGACTCGATGACCAGCTTGCCATTGGTCCGCTCGGTCAACCTCGGCTCCAGGAATGTGTCCACGATCTTGCAGAACACAATGGCCCGGTTTACGCAGGCGTTCTGGATGACAACGGGCTCACCGTCATATTCCAGCGGAGTGGGGTCGGTGAACTTGGCCCTTTCGATCAGGTTCCGGTAATAGTCTGACTCGTATACGTACAGGTGCTTCTCCAGAGCGTCTAAGGGAACGTTGCCGTCGGCGTCCCCCTCATCCACGGTCGGAGCCGGGCCGACCAGCATGTTCAGGTCTCCCACAAAAATGGCCCCCGGACCGTTAGCCAGCTCATCCGCGATGGCCAGGAGTTCTGCGCTGTATTCGCCCTCCTCCATCATCGCCTCGTCCTCGGTCGGCGCCGCAGTGGGGGCTGCCGTGGGCGGCGGCTGGGTGGGAGCCACTGTCGGTGCCGTGGTGCCCGTTGGCTCAGATGTCGCTGCTTCTCCGCAAGCCAGCAGCAATAGGCCTATTGTTCCCAGGATAATCATCAGGATCAGTTTTCGCATTCCGTCGCTCCTTGAGTCTCGAATTCGTTCCCATTTGCAAGCTGCTGGCACAGGAAATGGCCGCATGCCGCAAGTGAAAGCGCAATTATAGTAACGTATGCGAATATGGTCAAAGCATTTATAAATGTATAGATATTGTTATTTGGCAAGTTATCTTCTTTTATTCATAATAATCTTGCTATTTTCTACGAAATTAGTAACACAGTTTGATTCCATGAATTCGTGGCCCGGCAGGCCGCAACCCGACAAAACAAAACCCCCGGGCCTCGTGGGGCCCGGGGGTGCGGGTTGCCTGGGATTGCTTTGGGTCTACTGTGTCCTGGTAATGGTGCCGTCGGTCTCGATGCGTATTCCGACAATAGTACCAATGGCCTCGTTGAAGACTTCTTGAACGAAGAATTCCTCAGGGCCGCCGACGCGTTCAACCCACTTGGGGAGCACGCTTTCGTTCACAGACTGGTCGCTGAGGGCCCGCATCTCGGGGCCGAACTCAATGTACTCCAGCCCGGAGTCGATGTTCTTCTGAAGACCCAGTTCGTTCTGGATCGAACCGAGGCGCAGGGCTTCCAGTTCCATCCGGGCCGACTCTTCCTCAAAGATGGCCTGGAGATCTTCGGGAATGGACTCCCAGACCTCCTTGTTGATCACGTTGTGGCTGGTGGGCCAACTGGTCAGGGGGCCGTTGATGTAGTTGACCACCTCGTACCAGCGCTGGCCGTGACCCGCGTCGCCACCGGTTACACCGGCCTCCAGGATGCCGCGCTCCAGGGCGGTGTAGACCTCAGCAAAGGCCAGGAACTGCGCCTCACCACCCATACCAAAGATCCAGTCGGAAATGGAGGTGCCGAAGGCACGGGTCTTCATGCCGTCGAAGTCCTCCGGCAGATTGAGAGGTTCCTTGGTGAACAGGAAAATGTCATCGCCGTTGTGCCAGTTGATACTGATGACGTGACCGCCGCCGCTGTTCTCAACCAGTATTTCCTGCAGGTAGGGATCAAGATTGACGGTTGCCGCAAACTGCTGCTCGCGCTCGGTGTAAATTCCGAACAGGGACTGGATTTCCAGTTCGGGCAGCTCGCCTGCCACATAGACGCCCAGCACGCTGACCATGTCAAGGGTGCCGTCGCGCACCAGCGCAAGAGTGTCCGGGCCAGCAATGCCCAGCTCGGGGAAGGACGACGATGATACGGTGAGCTGGCCGCCGGTGCGGGCTTCCAGGCTGGGGGAAAGGAAGCTCTCCACGATCTTGCAGAAAACCAGCGCCCGGTTCACACAGGCATGCTGGATCTCGATGCTCTCTCCGGTGCTGGTCAGCTCCGTGGGATTGTCAAAATTCGCCCGCTCGACGACATCCTTGTAGTAGTCAGACTCGTAGGCGTAACTGTGATTCTCCAGTGCCGACAAGGGTACGTTGCCGTCCGCGTCACCCTGGTCTTCCGTGGGCGCCGGGCCCACCAGATCGTTGAGGTCGCCGACGTAGAACGCGCCGGGGCCGTTGGCCCGTTCAGCGGCTGCCGCCAGAACAGCCTCGCTGAACTCGCTCTCCATGGCTTCGGGTTCTTCGGTCTCCTCTTCGACCTCGGTGGGGACAGCCGTGGGCGCTACGGTGGGAGGTGGTGCCGTGGGCGCGGTGGTTGCTGTGGGGACCGGCGTCGCCGCCTCACCGCAAGCCAACAGCATGACACTTACGATTCCGAGGATGAGGATTGCCAAAAGTTTTCGCATAGACGCGCTCCTATAAATGTTATTCGCTACTGAATGCCGAAATCTGACAGGGAAAGCCGATTTCAACGGCAAACAGGGCGCGATTATAGGAACGTCGCGAAAAGGCGTCAACCAAGGGAATATTGCGAACTGGAACCGTAAATGTACTACGAGCAGCGTTTAGTCCGCAACAAATTTGTGCAGATTACGGAAAACTCCATTCGAAGGCAGCGTAATGGCCGTTCCTGCCGGTGTTGTCCCAGGTCATGCCCTCGTCGGTGTACTCGCCACGCACGCCGCGGGCCAGGTACAGGTCGCGATTAACGCCGTGCCCAGTGTTGGACAGGAGCATGGCATCGTCACGGCCAGGAATCTGGATCGGCTCAACGCAGAAGTCCATAACGCCGGGAACAGTCACGGAGTGTGTCTTACCATCAACCTGGAAGTCGATGGCGACGTAGTGCACGCCCCGGAAATCAGTGGTCATGGCCCGCCACCGCTCGGCGGGACCGCCCATGTCTCCCGACAGTATCTGCTCCATCGCCGCGCGCTGGGTGTCGTCAGCGCTTTCGTCCACGTAGAACGATGAGGTCCAACCGCCAGCGGCCATGGGCCCGGGGGTGTAGTTGACGGCAATGAAATTCAGGCCGTTCAGCGCCACGCCATCGAGATCGCCCTCTACGATATGGAACGCCAGGGCAACGTCGCAGTGTCCCTCTGTAGGGTCTATGTTAGTCCCCCTCACGATGCAGGGGCACAGGACCTCGCAGTTGCAGCTCTCGAAATACTCGCCTTTGAGGCTCCACTTCTTCCCGTTGACCATCTCTACCCTCCCGCTGCAATGTGCAGGCGCGGATTTTATGACAAGTGTAGTTCCGTCCACCGGCCTGGCTTTATGTCCCATCCAAAGCACATACAGCACATTCCCGGAGTGCGGGGGACCTGTCTGCTGCAATATACTGTGCGAACTGCCGCAGCGCCAGTGCCGAAACACATCGCACAACCGGCAGCGGGAGTCTGGGTGAGCGAGTTCGGTCGGACCACCCGATCATCTTCGAAATGCAGTAGCTCTATGGTAACGGAGAGGAAACCATGAGACTGGAAGGCAAGGTTGCACTGATCAGCGGAGGGGCCAGGGGCATGGGCGCGACGGAGGCCCGCATGTTCGCCTCGGAAGGCGCCAGGGTTGTGATCGGCGACATCCTGGACGAGGAGGGCCGGCAAACGGAGGCGGCCATCAACGAGAGCGGGGGCGAATGCGTGTACGTCCGCCTGGACGTGACCGACGAGTCGGCCTGGCAGTCTGCAGTAGCCACCGCCGTGGACCGATTCGGGAAGCTGGACATCCTGGTCAACAACGCCGGCGTCGGCATCGTCAACAACGTGGAGGACACCAGCGGCGAGGAATGGGACCTGGTGATGGACATCAACGCCAAGGGTGTGTTCCTCGGCACCAAGGCTGCCATCCCCGCGATGCGGGATGCGGGCGGCGGCTCCATTGTCAACATCTCGTCCATCGCAGGCATCGTGGGTGGGCGCACATCGTCCTACGCTGCCAGCAAGGGCGCGGTGCGGCTGCTGACCAAGTCCACTGCCATCCAGTACTCCCGCGACGGGATCAGGTGCAACTCGGTTCACCCGGGAGTCATTGACACCCCCATGACGCAGCCCATCATGCTCAACAGCGACGAGGGTCGACGGCAAAACGCGGCCCGGCACCCCATGAACCGCATCGGGCAGCCGGAGGACATCGCCTACGGCGTCCTGTTCCTGGCGTCCGACGAGGCCTCGTTCATGACCGGCAGCGAGCTGGTGATCGACGGCGGCCTGACTGCACAGTAGCCTCCAAGAATTCCCTCTCCCTCTGGGAGAGGGTCAGGGCGAGGGCGTGCCCATCCCTACGACACGAATCCAGATCCGAAAAAACGGCTCATTAAGGAGAGTTCGCCATGACCACAGCCAGCCCCATCGATCCCAACCGATTGCTTCTCACCGGTGAGAACCCCTACATCCGGCTCAGCGCGACGGACGACGGCCCGGTCACCAGCGACGCAAGCTTCTGGCGCATCCTGTTCTCTCCGGGCGGGCCGGGGCACGTGCTGTTCCTGCAGGGCGAGCTTACCGGCGGCGAGCCGCGAATTTACACCGACAACATACAGATGACCCGCTGGCTCCAGGGGGAGATACAGGGCAGGATCAACGCCACCTTCGGCAACCTCGAGATCCCCGCCACCGATGCAACCTTCGGGAGCTCGGGCGACCTGCGCTCGTTCTGGACGGAGTCATGCAGCGCCCACGGCGAGGAGATCGCGTTGACCTGGTATGACCTGGGCGAGCCGTTCATGACCCACAGCTTCCCCGGCTCCAACCCAGAGCGGCCCCACGGGGTCTGCACGGTGCTGATCCCGGCCAATGGCGCCCGCATCACGCTGAACGGCCGCCAGGCATCGGGCCAGCCATGGCCTCGCCAGCGCGACGCGCGCACGCACAGCACCTGCGCACTGGCGTTTTCGGAGTCGTGGACCCTGCCCTACGAATAGACTGGCTGATCATTCTCCCTCTCCCTCGAGGGAGAGGGCTGGGGTGAGGGGGAAACTGCAGGCCCAGAGAACTTCGCCTGATTAAAAGGTACGCCCCCCACCTTAACCCTCCCCCGGAGGGAGGGGGAACTACGCACTCTTCGTCCTGGTCTTGGTTTGGTCGCCGGGACGCTGGGATCACCCCAGCAGCTTGCGGGAGAGATTCTCGTACATGTCATCGACCATGGCCTCGACGCCGTAGTCGGGTCGCCAGTCCCATTCCTGTCGGGCCGCGGTGTCATCGAGGGAGTTGGGCCAGGAGTCCGCGATGTACTGGCGCAGCGGGTCCACGTCGTAGTCCATGGCGAATCCCGGCACCCTCCTGCGAATGGCCGCAGCCAGTTCCTCCGGCTCGAAGCTCATGGAGTTGACGTTGTAGTCGGCGTGGTGCTTCAGCCTGCCGACATCCGCCTCCGCCACCTCAATCAGGGCCTTGATGGCGTCTGGCACATACATCATGGGAAGGTAGGTGCCCGGACGCAGGTAGCAGGTGTACCGGCCCTCCCGAATGGCCCCGTAGAAGGCGTCAACGGCATAGTCCGTGGTGCCGCCGCCGGGCTCCACCTTCCAGCTGACCACGCCGGGAAGGCGCACTCCCCGGACGTCCAGGCCGACCCTTTCGAAGAAGTAATTGCCCATCAGCTCGCCGAACACTTTGGAGATACCGTACAGTGAGGTAGGCCGCTGCAGCGTCTCGTTGGGAGTGTTGTCGTGAGGCGTATCATTGCCGAAAGCGGCGATGGAGCTGGGGATGATCACCCGTTCCAGGCCCGCGTCGCAAGCTGCTTCCAGGACGTTCAACAGACCAATTATGTTCACCCGATGGCCCAAGGGCCGGTTGGCCTCGGCGGCGACAGACAGCAGCGAACCCAAGTGGTAGAGTGAATCGATGCCGAAGTCGCGGATGGCGCGCTCCACGGACGCCTGCTCCGTAACGTCGACCTGGGTGGACGGACCGGAGTCCGCGACTTCCTCGGTCAGTGGGCTGCGGTGCCTCGCGGCGACCACATTGTCGTTGCCGTACCGTTCCCTGAGGGCAGGAATCAACTCCGACCCCAGCTGTCCGGCTGCGCCGGTGACCAGTATCCTCTTCATTGGATTAGAATAGCCGCATCACCTGAGGAGGGGCAACTATGGCCAACCAGGAGAACGCGCCAGGCTTTGAGCAAAAGTTCGAGCGGGAAGCCTGGGTATCCATCCCCACGGAGGCGGAGCACCGGGCCAGCCTCCCTCCCGGCGCCCGGGGAGGCAACTACGACTTCGGCTACCTGCCCGCAATGGGCCGGTTGCAGGCCAGACACAGGGAAATCGGCCCACTGTTCGGAGCGCTGTATCGCCAGGTGATGTTCGGGCCGGGCGAGTTGGACCGGCAGGAACGGGAGATGGTGGCGGCCGTGGCGGCGGCTGCCCAGGACTGCCGGTATTGAACCGTCTCCCACGCAGAGTTTCTGCGTGCTGAGGACGGGGACCCGGCCATCGTGGAGGCGGTTACCCACCAGCGATGGCGGGAGCTGCCGTCGCTGACGCCACGACAGCTGGCGCTGTGCACAGTGGCGGAGAAGCTGAGCGAGACGCCCACGCGGATGGTGGAGGCCGACTGGCAACCCTTGCGCGACCTGGGCTTCGACGACGTCGCGCTGCTGGAGGTGGGCCACATCGTCGGGATATTCAACTACCTGACCCGCCTGGCCGACGGATTCGGGCTGCAGCTCGACCGGCGCACCATCGAGGCCTCGGAGACCGGGGTGTCGCTGCGACAGATGGCCGAACATGCGGCGGACGACTAGTATTACAACGACGCTTGTCAAAAAAGGACAGCGAACACTTCTCCAAAGCGTCCTGCTCACGCATTTGGCAGCTTTGTAGCCTAACATTTTCCTAAGCTATTTCAGGCTAAGAACCGCCCAAAATGGAGAACCGTCGTTGTAATACTAGGAGAGAGACAGTGATACAGCTAACCGACGAGATGAAGCGCCTGGTCAACAACGCCCGGGAGGACGGGTTTCCCAGCATCGTGGCGACCGCCTCAACCGACGGCACGCCCAACGCCGGCTACATCGGCACCGTGCTGGCGGTGGACGACTCCACCTTCGTCTACAGGGACCGCACCCGCCGTCAGCCGCTGGAGCACCTCGAGGAGAACCCCAAGGTCATCTTGCTGTTCCGCAACGCCGCCGTCGACGCGGGGTGGAAATTCCGCTGCACCGCCAGCGTTGAGCGACAGGGAGCCGTGTATTACGAGATGACGCAGCGCCTTGCCGACGCCGGGCTGATCAACGACCCCGAGATGGTGGGCGCCGCCATCGTGGTGCTGCGCGTCGACCAGGTGCTAACGCTGTTCGGAGAGGTGCTGCAGGAGCGCGAGCCCGGGATGCGCTGGTAGGCCGGAGTTGAGCACGGAGGGCAAAGAGACCACGGAGATTAATCTCTGCGCGCTCCGTATTCTCTGTGGTTAATTCCCGCCTAGGCGGCGATCTTGACCCTGTCGAACTGGTCCGGATTGAGGTTGAAGGAACGACCCAGGCGCTCCCACCGGATCACCAGCCAGTGCAGTCCCGCGCCGGTGCGCCGGACGGTGGTGATCTCGCCGATGTCGCCGACCTGGATGGTGTGGCCGGCTCCCTCCACGGGAGCACCCATGCTCACCCTGACCGAGAACTCCTGCACCGCTTCAACCTTGGTCCCAGTCTCAAACGCTTCGCAACTCATCTCGCTTGCATCCTGCCCTACCTGTTGCGGGGCAAGAATCTCCTCCTAAAATGACTGGTTTCCGGAGACCCCGGGCCGGTTCAGGCCAGGTTGGGCGCCACCTCCTCCATCATCAGCCGAAGGCTGTTGGCCTGGTTCTCGAGAGGGATGAGGTTGCCGAAATTGATCTCAAACATGACCTGATCGAGGCCCAGCTCCGCTCCCAGCGAGTTCAGCTTGTCCGTAACCGCCTCGGGAGTGCCGTAGGCCACCTTGTCGCGAAGCCAGTCGTCGTAGGTCATATTGCGCACCCGCTCGGCCTGGGCGCCCCAGTCTCCCAGCGTACCGAGACGCCCCGCGTAGCTGCCCACCCGGTCGGACAGACGGCCTATGGAGAAGAGGGCGCTGTCCATCGGTTCATCATGGGCCTTTTGGGCGTCGTGCGACAGGTAAATGGGTATGCGCAGGCCGACTTTGGCCTCGCCTTCGTGGCCGGCGGCCCTCCAGGCGGCGCGGTATTCGTCGATAGAGGACTTCAATTCGGGCAGGGCAAACACCCGCGAGGGGTTGATCAGGATGTCGAACCCCATCCTCCCCAGAATCGGGAAACTCTCGGCGGAGGTAACGCCCACCCGGATGGGCGGATGAGGCTGCTGGTAGGGCTTGGGACTCACGGACATTTCCGGCAGCGTGAAATGTTCTCCTTCAAAGGAGAAGCTGTCAGTGGTCCAGGCCTTGAGGATAATCTCGATACTCTCCTCAAACCGGCCTCGGCTCTCCTCGAACGGTACCCCGAATCCCTCGTGAACGTTGGGGAAAGTGCCCCGCCCGATACCGAACTCCACGCGGCCGTCGCTGATCTGGTCCAGCGTCGCGATCTCCTCGGCGACACGCACCGGGTTGGCCAGCGGCAGCAGTAGCACGGCCGTTCCCACACGGATGTTTTGAGTGCGTGCGGCAATGGCGGTCAGGATGGTTACGGGGCTGGCAAGTACCCTTGCGGGGTTGAAATGATACTCGGCCATCCAAACGGAGGGCACTCCCAGGTCCTCGGCCTGGTCGACGAGAGCGAAGGATTCCTTGAAGGCTTCGTTTTCGTTGGAACCTTCCCGTACGGGGAACTCCAGGAACAATCCGAGTTCCATGACAACCTCCGCAGCCAAGACCGCAGTGTGTTTACCCTTCAGGCTGGTGGATAGTGCGGTTGATTGTACAGGGTGGGCAACGGCCGTCAAGCCGCAGCGGTCATCCCTTGGTTCAGGTTCGGCAGCACCGGCTGGCAAGGCTTAACCGCGACCAACTTACGATCCGTCGAGCATCATCCTGGCGCGCCGAGACAGGTTCATCTTGGGACCTGATCGTCTCCTCTCAAAGGAGGACGGGTCTGACGGAGTTGCATGTGCGGCTGGACCACCACCTTGAGCGACTCGGAGGCATCCGCGGTGAGCTGAAAGCCGACACCGGTCTCCTCCAGTGGCAGACGATGGGAGATCATGTCGCCAACCTGCACGCGACCCGAGGCGATGAGGTCCAGCGCGGTGGTCAGGTCCCCGGGGGCTGCGGCATAGGTGGTGGCGAGGGTTGCCCCGTTGCGGAAGAAAACATCGTTGATGGATACGGGCAGCTCCACGCCCGGCTCGGTGGGCGCGTAGAAAAGCACCGTCCCATCGCGGTCCACCGAATCCAGGGCCTGCTGCAGGGCGGGTCGGGCCCCGGTTGCCACAATTACGACGTCAGCCAAGCGCCCGTCATTGACCTCGCGCAGCTTGTCCGGCGTGAACTGATCGGCTCGCAGTGTCTCGTCGGCGCCAAAGCGTCGGGCGGCCTCCAGGCGGAAGTCCGACAGGTCGGTGGAAACGATCCTTCCCGCTCCGACGGCGCGGGCAAGGTTTATGTGCAGCAGCCCGGCGAGACCGCTACCCAGCACCAGCACCGACTGCCCAGGCTGAAGGTTGGCGCGGCGCTGGCCCCGATACACACAGGCCAGTGGCTCGGCAACGGAGGCCTCGGGGAGGGTTACTCCAGGAGGAATCGGGATGGCGCCCCGGTCCACGTTGATCGCCGGTAGACGGACATACTCGCAGAATCCGCCGGGGTCGAAGTTGGTGGCGCGCAGGGTGTCGCAGACAGTGTGGCTACCGTTGAGACAGTACCGGCAGGAATTGCAGGGAACGTGGTGCGTAACGACCAGCCTGTCGCTTTCGCGGAACCGGGTCACGCCGTCCCCCACTTCGACCACCGTGCCCGCAACCTCGTGGCCCAGCACCAGGGGAGCACGCTGGATCCGGTACCACTCCATCACGTCGCTGCCGCAGATGCCGCTGGCGTCTATCCGGAGCAACAGCTCACCAGGGCCGATTTCTGGTCGCGGCATCTCCTCGATGCGGACGTCGCTGTTGCTGTAGTACATGGCTACGCGCATGGTGGCCTGCCTCACTGATGGGACTCCCCTAGGTGTTGATAGCCTGTATTCCACCCCCATCAAAACCCACCCCCATCAAGGGGGAGGTAACTATCCGGTGGCGAGTGTGGCTTATGGGCAGCTGGATTACCGGCTAGTCGGGGACACCGACCAGTTCGGCGGACTCGGCGCGAACGGCACTGAAAATTTCCACGGCCTCATCGACTGTGCCGTTGCCGTGGACGATGTGGCGAAGCGCTCGAATCATGGGCACGGGGTGGGGGCTCTGCCAGATATTGCGGCCCAGGTTGATGCCGATGGCGCCGTTCTGCATGCCGTCGTGGACGAACTCCAGTACCTCGCGCTCGGTGTCGGCCCTGGGACCTCCGGCCATGACCACCGGCACCGGGCAGCCGTTGACCACGCGGTCGAAGCCGTCGTCGCACCAGTAGGTCTTGACGACCTTGGCACCCATCTCGGCGCAGATGCGGCAGGCCATGGCGAGGTAGCGGGAGTCGCGCTGGTCCAACTCGCGCCCAACGGCGGTTACGGCCATCACCGGGATACCGTACTTTTCGCCTTCGTCAACCAGCTTGCCGAGGTTGAGGATGGACTGCTTCTGGTATTCGGACCCAACAAACACGGATATGCCGACGGCGGAGACGTTAAGCCGGACGGCATCCTCCATGGAAGTGGTGACACCTTCGTCTGCCAAGTCTCCTGTCACCATGCTGGTGCCTCCGGAGACGCGGAGAATCAGCGGCTTGGTGTCTGCCGGGTCGACGACGGACCGGACCACGCCGCGGGTGGCGAAGAGCGCGTCGGCGTAGGGCATGAGCGGTGCGATGGTCTCTCCGGGCCGTTCCAGGTTTCGGGTGGGACCCTGGAAATACCCATGGTCCACGGGAAGGAACATGCACTTCCCGTCGGATTGAACAAGCTGCGCCAACCGGTTGGCCATTCCCCAGTCCATGTGCTGCCTCCTGCGGTGCGAGTCAAAACCGCGCTTGAATTTTGCAGGTCATTATCGCCGGAAGGGGCAGAGGCGGGCAAGGAGGGCAAACTGGGCAAGGGGCTATTCAATTCGCCAGCGCAGCTTCTGGCTCGTTAACAGAGATTACGGCCTGCCCCAACAAATTTCTATATGCCAAATGCACAAACAGCCTTTGACTTTGGTGACGAGCATCGTATTAAGGGACCGCAGAGACCGCGGCGGAAGTAAAAGGGGATGAAAATGCAGGGATTCCGGCACCTTGGGATGAGCTTGTCGGCGCCTCCATGTGCGTTTCTTGGGCTAGCGGACGGATGAGGCGGCAAGGTAAAGTGCTCGAACGCGACAATCTGGAGAATCGTTAGCTATCCCTCCCTCACAGGTCCGAACCCTGTCGCCGCACCAATTTCACCACGATTGAAAACCCGTTAGAATGCCCGGGAAGAGATCCTAGAGGGGAATGCCCGAATGGAAGCAGTCGTTCTGAAGCTGCTCTTGGTCCTGGTTGGCTCCCTGGGACTCTTCATCGCTGTCTGGGCTGCTGTGGCAGTAAAGTTTCCTTGAGCGCATACAGGATTGTACGGGTCGGTCGGCCTGATGGCTCTGTGGTTGGCAATCTACTTGCCAGTCCTCGGTTGGGCGATCTGACGGCCGGGGATTGGCGCGCGAAACTATTACCGACTCTGCTGCGGCTGGATTATTCTGGTTATGCCTGCAAACCGGCGGCGGGCGATGCAGCTGGTTGTCAAGTTGCTGTATCGTGGGAGCTATCACCGTGAATTCCCCAAAATCCGGACATTCCCCGCAGGATTGGCCGGACTCCAATCGAGTCCATCCGTCTGCCTGAAAGGTCATTACGCGCTATAATCGCGTCAACATCAACCGTCGACCAGCAATATAGGAGGCGCTGCATGGCAGAGATATTGGGCCTTGGCGTTACGCATTCTCCGTCGCTGATCAATCCTGATGAGTTGAAGAATTACTCGCTGACCCGCGCCCTCCGCAACGACCGCATCCCCGCGGAGCTCAAGAATCCGGAGAATTGGCCCGACGCCATGCGCCAGGAGTGGGGCGACGACGAGGGATACACCTCGGCCCTTTTCCAGCGCGAAAAGCTGGTGTCTGGCTTCCGAAAGGTGCGGGCGGAACTGGACGCCTTCAGACCTGACGTCGTCCTGGTTTGGGGCGACGACCAGTACGAGAACTTCAGGGAAGACATCATCCCGGCATTCTGCGTCATGGCCCATGAAGAGTATGAGTGCCGCCCGTTCGCTATGAACAGCGGGGCGACTCGCCCCAACGTGTGGGGCGAACCAGCTGACAAAAACTTCAATTACAAGGGGCACCCCTCGGCGCGTTACCTGACGGGCGCACTGATTGAAGACGGTTTCGACGTGGCTTACGCCTACAAGCCGCTGCACGAGCAGGGACTGGGCCATGCGTTCCTGAACACGCTGCTCTACCTGGACTACGACCGCGTCGGCTTCGACTACCCGGTGATCCCGTTCGCCATCAACTGCTACGGCAGCCGGGTCATCCGCAACCGCGGGGGCGCCACGCCGCAGACGGTCAACGGCCCTGATGGAACCTCGAGGGAAGTACCGCCGGACCCGCCCGGCCCCTCGCCGAAACGCTGCATGGAACTGGGGGCCGCCGCGGCCCGGGCGATGCAGGCCAGCCCGTGGCGGGTGGCGTTGATCGCATCGTCCAGCTGGTCGCACGCCTTCCTGACCGAGAAGAACTGGTGGCTGTACTGTGACGTGGAGTCCGACAAGGCGCGGTTCGAGGAGCTCAAGGCCGGCGACTACGAGGCGTGGCGTGGGCTGACCACCGCTCAGGTGGAGGATGCCGGGCAGCAGGAGATGCTGAACTGGATGTGCCTCGCCGGCGCGCTGTCGGAACTGAATCGCAAGCCGGAGATCGTGGAGTTCCAGCAGACCTACGTGCACAACTCCAGCAAGTGCCTCGTGGTTGCGCGTCCGTAGCACCCATTGCACTGCCGGGGCAGAGTAAACACATAGGGCCCTTGAATTCATGACCCCCACGAACAAACGAAGGCGCGGTGAAAGTGCTCCGCGCCTTATTGTATACTTGGGCCAATTGCAGGTGTGCTGTGGTGCGCCCTGACCCTGTCGACATGGAGGGTGTCCGGATGGCGACAACGACGAGCCGAACGCTGGGAAGCATTGTCGATCTCGACGGCGGCCAGATCAGCCGCGAGATCTTCATCAACGAGGACATTTACGCCCAGGAACAGGAGCAGGTGTTCTCCAGGGCGTGGCTGTTCGTGGGCCACGAGACCCAGGTCCCCAAGCCCGGCGATTACTTCGTGTCCAGCATGGGCGAGGAATCTGTCATCCTGTGCCGGGACCGGGAGGGCGAGGTCCACGTCTTCCTGAATTCCTGCACCCACCGCGGTATGAAAGTCTGCCGCTATGACGAGGGCAACACACCCGTGTTCAGCTGCCCGTATCACGGCTGGAGCTTCGCCACAGACGGCAAGCTGGTCGGCGTACCTTACTTCAAGGATGCCTACAAAGGCGCGCTGGACAAGTCGCAGTGGGGCCTCATTGAGGTGCCGCAGATGTACAACTACAAGGGCGGCATCTGGGCGTGCTGGGACAAAAACGGTCCGTCGTTCCAGGAGTACGTCGGCGACTTCTCCATGTATCTCGACCTGCTGATGGACGGCCGGGACGGCAGCGAGGCCGGATCGGAAATACTCGGAGGCGTCCAGAAGTGGACCATGCCCAACAACTGGAAATTCGCCGCCGAGAATTTCGCCGGGGACGGCTACCACAACATCAGCCACCGCTCGGTCGACATGGTGGGCATAGGCCCCAGCGGCCTGGGCCGTCGCGACGATGCCGAGTACAAGGCAGGACGCCGCATCAACGTCTCGATGCCTGGCCGAGGCCATGCTGCGGTTGTGGAGTTGTTCGGGCCCGAAACTCCGCAGGTAGCCACTTATCAGAATAAGGCAGACGTGGGTGAGTACTTCCGGTACATGGAGTCGGAACGCCGTCGCCGCCTTGACGGCAGGACGAACCTGCTGGGTGTGGTGGGGACTGTATTTCCCAACATGTCGTACCTGGCCCGCCAGCCACGCTCCATCGCCGTCTGGCACCCCCGCGGCCCGAACCTTACGGAGGCCTGGCGCTGGTTCCTGGTGGACAAGGACACCCCCGAAGAGGTCAAGGATGTCCTGCGCCATTACTACATCCGCTACTCCGGCCCGGGCGGAATGACCGAGCAGGACGACATGGAGAACTGGAACTACGCCCACAAGGCCAGCCGGGGAGCCATCGCGCGGCGCAAGCCGTACAACTACCAGATGGGTATCGGTCACTTCGCCGACGACGTGGACCTTCCCGGCGTGCTGACCGAGGGTATCTGCGAGGAAAACGCGAGGGGTTTCTATTCCGGCTGGGTCGGTATGATGGACGCCAAATAGCAAATTTCCCTCCCCCTCAGGGGGAGTGATAGGGTTGGGGTGAATCCCCGCCAAGTACAAATTCCCGAAAGAAAATTCAAACGCATGGCAACAAACACACGATAGGAGGATTCATCATGGCCAATGTTACCCAATTGGGCTATATCGGTATCAGCGCGAGCAACATCGAAGAGTGGGAGCATTTCGGCACCGAGGTACTGGGGCTGCAGTCCAACGGCGTCGACGCCAATGGCGTGCTGTCCATGCGAATGGATGAGTACAGCCACCGGTTTATCGTCAGCCCGACGGGCAAGGATGACGTGGAGTTCGTAGGCTTCCAAGTCACCGACCGTGAGGCCCTCGCCGAGATGGCGGAGCAGCTGCGCGACGCGGGCATCGAGGTGTCCACGGGCACGCCCGACGAGGCCATGGAGCGCAAGGTCGAGGGGCTGATCAAGTTCGAGGACCCCGACGGCACGCCCACCGAGGTCTACTACGGCCCGCCAGTGAGCTTTGACAATCCGTTCAACTCGCCACGCCCAATCTCCGGCTTCGTTACCGGCGAGCAGGGTCTGGGCCATGTGGTGTACCACGTCGACGACCTCGACCGGGCAGTTGCCTTCTACCGCGACGTGCTGGGCATGAAAATCAGCGACTACATTCGCAACCTGGTCTTCTTCCACTGCAACCCGCGCCATCACACACTGGCACTGATCGAGGCCAAGGGCCGCGCCACCAAGAAGCTCAACCACTTCATGGTGCAGACCCAGGGCATGAACGACGTCGGCTCCACCTACGACAAGGTGCTTGACGCCCAGGACATCAGCATCACCCGCGGACTGGGCCGCCACACCAACGACCACATGACGTCCTTCTACATGAAGACTCCCTCAGGCTTCGATGTGGAGTACGGCTGGGGCGCCCGCACTGTGGACGACGCCACCTGGCAGGTGGTGCGCCACGAGAAGGGCAGCATCTGGGGCCACCGCCCCGTGCCGCAGCCCGCTGCCGCGGACTAGACGGGAGCAGGCGATCAATGGCCGATTTACCTCCTTTACCTGAACCAGGAATTCAAAGAGCAGAGGACCGCCGTACAATCGGACGGCGGTTCCTCTATCAAGCCGCGCAACACCTGTTGGATGGCGATCGCCTGCAGGCCGGGGAGAAGGCTTGGGGCGCCATAGCGCAAAATTTGAAGGTCATCGGCGAGTTACGCGGGTGGCACCACGGAAGCCATCAACAGATCGAAAACATTGGGCGTCAAATTGTCCTGGAGTTCGGTGATGTTGAACTCAGTGAACTCCTTTCTGAGGTGTACCACAACGGCCACCAAAACTTCTACGAGAATCAACGAACTCTCGCTGAGATGAGGGGGACGATAGACGCGGCAGAACAAGCCCTGCACGCACTGGAAGGCTTGCAGCAGATTATGCCCCGACCATTCACAATTACCTCAAGCACCCAGCTCAGGCGGCTACGGGCGCTCACAGGCCGTGATGAACTGCAGATTGGCGACACTTCCCCGGTGGGGTTCTCCCTAAAACACGCGGCTGGCGACAACGAATTCGAACCCATTGACGACGGCAACTCGGAGCATTAGATGGACGTTGGATACATCGGCACCGGGACGATGGGGAACCCCATGGCCCAGTGCCTGCTGGACGCCGGGCACAACGTGACGGTGTACGACGTGCGCCGCGAGGCCACCACAAACCTGTGCGAGCAGGGGGCCCACTGGGCCGACAGTCCGAGGGCTGTCGCCGAGGCGGCGCCGGTGGTGTTCACATCGTTGCCGGGGCCCACTGAGGCGGAGCGGGTGGTCCTGGATCCTGACACCGGCATTCTCGCCGGACTGCCCAGGGGCGGAGCCTGGATAGATACCACTACCAATTCCCCGTCGCTGATCCGGCGGCTGGCCGAGGAGTGCCAACGGCGCGGCATCGAGATGCTGGATTCGCCGGTAAGCGGTCGGCCACCTGCAATGACCATGATGGTCGGAGGCGACCCGGACGTATTCGAAAAGCATAGGCCGGTACTGGAGTGCATGGGCCGCGACGTGTTCTACGTCGGGGAGACGGCCTCGGGGTGCATTGCCAAGCTGGTCACCCAGTACCTGGGTTACTGCGCCTTCATCGCCGGCGTCGAGGGCATGCTGATCGGTGCCAAGGCGGGAATAGACCTGGACGTTTTGGCGAAGATCATTCCGGTCAGCGCAGGTTCCAGCGGTGTGCTGAACCGCTCGACCGACGTGATCCTGGACCGCAGCTTCGCATCCAACGGCACGCTGGACATCGTCGCCAAGGACATTCACCTGGCATGCGAGCTGGCGCGCGAGGTGCTGGCGCCCGCCTCCATCGGAGCCATCGCTGACGACATGTTCCAGAGGGCGCAGACCCAGGGAATGGGTCAGGATGGATACCCCGCCGTGGCTCGCATTCTCGAGCAGCTGGCCAGCGCCCAACTGAATCCAAACGGCTAACCGACACAGGAACATTAGAAATCCAGCGGGAGGAGACGATGCAGAACGGCCATAGCAACGGGAACGGTTCGCTGGCAGGCATGGTGGACATGGCCGCCGGAACCGTTAGCCGCGAGATATTCGTCAACGAGGAAATCTACGCCCAGGAGCAGGAGTACCTGTTTGCCCGGGCGTGGCTGTTCGTGGGACACGTTTCGCAGATTCCCAAGCCCGGCGACTACTTCGTCTCCTGCATGGGCGAGGAGTCGGTGATCCTCTGCCGGGACAGGGAGGGCGGAGTTCACGTCTTCCTCAACTCCTGCACTCACCGTGGCATGAAGGTCTGCCGCTACGACGAGGGCAACACCCCAGTCTTCAGCTGCCCCTACCACGGCTGGAGCTTCGCCACCGACGGGAAGCTGGTGGGCGTGCCCTACTTCAAGGATGCCTACAAGGGAGAGCTGGACAAGTCGCAGTGGGGTCTCATCGAGGTGCCCCGCCTCCAGGTCTACAAGGGCACGGTGTGGGCCAACTGGAATGAGCACGCTCCGTCCTTCGAGGAATACCTGGGAGGCTACAAGACCTATCTCGACTTCCTGCTGGACACCTGGGACGGCGCCGGCGGCGAAACCGAGGTCTTCGGCGGCATTGAAAAGTGGGTGATCCCCTGCAACTGGAAATTCCCGTCGGAGAATTTCATCGGGGACAGGTACCACAACATCAGCCACCGCTCCGTCGACCTGGTCGGCGCGGGACCCAGCGGCAGCGGGCGGCGGGACACTCAGGAACGGGTCGGGGCCACCGCGCTGGACTTCTCCTTCCCCGAGCGTGGCCACGGCACCATCAGCTTCCTGCGGCCTGACGACGCGCCAATTGCTGCTTACCAGCACTCCAAGATCGTGTCCGACTATTTCGCGCACTGCGAGAACGAGCGGCGCAAGAACTACGGCAAGTGGGCCCGGTTCATTCCGGGTCCCGGTACCGTGTTCCCCAACTTCTCCTACCTGCCCCGTCAGCCGCGTACCATCGCCGTGTGGCACCCCCGTTCGCCGGAGAGCCACGAGGCCTGGCGCTGGTTCCTGGTGGACAAGAACGCCCCCGCCGAGGTCAAGGAGTTCCTGCGCAAGTACTACATCAGCTACTCGGGTCCTGCCGGCCTTACCGAGCAGGACGATATGGAAAACTGGAACTACGCGCACAACGCCAGCCGGGGCTCCATCGCTCGCCGCTATCCCTACAATTACCAGATGGGGATGGGCCACGAGGCGCCGCCCTTCGAAACCGACGGGCTGGAAATGCCAGGGCAGATACGCAACGTCACCCTCGCAAAGGCGGCAGAGCAGAACCAGCGCGGCTTTTACTCTCGCTGGGCCGAGTTCCTGACGGCCCCCAGCTGGGACGAGTTGGCATCCTGGCGCAACGGCAATGGACACGCCAATGGCGCCTCCCTGGACAAGTCTGGGATGAGCGGTAGCGGCGCTGCCATCGCGGCAGGAGATTAGCCATGACTACTGTCGGGGCGAGCGTCGCCCAGATGCTCCTGAAGCACGAGGTGGAGGAATTCCTGTACCACGAGGCGGAGTTGCTGGACGACCGGCGATTTGCCGAGTGGCTGGAACTCCTGAGCGACGACATCCGGTACTGGATGCCCATGCGTCGCAACGTCAAGTTCGGGGAGCTGGACCGGGAGTTCACCCGCGAAGGCTACGACATCAACTGGTTCGACGAGGGCAAGGAGACACTGGAACGTCGGGTGAACCAGATCCTGACCGGCGTGCACTGGGCGGAGGAGCCGCTGTCGCGCATCTGCCACATGGTCTCCAACGTGCAGGTCCTGGATGCGACACCTTCGGCGGATGACGCTACTGAGGTGTCGACCAAGTGCCGGTTCCTGATCTACCGCAACCGCGTGGAGACTGAGACTGACTTCCTCATCGGCAAACGCGAAGATGTGCTCCGCCGGGAGGCCAGCGGTTGGAAGATCGCAGAGCGCAAGGTGATTCTGGACCAGAACGTGCTGCTGGCGAAGAACCTGACGTTTTTCTTCTGATTGTCTGGACGGAAATTCATTTTATTTCGGGATTGCCCTGATATTCCAGGCCACCGGCTTCGGATCCCCCCATTGGGCGCACGGCTGTGTGCCCCTGCACTGCGCACATGGGATTCAGAGTGGCTGACGCCTGGAGTTTCACCCCAACCACTTCCTCTCCCTGATGGGAAGAGGGAGTTAAATGGAAAGACACAGGTCGGAGTTTGACAGATGGCGGATGTGATCAACCTGATAACCATCGTGGAGGGCGCCACGATCTCGACCATCCACGGGGCCACCGCTGAGGTGGTTAGCAACCCGAAGGACGGCGTGTGGGTGTTCGCCAAGTACCTCACCTCGCCTGATGACCCGGACCTGGTGGGGACGGAGGATATGATATTCGCCCAGGACATCGCCGAGGTACTGGCGTAGCAAATGGTAACTTCGGTTGCGGACATAGGGTCTCAGGCAGTCGTTCAGGCCATTGGGACCGCCGTGGGACAGGCACTGGGCGCCCAGTGTGTTGTGCTGTTCGGGTCTAGGGCGAGGGGCGACTACAAGGTGCACAGCGATGTGGACCTGGCCGTTATCCTCCCGGACCCAGAGCCACCCCTCGCGCCGCAGCAGCGCATTGACATGGAGGCCCGTGGCTACGCCGTCGCGCAGTCGGTTAGCGGCAACCTGTTCCGACACGTGGACGTCAGGGTCTGGACGGAGTCGAACTACCGGACGGAAAAACGCTCCATTAACCACGTGGCAGGCCGGTCGTGGCGTGAAGGCAAGGTGTTGTTCGGCTCCCACGAAACACTGCCGGGGGAAGAAACGGTGGCCGAACTGCCCCACGTTAGCGAATTGATCGAAATGGCCAGAGGCCAGCTGGTAACAACGGGCATTCTCAGAAACCAGGAGATTCGCGAAGAGGACTTCGGGTTCCACGCCGAGAGGGCGACGGAACTGACGCTCAAGGCTTGGATCGCCCTTTCCGGACATCAATACCAGTTGACCCACTTCCTTCACGTCCTGTTTGAACAGTTGGAAAACGCCGGTGTATCGGACGCCCACCGGTTCAGGGAACTGTCGAGTCTGACGAATTACGCCGTGGTTTACCAATACCGGAGGATCGATTCGCCGGTAATGGACCGGGAGCGCGTGATTGAAGATGTCCAAGGCCTCGTGGATTATGTAACCTCATTGCTTGAACATGCCGAGGCGGAATGATATGACCGTTAATCAACCTACACACGAGGAGTTGCGGGAGGCTTTTCAGGCTGGATTCGACTCCATCGACGAGGGCGAAGGGTTTTATCCCGGATTTCAGGAGTTCCTGGAGTACCACGGATTCAGGCTGCGGGAGGACATCCCCTGCACTTGCATGGACCGGGGGGCGCACGGGCACCAGCCGGAGTGCCGCTGGGTGAAATGATTTGGGAATTTCGAATTCGGCATGTGGAATTTGGAATCAAGACTGCGGGGGGCCCGGACTTTCGCTCTTGGGAGAATGGCAGCTAACGTTTCATCCCCCCTCACCCTAACCCTCTCCCGGAAGGAGAGGGAATTCCGGGCCGAAGTTAAAGGAGCGATTGAGGCGTATGACTGAGCGGCTGGACGGCGGCGACGCGATACTGGAGGCGCTGCGGAACCTGGATATCGATTACATCATTTCCTCGCCCGGGTCGGAGTGGCCGTCGGTCTGGGAGGCGCTGGCGCGGCAGAAAGTGAACGAGCAGCCGGGCCCTGCGTACATCAACTGCTGGCATGAGACCCTTGCGGTGGCGATGGCCTCGGGATACACCCGGATGACGGGTCGGATGCAGGCCGTGCTGCTGCACGCCGGCGTGGGAGTGCTGCAGGGGTCGATGGGCATACACGGCGCCTACCAGGGAGAGGTGCCGATGCTGGTCTGTTCCGGCGAGTCGTCGACGTACGGCGAGGTAGCGGAGATGGACCCCGGACCGCAGTGGCTGCGAAACCTCAGCATCGTGGGGGGGCCCAATCATCTGGTGGAGCCGTTCACCAAGTGGAGCAGCCGGATCACCAGCGCGGCCACGCTCTACGAGACCGTGGCGCGGGCGGGCGAGTTGGCGCAGCGGACGCCCAAGGGCCCCGCGTTCCTGAACGTGCCCATCGAGACTATGCTGGAGGAGTGGACGCCAAGCCAAACGCTCAAGCACCGCCACGGCGCCCCGGTGAGTCACCCCGACCCCGTTGCCGTGGCCCGTGTCGCAGACATGCTGTGCAGTGCCGTGAACCCGGTGATCGTGGCCGACTCTGCGGGCAGTACTCCCGCTGGGTTCAGCGCGCTGGTGTCGCTGGCCGAATCGCGAGGGATCCCGGTGTTCGAGGGAGAAGGACCGGCGTACAACAATTTCCCCAAGAGCCACCCGCTGCACCATGGCTACGACCTGAAGCGGGAGATGGACCGCTTCGACCTGTTCCTGGTCATCGGTAACCGGGCGCCGTGGTACCCGCCCAGTGCCGGGCCGTCGGCGACGGTGGTGGTCATCGACGAGTACCCCATCAAGGAATACATGGCGCACCAGGACCTGCAGGCCGACGTCTACCTCGAAGGCACTCTCCCAGTAACCCTGTCGGCGCTTGATTCAGCCGTGAGAGAGCGCAGCGGACAGCCCCCCGCCCTGCCGCCGCACCCCAATCCCGTGTGGGAGCGCTACAGTGCCCTGGGCCAGGATGCGAATAGCGCATCGCCCATAGATCCAGGATTTCTGTGCAACACAATCAGTGAGACGCTGCCGTCGAACACTGTTTTCGTCGACGAGACTATCCTGCACCGGGCGCAGATCCTGCGGCGGATCGGCTGGGACAACCCTCATTCGTACTTGCGGCCATACGGCGGGTTGGGCCAGGGACTCGGGATCTCACTAGGAGCGAAATTGGCAGCCCCGGACAGGCCGGTCACCGCGTTAATCGGAGATGGCTCTTTCCTGTACAACCCCATCACCCAGAGCCTGGGCGTGGCGCGGGAGAGCAGCCTGCCCATAATGATCGTGGTCTTCAACAACGCCAGCTATGCGGCGATGAAGAGCCTGCACCACTCCTTCTACCCCAACGGCACGGCGGTAGAGACGGGCATCTACCACGGCGTGGACATTCCGGGCCCCGACTACTCGGAGTTAGCCAAACCCTTTGGTGGCCACGGCGAGCGGGTGGAGGACCCGGCCCGGCTAAAGGGCGCGCTGCAAGAGGCGCAGGCGGCTGTGGACTCCGGACGCGTGGCAATCGTCGACGTGGTGTTGTCAGCCTGACGATCCGCTAAAGGTGCTTACACCGAAACCCCGGTCGTCCTTGGACACGTTCAGGATGAGCGGGTTTTCTCTATTGCTGGATTCCCGAACGGATTTCGCTAGCCGCCCAATCAGACGGCGGAGGCAAACCGATCGGCGCGGAACGACTCCAGAGGTTCAGCGGCCCCATCCAGCAGCCAGCTGACCACAAGCTCTGCGGTGCCGGGGCTCAGTATGATGCCTACGGCGTCGTGGCCCGTGGCGACGGTGAGGCCCTCTACCCCTGGGACGGGACCGATGATGGGGCGGCCATCGGGCGTTGCGGGACGCACACCGGCCCGCCCGCCAACAAAGGCCGCGTCGGCCAGCATGGGAAAGGACATCACCGCCCCGGAAATCAGAGTGGTGACTCCCTCGGCAGTGACGGTCTCGTCCGTACGCCCCTCTTCCCGTGTTGAGGCGACCAGCATGTTGCCGTCCAGACGCGGAACAACGTAGACGCTGGAATTCCGCACCGGCGTGCCGGGCATGAATCCGGGGCGCCGGAGCAGTATGCGTTGACCCTTGACTCCCCGGACGGGCAGGTCCAGCGGCCCGCCGGATGCGGCCCAGCGGCCGCCGATCCCGCTGCCGGGGCCCGCCGCCAGGACCACCTGCCCTGCCGCAATATGCCCCGCCGTGGTCACAATCCCCGTAACGCGGTCGCCTTCGTGAGTGATTGCGGTAACCTCCGTGCGTTCGTACAGCCTTGCCCCCAAGCGTCCGGCGGCGTGGGCCAGGGCGTCGCAGAAGCGCTGCCCGCGAATGCACCCCTCCTCCGGGGAGAAGATGGCAGCCAGGGCCTGAGTGCTGCTATGGGGCTCACGTTCCCGTATTTCAGCCCCGTTCAGCCATTGCACGTCCATCCGGAGTTCCGACTGCCACCGGTGGAATCCGCGGAGTTCTTCCACCTCGTCTTCGGAAAACGCCAGTCGCAATACTCCATTCTGCTGGAACTCCGGGTTGACTCCCATCTCCGTCAGCGAAGACGCCCACTGTGGAAAGAGCTCCAGGCTGCGCATCCCCAGCCGAAAGAGGTACCGGTCCTGAGGGTCGAGGTGCCACAGCGGTCCCACCACCCCTGCCGTTGCGCCGGAGGCGCCGCGGCCGAACTCTCCCTTCTCGACCAGGGCGCAGGACACGCCTCGCTCCGCCAGCTGCCAGGCGATGGCGCAACCCATCACACCTCCGCCAATGATTGCCACATCAACCGAGTCATCCATATCCAACGCCCTCCGAAAAGCTTGCGGAAGTGTAGTTTCCCTATCAGAGTACCCTCAACGAACGGGAAAGGAAATGGAACGACTGCACTGTACGGCGCCACTAATGTTGTCTGAATCAGAGTTTACAGGATCCGGGATTTTCAGAATGTTCCACAATCCTGCTCATCCTTTAATTCTGTAAATCCAGATTCAGACAAATTGTCGAAAGAAACCGGCGAAATCGACAGTAGCGGCAGCCCCAATCGTTGCCAGTGCATCATCCGTCTGTTAGGCTTTCGAATTGGGGGTACCGTATTGACACAGGAACCGGAACCGAGAGCGGACCTGTTCGTGACGTGCATCGTGGACCAGCTGTTTCCCGAGGTGGGAGTCAGCGCGGTGCGGGTGTTGCGGCGGCTCGGGGTGCGCGTGGGATTCCCCGAAGGGCAGACGTGCTGCGGGCAGGCGCTGTACAACTCGGGGTACGTGAGCGAGGCTCGTGAGCTGGCCCTGAAGACCATGGAGGAGTTTCGCTCCAGTGACTACGTGGTGGTGCCCTCGGGATCGTGCTCGGCCATGATGAAGGTGTTCTACCTGGACATGTTCGAAGACGAGCCGGAGATGCTGCGGAAGGCGGTGTCTCTGTCGCACCGGGTGTACGAGTTCTCGGAGTTCCTGGTCAAGGTGCTTGGGGTAGAGGACGCCGGGGTTGAAGCGACCGGAACGGCGGTGTTTCACCAGGGCTGCCACCTGCTAAGAGAGATGGAAGTGCGGGAGGAGCCTAAGGCGCTGCTGGAGTCGGTGGCCGGGATGGAGCTTCGCGAGCTTCCAAACGCCGAGACATGCTGTGGCTTCGGGGGGAGCTTCTCGGTCAAGCTGCCACACATCTCCGAGGGGATGCTGGCGGATAAGGTGGCCAGCGTCAGAGAATCGGGCGCGGACACGCTCGTGTCGTGCGACATGAGCTGCCTGATGCACATCGGGGGCGCGCTACGCCGGCAGGACCCGGACATCAGAATCCGACACATTGCCCAGGTGCTGGATGGAGAGTGAGGAATTTGGAATGGGGAATGTGAAATTAGGAATGAGGAATTTCACCCCACTCCACCCCTCCCACGAGGAGGAGGAAGGTAGCAGGTAATGCCGGAAGTTAAGACCAGTCAATTCTCCAGGGCCTCGGCGTCGGCTATGCAGAACCCGCAGTTGCGGCGTGCGCTGGACAGGGTGGGCTCGGGGTTTGACGTGGCGCGTCGGAACGCCATCGAGGAGGTCACGGAAGAGGCTTGGGAGGAGTGGCGCGACGAGGCCCGGCGCATCAAGATCCACACCCTGGACCACCTCGACTACTACCTGGAACTGCTGTACGACAACGTGACCGCCGCCGGCGGGCAGGTCCACTTCGCCGCCGATGCAGCCGAGGCCAACGCCATCGTCTCGCACCTGGCCCAGGCTCGCGGCGTCAAGGTGGCGACCAAGAGCAAGAGCATGGTGTCGGAGGAGCTGGAGCTCAACCCGGTGCTGGAGTCCGTAGGGGTCGACGTCTACGAGACCGACCTGGGCGAATACATCATCCAGCTGGCCGAGGAGACCCCGTCCCACCTGGTGGCTCCGGCACTGCACAAGTCCAAGGAAGACGTTGCCGAGCTGTTCGCCGACAAGCTAGGAGTACCCTACGACGAGGACATCGTGCGGATGGCAGGTACGGCCCGCGAGGTCTTGCGCGACAAATTCATGCAGGCCGACCTGGGCATCAGCGGCGCCAACTTCGTGGTTGCGGAGACCGGGACGCTGGTGATCGTTACTAACGAGGGTAACGGGCGTCTCTGCACCTCGGCGCCGCGCATCCACATCGGTATCACCGGGATGGAAAAGGTGATCCCGTCGATGCAGGACCTCGCCATATTCCTGCGACTGCTGCCTCGCTCGGCCACAGGGCAGCGCATCTCGAGCTACGTCAGCATGATCACCGGGCCGCGCCGGGAGGACGACGAGGACGGCCCCGAGGAATTCCATCTGGTGCTGGTGGACAACGGCCGGTCGCGAATGCTGCGGGACCCCAAGCTGCGGGAGGCGCTGTACTGCATCCGCTGCGGGGCCTGCCTGAACATCTGTCCGGTGTACCAGCGGGTGGGCGGCCACGCCTACGGGTGGGTCTATCCCGGCCCCATCGGCGCGGTGGTGTCGCCCATGCTGACAGGATTGAAAGAGTCGAAGATGTTGCCGCAGGCCTCCAGCCTGTGCGGGGCCTGCCGCGAGGCCTGCCCCGTCAAGATTAACATCCCCCGAATGCTGCTGGAACTGCGGCACCGCACGGCGGAGAGCGAAGACCCCGAGGAACGGGCTCCCTCACGGTCGGAGCGGTTCTTTGTGCGAACGTACGCGCGGCTGATGAGCAGCCCCCAGCGCCTGTCATTCGCCACCCGGATGGGGAGGATTGCACAGAAACTCATCCCGGGCCGTGGAGGATGGATCAGGCGCGCCCCGCTGCCGCTGTTCTCCCGCTGGACACGCGCCCGCGATCTGCCCAAGCTTCCTTCGAAGTCCTTCAGGGATATCTGGCACGACGAGCTGGGCAACAGCGGCGATAGCGGTGAGGCAAGTGGCCGCAGGTAGCCACGAAGGCATCCCCGGGCGCAGCAAAGCCGAGTTCCTGGGATCGGTTCGCGATGCGCTGGGACGCTCCGAGGGTCCGCCCGTCCAGCGATACCACCGACTGGAGGAGGACCTTCCCACACTGGAGGCCCGTGCCTCAGAAATGGAGACACGCCTGCGGTCCCTACGTCCACAGCTGCTTGACCGCCTGGCCGACATGGCAGGGAAAGGCGGCTGGAACGTACACCGTGTTTCCGGCGCGGAGGCCGCCCTGGGTCAAATCGACTCGATTATCGGAGAGGTCGGCGCAACCAGGGTGGTGCGCTCCGGCCAGTCCGTGTTCGATGACGTGCCCGTGGATACTGCCCTGCAGTGGGGAGGCATCGAAATAGTGCCGGTGGTACGCGGAGCATCGGCCACCCGCGAACAGCTGCGGGAGACGATGCGGCATGCGGACATCGGCATGACCGGGACGGACTACGCTCTCGCGGAAACTGGATCGCTGGTCATACTACCGCGCCAGGGCCTGTCCCGCTTGGTGTCTCTGGTGCCGCCGGTGCACATCGCGCTGGTACGACCCGAGGAGGTGCTGGAGAGCCTGCACGACCTGTTCCTGCTCCGCCGCCTCGAGTTCAAGCAGCGTGGCGGGGAAATGGGCAGCTACCTGAATTTCATCACCGGCCCCAGCCGGACCGCCGATATCGAAATGACGATCGTGCAGGGAGTGCACGGGCCACGGTCCGTTCACATGATCATTGTCGAATAGCCGTCCGGTTCCTGGACATTCGGTCAACCGCGGAAAGAGGTCTTCCAACATGCCAATGAGAGTGGGCTTTGCCCAATTCCGCAAGCAGATGCTGGAGCGGGAACTGGAGAATATCCAGGAAGTCCTCCCCATGCTGGGGGTGGAAAAAGTCATCCTGACGGGTGAGGTGGCCGCGGGAGAATTCACCCCGGAGAGCCGGATCGAGTTGGTCGTGGTACACGACACGGACAGGCCGTTCGGCCGCAGGTCCGACTTCTTTTCCTATCACCTTGGGAGCTCGGTGGAAATCGACACACAGGTGTATACCCCGGAGGAGTTCGAGACCCTGAAGGACACACTGCCGGCGCTGCACAGAGCCGTTGCCGAGGGAAGGGAGATATTCAATGCCTGATTACCTGTCCGAGGGAGCGCGCTGGCTGCGGCAAGCCGAAAGGGACCTGGAGGACGCCCGTTTCCTGCGGGACAATGGCCGGCACAACCTCGCCTGTTTCCAGGGGCAGCAGGCGGCCGAGAAAGCGGTCAAGGCCTATCTGTACCACAGGCGGGTGGAGGATGTCTGGGGACACTCGCTGCTGGACCTGTGCGAGGACGCCAAGCTTTTCGACATGATGTTCGATACCGTGAAGAGCGAGGCCCGGCAACTGGACAAGTACCACTACATCACACGCTACCCCGAGTTTCTCCCCAGCGGCGCCAGTTTCGAGGCATTTGACGAAATTGACGCAGACCGCTCCATTGACCTCTCGAACCTGGTGGTGGAGTTCGTCAAAGAGAGGATAGTGTAGGTCGCTACGCCGCGCCCCCGGCACCCATGGCCCTGCCAGTCAGCAGCAGGCGCATGGTGCGCTCCGCGGCGGATTCCAGCAACTCGGCAGTTCGAGAGAGCGATACATCGAAGCTCATGGGCCGGTCGGAAATGCACACCAGGGCCGCCAGGTTATGGTCGTACAACTCCTCGTATCCTGGCCCCAGACCGCCCGCCAGCAGCACCGTGGGGACTCCATGAGCCTGGGCGTATCGCGCCACCCCCACCGGCGCCTTGTTGAAGATCGTCGAGTGGTCGGCGCGCCCCTCACCCGTTATGACCAAGTCTGCGCCCTCCAGCAGCGCATTGAACTCCAGCACGTCGCACACCATGTCTATGCCCGACTGCAAGGTCGCCCCGGTGAATGCCATGAGGCCGGCCCCCAACCCTCCGGCAGCCCCCGCGCCCGAATGCTCAGAGACGTCGCGTCCCATGTCCCGAGCTATGACTCTGGCATAGTTCAATAGGGCAGCGTCCAACTCCTGGACCATCTCCGGGGTCGCGCCCTTCTGTGGGCCAAAGATGGCCGAAGCCCCCTCGTGGCCACACAGCGGGTTAGTGACATCGGTGGCGGCGATTATGGTTGCGCCGCCCAGGCCCGGATGCAGTCCATCCGCCTCCACACGGTCAAGCCTCGCCAGGGCACTGCCTCCTGCCGGGAGAGAGTTCCCGGCTGAATCCAGGAACCTTGCCCCCAGCGCAGAGGCCATCCCGGCGCCTCCGTCGTTGGTGGCGCTGCCGCCAAGACCCACGATGATGCGGCCATATCCGCGATCAAGGGCCTCTCGAAGAATCTCACCGGTGCCTGCCGTCGTCGTTACGCGGGGGTTGCGCCGCCTCTGGGGCACCAGGGCAATGCCGGAGGCCAGCGCCATCTCGATGACCGCCGTTCGCCCGTCGCCCATGACTCCCCACTGGGCTTCCACCGGCTGGCCCAGCGGGCCGGTGACCGTGTTGGTGAAGACCTGTCCTCCGGTGCCATCCACCAGGGCGTTCAACGTGCCGTCACCTCCGTCGGCCACCGGGGCCAGCACCATTTCCGCGTCAGGCGCAGCTGCCTGCACGCCGCGGGCGATGGCGCGGGCTGCCTCCAGTCCGGTTAAGGTGGCCTTGAATCCCTGGGGCGCGATTACGATCTTCATCGGATACTCTCGGAACGGAGCGGGTGGTTTGTGTGTTCAGTCGTGCTGACTGACCAGTCCCGCCCAGGAGGAACGTTGCCGGTCCTGGTGGGAATTCGTTGCGCGATTATACATCCCCGGAAGGCAGTCCATATTATGATATAGTGCTACTGGAAAGGTTGCCCAATGATTAGCTATCCAAGGCATTGGTCGGGTCCAGCCGTTTCCGAGATTCATGATTGAACCACAGGACCGTCGTTCCGAAACTCGACGGGGCCAAATTGATCCCGGAGTCCAGTTTATGTCATCTGGCGGAGCCCATACCCCTTCCCGAGATGAGCTGAAGCGGCGCGCGGCAGAGGCCATCGACTCCCGCTCCGACGAGCTGGTGTCCTTGGCAAAGGACATCCTGGCCAACCCTGAGCCCGGATTCCGCGAGACCAGGACCGCTCGGGCGGTGGCCGGAAAGTTCGCCGATTTGGGGATGCCCGCCCGGGTTGGGCTGGCCCTCACAGGGGTGCGTGCAGATCTCGTCGGAGGCAGCCCCGGTCCGGCTCTCGCCATACTGGGCGAGCTGGACTCGCTGATAGTCAACGAGCACCCGCACGCCAACGGCGATACCGGTGCGGCCCACGCCTGCGGCCACCATTGCCAGATCGGAATGATGATGGGTGCCGCCATTGGCCTGATGCAGCCTGACGTGCTGCCATCCCTCAGCGGCCGCCTTGCCTTCATGGCTGTTCCCGCCGAGGAATACATCGAGATCGAATACCGCGACTCGCTGCGCCGTCTGGGCAAGCTGGAGTTCCTCGGCGGCAAACCGGAAATGGTCAAGCTCGGCGAGTTCGACGATATCGACCTGGCCATGATGTGCCATACCACTTCCAACCCCGATGAGAAAATGCTCTGCGTCAGCGGCGAAAACAACGGCACCATCGCCAAGAAGATCCAGTTCGTTGGGAAGGGTTCGCACGCGGGCGGGGCTCCCCACCTCGGCATCAACGCACTCAATGCGGCAACCCTCGCCCTTTCCGCCATCAACTACAACCGGGAGACCTTCCGGGACGACGACAGCATCCGGGTCCACCCCATCATCACCAAGGGCGGCGAGGCGGTCAGCGCCGTGCCAGCCGATGTTCGCATGGAGACGTTCGTCCGGGGACGCACGCTGGATGCCATCATGGATGCCAATACCAAGGTCGACCGGGCGCTGAAGGCCGGCGCGATGGCAGTGGGTGGAGACGTGGTGATCCAGACCATCCCGGGATACCTGCCGCTGCGCCAGAATTCGTCCATGAACGAGGTCTTCCGGGCCAACGCCCACCATCTGGTCGGCGAGGAGAACACCGGACAGATTCACCGTCGGAACGGCTCGACGGACATGGGTGACATCAGTCACCTGATGCCGGCGATTCATCCCTACGTTGGTGGGGCCACGGGCATCGGGCACGGCGCGGACTACGTGGTACAGGACTATTCGCTGGCGGTCATCACTGCCGCCAAGGCCCTGGCAAACACCGCCATCGACCTGCTGGCCGATGGAGCCCAGACCGGGGGGAGCATCGTTTCCAACCACCGGGCTGATATGACCCGGGCCGAATATTTGAGGTACATGCGGAGTCTGGCCAAGGAAGAAACCTTCAAGGGCGCTTAATTATGTTGACTTTGGACGAGCTGAAGCGGCTTGCCTGTGAGACCATCGACAAGCGCAAGAAAGAGATCATAGAGGTCGCTCAGCAGGCTCTTTCCCATCCCGAGGCAGGCTTCCGGGAGCAGCGTACCTCAGGGCTTGTTGCCAAGAAATTCAACGAGCTGAACATCCCTCACCAGAACGGCCTGGCCCTCACCGGCCTCAAGGGGCGGATACCGGGTGGCGCCGGCTCGGGGCCCAGGATTGCGCTCATCGGCGAACTGGACTCGCTGGTGGTAACCGAACACCCCCACGCTGACCCGGAGACCGGAGCCGCCCACGCCTGCGGTCACCACTGCCAGCTGGGGATGATGCTGGGAGCGACCATGGGTTTGCAGACCCCCGGGGTCCTGGCGCAACTCTCGGGAGAGATCGTGCCATTCGCCGTCCCTGCCGAGGAATTCATCGAAGTTGAGCAAAGGCTGGAGCTGAGGGCGCAGAAGAAGCTGGAGTTCCTGGGCGGGAAGCAGGAACTGATCCGCCTGGGCCATTTCGACGACGTGGACATCGCCATGATGTGCCACACCGCCAGCGACATGGGCGAACGCAAGTTCGCCATCGGCGGCACCAGCAACGGCCATGTGGTCAAGTACGTCAGATACCTCGGCCGCGGCGCTCACGCCGGCAGCATGCCCCACATGGGCATCAATGCGCTCAGCGCAGCGTCCTTCGCCCTGCAGGCCATCAACGCTACCAGGGAAACCCACCGGGCAGAGGACACAGTGCGGATACACGGCATCATGACCAAGGGCGGAGAGGCCGTAAACGCCGTCCCAGCCGAGGTCAAGCTGGAATGGCGGGTGCGGTCGTCAACGCCCCAGGTCGTGGTCAAGAACTCGCAGGTTGTGGACCGCTGCTTCAAGTCTGGGGCCCTGGCGGTTGGCGCGCAGGTGGAAATCACCACCATTCCCGGCTACATGCCCATGCGCAACGACTCACGCCTGCAGGACGTGTTCCGCCGCAATGCCGGATCAGTGGTGGGAGAAAACGGGACGCTGGTGATGCCGGCCGGACGCAACCGCGGCGGGTCGACCGACATGGGAGACCTGTCCCAACTGATACCCGCCATCCATCCTTACACTGGCGGGGCAGTGGGACCGGGCCACAGCAAGTCCTACATCGTCACGGACTACGAGGTAGCCGTCGTCAACCCGGCAAAGATCATGGCAATGTCGGTGATTGACCTGCTCTACGACGGAGCCAAGCAGGCCAAAGAGGTCAAGTCGGCCCACAAGGCGGCCATGTCCCGAAGCGCCTACCTGCGCTTCCAGCGGGAGCAGGCCAAATCGGTGCGGTTCGACGGAGCTGCGGCGTAGCGGCATCCGCTGGCCAATGCAGCCATTCCCGGAGGGGACTGCTGCCCACAAGCCGTAAACGACACAGGGGAGCGCTGACAAAGGCTCTCCTGTTTTTTCTTGCCAGAATCGTCCCGGTATATGTCCGCCCTATTTCACACTCCCATTGCCCACATCGCGGCTCCGGCTATCAGAGGAATGGTCAGATTGTCGTCCGGTGGGATTCCCGCCAGCTCTACAACGGCCGCGATTCCGGCGCCCGCCCACAGGCCCCAGTGATGGCCCACAGCCCCGGAGAGCACCAGCACGGCGGCCACGGCAGAACCGGTGATGGCAAAAGCCACTGTGCCGCCGGGAGACTTGCCCGCAAACCGCAGCCCCGGCATGCGCCTGCCCACTATGGCTGCCACGGGGTCTCCCAGGGACAGGTAGAACATCACCGGCACCGCCACCTCTTTGCCGAACAGCCAGAATACGAGGCACGAGGCCACCAGCATGTGGGTCGCTCCCGTCATCCGGGAGACTTCTTCGCCCTTGAGCAGGGGCGCCATCCATCGCATGTAAACGCGGTTCAATGGCCCGACTCCGAACCGGGAGAGGTCCAGTACCACCGCTCCGACAGCCAGGACAGCGAGAGCCGTCAGAAACTCCCGATCGGGTGCAAAAATGCCGGCAAGCGGGATGGAAGACCCCGCTATGAGGTGAAACAGGCGTCGCCACACCTGCGGAGGCGCCTGCGGCCCCCTCTGACGGCGCCCGGCGAAGATCACTAGCTCAGCGAGTCTCTGCATGGGCCGCTCTTGTACATCGCCGGTTAACGTATCGCCTGCGTAGGGCTTGGGCAGATGTTCCGTCTCGTGGCAACGTCAGTGGCCCCGACGGGGGAGGGAGTGCGGACCGGTTGGACCGGGCCTCAGAATGTGAAGGTGATCGAATCCCCGGCCCTCCACCGGATGTCACGAAACTCGGTGCCTATAGGGGCTTCAAAAATCAGGAATCCATCCAGCCCATGGCCCCTCAGCAACTCAAAGGATCCCTGCAAAAACTTGGTTGTACGTTCGATGTAATCGAACGAAACCTCCGGGTCGGCCACGCGCAGTTCTGCGGGAAAATCGATGGACTCGGAGTCGCTACAGACATAGGGGTAGGTGCCCGCCCTGTTCACGGTGCTGCTCAGAGAAGCCCCCGGTGCGATTTCCGCTCGCCCCTGGGGGTCTTCAACGACGGATGCATCCTCAAAGTCGATGTACTGGGCGTTTTCGGCCTCATTCTGCCACCTCACAGCCGCGCCCACATCCAGCAAACTTCTGGAATGGTCAAAGCACTCGCCCGAGTCCATTCTCACCAGGGCCTCGGGTTCACCGCGAAAGTCCCGCCAGGCGGAGTCGATGACGGCAATGGGACGGTACACGCCGTTTGAAAGATCACGAAGCTCGGCCCCTGTGCGGTCCACATGGATGATGGCGCTGACAGCGGTATGGTTTTCCACCCTGGCCCGAACCAACACCAGCTCCATGCCTTCCGTGGACGGCGTGATGGCCCAGTCGCGCTCCTGTCCGGAGGGATCGCATATTGGGGGATCCGAGCCGACGAGCACATCGCAGGTGGAGTATCGGAGCTCCGGAGTCCGTTCCACGCTGACAACGCTGAAGTGCAGTGTCCGGCCTTGCTTGTATTGCCCCAGGTTGGACGATTCCGATGCGCAAGCGAGAAGCGCAGCAAGCGATGCGACAACCGCAAGAAAGAGAAAGGGAATGGGGAGTCCGGTTTTGAGAGCTGGAATGGCCACGTCTATCCGCGTCTGAACAATTGCAAGTACGAAATGTGAGACATCATCTGGCGGTGGTGAGACTGGGAAGCTGCCGAAGTCTCTCTACGAGGTCAACCAGGACACCGATGAGATACTCAACCTGCTCCTCGGTGTTGTCCTTGCCCAGGGTGAGGCGCAGGCTGCCCCTGGCGACCTCGGCGGACTGTCCCAGGGCCAGCAGCACATGCGACGGCTCCAGGGATCCGGAACTGCACGCGCTGCCGCTGGAGGCTGCTATTCCAGCCATATCAAGACCCAGCAGGATGGGCTCGCCCTCCACGCCCGGGAAGGAGAAGTTGGCGTTGTTGGGAAGCCTCTGGGTCGGATGACCGTTCAGGCGGCTGCCCGGCACCCGCTCCAGCACCTGGACGACGATCCTGTCCCTGAGGGCCGCGCAGTGGCGCCACGTATCCTCTCTCCGGGCGTTCGCTGCCTCCAGGGCCACCGACAGTCCCACGATGCCGGGGATGTTCTCCGTACCTGAGCGGCGTTCGCGTTCCTGACCCCCTCCCAGCAGATAGGGCAGGAACGGGGCTCCTCGCCTGATGAACAATACCCCGGTGCCCTTCGGCCCGTGGAACTTGTGCCCCGAGAGGCTCAGCAGGTCCACTCCAAGCGTTTTCACGTCGAGGTCCAGGTATCCGGCGGCCTGCACCGCATCGGTATGAAACAGGATGGTGCGGGAGAGTTCAGTGGCGCGTTGGCGGATCACCTGGGCGATCTCTGGAATGGGGTTGATGACCCCAATCTCGTTGTTGGCGTACATGACGGACACCAGCGTGGTCCTGTCCGTAATCGCCCGCTGCACCGCCTCTGCCTGGACCATGCCGTCTGAGTCAACAGGGAGGTAGGTCACCTCGAAACCCTGGGACTCCAGGTGCTGGGCGGTGTGGAGCACCGCGTGGTGCTCGACGCTGGAGGTGATGATGTGGTTGCCGGTCTCCTGCAGCGCCGTGGCCGCTCCCACGATGGCGGCGTTGTCCGACTCCGTCCCTCCGCTGGTGAACACCACATCTCGGGGACGGCAATTCAGCACCCGGGCCACCCGCTCCCTGGCCTCATCCAGCGCGTACCGGGCCTCTTGGCCGACGGTGTGGATACTGGAAGGGTTGCCAAACAGCTCCGTGAAATAGGGTGTCATGGACCGCAGCACCTCACGCGCCAGCGGAGTGGTGCCCGCATGGTCCATGTATACGATGCCGTCTGGTGCCCGGTTCTGCGTCATTCTACTCAGCCCTCGCCTTCCCGTTTGAACACGGGCCGGCAGGGATTTCCGGATAGTCCTGTTGGCGTCGACATTTTAACACAGAGACCCCGGATATTACGGCTGAGCCGTTTTCGGATAGCTGCTGGTGGCGACAGACAGGAGGAAGAAGCCGATGACCGCCGCCCAGATGCCATCGATCCAGTTGTCCCAGAAGACGATGTAAAGGACGCCACCGACCATCAGAAGCAGGCCAACGCCCTGGCCGCAGCGGGCAGCGACCCGGGTGGCCTTGAGGTGGCTGCCAGACCCTGCCCATACGATGGCCCGCAGGACTCGCCCACCATCCAGGGGGAAGCCGGGAATCATATTGAAAATACCCACGCTCAAGTTTGCCCACGCCAGCAGGAAAGCCACCATTTCCACCGACGACGCATACCGGGTCGGCCAGATCGAGTTCCCCGGACTGACCCACACCATCACCGCCCCGGCAATTACGGCTATGACTATGCTGGTCAGAGGGCCCACCACCGATATCAGGAACTCCTCGGAGGGGCGCCTGGGCTCAGTGGCAAGGTGCGAGACGCCGCCGAAGATGAACAGTGTGATTCCCGTTACACGAATTCCGCGGCTCAGGGCGACCAGGCTGTGCGATAGCTCGTGCGCCAGCACCGACAGAAAGAACAGCCCGACCGTGATAATGGCAACAATCCACTGCTGGTAAACCGGCCACCGCAGGGGCAGCGAGTCGAAGCGATTGGCCAGCAGGACGGTCAACAGCAGGAATATGACCAGCCAGGTGACGTTGATTTCGATGGGGATGCCGAAAATGCGGACTAATCGCAGAGACTTACCCATGCTCACCACGCTCCCAGCAGAAGAGGACGTGCTTCCAGCATATCAAATCCCGGCGTCATCCATTCAATCGTAGGAATGGCGGATTGGTGGCAGCGGTTAGCCGGGCTTCCGGAACGCGACGGCGTAGGCCGCCAGCTTGGCCACAAGCCGGGCAGCGGTGTAGGTGCAGGCGGTCGGGCCCTCGGACGGGGCCAATTCGCAGACATCGAACCCCACTATGCGCCGGTTTTCGGCAACGCTCCGCAACAGGGACGTCACCTGCCGCCAGTTCAGGCCTCCGGGCTCCGGCGTCCCGACGGCCGACATCAGCGACGGGTCAAAGACGTCCAGATCGACACTGACGTAGACATCCTCGCCCAGGGCAGCAAGGATCTCGTCCGACGGGAGCAGACCGCCATCCGGCGGGCTTGGCCAGACCGGGATGTTGTTTTCGCGAATGAAATCCCTCTCCTCGAGCGAAAGGCTCCTAACCCCCGCGAGGACCAGCGGGCATAGGTCGTGCACCCGACGGGCGCCCGAGGCGTGTCCCCATTGCGTACCCTGGTACTCATCGCGCAGGTCGGCGTGGGCGTCGAGGTAGAGGACGGACATCGAGGGAAAGGCATCGAAATGGGCCTGCACGCTGCCGGCGGTCAGCGAGTGCTCGCCCCCCAGAACACCGACGACGCGCCCCGGCGCCATGCAGGACGCCACGGCTTGCCGGACCCGCTGGGCCATCAACTCCGGCCCTCCCATGTGGGGCTCCAGGGCCGGCAGGGTGTGGATGCCCAGCTCCGCGACATCAAGGTCGAGCTCGGGGTCGTAGTCCTCCATCTGCGCTGAGGCGGCTATGATGCCGGACGGGCCGTCGCGAGCGCCACCGCGGTAGGACGTCGTACTGTCGTAGGGGACCGGTATCAGGGCAACGCTGGCAGCGTCCAGCGAAGACTGCTCAGGTGTGAGTGCTAGAAAGTTCGGATAGAGCCAGTGTGCGTCCGGCCCGGCATCCGTACCACGTACATGATGCGGGGAGGGTTGAGCGTGTTCAGGCCGGTATTCAGGCAAGGACGGACCCGTCAGCCACGCTGCAGACCGGGCCGTCCTGCTTCGAGTTCGCTCTCGAGTGTTGTGCGTTGTGCCTGGGACTCGGTCATGCCCTGACGCTCGTCCAGCCACTCCAGGCCGCGATCGAGCAGCCATGTCTGAACGTCGTCCAGTTCAAACAGTCTCTTGGCGTCCTCGAGGGCCCTGTCGTGGTCGAACGCCCTGCAGGAAAAGATGTCAATATTGACGTAGTTCTTGCGGGGGAAGGTGTGGATGCTGATGTGGCTTTCGGCGATGATCACGAACCCGGTGACGCCTGAATCCTCCGGCTTGGGAGCATCGTATACCAGGACGTTGGGCTCGGTTATTCGAGTCATCTCCAGGGTATCCGGGTAATCAGTCAAGAATTGGCGGACCAGTTCATCGTCCCACATCTTGCTCGTATTCCCGCCAAATCCGTCAATTACCAGGTGCATCTCACCTCCGTTACGGTCTCAAGAAAGAAGACGCAATGAAATAGGTATGGTTGGCAAACGCAAGTATATACAATATCATTTGTCGGGTTCCAACACAAACTGCGCCATATTCGAGGGCCTCTTTACACGGGCCCCGTCAATCAACAGGTTCAGGCAGGTATGTCGTGCTGCCTTCTATGATTCAGGCCACGGACGTTACGCATTACTACGGCCCATACCCGGCAATCCAGGACGTCAACTTCGACGTACGAAGAGGCGAGGTTCTGGGATTTCTTGGGCCCAACGGCGCCGGCAAGACTACGACCATGCGCATCCTGACGGGGTTTCTGCCGCCGTCCAGCGGTTCAGTCACGCTCGACGGCTACGACGTTGTGGAGAAGTCGCTGGAGGTGCGAAAACGGGTCGGCTATCTTCCCGAGACGGTGCCCCTGTACACTGACATGACCGTGACCAACTACCTGAAATACATGGGCACCCTGCGAGGTATGCAGGCGTCCCGGATTCGCAGTCGCATCGGCGACGTCATCGACGTCTGCCGGCTTGGAGACTATCGGAAAACACAGATCGGCAAACTCTCAAAGGGCTTCAGGCAACGGGTCGGGATAGCACAGGCCATCATCCACGAACCCGAGGTACTGGTGCTGGACGAGCCGACCATCGGCATCGACCCGATCCAGGTCGTGGAGACTCGGAGCCTGATCCAGGACCTGGGCCGCGAGCAGACCGTGGTTCTCAGCAGCCACATACTGCCGGAAGTGAGCATGATCTGCGAGCGGGTCCTGATCATCCATGAGGGGCGCATAGTCGCCGAGGATACGCCCCAGAACCTGGCCCAGGGACTGCAGGGAGTGGAGAGGCTCGAGGTTGAGGTCGGTGGCCCATCCGCTGATGTGCTTCCCACATTGCAGAAAATCGAGGGCGTCATCAGCGTCAACCACCGAAACATGCAGGGACGGCACACCTACGTGATCCAGGCACAGCAGGGGCGGGACCTGAGAGACGACATATCACGAGAGGTGATCAGCAACGGGTGGAGCTTGCGGGGGATGCAGATGGTGGGAATGTCCCTTGAGGAAATCTTCCTTCGCCTCACGACCCAGGAGGATCTGTAACAATGCGGACAGTCCGGGCAGTGGCCTGGAAAGAAATCCAGATCTTCTTCCTGAGTCCCACGGCATACATCGTTGGAATGATTTTCCTGTTCCTGACTGGCGTACTCTTCGTCTGGGACCTAGGCGATCCATTCCCCGAGGCATCCCTGAGAACGTTCTTCCTGGGCCCGCCCGGGTTCATCACGACCGGGGCCATCCTGGTCCTGGTACTTCTCGCGCCCGTCCTCACCATGCGGCTGATCGCGGAGGAAGCGAAGCTGGGAACGATTGAACTGCTGTTGACTTCACCGGTCCGCGACTGGGAGATTATTATCGGCAAGTACATCGCCAGCCTCGTATTTTTCCTGGCCCTGCTGGCGATGTCGGGTTTCTACGTTATCCTGCTATTTGTCTTCGCCAGCCCGGACCCGGGACCGATCTATGCCGGATACATCGGGCTGGTCCTCTACGGAGCCGCGGCGCTGGCCGTTGGCATGCTGACATCCACTGTCACCAATAACCAGATCGTGGCAGCCGTGGTCGCTATCGGTATCCTGCTGGCCCTGTTCTACGCCGACCAGGCCTTTGCGGCAGTGGGAGGCACCGCCGGGGACATCCTGGCCGAGATCGGTATGACCACCCACTTCTACGACTTTGCCCGGGGAGTAATCGACACCAGGCACATCATCTACTTCATAAGCGTCATTGCTTTCTTCCTGTTCCTCTCGGTGCGCGCGCTCGAATCAAGGCGGTGGCGCTAGAATGGCCGAGCGTCCCACAGCAGACTCTGGCGAACAGGGCCCACGCGACTGGCGAAGGCGTCGCAGGCGTAGGGCCGCAGCACCCGAGGGAACCGCAGACGAACCGGAAGCGGAACAACCGGAAACATCCGATGGCGAGAATGACGCAGCGGAAGGGGAACTCTCCCGGCCACTGGTGAGCTTCCTGGACCCGGCGATAAACGCCATCGGCTTCCTTGGCGCGCCGTTGCTGATCGCTGGAATCATCGGCCTCGTAACCGGCATCATTGTCACTGCCTTCGTAAGCTCGATGCGCCTGTACGGCATCATCGACATTATCATCGGCGTGGTGCTGATCGGCCTGGTTGGCGCGGTATTCATCAGCTCGGTCATCGCCGCCTTCCTGAGCAGGACGGGGCGCTATGGCCTGAACACCCTCATATTGCTGGCGGCCTTCACGGCCATAGTGGTGGTGCTCAACCTGGTGTCCTTCGAGAATTCAAGCAGGATGGACGTAACCGCGACCAACCAGTTCAGCCTTTCAGACCGCACGCGGGACCTGCTGGGGGATTTGCAGAGCGAGATACGGGTGACTGCCTTCTATAAGGCCCTGGAGGACACCCCAGGCGCCGACGTGGCAGGCCGCAGGAATCGGGTTGTCGACACACTGGAGGAGTTCGATTCCCGCTCCGGGCGATTCTCCTACCGCATCGTGGACCCCGACCTGGAACCGGGAGTAGTCGCCGCTTATTTCGGCGCTCGTCCCGTGGGGTTTGTCGGTGAGACGGTGGTCGTGGAGAACCTGGATACTGGCGACTTTGACTCTCTGCAACCCACAGACGCCACCTTCAGTCAATTGGAACAAGACCTGGTCACCGGCTTGTACGTGGTCACCGGACAGGAACAGAAGACGATCTATTTCCTGGCCGGACACGGCGAGCGCAACATAGACAGCGGCTCCGGGGAGGGCTACGGCTTTCTCAGGCAGGCCCTGGAGCAGGAAAACTACCAGGTCAGGTCGCTGGTCTGGTCTGGCGTCTCCACGGATGTCCGGGTGCCCGATGATGCCGCGCTGGTGGTCGTTGCGGGCCCGACCTCGGATCTTCCCGAAGCACACGCAATCGCGCTTGATCTCTACCTTCTGGGCCGCGATCTATCGGGTGAGCGGCGGCGGGAAAGCGGCAGGATGATATTCCTGGCCGAGCCGGACACCCCCCAAACCTGGCGCGAGTTTATCGTGCAGTGGGGCGTGCTGCTGAGCGAGGGTTACATCCGGGACCTGGACGCTTCTGTCCCGGGGCTGCCGCAGACACTGGCCCTGAACGTGGATTTCAATACACTGATCAACTTCAACGTGCAGGTACTGGGAAACGACGAAACGATCATAAACTCCGCCTTTGAGGCGGCCCTGGGAATCGTCGCGCCGGAAGGGCAGCAGCTCCAGAATGTGTTCATGCCGGACGCCACCGCCCTGGCACCGGTCGATGACGGCTCCCGGCTGCCTCTGGCCATGGGCTTCACCTCGCCGAACAGCTACCTGATCGAGGACCCGGACCGGACCGATCCAATCCTGGCGGGTGATACGCCCGACCGCCGGGGACCTTTCATTCCGGCCATGCTGATGCGCTCGGCATCAAAAGTGGGAATGCAGGTCCCGGTAGATGGGCTGGCTGACTCCGACATCTCGCTGATTCTCACCTACGGTGATGCCGACTTCGTGGCCAACAGCAGCGTTGGCCGGGGCGGCGGGCTGGATATGTTCGTCAACTCCACTAATTTCCTGGTGGGCGACTACTCCCTTGTGTCCATCAGGCCCAAGGCATTCGCGTTCCGTGAGTTCAACCTCGACCGCAACGAGTTTGATTTTGTCCGATTTTCGTCGTGGCTCTTCCTGCCCGGCCTGATGGCCCTCGCCGCTGGGCTGGTCTGGTGGCTCAGACGCTAGTCCGCATGCGATCGGTGGCCTGCAGCCTGCTTGATTCATGAACGTTCGCCTGACAATACTGCTGGCCGTTCTGGCCGTAATGATCGGCTCCACTTGGGCCATCATCGAGTTTACGGACGTGGTTTCCCGGGGCGAACGGGAGGAGACGGAACCTTGGCTGTTCAAAATCGATGAGAACGACATAGCGCATATCGAGGTGATATACCAGGACGAGGCCGTTGAGTTCGCCCGACAACCCGGCAGCCACAAATGGGAGATAGTCGGGGATCCCAACTACCCGGTTTTCCAGGAACGCTGGTCCGGGACAACACTGTTGCTCAGCGGACCGCGCGTCAACCGGGGCCTTGCGCAGACCATCGAGGACCCCGCTCAGTACGGACTCGACCCGCCCGAGAGCATCGTGAGAGTTACCGACATCGTCGGAAATTCCTTTGAGTTCCACATGGGCAGTCCCACTCCAGACGGAAAGAATCAGTACGCCAGGCTGTTGGGCGACGAGGCGCTGTACACCGTGCCATCAGTCTGGGCGAGTGTGGTGAATCGCCTCGCCCATGACCCGCCCTACGGCAGGCTCTACAAGGTGGACATTGCCCAGGTCACGGTCGTCGAGGTGACGGCGGGCGACCAGGTCGCTGTCTACTACCTGGGAAACGATGGTTGGCTGGTGCACGAGGGCCCTCCCCCAGTTGACGAGTTGCAGTCGGCGCCGGCATCGGGCGAGTGGGCCATCTGGTTGGACATCCTGACATCCCCTCGGGTGGACACAATAGTGGACGTGCAACTGCCCGACCGGGATACGGAGCGCCTGGAAGAGTACGGATTCTCCTCTCCCGACGTTCAGGTGGTTGTAGCCCGGCGAGGCGAGGGGCCTCTGGTATTCACCCTCGCCGAAGGGCCGCCTGGCGAGGACAGCTACTATGCCAGGACAGTCGACCACGTCGACGAGACCCTGTATTCCATCAAGAAAGTCAGGCTCGAGGGCATAAAGGAACTCGCCACCGACCCGCTCATTCTGCCCGGGTGGGAACCCCCGGCAGCTGGAACGGGACCGGAGGAAGACTCCCAGGAAAACTGACGGCCTGGACCGGTTGGCTTCTCCCGGGGCGCGATTGGGCGCCCCTACGTTTATGTCTACTTTTCCACGGGGTTTCAGGAAACGGCCATTGCCGGAGGGCGGAATGAAGGCTGAAATCATGGGTATCGGCACCGAGTTACTCATGGGTGAGCTCAACGACACCAACGCAGGCTGGATCGCCACTCGCTTGCCGCCATTGGGTATCACGTTGCAATGGGTAACACTAGTTGGCGACGACCTGGCGCAACTGACACACGCCTTCCAGCAGGGACTGGAGCGCTCGGACATCATCTTCACCACGGGTGGCCTGGGCCCCACGCAGGACGACCTGACCCGCGAGGCGGTTGCCGCCGCCTTCGGCGAGACCCCGAAGGTGCAGGAGGAAATGGTTGAGGAACTGCGCCAGTACTTCCGAAACCGCGGCCAGGACATGCCATCGCACAATGTAAAGCAGGCCTGGTTGATCCCGTCCGCGGAGTTCATCCCCAACCGCAATGGCACGGCCCCCGGCTGGTGGGCCGAGCGCGATGGCAAGATCATCATAATCATGCCCGGCCCGCCCGTGGAAATGCAGGCCATCTTCCGCGAGCGGGTGGAGCCTCGCCTCAAGGAGTTGGTGACCGAGGAGGTGACCATCACTCGCAACGTGAAGACAATGGGCCTCGGAGAGGCTTCGGTGGACGAGATCATGTCTGAGTATTTCGGGCAGGAAAACCCGTACCTAGGCATTTACTCCAAGGCCGACGGGATCCACCTTCGGGTGATAGCCCGGGCAGCCGACGAGGTAACCGCGCGCCGAATGATCGAGCCGGTGGAGCAGGCGGTGAAAGACCGGCTGGGGGAGTACATCTGGGGCTACGACGACGAGACGCCAGAGCAGGCCATCGCGCAGGCACTTCAGTCGCGTAACAAGACTCTCGCGGTGATGGAATACTGCACCGGCGGCTTCCTGACCAATGCTATAACCGAGGCCAACGAGGCGCAGAAGCACTTCCGAGGCGGCATCGTGGCCTTCGGTGAGCAGTCGATGGCCGCTTCGGGGGTTCCGCCGGTGCTGATGGACAACCACGGCCCGGTGAGCCAGGAAGCCGCCAACGCCATGGCCTCCGCCGCCCTGGTACAGCTGGGCGCCGACTACGGTATCGGCATCACCGGCTCTCCAGGCCCGGCAGAGCTGGACGGACGACCCATGGGCCTGGCCTACGTTGCCATCGCCCGCGCCACCCCAGCCGGGCCGCAGGTAATCAAGGAGCTGGAGTTACGTGTTCCGCCACGGCGTATCACCATCAAACGACGAATCAGCAACCAGGCGCTCATCGAGCTGCGCAAGCTGGTGGACGCGGGAGAGTAGAGCCTAAATGCGATCGATTGCTATCGTCCTGTTACTGTTGCCGGCGCTCCTTATTGGAGCGGTCGCCTGCGGAGCCCAGGAGACCGAACCCGCGACCATAGCAGCCCCAACCCAGACCCCGGTCACCGAGCCTACTGCAATACCGGATCCCACCGCGAGCGATGCCGCTCCGGCAACTCAGGCACCGACGGAACCTGCGTCGGCGGTTGAGCCGACGGCAGTACCACAAACCGTCAATCCTGGACCTGCCCCGACCGATGCACCGACACCGCAGCCCACTACCGCTCCCGCGACCGAAGAACCGACGGAGGTCCCGGATCCTGAACCGGCCGAGGGCGGACCCGGCCCAGACTCGTTCATAGTGGGGGAGGGATCGCAAATCACCTTCACCGTGGAGGAGGAGCTGAACCGCGCCCCGGTCCGCTTTGATGCGGTCATTTCCGGCTCCGGCCTGACCGGGTTCGCCAACCTCGACGGAAGCCCTTCGCTGATCACGCTGGACCTGCACTCGCTGGAAAGCGACCAGAGCTTCCGCGACCGCTACATTCGCGATCGGATGTTTCCGAGCACCCCGACGGCCACGGTGACCTTTGAAAAGTTGCCCGACCTGCCTCAGAGCTTCCTGGACGGCGAGGAAACGGAGGGCACGCTGGACGGCTCACTACAGATCGGCGACACCGTTACGCCCCTGACGTTTGACGTGATGGCGCGGCTCGATCCCGGCGTCATCAACGTGCTGGGAAAGACGACCTTCACCTGGGACGAGCTGGGCCTGGGCAAGCCGGTCTTCGGCCCGGTGGCCTACCTGGCCGACGAGGTGCGAGTGCAGGTGCTGATAGTAGCCCACGAGCAGTAGTCGCGGCTGCTATAGTAGCCTGCACACCATCCCAACCTTGTCGTGGGGGGAGTACCGAGTGAAGTCAGTGGGCCTTGCATTGCTCACTATTCTCGCATTACTGGCCACCGCTTGCATTGTGGAGGAGCCGACACAACGCCCGACTCGCGAAGATAGGCAAGGCATTGACCCTACACTGGAAGCAAGAATAGAAGCAGCAAGGCAGGCGGATGCGGCAATTAAGGCCACGATCGAGGCGCGCATGGCCACACCACTGAGCGCTCCCGGTGGCACGGAACCACCACGGCCAAATGCAACTCCCTTGCCTGGTTCGACCGTCCCTCCCTCTGCCACTCCCCTGCCTGGTCCGACCATCCCTCCCTCTGCCACTCCCCTGCCTGGTCCGACCATCCCTCCCTCTGCCACTCCCCTGCCTGGCCCAACCTTCTATCCCACAGCCATTCCGTTGCCTTTCCTCCCGACGCCGACGCCTCTACCCACCCTTTCCCCATTGGAGATTCTCTCTCTAACCAAATACGCAGACCGGTACGCCGGAGGGCCGGGAGCAATCTATGTAGGCGATCTTGGGCAGTTGGCAGGGCCGGCTGTTACGGAAGAATACATGCCGTCACACGGGACAATCATGGGAGACGACAACGGACAGGTCCCCCTGTACGCGCTCGAACAACACCTTTGGATCTATGAGACCGATTACTACCAGTCGCTGCTGGAAAGGGCCAGGTTGACCGACCCCACCCAGTTGGTCTCAAGAGGGGAAAGGATTTCCCTGCAGCATACCTGTATTAACAGACTGCTGCTGTGGTGTCAGATGTTGGAGGCCAACTTCGTCCCAAATGTAACGGCACGCACCAACAGGCAAGTCCACATAGATGTTTCCTCCTTTCCGGAATTGGGTATCGCCGGTCCGGACACAACGTATCTGATAGCCGACGGGACCCTGGACATGACCGAGATTTACGGTGGCTACGTGGGCGCAGAGTACCCTCAGATGTCCTTGCAATACCTGTGGGGACTGTGGCCTGACCATCAGACACACTTCGCAATTCAGACCAGCATCGCTCCAGAACTAGACCGGGTTGTTGCTGGAGAAATGAACTCACAGGTGTTGATGCGCAACTGGATTGCGGCGGACGATCAGTACATATTCAGTGATCTACACCTGAATTCCCCCGCCGATTTCCGAGGCCTGAGGACACGGAGCCATTCGACTGAGCTGTCCGACTGGCTGGGCGGAATAGGGGCGTCGGCCCAGTTTGTAGCCTTCGCCGAGGCCTACACAGCTATGGAACGGGGGATACTGGATGCTGCCGTAACCGGCGGCAACCCTGCGCTCGACCAGCGATGGCACGAAGTAACCGAATACATGAACGGGCCGATAACGAACTTTAACTCCACGATCATCGCAATCAACGACCAGGTCTGGGACAGCATCCCCGGCGATCTTCAGCAAATCCTGCTTGAGGAGGGCGCGAAGTTCGAGCTGGAGGTGCTGCGCCTGGCTGCCATTCAAAACATCACGCCCCTCCAGAGGAATTTAGAAGCCGGAATGGAATACGCAGAGTTCAGTACGGAGATAAGAACGTTGGGCTTTGAATCTGCTATAGAAAGCGTCATACCCGGCTGGATCGAAAGGCTTGGGTATCCCGGGTCAGGCCACGAAACAGTGGAGACATTCAACGAGCACGTCGGCCCCTACGTCGGCCTGTATATCGACGAGAATGGCTCGGCGGTCAGGACCGGCATCACCGCAGGTCCCCATGCCGGCAAGACCATGGAGCAAGTACTGGCGGAATAGCCGGCGCCCATCAATTCACCACCAGGTCCTGGCCTAGTTGCGTCAGCGTCTCGCAGCCCTCGGTGGTGGTGATGACCGTGTCGCCGATGGACATGGCGAGCACGTTGTCCGCGTCCAGCAGGATCATGTGCATGAATATGACCATGTTGGGCTGGATGACCACGGGGTTATCGCGGTAGATCATCGGCCAGTCCATCCACGTCGGCGGGTATAGTGCGCCCAGGCTGTAGCCGCAAGCGTTGAGCTTGTGGTCGCCGAAACCGGAATCGTCCAGCGCGTCGGCGTGGGCCTGGAAGATGTCGCCAAAGGTGGCACCGGGACGGCAGGCGTCCTTGCAGGCTTGCAGGGCCTCGGCGCAGGCGGCGTGCATGGCCACGTGGCGCGGGTCGGGCTCGCCGGTCAGGATGGTGCGCATCAGGGCCGAGTGGTAGTGACGGTAGGCCCCGCCGAATTCCAGCTGGAGCTGGTCGTTGTCGCCAAGGGTGCGGTAGCCGGTGAAGTTGCGGACATTCAGGGCAGTCTCCCCCGAGCCGATGATGAACCGCGTCGCCGTGTAGTCGCCGCCTCCCTGGAAAACCGCCGATGTCATGGCGGCCAGGATGTCCTGCTCAGGGATGCCGGCCTGGGCCGCACGCTGGGCCGCCAGCCACGCATCGTCGGCCAGGACGCCCGCCCGGCGCACGTACTCGATCTCGGCGTCGCTCTTGACCAGGCGCAGGCGGCTGACCAGGTCTGACTGGTCCTCCCACTGGCATTTGCCCTCCATGGCGGCGCGGACGTACTCCCATCGCCGGCCGGTGAGGCACCAGGCCTCCAGCTCCACTCCGACTCTCTGTCCACGGCAGCCCTGCTCCTCCAGGATGTCCCACAGGTCCTGCCCGGGATTGACGCCAGCACGGTCCACCCAAATGCGGATGTCCTCGATCACCGACGTCAGCCGGGCCTGGCGCAGGTCCGCCGAGCGCGTCAGCAGAACGAGGCGGCCATCTGCGCCGAGGTAGAGGCACTGGAACTGGGAGTAGCCGGTGGTGTCATAGCCGGTCAGGTAGTACATGCTTTCCTGCCGGAATATCAATAGCGCGGCCAGGCCGCTGACCCGCAGTTCGTCCACCACACGATCGCGGCGGGACCTCAGTTCCTCCTCGGTGAAATGCAACGCCATTTCGCACCCTCCGTTTCCGTCCGCTATCGGTTCTGTAGGCGATGCAAGTATAATCTGCGGAAATCCGGACGCAAGAATACAGTCCCGCGCAGATGGAGGTCCGATATGGCTACCGTCAACACCGTTCTCGGGACCATCGATTCCTCGGAAATGGGGTTCACGCTACCCCACGAACACCTCATCGACTCCTCGGCAGGCATTCGCATCAGCTACGGCGAGCTGGAGCTGCGCGACCGGGCGCTGGATATGGCGCTGGATGACTTCAGCAAGGCCAAGGCCGGAGGTGTCGACACGGTCGTCGAGGTTTCGCCCATGGACCTCGGCCGGGATGTGGCGCTGATGAGGGAGGTGTCAGAGGCAACGGGAGTCAACTTCGTCTGCTGCACCGGCTGCTGGCTGGATATTCCGCGCAGCTTCTGGTGGCGGGACAAGGAGTTCATCGCCGACCTGTGGGTGCGCGAAGTCGAGGAAGGCATCGACGGAACGGACATCAAGGCAGGGATCATCAAGGTGGCCACCAGCGACCCCATCACTGAGCACGAGGAGCTGATGTTGCGCGCCTCGGCCCGCACCCACCTGCGCACGGGCATCCCCATCACGACTCACACTCCGCCCATGTCGCGCATCGGCGAACGGCAGGTGCAGATCCTGACCGAGGAAGGCGTGGAGCCTCAGAACATCTACGTGGGCCACATCAACCAGACCCTCGACCCCGACTACCACCGGGAGCTGGCCCGCCTGGGCGTCTGGTTGGGCTGGGACATCAACAACGCCTTTGGCCGCCCGCACCTGCCGCCGTGGGAGCAGCGGGCCGAGTACCTGAAGAACCTGCTTGACGGGGGCATCGAGTCGAACATGATGCTGTCTCACGACTGGAACGTGGTCCTGTCCCGCCTCAGCACATCAGGGTTCCCCAGCCGCGACCAGAACCCAGACGGCTACCTGTGGCTGAGCAACAAGTTCATCCCGCAGTTGATGGAGCTGGGAGTCCAGCAGGAGACCGTCGACCGCATGATGATCGAAAACCCCCGCCGCCACTTCGAGAGCGTCAAGCCGGAGGCCTGATACGCATAGTCAGCACGAGATGGATGGGAGTGACTGCCATCACGGGTCGCCCTCTCTTCCGCGGACTGGAGTTCCGGTGGCGGAACCTGACCTCGGAGCCAAATTGGATCCAAATTCGGGCCAATTGCCTTTCCTTGCGGAATCTGGTCGTAAATATGCGAATTCGGTCACAGTCGCACTTGGTCTTTAGCCTGAATCATCCCGCAGGACACGGTTTGAAGCATCCTGCTACTACGTAGGATGCCGATAATCCTTATTGACAAACGAATATCAATCCATATAATATGACAAGTTTGCATTGTCGGCGACCCGCGATTTTCGTCGGACGACAAACCCATCACAGGCCGGGGAGGATCTCCGAGGCCCTAAAGGAGAGGTAGTGTTTAACCGAAGATCTGGATTCTCAAGGTTATGGTTCCCCATTCTGCTGCTGATGGCGTTGGCACTGATCGTGGCATGCGGCACGTCGGCGACGGAAGAACCGACCAGCGCGCCTGCGGCCGCTCCCGAGGCAACGGCAGCGCCGCAAGCGGCTGCAACTGAAGCACCCCAAGCGGAACAAGAAGAGGAAGAGCAGGCGGCCCCAACTACAGCGGCGGCGCCTCAGCCGACCTCGACTCCGCGGCCCGCCCCCACCACGGCGGTACAGACACATGTATCGGAAGGGGTCATGAACTACGGCGTCAAGGAGACCGGTGTGTTCGAGGGTCACCCCCGGTTCATGTCCAGCCCGCGCGTCCAGTATTCCTCCGTATCATTCGGCGAATCCTTGGTCGCCATCCAAAAAGACTTGTCCCCTGGCCCGATGCTCGCATCGGAATGGGACATTTCGGACAACGGCCAGATATGGACATTCAAAGTTCGCGATGACGTTGAATTCCACCACAAGTGTGGACCGGACGCCAACGAGAGCTGCGGAAACCTGAACATTCACGACGTGCTCTGGAACTACAAACAATGGCACGAGGGTTCCCTGAACGCCCGCGCCGGGATCATCGGCGACTTCTGGGTCGGCAAGGCCGGCGGCTCCCAGAACGTCATCGATGACTACACCGTCGAGGTCGACACCGGCGAGCCCTGGCTCCGGGAACGGGCCTTCGAGTTCATGCGGACCCTGGGCGGCGTCAGCACCACCCTCGTGAGCATGCAGCAGACCCGCGACATCTTCGAGAGGGCCGGAAACAACTGGGACGACCGTTACAGCGAGCCGGGCGTGGCCACCGAGGAATACGAAGCTGCCGCGAAGGAAGCGAGCAAGAATATTTCAGCGACCGGCCCGTGGGAAATCATCGGACCGACCAACGAGAGCAGCGTCTGGCGTTTCACCTCCGTTGACAACCACTGGCGGCAAACCCCCTACTTCGCAGAGCTCAACATCAGGTCCATCCCCGAGGAAGCCACCCGCGTAGCGGCCTTCCAGACTGGCGAGCTGGATATCATGGAAATGGCCTTCGACTCGCTGGCTGCGGTGCAGGCCGTTGAGGGCACCGAGATAGTCGCGTGGCCCAACGCCACCCAATCGGGTCTGAACATCTACGGGCAGACCTATGGCGTGGACAAGGAGGGCAATCCCTACAGCAACCACGACTGCAACAACGCCTGGGTGTCCTGCGACGAGGATCCCACATCCCAGGAATGGCAGGACGCAGTCAAGGTCAAAAAGGCCATGGCCATCTCGATCAATCGGCAGGAAATCGTGGACGAGCTGCTGGCCGGCTTTGGCGCACCTCTTTACCTCAGGGACTGGATGGGCTTCGAACACAAGGCCGATCCTAGGTGGACCCATGAGTACGACCCGGAGATGGCAAAGCAACTCCTGGAAGAGGCTGGCTACGGTCCTGGCAACGAGTTCACCATCACTCTCGCCACCGCCATTCGTGGCCGACCCGCCGAGGTGGAAGCCTGCGAAGCGGTTGGCGGATACTGGCAGGCCGTCGGCATCAACGTCAATTTCCAGCGGATTCCTTACGCCACCCTCAGGCCTGAGCTGATTACCCGTACGTTCCAGGGAGCCACCTGTCACGCTACTAGCCAGCGCTTGACTCCCGCCATTGGCGCCGGCAACTACGTGGCGAATTCCACCTTCAGCTACGGCACGGAGCACCCGTGGCTGGAGGAGAACGTCACTGCCCTGCTGGCCGAGACCAACCCGACAGAGGTTGAACGGAGGGAGAGGGAGGTCTTCGACTGGATGTACGACAATGTAATGGCCTTCGGTCTCTATTCGATCCACGGCATTTGGCCCGTGGGCAAGCGGCTCGACCCAGAATGGACGCCCATCGACTTCAGCGAACTCTCCTCCCCACAGGCCTTCGAATACATCAAGCACCGCCAGTAGAGGCCTACTGTAGTGCATCCTCTGCCACATACGCCGAGGAAAATAAAAGAAAAGGCCCGCCCCGATTGTTCGGGGCGGGCCTCTTATTGCCAGTGTTGTTGCCGCCACAGCGGCGTCGGAGCCTACCGCCGGACGAAGCGGCGGGCGGTTAGCTCGCGGTAGAGCATGGGCAGGCGCTCGGGGAGGGCCCAGATGTCGCCCAGGACCTCGTAGCCCATGTCTCCGCACATGCTCTTCAGGTAGTCGTGCCCCGCCTTGTCGACCGTCAAGCAGAACGGCGTGATGTTCTGCTGGCGGGCCTCCACCAACGCCATGTGGGTGTCGTGGACAGCGTACTCCTTCTCCACGCCCTCGCGGCTGTAGCCCCGGTCCTGGGGCCGACCGTCGCTAACCAGGAACATGATCTTGGTGTGCGCGTCCTGGTTCTCCAGCTTGGTGATGGCGTGGCGAATGGCCGCACCCATGCGGGTGGCGTGCAGCGGCGTGATCTTGTCGATGCGCCGCTTGACCTTATCGCCAAAGTTTTCGGTGATGTCCTTGATCACATAGAACTCGACGTTCTCGCGGCCGTAGCCGGAGAAGCCGTAGATACCGTAGGTGTCACCGATGTTCTCCAGAGCCTGCACCAGCAGCGCCGTGCTCTCCTTCTCGAGATCGATGATGCGCTTGTAGTTGCGCCGCACCAGGCCCTCGCGGCGGCGGCGCAGCCAGACCATGTACTCCACCGGATCGTCGGGCGCGTCGCGGTCGTCCACCATCTGGCGACCCTCGTCGATGGCCTCGGCGGTGGAGGCGCTCATGTCCAGCAGGAACACCACCGCCACGTCGCGACGGTTGCGGTTGCGGTGCCAGTAGATCTTGTCATCCGGCGGGATGTTCATTTTCAGGTCTACCCAGGCCTCGAGCGTCGCGTTGAGGTCCAGGTCTTCGCCGTCGATGAGCCGGTAGGTCTTGCGCATGCTCTCCGGCATGATCAGCTCGAACTGCCGGCGGATGTGGGCCGAAAGGGACGCGTAGTTCTTCAGGGAGTCCTGGTAGAAGTTTATGTCGCCCTCTTCGACCATCTTCTCCTTGACGATGCACCACCTGGGCTTGTAGTCGTTGGCCCGGAAGTCCCACTCGTCGTACAGGTAGGTCTGAGGCTCGCGGGTCTCCAGCTCCCCGCCGGAGTCGTCGTCGTGCATCAGCGGGCCGTAGCCCTGGCCGGGCTGCGAGTTGGGCGGCGGCGCCCCGGCCTCCTTCATGATGTTCTGGGCGAAGGTGGTCATGGCGTCGGTGATGTCGCCCTGCTCCGCGTCCAGTTCCAGCTCGTCGCTGTCCTGCAGGAGTTGCTCCAGCATCTCCTGGGTCATGGGCTGCGCTTCGCCGTCCTGGTCGCCGCTGTCGGCTTGGAGACGGGTAAGCAGCTGCACCATCTCGGGCTTGAAATCGCCGCGGTAGTCTACAGGCTCGGGCGACTCGTAGGACTCATCGCCCTCCTGGTTCTCACCGCGCTGGTCCATGTCGGCCTGCAGGCGGTCAACCAGGTCCTGGTACTCCTCCTCGTTGAAGTCGCCGGGCTCCTCCAGGTCCTGCTCGTCCCAGTTTTCCTCGTCTTCGGTCTGGTTGGGCAGGCGGGAGATGATCTCATAGGCGCGGAGGGTGGCCTCGGCGGTGTCCTCCACATTGGCCTCTGCGGTGCGAAGTTGGTGCAGAATGCGCGAGAGCATCTCCGCAACTTCCTCATAGCCCTCGGGCACGGGGAGGCCGGTGAACCTTTCGAGGCTCATGTGAACGAGCAATTCAACCATGGCCTGGTGCAGCGGCATTTGTTCAATGGGAGGGCGGTCGTCCAATGCATCCTGCTGGACCCGCGAAGCAGCACGACGAATGCCGGGATACTCCACATTTATCCGATAGTCCAGCCTTCCGTCCTCCAGCACAGTGAACAGGTCGAAGGCCAGCTTTCCGTTCTCGAACAAGGCCAGGAAGCGCCCTATGTCGGTATATGCCCGGATAGTGCCCGCGTTTTCCTGGGGCATCATTGCCTGAGGCATCAATTCGGTGGAGCCACCTGGTCCCACCTCCATGAAGGTGACTTCAACATCGGCCTCGCCACCGGCCATTTCCCGCGCCATCTCGATCATGGCCTGGCGAGCGGCCTGCTCCTCCGCGCGCTTGGCGTTGATTTCCTCTTCAACGGCGTGGCGGCGGTCCTCGAACTGCGTAGCTGGGTCGTCGAACCGGAACTCAAAGCTGCCAAACTCCAAACGACTGACCTGGTGAGTGGAAACCACCTTGAACCAGGAGAAGTTGTCCTGCTTGTTGGAATACCGATCGACCACCGGCGGCAGGAACACCTTTGACCCGTCGGTTGAGGCAGTATCCTCGTCCACCCATCCGATGTTCCGGCGGACAAGCTCCTGGGAGTTCATGATCTCCACCCCAGCACCCGAAAGTGCCCGGCAGTACAAGCGTATGATGCCCTTGACCCGGTCCAGCTCCAGGCTGGATGACAGGGTCTCCAGCATCTGCTCGGAGGTGTTGGACTCGATCTTGAAGAAAGCGATGCCGCTTTCGGGGTTTTCCTGCAGTAGCCGCATGCCGTGCTGGTACCAAGTGTCCAACTGGCTGACGGTGATGCGATTCAGCACGCTGTCCAGGCTGCGCAGGAAGGGCGGCACGGCCTCGGGGGCCACCGCTACCAGCTGGTCGCACAGGTCCAGGATGTAGCCCTGGTTACCTTGCGGCACACGTCCCAGCGCCTGGGTGCCATCGGCCAGGAAGCGCGAAGTGTCGCGCAGCCCAACCTTGGCCAACCGCTCTCCCAGTTTGAGGAAACGGCCCGTCTGGGCCTCATCGACGTGCTGCAAGGCACGGGGCACCAGCTCCAGACAGGTCTTGACCTCGCGCCAGCTGGTGTCGATCAGGGCGCGGGTCATGGCCAAGAAGGGCTCACGCTCGCGGCCCATGCCAGGCAGGACATCCTTGCCCAGGGTGAGACATTCGCTGGCCACGTCGTACGACTTGTACGACAAGGCCTCAATCAGGGAGGCGAAAACCTCGACATCCCAGAAGGGCAGGCTGCGCACCAGTTCCGGAGACACTTCGAAGAATTTGGCCGCGAGGGTGCTGGACTTCCACGTTCCCTTGTACAGGCTGCGGCCCAGGCCCGCCCAGCGGGGGATGTACTGCGGCCTGAGGTTGGGCACGATGGCAACGCTGGACTTGAAGAACGCCACCGCCAGGGTGGGCGAGTCCTGGGCCAGGTAGGTGCCGCACCGGGCCCACTGCATGAAGGACGGGAACGACAGGAAGCGGCAAACTTCGGGGCTGACCTTGTAGTACTCGATCGCCGCCTCCCAGGACCGTATGGTCTGGGAGCCTATGGATACGCCCTCTTTGGCCCAGAGGACAACCTCATCGGGGCCAAAGGCGCTGCCCACGGCACCGACCGACTCCTGGTAGGCCTCGAGAACCGCCGGGGGCATCTTCGCCAGTTCCTGTTCTATCTCGGGTGTCGGAGCGCTGCTTGTCAATTCAGACCCTCGCTTTCCAGCCCGTCCTCCAAAAGCTGCAGGAATTGCTGGAGGATTCTTGCGGTTGCACCAAAGACCAGGTGCCTGCCGTAGGCGTAGGAGTGGACCGTGCTCGCCCCATCCGCCTGCCAGTGAGTTTCAACGCGAATGCTGGATGCATCCAGCAAAGCACTTACGGGGAATTCAACAATCTCGGCGATCTCGTCGATGCTGGGGCGGAAATGGTAAGGAGGCTCGATTGTGCCCGCAAACACGCTGACGCGAAACCGGGAACGCGTCGCCACCTCGTCCATTTCCCCAAGTACCGTGATGTCCTCCGGGCAGATGCCCATTTCCTCTTCGGTTTCCCTCAGGGCCGTATCCAGGGAGTCCTTGTCCTCCGGGTCCGTGGCCCCGCCGGGAAAGGATATCTCCCCCTTGTGATGCTCTACTTCCTGGGACCGCTTGTTCAGCAGCACCCAGTGGTCCCCATCCTTGGGATACAGGAGCACCATGACGGCAGCGGGCGTCAGGTCATCCCCGGCCACCCTGCTGGTGGTCCGGTTGGCCAGCGCCCGCTTGATCAGTTCCGGAGGCGTCAGGGTTGCCTCCTCTCCCACTCCAGAATGCGACTCCTTGAGGTCTTACTCAAAAATGGAAGAAGTAACCTCTTCGAGACTGCGCTGCAGTTCGGGGTCGTCGGTCAGGGTCCAGACGATGGCGACCTGGCAGGCGCGGCGGGCGGGAATGCCCTCGGAAATAAGCCGGCCAGCGTAGATTAGCAGGCGGGTGCTGGCGCCTTCCTGCAGGCCGTGGTCTTCGAGGTTCCGGATCTTCTCACCCAGCTTGGCCAGGGAGTCGGCCTGCTCCTCGGTGCAACCGCTTTCAGACTGAATGATTTCCCGCTCGATTTCGCGGGGCGGGTAGTAGAATTCGATGGAGATGAACCGCTGACGCGTGCTGTGCTTCAGGTCCTTCAGCGCACTCTGATAACCGGGGTTGTAGGAGATACAGAGCAGGAACCGGTCATCGGCCTCGATAATCGATCCGGTCTTTTCCACCGGCAATATGCGCCGGTGGTCGGTGAGCGGGTGAATCAGCACTGTGGTGTCCTTACGGGCCTCGACAACCTCGTCAAGGTACAGGATAGCCCCTGCCTTGACGGCTCGGGTCATCGGACCGTCGATCCAGCGAGTACCATCGGCATCCAGCAGGTAGCGGCCCACCAGGTCGCTGGCCGTGAGGTCTTCGTGGCAGGCGATGGTCACCAGCGGAACGCGAACCTCACCCTCACGGACTTCCTGTGATTGGTTGGCGGCGGCCTTGTCTTGTTCCTTTATTACGGTGAGAGGGCGGCCCAGTTTCCAGGCCATGTACTCTACGAACCGGGTCTTGCCACATCCAGTCGGGCCCTTGAGCAGAACCGGGATGTGCTGCTGGTAAGCCGCGGCAAACAGCTCCATCTCGTCGCCGACGGCCCGGTAGTACGGCTCCGCCCGCACGAGGAACTCCTCGATCGCGTACTCACTGTAGTGTTGTACCTCTTGCTCTGCGGCTTCTACCATTATGTCTGTTCAATCCTTTCTTTAACTCGGGTCGCCCACAACTCGTCGATCGCCTTTCGCATCGATTCGACGTCCTTAGAGTTGTCAATCACAAAGTCAGCTCGCTCAAGCCTTTCCTCCCGGCTCATCTGGGACGAGATACGCCGGCGGGCCTCCTCTTCATTCATTCCGTTCCGCTGTGCCAGTCGCTCTACCACCACCTCGACGGAAGAGTCGGTTACCCAGACTTCCTGCACCAGGGAGTTCCACCCCGCCTCAAAGAGCAGCGCGGCCTCCACGACCACGGCCTCTGCGCCAGCCTCTCGATGTGCGTCTATATTCTCCTGCACCATTCCGGCCATCAGCGGGTGCATGATCCCATTGAGGCGGGCCAACTGGTCCGGGTCCGAGAAGACGATGGCGCCCAACGCTCGGCGGTCAATCTCGTTTTCCGGGCCTAAGACGCCCTCTCCGAAAGCCTCGACTACCTTGCGCCATGCCTCGGCGTGCGGCCTGTAGGCTTCGTGGCCCACCACGTCAGCGTCGATGAGTTGCGCACCTAACGACACCAGATGCCTGGCGGCCTCGCTCTTGCCCGTCCCGATGCCACCTGTCAAGCCGATGACCAACATGTTTCCCGGTTTCACCGCCTGTCAGCACGCATCAACAATGGAAAAACACAAGATATCGCACCGTGCCATCAGCACGGCGCTTTAATACCTGCGAACAATTACCGCACAACGTGGCTCATTCTAACAATCACTCTCCGATATGGTCAACTTGAAACCCGGAACCTCGCCATCCGCGCACAGGCTTAAGGGGGTTCATAGATCGCGGGGGAGTTCAATGTGGCTCCGTTAATCAACGATGACGATGGGCCCCCGCTTGGACTCCCACAGGTCCTGCAGCTCGCGGAACAACCTGGCGTACTCGTCGGTTCCGATGGGGGTGGTGGTCATGATCACCGCGTCCTCGCGGTTGTCCGAGTAGTACCCCTTGCGGATGCCGACGGATTTGAAGCTGTATTTCTCGTAAAGGCGCTGGGCTATGAAATTGGACACCCTGGCCTCGAGAGTCATGACGTGGGAGCCGTATTCCCTGGCGGCCCTGAGGGATCCGATGAGCAGAAGCTCGCCGATCCCGTTGCCACGCATCGTCTCGCGGACGGCGATTTCGGTGATGTGGGCCTCGTCCCCCTGGTACCAGACACTGACATATCCGGCGATGGCCGGATCCTCCTCGTCCGGCGCCTCCACCTCCACGCCGCCAAAGCCAAGCCGCCCAGCCAATCTGGACAGCCAGGACTGCTCGGCCTCTACGTCTTGACCGGGCTGGGATTCCGGGTCGGGCCGTGGAGCGTCATTAGCCTGATCCAGGCAGGCTACCAGGTAGCAGGCCCGCTTGTTGTTGATGTCGCGCTTGAAGGGAGAACTTACCCAGGTGGGAGAAAAGGCTTCCCTTTCGATCTCCACAACCTCGGTAATGTCCTCTCTCTGAAGGCGGCGAAGATAAACGGAATGGGGCTGCGGCAAACCGTCCAATTCCCAACTAAAGAGGCAGGCAGCACGTGCACCCGCCACGATTTTGTGAATTGTAGCACAAAGATACCCGCCCAAAAGACCATAGAGAGACGATTGACCGGGCCAACGCAGATCGCCTTATAGCACCCGCACGGTCCCATACTTCCCGTCGAATCCGGGCTCAACGGATACGAGTCCCCTGCGTGCCTTCAGGATGGCCTCAGCCACTGTCGCCCCGGCCACCTGCGTCAACGCGAACTCATCAGCCTTGGCCAGCACCTCAAGCTCACTGCCCAGTTCGTCGCATAGCTGGCTGTAGACCCTCTGCACCCTCTTGGTCCTGGGCCCCGCCTCCAGTGTCCCGCCCAACAGTTCGGCCAGAGGGACCAGCCTCATAAAGGGAGGGCGTCCGCCCTTGTGCCGTATCAGACCATCCTCGCCCGGCTGGTAATTCGATTGGTCACCGATCACCCGATTCGCCAACGAAAGTACACGATGTAGCACACCTAGAGTCATGGGACGTCCGCATTCCGGACAAGCCGTGCTCGATTGTGCCAGCGTCTGATGGGGAGGCTGGCAAACGCCGCACTTGCGATGCCCATTGAGGTGGTATTTCCCCTCTTCGGGATAGAACTCCACCGTGTAGGCTATCTCGTTCTGCAGGATCGCCTTCTTGAGACTCGGATACGTCGGCTTCCCCCTAAAGACAGTTGACTCGCGGCCCAGGTTGGGAAGGGAATGGGCGTCGGAAAATGAGACGATGGCCCGGCCGTCCATCTCCGGGATGGCCCAGTTCATGGCGGGGTCGCTGGACAGACCCGTCTCGACTGCCGCCACGAGGGGCGCCACATCGCCGAAGCACTCATCGAGACTGTCGAACCCAGACACAGAACCCAGGATCCCGTACCACGGCGTCCAGATGTGAGCCGGGATGACCATTGCGTCGGGGTCCAGGTCCAGCGTCCTGGACGTCAGGTCCGCCGCGCTGACTTTTGCAGTCGGGCGGCCATCGCTCGCGAGCTTGGCACCGAGTCGCTCGAGTTCACCCACGAATCGTCGCACCGACTCGAACGATGTCAGATAAACAAGGAGGTGAATTCTCCTGGTTATGCCTCCCTGCTTGAAGACGCAACTGACTTCCGTACCGAGTACAAAATCCACGCCACAGTGCCGGTAGGTACCGTGGTCCACCTCTTCAAGCCCAGCCTCCAGTTCAGCCAACCAGGCCGGGTGCGTAAAGTCTCCGGTGGAGAGCAACTGAATGCCTTTGATCCGGGCCGTTTCAGCGATGCCGGACAGTGTCAGGTTCTTGCTGCAGGCGTAGGCATAGCGGGAATGTATGTGGAGATCGGCGATGAACTGGTCAGAGGTGGACATGGGGCGAGTCTAGCACACAGCCGAAGCGACGAAACGAACGTTTTAGCCACCCTCGCAGGTGGTTCCTAATCCTGGCAGTGCATGAGTCTGGATCCGACCGCATCGAATTGGCTGAATGGGGGTTGAGTCGGAAATACCAACGAGTAGGATCCTCACTACGCAAAAACAGGGGCCCTCAGTTGAGGACCCCTGTTCCAGCCTCGGGGCGTTGATCTCGTGGCCTCGCTGGCGCCGATTTCCGCTGGGGATAATCACGCCTCTTGGTCGCAGGGCATAGGACTCGCCCCTGCTGACCCGCTGTGTTTAGCGGGCTTGCCTGCGCCGCCTCCAGTAGCGGTAGCCGCCGTATGCGGCGACGGCCAGGGCTGCGGTTCCCAGGGCTATCCCGAGTTTCGCCTTCGTCGACATGGTTCGTACCTCCTTTTCTGAACCTTCGCGACCGGCGGAGTTGCTCTCGCACTCGCCAGTCATCGTCGCGCATCAATCAGTGTGTCTGTATTAGTTATACCAATAAATATTATACTTGTCAAGGGTGTGAATGAATTCACAATATGGTGTATATCAAACGTTGATGCTGACACCCCTCTTTTCGCTCCGGTCGACTTGCCAGAGTCCCGCTTGACCGGCAACGAGGCCAGATTTATCCTGTATGGCGTAAGAATTCGCAATTTGGCTGTCTTATACACCTTTCATCTTTAGTGGAGGAGCGAATCAAGAATGCCAGCCAAGCATATTATTAGCGACGAGGAAGCGCAGCAGGCGCTGCTGAAAGGCATCTCCATGGTGTCGAACGCCGTTGGCAGGACACTGGGACCCAAGGGCAGGAACGTCGCCGTGGAAAAGAAATGGGGCGCTCCGGTCATCACCAACGACGGAGTAACCATTGCGAAGGAAGTGGAATTGCCCGAATCCTTCGAAAATATGGGCGCTCAACTAATCAAGGAAGCAGCCAGCAAGACCAATGACGTGGCCGGCGACGGGACCACCACCGCCACCGTCCTGGCCCACCACATCGTCCGGGACGGCATGAGGAACGTTGCCGCCGGCGCCGACCCCATGGCCATCAAGCGGGGCCTCGACAAGTGCGTGGCCGCGCTGGTGAAAGAACTGGCGGGCATCTCCACCCCGGTACAGGGGCGGGACCAGATGGCCCAGGTCGCCACCATATCGGCCAACGACAGCGAGGTTGGCAACATGCTGGCTGACGTGCTCGAACAGGTGGGCGCCGAGGGCGTGGTTACCATCGAAGAGGGCAAGGGCATCGAGTCGGAGACCGAATTCGTCGAGGGCATGAACTTCGACCGCGGCTACATCAGCCCCTACTTCGTCACCAACCCGGAGCGGATGGAGTCGATCATCGAGAGCCCCCACATCCTGGTAACCGACAAGAAGATCTCCTCGGCAGCGGAACTGGTGCCGGTGCTCGAGAGCGCCCTGCAAGTCACCCGCAACCTGGTGGTGATCGCCGAGGATGTGGAAAGCGAGGCCCTGGCAGTTCTGGTGGTCAACAAGCTGCGCGGCACCATCAACTGCCTGGCGGTCAAGGCGCCGGGATTCGGCGATCGACGCAAGGCCATGCTGGAGGACATCGCCATCCTGACCGGCGCAGAGGTAGTGTCGGAGGAGCGGGGACGCCGGCTGGACCAGGCCACCGTCGCCGACCTCGGCCAGGCCCGCCGCATAGAGACCACCAAGGACCGCACTACCATCGTGGGCGGAGCCGGCGAGGATACGATGATCAAGGGCCGTATCGAGCAGATTCGCGTCCTCATCGAGGAGACCACCTCCGAGTACGACAAGGAAAAGCTGCAGGAGCGGCTGGCGAAGCTCTCCGGCGGTGTCGCGGTGGTCAAGGTCGGGGCACCCACCGAGCCCGAACTGAAGAACCGCAAGGCCCGCGTCGAGGACGCGCTGTCGGCCACCCGTGCCGCCGTTGAAGAGGGCATCGTCCCCGGAGGTGGCGTGGCCTACGTTAGGGCTCTATCGGCCCTGGACAGCGTGAGCCTGACGGGCGACGAAGCAGTGGGTCGGAGCGTCCTCAGGGGAGCGCTGCAGGAACCCGTCCGCATCATCGCCCGCAACGCCGGAGCCGAGCCGGCGGTCGTGGTGGACGAGGTCAGCCGCAACAGCGAGCGCAACTACGGCTTCGATGCTGCCACCGGCGATTACGGAGACCTGGTGGCCAGGGGCATCATCGACCCCACGAAGGTCTCGCGGTCTGCCCTCGAGAACGCGTCCAGCGTGGCTGGCATGATACTGACCACCTACTCCCTGATTACCCAGGAAGAGGAAGAGGAACACGACCACCACGGTCATCACCACTAGGGATCACAGCCTCCGGGATTCATCGAACCGGAGGCGAAAATTATTTCAGAAACGGCTGAGGTGATTTTGATGATTTTCTCGATGATGGTCACAGTGTGGACTTGCGACAAGTGCGGATACGAGAACGGCCCTATGCGGGACGTGTTCTGTGGCGGTTGCGGCAATCGCCGCCCCGGGTGGTAGCCCCAAGCCGCATCCCCTGTCCAGGTAGACAACAACAAGAACGGGCTGGTAGATCCAGCCCGTTTCTCTTTGGAAGCTACTTGTTTTGCCTCACAGTAGTGTCACCGTAAGTTGACCTTTGTCCGTAATTCAGGGCAGTGGCTTGCGGGGCTATTCGGAGCTCATTGCCTCCTGAACAGATAGACGGGCGCCGAACACGCTGACTTGAACCTCGCCCGGCTCGGCGGCCGGGGAACATCGGACTCCACCATCTCCAGAGTCAGCGGAGTTCCCCGGGCGGTCCTGAAGAACGCGGCCAGTTCGGATTCCGACGTTTCCATGGACAGGTCTTCTCCGGCGAACACCGCGCATAAGTGATAGTCCGGATCCACAAAAGCGCGCCTGGCATCGTAATGCTCGTCATTTACCAGCAGCAGGCCGCCGGAACGAAGGAAGCGCTTGCAGGCCCGGGAAATCAATCCCGCGTTGAGGGAAATGAGCAGGTCAAAGGATCCCTCCGGCTCGCAAGTGAAGGTGCGGTAATCCAGCTGATAGCAGCCAATTGCCGGGGTTTCCGGGTATTCCCTGTGATCTTCCACGTACCGCCGCAGATTGGGGTCCGCCAAGGCATCGGCGAATCCCGCCAGGGAATCAACGTAGCAGACATAGGGGAAGTACAAGGACGGCGTGATATGCAGGTAACTACCGGGGTAAAGTACCCGCCGAACGTGGAAATCATCCCTGATCTTCCGAAATACGGACCGCAGGCCATCATCAGATCCCGGACCGTTCAGGTAACGGGACTTGTAAGCGCCCAACGGATCACTCATCCGCATTGCTGTTCAATCCCTGGCACGCAACCTCAACCCGCCGTTGGTGTCGCCATCCTTTATGTCGGCAGGCGGGTCAGGCGTAGGTCAGCAGCGCATCCGCCACTTCCTGGGGGCGTTGCCACATCCCCATATGGCAGGCGTCAATCTCGATCACCTGATCGCTGTTCAGCCGCTCGGCGGTCCTCCGCTGGGCCTGGCTGGAGACCACCTTGTCCTGGGTAAGCACAACGCAGGACACCGGGGACGCCAGCTCGTCATCCAGCGACACGCCCGAGTTCAGAAGTCGTGTCGGCAGAGGACCGAAGAACCCAAGAATCTGGACAACCTCCATGGAATCCATGGTGTTGCAAAGATAACTGCTGACAAACTGGTGGGGGTACCGCAGTTCCTTCCTGGACAGAGAGTTCATCAGCGATAGCATCTTCAGCCCTCGGCCAATGCTTCCGGCGCAGGCGCTGACGAATGTGCGGGAGCCCTCGGGCACAATCCCGCCCACGATGCAGACGCGCTTGGGCGGGGTTTCCAGGCTGCCCGCGGCCTTCAGAACGATGCCGGCGCCGATGCCATGGCCCACCAGCACCACGTCGCGAAGCTGCTCCCGTTCCACAGTGTGCCTGATGGACTCGACGCACTCTTCCACGCGGACAGCGGCGGTGTCACCCTGAGCATCGGGGCCGTGGCCGGGCAGGTCAATGGTCCGGACGCGGTTGGCGCGACGCGGCTTGTGCAGCCTCGGCGGATGCTCCTCGGGAGCCGTCATCAGGCCCCAGACCTTGCCCCACACCCAGGAACCTTGTCCCGCGCCATGCACCAGCAGATAGTCGGTCATTGTGCTTTATGCTCCGCTTCTGTCTTCATCATTAGACTCCATCATCAGGCCGCATCACCCACGTTGAAATTCCAGCAATGCCGTTCAGGGCGCCAAGGACTGCAGTGCAGACAGCAGGTCCGAGCCCTCATCGGGGCCGACGGTGCGAGGGTCGAAGAGCACCCTCTCATCCTCGACCCTGGCTACCACTGGAGGCCGGTTCTGCCGCAATCGGTGCATAACTCCGTCCGCACCGCCACTAGTGCCGTCTGCATTCAGGGCCAGCACCCATGTAGGCAACGTCTCTCCAGGCAGGCTGCCACCGCCAATGGCTGACCGCGACTCGCAGACATCGTAAGCGCCCGTCAGCATGGACCGCCAACGTTCGGCGCGTTGGCGTATTTCGTCAGGAGTGGCGGAAATCATACGCCAGACCGGAACCTCTCGCTCGGCCTCACCCTTCAGATAGTGGACCAGCGTGGCCGTCAGACTGGCCAGGCTCAGCTTGTCGATGCGCACCGCCCGGGCCAGGGGGTGCCGGGCCAGCCGCGATACCAGATCACGCCGTCCCACTACGATGCCTGCCTGCGGGCCTCCCAGCAGTTTGTCGCCCGAGAAGAATGCCAAGCCCATCCCTGCGCTTACGCTTTCCTGGGGCATGGGCTCGTGGACCAGGCCGTATTTCTCGGTGGGGAGAAGGCTGCCGCTGCCGACGTCATGCAGAACCGCCACGCCCAGCCGGTCGCCCAACTCGGCCAGTTCCCGCATTCCGACTTCGGCAGTGAATCCCTCGACGCGGAAATTGCTGGCATGCACTTTCAGATATGCCGCCGTATCCCCGGTCGTGGAGTCCTCATAGTCGCGCAGGTAGGTTCGGTTGGTGGTACCCACATCGACCAGGGTGGCACCGCTCTGGCGCAACACGTCCGGCACCCGGAAGCCGCCGCCGATCTCCACCGCCTCGGCGCGGGACACGATGACCTCGCGATCTGCCGCCAGCGCCAACAGTCCCAGCAGCACTGCAGAGGCATTGTTGTTCACCGCCAGGGCAGCCTCTGCCCCGGTGATCTGCCGCAGGAGAGACTCCAGCTGCGCCTGTCGGGAGCCGCGTCTCCCCGAATTGAGGTCAAACTCCAGGTTGGAGTAGCCGAAAGCAGCCTCATCGGCGGCCTGCATTGCAGCCTTGCTGAGCGGCGCCCGTCCCAAGTTGGTGTGGATCACCACGCCCGTTGCGTTGATCACTCGACGCGGCTCGGCACGCACAACGTCGTCGGCTCGCTGGCACACCAAGGCGGCCAGTTCATCCAGGCCTGCCGCAGCGTCCCCCTGCCGTATGCGCTCCCGGGCCAGGTCCAGCTCGCTGCGAACCAACTCAACCACCCACTGGCGGCTGAAGGAGGCAGTCATCGAGGCCACCTGAGGCGTGGCGAGGACATTGTCGACGCTGGGAAGATTTCTGTATTGCATCGGGGTCCGCGAAGGCAAGTGTGCCGCCGCATATTCTAGCACGGCGACAATGGAGACTCCGCATTGTGAGGATGCAACCCACCTGGCGCAAATATGTGCCCAAGGGGTGACAATCATCGGCACAGCATTATAGAATTGGAAATCATGCTGAATGTAATTTCCGGCAGCATCGGGCGAGTGGGCGTCTCAAAGGGCAAGATCGCTGTAATCGCCGTGATAGCGTTCCTGACGCTGACCTTCTTCGCCATCGGTTACTCCGCGGTGGAAAGCGTCGAGGGAAATGCTGCCGCAAGGGGCCAGCAGACTTCCGAGGGTAGCGAAAACTCCGCTATCTCCGCATTCAAGTTTGTTTGACCCTTGCACTGAATCCGTCGCCGTCGGCGACGCAGAGAACGAAGGCAAAAGGCGCGAGCCATCTCGCGCCTTTGCAGCGTCATGAATTCCTTCCGTTTGACCGAATCGGGGTTGTCCCCAAGGAGATGATCAGATGACAGCAGGGGAGGCGGGCCTTCCGCCGGAACTTGAGGCCCTGAAACTGACCATACGGCAGATCGTCAAGGACGAGTGCTATCCGCTCGAGGCGGGATATTTGGCCAACCCGACGCAGGAAGGCGTGGACGACGGCTCCCCCCGGGGCATCGCTGAGGCCCTGCAGGGCATCCTCGGCACGCTGCAGCCGGACCAGTGGGGCCGGTTGAACCAGATTTCCAAGGACACCGGTATCTACACCTCCTTCGTCCCAGAGGAGTACGGCGGTGGCGGCATGGGAGCCCTGGGCCACGTGGTGCTGGACGAGGAGGTGCACAAAAGCATAGTCCAGCTGCCCACCTCGCCCGTGCCGATGATGATGATCGGCAACTGCACTCCCGAGCAGGAGCAGGAATACCTGGTCCCGTCAATCAACGGCGAACTGCACTATGCCTTCGGCCAGACCGAGCCGGAGGCCGGCTCCGACCCGGGCGGAATGATGCAGACCCGCGCCGTGCTGGACGGGGACGACTGGGTCCTAAACGGCACCAAGACTTTCATCTCGGGAGGAGCCAGCGCCGACTACATCCTGGTGCAGGCGGTGACCGACCCCGAGCTGCGACAGCGGGGCGGCATCACCATGTTCATCGTGGACAATCCGAGCCCCGGCCTGTCCTTTGATCCCATCCGCATCTGGATCAACCCGCACAAGAACCAGCAGCACACCATCCACCTGAGCAACGTGCGGGTACCCCAGACCAAGGTCTTGGGCGAAGTGGGCCGCGGGTTCACGCTGGGACAGAAGTGGCTGGTGCATCACGACCGTTTGCTCCGAGGGTCCATGGCCCTGGGTATCCTCAGCCGTGCCCTCGAAATGGCCCTTGATTGGGCCAAGCAGCGGGTCACCTACGGGCGGCCCATCGCTGACCGCCAGGCGATCCAGTGGATGCTGACCGACGTATACATCGACATAATGACTCTCCGCGCCGCCACCCGAGAGGCCGCCGCCCGCGCCGATGCGGGAGACGACGTTCGGGTGGAGGCCTCGATGATCAAGTACTGCGCCGGGGAGTGGGGGCACCGCAGCATCGACAAGATCATGCAGGTGTTCGGCGGTACGGGAGAAACCCTCGACCTGCCCATCGCTCACTGGTACCACCTGCTGCGGCACGCGCGCATCGGCGGAGGGACGTCGGAAATCCACAAGTTCGTGATGGCCCGCGCCCTGCTGGACGGACGCGTAAACTACCAGGGCTGAGTCTATCTGCCCCAGGAGCATTCATCTTGGCCATGTTGAAAGGACTCGCCAATTATCGTCTCCTGTTCCTTCTGGCTGCCCTGTCGTTGGTGTTTACCACGGCCTGTTGGGCAGCCGCTATCAAGGGCCCCTTCGACGGAGACGGGAACTACGAGGCAAAGAGAAATTCCGCCAGCGGTGCCTGGGCCTCGTACAGCGGCGGAAAGTCCAGTTATGGATCCGGCGGCTATGTCGCTCCCTACGACGGTTCCCAGGGCATACACGTCCGGGCCACCGGCACCGTCAGTGGCGCCCCCGACCTTGCCATCCTCAGCCTCGGGGTTGAGTCCGTCTCGGACACCGCTTCGGAGGCGCGGGCAGCCGCTGCTGCCGCCATGGACGGCGTGATGACCGTTTTGAGGGATGCGGAGATCGAAGACCGGGACATCCAGACTCAGTACTTCAGCATCAGTCCCAGGTACGAGAGCGTCAGGGTCACCGAGTGTGAAGAGGACAAGGAAGTTGGCCTCGAAAGAATAGGGGAGGGAGAAAACTGCATCACTCGCTGGGAACAGGAACTGGTCGGATATTCCGTCAGCAACCAGGTGTCGGTCAAGATACGTGCCCTGGATCAGGCCGGAACAATCATCGATCAGGTCACCGACGCAGCAGGAGACCTTGTGCGGGTCAACGGGATCAGCTTCACCATCGAGGACATTGATCCGCTGCGAGACCAGGCAAGGAACGAAGCCCTGGCCAAGCTGAGGCAGAACGCCGAGGGCCTGGCCGAACTGGCGGGTGTTGGACTGGGACGGCTGGTGCACCTGCAGGAACAAACAGCCTACATCGAGCCGCTCCAGCCCGGTTTTGCCCGCACCGCCTTTGCCGCCGAGTCGGCAGCCGACACATCAATCTCAGCAGGCGAACTGGACGTTTCGGTATCTGCAAATGCCATATACCTGATCACCGAACCGGTCTCTGAATGATAGATCTGGGCTTTCAAAGCCACATTCGCTTGCCGGGCCAGTGCGCCATTGCTAGAATTCGCGCAACTATCCACGGCTACGGACGCTGATAGAAGTTGTACATGGTACTTAGCGACCATACGATCAAGGAGGAGCTGGAAAAAGGCCGAATCGTCATTGACCCCCTCGACCCGGAGGACATTCAGCCCGCGAGTGTAGACCTTCGCCTCGACCGAAAGATCCTGGTATTTTCCAATTCACGACGGCCCCACATAGACGTGAGGATGAGCATGGACGACCTCACGGAAACCGTGGAGATAGCCGACGAAATTCCGTTCATCCTGCATCCCGGCGAGTTCGTCCTCGGCAGCACCCTGGAGCACATCGAGCTACCGGACGACCTGGTGGCACGGCTGGAGGGAAAGAGCAGCTTGGGACGGATTGGCCTGGTAATTCACTCCACGGCAGGCTTCGTAGACCCCGGGTGGAAGGGGCACCTGACGCTGGAGCTGAGCAACCTGGCCCGGCTGCCCATCACGCTGTACTACGGCATGAAAATCGGCCAGATCTCGTACCTGCGCCTCACCACCCCCGCCGACCGGCTTTACGGTTCCGAGGGTCTCGGCAGCAAGTACCAGGGCCAGACGGACCCCACGGCAAGCCGATTCTCCCAGGAATTCTCGGGCCCAGGCACCCCAATTCGGACTTCCTCTCCGAATTCAGGCCGCACCCCTCGGGGCAGCAGCTAGAGGGCCGGGAAATGGACTTCATGGACCGGGCCATCCAGTTGGCGCGTTCGGCGTTGGGGTCCACCAGCCCCAATCCGGCCGTCGGCGCCGTCCTGGTCAAAGCAGGGCAGGTGGTCGGCGAGGGTGCAACCCAGCCGCCCGGCCAGGCCCACGCCGAAATCGTCGCCATACGGCAGGCCGGGAACAGCGCCCGGAACGCGACACTCTACGTGACCCTGGAGCCCTGCTGCCACTACGGCCGCACTCCTCCCTGCACCGGCGCCATCATCGAGGCCGGGGTGGTGGAAGTGGTTGTTGGCGTTTCCGACCCCAATCCCGTGGTGGCAGGCAACGGAATCACGGAGTTGCGAGAGGCAGGCATCCCGGTTTCCCTCGTTCACGCCTGTATGGACTCGTCGCCGGATGTCCGCGAACTGTACGAGGGATTCGCCAAGCACATCGGGACGGGACTGCCCTACGTTCTGGCCAAGTTCGCAATGAGTCTGGACGGGAAGATTGCGACGCACACCGGAGACTCCAAGTGGGTGACGGGGCCCGAGGCGCGTGCATTGGTGCAGTTGATGCGCCGGGAGACGGACGCCATCATGGTGGGGGCGAATACCATTCTGGCCGATGACCCCCAGCTGACGGCCCGCGGCGACGACAACCGGCCCCTGGAGAGGCAACCCGTCAGGGTCACCCTGGACAGCCAGTGCCGGATGCCGGTACGCTCCCAGCTGCTTCGGCAGCCCGGCGAGACGCTGGTGTACACCACCGACGCGGCTCCGGCAGGAAACGTCAGCGGCCTGCTGCGTGCCGGCGCCGAGGTCGTCCTGGTCGGCACCACCAGCGAGGGACTCGTCAGTGCCCCGGAGGTACTGGCGGATCTCGGAAAGCGTGGCATCGTCAACCTGCTGGTCGAGGGCGGTGGCAAGACCCTCGGCTCGCTCTTCGACGATGGCCTGGTTGACAAGGTGCAGGCATTCGTCGCTCCGGTAATCATCGGCGGCATCGGGGCCGCCTCGCCGGTGGAAGGGGAAGGCGCCGAGATCATGTCGCGCACTCATCGGCTGAAAGAGACCTCGTTTCGGCAGGTCGGCGCCGACTGGCTGATCACCGGGTACCCAATGATTCCCACTTTGGGAGAATGAAGGAGCAGTGGCGCTATGTTTACTGGCATAGTCGAAGAAGTCGGCTCCGTAGTAGCGATCAGCAACAACGGCATGACAGTTCGGGCAGAGAAGGTGATGTCCGACCTCAAGCTGGGCGACAGCATTGCCGTGAACGGCGCGTGTCTGACAGCAGTCTCCATCGGCGACTCTGAGTTCTCCGTCGACCTGTCGCCCGAGACGATGCGGCGTACCTCCCTGGGGGACCTGACGCCCGGAGGCATCGTAAACCTCGAACGGGCACTATCTGCCAGCGACCGGATGGGAGGGCACATAGTGCAGGGCCACGTGGACGGCACGGGGCGGGTGACATCCAGCAAAGACGACGGCGATTCGGTGATCTACCGGGTCAGGGCTCCCGCCAGGTTGATGCCCTACATCGTCGAAAAGGGCTTTATCGCAGTTGACGGTATAAGTTTGACCGTGGTAAAAGTAGGAACTTCCTCGTTCACCCTGGCTGTGATACCATACAGTCTCCATAATACTAACCTGCAAACATTATTGGTCGGCGCAAGGGTGAACCTGGAGGCCGACATTCTGGCGAAATACGTAGAAAACCTGCTCAAGCGGTAACTCCGAGCGGCGGAACCCAAGGCTAGGAAAAGGACTGAGAAATGCCCCTGTGTAGTCTGGAAGAGGCACTGGACGAACTCAAAGCGGGCAAACTGCTGATTGTAGTGGACGACGAGAACCGGGAGAACGAGGGCGACCTCGTAATGCCGGCGGACACCGTGACCCCGGAGGCAATCAACTTCATTGTGAAGTATGCCCGGGGTCTGCTTTGTATGCCCATCATTGGCGAGCGGCTCGATGAGCTCCAGATGCCGCTCATGATCAGCGAGAATGCCGGCAGAAAGGACCAGACTGCCTTCACAATCTCGGTGGACTACAAGGTTGGCACAACCACGGGCATTTCCGCTTTCGACCGCGCCGCTACCGTGCAGGCGATGATAGATCCCGGAGTCAACGGTGACGATTTCATTCGGCCTGGGCATCTCTTCCCGCTGCGCTATCATCCCGGCGGGGTGCTGGAGCGGCCGGGCCACACCGAGGCCATCGTGGACCTGTGCAACTTGGCGGGAATGTACCCGGCCGGCATCGTCTGCGAGATGATGAACGAGGATGGGTCGATGTCCCGGCTGCCGGAGCTGGAGGAATTCGCCGAGGTTCACGACCTCAAGATCCTCAGCATCGCCCAGATAGTTGCCCACCGCCGCCATAGCGAGCGACTGATCGAGCGGGTCGCCGAAACGCGCCTGCCGACTCGCTACGGGGAATTCAAGGCCATCGGCTACCGCAGCTACTACGACCAGGGCGAGCACATCGCTCTCACCACCGGGGAATGGAACGCCGACGACCCTGTCCTGGTGCGCATCCACAGCGAGTGCCTGACCGGTGACGTGTTCGGCAGCCAGCGCTGCGACTGCGGGGAGCAGGTGGAGTTGGCCCTGAAGACCCTCGCGGAGGAGGGCACCGGCGTGCTGCTCTACATGCGCCAGGAGGGCCGGGGCATCGGCCTTCACAACAAGATCAAGGCCTATTCCCTGCAGGACCATGGCCTCGACACCGTTGAGGCCAACAAGACGCTGGGCTTCGAGGCCGATATGCGCCACTACGAAGCTGGAGCGCAGATTCTCCTGGACCTCGGCGTATCAAAGCTACGCTTGCTGACCAACAACCCGGGCAAGGTGGTGGGGCTCTCCGGGTTCGGCCTGGAAATCCAGGACAGGATTCCCCTGGAAGTCCCGGTAAACGACGAGAACCGCAACTACCTGATCACCAAGAAGCAACGAATGGGGCACCTGCTGGGCAACTGTTAAGCCGAGCCAGACTCTCGCCAAATAACCTCGGATAGACAAAGGAGCGGCCGCAGAGGCCGCTCCTTTCATTTACAAGAAACAAGGGCGCACGGTTGTGCGCCCCTGTGGTCTTGCCGACTCGAATAGTTCTTAACCTGAAGGCTACTCCCCTTCCCCCAGCCGGTGCATCAAGTAGGCCTCGATGAAAGGGTCAATCTCCCCGCCCAGGACATTGTCCGGGTTGGTGCTCTGCAGGTTGGTGCGGTGGTCCTTGACCGACTTGTACGGGTGCAGCACGTAGCTGCGGATTTGGTGGCCCCACTCCGGATTGGTCCGCTCTCCGCGGAGCTTCGCCAGTTCCTCAGCGCGTTCATCGTCCTGGCGTTTCAGGAGCCTGGCCCGCAGGATGCGCATGGCATACTCACGGTTCTGGTGCTGCGAACGCTCCGTCTGGCAGGAGACGACTATACCGGAGGGAAGGTGCGTCAGCCGGACGGCGGAGGCAACCTTCTGCACGTTCTGGCCGCCGGGACCGCTGGACCGGAATGTGTCCATCTTCAAGTCTTCCGGACGGATATCTATGTCCGACTCGCTCTCCACCGTCGGCAGTATTTCGACGTTGGCGAAGGACGTGTGGCGGAGATTGTTGGGGTCATAGGGAGACAACCGCACCAGGCGATGCACCCCTTGCTCGGCGGTCAGGTATCCGAAGGCGTGGTCGCCGCCCACCTCCAGGATGCCGCTGCGCAAACCCGCCTCGTCGCCGTATGACAGGTCCATGACCTCCACCGGCCTCTTTCCGCCCTCGGCCCAACCGACGTACATCTGCAAGAGCATCTGGGCCCAGTCGTGGGAGTCCGTGCCACCGGCGCCGGAATGGATGCTGACAATGGCCGCCCGTTCGTCGTAGGGACCGGAGAGGGTGAGTTTGACCTCCTCTCGGGCCAGGTCGCGGGCCAGGGCCTCCGCATCCGCCTCCAGTTGCTCCTCCAGCGAGTCGTCTCCTTCCTCGATGGCCAGTTCGGTCAGCTCAAGGAGATCGGTGTTCCGGGACTCAAAATTGCGCCACACTACCACGGTATCGCGCAAGCGACCCATCTGGCGCATCTTTGTCTGCGCCTGCTGATGGTCGTTCCAGAAGTCGGGTTCGGCGGACTCCTTTTCGAGTTCGGTTATCTGAAGTTCTTTGGCAGTAAGGTCAAAGACGCTCCACCACGGATGCCACTTTCTGTGCCAGGGATGCCAGGTTCTGCCGTAGTTGTTCCATGGTGAATTTTCCACCCTTCGCTGAATTTAGAATCTAAAGGGGTACTGTAATTTCCAGCCTGTCGGCAAGCCAAGCGGTACGAGCCACGGCGTGAATGTGGCCGCCACCCTCGGCTGCTCCGTCATACAGGCGCAGGTCGCAGTTGGGCAGTGCTTCAGCCAGGTCCTCGGCAAAGGCGAGCGGGCAGGTCCCGCGATCGAATCGCCCGGCGCTCAACAGCACCGGTGCGGAGACGTGGGCCGCATCGCCCAGCGGGTCCAGCAGCCCGAGGGTCCGCTCCACCTCCGCTCGCCGGTCGGGATTGACGCGGAGGAAATCACCGATCTCCCCCAGCGGGTACCCCAGCCCAGGCTCCAGCGCCGCTGGATGGCCCAGCGGCATCGGCGTGTCGGCGGACACCGATCCCACTCGACTGCGCCGGGATGCCAACGCCAGCGCGAGGCTGCCTCCCAGTCCGACGCCCCACAGGGCCAGATTGCCGATCTCCGCCCGGTCTTGCGCCAGCAGCGCATCCAGCGCCCGCAGTGCGTCGGCATACGCGCCCAGCAGCACCCAGGACTCCCCCTCTGCGATACCGTCGGTCAACAGACCCGGATAGCTCGCCTGGTAGGCGCCGTCACTGTTGCGCTGCCCTCGGTGGGTGGCGTTCATTACCACGGCGTTGTGGCGAAGCGAAGCGTAGATTATGTCGTGAACGCTGGCGTAGTCCGGCATTCGCAGCAGCGCAGGGACGGGCCCGCTGACACCCTTGGGAACGGAAAGCCAGGCATACAGCCTGTGTCCGCCAGTGGTGTTGTAGTGCACCTGGTAAACGTCCCATTCGGGCTGCGCGTAGAACGAGTCCCGCTCAATGACCAGGTCTAGGGGAATTTCTGCCAGCTGGGCCTCTGTCCTGTCCCAGAATCCCGACGTCGTCATGAAACGGCCCACTCGGCCTTCGAGGCAGCGATTCGCCGCTCCAGCCAGGCGGTCTCTTGTTTGGGATAGTCATGGGCGTTGCCGTGTCCCGACTCCGGGAACAGCCACAGCTCCCTTTCGCCGGCCAGCCGGTCGTAAGCCGCATAGCTGGTCTCGGGGGGGCAAACCTCGTCCTCCAACGCAATGCCGACCACCATGGGACACTTGATGCGCGTGGCGAAATTGACACCGTCGAAGTATTGCAGCGTTTCCAGCATCTGCTGCTCCCTGTCCGGGTAGGCACGCAGGTAGCAGGACAGCTCATCGTAGGGGTACGATCGCAGCATCTGCCTCGACTCAGGGTAACAGCACAGGAATGGATACCCGGATACTCCGCCCTTGATCTCAGGGCGAATGCCGGCCGTCGCCAACGTCAGTCCGCCGCCCTGGCTGCTGCCGCAGCAGAAGATCCTCTGCGAATCGATTTCCGGCCTGGACAGGAGAAAGTCAACGCCGCGTGAACAGTCGGAGATCACACCCCGGTAGCTGTAGGTGTCGCGACTTTCGACTCCGCTGGTGAGCAGGCCCGGGTAGCCGGGGTTGAACTCCGCCGAGCTGGGCAGTTTGCCCCGAACGGCCACCGACAACACCGCAACACCTTTCGCTCCCCAGTCCCGACGGACCGCAGGCTCCGACTTGTAGCCGGGCAGCACCAGGATTGCGGGGAAGGGTCCGTCCCCGGTCGCCGGGACGCCGTACCAGCCGAAGATCTCCAGCCCGTCGAGGCTGCGGTACGTCGCCTGGTAGACCGTGACGGCATCGTTGCTGCGCATGGGATCGTGCGTTACCGTCGAGTCCAACGGTTCGCTAGCCAGCTGTGCCAGGACGCCGCCCCAGAATTCGTCAAAGTCGTCAGGACAGGTTACCGATGTTTCAAAGGCTTCCAGGTCAGCCTTGGTGGCCATACTCCTCTCCTGAACCCGGTTTGGATTGAGACTCGTCTATTATAGACTCTGGGATTTTTCGCCGCACTGACACTCCGGTGAATGTGGAGGAGTGATGGAAACGGTCGTCGGAATATTGCTGGCGGTGGGGGCCTACCTGCTGGGCTCGGTCTCACCATCGTACCTGCTGGTGCGAATGAGAACGGGCGAAGACGTCAGGCAGTCACGGAGCCGCAACGCCGGAACTCTGAACACGTACCACCGCTTGGGTGTTGTGAGCGGAGTCGCCGTATTGCTCCTCGACGCCGGCAAGGGGGCCCTGGCCGTCCTGCTTCCCGACATTGTCGGCGCGCCAGACTGGGCGGTGTTTGCCGCTGCCCCTCTCGTTGTCGTCGGACACAACTGGCCGGTGTTCCTGGGGTTCCGTGGCGGAAAGGGAGCCGCAGTGTTGTTGGGCGTATCGCTGGGGCTGTTTCCGGTAATAACCGCCGCCTGCCTGGTGCCCATTGCAATCATTATGGCCCTCTTTCGAAACGTGGTTCTCGGCGCGGCCACGGGTTACATCCTCGTGTGCCTCGTCGTAATACTCACCGGCGAGGAATGGGGGATGATATTGTTGAGCATTCTCCTGGCAGTGGTGGCAGGGGCCACCTACCTGCTCAACTTCCGAGTGGAAATAGCTCGTATGGTCAGCGAGGGGCAGTGGCGCAGGCTGGCCCTGTTCCGCTTCATTGATTGACCGCCAGGCGATTGGCTTAATGCAATCAAGCAGCAGGATTTGCAGCTCGTCGGCAAGAATCACAAAGGCCCACAACCGACCTGTCGGCTATAATGAACTCCGACTTTCGAAACAGGCGCCGGTCTTCAATCCATTAAACTCCTCCAGGCAGGACACGAGCATGCTTGACCACGGCACCCTCGATACAACGGACGCAGCCCACGCCCACCGCCATGCAATGCGGCACTCGGCGGCCCACGTTATGGCCGACGCAGTGCTGAAGTTGTTCCCCGAGGCCAAGATGGGCATCGGGCCGCCCACCCAGGACGGTTTCTACTACGACTTTGACGTATCCCGCCCCTTCACTCCGGAGGACCTGGAGAGCATCGAGGCGCTGATGCGGGAGGCCATGGCCGGTACTTTCCCGTTCGAGCGCGAGGAACTGAGCCGGACCGAGGCCAGAGATTTGTTCGCCGACCAGCCCTACAAGCTGGAACTGATCGAGGGTCTCGACGACTCGGCGATCATTTCGATCTACCGGCACAACGGATTCGTCGACCTGTGCCAGGGCCCGCACGTCGGCAGCACCGCCGAAATCCCGGCCATGAAGCTGCTCAGCGTCGCCGGGGCCTACTGGCGCGGCGACGAGAAGCGGCCCATGCTGCAGCGCATTTACGGCACCGCCTTCGAGTCGCAGGACGAGCTTGATGAGCACCTGGCCCGGCTGGAGGAGGCGGAACGCCGCGACCATCGCACACTGGGACGGCAGTTGGGCCTATATACGATCCACGACGAGATCGGCCCCGGCCTGGTGGTCTGGCACCCCAAGGGCGGGCGCGTCCGGTCGCTGATTGAGGACTACTGGAAGGACATTCACTACCGGCGCGGCTACGACGTCGTGTACTCGCCCCACATCGGCCGCTCAACGTTGTGGCAGACCAGCGGCCACCTGGACTTCTATCGCGAGGGCATGTTCTCGGCGGTAGAGGTCGACGAGCAGGAATATTACCTGAAACCCATGAATTGTCCCTTCCACATCACCATCTATCGCTCTGCCCTGCGCAGCTACCGCGAGCTGCCCCTGCGGTTCGCCGAGTTGGGTACCGTCTACCGCTACGAGCGCAGCGGCGTGCTCCACGGCCTGATGCGAGTTCGCGGGTTCACGCAGGACGACGCCCACATCTTCTGCCGCCCCGAGCAGGTGGAGGACGAGGTCGGCGGCGTTCTGGAATTGACCTTCGAGCTGATGGAAGCCTTCGGGTTCTCCGACTACAGCATCGCTCTGTCCACCCGCCCGGAAAAATACGTGGGCGACCTGGACACGTGGGAGCACGCCACCAACTCGCTGCGGGGCGCGCTGGAGGCCCGAAGCCTCCCTTTCACCGTGGACGACGGCGGTGGCGCCTTCTACGGCCCCAAGATCGACATCAACATCACCGACGCGCTGGGCCGTGCCTGGCAGTGCACCACGGTGCAGTTCGACTTCAATCTGCCGGAGCGTTTCGACCTCACCTACCAGGACGACCAGGGAGGCCGCAGCCGTCCCTACATGGTGCACCGGGCCATCCTCGGCTCCATGGAGCGGTTCCTGGGGGTGCTGATCGAGCACTACGGCGGCGCGTTCCCCGTCTGGCTGGCCCCGGTGCAGGCAACGATCATACCCATCGCCGACCGGCACGCGGAGTACGCGGAGAGCGTGTTGGCGCAGCTATCTGGAGCCGGCTTCCGAGCCGAGGTGGACAGCCGCAACGAGCGAATGAACCAGAAGATCCGCACCGCCCAGCTGCAGAAGGTCCCGTACATGCTCGTGGTCGGAGACCGCGAGGCCGAGGCCGGGGCAGTGGCCGTTCGCACCCGCGACGCAGGCGACCTGGGAGCCATGCCGCTGGCCGAGTTCACGGAGCTGCTGGGAGGCCAAACAAACTCAAGGACTTGATGTCGGTTGCCTCCGTAGACAAAGGAAGGACACCGGATGCTGGGAGTAAGAATGCGAGTTAAGAAGACTTATGCTTTGGCCGTGGACTTTGAGCAAGAGGAAGACGGTTCTTGGAGCGTTGACATTCCGAATATTCCAGCCTGCGCTGCCTGGGGAGGCACAAAAGAAGAGGCGTTGGAGAATTTGCAGGACCTGGCTCAAGGTTACCTTGAGGTTCTTCTCGAATACGGAGACCCTTTGCCAAAAAGCCTTGAGTCTAGTGAGATTGGTGAAATTCCCGTGTCCGACCTCGGAGTTGAGACGGTCACCATAGTTATATGAGCACCCCGGGCAGGTTAGTTCACCTGCTGCGCAATACTCCAGTGCGAGAAATTACGCGAGCGTTAGAGCGAGACGGATTCAATATTTCGAGGAACACTCGTACAGGTGGCCTAATTTACAAGCACACAGACGGCAGGACTGTACCCATTCACCCTCATTCAGGCGGAGCTACCTTGCGACGCAAGACACTTGCCTCTATTGTCCACGCCACCCAGTGGACCGAGGAGGACGCTCGGCGGCTGGGACTGCTTTAGCTACCAGGACTCCTGACAAACAAACACCGCAGACCGGCACGCGCCGGTGAAGTTGAGGACTCATGCCCAACCGGTTGATCAACGAGACCAGCCCCTACCTGCTGCAGCACGCCAACAACCCCGTCGACTGGTACCCGTGGGGCGAAGAGGCGCTGGCGCGGGCCCGCGACGAGGACAGGCCGATCCTGCTCAGCATTGGTTACTCGGCCTGCCACTGGTGCCACGTGATGGAGCGTGAGTCCTTCGAGAACGACGCCATCGCCGAGCTGATGAACCAGTACTTCGTCAACATTAAGGTCGACCGCGAGGAGCGTCCTGACCTTGACGCCGTCTACATGGAGGCGGTGCAGATGCTGACGGGCAGCGGCGGCTGGCCCATGACCGTTTTCCTGACCCCCGACGGCAAGCCCTTCTACGGCGGCACCTATTTCCCGCCCGTCGACCGGCACAACATGCCGGGGTTCCCACGGCTGCTGGAAACCGTCTCCCAGGCCTACCGCAACAGTCATTCGGAAATCCAGCGGGTGACGGGGCAACTCACCGAGCAGATGGGACGGACGGCCAACATGCCTCGCGGCACCGGCGCGCTGGATGAGTCCATACTGCACAACGCCTACAACCAGCTGGCCACCAACTTCGACTACCAGAACGGCGGCGTGGGATCGGCGCCCAAGTTCCCGCAGGCCATGACCCTCGAAATTCTGCTGCGTTACCACGCCCACGGCCACAACGCAAGGGCCCTCTCGATGCTGGATCTGACGCTGGAAAAAATGGCCCGCGGCGGGATTTACGACCAGGTCGGAGGTGGGTTCCATCGCTACTCCACCGACACCTACTGGCTGGTCCCTCACTTCGAGAAGATGCTCTACGACAACGCCCTCGTGGCCCGGCTCTACCTGCACGCATGGCTGGCCACGGGGCGCTCGCTCTACCGGCGCATCACCGAGGAGACCCTGGACTACGTGCTTCGCGAGATGACGGGCGAGCACGGCGGCTTTTTCTCCGCCACCGACGCCGATAGCGAAGGCGAGGAGGGCAAGTTCTTCGTCTGGTCGCCGGATGAGATCGAGGCCGTCCTGGGGGCAGAAGACGCTGCCCTGTTCAATGGCTTCTTCGGCGTAACGCAGAGAGGCAATTTCGAGGGCAAGAACATTCTCAACATCACGGTGAAGGTTGCTGACTATGCTCAGCGCCAGGGTGTAACGCTGGAGCATCTGGTGGACGTGATCCAGCGTGGGAAGCTGGCCCTCTGGCAGGAACGGGAAAAGCGCGAGCACCCCCTGCTGGACGACAAGGCCCTGGCATCGTGGAACGGCTTAATGTTACGAGCCTTTGCCGAGGCCGGCGCGGCACTGGAGCGGCAGGACTACCTGGACGCCGCAGTCAAAAATGCGGAGTTCCTCCTGACGGAGCTACGCCCCAACGGCCTTCTGCTGCGCACTTACAGAGAGGGGCAGGCCAAGCTGCCGGGGTTCCTGGAGGACTACTCGTTCGTCGCCGATGGCCTACTGGCCCTTTACGAGGCCACCTTCGAACGCCGTTGGCTGGACGCCGCTGTCGAGCTGGCCGATCAGATGGTCGAGTTGTTCTGGGACGAGGGCGCCGAGGCCTTCTACGACACTGGCAGGGACCATGAGGAGTTGGTAATCCGTCCGAGGGACGTGTTCGACAACGCCCAGCCCTGCGGCGGCTCCGTTGCCTCAGACCTGCTGCTGCGGCTGTCGGTGGCCACCGGGAACGAGGACTATGCTGCCAAGTCCATTGCCCCGCTCCGGACGCTGGCCGAACTGATGGGCCGTGCCCCAGCCGGCACCGGGCGCTGGCTTGCGGCCCTGGACTTCTACCTGTCGACTCCCAAGGAAGTCGCGGTCATCGGGCCGACCGGCGACCCTGCAACTGCCGAACTGCTGCGAACGGTCAATGGCCGCTACTTGGCCAACCGGGTGCTCGTGGGGGCCAACGACGAGGGCAACGCGTCTGCCTCCGGCTTGCCATTGCTTGAGGGGAGAGGCATGGTCGACGGCAGACCCACGGCGTATGTCTGCGAGAACTATGCCTGCCAGCTGCCGGTCACCGACGCTGAGGCGCTGGCTAGGCAGCTTAACGCCTAGGGGCGCGTGTCTGCGACTCTGAGCAACGAATGGGGCGCAACTTGGTGCGCCCCATTGGCTTCTAATCCGCCGCCCCTGTGGCTGTCCGTGCCGGCAGAAGGCCCGCCGCGGTCACCGTCTCGCGATTGACCGTGTCAGGCAGCCGGTAGCGATGCCACAGCGTCATGCCCAGCAGGGCCAGCACTCCGGCAACTACCGGGGCGATGCGGATCCCCAGAGGGTCCTCGGTGCTGTCTCCCAGCAACAGCACCAGGCTCAAGATCCAGGGCGGCAGGGCGAAGGTGACCTTTTCAAAGAAATTCTGGGTGGCGTAAAACATGGCCTCGCGCCGCTCGCCCGTGAGCATTGCGTCATAGTCTGCTATGTCGGCGGTCAACCCCTTGGGGAGCATGAAGACCGCCGCCATGGGTAGGCCGGCAATGAATGCCAGCACCATGCCCTGTGTAACCAGGCCTCCGACCGGAGCAAGCCCGGCCAGCCCCAGGAGCGGGAATGCAACCCCGCTGGCGATTAGGCAACTCCCGTAGACCCGCCGTTTGCTGACACCAACTTTACTCAGCAGTAACCAGAATACCAGGCCGCTTATTACCGCCCCGATGATAACCACTGTGGAGATCAGGCTGGCAATCGTACCCTCCTCCTCAGCTTCCAGTAGCTCGGACGCGAAGAACGGCATCCATCCAAGCAGAATGCCAACGCCGGTAGTGAACATCACGAAAGTCGGCAGGTAGTAGACGAACTGGGGGTTGCGGAGCGTCTCCTTCATTGCCTTGAGGAAGTCAACCTTGGCAGGAACGGTATCGCGGGGCGCGTGTTTCCAGATCGCAGCCAGCGACATATAACGAAACACCAGGCCAACAATCGCGAGAATTACACCCACCACCTGGTACCCGTAAGCATCGACAAGGGCCCCGCTACCTGCCAGTCCTAGCCCCGCGCCAAACACGGCAAAGAGGAAGATCAGGCCCACCAGGTTCATCCTGTCAGCAGCTCCGCGGGTAACCTCCGGCACCAGCGCCTCCAGTGCGCCGCTTGACATGGTGGCAGCCGTGAAGAACAACTCTAGGACAAGAACAAAGTAGATTGCATTCCAGATACTGGCGTCCTCCGTTGGCAGGAACCAGACCATGCCGGCGAACAATGCGTAAAAAGGCGTGCTGAACAGGATGAATGGAATGCGCCTGCCCCACCGGCTCCTCGTTCGATCGCTCCACCACCCGATCAGGGGATCGGTAACGGCGTCGACCAGGCGACCCGCGCCTATGAGAGTGGCCGCAAAGACACGGGCATCGAGGTCGAACCAGATCATGGAGACGTCTGGCACCCTCGCGATGCCCTCTCCCAGAGGAGGGACCAGAAAGAAAAGCATCCACGATTGCCGGAAATACTGAATGGCCTGCAGACCTACATGGTCCGAGGCCAGCAGCATTTTGTTCAACAGCGGCAGACGTACCGGCGTGTTCAGGGCGCCTTCAGCCACGTATCAGGTTCTCCACCAAGTCAAACTCCTCAATTCGAATATCAGGGTACACTTTTTTGCGACAACGAAGCTACGGAGTCCCGAATTTTTGCGGCTGCCTCGGCGTGGTTCACATTACCGTGGTTCACATTACCATCGATTCGCAGTGGCTCGCCGAACCTGACCTCGATGTCGCCCCGGTGGGGACGGGTGCCACCCTTGGCGACAACGGAGTCTGTTCCCCTGATGTGGACGGGCACGACAGGAATCCCCAAACCGGAAGCCAGGAGTCCAATGCCCGGCCTGAACCGACCAATAGTTCCATCATCGGAGCGCTCGCCTTCCGGAAAATACAGCAGCGACCATCCGGATTCGGTCAGCCTCGCACAGAATGCCAGGCTGCCGCGCACCGATCCGGTCTGGGAGAAATGGAATCCGTTGCTGATCAGGGCTGCGAGGAAACTCTGAATCCTTCCTCGGCCCTTCATCACCTCCTGCGAGGCCGCCGTTGCCACACGCAGCCGCCACCGCCAGGGCAGGGCCAGCAGCACCGCAGGGTTGTCGGCCACGCTGAGATGGTTGGCGGCGAAAATGACCGGCCCCTCCAGGTCCCCCAGGTTCTCCAGTCCAAAGGTCCGGCGTCGCGAGAAGACGGCCATCACAGGCATTAGCAATACACAGATTAGAACGACTCTGATGACCACTGCGGGTCTTGTGAACTGCCACTCGCTCATTCCTGGACTCTTGTTGGTGCTATGCGCAAAAAGTGTCATACGCACGAATCCAGCCGTGCTGAAACCCTTTGGAAATCCCGTCCTTGGTCTGACTACACCTCTTATTCCGCGCTCTGCATACCGGCTAAGTCTATAGCCTGGAAGATGCGGCTTCAATGATGGAAGGCCGAGATTGCGAAGTGTTCCGCGTCGTTCGATGCATATTTGTGAAAAATTGCGCAACCTCTTTCTCGGGCAGACGAAAGGGCTACCCCGCAAGGCTGATGGGATGTATAATTTCTTGGATTTCGCGCTTAGCTGCAATAGGTTTTTGCCCGAACGTTTCCGGTGAAACACGGCAGTGGAATCAACATTCCGTAAGCGCGAACCCTGAAATACCAGCCAGGGAGCACCATCCGAAAACACAACACTGGCGGACCGGGATGGCTGTGTTTGGTGCATTCGTTTGTGGGTTTGCGCCGGATAAATTCACCATTCCGGCTGATGCCGGCGGTCGGGGAGCCAGATCCCCAAGGAGAGGAATATGCCTGAAGCGGCCAAGATAATTTACACCAAGATTGATGAGGCTCCGGCCTTGGCGACGCACTCGTTGCTGCCGATTTTACAGTCTTTCACCAAGGGGTCCGGCATTGAGCTGGAATCTTGGGATATCTCGTTGACTGGCCGCATCATAGCCAATTTTCCCGAGTGGCTGACGGAAGAGCAGAGGATCCCCGATTACCTGACCATCCTGGGTGAGATGACTGAGGATCCCGGCGCCAACATCATCAAACTCCCCAACATCAGCGCATCGATTCCGCAGATGAAAGGAGCAATCGCGGAGCTTCAGAGCAAGGGATACAACATACCCGACTTTCCCGACACTCCCTCCACCGACGAGGAACGGGAGATCAGAGCCCGCTTCAACAGGGTGGTAGGCAGCGCGGTGAACCCGGTGCTGCGGCAGGGCAACTCCGACCGGCGGTCGTCCAACTCGGTGAAGGAACACGGCAAGCGCAATCCTCACAGGATGATGCAGGACTGGCCGGAAGTCTCCAACACGCGAGTGGCGTTCATGACCAGCGGAGATTTCTACGGCAGCGAGAAAGCGTTGACCGTTTCCGAAAACGGGACAGCGGCCATCGAATTCGTGGCCGCCGACGGGAGCGTGACCCCGCTCAAGTCCGGAATACCGTTGATGGCCGATGAAATCATCGACTGCGCCGCGATGAGCGCGCGGGAGTTGCGCCAGTTCTATGCAGATGAGATCGAAAAGGCGAAGGCCGACAATGTCCTCCTGTCGCTCCACGTGAAGACGACCATGATGCGGATATCCGATCCGATAATTTTCGGCCACCTGGTCTCGGTGTTCTACGAGGACGTATTCGCCAAGCACGGGGACGCTCTCGCAGAGGTCGGGGTTGATCCGGATAACGGCGTTGCAGAGCTTCTCACCAAGATCCAGGACCTGCCGGAGGCCAAGCGAGCGGAAATCGAGGCTGACGTTCAGGCGGTCTACGAGAAGCGGCCGGAACTGTACATGGTGAACTCAAACCGGGGCATCACCAACCTGCACATCCCCAGCGATACCATCATCGACGCCAGCATGCCCGTGATCATCCGGGATGGCGGACGGGCGTGGGGTCCCGACAACGAATTGCACGACACGGTGGCGATGATTCCGGACCGCTCCTACTCGAGGCTGTACCAGGCGGTCATCGAGGATTGCAAAGCCAACGGGGCGTTTGACCCATCCACCATCGGCAGCGTGGCCAATGTGGGGCTGATGGCCCAAGCCGCGGAGGAATACGGGTCGCACGACAAGACATTCACTGCCCCTGGCAACGGCACGTTCCGGGTCGTGGATTCCTCTGGCTCAACCCTGATGGAGCAAAGCGTTGGCGAGGGCGACATCTTCAGGATGTGCCAGACCAAGGACGCGGCCATCAAGGACTGGGTCAGGCTGGGAGTCAACCGGGCGAGGCTGACCGGTACGCCAGCCATCTTCTGGTTGGACAAGAACCGGGGCCACGACTCCGAGCTGATCAAGAAGGTGGAACAGTACCTGCCTGAGCACGACACAAGCGGCCTGGACATTCGCATAATGGCCCCCATTGATGCGATCAAGGCCTCCATGGAGCGGAGCCGCGCCGGTCAGGACACCATCTCCGTAACCGGAAACGTGCTCAGGGACTACCTGACAGACCTGTTCCCCATACTGGAACTGGGAACCAGCGCCAAGATGCTCTCGGTGGTTCCGCTGCTCAAGGGTGGCGGAATGTTTGAGACGGGCGCCGGCGGTTCGGCCCCTCGGCACGTGCAGCAGTTCCTGGAGGAGGGGCACCTCCGCTGGGATTCGCTGGGCGAGTTCTGCGCACTGGTGGCATCCTTCGAGCACTGCGCGCAGGTCTACAAGAACGACCGGGCGCAACTGATAGCCGACACTCTGGACGCGGCCATCGGGGAGCACCTGGAGCAGCGGAAAGCCCCTTCCCGCCGCGTGAACGAGCTGGACACCCGGGGCAGCCACTTCTACCTGGGCCTCTACTGGGCGCAGGAGCTGGCCAAGCAGGACAAGGACGCTGAGCTCAAGGCCCGCTTCACAAAAGTGGCGCAGGAGATGGAGGCCAACGAGGAGAAGATCCTGCAGGAGTTGATCGACTGCCAGGGCCAGCCGGTGGACATCGGCGGATATTACATTCCCAACGACGAGATGGCGGCAAGGGCCATGCGTCCCAGCGCGACCCTTAACGCGATCATCGACGGCATCTAGCGCAGTGTTCCCCTCTCCCTCCGGGGGAGAGTTGGGGTGAGGGCGTCATATCGCCTGCCAGTCCACGTACCAAGGAAATAAATCAACCTGCTAATGGCCAAACAGAGGGGAATCCTGGTGATTCCCCTCATTGTTCAAATCAGAGGCTGCCAGATCAACTGGTGGCACAAAATGGAGGAAGAACCAGCCAATGCGAAACAAGGTAACCGTAGTCGGCGCGGGCAACGTCGGCGCTACCACCGCACAGCGGATACACCAACTGGGCTACGCCGACGTGGTGATGGTCGACGTGGTGGAAGACCTGCCGCAGGGCAAGTCGCTTGATATGCTGGAGTCGGGGCCGGTCATCGGGACCGACGCCGTCATCACCGGCAGCAACGGCTACGAGGAGACGGCCAACTCCGACGTGGTGGTGATCACCGCCGGCATTGCACGTAGACCGGGCATGAGCCGCGATGACCTGCTGCTGACCAACATGCGGATCACGACATCGGTTACGGAGCAGGTAGTCAGGTACTCCCCCAACTGCATCATCATCCCTGTCACCAATCCCCTGGACGCCATGGTGCAGAACATCTACGAGTCGAGCGGCTTCCCCCGGGAGCGCGTATTCGGCATGGCTGGAGTGCTCGACACCGCCCGCTTCCGCACCTTCATCTCCCAGGAACTGAATGTGTCAGTGGAAGACGTTCACGCCTACGTGCTGGGTGGCCACGGCGACGACATGGTCCCCCTCGTGCGCTTCACCACCGTTGGCGGCATCCCCATCAGCGAGCTGATGGCCGAGGAGAAGGTGGAGCAGCTGGTGCGCCGCACCCGGCAGGGCGGCGGCGAGATCGTGCAACTGCTGAAGGAAGGCAGCGCCTACTATGCCCCCTCTGCCGCCATCACGCAGATGGTGGAGGCGGTGCTGCTGGACAAGAAACGCATCCTGCCCGCCTGCGCCTACCTGCAGGGCGAGTACGGCATCAACGGCCTTTGCGTCGGCGTACCGGTCAAGTTGGGAGCCGGCGGCATGGAGCAGGTGATGGAAGTCCGCCTGACCCCTGAGGAACAAGCGGCCCTCCAGAGCTCCGCCGCCAGCGTACAGGAACTAGTGGACGTCATGAACCAGGCCCGGGCCGGGGCGTAGCCATCAGCCAACCCCGATTCATTGCAAACCAAAACTCGACTCACCTGAAATCGGTCCAGTTTGCTTCGGCAACCGGGCCGATTTTGATTATGTCAGGAGTATAATTTCCGTAACGTCGCAATCCGGTCCCGACGTTGTCGACGGTCTTGAAAGATTGAGATAGTGGAGGCCCGTTATGCCCAATCGCACTGCTGAAGAACAACGCCTTCTGGAAAAGGCTGGGCGTTACCTGCCAGGCGGCAATACCGGCAACCTCCACATCAACCCGGAGCAGGACTTCCTGGTCGCCGGGGGCAAGGGCTCCCACTGCTGGGACGTCAGCGGCAACGAGTACGTTGACTGGCTGATGGGCAGCGGCCCCATGCTGTTGGGCCACGCCCACCCACACGTGGTGGAGGCGGTCATCAAGACCGTGGAGCAGGGCAGCACCTTCTTCGCCAACAATGACAAGGCGGTAATGCTCGCTGAGCAGCTGGTCGAGGCCGTGCCCTGCGCCGACAAGGTGCGTTTCACCACCAGCGGCACCGACGCCTGTTTCCAGGCCATGCGCATCGCCCGCTCATTCACCGGCAAGGAAAAGGTGCTCAAGTTCGAGGGCGGGTACCACGGCAGCAGTGACTACGCCATGATGAGCGTGACTCCCAGCGCCTCGCTGGAGTTCCCGCTGTCCGAGGCCAATAGCGGCGGCATCCCCAGGGCCATCGCCGACCTGATGCTGGTCGCGCCGTTCAACGACCTTTCCACCACCGAGACCATCATCCAGGCCCACCACGACGAAATTGCAGCGATAATCGTGGAACCCATGCAGCGCATCCTGTCGCCGCAGCCCGGGTTCCTGCAGGGCCTCCGGGACTTGGCCAGTCGATACAACATCCCCCTGATTTTTGACGAGGTTGTGACCAGCTTCCGCCTGGCCTACGGTGGAGCTCAGGAGTTCTACGGGGTCACTCCAGACCTGTGCTCCGTAGGCAAGATCATGGGCGGCGGATACCCCCTGGCAGCGGTGCTCGGCCGCGACGACATCATGTCGGTTTACGACCGCGCCGAGGCGGATGGCGAGTCATTCGTCAGCCAGATCGGCACGCTCAACGGCAATCCGGTGGCCTGCGCAGCTGGGCTGGCGACGCTGGAGGTGCTGCGCGGGGACCCAGACGCATACAGTAGGGTCCACGGCGCCGGAGCCGCGCTAAAGAGCGCAATGACTGAGCTATGCGCCGAGAATGGCATTCCCGTGCAGAGCTGCGGTGAAGACGCCGTGTTCGATTTCTGCTTCACAGATCGGCCGGTCAACAACTACCGGGACTTGCTCTCTGCGGACGGCTCCATACTGACACGCCTGAACGCCGGCATGCTGGAGCGCGGGGTGCTCAAGGGCGGCCAGAAATACTACCCGTCGGCCGTCCACACCGACGAGGACGTGGAGCGCACCATAGAGGCCTACCGCCAAGTGGTGCCCACACTTCGGGGGTAACAGCTAACCGAAGGCAAAGTAGAAAAGAGGCTGGAGCGATTTCCAGCCTCTTTGTTTGTGGCAGTGACTTTCTGAGCGAGGTCTGTTCCGTCGCAATCAGTCCTGGAAGGGCTCGTTGATCAGCACCAGCTCGGCGAGGACGGCGTGCTCGCAGCCGAGGGCCTGACCCGCCTCTACGGCGTGGGCCGTGAGGAACTGAAAAGTGCGGGCAGTGGCTTCGTCTCCCAGGTACTCCAGGTAGGCCCTGTGTTGCCGCAGCGAATCCTGCCCCTGCTCCCAATAGCCCGTCACGTCGGTGCCGTGGGTGGGCCTGGCTGGTCCAAAGACCGCCACAAACCTCACTCCGTCCCAAGGCTCAAGGCCCTGGTTCAAGAGTTCCGGAAAAACCCAGCGATTGGCAGCATCTCGAGCGGCGTCAAAAACGGCAACGCCCACGTGACGGTGGTCAGCCTGGTTCAGATGGCCGGTTGGGAACTGCAGGTGGTGGCTGAGCGTGAGGATGATATCGGGCCGATGGCGACGTATGGCCCGGCTGATGTCGCGCCTCAGCGCCAGGGAGTATTCGATCACCCCATCGGGATGCTCCAGGAATTCCACCGTGTCCACGCCCACCACTCTGGCGGCGTCAATCTCCTCCTGAGACCTCAGCGGCCCCACCTCCATGGGATGCCGGTCGTTCATGCCGGCCTCGCCACGGGAAACCATCACGTAGGTTATGTCCTTTCCCTGGGCCGTCCACTTCGCGATGGCGCTGGCAGCTCCGTACTCGAGATCGTCAGGATGGGCCACGACGGCCAGCGCGGTCTGCCAATCTTCGGGAAGTATTGGGATGCTGTCTTGTTGTTGCATCTGGATGCTCCAAAATACCCTGCTTGGATGGATGTAGCCTGGTAATGTAGATTAACAAAGCACGTGCCCGCGGCTCGCAACCAGGTACGAACCGAGCACAACGATAAGGGCGCCCATTGAGGGCGCCCTGGTCTTTGGTTCCGCCATCGCGAAGCCGGGCTGCCTAGTGGGCGGCACCAGCGTGGGACAGTTGGGTAATCAGGGGGCGGGTATTCACGATATGCCGGCGCAGGCCTAACTCCTGCGGGCTGATGCCCATGGCGAGGCCGATGGCCTGCGGCATGTGCAGTATGGGCAGACCGATGTCCCGGCCAGCCTGAGCTGCCGCCTTGGGCTGGAAGCTGTCAAGGTTCAGGTGGCACAGCGGACAGGGCGTGATCATCGCGTCGGCGCCTAGGTCCTTGGCCTCGCTGGTGTGCTTTCCTACCATGGCCAGCGAGTTTCGCTCGTTGATGGTAAGGATGGGGAATCCGCAGCAGCGAGTCTTGCCCGAGAAGTCCACAACGGTAGCGCCCAGGATCTCGATCAGGCGCTCGAGCGAGTCCTGTCGCTCTGGGTTATCGGCAAACTGCAACGCATCGGTGGGACGCACCAGGTAGCAGCCGTAGAACGGGGCGAGGCGAACACCGTGAAGGGGCCGGGTGATCAACTCCTCCAGTTTGTCCAGGCCGTAGTCCTCGATCAGGATCCACAGCAGGTGCTTGGGATCGGCGTTGCCCTTGTACTCCAGACCTTCCTCGGCCAAATAGCTGTTGACCTTAGCGCGGTAATCAGGGTCCTTCAGTCGGAAATTGGCCTGGCTCATCACGCCCTGGCAGGTGCTGCAGATGGTCATGATGGGCAGGTCCCAGTACTCCGCCATGGCGAAGGTGCGGGCGTTGAGGGTATCGCCGAGGAGCTGGTTCTTCTCCTGAAGCACACCTGCGCCGGTGCATGACGCGCCTTGCATTTCCCAAATGTCGATGCCCAGGCGTTTGCAGATTAGCACTGCCGCCGGATAAAGTTCGGGACAACCGCCCCGGGATACACACCCGGGAAAGAAAGCGTACCTCAATTCAGGTCTCCGTCTAATCAGGGATTGGCCGGGATTCCAATCTGTCGAAAGTGACAGCCTAGCGCTCGGTCTCGTCGACTTTCTCGAAAATGCGCTTCACATTCTCGATGCCGTCGATCTTCTTGTGCATTAGAGGAGGCATCTTGCCGTGAGTCAGCGCCTGCAAAGCAACAGGGGCGTAATTCAGCAATCCCTGGATGTTGGTCATTCCCAGGGACTTGGGGACGAGCTTCAGTTCGTCCAGCGTGCCCGTCTGCTCCACAGACTCTGAGAACGCCTCCGAGTGGCGCGCGCCATTGGTGTTGTGGAACCCGGCGGAAATGGCCTGGTCCCGCATGGCCATGATGCGTTCCATGGGGGCGACCCCCTTGGGGCAGGCCTGCACGCATTCCAGGCAGCGGGTGCAGTCCCACATGCCCGAGGGGCCGTTTAGCACTTCCAGTCGGTCCCGGGACACACCTTCATCGTCTCCGTCGCGAGGGTCGGCGGTGAACCGATAGGCCTTGGCCAGCGCCGCCGGGCCGAGGAAGGACGGATCGACCTCCATCACCGTACAGTCCGACACGCAGGCACCGCACATTATGCAGGCCGTCACGCTCGACAAGTGGAGCATGGACTCGTTGGAGACCACGTACTCCTGCTCGGGCTCGGGACCCTGGGGCTGCAGATAGGGATCCACAGCGTTGATCTTGTCCCAGAACAGGTCGAAGTTGACCACCAGGTCTTTGATGACTGGCATGTTGCCCGCAGGTTCGACCTCGATGACATCGCCTTCGGTCAGGGCCATTGCAGCCTGTGTCTTGCAGGCCAGACCCGCGTGCCCGTTGATGCGCATGGCGCACGACCCGCAGATGGAGCTACGGCAAGAGCATCGCAGGCTCAGAGTTCCGTCAAGGTCCTCGCGGATCTTGATCAGGGCATCCAGAACGGTGGCGTTGTCCTCGATCTCCACCGGGAAGTCCTGCCAGAAAGGTGTGTTGTCATCCGCTTCCGGATCCTGGCGGAGAACCCTCATGGTGACATTCATTGGCTGTTTCCCTTCAACTCAGAGTGGCCGACCAACCTTTTGAATACCAGCTTCCTTGGCCTCAAGGCTGGAGGGGAATTCTAGTATTTCCTTTCCTCGGGCTGCCACTTGGTGATGCTGACTGGGGCGTAGGTAATCTCGGGGCCGGTTTCGCCCTTGTGCACCACCAGGTGTTTCATCCAGTTCTCGTCGTCCCGGTCCGGGAAGTCCGTGCGGGCCTGGGCGCCGCGGCTGTCCTTGCGGTCAAGAGCGCTCACCACGATGCTCGGAGCTACGTCCAGCATGAACCCCAGTTCCAGCCCGAATATCAGGTCGGTGTTGAAAACTTTGCCCTTGTTTTCCACCGGGACGGTCTTGAAGCGCTCCTGTAGTTGCTCCATGTCGCCCAGAGACTCTTCCATGCCTTCCTGGTTGCGGTAAACGGCGAGGTTGCGGTTCATCGACTCGCCCATGCCCAGCCGTACGCTGGCAATGCGGTCGCCGTTGGCGGGACGGTCCAGGAATTCCTGGAGCCGCTTTTCCTCATTTCTGACGGCCTGTTCCACATTGAACTCGACGTAGTCCACGTCCCTGGCGGCCGCCGCCGCGTGATTGCCGGACCGCTCGCCGAACACGATGGTGTCCAGCAGCGAGTTGGCTCCCAACCGGTTGCCGCCGTGCACACTGACGCAGGCGCACTCGCCCGCCGCGTAGACGCCCGGCAAGTTGGTCTGGCCGTCCACGTCGGTCTTGATGCCGCCCATAATGTAGTGCATTCCGGGACGGATGGGGATGGGTTCCTTGATCATGTCCACGCCCACCAGGTCGATCCCGATTTCCCGGATTTGGCTGAGCTTTTCCATGATCAGGGCTTCGCCCAGGTGTCTGCAGTCCAGCAGCACGCACCCGTTGATGCCGTTCCCCGCGTTGATCTCAGTCTGCTCCGAGCGGGAGACCACGTCGCGAGAGGCCAACTCCATCATGTTGGGCGCGTATTTCTGCATGAACCGGTTGCCGTCTTTGTCCAGCAGGTAGGCACCCTCGCCGCGGGCCGCCTCAGAGATCAGCACGCCGCTACCGGCCAAGGTGGTGGGATGGTACTGGACCATCTCCATGTCCATCAGCTCGGCGCCGGCATTGTAGGCCAGTGCCATCCCGTCGCCGGTAACGATCAGGGCGTTGGTGCTGGGCTCGAAAATCCGCCCCAGACCGCCGGTGGCGAAAATCACGGTCTTGGCCCGGATGGCGTAGACCTGTCCAGTGCGGATATCCAGGGACATCACGCCGCAGACCTGCTCGTCCTCTATGATCAGGGAGGTGACGAACCATTCCTCGTAGCGTCGCACGCCGGACTTGATCAGCTGCTCGAACATGACGTGCAGCAGGGCCTGTCCAGTGAAGTCCCCGACGAAGAAGGTGCGGGCGCGACGCTGTCCGCCAAAGGCGCGAGTTCCCAGGTAGCCCTCGTCGTCGCGGTTGAAGGTCACGCCGAAGTGTTCCATGTCGATCAGGGCCCGGCCCGCAGACCGGCACATCACTTCGATGGCGTCCTGATCTCCGAGGAAGTCACTCCCCTTGACCGTGTCGTATGCGTGGTCTTCCCAGTCGTCGCCACGGTCGGTGAGAGCAGCGTTGATGCCGCCCTGTGCTGCGTTGGAGTGGCTGCGGACGGGGTGGACCTTGCTGATAATTGCGGTGTTGGCACCATTGGCTCTGGCTGCGATGGCGGCTCGCATACCAGCAAGCCCGGCGCCGATTACCAGGACATCATGCTCCAGCATGTTGACCCTTTTCCTCCAGTGTTACCTCGATAAGCCGCCGAATATTATACCACAAAAACCCCCTTGGCTGTGCCCTCTGAAAGGGCCCACATGACGACTGCACAGTCATTTACCTCGTGCTTTTGTCCGAATCAGGATTCGCAAGATTAAGGGATGATCAGAATTGGGGTCCCCTCAGAGAAATCCCGGAATCAGACGAATCACAGTTCAGGCAGCTACTCCGCAATCTGCCTGGTTACCTCCCGGCAGCAGATCGTTTGAAAGTAAAGAGACCCGTCTGCAATGACGGGTCTCCAGTTCAAAGGTACCGGACCTGACGCTTTGACCTATGCTGTCGCGCCAGCGTGCTCCTCGGCGTGGTGCTCGTGGTCGTCGCATTCGTGGGGGTCATGGATGTGCTCGCCGGCGTGGTGCTCGTGGTCGTCGCACTCGTGGACATCGTGCACGTGGCCGGGCTCATCGCCGTGATGCTCGTGGTCGTCGCATTCGTGAGCGTTATGAATGTGCTCACCAGCGTGATGTTCGTGGTCGTCACACTCGTGGGCGCTGTGCTGTGCTCCTACCATTCCTGCCTCCTTCGACAAATCCTGTACGTATGTTGGAATACGAAAATACCTTACATGGCTAGGTTGTCTCAAAAAGGCAAGATTGTCAAGTCCCAATAATGGGGATTATTGTGCTTTATAGGGAAATTCGTTTCTGGTTCTTTGTATCATTAATACTGGTTCTTTGTCTCATTTAAGGAGCGGCTGGGCCAGAAGCAGCGAAGCGATTGTCTTCCCGTCGTGGATCTCACCGGTGTGTATCATTGCGACGGCCTCATCAAAGGGTATTCGCACAACCTGGATGTTCTCGTCGTCGTCAGCGGCCAGCTTCGAGGGAGTGAGTCCCGTTGCCAGGTATGCGTGCATGCGTTCGGTGGCCCAGCCGGGGGCCACCCAGAAGCTGGCAAGGTGGCGCAGGTTGGAGGCCGTGTGGCCCACCTCCTCCTGCAGTTCGCGCAGTACTGTCTCCTCGGAGACCTCGCCTGCCTCCACTCCGCCCGCCGGCGCCTCCAGCAACGACGACTCGGTGGGTTTGCGGTACTGTCGCACCAGTAGCACGTTGCCTTCATCGTCCACCGGAATCATGCAAACGGCGTCCGAGTGCTCCGCCACCTCGCGGATGGTGCGGCGTCCGCTGGGCAACTCCACCGTATCGACTCGGACGCTGAATATTTTCCCGTCATAGTGTCGTGTGCTGTCTATGGTGTTTTCGAACTGAACAGCGCCTGGTTGGGTATCGGTATCAGACAAATCGGTATCTCCTATTGGCCCCGGATGCTGAATCCGAGGCGCCTGGTCAGCGTTCCGAAAAAGTAAGAGGGGGGGTTCGCCCTAAGGAAACTGGCCTTGTATGGGCTTTGCGCCAGGCCGACGCTGTCCCCGGGCTGAAGGTCATAGTCCTCGTAACCGTCCACGCTGAGCACGGCAGGCTGGTACCCCTCCAGCTGGAGCGACACCTCGGCCGCCGAGCGCAGCACTAGGGCAGCCGTGAGCCCCATGTGGGCGGCCACGGTTTTGAGCACCAGGGCATCGGATTCCGGGTCCAGGATCGGACCTCCAACGGCCAGGTTGTATCCCGTGCTGCCGGTTGCGGTGGACAGGATCAGACCGTCGGCCCGGAAAGTGGACACCTGCGCGCCGTCGATGGTTCCGGCGATGGACACGACGCGGGAGGCCCCCCCCCGGGCCACGACAATATCGTTGAGAGCATGGTAGGGCCCCTGCTGGATGGTCGAGCCACCCCTGGTAACGGTGGCCTGCAGCATATTCCGTTCGTCTATCCGGTGATCACCGTCGAGGTAGCTTGGAAGCTTGGGCAGGGCCTCGTCCACGGTCAGCTCGGTCATGAAACCCAGGCGGCCCATGTTTATGCCCACGATGGGTATTCCCGCCGGCGCCGTGAAACGGACGGCGCGAAGGATGGTCCCGTCGCCGCCAACCGTGATCACCAGGTCGGTGCTCTCTGCGCGAGGCTCCAGTGCCTCCATATTCTCAGCGGGGGAGTACCAGCTGCCCTCCGGCAGGTCCAGTTCATGGAGGATGGCCATGCTGAGGTCCAGGGCCTCCGGAATGCGGTTGTTGTAGATGATACCTACGTTTTTCATCGCTTCCTTTGCGGTGCTGTAAGGACCTTACTTGGCGGGCATCAAAGCTATGCCCCCTGCTTGGCCCCGGTGCCATCGCCACGCCGACCGCCACCCAATACGTTCCTTAGTATACGCACCAGAGAGCCAGCTCCCGAGGCCGGACCACCCACCCCGAGTGAGGTGATTCGTCCCAATGTGCTGGCGATCGTGCCAATCTTTTCCGCCGCGTCTGCCACGTTCCCGGCAGCGTCCCGTGCATTTCGAACGGTCTCAGACAGGTCCTCGCCACTTTCTCTCAGGTTCTCTGAGATTTTAGCGGCGTTGCGGGAGGTCTGTACCACGTTTCCGGCAGTCTCCTCTGAAACTGCGGCGATATCACCACTCGCCTTTCTGAGGTTCCTCGAAGTGACGGCGGCATTCTCCACCGTCTCCTGCAGGGGTTTGAACAGCTTGGCGAGCAGGATGACGGCTGCGAGACCCCCCACAGAGAGCACGCCGCAGGCGATTATTACGAAAATGTCCCGAACTGCCGCTATTGTGCTGGATTCCATTGAGGTATGCCTCCCGGCTGCGGCGACCGCCAGTGATTACTAAATGCAACTATCCGACGACTACTGGAATTCCCAAGGGTTGATGATATCCACCCCACAGTCTTCAAAGCCGCCTGTGTCGCGAGTAGCAACGGTAGCGCCGTTAACCCGCGCGATAGCGGCTATCATGCAGTCCAGCTCTCCGATGGGCCTTCCCGAGCGTTCTCTGGCAACTCGGATTTCTGCATAGGCGCGCGCCGCGGAGCGGTCGTAGAGCAACACTCGGCCACCCAAATACCAGTCAATCAGCCTTTCGTCTTCTTCGGCCAGTCGATTCCGGCGCCGGCCTTCCGGCATCCTTTCGATGCCATACAGCAGTTCCGCTTCGCTTACCACCGTCAGATAGATTTCCGACAAAGGCTGTCTGGTAAACCAAGCCGCTACTTGCGGAGCGGGGTTCGCCTTGCTTAATTCTGAAGCTACGTTAGTGTCAAGGACAATCATCGGCACCGAGTTTCGCTTTATTCAAAACACCGGCAACGGCAGCGGTGAGGAAGCTCCACATCATCGCGATAGCCCACCTCCCCATATCCAGCCCGTATACGCTCGTACGCCTCTTTGGCTGACCCTGGGTAATCTGGCACTGCCTCATCCGACCCAGGCAATGCACCACTGAGAACATCCAGCACCGCCTCCTCCACCGTATGCCCCTTGGCGGCAGCTCGTGTCTGCAAACGTTGCAGCAAGCCCTCGCTTACGCCCTCTATCGTGATTTTGCCCATGAGCGAACCTCCCAGAGCCTCGTCATCCGATGATAACACTACCGGGCCCAAACCCGCAGGTCGTTCTATACCCCGAGAGCGCTCACGGCGGCGCCAGCCGCTTCCATGACAAACCCCGGCGCCACACCCAGGAAGACCAGGACGGCAGCCGCCACGGCCAACGCGGCCCACGGCGCGGGATTCCGGGACGGAGGCGCGCCCGGCGATGTCGACGCCTGCTGCAGGAACATGGTGCGAATGATGCGAATGTAGTAGTAAGCCGACACCGCGCTGTTCACCACGCCGACGATGGCCAGCCAGGCCAATCCGCTGTCGACCGCTGCGGTAAAGACATACAGTTTGGCGATGAAAATCCCCGTTGGCGGCACGCCGATGAGGGCAATCAGGGCGAGGGCCAGCGTGATCGCCAAGGCAGGGGAGCGGCTGAACAGGCCGGCGTAGTCGCTGATCCGATCGCTGCCCACCCTTTCGCCGATGGCGGCAATGGCGAAGAACGCCGTCAGGTTGGCTGCAGTGTAGGCCACCAGGTAGAACAGCACGCTGTCGAGGCCAATGGCGGCAAATACCGGCACGTCTGGCAGACTGCCGCCGGAATTGACCCCGGCGGCCACTCCCACCAGCAGGTAACCCGCGTGGGCAATGGTGCTGTACCCGAAGAGGCGGCGAATGTTGCTCTGGGCTATGGCCACGGCGTTGCCGATGGTCATTGAGGCGGCGGCAAGGGCCGCGATGAGCACCGCCCAGTCCAGCGACACGTCGAAGAAGCCAGTGAACAGAACCCGGAACAGCACTGCGAATCCCGCCGCCTTGCTGGCGACAGACAGGAATGCCACCACCGGCGTGGGGGCGCCCTCGTATACGTCGGGAACCCACATCTGGAAGGGCGCGGCCGAGATCTTGAACCCGAAGCCCGCCACCAGCAGCACCAGTCCTATGAGCAGTGCGTAGTTGCCGAACGCAACGGTACCTCCGGCGTGGCCCACGGAGGCGGAGATTTCGGACAGCTCGGTGCTCCCGCTGAACCCGAAGACAAGCGCCATGCCATACAGCAAGAGGGCCGAACTGATGGCGCCTATGACCAGGAACTTCATGCCTGCCTCGCTGGAGCGTCCGCTCATGAGGAACGCCGCCAGGGCAGCGATGGGCAGGCTGGTCAGCTCCAGCGCGACGTAGATTGTGATCAGCTCGGTAGCGGCCGCGAGAAGCATCATGCCAGTGGCCGAGAACAGCAGCAGCCCGAAGTACTCGCCGCGGAACCGGGGCATCAGTTTGACGTACTCCGTGGACGCCAGCACCACCAATGCCGCCGCTCCGGTTACGAGGAAGTTGAAGAACAACGCGAACCGGTCGACGGATAGACTTCCTTGCAGGATACTTGTCTCTGCCACCGACCCGTCCCGCACCAGGTTTGCAGCGGTCCCCAGATCGTAAAACTGGTACAGGCTCAGGACGAAGGGCCCCGCCAGCAGCAGGAACGCCAGGTAAGGCAATATCCCGCCCATTCGGCGCGGCAGCAACAGGTCCAAGATGATGACGAGCACCGCCGCCCCGGCCATGGCCAGGTACGGCGAGATCACATATACGTCGTGGGCATTCATTCCAGGCTAGCCGCCGTTGATGGCCCGAACCATGGGTTCCAGGGCCGTATCGAACATATCAGTAAGCAGGGCAGGGTATACGCCAATTCCAATGATGCAAATGACCATCAGCACCAGGGGCACCGCCTCCACCGGCGAGGCGTCGGTGATATCCGCAAAGCGCTCGCGTTGCGGTCCGAAGAAAGTGCGCTCCATCATCCAGAGTATGTATCCGGCGGCCAGCACCATGCCCAGCACGGCCAGGACGGTCGGCCAGTCGTAGGCCCGGTAGGCACCGAGGAAGACGAGCAGCTCGGACACGAACCCGCTGAGCCCGGGGAGGCCCAGCGACGCCAGGCCCGCAATCAGCATTGCGGCGGCGATGAAAGGCATCCGGCCCGCCAGCCCGCCCAGGTCCGGAATGTAGCGGGTGTGGGCCTTTTCGTACACCAGGCCCACGGCCAGGAACAGGAGACCCGTAATGGTTCCGTGGGTGAACAGTTGCATGGCCGCACCGCTGAGACCCGTGGCGGTCAGGGTGCCTCCGGCGACGCCGACCGAGCCTATGCCTAGCAGCACCAGTCCCATGTGACTGACGCTGGAGTAGGCGATCAGCCGCTTAAGGTCGGTCTGCCGGATGGTCACCACGGCCCCGTAGAGCACGCTTATGACTCCCAGGATCACCAGCACCCACGCGAACTGCCAGGATTGGTCCGGGAAGAGGCCCACGTTAATTCGGAGCAGCCCGTAACCGCCCATCTTCAGCAGCACGCCGGCCAGCATCACACTGGCGGCTGTGGGAGCATCGGTGTGTGCATCCGGGAGCCAGGTGTGCAGCGGCCAGGTGGGCAGCTTGACGGCGAATCCCACGAAGAACAGCCAAAACAGCCATGACAACGGGAGAAGCGTGGCTGCGGAGGCCAGGATGCCTCCCGTGGCCGACAGCTCGATCAGGTTGAACGTGCCGACGTCGGGGGTCAGGAACACCGCGACGATGGCAACCAGCATGAACGCGCTGCCCAGGATCGTGAATATCAGGAACTTCATTGCCGAGTACTCTTTGCGCCCGGTTCCCCAGATGGAGATGAGCATGTACATCGGCACCAGTTCCAGCTCCCAGAACAGGAAGAAGAGCAGCAGGTCCAGCGCGGTGAACACGCCCATGACCGCCGACTGGAGCAGCAACAGCCAGAAGAAGTATTCTTTGACCCGCAGGTTCACGTGCCACGACGCCAGCACCGCCGACAGCCCCAGCAGCCCGGTCAGAGCCACCAGCGGGGCCGACAGCCCGTCCACGGCCAGCAGGTACGAGGCCTTGAGCCCGACATCGGGAATCCATGCGAAATTGTCGATGAACTGGAAGCGGGCTGCGTCCTCACCTCGCTGGAACAGCGCAAACACCAGCAGCGCCAGCACGAGGTCGGCAACTGCGATGGCCACCGCCGCGCCGCGTATGACCCTGTTGCCGCGCAGCAGCAGCAACAGGACCGCCCCGGCTACGGGGAGGAAAACGGTCGCGGTCAGCAGTCCGTTGAACTCAGGTGACATTGAAATCAGTTACTCAGGTCCACGTCAGGATGCCAGCAGGAAACCGAGAATGATCAGCAGGGAGCCCAGCGCAATGGCTGTCCCGTAGGCCTGCACCTGCCCAGTCTGCAGCCGGGCCGCCGCGGACCCAATGTTCCGGAAGAACCAGCCCACGAAGTCGACGATTCCGTCAACGAGGCGACGATCCAGCCAGTTGGCAAAGGCGGCGAAGACGCGGTAAAAGCTCCGCCGAACCACCAGGTTCTCGTAAAGCGCGTCAACATAGTACTTCTGGGAGAGCAGGACATACAGCGGCCCCAGGATGCGCAGCGGCTCCCGTGACTGGTCGCGACGCAGTCCGTAAACCGCCAACCCCGCCAGCGCTCCGCCAACAGCTGCGGCGGTGGAGATGCCGGCCATGGGCCAGCTGAAGTCGGGCAGCTTGGCATGGCCCTCGCCGCCCGTGGCCACGTGCAGGCCATCGGCCACGAATCCCGTGACCCAGTGGACCGGCACGCCGAGGAAGCTGATCCACTGCGGATTGATAATGTACCCGATGACCGCGGCACCCAGTCCCAGCACCGCCATGGGCGCCACCATCACCAGCGGCGACTCGGCCAGGTGAACACCGCCGTGGTGTCCGCCGTCATCCTCGTGGGCGTTGTCCGCCCCATGGACGTCAACAGCAAGCTGCAGATGGAGGTCGGCATTCTCCTGGTCTACGCCGCCCTTGAACTCGCCGTAGAATGTCAGCATCACCATGCGTACGGTATAGAAGGCAGTGAACACCACCCCCACGATAAGGCCGACGAAGGCAACGATGTTGATCCAGTCGGCGAGGTTGCCATTGCCATCGAAGGCGGCCAGCAGTACTTCGTCCTTGCTCCAGAACCCGGCCAGGGGGATTATGCCGATGAGGCTCAGCGACGCAACCAGCACCAGTATGAAGGTCGCAGGCATGTACTTTCTTAGCCCGCCCATGTAGGTCATATCAAAGGTGCCACTGGAGTGATTCACGCTGCCCGCGCCGAGGAACAGCAGCGCCTTGAACACCGCGTGGGTGACCAGGTGGAAGATTGCAGCGTGGTAGGCCCCCAACCCCAGCGCGGCCATCATGTAGCCCAGCTGGCTGACGGTGGAGTAGGCCATCACCCGCTTTATGTCGTTCATTACGAGACCCAGCGTCGCGGCCATCAGGGCGGTGAACGCTCCGATCAGCACCACCACGGCCATGGCGGCATCCGACTGCTGGAACACCGGGTAGAATCGGGCCACCAGGAACACCCCGGCAGCAACCATGGTCGCGGCGTGAATCAGCGCGCTGACGGGCGTGGGGCCTTCCATGGCGTCGGGCAGCCAGGCGTGCAGCGGGAACTGCCCCGACTTGCCCACGGCCCCGGCGAATATCCCCAGGGCCATCCAGGTGAGCGCGGCGCCTCCCAGCACTGCGGCGCCGGCTGCCACTGGTTGGGCCGCCTGCCAGATGTCGGGGATGTGGAAGGCGTTGAGTCCGACGGCGGCGAAGTCATCGGCCTTGAAGAACAGGTACAGGATGGCGATCAGGAAACCGACATCGCCGATGCGAGTGATGATAAAGGCCTTCTTGGCCGCAGCGGCGGCTGAGGGACGGTCGTGCCAGAACCCGATCAGCAGATACGACGACACACCGACCAGCTCCCAGAAGGCGTACAGCTGCACAATGTTGCTGGAAAGCACCAGTCCCAGCATCGAGGCGGTGAACAGGGACATGTAGGCGAAATACCGGGCGAATCCGGGATCGCGGTCCATGTAGCCGACGGAGTAAATCTGGATCAGCAGGCTGATGGAGGTCACCACCACCAGCATCACCGCAGTCAGCGGGTCGACCAGCAGTCCCATCTGGATCGTCGCACCGCCATACGAGAGCCAGTCCCAGCCCTGGAACACGGCGCCGTGATGCACGATGACGCTGCGCAGGGTAACGACGGCCAGGACCGTGGAGGCAGTCAGCGCGGTGATGGTGCTGAGGGCAGCCAGCAACGGCCAGCGATTGAGGAAAGGCCGGATGACCAGGGCTATAAGGACGAAGGAGCCCAGGGGAAGGAGGAAAATGGCCCAGACTAAGGCTTCGTTGACCATCTACAGTTTCCTCAGTATCTCCTCGGCCACGTGCTCCCTGCCCTTGGGGACATAGACCTTGAAGGGTACCCGCTCGCTCCAGTCCAGAACGTCTCCCTCCGGCAGGATACGCGCGGGCAGGCCCTCGCCCTCGAGGACCTCCTTCCACATCTCCGCCAACATCAGGTTGGACGCTTTTCTGAACTCTACCCACATATCAGCTATCTGATCGTTTGGGCCCAACTGCTCCAGTTATTCCCGGCGTCCAAGTCATTTCCGCGAAACCGGCAATCCTGGGCCCTTTTATTGCTCCTAAATCCGTTTCCTAATGCCTCAGCTGCGATGCCTCGGTGAGGTCGACCGACTCGTTGGTCCGGTACATCGCGAACACTATCCCCAGACCAAGGGCAATCTCCGCAGCGGCCACCGTGATAATGAAAACCGCGAAAACCTGCCCGGTCAGGGCGGTTGATAAGCTTTCCTGCAAACCGGCCGGGGCCAAGTACTTGGCCATCGCCACCAGCGTGACGTTCACTGCGTTGAACATAAGCTCGATGGACATCAGCACGGCCAGCACGTTGCGTCGCGCCAGCGAACCATATAGGCCGATGCAGAACATCACCGCTGCAACGATCATGAATGCTTCGAAAGACATACCCGCCTAGTCCGCGTCCGAGCCGGATACGCCGGGCCGGGATAAACCTGAGCTTCCCTGGGGACGCACCAGGGCCAGGGCACCGATCAACGCCGCCAGCAGCAGCACCGAAACGGCCTCGAATGGCAGCACGTACTTGCCGATGAGCAGGTCGGCCAGACCTCCCTCCTCAATCGCCTGCTGCGATGCGGCGTCGCTGAGGCCCGCTCTTTCCAGCGATTCGGGCGGGATCGTGGATACAGCACCCGTCTGCACCAGCTCGACGCTCTGCCGGTCCTCTTCGGGCAGGAAGTTCCACTGCGTGTCGATGGCGACGACGATCAGTGCCGCCAGCAGCAACGCCGAGAGCACGCCCGCCGGTATCTGCAATCGATTGGGCGGGTTGCCCTGCTGCACATCGCGCGTGAGCATCACGGCGAAAATGATCAGCACCGCGATGGCCCCCGCATAAATCAGCACCTGCACCACCGCCAGGAATTCGGCGTTCAGCAGGATAAAGAATCCGCCCACTGCGACGAAAACGGCCACAAGCAGCAGGGCGGCCCGGAACAGGTCACGGATCAGAACCACCCCCAGCGCACATCCTACGGCCACCACGGAAAGCAGCCAGAATACAACGTCCTGGAACAGCATCTCAGGCGGCGTCTCCGTCGCTCTCGCCCGTTGCGTCAGGCGCTGGCCCGGGCGCGTCTGCCGCAAGTGCATCGGATGTGGGCGTTGTGCTTATACGCATACCCGCCTTTTCCCGCTGATGCCACTGCCAGCCCTCGCGGCCCACCTGCTGCCAGTCCAGCGGCGCTCCGGCGCGGGGATCGTAGTCCTGCGCCTCCAGTTGTGGCCGGAAGAAGGTGCTGGGGTGCTTGTCGGCCTGTCTCAGTTCGTCGATGGTGATGACCATGTCCTTCCGGGAGTACTTCCCCTGCTCGAATCCACTGCCCATGAACAGGGCGTCGTAGGGGCAGGCCTCCACGCACAGACCGCAGAACATACAGCGGTTGATGGAGATGTCGAAGACCTCAAGGCGGTACTTGTCGCCTTGAGGAACCGCTGTCTCGCTGGGGCTGGTGACAATCTTGATGATTCCCAGGGGGCAGTACTTGGCGCACGAGGCGCAGCCGGTACAGCGCTCTTCGTACCAGACGAACTCCTCTCCACGGAAACGCGGGTGCTGCGGCAACCGTTCCTCGGGATACTGGACGGTGAACGGCTTCTTGGTCAGGTTTTTGAGGGTTACCAGCAGTCCCTTGGCCAGGGCCAGTCCGTACATCGCTAATCCCCCTCCACAATGGTTACGCCCCGGGGCAACGCCGGTGCGCGGTTGGCCACGACTGGCCGTACCTTTTCCCGGACCAGGTTGCCGAACAAGATGATGCAGACCACCGTAATCGCCAGGTTGATGCCGGTCATGATTCCCAGGTCGCCTCGCGTCAAGACACCCTCGGCGTCGCGCAGGAAGTAGACCTGCAGTGCGGTGGCAAACAGGTTGATCAGGCTGGCGGGCAGCAGGAACTTCCAGGCAAAGGCCAACAACTGGTCAATCCGGAGTCGCGGGAATGTCGCCCTTACCCAGATGAAAATCGTGGCCACGGCGAACGCCTTGATCAGGAACCAGAGCCAGCCCAGCCAGTGGGCCACCGGGCCCTCCCAGCCGCTGAGGAACAGCGTCGTTATGACCGCCGAGGCAACCATCACACCGCCGAACTCTGCGGCCTGGATCATGGCGAACTTGATGCCACTGTACTCCGTGTGAAACCCGGCGATCAGCTCCGATTCGGCCTCGGCCAAGTCGAACGGCGTCCGGTTGAGCTCGGCGGTGGTCCCGGCGACGAACACGATGAATGCCAGCGGCTGCACCAGTATGAAGGGAAGCGCCTGCGCGGACACCACATCGGCCAGCGACATGGATCCCGCGACCATCACCACGCCCAGCAGCGACACCACCACGGGGACCTCGTAGCTGATGAGCACCGCCACGCCACGGGCAGCGCCGAAGAGGGCGAAGCGATTGTTGGAGGACCATCCGGCCATGAATATGGCGATGGACGTTATCGACGTAACCGCCAGTATGTACAGCACCCCAACGTTCAGGTTGGCCAGCGCGGTGTTCTTGGCGAACGGCACCACTGCCAGCGTGAGCATCACCGGGGCCACCATTGCGATGGGGACGGCCAGAAATACCAGCCTGTCAGCTGTTCCGGGCGTAAGGTCTTCCTTGAACAGCAGCTTCACCAGGTCTGCAATTGGCTGGAACAGTCCGAAGGGACCCCAGCGATTGGGGCCCAGGCGGTTCTGGAACTTCCCGATCAGCCGCCGCTCCATCCAGGAGAAGGCCGCCGCCCCCAGCAGCATGGCGTTGGCGAGCACGAGGATGATGACGATCCCCGCCACGAAATAAGACAGCCAGCAGGGAAGCACGTATCCCACGAGATTGTAGATCTCGCGGAACATCGGCGTGTGATAAAGGATGTTGTCCGGGCTGAGGACGCAGTTCACCGGTCGACTTCACCCATATTTATGTCAACGCTACCTAGCGTAACGATCATATCCGCCAGCTTCCAGCCCACCAGCAGGTGCTCGGTCACCGTGAGGTTGAGGAGGGATGGGGAGCGTATCTTGCAGCGGTAGGGGCTGATGCCTCCGTCGCTGATCAGGTAAAAGGCCAGTTCTCCCTTGGAGGCCTCCACTCGCCCGTAGGCCTCGGCGCCCGGCTCCGGACGCAGCACCAGGGGGACTTGGGAACGCACCGGCCCCGGCTCGATCTGGTCGATGCACTGCCGGATTATCCGTATGCTCTGCCGAATCTCCTGCACCCGGACCCAGAACCGGGCGTAGTTGTCCCCGTCCAACGAAGTTGGTACGTCGAACTCGACCAGATCGTAGGCATCGTAGGGCTCGACCTTGCGCCAGTCCCACTCCATGCCGCTTGCCCTGAGTACCGGGCCGCTGGTTGAGCTGTTGATGGCCACATCCATCGGAAGCGGACTGACCCCGCGCGTCCGCACCATGACGATTTCGTTTTCCAGAAGAAGCTGCTCCAGTTCCCCAAACTCCTCATCAAAGTCCAGAAGGAACTGCTCCAAGGCCGGCCAGAACTCGGGCGGCGCGTCGAAGTAGACGCCTCCGGGCCGCATGTAACTTACGGTGATGCGGGCCCCGCACAGCATCTCGAACAGGTCCAGGATGCGTTCGCGCGATCGGAAGCAGTACATCAGCGGCGTTCCCAGCGCGCCCAAGTCCTGGATTATGAATCCGATCCCCATCAAGTGAGCGGCGATGCGCTGCAACTCTGCCGCCAGTGTGCGCAGGTACTTGCCCCGCAGCGGCACCTCGGCGCCCAGCAGCTTTTCCACGGCCAGGCAGTAGGCCTGGTTGTTGATCATCGAGGACACGTAGTCCAGGCGGTCGGTGAGGGTGACCACCTGGGTGTAGTTGCGCTCCTCGGCCAGCTTCTCGGTGCCCCGGTGCAGGTACCCGAAGATCGGCTCGACCTGGAGGATCTCTTCGCCGTCGAAGGTCACGCGCAGCCGGAACACGCCATGGGTGCTGGGATGCTGCGGCCCGATATTGACCGTCATTGGCTCGGTGCGGATGGTCATTCCAGGTAATCCTTGCGCAGAGGATGACCCTGGAATCCCTCCCACAACATGATCCGCTTCATGTTGGGATGTCCATCGAACCGTATGCCCATCAGGTCCCAGATTTCACGTTCCTGAAAATCGGCCCCACGCCAGAGGTGATACACCGAAGGAGCCGACAGGTCCTCACGACCCGGCAGCCGTGACTTGACCGTTGCCTTGTGTCCCTTGCGGAAGGACGTCAGGTGGTAGACCAGCTCGAAATGGCCGATATAGTCGATGGCCGAAATCGAGTTCAAATACTCCATGTCGAACTCGTCATCGCCCTTAAGGAACCCGACAACTCCGGAGATCGCGACCGGATTGACCCAGAGGACATCATCCGTCCATTCTGCCACGGCACCAGGGACCGCCTCGTCAACCCTCCGCGCCAACTCTGCGCCGCCCAGTTGGGTCAGGGCCATCACTGCCCCCGGTCCTCAGAGCCAGACTCCGGATGGTCCACGGTAGCTGCGTCTTCCGGCGCAACGCTGCCCGTCTCTGCGGCGATGGCCGGGCGCACGGATGATGGCGCCAGGTTACGGTAGCGCTTGATCTTTTCGTGGAGCGCCATGATGCCGTAGAGAAGGGCATCGGGCCGGGGCGGGCAGCCGGGCACATACACGTCCACCGGGATGATGTGGTCCACGCCGGGAACCACGCTGTAGGAGCCGTAATAGGGCCCGCCGCTGGTGGCGCAGACGCCCATGGAGATGACCCACTTGGGCTCTGCCATCTGGTCGTAGATGCGGCGAATGGGCGGCGCCATCTTCCACGTGACCGTACCCGCGATGATCAAGAGATCGGCCTGCCTCGGCGAGGCGCGGAACGCCTCCATGCCGAATCGGGCGATATCGAACCGGCCCATGCTACTGGCGATCATCTCGAAGGCACAGCAGGCTAGGCCGAAGGTGACCGGCCAAGCCGACGACTTGCGACCCCAGTTGACCAGGGCGTCGATGGAGGTGACCATCAGGTTGCTCTTGAGGTCGTCGGGTACTTCAATGAGCGGCTCGGCCAATGGCTCCGGAGAATTGTCCTTCATGTCCTGCACGGTCCGGCCCTCGTTAAGGTCCAGGTCCCAGGTGCGCGACTGGAGAGACTCTCCCGGCTGCCACGGTTGGATCATCAGCTGCCGCCTAGCTCCATTCCAGGTCGCGCTTGCGCCACGCGTAGGCCCAGCCGACCAGGAGAATACCCACAAATACCGCCATCTCAATCAGCGCGAACAGTTCAAGGCGCAGGAACTTGGTGGCCCAGGGGTAGAGGAAGATGACCTCAACGTCAAATATGACGAAGAGGATGGCGAACATGTAGTAACGGAAGTTGAAGAGGCTCCAGTGGCCGCCGATGGCCTCCATTCCACATTCGTAGGTCTCGGCCTTGACGTCGCTGGGCTTGCGGGGGCGGATGCCGATTCTCGACGCTCCCCATGACATCAACAGCATGCTGACCGGCACCGCCACGGCCACCACACAGAAGATGGCGATCAGACCGTACTGCCTGAAGTAATCGTCCAAAAACATCGTCGGGATTATATCAGAAACTTGCCAAATGACCGCAGGAAATTCAGGAGTAAATTCCGCACAGTATTGTCTCACATCCCCTGTTGAGAGTATTGGATTCCTCAGATATCGGCAGCAGGGATGGTAAGATACCCGCAACTCTGGGAAATGCGAGGGACGGCTTTGACCGAGGGAAACCAGGTATCAGGAAAGGGGCCACTAACCGGGCTGCGGGTGCTGGACCTGTCGATGATCGTGGCGGGCGGCACCGCCAGCAGCCTCATGGCCGATTTCGGGGCCGAGGTCGTTAAGGTGGAGCGTCCCGGCGGCGGCGATCCCCTGCGCAACTGGGGTCCTTTCGCCAATGGGGTGTCGCTGTGGTGGAAGGTCCACTCCCGCAACAAGAAATCCGTCACTCTGAACCTGGGAGATCCGGAGGGCCAGGGCATTCTGAGGGACCTCGCCGGAAAGGCCGACGTGCTGATCGAGGGCTTCCGGCCGGGAGTCATGGAGCGCTGGAGCCTCGGACCTGACGAGCTCCTGGAGGTGAATCCCGGCCTGGTGATGCTACGCTATTCCGGTTTCGGGCAGACGGGGCCGTACAAGGACCGGCCCGGTTTCGGTACCATCGCGGAGTGCATGAGCGGTTACGTGGGAATGACCGGATTCCAGGACACTCCGCCCGTACTGCCTCCGGTGCCCCTCGCCGATGAAATCGCGGGTGTGTTCGGCGCCATGTCTGGCATGATGGCCCTGTACCACAGGGACGCAACCGGCAGTGGAAAGGGTCAGGTCGTGGACGTGTCGCTGTTCGAGCCGCTGTTTCGCCTGTGCATTCCTCACGTCACCATGTTCGACCTATTGGGAATCAACCGCGAGCGGGTGGGCAACGACTTCCCCGATGCGGCGCCACGCAGCCTGTATCGAACGGGCGACGATCGGTGGCTCGGCCTCTCCGCCACATCGCAGCGCACCTTCGAAGGCCTCGCAAAAGCGATGGGCATGCCAGACCTGATCGACCGAGAGGCCTTCGCCGACAACGCCTCCCGCATCGAGAACCGCGGGGTACTGAACGACGAACTCAACGGCTGGCTCGGAGAACATACGCTTCAGGACACCCTCGACCAGCTGATACCCGCCGGCGGCGTGGTCGGGCCGGTGTATGGCGCGGCTGACATCGTGAATGACCCCCATTACCAGGCCCGCGAGGACATCATCGAGATCGACGATCCGGAGCTGGGCCACACCCGGATGCTGGGTATCGTTCCAAAGTTCAGCGAGACCCCCGGCTCGGTGGAGCACGCCGGCCCCACCGTTGGTCAGCACAACACCGACGTGTACGGCGCCTGGCTGGGGTTGGATGGCTCAGAATTGTCGGCCCTCCATGAGCGTGGCGTGATATGACCGCCGCTCCCACCCTGCTGGTCGCCACCGGCAACCCCGGCAAGCTCCGTGAGTACCAGGGGCTCCTGGGCAATGCTCCCTTCCGATTAGTGTCGCTCCGGGACGTCGGAATCGCCGATGAAGTGGACGAGACGGGCGACACATTCGCCGAAAACGCGTGGCTGAAGGCCTCCGGCTACGCCACTATGAGCGGTATGCTCACCCTGGCCGACGATTCGGGTCTGGAGGTGGACGCCCTCGGCGGAGACCCTGGCGTGCGCTCGGCCCGCTACGGAGGCGATGCCTGCCGCAGCGACAGCGACCGCGTTGAGCTGCTGCTGCACAACCTGGACGGCGTACCGTGGGAGAGGCGGACGGCCCGGTTCCGGTGCGAGATCAACATCGTTCGGCCATCCACGGATGGCGAATTTGCTCCGGAGTTGCTGGTGTCTTCAGTCGGGTCGGTGGCCGGGATGGTACAATACGAGCCAGTCGGCGACGACGGTTTCGGCTACGATCCTGTGGTGTACCTGCCCTCTTTCAAGCGGACCGTGGCCCAGTTGTCGCTGGACGAGAAGAACCGCGTCAGCCACCGGGGAAACGCGGCGGGACGGGCCTTGGTCGCATTGGCCAGGATATCCGGCGCGTTGACCTGGCTCACACTGGCCAATTGTCCGAATACCACTCAAACGCTTGGCTATCGGAGCCGTTGATTTAGCGAATTATGTCATCAAATGTAGCTGACACAATGGGCAGGTCCATGCGGGACCTCCGAATCTCGGTCACCGACCGCTGTAACTTCCGCTGCCCATATTGCATGCCCGCCGAGATATTCGGCGAGGCCTACGAGTTCCTGCCCCGCGAGGAAATCCTCACCTTCGAGGAAATAGCGCGCCTGACGCGGCTGTTCTCCGAGTTCGGCGTGTCCAAGGCCCGCATAACCGGGGGCGAGCCGCTGCTGAGAACGGACCTCACAGAGCTGATTTCGCAAGTCTCGTCCATCGAGGGCATCACCGACGTCACCCTGACCACCAACGGGTACCTGCTGGCCCAGCAGGCTCAGGGCCTCAAGGACGCTGGCCTGCACCGCATTACCGTAAGCCTCGACAGTATCGACGACGAGGTTTTCAAGCAGATGAACGGACGTGGGTTCGGCGCGCGCCGTGTGCTACACGCCATCGACAGCGCTTCCGAGGTTGGGCTCACTCCCATAAAGATCAACGCCGTGGTGCAGCGCGGCGTTAACGATCACACCATCGTCGATTTGGCCCGGCACTTCAAGGGGACCGGCCACATCGTGCGCTACATTGAGTACATGGACGTCGGCAACCGGAACGGGTGGAAGTTGGACGAGGTGGTCTCCGCCGAAGAGATCATTTCCCGTATCGACGCTGAGATGCCCCTAGAGCCGGTACCCAGCAACTATTCCGGCGAGGTGGCCGAGCGCTACCGGTACATGGACGGCAGCGGCGAGATCGGGGTCATCGCCTCGGTGACCCGGCCCTTCTGCGGCGCCTGCACACGCTTGCGCCTGTCCACCGACGGGCAGATTTTCACCTGCCTCTTCGCCACCCGCGGCACCAGCCTCCGCGACCCCATGCGCGACGGCGCCAGCGACGACGAATTGCGCGAACTTATCGCCCGCATCTGGACGCTCCGCACCGACCGCTACTCCGAGGAGCGGTTCGCCGCCACCCCCGACATGCCCCGCCCCGCCAAGGTGGAAATGTACCAGATCGGGGGGTAGTGCAGAAACCCGAACTGGCTCGCAACGTTGACTGTTGAAGATTTTCAGGGGAGGCCGGTTCGCCTTTCCGGGACTCAACTACGCCACATTCACCAGCGCCATTCAGAAATGTTGGGAATGGACAAGGCTATAGTTCAGACCCTCGAATCTCCCGAAGTAATCCTACCCTCCGTTTCGGATCCCGAAACTGTGGTTGAGTATTTCAAGTTCTTCCCGGAAACTAGTAGAGGCGAAAAGTTCGTAAGGGTTGTAGTGAAATATACCCGCAACGACGCGTTCGTGATTACCGCCCATCTGGCCAGACGCATCCCACGAAGAGGTGAATAGTGGAGCCTAGACAAGTCAATATCTGGTATGACCCAGAAGGCGATTTTCTTGAAGTGATGTGGGAGCGCAAGCCCGGCGAGTTTTTGGACACCGTAGACGGTCGCGCCGACGTCAAGGTTGATGACGACGGCAATATATTGGGCTTCCAGATCCAGGCGGTCAGCAAGATCACCAAGCCAATGTGCGTTACTTTTGACGTCGACGACCCGGACGTGGAGCAATGCCAGTGCCGGAAAGCAGCACAGAACTCCGACGCGTAACTATCCATACTGACGGGTCCTGCCTCGGTAACCCGGGGCCGGGCGGGTACGCAGCCATCCTGGAGTACAAGGGGCAGGATAAGGAGTTGACCGGCGGGTTTCGTCGCACCACCAACAACCGCATGGAGATCCTGGCGGTTATTGCCGGCCTGGAAGCGCTGACGGAACGCTGCTCGGTTACGGTGTACAGCGACTCCCGCTACGTGGTCGATGCCATCGAAAAGGGTTGGGCAAAGAAGTGGAAAGCCAACGACTGGATGCGCAACAAGCGGGAGCGCGCCGTCAGCCCCGACCTGTGGGAACGGCTTCTGTCGGCCCTGGGCAAACACGAGGTCGAGCTGAAATGGGTGCGCGGACACGCCGGTAACGCTGGCAATGTCCGGGCCGACCGGCTGGCGGTGGCAGCCGCCAAAGGCAAGAACCTGCCCCGTGATGAGGGATTCGAGAACCCACCAAAGGGACTGATATGACGAATCAGCAGGAACAGCAGTCGCTCACCCACCTCGACGAGCAGGGCCGCGCCCGAATGGTCGATGTGGGAGAGAAAGACATCACTCACCGCGTCGCGGTGGCCCGCGGCCACGTTACCGTGCAGCCCGAGACCGCCCGGCTCATCCGCGAGGGCCTGATGAAGAAGGGCGATGTGCTCACCATCGCACAGGTCGCGGGCATCATGGGCTCCAAGAAGACCTCCGAGTTGATTCCCCTCTGCCATCCTCTACCCATCGACAAGGTGGATGTCGATCTTGAACTGGACGAGGAGCGCAGCCGCATCAACATCACTGCTACCGCCAGCACCACCGCCCGTACCGGCGTCGAGATGGAGGCCATGACCGCCGTCTCCGTTGCTGCCCTGACCCTCTACGATATGTGCAAGTCCGTGGACCGCGGCATCCGCATCGAGGGTCTGCACCTCGTCAGCAAGCGCGGAGGCCGCAGCGGCGATATCCTGCTGGAGGACGAGGACTAATTCCTTCAGCCCTCAGCGAGTATTTCCTGAGAGAAAGGTATGCAACCATGGGTGAAGTAAGGGTGACCATCGAAATCGGGGACGTTCGGGAAGAGAATTACGAGGAGGTGGAGGTACTGGTAGATACCGGCGCCACCTATTCGCAAGTTCCGGAATCTCTGTTGCACCGCCTTGGCATACCGGTTCGTTGGGAGGCGGAGGTCAAGCTGGGAGATGGAAGCATGGTGACGGACCGGATCGGGCAGGCGTCGATCCGCTTGGGAGGCAAAACTTTCTTCACTCCCGTTACATTTGGTCGTGAGGGCGAACCGAACCTTTTAGGAGTTGTCGCTCTGGAAACGGCACTCTTGGCCGTCGATCCAGTGGGGCAACGGTTGGTCCCGACGATCGGCTGGAAGGCCTAAGCTGGCAAACGGACAGAATCTCCATCAACCAGCGTTTCACATATTGGAAGTTCCCCTGCGATGATACTCCCGTATCTGCATCCCAGTAACTTCCACTCAACGGGTCTGGTAGCAATGTGGCGAGAAAGTCTACTGGCACCGGATGTCCTCAGCGGCGGCATTCGTACCCATCGCAACCACCCTCCACTAGAGCGATTCCGCTAGCAGCCAAGTTCCCTCGGTTACATTGCCGCGAGCCTTCACGCAGTCTGAGATGAGGGCGACGGCAGGGCTCAGGTTCCATCAAGAGAGAATACTCTGTCAGGAAAGAGTCGGCCCTCTATTTGATATTTCGGACGGCCAACTACGCCACGAACTCACGCGTCTGTCGTCCAAGTTGAGGCGGTAAGATTCTGACGGGTACGACGCCATCGAGAGTGCCTTGCTGCCCGACCCGGACCCTCTCTTCGCTATAGTTAGCGGATCCGTCGCCTACTGGGAACAGCCATTCACGGGACCCGTTGCCCTCGATGGGTCAGAGGCTGCCCCGACGTGAAAGCTCCAGCCCCATCAGGCGCAGCGCGCTCGCCGCGAAATGGATGTAATCCACAGTCGAAAGCTCCAGCGGCCTGTACCTGTCAACCTGGTCCACGTCGGTCGGGCCGACGGGACCCGGGATTACTTCCAACTCCAGTTCGCAGATCTCGCCGTCGGGTAGCACCACAACGCAGCCCCATTCGCTCTTGGAATCCGGCGGTGGCTCGAGCTCAATGGCCTGGAGCGTCGACATTCCCATGAACGAAGGAAATGGCTGCAGCAACGGCGCCAGCGCTGCAACAGCCTCTCCCAAGTGCATAGCTGTCTGCTCCAGCAGTTCCCTGGGTGTACGCTCAATTTCTGACATATCCTCAATTTTATGGCACACTCGAAACCCGCGCCACTGAATTGAAACTGGAGCCAGGCCTTTCGGTTATCGGGGAATGAATGCCTCGGTTGTTTCAGTGGACGCTATTTCTCAATTGAGTGCATTGCCTCCAGCAGGGATTTCACCCCCACCCTAACCCTCCTCCTGAGGGGAGGGAATGACGGGAGGCCTTGAGGCTAAGCCGTCAGTGAAACAACTCCCGAGCGTGGTCCCCGATTCTCGGAATAGATGACCGACAGTCAAACAATTGAATCTGCCCGGGGATGGTACGTAGTCGCCGGGGCATTCCTCATCCTGACATTCGGGTTTGGGAGTCTCTACGCCTTCGGGACGTTTTTCACTCCCCTTCAGGATGCCTTCGGAGCCTCCCGCGCCTCGGTCTCGGCGGCATTCTCCCTCGCAATCCTGACGCTCTTCGCCATCGGGCCGCTCACAGGCACCCTGGCGGACCGGGTGGGGCCGCGGGCCCTGGTTGCCGGGGGCACCGCCCTGGTGGGTTGCGGACTGATCATTGCCAGCTTCGCCCAGGCTTTGTGGCAGGTTCAGGCCGCTTTCACCGTCTGCATTGGGATCGGTGTGGGGATGGCCTACGTTCCTGCAGCCGGAGCGGTCCAGAAATGGTTCGACCGCCGGCGGGGCCTGGCCTCGGGCATCGCCATCGCAGGGATCGGGGTTGGCACCCTGGTAGTACCGCCCATCGGAGCCGGGCTGATTGCGGTACTGGACTGGCGACTCGCATTTCTCGTCATCGGCCTGGCCGTTGCCGTCGGAGGCGGTGCGGCGGGTCTGTTTGTGACCAGTCCCCGCTCCAGTCGACATCAAGACCTGGCGTCGAGGCCAGAGGCCGAGGGTGTTAGCCTGACAGCCGCCGTGCGATCACGGCCATTCCTCCTCATGTTCACGGGATTTCTCCTGGCCTCCCTGGGCATGTACACCCCGATCGCTCATCTCGTTCCCTACGCCGAAGACCGAGGAATCTCACCACAGTCCGCTGCCATTCTGCTCAGCCTTCTGGGAGTCGGTAGTGCCGTGGGGCGCTTTGCCATCGGCGCTGCTGCCGACCGCATCGGCCGCTGGCGGGGGCTGGGCTTGTCATTCGCCGGCATTGGATTGAGCAGTCTCGTCTGGCTCCTGTCCGAAGGACTGGCGGGATTGGGAGCCTTCGCGGTACTGCTGGGACTGTCGTGGGGAGGTGCCGTCGCCCTCGCTCCGTCGGTGATGGCCGACTTTTTCGGCACCCGTGCCGTCAGCGGCATCATCGGGGTGCTCTACGCCGGCGTCGGCGTGGGAGCGCTGGTCGGGCCGGTGATCGCCGGGCTGGTGTTCGACCTCTGGGAGAGCTACACCGTCGCCATCGCCTACAGCACGGTCGCTCCTGTAATCGGTGCCGCCTTCGTGCTGGTGTCCGAATCTCCGGAGGGCTGGCGTAGACGCCATGCCATGGAAGGGCCTGCGGTTGTCATGGAAGGGCCTGCGGTTGTCAAAAAAGCCCAAGTCAGCGGTGCGGACAATTGACACCACGGACAGGCCCCGAATAACATTGATAGACCGGGTTGCATCCAGGCGGCTGGCCGGATGGCCCCTCGGTGGCAACGTAGCTCAGCGGCAGAGCGGGCGCTTCATAAGCGCTAGGTCACTGGTTCGAGCCCAGTCGTTGCCACCACCCCCGGACAAGAATTTCCTCATTGCAGGCCTCGTTTCCATTTGCGTTTCCGCGAAGCTTGGCTTTCTCAGAATCCTTCTCTCCCACTCACTTAAGGACGATTTCTTAGTCATTGTCTGAACTGTGATTCGCTTGATTTTGGGATTTCGCTGATGGGACCTCAATCCTGATGATCTCTTAGTAACTATCTCAAATTATCCAGGCTCCATTGACGGCGGTACCAGATAAGGGCACATGCCAGTTGGAGCAGGCCAAGGTAATTGGATACTTTCTTGTCGTAGCGAACCAAGATTGCCCGGCACTTGGACAGCCAGGCCAGGGTGCGTTCCACCACCCACCGCCGGGCCGGGTGGGTCCTCTCACCCCATTGGTCCAATTTCTCCTCGCCAATACGCCGAATCCGCGGCTGGTATCCGGCCTCGGAGACGGTCCGGTGGCCGGTGGGATTGTCATACCCCTTGTCCAAGCACAGGTTCTGGACGCCTTCCGTCCGGTCCACCACTATGCTCTCCAGCGTCGGCCCGAGGAGTTTCGTATCGTGGACATTGGCTCCGGCCACCACCACGCTCAGTGGCCCGCCTGCCCCGTCTACCAGGACGCTTTTCTTGCTCCCAGCCTTGCCCCGGTCCGTGGGATTGCGTCCAATAGCGCCCCCCCAAAACGCGCCTTCCCCATGGAGCAGTCGGCTGACTGCCATTCCCAGTCTACGCCGTCCAACTCCCGGCATCCCTCTATCAGGACAGCCCAGACACCCTCCAGCACCCACGCTCTACCCAACGCTGGAAGTTCGGTGGATGGTGCTGTCATCCCCCAGATCCTTGGGCAACCGGTTCCATTGGCAGGAGCTACGCATCCGGAAGATGATACCTTCCAGCATCCTGCGCTGGTTCACCCGTTTGCGCCCCTTCGCCTTGGGTGGGTCCAACTGCAAAATCACCGGCTCGATTCGCTCCCACAGATCATCCGGTATTTCCCATATCGTTGGCAGAGTCTCCCGCTTCCCCATAATTCACCACCACACAACTTTCCCCTATCTTAACCAACCCCCCGGTTTGATCTCCCTTTCACACAACTCCAATTTTGAGATAGTTACTTAGTACTGCAAATCCTGATTCAGACGGAATTGGTGGCGGCGGGTTCCAAGGTTGCCCGCTGGAGAAAACCTGGATGTATCCAGCGAGCAACGACCGTCCGCGTTGACATCGCCTGCTCGGCATCTCTACACTCGCCCTGAATCCACAGGAGCGAGGCGGAAATGCGGCGTTTTGAGTACCTGGAGGCGCGCACCCTGCGCCAGGCCATCGGCATGTTGCAGCGGCACGGCCCTCAGGCGCGAATCGTCGCCGGCAGCACCGATTTCCTCGTCAGGTGGCGCGCGGGCTTCTGGCACCCGGAATACGTGGTCAACATCCAGCAATGTCCCGCGGCTGGACCGCGTGGCTTACAGCCGCCGCAACGGGTTGCGCCTCGGCGCCCTGGTGACCATCCAGACGCTGGAGCAGCACCCGGCCATTCGGCAGCACTACCCGGCCCTCGCTGCGGCCGCCGCGTCATTCGCGGGCGTGCAGGTGCGAAACCTGGCTACCATCGGCGGCAACATCTGTAACGCCTCACCCTCCGGCGACACACTCCCCGCCCTGCTAGCCTACGACGCGACATGTCGCATCTCTGGCCCCGACGGCCAGCGCGAGGTTCCGCTAGACCAGTTGTTCACCGGTCCGGGCCAAACGGTGCTGGCGCACGACGAGGTGTTAACCGAGATCACCCTACCGTCGCCAACGCCGAACACAGGCGCGCTGTACATCAAGCACAGCCCCAGAGGCGCTATGGACATCGCCACCGTCGGCGTGGCGTCGGCAGTGTCTGTCGACCGCTCCGGCGTCTGCACCAACGCGAAGATCGCCCTCGGCGCCGTAGCGCCCACGCCTCTGCGAGCCCGCTCCGCCGAGGATATGCTGCGCGGCAAGACGCTGAACCCCGAACTGCTGCAAGCTGCCGCCGATCAGGCCATGGCCCAGGCCACTCCCATCGACGACGTGCGCGGCACCGCCGGGTACCGCCGCCAGATGGTCGGCGTCCTGACCCGCCGCACCCTCGAACGCGCAGTCGCTGAGGCCACCGGGGACGCAACCCTGTACGAAGAGCACCGGCAGCTCGCCATACAGGTGGCCGTCTGATTTATCCCCTATCGGGTGAATGGAATGAAGAAAGTCCTCAATATCACCGTCAACGACGTCGAGCGCACCATCCTCGTTGAGCCTTGGTACTCGCTCCTCGACACCCTCCGCGATGAGTTGCACCTTACCGGCACCAAGAAGGGCTGCGACGAGGGAGACTGCGGCGCCTGCGCCGTCCTGCTCAACGGCCAGCCGGTGACCTCCTGCCTCGTGCTGGCCCACAGTGCCCACGGCGCCGACGTTACCACCGTCGAGGGCCTGGCCGAAGGCGGCGAGCTCCACCCGGTACAGCGCAGTTTTGCCGAGAATGGCGGCCTGCAGTGCGGCTACTGCACCCCCGGGCTGATAATGGCCACTGTCGGCCTGCTTAACAGTAATCCCGATCCCACCGAGGAAGAGGTCAAGTTCGGCCTCGGCGGCAACCTCTGCCGGTGCACCGGATATTCCAAGGTCATCGAGGCGGTGATGGCCGCCGTTGACTCCACTCATGATTCCACCCGGGAGACGGAGTAGCAGACATGGCTGAGTTCAAGGTCCTCGGCAAGAATCACGTCCGCGTCGATGCGTTCGACAAGGTCACCGGCCATGCCACCTACGCCGGCGACGTGTACCTGCCCGAAATGCTCATGTGCAAGGTGCTGACCAGCACCCGCAGCCACGCTCGCATTGTCGCCATCGACACCTCCGAGGCCGAGGCCCTGCCCGGCGTTCGCGGCGTCATCACCGGCAAGGACTTCCCCGACGTCTTTTTCGGCTCCGGCGCCCTCCGCGACCGCCGGATTATGGCACGGGACGAGGTATTCTTCGTCGGCGAGCCGGTCGCAGCCGTCGCTGCCGACGATGAGATAACCGCCGTGGAGGCTCTTTCCCTCATCAAGGTCGAGTATGAGGATCTGGGGGCAATCGTCGACCCTGTCGCCTCCCTCACCGGCAGCCCGACCACCGTTCATCCCGACCTCGAACAATTCGAAGGTTACGGCTTTGCCCTCGGCGGCAACAACTGCACCATGCTGGACGCCGACCGCGGCGATGTCGACGCCGCATTCGCCGAGGCGGATGTCATCGTCGAGGAGACCTACCACACCCAGCCCATCAACCAGGGTTTTCTGGAACCCATGGCCTGCGTCGCCAACGTCGAGGCCAACGGCCGCCTCACGGTCTGGGCCTCCACCCAGGGCCCATATCAAGTGCGCCAGCAACTGGCCTCGGTGCTCGACATGCCCATCGGCAACATCAAGATCATCGCCATGGAGATGGGCGGTGGATTCGGAGCAAAGCTTCGCCTCGCCCTAGAGGCTTTCCCTGCCCTGCTGTCTATGAAGACCCACCGGCCCGTCAAGCTCGTCAACACCCGCGAGGAAACTTTCACCCTCAACGGCCCGCGCCTTGAGACTAACATTTACCTCAAGACCGGCGTAACCAGCGACGGCAAAATCACCGCCCGCGAGGGACGCAGCATCTTTGACGTCGGCGCCTATCTCGGAGCCGGCCCCAACTCAGGCGTCGGCCACGGCCTCGGCGCCTACGACATCCCCAACTTCCGGCTGCGCTCCTACGGCGTCTACACCAACAAGATCTATGTCGGCTCGTACCGCGCCTCCGGCGTCGCCGACATGACATTCGCCGTCGAATCCCACATGGACGTCATAGCCCACCGGCTCAGCTTGGACCCCCTGGAGTTCCGTCGCCTGAACGCCCTCAAGGAAGGCGACGTCAGCGTGAGCGGCGCTCGAATCCCCCGCCACGGGCTCCCCGAGGTCATGGACGCCCTGCAGGAAAAGATGGCCCAGTCCTCCGACAACGACGGCTCCGGCAACGGCAACGGGCGCATGGCCCGAGGCGTCGGCATCGCTGTCGGCGAGTGGCGCAGCGGCAGCGGCCCGTCCACCGCATCCATCAGCGTCAACGAGGATGGCACCGTTGGCCTGCTCACCGGCTCCGTCGATATCTCGGGCAGCGACACCTCCCTGGCCCAGATCGCCGCCGAGGTGCTGGGCATCGAGCTGGAGCAGGTGATTGTCGCCAAGCGCGACACCGACCTCGCGCCGTTCACCGGCCCCAGCGGCGGCAGCCGCATCGTCTACAGCCAGGGCAAAGCGGTGCAGAATGCCGCCGAGGACGCTCGCGACAAGCTCATTGCCCTCGCCGCTGACCGCCTCGGGGTGCAGCCCGACGCCCTGCAGTGCGAGGGCGGCACAGTATACGTCATGGACAACCCGCCCCAATCCTTCGGCCTCGGCCAGCTGGCGCGGATGAGCCTCTCCTCTCGTGGCGGCCCCATCATCGGCACTGCGTCGCTGTCCAGCATGCCCTACAACCCGGTGTTCAACGCGCAGGGCGCCGAGGTGCTGGTAGACCGTGAGACCGGCCAGGTCAGGGTCACTCGCTTCGTGCAGGCACAGGACGTTGGCCTCGCCGTCAACCCAATGGGCGTTGAGGGCCAGCTCGAGGGCGGCGCCGTCCAGGGCATTGGCCGCGCGCTCAGCGAGGAGATCCAGATTGATCCCGACACTGGCCAGGTCCGCAACCCGTCGCTGGCCACCTACCTGATGCCCCTGGCCATCGACATGCCCGAGATCGAGAACGTGCTGGTGGAGGTGCCCAGCGAGGACGGCCCCTTCGGTCTTCGCGCCGTGGCCGAGCCACCGGGGTTCGGCCCCCCGGCCGCCATCGCCAACGCCATCTACGACGCGGTCGGCGTTCGCATCCGCACGCTGCCCCTCAGCCCAGAACGTGTCCTGGCTGCCATGCAGGGCCGTGAGCCGGAGGACTACGGCCTCGACCCGGAGGCCCTCCGCGCTGCAGAGGCGTAGGTCCGGACAATTCCATCCCAAGTCGTCGTGTGGGGTTGGTGTCCACTGAATGAAACGCAATTGAATGCCACGCAAATTCTGTACTGCGTATTGAGTTCCGCGAGGGGAATGGGACACGGTAACTCCGCCGGTTCTACGTCTTCGCAAAATCAATCAGAGGGCAGGGAGTGACACCCTGGGCCGTGTCCGACCCCAGATCCCCCGGAGAGGGCGGCCTTGAAGATCGCCCTCTGGGAATCACCCGCCGGTTGTCTTCGTTTGCCGCAAAACGCAAGATTCTGCTGGGAGCGGCTGCGGCTGTCCTGGTTGTCGCCATTGCAGGAGTCCTGCTTTGGACCTTGGGGATCGTGGGTAGCGCGGACGATGCCGTGGGAGAGGGTGCAACAGCGGAGAACACCTCTCCCCAAGACGTAACAGATAGAGGAACGCTCTCTCTGGAGCCTGCATACGCTGTCACCGCTATTCCGGGAGCGCCCGAGTGTGACCGTCCGCCGTCAGGGTCGCAGGGCGAACCTGAACAAACGGCTCCCGAAATCGAGGCATACGCCCGTACAGGCGTGGTCCAGATCCTGACGGACACAGGCAGCGGGTCCGGGTTCGTCGCAAACGACGAGGGCATCATAGTCACCGACTCCCAGGTAGTCGGAGGCAACTGGCTGTTCAGGGTCCGTCTGGCCGATGGCAAAAGGGTCAACGGCGAACTGTTCGGAGTTAACGAGCGACTTGGCGTAGCCTACGTCAAGATCGACGACAGCCAGGGCCTTACTCCGATCCCCATGGGCGACTCCGACGAGCTTTGCATCGGGGATGCTGCCTACGCGGCCGGTTATCCCGCCTCAGAAGACGGAACAGAGACTCCGCCGTCCATCTCCAAGGGGCTGATTACGTCAACCAGGGGTGGCTTTCTCCGCACGGACGCTTCCTTGCGGCCTGGAGACATGGGCGGTCCGGTACTGGACGCCAGTGGCCACGTCGTGGGGGTGAACTCCATCGGGATAGTCGTAGCCGGAGACACCACGAAAACGGCGTGGAACTTCGCCATCCCGATCAACGGGGTTAAGCTGGAGATCACCCGCGGGTTGGACCGAGAGCAACTCAGTTCGGGAGTGAACCTCTTGCCGCGGGCCACAGAATCGCCTCTGCCGGCGGCCACCGTTCCTCCCACACCCATTCTCGCACCCACTGCCGTACCTGCGTCGGCCACTTCCACAACACCAACGCCCCGGCCCACTGCAACGCCAAGCCCAACGCCTACGCGCCAGCCCACTGCAACACCTAGCCCGACACCAACGCGCAGCCCCACCGCGACTCCCAGGCCGCAGCCAACCCGCAGGCCCACTTCCACACCCAGACCCACGCCAATGCCGACTCGCAGGCCGACAGCGACACCCAGGCCCACTGCGACCCCCACACCCGCAACACCAGCGCTGCAGGAATATCGCAACGATCGTTCTGGCTACACGCTGGAATACCCCATTGACTGGACGGTCGACCAGGAGGCGGGAGGCGTGGCGGTGCTGAGGTCGCGTGACGGGGCTGCCTTCATCGAGATCCTGACGAAGCCGATTTCCCGGGATTGGTCGCTTGCGGAGTTCACGGAGGACCACCGCGCCGGCGTGTTGAGAAGGGCCGCCAACTGGCAACTCTACCAACCCCTTGCCATCAGGGGCGAGTTTCGGGGCGCCACAAACTTTATCCACCAGGAGTTCCGTCGGCGTGAGACTTCGTCAAGCTGCATAGAGAACGCGGTGTCTCATATCTACCGGACCAGGTTTTTCCCGGCCGAGTTGGAGGGCTTTGTGGTCACCATGAGCATCTGCGAGGACAGCCTGAGGACCTACGGATCGATTCGAGAATCCATACTCTCCAGCTTTGAGGAGTTTCAGACAAATTGACCACTCCGCAATCCTGGATCCTCTGCCGGACCATGAGCGCCACATCGGCATCAACCAATTATCCAAGCCGTTACTTTTTCCTGGCTGCATTTTGGGGCGGGAGGACGTCAGTCCGGAAACGCGAGGTATTCCCTGGCGCCCACTGGCAGCAAAAAGACGCGAAACGGCCACTGCTCAAGACCACCAGCGACAGGGACACCTTAGTTGGCGGGCGATTGGCATATAATTCGCAATCGAAGTACAAATCGTTGGGCATTCTCGAATAAGGTCACTCTTTGGACCCACGACTCACGGTATGAAGAAAACCACGCACTCGCGAACTGCAGATGACTGAACTGATCAGCAGGTTGAGACACAGGTCGGGCCCGCTCCTGATGCTGGCGGTAGCCCTGTTGTGTTTTCTGCTGCTGATCAACCTCCTGGGTACGCTGACCTCCACTGGCCCCGACGATCTGCTGGCATCGAATCCCACAGACGAGAGATTCGTGGGCCTTCCCAGCGGCGTTGGCATGTTTGCCTTTGCCATAGGCGCCGTTGGCCTGATCCTCGCGGCTATTTCCGCCGCCGCCATGGTCGTGCTGGCCCGCCGGGAAGACCGCGCCCGCACGCGACTATACCTGGCCGTCGGCGCCGTGTTGGCTCTGCTTCTGGCTGGTGCAGGCTTGTACCTTGCCCTTTCCGGGGTCCTCGGCGAGGACATGGCCTACGACCAACACCAGGCCCTGCGACCATACGTGGAGCCCAAGGGACTGGCGGTGCTCGGGGCCTTCTTCCTCTCTTTCGTGGTAATCGGGATTCTTAAACCGAAGCTTCTGCTCGCGCATCTTGCGGTGTGGCTTGTTCTGGCCCTGATTTTCGGCTTCTTTGCCTCTGACAACCTGGCAGGACTGAACCTGTTCGAGGAGAGTGGCGAGCTGGAGGCACGGGAAGCCTACGCCGCCGAGGTGGAAAAATATCGTCGCCCCAAGGAGGTCATTGAGAATCCGGAACCCGTCCACTGGGATGCAATGCTGTCCCTGTCGAATGGCAATGCCGTCTATTTCGGGGAATCGTCATTGTTGCTGGAACCCGGAACCTCCTCGACTCCGGGAAATACCAGTGGGACGTTCCCTCTCTTCACGGTTACCGGCGCCGAGAATACTTCCCTTCTCCGCAGCGCTACAGGGGATGTCTACGAGAATGGAGAATGGCAACAGCTCGACCCGGCCTCGTTCCAGTCAGAACCATGGGCCGACCTCCCCAGAGGGATACTGGACATGATCGACGAGGGCCTGTTGGATGAGCGCCTGAGCGAGCAGGCACTCGAACGAGCAGAGGCACTCGAGCGGGTGGTCCCGGAATTGCTTGCGCAGCCGTCCGCAGTACCGGATTCCTTCAATGTCGACCACATTTCCGTCTCTCCGACCGAGGGGTTCGAAAAGCTCGAGGCGGGCGCACTCCCCATATCGTCAATTCCATTGGGGATCGGGGAAGGGGGTTCATGGAATCCCTTCAGCCGTACCTTTCAAAGCGATGAATCCCTGGACGGCTACGAATGGCGGGCCCTGGCCCCCGAGTACGCCGAAGAGCAGCTTGCAGCGGCTCTACCCGTCAACGACCCAACCTATTACGGATTGCCCGAAACGCTGCCGCAGAGGGTGCGCGACCTGGCCGGTGAAGTCACTCAGGGTTTGGAATCCCCGTACAGAAAGGCCGAGGCCATCGAGCAATTCCTTGAGTCGGAGTACACCTACCTGGAGACGCAACCAGGGCAGCAACCGCCCTCTGCGCCCGAGGGTCATGACCCGGTGGACTGGTTCCTGTTCGAACAGGGAACGGGAGGAGCCTCGTCTTTCAGCTCCGCCTTCACCTTGCTGGCACGCGCCGCCGGAGTGCCCGCCAGGGTCGTTTCGGGATGGGCCATTAGTCCCACATCGGAAGAACAGACCGTACACAGTGATCAGGCGCACCAGTGGGCGGAGATCGGACTGCAGCAGTTCGGCTGGATACCCTTTGATCCCACGCCGGAAGGAGCCTTGGAAGGGCTCGCCGCCGGAAACTCCCAGGCCGCGCCCAGGGGCCCCGGTGGCGACACACCTACGGGGCAGGCCGGCGCAGGTGGCGGCTTCGGCCGGGAGCCACAGGGCGCAGGGGCCGGGTCGGAAGGCGGGACCAGCGGTTCCCCTGTAGCTCGGCAGGATCAGACCGCTGCGAAAGAGGCAATCGCGTTTCAAAACTTGTCCACCGCGTTGAGCCCGGAGATCAGGGAGCAGGCGGCCCGAATACTGGGGGAAATCGGCAGCGACCTCGCCATCCTGGGTCTTGTTCATGCAATGTTCAACGACTCGGAGGAGACCGTACGGGAGACCTCCAAAGTCAGTTTGGCATCTCTGGACATCGAGGTGCTGCTGAGTCTTCTGCAGCACCACCCAGACCCGCAGGTCAGAACGGCAGTAGCCCAGGTCCTTGGAAGAAAAGGCGATCCCAGGGCTGTTCCGGCTCTGAGCAGCTCGCTGGTAGTCCAACCCGATGCCAACGAGGATGTCAGAGAGGCGGCAGCTACCGCCCTGGGCGTTCTGCGCCAACCGGAGGCCGTTGAGCCACTGGCGCAGGCGCTGACCTACGACGAAAGCGCAGACGTGAGGGCGGCAGCGGCTAATGCCCTGGCCAAACTGCAGCAACCCGAGGCCGTCGAGCCCCTGGTACAGGCGCTGGCATCCGATGCGAATGAAGACGTGAGGGGGGCAGCGGCAGAATCGCTGGGCGATTTGCATTCCCCCGATGCGCTCCCCCCGTTGCTGGAAGCGCGTTCCAACGATCCTTCGCCAAAGGTACGCAGCGCCACCGACGACGCTTTGAACGAGTTCGACCTGCAGGAACTGACAGAGGCGTTGGAAGAGGACGACGACCCCTCAGTGCGGGCCGCGGCAGCCCAAGTTCTGGGGGAACGGGGCGACCCATCCGCAATCGACGAACTGGTAAATGCTCTCCAGGATGACGAAGAGCAGGTAAGGGAGGCTGCCGGGGAGGCGTTGCGCCAGCTGGGCTCCGAGACGCCAATGGAGAACGGGAGCAGCCTGCTCTCGCACGCCGAGGGCAGTTCCTTCATACCGGGAACTACCACCTCCCAGTCGGCGGGACTGCCGCATTTCCCTGTATTCGAAATCGAGGGGGCCATTGACGTCAACTTCCTGCGCATCGCCGTCGGCGACCGGTACGAGAACGGGCAGTGGCTTCCCGACCAGCAGCCTTCATTCCAGTATGCGGCGGGGTCCAGCATACCCGGCCTGAGTGTGGTGGCGCAGGCAACATCCCCTGCAGCCAGCAGGCTGAACATCCAGGCCACGATGTATCCACCTTCAGGCCAGGAGTGGATATCAGAGGGCAGCGTTCCGATAGCGTCGCACCCCAGCAGTCTGTCCCTGTCGGGAACCCTCTTCCCGTACAGTGAAACATTCACCAGCGGCAACCGCGTGCCCAGTTATTCCTGGGCCTCCGGTATACCCGTTTACTCTGAGCAACAACTGGAACAAGCAGCCTCCTCTCCCCATTATGCCCATACGTCGGTGCCGTCCAATTTCCCTCCGGAGGTTCGCGCTCTGGCCCTGAGAATTACGTCCGGGCAGACCAGCACCTACCGGAAGGCCAAGGCCATTGAGCAGTATCTCAAGACCAACTACACCTACCGGCTGGCCGATCCCTCCCAGGGCGGAGTCCCGGCAGGCCGCGACCCGGTGGAATGGTTCCTCTTTGAGAGCCGGGAGGGCACCTGCGGCAACTTCAGCAGCGCATTCGTGATCCTCGCAAGGTCGGTGGGCATTCCGGCGCGTGTGGTCTCCGGGTGGTCCATTTCCCCCACGGAGGGCAGGCAGACGGTATATGCCGACCAGGCGCACCAACGCGCAGAAGTCGCCCTCGACGGCATGGGCTGGGTGCCGTTCGAACCCACCGCGTCGGGCGGCGCTCCTGGCCGTGCCGAGCAAGCGAACCAGGGTCCGGGGGGAGACTCACAACAGGAACGGGAGGAGATCACGCAGCTCGTCGAACAGCTCTCGGAAGGCATGCCCGAGGAACAAGCGCAGGCGCGCGAGGAATTGGAGCGGGTCGGCGCGGAGATCACCGAGACGGAAAACGGCGGATCCGTGGTCACCCAAAACGGCGAGTCATTCTCCATTGGGGTCGGGATCACCACTCGGCAGGTAGCGAAACCGCCGGCCAACCAGATGGTGTTTTCGGTCACCGGATCGGGGCACACAAGCTATCTTCGGAGCGCCGTTGGGGACATATATGAGAACGGGCAGTGGCGACAAATGGATCGGGTATCCCTCGATTACGATGCCAACCAGAGCATCCCGCCCCTGGTCAGGAACGAGTTGGCGGGCAGAGGAACCGGATTCACCACAGGAGGACCGACCACCTCGGCCCTGCTGGCCGGGTTCGAAATTGATCCTCCCATCGCCTACACGGATACCATTGTCATCGAGGTGTCGCCCGAACTGGGCACCCTCCCCGCCGGTGTGGTGCCGACTTCCCAGTTTTTGGACCAGGTCAGCCAGGACGGCCGGTTCCATCCGGTGAGCGGCACGTATTCCCTGGACCAGCCGACAGAGAGCTATTCCTGGGTCTCCAGGGTCCCCCAGTTCTCATCCGCCCAGCTACAGGAGGCACAGGTAGCCTCCGAGCCCGCATATACGCAGTTGCCTGCGGGACTTCCGGAACGCATACGCGATCTCGCGCTGGAAGTCACCAGCGGCCACAGTACGCCTTACGCGAAGGCCCGGGCCCTTGAGCAGTACCTGAGCAGCCAGTACGCCTACCGGTTCGCCGACGGTTCCGGCAACGGGGCTCCTCCGCCCGGCAGGGACCCGGTGGACTGGTTCCTGTTCGACCACCGCGAGGGCACGTGCGGAGTGTTCAGCTCCGCATTCGTGGTTATGGCGAGGTCCATAGGAATACCCGCCAGGGTGGCATCGGGCTGGTCAGTTAGTCCTACAAATGAACGACAGGAGGTGCTGACGGAACAGGCCCACCAGTGGGCGGAGGTCGCATTCGCGGGCCTGGGCTGGGTGCAATTCGAGCCCACCTCTTCCTCGGGTGCTCCATCCCGCACAGCACTGGCCCGAGAGCAGTCGCAGCCCGTTGAGGAACCGGTCGGCGAGAGTGAACAGCAGCCTGTAGTCGAAGAGGTGGTGGAGCAGGTAACCGGGCCGATGGAAACGGTGACCGAAATCACCCTGTGGCCTGACAGGGTACAGCGCAGGGCGCCGTTCACAATCGGAGGCACGGTGCGCACGGCCCGCGGAGGTCAGGTATCCGACGTGCGGGTGGAAATTTTCATCAACGAGACCAAGGATCACGGCGGCATCCTGATCGGAGAGACCACCTCCCGACTCGGCCGTTTCTCGGCGGAGGCAACAGTTCCTTCTTCGCTGGAAAGAGGCTCGTACCAGATCCTGGCCCACGCCGTGGCAAACGAGCAGTACACCGAGTCGTGGAGCGACCCTGATCTCACGGTATATTCCGAAAGCGGGCTGCAATTGACCGGTCCGAGCGAGATCGCTGTGGACACCCAGGCACTTTTCCAGGGCAAGCTGTTGGATGACACGGGCAGTGGCGTCCCCGGCCTGGAGGTACAGATAGAGATAGATGGCCGCAGCCTTCCTTCGCAATCGACCAACGCAGCCGGAGAATTCGCCTTCTCCCAGACCTTCGCTGAGATCGGCTCCCATACCGTTGAGGTGGGGACGGAGGGCAGGGACTTCCTGCTCGGCAACACTGCCCGAATGGAAGTGCAGGCCGTGATGCCAACGGAGTTGACAGTAAACGTGCCCGGCGACGCCAGGGTCGGTGAGGATTTCCTGATTGAGGGCTTCCTCAAAGATACGCGCGGTCGAGCCATTCCCGAGGCGGTTATCACGTTCATGGTTGGCGACGGTCCGACGTGGACCGCGACCACCGGGGCCAATGGCGAATTCCAGACCATCGGTGCAATCGATGCCGTCGGGCATTCAATTGTCAGGTCGGAATACGGAGGCGAATATCCTGTACTGCCTTCGGCCCACTCAACCACCGTATCGGCCAGGTTTCTGACCGAGATGACCGTTTCCGGTCCCTCCAGCGTCGCACAGGGAGAACCCGCCCTTTTCCGGGGGAGGCTCACCTCCCGCTCCGTGTCGGACATCGGGTCCCTGCAGATAGTCATTGAAGACGAGGGAGGCGTCCGCATCGATAGCGTAATGACTAATGATGACGGGTCTTTCCGGTACCGTTCTCCCGGCGTAGACGAGCCGGGGCCGCGTGTCCTGACCGCCAGGTTCAATGAGCAGGACGAGCTGACCTCGAGCTCTGCCAGCTTCTCCTATACGGTGGTCGCACCCACTGTGCTGACGGTCAGCGGTCCGTCGGTGGCGGCGGCGCATGGCACAGTGGAACTGTCGGGAACCCTCACGACAGTGGATGGCCAGCCTGTGCCAGGAGCCCCTGTCTGGGTTGGCGACCCCGGCTCCCAGCCCCTGATTACCGACGCGGATGGTGCTTTCGCCCGGCAATTCCCGCTGGAATTTCAATCGGGGGAGAACGGGACCGAATCAACGGTCAACATCTCGTTTGGTTTCGAAGGTACGGACCGCCTGGCCCCGTCCGTCAGAAATCACTCGATCACGGTGGGTCTCCCCTGGATCTTTGCCGAACCCACCGAACCTGCGGCACGGGGGGAGACGGCAACGGTGCGAGGCACAGTGTTCATAGGCAGCCGTCCTGTTGCCGATGCAGTGGTGAATGCAGGAGACGGACTCGGAGCTGTGACCAATGCAACCGGTGCATTCATCCTCAGATACCCGGTCGACAGGGATACATCGCTGGGCAGGATGGAGATACCACTGTCCGTTGCCAGCCTCGACCTCCAGACGATGGTGCCGCTGGACGTCAAGTCCTCCGTGAATCTGGTAGTCGCGCCCCTTGATGACGTGCGGCCGGGGCGGGAGGCTGCACTGCAGGCCGCCCTCCTGGACGACGCGGGGCAGGGAATTCCCGGCGCATCCCTTCGCACAGGCCAGGGCGGCACGGTCGTGACGGGGGCCGACGGGATGGCTCTGCTGTCGCTGGCTGTTTCCGACGACGAGGGTTCGCTGGTAGTACCGGTCACTTTCACCTACGAAGGCGACTCTCTACACCTCCCGCTGACCTACTCCACCGGAATACCGCTGACACAGGCCGGTTTCAACTGGATACTCTGGGCCGGGTTGCCGGCGGTAATCGTCGCGATACTGGCCTCGGGATTCATCGCCAGGGCCTCGAACCTCTTTGCCGGAGCCGGCAGGAGCAGGCCAGAGAGTGCGCCACCGCAGGAGGCAGCGATAGCGGTGGCGGACGAGATGCCAGACGACGACGTGGGAATCGAGGAATTCGAGCCCGTGCCGGTACCGGACCCGGAACCAACCTTCCTCGAAGTGACGTTGGATAAGCCCGCCCCGGACCTGCCGGAGGTGTGGGGGCCGGGTGAGCAAGTGACTGTGAATGTCGGGCTTTACGCGGAGGACGGCAGCACGATCCCCGGAGCCGCAGTGGGACTAGGGCTTCCGAATGGTGAAGTCGTGCCGCTGCTGACGAGCGCCGACGGCCGGGCGGCCTTCACCTGGACGGCGGAAACGGTGGGGGATCCTGCGTTCACGGCTGAATTTGAGGGCACGGAACTCCACCTGCCCGCAACGGCCTCGGTAGATTTCCGGATCGTGGATTTCCGGGAGGAAATCGTCCTGCTCTACAACAGCTTCGTGGCCTGGGCTGTGAACCGGGTTCCGGGCTCGGCGGGGCGGACGCCGAGGGAGCTGGAGTCGATTTTAACCCTCTCCGGAATCGATCTGGACTTCCGCGCTCTGAACGTAATCGTCTCGCGGTTTGAGGAGGCCGACTACAGCGAGCACGAGATTGGACGCAGGCATTACGAGGCCATGTACCGCCCCTGGTACGCAATGACCTGGGAGCCCGAACCGGAGGAGCAGCCGGACGCTGCGGAACAAGCACAGTCTACGGAGGAACCCGGCCTTGACCGGTGAGCCGAAATCCAGGGCCGGTCTTGTCTATTCCGGACTGCTGTTTGCGGCCGTCGCTGTGGCGGCTTTCCCCCTGCTGTCTTCCGACGGGCTGGTGTTCCGGAGGTTGGCGCTGGACTTTCATCCGGTCGTCCCATGGCTGGCGGCCGGTGGCGCCGTGCTTCTCCTGAGCAATTTTGCCGAATTCGCCCGCCGCGTGCTGGAGGGGCGCCCGGTGCCCCGAGAGGTCGTGGAATTGTACTCGGTCCACGACCATGACAGCGACGACCCGGACGAGGAAATCGAGGAACCAGGACACGAGGAGGCTCCCGGACTCGTTCCAAATCCGATGCTGATACCCGCAGCCATGGCGCAAGGAGTATTTCATGGATTGGGGTGGGCTTTGTTGGCTGGCGCCCTGCTTACCGTGGTGGCCTCTATTCCGTCCGCCATCGCCGCAAGGCCTGAACCACTCGACGCCGAGGTCCTGGAGGAGTACCTGCAGATTTTCGGGGCCCTTACGGGATGGGCCATAGCTGCGGGGGTTTACTACGGGATTGTCCGGGTTTTGAGGGTTACCTGGCCGACCTTCGGCGAGATGCTGCTCTTCCCGTGGCGCCAACTCCTGGTACTGGCTGGAGCCTTCGTGCTGTTGTCTGGCGGTGGGGTGCTGTCGGTCGCCTTCGGTATTTCCGGGGGATCGATTCTGACCATCGTCTTCCTGGCTCTGGCACTCCCCTATTTTTCCGCCGTGGTGCGCCAAGTGACCTCCCTGCCTCTCTCGGATGGGGTGCTGTTCCCGGCTCGTGTCCTGTTGCTGGTTTGCGACATCGGCTGGATGGTACTGGTGCTGGGGATAATGCTGGCCCTGCCGGGAATTGCCGGAGGCATTCAGGCGTTCCAGGATGGAGGAGCGCTCGAGTCTTCCGCCAAGTACTTGGAAATCCTGGACACGCTGGCCTTCTGGTCCGCCGTCTTGCTGGTCCCGTTCATACTCATCCGGATGGTGTCAGCTTTCCGGCCCACGGTAGGGGAGGTGTTCGGATTCCCCATGGGGCGCCTCATTCTTTTTGCTCTGGCCCTCATCGCCTTCTCAGACAAGGGAGTGCCGGCTACTGCTTCCAGCTTCCCCATTCCCAATCTCATGCCTGCTATGACCGCGGCACTGGCCATATCGTATCTGGCCCTGGTGCTGAGGCGAGTTGGCCAACTCGGTCTGGCTGACAGGTTCGCAGTTCCGCTGACCAACATACCCCCACTGATCGGCTCGGCAATGCCCGCCGTGAGCGCATCGCTGATCATCTGGGCGCTGCTGCAGTTCTCGCCCCTGATAACCGCGCCGCTGCTCGATGGGAGCGCCACGGCGTCAGCGGGCGAGTCGGCCTTGTTATACTTCGCAGGCCTCAATGAGGTAAGGCACACCATGACAGCATTCGTCTTTGTGCTGGTGCTGTGCCTGGCCCTGCCGGAGCCACTTTGGGCGCCCGCCAGCCTGCGCGTCCGCCCGATGCTTGTTGCCCTTGGATTCACTGCGGCGGGTTGCTTGCTTTGGCTCTCCATGGCGCCCCTTTCCGGGCTGGGCCATGTATTCCCGCTGGTGGGCACCGTGATCGGGCTGGGGCTGCTCACCCTGGCGTTGTCGCAGGCCTCGGCGTACCTTGTGGACTCCCGGGAACCACTGTTCTCGGCTCCGGCGCGATGGTTGACGAGTTCCCGGTCCCGAGGGTTCGTGATCGGCGCCGCAGTGGCATTTTATGCCGTCCTGATGAGGCCATTCATCTATGAGACACTGTGGTTCGCCGCCGTCTATGAGTGGGTCGTGGTGCTGGCAATTGCGGTGTGGGCAATGTTCAAGATGCAGGGCAGCCTGCACGCCTTCGTGGAGACTGAGGATTCGGCCCCCGCAAACTGGCCTCGGTGGCAGCGGCACGAGCAGCAATTCGATGATCATCCCGACCCCCGCCGCAACCTGCTGTCAAGATGGCAGCGCACTTACGTGGAATCCGGAGACTGGACCAGCCTGTGGACCTACCTGATGGGCCTGCTCTGCCGCAGCAACGCCCCTCCCGAGGCCGTCAGGTCGGTTATCCGTCCGCTGAGAGAATCGTCGCAGTCCTCTGAGGGGCGCGGCTTCCTGCGTTGGAGAAGCGAGGGCGACCACAGTCGGCGTGAATCGGGTCTGGCCCGGTCCCTGCAGAGCGCTGAGCACGCCCTCACCGGCCCATCGATTTTGCCACCGCCAGTCGATGTGGAGACACTGAGGGAGGCGTCGGTCCCATTCATTGAGAACGGGTCAGACCCCGAGTCCATGGCCGGCAGCGTGATCGCCGCCTACCGCCGCCGGGGCGCGGACTACAACCGGGTAATCAGCCTGTGGTTTCCTCTCGTGAGCGTGGTCGAACCACCAAGAAAGTTGTTTGAAATGCCGTGGACCCGCAGGCGCATCAGGGCCACCGCCCAGGAGCGCCGCAGGCGATTGGCGCAGGGTGCGATATCGCACCTGTCAGGTGAGGGATCGCTGGACTCCTTGCCAGTTGGCCTCGCGGCTCAACGCACGCCGATGACGCTGGCGGACCTGGGCACCTCCCGATTCAGTTCGCCCACCGGCCTGCCACCCATAGGCGGAGCTCAGAGCCCGGTCCGCAGCGGGGAGTCCGAGTCCACTGGCAATGATTCGGTGGAGGAGTCCGCGACGGACCGCATGGTCCGGTTCAGGATGGAAAGGGTGGCGACGGAGGTGTCCGTTCCGCCTCCGCCCGTTTCCGGAGTAGCGGCGCCCAACGCGATTGCGGCAGGGCAGGGGTTCGAAATTCTGGAGGAAACCGGCACCTCCTTCCATGTTCGTACCGCCGACAACAGGATTGGGTACGTTTCAAAATCAAACTTGCAGCGTCTGCCCATATTGCCAGGTGATGAGGTCAATGCAGTCTGATGGATGAACGCCGTCTGGAGGAAGTCAGGGATGTCTGCGAACGAATAATCGATTGCGTGGCCGACGTGTTTGTCGGCAACCGCTTGCTGCTGCGCAAGCTGTTGGCCGCGGCCCTGGCGAACGGGCACGTATTGTTCGAGGACTATCCGGGACTGGGCAAGACGCTTCTGGCGAAGGTCTTCTCAAAGGCTATCGGGAGCGACACCAAGCGGGTGCAATTCACCCCGGACCTGCTGCCCTCGGACATCCTTGGGGTCAATGTCTGGCGCCAGAACGAGGGAGAGTTTCGGCTGATCAGGGGGCCGGTTTTCACCAACGTGCTCCTGGCCGACGAAATCAACCGCGCTCCTCCCAAGACCCAGGCGGCCTTGCTGGAGGCCATGGAGGAGCGGCAGGTCACCATCGACGGCAACTCAATGCCTCTCAGCGCCCCATTCCTGGTAATCGCCACCCAGAACCCCATTGAGCAGGAGGGCACCTATCCACTGCCCGAGGCCCAGCTCGACCGGTTCCTGTTCAAGATGGGTACGGGATACCCAACCAGCCAGCAAATGGAAAGCAACATCCTGCTCCGGCGTATCCAGTGGCAGAAGGACGACCCCACCGAGGATATGGAGCCGGCAGTGGACGTCAATGGCTTCATGGAGTTGCAGGGATTGGTGGAGACCGAGGTGTACATCGACGATGTTATCGTGGACTACATCACCCAGCTGGTCAGGTTGACACGGGAGCATCCACGGGTGTCGGTGGGCGTGAGTCCCCGCGGCTCTCTGGCGCTGCTCCGGGTCTCCCGCAGCATTGCGCTGATTCACGGCCGTGACTTCGTGGTGCCCGACGACGTGAAGATGGTGGTGCCGGAGGTGCTCAGCCACCGCATCATTCTGAACATTGAGGACACCCTGGAGGGCGTCCGCACCGAATCAATCGTCGACGACATACTCGAGCAGGTGCCTCCTCCCTCGGACTCCCTGGCACGGAGATCGTAGGATGTTTCCCCATGGCCTGATGACATGGGCCGGACTTTCCTTGCTCCTCCTGGCAGTCGGACTGGCCTTCGGGAATTCGCTCATGCTGGTGGGCGCGGTGTTTCTTCTGCTCACTGTGCTGATCATCGCCACCCTGCAGCCCCCCTCCGACGTGCAGGTCGTCCGGCGCACCTCGCGAGCCATCTGCTGGGCCGGTGATGCGCTGAAAATCGAGCGAACGCTGACGATAAACAGGGGAATCGGGCCGGTTTTCGTTCACGACGCCCTGCCGCCCGAACTGGAGGTGGAGGAAGGGAACAACCTGGGAATTTTCTGGAAGTGGGCGGGACCCAGGACCTGCGAGCTCTCCTACACGGTCCGCTTCCCCAAGCGGGGCGAATTCAGCCTGCCAGCGACGACGTGGGAGTCCCAGGCGCCCTTCGGGGTACGGAGGGTAGCCGCGACGTCCGGCGGGAGTCCGCTGAACATTTCCGTGGTGCCCCGAATCCGAGGCATCACCCGGCTGAACGAGATCCGCGTCACCACGAACCAGACCCGGTACCAGGACGACCTGGCACAGATCGGTATGTCCAACTCGGAATTCCGTGAGCTGCGGCCCTACGCACCGGGTGACCCCATCAAGCTGATCAACTGGAAGGCCACCTCCAGGGGCGCCCGCAGCGATGGCCTGCCACTGGTCAACGAACTTGAGCCGGAAGGGAGGCGGGCCGTCTGGATCTTCATGGACACGGCCCGCTACATGGACGTGGGGACTCCCCTGGACAACCCCATGGAGAACACCGTGGAGGCCGCAGGAAGCCTGGCCCAGTTCTACCTTTCCCGGGGATCAACAATGGGGGCCTATGCCTATAACACCGCCGGGGGAGGCGGCGAATTGCTGTCCCCGGACTCGGGGCAGAAGCAGTTCCGCCGGCTTACCCGGATGCTGACAGGGCTCAGGTCGGGGCCGCCCCGGCACGATCTTCTCCGGGCCATTGAGTGGTGCAAGGGCTTCATCCTCAGGCTTCAGCCCGAGATCTACATCATCACCCGGCTGGACGTCTATTACCCCCGGCCCGGCGAGGGAAGGGAACCGCTGGACCGTTTCACCTCCGGAGTGCGGCGCCTCTCCGCCTTTCGCAGCCGTTCCAGGCGTTCCGGCCGGGTGCGGGTGGTCCACGTCAGCCCCAGGGAATCGAACCCCGACCCGGACTCTCCTTTCGGCAACGTGGACATCGCCCAGTGGGAGAGCCGTTCCCTGGCGGCAGACCTGCGCCGATCGGGGGCAGGGGTCGTCGATTGGAGCCCCGACCGGGAGGACTTCATCGCCGCCCTGGTCAGGCACATGAACGTCTACCGGTAGGCGGAGGCTGGATGAGGTCGAACTGGTTCGCGATGATTTCCGCTGCCGAGGCGGCCCTGGTGCTGCTCCTGATGCTCCTGGCGGCGTGGCAATTCTGGGAGTGGGTCGCCGCTCCGGGCCAGCCCGGTGAGCCAGTTTCAGGGACAGTGGCCGGCAAGATGCCGTCAATTGGCTCCTCTCACCTGATCGTGGGCCTGCTGGTCTCCATGGCAGTGTACGGCTTGCTCCAGGTCCTGCGCCGTAGCGAACTGGCTCTATGGCTGCTGGCGCTCCTGGTTATCCTCCCCCAGCTGCCGGCAGTCTGGTCTCACAACAGGCTGGTGTGGGAAAAGTTCATGGGAGTGGACACGCCGATGGGGATGGGGCATTCCCCCTTTATGGCGGGACTCCTGTTTCTCCTGACCCTGGTGGGACTGCTGGTGCTGCACAGGGTCATCGCCCTGCGAAAGCTGGGGCGGCTGCTGGTGGCGCGGCGGGTGGGGGATGCGGAGCGCGAGACGATCCTCACCAACGAGGCCGCGACAATGGGCGGCGTGGTGTCCGTTGCCCTGGCTGCGTCGGTACTGCTGGTGCTGGGAGGCACCGTGCTTGGTCGCGCCGAATGGCTGACCAACGCCGTGCCGTGGACGGTGGTGACCATTGGAGGAGGCGCCAGCCTGCTCCTGCTGGGATTCATAGCCGTATTCCTGAGGGGTGTCCGCACCCAGGAGGAACAACCGACCGCACCGGGCGAGTGAAGGGGTTCCCATAGAGGGCTTGTGACAATTTTCCTCTCCCTTCGGCGGAAGGTCCGGGTAGGGGCGGACCTCCGTAAGTATCAGGCCCTATGGAAACTGCATTGGCTGACTGTCTGTCAGTCGGAAACACACGCCACACACCCTGTTGCCGACCGGCCAGCACTGATCTCTCGCCTATCGGCCCGACCCCTGGGGCACCTATACCTCCGGCAGCCCGTAGGCTCTCGCCGCCGTGTTGTGAAACAGGTTGGCCTGCTCGGCGGACGAGAAGTCGCTGGCCAGGCGCTTGAAGGCATTCCAGCAGACGACGTAGGAGCAAGACTGCTTGTCCACTGGGAAGTTGCTCTCGAACATGCAACGGTCGGCGCCGAACTTCTCAATGCAGTATAGGTAGTACGGCGCCGCCGCCGTCGCAATCTCCCCGGAGCCCGGCGGAAACGGACGCTGGTGCCAGTCGAAGCCGCTGATGGGATTCCCCAAGCCGCCCACCTTGACCACCACGTTGGGACATTCGGCCACTGCGTCGATCCCTGCCCGCCACTCCGGCATCAGCTCCTCGCGACGCCCGGCGTATGGGCCAATGCCCAGCGGGCGTCCCACGTGGTTCAGGATGATGGTGAGATCGGGAAAGGCGCGGGCCATGTCGGCCACTTCGTGCAGCTGCGGATGGTAGACAATGCAGTCGAAGGTCAGACCCATTCGCTCCAGGCAGGTCAGGCCTTTCCGGAACTCGGAATTGGCCAGCATCCCCGACGAGTTGGCGCGGGCTGTGGTGATCTCCGGGCTGGCATCCCAGGCGGCGGTGCAGCGTATCCCTCGGAATCGGCCCTTCCCGGCATCCGACAACGCCTCCAGCACGGGCTCGACCCGATCGCCCAGTATAAGGTCGGCGTTGCCCACAATCGCTGCGGCCACGGCTGTCTCGTTGCCAGCAGCCACGTTCGCCGATGCTATGCCCTCGACGAACTCCACCTCGCCCACCGACCGTAATTCCTCCGGTCCCTCGGTGCGGTACTCCGAGTGGCACTCGACAAATACGGTCTGGTTCACCCGGTGCCCCGACCTGGTGTCACCCAGCAGGTTGTCCAAAAGATAAGTGCTGTCGGGACGCTCCCAGAAATGGTGATGCGGGTCAAGGATGGGCATGCCAGGTTCTATGGGTTCTTCTTCGGTGAGCGCCAGCCAAGAATCCAGCCTCGTCGTCATATCAAACTCCGCAGTTCCCTCCCCCTTGATGGGGGTTAGGGTGGTGGTGAGATCTCAAGCATCATTCTTCGGAATACGCTAGGCTACTACGAAACCAGAACAGGCTCAAACGCCCCGGCGGCATTGCTTGTATAATTCCCCTGCCGTGTCGAGCGGCAACGAAAACCGGAAGCAAAAACACAGAGGAGGCAACATGGCCGAACCAACAATGGCACAGGTCACGGCAGCCATGAAGGCGATGATCGACAAGGCGATGGAAACTCCCAACGAGCCGGTGGCAATGGCCATCGTCGACAGCGCCGGCAACCTGCTGGCCTACCTGACCATGGACAACTTGCGCATCTTCAGCCGCCGCCACGCCCTCCGCAAGGCGCATACGTCGGCCTTGATGGGCCTGGACTCCGGCGAGAATGCCAGCCGCCTGCACGGCCAGGGACGAAACATCGCCGACCAGGGCGACCCAATGATGACCTACGGCACAGGCGGAGTCGTCATCATGAAAGACGGCGTCATTCTCGGCGGTATCGGCGTCGGCGGCTATCCCAGCGGCCAGTCGGACGAGGACCTGTCCCGCATCGGCCTGAACGCGATGGGCCTCTAGCCCCACGGATTCAGGGGTCCTGTACAGGTATTCGATACAACGCAAGCCCTCCCCTGCCTTGGGGAGGGCCGGGGTGGGGGAGGATTCCCGCCCAAACCTCCCTCTACTTCGAGGGAGAGGGTTCGAGTTAGGGTGAAGTGCCGGTGGTCAAAGAACGCCATCTAGACAATCAGACCCAGGTCTCTGACCTCCTCCCCGGCGAGAGGAGCAGTCGGAGCAAAATGGCAGAGAGATTCAGACAAACGCTTCCCATCCGGGTATCCCTGATTCTGGCCATTGGGGTCGTCATTCTGGCACTCGCTGCATGTGCCGACGTGGAGGTGTCGACGTCGGAATGCGAGGACGGCGGCGAGCTCTGGACCGAGTACCGGCTCTTCATGGGGCGCGGCGACGGGGATATGGAAGTGGTCGGCGATGCAGACTGGGAGGCCTTTCTGGCTGACATCATCACGCCCCGATTTCCAGATGGCCTGTCGGTCATGGACGTCGCCGGGCAGGGGCGTACGGATGACGGGAGCATCCAGCGGGAACGCACCAAGATGTTGCTGGTCCTGGCGCCCGAGGGCGGCGATGCGCTGGACCGGATGAACGAGATCTCAGCTGCATACAAGCAGCGATTCAGCCAGACCTCAACCCTTAGGGTGGTAACGGAGGCCTGTGTGGCCTTCAAGTAGACAGCGCGGATCCCCTTTCAACAGACGTATCATCCAACTGGAGAACGCTAATGCGAATCGGTGTTTTCGTCGGCGCATCCGTCGCCGACATGATGACCCTTGAGGGACTGCTGGCCCGCATCAAGCAGGCCGAGGATGACGGGTTCGACAGCTTCTGGATCCCCCACATCTCCGCTCGGGGATACGATGCGCTGACCGTGCTGGCCATGGCCGGCATGCAGACCAGCCGCATCGAGCTGGGCGTGGGCGTTGTGCCCACCTACCCGCGGCACCCGGCGGCACTGGCCCAGCAGGCCCTGACCACCGCCACTGCCACCAACGGGCGATTCCTCCTGGGTATCGGCCCGTCCCACCGGCCCGGCATGGAGGATGGTTTCGGCATCCCCTACGACCGTCCGGCGCTGCACACCCGCGAGTACCTCTCGGTGATGCGTCCGCTACTGGAGGAGGGCTCAGTCCGGTTCAACGGCGAGTTCTTCAACTGCAACCTGGAACTGGCGTCCCTGGAGCGACCGGCCTGCCCCATCCTGGTCTCCGCGCTGGCCCCGCAGATGCTCAACCTGGCCGGACAGCTTGCGGACGGCACCGTCACCTGGATGGCAGGCCCTCGCACCATTGAGTCGCACATCACCCCGCGCATCAGCCGATCCGCCGAGAACAGCGGCCGCGCAGCACCGAGGGTGACCGTGGGCCTACCGACGGCGGCCACGGACGATGAGAACTCGGGACGCCGGACGGCCGCCGAGTCCTACGCCCGCTACGGCGAGCTGGTCAACTACCGCCGCGTCCTCGACATCGAGGGCGTGGAAAGCCCGGCGGAGGTCGCGGTCATCGGCAACGAGTCTTCGATCCAGAGTCAACTCGAGGCCTTCGCTGAGGGCGGCGCCACCGACTTCGTCGGCAACATTTTCGATGTGCCCGGCGAACCCGAATCGGGCCAGCGCGCCTACGAGGCCCTCAAGTCCTTGGTCGGCAAGGTCTAGCGCGTTGCCCCTCTCGGAGGGGTCTGAACGGTAGAGACATTTCTGTAGGGGCGAGCCTTGTGCCCGCCCGGTCCTCAAAGCCTAGTCCCCTCCCCCAGCGGGGGATGGCCAGGGTGGGGGAGAACCGAACAGCCCGATTAGCGAAAGGAGGAAAGCCATGGCCCCGCGAATCAAGCACATCGCGCTGCACACCGAGGACCCCGTCGCCACCGCCGAGTGGTACAAGACCTGCTTCGGACTCGACGAGCTGCGTCGCTCCCCTGACGGCGGCGCCGAGGGCGTGTGGCTCACCGATGGCTACATCTATTTCGCCATACTGAAGATGGGCACCGAAGACGCCCCCAACCTCGGCGAGGGTCCGTCTACCGTCAAGGGCGTGCACCACATTGGCTTCTACGTCGACGACATGGAAGACGCCGTCTCCACGGTTGAAGACCACGGCGCCACCGAGTGCCCCGGCAGCAGCCGCGCCAACCGCAAGTACAAAGGACCCGACGGTCTGATGATCGACCTGCGCGTGCGCGGCTGGGACGAGCAGATCCGAGCCCGCAGCACCCTCTACGAGCTGGTCGAGGCCCCGCCCCGCGAACCGGCCGGCGCCCCTGCAGACGATTAGGCCTGAACTGGAGACACAGAAGGCAAAATCGCCCCCCTCCGGGAGAGGGTCAGGGTGAGGGATTATTCTGACAAAGTGTAATCGGGCGGGCCTTGTGCCCGCCCGATTACACAAGATTAGGAAAATCGAAGACCCGTTCGTGGTTCGACAGGCTCACCATAAAGGGTCTTACCATGTCCAGCCATTCGCAACTGCTCACTCGAGCAGGACGACTGAAGTGTCGTCGTCTGAACTGTGATTCGTTTGATTCTGGGATTTCAATGATGGAACCTCAATCCTGCGCTTCCTTTAATCCTGAGAATCCTGATTCAGACAATGGCAGGTGGCAACTAAATTGCAACCGCCCTTTCACTCCCACTGGGTACCGACCTACCGCCCCTGCCACTCCGGCGGGCGCTTCTCGGCGAAGGCCCTGGGCCCCTCCCTTGCGTCCTCGGAGTTCAGCACCCGCTGGCCCCACGCGGCGTTCAGGCGGTACGACTCCTCCAGGCCGTAGCGACGCCAGAACTGGGCCACGGCCTTGGTGCCCTGCACCGCCAGCGGCGCGTTGGCGCCGATCATCTCCGCGACCTCCACGGCCCTCGACATCAGCGACTCCGGCTCCAGCACCTCGTGTACGAACCCAATACTGTGGGCCTTCTCCGCGCTCAGAGTGTCGCCGGTAAGCATCAGGTACACTGCTTCGCCGTAGGGCATCAGCCGCGCCAGGTGGTTGATGCCATAGTTGGCCAGGATGCCGCGCTTTACCTCGAACAGCCCGAAGTACGCCTCAGTTGAAGCGATGCGGATGTCGCAATCCGCGGCCCGCTCCATCCCGGCTCCGATGGCCAGCCCGTTGACCGCCGCGATGAAAGGCTTGGGGTTGCGGCCGAAGGGCTGGTTGCCCCGGTAGGCCTCGATGCGTTCCTCCTCGGTCTTGCTGGCCCGGGTGCTGCCGCCGCCCTCGGCCATCTCCCGCAGGTCGGCGCCGGCCGAGAACGCCCGGCCTGCTCCGGTCACGATGCCAACCCGCATCTCATCGTCGTGGGAGAACTCGGCCAGCGCCTCCCGCAACTCCGCCCGCATCTGCGCCCCCTGCGCGTTCAGACGGTCCGGGCGGTCCATTGTGAAGACCGCGTAGTGTCCCTCGGGGAATCGTTCGTATCGCAGGTCCGGCATCAATCCACCTCAGCTCGCCAGCAATTCGCGCAGTGCTGCGTCGATGAAGGCCGCGTCCGTCGGGTTGAGGCCCGGACTTCCTGCCAAGTGTCCCCAAATGGACTCGATGGGCCGGAACTCGGCATTGGGCATCATCGAGACCTCGATTTCATTGTCCTCCGGAGGGAAGTACAGGTCGGTCCGGCCGGGCATCACGATGGCCCGCGCCTTGATGGCCCCAAGAGCAGCAGCGAAGTCGCCGTTGTACTTGTCGTTGAGGCTGATGTCCCCATTCTGCCACGTCCGGATCATGGCCAGAAAGTTGTTGGCGTCGGCGAAGAGCCTCCGGCCCTCCCAGAATGCGATCAGGTAGTCCTCCAGCGACGAGTACCCGATGTCCAGATACACCTCTTCCCGGTAGAAGGCCTGCGACACGGCCCAGCCGGCGTACACTCGGCCCATGGCCCGCAGTCCCTTGTACGGTGGGGAATCATACCAGCCGTTATTCCAGGCGTCGTCGGCGGTCAGCGCCGCCTTGACTCCCTCGAGGAACACGAAGTTGTGCCGCGACGTCCGCGCCGACCCGCAGATGGGCGCGATGCGCTCCACCATGTCGGGGTACAGCGCGCCCCACTGGTAGGTCTGCTGCGCCCCCATGGACCAGCCGACGACCAGCTTGATGCGCTCGAGGCCGAACAGCTCGGTCACCAGCCGATGCTGGCTGCTGACGTTGTCGTACAGCGACACCCACGGGAACCGCGCCCGGTCGTAGGGCATGGGCGTGTTCGACGGCGACGACGAAAGCCCGTTGCCCATTATGTTGGGCACGATGATGAAGTACTTGTCCGGGTCCAGCGCCTGCCCCGGCCCGATGATCGCCTCGTTGGCGTAGTGCTGCCCCCCGAAGAAGGTGGGGAACACGATGGCGTTGTCCTTGGCCGCGTTCAGCGTCCCGTAGGTCTTGTACGCAATCCAAGCGCCCCGCAGCGTAGCCCCGCCCTGCAGCCGCAGGTTGCCAAGGTCGAATATGTTGTAGTCGGTCATTGTTAACTCGCTCCACCTTTGGGAACTCTCTAGACCAAATAGTAGCTGTTGATCAAGAGGAACAGTGTTGACAGCATACACCCAAGTGCTAGAGTAGCATTCAATCAGTCTGAGAGGGTGAGACCTACCTCAACTCGGTGCAAGCGTACTGGTACACGTCGCGATTGTTCATTCGGCCTCGCCGCTGAGTTGTGCAGAATTTCTCCAGTCCTTGGGGAGGAAACTGAACAAACCATTTGCTGTAAGGAGCAAGCCCTAATGACCTCTCGTGCAGCTCAAGATTCCTATGATTTGGGAATGGAATTCTTCGAGAGCGGCAACTGGGACCTTGCCATTGCCAACTTTACAAACTCCATCAATTTCGTCAGCAATAATCCGGACGTATACCATCGTCGTGGTGAGGCATTTTTCTCTAGAGGCGACTACGGCGATGCCATAGACGACTATGATCGCGCTATCAATTTAGACGCCAACCGTGCCATATTCTGGCTGCACCGGGGATGGGCGTTCCATAACATTGCGCTCTATGACCCCGATTACATAATGACGAGAGACTGGATCGGAGAACGGAGATGGGTTGTAGACCGCGGAGACGTAGATTCCCTTAACAATCAGGCCCTTTCTGACATCAATAACTCACTCCGTCTCGACCCTCTGAACCACACCGCCTGGCACAACCGAGGCTGGTTGCATTTCAACGTTGGAAACTATCAGCAGGCCATTGATGATTGCAATCAGGCGATCGAAATCGACCCCAACATTTCTGGCACCTGGAACAATCGGGGACTAGCCTACCAGGGATTGAACAAATTTAATGAAGCCTTTCGGGATTTTGACCATGCCCTTTCACTCAGTCCCAATGATCAATTAGTTACAGCCAACAAACGTAGAGCCAACCGAAATCGATGGGGTAGACGATACAAGCGATTCAAGAATATAAGCCTCCTCACAATTATCGTGATCGTGGCGATTCTCATAGCTATTTCAGCGTTTTAAATTCCCGCACCGAAATGTGCTTATTCTGGGAGTGAAACGATAGTCCATCCGGATTAACATCTAACTCCCCGCCGCCTCCCGCAGCAGCCCCAGGTCGATCTTAACCATCGGCAGCAGCGCCTCCATCACCGCCTCCGGCGCTCGCTCTAGGAGCTCCGGCAGTTCTGCCGGGACGATCTGCCACGACAGGCCGAACTGGTCCACCAACCACCCGCACTGCTGCTCCGTTCCGCCGCCCTCCAGCAGGCCGTACCAGTAGTGATCTATCTCCTCCTGCGACTCGCAGGACACCACGAACGACACCGCCGGCGTCAGCTGGTACATCGGTCCACCGTCCAGGGCCGTGAACTTCAGTCCCTCCAGATGGAACTCCGCCAGGGCGGTGCCCTCCCCCGGACCCGACGGCAGGGGATTCACGCTCAGCAGCCTGGAGTTTGGAAACAGCGACACGTAGTGCCGCGCTGCAGCCTCTGCCTGTCCATCGAACCACAGGAACGGCGTGATCTTGTTGGTGATTGGCATTCCTGACCTCTCCGGTATTAGTGCTGCTTCGTACAGACATCTTACCGGATGATTTGACGCTCCCGCCCGCTCCGCCGTAGACTGCCTTCGCCGTCACTGAGGACGGTCAGGAGGTAGCATAATGGCCAACGAGCCCGTCAACATATTTGAATACGAAGCCATCGCCCGCGAGAAGCTGGAAAAGGGACACTACGACTTCATCGCCGGCGCGGCCACCGACGAGATTACCCTGCGGCGCACCCGCGCCGTCCTCGACAGCATTCAGCTCCGCCCGAAGATGCTGACAGACATCAGCCAGCGCGACCTCAGCACTACCGTGCTGGGCCAGCGCATCAGCTTCCCGGTGATGCTCGACCCGGCGGGCAACCACGAGGCGGCCCACCCCGACGCCGAGCTGGCCACCGCCCGCGCCGCCGGCAAGGCTGGCACCGTGATGGTCGTCAGCTCCCACGCCGCCCGCACCATGGAGGATGTGGCCGGCGCCGCCTCCGGGCCGCTGTGGTTCCAGCAATACTTCTTCAAGGATCGCGGCCTCACTCTCGAGATGGCCGCCCGCGCCGCCGAGGCCGGCTACTCCGCCCTCTGCATCACCGTCGACGCCAAGATCAAGCCCAAGCGCGAACGCAACATCCGCAATGACTACGTCGGCGCCTCCTCGCCCAACTACGACCAGATCGAGCTGTCCGAGCATTCCTGGCGCTTCGCCGCCGACGCCCCCGCCGGCGTCATGGACATCCGCGACCCCGGCGCCACCTGGGACGACGTCGACTGGCTGGCCGGCGCCCAGAGCCTGCCCGTGGTCATCAAGGGTGTGATGGTCGGCGAGGACGGTCGCCACGCCGCCGACAGCGGGGCCAAGGCGGTCATCGTCTCCAACCACGGCACCCGCTACCTCGACACCACCTTCACCACCATCGAGGTCCTGCCCGAGGTCGTCGAGGCGGCTAACGGCGACATTGAGGTCTACATGGACGGGGGCATCCGCCGCGGCACCGACATCGTCAAGGCTCTCGCCCTCGGCGCCCGCGCCGTGCTCATCGGCCGCCCGCTGTTCTGGGGCCTGGCGGTCAACGGCGAGGAGGGCCTGACCTCCGTCCTCGATATGCTTCGCGACGAGATGGACGCCACCATGGGCATGTGCGGCCGCCCCACCATAGCCGACATAGACCGCGACATCATAGGCACCGTCTCCCCGCTGCTGGGCATGTTCCCCCAGTCGTGGGACTCCGCGCGGTACTGAAAGTAAGCTGGCTACTTTAGGTACATTCGTATCTACCGACCTTCCCTGAATAGTGGGCATCTTCAACGAGCGTTGAGGGTGCCCACTGCTACAATGTGTTCATAACTACGAGCGAGCGATAGTGCCATGATAGATTGGAGCGGATGTCCTGCTATCGAGAGCGACCCGGAAAAGATGAGCGGGGCCTGGGTGTTCACCGGCAGTCGAGTGCCCGTCTCTGCCCTGTTCGGCAACTTGGAAGAGGGCGCCACTGTGGCTGAATTTTTGGACTGGTTCGAGGGCGTTGAGGAATGGCAGGTCAAAGCCGTCCTTGAATACCTCATCAATGACTTGGAGGCCCACCTCCCTCACGTCAAGCATGCGAATATAGCTTGACAACTGCACCCCACCCCACCGTTGGCTAGGACAACACGGCATCCTATTCCCCCTCCCCGGATGGTTCGCAAACTCATAGGATGTGTTCTGGTACCGATTTGATCTGAACTCGGAGAATCTCTAGTTGTAGAAACCGCAGGCGGCAGCACAGCCCTAACCAAGCATTGTTCTTGGAGTTCTCTTTGCCCAACCAATTAGTACAAAGTCATCACCTTCGTTCTTCGAAGAACGGCGAATGAATTTCAGCTTCTAGAATCGTCTAGATCCCCTCCCAACTTAGAATAACAATTGAGTAGGTGGTAAAATGGAGTCTAGGATGAGTATTGTTAACGCCCTTGGATAACCGGGCGGTGAGGTGTTGCGATGGGACAGGAAATTAATGGCAACGGTCTCGGAGCCGAGGATCGAAAGGAAGGCTATACGGAGGAACCTGAAAGAGATTTTCGGAAGAGGACTACCCTGGCACGTTCCTTCGCCTCCGTCAGCGCCCTGAACGATGTCAGCAGGTCCCTCGCACGCTCCTTCCCAGCCGTCAACATTGCAGGTGACCTTCAGCGATCCCTTGCTCCTTCGTTCCCAGCCGTCAACATTGCAGTTGAGCTTCAGCGATCCTTTGCTCCTTCGTTCCCAGCTGTCAACATTGCAGCTGACGTTCGGCGGGCCCTCGCACCTTCGTTCCCAGCCGTCAACATTGCAGTTGAGCTTCAGCGATCCTTTGCTCCTTCGTTCCCAGCTGTCAACATTGCAGCTGACGTTCGGCGGGCCCTCGCACTTTCGTTCCCAGCCGTTAACATTGCAGCTGGCTTTCGGCGATCCTTTGCTCCTTCGTTCCCAGCCGTCAACATTGCAGCTGACCTTCGGCGGTCCTTTGCACCTTCGTTCCCAGCCGTCAACATATTGGGAGACCTGAACCGTCGCCTGGCGCTCTCATTTCAATTCGAAGAGACTGGATGGTTCCCGCACAGTACTTTTCCCGCACAGATCTTCGACGAAGTGCAGGATTATGCAGAGATTGACGAAGAGATACTAACTTATTACCGCAAGAATTGGATTGAAATTTGCAATGAAATCGAAAGCGAGCTTGCTGGATATTTGATAGATGAGAAAGAGAAGAACGTATTAAGGCAAGCATTACGTGCACACAAAAATGGCCTGCATGATCTTGTGAGCCCTACATTGTTTACTTTGATTGAGAGGGCAGTTCGTGTACATTTGAACGAGAACAAGATCGGCAACCTCTCAGTCAGAAATGAGATGACCAATAGGTTATCTGAGATACCCATTTCTGCGTTTCCAGATCGTTTAGTAGGCTACGTGGGTTATAGTCTATTCTCTCATCATTTATACCAGAGCATCCGGACGGACGATGACCGTGACTATTTCTCTAAGATATCTATGCCAAACCGGCATGCAGTTATTCATGGATTATTTGATTACGAGGCTGAGAAAAGCAGTTTGAATTCCATCTTTATCGCTTGCTACGTATTTCAAATAATTACTTTGATTAAGATCCAAGAGATCAAAAGAGTTCTTGATAACAATACATAGTAACGCAACTTGCTTAGATTCCCAATGGTTCTCAGGTATTGATCTCTGCCTCAAATCCATCCGGCCACTTAGACATCCCTTTGCATACCGAAAGAGTTAACTCTCACAACGCAACACCGAACGTTGAAATGGCGGCCAATTATTCCACCGTGTACAATACCCTCACCACCCAAGCACCCCAACCCCGACAGGAGGCCAACCTATGACCACCCTTGGCTCCGGCCACTACACCTACACCCTCGAGGAAAACTGGGCCAAGCTGCCCGAGGGCGAGACTTTTGCCATGGTCTCGGCCATCGCCACCGACTCCCAGGACCTCGTCTACGCCTTCCAGCGCAAGGAGCCGCCCGTCCTCATCTTCGACCGCGACGGCAACCTCCAGGACTCTTGGGGCAACGGCTCCTTCCTCTTCGCCCATGGCTTTTACATCGAGGACGACGTCGTCTACGTGACCGACCGTGACGCCTCCACCTGCCTCGTCTACACCCTCGACGGCAAACCGGTCCAGATGCTGGGCCGTCACGGCCGCCACTCCGACACCGGCTGCGAGGTTGCAGGCGACCTCGTGCCCCGCGCCGCCGGGCCCTTCAACTACCCCGCCGAGCTGGTCCCGTCGCCCTCCGGCGAGCTCTACGTCGCTGACGGCTACCGCAACTCCCGCGTTCACCGCTTCACCGCCGAGGGCGAGCTGATCCAGTCCTGGGGCGAGCCCGGCAAGTCCGAGGCCAACCACTTCCACCTGCCCCACAGCCTGATCATTGACGGCGACCGCATCATCGTGTGCGACCGCGAGAACCACCGCATTCAGCTCTTCACCCTCAACGGCGAGTTCATCGAGTTCTGGAACGACATTCAGCGTCCCATGGACATTTCCCGAGACCCCGAGGGCAACTTCCTCGTCAGCGAAGGCACGGTCGGCGACAGCTCCGCGCGCATCAGCATCCTCGATCCCCAGGGCAGCGTCCTAGCCCGCTTCGACTGCCGCGGCTCCGGCCATGGCAGCTGGATTGACTCTCGCGGCGACATCTACCTCGCCGGCGTCCCCGACGCCATCGACAAGTACGTCCGCGAGGGCTAGTAGCACTCATAGGCGCACTGGCCGTCTCTGTGGAAGACAGGGAGGCCAGTGAATTCCTGCGCGCCATCCGTTCGTCATCAGCCCGTCCTGAGCAAGCTCAAGGGTCTGAGTCTGTCGAAGTCCGGAGGGTGTATCCAACCGAACGGAGACGGCTATGGCAACTGAAAAGAGCCAGGCAGAACTGAACCTCGAAACAGTCATGGCAACCATGGGCGACAGCGAGTGGCGCAACGTCCGCATCCTAGAGCACTACGCGGAGTCGCACATCTCCTACTCACTCATTGGGGTCAAGATCGACGACGGCAAGACCTATTACTACCAGGCCGAGACGGGCCGCTTCATCATGCTGAACATCTAGCCGCCCACGCGTCCAATCCTCTCTCAGGAGGGGGGCAGGGTGGGCGCGATTTCCCGGACAAAAAGTAGGGGCGCACGGCTGTGCGCCCCTTTTTCGTTGTCATTCCCACCGATTCTACTCAGTCCGCCGCGGCACCCGCGCGCGCCTGTTGGCCGCCTTCACTCGTCGGCGCCGTCGGCGGCTTGTAGGGTCGGTGGAACGCCGCGATGATGGCGCCGATGGTCATGATTCCGACCACCGCCATCGCCGAGACCTGGAACCCCTCAAGGTGCAGCCGCTGCGACTCCGCCGGCAGCATAAGTCCGATAGTCGCCGGCACGATCATGGCCACGATGAACGACGAAATCGTCGCGCCCGTCGCGTGTCCCATGTCCCGTGTCGTCTCCAGCATCCCGGAGGCGAAGCCCCGGTTCTCCGTCGGCAATGTGCTCATCACCGTCGCGTTGTTCACCGTGTTGAAGATGTTGGTGCCCACCGAGATCGGGAACAGCAGGAGCGGCAGCAACCAGATGGAAACCGTCCCCGCGAACAGCGCCAGCAGCACGAACCCCGACGCGATGGACAGCATGCACGCCGTCCGCAGCAGCCGTGGGTTGAACTTGTCGTGGATGAACCCCGCTATGGCCGGTAGCCAGATGCCGAAGGACTGGTGCGGCAGCAGCACGTAGGTAACGAATATTGGCGACATGCCCAATCCCTCTTCGATCATGATCGGCACCAGGATCATGGTCGCCATCATCGAGAGGTGGAACATCACGTTGGATATGATCGCCAGCGTGAAGTATTTCTGTCTGAAGTGCTGGAACTCGACGAAGGGGTGCGACACTCGCCGTTCAACGAATATGAACACCACCAGCAGCGCGATGGTCAGCCCGTGCATCGGCAGGTGGTAGGTCAGCGCGTCCGGCGACGTGTACGACTCCTCGCCGCCGTGGATGTGGCTGCCCGACAGGATGAACACCGCCGACACCGCCACCAGCAGGATCGCCCCCAGGTAGTCGATGGGGTTCTCCTTGTCGACGATGGACTCGTTGTTTCGCCGCACCACTGGCATGCACGTCTTGATGACGATCAGGCCGATGGGCAGCATGGTCAGGAACACCAACCGCCAGCCGGCGAAGCTTTCCCAGTTGGCCCACTGCAGCAGGACCCCAAAGAACGCAACGCCGATGAAGGTCCCGACGCGCGAGCCGGTGATGGGGAAGGCGTAGGCCCGGCCCCGCTCGCTGGGCGGGAATGCGAAGGCCAGCATGGCGTTCCCGTTGCCGTGTATCAGTCCGGCGCCGAACCCTTGCAGTCCTCTCAGCACAGTGACCTGTGTCAGGTCCTGGGCCGCCACGATTCCCACCGCGCCCACAGTGATGATGATCGTGCCGATGAAGAACACTCGTGGATGGCCGAACCGGTCGCCCAGCCTCGCGCCGAGGAACACGGTGCTGCCCAGCACCAGCAGGTTGGCGATGACGATCCAGGCCGCCTCGTCGACGCTGTAGCCGAAGTCGCGAGCGATGCTCGGCAGCGCCAGCGTCACCGGCAGGCTGGAGAGCTGCACCAGCAACTGCCCGCCGGTCATGGCGATCAGCACCTGGCGGCGCTCCACCGAGTTCACGACTTCCCTGTAGTTCTGAATAAAACCGGGCATTCATTACCCCTGCGCCGGTCAATACCAGCCCGCCTACTCTATCACGAGGGCTGATGGCGTGCCACCTCAAGTATCACTGACTGACGCTGCGGTTCTTTGTGCGGAAATATTAACCGGGACAAAGCAAAAAGAGCGGGCATTAATCCCGCCCCCGTCTGATGCGTCTATTCATCTACACCAGGGTGTCGAGTTGTGTTAAGAGTTTCTGCGGCGAGAGTATGGCAATCCCTCGGAACGGGTGCATCGACAGCAAGTCGTCGTCTCCGGTGATGATATGGGTGGCCGCGCCGCTTACTGCCAGTTCCAAGAACTTGTCATCCTTGGGGTCGCGACAGACAGCAATTTCCTCCGTAAAGTCCACAAGTTCCGAGGCCCCGACCAGTTCTTCAAGAAACCCCAGGCGTTCCTCTTCGTTCAGATATCTGCTGAAGCGCTGCCGAGCCATCACCTCATTCAGTTCGGCCAAGATAGCAAAAGAGGTAAGCAATCTGCCTTGCTCCAGAACCTGGTCCAAGACCTGACGTGGCGTGGACCGTCGCGACAGAACAGCGCTCACTACGACATTAGTATCTAGCACCACCCGCAGATCACTCGTCACGCAAAAGCGTCTCCAGAATCTCCGGCGTCAATCCACGTGACTCCGCCCTTTCGCTAATCTCATCCATGACTGCCTGAAGCGTCTTGCCCGACGAGTCTGTCAATTCCTGCAATCGCAGGCTCAGCAAGAGCTGCAGCTTTCTCTTCTCGCTTGGCGACGCCTCGACAAATGCCCGCGCCGCCCCTTCGTCCACCTCTATGGTGATGTTCGCTGTACCCACGACGTAAACTCCAAATATCCTCTGAAACACTCCCAAATGTGATCAGCCCGAACGCCCTGTATATCCCGCATAATACCATCAGGTTTATGGGCTACTAAAATTGATCTCCAACCTCCCATCTACCACATTCGCAACTCTGTTCTCACCACCTAGATCCTCTTGCAAACTCACCCAACTATTATGGAAGAATCCCTTATCCGCCCTTGTAAATTTAGGTCGTCCCCTCAAGAGCTTAGAAAGTACCCTCGCGGTGTCAGCAGAAGCTGTACCTTGCAGCTGTTTCCACTGAACGTATGCTAGGAGATCGGCCAATTGCAGTGGCGGGACCTCTTTGGAAGAGTCGAATTCAATGTCGGCAATTCTCGTTTCGCCCTGACTAAAGAGCGGCACCCAGACTCTACCGACATAGTCCTTTACATTTGCTTCCAAGGACGTCTGCCTGTCCAATACGAAATGTATGGCGGAACCCTCGGGTGACAAGCCAAGCGATTCTTCAAGAATTAGATTTAATGCCATCAGATACGTACGGGATGGTGCTCCCGAAGTCTTAAATTTTCGCCTTATTACTGGTTTAAGAGCTTCAGAATCTTGGCTTCTCTCGAGTGTCCAGTGAGATTCAAGGTGCCCACCAGTAAAATATCTCCTTTGTTCATCTGTAAGGTCGTAAAACGCCTCTGTCTCTACTACGCCACCAATGGGGAAGAGCATGCACGACTCTGCGGCCGCGACTAGCTCCTCCAAAAAACAAACTCTTCGTTCAACGGACCATCTCCGAAAAGGATTGCTAGTACTTCTCTTCCGGTTCGGCTGGAAGAAGTCAATCGCGTGGAAAGTTTCCACGCCATAATGCCGTAAAGTAGTGCCCCAAAGTCCGTTGAATCGAAGCCATTCTGATTTAGTAGAAACATGCCCAGACATTATTGAATACTTTGCAGAGCGATGTATGCCACTTTCGTCTGCGAAGGCCCAGAGATCCCCCACTTCAGATGATGGTTGGTCTCGGTGCATGTACTGTGAATTCTCTGAGTCAAAAGCTCGAGATTTATCGGGAGTCTTGATGAACTCACCTCCCTCACTTCTTACAACAAAACATTCCATCTAGAGGTGAACTCCGCTAGAGCTCACCATCGTCTCCACCCAATCCAATCTCCTCAACCGTTCTGCCAGCTAAATGTCCCTAAGTAACTACGCGCCGACTTTGCCTCGACACATGGTAGCCCCATTGGCTCTGCAGCTTAATACACTGTTGGACCCCCTGCATACTTCACAACCGCCCCCAACCGCTCCTCCTCAACCTCCTGGCCACACTCCCCCAAGATATCCATCCGCAACCCGGCGGAGTTCCATCGAAGAAGCGGGATTGCAGCACCGCGGTCTCCGCCGATATACCCAGCTCCCAATCAGAAATGGCGCCTTTCAGTTTGGTACCCATGCTAACGGAGTTAGACATCCCGAAGCTCAGGGTCATTCGATTATTGATCGAAAATGGGGATGGGGTGTCTTGGGGATGATGATGAGGGAGTAGTAAGGTAGGGGGAGTGAGTGTGAGAGGGGTGTGTGGAATGGGCAATGAAAGGGAGAATATCGGGGGCCTGTCGTTACTGGAGGTCATGGGGAGATTGCCGGACCCTCGGAGCGGGCATGGCCGGCGCCATCCTCTGGGGGCGGTTCTTGGGTTGGCGGTGTGCGCCATGCTGTGTGGCGCCCGCAGCCTGTATGCCATCAGCCAGTGGGGCCGGGATCAGGGCCGGGAGGTATCGGAGGCACTGGGCTTCACCCGGAGTCGTACTCCCTGCGTATCCACGTTGCATCAGGTATTCAGCCGGCTGGACCGGGAGGCCTTCGAGCTGCTGTTGGGTCAATGGCTAAAGGAGCGGGGACTGGAGGCTGGGGAGGCACTGGCCATAGACGGAAAGAGATTGCGTGGAATTCACGGAGAGCAATTGCCTGGGGTCCACTTGGTGGCGGCCTATGCCCACCGGTCGGGTATCGTGGTGGGTCAACAGGCAGTGGCGCACAAGAGGAATGAACTGGAGGCGGTACACCGGCTCTTGGATCGGTTGGACCTGCAAGGCCAGGTGGTGACGGGAGACGCCCAGTTCACCCAGCGGAAGGTGTGCCGCAGTATCGTGGCAAAAGGGGGCACTACCTCCTCTCGGTAAAGGACAATCAACCCACCTTGAAACAGGACATTGCCGACCTCTGGGAGGAGGCTATGGCACCGCAGGCAGAGCAGGTAGGCCGGCACGGGGACCGGGTGGAGGTGCGGCGCATCTGGGTGTCGGATGAACTGGCAGGCTACAGCGACTGGCCCCACCTGGCCCAGGTGTGTCGTGTGGAACGTATCGTCCACCACAAAGGCAAGACCCGCCGGGAACTCGCGTATGCCGTAACCAGCCTCGGTCCCAATGAGGCTGACCCTGCCAGGCTGCTGCAACTGTGGCGGGGTCATTGGGGGATCGAAAACCGGGTGTTCTGGGTACGGGATGTGACCATGGATGAGGACCGCTGCCAGGTAAGATCGGGTTCAGCCCCTCAAGTGATGGCCGGACTGCGCAATCTGGTCATCAGTCTCTTGAGAATGGAAAAGGTGCCCAACATCGCCGCCGCACTCCGTCGCTGCGCCACCAGACCCTCCTATCCCTTGTCTCTCGTCGGCGCCCCTACCCAATAATCGAAAGACCCTGTCCCGAAGCTAGACCCACCCACCCCAACCCCCCACCCTGCGCTATAATGGCCCCAACATCCCCGGGCACCGAACGGGGTACAGGAGCGCGGCAATGGTCAATGCGCCGGTCCGGCTGACCGAACTCTCCCACTGCGCCGGTTGAGCCGCCAAGCTCAGCCAGCAGGACCTCGTGCAGGTCCTAAGCAAGCTTCCCCAGGTGGAGCACCCAGACCTGCTGGTCGGGTCCTCGACGGGCGACGACGCCGCCGTGTACCGCCTCGATGACAGGCTCGGGCTGGTGCTGACAGTGGACTTTTTCACGCCAATCACCGACGACCCATACGAGTTCGGCTCGGTGGCCGCAGCCAACTCCCTCAGCGACGTCTACGCCATGGGCGGGCGTCCGCTGGTGGCCCTCAACGTGGTCGGCTTCCCCGCCGCCCTGGCCGGCGAGATGCTGGGCGATGTGCTGCGCGGCGGCTACGACAAGGCCGCCGAGGCCAACTGCCTCATCGTCGGCGGCCACACCGTCGACGACAACGAGCCCAAGTACGGCCTGTCTGTCGTGGGACTCGTCGAACCCGGTCGCCATGTGACCAACGCCGGCGCCCGGCCCGGCGACGTCCTGGTGCTCACCAAGCCCCTCGGCACGGGCATCGTCACCACCGGCTGCAAGGCAGGTGTGGCGCCGCCCGGCTCGGTGGAGGTTGCCGTCGAGACCATGGCCACGCTGAACCGGGCCGCCTCGGAGGCCATGATGGAGGTGGGCGTCAACGCCTGCACCGACGTCACCGGCTTCGGTCTGATGGGGCATCTGACCGGCATGCTGCGGGCCAGCGGAGTCGGCGCCGAGATCCGGGCCTCGTCCGCTCCGGTCCTGCCCGGCGTGGACGAGTTGCTGTCCCAGGGAGTCGCTCCCGGCGGCACCCACCGCAACGAGGCGGGGGTAGCCGATTATGTCGACTGGGACGATGCGGTCAGCTCCGACCAGCGCCTGATCCTGTGCGACGCCCAGACCTCGGGCGGGCTGCTGATCTCCGTGCCCGAGGATCGGCTGTCGCAGCTTCTGAGCGCCCTGGAGTCCAGGAGCGTAGAGACCCGTTCCATCGTGGGCCACATTAGCGATGGCGCGGCTGGGATTGCCAGCGTGATTCAGTGAGCATAGGGCGGTAAAATGCTGTCCAAACTATTCCCCAATGTGAGGTGGGGCTTGAAGCGACCCGACCGAGTAAAGAAGGCACCCGACCAGGGCTACGGCGAACGCGTGCCGCCGGGCCAGTTCGTCACCACCAAGTTCCCGGTGCTCACCTACGGCCCCGAGCCCAAGATCGACATCAACGCCTGGCAGTTCCGGGTGTTCGGCCTGGTCGAGAAAGAAATCACCCTCGATTGGAAGGCGTTCACCGAACTGCCCTGGCAGGTCCTCGAGGCCGACTTCCACTGCGTAACCCAGTGGAGCGCCCTGGACCAGACCTGGGAGGGTGTGGCGGTGTCTGACCTGCTGGAACTCTCGGGAATATCGACGGAAAGCAAGTACCTGATGGCACACTGCTTCGGCGGCTATTCCACCAACCTCCCGCTGGAAATCGCCCTGGACGAGGGATTCCTGGCCCACAAGCAGGGCGGCGAGCCCATCGGCAAGAGCCACGGCTGGCCCCTGCGCCTGATCGTGCCCAGCCTCTACGGTTGGAAGAGCGCGAAGTGGGTCAACGGCATCGAGCTGATGGCCGAGGACGCCCCAGGATTCTGGGAGCAGCGCGGCTACCACAACAACGGCGACCCCTGGAAGGAAGAGCGCTTCTGGCCCGAGTTGATGCGTTAGGGGTTGAGGGATCAATTCCCATTTCCTCCGGGAACAGGACCCTTGCAAAGTCGTCGTCTGAACTGTGATTCGTGTGATTTCAGGATTTCACTGATGCGACCTCAATCCTGCCAATCCTCTAATCCTGTGAATCCTGATTCAGACAATTGTATTCGGCAACTACTCTAAGAATGATTGCTCTCTTTTTGGCCTGATCAATTAAACACCACGCAAGCAAAAGGGGCGGCCGATCGGCCGCCCCTCGTTCTGGACTGTGCAATTCGACTGTAGACGCAGTCAAGCAGCCCTCGGCAGCGCTTCCTGCTCTCTTTGCCACGCGGCAGCGGCGGCTGCTGGCGAGGTCGCCGTCCGCGAGGCGCCCTTGACCTCAAGGTCTTTCATGAATCCGCACTGCAGGCAGCTGATGAAGGTGCCGTACCCATCCTGGGCAACGGTCAGGTCTCCGAGGCACTTGGGACAGGACTTCAAGTACACCATGGAACACCTCCTCTCATTTTTCGGCCCCCTGCCGGCCATTAAGACGGCTGGTGAACCCTGAGATACTCCACCAAGCTGGCTCATCAGGCTGGCGTAGTTTCCATTAGTACGCCAGCACCTTTCTTTCGGATTCTTTATCTCTCTCGCTACACTACTATTGACACGCCACGTATCAAACCCTATCATACGTATCAGCACAGGTCAACAGACCGGCGGGAGAAAACCATGACCCAGCAGCGTCGAGTCCAAACACAACGCATCCAGGACAGGAGCGTCCCTCCTGTTCCGGAAGTTGCGTCTGGCGACGCTGACCCGTCTCAAGCACAGGTCCAGAACAACTCTGCAGTCGGTCAGGAGATGGACCAGACCGTGGAAAGCGAGGCCGCTCTGCAGATGGAAGGGGTCTACATCATCAGCGTGGCGGCCCGTATCCTCGATATGCACCCCCAGACCCTGCGCAAGTACGAGCGGCTGGGGCTGATCCGGCCCGGAAGAACCCTGGGCATGCTGCGGCTGTATTCCACTGAGGACATTCGCAAGCTGCGACTAATACGCCACCTGTCGGATGAAATGGGCCTGAATCTCGCTGGCGTGGAATTCGTCCTGACGGCGGTCCAGAACCTTATCACCATGCAGCAGAGGCTGACCGCGAGGTTGGGGCCGGAGGCGGGCGAAGCGGTGGCCGAAGAGCTTGAGTTACTCTTTCACAGCCTCAACCTGCCCGTTGATCACTAACTGAGCGTGTGGACCCCGGACGAGGGAAAGGAACCAGAGCAAACTTACACAGGGATCGGTTGATGTCTACAGAACACGACAGGGAACCAACGAACGAGCCAGGGCGCCACGACCAGAACGCGGCACCAGCAGACGGGGAAGCTCCCCAGGAAGCGATGGATTTCTCGCAGTTGCCGCCGGAGTTGAAGATCGCGGCACTGACCGAGCGGCTGGAAGCCGCTGAGGCAGATGCCGAGAAATTCCGGAACGAGGTGCAGTACAGGGAGGCGGAGCTTCAAACCGAAAGAAGGCGATTCGCCGAACAGCGCGCGACACTGGCCAAATACCGGGATGAGGACCTGCTCCAGGACCTGCTCCCGGTGATCGAGGGGCTGGAGCTGGCACTGAACGCCGAGGTGAGCCCCCAGTGGGGAGACGGCGTTAAGCTGGCGGTGCGGGAAGTGAAGCGTCGACTGGAAATGCGCGGAGTCACTCTCGTCGACGGGGCTGTGGGGCAACCCTTCGACCCCAACGAGCACGAGGCGCTGGCATACCAGGAATCAACGGATCACCAGCCGGACCACGTGGTCCAGATGGTCCGTCCCGGCTACCGGCTCCACGATCGGCTGTTGCGAGCTGCCCAGGTGATCGTGGCGCGAGAACCCGCGTCATAGCTGGCCAGCCGGGGGGAGCAAACCAACATACATGACAATCGGCACTATCCATAGCGAATAAATCAAGCAAATAAATCAGTTTTGATCTAAGGAGAGCAACCATGCCTAAAGTCTTGGGCATAGACCTGGGAACTACCAACTCGGTAGCAGCCGTAATCGAGGCGGGCGAACCGGGCGTGGTCGAGAACGCCGAGGGCGCACGCCTGACCCCGTCGGTGGTGGCGCTGAATACCCGCACCGGTGAGCGGTACGTGGGACAGGTGGCGAAGCGACAGGCGGTCACCAATCCTGAGAATACCCTGTTTTCCGTCAAGCGGTTGATGGGACGCAGGTTTGACGATGCCGAGGTGCAGAACGCCGCTACCAAGCTGCCCTACGAGGTCGTAAGGTCTGACAACGGCGACGCCCACGTCAAGATGGGCGACCAGAGCTACGCGCCGCCACAGATATCGTCCTTTGTGCTTGCGAAGATCAAGCAGGACGCGGAAGCAAAGCTGGGAGAGCGCATCACCCAGGCAGTGATCACTGTGCCGGCTTACTTCAACGATTCTCAGCGCCAGGCCACCAAGGACGCCGGCACCATAGCCGGGCTGGACGTGCTGCGAATCATCAACGAGCCGACAGCCTCGTCCTTGGCCTACGGACTCGACAAGACCCGGACGGATGCCAACGTTGCCGTATTTGACCTCGGTGGTGGCACCTTCGACATCACAATCCTCCAGATGGGAGACGGAGTGTTCGAGGTCAAGTCCACCAATGGCGATACGTTCCTTGGCGGCGACGACTTCGACCAGGCCATCCTTGAGTGGCTGATCGCGGAGTTCCGCCGCGAAACCGGCATTGACCTGGCCAACGACCGCATGGCCCTGCAGAGGCTGCGGGACGCCGCTGAGCGGGCCAAGGTGGAGCTGTCCAGCGTTGTCGAGACGGAGATCAACCTGCCCTTCATTACCGCCGATGCCAGCGGGCCGCAGCACCTGGTCAAGTCGCTCACCCGCGGGCGATTCGAACAACTGGTAAGGGGTCTCATCGACCGCACGGCGGGACCGTGCCAGCGGGCCATCGCCGATTCCGGCGTTTCCACCAGCCAGATTGACGAGGTCATCATGGTGGGCGGCATGTCCCGCATGCCGGCGGTGCAGGAGAAGGTCAAGGAGATCTTCGGCAAGGAACCCAACCGCAACGTCAACCCGGACGAGGCGGTGGCCCTGGGCGCCGCCATACAGGCCGGCGTTCTGGCGGGTGAGGTTGGCGACATCGTCCTCCTGGATGTGACTCCCCTGACGCTAGGGCTGGAGACACTTGGTGGCGTGATGACCACCCTGATCCCAAGGAACACGACGATCCCGACCAAGAAGAACGAGATGTTCACCACCGCCGCCGATAGCCAGCCGGCCGTGGACATCCATGTGCTGCAGGGCGAACGTAGTATGGCCGGCGACAACAAGTCCATCGGCATGTTCAAGCTGGACGGTATCGTCCCGGCGCCCCGGGGGATTCCCCAGATCGAAGTCACTTTCGACATCGACGCCAACGGCATCCTGAGCGTGTCGGCCCAGGACAAGGGCACCGGGAAGGCACAGAGCATCGTGATCCAGTCCGGGTCGGGCATGGACAAGTCCGACATTGACCGGATGGTGGACGAGGCCCGGCAGTATGAGGCAGAGGACCAACAGCGCCGCCAGGAGGTCGACACCCGCAACCAGGCCGACTCCATGGTCTACCAGGCCGAGAAGCTGCTGAACGACAATGCCGACAAGGTGCCGCAGGAGCTGCGCGCCGAGGTCCAGACCAAGATCGACGCTCTGCGCGCCGCGTCGGCCTCCGGGAGCGTCGCCGAGATGCAGACGGCTATAAACGAGCTGAATGAGGTCCTTCAAAGGCTGGGCGAGGTGGTGTACAGCCAAGCCGCGGCGCCGGGCCCTGGCGGACCCGAGGGCCCAACGGACGGCCCGTCCGACGACGCCGGGACCGTGGAGGGCGAGTTCCGGGAGGTATAGGGCCAGCGCCATCCCATTGACCGAGAACTTAACACCGGGGTGAGGGGTCTACCGAAACGTCCCTCACCCCTTCCAGAACAGCGATGATCTTTCAAAACCGAACGCCAGGCAGCCTCTCAAACGATTACGTCAATTTTCACGCTCTGATATAATTGGGTTTTAATCGACCCGTAGGTCGAATAAATCAAACGCACGCAATCATCTGGGTAACCCTTTGGTTGAGAGCGGACGGAGTTCATCATGAACGCGCAACCAGAACATGCAGACCAAGAAGTACTGGGTACCGAAGACGAATTCACCCCGGTAATAGGAACGCCGGACATCAGTGAGTGGCGGGTGGATGGAGTGCACCGCGATCTGACTCCCCTGCAGTACCATTACCTGAGCCTGATGCAGCGTTTGATTAGTCTGAAGGACCGTTACCAGGTTGACGCCGACCACGAGGAATGGTTGATGTCGGCCATCAACAAGTCGATATTCTCTACTCTGCGCGACTGTATCGAGGCCAGCGTAGGTGACGAGGCCAAAGACCTGATTCATCCCCAGCAGCGCGTGTAGCAGAACTTGCTAATTCTGCCGAGACTTCCCGTTTAATTGCCTGGTCTTGAGGATAGCCCTCCTAAGTTAGGAGGGCTATTGCTTTGCCTCGGCCAATGCTGCATCGGGATCGCGCAATGTGCTGCCGTTCAGCGCTTCGGGACTGCCGGGAACCGCCAGCAGCAGCGGTCACCTGAAATCTCGTCAGGCCATCGCGCCATGGACGGGAAACACCTGCTCCTTCAGAGCCGCCACTGTCTCCCCTGCGTGGCGCCGGATGTCGAGCCGCAGATTCGCAGGAACCTCCGGAGAGCCGCTGTCCCTGAGATGCCCGATCCCGTGTTCCAGAGCAAAGTCCCTGGGTAGCGTGTCCGGCCACTCCTCTCCCAGCATTACCCCGTATGCCAGCGTCCAGGCCCTCGCGACCGCCATCAGATCGTAGCCGCCCCCGCCCGTCGCCAGCCAGGGCAGTCCGAGGCTCGCGAACTCACGTATCACCTCCACGAATCCCATCGTGGTCAATTGCAGGTGCGTAAGGGGGTCCGAATGATAGCTGTCGATCCCCAGCTGTGTGACGAGCACATCCGGAGCGAAGGCCCGGACCAGTGGCGGAACGATCTGCTTGAAGGCATCCAGGTACACATCGTCGCCAGTGTATGGGAACAGCGGCAGGTTAACCGAATACCCCTTGCCTCGCCCCTGTCCCTGTTCGCCGACGAATCCGGTCCCGGGGAACAGGTATCTGCCCGACTCGTGCATCGAAATGGTCAGCACCCGATCGTCGTCGAAGAAGGCATCCTGCACACCATCGCCGTGGTGAGCGTCGACATCTATGTACACCACCCGCATACCCCGGCGGAGAAAGTAATGGACCGCCAGCGCCGGGTCGTTGAACACGCAGAACCCGGAGGCATGGCCCGCCGCAGCGTGGTGCAGCCCTCCGGAGATGTTGAAGGCGACGTCGACGGACCTGTTGGCGATCATTTCCGCGGCCAGGAGAGTGGCACCGGAACTCAGCGTCGCAGCCTCGTACATTCCCGTGTAATACGGGTTGTCCCCCTGGAGGCTGAAGTTGAACCTGTGCGCCTCCTGGGTCCCTTCTCCCGCGCTGAGACGCCTCACCGCCTCGATGTACTGGGGTGTATGCAACCAGCCGAGCTCATCCTCGACCGCAGCCCGCGGGCTGACCAGAACTGCGTTTTCGTGTTCGAAAGCGTCATAGCCACGCAGCAGTTCGTAGGTGTACCGCAACCTGACCGGGCGCATGGGATGGTCTCCCCTCAGTTCGTGCTGCGACATCAGATCATCGTATACAAACGCTGCCCGGGGCATGGCCTCCCTCCTGAAACAGTGGGTTTCTGCCGGTCTCGTAACCTCGATAGCCTACCTTTACGTTTGGCTTACAGTGCCTCGGGCAGGCCGGTTCGGGACAATTGACTGCCTGACTGGAGCGATTCAGATTCCGTTGTCAAGAATACACCTGGCGGCAGACCCATGGGAGCACGGGCAACGGTAAACTGCATCCGCCACAGTGATGCAACCGTACCGAATTTTTCTTTTTCTAAAAATTGGGTGAAAATTGCATCTCAGATGAATGTAATGGCAAGGTGGGTGGGGTTATATTAGATAACGCAACGGGATGACCGTTACGCACTATTTACCGCCCTCTGGGCGGACATCGCGCCGGATCGCCAGGTTTCGGCCCAACTTGCCCCGATAGCCCAAAAAGCCGGGGCCTCAATAGAAGACATGGGGGTAAGCGTATAAAACGGCCAAACGCCGTTTCAGCCCGGGGGCTCGCGATTCCAGGCTGCCTCAGACCGGGGACCTCAGCCAATCAGCCCGTTGCATCGAGCCCGGGAGCAGAACCAGGCAGGCCATTGGCTCATTTTTCACTTTATTTTGCCATTGGACTGTAACGTGCGCCTTCCATAGAACATCTTAGTCTGAGGAGAGATTGCCATGCCCATAGAGTTCGACGAATCCATGCAACAGCGGCTCAAGCAGGCCGAGATGGCGGAACGGGAGTTGGCGCGCCTGCAGCCCCTCGCCGAAGAGGCTCCCGAGCTTAGGACCAGGCAGGAGCGGGCCATGAAGTTCGAGGACAGCCTGCACCGCCGGGATCAGTGCCTTGAAGAGGCCGAGCAAATGGTGGCCTCGGCCAGCACCAGGCAGGAGGAAATCCCGGAACTGCTGAATAACGCGTCCCAGGCCGTCGCCGCCCTGTTCGCTGCCATGAAAGACGTCAAGAGCCGACGACGCCGCGCCGCCGAGGCCCTGGCCGTAGTCGACCGCGTCGATTATGACATTGAGCTGGAGGAGGTTGGCGAGGAGCAGCGCCAGTACGACCGCGACCCGCGGGGGCTGGCCTACGCCCTGGCCGCCCGCCACGGTGAGTCCAGGGTCCAGCACATGCTGGAGGAAATGGACCCCGGCTTCGACCTGCTCAAGAACTGCAACATGCACGATGCCCTGCATCGCGACGTTTCGGACTTCGTTCTCGAACACGTCAACGCCAAGGAAAAGCCCGGCATCAAACCGGCCACCTTCCTCAAGACCACGGTGGTCCAGAGGGAACAGGACATGGAAGTGGAGATGGCCACCAGCGAATAGACGCCGTCCATCCTGCAGGAAGGCCTTCGGGGCGCCCATCCAGGGCGCCCTTTACTTATATCCGGCCAACGCGATCCGCAAATAAACACGAGCCACCCAGTCCGATGGTGGCCCACGACCGCCATCACGGTCGTTGACCGCCCTGTTCCCCCGATATAGACTCTCGCCATCCCCACTCTCGGGAGGTGACTGTGGTCACGCTGGACCAATACGCGAACAACTACCAGAATATCCGGTTCGAGCGCCGCAACGGAATTCTGCAGATGACGTTCCACACCAACGGCGGACCGCTGCAGTGGGGCGGCGGGCCCCACGAGGAATTCCCCCGCGCTTTCGCCGATGTCGGCAGCGACAGGGAGAACCGGGTGATCATCATGACCGGAACGGGAGACGCATTCTCCGGTCCCCAGGGAACCGCAGCGGGCGCCCCCAAGCGCACTCCCGAGCAATGGGACAGCACCTACTGGGAGGGCAAGAAACTTCTCGGCAACTTGCTGGACATCGAAGTTCCGATGATCGCGGCGGTCAACGGCCCCGCACTGCGCCACTCCGAGATCCCTCTTCTGTGCGACATCGTGCTGGCGGCTGATACTGCTGCCTTCCAGGACTCGGGGCATTTCATGAGCAACCTGGTACCCGGCGACGGTGTTCACATCGTCTATCCCATGTTGCTGGGGGCCAACCGGGGCCGCTATTTCCTGCTTACGGGCCAGTCCATAGGTGCCCAAGAGGCGCTGAATCTCGGCCTCGTTGGCGAGGTGATGGCGCAGGATGTCCTGGTGGACAGGGCCTGGGAGTTGGCAGAGCAACTCGCCGAAAAGTCCGACCTGGTGCTGCGTTACACCAGGGTCGCCACCACGCAGTACATCAAACGGCTGATGCAGGACCTCCTGGGGTATGGTCTGGCGCTTGAGGGACTGGGGTCCGCGGACTCGCTGCTGCGCCAGCAATAGGGTCTTTCCGGAGCCAAAGTCTGACAGTCCAGACTTGAAAAGCAAGAGTCATTCTGGCAATATGAGGCTATGCGAGTAGGGGCATTTGAATTAACAGATCCGGTTCCTGAACTGAAGGACCCGCACGTGTTCGCCATGATCCGCCCGTGGGTGGACGTGGGCAGCGTGGGCACCCTGACCCTCAATCGGCTGGAACGATTCATGGGGTCGAAGGAGCTTGGCCGGCTGCACCGGCCCGGGACGTTTTTCGACTTCACCCGCTACCGGCCCAATATGCGCCTGGTAGACGGGGCGCGGCAGGTCAAGATCCCCAACAGCACCATCCGGTATGCCACCACGGAAAACGGCCCGGACTACCTTTTCTTCCACCTGCTGGAGCCTCACTCCAACGGGGAGGACTACACCGACTCCATCATGGAGGTGGTGAAGTATTTCGGCGTCAAGCGTTACTGCCGTGTCGGGGCGATGTACGACGCCGTACCCCACACCCGTCCGCTGCTGGTCACCGGTTCGTTGGGCGAGGTGGAGCAGAAACGGACGGTACCCAATTTCAAGTTGTCGCAGAGCACATACCAGGGTCCGACCACCATAATGAACCTTCTCTCCGAGGGAATAGAGAAGGAAAGCATTGAGACCATCAACTTCATGGTCCACCTTCCCCAGTATGTCCAACTGGAAGAAGACTATGCTGGAACATCGCGAATGATCGAGGTCCTTTCGTCGGTTTACGACAACATACCCGCCGACCTGGCTCCGGTGCGCCGTGGCCAGCGTCAATACCGGGAGTTGAACGCCTCCGTCGACCGGAACTCAGAACTCAAGACCCTCATCCAGCAGATGGAACAGTATTATGACTCCCAGCTTACCGCCGAGGCACAGGCAGCCTCGGAGGAAAGCGGCAGCCCGGCGCCGGCATTGTCACCGGAGATCGAGGCCTTTCTCAGCGAACTCGGCGACCGACTGGACGGCGATCCGGAGCAGGACGAGTAGTCCGTTCAACCCTCCATACGCACATGTTTTCCCAGGAATAACGGCCGCGCCTTGACCAGCGTGGCCGTTGCTTTTGCCCCCCAACACAACTGGCATGCAAACGGTTCAAATTACGGCGGCAGGGAGAAATAGAATGCAACTGAGCGAATTCGTAAAGGGATGCCTGGAGCACCACTACAACGCCATGGTCCGTTCCGTCAGCGGCCTGTCCGAGGAGGAACTGGCGTGGATGCCGACGCCCGAATGCTCATCCATTGGTTTCCTGGTATGGCATTACGGCAGGACCCTGGACCGCTGGGTCCACTCGCGACTCCAGGACATACCGCAACTATGGGAGCAGGGATGGGCCGAGCGCCTGGGGCAGCAGGACCTCGGTTCCGACGACACGGGCTACGGGTATGGACCCGAACAGCTGGCGTCCTTCAGGGTTCCCAACGCCGCGGCCCTGCTGGACTATGCCGCGGCGACTCTAGAGGCAGCCAACGCTTACCTGGACTCGGTCGGCGACCCGGCATTCGACGGAATGGAGGTCCGAAATCCGCGAGGGGGCACCATGTCCCTGGCCAACATGTGCCAGCAACTACTGTGGGAGTTCAACCAGCACGGCGGGCAGATCGCCTATCTGAGGGGCATGCAACGAGGCCTTGAGGAACCAGGATACAGCGGGGGCATGCTGGAGAGACTTGCGGCCCGGGAGGCGAGCAATGGCTGACGGCCAAATTCTGCTCATGGTCCAGATGACCTGCGCAAAAGAACATCTCGAGCCGTTCACAACCTGGTACAACAGCCACCTGCCAAACCTGCTGCGCATTCCGGGATACCAGTGGGCGCAGCGATACGTGAACCTCGATGGAAGCAACCGGTTCACTGCACTGTACGGCATCCGAAGCGCCGACGACCTGCCCCCAATGCTTCAGTTTGGCGGACCAGACCTGCACCCCATAGCGGCATCCGAATTCTCGGCGTTCAGCACGCTGGATGGCATGAGCGACCATGTGGCCAACGTCTACGAGCAGGTTAGCGGCGCCCCGCTGCGAGATCCGCTTTTGCTGTCCGACACGCCGCTCAGCATCGTGAGCGCAGACGTGGATCCAGCTCACGAGGCCGAGTGGGACCGCTGGTACACCGAGTCCCACCTGCCCGGAGTGTTGAACGTGCCCGGCTATACTCGCGGGGCCCGATTCCGCATCCTGGATCACCCAGCCCTTGCCGGCTTCAACACGGGCCCCAGGTATCTGGCAATTTACGAGTGCGACAGCGAGGAGATTCTGCCCACGCTGGTCCCTGGCGACCGGATTCACCCGGAGGCGCAGGCTGAGCTTGACCGCTGGCAGGCCTATGGAGCCGTGCACGCCCGCAATTTCGGCTGGGGCTTCTACCGGCTTATTTCCAAGCACTTCAAGTGGACTGACGTTCGGTCCGCATAGTTTCAGCAAGAGAGAGTGGCCCCGGCCCCTTCGGAAGGGTTTACTTGCACCCTATCTGGCGTGGTGTAAGATTGAAGGCGGCTTTCGCTGTTTTTCGATTCTGATTTTGGACAGGACTTATGGCCTCAGACAGCAACGGCAGTAGGCGAGGCGTCATATTCTCCGGGATGCGACCCACCGGCCTGCTGCACCTTGGCAACTACATCGGAGCACTCCAGAACTGGGTCGCTCTGCAAAACGAATACGACTGCATCTACTGTGCCGTGGACATCCACGCCCTCACGACGGTGGAATCACGGGCTGACACAGACGCCATTCAATCCAACATTGAGGACATGATCCTGGACTGGCTGGCCGCAGGCATCGACCCGGAGCGGAGTATCGTGTTCGTCCAGTCCCACGTGCCCGAGGTCATGACGCTTCACACGCTGCTGAGCATGGTCACGCCCCTCGGCTGGCTCATGCGCGTACCCACCTTCAAGGAGAAGGTGCGGCAGATGGACGAGACCGAAGAGACCGTCAACTACGGCCTCGTCGGCTACCCGGTGCTCCAAACGGCCGACATCATCCTGTACAAGGCGGATACCGTGCCAGTCGGACAGGACCAGATTCCGCACATCGAGCTGTCGCGGGAGATAGCCCGCCGGTTCAACAACACATTCGGAGACACTTTCCCTGAACCGCAGGTGAAGCTCACCGAGGCGCCCCTGCTGGTGGGCCTGGACGGACAGGCCAAGATGTCGAAGACTCTGGACAACCACCTGGACCTGGCAGCCAGTACCGAGGACACAACCAAGCGGGTGATGACGGCCTTCACCGACCCGCAGCGCACCACGCGGAACATCCCCGGGCGGCCCGAGGTGTGCAACGTGTACTCAATGCACCAGATGTTCGGTGCTGCGTCAGATGTGAGCACGATCTACAGTGAATGCACCACGGCGGCCCGCGGATGCGTCGACTGCAAACGCCAGCTCGCCGGCAGCATCAACGAGTTCCTGGAACCCATGCGGGAGCGTCGCCGGGAGTACGAGTCCCGGCCCGGTTACGTTCGCGAGATCCTCGACGAGGGCGGCAAGAAGGCACGGGCTATCGCCATCCGTACCATCGAGGAAGTTTATGAAAAGATGGGCCTTTCCGACCGATAGCGGAGCCCGGAATTCCGACCACCACACTGAGGAATCATGAAATCACTCGCGCTCCTGGTATTCATTGGCCTGATAACTGTCGGGATTCTCGCCTGCGGGGGCGAGACTGCCGAATCCACAGACATCCCCGAGCCCACCGTAACCCGGACCGAGCCTACGGTTGCCCCGCCAACGACCGATGCACCCGAACCGACGGCGGCGCCAACCGACACACCCGAACCCACTGCAGTTCCCGAGCCGACGGAGCCGCCTGCGCCGCCCACCGCCGAGCCGACCGAGGCACCGGAGCCGACCGACGTGCCCGAGCCCACGGTGGCGCCGACGAATGCTCCCACGCCAATGCCGACATCCACTCCAGAACCGACGTCGACTCCGGAGCCTGAGCCAACACCAGAACCGACAGAGGAGCCGGAACCTCCCATAGCAGTCGATCTCGCGCCTCTGGGCGACAACCTGCTGTTCGTCGCCTTTTTGAAAAGGGCGACCCAGACTTGGCAGGTCTACGACCCCTCAGGCAACTTCAAGCCCGAGGACATACCGCTTCCTCCAGGCATGGAGATTCCAGATGCCTCCGACATCAGTGCTCTTACAGAACTCATGCCGGATGAGGTCTACTCGATCATCGTGAAAGAGCAGCAGGACGTAGAATTCGCCAATTTCTCGAGGACGTTGTACAAGGGAAGAAACGACGTCGCCTGGCGGTAGCGGCTACAAATAACAATCTAGCGAATCCCCGATAAGCCGGCAGAGGTAACCACCTTTCTCCTGCGACCAATGAACTTTTGGACAAGGAAGTATCCCCAAAGCATGACAGAAAATTCGACAGGCGCTCTCCCGACGACCGCCGACGGGCGAAGCGCCATGGACGTGGCACTGGCGGCCACCCGGGCCGCTGGTGAGATTATTCGAGGCGGCTGGAACTCGGACCGCGAGATCACCTTCAAGGGCCGGGCCGATATCGTTACGGACGTCGACGTGAAGGCCGAACAGGCCATGCTGGACATCCTCACAGGAGCATTCCCGGACTTTGGCATCCTGGCCGAGGAGTCGAAGCCGGTCGCCGGCGCCTCGCCTTATCGCTGGGTCGTGGACCCGCTGGACGGCACCCGCAACTACGCCCAGAGCATCCCCCATTTCTGCACCATTGTTGCCCTGGCTCAGGACGACGAAGTCATCGCTGGGGTAGTCTACGATCCGGTGCGGGAGGAAACATTCACCGCTGCAAAGGGGCAGGGGGCATTCCTCAACGGCGCTCCCATTTCAGTGTCCGAGACCACCGAGCTTTCCCGGTCCCTGCTCAGTTTCGACCTCGGTTACGTGGACGAAAAGGCGGGGCTAGCCATCGACCTGCTGCGTTCCCTCTGGCCCGGAATGTACAGCGTGAGGCTCATGGGTTCCGCTGGCCTGGGCGTTGCCTACGCTGCCTCGGGACGTGTCGACCTGTTCTTCCACCACTCTCTGTCTCCCTGGGACATCGCCGCCGGGCTGATCATCGCCCAGGAGGCGGGGGGCAGGGTCGTGGACCGGCAGGGCAATGACGCCACCCTATTCACCCCCAGCGTGATTTGCTCCAGTCCCGCGCTGATCGACGGATTTCTCGCGGCCACCGATGGCCTGCCCTGGCGCACCGCCACCTGAAGAGATGCTGACCATCGACACGTCCGGATTCTCGGAGTTGCCTTGAGCCAGGATTACGACCTGATCGTCGTCGGTGGTGGCGTGGCTGGCTCGGCCCTCGCGGCTGGCATGGCTGCTGCCGGGGCCCGTACGCTCGTGATCGAAGCGGAGGGGTCCTTCCGCGACCGCGTGCGTGGAGAAGCGATCATGCCCTGGGGAGTGGCCGAGGCCAAAGTGCTCGGCCTCGACAGCGTCCTGGAACGGGCTGGCGCCAACCCCCTGACGCACTGGGATTCCTACGTTGGGCCAGACCGTTCCGGCCACAGGGACCTCGCCAGGACTACACGCGTCGGCGAGCCGGTGATGGCCTGCTACCACCCGGGGCTGCAGGCCGCACTGCTGGAACACGCAGAAAGCGCGGGAGCGGACGTCTGGCGGTCGACTCGAGTCAGTGGCGTGTCCGGTGCCGAAAACGATGAGCCGCCATCGGTGTCGGTCGAAAGAAACGGGTCTCCAACTCAACTCAAGTGCAGGCTGGTAGTGGGCGCCGATGGCCGGGGCTCCCCGACTCGCGGCTGGGCAGGGTTCCCGGTGACTCGCGACGCCGAAGGCAACCTCGTCGCCGGAGTCCTTCTGGATAACGTTGCCTTGCCCCACGACGCCACCCACGCGTGGCTGGACACCGAAACGGGCCACTTCATCCTGAACTTTCCGCAGGGGAACGGACGGGCGCGCGTGTATCTCTGCTATGCCGAGGGCAGCGCCCCTCGGTACAGTGGGCCGGACGATATAACTGTGGTGCTGGGCGAGTGCATTGCGTCCGGCGTGCCTGCTGAGGTCTACGCAGACGCCGTCCCCGCCGGGCCGCTGGCAACGTTCGAGGGTCGCACCACCTGGGCCGAGTCGACCTACCGCAATGGTGTGGCGCTGGTCGGTGACGCCGCCGCCAACACCGATCCCACCTGGGGCCAGGGACTGTCCATGGCCATGCGCGACGCCCGCGTCCTGGGGGAGCTGATGCTGGCGGATGACGACTGGGACGCTGCCGGCCGGGCATACGCGGAGGCGCGGAGCGAATATTTCAACGTGGTCCACTCCATGGAAAACTGGCAAACGCAGCTTCTGATGGACACGGGACCGGACGCCGACGCGGTTCGCGCCCGCGCTTTCCGCAGCTGGCGCGACGACCGCACCCGGAACCCGGACACGTTCCTCAGCGGACCCGGCAACGCGCTAGGTGAGACCGAGCGGCGGCGCTACTTCGGCGAGGAGTAGCCGGACGGAGGGCCTACCTCCTGCTGCCACTGCCCTGGCTGCCCAGGATCACTCCCTCAGCCAGCAGTTCATCCACCTCATCCTGGGTGAAACCGCGTTCCCGCAGTACCTCGGTGGAGTGTTCGCCAAGGGCCGGGGCCCTTCGGCGAATCCTGCCCGGCGTGGCTGAGAGCTTCACAGGCACGCCGATGTTATGTAAGGTGCCAAGCTCTGGGTCGTCCGTATCCACCAGCATCTCCCGCGCCAGGACCTGCGGATCCTGGTAGACCTGCTCCATGTTGTAGATCGGCCCGGCCACCACACCGGCAGAATCCAGCAACTCTAGCCAGTGCTCGGTGTCCTCGGTGGAAAAGGTCTCTTCCAGCAGGGCCGCCAGCTCTTCCTCCCGGGCCTTGCGGTCCCACGGGTTGCGGAACCGGTCATCGTCCATCAGGTCCTCGCGCTGGATGGCCCGGCATAGCTGCTCCCAGGTCGGCTGCGTCGCTGCTCCCAGGTTCAGGTAGCCGTTCTTCGTCCGCATGGCCTGGTAAGGGGCCGACACACGGTGGGCGGAGCCGAGCGGCCCCGGGATCTCCCCTTCCGCGAAGTACACCGATGACTCCCAAACGGTGTAGGCAACCCCGGCCTCCATCAGCGAGGTGTCCACCATCTGCCCCTCGCCGGTCTTGAGGGCATGCACGTAGGCGGCCATCACTCCATTGGCCCCGAACAGGCCGGCGGTGAGGTCGGTGATGGGGACTCCGACTTTGGCCGGCGGGGAATCGGGATGGCCGGTGATGCTCATCAGTCCGCTGACGCCCTGGGCAACCAGGTCGAACCCGCCGCGGTTGCGGGCCGGACCCGTGCTGCCGAATCCGGAAATAGTGCAGTAGACCAGGCTGGGATTGATCTCATGCAGCGCTGGATAGTCCAGGCCCATGCGTTCCATCACGCCGGGGCGGAAATTCTCCACAACCACGTCGGCGCCCTTGACCAGCCGGCGGAAGACCTCGCGTCCCTGCTCGCTGCGAAGGTCCAGCACCAGGCTGCGCTTGTTGCGATTCACAGCCAGGAAGCCTGCGGACCAGTCCTTGATGAACGGGGGACCCATGCGCCGGTTGTCATCGCCGCCGTTGGGCTTCTCAATCTTGATCACGTCGGCGCCCATGTCCCCCAGGACCATGGTGCACATTGGCCCGGCCAGGATCTGCGTGAGATCGAGTACAACCATTCCGGCCAGAGGGCCGGTCGTCTGAGCTGAGGTCATTCTTCCTATCCTCGCCGGTATGTCAGGCGTCAGGCCAAGCGAGCCTGGCCGTCCACCAGAGTATAGCGGACAGTGCGGCCACTGCATCTGTCCTTTTCCCCTGGAAAGTTGGTAGCCGGTGCAAACCCGTTGATGGCTGGATTGAGCACCCTACCATACCGAGGTACCGGCTGTTATATTTGTAATTGATGAGCGGTTCCGCTATGACCCGCCTATTGAATCAGCCATTCACATCCGTAGCGGACGAGGATAGATGGACGGCCCTATGGAGATTACCCTCCTGGTCGCATCCGGAATTATCGGATATCTGCTCGGAGCCCTGCCCTTCGCCCAGTGGGTAAGCCGCTACGTCAAGGGCGTGGACATTTTCAGCACTGGGAGCACTCTCGCTGGCACGGCCAACGTCTTCTGGAATGTCGGTCGGCGCAGCGCCCTCCTGGTGTTTATTTGCGATGTCGGCAAGGGCTCCCTGGCGGTGATTGTCGCCTGGGGCCTGGGCGTCGAGGCGCCGCTTACCCTGGTGGCCGCCTCGGCAGCCATCGTGGGCCACTGGGTATCGGTATTTTCCTCATTCAGGGGCGGAGACGCCATGACTCCGCTGATCGGCGTCAGTTTCGCGCTGGTTCCCGAACTGACCCTGCTGGCGGCGGTGGCGGGAGTGGCAACGGTGCTGCTGCTGAGAAATCACTACCTGCGGTCCTCGTGGGGCATCTGCACCGGCTTCTTGTTGATGCTGGGTCTGAGCATTGCCTACAGCGTGGACTTGGATCTGGTTACGGGGCTCACAATCCTGGCGGTGCTGGTCCTGCTTCGGAGCCTGATTGTCCGCCGCCGTATCAGTTCCTCCGACGATGCTGACATTATCGAGGAACTGGAGACCGAGCCGGAACTACCGTAGCCTTGACAGGGCGGCAACTAACCTGCGCTGTTAGTGCCCTCTCCAGGTCCACGAGTGTCCCGCATTTCCCGCATGCGAAGGGCCCAGCGCAGGTGCTCGTCCTGCGCGGCGTCCTCGGCCATCTCGGGAGACAGCGCCAGCAGGCTGTCCATGTGTCCCAGACATGATTCCAGATCGTCGAGCTGCGCATACACCCGCGCCGCGTTGTAGTGGGCGGAGGCCAGGCGGGGATTGGCTGCCAGGGCCTGGTGATAGGCTTCCAGCGCCTCCTCCACATCACCCTGGGCCTCGAGCACGGCCCCCCGGTTGCTGTGGGCCTCGGCGAAATCGGGGCGCACCGTCAGCGCTTGCTCGTAGTCGGCCACTGCCGACTCGTAGTCTCCCAGCGCGTCATAGGCCAGGCCGCGATTGTTGTATGCCTCGGCATCTTCCGGGTCAAGCCGCAGCACCTGGGTATAATCGTCCAGGGCATCCTGCAACCGCCCCAGGTAGTAGCAGGTGCGAGCGCGGTTGAAGAGGGCACGAGGGTCTTCGGGGTTCAACTCGGCGGCACGAGCGTAACTGTCGATGGCCTCGTCGTGCAGGCTCAGTTCGTCCAGTGACGCTCCCCGGTTCAGGTGGGCGTTGCCGATGTCCGGACGGACTTCGATCACCCGGTCAAACTGGGCAACCGCCTCCTGGTGCCGTCCGGCGCTGGCCAGCACAATGCCCCTGTTATACATGGGTTGGACATACCCCGGTGAGAGATCAATGGCGCGCTGATAATCCGAGAGTGCACGCTCGAACTCCCCCAGATCATCGTGAGCGTTGCCCCTCTGGTAGTATGCCTCAGCCAGTTGGGGAGAGCGGACCAGTGTTTCCGTGAATTCCCGCACCGCTTCTTCGGGCTGCCTCAGGCGCAGGTACGCCAGCCCCAGGTTGAAGCGAGCGTCGACGTTGGCGGGCTCTCTTTCCAGCAGCGTGCGGTAGACCTCGGAAGCATTCTCGTGCCGCCCCAGGGCATAGCAGGCATTCCCGTATACCAGTTCATTGCCGTCGATCTCGGCGCTGGTGAGGGCATCCACGGCCGTTTCCAGCAGCAGTCGGGGCTCGCCGCTAAGACGAGAGCCCCGGGGTCCGGGGGTGATTCGGCCAACACCCACCGAGAACGCGTCAAGCAGGGTGGAGACGGTGTCGATAGCCGGGCGGTCGTTGGATGATTGCATGGGAAACGGAGCCTTGCGGGAAACTACAGTCGTTTTCGGGGCCTCCCTAGCATAACATCCGAACGCGCAATCCGCGATTGCGGTCTGATTCGGTAGGCAAACAAAGAACATCCCTTCGTTGAACAATAGTCCGTGGCCGCGTACAATTCCTGAAAATGGATAGACATATAGCCCTTCCATGACAAACATGTACACAGGGGTGCGACGTGACGCAAGACAGCCAGGTAATCCTCTACACCCATCCCGATTGCGCCTTTTCGGCGGCGGCCAAGATGGACTACCGCAAGCGCAAGGTGGCCTACGAAGACGTGGACCTGTCCAAGCAGGAAGACAGGATCCCCGAATTGCTCGGTCTCACCAACGGTGAGCGGGTGACTCCGGTGATCGTTGAAAACGGCACGGTAACCATCGGATTCAAGGGCGGTACTTGAGAGTTCTAGCCCCGGGCCAGTTGGCCCAATCTACGTCCCGGCCCTTGGTATCCCTGCCTCAGCGGACTTTGCTAAGTAACTATCTCAAAATTGGAGTTGTGTGAAAGGGAGATCAAACCGGGGGGTTGGTTAAGATAGGGGAAAGTTGTGTGGTGGTGAATTATGGGGAAGCGGGAGACTCTGCCAACGATATGGGAAATACCGGATGATCTGTGGGAGCGAATCGAGCCGGTGATTTTGCAGTTGGACCCACCCAAGGCGAAGGGGCGCAAACGGGTGAACCAGCGCAGGATGCTGGAAGGTATCATCTTCCGGATGCGTAGCTCCTGCCAATGGAACCGGTTGCCCAAGGATCTGGGGGATGACAGCACCATCCACCGAACTTTCCAGCGTTGGGTAGAGCGTGGGGTGCTGGAGGGTGTCTGGGCTGTCCTGATAGAGGGATGCCGGGAGTTGGACGGCGTAGACTGGGAATGGCAGTCAGCCGACTGCTCCATGGGGAAGGCGCGTTTTGGGGGGGCGCTATTGGACGCAATCCCACGGACCGGGGCAAGGCTGGGAGCAAGAAAAGCGTCCTGGTAGACGGGGCAGGCGGGCCACTGAGCGTGGTGGTGGCCGGAGCCAATGTCCACGATACGAAACTCCTCGGGCCGACGCTGGAGAGCATAGTGGTGGACCGGACGGAAGGCGTCCAGAACCTGTGCTTGGACAAGGGGTATGACAATCCCACCGGCCACCGGACCGTCTCCGAGGCCGGATACCAGCCGCGGATTCGGCGTATTGGCGAGGAGAAATTGGACCAATGGGGTGAGAGGACCCACCCGGCCCGGCGGTGGGTGGTGGAACGCACCCTGGCCTGGCTGTCCAAGTGCCGGGCAATCTTGGTTCGCTACGACAAGAAAGTATCCAATTACCTTGGCCTGCTCCAACTGGCATGTGCCCTTATCTGGTACCGCCGTCAATGGAGCCTGGATAATTTGAGATAGTTACTAAAGAGTGCAAGTGCGTTTTATCAGAAGTTTTAAATTGATGACAGTTGGCCGTTGTACACATATTAGAACAAATGTTAGTCTTGGCCTATTCCAAAGGGAGGCAAGTGCAGGGTGATGAAAAAGGACAAGATGACAACTGACAAGAAAGCTGCGCTGGATATCGCCCTCAGCAGCATCGAGAAGGACCACGGCAGGGGCGCGGTCATGCGCTTGGGCGAACTGAGCAACTCGCTCACCACCGAATCCATCTCAACGGGCTCCCTGGCCGTGGATATCGCCCTGGGCACCGGGGGAATACCCCGGGGACGGGTCACCGAGGTCTTTGGCGCAGAATCGGCCGGGAAGTCCACCCTGGCGATTCACCTGATGTCCGAGACCCAGAAGGCGGGCGGGGTCGCCGCCTACATCGACGTGGAGCACGCCCTCGACCCGACATACGCGGCCAGCTGCGGTCTGGACCTCAACGAGCTGCTCATATCCCAGCCCGACAGCGCCGAGCAGGCCCTGGATATTACCGAACAGCTGGTACGCAGCGGCGCCATTGATGCCATAGTCATCGACAGCGTCGCGGCCCTGGTGCCGCAGGCGGAAATCGAAGGCGACATGGGCGACACCCACGTCGGCCTGCAGGCCAGGCTCATGTCTCAGGCCTTGCGCAAGCTCACCGGCACCATCCACAAGTCCAAGACCGCCGTCGTGTTCATCAACCAGCTCCGTGAAAAAGTGGGCGTAACCTACGGCAGCCCGGAGGTAACGCCCGGTGGCCGCGCACTGAAATTCTACAGCTCGGTCCGCATAGACCTGCGCCGCATCGAGTCCATCAAGCAGGGCTCGGAGATAATCGGCAACCGGGTCCGGGCCCGTGTGGTCAAGAATAAAGTCGCCGCTCCCTTCAGGGTCGCGGAATTCGACATCATGTTCAACCAGGGCATCAGCAAGATGGGAGACCTCCTGGAAATCGGCACCGCCAAGGGCATCATAAAGAAATCCGGTGCCTTTTACTCCTACGGCGAAACCCGCCTGGGGCAGGGCCGAGAAAACTCCAAGGAGTTCCTGCAGCAGCACCCGGAAATTGCGGCCTCCGTGGAAAACCGTATCAGGGCGGGCAGCGATATCAACGCACCCCTGCCCGAAGAAGACGACGCCCTGGAAATTGGGGGAGCTCCCTCCCTCAACGGCTCTGAACCCTCCTCCGGCGACTAGAAGGACAGAAGGGGCTGCCGTTTCCAGTGGCAGCCCCTTCATTTTGCGCTGTGAGGAATTCGTCTATGAGCCGTGACACACACTTCGACCACGCCAACCGCTCTTTCCAGGCCGTCCCCTCGCTAGAGCACGCAATGTCAACGGTCCAGGCCGTCCCTTCATTAAAAAAGGAATCCGACCGTGCTCGCGGCGCGGCACTGCGACTATTGGCTCTGCGGCCACGCACGGTGTTGGAGATTCAAGAGCGGCTGGGGCAACGCTTCGGTAAGGATGCCGTTGATGAAACCGTAGCGCGCCTGCTGAGCGAGGGACTGCTGGACGATGCGGACTATGCCAACCAGTGGCGCCAGAGCAGGGAGCGCCACAAGCCGCGAAGCCGGGGAATGATCGCCAGGGAGCTCAAAAGTAAAGGCGTTGCCGACGAATTCATTGACGACGCCCTTGAGGGATACGACTCCTCAGACGCGGCCCGGCGGTCGGCCCATCGCTACGCCTCCAGGCAATCTGGCGCCAGTCGCATTGCATTCGACCGCAGAGTCGGCGCGTTTCTTGCCCGGCGAGGATTCGAACCCTCAGTTATCCGGCAAGTCCTGCAGGAACTCAGAGAGGAACTGGAAATCGTCAACCCTTCGGACAACAGAGTATAAGGCTGGCCGCAAAACAACTAGGGTCGTAAATGATCCCGGTTCAGCGAAGCCGCGATGATGCCGTATAGACGGCGATGGCAAGGAAAAGCAGGCTGAAGATCACGGTGAGAAAGTTGCCACTGAAGAGATAAATGAATCCTCCGGAAATCAGGTAGGCAACCACCATCGCGCTGCCAGCGATCCAGGCAAGGGTCACGCCTCGTTTTCGATTGACGGCCCTGCTGATTAGTTCACCAATGGCATAGGCGACCGCCAGGCCAAAAATCGAAGATACCAGGGGCACTCCGCCAAACTGCGAATTCAGTCCCAGCCAAAGCAGCCCTCCCACCAGCGCGACAACGACCGCCACCCCAACGGCCCTCAACATGAACGCAGGTTGGACGTCGTAGGTCGGCAGACGCTCGGCGCGCCCACATTCCCGGCAACGAATTCCAACAGGTACCTGCACCATGCACAGAGTGCAGATGCTCTTGCCGCATTGGCTGCAGAATAACCGTGTCTCAGTGTCGGGATGCCAGTTGCAGTAACTGGCGTTGGCCTCCTGGCCCGCGCTTCGCGGTTCCGTGGCCATAATCTGCTCCTGTTGGCGGATGGTCAGTTGCTCGCTTCGGGAATTCGTTCAACCCACTTGCTGCGGTCGTCCACATCCCTGTCCCGGAACAGGCGATTGATAAACACCTTTCCTCGCGGCAGATTATCGGGTAAGGGCCCCCAGTTTGAGGACAGGCGCTTGAGGATCACCACCACCAGCACGCCCAACCAGAACCACGCCATTGTCCCGCCGTCTGCCATTTTAAATTCTGCCGGAATCACCAGCGCCAGAAAAGGAAGGGAAACCAGCGTGATCAATGCCCAGACTCCCGCCTCTTTGCTCAGGAGATATCCGCCGAAATAGGTCAACAATGCTATTCCCAGGATCACAGGTGAGAACGCCAGCAGCGCACCGGCAGCAACTCCGAGGCCCCTGCCTCCCTGCAGTTTGAGGAAGGGAGACCAATTGTTTCCGGCGAGTACCAGCAGTGGTGGCCCTATCACCCATGGCGAGTTCCAGTCGATACCCGCCACATAAACCGAGAACCAAATGGTGCCTGCTCCCTTTACCAGGCAGTCGGAAACCATTTGGGGAACAAACCATTTCCTGCCAACGTGCTGGATGACGTTTCCGCCCCCGACGTTTCCGCTCCCATACTGGCGAATGTCGATTCCCTTTGCCAGTTTACCCAGGAGATAGGCCGTGGGGATGGCACCCAGCAAATAGGCAGCTACGTACAGGGTGACAATTTCCATCGGCTGCTCGTGTTTAAATTCCTGAACGTCGCGCGGAGTGTGAAGCTATGGAGTGTGGCTGCCCCTGGCAGCCAGCGCCGCGGCCTCAAGTCGATCGACCGATTCCAACGGCGGGCCGTTTTCGCCCGGAAGGCATTCGTCCGCGTTTCCCAGCCCGTGGTAGTCACTGCCTCCGCAGGGGATGAGATCGTATTCCCGGGCGAGGCGCGCCAGTTGCCGGATGGTATCATCATGGTACTTGGCGTAGTGGACCTCCATGCCCGCCAGCCCGATCCCGGCCAGGTTGGCGATGCCCGCCTCCATGTCGTTCATGTAGGCTGGATGAGCCAACACGGCGACCCCGCCGGCGCGCCGGATCATGCCGACGGCCTCGGCTGGCGTCAGTTTGACCCGTTCCACATAAGCCAGGCCGTTGCGGCCCAGGTATTCAGGGAAGGCGTCCTTCGGTTCCTTGCAGTATCCGGCCTCCACCAGTGCCAGGGCGATATGTGGGCGGCCCACGGCGCCGTCCCCCGCAAAATGTTGTACGCGCTCCCACTCCACCCGGATTCCCAGTTCCCCCAGCTTCTCCACCATGGCCTTCGCCCGGCCAACACGGCCCTCGCGGAACCTGGCCAACTCCGACTGAAGTTCATCGTCGGCGGGGTTTATAAAGTACCCCAGAACGTGGACCTCATCCCCCGGCACGTCAGCGCTCAACTCAATCCCCGGTATAATCCGCAAACCCGGGAACTTCTTGGCCGCTTCAAATGCCTCCTCGAGACCGTCCGTGGTGTCGTGGTCGGAAATTGAGACCGTTTTCAGACCCTGGCCCGCCGCCAATTGCACCAGCTGGGTGGGTGTCAGTCTGCCATCGGAAGCCAGGGTATGAAGATGCAGGTCTACTTCTGCGCTCATATCAGGTGATCATCCTGTCGACGCGCTCCAGGTGAATGGAGCGGCCCGTCTGTTCATCAACTTCCACCAGCACCGAGTTCATGGTGCAGGGTCCCTTGGCGACCTCCAGCCTCTGGGGCATGGAGGTGAGGAAACGGTCCAGCACCGCCCGGGTGTCACTGCCGATCACCGAGTCCACCGGACCGGTCATTCCGACATCCGTCAAGTAGGCAGTACCCTCCGGCAGAATGCGGGCATCGATTGTGCCCACGTGGGTGTGGGTGCCGAAGACGCCGCTTACCCGCCCGTCCAGGTACCAGCCCATGGCCTGCTTCTCGGACGTTGCCTCGGCGTGAAAATCAACCACGATCATGGGCGTATCGTGCTCCTCCTGCAACTCCTCCAGCAGACGGTCGGCGGTGCGGAATGGGCAGTCCAGCTGTGTCATGAACACCCGCCCCATCAGGTTGACCACGGCCACTCCCTTTCGCTCAATGACACCCACGCCGGGAGCGCTGGGATAATTGGCGGGGCGAACGACCGGAAGACCTTCTCCCGCCACGTCATCCAGGTAGGGAATGAATTCCTTCTTGTCCCAGATGTGATTCCCCGACGTGAGGACATCAACGCCTGAGTCGAGCAGTTCCGAGGCGGTATCCATGGTCAGGCCGAAGCCTCCGGCCGCGTTTTCGCCGTTGGCAATAACCAGGTCAATGTTCTTTTCGGTGCGCAGGTCAGGAAGAATCCGGCGCACGGCCTCTCGGCCCGGCTTCCCGATCACGTCGCCGATCATCAAAATTCGCAATGGCTGCGTTTCCTTTTCATAGGTTGACTCGGGTTGATCTCGAATCTTCAGTGCGGAAAAAAGGACTCAGCAGCCGGGCAGATCCCGCTCCTGAGTCCTTTTGTGTTTCCCGGTTGACCCAGAGCCCGCCGGGCGGAGCGGCAGGCCGGTCCTGAGTAAGTCTTTCCTTAGGCTGGTTGCCTTAAGGCTTCAGCCCATGCTCCTAGCGGGCAAATTCTACGCTGCGGGTTTCCCGTATGACAGTAACTTTAATCTGGCCTGGGAAGACGAGATCCTCTTCCACCTTGCGGGCAATGTCCCGCGCCAGAGACGCGGCCTTCACGTCGTCCATGTCTTCCGGTTTGACCATAACCCGCACCTCCCGACCCGCCTGGATGGCGAAGGTGCGTTCGACACCCTCGAATCCGGCAGCCACCCCTTCAAGGTCCCGGAGGCGCTTGACGTATTGTTCCAGCGACTCCTTTCGGGCCCCGGGCCGGGCGGCGCTGATGGCGTCGGCTGCGGCCACGAGGAACGACTCCACGGTCTCGTGCTCATCCCAGTGGTGCTCGAGTATACCCCGGTATGAGCTGTGGTTGATGCCGTGCCTCTTTGCGATTTCCGCGCCGATCTCCGCGTGGGGACCGGATACCTCGTGGGTGAGGGCCTTGCCGATGTCGTGCAGTAGGCCGCCTACCTTGGCAACCTGCACGTTGGCCCCCGACTCAGCGGCCAACATGCCGGCCAGGAGACCCACTTCCACTGAGTGTTGCAGCACGTTTTCGCCGTAGCTGTAACGATACTTCAACTGTCCCAGCAGCCGGACCAGTTCGCGGTCGAGCCCACTGACTCCGACTTCGAAGGTGGCCTCTTCCCCGGCCTTCATGATTGTTTGATCAATCTCGTGTTGGGCCCGGTTCACCATGTCCTCAATACGGGCAGGCTGGATGCGCCCGTCGGAGACAAGCTTTTCCAGGGCCAGTCGTGCGATTTCCCGTCGAACCGGGTCAAAGCACGAAACGGTAACAGCCTCCGGAGTGTCGTCGATGATTACGTCAACTCCAGTCAGCGATTCCAGGGTCCTGATATTGCGTCCTTCGCGGCCGATGAGACGTCCCTTCATCTCATCATTGGGCAGGGATACCACGGAAGTAGTGCTTTCGGAGACGACGTCGGAGGCGAGCCTGTTGATAGCGACCGCAATGATTTTGCGGGCGTTCTCATCTGCTCTGTCCTTGTAATCCCGCTCCAGCTCGTAGTAGCGACGCATCAAATCGTGCTGGGCGTCCTCCTCACCTCGCCTTACAATGGCCTCACGGGCCTCGTCGACGGTGAGGTTGGCAATCCTTTCCAGCGCTTTCGTCTGCTCCGCTCTGAGTTCCTCTACTTCTTTCCGAGACTCCTCGATTTTAGATTCCCTGTCGGCAAGTTCAACCTGCCGGTTGTCCTGCGCCTCGATCTTGCGTTCCAGTTGCTCTTCCCGCTGCACATGCCTGTCTTCCAGGCGGGTGAGCTCCCGGCGTTGCTCCTTGATTTCCGCTTCGGCCTCGTTCCGGAGTTTCAGGGTCTCTTCCTGGGCCGCCAGTAGAATGACCCTGCTTTCCTCTTTGGCTTGAGCGGTAAGGTCCCCAGCAGTCTCGTTGGCTGTCGCCAGCCGCGACGCCTGTACTCTCTGCCGGAACACCAGCCAAGTTGCTATCCCTAACCCTAGGGCCGCAAGGACGGCGAGAACAGCGATGATAACGGTAGTCATACCACCTTCCCTTTCCGCCTGTTACGCCCAAAATAGAGCAATACCTTTTTCGGTCATTGGACTTTGCTCCTATTGTGCATCGTAACCAGCGACCCTCAAAGTGTCAAGAATGGGCACCCCGCATGCGTTACGAAAACCGTCCCTTACTTAGCAATAATCCGTCGCTATTGAGCGCTAGCGCATGCTCAATTACAATGGTCAAGACTGTGTCTCACGGTCGCTCACCTATACTGCCCAATGTTACTGAGTGATTGATAATGGCCGACCAGGACTACTATGCGTTGCTGGGCGTTTCCCGCAACGCCAGTGAAGAAGAAGTACGCCGGGCCTTCCGAAGGAAGGCCATGGAGTACCACCCGGACAGAAACAAGAACCCGGACGCAGAGGAAAAATTCAAGGAGATCAACGAGGCCTACCAGGTCCTTTCCGATTCAAAGAAACGCGGCCAATACGACCGCTTCGGCAAAGCCGGAGTGAACGGCGGCGCACAAGGCGCGGGCAGTCCATTCGACGGCTTTGAGGGTTTCGGCGGGTTCGGCGACATATTCGATTCATTCTTTGGCGGAGCCTCCACTCGCGCAGCTCGGCAGCCACGGCGTGGCGGGGACCTGCAGCAACAGGTCATGTTGAGCTTCGAGGAATCCATTTTCGGGGCCAGCCGAGAGATCGAGATCAACCGTCTGGAAATGTGCCACCACTGTTCCGGAGCGTGCAACGAACCGGGCACCTCGGTGGACACGTGCGCTGACTGCCGCGGCAGCGGCCAGGTGCGTCGCTCTCAGCGCAGCGTGTTCGGACAGTTCACGCAGGTTGCGCCCTGCCACGGCTGCAGAGGACGCGGAAGCATCATCAATTCGCCGTGCAGCGTCTGCCGCGGGGCCGGGCGGGAGCGCCGCAAACGCAAGATCGAGGTCAAGATCCCCGGCGGCATCGATCACGGCATGCAGGTGCGAATCAATGGCGAGGGCGATGTCGGAAGCGACGGAGGAGGTTCCGGCAACCTGTATGTCGGCGTTAACGTGCAGGAGCACAATATGTTCCAGCGGGATGGTACCGACATCGTTTACACCCTTCCTTTGAATATTGCCGAGGCAGCCCTGGGAGTCGACAAGCTCATCCCCACGGTGGATGGTTTCGAGGAGGATCTGAAATTGCCCCAGGGCACCCAGCCGGGCACGGAGTTCCGCATCCGCAACCGCGGCGTTCCGCACCTTCACTCCAACCGTCGCGGCGACATGCGGGTGTACGCCGACGTGCGCATCCCCACATCCCTCTCCAGTCACCAGAAAGAGTTGATGGAAGAACTGGCGCTCTCGCTCAATGGAGGGGGACCGTCGAAGAGCGGGCGCAAGAAGAAGTCGAGCCGCTCCAGTAAGAAAAGCTCGAAGGGCCCCAGCAAGGCCGAGCAGGAACCGGAGCAGAAACCGGAAGAGGACGCGGACGGCGACGAAAAAGGCCTGTTTGATCGAATCAAGGACGCCTTTTAGCCACGCCTGCCCTGGACTTCTGTCCGCATACCGAACGCACCGACGTATCTCTGAGCCCGTCGCCACCATCATTTCCGGCATATTGCCTTGGAGTCCCAATGCCCTGGCAAGAACTCAGCATCTCCGTCCCCCACGAATATGTCGAGCCTGTCTCCTACCTTTTCGGGCGTTACGGAAGGGGTCTCAGCACAGAGCCCCAGGGTGCCGGGCGAGTGCTGTTGCGGACCTACCTGGAGTCGGCATCCAGGGAACGGCTTGCGCGTATCGACGTAGGAATCCGGCTCATCAGTTCGGTGGGAGAGCTCGGAGAGCTGGTTGCCCGGGACCTGGACGACGACGAAGACTGGCAGAATAGCTGGAAGCAGCACTACGCGGCGCTCCCTGTCGGCGAGCAGCTGATCATCAAGCCATCGTGGGTCGACCTGGAGCCCGGTGAGGCCCAGGGAAGGGTTGTCATTGACCTTGATCCCGGCATCGCCTTCGGCACCGGATACCATCCCACCACCTACACCTGCATGGAGGCGTTGGAGGAACTGGTGGAGCCGGACATGCGCGTTCTTGATCTGGGGACGGGCTCAGGTATTCTCACCATCACCGCCCTGAAACTGTCGGCTGGGTCGGCGGTGGCGCTGGACATCGATGGCCAGGCCGTCACTGCCGCGCGCGGAAATTTCAGGCGCCTGCGTCTCCAGGACCGGGTTACCCTGGCCAAGGGTTCCGTGCCCCACCCCGCCGCCGCGGATGGCACCATCGACCTGGCGGTGGCGAACATCTCGGCTCGCGGCGTGGCCGACCGGTCTCCGTTCCTGCTAAAAGCGCTGAAACCGGGTTCCATGCTCGTTGCCTCAGGCCTGCTGGCCACCCAGAGGCCCGAGGTGGAGGATGCACTGCTGGCACTTGGTTTCATCCCCGATATGGAGTGGCCCCGGGATGAATGGGTGACCCTGGGATACCGGGCTCCATGCATCTGAAGTTGGAGTTGAATGCGGCGCCCTGTGGCTTGGGCCGGCGTCCCGCTCAAGTTGCAAATGTCCAGACAGCGTCGTAACATCTTGCTCGGTTTGTACCGTATTTCGTAGCCTGTTCGAGCGCCGGTTCGCCTTAGGGATCTGGCAGCAGGCTGATATACGGCGGTCGGGAGGCCGCTTTTCGTGGAAAAGGTAGACCTTCAGCGCTATGAAATTACCGGCCGCCTCGGTTCCGGCGCGGACTATGATGTGCGGGCCGCCATCGACCACGAGACGGGCGCGGAAGTGGCGTTGAAGCGTCCCGTACCCCAGGCGGTTAGCAGGAAGCAGCATGGCGCTATCGAGGCCCGTACGGAGCGCCTCCTGATGGCCTACGATCTCGCCGGAGACGCCGATGGGCTCTTGGCGCCGATCCTGGGTTACACGGATTCCGCCGTCCACGACGAATTCTATGGCGACGACCTGGCAGAGCCATACACGGTCTTCGTGCAGGGAAGGGCCGCCGGGATACCTCTCCTTGGCGATATGATGTCCCGCATTACCGGCGTCCCCATCGGAGCGGGCCAGAATCTCTTTGCCGTGTATCCCCTGGTCCATGCGGACGACAATCGCCCTTTTCCGGTGCATAACCAGCTCATAGACCTGGAACAGCATTACCTCAGTGCCGGCTTCATCGTGATGGATCTCAGGCCCCAGAACGTTTTCTATCAGCCGGGAACGGGTGGCGTGCAGGTCATCGACACCGGCGCCCTCGCCGGGATCGACGATCCGGCTCCCAGGGGACGGCCCCCACTGGACGTGAATGATGCATGCCTCGAACTGCTCAAGTTCTACACCACACCCAATGAGCCACCCCTCGACGCCTCCGGATATCGTGATGCCCACGGAGTAAGGCCCGTGGTCAACGTGCAGCAGGAATTGAACGAAGTCCGCAGGGGCCTGCTGGGCGCCGGTGACGAGGTGGCAGCCGCCGCCAATTCGATACTGGACAAGATCGACGCACGGTCATATACGGATTTCGAACAGTTCCGCACCGACCTGGCAGCCTACCTCGCAGCCCTGCAGGACAGGAACAGAGGCGTTGCCGACTGGGATGGGGCCCTGGTGGCCTGGCGGGAGGCACTGGACTGGTTGCGCGGCGCTTACTGGACCCGCTTCATATTCGATGCCGATACCGAGTTGGCCGCATACTCCCGATAATCGACCGGCGTCAGTTAAAATAGTAGCCAATTATTCCCTGGCCAGAGGGAAAATCCTACAGGAGACAAACAGAGGGTACCGCAATGGTTGCCAGCACTTATTCGACGCTGCAGGACAATTCAGCTCACGGCGAGGACAGTCTGCTGACCCGCGACCTTGGTAACGGGGACTTCCTGGATGTGGTCATGGACGGGGTCACCGGCCACGGCGGCGCCGAAGCCAGCCGTGAACTGAGGGAAGCACTGGAGCAGAGTCCTACAGGCAATATCGATGAGGTCTCCACCACCATTACGGACGTCAACCGGGATTTTTTTGACGTCGGAGCCGGGCGCTTCCTGCTGACCACGGTTTCTGTCGCCCTGTACCGGGGCGGGCGTCTGTACGTTGCTGCCGCCGGGGACAGCCCCATCTTGCTCGTCACCCCTGACTCCCATGAAAGACTCTGTGGGCGCCTGGGAGGGTTCCTCCATGTTGGAGTGGCTCGTGCCGTCGGCGCTGCCGCTGAATTGGGTCAGATGGTACAAAAAGACGTTACCATCGAGCCCGGAGTCAAGCTCGTCCTCGCTACCGATGGCGTTACCGACAACATGGACGTCGACGAGTTGGCGGACATAGTCAGGACTTCATCCACTCCCGAGGAGGCCGCCGGGCGCATCGAGGAAATCATCGCGGGGCGCCTGGTCGAGGGCCGCGTGCCTGAAAAACTGGGAGTCAGGTTTCGCCGCGACGACCGAACGGCCATCATCCGGTTTTTCCAGTAATTGCCCTTCGACAGGCGTGCGGGGGTGGCTCCAATCGGCCGGGCCTGTGCAAACTGAGAGTAGGGATTTGGACTACAACTTGTTAGCAAGGGCCGCTGATTGATAAAATCGAGCGCTGTAGACTCACGCCATCGGGCGTCCTGAGCCCAATTCGTTGCGGTGCGCGCGGAGGACGGGCAGGCCGGACGCAGACTTACGAGTGTCCGGACAGACACAATAGCCGTCGCAAAGGAGCCACTAAGTGGGCAAAATCAACGTAGCCATCATTGGCGTGGGGAACTGCGCCTCATCCCTGGTACAGGGCCTTCACAGGTACGTGGAGATTCCGCCCGATGACGCGGTTTCCGGCGTGATGCACAACACCATCGGCGGCTATCGCATCGAGGACATTGAAGTCGTTGCGGCCTTCGACATCGACGAGAACAAGGTCGGCAAGGACCTTTCAGAGGCCATTTTTACCGAGCCTAACAATACCCTGAAGTTCGCCGAGGTACCCGAGACCGGCGTCAAGGTCGACCGGGGAATGACCCATGATGGCATCGGCCGGTACGTCTCTCACCTGGTCAGGAAGTCACCTCACTCCACGTCCGACATTACGGGTATCCTCCGCGACCGCGAAGTGGACGTGGTGATCAACTACCTGCCCGTCGGCAGCGAGCAGGCCACCAAGTGGTACGTGGAGCACATCCTCAACGCCCGCTGCGCCATGGTGAACTGCATCCCGGTGTTCCTGGCCCGCGAGGAATACTGGCGCAATCGGTTCGAAGAGCGCGGCGTTCCCATTATCGGCGACGACATCAAGTCGCAGCTGGGAGCCACCATCACACACCGCGTACTCACCCGCCTGTTCGAGGACCGCGGTGTCACCCTCGACCACACCTACCAGCTGAATTTCGGCGGCAACACCGACTTCCTCAACATGCTGGAGCGTGAGCGTCTCACATCCAAGAAGATATCCAAGACCTCGGCGGTCACCTCCCAGCTGGACGAGGAAATCGATCCCGACAGTATCCATGTCGGCCCCAGCGACCACGTTCCCTGGCTCAAGGACCGGAAGTGGTGCTACATCCGCATGGAGGGGAGGATCTTCGGCGGGGCTCCCATCAGCCTGGAGGCCAAGCTGGAGGTATGGGACAGCCCCAACTCCGCCGGCGTGGTGGTCGATGCTATCCGTTGCGCCAAGCTGGCCATGGACCGGGGTGAGGGCGGTGCCGTCGTGGGGCCCAGCTCCTACTTTATGAAGTCTCCGCCCATCCAGTACACGGACGACGCAGCCCGGGATCTTACGGATTCCTTCATAGCCGGAGACGGGAACCGGCAGAGAACTCCTCAAACGGTGGAGGAGCCGTCGGGTTAGAGCAGAACAGGGATGCCCCGGACACCCGTATCAAAGCGGGGCCGGGAGGTGTGCCATTGAAGATAGCCTTGGTGTCGCCTTACGACTTCACTTGGCCCGGTGGCGTAACCATCCACGTGTCCCAGTTGGCAAGGGAATTGGGAAAGCTGGGCCATGAGGTCCAGGTTCTGGCGCCCCATTCGCCCTCCCGGGAATGCCAGGACAGCGACCTGCTGGTGCCCCTGGGCCGCTCCGTGCCCCTGCCCAGTGGAGGCTCCATCGCCCGCGTCTCCCTTTCCTGGTGGCTGGCACGGAAGGTCAGGGCCCTTCTGGAGAGGGAGCAGTACGATATCATTCACCTCCACGAGCCCATGGCACCCATCCTTCCGCTCACCGTTCTTGAGTATTCGAACACGGTGAATGTGGGCACATTTCACGCCTGCCACAACCGGCACCACCTCTACCGGATGAGCCAGCCGTTCATCAAGAGATGGCACCAGCGTCTGCACGGCAACATCGCCGTCTCGCCGGCAGCCCGGCATTATGTTCAATCCACCTTCCCCGGCAACTACGAGATCATTCCCAACGGTATTGACGTGGACCATTTCTCCCAGGAGGCGGAACCTTGGCCGCAGTACCAGGACGGCAAGACGAACATCATCTTTGTTGGCCGGCTGGAAAAACGAAAGGGTCTGCGTTACCTGTTGGAAGCGTACGGGCAACTCCGGTGGGACACTCCCAACCTGCGCCTCATCGTGGTGGGACCGGGGAACCCGGACAAGGACTCTTACCAGGTCCTCAGCTCCCGGAACCTGCCTGAGGTGGAGTTTGTGGGGCGGGTGCCCTACGACGACCTGCCCCGCTACTATGCTTCCGCCGACATTTTCTGTTCCCCGGCTACGGGCGCCGAAAGCTTCGGCATTGTTCTGCTGGAAGCAATGGCGGCAGGCAAGCCCGTGGTGGCCTCCGACATTGAGGGTTACCGTGGTGTGCTGACCGACGGGGAGGAGGGCTTGCTCTTCAGGAACAAGGACGTGGGATCGCTGGCGACAGCCCTGGAGGATCTCATTCGCGACCCTCAGCGGCGGGCGCTCATGGGACAGCGGGGCCGGGCCACGGCCGAGAAGCACCGGTGGCAGGTGGTAGCCGGACGCGTTGAAGAGTACTACGAGGCCTGTCTGCAAGAGGTACATGGCGCTTCCGGGTTCAATGCGGCCTAATGCAACGGCTGGGTAGAGAACAGCTTAGAGGCGCACTGCGCAGCTACCTTGAGGAGCCCGGCGCGCGCGCGTTCAGGGCCGCCGGCTTTTCCCCCAATGGAATCACCCTGCTGGGCTTTGCGGTCTGCGTCGTCTCCGCCTGCCTGGTGGCTTACGGCTGGCTGGTATGGGGCGGCGCGGTGTTCCTGGCTGGCGGAATCCTCGACTTGTTCGATGGGGCCCTTGCCCGTCTGACCGGCAAGGCAACGCCCTTCGGCGCCCTCCTGGATTCGGTGTTCGACCGGCTGGGAGAGGCAGCGCTATTCGTGGGTCTGGGAGTCTACATACTCAGGGCGGATGTATCTGAGGACTACCGGGCATTTTTCCTCATCGCCCTTCTGCTGGCCCTCGTGTTTTCCCAAGGCGTCAGCTACCTCCGGGCCCGTGGCGAGGGTCTCGGGGTATTCACCCGGGCCGGTGTGATGACGCGCACGGAGCGAGTGATACTGCTGGGCGCCGCCCTGCTGCTGTCCTGGATCCCCTGGCTGCTTATGGGCATCCTGGTCGCCATTGCCGCCGTGTCATGTTTCACCCTCTTCCAGCGCATGTTCACCATCCGGGACATGCTGGACAAGGAAGGCTAGCGTTCGGTCCGTTCTTGGCACACCAGGTGCCGGAACAGGACGGCCGGCGGGGTGGCTAAGCCTTTGCGGGCCGTGTAAACTGGCCCCATCCACTGCCGCAGGGGACCAGAATCCATGGCAACCGCGCAACAGGACCTGATTCCGCCACAGGAAAAGCCACGTCTGAAGCGGGAATTCCGCAAGCACCTCAAGGCTGATGTGCTTCTGCGGATGTACACGCAACGCCCGTCGCCCATCGCGATTCCGGGTCGCGAGTGCCGGTACTGTCCGCAGACGCTGCAACTGATGGAGGAGCTGGTCTCCCTTTCGCCCAAGCTGTCCCTGGAAACCGTGGAATTTCACCTCGAGAGGGAAAAAGCGCAGGAGGACAGCATCTCCCGCATTCCAGCGGTGGTGATGGGAGCGGGCTCCGGGAAGTGGGTCAGATACTACGGCCTGCCCCTTGGATATCAGCTACCGGTGCTGGTTGAAATTACCAAGGCGCTTTCCCGGGGCAGCACCCGCCTTTCCGTCAACTCCCGGAAGCAGCTGCGACGGGTGGAAAAGCCGGTACATCTCCAGGTATTCGTCACGCCGGGCAGCGAGACCTCGGCGGGGATGGCGCTTCTGGCGCAATCTATGGCCGTGGAAAGCGCCAACATCCATACCGACGTGATTGAGGCGGAGGAGTTTCCCGACCTCGCCCGCCGTTACGGGGTGCGCCAGGTGCCGTTCACCGTGATAAACGAGTTCAGCACCGTGTCCGGGATGGTCTCAGAGGCCGAATTGCTGGACAAGGTGCTCCTGGTGGGACTGGAAACTCCTGCCGACTCCTGATGGAGCCGCCGAAGCGATAGTACCTCACGCAATGTTGACGATTTCAGCGGCCGAAATGGCCGAATTCAATTCATACCAAGACTAGGAGAACTTACCGTGCCCAACGAACTCAGGGGCGACATGAACGGGCAGGGCCTGCGAGTCGGAGTCGCGGTCGCCCGTTTCAACGAGATAATTACCAAGCAACTGCTCGACGGGGCGCTGGAGACCCTTGGCCGCTGCGGCGTGCGCGACTCGGACATCACTGTGGCCTGGGTCCCGGGATCCTTCGAGCTGCCCGTGGTGGCCCGAGCCTTTGCCAAAAGCGGTCGCTTTGACGCAGTGATATGTCTCGGCGCCGTAATCCGGGGTGAGACCACGCATTACGACATGGTGGCCGGTCAGGCACAGGGCGGCGCGGGGTCCGTCAGCATGGACACCGGTGTGCCCACGATCTTCGGCGTGCTGACCACCGAAAACATGGAGCAGGCCCTGAACCGCGCCGGCGGCAAGTCCGGCAACATCGGGACCAACGCAGCCCTCGCCGCGGTGGAAACGGCGTCCGTGCTCACCGCCATCAATACGGCGTAGCCGCCTACGAGCGCGTGCCCGACGCTGTTGGAGCGGCATCTCTCAATGCTGCTTCCCGGCTGCGGAGGCCTACCAGAGGCGGTCAAATGCGGGCTGCCGGTCAAGTCAAGCGCGAATATTCATCGGACGAGTTATGACGCAATTCGGAGTTACCATCCCCAATAACTGGGGAGTTTCGGACCCAAATGAAGTCCTCAGCCTGGGGCCGGAGGCGGAACAACAGGGGTATGACTCCATCTGGGTGATGGACCACCTGTTCAACACCGGCTACATCCGGGAGAGGCTTGAGGACCGTCCCTACTATCACCCGATGGCCATGCTGTCGTACATGTCTGCGACCACCAGCAGGGTTGCCCTGGGTACGTCGGTGCTGGTGCTCCCCTACCACAACCCGGTGGAACTGGCCAAGTATGCCGCCACGCTGGATCAGATGTCCGGGGGCCGGGTCACGTTGGGAGTGGGCGCCGGCGCAATGACCGAGGAATTCGAGGCTCTCGGAATACCGATGAGTGAGCGTGGATCGCTGACAAACGAGTCCATCGCCATAATGAAGGAGCTGTGGAGCAACAACAGGCCGGAATACCACAGCCGCCGCTGGGATTTTGAGGACCTCTACTTTTCTCCCAAGCCGGTGCAGCCGTCCATCCCGCTGTGGATCGGCGGCTCATCTCCCGGAGCGATGCGCCGGACTGCCCGGGTGGGCGACGGTTGGCACCCGACAGGCCTGTCACCCGAGGACTTCGCCATCGGCAAGGCCGAGTTGGCATCCCTGGCGCAAGCGGCGGGCCGGGACGTATCCGACATCACCATGTCGACGCGAGTCGAGGTCGAAGTACACGGGGGCCCGTCGAGCCAGCGGGCCTCGTCGCGCTCGCGGCTGCCCGGCGGTGATCCCGGAGCCATGAGGGCAGGCATCGAGGCCTATCGGGAGGCGGGGGTGGAGCACATGGTGCTGGCCCTGAATTCTGGGGACATCCCCGCGCTCCGCCGGCTCATGGCGCTCATCGCCGACGAGGTGCTTCCGGCCTTTCGCTAGACGGCAATGCTCTTTTCGGTCAGGACGATTCCGCAGTCACTTTCCAGTGGCTCCCGGTGAGGCTACCAGACTAACGGCGCCTTGAACGGATATCCTCCGGCATGCCTCAGAGCGAGTGCAACTATGCAGCTATCTCAAGAGTTCCCTCTCCCTTGAGGATGGTTGTCAAGAGAAAGGTGCAGGGAAAGCAAACACTCGATTTGAGATAGTTTCAAAGAACTGGGCAACCTGGCCGACGACTGGCGTTTCAGCGGTCCTTTTTGCGCTGGCCCAGGAACTCCTCCAACGCGAGGCGGTCTTGCTCCAGCCTATCCATCCGTTCCGAATCGGCTACTGTGGCGCCGTAGTGGGCGTCCTGGAACTCATCGACGATCCGGGAGACTGGGTCGGCTGGCAGGATCCCCGAAAGGTCGCGCTGGTGCTCCCTCGGTGTCGCCGACGATTCCCTGGGGCGGCCGGCGCGTCTCGCCATCTCCAGCAGGGCGTGGTAGTAGTCGCGCGGTGTGGCAAATATGCGATTCCGTCTCCGCGACCCTCCCCACCTGCCAGCAAATATGCCACCCAACGCTTCGTTCACGTCATCCCCGGCCCGGCTCAGGCTGAACAGCGACTCCCGGACCTCGACAACCTGGCCGCCCCCGCCCTGGCGGCGGCGACTCCTAAAGAGCCAATAGACGATGCCCACCGCGGCCAGGGAACCGAAGGCAACAGCGGTCCACTGCAGAACGGTAAGGAGCAGGTTCCCATCAGTATCGGATTCGGCCTCCCTCAGGCTTTCGTGAAATTCATTGATCCGTCGTTGAGCCTCCAGGAGTCCATCGAAATCGCCGCCGCCCATGAGCTGGGAGAACCAGTTTCCCACGCTGACCAGCCCCCCGGCGATCAACCCCACCAGCATCAGCACCGGCTCCAGGATTCTCAGGCCGACCGCGCCGATCAGGCCTGTAACCGCCCTGCTGACATCGTCAAGCCCGCCCAGGCCGAGGCCGCTGATCAGCAGACCCAGCAGAAGAACGGCCGCGACGCAGGCCATGATCGGCCAGAGCCATTCCCGTGGCATTTCGCGATTCTCGCCTCCATCAGCTGAGAACCTGGCCAGCGCCATTCCCAGGAGGCCCACGCTGAAGAAACCGATTACGAAGAACCCGCTGACAATCCGGCCCTCGGTGGCAGCATCGATCAGGGCCGCAGCGAGCAGGGTGAGCATCCCTATCTGAAAGGCAGTACGTACTGAATCGAGAGTTGCCTCCTCGCGGGAGACCTGCACCCCTCGCCACCAGGTGATGAGCAGAAAAATGACCGAGCCAACGAACAGGCCAAGACCGCCCGGCTCCAGCGGAATAAGAAGCCCAAAGGGCAGAAAGGGAAGACCGGCGTTCCAGGCGACAAGGACCAGCAGAGACGGCACCCCGACGGCCATTCCAATCACCCCTCTGAGCACAGGAGTGATCTTAAGTCCCAGCACCCAGAGGGACAGGCCATAACCCCAGGCAAGGGCCACAAATACCAGCCAGAATGGCAACTGCAGCTGTTCCAGCCTGATCAGGCTGGAAACTGTCGAGAATACCAGGTACAGGACGCAGCTCTCCAGGAAGAGGTCCACCGCAGTCACCGACCTTATGCGCCAGTATGGCCTCACCCTTACCCTCGTTCCGGTATCTGTTTCACAACTTCACGCGGACATTGATCCGTCGTTCTCGCCGATGCGCGCGTCGGGAAAGCCAGGACCTGGGCTGGCTTGATCCATAGCTTCACCCAGTACATTCGGCTCCTCATTCCAGTCAGTGCGGTCCTCGGGCAACTGGTCGAGGAGATGGCCGATGTTGAATACGGGAATATCGGCAATTCGTTCCGGCGCCTCGCCATCCCCGGCATAGATCACGCTGAGCCGGTATCCGCCCTCGGAAAAGGCAGCCAGCTGTTCAGGGATGGAGCCGGTCAGGGCGGCCGTTATGAAAACCACCGTGGCGCCCGGAGGCAGGTTGTCCCGTTCCGCCCGGAACACGCTGGGCAGCATCGAGACCACGTAGGGCGCCGCCATGGCCAGCGCCTCGAGGGTCATGGTCAGTTGCTGCGAGGAGGCGCCCACGGGAACGCTCAGCCATTTCCCGGAGTAGGAGGCCACGGCGTTGGAAATGAGGCCGTAGGTGTAACCCCGCCGGTCGGCCAGCACCATGGCGGAGGCAGCGGCAGTGACGGCGCGCTCGAACAGCCGCCTGTTGGTACCCAGCCAGACATAGTCACTGGTCGAGCCATTCAGGGCCACGACGATGTTCATTGACACTGAAGGTTCGAAGATCCGTGTTTGCAATCTCCTGGCCCTGGCGGTGGCCTTCCAGTCGATGTGCTTCATGGGATCCTCGGGAAGATAGTCCCTGGTGCCACGAAACCTGGTGGTGTCGTGAAAGAGCGGTAAGCCGCCACGGGATGCACCGAGGGGGTGTTGCGGGGGAGGGACCAGGCTGTCAAGGTCGATCACCCTCGGATACACCAGCACGTCGCTGACGCTCGATTGGCGGGTTTCCGTCGAGGCGAATCCGAATATGTCGCCGCTTCGCATCCTCACCGGGCCGATACGGTGATAGCCCCGGCGGGCACAGTGCATCCGGAAATTCCAGGTGGCCCGCTGGTACGGAAGGAGGGAGGTGGTGATGCTGTAGTGGCGGTTGGTCTCGAGACTGGCGCCGCGTACAACCGCGCCTGGGAGTTCCAGTCCCTCCGGGAACGGGTCCTGCGCCTCCACCCAGATCAGTGGGAGCAGTTTGTCGTTGGTCAGGGAAACGGAATAGTCGACGGTGTCACCGATGAAGGCACGACGTCGACCCATATTACGTTCGAACGAGACCTTCCGAAAACAGTACCGCTCCCACAGCCGTGCCGTCATCCAGACCACCACGACCATTGAGCCGACCACCAGCAGGAGGCCGCTGCTGGCCAGCAGGCCAACAACCACAAGCAGCCCGCTGATCACCGGCCACAGCTCGTGCCTCATACCGCCCGGCCCGGCCTAAACGGGCACCTCCACCCGGGAAAGCAGCTCATGTACCACATCCTCCTGGGTTCGGCCCCTCAGCCGGGCCTGGGAGGTGAGAATTGTGCGGTGGGCCAGCGCGTAGGGCGCCAGGACCTTCACGTCATCGGGGGAAACATACTCCCTGCCCCGGATGGCGGCAAACGCCTGGGAACAGCGGTACAACCCCAGGGTGGCCCGTGGGCTCACACCCAACTCCACATCCTCGTGGCGACGGGTCGCCTGGGCCAGCCTCACAATGTAGTTGCTCAGGACGGGGTCGACGTATATCTGCCTGACCGCCGCCTGCGTTTCCGTCACACCGCTACCATCGGCAACCGGCTGCAACGAGTCGATGGGATTGCCCGAATTGAAGCGGGCCAGCATCTGCACCTCCTCGTCCTCATCCGGATATCCCATACGCAGGCGAAGCATGAACCGGTCCAGCTGGGCCTCGGGCAGAGGAAAAGTCCCCTCCAGCTCGATGGGATTCTGCGTCGCAACCAGGAGAAACGGCTGGGGAAGCGCAATGGTCCGGTCGTCCACGGTCAGTTGCCCCTCCGCCATAGCCTCCAGCAGTGCCGACTGGGTGCGCGGCGTGGCACGGTTAATCTCGTCGGCCAGCACGACCTGGGCGAGGATGGGGCCGGGCCGGAACTCAAACTCACTCAGCTTCTGGTTGTAAAAGTTCACCCCGGTGATGTCCGATGGCATAAGGTCCGGGGTACATTGAATGCGCCGGAAACTGCAGCTGAGGGATTCAGCCAGGCTGCGGGCGAGCGTGGTCTTTCCGATGCCCGGGACGTCTTCGACGAGTATGTGCCCGCCACTCAGCACTGCCGCCAGGAAGAGCTCAATAACCTGGCCCTTACCGACCAGAACCTTCTCCATGCTGGCCCTGACGGTTGCTGCCATCGCGGCGACGTCGGGCAATGCTGTCCCGGTACCGACTGAGGTGGAATCAGCCACTGATTCCCCGGTCTCGCTCCGAGTCATGACTGAAGTTCGCAGGTACGCCCGGGAGCGCGCCGCCCGTTTCCGGAATCATCGCGCAAGGTCGGCGGAAGTGCCCGCGCTCTCGCGGGCCACAAAGTCCTCGGCTTCTCTGAGGTCCTTGAAAGAGTCGATGCTGGTCCAATAGGACCTGGTACGGAATGCGGCGATCCTTCCGGACTCCGCCATGTGCGGGAAGGTCGAAACCTCGTGGTCTCCCAGATCGGGAAACTCCGCGAAAACGTCCCGGTCTATCACGTAAACGCCACCGTTGATCCAATGCGGCAGTTCAACTTTCTCACGGAAGCCGACCACGCCTCCCCTGTCATCCATGTCCACAATTCCGTATGGGCTGATCATGGGAACCGCCAGCAGGGTGGCGCAGGACCCGTTGCCACGTGCCGGGGAGGCACGGTGGAAATCGATGATCTCCGAGAGCGGTTGGCGAGTGATGATGTCGCCGTTGGTTACCACGACGGGCTCGTCCCCGTCGCCGACAAAGGGAATGCCCTGCTTGATTGCCCCGCCCCGGCCTAGAGGGGAGCTCTCAATGCTGTAGGCTATGTTGACCCCGTACCGAGAGCCGTCGCCGAAGTGAGACCTGATGGATTCCCAGCGGTAGCCCACGAGGAACACAACGCTCTCGACGCCCGCCTCCTTCAACCACTCAATCTGGTGCTCAAGGATCGGTCGTCCGGCAACGGGAGCCATGGGTTTCGGCACCCTGTCGGTAAGTGGTCGAAGGCGCTCTCCCTTTCCGCCGGCGAGAACTAACGCATACATACCATAGCACACCCTTGGTGTCAGCAGACCATCGTTCAGGTGGCTAATATACCCGCGAGCAGGATGAGGGTCAAACAGGTAACGGAATGCGCCTGCTCTACCACAACGCCGACTGTATAATTTATTCAGGCCACAGTTGTTTTTGTCGCCCATTACGATGTCGCGACTGAACCCAGCTTTCGCCCGAGCCCCGCGGTCGGGCCAACACTAGGGAGGACACCAACTTATGGACTACGAAATCCTTCACAAACCATCCTATGCGCTGGCTATGATCAGGATGAATCGCGGAGAGCAACTCCAGGCGGAAACCGGTGTCATGGTCAGCATGTCGGACACCATCAAAATGGAGACGGGCACGCGAGGTGGAATCTTCGGCGGCCTGCGTCGGTCGGTCCTGGGAGGGGAGAGTTTTTTCGTAAACACCTTCACCGCAGAGGAGCCGGGCGAAGTGTCCGTCGCGCCATCCCTCCCGGGCGACATTGAGGTCATGGAGCTGCGGCACGAGACGGTTATGGTCCAGTCCGGCTCCTTCCTCGCCGCGACTATGGACATTGAGGTGGACTCGCAGTGGGGAGGCGCAAAGTCCTTCTTTTCCAAGGAGGGGCTGTTCCTGCTGCGCTGTTCCGGACGAGGGCTGCTGTTCATTTCATCGTACGGAGCAATCCACCGCATTGACCTGGCGCAGGGTGAGCGCTACACGGTGGATAACGGCCACATGGTTGCCTTTGACGAAAGTGTCAGGTACGACGTGGGACGCTCGGGAGGCTGGAAGACCACCCTACTCAGCGGAGAGGGCCTGGTCTGCAAGCTGGAGGGCCCCGGCCGCTTCTTCATGCAGACCCGCAGCGAGGATGACTTCCTGAGCTGGCTCGTCCCCAAGCTGCCCAAGCGGGGCTAGTTGTGCGAATTCTTTTTGTTGATGGGTAGCCCTGGCTGTAGCGTTCAGGGCGCACACAAGGGACGCCCCTACGGGACAGTCTCTGACTGGTAGGGGCAACCCTTGTGGTTGCCCTCGTTGGCCATCATTTCAAAGCAGTTGGTCCAATAGCTGCCCCAGTCAGTGAATCCTGATCCCGCCGCCTTCCACCCGGCACTGCATCGTTGATTCCAGGCAGTCAAAGCGTTTCCTCGCACAGGCGGCGGCCTGGGCCACGGCTGCTGGCTGGTCGGGGAGCAGTATGCCTATCACGGTCCCGCTGTGGGCAACGTTCACCCCATAGGCGCCGACCTCGGCGGAAAGGGCCAGCACATCGTCCAGGCGCGGATTGAATGAGACCTCCTGGTTAGCGATGGCGCTGATGGTAGCACCCTTGCCGATATGGAGGGGATTTCCCCGCAGCAGCCCGGTCTCGATGAGCGACACTGCCTCGGACATCCTGGGCCCCAGGGACTTCAGGGCCGTATCCCGTGCAGCGCTGTTGCACTCCCTGTTGTATTCCAGGGTATCCACAGTTCCGCCGAAATCCAGCACCAAAACGCGCATGGGTGGGGGCTGACCCAGGGCACGGGCAATTCTCCCCTCGCGATGGTCGAAGACCGCGATTCCGGGAAACATGATCCCGTCGCTGGGCTCCACGCCCAGGGCGATTTCGGCAATTTGATCCGACTCCAGCCGGTGGCCGACGGCGGATGCTGTTGCCGCGATGCTGGCGACCACATCTGCCGTGCTGCTGGCCATGCCCTTTCCCCGCGGGAGTCCGGATTCCAGCGAGAGCCGGGCATCCACGCCCGTCTCGTTCAGGAATCCCAGAGTCGCCTCCACAGCCCGGGCGGCCTTGGGAGAGTCGGTCGGCGCCACGACATTCCCGTCGCCGGGCAGCAGACTCACTGTCGCGGTGCTCCGTATATCAATAGGGCAAGTGACCAGGCACAGGACGCCGTCCAGCATCCCTTGGGCCAGCTCCCCGCAGGTGCCAGGCGCCGATGCCGTTCCAATCCGGAGGTCCTCGTGTCCGGACATCAGGGGAGGGGTGCCCTTCCGCCGCTGAAGGGGCCGCTGGCGAAAGGTGCCGCGCCCAGGGCTTTCAGGTCCATGGCCAGCCCGGCGATCAGCATGTAGGCCCTGTCGGCACGCGCCGCAAACATCTGGTTCACTCGGCCCTGGACGTCCCGGAATTTCCGGCCCAGCGGCGATGGAGGCACCAGGCTCAGGCCCACTTCGTTGCTCACGACTATCCATGTCGCGGATGACCCCTCGTACACCTCCAGCAACTCACCGGCAGCCGTCAGAATTTCCTGCTCGGCGTTAGGGTTGCCCTCCCCTGCCAGCAGCATGTTGCTGATCCAGAGGGTGAGACAGTCCAGCAGGCAAGTGTCGTACCCCTCAAGCGCCGGGCCCAATGCCGAAGGCAGGGCCAGAGGCTCCTCCAGCGTGTCCCATTCGGCAGGTCGCTGGCGGCGGTGCATGTCGATGCGCTGGCGCATTTCTTCATCAAATGCCTCGGCGGTGGCCACGTAGAGTACCCGACTGCCTTCCTTGGCGAGCTGTTCAGCAAAGGTGCTCTTGCCTGACCGAGCGCCGCCCAGCACGAAAATCAGCTGCTTGGGCAATGATCCCCCGCTTTGGAGAGCACGGCCCGGAGCGCGTCCGCCAGCCTGCGGTTGTCCTCCATGGCCCTTATCCCTATCCTAATGTACTCCGGGAGACCGAAGGAACTACAGTCCCGCACGCAAATGCGGTACTCGGACAGGAGAGCGGCACGGCTATTGCTGGCGCATCCCACGTTGAGGAGCAGGAAATTGGCCGCAGCCGGAGGGCAGCCAATGCCGAGTGTCGCTGCGACCTGCCTCAAGTACTCCTTGCCCCGCTCCACGATCTGCCTTCCCCTTGCGACGTGCTCCCCATCGGAGAGGGCGGCGATTCCGGCGGCCTGGGCGGCCGCGTTCACGCTCCAGCTGTACTGGAACCGCCGCACCTGCCCGACAACCTCCTCCGATGCCAGTAGGTAGCCGAGTCGCAGGCCCGTCAGAGCGTAGTCCTTGGTCATCGAACGCAGCAGCACTACGTTGTCCAGCGACAGAAGAGGAGTGGAATCCCAGCGTTCCTCGACAAAGGGGAGGTAGGCCTCGTCAACGACCAGTACACCCACGCCCTGCAGCGCCTTGGCAACACTCCGGAGCTCGTCCTCCCCCACATAGACGCCTGTCGGGTTATTGGGATTGCACAGAAAGACGATGGACGGCGATAGCTCTGCGATGCAGTCAATGGCTTTCGTAATGTCCCAGCGGAACATTGCGTCAGGCGGCCCCTCGTCCGAGGGACGAAACGAGACAGGCTCCACTCCTTCGTTGCGACAGGCCGCCACATATTCACCAAAGGTTGGAGCGAATATCAGGGCCGAATCATCCGGGGACAGGAAAGCCCGCGCCAAGAGGTGTATCAGCTCGGTGGACCCGTTGCCCGGCAGGACGTTTGCAGGGCTGACTCCCGTGGCGCGGCCAATGGAATTCCTGAGATCGAGGCACTCGGGGTCCGGATATGCGGCGAGGTTGACCCGCTGTGCCGCCTCCAGCGCCACCTGCGACGGGCCCAGGGGGTTGATGCTGGCGCTGAAGTCCGTGACATCCTCGGGGCGAAGTCCTAGCGCCGCCAGTTCCGAATAGTTCAGGCCGCCATGTACCGGCCTCTGTTGTCTGCTTGGCAAGTCCAATGGAATCAACCCGCCACAACCCCGCGCAGGGCCAGCACTCCCAGGGCCATCGGTGCCCCGATGGCAGCCACCACCAGGGCTATCCTTACCGATTGGCTGATGTGCCGGGGATCCGGGTCATCCAGCCCGTCGCCGATGCGGTAGTGACCTGCCTTTTCGAGGGCCACGCCCAAGAGACCGGACATTGCGCCGATGGTCCAGCCAGCGTTGGGGCTGGCAGTCAGGCGCCTTCCCTTCCATAGCCAGCGCATCCCTCGCCCTGTGGGCAGCCGGCACAGGCCGCCGGAGACGACGATGAGTCCTGCGCTCAGGCGCGCCGGGACCAAGTTCATCACGTCGTCCAGCCTGGCAGAAGCCTTGCCGAGATATTCGTACTTTCCCCTGTAGCCGATCATACTGTCCAAGGTGTTCACCGCCCGGTAGGCAAAAGCCCCGGGCAACCCCAGCAGGGCGAACGCCAACCAGGGGCCGATGTAGCTGTCTGTAGTGTTCTCCGCCACGGATTCTATGGCAGCCGCCGAGGCCAAGGACTTGTCGAGCGAACCGGCATCCCGGCTCACCAGGCTGCGCAGCTCGTGCCGGGCCTCGCCGATGCTGCCTTCGTTTATGGCATCCTTGACGCCAATCCCGGCCTGCGCCAGTCCCTTGACGGCAAAAGTGGTGCTCAGAAGCACTGTCGCTCCCACCAGGTAGGGTATCGTGCCCAGCTCACGGAGGCCGTTGGCTGCCACCCAGGCCACCCCACCGAACAGTGACGGAACGGCCACGGCCATCACGGCGCCCCAAGCGAGAGCGAGCCTTCCAGACTCGGGAGACGGTCCCACCCTCTCCATCAAGGAGACGGTCCGGCCCATCCAGACCACCGGATGCAGCCGGTTGGGAAGTTCTCGCAGTGCGAGATCCAGGACCAGCGCCAGGACCAGTGCTCCTGCGTCAAGATACCATTCTCCAGGAAATAAGCGCCACTCCATGTGCAGTGATCGTCATCCTCACCACGACCATTCGTGGAGAGGTCGCAGAAAGTTCGAGGACACCGCGTAGGCCAGGATGGCCGCCCCTATCAGTACCATTGCCTCCACTGCCTCGTTGACCGCTCCGTAAACGTCACCGGTCACTCCTCCCAAGAGACGCGCTGCCCACCACGCCAGCGCTGCCGCCACGCCGGTCGCCAAGGCCAGCAGGGCCAATCCGCCCGGTCCCGCCAGGGCAACCGTCGCGACCAGAGCCACAACCAGTCCCGCCAGCAGTTGGCCCCTCTTTTTCCACACCAACCCCACTGAACGCCAGCGTGCGCCGTGCCGTTCAGGCTGGGCGGCGGGCTGGAAGGGCACCCCGATCCCCTGCGTCCTGGCGTACGGAAAGAACTCCAGCACCAGCAGCATGCCCCAGCGCGACAGGCACGGAAACAGCAAGAGAAGCCAAAAGCGTACCGGCATGGGCAGCGCCATGATAGCAGCAACCTTCAGCAGGAGCAGGCTCACAGCTCCGACCACGGCAAACGCTCCAACGTGGGAGTCCCGCAGGATCGACAGTCGTCTCTCGCGGTCGAAGCCGCCGAACAGAGCATCGCAGCAGTCCATGAAACCGTCGAGGTGAAGGGCGCGGGTGAGCGCTGCCAGGGCCACGACGAGAATAGATGCGGACAACGCAGAGGGGAAATGGCGGTTCTCGTCGGTGAGGATAGGGTATCCCCACTGCATCAGGAGGTCGAGGCAGGCCAAGACCAGCCCCAGCAGGAGCCCGACCACGGGAAACCATCCTCTCGCCGATTCCAAACCTCCGGAGCTTGCCGAAGGGGGAGCGACCGGCAGGATGGTCAGGAACCCCAGCGCCGCTCTCATTCCAACGGAGGGCCCGTTCACGTTGCTTGCGCTCTAACTCTGGTCAGGCTCGTCCTCCGGATCCCTGTCCGACACACCTGCTTCGGCGAATGTCGCCATTTCGGACAGCGTGGCGGCGGCGGCCTCGATGATCGGCATTGCCAGTGCCGCACCCGTTCCCTCACCCAGGCGCATTCCCAGGTCGAACAGGGGCTCCAGCTCCAGGGAGGCGAGGGCAGCGCGGTGTCCCCGCTCCGCCGAGACGTGGGACCCAAGCATGAAATCCCGGGAAGTCGGACAAACGGCATTGGCCACCAGGGCGGCGGCGCTGGAAATGAAACCGTCAACCACCACCGGGCGGCGCATCATGGCTGCGCCGATGATCACGCCGGCCAGGACGCCGATCTCGAACCCACCGACTTTCGATAGCAGATCTATCCCATCGGATGGATCGGGGGAGTTGACCTCCAGCGCGGTGCGTACCACACCGGCCTTGTGCTGTAGCTCCTCGGGGTTGCGTCCCGTGCCTTCTCCAGTGGTCTGTTCGGTATCCAAATGGGTAACCGCAGCCGTGATGGCGCTGGAAGCCGTGGTGTTACCGATACCCATGTCGCCAGTGGCCAACAGATCAACGCCCGATTCGATCACCTCAACCGCCAGACTAATCCCGGCCTCCAGGCACTGCGTCGCCTGTTCTCGCGACATCGCCGGACCTTGGCTCATGTCGTCCGTGCCCCTGCCGATCTTGAGCGTGCGAAGCTCCGGGCTGTCGGGAAGATCAGAGGCGACTCCGGCGTCAACAATCACCTGGCGAATTCCCAGGTGCCGGCACATGGCGCTGATGGCGGCGCCACCGCCGAGGAAGTTGAGCACCATCTGCGCTGTGACTTCCTGCGGGTAGGCGGTGACTCCCTGGGCGACCACCCCGTGGTCTCCGGCGGCGATGATCACTGCTTTCCCGCCGATGGTTGGCCTCTCGGTGCCAAAGATGCCAGCCAGCCTGATGGAGAGATCCTCCAGGCGACCCAGGGCGCCCGGCGGCTTGGTCAGGTTTCCCTGCCGGGCCTCGGCCCGGACCATTGCGGCAGTATCCAGACCCCCGGTACGTTCCAACGCATCAGCGAGTGTGACTCCGATGTTTGACACCACAGTGGACCTTCCTGCCCTGAATTTTAGCCCTGATATATGGACGGAAAGACTAGCCGGAAAGATTGATCTGAAAGATAGGCGGGAGAATTCACGCAGACGGCCCGATCAGCCACACCTGGGGAGAACCCGTCGTGGGATCCAGCTGCACCGTTGTCTCGACACCGAAGGCGCTCCTGAGATTATTGGTAGTTAGGACCTCGACAGGACTCCCCTCCGCCGCAATGCGCCCGTCGGACATGAGGGTCAGCCGGTCGCAATAACGGCTGGCCAGGGATACGTCGTGGAGGGCGACAACCACGGCCACCTGCCTGGCGGCCACCTCCTCCCTCAGCGTCTCCATGATCGAAAGGCGATGGCGCAGGTCCAGGCTGGCCGATGGCTCATCCAGAATAATGACGCCGGCCTGTTGAGCCAGTGCCCGCGCCAGAATAACCCGCTGGCGCTCGCCACCCGAGAGCCGGTCGAGCTGCCGGTCCTCGAACTGGGCCGTATCCGTGCGGGCCATCGCGGCCAGCGCGATCTCCCGGTCCTGCCTTCCTTCGAGCTCGAAACGCCCCAGGTGGGCGTACCGGCCCATGAGCACCGTCTCGATGGCCGTAAAGGGGTGTGTCGCATCGTGCTGGGGCATAAACGCAATGCGTCGCGCCCTCTGGCTGGAGTTGAGTCCCTTCAGCGGCTCGTCCTCGATCCGCACGTCTCCCGATTCCGGACGCAGCAACCCCGCCAGCACGCGCAGCAGCGTGCTCTTCCCCGCGCCATTGGGGCCGATGAGGCCCGCGACTTCGCCAGCGCGGGCCTCGAATGACACCGATTTCAGGATGGGGTTGCCCCCGAGCCGGACCGATACGTCCCTGGCGGACAGGGCGGCCGTGCTTGCGCTTACAGCCTGTCCTGGGCTTGTCGAAAGGGTCAACGGTTTACTCCCCGCGGTATGGCTCGAAATCCGTAAAAGTCACGTCGGCAAACAGGTCTGGGAAGAGAATTTCTGCCGTTGATTCTATGCCCCGCACGTTCCAGTGAGACAGGGTGATGTGCTTCGGTGCATCCATAATGTGGACCTCGCCGTTTGCAATTGCAGGCACTTCAGCCAGCACCGGGTCGTTCAGCAGGTCGTCGCGCAGCGAGGTGCCGCCATCGCCGCCCTGGGGGATGATAATGAAGTCAGGGTTCATGGCCGCGACGGACTCAGTGGTTATCGTCTTGAACCCATCAATGCCGTCACGCGCCGCCGCATTCAAGCCACCAGCGGACTCGATGATTCCGTTGCCGGTGGTACCGCCCCCTGCAACGCTGATGGAGTCAGACCAACGGGATATCGAAATCACCGCCGGTCTCCCAGGATCGCCAACGGGCGGTACTCTGTCGGATATCGTCGCCAGCCTGTCCTCGATTTCCGCGGCCAGCTCCAGGGCCCGTTCCTCTACCCCCAGCATGTATCCCATCAGCAATATGTTGGGGACATTCCCCTCGGCGGAACTTTCCAGGGCAGGCCTCACGACCGAAACCCCGGCATCCTTCACGAGGTCGACTATATCAGCATCCGTGAACGCCGAAACAATGAACAGGTCCGGTTCGGCGGCCAGGACATTCTCGGCACCTTTCTCAAATACGGGGTATTCCGAGGCAATGTTGGCCACGTTGGAATAGGAGGCATTGCTGGCGAACGCGCCCAGAGCGGCCACCCGTTCCGGCGGCACGAGGGCCACCAGCATCTCGTCGTGTCCCAGGGAATACGTGAGGATGCGCTCCGGCGGCGCCTCCAGCGTCACCACGCCCTCGAGGGTTTCGACGTCGCGAGGCCAGCCGGTGTTGGACGGGTCAACGATGCCCGGTACAGCGGGATATGGCTCCGGCGTTGACGTCGGCTCCGGTGTGTTCGTTGGCTGAGGCGCCTCGGTCGCAGCTGGCTCTGACGTCGGCTCAGCCGTTGCTGCGGGTGCCGAAGTGGGGACCGCCGTTGGCTCCTCAGGTGTTTCCGCCTCGGGCGTGTCTGCCGGTACTGGCGTGGCCGTCGCCTGTGGAGCCGTGGCGGGCGCCTCGCTTGTCGCCTCGCCATCTCCGCAGGCAATGGCGGCAACGGCAATCACAGCCAAGATTGCCATCATCAAGAACAGGTTGCGAATGCCGTGATCCAAGTTTCATTGCTTTTTCCTTCCTCCGGAATAGGTACTCGACCTGGATAGGTACTCCACTAGTCCCGGGACAAACCCGGGTACGGGCCTAGAGCATCGATGCGCGGGCCTTGTTCCGCGCCAGAAGCATCAGGAAAAACGGCGCGCCGACCAGAGCGGTGATGATGCCCACGGCCACCTCGGCAGGAGCTATCACCATTCGCGCCAGCGTATCGGCGGCCAGCAGGAACACCGCGCCGCCCACTGCGCTCAGCGGCACCAGCACGCGGTTGTCCGCGCCTGTGACCAGCCGCAGGGCGTGGGGCACAATCAGGCCGACGAAGGCTATGGTGCCGGAGAACGCAACTGCCGTGCCCGTGATGAGGGAAGCCGCCGCCAGCAGCGAGTTTCTGGTCAGGCCAACGCGGACACCCAGGGACCGTGCCTCGTCCTCGCTGATCATCAGCAGGTTGAGATCCCGGGACATGAAGACCGCGATAGCCACGCCGAACAGCACGAAGGGAAGGGACAGGCGCACCTCACTCCAGCGAGAAGCATCCAGTCCTCCCGCAAGCCAAAAGAGCATGTCTCTCTGCGCTTCGAGGTTCTCGGTGAACAGGATGATGGCCGAGATTATGGCGGCAATGAACGCACCGATGGCGACGCCCGAGAGCAGCAGCGCGGACATGGAGAACCGTCCACCAACTGAGGCCACCCCGTACACCAGGGCCAGGGTTCCCCCTGCGCCGGCGAATGACATGGCGGGCAGCGCCAGGGCAAACGCGGCCTGGGCGCCGGTGGAAATGGCTATGATCGCGCCCAGGGCCCCGCCGGCGGAAACGCCGATGATGCCGGGGTCGGCCATGGGATTGCGAAACAGGCCCTGCATCACCGCTCCGGCAACGCCCAGAGCGGCGCCAACGACCAGCGTAAGGGCAATGCGAGGCATGCGGACCGAGGCCACGATGGCCTGTTCGGTCTTGGGCGCGGACGCCTCGCCTATGCCGACCTGGCTCAGAAGGATGTCAATGGTGTGAGACAGGGGAATGGTGTATGGGCCGAGCGCGACGGCCGTGATCACCAGGGCCAGCCCGATCAGCAAAAGGGGAACCGCTCCCGCCACCAGCCTCATCAGGACAGGAGACCATCCCAGGGCGGCAGAACGACTGAACCAACCCAGGTAGAGTTGCCCCAGTTTCAAACCCGGTACCTTGCCGATAGAGCGCTTTTCCTTTTCGGGACGAAGGTTCGTCGCCCCGGAACTAGCAGTCTGCAAAACAAAGTCCCTGTCGCTACCGTCGCGACAGGGACCGCTCTAACTCGATGACCGGGGCGCTTGCCTGGTTCCGGTCCGCAACTGAGCACTCCCTGGACGAAGAGCGACCGCTCAGATCAGCACCGGCAGGTCTCCTGGCTCCCGGATCATCGCCTTTTCCGCGCCTTCCCATCCATTACTGAACAGTGGCTCAAGCGGGTGGCTCCCCGGTTACAGTGGCGCCTCCGCAGCGGTCTTTCACCGCTTTCCCTTTTGTACCCGTTTCCGGGCACGCCGTGCTGATTGGCTTAGATATTGTCGCGATAATATCAAGCCGCTGTTTCCGCTGTCAATCACCTCCATCAACGAAACGGATGACAGGCGCAAAACTCTATTGACAGGCTAGTAGTATCAATCTACACTTCCCTCGCCTCGTAGCTATATCATTGGCTGTGGGCGTCCCTTAAAAATCGAATCTGCCACCCGGTGAATTTCCAGTGCGTCGTCCGTACCAGCTATTAGGAGTCGGCGCGCGTATTTCGGTGTACATATCAGGGCAAGGCGGTGCGAGTCCGCCACGGTTGCGCCACTGTAATCGGGTCCCCGAACGGGACTCGTAAGTCAGAAAACCTGCCCGGGTGGAGGTGCTCTGCTTCTGCGCGTGACAGAGAGACCCATAGGCGATGTCGCCTGACCCCGAATGGGATTGTCCCCGGCAGCAGTTGAGCCGGGGATTTTTCTATTATGCGAGGGGTAACCCTCAGGCCCACTGCCACTTTAGGGCAATTTTGACCCGGCGAGGCCCTACCCATTCCAGACTCGCCAGCGACGTCCTAACCGAACACAGGAGGCGGCGCCATTACTCAAGATAGCGGCACCCGGATGACATTCGTCGCTGTGGGACCCGGCAACCCCGATATGCTCACCTTGCAAGGCCGGCAGGCGTTGAGGGACGCAGATCTGGTGCTGGGTTTCAATACCGTACTGAACGTGGTGCGCCCCCTGCTGGACCACGCCGAGGTCTGCCCGATGTCGTACCGGGACCAGGAACGGGTGCTGGAGTACGCCGAGGAGCAGGTCCGGCTGGGCAGGAAATGCGTGGTCTGCTGCTGGGGCGACCTGAACGTCTCGGCGCGGGAATTACTGGAGCGGGTGCGGCGCCGGGCCGACAGGGTCCAGCTGGTTCCCGGCATCAGTTCGGTACAGGTGGCAATGGCCCGCACGGGGATTTTTCTCGAGGATTCTATATTCCTGACCCTGCACAAGCGGGCCGATTCCGGCAGCGAACTTGAGGAGCTGGCCCATTACGTCAACGAGGGCAGACGGCATGTGATCCTTCTGCCGCGTCCCTTTGACCTGATGCCAGCGGGCATAGCCAACGGTCTCCTGGAACTGGGCGTCCGCGATAGCGTTGATGTCCGGGTCTACCAACGGCTGACATTCGATGACGAGCAGCGCTGGGACGGGACTCTGGCTGAGTGCAGCGGCATCAAGGATGAGTTCAGCGACCTGTCAATCATGGTGTTCCTGAGCGGCACCTCACCTGTCCAAGTGGGAGGGTAGCGCCGCTCCGGCGTCGATTGTTATGCAACAGAAGTCGATCCTGTTCATCACCACCGCTGATACCGATATCCTGACGGCGGACCGGGCAGTATCCTTGCTGCCGGCGGGGTTCCCGCGGGTCGTCGGCCTCAACCCGTCTGCTATGCGCAGCGAGTCCGGCGAGAGCACGGACATCGTGTCCCTGGCCAGCGATGCGGGTGTCGTGGTGCTGCGGCTGCTGGGCGGCAAGCGCGCCATGCCCGACAGCTTTGATGCGCTGGTCAGGCATTGCCGCAGCGAGGGAATTCCACTGATCGCCTGTCCCGGCCATCAGGAATGGGATGAAGACCTGATTACGGCCTGCACTGCCCCGGTGGCAGAGGTAGATACTGTCTTCTCCTACCTGATGCAGGGTGGCGTCCAGAATTTCCAGAACCTGTTCCTGTTCCTGAGCGACACGTATTTCGGGACTGAACACGGCCACGAAGCGCCGGCGCCCCTGCCATGGGAGGGCATCTACCATCCTGATTGCGCCGAAGGCATGGATATCGAGAGCTATGTTTCCCAGCGCTTCCAGCCCGAGCGCCGCCCGGACCGACCCCAGGAGGCGGCGCCTCAGGAACGGCCGTCCATCGGCATCCTGTTCTACCGGGCCCACTGGATGAGCGGCAACCTGCTGCCCATCGACGCCCTCATACGCAGCCTGGAGGCCAAGGGCGCCAACGTGCTGCCGGTTTACGCCTTCAGCCTGAAGCACAGCCCCGAGGGAGACGGCGTGGCAAACCGCGCCTTCACCGAGTACTTGGCCGCTCCCGACGGGACGCCCCGGGTCCATTGCATCGTCAACACCATGGGCATGTCCATGGGAGAGTTGAGCCAGGAGGGCGCCGCTATAGCCTCCGGCTGGTCGGTGGACTACCTGGACAACCTGAACGTGCCGATGGTGCAGGCCATCATCAGCACCGGCACCCAGGACGAGTGGCTGGACAGCGATCTGGGCCTCGGCCCCATCGACACCGCAATGAGCGTGGCGCTCCCCGAGTTCGACGGGCGGCTAATCTCCGTTCCCATATCGTTCAAGGAGGAGGTTTCCGCTGCCCCTGAGCAAGTGGACGGGCGTAGAAACGGAGGACTCTCCGGACGGCTGCAGCGATACGTGCCGAAGGATGACCGGGTGGAGCTGGTGGCCCGGCTGGCCATCAAGCAGGCCAACCTGGCCCTGAAGCCCAACTCGGAAAAAAAGATAGCAGTCATCCTCAGCAACTACCCGACCAAGGACGCCCGCATCGGCAATGCAGTGGGCCTGGATACTCCCAACTCGGCGGTCCTGGTGTTGAACGCGTTGAAGGATGCCGGTTACCAGGTTTCCGACATTCCCGAGACCGGGGATGAGCTGGTGCATCGGATCATCGAGCGGTGCAGCAACGACCGCGACTCGCTCACCGAGGAGCAGTTGCGACTGGCCGCCGGGCACGTAACGGCGAAACAGTACAGCGAATGGTTCTCGACCTTCCCCGATGACGTCACCGAAGAGTTGTCCCGGGACTGGGGCGATCCTCCCGGGCAGGTCTACAGGACCGAAATAGTTCCCTCTCCCTCCGGAGGAGGGTTAGGGTGGGGGCGTAACCCCGGCCATCCGGCTCTGGCTATCGCGGGCATCGACCTGGGCAACGTGTTCGTCGGGCTGCAGCCACCGCGGGGCTTCGGCGAGAATCCCATTGCCATCTACCACAGCCCGGACCTGGCTCCGACCCATCACTACATCGCCTACTACCGGTGGGTCCGCGACGTGTTCGGGGCCGACGCCATCCTGCACCTTGGCAAGCACGGCACGCTGGAATGGCTGCCGGGGAAGGGCATCGGGCTGTCCTCGTCCTGTTATCCGGAAGTCGCCATGGACGACGTGCCGTTGTTTTACCCGTTTATCATCAACGACCCGGGCGAGGGTTCCCAAGCCAAGCGCCGGGCCCACGCCACCATCGTGGACCACCTGATACCGTCCATGACCACCGCCGACAGCTACGGCGATATCGCCCGCATCGAGCAGTTGATGGACGAGCACTACCAGTGCCAGACGCTGGACCCGTCCAAGCTGCCCCTGCTGGAGGCCCAGATCTGGGAGATGGTGCAGCAGGCCGAGCTGCACCGTGACCTGGGCATTGAGTCGCAGCCCGAGGACTTCGGCGAGTTCATCCTCGAGATCGACGGCTACCTTTGCGAGCTGAAGGACGCCCAGATCAAGGACGGGCTCCACATCCTCGGGGATACCCCCGAGGGCGAGCAGATGGTCGGACTGCTCTGCGCCCTGACTCGCCTGGACATCAGCGGCGTGCCGAGCCTGCGACGCTCCGTCACGGAGGCGCTGAGCTTCGACTATGCCGCTATTACCGATGATCTGGGAGAACCATTGTCCGAATCGGGATTAACTCGGTTCAAAGATTTTCAGGATAGGACCGGCTCGTCATGCCAATCCTCCGATCCTGAAAATCCCAATGCAGACATCATCCGCACCAACGGCGATGTCCTTGAGCGCATCGAGTTGCTCTGCCGGCAGCTGTACCGCGAGATGCTTGAAGCGGGCTTTCATCCCTCCGACGCCGGGCCCGCAGTGGCCACGGTGCTGGGCGCCCCCGACGGGCAGACCTCGGGAGTGCTGGCCTATGTCGCAGAGGTCGTGTACCCGGCGCTGATGCGCACCCCCGACGAAGTCGGCAACCTGCTTCGGGGCCTGGAGGGCAAATACGTGCCTGCCGGACCCAGCGGAGCGCCCACGCGGGGCATGGCCAACATCCTGCCCACGGGGCGCAATTTCTACTCGGTGGATCCCAAGACCATTCCCTCTCCCGCCGCATGGGAGACGGGCAAGCAATTGGCCCAGTCCCTGCTGGACAAGTACCTCGAAGAGGAGGGCGCGTACCCGGAGATGGTTGGGCTGGTGGTCTGGGGAACGTCGGCCATGCGCACCCACGGCGACGACATTGCCCAGATCCTGCAGCTCCTCGGAGTGCGGCCCAAGTGGCAGGCCGAGAGCCGTCGCGTGCAGGGCCTGGAGGTCATCCCTCTGGAGGAGCTGGGACGTCCCCGCATTGATGTCACGGTCCGGATCAGCGGATTCTTCCGCGACGCCTTCCCCAACCTGATCAACTTGCTGGACCAGGGGGTGGAGATGGTGGCGGCCCTGGACGAATCACCCGACGACAACTATGTCGTCAAACACCTGTCCGAAGACCTGTCCAACGAGCGCCCTCACCCTGACCCTCTCCCCGAGGGAGAGGGGACCGATGTTGAGCGCAGGAGCCGGAGCCTGTATCGAATTTTCGGAAGCAAGCCGGGCACCTACGGCGCGGGCATCCTGCCGGTGCTGGACGAGCGCAACTGGGAGACTGTGCAGGACCTGGCCGAGGTCTACACCGCCTGGGGCGGCTACGCCTACACCCAGCAGGACCACGGCGTCAACGCCCGCCCGCAGTTCCGCCGCCGGTTCGGCCAGATCGTCGTCGCCGCCAAGAACCAGGACACCCGCGAACACGACATCTTCGACAGCGACGACTACATGCAGTACCACGGCGGCATGATCGCCACGGTGCGGGCCCTGACCGGGCGAAACCCGCGCCAGTTTTTCGGCGACAGTTCCGATCCGACCCGTGCCAGGAACCGCGACCTGCAGGACGAGGCGCGTCGGGTGTTCCGTACCCGCGTGGTCAACCCCAAGTGGATCGACTCCATGAAGCGCCACGGGTACAAGGGTGCCTTCGAGCTGGCCGCCACCGTCGATTACATGTTCGGCTACGACGCCACGGCGCAGGTCATCGAGGACTGGATGTACGAGGACGTGACCGAAAGCTACGTCCTCGACCCGGAGACACAGCAGTTCTTCCAGCAATCGAACCCGTGGGCCCTGAAGGGCATCGTGGAACGCCTGCTTGAGGCCATCGAACGGGGCCTGTGGGAAGACCCATCGCCCGAGATGCGCGAGAAACTGCAGCAGCTTTACCTGGAACTCGAAGCCGACCTTGAAGCCCGACAGGAAGGCATAGCTGGTCGGCAATAGCCCTAATAGTTCCGTCGAGAAACTTTCCTCCCTCTCCCTCGAGGAAGAGGGTTGGGGTGAGGGTGAATTCGACGGCACGCGAGGAGTCAGACAGTGGAAATAGCCTTTGAGCTCATTGAGGAACTGACCAGCGACGAGTCCATGATGTGGGTCGTCGGTGGCGGCTCCGTGGTCAGCGAAAACAATTCCAAGGGCATCCGGAAGCCCGAGCGGCATAACCAGTCGATCACCCTTGAGGCAGAGAACTGGCACTTTCATATCTCGCTCAACGATGTGGCGGCCATACAGTTCGTCGAGACCAAGACCCACGGGGAGCGGCTCAGCTACTACGTGCGTTTCTCCGGCCACGAGGAGCAGACCCTGCTGCGCAGCTATTTCCCCAACCCATTCCTTGACGAAGACTACAAGCCGACGCCGCTGCAGCCCGACCGGCTGAAGGCGTTCACCGACATGCGCGACAGGTACGTAGGAAGAGACGGGATCGAATTCGTGCATTACATCCCGCCGTCCCGGAGTTAGCCCAAAGCCCCAAATATCGGTAAAGGAGGATTTTATGGCAGGTATATTCGCGGGGAACATCGGACAGGAGAGCCTGTCCAGGCTGGTGCCGTGGTTTCTGCTGGCCGTCGTAGTGCTGTACTTCGTCGGCTTCGTTGATGGCACAGTCCCTGCCGCGGCCTTCGGCACCACCAGCGGCGCCTTCGGCATGGTTCACGAGTTCTTCCACCATGCCCGGCACGTCGCCTTGATGTGCCACTAGGCCGGACCGCCGCATTTCCGATCCCGGTAACCAGAGGGAGGGGCTTCGGCCTCTCCCGTTTTGGCGGCGACTGCGAGGGCCTGCCGCAGTTGGTGAATGAACAGAATCCTATCGGTGCGGTCTCCCATCGAGTCCCAATCGTAGCAACAGGCGTTTTATGAAGCGACTATTGGCAACCTCAGTCATCGCAGGGATTATCGCGGGCCTGCTGGTGGGAGGCTTCTACAACCTTTTCCAGGTGCCCGTCATGGAGCGGGCCATCGCCCTGGAGGAAGAGCGTGCGGCCTCCGTCAGTCCTGCGAATTCCTCCGACGAATCCGGCCCTGAGGTATCATTGGGTGTCCAGCGCATCGGGATGGTTGCCGGCACTGCGATTTACGGGGCCATCATCGGCATTATCTTTGCCGCCGGCTTCGTCCTGCTGCACCGTGCGGCGCCTGGCTGGCCGGTTGTGTGGGTCGCACTGACCGTTGGCGCCCTGGGCTTCTGGAGCCTCTCGCTGTTCCCGTTCATCAGGTATCCGGTGAACCCGCCCGGAGTGGGAGACGAGGCAACCCTTGTGGCCCGGCAACTTGGGCAGGTGTTGTTCATGCTCATCTCGGCGGCTGCCATCGGGGTGGCCCTTGATGCAATCAAGCGAGTACATCAGAACTTTGCGGAGTTTTCGGCTCGCCGGATCTGGTACGGAGGCGTCCTCGGGGTTTACGCGGTTCTTGCGCTGGTTATGGTGTTCGTGTTTCCGGGCAACCCCGATCCGGTGCCCGTACCCATCGACCTGCTAGAACTGTTCCAGGCGTTGACCATGGCTGGCCAGTTCCTGACGTGGGCCCTGCTGGCAACGGGGGTGACCGTCGCCCTGTGGTGGCACCAGCGTTCGGAGTCCGCTCGGACCTCAGCCCCGGCCGCAGCAACCGGTCTGGCCCAGTAATTCTTTGCGTATTCAGCGAGGGTAAAGCGCATGGCCACCAGCACAACACAGAACCGCTCCGAGCCACGCTTTCCCTTTACCGCCATAGTCGGCCAGACGGCGATGAAGCGGGCGCTGATCCTCAACGCCATCAACACTCGCATCGGCGGCGTGCTCATTCGCGGCAAGAAAGGAACGGCCAAGTCGACGGCCGTCCGCTCCCTGGCAGCGTTGCTGCCCGAGGTGGAGGTTGTGCGAGGTTGCCCCTACAGCTGCCACCCGGACAAGCCCGAGCCGCTCTGCCCCTGGTGCGAATCCCACGCGGGCGGCGCACAGGCGGTAACGCGGCAGGTGCGCATCGTAGACCTGCCGGTGGGCGCGACGGAGGACCGGCTAGTCGGGTCCCTGGACATCGAGCAGGCCATCAGGAGCGGCAGCCGCAGCTTCGAGCCGGGCCTGATTGCCACCACCCACCGGGGCATCCTGTACGTGGACGAGGTCAACCTGCTCAACGACCACCTGGTCGACGTGCTGCTGGACGCCGCCGCCATGGGACGCAACTACGTGGAGCGCGAGGGTATCTCCGTCAGCCACGCCGCCGAGTTCATCCTGGTCGGCACCATGAACCCCGAGGAGGGCGACTTGCGTCCCCAGCTCCTTGACCGCTTCGGTCTCGCCGTGGAGGTGGACAGTGCCTTCACCCCCGAGGAACGACGGGAGGTGGTCCGGCGCCGCATCGCATACGAAGGCGACCCCTACGGATTCATGGACAGCTGGCAGGACTCCGAGGCCGAAGAACGGGAACGTATCCTGCGCAGCCGGCTGCTGCTGGAGCGGGTGAACGTCTCCGACGACATCCTGGAGCTCATCACCGATATCTGCGCTGAGTACCAGGTGGACGGCCTGCGGGCCGACATCGTGATGTACAAGACGGCCGGCACCATCGCCGCCTACGAGGGCCGGGACCACGTGTTGCCCGAGGACGTGCGAGAGGCAGCCGAGATGGCCCTGCTGCACCGCCAACGTCGGCAGCCCTTCCAGCAGCCCAACCTGGTCACCGAGCAGTTGGACTCCATGATCGACGAGTTCCAGAACCGCCCACAGGACCGGGAGCCGCGCGACCAGGACCAGTCTCAGTCGGAGGAGCAGGACGACGGAGACCCTGACTCACCGGAGCAGGACGAGCAGCCACCGGACCCGCCCGATTCGACCGGCGATTCCGGGGCGCAGGACCAGTACTTCGAGGTGGGCAATCCATTCTCCGTGCGCTCACTGCAGGTAAAGCCACCCGACAACCGCGCACGTCCCTCCGGGGGACGGCGCGCACGGACGGTCAGCGGAACGCCATCGGGACGCTACGTGGGTGCCGCAGTACCCCAGGAGAAGGCCTCCGACCTCGCCCTTGACGCTACGCTAAGGGCGGCCGCTCCGCACCAGTCCCAGCGACGGGCCGACATGGCGGCACAGGGGGAAACCGTTGATGCACCAGCGTTTCTCGTCGAGCCGTGGGACGTTCGAGAGAAGGTGCGGGAGACCAAGACCGGCAGCCTGATCCTGTTCGTGGTGGACGGCAGTGGGTCCATGGGAGCGCAGCGGCGAATGGTGGCGGTCAAGGGCGCCATCTTGTCCCTGCTGCTGGACGCATACCAGCGGCGGGACCGCGTGGGGTTGATCGCCTTCCGCGGCACGGGAGCGCAGGTGCTACTCCCGCCCACCTCCAGCGTGGACCTGGCCCACGCGATGCTGCAGGAAATGCCCACCGGTGGCCGCACGCCCCTCAGCCGAGGCCTGCTGCTGGCCATGGAGGTCATCGAGGCGGAAAAGCAGAAAGACCGGAACGTCCTGCCCCTGCTGGTGGTGATGTCGGATGGGAGAGCCAACGTGGCCATGGGCATCGGCCAGGCTCCCTCTGGCGAGGGGGCTTCAGCGGGCGCGGGCCTGCCGCTGGCAGAGGCGCGGGCAATGGCGGCGGCCATCAGGGAGCAGAAGATTTCCGCCGTGGTGATCGATACAGAGACGGACTTCCTGCGACTGGGGCTGGCCAACACCATCGCCGAGGAGATGGGCGCGCCGTGCCTGAAGCTGGAGGAACTGCATGCCGACGGCCTGGCCGACGCGGTGCGTTTGCAGATGACCTCAGCAGAGACATCCCCGCTGTCGCCCGGCGAGATTCAGGGCCTGCTGGAGCAGATCAAGCTGCCCTAAAGGTCGGTAAAACCCGCAGCCTTGACTCAGAGCGGCCCTCACTGAAGGGGTTGGGAACAGGGAGGGCCGAGGTCATCCCCAGGCCGTCCGGACGCATCCGAACCCTGAACCCAGCGATTCCCGACTTCCGTTCTGTTACCGTGAAAGATGGTCCGCAAGCAACTGCCTATAGTCCTCCAGGCCCGGGACATCGGCGCCGGGAGTTTTGGCGCGATCATCCCAGGTCCGCACGCGGACTGCCGAGAGGCCATGAGGGGTACGGGCGAAGGAAACTGCCTCCGCAGGAGACATGGGTCCACCCTGCAGCCTCAGCGACTCCACGCTGACGTCCGACAACCGGGAGGCGTACTCGCCGTCGGTGGCCACCAGGTAGCGCTTGGCCTTGACGTGTCCACCGACGGTTTCGGCCACCGCCTCGGAGAACCCGAGCTGCCTGAGAACCGCAGCGCCGATGGCGTCGTGCTGCACCACACCGACGCTGGTCACCTGCCGATTCTCCGCTGGCCAGATGTGGCCGATGTCATGGAGCAGTGCGGCGATGATTTCCTCTTCGGAGCCGTCCTCCACTCGTGCGAGGTGAGCGCATTGCAGGGCGTGCTCCAACTGCGATACGCGCTCCCCGTGGTATTCCGTTTGCCCAGCGTCCGTAAGCAATTGCAGGATTTCATCCACGGTGGAAGACTGATCCATTACCACGGCCTCCCGCATTTCGACAAGTCAGAGAATCCGGAACGTCAGTCGCCTGTTTGGCTTTAGGGGGAACGTCGACCGCACCGGGTCATGTGGTGACACGGGCACAAATGCCCAAGACGATGGCTGCCCCGCCTGGGCTCGAACCAGGGATTCCAGCTCCAAAGGCTGGCGTGCTACCACTACACCACGGGGCAACGCGGCTACCTGCAACCCATTGTGCTTGGCGTCGCTTCCTGCGTCAAGGCCACTCTATTTTCCCGGAACGACTGTGTAGTCGCGCGCCACCAAATTTGTCTGAATCAGGATTTACGGGATTAGAGGATGAACAGGATTGGTGAACATCCTGAAAATCTCAAAATTCTGTGAATCCTGATTCAGACAATGACTTCGCAATCGTCCTGCTTCCTTCGCAGGTCAATCCAAGCTTTTCCTGACTCTCAGCGCCACGATGCTATAATCACAGAAGAAGTCAGCGGGCTCTGGGAGGATTGCGTGCGGATTTCAATGTTGCACATCGCGCCGGAAACCGGCGACATCAAGCACAACCGCAAGCTGATCGAACGGGGAGTCGTCGCGGCGGCAGAGGCCGGGGCGCAGTGGGCCATCACCCCCGAGCTCAGCGTATCGGGTTACCTGTTCCTCAAGACCATCGGCACCGGCTGGATCAATCCGCAGCCGGACCTGTGGATGACCGGGTTCCAGGAGTTCGTCAAGCAGCAGGGCATCACCGTGTTCCTCTCGCACCCGGAACTGGACCCCGCGTCGGGCAGAATGTATAACACGGTGTTCGTCATCGGACCCGACGGCGAGATCACCGGCCGCCACCGCAAGATCAAGGCGCTGGGCGGCGCCGAGGCCTGGTCCAGCCCAGGCTGGAAGATCAGCCCTCTGCCATGCGACGGCGTCAAGGCGGGCATCCTGGTCTGCGCCGACGCCTACAAGAACGACGTGGCCGAGGTGCTGGTCAGCAAGGGCGCGCAGGTCCTCGTGTCACCGGTGTCGTGGGGACCTGGCGGCTGCGGCCCCGACGGCGAGTGGGAGGAGCGGTCAGCGCAGACCGGCCTGCCCATCTTCGTCTGCAACCGGACTGGCGTGGAGCCCAGGGAACTGGACTACCGCGAGGCCGAAAGCGTGGTGGCCCAACACGGCCGCCGCCTGCTGGAAGCCACGTCCGACCGGTCGGTGGTCCTCACCTTCGACTGGGACATGGAGACCATGACGCTGCAGTCGGAAGACTTCGAGCGCACCTACCTATAGCCTGGGCGTTCAGGAAGGAGCCTCATTCACTGCTCCTGGCCAGCCACCCCCATCTAACCCTCCCCGTGAGGGGGAGGGAACTGCTTGAGATGCTCATAGAACCGCCGCAGGATCAGCACTGCGGCGGTTTCGTCTATGGCGTCCCGGTCCCTGGATGGCTCCCGCCCAACGTCCCGCAACAGTCCCTCGGCCTCCTGGCTGGTGAATGCCTCGTCGACCTCGTGGATCGGCAGTTGCGTCTCCCGGCGCAGGGCACGGATGAAGCCGCGGACGTGTCGAGTCTGGGGCGACTCTTCGCCCCCGGGGCGGATGGGAACTCCGACGACTATGGCATCGGATTGTCGCTGGCGTGCCGCGTCGAGTATGGCGCGGATATCGTCGGCCAGCCGGGTGCGATGGATGACGCCGGCGGGCAGTGCGGTGGGTACGTCGTCGACTCCGGAGGCCATGCCGATGCGGCGATCACCCACATCAAGGGCGAGAAACCTCACAGGAAATGAAACGCAGAGAACACGGAGGGCACAGAGATACGAAATGAGACTCTGTAATCTCTGTGCCCTCCGTGGTTAGATTTCACGGCTTGGTATCAGGACAACGCAGAGCGGACCAGGTTGGGCACGGCGGCCAGGGCTTCGTCGAGTTTCTCCGGCTGCCGGCCTCCGGCCTGGGCCATCTCGGGCCGTCCACCTCCGCCGCCGCCCATGAGCTTGGCGGCGTCGCGGGCGATGTTGCCTGCATTGAGGCCCCGCTCGACGAGATCGCCGGTGACCATGGTCACAAGAATCGGGCTACCGTCGGAGAGTCCGCCGAGAGTTACCACGCAGCTGGAGAGCTTGTCCCTCAGGAAGTCCCCCATCTCCCTCATGCCGTCGGCATTCTGCGCCGAGGTGCGACCGGATACGACGCGCACGCCATCCACATCGGCCACCCGCTGCAGCAGCGCCTCCGCCTCGGAACGGAGCAGCGAGCGCTCCAGCGAAGCCAGACGACGCCGCAGATCGTCCGTCTCCTGCATGTAGCTGTCCAGCCGTGACTCCAGCTCGGCAACTGGCGTTTGCAGGCGGTCGGACAGCGCGTCCAGCGTCGCCGATTGCTCCACGAACAGGGACTCGGCGGCTCGGCCCGTCAGGGCCTCAACGCGGCGCATGCCTCCTCCGATGCTGGACTCTCCCAGCACCAGGAGCGTCCCCACCTGCCCGGTGGCCGAAACGTGGGTGCCACCGCACACCTCGAAGCTGAATGGATCAGTCCCGTCTTCGGCCATGCGCACCACCCGCACCACATCGCCGTATCGGTCGCCGAAGAAGGCCAGCGCGCCCTGCCGCACTGCATCGGCGTAGGATGTCTCCTGGGCGGACACCAGCAGGTTGGCCCGTACCTTCTCGTTGGCCAGGGACTGCACCGTCAGCAGCTCGTCGCGGCTCATGCGCCCCACGTGGCTGAAGTCGAAGCGTAGGCGCTCCGGGGCGACCAGGGAGCCCGCCTGCCGAACGTGGGGCCCCAGCACCGACCGCAGCGCGGCGTGCAGGATGTGGGTGCCGCTGTGGTTGCGCGAGGAATCGAGGCGCCGCGCAGAGTTGACCGACGCCTGCACTGGGTCGCCGACAGCGATGTGCCCCTCCTCGACGACGCCTTTCTGCACGATGAGGCCAGCCACCGGCGACTGAGTGTCCTCCACCCGGAAGAGCCCGTTGGGGCCACGAATGTAGCCCTGGTCGCCCAACTGTCCGCCGCCTTCGGCATAGAATGGGGTGCGGCTGATCACGACCTCGGCGAGTTGGCCCTGGGTGGCATGGCCGGAGGACTCGCCGTCGACTAGCAGGGCGGCAACCACCGACTCCTGGTCGATCAAGCCGTGGCCGGTGAACTCTGTGCGCCCCGCGCCGAGGTTCTCATAGGCGGTCAGCATCTCCATGTTGCCCTCGAAGTGCTGACCGGCCCGGGACTGCTCTCGCTGGCGCTCCATCTCGGTCTCGAAGCCGTCGAGGTCCACGTCAAGGCCATGCTCGCGGGCAATCTCCGCCGTGAGCTCCGGGGGGAATCCGTAGGTGTCGTAGAGGACGAAAGTGTCGCGGCCCGAGATGGCCCCCGCGCCTGAACCGTTGGCGTTGGCTTCGGCGGTGGCGATCATGTCCAGCAGGATCTCGTTGCCGCGGCCAAATGCCTCCGCAAACCGTTCCTCCTCGAGGTCGACGACCCGCAGGATGAAGTCGCGGTTCAGGGAGAGTTCGCAGTAGACGGTTTGAAACCGGGGGATGACCTCCTGCACCACCTCGCCGAGGAATGGGCCGGTCAGGCCCAGGCGGCGGCCGTAGCGGATGGTGCGGCGGATGACGCGACGCAGCACGTAGCCGCGGCCCTCGTTGCCCGGCACCACGCCGTCGCCGATGAGGAACGCCGAGGCGCGGGCGTGCTCGGCGATGACGCGGAGGGCAAAGTCGGTGTCGGTATCGACGCCATACTCCCGTCCGGTGAGCTGGCAGGTTTTGTCGATTATTGAGGTGAACAGGTCGGTTTCGTAGATGTTGTTCTTGCCCTGCAGGATGACGGCGGCGCGCTCCAAGCCCATTCCGGTGTCGACGCTGGGAGCGGGGAGGGGCGTGCGATTGCGCTCCGGGTCCTGGTAGTACTGCATAAACACTAGGTTCCACAGCTCAACGAACCGCTCGCAGTCGCAGTTGGGGTGACAGCCGTCGACCTCGCGGGCAGCGGCGCCGTTCCGCTCCTCGCGTAGTTGTGCGGTGAGGACATCGACCTCGACCATCCTGCCGCCGTTGCAGCCCTTCTCGACTCCGCCGTCGTAGTGGATCTCGGAGCAGGGGCCTGTGGGCCCCTCGGTGCCCGCCGGTCCCCACCAATTGTCCTTGTCGCCGTAGCGGTAGATGCGCTCGGGCGGGACGCCAACCTGATCGTGCCAGATGTCGTAGGCCTCATCGTCGTCGAGGTGGATGGTGACGTACAGGCGGTCTGGGGAGAGGCCGAATAGTTCCGTAACCAGCTCCCAGGCGAAACCGACGGCGCCCTCCTTGAAATAGTCGCCGATGCTGAAGTTACCCAGCATCTCGAAGAAAGTCAGGTGCTTGTGGTCGCCCACTTCGTCGATGTCGGTGGTGCGGAAGCTCTTCTGGCTGCTGGTAAGGCGGCGCGAGGGAGGGGTCTGCTCGCCCATGAAGAACGGCTTGAACGGCACCATGCCGGCGCTGGTGAACAACAGCGTCGGGTCTCCGGCGGGGATGAGAGAGGCGGAGGGCATGTGCTGGTGGCCCTTGCCCTCGAAGTAGTGGATAAAGGCATCCCTGATCTGGTCGCCGTTCATCTGATCGAACTCTCAAGCAGCTTGCGTTCAAATAATATGATTGCGATTGTATTTGGGAGGGCAATACCAGTCAACGCTTTTTCAATCCACATCCACGGTGTGCGCGTTCAGCGTTCGACGGTGAGGGCGAAAACACGGTTGCCTGCGGATCCATAAAGGACTCCATCCGAAATGATGACGGACGGCCAGGTAGTCAACTGATACTCCTCCGGGCTGAATTCGATTCGCCGAATTATCTCCCCGGTTAGAGCATGAATTACCTCTATACGCCCCGAATAAGAGGACCAGGGATGATTCTCACGGGAGGGCGCGTAAATCACGTCTTTGTGGAAGGTGATGTCGAGCGCTCCACCTAGCGAATCAAAATGCCACAAAGGCCTGCCGCTCTCGTCGTCGAGGGCGTAGATTCCGTCGATGTGCTCAAATACCTCCTGTTCTCTCGTGAAGTTGAATGGCTGGAGGAGATAGATCATATCGTTGGCCGCGTGGCGTACATACGTGGGCATTACACCGGAGGTGGGAGGGTCATCGTGACTGTAATGCCAGAGCACAGTTTCCATTCCCTCATCAAGGGCTAGAACGTCCAGGTTAGTGATCGCCAAATAAACATTTCCGTTGGCGAAAAGGCCACCGGCCAATCTGGTCTTGGCGTCCGCCGCCTCGATGTACTCGAACAAGGACTCCACGGAACGATGCAGCAACATCTCTCCCGTGTCCAAGTCGATTCCATATATGTCCCTGCGAGTGAAAAAGTAGAGCAGTCCTCTGTGTACCATGGGTCTTATGTGAAAGTTAGGGAAATCCTTGGCGTCGAATACCCAATTGACCTCTCCGTGATCGGTGGTGAGGGAAATGACCTCGTAGTTTTGCTTGACAATAACCGAGTCACCCTCGACGACCACGGGGTCAATGCGGCGTCCCTCTTCGAGTGGCAGGGCATACTTCCAATTCAAACTACCCGATGATGCATCAATTGAATAGAGTTCCGGCCGGTTTAGCGGTTTCACGTACACGGTTCCTTCTACAAGCCTCGTCCACCAAGTACCCTCGGGTTCAGGAACTGCATCAAACTTCCAGTTCAGGTCACCGGTGGACTGGTCAAGAGAGTACGTGTTGCCGTCAGTAGCGATAAGGGCCCCGTCGTGGAGGCCCAGCGCCCTGGCCCGACCTCCAAGTTCGACATTCCACAGGAATTCGCCAGTTTCCATGGAAACGGCAAATATTTCCCGTCCCGCACCGAAATAGAGGGCGTCTCCAATGACGAAGAGTCCGCTCTTAGTTAAGAATCTGTCGGGAAACCGGGTGGACCACAACAGGCTGCCTGGGACACCATTCGCATATGCAAAGTCTATCCAGCTATCGTTGTTGGACGTGTCCAGGTCCACTCTGTTGCCGTGAACTCTTGCGGCGACCCTGCTAGTGGATTCCACGTCCTTGTCCAGAAACACTTCGGCCCTGACGACCAGTTCGCCACTCAGTGACTGGTTAACGCCCAGATAACCCACGTTGCACTGCAGTCCGGAGCAGATGGCCTCGGGAGTCAACAAAACCGGAACAAAAAGCGCACTGTGTGAGAATTCGAGGAACACATCGTCCACATCTCCAGGCCCCAGGTTCTGGACGGTGAATCGGGTCACTAAATCAGCATCAGGAGTGATTAACGTAGTGTCAGCCTCCAGGGACACTTGCAAGTCCGGCTCACTGACCGGTTCGGGGGTAGGAACCGGCGTCGCCGTGGGTTCCGGGGAGGCGGCGGGCGTCAGGGTTGGCTGAGGGGTGGACTCAGGACCCGCAAGGGGAGTAGGCGCTGGCTCAGCTTCCGGTTCCTGAGTGGGTCCGGGAGCATTGGCGGGCACGGACGTTGGCTCAGATTCTGGCTCCTCCGTGGGCTGCGGCTGCGGCGTCGGGGTGGGCTCGGGACCCGTGGCAGGCGCGGGCGTTGGCCCGGATTGCGACTCAGGTGTGGTGCCGGACCCTGCTGCGGGCGTGGGCTCTGGTTGTACCTCCCGCGCGGATTCGGGGGCCCTCTCTTGAGTCGGTGCCGCAGTTCCGGTGTCGGAGAACTCGGGCGTGGTGGTCTCAACAATGGCCGATTGACTGTCGGCGGCCACGGTGGCTCGGACTCTCGCATCCACTGTGGCGTCCACATTTGGTTGAGGAGTTACATCTATGACACCACAACCCAGGAACGGCAATATCGCGATAGCCAGCAGCATTAGAGACAACCGCGACGGAAATCGAGGGCAACAGAGTTTATTCATCTTCATTTCGCCTATATCAGAAAGCAAGGTTATCGCGATATCCGCGACAGGGTCAACTTGAATTACTAGGGGGGCCGGAATAGAATTTAAGCATCAGGTATTGATGTTGCGGCGCAATCACAGGCAACCCGGAATCGTCAGGCAAAGGCGGGTACGGCCAACGGGCCGGCGGGTTAGGAGGTGCGATGGATTCCAGCATCATCGGCAAGATAGACAAGGCGAGGAAATACGCTGAGGAAAAGGAACGGGTCAGTATCAACAGCTTCTCCGCAACGTTCCAGGGTAACCACAACAGCTACGATGTGACTTTCGATTCCGGTGAGTGGGACTGCGAGTGCCACTTCTTCGCGACCCGAGCCGTTTGCAGCCACACAATGGCGCTTCAGAGGATGCTGGACGATGTGCTAGCAAAGGTTGCAGCACAATCCGAAACTGCTGAGGCGAAATAGCGCGCAGCATTTGCTCCTGTTGCTACTGAGGGCCGGGGATTAATCCTCGGCCCTTTTTCTTTGCGCAGCCCTGTGAAAATACCTGCTTTGACTGCCTCCGGTACGTTCACACCAGTTCAGATTGTCGCGAATCCGGAAGCTGACTGCCCATTAGCAATCGTATTGTTTATAACCATCCGATCAGGTAACAGAATTGCATTGCGTTCGACGGGATTTGGCATCATATTATGTAATCCACCCAGACCTGTGCGGGAGCGATCAACCGGAGTACGGTCGATCGCCAAAGGGTGCGGCGGAAACCGAGACGGAAAGGGGTGCAGCATGAAAGTAGTGGCAGTGTTATATCCGGGTGGAGCAGTTGCGGCCGAGACTCCCGAACTGCTGGGATGCGCCGAGAACGCCCTGGGATTGCGCGAATGGCTTGAAGGCCAAGGCCACGAGCTGGTGGCCACCACCGACGCCGGGGCCGGGCTGGACAGCCATCTGCCCACCGCCGACGTCCTGATCGCCACGCCGTTCTGGCCGGCCTACATCAGCCGCGAACGCATTGAGGCCGCGCCCAATCTCAAGCTGCTGCTGACCGCGGGTGTGGGCTCCGACCATTTCGACCTCGCCGCCGCCGCTGAGCGAGGCATCACCGTGGCGGAGATCACCGGCAGCAACGTGGTCAGCGTCGCCGAGCACGTGGTGATGCAGATCCTGGCCCTGGTCCGCAACTACATTCCCGCATACCAGGAAGTGGTCGACGGCGGCTGGGACATCGGCAAGGTTGCGGCCCCGTCCCACGACCTTGAGGACAAGCGGGTGGGAATCGTCGGATTCGGCCGAATCGGGCAGCGTGTGGCGACACGTCTCAAGCCCTTCGACGTGCAGATGCGCTACTTCGACTACCGGCGGCTGCCTCACACCGAGGAGACAGTGCTGGGCGCCCGCTTCCAGGGCCTGCGGGCGTTGGTCGCGGAAAGCGACGTGGTCAGCATCAACATCCCGCTGACCCCGGCCACACAGGGCATGTTCGACCGGGACCTGCTCTACAGCATGAAGCGCGGCGCCTACCTGGTGAACACGGCCCGCGGTCGCATCGTCGATACCGACGCACTGGTGGAGGTCATGGAGTCAGGCCACCTGGCAGGCTACGCCGGCGATGTCTGGTACCCGCAACCGGCGCCGGCCGACCATCCGTGGCGCAGTATGCCTCGCCACGCCATGACTCCGCACGTCTCCGGCACCACGCTGGAGGCACAGCGCCGCTACGCCAACGGCGTCAGGGAGTGCCTGGAGGCGATGATTTCCGGGCAGCCCATCGACCGCGACTACATCATCGTAGACGGCGGCCGGGTGGCGAGCCCCAGCTACAGCCCCGCCTACCAGTAGGCTGAAGAAGCTGTCGCGAGAGGGTATTTCCACACACTGCGCTTACTGCAGGCTACCGTTTCACCCCACCCTAACTCTCCCCCATCAAGGGGGAGGGATTGATGAGTTGGTCGCTAGAGGAAAGAGTGGGGCTACTGATAGCACTCCACGCTTGGGTCACGGCAGCGCCTGCGTCAGTTGCGTGAGAACTGACCGGGCGCTGTTGACCGTCAGCACCGGCAGGCCGACGTCGCGGCTGCGGGACTCGGTGGCGACGTAGCGGCGATCGTTCTCGGGGACGTCCCGCGTGATCAGCATGGCATCGTAGGTGGAGGAGCCCACCATGTCGATGGCCACACCGTCGTTGATAGTGCTCGTTACGATGTAGCCCGCTCCCTCCAGTATCCTGGTAAGCCGGTCAATGTCTCCCACGTCCCGGCCAAGAACGACCAGGCGTTTGTTGTTGCTCATAATGGACAGTGTCCGTAGTACTCTATTCTGTGCGGCAACAGATTAGGGGCTGGGAGTCCGTTCGGCAAGCCGGGGCGACAGCAATTCCGTGAATTTGAGAAAAGACCGGTTGGTCCCCGAAGAAAGCCATGGGCCGAGGCGGCTGTAAGTCCCCGCCATTGCTGTGCCGTCGCTGCAACGTATATTATGGCAGTCATTCTCACAGACCACACGGAGGTTGCGACGGACCCGATGCAAGACCCCTTTCCGCAAGACGAATACACCCGCTACGGCGGCCTGCCGATACACGTCCGGAACTGGGGCGGTGACGGCCACCCGGTGGTCCTGCTGCACGGGCTGGCCTCCACCTGTCGCATCTGGGATTTCGTCGCTCCCGTCCTGGCGCGGGATTTTTCGGTCATCGCGGTGGACCAGCGCGGGCATGGCGACAGCGGCAAGCCGGAGCAAGGCTACGATTTCGCCAGCGTATCAGGCGATGTGGCGGCGCTCCTTGCTGGGCGCGGCATTGAGCGCCCGGTGGTGGTGGGACACTCCTGGGGCGCAGACGTGGCGCTGGAGCTGGCCGCGTCAAGGCCGGAGTTGGTGCGGGGCATCGTGTTCGTCGACGGCGGCACCATCGACGCCTCCGCCCGCTACGACAAGCTGGAGGATGCGCTGGTGCAAATGGCGCCTCCTGACTTCCGGGGAACGACTCAGGGTCAATTCCTGGAGCGCGTGAGGTCCGGCGGCCAGTGGGCGACGCTGATCGATCAGCGGGGCCCGGGTGCGGAAGAAATCATCCTGAACAATTTCGAGACCCTGGACGACGGTACCATCAAGGCCAAGCTGTCCCGCGAGAACCACCTGCGGATCATTGAGGCGCTCTGGGACCACCACCCTCGAGAGATCTACCCTGACGTCGCATGCCCGGTGCTGATGATGCCGGCACGCCAGCGCCAGAGCCCCGACGCCTACGAGCGCACCCTGGCCCGTTCTGAGTCCATCGCAACCGCCGAGCGCCTGTTGCCGCGCAGCAAAACAGTCTGGCTGGAGGACAGCATCCACGACGTTCCGGTCCAGCGGCCCGAACTGGTGGCCGAGACAATCAGGGAGCACATCCAGTCGGGATTCTTTGATTCGTAACGACAGGGGAGTCCCTTCCCTGACAGGATGGGGCTCCATCAGAGGGAAAGGCCATGGCATCAGTGGACTACTCCGCGCTGGACGACGTAGGCATTTCAATGAATGCCTTCTACCCCCGGAAGAACTGGTCCCAGGCTCCCCTCGGAGCGGTCGATTTGGCCATTGCGGTTAGCGACGAGATCTCCTTGTCCTCCCGCTTCTTCCCGGCAGCCAAGGATGCGCCGACCATACTGTTTTTCTACGGCAACGGCGAGACAGCCAACGACTACAACAGCATCGCGCCCCTGTACATTCAAACCGGATTGAACTTTTTCGTAACCGACTATCGCGGCTACGGTCGCAGCGACGGTTGGCCCTCGTTCACCGCGATGCTTGAGGACTCACACAAGGTACTGGATTTTGCGGCTGGCATCCTCGCAGACGAGGAATTCACGGGGAAGCTGTACGTAATGGGCCGGTCCATGGGGAGGCACTCGGCTTTCGAGCTGGCCGCCAAGCGCGGCGACGATCTGGCCGGGGTGATCATCGAGAGCGGGCGGCCCATCCTGGGGAACTTCGTGTACACCCTGCCACCCCAACAGGCGCAGGCCCTGGAGGCCGCGTACCTGGCCAAGGTCAGCTCCATCAGCATTCCATCCCTGGTGATCCACGGCGAGATTGATGAGCTAGCACCGGTGCAGCAAGCAGTCGAGATGCACCACGCGTTCCAGTCCTCCGACAAGCGCCTGCTGACCATTCCGGGAGCGGGCCACAACGACCTGCCGTACCGAGGACTCAACGAGTATTTCGCCGCCATTAAGGAATTCACCGGGGCAGAATAGTTTCCCACCGCCACCACAGAGTGCAGCGTGCCCCGTGGTGGCCCTGGAGGATTGACCGCATGCCGAGAGTTGTGCGGGCCGGGCTGGTCCAGGCAGGTATCGGGCGGGACGCGCCGGAGGACATCCAGGCGCTCCGGCAGATGATGCTGGACAAGCACCTCGCCCTAATCGAGGAGGCTGCAGGAAGGGGAGTGGAGGCGCTGTGCCTGCAGGAGTTGTTCACCAGCCCCTATTTCCCGGCCGAGCAGAATGACCGGTGGCGTCAGCTGGCCGAGCGCGTGCCAGACGGCCCGACGGTGCGCCTGATGCAGGAGCAGGCCAGAGAGCACCGGATGGTAATGGTGGTGCCGGTATTTGAAGAGGAGATTACGGGCCTCTACTACAACACGGCGGCGGTCATCGACTCCGACGGCACATACCTGGGCAAGTACCGCAAGAACCACCTGCCTCACGTCGACCCTGGATTCTGGGAGAAGTTCTACTTCCGCCCCGGCAACCTGGGCTACCCGGTGTTCGACACCTCCTGCGGCACGGTGGGCGTGTACATCTGCTACGACCGCCACTTCCCCGAGGGAGCGCGGGCACTGGGCCTCGCCGGGGCCGAGATCGTGTTCAACCCCTCTGCCACTGTCGCCGGGCTGTCGGAATACCTGTGGCAGCTTGAGCAGCCGGCCCACGCCGCGGCCAACGGATACTTCCTGGGCGCCATCAACCGGGTCGGGGTGGAACAGCCGTGGGAGATCGGCGAGTTCTACGGCAGCAGCTATTTTTGCAACCCCAGGGGCCAAATAGTAGTTCAGGGTTCCCGCGACCGGGACGAGGTCATCGTAGCCGACCTGGACCTGGACGAGATCGCCGAGGTCCGGAACACCTGGCAGTTCTACCGCGACCGGCGCCCAGACACCTATGGAGAATTGACCGCGCCATGACGCCGACGCCCGACATCAGCCTACCCTCCGGAGTGGACCGCGACGAGGTGCTGGCGCGCTTGGACCGAGTGCTGGACCCGGAGCTGGACGAGTCGGTGCTCACGCTGGGCTTCGTGGAGCGCGTCGAAGGCGACCCGGCAGGGAACGTTTCGGTGACCCTGCGACTGCCCACCTACTGGTGCGCCGCCAACTTCTCTTACCTGATGGCGTCGGATGTTCGCAACGGATTGCTCGCTGTGGAGGGCGTGAACTCGGTTACCGTCAAGCTCGGGGAGCACTTCGCAGGGCGCGAGGTGCAGGACGCGACCGGGCCGGGCAAGACATTCGGCGAGGCCTTTCCAGAGGGAGGGCCGGACACCCTGGAGGAAACGCGCCAGATTTTCCTGGTGAAGGGCTACTACAACCGACAGGAACGGCTGCTGCAGGCATTGAAACGATCCGGAATGGGATTCGATGCGATGGCGGCGCTGCGTGTGGGGGACATCCCGGAGGCGATCGACGATCGCACGGTGTCGCGTTACCTTGAGCGAAGGGGCGAATTGGGGCTGGACTGTTCAGAGACGGCACCGCTCATTGTAGATGTCACGGGTGCGCCCATACCGGCAGACCGGCTCGAGGCGTACTACGTGCGCGCCCGCACCACCCGCCTGGCCATGGAGGCCAGCGGGTCGCTGTGCTCGGCAATGCTGCAATCCCGCAACGCCAATTGGGCCCCGACGCAACTGACCTGACCCGGAGAACTCGCGGACTGGAGGAGGTAGACGCATGTACTCAGTGAACGGCGAGGACATTTTCGTGGTGGACGGCCACATGCATTTCTGGGACGCTGGCCCGGAAAACCACAAAAACGACTACGGAAACGCCTGGATCAAGTGCTTCTACGACTATCACTCGGCGCTGTCTCCGGCTGACTACGTCTGGGACTTCGACAAGTACTGCAACTACGGCGAGGAAGCGCTGGTCAACGACATGTTCGTCGAGGGATACGTGGATCTGGCCATCCTGAACTCCACGTACCTGTACGAGTTCTTCAAGACAGGGTTCAACACCCACCAGAAGAACAACGTGGTAAAGCAGAAGTACCCTGACCGGTTCATCCTGTGCGGCTCCTACGACCCCCGCGAGGAAGAGGCAGGGCTTGACCGGTTCCGGGAGATGATGGCCGAGTACCCCATCGGCGGGCTCAAGCTCTACACTGCCGAGTGGCGCGGCGACTCGAAGGGATGGAAGCTTAACGATCCCTGGTCCTACCGGTACCTGGAGCTGGCCCAGGAGCTGGGCATCAAGAACGTCCACGTGCACAAGGGCCCGACCATATACCCGCTGAGCCGCGACGCTTTCGATGTAAACGACGTCGACTACGCTGCCACGGACTTTCCAGGTCTGAACTTCATCGTCGAGCACGTGGGCCTGCCCCGCCTCGACGATTTCTGCTGGATCGCCACCCAGGAGCCCAATGTGTATGCCGGCACGTCGGTGGCCATGGCATTCGTCAACTCGCGGCCAAAGTACTTCGCAGAAATCATGGCGAACCTGCTCTTCTGGCTTGGCGAAGACCGCATCCTCTTCGGGAGCGACTACGCCATCTGGAGTCCCAAGTGGATCATCGACAAGTTCATGTCCTTCCATCTGCCGGACGACATTCGCGAGGAGTTCGGCGTCGAGCTGACGCCGCAGGTCAAGCGCAAGATCATGGGCGAGAATGCCGCGCGCCTGTACGGCCTCGACATCGAAGCGCAGCGTACGAAGCTGGCTGGCGACGAGATCGCCGCCCTGGTGACTGCAGCAGCATAGGCGCGGCGATCCCGGGCTTCGTGCGGTAGTTGCGGAGAGACTGACAGGGAGGGCAGCAGGGTATGGCGATCACAATCGACGAGATGCTGGACACCCTCAGCTTTGCCGGCGCAGAGCTGGTCAACGGGAACGCCAATCACGGTCCCATGGCCGCCGAGGCCCTCTTCGAGCTGGGACGAGAGGAAGCCGTAGTGCCCTGGATCGACGGGTACCGGAGCCGTCTGGTGTACAAGCCCGAGCCGTCCCTCGCCATCCGCCACGACGATTGGCCCGAGTACCTCGGCAACCGGGAACGGCTCGGCGACTGGGTACAGTTCTTCGATAACGAGCTGGAGGAGGCTGCCTGGCGGGAGGTGGTGCGTCTCTGGGTACCCCGCCTGGCCCCGGCGGTGATGGCAGCGGCGACCCACGGCCTCATCCGCACCGGCCACGCCGTCCGCAGCCTCGCCAAAGAGGACACGCCGCAGCGCAGGGGGGAGCTCGCGCAGGGCCTGGGCTTCTGGGCTGGCCGCTACTATGCCTTGCCGGGCACGCCGTCGCCGGACAATGCAGGACACACTCCGCAGGCCGCACTTGGCGCGGTGGAACGACTGCACGATGCCACCTTCGACGGGACCGGCGCGATAACCGAACAGATCAGGGGACTGGAGGAACACCCGGAGTTTGCGCCCGCAATTGACCTCGCCGACGCGGATGGAGACGTGTCCCGATTCATTTCCGAGTTAACGGAGACCTTTGCCGGCATCTACCTGGCCAGCCCGAAGAACCTGATAGCCTTCGTTCACACCGTCACCGGCCCCAGCGCCCTCAGGATGCTCGCCCCGTACCTTGCCGAGGCCGACGCTCGGCTGGCTGCGAGGTATGCCTGGCAGACCTGCGCCGCCGTCTATGCCTGGTATTCCTCTGTGCCGCCACAGGACACTTCGCAGTTTGAGTCGCTGTCCGAGGACAGGGACGAACTCGTCGACAGGGCGGTGGCTGCAGGTGGCGCCCACTCCATAAAATTCACTGAGGCCTGTCTGCGGGAATACTCGCTCAACCCCAACCCGGTCTACTTGGCGGCAGCCCGCGACGCCGCGGAGCGGGTGGGGCCGATCTGAATTTCGGCCAATCTCGGTCCGGCAGCCGTAATAGTAGCGTTATGTACACATGGTAGAATCCGCGTGCTTTGTCACGGATACTTCCGGATTCTGGTCAGGTGAATGATGGCAGCTCACAGTCACCGCGCGCGACTGCACGAAGTGGACGAGACGCTGGACGCCATTGAGGAGTGCTTCCGGCACGGCTGGACCGATGGCCTGCCAGTGGTGCCGCCCACCCTGGAGCGCGTCGAGGCGATGCTGGATTACGTGTCGCTGCCAGCGGAGCAGGTGCTGGGCGAAGTGCCGGTGCGCCGTCGCTCGCTCACCGCGGAACACGCGGCGGCCAACGCCGTAATGGCCGGCTGCCTGCCGGAGTACTTTCCGGTGGTGCTGGCAACCATGGACGCCATGTTCCGGCACGATCCCAACTGCATCCACGAGTCCTCGGCGGCCACCAACTCTCCGGGCATTATGATCCTGGTCAACGGGCCCATCCGGCAGGAGATCGGCCTCAACTGTACGGGCAACCTGTTCAGTCCGGGGCACCGCGCCAACGCTACGATCGGCCGGGCCATCCGGCTGATCCTCATCAATGTCTTCGAGCAGCGCCCCAACGTCCTGGACCGGGGCTGCATGGGTTCGCTCACCAAGTTCGGCGTTTGCATCGGCGAGGACGAGGAGCACAGTCCGTGGGAGCCGTTCCACGTATCACGGGGGTTCGATGCCAAGCAGTCCACGGTGACAGTGGCCACGATCCAGGATCCCGAGATGCTGGGCAACCGCTACGGGGTAACCGGCGAGAGCCTGATGGACGCCACCGCCGACGCCATGGCGAGCCACGGTCTGGGCATCTACCTGAACGACGCTCCATGGTTCTGGGTGGTGGGCCACTGGCACGCTGAAATGCTGGGCCGCCTGGGCTGGGACCGCCGCAGTATTCAAGAGTACGTGTATGAGAATTCCTGGCGCACGCGTGCGCAGATGAAGCGCCTGGGCGCCGTCAAAGGCCCGGTGGAAGCGGGCGACGAGGACATCCGGGTGCCGGCCGCTCCGTCTCCCGAGAGCATACTGATATTCAAGGGTGGCGGCGACAGCGGCATCTACAGCGAACTGATGATGAACTACCACGGTCTCCCTGCCATTACGATCCCGATTCGCGACTCCTGGGTGGACTTTCGGGCGGAAGGTCATTAGGGATCGCCGCGGGTGAGTTTTCACCCCCAACCCTGACCCTCCCCCTTCAAGGGAGAGAGAATTGGGGTTAACCCAAAGAGCGTACCGTGAGGAGATGATCAATTGACGGCGGCAACGGCGCACAAGATTCAGCTGGTCGACCCAACCGGAGCAGATCCGGGACCCAACCCGCTCACTCTGGCGGACAGATCCGCCGATATTCGCGGCAAGCGGCTGGCGCTGCTGGACAACTCCAAGGCCAACTCCGACATCATCCTCCGCGCCATCGGCGACATCCTGAACGACGAGTTCGAGTTCGCCGAGATCAGCTACTACAAGAAGCACAGCTCCTCTCTTCCGCCAAAACCGGAGATCGTCGAGGAGTTGCACCGCCACGCCGACCTGATCATCACCGGGGTCGGCGATTGAGGGGGCTGTTCGTCGGGCAGTTTGCACGACGGAATAGCCCTGGAGCGGATGGGCTTCCCGACCGCCACCATCATCACGCACGTGTTCGAGACCACGGCCAAGGCCTACACTCGTCTGATGGGTGTGCCCGGCTTCCCCTACCTGGTGTGCCCTCATCCCATCACCAACGTCGGAGACCATGGACTGGAGGAGCGCGTGAAGCTGCTGGCCCCACAGGTCGCAGGGCTGCTGCAGACGGGTGCGGTGGACTAGATTCCGGACACATTCCCTCTCCCTCGAGGGAGAGGGTTAGGCCGAGGGGGCTCCCATCGCACTCACTACTTTCCTGAGGGAGATTGAGCAAGTATGACGACCGAACACGGTACCCGCCTGAGCGGCAAAGTTGCAATCGTAACCGGGGCCGGGGCCACCGGCAGCGGAGATTTTGTCGGCATCGGGCAGGCCATCTCCATCCTGTTCGCCCGACAAGGCGCCAAGGTCCTGCTGGTGGACCGAGATGAGCGCAACGCGGAAACGACGCTGGCCATGATCCGCGAGGAAGGCGGCGAGGCGTCCATATTCGCCGGAGATGTGACCAGTGACGACGAGATGCGCGAGATGGCCGATGCCGCCAAGTCCCGCTTCGGCAACATCAACGTGCTGATCAACAACGTGGGCATAAGCGGCCCCGGTTCGGTCACCGATCTGGACGTGGACTTCTGGGACACAGTGATGGACGTAAACCTCAAGAGTGTGATGCTCTGTAGCAGGTACTCCATCCCGCAGATGATCGAGGACGGCGGCGGTTCCATCGTCAACCTGTCGTCCATCGTGGGCCTGCGCGCCGGGGGCGGTCGACCCAGCCACCCCTACGCCGCGTCCAAGGGCGGCATCATCGGACTCAGCAACTCCATGGCCGTGCACTACGGGCGGGACAACGTTCGCGTCAACTGCATCGCACCGGGGCATGTCTACAGTCCCATGGTTGCCCGCCACACCTCGGAGGAACTGTTGAATCTGCGCCGCCGGGCCGGTCCCCTGGGATTCGACGGCACTCCTTGGGACGTGGCCTATGCCGCCCTGTTCCTGGCCTCCGACGAGGCCCGCTGGGTCTCCGGGGTCACGCTGCCGGTGGACGCTGGCCTGCTCGCCGCCACGCCGCTGGCCATGTTCCCCTACCTGCGCGACGAGGAGTAGAACGCCCCGGTTACGTAGCACCACCTAAACTCGACGCGAAGGAATTTCAGTTTATGTCCACTGAAAATTCAGGTGACCTGGCCAAAGTAGTAGCAGAACTCCAGACCAGGGTGCGGGCACTGGAGGACGCCAACGAGATCCGGAACCTCAAGGCCGAGTACGCTGCCGCCTGCGACGACAACTACGATCCCGACCGCATTGCGGTCCTGTTCGTAGAGGACGCCACCTGGGAGAGCCAGGGATTAGGGCGATTCGAGGGCCGGGAGGCCATCCGGGAGTTCTTCCGCGGCATATCCAGCCATTTCGTCTTCGCCCTGCACTACGGCCTGAACCCCAGCATCGAGGTAACCGGCGACACGGCCCGGGCCCGGTGGTACCTGTTCATGCCCTGCACTATCGGCGAGACAGACCAGGCCATGTGGCGCGCCGGCATCGACGACGAGGAGTACGTGCGGGTCGACGGCAGGTGGATGTTCAAGAGCAAGAAGTCCGCTGCCATCTTCAACACAACCTACGAGCAGGGCTGGGCCAAGCAGCGGTTCGTCTAGGAGTCCTTCTGCGAGAGCGACTCGACGTGGCCCCAACGCAGCGGCGCGCCGGGGCGGTCCGGGTAGGCGACAGCCGCCAGCACGCCGAGGCCGGTAAGCAGCGACAGCGTGATCAGGCCGGTCTGGATTGAGCCGGTGTACTGGGCTACCGCGCCCACCAGCATGGGTCCCATGGCGAAGCCCACACCCATGAAGGTCAGGATCAGGCCGGTCAGCACTGCAACCTCGCGCGGGTGCACGCCGGGGAACTCGAAAGGCAGCACCTGGATCGCTGGCGTGGCCACCCAGACCAGCCCCAGTCCCGTGATGAACACCATCAGCATCGGCGGCGCCTCGCTGAGCGTGATGATCACGCCGAACACAGCGTTCAGCAGTGCCGGCACCACCAGAAGGGCCTTGCGGCTGTGCATCTTGGTCAGCAGCCAGCCGCCCAGAAACCCTCCGGGGATCAGCCCGTAGTACAGGAACCCCAGCAGCGGGCCGCCCAGGGTCAAGCTGATGTCGCGTTCCTCCACCCACAGCGTGGGAAGGAAGGTGACGATTCCGGTCCAGGTGGAGGACAGGAACAGCATCACCACCGCCAGCAGCCATCCCTGGGGGAAGCGTCGCAGCGCCTGCCAAGGTGACCTCTCCTCAGCCTCGTCATCCGAAGGAGGCGGCTCAGGCGGCGCGTGCCGCTCCCTCGCCACCAGTACCCAGGCAAGGATCTGGGCCGCAAAGAACACACCCAACACCCCGTAGGCGATGCGCCAGCTCCCGAGGCCTTCGATCAGCAACGGGCTGAGGCTGACCGCAAGGGCGAGGATGACGCTGTGCTGCGAGAGCCCGAATGACTGGATCAGCGCGTACTGGTGTGGTGCGCACCACTGGCGGAGCAGCAGAGCGCGGGCGGGCGTATTGACCGTGTGGGACAGGATGAAGCAGAAACGCCCAAGCAGCAGCACCCAGAACCCTGGCGCCAGGGCCTGCACGAAAAGGAACGGTGCGCCCAACACCAGCGACACCAACGCCAGCGGTACGGGCCGGAACCGGGAAAACCACGCGCCGAATGGAAGGGAAAGTCCGGCGGCTGTGATCCACCAAACCGCCTGCAGCAGCCCAGCCTGCAGGGGAGTGATGCCGAGGTCCTCGCGGATGAAAGGCAGGAACAGCCCGAAGGTATAGGACACCAGGATGACGCTGCTTTGCTGGGCCCGAAACAGCAGGATGACCGCCCAGCCTCTTGGCGGCGTTCGCTCCAGCATTTCATTCACCACAGAGGTCGCAGAGAACACAGAGATTCATTCTCAGCCCTCTTTGTGACTTCTGCGCTCTCTGTGTTTAATTCCTACTCCTGCAGGAATGACTTGATGATGGCGTACGATTCGTCCGGCATTTCCTCGGGTATGTAGTGGCCGCAGGGAAGCGACTGGCCCCACACATTAGTGGCGTACTCGTTCCAGACGGCCAGCACGTCCTGCGTCCTGCCCACGTAGCCGGTGGAGCTCCACAGGGCGAACATCGGGACGGTCACCTTGTTGTCGAAGTCGGCGTCGTCATGCACAAGGTCGATGCTGGCGCCGGCCCGGTAGTCCTCGCAGGTGGCGTGTATGGTGCCGGGATCGCTGAAGCAGCGCGCGTATTCGTCGACCACCTCAGGTGGGAAGGCGCTGGCTGCGTCCGGGTTGCGGCCAAACGAGCGTCGCACGAAGTAGTCGGGGTCTGCGCCGATGACCCGTTCCGGAAAGTCGTAGGGCTGGATCAGGAAGAACCAGTGATAGGTGTTGGTGGCCATCTCCTTGTTCACGATCTGGAACATCTTGTGGGTTGGGATGATGTCCAGCACCATCAGCCGCTCGATTCGCTCCTGGTGGTCCTTGGTCAGGCGATGGGACACACGTGCGCCCCGGTCGTGGCCAACCAGCTTGAACCTGTCGAAGCCGAGATGCGACATCACGTCGGCCTGGTCCTGGGCCATGGCACGCTTTGAATAGTTCAAGTGCTCCGGGTCGCCGGAAACCTTGCTGCTGTCGCCGTAGCCGCGCAGGTCGGGCACCACCACGGTGAAGTCCTCGGCCAGCCTTGGGGCGATTTTGTGCCACATCATGTGGGACTGCGGGTAGCCGTGGAGCAACAGCAGCGGCGGGCCATCGCCCCCCTTGACCAGGTTGATGGTCGCGCCGCCGCTGGTGTCGATTTTCAGGTTTTCAAACCCTTCGTAGAAAGCCATAGTTATCTCCAGATTTTTGTTTGCAGTAAGCAGGGTTCCCCTCGAGCTCTGCGATATACTACCACCCTAATTCGCCGGACACACTGAGAATGCCGCCTTGATTACGGACATCGATAACTCAACTGTGGTATTGGAAAAGTGGTTGTCCCGTTACAGGGGATATGTGCAATTGATGAATCTCAAGTTTGCTATCGCCTTCGTCATAGTCCTGGCGTTGACATTGGCGCTCGTGGCCTGTGCGGGTGAAGTGGGGCCGGAAGGTCCGGCGGGCTCTACGGGCGAGCCAGGTGCCGAAGGGCCGCAGGGGCCGCAAGGGCCGGCCGGCGAAAGTGGCCCTACAGGAGAACAGGGCCCGGCTGGCGAGACAGGGGCGGCTGGACCGGCAGGTCCGGCAGGTCCCGCGGGCGAAGCCGCAATCCCCGACCCAAATGAGTTGCAGCCATTGATCGAGGCATTGGGGGCCCAATTCGGGGACGAGATTGCCCACGCTCGAGCTGCAAACTCTGAGCGGCTTGACAACACGATTCACGGCATCATCAATGCGACTCGAGACCCTGCTTTCAAGAAGCGACTGACCGCATTCGACACCGAAATACACCGTGTCTTTGACGCTGTCCAGGCGTCCGCCGCCGGTTCGGACGCTGCCGACACCCTCGAGCTAATGGAAGGCATCGTCGTCCTCGCCAGCATCATGAACGCCATCGCCGAGGCCCGCATCGATGGCGGAGTGGGGCAGACCGGTGCGCAGGCTTCCGCCCCGGTGATCACGGTGTCCAGCATCGGCGATTCGCACACGGTTTCCGGGGCCGGTTTCGATCCAGGCGAAAAGGTGGTCATTTCCATCGCCCACACGGCGACTGCCGCGGTGGTGATTGAGGGATCGCTGCCCCACGAGCAGATCTCGGCCAACGAGACAGGGGCATTCCAGGCAACGGGCACGCTGCCGCTGGGCCCCGGGGTCTACACGCTGGAGGCCACCGGCGCCGAGTCACGCCTGCAGGCCGTAGCGCCTGTGGTTATTGCCGATAACTGACGGCCAAGTTAGGCGCGCCCAAGGTCAACTGAAACATGCTATAGCCCTCCAGACCCAAAGGGAACTCTGGAGGGCGTTTTAATTGCCTCACAGCACAGCGGTAGTATAATCCGCCCAACACGTACCCGGCGGGTCCGGGCTGCGACAACAGTCAGCAACGCAGGAGGAGACCATGAGCGCCAACGGCAAGACAATGGTCATTCGCAACGGAACGCTCATAGACGGAACGGGGGAACCGGCGTCGCAGAACGACGCTGTGGTCATTGAAGGCAACCGCGTCTCCAGCGTGGGTGCTCTGCCGCCGGGCCTGAACCTGGAGGACACGGGCAAGTATGAGGTGATCGACGCGCAGGACAAGTGGATCATGCCCGGCCTGATCGACGGCCACTGCCACCTGTCCTTCGGCTTCCCGGCGGTGTCGTCGCTCAAGTATCCCAGCGGGCGCGGCACGGTCAGCCCAGGGTTCAACGCCATCCGCGCCGCCCGCAACGCGCAGACGGTGCTCCGGTCCGGTGTCACCAGCATCTCGATTCCGGGCGGCACCTGGTTCATTGAGGTAGGGCTGCGGGACGCCATTAACGCCGGTCTGGTTGAGGGGCCGCGCATCTTCACCGCCGGTCGATTCATCGTCACCTACGGCAGCATCGGCGACTACGAGCCCTCGTGGGTCGGCACCCCGGAGCACCTGCTGGGCGTTCTTGCCAACGATGTCAACGACATGATCACCGAGGTGCGCCGTCAGACGAAGCACGGCGTCGACTTCGTCAAGCTGGCCGACAGCGTGTGGGGCGATAACCAGACCATGTCCAAGGAAGAGATCGCCGCAGTGGTGGAGGAAGCCCACCGCCGTAACTCCAGGGTGGCCATCCACTCCCGTGGCGCCGGTTCGACCAAAGCCGCCGCCGAGGCGGGAGTCGACTGGATCATGCACGCCGACCTGGCCACCGAGGCCGAGCTATGGGCCGTGGCCGAGGCGGGCGTACGCGTGATGCCGACCATGACCTTCCTGTTCGAAGCCATCAACATCGGCAAGGAAAAGGGCCGCAGCGATGAGGAAATCGACCTTATCCGACGCAACGCGGAGAGCGCCGTCAACGTGCTGGAGACCGCCCGCAACTTCGGCGTCAAAGTCTTGGTGGGCACCGACAGCGGCAACTCGCCGGTGATGCCCTACGGCACGCTGCACGCCAACGAGGCCGAGGTCATGGTGAAGTACGGCGGCTACTCGCCCATGGAGGCCATCGTCGCCAACACCCGCGAGAACGCCTACGCCGTGGGTCTCGAGGGTGAGCTGGGCACCATCGAGGCGGGCAAGCTGGCCGACCTGCTGATCCTCGACGCCGACCCGCTGGCCGACATCAGCATCCTGCAGCGCGGCAGGCACCTGGAGGCTGTCATCAAGGACGGCCGCCGCGTAGACCTGCACGGCGGCGACGACGAGGTGCTGCTGGATTTGTGCTAAGGGTGAATGTATTCGGTTGTGAAGGTGGGATAAATTTCATCGATTTCCTGGTTGAGAGTTATTCCACCGGCGAGGAGTACACTTCCGTCTGGCAACAGAGTTGCCGAGTGTGCGGAGCGCGGCTCTTCCAGGTCAGGACCCTGCGTCCACGCGTTGGACGCAGGGTCGAAAATTTCGGTCGTCCCTTTTCCAGCTTGCACAGCTATGCTTTCGAAGAATTCGTCCCCTCCGGCGGCAAGGACGCGTCCATCAGGTAGCACCGTCAGGCTGTGGCCTTGCCTTGGCTCTACCATAAACTTGGTCAGGGTCCATTTATTGGTATCCGGGTCGAACACTTCGCTGACTGGCACGATGTAGTCGAAATATCGGCTAAGCACCGACCCCACTCCGCTGACCAGCACTCTCCCGTCATTCAACAGGACAAGGCCGGATAGCATTTCAAGAATGTTCCAGTCGCCAATAGAAGACCAGGTATCAGAGACGGGATCATACAAGTTTGCGCCGTGCGACCCCTTGCTGAGTTCGGCGTCGACCGGGCCCACCAATAGCACCCTTCCGTCTTTCAGCACTACCGAGATGTGAGTATCGCTGAAGATTGGTTCGGAGTTCGGCGCAGCGTTTGTCGCGTGACCTGTCTCGGGGTCGATGATTTCAGCAAACATTACTCCTTCCGGTTTGCCATACAGGGAACTCAACGGATCGGAGCTCCTGGCGTCTACCCCTCCAACAATCAGGATTCTGCCATCGTTCAAGGATGCAACAACCGGAAACAGCCGTGGAGTACCATCTGACTCCACCACAGGTTGCCATGCGTTGGTGTCCTCGTTGAAAGCACGCACCACCCAAACCAACTCGGCATCCTCAATACGTTCGCTCTCATAGACGACCTCCGGGTTGGGGTTCAGGGGTTCCACTGACACTATGCGGCCGTCGCCCAGTCCAACAGGGTGCGAAAAGATAGACAGCGGCGGTGCATCATCGCTAGGAGTAACGATGAACCACAGTCCGGTTCCGGGGTCAAGGACATAAGCATTTGAGACTGGCCACGGGCTAATGACGTTGTTGTTCGCTATCCCCGAATATCCCCCGGGCACCAGAACCCGGCCATCAGTGAGAAGAAACGCTTCATGGCCGAACAGGAGATTGGGTAGTTCCGGAGTTTGAATCCGGGCAGATAGCGGTTCATCCGCCGGGCTGGTGTAGTCATAAAAGCGTGCCTTCACAATCAGATGGGTTATGTCACCTGGGACCTTGGTCGTCAGGAAGCCTTCACTGGGGGAATTGACACTCCCGCGCACGGTGGCGCCCAACAAGAGACCGCTGTCTTTGACCATGGAATAGGTAATGGTGAAATCCCCTGCTCCCAGGCCCAGGTCAATGCTGGAGGTTTCGCCTCTCAATATCTTTATCGATACCCCATCTTCGTTCTCGGATTCCTCAACTGACACGTCAGCCACTTTGATGACACCGCGGGCAAACTCACTGGAATCCGTGAGGAAAGAGGTTGGGATGGGGAAATAGGTCTTCTGCCAATCTGTTTCAACCCAGTCTTCGCCCGAGGACCCCCTGGTGTAGCTCCTCCAGTTCACGTACTTTGCCTCCCAGCGCCGGGTCTCCGACGGAAGTTCGAGGACGATCTCTCCCGAACCATAAATCGGAGTGTTCAAAAAATCGCCGATTATGAACTCCCCTGCGAAGGTTCCATTTACGGTCGACTCCTCGCCTACCGAGCTATCATTCCCCACCTTGAGCAGCATCTCTATATCAAAAGCCAGTGCCCCGCCACGCATGTTTTTCAACGCCATCTCCAAGAGGTCTCGCGCCTCCTGTTCCTCTACATTTGGAGTGGGATATGGGGTCGGAAATGACGAGGGCTGCGGCGTCGCAGGGGGAGAAGAAGGGGTACTCGTCCATTCCTTGCCGGGCGTGGGGGAGGGCACAATTGTCGCCGCTTCAGTTATTCTCTCGGGCGCGGTCGTAGGGGCGGCTAATAAGGAGGCGCTTGGCGCGGGGTCCTCAGGAAGAGCGTCGCTGCCCGCGTCCCCACCACAGGCGACGAACAAGGCCAGCAACGCTAAAATAACGGAAACAGTAAACTGTAGTCGGTCCACACCGCACTCTCCCATCACGCAAACTCGCTACAGCATACACTTGTTGGCAAGGAGCAACTCCATGAGAATTACCGGCGTTAGCAGTGAAGTCTTTGAGTGGGAGCGGCCCGGCATCTGGAACGGCGGTCACTTCTACGGCCCCGGACGCCTGCACAAGGTGGCCGTCACCACCGACGAGGGCATCACCGGCTACGGCTGGAACGGGGGCACCGCCGCCGAGCGGCCCATGGAGTTTCTGCCTCTTTACGTCAACTACTTTCGTCCCCTGCTCATCGGCCGGGACCCGCTGGACACGCGCGGCATCGCCGTTGACCTGGGCGAGAAGCTGATCAAGATCCTGGGACCAGGCGGCCTGAACACCCAAGTGCTGGCGGCCATCAACATCGCCTGCTGGGACATCAAGGGCAAGGCGCTGGGCCAGTCGGTGCACAAGCTCCTGGGCGGCGCGCAGTCTCGCATCCGGACGTACATCGCCGGCGGCTACTACGCCGAGGGCAAGGGGCTGGAGGAACTGAAGGACGAGGTGCGGTTCAACGTCGAGGAGCTGCACGCCGGCGCCGTCAAGATCAAGATCGGCGATCCCAACGTCGGCGTTGCGGGAGACATGGAACGCGTAGCCGCGGCACGCGAGGCCATCGGCGATAGCGCCTCGCTGCTGGTGGACGCCAACTGCGCCCTCGACCTCCCGACGGCCATGGAGTTCGCCCGCCTGCTCCCCGAGCACGACGTCTACTGGTTCGAGGAGCCGCTGCCCATCCACGACTACGAGGGCCACCGGCGGCTGGCGGAAATGTCCAGCGTCAAGATCGCCACCGGCGAGAACGGCTACCACCTGGCCCACTTCCGCACGCTCCTCGACCACAATGGGGCCGACATCCTCAACGTCGACGCCACCATCTGCCCCGGCTACGACGTGGCCATGGATATCGCCAATCTCGCGGCGGAGCGGGGCGTCGCCATCGCGCCCCACGGCTGCCAGGAGCTGCAGCTGCCACTGGCGGCGGGAGTGCCTCACGGCGAGTTCCTGGAGTACTACCCGGCCGCCGTCGATCCTCTGCGCGACGAGATGTTCGAGCCCAAGCTGAGGCCCGACCCCGACGGCTACGTCACCGTCCCCGATCGCCCGGGCATTGGCTATGAGCTGAACATGGACCTGCTGGACCACCACCGCGTGGGTTAGGCTGTCCTTTCAACCGGCTTCCACCCAAGAGGGAAATCTCGGGCCACCCTATCAGACGACAGCAAAGGTGCCGCTGCGGTGGGCCTTCACCCGTTCGGCGAGGGCCTGTACCTGCAGCAGGGTATGTTCCGGGCTGCCTTCAAGGTCGACGGAGATGACCTCTATGGCTTTACCCGTGTTCCTGATGCGATGCACCGTGGAGTCCGCCGCCCCTTCGCTGGCATATACAAGCAGGCCCGAGACTAAATCCGCTGCGGTGCAGTAGGCCAGCATCCGGTAGATGTCGGACTGCTGGCCATCCAACGCCTCGCGACCTCCCGTCGGCCTGGCGTACCGCGCCTCTCCGACGAACAGGCAGCGGCGGCCCCTCCACCACGACAGGCCGGGACTCACCTGCACCTGCCCTGCCTCCTCAAGGTGCAGCACACGACTGCCGGACGACCGGCCCGGCCATTCGGACTCGGACAGGCGCAGCGTCTGCCGCAGTGCGGAGCGCAGGAAGCCCTCGAACACTTGGTCCATGTCCACCAGGAATGAGGCGCCCAGTGTGTCTCCCGGCGTGAACTCGGCCAGCGAACTGCCGATGATCAACCGGGCCAGTTCCACCGCCGGCCGGTAACGCCGGTTCAGGCGCGTGTAGTTAACCCTCGGAACCAGTCCCCGCTGGTAGGAACCGGTGGAGACCGGTGTGAAAGCTGGCCGCAGGGCTCCCAGTTCCTTCCTCGCCTCAAGGGAACGAATGGGCGTGTTCAGGAGGATCCCTATGGCGGTCTTGAGAATCCGGTTCTCCTCGATATCCTCGGTGAAATCGTCATATACAACCTCCACCGGGATCGGAAGGCCGAATCGCTCCTTGATCTGGTCTGACAGCCTGATACGACCCTGCAGCGTCGCCGAGGACTCCTCGCAGGTGCGATACCCCTGGAGCAAGCCTCTGCGTATGGCGTCCTGGGTCAGCCGGACGAAGGCGGGGACGATCGCCTCGAGGATGTCGTCCTCGGGGGAAAGAGGGAAGGGCGACGCGTTCCACTCGCCCGGATTCAGGGAGTACCCCACCATGAACATGACCCGGTCCATGGGGATCCTCGGACGGATGACAATGTTCAGATCTCCGCAGCGGAACACCCCAATGTAGCTGCCGGTACTGAACTCCCACGACGTCCCCGGCTGCAGTCCTGGCGACAGGGCGGGACGGACATCGACCCTGGCACTGCCAAGGATTTCCAGCTGCCGTCCGTCCAGCAGCGCGTCTACTCTGGTGGTCTCGCCCTCACGGAGCCGGATTGTCCGCATCGCCTGCGGCAACCCCCTCCGCCATGGTCACGGGCTCCGCAATCGCGGGCTCCTCATCCGGTGCGCCACCACCGGCAGCCTCGCTGCTCGCCAACGCATCGGGCGGGACGCTCGAAGTTGAGCTGCCGTTCACGCCATAGGGCAACTCTGCCTTGAGGGCATCGAACTCGAACTCTGCCAGCCTGTCCTCGTTACCGAAGAATTGCTCCTCGATGTAGGGAATCACCGCTCGCTTCCAGATTCGACGGACACGGGATTCGTCCAGTTCTCCGGAGTCGATCATGAAGTAGCTGGGACCCACACCCAGGTGCCGGTCACCCACCTTCTCATTGGCCAGGTCGACAAGGTCTGCCACCCAGCCCATCTCCGGGTTGTGCCGTTCCAGCCAGCGGTGCAGCAGGCCTTCGACCGGCGGCTGGTTGGAAAAGAATGGGGTAAAGTAAAACCGTCTGCGCAGAGCGGCGTCCATCAGGGCGATGGAACGGTCGGCGGTGTTCATGGTGCAGATCAGCCACAGGTTGTCGGGCAATCGGAAGCGCTGCCCCGGCCCGCTGTACTGGAGCTGGATCTCCTCGTTCCGGTATTCAAGCAGGTAGTACAGCTCGCCAAACGCCTTGGCAACATTGCCTCGGTTCAGCTCGTCGATGACGAGGATGTGGGTTGCATCGGGATTCGCAGCAGCCTGGGCCGCTATACGGAGCAGAGGCCCCGGGACAAGCTCAAACCCGGGCTGGCCCTCGTGAATCCTGGGACGGAAGCCCTCAACGAAATCCTCGTAAGAGTAGGACGGATGAAACTGCACTATCGCTGAATCACCGCCGTGCTGCCGGCAATGCTGGGCAATTCTGCGGGCCACGTAAGTCTTCCCGGTCCCCGGAGGTCCGTAGAAGATCACTTGGCGTTTTTCCTGCAGGTCCGCGATGACTTCGGCGAGGTCGTCCTGGTCCCAGAGAAGTTCATCAGACAGCGTCGCCAGGCTTTCCGGCGACCAGGGGTCTGCGAGAGGGACGGCGCTGGGCTCGGGGGAATCCGGAGACTCGGGTTCTATCCGGAATTCCGAGGGCGGCGGAGGCGGCTGCACCGTGTCCCCATGCAGGTAGGCATCGTAGCTTTGCTTGAGCCCCTCCGGCCACTCGCTGGCCGGGGGCCTGTCCGTGCCGTAGAGGATGACGCACCAGATCAACGCCTGCGCATCGAGGCGGTCGCGGATGTGGAGGTTGCGGGCCTCGGATCGCGCTATGAACTCGTCCAGGAAGTTGAGCATGCGGCGGTACCGGCGCCCTCCACTGTCCCCGACTTCGTCCCTTTCCCTTCCGACCAGCTGATAAGCCCTGTTCAGGTACTCAGCGCGGTATGGAGGATTGCTGGTTGGGTCATCCGCCAGGAGGAAAGCCGCGGCCAACTGACCACCGGGTCCGACTGCTATACGCTCTTCGAATTGCCTGATCCTCTCCTCGGGGGTCATGCGGCCCGTCGATTCCCAGAACTGTTGCAGCACGCTCCCGACCAGCGGTTTGTCCTTGTCCAGCAGGTTCCGGAACGCCGAATAGACCCGCCAATTGACCATGTGATAGCCGGGGGAGCGGGGTCCCTTCAGACCAGCGTCCCAATTGGGGAACCCGTCGAGCAGCATATCCCGCACGCTGGACAATGTATGGGCAATTTCCATCTTGTAGTCCCGCTCCGTCTCCTGGAAACGGTCCCACAGGTAAAACAGCCTGGCCCATTCGATGAGGGCGTCCCATCGAGTGTCGCCGGGTGGACTTCCGAAATTGTCCTGTGTTGCTGGATTCTGCATACCTGGCAACTCCCCATCAACTGTTCAAATCGGTGGACAGGGGAATTCGATACCCGGATTGGGGGCTTTTCAATCAGCGAAGATAGGCAAAGCTGCTTTCGAGATTGGCAAAGACGTCGTTGTGAGGCGGGATTTCCATTATGGCCGGGCCATCGTAACCCTTGGTGGCCAGAATGTCCCGCATCTCGCGGCAGTCCATGTCACCGTCGTCAACGGTGGGCCATGCCTCTCCTTGTTGCATCTGTTTGAAATGCACGATCTTGAGCATATCAAGGGGTAGCGCTTCAAGGTCTCGCAGTGGATCGGAATCCGGAAAACGTCGCAACTGATTGGTGGGGTCGGGACAGAGGCCCAGAAATCCCCGGAATTCCTCGGGCATTCTCTCCCGTACCGCCTCGACCAGCATGGCCATGCTGGAGATAGGTTGGCCCGAGTTTTCCATGGACAGAATGACTCCCTGCCTTGCCGCCTCCGTGGCCAATCCGGCAAGTCCCCAAGCCGCGTCTGGAATGTCAGCAGGAGTCTCCCAGGCCGCCCCGGATGCCGAGGGATCCACGATCCGCAACTGCGGGGAGTCCCCGCCAACCATCCGGGCCCCTTCCAGCGCCGCCTGCCAGGCCTCACCGTGTGGGTCCGTCTCTCGCGTGAGGCAGGGCCACGCCATGGCCAGATCGTAGGTCAGCCCTGGGTGAGCCTCAACCACGGCGGCAAGTCCCGACAGCGATGGCCTCCAGTCGTCCCCCTCACCCGACTCGCAAGCTCCCAGGCACGTCTGCCGCAGCTCAACGTGGCGGGCGCCCCTCGCCTCAGCCAGCGACACCAGCTCCACCAAGGACTGTTCTGCCAGTTGCAGGCGCCACGAATTGGTTATCGCGCCATATATCATGGTTTCCTCCGACCTGCACTGACTGCCTGACGGGATGATTCAACGGGATGGTTAAAGAGTGGCCAGCAGCCACAATTATAACCGTTGAAGCTTCGTTTCAGTGTGTTTTCGATGTTACTCCACCAAACTCACCCAAGAATCCTCAGAAAGAGTCCGACTGTCGCTTGACTCCAGGTTCGCCGATTATTCCATCTCCCTTGAGATTGAGGGTAAGGGTGGAGTGAAATCCTTGCCAGATGCAACGATTGCAACTGAAGGATAGCCCCACTGAAATACCGAAGCAAGTTACCTCCGGTAATCGAATGACCCTGCTTCCTGTCTCACTTCTGTGGACAGTACAACCCGCCCGCGATAAGATTCGGCTGTCGATGCCTTTTTGATAGACTACAGATATTGGCGTATCTGACTTTTCCCACAGTCGAATCGGGGGATGCATGACCGACGAAAGCAGGGATGTTCTGAAAGTACTGCCCGTCTGCGGCGCCGAGAATCCGGACGCGGCATGGCAGGGACTGTCCATCGGCGGCCTGGTGGCGCGGCCGAGAGAATTCGACGCTGCGGGGCTGGCCCAGTTGGCCCAGGGAGAAATCGTGGACGATTTCCGCTGCGTCAGCGGCTGGGTGGCCCCCGACCAGCGATGGGAGGGAGTGCCTCTGGGGGATCTGCTGGAGGACGCCGCACCGCTGCCCGACGCGCAGTACGTTGGATTCACCTCAGGAGGCTACACCGTTGGAATGACCGTGGCGGAGACGCGTGATGCAGGCATCATGGTCGCGCTGCGCCATAACGGGGCTCCTCTGACCGTCGAGCACGGTGGCCCCTGCCGCCTGGTGGTGCCGGGACAGGCGGGACGCTGGAGCGTCAAGTGGCTGGACCGAATCGACCTGCTGGCCGCCGCGCCGGAGGATACCGGCCATCACCAGCACTAGACCGCCGGATGCGACCTGCAGGAGCGGGCGCAACTCCTTGCTTTCCGGGTGACAGCCAATGCGGACCATAGACATCCACGCCCACATATCTCCCGAGGGATTCATAAAGGCATTCAGGGAGCGCGGCACCTGGCACGGGATGGAATTCTCGGACGCGCCCAATATGCTCTACAACCCGCGCACCACCTGGACGCCCGAGGAACGAATAGCCGACATGAACTCCCTGGGCGTGGACGTCCATGTCCTGTCCACCAACGCGTCTTTCTACAACTACGACCGGGACGCCGCAGCCACCACCGCCATGGCCCGGGAGTGCAACGACTACGTGGCCCAACTGGTCAAAGACCACCCTGACCGATTCGCTGGCTTCGCCACCCTGCCCATGCAGGACGTCACCTCGGCCGTCGCCGAGCTGGAACACGCCATGAACATTGGCCTCAAGGGAGCGATGATCGGCGACCACGTGAACGGCAAAACCTTTGACGACCCGGAGTTCATGCCGCTGTGGAAGTCAGCCGAGGCATCAGGTGCGCTGTTCCTCATTCACCAGGGCGGCGACACCATCGTCACCCCGCGCAGCAACCGCTACCACCTGCCCAACACCATCGGCAACCTGGCCGACCGGGCCGTCACCTTCGCCTCATTCGTGTACGGAGGCGTCATGGACGCGTGTCCCGACCTGCGCGTCTGCCTTTGCCACGGCGGCGGCTACACCTGCTATGGCATCGGACGCATGGACCGGGGCTGGCAGGTTCGCCGAGAGGCCCGGGTCAACATCAGCCAGCCGCCCAGCAAATACCTCGACAAGTTCTACTACGACTGCGTCACCTTCAGCGAGGAGGCCCTGCGGTACCTGATTGACAGCGTGGGAATCGATCGCGTGGTCTTCGGAACCGACTGGCCCTTTGACATGGCGACAGACTGGCCAGTGTCGTGGATCCTGTCGATGGAGAGCCTGACCGCGGAGGAGAAAGAGGCCATCCTGCACGGCAACCTGGAGCGCCTGCTGGGCATCTGATCCTGCAAGAGACCGGAGGCCGATTGCGCGGTAAGGCCCACTCTCCAGAGCGGCTCATCCCTAGCTCTTCAAACGACGGCCTTTCGAGGCATGATGCTTCATAGGCCAGCCACGGTCCGATGGCGAACAACACAGACGTCGGCCCATCGCGTCCGTGACATAATTTGACGAGGGTCAACGGAGAGTGTACCATCACACTAGCTGAGACCTGTTTACTGGCAGCAGTGTGGTGAACCAGCTACTCATCTCCCGAGGAACCCTCGATCGGTCCACCCGAGACGCCAGCCGTAAGCACTCAGACTCCTGAATCCCTTGTGGGGCGCTGTAAGCGTCCGTCATCCAGTAGCTATTCGCTAACAGGCCCTGCTGGAGGTCGTGACTCCAGCAGGGCTTGTTGCGTTTGGGCGCACCGCCGAAGCGGAAACGCCCACGGCCCGGTACAGGCCGTTGTTATTTTACCAACGGTTGCCGTGGGGTCAAAGAGGTAGGGTCGGTTGCCTTCCGCAAGGCGAGTTACTCAAAGGAGAACTCGTTATGCACAGTTGGTTAGTTCGCCACGGATGGGTGGAAGGAAGCAGCAGCAGTGGATTCTCATTGGCCATGAGCTACCTCGCGTTTATAATGATGCCCGGTTGCCTGTTCGGAGCCATCATCCACTGGATGCTCGACAGAAGCTGATCCCATGTCTCCATGCTGAAGCTGCCGGTTGTGCTTGCGCGCTGGCAGTTTTTCTTTTTGCCCGGACTCTCCCTGAATGAGAGGTCTAAGTCACCATCGCCGGTTCATGGGGCGCGGGGCTGCTACACAGGCTACAGACCCACCTTCCCAATGGGCAGAACCGACATCCTCACCGTCCGCGGATTTCCAGAGTTCGCTCGAAGTATAAGTGGAAGATACTCGCGGTTGAACAGCCTACGCCGTTGCCTTATCCTAGCGCCTTGTAAGGCATTGGAATCAATCTTTACGCTGAGGGTGCGAGAATGAAATACGACGTGATTGTAGTGGGGGCCGGGTCGGCGGGATGCGCCATGGCGGCGCGACTCTCCGAGGACCCGGAGCGCTCGGTGCTGCTGCTGGAGGCCGGGCCCGATTATCCCGATATCGAGCACTACCCGGAGGCCCTGAAGAACGGATACCAGTCGGAGCTGGCATCGCTTCACGGCTCGGAGCACAACTGGTCCTTCGTCGGCAAGCCCACCCCGGGGCGTCCCAACGACATGTATGCTCCCAGGGGCAAGGTGGTGGGGGGTACCAGCGCCATCAACGGCCAGGTGTTTCTGCGCGGGCTGCCCGAGGACTACGACTCCTGGGCCGCCGCTGGCAACGACGAGTGGGAGTACATCAAGCTGTTGCCCACCTTCCGGCGGATGGAAACCGACCTGGACATCCGCGACGACTTCCACGGCAACGACGGCCCCATGCGGGTGCGCCGCCACAAGGAGGAGGCCTGGGAGCCGCTGATGCACGCCTTCCACGCCGCCTGCGTCACCGAGGGATTCCGTGCCGGCGAAGACATGAACAACCCCGAGTCAACCGGTGTGGCCCCGCTGCCCGTGAACAATGTGGACGGCGTCAGGCTCAGCACCGCGCTCTCCTACATCAACCCCATCCGGCACCGCCTCAACCTGACGATCAAGCCCAACGCCCTGACCACCCGCGTGCTGTTCGAGGGCAACAAGGCCGTGGCCGTAGAGGTGGAGAGCGGTGGAGAGACGTTCATCGTTGAAGGCGAGCGCATTGTCCTCTCCGCAGGGTCCATCGCATCACCGCACATCCTTATGCACTCGGGCGTGGGCCCGCGGGCGCATCTCGAGGAGGTGGGCGTTCCCGTCGTGCACGACCTGCCCGGGGTGGGACAGAACTACCGCGACCATCCGCAGGTGGGAATCGCCTTCAGCGCCCAGGACGGCTTCCCCATGAACTTCGAGGCCTCCAGGACGCAGCTTGGCCTGCGCTACACAGCCATGGGTTCGGAGCTGCGCAACGACATGGTGCTGTTCCCCACAACCTTCTCCACGCCTATGGGCGACCTGACCGGTCCGGGCGAGGACTTCCGAATGTCCTGCATCCTGAACCTGGCCATGGGCCACGGCCAGGTGACGCTGACCTCCCCCGACCCCCACGACCAGCCGCTGCTGGAGTACCACTTCCTCGAGGACGAGCGGGATACCGAGCGGCTCCGCGACGGCGTCCGGCTGATCGTCAGGCTCACCGAGAGCGACGCATACAAGGACATCCTCAAGGAGAGGCTGTATCCCACCGACGAGCAGGTTGCTTCAGACGACCTGCTGGACGTCTGGCTGCACGAGAACGTCCGCACCTCGCAGCACCTCGTCGGCACCTGCAAGATGGGCCCCGCGTCGGATTCCACGGCTGTGGTTGACCAGTACGGCAGGGTCCATGGTCTCGAGGGCCTCAACGTGGCCGACGCGTCCATCATGCCCGACACGCCGCGGGCGAACACCAACGTCAGCACCATCATGATCGCCGAGAGAATCTCAGACTTCATCAAGGAGGGCAAGTAGCAATGAAGTACGACGTCATCGTTATCGGCGCCGGTTCCGGCGGATGCACGGTCGCCTCGCGCCTCGCCGAGGATTCCGAGCGCTCGGTGCTGCTGCTGGAGGCCGGGCCCGACTATCCGGACTACCACTACTACCCCGACGATCTGAAGTACGGGTACAAGCCCGACGCTTCGGCCCAGGGCGCCCCGCACAACTGGACTTGGTGGGCCCAGGGCTCGGCCCAACAGACCGATATGCTGCCCGCGCCCCGGGGCAAGGTCGTTGGCGGCACCAGCGCCATCAATGGCCAGGTGCTGCTGCGCGGCGTGCCCGAGGACTACGACGGCTGGGCCTCCGAAGGCAATGACGAGTGGAAGTACATCGACTGCCTCCCGTTCCTGCGCAAGATGGAGACAGACCTCGATATCACGGACGACTTCCACGGCAATGAGGGTCCCATACCCGTCCGCCGTTTCAAAAAAGAGGACTGGCTGCCCTTCCAGGAGGCCTTCGTGCAGGCGTCCCTCTCCGCTGGCTATCCCGAGGACTATGACATGAACGCTCCCGACTCCGGCGGCGTCGGCCCCATACCCATGAACAACCCCGAAGGCGTCCGGATGAGCACGGCCCTCACCTTCCTGAGCGAGGTGCGTCACAAGCTGAACCTGACGGTCAAAGCCAACGTCGTCGTGCGCCGCATCCTGTTCGAGGGCAAGAAAGCCGTCGGCGTCGAGGTTGAGAGCGGCGGCGAGGTCTTCCAGGTCGAGAGCGATCAGATCGTCCTCAGCGCGGGCGCCATGGCGTCGCCGCAGATCCTGATGCTGTCGGGCGTTGGTCCGGCCGACCACCTGCGCGAGATGGGCATCCCGGTGGTGCACGAGTTGCCCGGCGTCGGGCAGAACCTGCGCGACCATCCCATCGTGGCCCTCATCTGCGACGTGCGTGAGGATCACCCGCAGGACCCGCTGGCGCCTCGGACCCAGTGCGCCCTGCGCTACACTGCTTCCGGCTCACCTGATCGCAACGACATGCAGATCACTGCTTCGTCCTTCTCCACTCCCATCGGCGGGGCCGATCCCTTCGAGCCGGGCGGCGTGCGCATCCAGTGCATCCTGGAGCTGGCCGATGGCAAAGGCGAGGTGCGGCTCTCCGCCAACGACCCGCACGTGCAGCCGTCGTTGAACTACCACTACCTGGAGGAGGAGCGCGACGTAGAGCGCCTGCGCGAGGCCGTCAAAATCAGCCTCAAGCTGCTGGAGCACCCGTCATTCGCATCCATCATCGACAAGGTGACCCACCCCTCCGCCGAGGACCTGGCTTCCGACGACGCACTGGACGACTACATGCGCCGCACCGTGTTCAACACCACCCACGCGTCGGGGACCTGCAAGATGGGACCGTCCAGCGATCCCATGTCGGTGGTAGACCAGCACCTCAGCATCCACGGTCTCGAGGGCATCAAGGTCGCCGACGCATCGATCATGCCCAACGTCATCCGCGCCAACACCAACTGCACCACCATCATGATCGGTGAGCGCTGCGCCGAGTGGATTCGCAACGGTTAGCGTCGACCATCACCCATACGTTTAATCCAGCAATCCGGGGGCCGCAGGAATATTTGTGCGGCCCCTTTCCCTCTTCATCGACGGACGAATGACAGGCCGAAGTGTGATATGTTTTGTCAATGAGCGATACGACCAACAGTGCGCCGCGACTGATCGCGGAACGCCAGCCGGGCAATCTCAGGGACCGGCTCTGGAAACTCATTGATGAAGCCAAGGTAGGCGATGTACTCGCCCCGGTAACGGTGGTCGGCCCGTCCCGGTATGCCAATCTGAGCCTGCGGCACGAGTTGGGGAGCAGGGGCTTTGCCAATGTCAGGTTCATAGTTCTGCCCGTGCTTTCAGAGATGCTGGGGGCCCCGACTCTCGCCCAACAGGGACGGAGGCCGCTCGCCAGCTTTCTGGAGGGCGTAGCCGTCCAGGCCACCCTGGCTGGCGCCACCGGACCATTGGCCTCTGTCAACCTTCATCCTGCCACGCAGACCAGCACGCGGGCGTCCTTCCGCGAGCTGCGCAAGGCTCCAGCTGAGGTGATAGACGCCCTGGAGCAACAGGGGGAGGTCCGTTCCGAGGTGGTGAGGCTGTTCCGGCGGTTCCGACAGGAGACAGCTTCCCAGTGGTATGACCAGGAGGACCTGGCCGACGCGGCAGTCGCATCGTTACGCGCAAGACGACCCAACGCGCTGGATGAATTGGGCCTGATTGTCTTCTACCTCCCGGACGACGTGTCACCCGCAGAAACCAGGCTGATAGAGGCCCTCTGGAATGAAAGCCGCTGTGCGGTAGTGCTGGGAACCACCGGGGATGCCAATGCCGACCGTCCGGCGGAGGAACTGTACCGGACCCTCAAGGGTGATACGCAAGCGAACGGGTCGCCGTTCCAGCAAGACATCCCATTCCAGCTTCCCGAAGGAGAGGCCTCCCTGCACATTGCGCCCAGCGCCCACGAGGAGTTGCGCTGGGTCATCCGGCAGATCATCGCCGAGGCAACGGAAAGGCGGACCCCATTCCATCGGATGGCGATCCTGTACCGGGCGGAAGACCCCTACGCGTCACTGATCCCCGTGGAACTCGAACTTGCCGGCATTCCCTTGGCCGGGCCGGGCAGAGACACCCTGGCGGACACCGGCCCGGGACGGACCCTCCTCGGCCTACTGGACCTGGCTGATGGGACCCTGCGTCGCAATGACGTTATGTCCTGGCTGACCGGATGCCCGATAAGCCCGCCTTCGGGGAGGACCCCGGGGTTCAATCCCGGCTATTGGGATTCACTGAGCCGGAGAGCCGGCATCGTGGGCGGCATTGGGCATTGGCGGGACTTTCTCGACAGGTATTCCCGCGACCTCGAGCGACAGGCGGAACGAAGACTGGCCAAGGGTGAAATCTCTGAGGGCCGGGCCGGACAGATGCGGTACGAGGCAACCGCGGCCCGCAACGCCCTGTCATTCGTGGAGCTTCTGGCCAGGGACCTGGCGGCTCCAGAGGCAGGCAGCAGCTGGACCAGACACTGCGAATGGGCGCGCCGGTTGCTGGACACCTATCTCTCTCGCCGGCTCAGCGAATCGGACGGCGATGCCGCAGTTCGTATCGAGGACTTTCTGGAGGGCCTGTCGTCGGCGGACAGCATACATCCGGCAACGGACCTGGAGACATTCCGCCGAACGGTGCGGGAACAGCTAACAGCACCCGTCGGACAGCTCGGACCCACCGGCTCGGGCGTCTTCGTTTCGAGCTTTGCCACGGCTAACGGAATGAGCTTTGACGCCGTCTGGCTGGTCGGCATGACCGAGGGTGCGGTGCCTCCAGCCGTCAGGCCGGACCCGCTGCTCCCGGAATCCGGATGGGTGGCCGCAGGCGGCCAGTCCCGTGCCATGACGCGGATTGCCAGGGAACGGCGCGATTACCTTTCGGCCCTGGCGTCCGCTCCCAGGCGTACCCTCTCCTACTCCCTGGCCGACGGGTCCTCCCAGCGGCAGTCATATCCATCCAGGTGGTTCCTCGAGCAGGCCTCCGAGTTGGAGGGCCGCCCGGTGTACACGGGAGACCTTGTGGAGTTGCACGATCGCCCCTGGCTGACCATTACGGCGTCGTCGGAGGTTGGTATCGTCGGCGCCGACGAAACCGCCCTGGCCGACCACCGCGATTACACGATGCGCCGGTTGCTACAGTGGAGGGGCGCTGGCCGTCGGATGCGGGAACATCCCTTGGTGGTTGACAGCTCCGCAGCTAGGGCCATACGCGCGGGCCGCAGCCGCAACCTGCGCCGGTTTACCGAGTTCGACGGGCTCTTGTCGGGCACGCTGACCCCTGAGGAGTTTCGCCTGGATCCCTCCGGTTCTCCGGTCTCGCCCACCAGCCTCGAGGCCTGGGCGACCTGTCCCTTCCGGTACTTCCTGGGACAGGTTCTCCGCCTAAGCGCGCTCGAAACGCCCGAGGAGACAACAACAATCAACCCCCTGGAACGGGGATCCCTGGTGCACGACATTCTCGAGGAGTTCACCCGGCAGGCCGTCGCCTCCGGCAACCTTCCACCGCCCGGGCAGGGCTGGGACGATGACGCCAGGGAACGGCTGGCCCAGATCACGCAGTCGCATTTCCAGGAGGCGGAGCGCCGCGGAGTTACCGGCAGGGCCCTGCTGTGGGACTTGGCCAAGCAGGAGATTCTGGATGATCTGGAGACGTTCCTGGAAGAGGATGCCAGCGTTCGAGCCATGCACGGCACTGTCCGAATGATGGCAGAGGCCGATTTCGGCATGGGGGGAGAGGCGCCCTCGGTGCATGATCCGGAAACGGGGCTGTCTTTCCGTGGCCGAATCGACCGCATTGACCTCTCCGAAGATGGAGCTTCCGCCCTGGTCATCGACTACAAGACTGGCAGTCCTCGCCCGTACAGAGGTCTGGACGATGACGTCATCGACCGGGGCAAACGACTCCAGCTGGGAGTGTATTCACTGGCGGCCCACACCATTTTCCCGGAGGCCACCGACGTCAAAGCGGCTTACTGGTTTACTCGCACTTCTGCCAGGCCCAGGTTCGCCCCGTCCAGCCTTTTCGATATCGATGACAGCGAAACGAAAGACCGTTTCAGGCTTGGCGTTGCCAGCATCATCAACGGAATCGGGTCCGGCCTGTTTCCGGCGCGCCCTGGCCCTTGGGTCAGCCACCCGGAGAACCCCGGCCACGAAAACTGCCGGTATTGCGACTTCACTTCGCTCTGTCCGGCCAGGCGCGGCGACCTCTGGCAGCGCAAAAAGTCCGACGCCACTGTCGCAGGCTACCTGGCGCTCTCCGGCGAGGATGAGGAGGGACAGGAGTGACTAATCAGAACACTTCCTCCCCTCCCGCGGAATTCGTACCCGCTGACTGGGAAGCCCGCTCCACTATCGTCGATCGGCTGGAAGAGACGCTGTTCGTAGAGGCCAGCGCCGGGACGGGCAAGACCACCAGCCTGGTGGCGCGAGTGGTGAATCTCGTCGCCTCGGGCAGGACATCCCTCGACCGGATAGCCGCCATCACCTTCACCGAGGCCGCCGCCGCCGAGCTCCGTGACCGGGTACGCCAGCGCCTGGAGCAGGCAGCCGACGACCAAGGCCGCGATCAAGCGGAACGGGAACGCTGCAGGCGCGGCACTGCAGACCTGGACCAGGCATCCATTCGAACGCTGCACTCCTTCGCCGCTCAGCTTCTCTATGAGCGCCCGTTGGAGGCTGGCCTGCCTCCGGGATTCGAGACCACCGACGAGATTGCGGCTGGCATCAAGTTCAATGAAGCCTGGGACTCCTGGCTGGATCAGGCCCTCGACGGCAAGCTGCCGCTGACCGAGGACCTGGCTACCGCGCTGACTCTTGGGATGACGCCCGACGACATGAGGGCCATTGCCCTGGAATTTCACCGGAACTACGCCGACCTGCGCGGCATCGCCTTCGGCACGGCCCAGAACCCCACCGCATCGGTGGCGAAGGCCCTCGTTGAGGAGGGCCCGGAACTGGAACGGCTTTGCCAATACTCGCACCTTGGCGACGAGGATCCGCTCTACGCCCACGTTCAAAGCAAGCTCCCGGCTCTCCGCCGGCTGGCGGCTGCCACCCCCGGCACTCCCGCGTCGTTGCGGTTGCTGAGCAGGCTTCTGCCGCTGTCAATGGGCAGGGGAAACCAGAGAAACTGGGGTCTGGACCCAGTGTCAGGAGACAACGCCTGCTCCGCACTGAAAGCCCTCCTTAAGCAACTACACGACGCTGCCAGCGACGAAATCGCCGAGGTGCGGCGGGCGTGTCTGCTTCCAATTCTCGGCGCGTTGCAACAGTTTGCCCTGCAGTACGTCGAGCAACGCAAGGCGGAGGGGAGGGCCGAGTTTCACGACCTGCTGATCTGGGCCCGGGACCTGCTGAGGGATCATATTGGAGTGCGGGACCACTTCCGCGAGAGGTTTACACACATCCTGATCGACGAGGCGCAGGACACCGACCCCATACAGACCGAGATCGCCATGTATCTGGCCGAATCCGTGGCTCAAGGCACGAGGGGACCCCAACGGCCGACATCGTGGGAGCAGATCGCGCCCGAGAGAGCCAAGCTATTCGTGGTGGGAGACCCCAAGCAATCGATATACCGCTTCCGTCGGGCAGACGTGGTCCAGATGGTGCAGTTGCAGCACCTGCTGGAACGTTCTGGCGGGACCGTAGTCAGCCTGGTGCAGAATTTCCGGTCACAGTCGGCATTGGTGGACTGGGTCAATTGCGTCTTCTCCATCTGGATGGGTGAGGAGGCAGATGCCACCAAGGGCGACATCCAACAACAGTCCAGGTACGAGGAGATGTTTCCGCGATGGGAGGGCAAGGTCGAGGGGTCCATCCGCCCCCAGGTCTGGGCTCTTGGCAATGTTGCGGAGGGGACAAGGATCAACCCGGTCCGCGAACAGGAATCCAGGGACGTCGCCACACTGCTCGGGGATGTTGTGAACGACGAGTGGCCGCTGCTGGACGAGGAGAGCACCGGAAAACAAGGAACCGAGACTTATCGGCCCGCCCGCTATTCCGACATCTGCATCCTGATGCCACGCCGCACAGGCCTGCGCACCCTCGAGCGAGAGCTGGAGCGTGCCAACATTCCCTACCGGCTGGAGAGCGCGTCCCTCGTGTTCGAGACGCAGGAGATTCGCGACCTCCTCAACTGCCTCAAGGCCATCGACAATCCTGCTGACCAGGTCGCCACGGTGGCCGCATTGCGCTCGCCGGCATTCGGCTGCAGCGACGTCGAACTGTTCCTCCATCACCAGAACGGCGGCAGGTTCAACTGCCTTGCTGAACCGGAGGGAAACGCGCCCGGACCCGTCAGCGAGGCCCTGTCGGTGTTGCGTCGCTTTCACGAGGATAGGCATGCCAGATCATCCAGCGCCCTTGTGGACCAATTCGTCAGGGAGCGGATGCTGGTGGAGGTTGCCATTGATCAACCGCCGAACATGCATGCGCGGATGCGCGAGCAGTGGAGGCGTTACCGCTTTATGGTGGAACGGGCATGGCAGTTCGAAGCTGCGGGTGGCAGGTCGCTGCGAGATTACATCCAATGGATAGACGACCAGATCAGCGAGCGCGCCCGGGTTACCGAAGCCGCCGTACCGGAGACCGACGAGGACGCGGTACGAGTTATGACCATCCACGCATCAAAGGGCCTGGAATTTCCGGTCGTCATCCTGACTGGAATCAATTCCGATTTCGGCGGCAGGGTGGGCCGGGTGCTCTTCGATCGCCGCAGCGGACGCATCGAGGTGCGCATCGGCAACCAGACCGAAAACTTCAGCACGGACGGCTACGATGATCTGGCTGAGTCAGAAAAGCGTATGAGCGAGGCCGAAGGGGTCCGGCTGATGTATGTGGCCACCACCCGGGCCCGGGACCATCTGGTCCTCAGCCTTCGCCGCACTGGCAACAAGGCGGGAACCGATTCAGCTGCGGGGCAGATCGCGGGCATTATGGAGAAAACCCCGGAGCTGTGGGCCGAGTTTGTCCCAAGCGACGGCCTTTCCGTCGAACCCCCGGAGACCGACGAAACTGACACCCCTACCGCAGTCGTACCTCCGTTCGAGCATTCCGTCGCGGCGATGGAACAGTGGAACAAAGACCGCAAGGCACTTTTCGATGAGATCAGTGCTCCATCCTCCATTGCCGCCACGATTCTCGGGAAAGCAAGGGATTCCAACGCAGACGACAAACCGGAGCAGGATAGCAACGAACCCTGGCGGAGGGGCCGAGCAGGCACCTCCGTGGGGCGTGCCGTTCACGCAGTGCTGCAGACAGTCGATCTTGAGACCGGAGAGGGTATTGCAGATCGCGCCAGGGCGCAGGCGGCCGCAGAAGGCGTGACGCCGGGGCGTGAGAGTGAAATCGAGCGGCTCTGCAGGGTCGCGGTGGAGAGCGCCATCGTTAAACGGGCAGTCTCCTCCGGACGATTGCTGAGAGAGGTGCCAGTGGCCATCGGCACCGGCGGCGGCTCCCTGCACGGGTTTATCGACCTGCTCTTCGAGGAGGATGACGGATACGTTGTGGTCGACTACAAGACCGACTCCATCTCCGACGAGGAGGCCCCGGAGGCCGTCCAGCGGTACCGAATGCAGGGAGGCGCCTATGCCCACGCCCTGCAGGAACTGACGGGGAAACCGGTTAAGGAGGTGGTCTTCCTGTACCTGCAACCCCGAAGCGAGCAGCGACTGCCGGACCTGCCCGGGGCGATACAGGCGGCCCGGGAGGAGGCGCGGAAACTCCTGGGAGTGCCGATCAGGTAGCCCATTCCGCACAATTCCCAGGCCATAGGAGGCCCGGTGTCCGCCAGCTTCCGCCAGGGCTCACTTCCTGGTGGCGCGTCCCCTCAGGGCTGCCAGCGAGAGGCCGAGACTGACCACCCCAACTCCCACTATGGCAATGATAGCGTTGACCATCACCTGCCAGTCCCAACCCCCGTAGATGAATGACCTGAGAGCATCCAGAATGTAGGTGACCGGATTGTAATTGGCCGCTTCCGATAACCATCCAGTCATCTCCTCTTGCGGCACGAAAAGCGACGTCATGAACAGAAACGGGAAGAACAGCAGGAAGCTGGTGTTAACGGCTGCCGCGCTGCCGGTCTTGAATGCGATAGCGTAGGGAAATCCCGAGAACACGAGCCCCCATATTCCCGCCATCACCATAAACGCCAGGATCCCGGGGACACCGGTTACGAATTGCACACCGGCGATGTAGCCCATGATGATGACCGGGACCGTGAGCGCCATCACCAGCGCGAAGTCGGCCACCATCAGTCCTATCAGGAGCGCGAGGCGGTTCACCGGAGTCATTACCAGCCGGTCAAAGTAGCCGGTCTGTATATCCGTGACCACCGTGGTGGCCCGCGAAATTCCGGTAACCGCGAACATCACTGCTACCGGCAACTGGAAGGCCCGGTAGTCCAGGCCCGGGATGTTCCTGGCAAAGTCTTCCAGCGCCCCGACGGTCATGGCAAACATGAAAACGGGGATAACCAGGGCAGGAATAGTTGTTTCCGGGTCCCTGCTTATGGAACGGAGCGCCCTCTCAGAGACCGATACCAGGTCCCGGAGGATTCCTGCTCCCTGACGGCGCGGCGCATCACCTGCCGAAACCGCTGACATCTGCATCTCCTGTTGACCTAGAGACAGTCTCTAGCACAGTGTTGGCTCTCTTTGTACGCTTCTTGATTCAACCCTCTCACCCCCAACCCAACCTTTCTCCTCAAGTGCAGGGGCCATTTGGGCTAGTTTCATAATGGACTTCGCGCAGGTACGGCAGGCGGTTGCCTTCGTATCACGGCACTGACAGAGGCCAGAGCTCACTCTGTTTCCGTAGATTCCCCTTCCCTTCCGTCCGTACTGAAACGGACGCCCGTCACGTGCAGAAAGACGTCGTCGAGGGTGGGCGTTCGCAACGTCAATTGCTGGACGTTGAGGCCCAGCTCGTTCAGTCGCAGAGCCACGGCGCTGATCAGCGAGGCTCCGTTGGTAACACTGATGGTGATTTCATTGCCGTGGGCCTCGATGGCAGAAACCGACGGGATGGTTGCAAGGCCCTCAGCGGCACCGTCTGCGTCGCCATCGATTCGTGCCACGATGAGGTCGGCACCCCGGTCCCGCTTCAGTTCGGCGGGAGACCCCTGGGTCGCAAGCTGGCCGTTATTAATAATCCCAACACGGTCTGCGAGGGCGTCCGCTTCTTCCAGGTACTGCGTGGTGAGAAACACCGTTACGCCCATCGCACTGTTGATCTCCCTGACCTCGTCCCAGACGCGGGAGCGGCTGATCGGGTCCAGACCCGTCGTCGGCTCATCCAGAAACAGCACTTCCGGCCGGTGAATCAGCGCGGCGGCCAGGTCGAGGCGCCGCTTCATCCCTCCCGAATACGTGCCTATCTGGCGTTTCATGGCATCACCGATGTCCACCAGGTCCATCAGTTCGTTGATGCGTCTGTCCGCCTCCTTGCGGCCCAGACCGTACAGCAGACCCTGCAAGCGGAGGAGTTCCCGCCCCGTCTGCTTGTTGTCTAGGGCGGCGTCTTGCAGAGCGACACCGATGCGACTCCGCACCAGGTCTGGCTGCCGGACCACATCATATCCCGCGACCGTTATGAAGCCGCTGGTCGGCGCCAGCAGTGTTACCAGCATTCGAATGACGGTGGTCTTTCCGGCGCCGTTGGGGCCCAGAAACCCATAAATCTCGCCTTTGCGAACCGCGAGGTCCACTCCATCCACCGCGCGGAGATTACCGTATTGCCGGACCAGCTGCCGGGTTTCAATGGCCGGGGCTGGAGAGATGCTGTCATTCATTGCCCATGTTCTCAATTTTGATTGTCGGTTTTAGCGTGGCCGGCGCCAGCCTTCGTAAAACGCGCAACTTCGATGATAGCATAGCGGCCAAAGCTAAAGGGCGATGAGCAGAGCCCCTGCGGTCACACCGGCCCAGGGCTCTACGTGGAGGCTTACATGAAGCGCAGGGTCTTTGAAATCCTATCGATCGACGAGGGTGAAGACCGAGCAAGTCGGGCCGTAGATACGGCGCTCCTGTTGTTGATTCTGACCAACGTGGCGGCGCTGGTAATCGTTACGGACGAGCGCATTCACTCTTTGTCTCCCGGTTTCTTCTATTTCTTTGAACTGGTGTCGTTCAGTATATTCGCGATCGAGTACGCACTCCGCCTGTGGAGCTGCACCGAGGATCCAAAGTACGCTCACCCCCTCACCGGGCGCCTGCGCTTTGCGATGCAACCGTTGATGATAGCGGATGCCGTTGCCGTGGTCTCTTATTTCATCCTGTTTGTGCTCCCGGCCGGCGTAGACCTTGGTGCGCTGCGGGCCCTGCGGCTGGTAAGCCGGTTCGCTCTCCTGGCGCGTTACTCTTCAGGCCTTCAGGCCCTCTCCGCCGCGATTTCCGACAGGCGCAATGAGCTCCTGGGTGTGGTTTCCGTGGTGGCAGTGCTGTTGGTGCTGGCGTCCTCGCTGATGTACTACATCGAGCAGTCGGCACAGCCCGAGGAGTTTTCCAGCATTCCGGAGACCATGTGGTGGAGCATCATTACTGTGACAACAGTTGGCTACGGCGATGTTGCGCCTATCACGCCCGGCGGACGCCTGCTCGCGGGATTCATAGCCCTCTTGGGGATCGGCATCTTCGCCCTGCCGGCCGGCATCCTTGGTTCAAGCTTCATGGAGCAGGTGAATCGTCGCAGAGCCTCCGCCGGGGCAAACTGCCCTCGCTGCGGTTTTGACCTGAACAGCAATCCTCCACAGCCAGGATAGAACTATCCCGCTGGAGAGGTTGAGTCCTGATCATGGACGTCCAATCGTAGCCAATCCATCGGATTTAGGCCTGCCCAAAGGCCGTTTGCCAGTGGTTCAACAAGCTCACCATGAACGGACTTGATAGGAACGAACTTTATGGCTTAACAGCGAAAATCCGAAATTTTTGTCGGGTAGGGGAGATTGACTTGACGGACGCAGCAAGACCGTTCCGGATTCTGGTTGTCTGCACAGGCAATCGAGCCCGGTCACAGATGGCACAAGGGTGGCTTCGCCACCAGGGCGGAACGGCCGTGGATGCGCAAAGTGCCGGCACCGACCCCAAGGGGTTGCATCCAATGGCCGTCCGGGTCATGGCCGAAGTCGGAATCGACATCTCCGGCCACACCTCGGACCACGTGGACCAATACACAGGGCAGGACTTCGACCTGGTGCTGACGGTGTGCGACTCGGCCCGGGAGGTCTGCCCGGTGTTTCCCGATGCGAAGAGGGCGCTCCACCAATCCTTCCAGGACCCGGACCGGCCCGAACTGGCAGAGGGCGAGCTATACGCAATGTTCACCTGCGTTCGAGACGAGATCGGCGCCTACTGCCGGGACCTCCTGGCGCAGGAGTTCACCAGCTAGGCAGCAGCGGCGGCAGTGCGGGGGCTCACCTCGCTGGCGAACCGGGTCAGCAGACCGGCCAGCCGCGCCGGCACCTCCACGTTGGGCGAGTGCCCGATGCCGTGGAATACGTGCAGGCTACGGTTTCCTGCCGGCAGTGCCAGGTACTCAGCGACGATGTTGTCGACGCCGACCGTGTCGTCGAGGTCGCCGCCTACCACCATCGTCGGCACGCGGATCTCGCCCAACCTGTCACGCAACCGCAACGCCCCCATGGAGCGCCGTCCGCCAATGGCGCGCTCGATGGGATTCCGCAGGATAATGCTCCTGACCTCCTCTGCGAACTCCTCGGTTACGTGGGGCGCCTGGAAACCCATGTCGCCTTGGGTCAGGCCGCCTGCCGCAAAGGATGCCCGCAGGGTCTCCTCCCAGCCGTCAGCCAGCACCCTGCCGTTGAGAGGCGCGGAGTTCAGCAGCACCAGGCCTCGCAGCATGTCCTGGTGGGCGAGGGAGAACTGCGTGACCGTGGCGCCGCCCATTGAGTGGCCGACCAGGAGAAAATCATCCAGGCCCAGGGCCGACACGGCGTTATGGAGGTCGGCGGCGAAGGACTGCACGGTGTACCCGTCCTCGGAGTCGGCTCGCCCGGAATCTCCTGCCCCACGGTTGTTGAAGGCGATGATTCGGAATCGCGAACCACCGTCAATCCGCTCCTTGGCCAGCTGTTCGATAGTATAGCGCCACAGCACCGCCGATGACGCGTAGCCGTGCACCAGAACCAGGGTCTCGGGGCCATTGCCCTCCTCATAGTATTGCAGCGAAACATCGCCGGCCTGTACGAATATCGATTCCATCATGGCCTCCTTCCAGGTCAATGCTCTGACAGCCCTGTGCCCATCATTGGCTTAACGGTTCCGAGGGTATCCTAGCACGAACGGAACCGGCATCGGTCTTATCCGGGTCAAAGCCAAGGCATTATAAAGTCGGTACGCCATTTGGATTTTTCTGATGCAGGATAGGAGTTACGCAGTTGGAGAGGATGCCCTCACCCTAACCCTCTCCCAGAGGGAGAGGGGATAGCTTTCAAGTGCGTATGCCCTATCAGGATTCACAAGATTGAGAATGCCTGGATTGGGGTCCCATCAGGGAAATCCCAAAATCCAACGAATCACAGTTCAGACAGCACCTGTCCTTCCCGTCCTCCATTGAATCCGCTTGACCTTAGGGCCTATCATGGCCTTCGCTTACGACCTGTCCCCGGAGGCGGTATGGCTCAGTATTCTTTCAGGATTCCCAACGCGGACTACCTTGGGTTTCCGGCCACAACCCAGGCCATCGTGGAAACGGCCTGCAAGGCCGAGGAACTGGGATTCGATGCGCTCTTTGTGAACGACCACGTGATAGTCGATGACTCGCCCCGCAGCGAGCTGTGGCGCAATGTGTACGACCCCCTGATGGTGCTTTCCTACGTTGCGGCGCGAACCTCGAAGATCAAGTTGGGCACTTCGGTGCTGATTATGCCGTACCGCAACCCCATCGTTACGGCCAAGATGCTGGCCACCCTGGACCAGATGTCTGGGGGACGCGCCATCGCGGGCGTCGGCTCCGGGTGGAACCAGGCGGAGTTCGACGCCCTGGGTGAGCCTTACCGGCAGCGCGGCAGCCGGACCAATGAATACCTGCGGCTCTGGCAAGCCTGCTGGTCGCCCGGAATCACATCTTTCAAGGGCAGGTATTACGCCTTCGAGAATATGTATGTCAGCCCCAAACCGCTCCAGCAGCCTCACCCGCCAATCTGGATCGGCGGCTCTGGAACAGGATCCCTGCGACGCGCCGCGCGGTTCGCAGAGGTGTGGCAGCCCACCCCGACGGCACTGGAAGACCTGATGACCAACCAGAAATACCTGGCCGACATATCGTCCACGCTTGCCAAGGATCCTCCCAGGACCCGCATGAGCTTCCGCGTCAATTTCAGCAACATAACCGGCAGCTCTCCCGGGACTTCAAGCAACGGGGACCGGCCAACTGGGCAGGGCACTCCGGATCAGGTAGCGTCGGACATGAAGCGCTACCGGCAGGAGGCGGGCCTCGAAGAGTTCCAGATCAACTTCAATGGCTGCGGCAGCCTGCAGCAATTGCTGGACTCCATGGACGTCCTGGTGCAGGAAGTTATCCCGAAAGTTGACGAGTAGAAGGGACCGGCTTTGCCATGGTGACTGCACTCACAATGTTTCCCACAGACCGTAAAGAGAAGCACCGCGTTCTCATGCAGGCGGTGGAGGATGTACGCCCCGTCCTTCAGGCTGCGGCCCCGGAGGGCGAGGAGACTGAAACGCTGCCAAAGGCCTCTGCAGATGCCCTGTATGGGTCTGGCCTGTTCCGCCTCAAGCTCCCCCACGTCCTCGGAGGGGCCGAGGCCGACCTCGTCACGCAGCTGGACGTGCTGGAGGCGGTCTGCGAAATCGAGCCCTCCGCAGGCTGGTGCCTGATGATAGGCGCGGCCAGCCTGGGCGGTGTCGGTGCCTTCCTGGAGGACGATGCAATCGAGGAAATATTTGCGGGAGGGAAGCCGCCCAGAACAGCCGGAGTGTTCGCGCCTTACGGTACTGCAGTGCCCACGGATGGCGGATACCTTGTCACCGGGCGATGGTCATTCGCCAGCGGAATTCGACACTCAGAGTGGATCTCAGCCGGGGCCCGGGTGCTCACTGACGAACCTGGACATCCGGCCCAGATCAGGGTGACCGTCCGAACGTCCGACGTCAACATTCACGACAACTGGCACGTCATGGGTCTGCGCGGGACCGGCAGCTGCGACTTTTCGGTGGAGGACCTATTCGTCCCCACCAGTTTCTTATACGACGTCTCCATGACAGAACCGCTGCGCGGGGGGCCTCTCTACCGGCTGGGCAGGCCAGCCTTTGTCACCAACGAGCACGCGGCCTTCGCTCTGGGCGTGGCCCGGCGGGCGCTGGACGCCATCATCGAGGTGGGGCAATCCAAGACCCGCGGATACGTTTCGGTTAATCCCCTCGCTCAGCGCGCCGCATTCCAGCGCATGCTCAGCGAAAGCGATCTCAAGCTGCGCGCCACCCGGGCATTGAACGTGGAGATCCTGGAGCGCGCCTGGCAGGTTGCCTGTGACGGGCAAACTCCCCCTCCGGCGCTTCAGGCCGAGATGCGCAGTTGCGCCACCTACTCGACAGACGTTGCCCTGGACGTGGTAACGCAGGCGTTCCGTTTCGCCGGCGGCGCCGCGCTGTTCGATTCCAGCATCCTGCAGCGGTGCCTCCGCGACCTCAACGCAGGGGCCCAGCACCAGATGGTCAGCGATGCCGCCTACGAGAACCACGGCCAGTTCATGCTTGGGTTACCCGACGCTCGGGCCATGGAGTAGCTCGTCCGGCTCAGGCGTTCCGGTGCCCGACTGGTGCATGGACCGTCGCCAATGGCGCCGGTGTCCCCCTCAGCACTACCGCGACTATAATGTCCAGCATTGGTTCACGCCCACCACGCAACAAGCGACAGGCCCAATCGCAAACCAGTTCGACCAGGAGGAACAATGCGCTTCGGCCACTTCTTTTACCCCATGAGATTTGACGACTCCGACGACCATCGGGCCATACAGGAGTGCCTGGACGAAGCGTTGCTGGCCGAAGAACAGGGCTACGACGCCGTCTGGCTGGCCGAGCATTATTTCACCGGGGAGTGCGTTTACGGCGACCCGCTGGTGTTCGCCAGCGCCATCGCGGTGCAGACCAAGCGGGTCGAAATCGGGTTCGGTATCCTCGAGCTGCCGCTGCACAACCCGGTGCGGGTCGCCATCCAGACGGCCCTGCTGGACAACCTGTGCCAGGGCCGCCTGATAGTGGGAACGGCCAAGGGTTCCAACTACAACGCCTACGAGTACATCGGATTCGGGTCCGACCCGGAAACGGGGGTCAGGCAGCTGGACGAGGCCGAGGAACTTCTGATCAAGGCCTGGACCACCGATAACCTGGAGTTCAAGGGCGAGCACTACGAAGTCTCCATTCCCTCGATGCGACCCGGGCCCTATCAGAAACCGCACCCTCGCCTGGCAAGGGCATGCCTCAACGCCGAGTCCATCGCCGAGATGGCGCGCATCGGCAGGCCGGTGCTGCTCAGGGGGCGCTCCACGAACCACGTGGGCGACGGCATAAGCCTCTTCCGCGAGACCATGGAGGAGTCAGGCTACGACGACGACGCCATAGAATCCAATCTGGACCAGATATGGGTCTGGCGGGAAATCCACCTCGCGGAGACCGATGAGCAGGCCTTCGACGAGTACCTGCCCGTTTTCCACGAGGCCTATGTGACCATGGAGGGCTTCCGCAACAAGTACAATCCTCCGCAATACACCATGGACCGCCAGACGGCTCCAATTCCCCGCGAAATGTATGGGGACAGCCCAAACCCAGGCACCAACGAGCTGCTCGTCGGCAGCCCGGAACGGGTGGCAAAGCAACTGCGGCAACTTGGCGACGCGGGCGTGCGGAACCTGATGCTAACCAATCGCGGCCTCATGTCAACGGAAAAAACCACAAGGTCAATGCGCCTGATGAGCGAGCGGGTGATGCCCCTACTGCGTGGCTAGCCGGTGAGCGTCTGATACATCAAGACGGTCAGTTGCGGCAGAGCAGCCGCGCCTAGAAGATCAAATAGTGAGCGTGTCTTCATTCGCGCTTTGGCGGATATGAAGATTGGTTAGCAGGGCTGATAATGCACAGAAGCCTTTATTCTGGAACGCTCGCCGTCAGCTCGAAAAATCCGGCGGCCAATTCGCCCTCTCAGGCGCGGGCCATCATTCGCCGGGACAGTTCCAGCAACTGACTGTCTGCTCCCCAGGGTCCCACCAGCGAGAACCCCAGCGGCAGGCCGTCCAGCGTGGCAAGCGGAAGGCTCACTTGGGGCAGCCCGGCCAGTCCGGCGATGCAGAGCAGGCACATGGCCTGGGCACGAATGCGGTCCTCCAGCTCCCCCTGCGGCGTGTCGACCAGCGGCGCGACCCTGGGGGATGTTGGCAGGCAGAGCACGTCTCCCTCCCCGAACAGGCCCCTGACGCGCTTGACGATGTCATCTCGCCGGTTGCGAGCGGCCTCGACCTGCTCGTCGGTTACGCGGGACGCCCACTCCACCCGGTCGCGGATGCCGGGGCCGAATTCGGGCTTCGCTTCCTCGATCCACTCGCGATGGTTCGACCAGATCTCCCAGGCCTGGATGGTCCGGAAGGTGTGGAACCATTCCATCAGCCCGTCCGGACTGACGACAATGTCAGCCCTGCCGCCAATGATGCCGGATGCCAGCTCAATCGTCGGCGCAAGGGCATCTGCGACCTCGGCGTCGACCACCCCGAATGCATCGGTCGGGAAGAGCAGGCGGCGTGGCGGAGGGAGGGACTCCTGGTCGTCCAGGAGCACATTGCCCACGGAGGCAAATACGTCGGGATCCCTGGCAAACCAGCCCGCGACGTCGAAACTCCACGTGAAGGGCGCGACGCCCTCCAGCGAGACCCTGCCGTGGCTGGGTCGGATTCCGAGGATGCCGCAGTAGCTGGCGGGCAGTCGCACTGAGCCGCCGCAATCGGTGCCGATGGCGAAGTCCACCAGTCCACCGGCGACGGCGGACGCCGAGCCGCTGGAGGAGCCGCCTGGAATCCTGCCGGGCGCCGCCGGGTTCACCGGGGTCCCGTAGTGGGCGTTCTGGCCGTTCAGGCTATAGGTGAGCTCGTCGGTCAGCACTTTGCCCACCATGTCCGCCCCGGCGTCCACCAGCCTCTGCACCGCAGGGGCGGTGGCCCCGGCCGGAGGATGGGTATTCAGCCAGGTGGGACTGCCGAACCCCGTCCGGCGCCCGACAACGTCAAAGACGTCCTTGGCGGCGAAAGTCAGGCCCGCCAAGGGGCCGCAGCCCGAGCCCTTCAGTGCTGCCTGGTTTTCCCGGCAAAAGGCCCCCAGGGGATCGGACGGTGGGTTGTCGAGATCTGCGCTAGCCATGGGACGTATTCTCCGGCGCGTTAAGAATCACGGGGGAGCGGGTAAACGTCCGCCTTCCTCTCTTGAACCCCATCACTGGATAAACCACCTCGGTCACCGCAGCGGCGCGACTATCGCAGTCCAGCACCACCAGGTCAGCGGGATTCCCCACCTCGATGCCATAGTCCGACAGCCTCATCAAGCGGGCAGGACGCGCGGTCACCATCTCGAAGCACTCCTCAAGGCCCTGCGGGTCTCCCACCTGGCAGATGTTGGCGTAGAGGTTGGCCATACGGACCAGTGAGCAGTCACCGAAGGGTGTGAAGGGGTTGAGAACGTTGTTGGTTGACAGGGAACAGTTCACGCCATCAGCGAGGAGCTGGTGTACCGGGGCCACTCCGCGCATCACCGAGTGCTCCTGGTGCCTCCCCATGAGGTACAGGTCGGTGGAGGGAAGCACGGTAACCGCCACCCCCGCCTCCGCCAACCGTCGGGATTTCTGCCGCAGCAGATCCGGGGAAAGGGCGGACAGCTTGGTAACGTGACCGATGGCAACCCGCCCACCGTACCCGAAGCGCTCAGTCAGGTCGCACACGTAGTCGAGATCCAGGGAGTCGGCGTCAGGACCAAAGTCCAGGTGCATGTCGATATCGATGTCGAATTCCCGGGCGATTTCGAAAACTCGGTCAATCTGCCCGTGGGGGTCGCTGTCGGTGTATGGAGCGCCGCCTACTACGCTGCCGCCCTGTCCGAGGGCCTGCACCATCAGCTCGTCGGTGCCGGGGTTGTTGAGCAGCCCCTCCTGCGGGAAGATGCAGATCTCGATGTCCATGGCCCAGCGGAACTCATCAACCAAAGGTAGGATGCCCTCCAGGCTCCGCAGCCCGATGACCGGGTCCACCTCGAGGTGAGTTCGCATCCGGGTCGTGCCGTTGGCCACGCACTTCTCGAGCGTCCGCCTGGCACGCTGGTAGACATCTTCCGGAGTCCATTCCGCCTTGAGCCGAGCCACCTCGCCGATGGCCTCGTTCAGGCCGCCCCGCTGCGACGAAAGACGGTCCAGCAGGCAGGACTTGTCCAGGTGAATGTGGGTCTCAACGAAGCCGGGCGAGACCAGTCTGCCGCTTGCGTCGATGACCTCGCCGTCAGCCTCGAGATGGGGCTGTATGGCGGTGATGACCCCGCCCTCAATCCCTATATCGACCAGCGGCGCAGAGGGGTCATCGTTCACCCTGGCGTTTCGCAGTATGGTATCCATCGCCCCCGTGAGTCCTCCTATTTGCTGACCCGCCTTCGAGCCTGTCAGCTTTCGATTCCCAGCTCGGCCTTCATGTCCGCGACCGCCTGGTTACGGGACTTGCGCTGCCACTGCGGCCGGGCGTTTATGGGCACGTTTATGATTTCGGGATCGATCTTGAGGGCCACGAACACAGGGCCGGGCTGTCCCAGTATTTCCTCGATCTGGCTGGCGAAGTCCTCAAGGTTATCGATGGAGTAGGTCCTGGAGTACCCGCAGCCCTGGGCGACCACGTCGTAGGCCATCACATCGGCATTGGGAACGGGCTGGCCACCGGTAGTGGCGTAGACGCCGTTGTCCAGCATAAAGTGATAGAGGTTTTGCGGCGCCTTCTCCGCGATGGTGGGCAGGGCTCCCATGCCCATCAGCACGTCGCCCTCGGAGTCGAACAGCACCACGCGCTGCTCCGGCTGAGCCAGCGCCAGTCCAAGCGCGAAGGACGCGTGTCCACCCATGGCGGGGTCTCCCAGCGGGAGGTCGCGGTCGGGCAGATCACTCATCTCCACCCAGAACCGGCCTCCCCGGCCGGGAATCACGATGGCATCGCCCCGGTGTTCGCTGAATACCTGCAGCATTTCCGCTGTCTTCATCATAGTCTTCTTTTCCCCTCCCTTTTCGTGTCCGAAAAGGGCTTTTGTGTGTACCGGACCTAACGGCTTACATTGAATCCGTGATACTCGTCGCCAACCAGAACGGCCACCGGACGTTTCTCCCGTGCCGCCTCCTTGAAAGCGATGGATATGCGGTCGGCGTCTTCATCGGATTCGACGAGGTAGTAGTTTATGTTAAAGGCGTGCAGGAACCGCTCGGTGTAGAAGGCCGCCGTATCAGTGATCACGCCGTGCCGCGTCCATCCCCGGTAGCCCACCATCATCACCACCGGGGTGTTCATGCCGAGGCCCCAGCCGCGAAGGGAATCCCCGGACTCCATCAGTCCGGTGTTCTGGATGAGAATGACGGGCTTCGCCCCTCCGGCGGCAAGCCCGGCGGCCGTCGAGAAAGCGTGGCCTTCACGGCTCACAGTCACGAGGTCCAGCGACGGCTCGTCGCGCATCAGGACATACAGGAAATTGGTCTCGCTGTCGGGCAGCCAGACCACGTGGGTGATTCCATTGTTTTTCAGCTCCTCCAGCACTCTGGCCGGGCTGAGTTCTGCCATCTTGAATTCCTCCTGGTGTCTCCCCTTCCCTAGAAGGGGGAGGGGGTTGTCTGAACTGTGATTTCTGTGATTAGCGGATTTGCCTGATTATGAACAGACTCACGGTGGCTGAATAATCTTGCCCATCATATCAATCACACGAATCACAGTTCCAACGTATCTCCGTGCCCTCCACGGTGTCTCCCGGCTACCCCTATCGTTCCGGCCACACGGGCTCGTGATGGCCCAGAGGCACGGTCGGCCTGGTCCAGTGCGGAGTGGCCTCAGAAAGCTGCAGGGCCGGCGCCAGGTGGGTCAGCCGCCCCGACGGTACATCAGTCTCAATGCACCACCGCTCGATTTCCTCGGGAGTAAACTCACGGGGAACATCGCGAAGTTCGAATTCCGGCACCTCGCCCCTGTCGACCAGCCACCGGCCGGTCTGCGCCAGGGATGCCCTCACCAGCCAGCTGCCGCCCTCGCGGGCCCGGCGGGCCAGGGCCACCACGGCGCCGAAGGCCATCAGGTAGCCCGTCAGGTAGTCGATGGCAGAGACGGGGTAGAACTGCGGACCCGGTTCTGCGCCCGGGAACAGCTGCCCCTGGCGGTGGGTTATTCCGCTGACTGTCTGTACGACCGTGTCAAACCCTCTCCGGTCGGCCCATGGACCCACTCGTCCGAAGGCGGACAACGAGACGTACACGATGCCCGGGCGCTCCCTTGCCAGGTCCTGTGGTGACAGGCCTCGGTGCGCCAGCGTCCCAGGGCGATACCCCTGCGAGAACACGTCGCCATGACGCACCAGTTCCCGCAACGACTCCAGTTGGTGCTCATCCCGCATGTCGATGTGCGCGGAGAGCTTGCCGTGCCCGGTGTCCAGTTCCTGGGACGGACTGAACGGCAGGTGCGGGCCGCTGATCTTCATCACATCGGCGCCGTGCTCCGCGAGTGTGCGGGCGCAGGTCGGGCCGGCCAGCACCCTGGTGAGGTCCAGCACCCTGATACCGGAAAGTGGACGGTCGCCATCGGGCAACGGCTCCGGAAGGCTATCGCCGATCTTCTCGATTTCCAGCAGAGGCAGGGACGCAACTGCCGCCGACTGCGGATGCTTGGCCCATTCCTCCATGGAGCGGACCATGCCGCCGGCGCCATTGGCGGCGATAATGGCCTCCTCCAGCTCCAGCGCATCCCACTCCGCTACGGCCCGGCGCACCGCCTCCCGGTCCTCGGGAACGCCCAGAACGCCCAGCGCGGCATCCCGGTGGTTGGGGAAGTTGCAGTGCAGGTAGCTCCAGCGATCGTTTTTCGCCGGATAAACGCCCATCACCGGAGTGCGCTCGGCGGCAACGGGGCTGCCGTCCATCTTGAGGTAGTGTCCGCTGCGAAGCGAGGCCGTGGCCCGTCGGACGTCTATTCCTACGTCTTGGCTTCGGCCGGTGCGGAGCTTCCAGAGGTCGGAGACGGCTAGGCCAACGGCGGCCAGGCTGGCAGCGGCGGTCTCACCGATGCGAAAGGGTGTCGCGAGGACAGGATCGGCCTTCCCGGTTATATCCGCCTTGGCTGCAGCAGCCCGCGAGTCCAGTCCCACAGTAGCGAGAATTTCAGACAGTGCTTGATTACTCACCCGGTCAATTACTCCTGATTTTGGTGCACCAACATTACCACAACTCTCGGGATGCCAAACGTGCCCCTTCCGCCATCGCGGCCAATTTGGCCCAGGCGATGTTGGCCTCGACCTTTCGGCCCCAGGCAGATGTGCCGAAACCGCAGTCGCTGCCGGCGATTACGTTCTCGCGGCCCACTACGCTGGCATAATTGGCGATGCGTTGGGCGATCAGCTCAGGGTGCTCGATGAAGTTGGTGGTCGAGTCCAGGACTCCGGGAATCAGCACCTTGCCCCCCGGTAGGTCAACGTTCTCCCAGACTTTCCACTCGTGGGCATGCCTGGGGTTGGCTCCCTCAAAGGAGAGTCCAACCGGGCGAGCCCTGAGCACCAGCTCCACGATCTCGCTGAGCGGAATGTCATGGTGGTGCGGGCCCTCTGTATTTCCCCAGCACAGGTGCAGCCGCATCCTCTCAGGGTCGATACCCTGCAGGGCATAGTTGATCACCTCCACATGCTGCTCGACGATTTTCTTGAATTCCTCGACCGAGAGATGCGAGAACTGGGTAATCCGAGTCATCGCCAGGTCGGGACAGTCGATCTGTAACAGCAGACCATCGTCAACGATGGCGTTATATTCCTGCTTCATAACGTCGGCAAGGGCGTACAGGTACTCCTCCTCTGTGGTGAAGTATTCGTTAGGCAGGAAATTGGCAATGACGCCGGGGGATGCCGCCGTCATGAATACCTCTTCCACCGGCACGCCAGCAGAAGCTGACTTCAGGTTGTCAATGTCCTGCAGCACAGCGGGCCAGTCCTTCCAGGAGATGGGACCGGTGCAGGACGGTTGCGGCAGATTCCGCGACGAATAATGGGTCTGCGTAGCGGCGAACTCCGGGAAGTCCGCGTCATCCAGGCGAGGCCGGGCGCGAATTACCCGCTCACCCTCGAAGCCGGTGAGTCGTTCCTTCACATAGGTCGCGTACTGCGAGCGACCCTGTTCGCCGTCGTTAACAACATCCACCCCGACACGCTGCTGCCTGGAAACAACGTCGGAGACCCCTTCCCTGACACCCGCAGCAAGGCGGCCGGGATCGAATTCTCCTCCCTCCTCTCGTTCCCGCAGCAATTCTTGCAGATCGGACGACCTGGGCAGACTGCCGGTGTGGGTGGTCAGTATCCTCGATGTGCTTCTCTTCATAAGCTCCACCCGTATCCTTAAATTTGGCGCTTGAGGTTCCAATTCTACCCAAATATTCGCGGCCGCACTGTAGTGCACAAGACTCTGGATATGAGCACTGACTCTTCGTACAGCCGGCACAGGCGAACTCAGACACCACCGGGCAAGCCTCAATTGTGGCAGGCAATGACTGCATCAAGTCCGGGACAGAAGCTCAGACAGCGTTCAGGCGCCTCTGACCGATCGTTTGGGGTAGCCAAAACCGACCGGTGGCAGTCTAACGTGGCATCAAACGAGGCACCGGGTACCTCGACTCTCGGGCGTCATGAATTCGATACTGGGGCCCTCGGGGTTCGCCCCGCGACGATTGCACCGAGTTCCCGGGGCCTGCGGAACCCAGGGCAACGCGGTATCCAATCTCTTGCCTTGGCCTAGTCTTTTGCGACCAGCAAGTCCGACGAGGATAAATAGATACGTGTGCTCGTGGTGATGAAATCAGTTACGAGTGATTCTAATTTCAGCAACCACATTGGTTCATTTCGTTAGATTATAGACACCAATTCAACTATAGCGCGATAGCATTTCGCCCTATTCGAACTGGAAAATCTATCAAATTCCTCTCATTCTGTCCGCTTACGTTTCGGTATGTTGATGAGACGATAAAGGAAATCATTTACGCACTATACAGCCGATATCACTCGTCGAATGCCACATTACCTACGTCACTTAACCTTTAGGGCAATACCACAAGTTAGTCCAAATCAATAGATTGCACTCGAATGAATGTCACTGGCGTAATATTCCAGATGCAAGAGACTCTCTGCACAGGCTATTGGTACCTTTGACACAACAGGTATAATCTCACCTTGACGGCTACGAATCACGCGCTATGCTGTGCGAGAAACGTTAGTACTTGGGGGTATCAAATCCATCGAGTTCCGCACGGCGGAACGCCAGGAACAATTGTTGGGACCTACTTTGATGTCGCTCCTCAAGTCCCTGTACCGGGACTCTGAGTGGAGCAGCAGCGCCGACCGCAGATATGACCTGCAAATTACCGTCTGGGTGCGCTGGGTGGCAGTTATTGGATGGCTCGTAGTCAATAACTACCGTCCCGACCTGGATGCTCCTTCTTACATTCCCAACAATTTGATTGGCCTGGGCGTACTGTTGTTCAACGCCTATATCCACTACAGGTTACGTCGGGGCAAGACGGTAAGTTGGGAGTGTGCCCTGGCTCTCAGCATGGTGGACGTGATTGGGATTTCGTGGGGCCTTTTGAACAGCAACGGCTTCTTCAACGGGCATTACGTTCTGTATTACCCTGCTCTGGCTTTGTTCAGCGTGATGTTCTCCTCCTTTGCTGCTTGCCTCACCTGCGGAATCCTGGTTTCCCTGGTTTATGCAGGGATTTCCATACAGAGCGTTCCAAACTACTCACTGGACGGAGACCAGGAGACTACGCTCCTGGTCAGAATTCTTGCGATGTTTGTCGTGATCGCCTGTGTAAACCTCGTGGCCCGATACGAGAGAATACGCCGCAGGGACGCGGTAGCACAGGCCCTGGAACTTCAGAGGGAAAGGATCGAGCTCTCCCGCACAATACACGACACGGTGGCACAGACCACATATATGCTCAGCGTCGGGATCGAAACAGCCAGGCGACTCGCAAATCAGTCAAATCAGGCCCTGATCAACAGCCTGGATGCGACCCACTCATTGGCCCAAACAATCTTGTGGGAGATACAGGCACCCCTCGAGGGCGGTCAATTATTCAGGGAAAACGAACTGGGGTCAGTACTCAGGTCTCACCTCGTCACATTCACAGACCTCACTTCTATACCAGTCCATTTAACTATGGAAGGGGAAGAACCACCTCTCTCCCCCGGCACAAAGGGACTAATTTTCTCTATAATCCATAATAGTCTTACCAATGTGGTACGGCATTCACATGCCACTGATGTATCGATATCGCTCGAATTCGGGACCGAAGGTATCAGTCTTTCCGTTATGGACAACGGCGTAGGGCTGCCCGAAGATTACAGCAATCGTGGAGTGGGCATACTCAGCATGTTCGATAGCGCAGAGCAATTGGGGGGGCGTTTGGAAGTATCATCGGACCGGGCCGAATCCGGAACTTTGGTCACTTGCTGGTTGCCAAATGCCCTGAAGCAAGGAGGTCAATGAATTGCGTGATAATCGTGTGGTGAAGGTGTTGCTGGTTGATGACCATCAGATCATGCTTGACGGTCTCCAGAGGCTGCTGGAAGGTACAGACGACCTGGAAGTTGTGGGTTCAGCCCTACACGGCGACGGGGCAATTGCGCTTGCGCACGAGTTGGAGCCTGACGTAATCGTAATGGACGTAATTCTGTCCGGAAGGGACGGAATCGAAATCTGTCGGGAAATCAAGGAATCGCTGCCGGAAGCCCGTGTATTGATGCTCACCGCCTCCAGCGAAGAAGACAAAGTTCTGGAGGCGATTTATGCTGGAGCGACCGGCTACCTCAGGAAATTGTCAGGTTCCCAAAAACTGATCGACACGATACGGGATGTGGCCGACGGCGAGTATCGAATCCCGCAGGAGGTGATGAGAAGATTATTCGCCGGGATGCGTTCCATACCTCAAATGGCCGACACCTCAGTTCTGGAGCGATTGACGGAACGAGAAAAGCAGATTCTCATGCTTTTCGCATCGGGCAGATCTTACGCAGATATCGCCAGGCACAGGGGGAATCAAACCGTCACCATCCGGAATGCCATTTACGGCATTCAGAACAAGATAGGCGTCCGGTCCAAACAGGAAATGGTTCTCTGGGCTGTGCGAAACGGGCTGCTCAGCGACGACCGGTATGACGTCGTCCCCCGGGTGGCGGAGGATTAACGGTCAGGGCGAGTTCCTCGTCAAAGGATTCCCAGGAGTTCAAATCGCTCACTTCGACCACTTCGGCGATTGCGTTGGCTCCATGGAGACTCTCCCGGCCGGACAGGCTGAACGTGCTGTGGTCTCCGCACACCACCGCAGATTCTGGCTCGCAGTATTGCGGCCCGAGATTCCGGTCTTTGGCTACATCCCCGGGGCGAATGAACCCGTAGCCAAGGACAGTCCTTCCCCCAATTCGTGAACCACCGTCGCCTGATCCCCCCTGTCCAAGTCCTGTGGAGGTCATCGCCAGGGCGATTCAGGCTCTTTAACAGGGTCACCTGTGGTTTCTGCCACGAAGGCCTGCCTCACTGTAACACTGGTATCCACAGAAATATCGCCATTTCCTGCAAGTTCCGGAGACGCAGGGTGCTTGTATAAGGTCCCCGTGGCCTGCTATTTTTTGCGGGTACTTTTCTATCTAATCCGGACAAGGCAGCGCGAAGTATGGGATTGAGATTCATCCTGGGACTGTTCTTGGTTGTCGCCCTGACGGCGTGTTCAGGCGAAGTCGTGCGGGAAGTTGTGATTACTCCTGCGCCAGGGCCGACGGAAACCGTCGCCCCTGCAACGGCGCAGACGCAGGAGGGCGAGGAGCAGCAAACCTCCGGCGAACCCAGGATATTCAAGATTGGCATCGCGGAAGACCTGACAACCATCAACCACTGGGCCTACCTCGGACCCGACGGCACGGTGTGGAACGGATACGTGCTGGGGGGCGGAAAACCTGCCCTTTACGGGTACTCGGCACAGCGATACGACTGGATTCCTTCGCTTGCCGCCGATTTTCCCGCGCCCCTGACCGAAGTAACGGAGGGCGACAATACATTCTGGACAACCCAGGTTCAGCTTAAGGACGGAGTGCAATGGAGCGACGGTAGCGAAGTTACTGCTGAAGACTTCGTGTTTACCGCGCACACAGCCGTCGACTTGCAGCTCACGGGCAGCTGGCCATCGATCGTGGATCCGAAATACTTCGAGCGGGCCGAGGCTGATGGCCCTTATTCCCTCACGATTTACTTCAAAGAGAAACCCGGACTCGCTCGCTGGCAGTTCGGCCTTGCATTCATGCCCATTTTCTCCAAGTCGTACTGGGAGCCGGTCGTCGGCGATGCGCGGCAGGCCGGCGAGCTTACGGAGCAGCAGAAGGCGCTCTTCGCCCACGTCCCGGAGGGCGAGCCCAGTGCCGGCGGCTACATTTTCGATCAATGGGAACGGGGCGCCTTCGCCGAGAAGTCCGGTAATGCCGAGTACTATTTCTCGGGGAGCACCATTGCGCAATACCCTGGTGGCGCGTACGCTGCATCCAAGCCCGGCACCTACGAGTTCTCGGCTTTCGGCGAACCCAGCGGCGACCCGGATCTGGAGTACACCGAGGGCCCGTACGCAGAGAGTACGATCTATTCGATTTACGGCAGCCAGGACGCCGCCGTCCTGGCGCTCAAGAAGGGTGACATAGATTTCATGCTGAACCCCCTGGGCCTTTCGTCGGGGCTTCAGGAGCAGCTGGAGGGCGAGGCCGGTCTCACCACTATCGAAAACGCGTCGGATGGAGTGCGGTACCTGGGGTTCAACTTCCGCAAGGCCCCAATGGACAACAAGGCATTCCGGCAGGCCGTGGCCACCCTGATAGACAAGGAATTCCTCGTGGACACCGTGCTGCAGGGAGTTGCCATTCCCATATACACCATGGTGCCTGAGGGCAACGAAGCGTGGTACAACCCCGATGTCCCGCACATTGGCCAAGGCCTCACCCGGGCCGAGAGAATTCAGGGCGCCGTTGACCTCCTGAAGAGTGCCGGATTCACCTGGGAAACCGAACCGCGTCTCAGCGAGGATGGGCAGTTCGTAGAGCAGCAGGGCGAGGGCCTGACCATGCCCGACGGCCAGCCGGTTCCGTCCATGGAGGTGATGGCCCCCAGTCCGGGCTATGATCCTCTCCGCTCCACTTTCGCAATCTGGATTGAAAGGTGGCTGAATGAGGTCGGCATACCCCTGCGAGCCAACCTCACCGGGTTCAACGTCATCGTGGACCGGGTGTTCAATCAGCAGGACTTCGACATGTGGATCCTGGGCTGGGGCCTGAGCGCGTTCCCGGATTACCTGGAGTCGTTCTTCCATAGCCGGCACTCCGAACTCGAGGGGCACAACGCGGGTGGATACAATAATCCCGAATTCGACGAGTTAGCGGACCGGTTACTAGCTGAGACCGATCTCGAGGCGGCCAAGCAGCAAGTGTCCGAGATGCAGGCTTTCGTGGCGGAGGACTTGCCTTACGTGGTGCTGTTCGACACTCCGATCATCGAAACGTACCGCAGTGGGAAGATCGAGTTTCCGTATACCGAGACCTGGGGAGGGCTGCAGAGTGTGGCGGGAATGCCCACCCTGGTCAATTTCAAGTGAAGGTACCGGCTTGCGTCAAGGGATGAAAGGGGAAACCACGTTCGCTGCGATCATCTCGTATTTGGGTACTACCTGAAATCTCCCTTCGACTCCGAGGGGGTAGGTTCAGGGTGGGGAGGAATGGTTCGTGTGGCCAGATTGCTGTGAATGTAGCCCCTCCTCGGCGATGGTCATCTCTTGCTCCACCGGGATTGCGAGTCAGGGCATTAGTTTGTTTCTCCTTAAAGGCTCCATGTCCTGCCCGGGTCTGCGTGCATGACGGGCTACATTCTACGACGCGTCGGGCAAATGGCCCTGACCCTGTTCCTGATTATCACGCTGACCTTCTTCCTCGTTAACGCTCAGCCCGGGGATTACGCCTCGTTCTATGTTCTGAACCCCGACCTGCCGCCCGACGTCAAGGATAAAATGCGAGCGGCTTTCGGCTTGGACAAGCCTCTCTGGCAGCAGTACCTGATCCATCTCAAGAACACCTTCACCGGCAATTTTGGTGTTTCGTTCGGCCATTTTCCACGGCCTGTCCTGGATGTACTGGGCGAGAGGCTGCCACGCACGTTGATGCTGTTCCTCACCGCCACGACCATCTCCTTCTACATCGGCTTCTTCCTGGGAAAGGCCATCGCCTGGCGCCGGGGAGGCCTGTTTGAATACGCGACGACTATTTCCGGCGCCACGCTGTTCACGGCCTTCACTCCCGCATTTGCGCTGATGATGATCTGGGTGTTTGCCTTCAAGCTCGGCTGGTTTCCGGTGGGTAAATTCCTCGACCCCCTGGAATGGAGGGGAGCCGATGTCAGCGCCAACTACGTTTTCGGCAACATGCTGCTCAGCGCGGCCGCGTTCTTTGCCTTTGCTTTCGTCTCCGTCTTGCTGCTGAGAATATTCGGACGCCGGGTTCCCATGTTCTACACCGTACCGGCAATGGCGGTGGGAGTTCTTGTCCTCATCCTGGCCTGGACCTTCTCCGGCATGGGATTCCTGGCGCTGGACATACTGAAGCACATGGTTCTCCCGGTTGCCACCCTGACGCTCATCTCCTTCGCGGGCACCATGCTCCTGACCCGGAACAGTATGCTGGAAACCATTCGGGAGGACTACGTGATGGCCGCCCGGGCAAAGGGACTGCCGGAAAAGCAGGTCCGCGACCACCACGCCGCGCGCAACGCACTGTTGCCCGTGGTGACCAGCCTGGTCTACAGCCTGATTTTTGCCATCGATGGCAGCGTGATAATCGAGGGAATATTTTCCTGGCCAGGCACCGGTTTGACGCTGTTGCAGGCGGTCCGCAGCGAGGACCTGCCGCTAGTAATGGGTTCCATGCTGTTCATCGGGCTGCTCTCCCTGTTTGCCCACGCCGTAGTGGATGTCCTCTACGTGATGCTTGACCCGAGGATCCGGTACCAGTGACCTCGCCTGATCGCATGCGGGCCCTCCCTCCGGCAAATCCAACCGAGGATTCGGCGCTGGGACGGGCCGGATTCCTGCTGAACCGACTGGTCCTGGCGGCCCGTTCCCTCAGGCAGGGCTGGAACATTTTTGTTGAAAGTCGTCTGGGCGTTGTCTCGCTCTTGATCATCGCGGTTTTCGCCCTGATGGCATTTTCGCATCCCATTCTGATGGCGACGATCTGGGACCCCGCCACCTACGACCCGGTCACCGGCTATTCCTTCGACCAGGTGGAACAGCCCGCCCCTCCGAGCTGGAAACACCCCCTGGGTACCGACCCCCTGGGCCGCGATGTGCTAAGCCAGCTGCTCTACAGCACCAGGTCCGAGTTCGTGCTGGGCATAACCGCCGCCCTCGTTACGGTGGGCATAGCGACTGTCGTGGGGGCTGTTTCGGCATACTTCGGCGGACTTCTGGACGCGTTCTTCATGCGCCTGGCCGACCTCGTCATTGCCCTTCCTTCCATATCCCTGCTCATTGTGCTCAGCGCCCTGTTCAACCTGAACCTGTTCTATATCGCTTTGATCATCGGCTTGCTGGGCGGGTTTGGCGGCACGGCCATCATTCTCAAGTCGCAGGCGCTCACCGTCAGCGTCAAGCCGTTCATCGAGGCAGCTCGCGTCGCCGGTGGCGGGCATCTCCACATCATCTTTGCCCATATCGTCCCGCACCTGCTTCCACTTTCGTTGCTCTATATGATGTTCACGGTCACCAACGCGATTTTCGCCGAAGCGGTACTGTCCTTCCTGGGCCTGCTGGATCTGCGAATGAGCTGGGGGATCATGATCCATACGGCCAATACGGGCGGCTACCTGCTGGGCGGGACCAAGTACTGGTGGCTCATCGTTCCTGCAGGAGCCTCCATTACCTTCCTGTGCAGCGCGTTCTACCTGGCGGGGCGCGCCCTCGACGAAGTGGTGAATCCCAGGCTGCGGAGGAGGAGCAACTGACTGGAATGTTGTTGAAAGGTGGAACACATGCCGTCTGACGTCGTCCTTGACGTGAAAGACCTATCCCTGACGTATCAGATTCGACAGGGCGAGGTCAAAGCTGTCCAGGACGTCGGTTTCCAACTCGTCCGCGGCCATTCGCTGGGACTGGTCGGCGAGTCGGGATGCGGCAAGTCTTCCGTGGCCAACTGCCTTCTGGGCCTGCTGCCTGACAACGCACAGGTGACGAACGGACAGGTCGTTTTGGGCGGACAAGACCTGCTTGGCATGCCCGAGGAGACGCTACGTCATTTCCGCTGGAACCGCATCGCCATGGTGTTTCAGGCCGCGATGAACGTCCTGGACCCGGTGTACCGCGTCGGCCATCAGATCCTGGAGGCAATCGAGGCACACGCCGATGACCCCAGCGAGGCCGAGGCCAGAGAGAAGGTCGCAGGTCTCTTTCGCAAGGTTGGGCTGGACCCGCAGCTGATGGACCGGTATCCCCACGAGTTCAGCGGCGGCATGCGCCAGCGGGCAGTAATCGCAATGGCCCTAGCGTGCGACCCGGACGTGATCATCGCCGACGAGCCCACCACGGCCCTGGACGTCATCATGCAGGACAGGATCCTCAGAGAGCTCAAGGCCATACAGGCAGAGACTGACCTCGCAGTGATTTACATCAGCCACGACATCGCCGTCATCGCAGAGGTGACCGATTCAGTGGCCGTGATGTACGCGGGGCGACTGGTGGAACTGGGTGCCACCGCAGAGGTGCTGGCGTCCCCGCTGCACCACTACACTTCAGCCCTCGTTTCCTCCTTCCCGAGCCTGCTGGGGGAGAAACGGCCACTGTCGGTTCTTGGCGGAGAGCCGCCGGACCTGGTCTCTCCACCGCCCGGCTGTCCCTTCCACCCCAGGTGTCAGGCAGCAACGGATATCTGCCGAACGGAGGCTCCTCCCAGGGTAAATCGCGGGGATCACTGGGCAGCATGCTGGCATCCCACAGACCCGACAGCCGCCCCGAACGGGTCGACGCTATGAACGAGCAAGCCTTGTTGCCGCAGGCACCGAACGACGGGGAGGGCACTGGTGTACCGCTGGTGGAGGTCCGTCACCTGACCAAGAGGTTCGCCGTTTCCAAGAACCTGTTCAGGAGGCCGTCAAGTTTCATTCACGCAGTGGACGACGTCTCATTCCAACTGCATCGGGGAGAGAGTCTGGGGGTGGTGGGAGAATCAGGCTGCGGCAAGACCACCATCGGCAAGCTGTTGGTGAAGCTGATCGAGCCCGACGACGGCAGCATTCAGTTTCGATTTGCGGATGATGAGGCTGACAGCGCTAGCAGTTCGACGGTAGACCCATCCCTGCTCCGGGGCAAGCCGCTGAAGGATTTCCGCCGCCGGGCGCAGATGATATTCCAGGACCCCTACGAGTCCATGAATCCCCGCCGCACGATCTATGACATTGTCTCCGAGCCGCTGTCGGTGCAGGGATTGGGCAGCGTGATGGACCGGGTCAACAAGGTGCTAGAGATTCTGACCTCCGTCGGCCTGGCGCCCGCATCGGAATTCCTGTTTCGCCATCCGCACGAGTTGTCGGGGGGACAGCGGCAGCGAGTGGCCATCGCCCGGGCGCTGGTAATAGGCCCGGAATTCGTGGTGGCGGACGAGCCCACATCGATGCTGGACGTATCCAGCAGGGCGGGGATCATGCTCCTGATGCAACAGCTGGCGCAGGACCTGGAGATCTCCTACCTGCACATCACCCACGACCTGGCGGTGGCTCGGTATATGTGCGACCGCATCTCAGTGATGTATCTTGGCAAGATCGTGGAGGTGGGAGAGACAGAGGAGCTGTTGCGTAACCCGCTCCATCCATACACGAAAGCCCTTCTGTCAGCGGTGCCAGTACCCCAGCCGGGACACCGACGCCAGCCTCCGGACATCCGCGGCGACCTTGCCCTACCCCTGGACCCGCCCGCGCGCTGCCGGTTCTATGACCGCTGCCCCGTGGCAACCGACCGATGCCGGGTTGAGCCACATCCTGCCAGCGAGGAAAAGGCTCCTGGCCACCTTGTGGCCTGCTACGAGGCGTGATGCGGTTGGCAGCCAGGCTGTGGCGTTCAGCATCCATACATGCAGGGGACGCACTCTCCCTTCCCGTGAGAATGCGAGGGGAATTGCTTTTAGCAGGCGCGAAATCCTTGTATCGATGGGTAACCTTGACTCTAGATATCAGGGCACCCACAACGGGCGCCCCTACGGGACTGCCTCTGACTGGTAGGAGCAACCCTTGAGGTTGCCCTCGTTGCCCATCGTTTTAGGGCAGTTGGTCTGCTAGCAGGCTCCGGACTCGGTTGGCAGTGGGGCGCGCACCGTACCTCTTTCCGCTGGTAGGGCGGTCGGTTTCTTGGCCAGCAGGAAGAGGACACCACTCAAGACCCCAAAGCCACCGATAATTAGGAATGAAACGGTGTAGCTCTTGGTCGCGTCGAACATGAACGCCGCAAACAGGGGGGCGGCCAACATGAGAGCGTACATCGGGGCGCTGGAAATGCCGGTTATGGTGGCGAATGCTTTTTCGCCGAAATAGTCTCCGCGTATCGCGGTGGTCAAAGGATTTCTCCCACCGAAGCCTGCACCAAATGTGGCCGCGAATAGAAGTGCCGTAGGTATGCTGTCGACCATTACCGCCATGAGAAATCCGCCCGCCTGGATGAAGCCGAAGAAGGCAATGACGGCGTTCTTGGGCAGCCTGTCTCCCGCATACCCCCCGATCAGTTGAAAGACCGCAGCCACTCCCATGACCACGGAAAACATGTTCGCCGCCTGCTGCAATGACAGGCCTTTGTCCGTCAGCATCGGCACGAGGTGTACGGTCAGGGTCGCGAAGAGAATGCTGGAGAAAGCGTGGCCGAAGGTGATCAGCCAGAATGGGAGGGTTCGTATCGCTTGGCGCCCAGTGAATTGCAGCTTGTCCGACGATGGCGCCGCTCTCACAGATCTAAAGGTTTGCCTTGTCGCCGAGTCCGGCGGGTCTCCGTCGGGGCGCAGGCCATAGTCTTCCGGGCTGACTCGTACCAACTGCGAAATGGGCCATGCTACGCACAGGAACACGACACCGATCCATAGGGAGGTGACGCTCCAGCCATGACTGCCCGGGGTTACCGCCCATGCAAGGATCGGCACCAGGACAAGTCCACCCAGCGGTGAACCCTCGGCGGCGACCGCCATTGCCATGCCCCGCCGGCGCACGAACCAGCGGTTGACCACCGACATGAACGGCAGCCACGTGCCGGCCGCAGTCCCGAGCATGATCATCCCGTATGACAGGTAAAAGATGACAATGCTGTTGGTACGGCTGAAAAGGAGGAATCCCAGGCCCGTAATTATGAACCCTATCAGAACCATTCGACGGGGGCCCAGCCGGTCGATCAGGTACCCCATCAATGGCCCGATAATGCTGCCCTCCAGCTGGGCCATGGAAAACGCGCCCGTCAATTGGGCGCGGCTCCACCCGAAATGCAGCTCCAGGGCCTTGATCCACACCCCGACTCCGCTCCAGACCGGCCCGCTCGACATACCGTTGGCGAGAAGAGCCGTGCCGACTAATATCCAGCCGTAAAACAACGATTCAATCCTTCGGTGGCGCTGGGGCAGGGGCAATGGGAATGGTAGCGGGAATGGGCAAGCATAACAGATTCGGGTGCGGCGCCGGTGACTCCAGCACGCTGCTATTGGCTCAAATACTGCGAAAGGGCATTGGCAATGCAAGGGACTGCCATCGCCGCCACGCGCGTGATGTTCGCTTGTACAGCCTTTCCTCTGCCATTACACTGCTCTCACGAGGGAATTGTTAACCAGCACAAATAGTCATTCAGGAATCGCCAAAGTCTACTCCGGGGAGATAAGCCATGGCTGCTTACAGGATCATTTCGTCTGATAACCACGTCATGGAACCACCCGACCTCTGGGTGAGCAGGATCGATGCCAAGTACAAGGACCGCGCCCCTCACACCGTGATGGAGGAGGACGGCGAGTGGTGGTACTGCGACGGGATGAAAATTTCCACCGGGTTCGGGTTCGGCGGGTCCCAGACCGGCCGCCGGTTTGAATCGCCCGAGGAACTGACCAGCGGTGACGTATTCGCCAACGTCCGGCCCGGAGGCTACATCCCCGAAGAGCAGATCAAGGACATGGAGCTGGACGGCATCGATGTCAGCATTCTCTATCCAACTCTGGGCCTCCAGTTGTTCAAGGTGCCGGACAGCGAATTGCTGAGCGCCGTCTTCGCAACGTACAACGACTGGCTGGGAGAGTTCTGCCGCGCGGCACCCAAGCGCCTCGCCGGCATTGCCATGATCAACGTGGATGACGTGGACGTTGCGGTGGCCGAGATGGAGCGGTGCCACAAGCTGGGTTTCATCGGCGGCATGATCACCGTTTATCCGCAAGAGGACCGCCGGTACGATTCTCCGATCTATGACCCCCTATGGGCGGCCGCTCAGGACCTGGGGATGCCCCTGGCGATGCATGCGGCGACCAACCGCTTCGGTTCGGGAGAGGGCGACCGAGCCAGCACCAACCGGTTCTCAGTCACGGTGAACTTCGATCACTACGTCCGCATGTCCCTTACGGATATGATCTTCTGCGGGGTGTTCGAGCGTTTTCCGAATCTGCAGATGGGCGCCGTTGAGCACGAGGTGTCCTGGGCCGCCCACTTCCTGGACCGTATGGACTACAACTACTCCCAGCGGGCGCGGGGTGTGAGCGGCTACCGGTTCAAGAACGATATGCTGCCCAGCGATTTCTTCCATCGGAACGTATTCCTCGGGTTCCAGGAGGACGGACTGGGAATCAAGCTGCGGGACATCATTGGGGTCGAGACCCTGCAATGGGGCTCCGACTACCCCCACCAGGAATCGACGTTCCCGAGAAGCCGGGAAATCCTGGAGGAGATCCTCGCCGAGTGCACGCTGGAAGAGCGGGCGCAGATAGCCGGCGGAAACGCGGCCAGGGTCTACAACCTGAACTGAGTCTGGATAAGCCAGCCCTGCGGAACAGTGCCGTCGCGTTCAGAAACGAGAGGCGGGCGTGCCTGGTGAACTATTCGGAGGAAACCCATGCGCATTGACGTCCACAGCCACATGATCTACCTGCCATACCTGGAATACCTGGCAGGACGCAGTTCGCTGCCCCAGGGTGTTCTGCGGGGTGGGACCTACTTCGTCAGTTGTCGTGGCGGATACCTGCACGCGGCGCCATCCACCCACGCGGACGTCGACCAGAAGCTGCGGGCGATGGAAAACCTGGGGATCGGCATATCGGTCTTGAGCCACGGCATGCCCGGCCCCGAGTTGCTGGGCACTCCTGAGGCCGACGACTGGGCCTCTCGCATCAACGATCACTTCGCCGAGGTGATTCAGGCCCACCCCGGCAAGTTCGAGGCGTTTGCTACCCTGGGCTGGTATAGCATCGAGCGCACCATCGCGGAGATCGATCGCTGCGTGAACCAGCTGGGTTTCAAGGGGATCTACCTCTTCTCCAACATCAACCAGCAGACTGCAGACGTCAAGGAATTCTGGCCGGTATACAAGTACGCGCATGATCACGACATTACCATCAACATGCACCCGACCGCCCCCATCAACTTGAACGGCATCGATCACCGACCCCTGGTCCCCGGCATGGCGTTCATGTTCGACACCGCGCTGGCCACGGTGCGAATGGTGATGAGCGGGCTATTCCAGGAATACCCGGACCTGAAACTGATCGTCCCGCATACCGGCGGCTTCGTGCCGTACATCCGTGGCCGCGTGGGCCGGCTGATTGACGAGTGGACATCACCCGATGACTGGATGGACCTTGACCAGTCGTCGCAGTCCTACTTCGACAAGCTTTACGTGGACACCGTTTCCCACAGTCCTGAGGTCCTGGAGTATTGCTACAAGATGTTCGGAGCGGAACAGATCCTGTACGGCACCGACCACCCGTTCGGCCCTCCGAACATCGAGATTTACAACGAGATGGTGGACGGACTGGACTGCCCCGAGTCCGACCGGGCCCTGATCAACGAGGGCAACGCCCGTCGCATACTGGGCCTGGGCGGGTAACCGCAGCCAACGATCCGGGACCCAGCAGCACTGGATTTCCAGTTAGGACCGTGTCCCGGGTTCGGCGTGTCGTCGGGGCACCGTACGAAGTTGTTCGTCATACACTTTACTGGGGCCACATTCCTCGGGATGGAGATGCCGTGCAAATAGAGACCATCGCCGTTCACAGTGGTCGAAACGTGGATCCGGCCACCGGAGCGGTCACTCCCCCCATTCATATGTCCACCACCTTCCAGCGTGATGCCGACGGCACCTACCCGACCGGTTTCGTCTACGGTCGCGCCGGCAACCCCACCCGGGCGCTGCTGGAGGAGTGCGTCAGGGACCTGGAGGGCGGAGCGGCAGCCGCGGCCTTTTCGTCGGGCGCAGCTGCCTTGGCGGCGGTGTTCCAGTCCTTGGCCACAGGGGACCACCTGATCGCCCCGCAAGACATCTACCACGGCACGGCGGCCCTGCTGAGGCATCGCCTGGCCCGGTGGGGCTTGCACACGTCCTTCGTTGATATGACTGACCTTGACGCCGTCAGGGAGGCCATCACCCCTGCGACCAAGCTCATACTGGTGGAAACACCGTCCAACCCGTTGCTGAAGATTACCGACATTTCCCGGGTCGCTCAGCTGGCCCGGGACAGGGGGATTCCCTGCGTGTGCGACAACACCTGGGCCACGCCGGTACTGCAGCGTTGCCTCGACCTCGGAGCGGACATGGTGGTCCACTCGTCCACCAAGTACCTCGGAGGGCACGGTGACGTCACCGGGGGCGTGGTGGTCAGCGCTGCCGACGGTCCCATGTTCCAGGAAGTCCGCGCCATCCAGAGGGACGGGGGCGCCGTTCCCTCGCCCTTTGACTGCTGGCTGTTACTCAGGGGTATCCGAACGCTGCCGTACCGGATGCGGGCCCACTCTGAAAACGCCCAGCAGGTGGCGGCCTTTCTTGATAAGCACCCGAGTGTCCTTGAGGTTTTCTACCCAGGACTTCCGGGGCACCCCGGACACGAAATCGCACAGCGCCAGATGAGCCGGTCCGGCGGCATGCTGTCATTCAGGGTCCGTGGCGGCAGCGAGGCGGCCTTCGGAGTTGCCGCCCGCCTAGCGCTGTTCACCCGGGCCACCAGCCTGGGCAGCTACGAGAGCCTGATTGAGCACAGGGCCTCCATCGAAGGGCCCGAGAGCGCAACGCCCCACGACCTGCTGCGGGTCTCCGTCGGCCTGGAGAGCGCCGACGACCTGATCGCCGACCTGGAACAGGCCCTGACCAACTGAGGGCGGCCAGCAGGTCGGAAAGCTCTCCGACGGCCTATCTATACTCCTGACAATTGGCGATGGGACAGGGCAACCACAAGGGTTGGCCCTACGGACCCGGCACGTTGTCGATATGGGGGCAACCCTTGTGGTTGCCCCGATTAGAGAACAGGAAGACCCCGGGGAAACAAATAGGGCAATCGCGTCTTAAGCGAGGAGGATGGTACAATCATGTTGCCTCCCACCCATGCTATTAGCCTCCGACATCAGCAAAGCCTATTCTGAACGCACCCTGTTCAGCGGGCTCAACCTCTCACTGGCCGACGGTGACCGCGTTGCGCTCATTGGCGCCAATGGATCCGGCAAGACCACCCTCCTGGACATTCTGGCCGGCGAGGCCCTGTCTGATTCCGGCACAGTAACTCAAAGTCGCTTTGCCACGGCAGGTTATCTCCGGCAGGAGCCATCGGACTTTACCGGTGATTCCCTGCTGCAAACGGTGCTGAACGCCAACCATGAGGCCATCACGCTGGCCAGTCGCATTGCCTCCACGAGGGAGGAGCTTTCCTCGACCAACGACCCGCAGGAGCAGCAGGAGTTGATGTCCCTGCTCTCACGCCTGGACGCGGAGATGGAGGCGGCGGGCGGCGAGGACCGGGACCACGAGGCCAAGGCGATACTGCTGGGCCTCGGTTTCAAGGAGCGCGATTTCTCCCGCAGCATGAACGAGTTCAGTGGCGGCTGGGTGATGCGGTCTGAGCTGGCACGGATACTGTTCAGGAAACCCGACCTCCTGCTGATGGACGAGCCAACCAACCACCTGGATCTCGAGGCTCACCTGTGGTTCGAGAAATACCTGTCCTCCTTCCCCGGAGGAGTTATGGTCACCTCCCACGACCGGGCCTTCCTGAACCAGGTTGCCAACCGGGTGCTCGCCATCGAACCAGGCGAGGTCGTGCATCACCGGGGCAACTACGACGATTACCTGGTCTCTCGCCAGAAGGCACTGGAGGTCAAGCAGGCGGCCGCAGCGCGGCAGGAACGAGAGATTCAGCGGCAGATGAAATTCATCGACCGGTTCCGGTCCAAGGCCACCAAGGCCACTCAGGTCCAGAGCCGGATCAAGCAGCTGGAAAAGATCCAGATCATCGAATTGCCGCGCGCGACCCGGAAGGTCCGCTTCTCGTTCCCGGAGCCGCCCCGCAGCGGCCTCGATGTCCTGACACTGGCAAACGTCGGCAAGTCGTATGGCGACAATATCGTCTATAAGAACCTCAACCTCACCATCGAACGCGGCGACCGCGTGGCCCTGGTCGGCCCCAACGGGGCTGGCAAGTCGACCCTGCTGAAGATCCTGGCCGGCGTTCTGCCCTTCGATCAAGGGAATCGCAGGCTGGGGTACAACGTGGTCCCCGCATACTACGCTCAGCACGTCCTCGACCTGCTCAACCCCGGCAACAATCCCCTGGAGGAGCTTCGGGAGATCGCGCCATCGGAATCGGAGCAGAACCTGCGCACCACCCTGGGCGGCTTTCTGTTCAGCGGCGACGACATCCTGAAGCGAATTTCCGTGCTCTCCGGGGGCGAGAAGGCGCGGGTGGCATTGGCCAAACTGCTGATGCAGCCCAGCAATCTCCTGCTGATGGACGAGCCAACCAACCACCTGGACATAGCATCGCGGGAGATCCTGGCCGACGCTCTCGGCGACTATCGCGGCACCATCTGCCTGGTAACCCACGACCGTACCCTCATCAGGCAGGTGGCCAACAAGATCATCGAGATTGATTCCGGTCGGCCCACGGTTTACTCCGGCGACTACGACAGTTACCTGCAATGGAAAAAGCTGGAGGACGAAACGAAGCCTGCGCCAGTCAGCATCAACGGCCACCAGCCGGAGGATGTCGCGAAGACGCGCAACGGACGAAGATCCCGAAGGCCTCTGACGCCTCAGGAGGAGCAGCAGCGCGAGTTGGGCAGGCAGGCCCGCAGGCTTTCGGTCAAGATAGACGAGGTCGGCGCGGCCATTTCGGAGCGCGAATCCCTCGCCGCAGAGCTCGAGGCGATGTTCGCCGACCCCGAACGCTTCGACGACCTGTCTGAAATCGAAGTTTCCAGCGAGCGTTACCGGCTCCTCAAGGAGGAAGAGCAGTCCCTGTGGGACGAATGGGAGCGCCTGTCAATGGAGGCGGAGGACGTGGACCGGCAGATGGTGGAACTGAAGGAAAGCTGAATCCGGCACCGCGATTCTGAGGGGTGTGCTATTTGGCTGTTCCGCCCCCTAAGGTAGCGTGGCACCAGAGCATCCATTTCCTTACGTCAACGGCAGACACCCTCACCCTAACCCTCTCCCTGAGGGAGAGGGAACATGCTACATACCCAACTATTTCCAGAACTGAAATCCAGCCGGCGGAGTCGCGTAATGAACAGTCAGGTCAAGTTCAGCGTGCGCATACACCAAGGTGGCTACGACTACGAGACTCTGCGGCGCATCTGGCTGGATGCCGACAGGCTCGGGTACTATTCAGCCACGCTTTACGACCTCCTGAACGTGCCAACGCTGGAATGCTGGACCACCCTCACGGCCCTGGCGGCGCAGACCAGTAGCATCCGGCTCACCCCCCTGGTGCTGGCCAACACCTACCGCCACCCGGCGGTCTTCGCCAAGATGGCCTCCACCCTCGACGTCATCAGCGGCGGGAGACTGGAAATCGGCATCGGCGCCGGGGGCGGAAGGGGCGACCACGCAGCGTCTGGCCTGGACTTCCCCTCCACATCCGTCAGAGTCCAGATGCTGGAGGAGGCCATCGAGATCATGAAAAGGCTATGGACGGAGCGGGAAGTGGACTTCGCGGGCCGGTACTACACCCTGGCCGGTGCCAGGAATGATCCACGACCCATCCAGAAACCCCATCCGCCCTTCCTGATTGGAGGTCACGGCGAAAGACACTTGTTCCGGGCAGTAGCCGAACACGCCGATATCTGCAACGCAGGCTTCGAGATGGACCTGGCTGAACACCAAGCCACGCTGACGGCCCTGGGCGAACACTGCCTGGATGTTGGCCGGGACCTCTCGGAAATCGAGGTCAGTCACAACACACGGGTGGTCATCGCTGAAACCGAGGCGGAGTTCGAGGCGATGATCGCTCGCGGTGCCTCCGACGCCAACACGAGCGTTGCGGACTACCGGGCGTCCTTGTCGCGGGCCGTTGCCGGGACGCCCGATCAGTGCATCGAGAAAATCAGGAGCTACGTGGACTGCGGAATAACCTACTTCTTCCTGCTTTTCCCGGACCCCATACCCACCGAAAGCCTGGAGCTGTTCGCGCGGGAAGTTATGCCCCACTTCGCAGACACTGAAACGTGATGCCGGCAACGTTAGGATTAACGCGTTACTGCGCCCATCCTCATTTCCCAGCTACCTGTCCAGCAAGTGTTGCATTGCCTGCGGCGCAGCGACAGCAGCCCGTTCCGCCACCTGATCCAGATTGAGAGTGACTATAGGGTGGTCGATAATGGCAAGTCCGTAATCGGCATCGCCGCGCAGGCGGGCCATGGCGCGGGCCTGGCTGACAAACGGCTTGGTCGTGAGCACCGTGGACGCCACGCCCAGCAGCTCCATCTCCATTGCATCGTGCACACTGCACGACGTGCAGGACCCTCATTCCGCCGTGGCGTGAATCATCACGTCGCAGCGTTGTGCCAGATCTTCCAAAGCCGAGCGGTCGGCGGGCCACTGGTGGCCACCCTTGTTGTATTCAACGGTGCCCGCCAGCGAGTAGCGTTCTCCGATTATGTCAGCCACCATACGTAGCAAGTCCTCGGAGTGGGGCTTGTTATTGGAAAGAAGGCCAACGGTCTTGCCGTCGAGCGTAGCCGGACGTAGGGCAAGCGCCGCCGGTTTTGTCTCCGCTGTATCCCTGGGATCGAGTGTGTAAATGGATGTCATTTCTCGTCCGCCTCCTCAGGTGGGTACGGCAATCTCGCGGGTCACGGAGCGGCTACTGCCCCAGGACGTTATGAGCGCCATAAATTCTCCAGCGTCGCCTCCTGCGGGCACGACGGTGATGCGGTCCGGACCATCCACGCCGCCCATCAGCCGTTCACGGTCTGCATCCGGCGGGAGCTTGTCCGTGCGGCGCCAGTCGTCCCATTCGCCCGCAGTCCGCAGCGTCTTCTCGTAGAGGAATTGGGCCACCTGGTCCCGACTCCAGCCGGAGGCTGCCACGTAGGCCATCAACTCCTGGCTGATTACAAGCACGACCTCCGAGTTTCTCGGCCCGAAGCCCAGCATTGCGTGGGCGGCCGCGGTGAGAAAGCCCTCCGGGTCCCGGTCTCCATGGGTCTCCAGCTGCAGCGGGGCGTTGCCAGCAACCATCGTGACGGTGCTTGAACCCTGGCGAAATCCCTTGGATTCAGCCAGAGAGGGCCAGGGGCTTGTACCGAGGTCCTCGGCGAAGCAGAAGCTGTACTTTCCCGAATGGCCCAGGGTGCTCTTGTCCATTTCTTGGGAAACGGAGCCGTAGAAGTTGGCCTTGAGCAGGTTGATGGCCCTGCCGATGGATGCGTTGGCCCGGTTCCCGTTGCCAAAGGCGTTGACCCCGTGATTCATGCCGATGCTGGCTGCGTAGGGCCCGCTGACCAGCACCAGATTGGCGATGCCATTGGTGGAGGTACTGCTTGCGTGGAAGTTATAGGAGCGGTCGCATACTGCGGATACTGCCGCCACCACCGCGGGGAAGTGCTCAGGGAGGCAGCCGGCCATCACTGCGCTGACTGCCACCTTCCCCGCAGGAAACTCCTTGTGGCGGATGCCCTCGGTTTCCAGGATCTGGTCCGGCGCCAGCCCGCAGAAATCCAGCAACCCCTGCACTCGCTCCTGAGTGGGCGGCACAACGGGCAGGCCGTCGGTCAGGCCCTCCCGGAAGTAGAATTCCTGGGCGGCCTCCCAGTCATCGAATTGCCACTGGTCCATCTGCATTGCGCCCCCACTTTAAGCCAGAGTCCTTGAGCGACGCAATGGTACATCGGCAGGGCTGGCTCGGCAAAGCTCTGCGCGGTACCAAGAGGAAGGCTTCGTATCTAGCCGCAGGAGATCCGGCAACTTCCGGTTGCGCGCTGCTGGATGCGGCTCCTTATGGGTCGTCTGCATCCAGCCTGTTGAGTATTCTCAATAGGGAAGCATCAAGCATTTGTAGATTGTCCAGAAAGGCTTGTATCACCCGACCCAACCGCTCCTTTTCCCGATTCAACCTGCGTTCCATGTGGGGCAACGTTTCTATGCTTTCTAACATAGAGGAGAAGGAAGAACGAGTCTCAACGACGATTTCATGTAGTTGTGTGAGTTCCGATAATGGCTCGGCGAGTCCTTCCCCAATTTCCTCGGGTTGTTTCATTACATATGAAAGGATCCACTCCCAATTATCCGAAATCACTTTTATATTGTCGGCGGTCTGCGGGTTAGCCATTTCCATGTGGTCATTGAATGGACCTATTTTGCTAGCAAGTCTGCGCAATTCAGATTGAATTGCGGCGGGAGTAGATTGATTGGGGTTGGCATTGATTCGTTCAAGTCTATTGTTTGAATTGCCGACATCCTCATTCATTTGTTGCAAAAGCTCGGAAAGATTCTCCACGATCGTGATTAGATCTGCATATTTAGATTGAATTTCTACCACTCGATCGATTAAGCCTAGCCCGTCCGATCCCTCCAAACTGCCAGCCTCGGAGTTTTCGTCCGGCCCTATACCACGGCCCATGAAAGTGGAATGCTCTCCCGTAGGATAGAAGTCGGCCACGGGGTTGCCGAACGCCATACTTCCATCCGCTAACCCGGTAGCACAGGAAGATATCGCTTTTCTCGCCTCGTTAAGGCCAGAGATATGCACATTGTATTGAATCAAGCGGTATGACTGTAAGTCGAAAGGTACATCCGAAATGGATTGGGTCAAGAGAACAACAGGCTTTCCAATAGTGTGTGCAATTCCCAATTCATAGAACACATTGGCGTTAGAATTTGTTAAGTCCGCGACAATGAGGTCGCTGCCACTGATTCCCGCCAAGACAGTCTTAAGAATATTTTGCTGACTCTCAAGGTCGTCAGCACGAGCGACATCGAAACCACAATCCTCTAGAGCCGGCTTTATTATCATGCCGTAAACCGAGTCGAAGTCCTCACTGAAAGGCATTAACACAAATGCAAAAGGCATAAGATCGTTCTCCTTTCTTGCCTGATCCGCCAGTCTTGCCAGCAGGTGCCGGCGGGGGCGGTTGCTTTTGATGCGGTTGCAGCTTGAGCAAATGAGCTGCACGTCATCCAGGTGGTCCGTGCCGCCGCCAGAGTGGACGATGGTTCCTGTGAGTCCCCAAGGGAGCTAATCAAGTAGTTTATCTAGGTCGGTCGCAGAGTCTTCCTCTGAACTGTGATTCGTTTGAATTCGGGATTTCACTGATGGTACCTCAATCCTGCTCATCTTTTAATCTTGTGAATCCTGATCCAGACAATTGTAATTCGCAACGGCCTTGCAATAGTCTCCAGGCTCAACCCTCTGTCGATAGATGGAATATCCGCCTCTTGGCGAAGCTTGCCCAGCCGTTCCGGACTCAACAAGTCCGATTTCATCCGGTGCCCCCACCCGTCTGACTTCGGGTATGAAAAGTCGAGGAGCACCAAATTGAGGGAGAGTGCTCGGAAACGCGCACAAATGCGGAGGCCCGAGCTGCTACAAGTTCAAGGACGGTTCGTCGTAGTCCCTCAGCTTGTTGTAGATCTGGAGCCGGTGATGGTAGGACTCCAGGACGATGATCCGGTCGTCGGCGTCAACGTTCACGGCCACCGGTCGCCGGAACCTCCACTCGGGCTCCAGATCCGTCCGCCGCCTGGCCTTGACGATATCCGGATTGGCGTCGATGTAGGTCTGGGCCCACGGCGAAGGCTCCTGGGCATCACCGACCAGCTCCGTAATGTATTGGCCGTCGGGCGCGTAGATCTGAACGCGGTGATTACCCCAGTCAGTTACGTACACGTCCCCATCCGAATCCACGGCCACACCGGATGGCCCCTTGAGAGAGCCCACTCCGCTGTCGGAGCCCTCGAACTTGACGAGCATCTCTCCATCAGGGGAGAACTTTTGCACCCGGTTATTTCCCCAGTCCGCGACGTAAATGTTGTCCTGGCTGTCAATGCAGATGCCCCAGGGCATCTCCAGTTCGCCGTCGCCGCATCCGCGCGTCCCGAACCCGGACTGGAATTCCCCGATCTGGCTGAAGCCTTGCACCCGGTGGTTCAGGCTGTCCACCACCCAAAGGGTTCCCTGGGAATCGAATGCGATACCTGACGGTCCGTTCAGCTGCCCGTCCTCGCTGCCGGGCCTGCCCCAATGATACCGGTAGGCTCCCTCCGCATCGTACATGGTTATCCGGTTGACATACTCGTCCGAAACGAACACTCGCCCGTGGCGGTCCAGGTCGATCGACCGGGGCCAGACAAAGCGCCCGTCCTCCGCGCCGACGGAGCCGAACTGGCCTTGAAACTCGTGGTCGAAGGTGATCTTGCTGACACGCTGCCCCAGCTGTTCCACGCCACGGCTCAAGACGTAAATTCGACCGTCCGATCCCAGGGCGAAGTCCTGGGGAGCCCAGAATCCACGCCCTGCCTGGCTGTACATGCCTATGCAGTAGCCGTAGTCATACACCCGGCCAGCGGCGACGGTGGTCAGCATATCCGCTCTCCCGTGAACGATTTGGGGATACCAGGAAGGGACGCCCCCACCCTAACCCTCCCCCGGAGGGAGAGGGGAATCTTTGGACACCCCATGCGGCTACACGAAGGCCATTTGCTCGAACTGCCCGCCGACGATGGGCACGGGGTCGAGTCCCAGCCATTTATCGGCCAGCGTGGAGTAGAAGCCACGGAAATCGTAGTTGGGCGCCAGGTCCCCCTGGGAGAGATCGCCGGGCTTCAACGACGGATAGGTCCCGTACATCCCGCCATTCACCCGGTCGCCAATGGCGAAGGCCACCCCGGCCGCTCCGTGGTCGGTACCCGTGCCATTGTCGCGGACGCGGCGCCCGAACTCGCTGAACAGCATGACCACGACCTCTTCCGAGGCGTCGTGCTCACGCAGATCGGCTAAAAAGTCGTGGATGCCAGCCGAAACGTCCATCCAGAGCTTGGTATGAGACCCCAGCTGATCGTAATGGGTGTCGAAGGGCCCGTAGGATGTGTAGAAGACCTGGGTGCCCAGGCCGGCCAGGTGCACTTGGGCCACGTCGCGGAGGCGCCTCGCGATGGGATTATTGGCGTACTCCACGTTTGAGGAGTAGGTCTGTGGAGCAACGCGGATTATGTCGGCCCCTCTCAGCGCATCGCGACCCGCCTGCCCCAGGTAGTCCATGGTCGGGCCGGTGCCGATGGCGGGAGCATACATGCGGGCGAAGCTTTCCAATATCTCGACACGGTCCTGGTCGGACCGAATTCCCGGATTTGATGACAGCACGCCGTAAGTGGGAAGGTGATTAACGGAGGTAACAGGAACGCCCCGCATAGTCAACGCCCGGGGCAAACCCTGGCCCAGGCTGACTCCCTTCAGGACGTTCTCGCCCGAAGGATCCAGGTCCCGGACGATCTTGGCGAGCCAGCCGTCAATACCGATGGAATCCGGCTCGCAGGTATGCCAGATGTCCATGGCGCGGAAATGCGAACGGGGTGAATTCTCGAATCCAATCCCGTGAATGATTGCCATGTTGCCCTGGTCATAGATCTCTTTCAGCGGCTGGGTATCGGACCGGAATGCCAGCTCATCATCTATGGGAAGCAATTGGTCTGCATCGATATGGACCCTGGGCCGGTTATCCCAATACAGGGGATTGCTGTAGGGAACGATCGTATTGAGGTAATCGTTTGCCCCGGTAAGCTCCAGTACGACCAGTACGGGATCCTTGTGGGTGGATGCCATTTTCCATTCCTTCTGCGTTGGTTGTGTGAACGCACCTAGGCGAATTGATAGTCTCTTGAGGCGGCGATCAAGGTCAATATCCTGCCTACGTTCCGAAATGCAGCACTGAGTTCTTCCCTCGTGCTCAATGAGAGATCGCCGCATTTTTCCGCATGGAACATCAACTCGGCGTGAGTCACCTCACTGACCTCCAGCGGTCCCATGGCGTCAAGACAGGCTGCCGTTATCGCCTTGGGGGAGCGATCCCCCTGCACCTGCACGCTCACCAGAACCCGCTTGATGATAGCCTGCACGCCCGGCAGTGAGGTGTCTCCGAAAATCCTCGCGGCAAAATTCACCCGGCGCATCAAAACTCCGGGATCGATCCATTCGGAGCCCGTGTGCCAGCCCTCCACGCTAGGAGGATTCAGAAGTTCCTGTCCCTGCCAACCGCACTCCAATGCCAGATTGTTGAATCCCGGCTTGAAACCGTCATAGTTGCCCGCCATTCGCACGGTGCCAACGATCAGTTCAGCCGGACTCTTCACCCGGGCGAATTGGGCATTCTTGAAGAACTCCGAGTTGAACAGTGCTCGCAGAATCGACCTGATGTCACCACCCGATTCATTGTAGGCATCCACCAACAGTTCAATGGCGTCCGGATCGATCGGAGGCGTGACGCTCCAGGTGGAGACATGGGGCTCGTCGGCGACGAAGAATTTGTAGAGGTGGCGGGCAAGGAACCGGGCTGTCGCCGGCTGGTCGACGATTATGTCAACGATGTCTTCGCCGTTGAAGTTCCCCGTGTAGCCCAGGAAGGCCTTTTCGCGGTCGTCGTGGTCCTCGGGCTTGTATTCGAACTGCCAGTTGAAACGGCCGTAGGGATTGCGGGGAATCTTGGGAGCAATGGTCCATCCGGTGAATGCCCTGGAGGCTTCCCTGACGTCATCCTCCGAGTAGTTGCCAACTCCGAGGGAGAAGAGCTCCAGCAGCTCGCGCCCCCAGTTTTCATTTATGGCGCCGTCGTGATTTCCATGGTTGTCCAGCCAGAAGATCATGGCCGGTGACTTGGCAACCTCTATCAGCAGGTCGCGGTAGTTGCCCAATCCATGTTCGCGGAAGACTGCAATCTGGCGAGTCAACTCGGGCGGATTGTCCACCTTGGAGTTGCTGGTTGCGAACAACTGGTGCCAGAAGAGGGCGATCTTCTCTTCCAAAGGCCGTCGGGTGTTGATCATCCGATAAACCCATTCGGCCTGGTTGATCGGCGGTGCCCCGGCCCCCTCGTAACCCGGGAAGTACCGGTAGAGCAACTCATCGTCGATGGCTGGCTGCCGCTCCGGATGCAGCAGATCTTCGACCACGGCCTCGTAGCCCCTGGAGGCACGCTCCTCCAGCGCCTCGCGGGGTTCACCGAAGCCCGCGCGTCGCATTAAGTGGGCCATCAATCGGATGTCGTCCTGCGTGGGCATCACCACCTCTCTGTCAATTGAGCCCGAAGCGCCAAAGCCTGCGCCCATTCACGTCATATTAGGATTGGGCAAATCGGGTGTCAACAAAGAAGCCTATGTCTCTGCCACCCACGAAGACGTAAAAGGGTTACCGCACACATTCTGACCTTCACTCCGAAGCCTGGGCCGGCTTCAGGGTGAGTATTGCCGGATGATCTATATCTGTAAGTAACGAGGAGCATTCGATGAAGAAATCGCGGTACCAACCGGACCTGATGGACTCCGGCCCGCACCGATGTGCCGGGGCGGCCCGGAAGGCCCTTGGCCTACGATTACGAATATCGGCGCAACGGGGTGAGCAACCTGTTCATGCTGAACGCGACCCTGGAGGTCCTTCGACAAGCTCAGGAGGCGGCGCGTAGAGGTCAGGAAAAGGCGCACGCGCACCGACTGGGCGAAGCTAGTGCGGAAACTGGTGCATGAAGACTACCCCGACAGGGAGCGGGTAGTGCTGGTGATGGACAGCCTGAACAGGCACCATCGTCATCCTTATGCGAGACATTCGAGCCTGCGGATGCTTTGCGCATAGCCCAATGGCTGGAGATCCACTACACCCCGAAGCACGGGAGTCGGCTGAATATAGCAGAGATAGAATTGGGAGTGCTGGCTAGGCAGTGCCCGGACCACCGGATACCTGACCGGGAGGTCCTGACCCAGGAATGCGGGACTTGGCAGGAGCAGCGCAGCCGGGCTGAAATTCGGGTGGACTGGCGCTTCACCACCCAGGACGCCCGTATCAAGCTCAAGTCCCTGTACCCATCATTCCATTAGAGATGAACTACAACGTCAGCTGTAACGAGATGAGGCTTAACTATTGCCCAGAACGTGGCCGACCGTTTTACTGCTGCTATTCGGCCTGACTGCCACAGAATTGCATACCCGCTAACGTTCAGCCATCCAGAAGTCATTGGCCTTCTTGTCGAACTTTCCGTTTCCCGCTAGGTCATCAAGCCAGACCCAGGTCTTGTTCAACCATCTCCACCGGAAATTCCTGATGAAGAAGCGGGGTATGGCATACATCCTGTTGGGCGGCTTGGTCCAGGCGCATCTGCGGACGCAGGTGCTGCAGGTGCTTCCTACCCGGTTCTGAAAGGTCATGCACTTTTTCGCATCAACCTTCCACGACAAGACCCCTGCCGCATTGCTCCCGTCAAGGGGCTCGAAACTCCGGCCTCCCGTTGTGATGGCTTTTGTGCCGCACTTGGGAACGCATTTCAGGCAAGCGTTGCAGAACTCAGTGATGCCGGAGTCCACGACGCCAATCGACTCCAAAGGAAGGTCCGTGAAAATCTTGGAGATGCGGCAGCGCGCTCCCACCTTGGGGTTGATCAGGAGTCCATGCCTCCCTACCTGTCCCAGGCCCGCATCGATGGCCAGGGGAATGCTCAGGGCTGTGTCGTTGGCCGCAGGTATGGCGTTATACCCCAGGCCCCGGATGAACTCAGCCAGCATCCACAGGGTCGGCGCCATGCGTGCATAGGCCAGGGTGCTGAGTCCCTCGGTGAGCAGGGTCGGCGCATGCTCAGTGCCGTCCAGGTCCTTGCCCCACTCGTGGAGCAGCACCACCACGTATTTCATCTCCTTGGGAATGACCCTGGTTCCGTCTTCAAGGCGAATGGGCTGGTCGTATTCTTCATACCCAGGTTCGTCGGAGAACCTGATGGGGAATGCCTCCTTCGTTTTCTCGTCGAAGTAGTGGGAATAAACCCAGCGGCGGTCCAGTTCGGCAAAACCCACCTGATCTGCCCCAAAGAGCGTGGCAGCCTTGCGCACAATCCGGGAGGCCTCCTCAGGCGATGCTTCGGGACGCCCCGTAGGCGAGGGCTCCAGTTCGGATTGCCAGGCAGTAGCCGGTTTGTCTGACTGATTCTTCGAGAAGTTCATCAGGTTCAGCAGCGATTCCGACGCGTACTCCAATCCCCACGAACTGGCATCGAATCCCACGCGACCCTTTTCGGTAAGCTGTCGCTGCTTCTCTTTCAGCTTCTCCCGCTCGGCCTTGTGCTGGGCTTCCCATATCATCTGCGAGCCCATGTGGTCCTTTTGATTGAACCGGACGTAGGAGTCCTGTACCTCGTACATTTCGGCGGCCGTGAGGCGACCTTTTTTCTTCGATTCTTTTTTGCTGGGAGAATTGGCATGCGGGCGGAGTTCCAGTTTCATGCCGGGAGACCTCCTAAGGGTGGCGGCTTGCTACATATTGGAGGCTGATCATCTCTTTTGCAAACATCCCATTTATGGCAACGTCGCTATCTGAATTCGATCTTACCCAAGGAAAGACCCACTAGCCAGCTAAGCTGGAGGCGAGCAGCAGGTGGTGTCGACACTTGTGCCAATCGCTTTTGTACTGGTTGGCCGCCATCGCGCCGTCAGTATCGTCTTGTGCAAAAGAAACATGAGTGATCCAATTCCGCGAAAATGAGGGCGTTTCCCTGCTCCTGTCCACGGCTGTTGATTCCCACGCCGTTCGCGATATGGTTGCCCGCGTTTTTCGGGGAAATTCTCGCAGCGGGATTTCCCGCACATTGCTGGGTTGATGCCGTCTTGGCAAATAGTGGGATTGTTGGCATGTAGCAGTCTTGGGTTTTGACGGTTCTTTTCCTCACAGGTGTCGCAGAGGGCTCGGTCTTGAACTGCTTGTTTACCGCATTCTCGACATAGGCCCAATTCCCTAGCTCTGAGATTACTCAGTCGTCTAGTTTCGTTGGATTCCAATTTGACTCTAGTCGCAGTTGGTTCACTATCCCCCTAATGAGGGTGGCGGCATTCGGCTTCGACTTCGCCGGGGTAATCCCCCGGATCTCGGAATTGTCCTGTCGGGGCACGCTATGCGGTTCCGCACCCTGCTTAAGGCCGATTGGATACTGACCTGGACCAGGATTGACGGCGCGTTTCCTGCTGAGGTTCAGGTCGGTCCGGAATTGAGATACTTGTACATGAGTAGCACCTGCAGAAATAGGGCCGACGCCGACGGCGAGCTAATTCCCCAGGAACTCCTTGAGGACTCTGGCGAATTGTTCAGGCACCTCAAGGTGAGGCAAGTGCCCCGAGTCCAATTGGACCAGTTTGCAGTCGGGGATGGCGTCGCGAGTCCTGGCCGCAATTTCCGGACCCATCAGGTCGCTGCGCAAACAATGGATCAATAGCGTGGGGCATTTGATCCTGTTCAAGACGTCGTAGACGGGAGGCGTTGTCGTCCGCTCACGGGGCAACAGCGGGCTGGCCATCGAGGAGATCCACTGCTCATTGACCAACTGCTGGAATCCGGTCTGGAGGACTATGTCCATGGCATCCCGGCTTATCCTGGCAAACCGGTCGAACTGCCTCAGCCAAGCTTCGATCTCCTCAGGGGAGTTGTACACCTCCGGCCGATTCGTCATCGGGTCGCCAGACGGAGACCCGGTGCTTTCCCCGCCTATGTCCACCAGGATCATCCGCTCGACTTGATCAGGATGCATGGCAGCATAGGACATCCCTATCTTGCCGCCCATCGACTGCCCGACATAGGTGAGTCTCTCCATCCCCAGTGCCGTCGTCAGTTCACGGAAGTCCTGCACATAGTCCTCAGTGTCGTAGCTGCCCGTGGGCGAATAATCACTCTTGGCCCTTCCCCGGGCGGTCACGGCCACCACGTGATATTCCTCCTGAAAGGCCGGGGCAACCAGGTCCCAGTAGATGGCGTTGGCGACAGAACCGTGGGCGAGGAACAAGTGTGGAGAATCAGAATTGCCCCAATCCGTATAGTGGATGTTGAGGCCGTTGACCTTCATTCGATGCTCGGTGTAGCGCTTCTCGATGACTTGCACGGCGATCCTCCTGTTTAACTGAACATTCGCAGGCTGCGACCCTCGCCTCGGATGACGGTATAGTGCGACAGATAACGCGCTCCGCCGATGCAACACCGACACCCTTACATTAAAGAAATCCCCCTTTGGCCATCAACCCTTCCGCGGCGGAGACATCTCAATTCCCGGGTTCCGCGAACACCCTCTCATCCGGGCAACCTGTTTCGCCAAACTGTTCTCCGGCAACTCCCACGGATCGGGGGCCGGATAGTTTCGTTCCCACTAAACCAAAGCCAAAGTGGAATGTAAATCTCTACCTGCCGCAGTCGGGGCGTCTCGCCACGGGTGACCGTTCTCCAAGCGCGGGAACACCCCCGTCCCCAGACCTCACCATGTCATACAGGTCCACCCTAATCTTGAGGCTCGACCAAAGCGAGAATCCGCTTCGGGTTCTCCACCATCATCATCCGGATATGGTCCTCAGACGCCCCCTGTGAACGCATTTCCGGCAGGAATTTTTCCATGACGAAGGAATACCCTGTCCCGCCGTAGCGCTTCAGTTGCATCTTGGTGCACACGTCCTGGGACAGCAGAATCCGGTCGGCGTAACCCTCCTCTATCAGCCTGGGTATCGCCTCCGCCACCATCGCCGTGCCGGCACTGGTCATGAACATCCTGAGGTCGTCCTCGTCCGGCGCAAACCGCAGCGGCACTCCCACCCGTCCCAACAGGTCAAACTGGATGTAGACCCCGTGGCTCAGCAGCTCCAGCATCAGGTCATAGTCCGCAGAAATCAAATCGCTATGGCCGAAGATCACACGGGACAGGTCCGTGCCCTCCTCGCCCAATATGCTTACTACCTGCAGCCTCTCTCTCCCAACGCCGCCACGATGGAACGAAACAGGGGCACCCGTCATGCGGCTGGCGCGGCCCGACGCCCGGATGCTCTTTACCTCGTTCTCCGTGATCGGGTTGCCCTCGATACCCACCTCGCCGATGATGCCCGACCGGATGCCGGTGTCCCCGACTCCAACCATGACGTCCCTGACAATCTCATCGGTCATGTCTTCCACCGTCCGCCGGTCCATGTCGGCGGGGTGGTAGAGTTTCTGGTACCAACCGGCGCCCATTACCACGTTCAAACCGGTGGCCTGGGACACCCTCGACATGGCCAACGGGTCCCGTCGGATGCCGATGCTGGTCACCTCGACGATGGTACCTCCCCCGTGATACCTGAACTCCATGGCCTCGTCTATCGCCGCCTTTTCGTCGAGCAAGACCCAGTTGTCCCGGATGGGTTTACGGTCCCGTGCCTTGTCCAGCATGTCCATGGTCAATTCCTGCTCCCACAGGCACCATTCCGTGGCCGGGGTGTTGTCGTCCGGCTCCACACCCTTGTAGAGTGCGATGAACAAATGCTCATGCATCAACGTGGCGCCCAGCTGGTCCGGCTCTATGGGTCCCAGAACGGTCATCACTTTGCCAGTTGTGTTCGACAATTCTGCAGGCACGAACTCCTCCTCGCTGTCGCGTCTGGGTACACGGCCGCAATGATAGCAGTTGATGGCACAAACGGAACAAAACGTGATCAGTCCGAGGAAACAGTGGTTGGGGATGTGCTGATCGGTCTCCCTGTACTCTACTGGGACAGGGCCTTCGGGTCAGGTTTTCAATCCATTCGGGAGAGTCCGATTCCCGGCTCCTCAAAGAGACCGGCAATCCGTCGATAATTGACACCGAAATTGGGCTACACTACGGTGGCGATTAAGCGGCGCCGGTATCCGGCATCAGTCCACTCGTGGTTTAACCGGCCCGAGTGGTTTAGTCAGCCCAAGAGAAATACAGGTCTGGAGGCAAGCCATGCCCGGAACTCCGTTGCCCATAGGGTCATTCACCTCCCCTCAGGTGAACCGGGTCCACTATGGAGAAGGCTGTCTTTCCGGTCTTCCGGCGGCGGTGGATGAACTGGGCGGCACCCGGGTGTTCATCATCACCGGGCACTCCTTGATGCAGCAGGGAACAATCCTGGGGAGAATTCAGGAGTTGCTGGGCGACCGCTGTGTTGGAGTTTTCGGTGAGACGAGGCAGCACGTTCCCAGGGCCACGGTGTTGGCGGCTACTCGTGCGGCCCAGAGTGCTGATGCAGACCTCCTGATCAGCTTTGGCGGGGGCACTCCCAACGACACCGCCAAGCTGGTTGCGTTGTGCCTGGCTGAAAACGTCACCGATGAGAACCAGCTTGACCGCTACCGTGTCCGGTTCCAGTATCCGGATAAGATAGAAATACCGCCGGTGCACAACCCGTGCTTGCCCCACATTTCGATCTCCACTACGCTGTCAGCCGGCGAGTTCACCAACTTTGCCGGGGCCACCGACGAAGAACGCAAGGTCAAGGACCTGTATACGGGCGAGGGACTTTGGGTGTCGGCGGCGTTTCTAGACCCAGTGGTCACCACGGCGACACCGGGATGGCTCTGGGCCTCGACCGGCATTCGGTCAGTGGACCACGCCATTGAAACCGTCTGCTCCAAAATCAGCTTCCCCTTTTCCGACGGACTGGCCCTGGAGGCACTGCGGCTCTTGCAGCAACACCTTCCCCGGTCCACGAGCGACCGCGACGACTTGGAGTCAGCCGCGTACTGCCAGGTAGCCGCCTGGATGTCCATCTACGCCTTGACCAACGTCCAGATGGGACTGAGCCACGGCTTGGGCCATCAGCTTGGCGCCAGGAACGATGTTCCCCACGGGGTGACTTCCTGCATCATCCTGCCCAGAGTGATGGAATTCAATCGCTCGGTGACGGCCCCGCAACAACGGCGGATTGCCGAGGCCATGGGCGTCGATACCCGGAACGCCAGCGACGACGAGGCTGCGGCTGCGGCTGTCTCAGCCCTGGAGAACCTGATCGACACTCTCGGCATTCCCCGCCGGCTTAGCGATTGGGGTGTTTCAGAGGCTGACCTGGCCCTCATTGCTCAGGACGCCATGGAAGACCTGGTGGTCGCAACCAATCCTCGGCCCATAGCCTCGCAGGAGGAGGTCGTGGAGCTACTGCACCGGGCGTTTTAAGCGTTGTGTCGAGCGCGCTGCAACAGAACCTGGGCCTAACGACACACCAGTCCATTTGAGGCCCCTTCGCCCCACGCCTCCGGGGGAACACCCTTGACGCACGAGACCTTGATCCCTGGCCCCGGTCACGCAGTGCAGTCTGAGGCCAGGGTGAGCGATGTTGGTCTGCAGGTCGAAGGCGGTGGTCTTCGCCCTCCTCTGCTGGTAGTTGGGCAGCTTGGCGAGGCTGGCGGTGAACGTGTCGGCTATGCGGAACTGCATGGGTGGAACCGTTCAACGTTACTTTGGAAGTCTCTCGCTCACGGGAGGAAAGTTCGCTACCATTACGATGATGCCGAATATCATTCCACCTATACTTATTAAATTTGCAAGTATAAGCAATACTCCTACCGCATCTGTATTTAAGCCTGACGACAACGTCGAAATGGCAATAACCCCTCCTATACCCGCACCTACTACCTTGCAGAATAATTTACTGAGCGGCCTCTCTTTAACATCAATTACCGCAATCGCAATTACTGCAACTGCGAGAGGAAAGAGCGTGCCCAATACCTTCGAGCCAAGGCCCTCTTGATATATTATGGCGATAGACAGAAGGAATGCAGTGCCTCCCACACTCCATCTGAGCCAATCTGCTGGTCGGCACGTGAAACCTCGCAACAGTTTCTTAAATAGCATAATGAAAGGCATCTCAAATGAATTTCCGTGCTCACCCCACCCGGAACACCCTCATGACCTCGTCGCCCAGGTGGTTGATCACCTTGACGGCTATGCGTCCCGACTCCGGGCGGGAGGCGGCGCTGCACAGCGTGGCCCAGGCGTACTCGTCGATTTCTGCCTTGAGTGTGGTCCTCAGCGACTTGTAGGGGTCGCCGGCGCCCAGGAAGTAGACTTGGCGGACGAAGAAGCTCTCCTGGTTGTAGTCGGTGTCGATGAACCAGCAGGCGATGCCATTCGGCCCGTCGCTGCGCACCTCGCCGGTGTTGGGGTAGAACACGTCCACGCCGTTCACCTGCACCTGGACCTGCCCGTCCCTGCAGTCCAGCACGTCGATGTCCGGCTCGCCGAAGATGACGAACAGGTTGCCGCTGCCGGCGTTGCGCAGCTCGCCCGCCATGTGCAGGTCGGCGTTCATGCGCGCCTTGAGCACCGGCACCCGCCCCAGGCTCTCGAACTCGGTGGTGTGGGTGTCGTAGTTGAAGGCGCAGGCGATAAGCACGTCGAAACCGCCGTCGGCAGCCTCCCGCGCCGCCTCCACCAGGTCGGGACGCGACACCGTGCCGAACTCCGGCCCGATGAACACCGCCGTCCGGCGTTCCGGCCCCGACGGCGCGTCCTCCTCTTCCTCTGCGCTGCCGCCCTCGGGCAGGCCGTTGAAGTCGGCGAACATGCCCACTTGGTACTCCGACGGCTGATTGCCGTTCCGCGACTGGCGCACCAGGTCGTCGACCAGCACCTTGGGATGCACCTTCTCCTCGATGTACAGGGGCGGCACGTTGACCACTAGGTTGTCCAGGTCCTGCTCGTCCTTGCCCCGCCAGACCAGCTGCGGGTCCAGGTCGCGGTTGCGCCACTGGTAGGCCACTCGCATCGGCGACTCCCTGTCCTCCCGCACCAGCGACTGGTACTCCGCCGTGGGGATGTTGGTGCGGGTGTCCGCCTCGTGGCGCAGCGCCTCGACTGATTTCCCTGCGCTGCTGCAGCTGCGCCGTGGTCGGGGCAAGGTCGTAAGCTCCCTGTTACTCGTTCAGAAAAGGGTTCACAATCGTCAGTCGCTGTACCTGCTGCCCGTGCTGCAGGTCCTCGCTGTACAGGCGCGTGCAGCCAGCCTCCAGCGCGGCGGCGACGATGAGGGAATCATAGAAGGCAAAGCCATAGCGGCCCTGAATGGAAATAGCGTCCTGGTAAAGGACGGCGGAAGGGTATACCTGCCAGAGGGGAACTAGAACAACGTCCAACATTTCCCTGATCCGGTCGACAGGCGTGTCTGTCTCCCTGATCAGGACGTTCAGTGTTTCTTGAACGACTTGAAAGCTGATGCAGCCGGTGTGAGCGGTCACACTCCGGCTAACCAACTCAAGGGCACGCTGCCGTTTTTCCAGCGATTCTAAATCGACAGAGTATACGAGCACGTTTGTGTCAAGGAAATCATCGGCGCTCATTCATCTCCTCCCTGGTGAACTTGCGCCCGCCAATGTTCGCGACCTCGGCAACGGCGTCTAGGGTGGCCATGGCCTTCTCCGCCTGCCGTTTACGACCCACATAGTCCTCCAGCCACTGCCGGAACTCGGCGTTCAGCGTAGTGCTTTTGGTAGCCGCTATGCGGCGCGCCTCGTCGACCAGCCCTTCGTCAGCGCTTAGCGTGATGTTCTTCATGGCGGCACGTAACTTCCTTTCACTATTATCGTGTACACTGTTTTAGTGTACAGTGGTTAGGGAGTACGAATCAATCACTTGCCGCAGACCGGGTTCAGTGTCGAAGACGTCGGTGAACTCGGCGAAGGCCCAGCGGCCGTGGCCACCCGAGGCGTTCACGCCCGGCAGCCAGTAGGCCTCCATGGTGTTCTTCTTCTCCTTGGCATCCTCGCCCCGATATCCCTTGATCTCAACGATGAGATGCAACGGGTCCTCGTGCCCATCGTCCACCGACAGGATGAAGTCGGGGATGTACCGGCGAGGGATGAAGCCGTACAGGTAAGGCACATCCAACCCCAGGTTTTGGTTCTTGACGTAGGCCCGCACCGAAGGGTGAGACTCCACCACCCGGCAGAACTCCGCCTCCCAGTCGCTGTCCAGAACGACATAGTTGACGTCGCACCTGCGGGAGTCAGCGGCCCACAACCCCTCCCGCGAGGAGGTGAAGTTCACGTTGCGAGTTGATCCCATGGGGTTGAACGAGTCCAGCAGCGCCTTGACGGACCGCTCACCCTGACGGCTGGTGATGGCGGTGGCGGAGCAGGCCGAAGCTGAGGGCAGGGAGCATCCGGGGGTGTCCGATGACAAGACGCAACGCAACTTCACTGACCCCGACTCATGCATCATGCCCGGTCCCGGAGGGCGGGACTTCCAGCAGTCCTGCAACTGCCAGGAGGTGGTGGACCATGAGCTTCCGGCGCGATTTTCGGCGTTTCCGCGCTCCGGTGTCCGAAGAGACAGGAAAACCACTGAAATGGACGCTGTGGAACTAGGGCGTGTTTGCAAACCCGATTGTGGGGCCTAAACTGGATTGGTCGGATTGAAGTGAGAGGTGAGGTGTGTGGGACGAGGGGATTTGACGGATGATCAGTGGCGACGGCTGAGGCCGCTTTTGCCGGCTCAGAAGCCGAGGACTGGACGGCCTGGGAAGGACCATCGCACGGTCATCAACGGGATCTTGTGGATTTTGCGTACCGGGTCTCCATGGCGGGATCTGCCCGAGCGCTTTGGCCCCTGGGGCACCGTGGCCAGCCGTTTCTACCGGTGGCGAAAGCAAGGATTGTGGGACCGGCTTCTGGCTGAGGTGCAGCGGGAGGCTGATGCAATCGGTCAGGTTGATTGGGAAGTCCATTACGTGGACGGCACCAATGTGCGGGCACATCAGCACGCTGCCGGGGCAAAAAGGGGGAGGGCGATCAGGCGCTGGGCCGTTCCCGGGGAGGGTTCGGTACCAAAGTCCATCTGAGAGTCGAGGGTCAGGGCAAGCCGGTGGCCTTCGTGCTGACCCCGGGTCAGCGGCACGAGGCCAGCGTGTTCGAGGAGTTGCTGACTCAAGGGGAGGTGAGACGCTCTGGGAGGGGCCGTCCCCGCATCAAGCCTCAGAGGGTCTGCGGCGACAAAGGATACAGCAGCCGCAGGATTCGGGCCTATCTCAGGCGACGGGGAATTCGCTACACCATCCCTCGGAAAACCAACGAACGGCGCACTGGTCCTTTCAATCGGGCCCTGTACCGGAAACGCAATCTGGTGGAGCGGACAATCAACCGGCTGAAGCAATTCCGACGAATCGCCACCCGGTATGAGAAGAAGGCCGAGAACTATCTGGCAATGCTGCACATCGGGGCGTTGCTGCTCTGGTTATAGTTTGCAAACGCGCCCTAGTCCAGTGCGTTGACGACTAATCCGCCCGCTGACATCGCGATTCCTGTGGGCTCGGATGCCCGCCAAGTCCAGCACTTCATGCATCGTAGTCTCCGGTCTCGCCACTGTTTCTAAACTCTGACCGAACTTGCGGGATGACTGCGTGTGGTGGGCCGGACTGGACAAAATCAAGAACCGAGGCCGATTCCGACGTCACCCCGTCCTGGGGCATGGGGATGGTGTACGTCAGGACCGCCTCATCGTCCACGACTTCAATTGCCTGCACGAAGTTGCGTATCAGCGCCCTCCGCTCCGGGAACGTCCCTTCACAGAATAACTCCCGGAAGTCCGCCACGTACCCTTTTATCTCCTTCGATGTGGGCAACTCCGCCCGCCGCTGCTCCAACTGGGCCTCGGCCCCCTCTCTGGCCGCCGTCAACTGGTCCTGGCGGCTCTTCAGGGACAGGATGCGGGGCGAGATCACCTCGATGGGCAACTGCTTGGTCTCCAGGGCCTGGTAGAGGTTCTCCAACCGGGTCTCCACGTCGGATAGCTCGCTGTTGATGGCGGTCAGCCGTCCGTTGACCTCACCGGCCAGGTTGTCGATCTCCTCGGCCACCAATGTTACTAGCTCGGTGATGGTCTCCTCGGTGAGTATCCGCTCCCTGACCTTCTCGATCACCAGGTCCTCGACCTTGCTGGCGTTCAGGTAGCGCCCGTTGCTGCACGCCCCCGCTCCCTCGCGGAACAGGCTGGCGCAGACGTAGTAGGCGAACTGGCCGCTCTTGGCTCCTTGGGCGGAATAGGGCTTGCCGCACACCCCGCAGCGGAGCAACCCGCTCAGCAGGTACTGGCTGCCCACCCGTCCGGGCCGCTGCACCGTGGGCGCCCGCTGGTGCAGTCCCTGCCGCACCTCGTCAAACAACTCCCTGGACACCAGGGCGGGCCAGGCGTTCTCCACCCTTACCGGCTCTCCTGCCTTTCCATCCTTGCTCTTGACACCCCAGACGGCGGTTCCCGTGTAGGCTTCGTTGGTCAGCAGGTAGTGGACCACGTTCTTCTGCCAGCGTTTGCCCTTGTTGGTGATGCCCTGGTTATTCAATTCCTTGCAGATTTCCGTGAGCCCGTTGCCCCGGCGGGAACTCTCGAATATCTCCCTGACGATGGGCGCCGCCACCGGGTCAACCTCCAGGGTGGGCCGGTCCTTCACTCCGTCGCTGACCTTGACGCGGGTGTAGCCAAAGGGAGCGCGGGACGCCAGGAAGAAACCACGGGATGCGGCCTCCCGCATTCCCCGTTTTACTTCTTCGGCAAGATTTTCCGAGTAGAACTCGTCCACGGACTCGATGATGGCCTCCATCAGCTTGCCGGTGGGGGAGTCGTCGGCGTGCTCGGTGATGGAGACGACGCGGATGCCCTTGCGCCGCAGCATGGACTTGAAGGCCACGGCGTGCTCCCGCTTGCGGGTGAATCTACTGAATTTCCAAACAAGAATCACCTCAAACGGCGCCGTGGCCTTGCCGCCCTCGTCGATCATCTGGCGGAACTGGGGCCGGTCGGCGATTCGGCCGCTCTCGGCCTCGTCCACGTACTCGCGAGCCACGGAGTAGCCGTTGCTCTTGGCGTAGTCTCTCAGCGCCCGCAATTGGGCCGCCACCGACAGGTCCACGTCCTGGCGGTCGCTGGAGACCCGGGCGTAGAGGGCAGCCGGGGTTAGGGGTTGCAGTTGTCTTGTCATGTAGTCCTCCTTGGGTGAATATATCGAATCCAACCGGCTAGATTTCCACCAACTCGATGCGTTCACCGTAACGGAGAAAGTCAGCGGCGTTGAACGTCAGCAGCCGGCGCTCCCCGCGCGCCAGCATGGTGGCGACGATATTGGCGTCGTGAATCTGCCGTCCCCCGGCGGGAATCTCCCGGCACAGCTCCACCAGCAACTCGGTGACCATAGGGCCGTCCTCAAGCACCTGGAAACTGCCGGTCAGTCTGCTCACGTCTTCCAGGGCTTCCTCGCGGGTGATGGCCACCGGCCAGGTCTGTGGACGAGTTACCACGGACAGATACTCGCGTATGACCTGACGGTTGATCATGAGCGGTTCGGGGTCTCGGAAGGCTCGCTCCAGGCCTGCCCGGGCCGCGTCGTGGTGCGGCGCGCCGGGGACACGGGAGTTCACCAGCACGTTGGTGTCAATGAACATGTGAGGTCAGGTCCTATCCTCGTACAGGTCCTCTCGTCTGAGACTCAGGCCCTCCGGCCACACCGCAGTGGGGTGGACCGGCCATGCCTCGTCGAGAGTAAGCCTGGGTACGGGATTGAGGTCCGTTCGCCGGAACAGCAGCGTCTCGCTCTCCATATCGACCTCCGCAGTCTCCCAGCCGGCCACGCTCCAAGCCAGGGCGTGGCTGTGGCCATTGCCGCCCCGCTGATTGCCCCACCAGGGCCGGTGCAGCCGTGCCGACGGAGGTAGTTCGAAGCCGATGACCGCTTCGACCTCGCTGAATGAGGTCCTCCAATCCTGCGCCTGAAGGCCGCTGAGGTACTGGTACAGCCGCTGGTACTTGCCCCGGAGTACCATCTCGCGGTACTTGTCCTTTTGGTCCAGGGCCATATCGTGTCTCCTCATCGTTGATTCCGTGGCAGGAGGGTGAATGTTCAGGTATATTGTAGTGAGTTAGTGACTTCAATGCAAGCACCCCGGCGACCGGGCACTGTTCAACTTTGAATTTGGCAGATTCGGTTGGCCGGGTTGGCGGTAGGTTCATCGCGGATTCCAGGCCGCCTTGTATCATAAAGGGAACTCGGCGTGAGATGAGGATATGGTCGGTACGTGTTGGATACGGTTGCGTTGGGGCCTATGGAGGCCCAGCAAGCGGCGGTATCTGCGGTTGTGTGCGCTCAAGTTTTCGAAGTTGTGGTGGAATACCACGTGGCTCTACCTCGGCTTCGCGGCGGTTCTAAGCGCCTTACTCGCCGAAAAGGTGACAGGCGAACCCACTGTTATTTTGCTGTGTATCGCGATGGTTTTGGCCGTGCGAGATGTAGGGACTCTAAGGGCTAACAGAGTAACCTCGGCCCTATTGTTGGTTCTGGGTGTGTCGGCTGCATTCCTGTCGTTGCCCAAGGAGGCCGAAGTTGGGGCCTTGAACCCTCAGCTATGGGCAGTGGTGGGGATAATTATTGGGGTTTCTGCTATGACTGTCTTTTTCATTGTGATGTGCGTCCCGTTGGGGCGAAGATCAGTGAGAAGGAAAAGGCGGGGGCCGTCCAATAGGCCGTAGCGAAATTGTGGGCTAGGATGGGGCGCGATTGGTTTCTGAAGGTGTTCGCCACTCAGGGTCGTTGATTTCGGCGATTGCCTGCTCACCTTCACCATCTGGCGACAACCCGGCGCCTGGGTCCCTATTTCAGCACGAACCACCACAGGAGAACGAGGCCGACCAGCAATACAAGCAGCACCAGGGCGCCTACGCGGGCTGCCATGAGCGCCTCCTTCGTATCCTTGTGCTCGGCGACCTCCTTCCGGTGCTCCATTTCAAGCTCGTAGTAAGGCCGGTTGGCGTTGGCGGCCGACTCCCTGGCCTCGTCCCGATCCCGCTCAAAATCGGTCGCCCTGAGTTGCCACTCGGATACGCTCTGCTCCAACTCCCGCACGGTCCGCCGAAGCTCCTCCTCCCTGGCGAGGGACCGGTACAGCAGTTCCTCATCGCTCACGTACTCCGGCCCCTCCATCCGCACGTACACCCGCCGGCCCTCCCGGCGTACCTCGACCTCGCCACGCCGGATCATCCGGTCCAGGGTGGACATGGATACCTCCAGCTCCTCCGCTGCCTCCGCCTTGGACACCCAGCGGACTTGCTCTTCCATCGCTTTTCACCTCGCTATGGGCTGACACGTCGGGGGGTTGCAAGTTGTCCAATTCCGGTACATTTTACCCCCGGTATTTTAGTCTCGCTTTTCATTTTTGCTCCTGACTAGTCAGACGATACGTCAACCCAATTTCGTAGCTGAAACCAGCCCATTTCGGCCTTTTTCGGCCTCCCCTGACCACTGGTTATGGGCCTCCCGGGACAATTTTGGACACCCAGCGGGCATGCAGGGCAGATGGGGCCGCGTCAGTTGCCCCATCACGTAACCCCCTCTATCGGACGCATCCGGTGCCGCAGGGAATCCCACTGGTACCCCCGCAACTCCGAAAGCGCCAGCCTCGGGGTGCGCGACTCCCACAGGGGACGCCAGGACCGGCCCAGCAGCCCCCGCCGGGTCAGGGTGTCTGCGGATGACACCAGGATGGGCAGCGTCATCAGGTTCATCTGGGCCGCCGTCCTAGCGTAGGTCTCCTCCACGTCCTCGTTGTCCACCACGAACAGGGTGACGGGAAAGGGGGCCATGTCCTCCCCGGGGGCGTTGGAGTGGTAGTAGCGGGTGTAGGGCCGCAGGCGGGCCAGCACTCCCTTGGGGTGGCGGGCGCGCAGCTCGTGTTCCAGGTAGAAGGGGACGTGCAGACCGTCAACAATGAGGTGGCCCACGGCGTCCGGCGCGATGGCCGACTCGCCCCAGTCGAAGGCCCGGTCGGTCTTGGCCGTGGGGATGGACCAGGTCAGCTCGGAGTATGTTGTAGCGCGCGCTTCGGCAGCGAGCTCCGACAGGAACCAGGTCACCCCGTCGGCGTGCCTGGTCTGCCTGGCCCAGGTCTCGATTCGGTGGCCCAGGTGCCGGGGTTTCCCGTGTTTGTCCGTGATTAGCTCCGTGCTCCAGATGCCCCGCGTCGTCGGCAGTTCCGCCCGGTCCCGGCGGGTGAGGTAGCGGATGCCCTCCTCCGACAGGGTGTAGCGCACGTCGCCGCGCTTGCCCCGGCGTTCGACAAGGCCGCAGGCGTTCACCAGGTTGTGCAGCATCTGGCTGACCCTCCCCTCGGACACGCCCAGCCAGCGGGCCAGGTGCTCCCGGGGAATCATCGGGTGGTCGGTGATCAGGTCCAGCGTGCGCTTTTCCGACGGGGTCAGGCCGAAGGTTGGCGCCGACGAAACCATCCGCTCCGCGTCGGGCAGCGAGGCCCGCTTGCGCTCCGGGGCTTCCGTGAAACGCCCCCGGTTGGGGCTGCCGCGAGTGCTGATGAACTCCAGCGAGTAGGGCAGGCTGCCGAACACCCGCGCGGCGTAGCGCCAGACGTTGCGGTTCCGGTCCTCCAGCGCCTCTCGGGACTCCACGGCCACGTAACAGTCGTCGATGTTCAACCGCTCGCAGAACCGGGTCGTCAGCCTCTGCTCCCAGACGCTGGGGGTCAGCACCAGCACCGTGCCGGGGCGGCGCCGGTAGTCGTACTGGGCGACGGCCCGCAGCCGGTCGTAGAGGGAGCGCCGCCTGAGCGCCGGGCCCTGTCGCACCACGCCGTAGCTGCGGCCATTGTGGAGCGTGATTATCGCGTCGAACCGGCCCCGGCGGTGGAAATCCACCTGGGTTTCCAGGCTGTCAACGCTGGGAGACAGGGACGCAGCCAGGCGGTAGACCGAGGACACGGCGTCCATGCGGCGCAGCAGCAATGTGAGCCACTGGCGGGACACGGGATAGGCCCGCACGAACTCCGACGGCGCGTCGTAGCCCAGAACATCTGTGGCTTCGGCGATACCCCTCTTCGTGAGGTAGTAGCGGTGGCTGGAGGGCAGGTGGGCCGTGCCGTGGCTGACCCGAAGGGCCAGGCCGTCTTTCAGCAGCCCGGTCAGGGCCCGGTGAACTGTCGCCAGCGGCTCGCCCAGTATCAGCGCCAGTTCCCCGGCGTCGATCAAGGGCAGCCGGGCCAGGGCGTCCACGATGCGTTTTTGTGAGAATGCCATGATTTCAGCGTATCAGCCGGGGCCGCCTTAGTCAGTGGCCAAATGTCAGTATTGGCGCGGCAGGTGGCAACCACAGCGCGTCTTCCAGGGTTTCTGCCAGTGGTTGTTTCTGGACGGCTACTCGCCACCGGATTTGGCCTGCTGGCGGTCATGGCCCAAGCAGCCGCTACCACGGGGTCGAAGGCGTCTCCGATGGCATTGACCACCGTCCCGAGCAGGGAGTGGGCTGGGTGTCCCCCCTCCAGCAACACCCCAGGATGTGGCGGGAGACGCCGAAGGGCCGGGCCGCCTGGAGCCTGCCGTACCACAGGGCGTGGGCCTTCACGTAGCCTTGGATGGAGTTGTACAGGTCCGGGTTTTCCGTCGCCGTGTCATGGGTCGGTGCCGGCGCTGCCTGCTGGTTTGCATCAAGTTCCTCCTGGTGAGATGAGACAACACTCCATTGTCCTGGAGAAATTCGTAGAACATGATCCCTTGGAGGACATTTCGTTCGAGCGAGTTCTGCGTTATGGAGCAAGCCGTGCAACATGGCCTGAGACCATGCGAAGGCGGGATGATTGGAATCCGACGTTAGCTCTTCAGGGGCTTAGCCGGTAGGTCGGTCGTAGGATGGCGGCTGGGGTCTTGCAGGTTCCGCCCTTGACCCTTCTTTCCGCAGGTGGGCGCGCGCGATCACGCGGGCCATGATGCGCAGCCCCCGTTGCAGCTGCTCTCGCTGCTCTGGCGTATAGGTGACCGATGACTTCTTCGTCGGTCCGTGGATGCGCGTTGACTTGCGCCCTCTCTCGGTCTCTCTCATCCTGACCCTCACCCTGGGTCTCGGCGGGAGTGTGGACTGACCCTTCCGCCTTTACCTACAGGCTTGTGACGTTTGAGGACAGTCTGCGGACTAGGAATGGCGAGGGTTATCCCTCGGAAGGGATTTCATCGATGAGAACGTTATGGAGTTCCCTTGATGCGTTGGCGTCTTCCAGTTAATTGTCCCGATTCTCTTTTTGGGGACGTAGGGGGCCGTACAAGGAATCGATTTCGTTGCAAGTTGCAGATTTGGGAAATTTCAGAGCTGGGCCGGCGGCAAATCAGTCCTCTCAGCCCGCAAACAGCGAACACTTTCCGTCAGGGGCCGGTTGCGGGAAAACGCAAGTTGCGTGAGGAGTGTTGGTCCTGGAGAACCCGGAATGTATGATGCGGTGACGGCGTGGAGGCCTGGCAGGCGCTCGGGCGATGGGCCGCTTCCGCCTGTCAGGCCGCTTGCTCAGCGGGGGCCGACCCTTGATTGCCCTAGATAGCTGTTGCGTGTACCCTGCGATGGCAGCAATGGAGGTGAGACCGGTGGTGTTCGTTCTGGGCCTGGCCGTCCTGGTCGCCTTCGCAGTGGCGTTTTGGTTCCTGTTTGGAGGAGGGAAGTCAAAGCGAAGGGCAACCGGCAACGACCTGATGGAATTGCGCCGGGCCGAGACCAAGGTTAAGCTGTCCGACCCAATTACACGGTTGGACATCGACATCCTGGAGCGCTACGGCTCCGACCTTTTGGATGACGCCATCGCCCTTCGCCGCGCACAACTCTTGCGGGGAGAACACCCGGACAGTGAGCGCCCAGGTTAGCTAGCGGGCGAGGTAGCGCCCTGTCCTTCATCGCGAGCTCTGTTGGAGTGGATAGCGGCTACTACCAGCGGAGCATTCTCGTGAACATTTGCAATTCGTCGCCCTGACTGTTGGGAAAGCGGGTGGCGCGGTTGGCGGCAGCACCTTTGAGGAAGGGGGCTTGATGGCTGGGTTGAAGAAACTTCTAGGCGGGTACCTGATTGTGGTGGCCGTCTTTGTGGCAAGTTGGTTCGTCGTCAACCCCTTCTTTGATGCGCCCGCCGTCTGGGGAGTCGCGAATTACCTGATGGCCGCCGCCTTGGTAACGGCCCTGGCATTCAGTGTCAACCGGAGTTTCAAATGGGGGAGAGAGCTTGGTCCCAGCGCCAGCCGAGGGCATATGAAAGTCAATCCAGTCTTGTACCTGACCGCCGGGGTAGCGATCCTGTTCTTCCGAAACTGGTTCCTGGAAATCTCCGGCCAGGGAGAAGAAAGCTCTGTTGCGACAGGGATGGTCTGGATTGTCGTGAACGTCCTGTTTCCCTTGGTCGCCGGGACTACCGGACTTTCCCTGTGGCGCGACTCTGCTCAGCGGTGACTACTATGAAACGTAGGGTGTTAGTCCGGGCTACGCATTCGAATAGCGGTGACAAGGTTCTGATGCGCCACACGTGGCACGGCGGTGAGAGAGTCCCGCACGCAAACTAGGCGGGCTGGTTTCAGGACGTCCAGGGATTCGACGAAATGCGCTTGCTCAGGAAAGATGGGGGGCGGCGTTGAACAACCGGATCAAGCGAACGGGCTGCCCATTTCTACTGGTGGTAGTCCTGCTGTTGCTGGTCGCCTGCGGCGGAGCGGACTCGGTGACCATAGCCACCGGCGGCGACTATCACCCGTTCAACTTCGTCAACGACCAGGGCGAGATAGACGGCTTGGAGCGGGAACTAGGGGACGAGCTTTGCCGTCGCGCCGGGTTGCAGTGCCGTTGGGAATTGAACGATTGGGAGACGATGATTCCCAACTTGTTGTCGGAGGAGTTCGACGTCATCCTCGCCGGCATGAGCATTACCGACAAGCGGGAGGATCTGATTGACTTCACCCAGGCCTGCTACCCACCGACTCCTTCGGTGTACATGGCCCGGGTCGGTGAGGGCGACTCGGCCGCCAAAGGCAGGATCGGGGTTTCGGCCAACACCATATATTCCGACTACCTGACCGAACGGGGCACCCCCTTCATCCCACAGCACCACTCAACCAGCGAGGTCGACGCGCTCCTGGGCGGCGATGTGGATGCCGTCCTGATGGATCACGGCTACGCGGTGCAGAAACTGGACCAGCACGAAGGCCAACTGGAGATGGTGGGGCCGTCGGTGCTGTTGGACCGGGGCCTCGGCATGGGAGTCCGTCCCGGCAGTGAACTGAAGGGCAAGCTGGATGCCGCGCTGGATTCCATGAAAGCTGACGGTGCGCTGAACGCTCTCATCCTCAAGTGGCTGGGGGAGAAGGCATCGACCTTCGAATAGCAAGTCGATGCAACAGTACCGAAGTGGCGTTGGTGTGGGTGCGACCCTGGTTCAGCGGTGGCCGTCCAGGTCAGCGGGAACATTGGCTGACGTGGCCTGGAATCCGCCCGCGCCTACGCGGTAGAGTCAACGCCTTACCGCATCCGTCAGGCCCAACCAACCGGGCATTTCGTGAACCGGATACACCGAGCTTATGTCGCGTCCTCTCCTCCACAATTCCGGGAATCCGGTTAACCCATTGCTGGATTCTCGAGGTCGCCAAGAGAACCGGCGACACTACCCGGCACCGTCCCATCCGGTACGTCAGGAGCGCCAACTCTCACCCAACCACGTAGTAGCCCGGTGATCGATCACCCGCGGCTACAGAGCCAAGGGGTTGGACGACTATGCTCCGGGCGGGCGATAGGTAACCGTCTTGGCGCAGGCGTCGTCGATCTCCTCGGGAGTGATCAACTGAACGGTGCTGATGCTCAGCGCCCCGCCCGCTCCGATGGACATGGAGATTGCGGCGGCGGTCGCCACGTCCGGCAGGTCGAAGGTCAGGTACAGGTCCGCTCCGCCGAATGCGTAGTAGAAGGACTCCAGGGTTCCTCCCTGCTCTTGGGCCAGTTCCTCGAAGACCCGGCGGCGCGAGGTCCCACCTTCCTGCAACAAACCCTGGAAACCCTGACTGGTGTAATTGGCCTGAAAGAGATACTTGGGCATCTTCGCAACTCCCGAATTCTATTTCCGTGTTTTCGGTCTCTGGTTCGGCCTCTGTCGGAATCTCATCATCCCAAAGCGCCGGGATATCGGCGCCGCTCCGGCGGGAACCGCGCCCGTCCCCAGCGGCGGCGCGCCCGACACCTTGGGCGGCGCGCAAAAAGAGCGGCTCAATGGCCGTCCGTCCGGTTCGACGGAAGGAAGGGACCCAAGGCCGAAACCGGTCCGGCAATTCTTCCCCGGACAGTTCAAGCGGCGCCGTCCAGCGACTCCGCCATTGCCGACCTCAGAAGGTCAAAGTCAACGGGCTTCACGACAAACCCGGACGAACCACGTTCGCGGGCGGCGGACATCCGGCCCGAGTCGCCATAGGCCGAAACCACCAGCGACGGCACGCCGGGCCACGCCTCGGTCAGGCAATCCAGCAACGTCAAGCCGTCCATTTCAGGCATGTTCAGGTCCGTGATGACTAGGCATACGTCCGGGTGCTCCGCCAGCACATCCAGGGCGTGAACCCCGGAACGCGCAAAGACGAACTCGTAACGGCCGCTCCGTATGTCCCGCCGCATCCGCTGGCGAAACATCACCTCGACGTCGGGCTCGTCGTCAACCACCAAAACCTTCAGGGCATCTCGGAATTCGTCCATGCTGCCTCCTGTTGCTGGCAGTATATCGCGGGGAGTTTCACCTGCCAAATCTCCCATGACAGCGAACTAAATGGAGGTGACAACGTCGCGGAGTTCAGCCCTTTTGCCGGCGAGGTCCTACCCGGACGAGTCAAACCGCAATACTCTCGTCCGTGGTCCCGCATGGCAATGCGGGAACGACTGTTCCAGCGCTTCCGGAAGGGTTCGCCGGGTCCCCGGGGCGTCAGCCCGGCTTGTCCGGGGTTAGGGCAATCACGGCAGACCCGGTTGATGACACTTGAAAACGCGAAGGTGCAATCGCTCCGGGTCCGGATTTACAGTGGCAGGCCTGTAAGGAAAAGTGGGCTATTTGAGATGATGCACATAGGGGCCATTTCCTACTTGGAACTGGCGGATTTCCGGCCTGGAGGGGATGATCTTGCAGACGAATTTTTCGTGACTGTATGTCGGGTGTTTTCGTGCCTCTGTTTGCAGAAACTGCGGCGGTGAGACATGTAGGACACCATCATAAGTCGTGTTGAATTGGGGCGAGACGGCGATAGAGCCCTTTATTGGACCTGCTGGACGCCGTGGTGATGGAACGGGGCCGGGTGCCCGCCGCCGAGGTTCTGGGGGACAACTACCGCACCCTGGTGTTGTGCTGCGACTCCCGGCAGGTGTCCCGGCGGATGCGGCAGGCGCTGCTGGACTTCCGGGATTCCGACGCCGACGACGAGCACGGGAACGTTGCGCCGGAGCTGGCTGACGGTAATGCTGTGGAGAGGGACGGCGACGCCCTGGAAGGGCGGTTTGCTAGGCTGGAGGCGGAGAACGCCGGGTTGCGGGAATCGGCGGACAGCCAGGCGCGCCGGTTGGAGGAGTTGGAGCGGCGCGTGGCCGCGTTGGAGGGAGATGCGCGGCAGCCCGGTAGCGCCGCAGCGTTGGACGCTGGCAGACACGGCGCTGGCGATGAGCACGGGGATGATCGGAGCCAGAGCCGGCAGGGGGACTGGCGCCCTCCCCGGCGCAGGCCGGGTATGCCCGACGCCGGCGTGGTCACGCTGGAGGAGCAGCTCGACGAGGCATACGCCTTCGGCCCAGCGGCGGAACTGGTTGCCGAGTGGCGCCGGCTGCGGGTGGGCGGTAATCATCTAGTCAGCCGGGTCGCCCGGGCACAGGCCAGGGTGCGGTGATGGGAGGTGGAGATGCTGCGGGACTTCCAATTGACGCTGCCGCCGGAGACGGACCCGCTGGACGAGTCGCGGCGCAAAGACCACGTACGCTGGCGGTGGGAGGCGCTGGCAGAGGCACAGAGGGAATTGAGCCGGGCCAAACGGGCGCGGTTGCTCAGACGGTTGCTGCCGCCGGGCGTGTGGCGAACGTCATTTGCATGATCATTCTAAGCGCCATTAAGAGGCCGGACGGGGCGGAATGGCTGAGGTGGTAGATGCGGCTGGACGGCAGCGCTTTTTCCGAACTGCTGGCTGGCTGCGGACAGTGGCGGGCGACCGGCCACCGTGCAGACAATATCGTGATTGTCGGCACTATTTTGACTTTTAACAGCGGAGATTGGGACACTGGCCGCAACTCCACATTGGAGGTGCGACATGAACTACCTGTTCTTGGAGGAAAGGCCCCAGAGGAGCGCCGTGGTGCATCGGGTGGGATGCAGCAAGGCGAGGGACCAAGAGCGGCGGGCGCCCAGAGGAGGTCTGTGGCACGGCCCCTTCCCCACGGAGGTGGCCGCCCTGGCGGCGGCGAAGAGGACGAAGCCCCGCGTCGTCCGCTCCTGCCATTGCTGCTTGGCGGGCTGAGCATTCGCGCTGCAGTTTGAAGGTGGTCCTGATCTTAGCAGGGAGTCGGCGATGGCGATATTTTTGATAATGCTCGTCCTTGTCCTGCTGTTCACAGCGGGATTGACGCTATGGCGCCGGCTCGGAAAGTGGCGGCCCGTCGGGGCGCTGCTTATGCTGCTGCCGATGGCAATCTGCGGCATGTTGATATTGAGCGTGGGCACGTCCTCCGGCACCAACGAGACCGTCGCCTCTGTTAGCCCTGACCCGACCGGCTCCCGGGAAGAGTCTGTAGTGACGACGGAGACCTGGACGGAGGTGGACACGCAGGGCGTGGTCATGGTCGCCTGCTTGGGGACACTGTTTATTCTGGGGCTGCTGATATGGGGCACGATGTTCCTGGCGTGGCTGCGGCGGGGCAGACCGCAGACCCCGCAGGTTCAAGGATAGGCGGGGACGTTTGATGGCAAGCGCGGCGACGAACGTCCTGCCTGATTCCGCGGATGGTTCGATACTTGGGGGTGTTCCTGTTCCTTATGGCCGTCTGCATCCTGTTGATGAGCACCGCACTCCTGAAGCAGGGAATTTGGAGTTTGGGGCTGGTCACAGTCATGATTTCGAAATGCCAATTGACAATGGGGTGCGTGACAGGGCCTCACACTGCCCCGGTGTGGGGAATTGCCCGAAAGCGTCACTGTTGTGCCAGTGAGCAACGTTCGGCGTTGTTACGGATGCTGGCGCCCCTGCCGTTCTCGCAAGCGGCTCACCCGCCATCCCACAGATCCGTTGGCGGCACTGATGGCTCCTCCAATGCCTCCCGCCGCAGGCGGGCGCGGGCAATCATCCGCGCCAAGATGCGTAGCCCCTTGTGCATTTTCTCCCGCTGATCGACGGTGTGCTGCGGGGATGCTCCTCTTGGCGTATTCCGTCCGGCGGTCCCTGATTTCCTGTTTCTCCCGGCGGGACGCGGCTTTCCGTTTGTTCTCGTCTTGTCTCGCATAGCCTCTCGTTGGGGTTGTGGGATTGGGCCACCGGCATAGTTTCCGGCTCCGCTATTGAGTGTGCGTCACCGGTACGCCGGAAAGAACCTCTCACAGGGGGCCGCACGGGTGCGAGTCCCTACACGCCGCGTCTTTTCCGTCTCCCTTTCGCTCCTCCCGCACGGTCTCGGAGGGATGGCGTACCGATTCCCCGCCGTTGCCTATGGCTATATGGTGTTCAGCGGCCAGTCTGCGGGCCGTCAGAACCCAGCGTTATCCCTCGAAAGGGATTTCATTGATGTAGTGGTCCCGGCGCCTCCCCGGATGCCTCGATCCCATCTCCAGGACAATGCTGAGAAAAAACGTTGCGAGGTCAGGGGGTTGTACAGGAAAGTGGTTCGGACGCAAGTTTGCAGATGCGGGAAGTTTCAAAGCTGAATCGCGGGTAAATCACCCCCTACGGGACCGAAACAGCGAACATTTTCTGTCAAGGGCCGGTTGCGGCGAGCGAGCAAGGCCCACATTGGAAAACGACAAGTTTGCAGGGGGTTGAGGATCTTGCAACGGAGCTACGGGGCCTGGACCGCAGACGGCGGCGACCGGCCAGACCTGCGGCTGATGCTCCTGCCCCCGGAGACGGCCCCGCCATTGAACCTGGACCGCAACGAGCAGTAGTACTTGTGGTTGATGGAACTGGCCAAACTCCGGCAAAGGCGCGCCAGTCTGGAAATGCTGCGCCGGGCTGGCGGTGGGTCATCCCGGGGGCTGTGGCGGCGGTAGCGGCCTGAGGTGAGATAATGACGACGCCTTGCCGGTGGCATTGATGGTGGCCAACGCCGTCGCGGGCCCGTGCTTAGAGTTTTGCGAACAGTTTGGGGGCGATGGCGGCAAGAGCCTTGCATCCGGCCTCGTGGTGCCGGATACTGGAATACGTGATCAGGCTTTTGCCAGTGCTTCCTGCCGAGAAAACTGGAGGGTCTCGTCCCGAGACCCGGGATTGGCCGCACAGGATTGAGCCTAGCTCTCCGAACGGCCGCCCATGCCGGATAGACTCAGGAGGATCGAGCATCGCGCTCTCCCGATGGGCGTCTGCGAGGGACGTTAACCCAAGCGCGCGGTGGGTCTCACCAGGTTCCCCTACCCAAGTTGGTATTCCTGACCCACGGACTGAATCGAGGAGCAACTGTCTTAAAAGTCAAGACTGGGCAACGAATTCAGGAGTCGTATTTCGCCAAGGAGAGCGATGCTTGAGCATGGCGTTGAGGATGGTGAGCAGCTTGCGCATACAGGCTGTTAGGGCCAGCTTCTTCGGCTTGCCAGCAGCCAGCAGCCGCTGGTAGAAGTCCCGGATGGTTGGATGGTAGCGGCTGCCGACCAACGCTCCCATATAGAGAGCGGCCCGCACCCGGGCACGTCCGCCCCAGACTGTCCGTTTGCCCCGCAGGGTGCCGCTGTCCCGGTTGAAGGGAGCCACTCCCACCAGGGCGGCGATCTGCCGGCGGTCCAGCGTGCCCAGCTCCGGCAGGTGGGCCAGAAGGGTGAGGGAAAGCTGCTCTCCCACGCCGGGGACGGACCGCAGGAGGTCGTCCTTCTCACGCCATACGGGGCTCTGGCGGAGAGTCTGGCGCAGGTTCTTGTCCAGGTCCTCCAGCTCTTGCCCCAGCCAGGCGATGTGGGCCTCGATGCGGGGACGGACAGCGGCGGCGGCAGTTCTCAGGCGATTCTTCTCCGAGACCAGCATGGACAGCACCTGGTGTCTTCGAGCGGTCAGGGAGTTGAGGGCCTGGGTCTCGGCGTCTCGCAATGGACGCACGGGAGGTCGGACCGCTTCGGCGAAGTGAGCCAGGACCACGGCGTCCAGAGCATCGGTCTTGGCCAGCGTGCCGGTAGCCCTGGCAAAGTCTCGAACCTGGCGCGGGTTGACCACAACTACCGGTAGCGCCCCAGCGGACAGGGCGGCCACCAGCGGCACCTCCAGACCGCCCGTAGCCTCCAGCAGTACCAGGGCAGGGTCCAGTTCCACCAGGTGGGAGACCAGTTCCTCCACGCCGGTTTCGTCGTAGGACACGACCCATCTCTGTCCCGCAGGCCGGACGGCAACATCCACCTGGGCCTTTGAAACATCAATACCCACGAATCTCGGTTCTCCTGCCATCTGTGCCTCCTATGTGAGCGTTGGCTCATCCTTGCACGATACGGGCTCCATTGGCCCATGCAACTGTTCGAGCTCTGCTCATGGAAGGGTGCGGCGACACTAGCTCCTCGACGGTCTTCCAAGACCTAGGTGACATCGGTCTGCCGCACCCGATCCGCCTTAATGGAGTGATTGTTACACACCAAAACCAAGATACAAGGTGATTGCCTAGCATACGACAACCTGATATTTGTCTGAGTTGTGATTCCCTTGATTCATTTAATTGCCATGATTATCGAATCAAAGATCTTGGAAATCACCTAAATCACAGTTCAGACAAATGGACAAGGAGAACGCAATGACCACCACAAAGGCAGAGTGGCGATGCAATTCGCAAGGTTCATAGCGGCGTTTCTGGTCTACGCCATCATTGACATAGCGTGGAACATCTCTCCTCCAGTGCGGGGCATGTACGAGAATTTCTACGAATCCAGCGGCCACGACGTGCTGCTGGACCAGTTCGGCAGGCCGCTGGACGAGTTGGGCGGCACCGTGCTGTTAGCCGCGCTCGTATTCTTCCTGCTCATCGGTTTGGCGAACAGCGTCCTGGCCATTGAACCGGCCTTGCGCGAGGATAGCCTGCTGAAAGCGGCGAGAAACAGCTTCATATTCGGCTGCGCCGCCTATGCCACCTACGTGGTGCCCATTTACATGATGACTAAAACTTGGCCTGGGGCACTGGTGCCCATCGACATTCTAATCGGCGGCGTGCTGAGCCTGATCACGTCATCAGCCATCACCTATGTATCGCTGCGGCTGCGCCGCCGCCACAGATGAAACCGTCTGAATCGGGACAGGACTTACACAATTGTCCACAATTCATGAGTCTTACCGAATTATGCACAGGTGGATGAGATAACCATAGGGATCTGAGGGCAGCCCTGGGTCTGGAGAGAAGTATCGCAACTTGGCAGCTCCTCTCTCTGGTAGCCTGTCCGAGGAACACCGGTGGCCGGCCGTTGCGGGTATGATGGGGTGAGCATTCAGCCAACAGAGCCGGTCGGTGAGCAAGACCTACCTTCCCTACGATCCCGACCAACCCCTGCTGCTGCCACAGGCGTTGCGGGAGTATGCGTCGCCGGACTCCCCGGCGGGAGGGTCCTGGGCGAGTCCGCTTCAACCGGGGCCGCCGGCCTGCCCGACCCATGTGAACTCCGGACCTCGCTTCTACCGGAACCTTCCGGCGGAACTCCCCTGCGTGGGCGGCATTCTCCCCACCAGTTCCGAAAGCCTGCCGTAGAACAGGGAGGCGGCAACCAGCGCCGCCCCCAGCACCATCACCGCCGCAGTCCCCGCCACGAAGCCGGCGGCGGCCTGGCGCAGGAGGGATTCCACCAGGTCCCCGGCCAAGTCTATCGCCGAGGCCGGAACGTCGGCGGGATATGACACCGCGTCCAGCAGCGTCCTCCTCACCAGGCCCGGCAACACCGACTGCGCCGCGAACCCCGCCGCCAGGCAGATGCCCCCGCCCAGCAGCAGCGCCGCGCCCGGCAAGCCCAGCATCGGCGCCGGACGGGGCAGGTGGACCAGCGCCAGCAGGAGACTGCCCAGCATCGCCGTTGCCAGGGCAACCAGCCGGCCCGGCCCGTTCGCCGCGCCCAGCGTTGCCCGCAGGGACTCGGCCCCGGCTTCCATGTCCCGCCGGTCCAGGTCCGGCGACCGGTCGGCCGCCCAGTCCAGCAGGTCGAACCGGTCTCCGGGTTGCAGGTTCCGGCGCACCCCGGCCACGGCGCCGTCCGTCAGCGGCCGCACCGCCGGACCGGCCGCCGCCTTGAGGAATCCCCGGGTGTCGCCCTCGACAAAGCTCAGCCGCAGCGCTTCCCGCTCCCCACGGAGGGTCCGGGCCGCCGGCGAGTCCAGCAGGGGGTCGTCCACCACCAGGCCGAACCAGCGGTCGAACTCCCGCTCCCGGCACTCCCGGCTCAGAATCTTCAGCGAGGGCGCCGTTGCCGGCAGTTTGCCTTCGGACAGCCGGGCCAGGGGTTCGGCGGAGGCGGCCGCCAGGCGTTGCACGGCCGCCAGCGAGCAGCCTGACGAATCGGGTTCCGCCACCTCCAGACCGTCGATGAACCGGTGCGCCTCCCCCAGCGCCGCCGGTTCCAGCTGCTCCAGCGGCCCGGTCAGGCTGACGTAGAGCTCCAGGTCCGCGCTATCGTGGCGCAGATATGCGGTGAACCGGTCGATGTTGTCCTCGGTCTGCTCCCGTAGGTAATCCGGCGGCATGATGTCCCGCAGCACCCGGACCGCGTCCCCGTGGTCCGCCATTTCCACATTGCCTAGGAGCCGGCCGCTCCGCTCCCGCAGCGCCTCGTCCACCAAGACCTCGTCGTAGATGCGGACGTAGGCGCCGGTTTCGCTGACGGCTGCCTTGTAGACCCGGGAGTCCTCCAGTCGCCGGGTGAAGTTGGCCGCCACCAGCAGGTAGAGCAGCCCGGCTATGACTGCCAGCGCCAGCGCCACCCCTGCGGCGGCTCGAAGGAACGTGACCATCCTGCCTCCCTCCGGGACGGCCGTTGCCCTCCCCGACCAGGTTGCCGCTGCCCGGCTCCGGTTCGGCGCACCGCCCCTCTCCCTGGTTGATTGGGCTCAATCATCGGTCGGGTTACGGCCAAGCTGATTTGACCCCCTGCTCCAGCGCTCGAACCCGCTCTCCCCACGTTCCAGGTATTCCCGGGCCGCCCCGGCCGAGCAGGGGCAACTGCTTTCTGTTGAGCGGCGGTTCAGTTGCAGAAGGGCAGGTCGCCCTCGTATTCGACTCCGCGCAGGCTGGCGGGAATGCAGCCGGTGAGTCCCGGCCTGTTGGAGAGATTCAGCTTTCGCAAACCGGTCAATAGACCCAGTTCAGGAGGAATGCTGCCACTTACACTAGAGCCGTAAAGATTGAGCTCGGTGACTCGGCCGCCGACCACGGTAACCGGGATATTGCCACTTTGGCTAACCCTCCATCCCTCCAATGGTCCGTACGATAGCCAGCCTCCTCTACGCCACCTTTCATGGGAGCTCAAAACTGAGTCGTGGAGAGCCACGAGGGCCACCGTGTCAGAGAGAATTCCGTTGGCGTAGGAACTCGCCCAGGTCAGGTTGTTGTCCCATACGGACACCTTTTGCAGGTTGGGTAAGTTGCCCAACTCGGAGGGCAGTTCGCCGCTCAACTGGTTGTCGTCCAGGTACAGCAGGGTCAGGTTGGTCAGGTTGCCCAACTCCGCCGGCACCGGCCCGCTCAACCGGTTGGAGGCCAGGTTCAACTCCTTCAGATTGCTCAGGTTGCCCAACTCCGGCGGTATCGGCCCACTGAAGGCGCTATCGTTGAGGAACAGTTCCGTCAGCCTAGTCAGGTTGCCCAACTCCGGCGGTATCGGCCCGGTGAGTCCTGGCCTGTTGGAGAGATTCAGCTTTCGCAAACCGGTCAAAAGGCCCAGTTCGGGAGGAATGCTGCCGCTTACACTAGAGCCGTAAAGATTGAGCTCGGTGACTCGGCCGCCGACCACGGTAACCGGGATATTGCCACTTTGGCTAACCCTCCATCCCTCCAATGGTCCGTACGATAGCCAGCCTCCTCTACGCCACCTTTCATGGGAGCTCAAAACTGAGTCGTGGAGAGCCACCAGGGCCACCGTGTCGGAGAGGTAGCCGTTGGCGTAGGAACTCGCCCAGGTCAGGTTGTTGTCCCATACGGACACCTTTTGCAGGTTGGGGATGTTGCCCAACTCGGACGGCAATTCTCCGCTCAACTGGTTGTTGTCCAGGTACAGCAGGGTCAGGTTGGCCAGGTTGCCCAACTCCGCCGGCACCGGCCCGCTCAACCGGTTGGAGGCCAGGTTCAACTCCTTCAGGCTGGCCAGGCCTTGCAGTTGCGCCGGAATGGCCCCGCTCAACCCGTTTTCGTTCAGGTGCAGGTGGGTGAGCCCGGTCAGGCGAGCCAACTCGGCCGGTATCGGCCCGGTCAACTGGTTCTCGTCGAGGATGAGCCTCTCCAGGCTGGCCAGGTTGCTCAGTGCCGGCGGCAGCTTCCCGTTCAGGCCGATGCCGCTCAGGTCCAGTGCGGTGACGCGCCCGCCTTCTCCGGCGGTGGTGACGCCGCGCCATTCGCCGATGGGGGCGAAGCTCTGCCAGTTGGAATTGTTGGCCCAGTCCTCGCCGCCCGTGGATTCGTACAGGGCCACTAGGGCCACCATGTCGGCCACCGGGCCCGGAGCGTAGCCCCGGCCCGGTTCGTAGCCCTCCCCCGCCCAGGTCAACTGGTTGCCCCAGAAGTAGACCCGCTCCAGGGCCGGGAGTTCCGACAGCCCGGCCGGCAGTTCGCCGCTCAACCGGTTGTCGTTGAGAGCCAGCCCTTCCAGGTTTACCAGGTTGCCCAGCGTCGTGGGTACGGCTCCGCTCAGCTGGTTGCCCCAGAGCCCCAGGTATTCCAGGCCGGTGAGGTTGCCCAACTCCGGGGGTATCGGCCCGCTCAACCGGTTCTGGTCCAGGTCCAGGCTGGTAAGACCGGTCAGCCTGCCCAAAATGGGGGGAATCTCCCCGCCCAGTTCATTGTTCCGGAGGACCAGCGTTTCCAGGTTGGCCAGGTTGCCTAGGGCCGGGGGCAGTTCCCCGCTCAACAGGTTCTCCCGGAGGTCCAGTCCGGTGACCCGTCCGTTGACGGCCGTGACCCCGTGCCACTGGTCCACCGGCTCCCTGGTCAGCCAGTTGGAATTGTTGGCCCAGTCCTCGCCGCCGGCGGACTGGTAGAGGGCCACCAACGCCACCTGGTCGGCCAGGATGCCCGGCGGGTAGCTCTCCGCCCAGCTCAACTGGTTGCCCCACAGGGACACCCGCTCCAGGGCGGCCAGGTTGCTCAGCTCCGGCGGCAGTTCGCCGCCGAACTGGTTGTCGTGGAGCCACAGGTCCGTCAGTGCGGCCAGGCCGCCCAGGGTGGCGGGAATCTGTCCGCTCAGGCGGTTGCTGTGCAGGTGCAACTCCTCCAGGCCGCTGAGGGCACCCAATTCGGCGGGCAGGGCCCCGTCCAGTTGGTTGCTGTCGACCCGGAGTACGCTCAGGCCGGTCAGTAAGCCCAGTTCGGCGGGCAGGGTCCCCTCCAACTGGTTGGAATGGAGGTGGAGTTCGGTCAGGGCGGTGAGCCGGCCCAACTCCGCCGGCATCTCCCCGCTCAGCCCGTTGCCGCTGAGGTCCAACCGGGTCAGGTTGGCCAGGTTGCCCAGGGCCGGGGGCAGTTCCCCGCTCAACCCGTTCTGGCTGAGGTCCAGGCCGGTCACCCGCCCGGCGCCGTCGACGGATACGCCGCTCCAGGCCGCCACCGCCGGGTCGCTCACCCAGTTGGCGCCGTCGGCCCAGTCGTCCCCGCCAGCCGAGGCGTGGAGCGCCGACAGCCCCACCAGGTCGGCCAGCATCCCCGGCGGGTAGCTGTCCGCCCAGAGGAAATTGTTGCCGCCAATGGTAATGCTGTCCAGGTTGGGGAGGGATCCCAGCTCGGGCGGCAGTTCCCCGCTGAACTGGTTGTCGTGGAGGTACAGGTCGGTCAGGGCGGTCAGGGCAACCAGGCCGGCGGGCAGGGCGCCGGTGAACCCGTTGTTGCTGAGGTACAACCTCTCCAGTCCGGTGAGGCCGGCCAACTCCGGCGGCAACGCTCCGCCCAGCCGGTTGTCCCGCAGGTCCAGCTCGGTCAGGCCGCCGAGGCTGCCCAGCTCCTCGGGCAACTCCCCGCTCAGCCCGTTGCCGCGCAGGTTCAGGCCGGTGACCCGGCCGGCGGCGTCGGTGGTGACGCCGTGCCACTGGCCCAGGTCCTCCAGGTAGAGCCAGCCGTCGCTGTCCTGCCAGCTATCGCCTTTGGCGGCGTCAAAGAGGGCGGTCAGCGCGGCCCCGTCGGATTCCGGCGGAAAGGGAATGCGGGGCCGGGGGGTGGGGGTGGGTCCCGGGGTGCCGGTGGCCTCCGGGGTGCCCGGGGCCGATAGCCCGCTGGTACGCACCACGGCCCCGTCGTCGGTCTCCTCAATGGTGATGGTTCCCCCCTCGCAGGCGGCGAGGGCGAACAGCAGGGTCAGGGTGGTCAGGACAAAGAGACTAATTCGCCGGAGAAAAGTCGGGGGGGGGGGGGGGCTGAAAGGGGTATGTAACGGCTGAAATTGGCTCCAAATGAACCTTGGGAACGCGCCGGAGAATCCGGCATTCTGGTGTTAGTCACACACCCAGACACCGGAGGTCCCCCATGCGCCTTCCCAGAGAAACCTATCAGATTCAGCAAACTATTGAAACGCATTTACCTCACCTCTCTCAGCCACAATTGGCCGGCTTGGCGCTGTGGGTCTGCGGGGCCATCCTCGCCGGCAGCGCCTGCCAGAACGCCGTCGCCTCGGCCCTCTCTCCCTGGGGCGGATGGAACAAATTTCGACAGTATCTCCGGGAGTGGCTCTACGACGGCAGCGACCGGGCCCGCCCCTGCAAAACCCAACTGGATGTAACCCTCTGCTTTGCGCCCCTGCTCCGCTGGGTCCTGGCCTGGTGGCATTCGGAACATCTCGCCCTGGCCATCGACCCCACCCTCAAGGGCGACCGGACCACCGCCATCGTCATCAGCGTCCTCTACCGCAGTTGCGCCATCCCCGTGGCCTGGCGCATCCATCACGCCACCCAGAAAGGCTCCTGGGCCGACCCCACCGTGAAGCTGCTCCAGGAACTGGCCCCAGCGGTCCCCAGGAACAAGACCGTAATCGTGCTCTGCGACCGGGGCATCGCCAGTCCCAAGCTGTGGAAACAGATACGCGCCCAGGGCTGGCATCCCGGTATGCGCTACCGGAAGAACATCACTTTCTGCGCCGACGGTGGCAAACGTTTGCCCGCCCATCGTTTCGTCTCCCGTCCCGATACGGCGTGGATCGGCCGTGGCACCGCCTTCAGCACCACCAAGGCCAAACGCCGGTGCACCCTGCTGGTGGTCTGGTACTCCGAGCAGGAGGAACCCTGGATCATCCTCACCGACCTGGCGCCCGACAAGGTGGGACCCAGCTGGTACGCCCTGCGCTTCTGGATCGAGCTGGGCTTCAAGGCCCTCAAGAGCCTGGGCTGGAAGTGGGACAAGACCCAGCGCACCGACCCCGCTCGCGTCTCCCGCCACTGGCTGGTGCTCTCGGTGGCCACCCTGCTGGCCCTGGCCTATGGCACCAGAGTGGAGGACGCCCATGACCGCAAAATCGCCCCGGGCAACCTGAGAAAGCCGCCCATGGCTCTGGCTCCCAATCACCGGGACCCTCGGAGCCGTCCGCCCCGCATCGTCAGCGTATTCCGCCACGGCGTCAACTGGCTGAGACGGCTGATGCTCAAGGGAAGGCTCTGGACCCAGGTCTGGCTGCTGCCCGAACCCTGGCCCACACCCAAGCCCAACCTGGAAATTACCTGCCACGCGCCCCCCTGAAAACCCTTTACATACCCCTTTCAGGGGGGGGGGGCTGAAAGGGGTATGTAACGGCTGAAATTGGCTCCAAATGAACCTTGGGAACGCGCCGGAGAATCCGGCATTCTGGTGTTAGTCACACACCCAGACACCGGAGGTCCCCCATGCGCCTTCCCAGAGAAACCTATCAGATTCAGCAAACTATTGAAACGCATTTACCTCACCTCTCTCAGCCACAATTGGCCGGCTTGGCGCTGTGGGTCTGCGGGGCCATCCTCGCCGGCAGCGCCTGCCAGAACGCCGTCGCCTCGGCCCTCTCTCCCTGGGGCGGATGGAACAAATTTCGACAGTATCTCCGGGAGTGGCTCTACGACGGCAGCGACCGGGCCCGCCCCTGCAAAACCCAACTGGATGTAACCCTCTGCTTTGCGCCCCTGCTCCGCTGGGTCCTGGCCTGGTGGCATTCGGAACATCTCGCCCTGGCCATCGACCCCACCCTCAAGGGCGACCGGACCACCGCCATCGTCATCAGCGTCCTCTACCGCAGTTGCGCCATCCCCGTGGCCTGGCGCATCCATCACGCCACCCAGAAAGGCTCCTGGGCCGACCCCACCGTGAAGCTGCTCCAGGAACTGGCCCCAGCGGTCCCCAGGAACAAGACCGTAATCGTGCTCTGCGACCGGGGCATCGCCAGTCCCAAGCTGTGGAAACAGATACGCGCCCAGGGCTGGCATCCCGGTATGCGCTACCGGAAGAACATCACTTTCTGCGCCGACGGTGGCAAACGTTTGCCCGCCCATCGTTTCGTCTCCCGTCCCGATACGGCGTGGATCGGCCGTGGCACCGCCTTCAGCACCACCAAGGCCAAACGCCGGTGCACCCTGCTGGTGGTCTGGTACTCCGAGCAGGAGGAACCCTGGATCATCCTCACCGACCTGGCGCCCGACAAGGTGGGACCCAGCTGGTACGCCCTGCGCTTCTGGATCGAGCTGGGCTTCAAGGCCCTCAAGAGCCTGGGCTGGAAGTGGGACAAGACCCAGCGCACCGACCCCGCTCGCGTCTCCCGCCACTGGCTGGTGCTCTCGGTGGCCACCCTGCTGGCCCTGGCCTATGGCACCAGAGTGGAGGACGCCCATGACCGCAAAATCGCCCCGGGCAACCTGAGAAAGCCGCCCATGGCTCTGGCTCCCAATCACCGGGACCCTCGGAGCCGTCCGCCCCGCATCGTCAGCGTATTCCGCCACGGCGTCAACTGGCTGAGACGGCTGATGCTCAAGGGAAGGCTCTGGACCCAGGTCTGGCTGCTGCCCGAACCCTGGCCCACACCCAAGCCCAACCTGGAAATTACCTGCCACGCGCCCCCCTGAAAACCCTTTACATACCCCTTTCAGGGGGGGGTACAAGGGTAGGTAAAGGCGCGGCCGCTCTGGGGAGGCGGCGCACCTTACTGCTGTCTCTGGTGGTGTCGTACATGGCTGGGTTGTCTCCTTTCATCTGCCGCCGCCGGCCCGGAGGGGCCGACGCAGCGTGTTTGCCAACCGGCGTCATCCGCCTTGTTGGCGAAGCCGCTCTTCCAGCTCCCGAATCCGGGCCTCGGCGGTGGTCCGGGCCTGCCGCTCCGCATTAGCCCGGCTCTCGGCGGCGTCGGCCCGGGCCCGTTCATCCTCATAGGTGGCGATGCGTTGCTCCGTGGCCGGATCGTAGAACACCAACTGGCCACGCTGCCACCGCAGGCTCAGCCTCAGTGCCGCGCTGTACCCCTGCAAACTGCCGTCGGGCAATTCGTCCAAGGGTATGGGAACGTACTCCCCGTCCATCAGCCGGTCCCCGGCCAGCCGAGCCCCGTGATACCGACCCGTCTCCGTCTCGTCGAACCGCCAGTATTCCGCTATGCCCAGGGCGGCGTAGTCTTCCCGCTTCGCCCCCACGTCAATGCCCCCCGTGCTCTCCGAGGCCACCTCCAGCACGAAGTCCGGTGGCTTCCCCTGCTCGGCGATGATGTACCCGTTGCTCTCCTTGTAGAGCAACGGGTCAACTCCAAAGGCTACCAGAAGGTCCGGATACCGGCTCCCGGCCAGGTTCCGGGTGGGCCGCACCACCAGGTAGCGGTCCCCGGCCACCAGGGTAGTTTCCGGCCGGCCCAGGTGCAGGGCCAAGTAGTGGGCGTTGCCGTTGATGGTCAGGTGGTCGAAGCTGGTCATCTTGTCTTCCGGGCATTCCGGCGGGTCCGGCAAGCGAAAGCGGCTCCGGCCTTTGAACGTCTTGGCAAAGATGTCGGGTGTGCTCATATCGCACCTGGCAATTGGCGGCAACGCCGATTCGGCTACCCTGAAAGGCGTCTCTAGATGACTGGCATCATACACTGCTGGGTCATTGTTGGAAAGCCAAAAGTCCCAGGTCAATCGCGTCTAAACTGATGGACTTGAGAAAGCGAGCCGATGTGTTGTGTGGTGATTGATGGTTAGGAGGCCAGGTGCGCCGAACATGGAATGCTTTCGGGACTTGGGGGACCAGTGGATAGAGCGCAGCAAGCGTCATTGGTTACAGGAATTCGTTTCCTGGACATCGTTGCAATTGCCATCTACGCTATCATATGCACCGTGATATGAGTGGTTGACAACGAAACACGTCTAAAATAGTATGGCTTTCAACCGGAAATGGAGCGAGCTTCCGGTCAAACTTACCGCCCTACGACGGAAGACTCGGAAGAGGCGCAGGAGCGGTGGTGCGGCGGCCGGTGGATTCAGGGAGGGGAGGCGCACAGAGACGGAACGGCAGGAGGCTCTGATGGACGCCTTACAGGAATTTATCAACGAGCTGACCCAGCACGACGTGGATCTGACCAGCACTCTCAGGAAGGCAAAGGCGCTGACCAACAACCTGCACTCGCCGGAGCTCGACGAGTGGCTGGACCGGGAACTCTACGGATACGCGGACCCGTTGAAGGTACCCGAATACCGCCGGCTCGCCACCGCCAAATACGGCAACTTCGCAGGCCCCAACGAAGGGACGGCCGAGGGCCTGCTCATCTCGACGGAGGACCTGCCGCAACAGGTCAAGGAGTTTGCCGACGATCTGGTCATGCTCGACGGGGTGGGGGCATTGCAGGCCCACGGTGCAGAGCCGGATGAGAGATTATGGCCGCCGGACCTGGTCATGCTGGCCCAGGAAGCCACGGCGCTGAAAGGAGGCCTGTTTCTCATCAAGGCATATCAGCCCATTCCGGCGTCCGTGTACCCAGACATTCTCGAACAGGTGAGGAACAGGCTCTTTGACTTCCTGCTGGATCTCCAGGACAACGGCGGCGCATCGGAGGAGAGCGGCGAGTCGGAGGCAGTTGGGAGACTGGTCAACTACCATATCTACGGAGGCCACAACGTCATCGCCACCGGAGATCAGGTGAGCCAGCAGGTCAGCATCGTCAGCGAAGGCGACGCAGCCTCACTATTGGACTATCTCCGCGAGCAGGGCGTCGGAGAGGAGGACATCCGGGAACTCAGGGACGCCGTCGCCTCGGACCCTGAGGCCCTCCCTGACGGCAACTATGGCGCCAGCGTGGGAGCGTGGTTGGGCAATATGTTGACCAAGGCGTCCACCGGCGTCTGGGAGGTCGGCCTGGAAGCCGCGTCCAAGATGCTGCCGGAAGCGCTGAACCGCTTCTATGGAATCTGACGCGGGAATCTGACCTGCCGGGTGGAGCCGCTCGCCCCAGGAGGGCGCGGTGAAGAACATCGTCATCTGCTGCGACGGGACCGGGGCCGAGTACGGCCGCCACAATTCCAACGTGGTCAAGCTGTACCAGCGCGTGGTGCGCGATTCAACGCAGATCGCCTTCTACGACCCGGGCGTCGGAACCTTCAGCATCCTGGGGCGCAACCTGGGCCGTCGGACGGGAACCCTGCTGGGACAGGCCTTCGGCGCGGGAATGCAACTGAACATCGAGGACGCTTACCGTTACCTGATGGACCGCTACCGGACCGGGGACCGGGTCTTCCTCTTCGGGTTCAGCCGGGGGGCCTTCACCGTGCGGGCGCTGGCGGGCATGTTGCACAAGTGCGGCCTGCTGCAAAGGGGCGGCCACAACCTGGTGCCCTACGCTTCGAGAATCTACAACCGGCGGGGCAACGAGGACATCGCCGCCGGATTCAAGGACACCTACTGCCACCCGTGCAAGCCCCACTTCATCGGGGTTTGGGACACCGTGGGTTCCATGGGTTGGTTCTGGGGCAGGAAGTTCTTCGACGCCACCCTGAACGAGGACGTAGCCTACGGGTATCAGGCGATGGCTGTGGACGAAAGGCGCAGGAAATTCCCGGTGAGCCTGTGGGACGAGAGCCGGAAGACCGAGGGCCAGGTGATAGAGCAGGTCTGGTTCCCGGGCTTTCATTCCGACGTGGGCGGCTCGCATCCCGAGGCGGGGCTGTCCGACATCCCGCTGAAGTGGATGCTTGAGAGGGCGCGGGACCGGGGGCTGCGCCTGAGGGAGGGATGGGAGCGTGGATTGACCCCGGACCCATCGGGACGAATCCACGAATCGAGGAGGGGGCTGTGGCTGCTCTGGCCTCCGGCGGTGCGGCGCATCCCCGAATCCGCCAGGATTCATGCCAGCGTATTCAGGCGGATGGAGAATCCCGCCAACCGCTACCGGCCCGGCAATCTGCCCGTACAATACCTGGAGGTTGAGTAGCGATTGTTGCCCGGGATTCATATGGTCCGGGACTTCTCCGGGAACTTTACCGACCGACGGCCCCGATGTGTCAAACTACAATCCTCTCCGGCGGCTTTCCCAGTATGAGCCCTGAAAGGAGAGGTGTAAGGGATTGCATTCTGCAATCCAGGGGCATTTCCTACGGAGAAAAGGGCGTTCAGGGCAGGCATTGAGGGATTTCCGGTCGAACCATTTACTGCGGCTCCATAATCACCTCATTGCAGGGATTGCATTGCAGAGATTGTAGCGCCATCCCGTGATGAAGCCCGCCCACAACCATGACGAGCATACCCTGGAGGTGGACCACGACCCCGGGGCTGGCCGGACGCGCCCCTATCGGACGGGTCCTAATTGTCTGTGTGCTGTGGAACCTGGCCGGCGGAATTCTGTCGTTGGCCCGGTGCCCGCTCAGCCGATTCCGGCATTTCTTGGCCGTCTACTGCCGGCGATACACCTTCCCGACGCTCTTGGCACCGTACCCTGACGTTGACAATTCTACCAGCCATCCGGCAATGTGAGCGGCCGCCTTGTGCTCGAAAGGAAAAGCCCCGCCAACCTGGCGGGGCCCGCAAGTAGCTACCTCGGGGCAGGCGTTGCGTCTAGCTGGTTACACCGCCATTTTGAACCTGATGAGAAAGGTTCTTGATTTTATCCAGTTTGGTGGGCCTGAGTTGACGGTAGGCAGTACCATCTTCGAGATGTGGATGGCATTGTGAGAATCTGTCGTGTCCCCACCGTAAGGCCTTTCCAGACGGTAGGGCAGTCAATCGCATATTCAGCTTGTGATCTTCACCTCTCAGAGTTAGCCATGAGACCTAGACCGATATGGCGGCCTGCGCCAAGGGCCAGAGGTCCCAAAGCCGGCTCCCAGAATGTCAATTTAACATGCCAGCCAGGAAGGTGCCTGAGGTAATTCGGCAACTGGTAGTGTTTCGGATGTTGTGACCGAGGCCAGAACGGTGCTTTCCGCAAGGTCAGGTCCCTGATGCCAGTGATGGAAAGCCCCGCTTGTTCAATGGCTTGAAGCAACAGTTTTTCTGCCTTGGCAAGTTTGCCGTCGTCATAACCAGGAAGTATCACTGGAGTGACAGTAGACCAGGACCGGCTCTCTCCTGCATACCGGCTGATCATATTTTCTGAACGCCTTCCCGATATTTCGAGCAGGCGTCCTCGTTCGTTTCGGTCAATATCCCTCAGGACTTGGC
>CBDBNP010000008.1:0-1362275 GCA_965207865.1 Dehalococcoidia bacterium
GCTAATTTGGGGATAAAGAGGAGAGCAAGGGGGAACGCAGTCCGGCCACCAGCCAAGTCATCGGAGACTGGCCAGGCCGGGGAAACCGCGTTGCAACGTCAAGCGTCCGGGCCGCCGTCATTGACCGCGAACCGGAGCGTGCGGAATCTGCGGCGCCGCTGCCGTTGCTCAGCAGCCCGCCGCAGACGTGGGAAAGCAGCCGGAGCTTGTCGCCGTCTCCGACCGGAGGGTGAAGATTGCGAAGCAGGTTGAACCGCTCCGCAAGTTGAAGCCGTAGGGTGAGGGAATCCGGGATAACCTGCTGTTTCTCTAAGCCACCTCCGTTGAAATTATGATGCGCCGTTGGGTTGGTATTCCGTGCCTTGGGATGGGACTCCTGGTGAAGCACCGCCTGGCGCTCTATTGGGTTGGGGTTCCGGCTGGGGCGCCGCGAGGGAAACCCGCATTGCCTCAGCCTGTTTTGGGAACGAAGCGCCGCTAAACGCTCCGTCCCCGTCGTCCAGTGGCAGGAGGGACTAGCTCGTGCCACCCGACGGGTGCCCAGCGACCGGAGTAGTCAGCTCCGAGCCGCTGAACGGCGCCCGGCGGAAGAAGGACTTGAACACTCCAGCCGCCGGACTGTCCAACGGGAGGAGGACTTGAACACTCCAAGCCGTTGGACCGGACCGGGGACGGAGAGCTACGTCAAATCCGTCACGCCGGCCCGCGCTGCCTGCGAAGGACTTGAACACTCCGCGCCAGCAGCATTCCCTCGTGGGCCGGCCTTACGGCAAAGACCCGGGCTGAGGGAGGGACCCCCAGGTTTCTACGGCGGGAAACCTGGAAAAGCCAGAAAACGAAGATATTGTCGCCCAGCCCGACGCCGAAAATAAAGGGTTTGGGACCCCTGACGCCCAAAGTGTTCAGTTTATTTCAATAAAGTTCAACAGAAGTTTACTGACGCCCACACCCACGGCCAGGCCCACGCCGGTTACTTGCGCCACCACCCGAAGGTCAGCGCCCGGTGCAGCAGTTCGCGCCTGGCCCTCCGGACCCGCGCGTCCTCCAGAGCCTTCCCACGCCAGTTGACCTGGGCGCCCCGGTCCAGGCCCTTGAGCGGGTACGTCTCCGGCGGCAGGGTCAGCCCGTGCTCCTCCAGCAGGGCCAGTTCCACCGCCAGCAACCGTTCCTGTCTCCGCAGCCAGTCCAGGCCCTTGCCCCGGTTGGGGTGAGTCTCCTTCAACTTTCGCCATTCCTGGATCAGCGGCCAGGCGTCGCCAAACACGTCCGGGTCGTCATCGGCTGCCTCCAGGGTCGCCAACTCGGGAAACTCCCGCCGCAGCTGGGGCCGGGCCGTGGGTTGGCCGCCGCCGCCGGATTGCCCGGAGGCTCTTTCATCCTGAACGACTCCGCCGCTCTCCACCCTTGCCAGCCGGGATTCCACGCGCTGCAAATCACGGGTGTAGTCGTTCCTGAGCGCCTTCACCTCGTCCTGGACGGCGGCCAGGCCCTGGGTCGCGTCGTTCGCAGCGTTCCCGACCTCCTCCACCCTTCCCTCCACCCGTTCCAACCGCCCAGCCAGGTCGTCGTTGCGTTCGCGCTGTTCCCGGGCCGCCGACTCGGCCCCGGCCAGCAGGGCCTGGTTCAGGGCCACCCGCATCCGGCGGGTCAGCCGGCCGCTCTCCAGGCTGGACGTGAGGGTCCGGTGGTCCACGTCCAGGTCCGACGCCGCCTGGCGCGGCCCCTTGTCCCGCACCTGCTCGTCCAATAGGGCCATCAGCCGCAGGTGGTGCAGATCCTCGATGCTCTTGCTCCTGTCAATGCCCGGACCGGCGCCCGGCCGCTCGATTGCCATGATCCCGCCTCCGCGTACAAAAATGTCCGTTTCAGGTAGGGCCCTTGCACGTCAGGCCCGAATTCCCGTCGTACAAGAATGCACGTTTCAGGTACGGCGTATGCAACCGGCCACCGGAACGCGCCCGCAAGTCAAAGTGTTCACTTTTCACCTCCCGCAGAGGCCGATTTCGCGCCGTTTCAGCTACGAAACAGGTACGAAATTACCCGACTTGCATTTCTGCAACCGGCGTCAATTCCCTGTACACCCCAATGACATCACGCCGGAGGCCGGTTGCATAGGGGCCTATAGGCCCCCACATGTGTGGGACCCCATAGGCGGTTATGCAGGGGGCCCGAGTTGTTCACACTCTCCGGCGGCGACGGCGAACACGCCAATCGCCGAGACCACGGAGAGGTGAACGACTTGGCGCTCAGACCCAAATTCCGGCCCGCCGGCCGGCTGATTCTCCTGGCGACGGCCCTGCTGGTTACGGCCCTGGTTGCCGTAGCAACCGGCGGCGCGGCCCTGGCCCAGTCCCCGGACACCGACGATATCCGGCTGGTCAACCAGGACCGGCAGATGGTGGAGCGGAAGAAGGACGGCGAGTTCGTGGCCCGCCCGGTCTTCAGCCGCCGGGTCAGCGTCCTCCACTACTCCATCCGCCACCCGGACACCGGGGAGTGGATCACCGGGACCTACCGGGTCCAGGGCGGGGAGAAGAAGCTCTCCGAGGGCTGGGAGTACACCTTCGAGTACCCGGCCCTTTCCGAGCAGCCCGACCTGCACCCGGAGCAGGCATACCTGCTGGCGCTGGCCGTGCCGCGAACCGGCGGCGGCGAGCGCCACCTCTTTCACGCCCTGGTGCCCGTCCACCAGCCCAAGGGGTTGTGGGACCGGGTGCTGGGCGCACTGGACCCGGACCGCTGGGCACGGGCCGGAGCCGGGTGGCTGATCCAGGGCGCCCACGGGACTATGTGCGGCGTGGTGGAGGGAGTGGCCGGAGCGGAGGTGTCCGAGTGCGGCGGCCAGGCCCGGGGACTGATGGGCGACATCCTCACCGGCACCCCGCCCAACCTGACCTACGAGAACGACACGGTGATCCTGGCCTGGCGCACCGTCTGGGCCGTCACCTCCGGCGCGTTGGTGGTGATCCTGGGCTGGATGGGGCTGAGCTTCATCGTCCAGGAGCATTTGGGCCGCCACCAGTCGGGCTGGCGGGAGATGGTGCCCCGGCTGGTGCTGGGGTTGATCGCCGCCGCGTCGTCCCTCTGGTGGTGCGCCCTGGTCATCGACGTGGCCCACGCCGTCTCCCGGTTCATCGCCGCCGAGCTGGAGGTCACCCCCGGCGACCTGCTGCGCGCCCCGCTGGAACCATTGCTCACGGCGGTCATGGCGGCCAACACCGGGCTGGCGGTGTCCATCGCCCTGCTCTACCTGGTCTTCGGGTTCTTCGTCCTCTACCTGCTGGTGCAGATGATCCTCCGCCTGGCCCTGATCGACATCCTGCTGGCCCTGGCTCCCATCGCCCTGGGGCTGTGGATTCTGCCCCACACCGCCGGCTGGGGAAAGCACTGGCTCCGGCTGTTCATGACCACGGTGTTCCAGCAGGCCATCCAGCTCATCGCGGTGGCCCTGGCCTTCGCCTTTCTCGACGAGTTCGCCGACATCGGCGGTGGAGAGGCGGCCCAGGACCTGGTGTGGATGCTGCTGATGGCCATCGCCTTCATGTACCTGGCGGGACGCATCCCCTCGATGCTGGGCAACCACGGGACCTTCGATTCCTGGCTGCACACCCTCTACTTCGGCATGTCGATGCCCGGCGGGATGGTGCGCTCGGCCCGCGCGCTGGGTCTGCTGGCCGGGGGAGCCGTCGGAGGACCGGCGGGAGCGGCCGCCGCCGCTGCGGCTACAACCACCACGGCCAACACCGCCGCCGGCGCGGTGAACACGGCGGCCCAGAACGCCACCCCTGCCGCCCAGAGCGGCCCCACGCCCCGCAGCCAGGGGCCGTAGCGATGGCAGCAACAACCACAGCCGCCGGCGCTGAATCCCTTCACGCCGGAACCGCCCTGGAGGTGGAGACATGTGCCAGTAGCAGAACGGGCGCTAACCCAACTGACTAGCAACGAAAAAACTGAACAAGCAACAAGGAGAAAGACTTTATGGAAGACCTGACCAAGACCATATCGAACCTGGTGTCCATCCTGCTGGGGCTGGTGGGCGTGGTGGGCGTGGCCTACTTCATCTACGGAGCCTACCTGTACCTGACCGCCTCCGGGGCGCCCAACCAGATGGAGCGGGGCAAGAGCGCCATGATGACCGCCCTGGCCGGCGTGGTGCTGGCGTTGGTGGCCTACGGGGTGGTGGAACTGGTGGTCAACGCCGTGGTGGACCCGGCCGTCACCCCCGACCTCCCCGAACCCACCGGCGGCGACGGCGACGACGGTAGTTAGGAGGGAAAGCATGAGAGAGCATGAAGTTCCCACCCACGTGCAGGCCGAGGACAAGGCGCTGCTGTGGTTCACCTTTCCCCAGATCGTGGCGGTGGTGGCGGTGTGCGCCGTGAGCTACGGCGTCTACCGCTACTTCCCCATCGGCCCCTCGGGGCTGAAGCTGGCCGTCGCCGTGCTGCTGGCCGTCATGGGCATTGCCCTGACCGTAGGCAAGGTGGGCGGCCGGGGATTGCCCCTGGTGGCCGCCGACCTGCTCAAGTTCAAGCTGGGGGCCAGGCGCTACGCCGGGTCCCCGGCCCAACTGGCACTCAGCGAGCCTCCCCCGCAGCCCGAGGCCAAACCCGACCCGCTGCGGCTGCTGGCGAAGAGCGCGGCTACCGGCGTGGGGAGGGCCGCCAGGGCGGTACGGCAACGGAAGCATCGCCGTCCCTTCCGGCCCCACGGCTGGTTCGGCAAGCGCCGCCGGCGCGGAAGTGGCAACGCCGCCCGGCCGAACACTCGGGAAGGCAACCACCGGAAGCCCCCGCATCAAGTGCGGGGCAGGCCCTGGTACCGGCTGCTGGCTGTGGCGGGACTGCTGGCGCTGACCGTGCTGACCCTGCCCGCCGCCGTCTTGGCCGACGACCCGGACGATGAACCCTACGGCGACGCCTGGCGCCTGGACGAAATCTACTTCCAGCCGCCGGAGCCGGTCCCCGGACGGCGCATATACGTCGAGCGCCTCGCCGTCTCCGGCGACACCGCCGCCGTCACCCTGCGGGCGGCCCACGACCTGGACCTGAAGGTGCGGGTCTACGGCGGCCGGACGGGCCGGACCCTGAAGATGGGCGTCAACAGCAGCCTCCGGGCGGGACAGGCCAGGAGCTACAACCTGGTCCTGGATGGCCCGTTCCCGTCCTTCACCTTTTCCTGGCAGGACGCCCCCGTATCAAGTACGGGGCAGGCTCTGGGCTTTTCCGGCGCGGCGTCGCTGAAGAGCCACCAAATCCCCTACCCCCTGCCCACAGCCGACGGGGAGTTGTGCGACCTGGAAATGACCTCCCTGGAGTGGACGCCGGGACAGATCACCGGTGTCGTCGCCTCGGATTGCATCACGGAGACCCGCCAGGAGGTGGACCTGCCGGTGTACGGCGGCCACTTCAGCCAGAGGGTTCCCGCCCTGCTGGACGCCGCCGTAACCGGCATAGCGGGAACGGTCGGCGTCCGGTGGGGCAGCCACTCCACAACGGCGTCCTTCGTGGCCGGCGGAGAGACCCGCTTCACCCTGCCCGTCGCCAACGAGAAGGCGGACCACGACCTGGAGATCACGGCGGACTTGACGGCCACGCTGAACGTCCCTCGGCCGCCGATGTTGCAGACCGTCCACCACCCGGCGCGCACCGACGTGTACCCCCGGCGGGTGACCTGCCGCTGCGGCGAGAGCACGACGACCAAGACGGTGCGCGTCCACGTCCACCACCCGGAACACGTGCGGGCCGTGGAAGTCCAGCGCGCGCCCGTCACCCCCACTCGCCTGGAGAGCATCCCAATGGACGCCGGCGTGGGGGCCGACGACCCGTACCAGGCATTGCACATTCCTCCGCGCACACCCCCGCCGCCCAGGGCGGAGCAGACCCCGGCGGGCGATTCATCCTGGTGGAGTTGGTGGCCGTGGTAGGGCGCATGGCAACCATCCTGCTGTCCTCGGTTGCGGCGCTGGCCTCGGTGGCCGCCGACGCGCCGGAGGACAGGAGGGAACAGATGCTGAACGCCTTCGACGCGGTGTTGACGGGAATGGCCTACGCCGGGGCGGGCCTGTGCTTCTTCGCCATCGTCTGGGCCGGGTTCGTGCTGATGGCCGAGGGCGCCGAGGGAGAGAACCGGGGCCGGGCCAGGAACGCCGTGATCATGGCCATCGTCGGCCTGGTGGTGGTGCTGCTGGCCAAGGGCATCGCCGCCGCGCTCAACAGCCGGATCATCGAAGTCCTCCCCGGCCCGTAGAACGAGCCCGGCCCATAGAACGAGAAGGTAGGTGCCTGAAATGAAACCGAGAATACCGAACATCAAGACCCTGGCGTACCGGGTGAGGAAAGCCAAAACCATTGAGACGGATGGCGGCGAATCCCCAGCCCCAGGGGAACCGAAGCCGCCGCCGCCCCTGCCCCTGTTCTTCATGCTGTCCCACCTGGAGGAGGACGGGCCGGTGCGCCAGGACGGGGTGAAGCTGGCGGTGCTGGAGGTGATGGGGCTGGAACTGGACGAACCCAAGCTGGGCGCCTTCGCCGGTTCCCTGAACGCCCTGGACTTCCCGGTGCAGCTGCTGGTCAGGCAACACCCGCCGGTATTGCAAGGACTGCGCAGCAATTTGGAAGCGGCCCAGCCCGAGGACCTGCCCCAGCAGACGAGGGACGCCGCCGACAGCCTGGGGCGGCTGCTGACCACCCTGGAAAACCGGGAGGGCATCCTGGACCGGCGCTTCTACGCCGTGTGCGAACACGCAAGGGCCGACGAATTGAGGGGCCTGCTGACCCGCGCCGGGCTGGGGGTGTTCCCCCTGAAGGGTGAACCAATGCGCCTGTTCTGGCTGTCCACCGCCCTGGGCGGCTCGCCCAACGAGCGCGACGAAGACGCCGAGATGGACGTGGAGGTCAATCGGCGGGACATCCGCATCGGGGGCCGCCTGGTGCGCTCGTTGCATCTGGGCAAGTGGCCCCGCTCATTGGCCCCCGGCTTCCTCCAGGGCCTGATGGCCGCCGGCGCTCCCATGGACCTGTCAGTGCATTTGGGCGCGATACCCACGGAGCAGGCGGCCCGCACCCTGGAATGGCAGAAGGTCCGCTTCGAGTCGGCCCAGTCCCTCTCCTTCAAGCGGGGACGCTCCATGTCCCCCGAGGCGGAGATCGCCCTGGAGGACGTTTCCCGGCTGCGTGATGAGGTCCAGCGGGGTAGGGAAAGGCTGTTCCACGCCTCGCTGTCGGTGACATTGCACGCCGATAACGCCGACACTCTCAAGGCCCTGACCCAAAAGGCCCGGGCCCACTTTGCCGCCACCCTGGGCAAGCTGGACAACCTGGCCTTCCGCCAGCGGGAGGGACTGCTTTCCACCCTGCCCCTGGGCCTGAACGCCGTGGCGGTGTGGCGGACTCTCGATACGTCGTCACTGGCCCGGCTGTTCCCCTTCTCGCCGCCGGACCTGGACACCAGGAGCGGCACCCTCTACGGCATCGACCTGCGGGCCTGCGCCCCCATCGTCTACGACCCCTTCGACGGCACCCACCTCAACGCCAACACGGCGGTATTGGCCCGGTCCGGCAGCGGCAAGAGTTTCGCCACCAAGCTGGGGGTGCTGCGCGGCCTGTGCCGAGGGGTGCGGGCCTACATCATCGACCCGGAGGGCGAGTACGCCGACATGGCCCGGGCGGCGGGCGGGCGTGTCCTGTCCCCCGGCGTCCCCGGCCAGGGCATGAACCCCTTCGTCATCGACCGGGGCGACAGCGAGGAGCTGCTCCAGCGCATCGGCAGCCTGCGCAGGCTCATCGAGGTGATGGTGGGGGAGAGGCTCAGCGCCGAGCGCCGTTCCTCCCTGGACCACGCCCTGGCCGGCTACTACTCCGAGCGTAGGGAGCGCACCGGCTTCCGCGACTTCTACGCCTACCTGGAGGGGGAGACCCCGGAGATCGCCCACCTGCTGCGGCCCTTCGCCACCGGCAGCCTGCGGGACCTGCTCTCCGACGAGGGCGACGACCTCCTGGCCCGCGAGGCCCTGGTCACGGTGTTCGACCTGCACCTGCTGGAGCCGGAACTGAGACCGGCGGCGGCGATGGTCTGCACCGAGACGGTATGGGCCGCCGCCGCCCAGGACCCCCGGCCCCGCCTGCTGGTGGTGGACGAGGTGTGGTCGATCATGCAGCACCCGGAGGGCGCCGCTTTCATGGTCAGCATGGCGAAGCGGGCCAGGAAGCACCGCCTGGGGTTGCAGTTCATCACCCAGGACGTGCAGGACCTCCTCTCCGAGGACTCCTCCCGGGCCATCACCGGCCACTCCGGTCGCGCCCTTTTGCAGAACGCCGCCTTCAAGCTGCTGTTGCAGCAGGACGCCGCCGCCGTGTCCACCGTGGGCGAAGCCTTCGACCTGCCGGAAGAACTGCAACGCTGGCTGCTGTCCTGTCCCCGGGGCGACGGGCTGCTGCTGGCGCGGGGCAACCGCTTTCCCGTGCGCATCGAGGCCACCCCGGAGGAGACCGAGGTCATCGAATGGCGGCCCGGACCCAGGCACTAGATCAAGAAACGACAACCATCAATCTGGAGGCAACCGATATGAACACCAACGTCAGCAAACTGATTTTCGGCGAGAAACAGGGCAAAAGCCCCCCGGCGCTGCTGGCGGTGACGCCGCCCAGGACCGGCGAGCGCACCCTGCTGGGCGTGGAGAACCTGCTCCAGTCCATCGCCGTCCCGGAACCCTTCTCCCTGGAACTGGCCGCCACCACCGAGGGCGTCACCCTGCTGGCTCGCTGCCAGGACGACCGGGTGGTGCGCAGCCAGGTCTCCGCCCACTACCCCCAGGCCCGCCTCCGGCAGGTGCCCGCGGACGAGGACCCCATCTTCGTCCACGACGGCGAACAGGCCTGGGGCATGAGCCTTCGGGCCGGCGGCCCCGAGTACGTGCCGTTGCGCACCTTCCGGGACGACGACCTGCTGGACGCCGGCTCCGATCCCCTGCTGGCCGTCATCGGCTCCCTGTCCGACCTGCGACCCGGAGAGCGGGTAGTGGCCCGCCTGCTGCTGCGCTCCCTGGGCCCCGACTGGTCCCAGGCCCACCAGCAGAGGGCCTTCAGGAACCCGGGCCAGCAGCGGCCCGACCCCTCCTATACCTACCAGACCCGGCCCCTGCAACTGGACGGCGTCACCATGGCCGTGCTGGGCGTGGGCGCCCTGGCCGCCATCCGGGGCTACCTGTGGGTGCAGGACGGCGAAGTCTGGAAGGCCGCGCTCCTGGGCGGCGCCTCCGCCCTCGGGCTGACCGTGGCGGGCTGGGGCTGGTGGCGCTGGAAGCAGTCCCGCAACCGGGTCTACGACCCGTTGATCATCAAGGAGAAGGTGAGCCGCATCGCCTTCGACGCCGAACTCCAGGTCATCACCGTCCTTCCCGCCAGCGCCGGTGATCAGCGGGCCCGGGAAATCCTGGAGCCGGTGGCCGCCGCCTACCGCCACTACGACCACCCGGCCGGCGCGCGCTTCAAAGTCGGCAAGGTCCGGCCGGTGGTCCCCCTGGCCAACCTCCACCCCACCGGCCCGGGCCTGTTCGGCCGGCGCAGCGTCCTGGGCGTGCGTGAGGTGGCCGCCCTGTGGCACCCGCCCGGCGAAAGGGACGAGACGCCCCTGGTGGAACGTTCCGGCTCCAGGGCGCTGTTGCCTGCGGCCAGGAGCGTCAGCGGCGGGGCGCTGGTGGGCGACACCACGGCGGGGACCGGCCATCCCATCCGCTTCCCCGAGGACCTGCTGCGCCGCCATCACCTCTACGTGGCCCGCACCCGCATGGGCAAGTCCACCCTGATGCACCACGTGGTCGCCCACAAGCTCCGGGAAAAGGCGGCAGGCCGGGACGGCGACGCCATCATCGTGCTGGACCCCCACGCCGACCTGGTGGCCGGAATCCTGGAGCAGGTACCGGAGTCCCTGGTGGACAGGGTGCGGCTCATCGACCTGTCCGACGAGTCCCGCGCCCCCGGCGTCAACCTGCTGGACACCCGCGTCTTCGCCGACCGCGACCGCACCGCCGACTCGGTGGTCAGAGTCGCCAGGGGGTTGTGGGAGCAGTGGGGGCCCCGGATGCAGTCCATCCTGGAGCAGACGGTCAAGACCCTGCACGAGGCCAACGAGCAGGTGGAGGCCGACCAACAGCACACCATCCTGGACGGGCTGCGGCTGCTCTCCGACGAGAGGTTCCGCGCCGGGGTGCTGGCCCGGGTCAGCGACCCCTACCTGCTGGAGTGGTGGGCCCGGGACTTCGGCGGCTGGCACCGCCAGTACCGGGCCGAGGCCCTGGCCCCGGTGCAGACCCGCCTCTCCTACTACGCGTCGTCCAAAAGGGCCCGGGCCATTCTGGGCCAGCCCCGCTCCACCATCGACCTGCGGGAGACCATCCTGGAGGGCGGCATCCTGCTGGTGTCCACCGCCCAGGGGGTGGTGGGCCGGGACGTGGCCGCATTGGTGGGGGCGTCGCTGCTCAACCTGGTGGACTCGGTGATTCGGGAGCAGGGCGGCGTCGCCTTCTCCCAGCGGCGGGGCGCGCTGGTGGTGGTCGACGAGATGCAGTCCATGCCCGGCGTCGATTACGAGTCCATGCTCTCGGAACTGGGCAAGTTCGGCGCCAGTTTTATTCTCGCCACCCAGAGCCTGGCCAAGCTGGAGGACCTCTCCCCCACCATGCGCGACACCCTGCTGGCCAACGTGGGCTGCCTGGCGGTGTTCCAGGTGGCGGGCAGCGACGCGAGGCAGCTGGTGTGGGAGCTGGGCAAGGACCGGGTCAGCGAGGACGACATCGTGTCCCTGGACGTCCACCACTGCTACGTGCGGGCCACCGTGGGCAAGGAGCGGATGCCCGCCTTCTCCATGATGGTCCGGAAGCCGGAGGACGGCGACGCCGCCGTGGCGGAGCGCATCCGGGCCGCTACGGCTGCCTACACCCTGCCGGCCCGCGACCTGGCGGGCCTGATGGAGGGAGACGCCGACGGCGCCCGGAAGGTGAGCGAGTACCGCCGGTTGCTGGCGGAGCGAGACCAGGAGGGCAGTGGCGGAGAGGCAGGGCGATGAATCCCGCCGGATGTGAAGGAGAACTGCTCCGCAGGCTGGCCTGGACGCCCTTCCTCGACCGGCTGGAGATGGCGCGCCTCTCCGGTTGGTCCAGGAGCGCCGTCTACCAGGCCGCGCAGAGCCTGGAACACGGCGGGTTGGTGGATTCGGTTCCCCACGCGTCGGACCTCACGCCCCCGGCCCGCCGCTACTGCCTCACCGCCGGCGGGTTGCGGCGGCTGGCCGAGGACGGGAACACGACCGTTGACGGCCTGCTGCGCACCCGGCCCCTCTCCCGCCAGTGGCGGCGCATCCTGTTGGGGCGGCTGGACGCCCTGTCCGTCCTCTACCGGCTGGCGGCCAACGTCGCCGGCGCCGCCGGACCCGTCGACCTGCGGCTGTACCGGGCTGCGCCCCTGGACGCCGCCCTGCTGCTGCCCGGCGGCAGGACCCTGGGCGTGGTGCGACAGGGACCCGCCGCCGACCGCACCGCCTTCGCCAAGCGCCTGTGGCGGCTGGGGCAGGGGCCGCTGCCCGGTGCCGTCCTGATTCTCGTCTCCGACGAGGTGCGGCTCAGGCACGCCCGACGGCTGCTGAGCGGAGCCCCGGTCAACGCCCTGCTGGCCCTGGACCGCGACGCGGCGCTTAGTGGGGTTGACGCCCCGGTCTGGCGTTCGACGTCGGGCAGCGCCAGCCTGGACCTGCGCCAAGTGCTGGAGTGGCTGCGGCCCGGCGGCGAGATTCCCCAGGAGGAGCCGCCGTCCAGGGCGTCCCTCCCCGTCGACCTCGCCTCCGACGCTGCCCGCGTCCCGTCCGTCCGGCTCAAACCGGCGGAGAAGCGCGCCCTGGACCTCCTGGCCGGCTGGCCCTGGCTGTTGCAGAAGGATATGGCCGGGCTGCTGGGCCTCTCCGAACCCCGGGTCTCCCGGCTGGTGAACTCCCTGGAGGGGTTCGGGCTGGCGGCCCGTTCCCCCGCCGCCCGTGGCCGCCTGGCCCTCACCGACCCGGGGCTGGCCTACCTGGCCCGCCGTGACCGCGCCTCGGTGGGCGTGGCCCGCCGGCGGTGGAGCGTCAACCCCATCGACGCCATCAACCCCATCGAAAAAGCCGGGCCGGTGGACTGGCGCAACGTCTCTGGCGGCAGGAGCCGGCAGTTGCTCCGCAACCTGGAGCACACCGCCGCCGTCCACGGATTCATGGCGGCCATGGCCCAACAGGCCCGCGCCCTGGGCTGGGAGCCGGCCCAGCTCGACCCGCCCCACCGGTCCACCCGCCACTTCCGATACCAGGACGGGTTGCACCGGAACGGATTGCGCTCCATTCAACCCGACGCCTTCGGCCTGCTGCGCCGTGGGCCGGTCACCTGGGCCTTCTTCCTGGAGTGGGAGCGCCGCGCCGTAAGGCCCGCAACCATGTCCCAGCGCCTGGCCCCCTACCTGCGCTACTACTCCTCTCACCGTCCCACCGACGACCACGGAACGCGCCCCGAAGTATTGGTGGTCTTCGACGACGACCTTGCCGCCACCCATTTCCTGTCCCTGGCAGCCCGGGAGATGGCGCGGGCGGGAGTGAGCGTTCCCCTGTGGGTGTCCCGCCGGAAGGCCGTCGAGGCTCTGGGTCCAATGGGCCGGGCCTGGCTCACTCCTTGCGATTGGGAACCCGTCCGACTGCCGCCCGCGCGCTAAAACACCCATACAACAGCAGGGGAAGGGAGCAATTCGCCGGACCCCGTTCCCTTCCCGATAGGAGATGAACGGCCATGTTCTCACAACATATCAACCGCGAACGAGGCCCCCGGAGGCGCCGGGGACGGAGAGTCGTCCGGCTCGATACGGCGGCCCTCTGGGAGCGCCTGGCCCTGCTGGGCCGCTCCCAGAACTGGCTCGCCCAGGAGATCGGGGTCAGCCCCGGCTACGTCTCATTGCTGGTCAACGAAGGGCGCGCGCCCTCGGGATGCATCCGGGAAAGGATGCTCAAGGCCCTCGGCGTAGACGACTTTCACCAGCTTTTCCGATTGGAGGTAATCGATGACGAACCGCAACCCTGAACCCCGTCCAGGCGGGCGCTCGCTCTGGATCAGCGTCGGCGGCCGCCTGCTGCCCCTGGAGAACGCCGTGTTCCCCGAGGACTTCCCCCAGCGGCTGCGCCGCCTCAAGGAGGCCAGCGGCCTCACCTGGGCCGCCTTCGCCCGGGCCATCGGCGTGGACCGCAAGCAGGTGCGCCGCTGGCTCTACAAGGGCGTGGAACCCTCCGGCGGACCCCTGATGGCCCTGCTCCGATTCGCCGCCCTCATTCCCGACGGCGGCCAAATCCTCATGGGCAAGGGCTACCACCTGACCTTCGTCGGGCCGGAGGAGGAAGACAGGAGCTAGACCCGACCACTCAGCCCCGGCGCCCGTCCCCATCGCCCGCGCCGGCGGCCAATTCAGCGCACAACCGCCGAAAAAGGCGGCAACCCAGGAGGGATACGCCCGTACGGGCGCTATGAAGGACAATCACAAGCACGAGAAGGAACGGAAAACCAAGGGGATGCCCCCCAGCGGGGACGCCCCGGAGATCGGCGTGGTCAGGGTCTTCTCCAACCCCGGACCCGACGCCGAGGAACGGCTGCGCCGCCTCCTGTCCCTGATGCTCAGGTACGCCTCTGCGGACGGACAGGCGGAGCCGGAGCAGGATACGCCCTCAGACGCCCAGCCCAATGACGACCCAGCCGAGGAGGAGGGGTGATGCGGACCGGCTTGACCATCCTGATGAAGAACTCACGGATGGGCGGAGATGGTAGCGGGAGGGCAGGGATATGACTTCGGCAACGGGTAATAGTGGCAAAGTGGCGTCTGAGAGAGGTGGTCAAAGGACACCCGGAGCGTTACCACCCTGGGGGTTTGGTGATAACGCCAACATCGTCCCTCAGCGTGTCGGGAAGCAGGCTCCGTCTCAGGTGGCTCCTCCACAGACGCTTGACGTAGGTCGCTGCCCCGGCAAGCTGCTGGGGACTGGCGTTCCTGGAGTCCGGGTTGACCAGGGTTACGCGAAGCCCCAGGTCGTCCCGTACGTACCGCATCGCACCGGCGAAGTCCGCGTCGTTCGACACAACCACCGCCTGCTCGTATTCACCATTGAACCCGTCCACCAGCAGGCGGGTAGCGAGGTTCACGTCGGAACCCTTCTCCTCAGAGTCCCTCACCAGAACTTGGGACGGCAGCCCCGCCACCGGCTCAGCCAACGGGCGCCGCTTCACCCCCGAACGGAAAACACCGTAGTAGGCGTCGAAGCCCGGCAGCGCCGCCAGAGCTCGCAGGTACGCCTGCTGTCGTTGCCGTTGGGCCGGATTGCCGGGCCGGGCGTCGAGACGGGCCGTGAAGTAGCAGACCCGGTTGATGGTGTCCTGGGGAAAGAGGGTCTCGGCCAGCTTCCGCAGGTCCAGCCACCTGAATGGCGTGTCCTTCAGGGCACGGTAGTATAGGTTGAAGCCGTCGATGTACAGGTTGGTGATCAATCGGCGCTCCGTCACAAAGACAGAGACCGCCCCGAAGGACGGTCTCGACCCTACCGCCGAAGAGATAGGGGTGGTTGATCGAACGTACCACGAACCGACGGCGGCTGTCAACGAGACCTTTGACGCCGCCCCTGCAATCGCGGTACCATGTGGGTGACAAATTGGCCCGGCGGTGCTGACAACACCCCGGGCCGTGGCGCCACCTGCTTGAACAGGTGTTGCGGTGGTATTGTACTACTCGCAGACCCGTTCCCGGCAGGGGCGGGTCTTTTTCTATCTCAACGGCATCGAACTCAACGCCATCGAACGAAGGGAGGAAGTCATGGCAAAAAGCACACCCCAGCGCCAACCGCAGGAATACGGCGACCGGGCGGCCATCTACGCCCGCGTCTCCAGCCAGAGCCAGGACGGGGAGGACAAGACCTCCATCACCGAGCAGATCGGCGAGATGGAAGCCTACTGCGAGAGCCGGGGGCTGACCATCACCGCCCGCTACCAGGAGGTGGGCCGGGGCTGGTCCAAGAAGCGGCCCGAGTTCCAGCGTATGCTGGCCGACGCCAGGAATGGACGCTTCGACGTCATCGTCTGCTGGAAGTCCGACCGCCTCAGCCGGGGCATGTACCCCGCCGCCGCCATCATGGAGGTCGTCGAGGCCCACCGGATACGGATCGAAGCCGTCATGGACGCCATCGACATGAAGACCTTCGGCCTGATGGCCGCCGTCGGCAAGATCGAGCTGGATAACTTCCGGGAGCGTTCTACCCTGGGCAAGCGGGGCACGGCCAAGCAGGGACGGGTGCCCACCGGCGGCCTTCCCTACGGGTACCGCACCGGAGAGGACGGCCGGCCCGAGCTGATCCAGGAACAGGCGGAGGTGGTCCGCCGCATATTCCAAATGTACGTCCACGAGGGGATGGGCTCCCCTTCCATTGCCGTTCGGCTGACCGACGAGGGGATTCCCACCCAGACCGGCAAGCTGCTGTGGCGCCAGTCCTATATCCACTACGTTCTGAGGAACGCAACCTACACCGGCATCTGGGTCTACGGCAAGGAACGCGTTATCTCCACCGAGGACGGGACCAAGGTCTACCAACAACCGGAGGATACCTGGATCGAGGTGCCCGTGCCGCAGATCATCGACCACGTGACCTGGGAGCGGGCCCAGGTATTGAAGAAGCAGCGCAGAAGCAGAGCCAGGAGAAACACCAAGGTGCTCTACCTGCTGCAACACCTGCTCAGGTGCGGCGAGTGCGGCCACAACTTTCACGCCAAGTCCCATTGGCGAACCTCCAGCATTCGCAATGGCAAGAGGTACAGTTACGACCTGACCACCCCCAAGCGCTACTACATGTGCAACGGCACTCTGAGTCTTCGCATAAATTGCCGCAAACACTCCCATATCCGTGCGGAACGGCTGGAGGAGCCGGTATGGAGCGAGGTCAAGCGGGTGCTTCAAAACCCTGGATTGATCGCCGCCGGTATCGGCTCCCTCGATTCGCAGGATAAGAGTGGATTGGAGGCGGAGATCGCCCAGGCCGAGCGGGAACTGCGGAGCATCCAGATGGAGGAGGACCGGGCCATCCGGCTGTTCGTGTCTGGAAAGATCACCGAGAGCCAGTTGGACCATCAGCGACGATTCATCACCGAGCGGCTGGAGAGCGCCAGGGGGAAACTGGACGAATACCGTGCGCGGGAGGCTGGCGGAGTCGAGAAACGCCGCCTGATGGAGGCTGTGCTCGCGTGGGCCACGGAGATCGGCAAGGGCCTGGACGACTTGACCGATGAACAGCGCAGGGACATTCTCCAGATGGTCGTGGAGCAGGTCGTCATCGACCGGGACAACAACGTGGACATCACCCTGGCCATACCCATCGACGATGATTCCTATGACCCGGAATCCCTCAACCCCGATCCCTCTGGACCCGATTCCGTAGCATTTGCATCCGCCGTATCCTCGTCTGGAAATTTTCTCGGTTCACCCGCAAGCGGGAACACGCCGTGGCCTTCAAGTCCATGCTCCGGCGTCGGGGCATCCGCGTCGTCTCCATCACCGAGCACGCCGACGACACCCCCACCGGCAAGCTGATGGAGGCCATCATCGAGTCAGTGGACGAGTTCTACTCGGAAAATCTTGCCGAAGAGGTCAGGCGGGGTATGCGCGAGGCCGCTTCCCGGGGCTTCTGGATTTCCAGCCGCGCTCCCTACGGCTACAACCGGGTCATGGTCCAGGACGGGGCCAAGAAGCGCCCCATCCTGGAGGTCAACGACTCCCAGGCCGTCCTGGTCCGCAGGATGTTCCAGATGGCCGACTCCGGCAAGACCCTGCTGGACATCACCAAGACCCTGAACCAGGAGGGCATCCCCAGTCCCAGCGGGAAGTCGTGGCGCAAGACCACCATCTACAAGCTGCTGACCAACGAGGTCTACACCGGCACCGTGGTCTGGGGCGCTCAATCCAAGGACAAGGCCCCGCCGGTCCGGGTGGAGAACGCCTTCCCCGCCCTGGTTTCCAGAGAGGTGTTCCGCCGCGTGGTGGCTTTGCTGGAATCAAGGGCGCCGGTCCACTCCCATCCTCGCCGTTCTGCCAGTTCCTACCTGCTCAGCGGCGTCGTGAAGTGCCGGACCTGCGGCAAGGCCCTCTCCGGCCAGGAGTCCAAGAGCGGCCAGTTCGCCTACTACGTCTGCCAGTCCCTGATGAAGCAGGGCAGCGGGTCCTGCGACGCCCCCAGGCTCAATGCCAGGAAGTTCGAGAGCATGATCGTTGACCAGATAAGGGAAAATATCCTAACCGAGAGCAACATCCGCGACCTGGTGCGCCTGGTGGGCGAGGAGATGGACGGCGTGGCCCACGAGCAGCGGGAGCGGCTGGAGACGGTCGAGGCGGAACTGGCCGAGGTGCGGCGTAAGATGGACCGGCTCTGGCACGCGGTGGAAAGCACCGACCTGGAGATCAACGACATACTGCCCCGTCTGCGGGAGCACAAGGAGCGACAGGAGAAGCTGGAAAATGCGGCGGAAGGGGCGCGGGCTTTGCTTTCCGAGCGGAGGGAGGTCCTGGACGACGTGGACACCATCACGGCCTACGTCCAAGATATGCGTGAGTTCCTGCTGAAGAGCGACCTTACCCAGTCCCGCGCCTTCATCAGGTCCTTCGTCAAGGAGATTGACGTGGCCCCCGGCAGGGCCGTAATCCGGTACTCCATTCCCATGCCGGACGATAGCCGGATACCCGGCAGGGACACGGAAGAGGTGGCTTTGGCGGGGCAGGTACTGTCTACAGTACCTTATGGTGGGCCGGACTGGACAAAATCAAGAACCGAGGCCGATTCCGACGTAACCCCGTCCTGCGGCATGGGGATAGTGTACGTCAGAACCGCCTCGGCCTCCACGATCTCGATGCCCCGCACGAAGTTGCGGATGAGCGCCTTCCGCTCCGGGAACGTCCCTTCCTGGAAGAGAACACGGAAGTCGGCCACGTACTCCTTGATCTCCTTCGAGGTAGGCAACTCCGCCCGCCGCTGCTCCAACTGGAACTCGGCCTCTTCCCGCGCCGCCACAAGCTGGTCCTGTCGGCTCTTCAGGGACAGGATGCGGGGCGAGATCACCTCGATGGGCAACTGCTTGGTCTCAAGGGCCTGGTAGAGGTTCTCCAGCCGAGTCTCCACTTCCGATAGCTCGCTGTTGATGGCGGTCAGCCTGCCGTTGACCTCACCGGCCAGGTTGTCGATCTCCTCGGCCACCAGGGTCACCAGCTCGGTGATGGTCTCCTCGGTGAGAATCCGCTCCCGGACTTTTTCGATCACCAAGTCCTCGACTTTCGTGGCGTTCAAGTAGCGTCCGTTGCTGCACGCTCCCGCTCCCTCGCGGAACAGGCTGGCGCAGACGTAGTAGGCGAACTGGCCGCTCTTGGCGCCCTGGGCCGAGTAGGGCTTGCCACACACCCCGCAGCGCAGCAACCCGCTCAGCAGGTACTGGCTGCCAACACGACCCGGCCGTGCCACCGTGGGAGCTCGCTCGTGGAGTCCCTGCTGCACCTCGTCAAACAGCTCCCGCGACACCAGCGCGGGCCAGGCGTTCTCCACCCTTACCGGCTCCCCGGCCTTCTCGTCCTTGCTCTTGACTCCCCAGACGGCGGTGCCGGTATAGGCCTCGTTGGTCAGCAGGTAGTGGATGACGTTCTTCTGCCAGCGTTTGCCCTTGTTGGTGATGCCCCGCCCGTTCAGCTCCTTGCAGATTTCCGCGAGCCCGTTGCCCCTACGGGAACTCTCGAATATCTCCCTGACTATGGGCGCTGCCACCGGGTCGATCTCCAGAGTGGGGCGGTCCTTCACCCCGTCGCTGACTTTGATGCGGGTGTAGCCGAAGGGAGCGCGGGACGCCAGGAAGTAACCACGGGATGCCGCCTCCCGCATTCCCCGCTTTACTTCTTCCGCAAGATTTTCGCTATAAAATTCGTCCACGGACTCGATGATGGCCTCCATCAGCTTGCCGGTGGGGGAGTCGTCGGCGTGCTCGGTGATGGAGACCACACGGATGCCCTTTCGCCTTAGCATGGACTTGAAGGCCACGGCGTGCTCCCGCTTGCGGGTGAATCGGCTGAATTTCCAGACCAGAATCACCTCAAAGGGGGCCGTGGCCTTGCCGCCCTCGTCGATCATCTGGCGGAACTGGGGCCGGTCGGCGATTCTGCCGCTCTCGGCCTCGTCCACGTACTCCCGGGCCACGGAGTAGCCGTTGTTCTTGGCGTAGTCTCTGAGCGCCCGCAACTGGGCGGCCACGGAAAGGTCCACGTCCTGGCGGTCGCTGGACACCCGGGCGTACAGCGCCGCTGGGGTCAGGGGTTGGAACTGCTGTCTCTTCATATATATTCCTCCCTTGTTTGTCTGTGCGGTGGTCCTCAGTGCCCAAGGACCGGAGATAACCACCTTCCGATGTCGCATGCTCCCGTCATCATCGCTCTTCTACTCGTGCGGAAAGTAGATCGAGAGACCATCCTGAGACGGCGAGGGCACCGGTATCGATTTCGAGATTGAACGGCGCGGACACAAAATACGCCTTATCTCCCAAGAGGGGCAGGTCGATTTTGAGATCAGCCACGGCGGTTGCAGTAACCGAGTACCTGTCCTCGCCCTCCTCTATTGGCTATTGGCGCCGAGTATGTCCAAGATAGGTTTTCGCGTATCTCGTCGGCGATTACTCCTCCCGCCAATCGAGTCAGTGCGGGCCTCTCGCCAACGATTATCTCCACGGTGGCTTCCGAAACCAGGGTGGTGTTCGTGTTTACCCATTCCTTTGCCACTCCGGTCGCTATGTTCTCTTTGCTCTCTCCGCCCCCACAGCCGGCCCACAATCCGACCAGGGCCATTGATGCCAGCAAGAGTGCCGTGATTTTCGTTATATCCTCTATATTCCTTCTTTCCTTGGCTGTTGCCCATCGACGCTGGCCGATGGGATGACCTGCAACCTGAACCCCAGGGAGCGCAGCACCCGGAGCACGGTATTGAACTCGGGGCTGGCCCCGGCCCGCATGGACTTGTACAGACTCTTCTCGCCCAGGCCCGTCTCCCGGGCCACCCGCCGCATCCGGTGGGCGCGGGCCATCTGCCCCATTATGCCCATGATCCGTTCCAGGTCGCCCGCTTCCAGGGCGGCGTTCAGGGCAGCCGTCATCTCGTCGGACGTGGCCGGATGTGACGCCACAGTTTCGTTACTGCCCATCGCCGCTCTCCCCCGTCGCAAGGTTGACCCGTACCCCATTATGTTATCCCTGCGGATACCCTATGTGCAAGCGGGAAATGCCATTCGGGGCGGCCAATTTCCGAAATTGCCTGCTCCCCTTCACCATCCGCTGGCAACCCGGCGCCTGGGTCCCTACCTCAGCACAAACCACCACAGGACAACGAGGCCGACCAGCAGCACAAGCAGCACCAGGGCGCCTATGCGAGCTGCGATGAGATCCCCCTTTGTCTCCTTGTGCTCGGCGACCTCCTTCCGGTGCTCCCTCTCAAGCTCGTGGCAAGGCCGGTTGGCAGTGGCCGCAGACTCCCTGGCCTCCTTCCGCTCCCGCTCCAGCTCGGACGCCCGGAGCTGCCACTCGGATACGCTCTGCTCCAACTCCCGCACAGTTCGTTGGAGCTCCTCCTCCCTGGCGAGGGACCGGTACAGCAGTTCCTCATCGCTCAGGTACTCCGGCCCCTCCATCCGCACGTACACCCGCCGCCCCTCCCGGCGAACCACGGCCTCACCACGCCGGATCATCCGGTCCAGGGTGGACATGGACACCTCCAGCTCCTCCGCTGCCTCCGCCTTGGACACCCAGCGGACTTGCTCTGACATCGCTTTTCACCTCGCTATGGGCTGACACGTCGGGTGGTTGCAAGTGGTACAAAACTGGTACATTTTACCCTAGGTATTTTAGTCCCGATTTTCATTTTTGCTACTGACTGTTCAGGCGATGCATCAACCCCATTTCGTAGTTGAAACCAGCCCATTTCAGGCCTTTTTCGGCCTCCCGGACCACGGGATTTGGGCCTGTTTGGACAATTTTGGACACCCAGCGGGCGTAGAGGACAGATGGGGCCACGTCAGTTGCCCCATCACGTAACCCCCTCTATCGGACGCATCCGGTGCCGCAGCGAGTCCCACTGGTAGGCCCGCAGTCCCGACAGCGCCAGTCTCGGGGAGCGCGGCTCCCACAGGGGACGCCAGGACCGCCCCAGCAGCCCCCGCCTGGTCAGGGTGTCTACGGATGACACCAGGATGGGCAGCGTCATCAGGTTCATCTGGGCCGCCGTCCTCGCGTAGGTCTCCTCCACCTCCTCGTTGTCCACCACGAACAGCGTGACGGGAAAGGGGGCCATGTCCTCCCCGGGAGCGTTGGAGTGGTAGTAGCGGGTGTAGGGCCGCAGCCGGGCCAGTACGCCCTTGGGGTGGCGGGAGCGCAGCTCGTGTTCCAGGTAGAAGGGGACGTGCAGACCGTCAACAATGAGGTGGCCCACGGCGTCCGGGGCTATGGCAGACTCCCCCCAGTCGAAGACCCGGTCGGTCTTGGCCATGGGTATGGACCAAGTTAGCTCGGAGTCCGCTGTAGCCCGCGCTTCGGCAGCCAGTTCCGACAGGAACCAGGTAACGCCGTCGACGTGCCTGGTCTGCCGCGCCCAGGTCTCTATGCGGTGGCCCAGGTGCCGGGGCTTCCCGTGTTTGTCCTTGATGAGCTCCGTGCTCCAGATACCCCGCGTCGTCGGCAGCTCCGCCCGGTCCCGGTGGGTGACGTAGCGGATGCCCTCCTCCGACAGGGTGTAGCGGACGTCGCCTCGCTTGCCCCGGCGTTCGACAAGTCCGCAGGCGTTCACCAGGTTGTGCAGCATCTGGCTGACCCTCCCCTCGGAGACGCCCAGCCAGCGGGCCAGGTGCTCCCGGGGAATCATCGGGTGGTCGGTAATCAGGTCCAGTGTCCGCTTCTCCGACGGGGTCAGGGCTAATGCCGGCACCGACGATACCATCCGCTCCGCGTCGGGCAGCGAGGCCCGCTTGCGCTCCGGCGGCTCGGTGAATGGTCCCCGGTTCGGGCTTCCGCGAGTGCTGATGAACTCCAGCGAGTAGGGCAGGCTGCCGAAGAGCCACGAGGCATAGCGCCACACGTTGCTGTTCCGGTCCTCCAGCGCCTCTCGGGACTCCACGGCCACGTAGCAGTCGTCGATGTTCAACCGCTCGCAGAACCGGGTCGTCAGCCTCTGCTCCCAGACGCTGGGGGTCAGCACCAGGACCGTGCCGGGGCGGCGCCGGTAGTCGTACTCGGCGATGGCCCGCAGCCGGTCGTAGAGGGAGCGCCGCCGCAGCGCCGGGCCCTGGCGCACCACCCCGAAGCTGCGCCCGTCGTGGCGGGTGATCGCGGCGTCGAACCGGCCACGACGGTGGAACTCCACCCCGGTTTCCAGGCTGTCAACGCCGGGAGACAGGGACGCAGCCAGGCGGTAGACCGAGGACACGGCGTCCATGCGGCGCAGCAGCAATGTGAGCCACTGGCGGGACACGGGATAGGCCCGCACGAACTCCGACGGCGCGTCGTAGCCCAGAACATCTGTGGCTTCGGCGATGCCCCTCTTCGTGAGGTAGTAGCGGTGGCTGGAGGGCAGGTGGGCCGTGCCGTGGCTGACCCGAAGGGCCAGGCCGTCTTTCAGCAGCCCGGTCAGGGCCCGGTGAACTGTCGCCAGCGGCTCGCCCAGTATCAGCGCCAGTTCCCCGGCGTCGATGAAGGGCAGCCGGGCCAGGGCGTCCACGATGCGTTTTTGTGAGAATGCCATGATTTCAGCGTATCAGCCGGGGCCGCCTTCGTCAGTGGCCAAATGTCAGTATTGGCGCGGCAGGTGGCAACCACAGCGCGTCTTCCAGGGTCTCTGCCAGTGGTTGTTTCTGGACGGCTACTCGCCACCGGATTTGGCCTGCTGGCGGTCATGGCCCAAGCAGCCGCTACCACGGGGTCGAAGGCGTCTCCGATGGCATTGACCACCGTCCCGAGCAGGGAGTGGGCTGGGTGTCCCCCCTCCAGCAACACCCCAGGATGTGGCGGGAGACGCCGAAGGGCCGGGCCGCCTGGAGCCTGCCGTACCACAGGGCGTGGGCCTTCACGTAGCCTTGGATGGAGTTGTACAGGTCCGGGTTTTCCGTCGCCGTGTCATGGGTCGGTGCCGGCGCTGCCTGCTGGTTTGCATCAAGTTCCTCCTGGTGAGATGAGACAACACTCCATTGTCCTGGATAAATTCGTAGAACATGATCCCTTGGAGGACATTTCGTTCGAGCGAGTTCTGCGTTATGGAGCAAGCCGTGCAACATGGCCTGAGACCATGCGAAGGCGGGATGATTGGAATCCGACGTTAGCTCTTCAGGGGCTTAGCCGGTAGGTCGGTCGTAGGATGGCGGCTGAGGTCTTGCAGGTTCCGCCCTGGACCCTTCTTTCCGCAGGTGGGCGCGCGCGATCACGCGGGCCATGATGCGCAGCCCCCGTTGCATCCGCTCCCGCTGCTCAGCGGTGTACTCCGACGATGACTTCTTTGGCAAGCCTTGAATGCCCGTTGACTTGCTCCCTCTATCGGTCTTTCTCATCCCGCTCCTCACCCTGGGTCTCGGCGGGAGTGTGGACTGACCCTTCCGCCTTTACCTACAGGCTTGTGACGTTTGGGGACAGTCTGCGGACTTGGAATGGCGAGCGTTATCCCACGGAAGGGATTTCATCTATGAGAACGTTATGGAGTTCCCTTGATGCGTCGGCGTCTTCCAGTTAATTGTCCCGATTCTCTCTTTTGGGACATAAGGGGGCCGTACAGGGAATCAATTTCGATGCAGGTTGAAGATTTGGGAAATTTCAAAGCTGGGGCGGCGGAAAATCAGTCCTCTCAGCCCGCAAACAGCGAATACTTTCCGTCAGGGACCGGTTGCGGGAAAACGCAAGTTGCGTGAGGAATGTTGGCCCTGTGCAACCCCGAATGTATGATACGGGGACGGAGTGGAGGCAGCGGAGCCTCTCGGGCGATGGGCCGCTTCCGCCTGGCAGGTCGTTTGCGCAGCGGGGGCCATCCCTTGATTGCCCCAAATAGCTGTTGCCTGTACCCTCGATGGCGACAATGGAGGTGAGACCGGTGGTGTTCGTTCTGGGCCTGGCCGTCCTGGTTGCCTTCGGGGTGGCGTTTTGGTTCCTGTTTGGAGCGGGGAAGTCAAAGCGAAGGGCAACCGGCAACGACCTGATGGAATTGCGCCGGGCCGAGACCAAGGTTAAGCTGTCCGACCCAATTACACGGTTGGACATCGACATCCTGGAGCGCTACGGCTCCGACCTTTTGGATGACGCCATCGCCCTTCGCCGCGCACAACTCTTGCGGGGAGAACACCCGGACAGTGAGCGCCCAGGTTAGCTAGCGGGCGAGGTAGCGCCCTGTCCTTCATCGCGAGCTCTGTTGGAGTGGATAGCGGCTACTACCAGCGGAGCATTCTCGTGAACATTTGCAATTCGTCGCCCTGACTGTTGGGAAAGCGGGTGGCGCGGTTGGCGGCAGCACCTTTGAGGAAGGGGGCTTGATGGCTGGGTTGAAGAAACTTCTAGGCGGGTACCTGATTGTGGTGGCCGTCTTTGTGGCAAGTTGGTTCGTCGTCAACCCCTTCTTTGATGCGCCCGCCGTCTGGGGAGTCGCGAATTACCTGATGGCCGCCGCCTTGGTAACGGCCCTGGCATTCAGTGTCAACCGGAGTTTCAAATGGGGGAGAGAGCTTGGTCCCAGCGCCAGCCGAGGGCATATGAAAGTCAATCCAGTCTTGTACCTGACCGCCGGGGTAGCGATCCTGTTCTTCCGAAACTGGTTCCTGGAAATCTCCGGCCAGGGAGAAGAAAGCTCTGTTGCGACAGGGATGGTCTGGATTGTCGTGAACGTCCTGTTTCCCTTGGTCGCCGGGACTACCGGACTTTCCCTGTGGCGCGACTCTGCTCAGCGGTGACTACTATGAAACGTAGGGTGTTAGTCCGGGCTACGCATTCGAATAGCGGTGACAAGGTTCTGATGCGCCACACGTGGCACGGCGGTGAGAGAGTCCCGCACGCAAACTAGGCGGGCTGGTTTCAGGACGTCCAGGGATTCGACGAAATGCGCTTGCTCAGGAAAGATGGGGGGCGGCGTTGAACAACCGGATCAAGCGAACGGGCTGCCCATTTCTACTGGTGGTAGTCCTGCTGTTGCTGGTCGCCTGCGGCGGAGCGGACCCGGTGACCATAGCCACCGGCGGCGACTATCACCCGTTCAACTTCGTCAACGACCAGGGCGAGATAGACGGCTTGGAGCGGGAACTAGGGGACGAGCTTTGCCGTCGCGCCGGGTTGCAGTGCCGTTGGGAATTGAACGATTGGGAGACGATGATTCCCAACTTGTTGTCGGAGGAGTTCGACGTCATCCTCGCCGGCATGAGCATTACCGACAAGCGGGAGGATCTGATTGACTTCACCCAGGCCTGCTACCCACCGACTCCTTCGGTGTACATGGCCCGGGTCGGTGAGGGCGACTCGGCCGCCAAAGGCAGGATCGGGGTTTCGGCCAACACCATATATTCCGACTACCTGACCGAACGGGGCACCCCCTTCATCCCACAGCACCACTCAACCAGCGAGGTCGACGCGCTCCTGGGCGGCGATGTGGATGCCGTCCTGATGGATCACGGCTACGCGGTGCAGAAACTGGACCAGCACGAAGGCCAACTGGAGATGGTGGGGCCGTCGGTGCTGTTGGACCGGGGCCTCGGCATGGGAGTCCGTCCCGGCAGTGAACTGAAGGGCAAGCTGGATGCCGCGCTGGATTCCATGAAAGCTGACGGTGCGCTGAACGCTCTCATCCTCAAGTGGCTGGGGGAGAAGGCATCGACCTTCGAATAGCAAGTCGATGCAACAGTACCGAAGTGGCGTTGGTGTGGGTGCGACCCTGGTTCAGCGGTGGCCGTCCAGGTCAGCGGGAACATTGGCTGACGTGGCCTGGAATCCGCCCGCGCCTACGCGGTAGAGTCAACGCCTTACCGCATCCGTCAGGCCCAACCAACCGGGCATTTCGTGAACCGGATACACCGAGCTTATGTCGCGTCCTCTCCTCCACAATTCCGGGAATCCGGTTAACCCATTGCTGGATTCTCGAGGTCGCCAAGAGAACCGGCGACACTACCCGGCACCGTCCCATCCGGTACGTCAGGAGCGCCAACTCTCACCCAACCACGTAGTAGCCCGGTGATCGATCACCCGCGGCTACAGAGCCAAGGGGTTGGACGACTATGCTCCGGGCGGGCGATAGGTAACCGTCTTGGCGCAGGCGTCGTCGATCTCCTCGGGAGTGATCAACTGAACGGTGCTGATGCTCAGCGCCCCGCCCGCTCCGATGGACATGGAGATTGCGGCGGCGGTCGCCACGTCCGGCAGGTCGAAGGTCAGGTACAGGTCCGCTCCGCCGAATGCGTAGTAGAAGGACTCCAGGGTTCCTCCCTGCTCTTGGGCCAGTTCCTCGAAGACCCGGCGGCGCGAGGTCCCACCTTCCTGCAACAAACCCTGGAAACCCTGACTGGTGTAATTGGCCTGAAAGAGATACTTGGGCATCTTCGCAACTCCCGAATTCTATTTCCGTGTTTTCGGTCTCTGGTTCGGCCTCTGTCGGAATCTCATCATCCCAAAGCGCCGGGATATCGGCGCCGCTCCGGCGGGAACCGCGCCCGTCCCCAGCGGCGGCGCGCCCGACACCTTGGGCGGCGCGCAAAAAGAGCGGCTCAATGGCCGTCCGTCCGGTTCGACGGAAGGAAGGGACCCAAGGCCGAAACCGGTCCGGCAATTCTTCCCCGGACAGTTCAAGCGGCGCCGTCCAGCGACTCCGCCATTGCCGACCTCAGAAGGTCAAAGTCAACGGGCTTCACGACAAACCCGGACGAACCACGTTCGCGGGCGGCGGACATCCGGCCCGAGTCGCCATAGGCGGAAACCACCAGCGACGGCACGTCCGGCCACGCCTCGGTCAGGCAATCCAACAGCGTCAACCCGTCCATTTCCGGCATGTTCAGGTCCGTGATTACCAGGCATACGTCCGGGTGCTCCGCCAGCACTTCCAGGGCGTGAACCCCGGAATGCGCAAAGACGAACTCGTAACGGCCGCTCCGTATGTCCCGCCGCATCCGCTGGCGAAACATCACCTCGACGTCGGGCTCGTCGTCAACCACCAAAACCTTCAGGGCATCTCGGAATTCGTCCATGCTGCCTCCTGTTGCTGGCAGTATATCGCGGCGAGTTTCACCTGCCAAATCTCCCATGACAGCGAACTAAATGGAGGTGACAACGTCGCGGAGTTCAGCCCTTTTGCCGGCGATGTCCTGCCCGGACGAGTCAAACTGCAATACTCTCGTCCGTGGTCCCGAATGGCAATGGGGGAACTATTGTTCCAGCGCTTCTGGAGGGGTGCGCCGGGCTCCCGGGGCGTCAGCCGGGCTTGTTCGGGGTTAGGGCAATCACGGCAGACCCGGTTGATGACACATGAAAACGCGAAGGTGCAGTCGCTCCGGGGCCGGATTTACAGTGGCAGGCCTGTAAGGAAAAGTGGACTATTTGAGATGATGCACATGGGGGCCATTTCCTACTTGGAACGGGCGGATTTCCGGCCTGGCGGGGATGATCTTGCAGACGAATTTTTCGTGACTGTATGTCGGGTGTTTTCGTGCCTCTGTTTGCAGAAACTGCGGCGGTGAGACATGTAGGACACCATCATAAGTCATGTTGAAATGGGGCGAGACGGCGATGGAGCCCTTTATTGGACCTGCTGGACGCCGTGGTGACGGAACGGGGCCGGGTGCCCGCCGCCGAGGTTCTGGGGGTCAACTACCGCACCCTGGCGTTGTGCTGCGACTCCCGGCAGGTGTCCCGGCGGATGCGGCAGGCGCTGCTGGACTTCCGGGATGCGGGCGGAGCCGACGAGCACCGGGACGTTGCGCCGGAACTGGCTGGCGGTGATGCTGTGGAGAGGGACGGCGACGCCCTGGAACGGCGGGTGGCTAGGCTGGAGGCGGAGAACGCCGGGTTGCGGGAATTGGCCGACAGCCAGGCGCGCCGGTTGGAGGAGTTGGAGCGGCGCGTGGCGGCGCTGGAGGTAGATGAACGGCAGCCCGGACGCGTCACAGCGTTGGACGTTGGCCGACGCTGCGCCGACGAAGAACACAGGGATGATCAGGGCCAGAGCCGGCAGGGGGACTGGCGCCCTCCCCGGCGGAGGCCGGGTATGCCCGACGCTGGCGTGGTTACACTGGTGGAGCAGCTCGACGAGGCATACGCCTTTGGCCCGGCGGCGGAACTGATTGCCGAGTGGCGCCGGCTGCGTGTGGGCGGTAACCATCTAGTCAGCCGGGTCGACCGGGCACAGGCCAGGGTGCGGTGATGAGAGCTGGAGGTGGAGGTGCTGCGGGACTTCCAATGGACACTGCCGCCGGAGACGGACCCGTTGGACGAGTCGCGGCGCAAAGACCACGTACGCTGGCGGTGGGAGGCGCTGGCAGAGGCACAGAAGGAATTGAGCCGGGCCAAACGGGCGCGATTGCTCAGACGGTTGCTGACGCCGGGCGTGTGGCGAACGTCATTTGCATGATCATTCTCAGCGCCATTAAGAGGCCGGACGGGGCGGAATGGCTGAGGTGGTAGATGCGGCTGGACGACAGCGCTTTCTACGGGCTGCTGGCTGGCTGCGGACAGCGGCACAGGACCGGCCACCGTGCAGACAATATCGTGATTGTCCGCACTATTTTGACTTCTAACAGTGTAGGCTGGGACACTGGTCGCGACTCCACATTGGAGGTGCGACATGAACTACCTGGTCTTGGAGGAAAGGCCCCAGGGAAGCGCCGTGGTGCACCGGGTGGGATGCAGCAAGGCGAGGGACCAAGAGCGGCGGGCGCCCCGAGGAGGAATGTGGCACGGCCCCTTCCCCACGGAGGTGGCCGCCCTGGCGGCGGCGAAGAGGACGAGGCCCCGTGTGGTCCGCTCCTGCCATTGCTGCTTGGCGGGCTGAGCATTCGCGCTGCGGTTTGAAGGTGGCCCTGATCTTGGCAGGGAGTCGGCGATGGCGATATTTTTGATAATGCTCGTCCTTGTCCTGCTGTTCACGGCGGGGCTTACGCTATGGCGCCGGCTCGGAAAGTGGCGGCCCGTCGGGGCGCTGCTTATGCTGCTGCCGATGGCAATCTGCGGCATGTTGATATTGAGCGTGGGCACGTCCTCCGGCACCAACGAGACCGTCGCCTCTGTTAGCCCTGACCCGACCGGCTCCCGGGGAGAGTCTGTAGTGACGACGGAGACCTGGACGGAGGTGGACACGCAGGGCGTGGTCATGGTCGCCTGCTTGGGGACACTGTTTATTCTGGGGCTGCTGATATGGGGCACGATGTTCCTGGCGTGGCTGCGGCGGGGCAGACCGCAGACCCCGCAGGTTCAAGGATAGGCGGGGACGTTTGATGGCAAGCGCGGCGACGAACGTCCTGCCTGATTCCGCGGATGGTTCGATACTTGGGGGTGTTCCTGTTCCTTATGGCCGTCTGCATCCTGTTGATGAGCACCGCACTCCTGAAGCAGGGAATTTGGAGTTTGGGGCTGGTCACAGTCATGATTTCGAAATGCCAATTGACAATGGGGTGCGTGACAGGGCCTCACACTGCCCCGGTGTGGGGAATTGCCCGAAAGCGTCACCGTTGTGCCAGTGAGCTACGTTCGGCGTTGTTACAGATGCTGGCGCCCCTGCCGTTCTCGCAAGCGGCTCACCCGCCATCCCACAGATCCGTTGGCGGCACTGATGGTTCCCCCAATGCCTCCCGCCGCAGGCGGGCGCGGGCAATCATCCGCGCCAAGATGCGCAGCCCCTTGTGCATTTTCTCCCGCTGATCGACGGTGTGCTGCGGGGATGCTCCTCTTGGCGTATTCCGTCCGGCGGTCCCTGATTTCCTGTTTCTCCCGGCGGGACGCGGCTTTCCGTTTGTTCTCGTCTTGTCTCGCATAGCCTCTCGTTGGGGTTGTGGGATTGGGCCACCGGCATAGTTTCCGGCTCCGCTATTGAGTGTGCGTCACCGGTACGCCGGAAAGAACCTCTCACAGGGGGCCGCACGGGTGCGGGTCCCTACACGCCCCGTCTTTTCCGTCTCCCTTTCGCTCCTCCCGCACGGTCTCGGAGGGATGGCGTACCGATTCCCCGCCGTTGCCTATGGCTATATGGTGTTCAGCGGCCAGTCTGCGGGCCGTCAGAACCCAGCGTTATCCCTCGAAAGGGATTTCATTGATGTAGTGGTCCCGGCGCCTCCCCGGATGCCTCGGTCCCATCTCCAGGACAATGCTGAGAAAAAACGTTGCGAGGTCAGGGGGTTGTACAGGAAAGTGGTTCGGACGTAAGTTTGCAGATGCGGGCAGTTTCAAAGCTGAATCGCGGGTAAATCACCCCCTACGGGACCGAAACAGCGAACATTTTCTGTCAAGGGCCGGTTGCGGCGAGCGAGCAAGGCCCACATTGGAAAACGACAAGTTTGCAGGGGGTTGAGGATCTTGCAACGGAGCTACGGGGCCTGGACCGCAGACGGCGGCGACCGGCCGGACCTGCGGCTGATGCTCTTGCCCCCGGAGACGGCCCCGCCATTGGACCTGGACCGCAACGAGCAGTAGTACTTGTGGTTGATGGAACTGGCCAAACTCCGGCAAAGGCGCGCCAGTCTGGAAATGCTGCGCCGGGCTGGCGGTGGGTCATCCCGGGGGCTGTGGCGGCGGTAGCGGCCTGAGGGGAGGATAACGACGACGCCTTGCCGGTGACATTGATGGTGGTCAACGCCGTCGCGGGCCCGTGCTTAGAGTTTTGCGAACAGTTTGGGGGCGATGGCGGCAAGAGCCTTGCATCCGGTCTCGTGGTGCCGGATACTGGAATACGTGATCAGGCTTTTGCCAGTGCTTCCTGCCGAGAAAACTGGAGGGTCTCGTCCCGAGACCCGGGATTGGCCGCACAGGATTGAGCCCAGCTCTCCGAACGGCCGCCCAAGCCGGATAGACTCAGGAGGATCGAGCATCGCGCTCTCCCGATGGGCGTCTGCGAGGGACGATAACCCAGGCGCGCGGTGCGTCTCACCAGGTTCCCCTACCCAAGTTGGTATTCCTGCCCCACGGACTGAATCGAGGAGGTGATTGCCTAGCATAGAACAACCTGATATTTGTCTGATCGCTCCGCTCCCAAGGTGGTCGATGACCGAGATTCTCTCGTTCATTGACGCTGAAAATTGACAGGGAGTTGCAATTGTATGAGCTGTGATTCCCTTGATTCATTTGATTGCAATGATTCTCGAATCAAAGATCGTGGAAATCATCTAAATCACAGTTCAGACCAATGGACAAGGAGAACGCAATGACCACCACAAAGGCAGAGTGACGATGCAATACGCAAGGTTCATAGCGGCGTTCCTGGTCTACGCCATCATTGACATAGCGTGGAACCTCTCTCCTCCAGTGCGGGGCATGTACGAGAATTTCTACGAGTCCAGCGGCCACGACGCGCTGCTGGACCAGTTCGGCAGACCGCTGGACGAGCTGGGCGGCACCGTGCTGTTAGCCGCGCTCGTATTCTTCCTGCTCATCGGCTTGGCGAACAGCGTCCTGGCCATTGAACCGGCCTTGCGCGAGGATAGCCTGCTGAAAGCGGCGAGAAACAGCTTCATCTTCGGCTGCGCCGCCTATGCCACCTACGTGGTGCCCATTTACATGATGAATAAAACTTGGCCTGGGGCACTGGTGCCCATCGACATTCTCATCGGTGGCGTGCTGAGCCTGATCACGTCATCAGCCATCACCTATGTATCCATGCGGCTGCGCCGCCGCCACAGATGAAACCGCCTGAATCGGGATAGGACTTACACAGTTGTCCACAATTCATGAGTCTTACCGAATTATGAACAGGTGGATGAGATAACCATAGGGATCTGAGGGCAGCCCTGGGTCTGGAGAGAGGTATCGCAACTTGGCAGATCCTCTCTCTGGCAGCCCGTCCGAGGAACACCGGTGGCCGGCCGTTGCGGGTATGATGGGGTGAGCATTCAGCCAACAGAGCCGAGGGCCTACCTTTCCTACGATCCCGACCAACCCCTGCTGCTGCCACAGGCGTTGCAGGAATGGCTGCCCGAGGGCCACCTGCCCTATTTCATATCCGACATCGTGGATCAGTTGGACATCTCGGAGATCACGGCCAGCCACGAGCAGGAGCGATGGGGCGGACCACCCTACAATTTTAGTCTGGCTGACACTACATGATCAGGCAGACAGCATCCGGCCTGGGATGACTGCGCCAACGCCGGCGCAGTGTACCGGTCGGTGTCCCGGGAGATGCTGGAACATTACGACACCATGCTGGACGAGGATGGGCGCTTGACCGATGTGATGGACCGCTGCGTCGAAGGACTGGGACAATGCCTCAGCCTGTGGGAGGGCGGCGTTGCGGGCAGGGAAGCCCTGGTGCGAACCCTCTTCGACATCTATTGCGCTGACCTGGAGTGGGGCGGCGTAGGCTTGGGAGAAGGCGCGCCGAGCCACATACTGGAACAGGCCACGGTTCAGGAAAAGCGGGCAGTTGCCGGTTGGGTGCGCGCCGCCATGGCCCACGGCGACGGCAGGAGCGACGACTTCAACCGTCAGGCTCACGGCCGTTTCCTGCTGGACCTGGAGATGGAACAATTGGACGATGCCTCCTTCCTGAACATCTGCCGCGAGGCCCGGCTGTTGGACGACCTGGTGGACCGCCTGCTGACGCTGGGACGATTGGAGGAGGCGATTGCCGAAGCAGAGTTGGCCGAGGATCACGAGTTGCTTGAGTTGGCGGATATCTTTTGCCAGCACGACCTCGGCCTGGGGATAGTACCGGTGGTGGCCCGGAGAGTTGAAGCCAGCGGGGACCACCGGTTGATGGAGTGGCTCAAGGAGCATCATCTGGAACAGGGGAGACTGCCGGAAGCCCTGGACCTGGCGAAACGGCTGCTGGAACGACGCCCGGGCCTGTCCGGGTATGCGGAGGTGCGAGAGCTGTCCCGGCAACTGGGCGCCTGGGAGGAACTCCGTTCGCAGTTGTTGGGCCGGTGGTCCGCCGCCGGGGAATATGGCCTGCTGACCGACATCCACCTAGAGGAGGGCGAAATAGACCTGGCATTGCGGTCTGCGGCTCAGGGCCCGTCGGGTCTCCAAGGCGGGGACCGGTTGACCCGCGTGGCTGAAGCCGCCGCCGCGACCCGTCCCCAGGCTGCCCTGGACATCTACCGGCGACAGGTGGAAGGGCTGATTGCCGCCCGCGGCCGGGAAAATTACCAGCGGGCCTGTGTGCATATCGCCCGTATCCGCGACCTGTACCGGAATCTGTCGGAGGAACCGGGGTGGCTGGCCTATGTTGGCGAGTTGAAAGAACGCCACCGGAGACTTCCCGCCCTGAGAGAGGAACTGAACAACGCCGGGCTATGATTCCGTGACGGCGCCGAAAGTGCTGGAAATGCCCCGCAAATGCTGCCTCCCTGTCTGCCTGCCCGCTCGCCGGCTGCTGTCCAGGCAGAAGGCACAGATCATTGCCTTCGGAGTCCGCCGCCAACGGTAGCGCCGCATAGTGCCGGGTGCTGGGCAGCGCTCCTTGTCCCGCCGGTAGGTTTCTCGCGGTCGGCGCCGATGCGGCGGCTCAGTTCGGCTCACGGCAGGGCCAGCGGCCCGTCCGGCCATCCATTTATGCAGGCTGTAAGCGGCTTTGTTCGCTATACCAACCCGTGCCGGCCGGCCCGACCCATGTGAACGCCGGACCCCGCCTCTACCGGAACCCTCCGGCGGAACTCCCCCGCGTGGGCGGCTTTCTCCCCACCAGTTCCGAAAGCCTGCCGTAGAACAGTGACGCGGCAACCAGCGCCGCCCCCAACAACATCACCGCCGCCGTCCCCGCCACGTAGCCGCCGGCGGCCTGGCGCAGGAGGGATTCCACCAGGTCCCCGGCCAGCTCAATCGCCGAGGCCGGAACGCCGGCGGGATATGACACCGCGTCCAGCAGCGTCCTCCTTACCAGGCCCGGCAGGGCCGACTGCGCCGCGAACCCCGCCGCCAGGCAGATGCCCCCGCCCAGCAGCAGCGCCGCGCCCGGCCAGCCCAGCATCGGCGCCGGGCGGGGCAGGTGGACCAGCGCCAGCAGGAGACTGCCCAGCACTGCCGTTGCCAGGGCAACCAGCCGGCCCGGCCCGTTCACCGCGCCCAGCGTTGCCCGCAGGGACTCGGCCCCGGCCTCGATGTCCCGCCGGTCCAGGTCCGGCGACCGGTCGGCCGCCCAGTCCAGCAGGTCGAACCGGTCGCCGGGTTGCAGGTTCCGGCGCACCCCGGCCACGGCGCCGTCCGTCAGCGGCCGCACCGCCGGCCCGGCCGCCGCCTTGAGGACACCCCGGGTGTCGCCCTCGACAAAGCTCAGCCGCAGCGCCTCCCGCTCCCCACGGAGGGTCCGGGCCGCCGGTGAGTCCAGCAGGGGGTCGTCCACCACCAGGCCGAACCAGCGGTCGAACTCCCGCTCCCGGCACTCCCGGCTCAGAATCTTCAGCGAGGGCGCCGACGCCGGCAGTTCGCCTTCTAACAACCGGGCCAGGGGTTCGGCGGAGGCGGCCGCCAGGCGTTGCACGGCCGCCAGCGAGCAGCCTGACGACTCGGGCTCCGCCACCTCCAGACCGTCGATGAACCGGTGCGCCTCCCCCAGCGCCGCCGGTTCCAGCCGCTCCAGCGGCCCGGTGAGGCTGACGTAGACCTCCAGGTCCGCGCTTTCGTGGCGAAGATATGCGGTGAACCGGTCGATGTTGTCCTCGGTCTGCTCCCGTAGGTAATCCGGCGGCATGACGTCCCGCAGCACCCGGACCGCGTCCCCGTGGTCCGCCATTTCCACACTGCCCAGCAGCCGGCGGCTCCGCTCCCGCAGCGCCTCGTCCACCAGGACCTCGTCGTAGATGCGGACGTAGGCGCCGGTTTCGCTGACGGCTGCCTTGTAGCCCCGGGAGTCCTCCAGCCGCCGGGTGGAGTTGGCCGCCACCAGCAGGTAGAGCAGCCCGGCTATGACTGCCAGCGCCAGCGCCACCCCTGCGGCTGTTCGAAGGAACGTGACCATCCTGCCTCTCACCGGGACGGCCGTTGCCCTCCCCGACCGGGTTGCCGCTGCCCGGCTCCGGTTCGGCGCCCCGCCCCTCTCCCTGGTTGATTGGGCTCAATCATCAAGTTGGTTACGGCCAAGCTGATTTGACCCCCCTGCTCCAGCGCTCGAACCCACTCTCCCACGTTCCAGGCATGCCCGGGCTGCCCCCGGCTGGCCGGGGGCGACGGCTTTCTGTTGAGCGGTGCCTCAATTGCAGAAGGGCAGGTCGCCCGTGTATTCGACTCCGCGCAGGCTGGCGGGAATGCAGCCGGTGAGTCCCGGGTTGTTGGAGAGATCCAGCTTGCGCAGACCGGTCAGGAGACCCAGTTCAGGAGGAATGCTGCCGCTTATAGCAGTAACCGAACTGAGATTTTTGAGCTCGGTGACTCGGTCGCCGACCACGGTAATTCTCGTCCATCTCTCCAACGGTTCGTACGACAGCCAGTTCGCACTTCTACGCCAATAGTCACCGTAGTCACCGCCGCTCAAGACTGAGTCGTGGAAAGCCACCAGGGCCACCGTATCCGCCAGGATCCCGTTGGCGTAGGAATCCGCCCAGGTCAGGTTGTTGTCCCATACGGACACTTTTTGCAGGTTGGGGATGTTGCCCAACTCGGACGGCAGCTCTCCGCTCAACTGGTTGTTGTCCAGGTACAGCAGGGTCAGGTTGGCCAGGTTGCCCAACTCCGCCGGCACCGACCCGCTCAACCGGTTGGAGGCCAGGTTCAACGTTTTCAGATTGCTCAGGTTGCCCAACTCCGCCGGTATCGGCCCACTGAAGGCGCTATCGTTGAGGAACAGTTCCGTCAGCCTAGTCAGGTTGCCCAACTCCGGCGGTATCGGCCCGGTGAGTCCCGGGTTGTTGGAGAGATCCAGCTTGCGCAGACCGGTCAGGAGACCCAGTTCAGGAGGAATGCTGCCGCTTATAGCAGTAACCGAACTGAGATTTTTGAGCTCGGTGACTCGGTCGCCGACCACGGTAATTCTCGTCCATCTCTCCAACGGTTCGTACGACAGCCAGTTCGCACTTCTACGCCAATAGTCACCGTAGTCACCGCCGCTCAAGACTGAGTCGTGGAAAGCCACCAGGGCCACCGTATCCGCCAGGATCCCGTTGGCGTAGGAATCCGCCCAGGTCAGGTTGTTGTCCCATACGGACACCTTTTGCAGGTTGGAGATGTTGCCCAACTCGGACGGCAGTTCCCCGCTCAACTGGTTGTTGTCCAGATACAGCAGGGTCAGGTTCGCCAGGTTGCCCAACTCCGCCGGCACCGGCCCGTTTAACCGGTTGGAGGCCAGGTTCAACTCCTTCAGGCTGGCCAGACCTTGCAGTTGCGCCGGAATGGCCCCGCTCAACCCGTTGTCGTTCAGGTGCAGGTGGGTGAGCCCGGTCAGGCGAGCCAACTCCGGTGGTATCGGCCCGCTCAACTGGTTGTCGTCGAGGATCAGCCTCTCCAGGCTGGCCAGGTTGCCCAGCGCCGGCGGCAGCCTCCCGTTCAGGCCGCTGCCGCTCAGGTCCAGTCCGGTGATGCGCCCGCCTTCTCCGGCGGTGGTGACCCCGCGCCATTCGCCGATGGGGGTGAAGCTCTGCCAGTTGGAATTGTTGTCCCAGTCCTCGCCGGCCGTGGACTCGTACAGGGCCACAAGGGCCACCATGTCGGCCACCGGGCCCGGAGCGTAGCCCCGGCCCGGTTCGTAGCCCTCCCCCGCCCAGGTCAACTGGTTGCCCCAGAAGTAGACCCGCTCCAGGGCCGGGAGTTCCGACAGCCCGGCCGGCAGTTCGCCGCTCAACCGGTTGTCGTTGAGAGCCAGCCCTTCCAGGTTGACCAGGTTGCCCAGCGTCGTGGGTACGGCCCCGCTCAACTGGTTGCCCCAGAGCCCCAGGTATTCCAGGCCGGTGAGGTTGCCCAACTCCGGAGGTATCGGCCCGCTCAACCGGTTCTGGTCCAGGTCCAGGCTGGTCAGGCCGGTCAGCCCGCCCAGGGTGGGGGAAATCTCCCCGCCCAGTTCATTGTTCCGGAGGACCAGCGTTTCCAGGTTGGCCAGGTTGCCCAAGGCCGGGGGCAGTTTCCCGCTCAACAGGTTCTCCCGGAGGTCCAGTCCGGTGACCCGTCCGTTGACGGCCGTGACTCCGTGCCATTGGTCCACCGGCTCCCCGGTCAGCCAGTTGGAATTGTCCGCCCAGTCCTCGCCTCCGGCGGACTGGTAGAGGGCCACCAGCGCCACCTGGTCGGCCAGGATGCCCGGCGGGTAGCTCTCCGCCCAGCTCAACTGGTTGCCCCAAAGGGACACCCGCTCCAGGGCGGCCAGGTTGCTCAGCTCCGGCGGCAGTTCGCCGCTGAACTGGTTGTCATGGAGCCACAAGTCCGTCAGTGCGGCCAGGCCGCCCAGGGTGACGGGAATCTGTCGGCTCAGGCGGTTGCCGTGCAGGTGCAACTCCTCCAGGCCGCCGAGGGCACCCAATTCGGCGGGCAGTGCCCCGTCCAGTTGGTTGTTGTCGACCCGGAGTACGCTCAGGCCGGTGAGGGAACCCAGTTCGGCGGGCAGGGTCCCCTCCAACTGGTTGGAATGGAGGTGGAGTTCGGTCAGGTTGGTGAGCCGGCCCAACTCCGCCGGCATCTCCCCGCTCAGCCCGTTGCCGCTGAGGTCCAACCGGGTCAGGTTGGCCAGGTTGCCCAGGGCCGGGGGCAGTTCCCCGCTCAACCCGTTCTGGCTGAGGTCCAGGCCGGTCACCCGCCCGGCGCCGTCGACGGATACGCCGCTCCAGGCCGCCACCGCCGGGTCGCTCACCCAGTTGGCGCCGTCGGCCCAGTCGTCCCCGCCAGCCGAGGCGTGGAGCGCCGACAGCCCCACCAGGTCGGCCAGCATCCCCGGCGGGTAGCTGTCCGCCCAGAGGAAATTGTTGCCGCCAATGGTCACGCTGTCCAGGTTGGGGAGGGACCCCAGTTCGGGCGGCAGTTCCCCGCTGAACTGGTTGTCGTGGAGGTACAGGTCGGTCAGGGCGGTGAGGGCAACCAAGCCGGCGGGCAGGGCGCCGGTGAACCGGTTGTTGCTGAGGTACAACCCCTCCAGTCCGGTGAGGCCGGCCAACTGCGTGGGCAGCGCTCCGCCCAGCCGGTTGTCCCGCAGGTCCAGTTCGGTCAGGCCGCCGAGGCTGCCCAGCTCATCGGGCAACTCCCCGCTCAGCCCGTTGCCGCGCAGGTTCAGGCCGGTGACCCGGCCGGCGGCGTCGGTGGTGACGCCGTGCCACTGGCCCAAGTCCTCCAGGTAGAGCCAGCCGTCGCTGTCCTGCCAGCTCTCGCCGTTGGCGGCGTCAAAGAGGGCGGTCAGCGCGGCCCCGTCGGATTCCGGCGGAAAGGCAATGCGGGGCCGGGGGGTGGGGGTGGGTCCCGGTGTGCCGGTGGCCTCCGGGGTGCCCGGGGCCGATAGCCCGCTGGTACGCACCACGGCCCCGTCGTCGGTCTCCTCGATGGTGATGGTTCCCCCCTCGCAGGCGGCGAGGGCGAATAGCAGGGTCAGGGAGGTCAGGACGAAGAGACTAATTCGCCGGAGAAAAGTCGGGGGGGGGGGTTTTGGGTAGAGCCACTCCCGGAGATACTGTCGAAATTTGTTCCTGAGGCGCTGCCGGCAAGGGTAGGTAAAGGTGCGTCACGGGGGGGGGGGGGGCTGACAAGGGTAGGTAAAGGTGCGTCCGCTCTGGGGATGCGCGCATCTTGCTGCTGTCGCTGGTCGTGTCGTACATGGCTGGGTTGTCTCCTTTCAACTGCCGCCGCCGGCCCGGAGGAGCAGACGCAGCGTGTTTGCCAACCGGCGTCATCCGCCTTGTTCGCGAAGCCGCTCTTCAAGTTCCCGAATGCGGGCCTCGGCGGCGTCGGCCCGGGCGCGTTCATCCTCAAAGGTGGCAATGGGACGCTCCGTGGCCGGGTCGTAGAACACCAACGCTCCATTCACCCAGCGCAGGACTAGGTTCAGTACCCCGCTGTACCCCTGCAAACTGCCGTCGGGCAATTCGTCCAAGGGTATCGGAATGTACTCCCCGTCCACCAGCCGGTCCCCGGCCAGCCGCGCCCCGTGATAACGGCCCGTCTCCGTCTCGTCGAACCGCCAGTATTCCGCTATGCCCAGGGCAGCGTAGTCCTCCCGCTTTGCCCCCACGTCAACGCCGCCCGTGCTCTCAGACGCTATTTCCAACACAAAGTCCGGCGGCTTCCCCTGCTCGGCGATGACGTACCCGTTGCTCTCCTTGTAAAGCACGGGATCAACTCCAAAGGCCACCAGAAGGTCCGGATACCGACTCCCGGACAGGTTCCGGGTGGGCCGCACCACCAGGTAGCGGTCCCCGGCTACCAGGGTGGTTTCCGGCCGACCCAGGTGCAGGGCCAGGTAGTGGGCGTTGCCGTTGATGGTCAGGTGGTCGAAGCTGGTCATCTTGTCTTCCGGGCATTCCGGCGGATCCGGCAACCGAAAGCGGCTCCGGCCTTTGGACGTCTTGGCAAAGATGTCGGGTGTGCTCATATCGCACCTGGCAATCGGCGGCAACGCCGATTCGGCTGTCCTGAAAGGCGTCTCGTGATAACCGACATCTTACACCGCCGGGTCATTGTTGGAAAGCCGAAAGTCTCAGGTCAATCGCGTCTAAAACGATGGACTTGAGAATGCGAGTCGATGTGTTGTGAGGTGATTGATGATGAGGAGGCCAGGTGCGCCGAACATGGAATGCTTTCGGGACTTGGAGGACCCGCGGATAGAGCGCAGCAGGCGTCATTGGTTACTGGAATTCGTTTCCTGGACATCGGTGCAGTTGCCATCTGCGCTGTCATCTGCACCGCGATATGCGTAGTTGACAACGAAACACGTCCAAAATAGTATGGCTTCCGACCGGAAATAGGCAAGTCTCCGGTCAAACTTACCGCCCTGCGACGGAAGACTCGGAAGAGGCGCAAGAGCGGTGGTGTTGCGGCCGGTGGATTCAGGGAGGGGAGGCCCACAGACACGGAACGGCAGGAGGCTCTGATGGACGCGTTACAGGAATTTATCGACGAGCTGACCCAGCACGACGTGGATCTGACCAGCACTCTCAGGAAGGCAAAGGCGCTGACCAACAACCTGCACTCGCCCGAGCTCGACCAGTGGCTGGACCAGGAACTCTACGGATACGCGGACCCGCTGAAGGTACCCGAATACCGCCGGCTCGCCACCGCCAACTACGGCAACTTCGCAGGTCCCAACGAGGGGACAGCCGAGGGCCTGCTCATCTCGATGGACGACCTGCCCCAACAGGTGAAGGAGTTTGCCGAAAACCTGATCATGCTCGATGGGGTAGGAGCGTTGCAGGCCCACGGTGCAGAGCCGGATGAGAGATTATGGCCGCCGGACCTGGTCATGTTGGCCCAGGAAGCCACGGCGCTGAAGGGAGGCTTGTTTCTCATCAAGGCATATCAACCTATTGCGGCATCCGTGTACCCGGATATTCTGGAACAGGTGAGGAACAGGCTCTTTGACTTCCTGTTGGATCTCCAGAACAACGACCGCGCGTCGGAGGAGAGCAACCCGTCGGAGGCGGTTGGGAGGCTGGTCAACTACCATATCTACGGAGGCCACAACGTCATCGCCACCGGAGATCAGGTGAGCCAGCAGGTCAGCATCGTCAGCGAAGGCGACGCGGCCTCGCTATTGGACTATCTGCGCGAGCAGGGCGTCGGAGAGGAGGACATCCGGGAACTCAGGGATGCCGTCGCCTCGGACCCTGAGGCCCTCCCTGACGGCAACTATGGCGCCAGCGTGGGAGCGTGGTTGGGCAATATGTTGACCAAGGCGTCCACCGGCGTCTGGGAGGTCGGCCTGGAAGCCGCGTCCAAGATGCTCCCGGAAGCGCTGAACCGCTTCTATGGAATCTGACGCGGGAATCTGACCTGCCGGGTGGAGCCGCCTGTGGAACGCGCGGCGGCCTCGACCGTCAAGTCCGGCCGTGGTCTGATCTTCACCGTCTCCAATCCTGAGACCAAATGGAAACCGGGGCTGGGGAGAGGGCACATGGCCGGCGGACCCGAAGCCGGTCCATGGTGGGAAGGGCGACTGGTCGGATTTCGGTAGACCTCCCATATCAGTGGAGTGAAAGAGCAGGGCAGGTCTCCGTACGCCGGGAGGGCGCGGTGAAGAACATCGTCATCTGCTGCGACGGGACCGGGGCCGAGTACGGACGCCACAATTCCAACGTGGTCAAGCTGTACCAGCGCGTGGTGCGCGACGCGGGCCAGGTAGCATTCTACGACCCGGGCGTCGGTACCTTCAGCATCCTGGGGCGCAACCTGCTGCGGACGGGAACCCTGCTGGGCCAGGCCTTCGGCGCGGGAATGCAACTGAACATCGATGACGCTTACCGGTACCTGATGGACCGCTACCGGACCGGGGACCGGGTCTTCCTCTTCGGGTTCAGCCGGGGGGCCGTGCCATCACCGGATTAACCAAAGTGCTCAACAGAGCGTGCTCGCGGTATAATGTTTGCCAAGCATACTTCGTCCACGAAAGATTCCTCCCCTCTTGGCAATCAAGTCACAACGCACACCGAGAGGTACTAGGCAACTATGACACTCAAAGCCCAGAAAATAACTGTTGGGTCTCTCGTTCAATGGACGGGAGCGAAAACGTACGGAGTGGTTACGAACCTTGATGACAGGACGATTCAGGTTCGGTGGGACTCTCCCGGTCCTCCAACCCAATTCGCGATTACCGATCCGCCATTACTGCGGATCGACTTGACTGGGCAGCGTGTCCGCTTGATTTCGACGGGCGAAAACGCGGCTGTATTAGATCCGACCCCCTCGGATACACCAGCTTGGAGATGCTTCTTAGCAACTGCGGGCGGAAAAACCGTTAACGTGCCGGAAGCAGATTTGAGACCCCTGGCTGTTACAGACCCGATTGGGCGATTTAAGGCCAACCTCATTGGCTCCCTTCAACAATACCGGCTCCAGGAAGTAACCCGGTCGTATCGGAATTTGCACCTCTATGATGAGCTTGTGTCGCTGGGACAAATCGGAGTGGATATAAAGCCCCATCAAGTTTCCGTAGTCCACAAGGTCATTTCCAATTACCCGCATCGGTTCCTGTTGTGTGACGAAGTAGGTTTAGGCAAGACAATTGAAGCCGGCATGGTTCTGAAGGAACTCCGGGCCAGGGGAGGCGCCCAGCGAGTCTTGGCCATAGTCCCTCCTAATCTAGTGGGACAATGGCACTTCGAGATGAAGACTAAATTCAACGAGAGCTTCTCAGTTCTAAATACCGACACTGTTCGGTTTCTGCGAAATCAAGGGCAACTCGATAACCCGTTTACTTTTTCAGGCAGCATATTATGCTCCTCATCGTGGGTCGCCAATCCTACCTGGGCAGAACTGTGCTCAAGGGTCAATTGGGACCTAGTTATCTTGGATGAAGCTCACCATGCTAGAAGCCACCGTTCTGGCAACCGAGTGAGTACGACGCGGCTCTACAGATTAATCAGCAAGCTAGCAGAGCCGGAGCGATTCGCTCAACGTGGTATGCTCTTTCTCACCGCAACTCCTATGCAGTTAGACACCCACGAGCTCTACTCTCTTGTTGAACTTTTGGACCCCGCCCTCTTCCCTTCTGAAGAGCATTTTGAACGGCACCGCCAAGTCGTTCCTGGCCTCTCTAGACTAGTCGAGCGTTTAGACCGCGACGGGTTCCCTTTGCCAGATGAGGAACCTAGTGAAACCATCAAGCAGGTCGCGGATTGGCTTGAGCTAGATGTAAGCGTGGCAGGCCAGCGTCTTTCCTCAGGGGCAGAAGAGCGGGAATTACTTAAAGCCGAATTATCTGACCACCATCTTCTGAGCGAAGTACTAATCAGGAATCGCAAGGCCGAGGTGGGCGGCTTTATGCCTCGGATAGCGAGCCGGTGGACGGTTGAGTTGACACCCGAGGAAAGTGCAGCTCTCGAAGCTGTTGAAGATTACGTCCAATACGGATTCCAACTTGCTGAAGGCACAAGTGACACCCCTACCGGATTTGTGATGGTCACATTTCAGAAACTCATGGCATCCAGCATTGCAGCGATTCGGACGTCTCTGGGCAGACGTCAGGAGAGGATCCTGGCCAGAAGTCTTCAGGCTTACTCGACGGGGTATGAGCTAGAAGAGCGGTTACTGAATGATGAAGAAGCGGGAGATATCGTTGTAAGCGTCGGTACTGCACGCGACTTAGTTGATGCGGAGCTAGTGTTGCTTGACAGGGCCATTCAAGCTCTTGATCAAGTAAAAAGCGACTCCAAAGCGGATGTTTTAGTCGAACAGCTATCAATGTTGTTCGATGATTCCCCAAATGAGAAGGTCCTCATATTCACACAATTCAGGGAGACCCAACGGCATTTGGAGGAAATTCTCACTGAGAGAGGTTGGGGCGTAAACGTCTTTCATGGCCAAATGAAACCTGTGGAGAAAGACCGCTCAGTGCAAGAGTTCAGGAGCGGAGTTGGTCCCCAGGTCCTGGTTTGTACCGAAGCAGGTGGGGAGGGAAGAAATTTCCAATTTTGTCATGTCCTAGTCAATTACGACCTACCGTGGAACCCTATGAAGGTTGAGCAGCGGATAGGGAGGGTCGACCGGATCGGTCAAGATCAAACGGTGAGTATCTTCAACCTTTGGGTCAAAGACACTGTCGAAGAGAGAGTCCTTGACGTGTTGGAAAAGCGCATCCGAGTATTCGAGGAAACCGTCGGAGGGCTGGACCCCATTTTGGGAGACACCGAGAGCGACATCAGGAAAATCATGCGTATCGCTGGCGAGAGGCGAGCGGAGGCGCTTGAAGAATTTGGAAAGCAGCTGGAAGAGCAGGTGCGTCACGCCCGGGACGCAGAAGCGAAACTCGGAGACTTCATCATGGATACAAAATCCTATCGAAGAGAACTTGCCGAGCGAATCGCAGGACAACCTTCACCGATAAAAGGCTACGACCTTGACACTTTTGTCGGCCAGTTACTTTCGGACGCAAGCACATACATACAGCGAACGGGTCCTATCTATGAACTGACCTTTCACGGCGAGATAATTGACGCGAACAAAGACCTGTTCGCAGGTGGGACCAAACGCAGGGCGGTATTTCGGGCGGATCGCCGACCAGATGCTGAAGATGTGGAGTTTATGGCGTTTGGTCATCCAATAGTAGATGGAGTAGTAGAGCGAGTGCTTTCGGAGGAGTACGAGGGTGTGACCGGAACGCGGCGTGTCCCAGCCAGCGACGACCTTTCTCCATGCGCCGGCTGGCTCTTCACGTATCAATTTAATGTTCCAGGTGTGCGCACTACGGAGCAACTTGAACCAGTGTTCGTTAGCGACGATGGCAAGGTAGATCTGGGCATTGGGCACAAATTAGTGAGGCATGCCTTCCACTTCGACGATGACGAGAGAGAGATAGATGTCTCCGAGATTCCCGACAATCTGGACGAACTAGAACCATTGGCAAACCGGATTGCGGACGTAAAGAGGGAAGAACTCCAAGAGCAAGCTGAGGGGCAAGCAGCCACCAGGGTCGAAAGGGAGGTCTCGAGGTTAAACCAGTGGTTCGACTACAGAGAGCGGGTTGCCAAAGACAAAGTAGATGCGACACAGACGATATTGGAAAGTATCCGTGAAAGCGGTGACGAATCGCAGCGTCAAATTATACCGGCCTGGGAAGCCAACCTCAGACGGGACGAGGAGTTACTTGAAAATCTAGCTCCGGAGCGGAGTCGTCGCATAGCAGATGTGCAAAAACATCGCTACCCTCAAGTCTCTTGGGCCCTGAAGTCGCTTGGGCGTATCGAGGTCGTTGACGCTGAGCCTACAGATGGCCCAGACACGGGCCTGGAGCTACGTGACGAGTTTTCCGCTGAATTGCAGGCGTCGCTAGAAGCAATCGAACGCGGCGGCTCTACTCACTCAGTGGAAGAAGTGGCCCAGAGGTTAGGTTTGTCTTGGTGACATATCGGGTCGAGTTCGAGGACACCGCAGAGAACGACCTCGCCCGATTAGACACGACAGTAGCCCAACAAGTCCTTGACAAGCTAAGTTGGTTGTCTGCCAATGCTGCGACGGTGCGGCACAAAGCGCTAAAGCACCAATGGGCAGGAGTTTTCAGCTTGCGTGTTGGCACCTATCGGGCTCTATATGATCTTCGCCGTCAAGAACAAGTAATTGTCGTCTTATTTGTGAAACACAGGAGGGAGGTATATGACGACGGATAATTTATGGAGTCCCTGATAAACGTCTCCCAAATCAGCAGGGGCTTAGCACTTCACCTTTCCGGGGAGAGAACTCAATCGGCGACTATGCCGCCAACCTGAACCGTATCAGGAAGGTTCTTGATTTTATCCAGTTTGGTGGGCGGTAGTGGACTCGAACCACTGGCCTCTTGCGTGTCGAGCAAGTACTCTAACCAACTGAGCTAACCGCCCGAGCTAAAGGAAAGTTTAACAAGCGCGGCGACGCCGGTCAACATTGCGGGCAGCGGGGTTTGCTCATCGTCAATCCAACGGCTGATATACTCTGCCGCAATTCGCGGACGGATACACAACAGGAGCGGGAGGAGAAGGTGGAGCCTGGAGAAACTTCGCGGACACTGCTGGCCGCCAAGAAAGCGGCCGGTCTCAGCTTTGCCGACCTGGGGAAGGTCATCGACCGGGACGAAGTATGGGTGGCTGCCCTGTTCTACGGGCAGGCCAGCGCCCCGCAGGACGAGGCACTCAAGCTGGCAGAGGTGCTGGGCGTCGGCGCCGAGATTGCCGAGGAACTCACCGATCCGCCATCCAAGGGGCTGGGCCCGGTGGTCCCCACGGACCCCCTGATCTACAGGTTCTACGAGATAATGCAGGTCTACGGAATGCCCCTCAAGGACGTGATACACGAGAAGTTCGGCGACGGTATTATGAGCGCAATCGACTTCACGATGACGGTGGACCGCGAGGAAGACCTGGAGCACGGCGACCGGGTGAAGGTCACCATGTCGGGGAAATTCCTGCCCTACAAGCGCTGGTAACCCAGCCCGCCGCGTGCCCTACCTGATATCGGTCCAATTGGTGGCGTCAGGGCCGGACGACGGAAGGTTATCCATGAACCGCTGGATCAGCGCGGGCGTAAACGCCGGGCTGCCGGGGTCCATGTGGCGGGTGGCAGCCTCGATGTATGGCTGACTGATGCGTCCGAGGTATTGGGACACCCCCTCCGAGCGGATGTTCCTGAGAGCTTCCGTGTAAAACGACAAGATACGGTCGCTGCCCAACTGAACCCCGGCGCCCACCGCTCCGGCGGCCACCAGGGTGGAAACGGCCAGCAGCGAGTGTTTCTGCTCCCTCGCAGCATCATTCAGTTGCGAGAAAACATCAGCGAGGCGCTGCGGACTCGGAATCAGCTCGGCATTCTCCCGCAGCAAATCCACGGCGTCTCGCATTTCGGCTATCGCAGTTGGCGGTATGTCGATGGCGTCGGCGGCCTGGCTTGAAGCTCCGTCCAGTACAGCGAGCAGATCATCCACGCTGGACACGTCGGTGCCCACCGGCAGCACGCCAACCCGCTTGAGCTCGCCCACAAAGGCGTGCAGGTAAGCCCTCGTTCCGTTGGTGACGTCGGAGGCTGCCGCCAGGAACCAGAGAGGCGAAAATCCCACGGTGAATACGCACCCGAATTCCACGACATTGCCTGCCACCTTGCGTTTTACCAGCTCCGGGGCCGACATCTCCGACGGGAAACGTCCTTCGACGCCGCCGACAAGCTCCACGGTTATCCGGAACGGGCGGGCGATGGTGCATTGGTAGAACTTCGAGTCCCTGACCGCAGGTGGCAGGATGTGGTCCGCCGTCTCGAGCAGCATTCCGCCGCCTCCGGCGGCTGTGGCGCGGAAAAGGCGCTCTGGCAGCGAAACCACGTAACCCGCCAGGGACTGGCGGCCCCTTTCTTGGGCATCATCTTGCATTGGAACGGGCTGGCTGCCCTCGTCTGGCATGGGGTCCCCTTGATTGCTGACTCTCGGGATACGGAAAATGGAGAGTGTCTCAGTTAGAACCAGGGCGCCCACAAGGGACGGCCCTACAACTATGACGGCGCCGAGGTGTAGGGGCAACCAACCCTGGTGATTGCCCTGCTCTTTCAGCCAAACCGAGACATTACGGGAACTGTGATCACCCGGGCAAATGGCCTGATTCGCACCCACCAGGACCGTTTGTTGTTCCCATGGTAAGGACGCTGTCAAAGAGAGGCAGGCGGGAAGCCCGTAAGTCTTTGTGGCGCAACGGAACAGGACATAATGAATGCAGGCGTCCGGGCCAATTCCCCGGACGCCCGCTTTTGTGTGCGTCTCTGTTGCTCCAGCCGGACAGAGGCTACGCTGCAGTCACCGGCGCGCTGCGGGAGAATACCCTGGCCAGGAGAGACGGGATGCTGACGTTGAACAGGTAATAGACCACTGGCACCACCACCAGCGTAAGCGCCGTTGAGCTGATCAGGCCGCCGATGACCACCGTCGCCAGCTCGGCGCTGATGATGCCGCCCTCGCCGCCGGCGAATGCCGCCAGGGGAAGAAGCGCGAAGCTGGTGGTCAACGCAGTCATCAGGATCGGGCGCAGCCGCACACGGCCGCCGGCGATCAGCGCCTCGGTGACCGACATGCCCCGCTCCCGCAGCTGTTCCACGAATGCGATGAGCACGATGGCGTTGGTGACCACGATGCCGATCAGCAGCAGAAGTCCCATCATGGCCGGAAGTCCCAGCGAGCGCCCGGTGATGGCCAGCGCCACCGTCACACCGATGAGCGCCAGGGGAAGGCTGGTGATGATGATGAATGGATTGCGCAGCGATCCCAGGCTGGCGACCATCACCAGGTACATCAGTATGATGCCAATGGCCATGGACAGGAATATGGCCTGGAAACCCTCGGCGATGTCGGCAAAGATGCCGCCGCTGGTGACGGTTACGCCGGGCGGCAGGTCGAGCTCTGCTATTTTCTGGTCGATTTCAACACCCACCGCCTGGGTGTCCTCGGCAGTGATGTCGCCGGTGATGCTGGCGGAGCGCTGGCCGTCGGTCCTGCTGATCGCCACCGGGCCCTCCCGCGTGGTCAACCGGGCCAGCTCATCCAGGGGAGCGGTGCCGCCCGGTCCGGAGATGATTATGTTCCTGATCTGGTCAAGGCCGCCCAGGGAATCGCGCCCACCCGACAGAACGACCTCGGTGTCTTGTCCATCGATATTTATGGTGGTGACGGAGCGCCCCACCAGGAACTGGCTGAGCTGGAATCCTACCTCTCGAGAGGTCAGACCGATGGCGGCCGCGTCGGCAGGGTCAACCTCGACGGCGACTTCCTCCCTGGCCTGGGCGATGTTGCTGGAAAGGTTGACCACGCCATCCATGGTGCCCAGCGACGTCACCAAGTCCCTCGAGACTTGGGAGATGTCCTGGTAATCAGGCCCCGCGATGCTGATCTCGACTCCGGCGGTAGGCGGACCGTCCTGCAGTTCGGTAATCTGCAGCTGTCTTTCGGGAGCCTGCAGTTGTTCCCTGAGGTATCCGGCCGTATCGTCGGGCGCCTCGGGCGTCAGCGAAAGGAACAGGCTCGCCTGGTTGAAAGAGCCGGGTATTCCGCCACTGCCCAGGTCGGTGGCCCCCACGGTTGCCGTGTATATCTCCGAAATGTCCCGGACCTCTGCTTCGATATTGATGACCTCTCTCAGCGTGCGGTCAGGAGGGGTACCGGGAGGCATCGTCAGGTTTACCTCGACGTACCGTTGCTCGCTGCTGGGAAACAGGCTGACCGGAATCACGGAAAGCAGCCCGAGAGCGGCTACCACGATGACCACCGCGGCGCCCATGGTGATGGCCTTGTGGTTCAGGGACCAGCGGAGGATGGGCGTGTAGGCTCGCTGCATCCAGGTCTCGTTGACGAAAGCCACGTCATCGTCGCCGGCGCCCTCCGGCAGGTCGCCGGGGCGCAGCAGGTAGGCGCCCAGCACCGGGACCGCAGTCAGCGCCACAACCAGCGACGCGGCCAGAGCAAACACCACGGTCAGCGCGAAGGGGAGGAAGAAAGCCCCGACCAGTCCCTGGATGAATCCCAGGGGAATGAACACCACGATGGTGGTCAGGGTGGAGGCGAAGATGGCCGGTCCTACCTCGGTGGTGGCATCCAGCGCCGCCCGCCACCGTTCGCGGCCGGCCTGGATGTGGCGGTACACGTTTTCCAGAACCACGATGGCGTCGTCCACGACGCGGCCCACCGAGATTGCCAGGCCACCAAGGGTCATGAAATTCAGCGTCATATCCTGCCAGGTCATCAGCAGGATGCCGGTGAATATGCTCAGGGGTATCGATAGAGCAATGACGATGGTGGGGCGCAGAGTGGTGACCAGTCCCCGTAGTGCTGTGGGTCGGAGGGTGAGCATGAATGCGAAAACCACCGCTACCGCGAAGAGGAACCCGAACAGCGCCTCCCGCAGAAGCGTGTCGATCTGCTGCTGTATCTCGGGGCCCTGGTCGGTGACGAACACGACATCGAACCCGGCCGGTATGCTGCCCAGTCCGTCGATGGCGTTTCGGACCCCCTCGGTCACCTCGATAGTGTTGGCCTCTGGGTCCTTGATGACGGCCACGTTTATGGCCGGCTTTCCGTTGGTGCGCGAAATGCTGGTCGGCGTGCCGTCGGTCAGCTGCACGGTGGCCACGTCGCTGAGGCGCACCGGCCCGGACGGGGATGAACCCACCACCAGGCTGCGAATCTCCTCGACCGAGCCCAGGGTGTGGATGGTCTTCACGGGCATCGAGCTGCCTGCCCCGAAGATCAGGCCCGCGGGCAGGGTCACGTTGTTGTCGCTGAGAGCGGCAGCGATCTGGGGCATCGCGATGCCATATTCCAGCATCCGGCCGGGGTCGGCTGATACGCGCACCTGCCGTTCCACCTCGCCGGTTACGGTTACCTGCTGTACTCCGTCGATTCCGTTGAGCTCCGGCAGGATGCTGCCTTGCACAAACTCCGATACAGCCTCGGAGCCGCGGTCAGAAATCACACTGAACTGGATGACCGGGAACTGGCCCGGATCAAACCTCCCCACCTCAGGCATTTCCACGCCCTCAGGAAAGGTCAACACGTTCACGCTGTTTTGTACGTCGCTCTGGGCCGCCTCCATGTCCGTGCCGTACCTGAAAGTTGCCAGGACAAGAGAATTACCCTCGAAGCTGTTGGACTGTATGCTCTCCAGTCCCTCAGTTCCTTCTATGACCCGTTCGATGGGGGCGGTTGCGTCCGTGACCACTGCCTCCGGGTCGGCCGAGGGGTAGGATGTGGAGACGACCACCAGGGGGAATTCGATCTCCGGAAACAGTTCCACCTGCAAAGAGTTGTAGGCGAATACTCCGCCGGCCAACAGGAGGAATACTGCCAGCAGGGTTACTGTCCGGCGTTGTATGGCGGCGGCCGTGATAAATCGCATTGTCCCTCCCGGTATTTGTCGCTCGGTACTTTCCGCTTTGCGCAAAAAACCGCCGTCGTGCCTGAATCAACATTCGGCAGCGACGGCGCTGTTTAGCTCGTGCTGTTGGTTGGTACTACCGCGGGCCTGCCCTTGAACTCGAATACCCCTTCAACAATATGATACGCTGAAATCCGAGTTTTGGGCTTTACCCGTATGGAAGTTTACTGGGGAACTATGAGGAATTTGTGAAGCCGGGCGACCTTCGCAAACACCTGATGAAAGAGATCTCATCGTCATTTGGTAATAGCTTATGAGACCAGCAGACTTGCACGCAAGGGGGCGATTCAGGCTTCTCTACGACGGCGCCTGCCCGGTCTGCCGCCGGGAGGTGCTGTGGCTGCACCGGCGAAGGCCGGATGCCATCGAGGCGGTGGACATTGCCGTTCCGGGCTTTGATGCGGCGTCTTTCGGACTGACGGACCGGCAGGTCGACGCGGCTCTCTACGGCATCCGGCCCGACGGCAGCGTTACCGTCGGGATGGACAGCCTGCGCGAGGGGTACCGCCTAGCCGGGCTGGGCTGGCTGATTGCCTGGACCGGATGGTGGCCCGCCCGCCCGATGTTTGACGCGTTCTACCGCGCCTTTGCCCGCAACCGCATGCGCATCGACAGGCTGCTGGGCCGCGAGGACGACTGCGACGGCGAGTGCCGACTGTAGTGGCGGCTTCGGCAGGGCTTGAGGGGGCACTCTCGGCGGCAGTTATATGCTCAGGATCTGAAAGATGCCTGGCAGCATTTGCGCCATTTCCTCTGACTCTGTGGGGATGAGCAGACCCAAAACGACCAGTATTATGGCAGTAACAATGAGAACTGGAATGAACGCAATGAGGACCACAAAGAACGCTCGCCACATGGAGGTGTAGTCCAGGCTTGCCCGCACTGCCATGAGCATCGCAATGAAACGCCATACGAAAATAACCAGTCCGATTATCCAGCCGGCGTAGGGTATGAACGTCAGGACACTCAGTAGTCCGGGAGTCTGGGCAAAACCAATGCCCCTGGCGAGTTCCCCCCAATCGGCGCTGGTTTCCGGGGTATTCAATATCGTGGTCCCCACTATCCAGCATCCGGCGGCCCACAGGGCCCACCAGACAACGCCCGAAATAATACCGAGGATTATTCCGGTTACGAGACTGGCATCGCCGGACAGCGCCCCGCCCACGGCGCCTGAAAGTGACACCAGAATGACAACCAGAGCCGCCTGTATGGTGGCCCCTCGGTCGTGCTCCACGTCCTCAAAGGTGTCCGGGTTCAGCATCGCTGCGCCCAGCATTCTTTCCAACATCTGCCCAAACATCGATCCTCCAGACCGGGAGCTCTGCCCCCATTTCCCCCTGACAATTGTGGATTTTGCCCAGACAGGTTAGCAGATTCACCCCAGAATCAAGGTTTGGTGTGATTACCAGTCTCTGCCAAATTTCGGAACAGGGCGCACACCGAACCTCTGGCGCCTCCTGGGCCACGGGGGCTAAGCACGCTGGTAAAATTGGGACGCTTAAATCAATTGCATGATGCATGACGGAGGGAACAATGGGCAGGCTGGACGGTAAGGTGGTATTGATTTCCGGCGGCGGCAGGGGCCAGGGGGCCCTGGAGGCGGAGCTGTTCGTCGCCGAGGGCGCACGAGTGGTCTTTGGCGACGTTCTGGACGACGAGGGTCAGTCGGTGGAGCGGCGCATCACCGAAAGCGGCGGCGAGGCGGTCTACGTGCACCTCGACGTTACCAGCGACGCCGACTGGGAAGACGCGGTGGCCACTGCCGAGGGCCGGTTCGGCCGCCTGGACGTGCTGGTCAACAACGCTGGCATCGCCAACGACGAGAAGATCGAGGACACCTCGGAGGAACTCTGGGAACGAATTATGCGGGTGAACGTGCTGGGCGTGTTCCTCGGGACTCGCAAGGCCCTGCCAGCCCTGCGCCGGGCCGGCGGCGGCTCCATCATCAACGTGTCGTCCATCGCGGGAATCCTTGGGCGCCCGCTGACTGGCGGGGCCTACAGCGCGTCCAAGGGGGCGGTGCGCACGTTCACCAAGACCACGGCCATTCAGCACGCCACCGAGAACATCCGCTGCAACTCCATCCATCCCGGCCCGGTGGACACGCCCATGCTGGCCGGCATCTCTGACAACCCCGAGGTGCTCCGGCAGCGGACCGACGAGGTGCCGTTGGGCCGCCTGGGCGTATCCCAGGACATAGCCTACGGCGCTTTGTACCTGGCCTCGGATGAATCGGCGTGGATCACGGGAATCGAGCTGGTCATCGACGGCGGCATCACAGCCAAGTAACGGCTAACGCGAAGAAGATTAACCACAGAGAGCACAAAGAGCACAGAGTTTTTCGGGTTCATCTCTAACCTGAAACTCTCCGTGTCCTCTGTGCTCTCTGTGGTTTAGATATCTGTTCCCGTCAGTCCGCGGTGATGAATTCGACGACGCGCTCGCCGATCATCACTGCCGTCGGGTGCATTCCGCCGCCCCGCAGGAGCTGCGGCACCACCGAGGCGTCGGCCACCCAGAGGCCCTGCACGCCCTTGACCCGGCAGTGCTGGTCGACCACGGCGGTGGGGTCCGAATCGGGGCCCATGCGGCAGGTGCCGGAGACGTGCCTGGCCGTCCCCACGGTCTGGCGCATCCAGTGGTTCATAGCCTCGTCGTCTCCGAGGATCTCGTCGGAAGGCGTGATCCTGTGGTCCAGCACGTCCCGGTAGGCATCGGTCTCCAGGAGCCGCACGCCGATCCGGATGCCTTCCCGGACCCGGCGCAGGTCCTCGGGGTGCTGCAGGTACCGGTAGTTGAACGAGGGCTGCTGCGACGGATCGGGGGAGCCCAGGCGGACGTAACCGGAACCACGCGGCACGCCTAGGGTGCAGGAGATCCTCGCGGAGCGGTCGGCGGGGACGTCTCCGGTGCGGTAGCTGGTTCGGAACCCAGGAACCCGTTCCTCGCGCTCGTCGACCACGTTAACCGTGGACAGCACCAGGTCGTGGTCGATCTCTGATTCCGGAGCCGTGCAGATTAGCCGGTAGTGGGGAGCGTCCAGGTCAGCGGGCAGGTCAACATCGTCCTTGACCTTGAAGTTGATGTGGACGCTCAGGTGGTTGAACAGGCTCTGGCCGACCCCGGGTGACTCGTGGACGACGGGAATCCCAATCTCCTCGAGATGCTCCCTGGGGCCGATGCCCGACAGCATCAGCAACTGAGGCGAGCGCAGAGCGCCCGAGCTGAGCACCACTTTCTCCGCCTGAACCGTAAAGACCTCTCCGCCGCTCTCCGCCTCGACTCCCACGGCCTTGCCGTTCTCGAACAGGACCCGCCGGACGTATACCTCGCCGCGGACGGTCAGGTTGAGCCGGTGGCGGTTCTGGCTGAGGTAAGCGATGGCAGTGCTTACCCGCACGCCGCCGAGGTTGTTGGTCGGGGATACGCCGACGCCCGCCGGATTGGCGCCGTTGGTGTCCTCCACCGTGCTGAACCCCTCTCGGACGCAGGCCTCGCGGAAGGCGCGCTGGATCGCCGGCTCCGGGTTGGAGATGCGGCGACGCACCGGCATGGGCCCCTCGGTGCCGTGAAAGTCGTCGTGAATGTCCAGGTCGTTCTCCATCTTGCGGAAAAAGGGCAACACCTTGGCGTAGGACCACTCGGTGTTGCCCATGGCGGCCCAGTCGTCGTAGTCCTCGGACAGGCCGCGCTGCATGGCCTGTCCGTTGATGGACGAGCCGCCGCCGATGACCTTGCCCTGGGCAACGTGGATCTCGCCCTGCTCCTCGGTGGCCATGCCCCTGAGGGCCCAGTTGTGCTCGGACTCCGGGGACTCGGCGTAGCGGGTGTGGCCGTATTTGACCTCGTCGGGAATGCGGTCGTAGTCAGGGTAGTCCTTGCCGGCCTCCAGCAGCAGCACCGACCGGTTCGGGTCCTCCGATAGCCGTCCTGCCAGGACTGACCCGGCAGCACCGCCGCCAACGATGATAACGTCGTACTTCATGGTTCCTCGCTATTGTTACTTCCGGCTCTAATCAGGGTGGAAACTGAAAAAGGCATCCTGCAGATTTAACCACAAAATCCCGCAATGCTTCCACGGTGAGCAATGGATGGAGAATTTCAGAGTCTGTCGCCCACTTTTTGTCTGAATCAGGATTCACAGGATGAAGCCGCAACCGTAACTGGCTGGAATTGATCGCGGGAATGACGCCGTAGGGCGCGCGGGATATAATCGATGCGGCCGCGCCTCAAGCCGTGAGGGAACGCAAATCGGGGCGCAGACCTGAGGGGGACAGATAATGCCGCAGCGCACTTTGTGGATGCACGGCGCCAACATGCAGGTGGAATATCCCAACCGCATCACATCGGTGCGGGCCACGGGACCTTTCGTGAGAATCGAAGGAGCGAGGGGCCAGAACACCTGGCTGCACTTCCCGCTGCCGACGCCGGCGGTCATCGACGGCGCGCGCATGCGAATCGACGCGGCACTGGTCAGCTTCCGCACCCGCGATCATGCATCGGTCAACGAGATCATCGTCTACGACGGGGACCAGCGGATCGTCGAGCACATGGACCAGGACCTGCGCGGTGAGCAACCGGAATATCGCGTGGAGGTTCCGGGAAACCCTGAAATCAACAGGGGAATCAACATCGTGCTCGGGGTTACTTTCGACAGCGTGGCGCCGGATGTACGCTCGATGCAGATCGAGGTAATCGGCGTGGGCCTGGAATACACTGGATAGAATAATTTTTGGGAAACCTGTCTGAATCAGGATTCTCATGATTTGAGAATTTTCAGGATGATTGCCGTCCATCCTGTTAATCCTTTAATCCTGCGAATTCTGATTCTGACAACAGGAGAGCATTTAATGACCGTTCACAAGAACTACATCGGCGGCCAGTGGGTCGAGACGGTGTCTGGAAGAACCTACCCGGTCTACAATCCGGCCCACAAGGACCAGGTGGTGGGCGAGTTCCAGACCTCCAACGCCGAGGACGCAGGGATTGCGGTTACCGCAGCCCGTGAGGCCCTGCAGGGCTGGGCCGACACGCCCGCGCCAGGACGAGCGTCAGTGCTGTTCAAGGCGCTGGAAATAATGGGCCGCCGCGCCGATGAAATCGCCACGGCCATCACCACCGAGGAGGGCAAGCCCATCGCCGACGCCCGCGGCGAGGTGCGCCGGGCCATGAACATCATGGAGTACGCCGCCGGCGAGGGGCGCCGCATGTTCGGCTACACGACACCGTCGGAACTGCCCAACACCGTGGCCTACACTGTCAAACGGCCACTGGGAGTGGTTGGCATCATCACGCCCTGGAACTTCCCGGTGGCGATACCCATCTGGAAGATGGCCCCGGCCCTGATCTGCGGCAATGCGCTGGTGTTCAAGCCCGCGTCGTCCACTCCGCTGTGTGCGGTCAAGCTGGCCGAGGTATTCGAGGAGGCTGGCCTTCCCGCCGGCGTGCTGAACCTGGTCACCGGCCCCGGAGGTCAGGTGGGCAACGCACTGGTGGAGGACACGAGGGTCAACGGCATCTCGTTCACCGGCTCCACCGAGATCGGCACGGACCTCTACGCCAACAGCGCCCGCCGCCTCAAGAAGGTGCAGGCCGAGATGGGCGGCAAGAACGCCGTGATCGTGCTGCAGGACGCCGACATGGACAAGGCCCTGGGCGGAATCGTGCAGGGCGCCTTCGGCTCCACCGGCCAGCGCTGCACCGCCACCAGCCGGGTGATCGTGGAGGACTCGGTCTACGACGAGTTCATGAACGGCCTGCTTTCGCGAACGGCCGCGCTGCGGGTCGGCGATGGCATCGACCCAGAGGTGGACGTTTCGCCGCTGTGCGGCCAGGGACAGTACGAGAAGGTGCAGGAATACATCGGCGTGGGCACCGAGGAGGGCGCTCACCTGGCCTTCGGAGGCCGGGCGCTGACCGGCGGCGAGTTCGACGAGGGCTACTACGTCGAGCCCACGGTGTTCACCGACGTTTCGCCGGAAATGCGCATCGCCAAGGAGGAGATATTCGGGCCGGTGCTGACGGTGTTCAAGGCCAGCGACCTCGAGGATGCCATACGGATCTCCAACAACGTGGATTTCGGGTTGTCATCGTCGGTATACACCCGCGACATCAGCCGGGCATTCGAGTACATCAACACCGTCGAGACCGGCATGGTCCACGTCAACGCCCCAACCCTGGGAGGCGAGGTGCACCTGCCCTTCGGCGGCCTCAAGTCCTCCGGCGTGGGACAGCGGGAACAGGGCACCGAGGCCTTCGACTTCTTCACCGAGACCATCACCGTCTACATCGATCACGGCGAAGCGGGAAGGCAGCAGGCCCGCTTCATCTAGGGAGCCATCACTAAACTTGCCGGGGTGCCAGGTTGGCCACCCCCGCCAATGCGGGAATCCAGGGCTTTGAAACCACGGCGGAGGAACATCACCATGCCGTTCTACGAACGAGGCGAAACGCGCATCTATTACGAAGAAACAGGTTCCGGATTCCCGCTGATGATCATTCCCGGCGGGGGACTGAATTCCACCATTGCGGGTCTGGATACGTCGTGTCCGTTCAACCCGATGAAGACATACGCCAGCGACTTCCGCTGCATCGCGGCCGACCTGCGCAACGCCAATGGCGGCCAGTCCACGGGCCCGCTGGATCTCGAACGGACCTGGGACGCTTACGCTGAGGACCAGCTGGGGCTGATGGACCATCTGGGCATCGAAAAGTTCGGGGTCATCGGCTTCTGCATCGGCGGCCCGATGATCCACAACCTGCTCCGTCTGGCCCCGAACCGCATCGTGGCGGCGGCATTCATGCAGCCCAGCGGCTACCGGCCAGAGATGCCAGACCTGTTCTACCAGAACAACATTACCGGCTGGGGGCCGCCCCTCTGCGAGAGGAGGTCGGATCTGACCATGGAAATGGTCCATGACTTCCTGACAAGTATGTACACCAACCGCGCTGATTTTGTTTTTACTGTCACTCGCGATTTCGTGCGCAACCTGCAGACCCCGATCCTGGTAGCGCCCGAGGACGTGCCGGCCCACCCCTACGCGGTGGCCATGGAGGTGGCGGACCTAGCTCCCAACTCCGAGGTCAGCATCTATCCCTGGAAGGACACACAGGAGCACATCGACGAGGTCGTGGACCACGCCCGGCGTTTCCTCAAGTCCCACGTCCCCGCGACTGCCACGGCCTGACGAACGCCGGGGCCCGAGATTCCGTGGGTCCCCTGTGGTTCCCTCTCCCCCTGGGAGAGGGTGAGGGCGATGCTAGGGTAGTGTCTTAATTACGCAGACGATAAGCGGGGCAACCCTCGTGGTTGCCCCGATATTGCTGTGCCGTCATGGTTGTAGGGGCGCCCCTTGTGGGCGCCCCGGATCAAATTGAGACAGTACCGTTTTCCGAACCGGGATTCGTTTGATTAAGGGATTTCGCTGGTTGGGATCCGATCCTGCGCTGGTTCCCTCTCTCTCCAGGAGAGGGTTAGGGTGAGGGCGTTGTTCACACTTCCCATCACCCCACCGGTAGCTCTCGCCCGGTATCCGATGCCTCCTTTAGGGTGTCGATGAAACGGTGCAGTTCGACCGCCGTGTCGAATGTGGGGGCGCGGTTGTGTCCCGTCCGGGCCGCCTCGGCGAACAGGGTGTACAGCTGCCCGATGTTGAACGGGTCTCCTTGGGGAAAGTCCGAGGGCACGTAGACGAACCTGTCGGGTATGGCTAGGTCCATCAGTTCGTGGCCGCGCTGGGCGCCCTGCACCCGCAGCATCTCGCCGCGCTGCGACGAAACGCTCCCGGTAACGATCAGGGTGCCCTCACGCCCGTAGATCTCCATGCGATAGCCGCTGCCGGCCCACGGAACTGCACCCACATGCACCGACGCAGCCGCGCCTCTGGCCAGCCGCCCGCTGACCCGCACGTTGTCCGGCGACGTCACATCCACGTGCTGCTGCGTGTCGGTGTCGTACCACTGCCCGACCTGCGTGCTGGACATGCAGGCAACGCGCGAAAAGTCGCCGGCCACGAATCGCAGGGCGTCGATGACGTGGCCCGTGGCAATGGTCAGGGTGTGGGCCCCGAGATCGGCGTCGCGCTGCCAGGTGCGGCTGGATGGCCGTTCCAGCGGGCCGTCGCGCATGGTGGTGACGTGGCACGAGATCATCTCGCCCACGTAGCCGGACTCGAGCAGCTCCTTGACGTACAGCAGTGCCGGGCTGACCCGCGACTGCAGCCCCACGGCGGTCTGCACTCCCTTGTCGCGGGCCAGGGTGGCCAGTTCCACTGCCTCGGCGGTGTTGCGTCCCAGCGGCCACTCGGTCAGGACGTGCTTGCCTGCCTCGATGGCGGCTTTGGTTGGCTCGTAATGCGACGGTACGCGCACCACCACGGCCACGGCATCGATTTCCGGCGAGGCGGCCATCTCCCGGAAATCGTGAAAGGCAAGCTTCGCTCCGAAGGCCTGGCGGGCCTCCTCGGCGCTCTCGGGCCTGGTGGTGCAGACGGCGGTGAACTCGATGTCCGGGCTGGCCAGCAACGCCGGGAAGTGGGACTGCGTGGCCCAGGTGGAGTTAACGTTCGCCCCCACAAAGCCGAGGCGAATCTTTTCTTGCATACTGCGCGCTCCTTGGATTGTTGGTATTGATCATAGACCTTGGAGGTGAAGTGCAATCCGGCTGCAATGAGTGCACTTGGCCTTGGCCTTAGGGGGTGGTTTGCAAACAGAAACCTATTACACTCAAGCGGAGGCGCACTACGCCACTGAGTTGGCTCGGGCGTGCTCGAATGACTGTTGGACCAGTTCCCGCAGCACGGCCATGTCAACGTCGGCGAGCTTGTTGATGTACAGGCAAGAGGCGCCCTTGCGGTGCTTTCCCAGCCGGGACAGCAACCCGTCGTATGCATCGAATCCCGCCATGATGTACAGCGATAGGCTCTGCTTTCTCGGGGAGAACCCGGTCAGGAAGAAATCTCCCTCCCGGCCCGATTCATACCTGTAATGGTAATCGCCGAAACCCACGATGCTGGACCCCCACATCTCAGGCTCCAGGCCGGTCACCTCTTGCATCAGTTGCAGCACCCGTAAGCCGTCCTCCCGACGGGTCTTGCTCTCAACGGACGCGAGGAAGTCCTCCACGCTGGCGCCGGTTTTCTGCGTCTTGTTCTCGGCCATCTTGGCGGACTCCTGAGTTTCTCACGTCCTCTGGGGCTTCGATCCCAATTCCCTGGGTTCCCGCTGTCGTGGGAACGACGGTTTCAGAGCTGAGGATCAGCTTGAGATGGTATCTGCCTACTGCAGGTGGGGCAGCAGTTCCTCTGAAATCAGCTGCAGGTATTCCAGCCGTGCGGAGAATTCGCTGGGCAGGTTCAGGCTGGCCAGGCCGATGTAGTCCAGGCCCTCCTCCTCCTTGCAGCGGTTGATGATCTCGGCGCAGTCCTGCGGGCTGCCGGCCACCGCCCAGTCGGACAGCTCGCGCTGACCGCCGAGGCCGAAGTCCACGGTGGTGTTTTCCTGCATGTTGAAGGCGCTGTACATCCCGGCCTTCTTGGCCGCCATGGCCCGGGCCTCGGTAATGGCCGTCTCCCGGTCCTTGGCGATGGCGATGGAGCGGTGGGCGCCGATGCGTCCTGCGGAATCCTTGCCCAGCTCGTCGAGGGCCTCCTTGTATTGGCGGGTCAGCACGCCGATGTCTGCCCATCCGGGCTGTGGGCCGAGGACGACCCGGTCGGCCAGGGCCGCAGCCCGGCGCACGGCGCCACGGCTCTGCGCTGCGATCCAGACCGGAGGGTGTGGTTTCTGCACCGGGGTCAGTCCCAGCTTGGCGTTCTGCACCTTCCAGTGCTTTCCCTCGTAGCTGACCTCCTCCCCGCTCCACAGCAGTTTCATCAGCTCCAGGGATTCCTCGAACCGGCTGACCCGATCGCGGCGGTTGGTGCCGAAGGCGGCCAGCTCCGCCACGCGGTAGCCGATGCCCACGCCGAGGATGAAACGACCGTTGCTGATGTTGTCCAGCGTGACGACCTGCTCGGCTAGGTCCACGGGGTTGTGGTACGGGAGCAGCAGGACACCGGTCACAAGCTGCAGGCCCTCGGCATCGGGCGCGAGCCGGGCCAGGGTCTGCATGGGCTGCATCCAGACGGTAGGATGGGATATGTAGTGTTGAGGGGCGTAGATGGCCGAGAACCCCAGCGATTTGGCGCGGCGGCAGACCTCGGCGGCCTCCTCCACCTGCTGGTGCATGGGCCGGTCCGGGTCCTCCATGTAATCTCGAATATACAGTCCTACTTCCATGGCTCTCCAACAATTCTCATGACTTTCGCCCATGCGGCAAGGCTCACCGACCAGGGCAGGAGTACGCCCTCACCCTAACCTTCTCCCACCGGGAGAGGGGACTTTTCGAGGGCGTGCTACTCGGTGATGTAGGTGTGGGTGATGACCTCCCAGACGTGACCGTTCTCGCACTCGAAGTAGAATCCGCGGCCCTGGTGCAGGTGGTTGATCTCGCCGTCCGTCCGCGAGCGCGGGCCGCTGCCGAACACGACCCCCTCGTCCTTGACGCGCCCCAGGATTGCGTCGAACTCCTCGTCAGAGGCCAGGAATGCGTAGTGGTTGGCCCGGGGGTTGTCCGAGTCGTCAAAGTCCAGGGTCAGAGTGTCGTTGACTTTGACCGGAGCGAAGTGGCTCCAGGGTCCCTCGTATTTCAGGCCGAAGAGGCGGGCGATGAACTCAGCGGACTTGACCTTGTCGTAGGCGGGCACGATGGTGTGGTCGAGCTGCAGAGGCATGGTAGTCCTCCTTCAATTGTGGGTGCTCCGGGTGCAGGGTCCTGGTCGTTCTTCCCTGGGTGGTATCGCATTCGTGGGCCAGCCGTAGCGGCCGGATCAACCAGCCTGACTGGCAAAAGGCCGGGGCTATTCCTCGACAGCCTCGGCGGCCGGGAGAAAGTCGGCGTCGGCGAAATCGGCGAAACGATCGGGCAGGAATTCGCTCATGTCGGAAACGGCCTCGGTCGATCCCTGGCGGACATTATCGGTGATGATGCGACCGGTGATGGGCCCCAGGTGGATTCCCTTGGTGGTGTGGCCCGTAGCCAGCAGGATTCCCTGCCAGCCGGTCACAGGGCCAATGATCGGCTTGCTGTCGGGACTCAGCGGACGGGACCCGGCCAACTGCTGCACCAGCTCGGCCCGCTCCAGGTCGGGCAGGACGTCGATGGCGCGCTGGAGCAGTTCCAGCCGGGCGGTCTCCGTGGGCTGGCGGTCAAACTCCTCGCCCCAGAACAGTTCTTTTCGGTCGTAGTCGCGGCCTCCGGTGCTGCCGACGCTGGTGAGCCCGTCGGTGCGGCTGATCATGTGCCCGCGCTTTGGCGAGCTGATCAGCACCGGCAGCGGTTCGCCGGGATAGTTCAGCAAGAGCCGTTCGCCCTTCATGGGTCGGACGGGTATGGGGAAGCCCAACCAGGGAGTGAAAGCGCGGCTCCAGGTGCCCGCGGCCACCACCACCGTGCCGCAGGATATCTCGCCTGATGCGGTCTGGACGCCGGTGACGGTGGAGCCGCTGGTTACGAGGCCGGTGACTTCGCGGTACAGGATGCTGGCGCCTCTCAGCTCGGCGCCACGGGCCAGGGCCAGGTTGAAGCGGTAGCTGTCCAGCTGGGCCGACTCGTCCTCGTACACCGCGCCGATGATGGAGTCGGAGAGGCGCGGCTCGATGGCATGGACATCCTGGCCGTCGATCCAGCGCATGCTGACGTGGGGTCGCTGCCAGGCCATCAAATCGCGGATGGTCCCGGCCTCCTCTTCGTCCAGGGCCAGTCGCAGCGATGGGCGACGCTGGTAGAGCAGGTCCATGCCTGTCGCGGATTCCAATTCCGCAACGAGCTGAGGAAACTCGGCGTAGGAGGCCCGGGCCATCTCGAAGGACGCGCCGGGGGAGAACTCAGCGCCCAGCAGGCTGAGAGAGCCGGTGGCGTGAGCCGAGGCTCCGCTGCCGATGGCATCCCGCTCCAGCACCGCCACGCTGACGCCCTCCCGCGCCAGGTAGTAGGCGATGGAGCAGCCGACCACGCCGGCGCCAATGACAACTACGTCCGCAGTTTCAGGCAAAACCGCGCTCCACGCGTTCAGATAGTGGGATTGTCGCCGTGGGCCCCACGGGTGTCAATCGAGAGTTTCAGTCCAGCAAGACCAATTGCAGCGCTTTTGTCGGAATCAGGATTTGCAGGATTAAAGGATGGACATGATTTGGGGGACATCCTGGAAATCTCAGAATCCTGCAAATCCTGATTCTGACTTAACCGGGACCGTGAGACTCTCCAGTTGCTCCCGTCCCCGCAGGGTTGGCCGCGGACTTGCCCACCCCGTAGAATAGCGACCAGCATGTTCCGGAGGAGAGACCATGACCAGCTTGGAATACAATCCTACCGCCAAGTTTGACGTCGATGCCACCGACGTGGTGTACCTGGAGCACCCGTCGGGCGGCCTTGAGTCCACCATCTACCAGCCTCGGGGCGACGGGCCATTCCCGGCCTTGGTGGACGTACACGGCGGCCGGTGGTTCCTGAACGACCGGTTCAGCGACGTTCATATGAACACCGCCCTGGCGGCCAGTGGCATCGTGGTTGTTGCGGCGGATTTCCGGCTGGCCCCGGACCACCCATACCCGGCCCAGGTTGTCGACACCAACTACGCCATCCGCTGGACGAAGGCCAACGCGCAGAGATTCAATATAGATCCCGCCTCGGTGGGCGCAATGGGCTGCTCCAGCGGCGGGCATACTGTGGCGCTCAACGGTATGCGCCCGGGGGATTCCCGGTACGCCTCGCTGCCTCTGCCCGGAGGTGAGGACGTGGACGCATCGGCTCGGTTCCTGCTGTGCTGCTGGCCTGTTCTCGACCCCCACGCACGGTACATGTGGGCCAAGGAAATCGGCGAGGAACGGTTCATCGGACCCACCGAGGACTACTTCCCGGAACACGCCAGCCTCCATGAAGGGAACCCGCAGGAGATACTGGACCGGGGTGAACCCGTCGATCTGCCCCCGATGATCATCATCCAGGGCACCAATGACAACAACGTCCCGCTGTTCATTCCCCACAAGTTCGAGGAGTCCTACCGGGCCGCCGGGGGCCATGTGGAGCTGGAGCTGTTCCCGGGGATGCCGCACCTGTTCGGGAACACGCCGGGCCCCGAGTCCGACCGCGCCATCGAGCTGATGAAGGGCTTTATCGCCCGGCAGCTGTCCCGTCCGGCGGTGGCGGTGTAGCGACTCTCAATGTCCAAGTCGAGTCCCCGGTAACCGGACCCAAACATCGGTGAAATGGCGTGGGACGAATCCCCTCCTCCGAGGCAGGGTTGGGGAGCTCTCTAATCGATTGCGAAGCCGCTGATGCGCAGAATTCACCCCCACCCCAGCCCTCCCCCTCAGGGGGAGGGAGAACTACACGACCATGATGATTCCGGCCCTCGCTGGACGCATTCGGGAGAGGCCGCTAGAATCACGGAAAAAGAACCGTACGGAAGGAGCAAGCGTTATGACCGCCATCAGAGACCAGGCAACCGTAGGAGACAGCGCTTTCAACGAGCAGTTCGGTCCCCCGTCGGAGAGGGCGGTCAAGAAACTCAAGGGCCACCTCACCCCGTGGGTGCAGGAGTTCGTCAGCGCCGCTCCCTTCGTCGTCATGGCCACCGCCGACTCCGAGGGCCGCTGCGACGCCTCTCCCAAGGGCGGCAAGCCCGGCTTCGTCAAGGTCATCGACGACCATCATCTGCTGTTCCCGGACGTGGCCGGCAACAGGCTGTTCCAGTCCTACCAGAACATCGAGAACAGCCCTCACGTGGGCCTCATTTTCTTTATTCCCGGCATCAACGACACCGTCCGCGTCAACGGGAAAGCAAGCATCGTAAACAAGGATGAGCTGGACAAACAGAATATCGAGCTGGCCCTTTACGAGACGGACGACAACTCCCGCCATCTGCAGGGCATGCTCATTGAGGTTGAGGAGGCGTACAGCCACTGCCCCCGCGCCCTCAAGTTCTCCAAGCTGTGGGACGCCGAGGAGATCGGCTCCAACAAGGACAACTCGCCGCTCAGCGAGCGCACCGACGAGAACTACTGGGGCCACGAACCCGGGGCTTAGATGACGTCTGACGCTTTCAGGGTCTCCGTTCGGGTTAGCGGACTCGAGACCGGGCTATCGGAGACCGTTGATGCGCTGGTCGGAGGCGGGACTGCGGTCGCAGTGATGCCGTCATCGCTGCTGCATCGGCTGGGCATTGAACCCGCCGAAACGATGCATTTCAGGACGGAGGATGGCGGGCGCGCTGAGCTTCCCGTGGGGCACGCCCATTTCTCCGTCGAGGGTGCCGAAGGCGAAGCCATGGTGGTATTCGGCCCCGAGGACCGTTGTGAGCTCGGCTCCAATACCCTATCCGACCTGTTGCTGGAGCCGGATCCGGCGGCGCAGTCCCTGTTTCCAGTGATGGGCCTGGGACTTGGACTGATGCCGGGCATATTTCTCCTGGGAGACGGCGACCCCAACAACTGACTCCAACAAGAACGTATAGGAAGAACGCATGGTCACCATTGCCTTTGAAAAGCACAAGCTATCCAACGGGATGGACGTCATCCTGCACGAGGACCACACCATCCCCCTCGTCGCCGTCAACGTCTGGTACCACGTCGGCTCCAAGAACGAGGAGGTGGGCCGCACCGGATTTGCCCACCTGTTCGAGCATGTGATGTTCGAGGGCACCAAGCACCACCAGCGCAGCCACTTCGAGCCGCTGCAGAAGGCCGGCGCCAATCTGAATGGCTCCACCACCACCGACCGCACCAACTACTGGGAGGACGTGCCCTCCAATTACTTGGAGCTTGCCCTGTGGCTTGAGGCCGACCGGATGGGCTTCCTGCTGGATGGTCTGGACCAGCAGAAGTTCGACGTGCAGCGGGATGTGGTCAAGAACGAGCGCCGCCAGTCCTATGAGAACCGTCCCTACGGCATGGCTCACCACCACTTGCAGTCTGCCCTGTTCCCGCTGCCGCACCCGTACCATTGGATGACCATCGGTTCCCAGGAGGACTTGGACGCCGCCAGCCTGGACGACGTCAAGGAGTTTTTCCAGCGCTTCTACGGCCCGTCCAACGCCAGCTTGGCCATAGCTGGCGATATTGACCCAGGGCAGGCGCTTGAGCTGGCGAACAAGTACTTTGGAGACTTGCCGCCGGCGGACAGCGTCCCCCGCATCGGGCGTCAGGACTCGCTGCTGTCGGGCCGCATCGACATCGAGATGCGCGACAAGGTCACGCTGCCGCGCCTGTACATCGCCTGGCCCGCGCCGCCCGAGGGCCATCCGGACGACGCGCCGCTGGAGCTCTACCAGGCTGTTATGTCCGATGGCCTCAGCTCCAGGCTGCACCGCTCCCTGGTCTACGAAAAGCAGATCGCCCAGCACGCCTTTATCCGCTACGTGCCGTCGGAAATCGCGGGGCAACTGCTGGTGCAGGTCACTGCGGCGGAGGGCCACAGCCTGGACGAGGTCGAGGCTGCCGTCGAGGCGGAGTTGGAGAACATACACCGCAATCCGCCAACCGACGAGGAAATCGCCCGATCCAAGAACCGCATTGAGGCCACCCACTTCCGCCAACTGGCCCGCATCGGCGGCTTTGGAGGCCGGGCCGATCAGCTCAATCATTTCAACATCATCGAGTCGGACCCCAACCTGATCAACACCAGTCTCGATCGTTGCCTGGCAGTGCAGCGCGAGGACATCCTGCGCGTCGCCGGAACTTACGTGGGGGACAACCAGGTACGCCTGCGAGTGCTGCCCGAAACGCCGCTGTCGGCCGCCACGACTGTCGTCGACCGCAACATCATGCCGCCGCCCAGGCAGGAGCCGACGTTCACGCCGCCGCTACCCACCCGCGACCGGCTGCCCAACGGCATGGGCGTAACCGTGGTGGAGCAGCGCGATATGCCCATCGTCGCTTTCGGCCTGCTGCTGGGTAGAGGGGCCTCCATAGACCCGATGGAGCTACCCGGCCTGTCTGGTCTCATGGGTGACATGCTGCCGGAGGGAGCAGCCGGAAAGTCCAGCCAACAGATCGCCAATGACTTTGAGTTCATTGGCGCCCGCCTGTCCGTGGACAACCGCCGCGAGTACTCCCTGGTATCAACCGAGACCCTCACCAAGCACTGGAGCAGTGCCCTGGAAATGATGGGTGAGGTGGTTCTGAAACCCGATTTCCCGCAACACGAGCTGGACCGCCTTCGCCGCGAACACCTGACCGACCTTCGCCGCAGCAAGGACGAGCCCAACGTCATCGCCGAGCGGCTCATAGCCGGGCTTGTGTATCCTGCCGGGAGCGGCTACGCCCACCCCATATCCGGTACCGAGGCCTCTGTGGAAGCCATCACTCAGGATGACCTCGGGGAGCAGTACCGGCGCATTTTCAAACCTGAGACAGCTCACCTGCTCGTTGTCGGCGACGTTGACCGCGAAGAAGTGATGCGCCGCGCTGAAGCGGTTTTCGGTTCGTGGAAAGGATTGCCGTCGGCCATCATTCTCCCTGACGACACCGACCCCATCGACAGCTCGGCGGCCATTTACCTGGTTGACCGTCCCGGTGCGCCGCAGTCGGTGATTCGTGCCGTGCAATCGTTGGTGCCGCGCAGTCATCCCGACTACTTTCCCCTGCTGCTGGCCAACTACTCATTCGGCGGCCAGTTCTCGGCGCGGCTCAACCAGAACCTGCGCCAGGACAAGGGCTACAGCTACGGATACATGTCCACCATACAGTGGCAGCGCCACGCTTCCATGCTGGCTGCGGGCGGGTCCGTGCAGAGCAATGCTACCGGGGAGTCCGCTTACGAGACTCTCAAGGAATTCCGGGAGGTCAGTGGCGAGCGCCCTATCACCGCCGAGGAGTTGGCCAACGCCAAGGACGGCCTGCTGCGGGCCTACCCCGCCAGTTTCGAGCGGCCCGCATCGGTCCTGGGACAGCTGGTGGCTATTGAGCAGTTCGACCTGCCCGACGATTATTTCCGTACCGTTCGCCCGTCCATCGAGGCGGTCACCCTGGACGACGTTCACCGCGTTTCCGCGACGCACATACGCCCCGGCAGCCTGCAGATTATGGTCGTAGGTGACCGAGCCTCAGCCGAGGGCCCGTTGTCCGATCTGGGACTGCCGCTGGTTCACCTGACTGAGGATGGTCACAGGACGGACTAATCCAGGGCGAAAGGCCGCCTGCGTCCGCGATATGGTTCGCCCCGTTTCTCCATTCAAAGTGGGAAACGGGGCGCTTTCTGTTTTCATCGCAAACCGGGTAACCTTGAGCATGCGCAATGGCCGGGAAGGCTTGTACGCCGCTGAGGTGAGCCAGCGCTGGGGGTGAGGACGAAAATGGCCAGTGACTCAATAACTCCGTCGGCACTATGGCTGCGGGTCAAGGTTGTGATGGTTACCGGGAGGCTGATCCTGCACCACTATCAGCTTGCCAGTCCCTTGTCAGCAGATGCCGACGTCATCGAGGAGGAGGCCAGGGGACTGCTCCATCAGCTGTTGTCGGAGATATACGGCGCCAACCCACTGTTCGTGCTGAACAACCCACCGGCACTGTACAACCGCGACCACATGGTCAGCATCGAGTGGGATGTCTCCGGACCGTCCCAAAACCTGGCCGAGGTCAGGAGGAGGATCGCCGGGCTCAACATCCCGCGGTAGTTGCCCGACGACGTTACGGCTCGTCCACGCACGGGAATCTGCGGCAGTGGAGCATGGCCGTCAATCGGGAGGGCTACACCCTCCGCAACGCCGCGCGCTGGGCCTGGAACACTGGCTCCAGACCGCGGGCAGCCAGGGCCAGCACCTGCTCGACCATGGGGCGGGGGAAGGGCCGGGCCTCCGTCGCTCCCTGCAACTCCACCAGGCCCCCGTTGGCGGTCATCACAACGTTGAAATCCACTTCGGCCTCGTAGTCTTCCGCATAACAAAGGTCCAAGAGCAACTCATTGCGTGATAGGCCCACGCTGACAGCGGCCACCGGGCACTCCAGCGGCACCCGGCGCAGGACGCGATTGCGCACCAGTAGCTGCATGGCCTGGTGCAGCGCCACGTAGGCGCCAGTGATTGAGGCCGTGCGGGTCCCGCCGTCAGCCTCGATCACGTCGCAATCGATCTGCACCGTCCGCTCCCCCAGAGCTTCCATGTCAGTGACGGAACGCAGCGACCGGCCGATGAGCCGCTGGATTTCCTGCGAGCGCCCGCTGACACGTCCGGTTTCGCGCTCGCGGGACGACCTGGTGTTGGTGGCCCGGGGCAGCATGGAATATTCGGCGGTCACCCACCCCCTTCCCTGCCCGCGCAGGAAGGCTGGCACCCGCTCCTCCAGCGAGGCGGCGCACAGCACTTTGGTGCCGCCCATTTCGATCAGCGCCGAGCCCTCTGCCTGGCTTTGGTATCCCACAGTTATGCTCACCGGGCGCGGCTCGTCCCACCGTCGCCCGTCAATTCGTTTGATGTCTGCCAATATCATCACACCCAACCTGTAAAATCACTGCCGAAACCATAAGCCAGCGACAAACAAAAGGGCAACCACCGAGGTTGCCCTGGTCCTTAGTCAGTCCAAGGAAAAGCTACTGAGAATCCAGCGCCTCGGACATCGCAACCATTGTTGCAACAAATTGTTCCACAAGTAGCTTGGCTCTGGCAAAGTACTGACCATTGCCACCTTCGAGATCCATGTCGCGGTGGTAGAAGTGGACGTGGGCGTTTGAGGCAGCAACAAACCCACCGTCTATGATTGCAGCGGTTCCTTCCTCGCCGACCGCTCTAAGCTCTGCACCAATGAGAGTTACGGCTTGACTCATGGCTGGATGGCTGCGGTGGCGCCACCCTTGCTGCTGGCAGACGGCGATCACCGCGTGGGCCGCGGCGCCCCACATCTTTTCCGCTCCCTGCAGGTCGTCTCCCTGCTCGAAAAACTCGTCTGCCTCGATCAGGAACTTCTGGGCGGTTTCACGGTGCTCGATAACACCCATAGATTGTGTTTGCATCTGGGACCTCTGTTTTCGGTCATCAAAGCATATCGAAATTGAAGCTCATACGACAATGGTGTCGTATGTACCAACCCATCGACGAAACGACCGACTTACCGTTCCGTTTGTATCCGCCAGTTACTGCCATCAGATGAAAAAGTTATTGTTCCCTGGAGGTCGGTGCGGTACACGCTCTCTGCGCTCACGGACGCCTCCAGCCGCTCCACCACCTCCGGCGCGGGATGGCCGTACTGGTTGTCCAACCCGGCCGAGACAACTGCCGCTGATGGCTCCACGGCGTCAAGGAATCGCTGCGATGTGGATGTGCCGCTGCCGTGATGCCCGGCCTTCAGCATCGTGCTGGTTACTGACGATTCGCTGTTGACCAACCGTAGCTCGGCCACCTCCTCCATGTCCGCAGCCAGGAGAACGCTGGTGTTGCCATAGACCAGCCGTACCGCCACCGAGTCGTTGTTGCTGTCGCCAAACAGCCGGCCGGGCACCGGGTTCAGTACCTCCAGTACCACACCATCCTCAAGGACTATCCTGTGCCTGGCGCTGACTTCGACCGGAGTTACCCCGTTTCTCTCCAGAGCCTGCTCCCATTGCGGGCGGATGGCACTGTCCATGGAGTGAGGTCCTGTCAGGACCGCCCCGACGGCGAACCGGTCCATCACGTCGAGGAGGCCGTGGCTGTGGTCTGCGTCAAGGTGCGTCATCAGCACGACGTCCAGGCTGCGGTCGCCGCCGGGCATTACCTCTGCCAGTCGCTGCGACGTCACGTCGCCGTCCGGCCCGCCGTCGATGAGTACCTGCCGCCCCAACGGGGTGACGATCAGGGTGCTGTCTCCCTGTCCGACGTCAAGGAAATGAACGTGCAACAGGCCATCGGGCCCATCCGCCACCCTCAGCCAAAGGAACACCGATGCTGCAATCAACAATGCGGCGGCGGGGATGGTGAATCGCGGGTCCGGCACGGGCCATCGCACGTTCGGCCGCAGCCATTGAGCGGGGTTGCGAAGCACTCCTTGGCGCAGCAGGTCGATTAGCCTGGCAGCGACATCAGCAACAAACTTTCGCAGCCGACGCAGCCGGTACGGTTGTGCTGCCAGCAGAACCGCCCCCAGCATTCCATACCACGCCAGCAACAAGGGCAGGCCCATCCGGCCCGCATCGATAGTCCATGACGGGAACACCGACACCACGCCGATGACCCAGGCTGCTGGCACTGCGGCAATCCAGCCCAGTAGCATGCCCAAGGGAGGTACAACGACGCCAGCCGCAGCGGCCCCGGCGGCAGTCACTATGAGCGGGGCCATCGTTGGGACCGTGAGCAAGGAGACCGGAATCCCCATCAGTGCCACCTCGCCGAAATACGAGGCCACCAGCGGCCACGTGGCGAGGGACGCTGCTGCCGAAACAACCGTAAGGGCCGCTGCCCAGCCTGACAGGCGCTTCGCCCATCCAGCGGTGGAGGAGGCTCCCCAGTCTATTCTGCCACCAGACAGCGAAAGGGCCAGGGCGATGCCAGCCACAGCGGCAAAGCTAAGCTGAAAGCCAACCTGCCGCGCCAGGATGGGCGACGCGGCCGTCATCAGGGCGGCGGCCAGGGCCAGCGCTGGCATAACACTGGACGGTCTCCCGAATCCCAGCGCCGCCAGGTAAACCGAGCCCATCACGGCGGCCCGCAACGCCGACGACGGTGCACCGGCCATCAGGGCATACAACCAGACGGCCGCCCCGGCTATCAGCAGGTAGGTCGGCCGTTGCCTGCCCAGCAGCCACGCCGCCGTACCTGACACGACCGCCAGCAGCACGCCAACGTGCAACCCCGAGATGGCCAGAAGGTGCGCGGCACCGGTGCCCCGAAATTCCTCGGTCAGTTCCAGTGGCAGCGATTCTCTCTTACCCAGTAGCATCGCCGCGGCCAGCGCCGACTCCGGATAGGGGATGGACCGGTCAATGCTGTCGGCCAGCCTGTTGCGCAGCGCAAAGATCCCCTTGCGCCAGCTGGCGCCACCCTCGCCGGCTACCTGGACATCCGAGGCGAACATGGTCGCGGTTATGCCGTGGGAGGCCAGGTAGGAAGGGTAGTCAAACCCCTCGGTGGTTTCGGGTTCCTCCGGCACACCCCGGACGATGACCCGGTCCCCGTAGCGGAAGTACGGCGCATTTCGTTGCTCGACCAAGTCGCTGAGTGGGCGGGCGTATACCAGCCAACGATCGTCGAGCACCCGCGGGTCTCCATCGGTCTCTATCGCCGTTACATGCAGCTCGAAGCGCACCAGCAACCCCGTAGTCTCAGGGTCGTCGGCGATGGTGCCGGTGGCGACGACATGTTCTCCCAACGTAACGTCCGGAGGGCCCGAGCTTTGGTGGAACTCTACGCGGCAAATGCCGACGAGGAACACAACCAGTAGCAACGCCCCGAACACCGGCTTCCGCATCAGCCACAGGAGTGGCATCAAGAGGCCCGCCGCTCCGGCCAGCAGCAACACCGCCAATGTGCTCACGTCCTGGGAGAATCCCAGCAGCACGCCGGTCAGCCAGGCCGCCGCCAGCAATCCGAGCCTCATTGAACGGCCACCCAGTCCCGGCAACCCGGCACGAACCGAAATCGGGAGACCACAGGGCGGCCTGCTACTGTGCGCCCCCTACCGTCACCAGCGGGCGAATGGACTCGAGGGTCTTGGGGCCGATGCCGGGCACGCTTTCGACGTCGTCTACGGACGCGAAGAAGCCGTTTGTATCGCGGTGCGCTGCGATCCTTCCCGCCATCACCGGGCCGATACCGGGGAGCATCTCCAGTTCCTGAACCGTGGCGGAGTTGAGGTCGATCAACGATGAGCGAGGGCTGCCTACCGATGGCCGAGACCTACCGCTGGAAGAAGAATCCTGCGCCACTCCGGCAGGCGCGGGAACCGCTGCGGATTCGCCGAGCAGGGGGATGTGGTATTGGGTCTCGTCCTGCACCCGTCGGGCCAGGTTCACGGACGCCATGTCAGCTCCGGGCTGCACACCTCCGGCGGCAGCGATGGCGTCCATCACCCGGTCGCCGTCGCTCATTTCGTAAACGCCGGGGGCCCGGACTGCCCCGCTGACGTGGACGCGTAGATTCGCCGGGGGTTGTTCCGGCGCGGCAGTTGGTTCCGGCGCCACGATCATCACTGGAGCCACCTCTTCCCCTCCGGTCCACAGCACCACTGCCGCAACCACCAGGGCGAGCGCTGCCAGCAGTACCAGCACCACACCACCGATTCTCGTCGCCTGTCCCGTAGTGCCTCCCCAATTCTGCCGAGCCTGTCGGGCTATTTTGATCATATTAGGTTCAGATAATTATAAACGAATGATGTTTACTTGGGAGACAATTGCCCTGTATTAGACCGAAATCTGGGGACAATTTAACTATGACCAGCCTTAGTCACTACTCTGAGCAAACTGGAGTGCTGACCATCGCCGCCCCTTCCAATCGGGACAGTTGAAGAATCGTTGCCTACAACAATTGTCTGAATCAGGATTCACAGGATTAAAGGATGAGCAGGATTGAGGTACCATCACTGAAATCCTGAAATCCAGCCAACCTCAGTTCAGGCGACGATGTTGCTGTCGTCCTGTGGCTCGGGGCTGAACGGTTGGCAGTGATTTGCGATTTCAAATATAATCTAGCCCTGATTCTGGCCAAAAGGACGTATGAAATGACCAACCGCACGGCTTCCGACAACGGCTCGTCCCAGCCCCAGTTCGCCTTCTTCCGAGGCGAGGTGGTGCCCTTGGAGGACGCCCGTGTGAGTGTGATGACCCATGCCCTCCACTACGGTACCGCTGTTTTCGAGGGCATTCGCGGCAACTGGAACCCCGAGCACGAGACCACCTACATCTTCCGGCTGCGCGAGCACTACGAGCGCCTGCACCTCGGCTGCCGGATGCTGATGCTCGACATACCCTACAGCGTGGATGACCTCTGCAACATCACCGTGGACCTGGTCGAGAAGAACGGCAACCGGTCCGACGTTTACATCCGGCCGCTGGCCTACAAGAGCGAGGAACTGGTCGCAAACCTCAAACTGCACGAGATCGCCAGCGATTTCACGCTCATCGTGGTTCCCTTCGGCAACTACCTCGGTACCGAGAACCTGCGCTGCTGCACCTCCTCCTGGCGCCGCCTCGAAGACCAGATGACGCCGACCCAGGTCAAGACCTCCGCCAACTACCTGAACAGCATCCTGGCCAAGACGGAGTCTGTACTGGCAGGTTTTGACGAGGCCATCTTGCTGAATCAGGACGGACATGTAGCCGAGGGTTCCGGGGAAAATCTGTTCATGATGCGTAAAGGCCAGCTGATCACTCCGATCCTGGAGGACAACCCCCTGCCCGGCATAACCCGCGAGACTGTGATTGAACTGGCCCGCGAGGACCTGGGCATCGAGGTGGTGGAGCGCAGGATCGACCGTACCGAGCTCTATCTGGCCGACGAAGTGTTTCTGACCGGCACGGCGGCCCACCTGACGCCTGTGATCTCGCTGGACAGTCGCCCCATCGCCGATGGCAACCCGGGGCCGGTATCGTCTCAGCTGAAGCAGATGTACTTCGACATCGTGTTTGGCCGAAACCCCAAGTACCTGCACTGGTGCACTGCAGCCGTTCCTGCTGCGATCCCGGCGGCCTGAAAACCTCTCCTCGAGATCTCTCCCGGAGATCGAGAGGCCATAGTATCCTGGAGGCGTCTTTACCATAACGTGCCGCTGGGCTTGGGCGAACCATTATGACCACCATCAATAATCAGGAAGACTTTCTTCGCGCCTTGGAAGAGAACCCGCAGTGGAAGGCAGCAGTTCGCGCCTTGATTTTGGGCGAGGAACTGTTGCAATTGCCCGCTCGCTTCAATGCCTTTGCGGATAAAGTGACGGCCTTTGTGGACCAGATGACCTTGTTTGTGGAGGAGCAAAAGCAGGTCAACACCGAGCAGAGGCAGTTCAACACTGAGCAAAAGCAGTTCAACGCTGAGCAAAGGCAGTTCAACGCCGAGCAGAGGCAGTACAACGCAGGTTTTGCCCGGCGACTTACCAGGATTGAGGGTGACATCAGCAACTTCCGGGGTGCTTACGCGCGAGACGGGCTCATCCGCAATCCCGCGTCCATAGCTGCTGAGATGGACCTCGAATACGTCAGAAGCGTTCCTCCCGGAGAACTGGTTCAGATGTCCCGAATGGCCGCTGGAGACGTGCCCAAGGGGCAACTTCGCAGCTTCCGCGATGCCGACCTTGTTATCGAAGCCAGCGATGGAAGCATCACGCACTACATCGCGGTGGAGGCTTCCTACACCGCCGACCAGCGAGACACGGACCGCGCTGTGCGAAATGCGCAGTTCCTGGAGGATTTCACCGGCCAAACCGCCCGTGCGGTCATCGCCAGCGTCAGGAACGACCGGTATGTCAGCTCTTTGGTCGAGTCCGGAGCCGTCTCGTGGTATCCGTTGCAGGATCGTGGTCCGGAACCGGAGTAGCCTGATGGCTACCCCTGCCGCGTAAGGGAGGTCGCCCCGGCCGGTGGAAATCCTGACTGACATTGCCCGCTGGATTGGACTGGGCCTGCTAGGTTATTTGATCGGGGCCATCCCCACAGCCTATCTGTTCGCCCGTTTCGCGCTGGGCCGCGACATACGCAGTGTCGGCGACAACAATAGCGGCGCGGCCAACGTGTACCGTGAGATCGGCCCCCGCGCCGGGCTGGCATGCGGGGCTTTTGACATAATCAAGGGCGGCGTTGCGGTGATCCTGGTCAGCGTAATCGATGACGATATCGGCACAGAGATGCTGGCTGGAGTATGCGCGTTGGCCGGCCACATCTGGCCCGTGTTCCTGCGCTTCCGCGGCGGCAGGGGAGCTGCCGTTGCCGTGGGAGTGCTGATCGCCAGCTACCCGATCATTGCCCTGCCCCTGGGTGCTCTGTCTCTTGTTGCTCTCTATCAAACACGCAAGGCAATGGTCGCGCTGTTCATGTTCCTGGCTGGCCTGCCCATCCTCACGTGGGTGGCGGTTTTGACTGTGGGTTACACTCCCGGCGAGGCCGGTTATGCCCTGGCTATTCCGGTACTGGCCGGTTTGAGCCACTGCTATGCGACTTTCCTGCTGCCCAGGCTCGGGGCACGGGAATCCTGACTTTTGACCTGGGCTACCAAGGATAATTGAATGTCAAACATCGAAGTAATCGGAATGATCGGCGTGAACCGGGAACGGGACTCATCTCGTGGAGTGACCGTCAGCCTGTTCGGCGGCGGCATCAACCCTGCCGACGAGATCCCGGCCGGCGTGGACGGGGACTACATCGCCGAGTTTTCCCAGGCGCATGAGGACAGCGGATTCGACAAAGTCCTTATCGGGTACTCCTCGGCCACCGCCGACGGGTTCGCCGTCGCAGGGTACGCCGCCAGCCGCACCGAGACCCTGGGCTACCTGATTGCCCACCGCGCCGGGTTTATGGCCCCCACGCTGGCGGCCCGCCATGCCGCCACCCTGGACCAGCTCAGCGGCGGACGCATCGCGCTGCACGTCATCTCCGGCGGCAGCGACGAGGAGCAGCGCCGCGACGGCGACTGGCTGGACCATGATTCCCGCTACCGCCGCACCGGCGAGTGGATGGACGTCGTGCGCCGCATCTGGACCGAGTACGAGCCATTCGACTATGAGGGGGAGTTCTACCACCTGGAGCAGGCCCACAGCCAGGTGCGGACCAGGCAACGTCCCCACGTACCGCTGTACTTCGGCGGAGCATCCGAGGCGGCCAAGGAGGCCGGCGCCCGTTACGCCGACGTCTACGCCCTATGGGGAGAGCCCATTGCCGCTATCCGGGAGCAGATCGCGGACATACGGTCCCGCGCTGCCCGGTACGGCCGGGACATGCGCTTCAGCCTGTCGGTGCGCCCCATCCTCGGCGACACTGAGGGCGAGGCGTGGGAGCGGGCCCGGGGCATTCTGGAGCGGGTGAGTGGGTCGGTAGGCGGCTCAGTGGGCCCCAACCAGCCAGCGAGATTGCAGTCCGTTGGCTCGCGGCGCCTGCTGGACTTCGCAGCCCAGGGAGAGGTCCACGACCAGCGCCTGTGGATGCCCATCGCCGCGGCCACCGGCGCCGCCGGCAGCACCACCGCCCTCGTCGGCACAGCAGAGCAGGTCGCCGAGTCCTTGTTGGCCTACTACGACGCGGGCTGTTCGACAGTCCTGATACGTGGATTCGACCCATTGCAGGACACCGCGGACTACGGTCGGGAGCTGATCCCCATCCTCCGCGCCGAGGCCGCAGCGCGTTCCGTGGCAGTCTGACCGGCAACTGCCACCACCGCGCTGGCAAAGAGAGAGGCCGCTGGATTTATACCCAGCGGCCTCTCTCTTGTCGGATCTGTCGCCGTTACAAAAGTCCAGACGCCATTTGAACAATTCGGCGCGCCCAGCGAAACCGCTAGCCGCCGGGCGCAATCCCCTCAAGGTCCAGGCCGCATGCGAACGTCGCTTGAAAGAGTGTCATGATGCCGCTCTCGTCTTCGGCAGAGAGGATCTCGGCCATTCCATCCGGGCCGCCAACCTGCTCCATCACGCACAGCACGCCATCCCGGTCCTCCGGGGTGATCCCGAGAGTCGACCCGGCTGCCATCAACTCCTCGTCGTTCAGGCAGGACGTAGTCAGTAACATCGCCGACATGGCTCCAACCATGGCAGTCTGCGCATCGTCCCCTTCTAAAGCCCCCATGGCGCCCCGCAGGTCAATCCCCGCCATTCCGGTGTTGATACAGGCGGAGGTCTCCGGGCTCAGTTGGCTAGGGTCACCGACAAGTCCACTGAGGAAAAGGTTTGTCACCGTCTGGTCATTGAAGCAGCCCAACACCTGTTCCTGCTGCTCCGGTGTTGCGGAATCCATTACCGAAGGGTCCTGCAACATTTCGGGGCTGATGCCGGCACCCGACAGGCACGCGATTTCGTCATCCGACAGCCCCGCCAGTACGCTGGCGAACGGGTCTTCCGGCGTTCCGGTCGTCGTCCCACTCTCCGATCCCGTTTCCGGCTCCATCGTGGCGGGGGGAGCGATTGTCGTGGAACCCGGCCCTGGGCCTCCCTCCGTATCCAGGCCGCAGGTGATTGACGCACCCAACAGGGCCATCATGGCGTCCTCGTCCTGCCCGAATACCGCCGCAGCAAACTGCTCGGGGCCTCCGATCTCATCAAGCAGGCAAAGCATCCCTTCCCGCTCTTCCACCGGCACACCCAGGGCCGGGGCGGCTGCGGCAAATTCCTCGTCGTTAAGGCAGGTGAGAACCAGCAGGAAGGAGGTCATCGACCCCGCCATCGCCGCTCCTGCATCTCCCGCCATGCCGGACAGGATCACGGTCCTGGCATCAACCCCCTCCATTCCGGATCGTATACAGGCTGAGGCCTCCTCGCTGAGTGGCTCGTCCAATCCAACCAGCTGAGTTATGAACAAGCGCAGCACCGTCTCGTCTTCCATGCAGTTGATCAGCTGAGCAAGCTCATCCGGGTCCGCCTGTTCCGGAGCGGAGAATATCTGCAGCAGCCTGCCGAGATCCGCCACACCGGACGCGCAGGCCAGCTCGGACTCGGACAGCTCGCCAGCGACGTTCAGCGGATCGTCCAGCTTCAGGGGCCTGATTGCCCCGCTCTCTTGTGCAGGTGGCGCAGGGGCCTCCGTGGGCTCCGGGGTAGGCTCGGGAGTGTTCGTCGGCGCCGGAACTGGCGTGTTTGTGGGTGCCGGTTCCGGTGTCGCTGTGGGTTCAGCCATAGCCGTCGGTGCCGTCGCCGCCTGCGACGCAACGGTGCTGGTCGGGGCCTCGGTCGCGTCGTCTCCTCCGCACGCCAGCAACGCCACCAGTGCAACCAGGGCCATAAAGTAGATCAGCTTTGACATCATCTGTCCTCTTTCCATTCCACCATACATGTGACGGAATTCCATCGTACAGTGAATGGTTTCAACTTGTATACGCTTGGAGAATAATGTTCAGGGCAAATGCACCTGTGCGGATGGAATCAAGCGTTTGTGCGTGATGGATGGAATGCGAGTTTACAGTCCGCGCCAGTCGAACAACTCAGTAACGAGCGCGAAGAATCTCTGGGCATCTACAGCCATGGCCAGGGAGACCGGTCCCGACTCCGCTGTTATCAGCGACGCCCCCCAATGCTCTCCCGGTGCCGTATCCACACTGAGGCCGATTTTCCTCACCGTCGCCAGTGCGGGATCCAACGCCAGCGCAACAGCCAGGGGGTCGTAGAACTCGAACCGCCGTCTCTCCGGGTCGCGGGCGAACCATCCCTTGAGCATTCGCAACGCAAGGTCTCCGATGGCTGACCCGGCCCGGATGCCGTCGGCCTCCTCGCGGCCGATGCCCACCTGCCGGCAGGCAGCGAGATCCGCCAGTGTCGCGGGAACCCCCAGGCTGAGCACGTGGTCAGCAGACAGTGGGTCGCTGTGGAAGTTGAACTCCGCACTGGGAGTCACGTTGCCGCGACTCTCAACAGCGCCACCCATGATCACCACGTCAGCCGCCTGTGAGAGAGTTCCCGGATGCCGCAGCTCCAGCCGCGACAGGTTGGTCAGCGGCCCCAGCGCCGCCAGAGTAACCTCGCCGGGGTCTGCATAGAGCGATGCTCTCAGGAACTCCACGGCGTTCTCTGGGACTGCCGTCCCGGTCGGTTCCGGCAATCGGACTGACAGGCCTCCCGGGCCGTGAAAGGCCACGGAGGGCGTGAAGCGCCCCGAACGTGGACGTGCCGCCCCCGCTCCCACCGGTATGTCCGGCCGACCGGCGGCCTGGAGCAGAGCGAGCGCATTGCGCGTGGCCCGCGCCCTGGGCACGTTGCCGCCCAGTGTGGTCAGCCCTACGACCTCCACCTGGGGAGCAGCCAGCGCCAGCAGGATGGCAATGGCGTCGTCGACCCCGGGGTCTGTGTCTATGATCAGTCGCAAATCAGTCGCACCACTGAAAATTTTTTGAGGCGGACGATCTCGGAAGGCCTATCCGCTGGGAGAACCGGGTACGGGCTTGCCGGATATACGGAAGGTTCATCGCTGGCGGATTCCGAGGCTGTCTAGTAGACCAACCGCCTTGAAATGATGGGCAACGCGGGCAACCACAAGGGTTGCCCCTACCAGTCAGAGGCAGTCCCGTAGGGGCGCCCCTTGTGGGCGCCCTGATCGCTACAGCCAAAGGCTACCCATCAATACAAAGAATTCACACTACCAGTGTACTCCCGACACCCTTGCCGTCTATCGTCACTCCTCGACTGCGAACGGTTCCGCTTCACCGCGATGAATCTCCTTGAGGACGGGCAGACGGTGCTGTAATTCCTCGTTGTAGCTAACCAGCGATGACATGGCATCAGACGAGCTGAGTCGGAATTTGTAACCGGTAGACTGCCGCAGCCTTGCGGTACTCATGATGACAGGCCAGCGGTCGAGGTAGTGGCTGTATTCCACAAACGCTCCTCCCGTAAGGCGTTTGAAGGGGTAGGCGACGACCGAGGGCATCTGGACTCGCTTCGCCGACAATTCCCTGGCGAATTCCCTCAGGAATACAACGCCGTCTGCCGCAACATTGAAAATGCCGGTATGCTCCTGCTGGATTACAAGCGAAATGATCCTCGCCAGGTCATCGTCACTCACGAACTGAAGAGGCGGGTTGTAGTCCGACAGCCCCAGCCAGCCGGGAAAATATTGCTCCTGGAGCAGGTCGATCGACGTATGTACGCCCAGGGCAGGGCAACTGCGCAATATCGAGACCTTTACCTCGGGGTTGTCCTCGGTCAATTGCAGCAGTCGTTCCTCGGCTCGCCGATTGTCCTCGGCATAGGGGTATCCGGGCGCCTGATGCGGCTGCCAGTCCTCACTGATTGGAAGGGGACAGTCAGGGCCGGGGCCATACACAGAGTGAGAGCTTATGTAAACTATATGTCCAACCCTGGCGGATACACAGGAGCTGATGACCTCTTCCAGCATTTTGTCGTTCTGCACGCTAAGGGCATCAGCCTCCCGCCGGCGCAGCCCTCGGCGCCACAGAAATGCCAGGTGCACCAGCGTGGTTACACGGTACCGGTCCAATTCTGCGTGAATCGACTCGGATACATCGTTCCGGAATGCGGCAATGTTGTTGACCGGCGCCCTCAGGGGTCGAGTATCAAAGGCAAGCAGCTTGCCGAGCCCCGGCAGTTCCTCAAGGTGCTCCAGGAGCTTTGTACCCAGGTGCCCCGAGGAACCTGTGATGGCTACGACTTTTTGCTGAGTGGTCATAACAAGAGTCTAGCATCCCGAGGGGCCTGGCATTGGACCATTCGGGGACCGGCTGGGCGGCGTCTCAGTTCGGCCGGGGAGGCAGGGCGACCACAAGGGTTGTCTCTGCGTCGCGACGCCATCGTGGTTGCAGGGCCGCCTCTTGCGGGCGCCTTGGGTCAAAGCGGGAAACTATCGCCAGGCAAGCACTCCAGCGATCGCCCTGGCGCTTACTGTAGCCGTGGCGGCGCCAGCATGCTGGACAGCCAGGCCTTCGCGGTAATCCGGAGTTTTTCCCCGGTGGAGAGCGCAATTCGTTCCTCGCCCAGCACGTTGTAGCCGGATGCCTCGATGCGATCCAGGACCCTGGTGTAAATGGCCCCCAAGACCGCCGGACAGGCCCTGCTGCGCCTCGACAGGTATGGCAACAGCCGGGACCCGCTGCGAAAGTATTGCCGGGCCCGTTCTCCCTGGAGCGTCAGCAGCTGAACGAATGCGTCGTTGCGTATTCCGGCCTCCAGGTGCTCCTCGGTGTATCCGAATTGCGCCATTTCATCCTGAGGCAGGTAGACCCGGCCCATGCTCCAATCCTCTCGCACATCTCTCATGATGTTGGTCAGCTGCATGGCTAGGCCCAGGTCCACGGCGTGTTCCCGCGCCACCTCGTCGCGGTACTGGAAGATCTGGAGACATACCAGCCCCACCACCGACGCAACGCGGTAACAGTACTGGCGGAGCTCCTCAAAGTCCTGGTACCGGGTCTTGACGAGGTCGCTCTCCACTCCCTGGATGATTTCCCGGAAATACTCCTCGGGAATGGAGTAGCGATCGGCGGCGTCTGCCAGAGCGAGAAACGTCGGGGTTGGAGCCTTCCCCTGGTAGGCCAGGGCGAGACTGGAGCGGAGGTCAGCCAGGGCGGACAGCTTGTCCTCTGGCGAAGCGGCCTCGTCCACCGAGTCGTCGCAGTGGCGGCAGAAAGCGTATGCTGCGTATATGGCCTTCCGCTTTTCCTGCGGCAGGGTCACGAACGCATAGTAGAAATTCTTTGCCTCACGCCGCGTGAGCTGCTGGCAGTCGGCGTAGGCCAACTCCAGTTCAGACGTTGATGCAGCCATTACCGCCGGGCTTTGCGGGAGGGACGCAGACCGCGGAATGCCGCGAGTCCCGGCGTCTCCCTAGACAAGTTAGCTATTCCCCGACCACCTGGACCATGACCTCCCTGTTTCGTGGGTGGTCCAGCTCGATGAAGAAAATGCTCTGGTAGGTGCCGAACTGCATCTCACCGTTCAGGATGGGAACGGTCTCACTGGTCCCCAGCAGCAGGTGCTGCAGGTGAGCATGCCCGTTCGGCGATTCGTCGGGGTTCATGTTGACCGTGCGGATCTCGAAGTCGTTGTGGCGATACGGTGCGTGCCGCGGAGCAAAATCCTCAAGGAAGGTGGCCATGTCCTCCAGCAGGAGGGGTTCGTTCTCGTTTATCTTGACCGCGGCAGTTGTGTGTTTCGAGTAAATCACGGCGAACCCGTTGCCTACTCGGGATTCAGCGATACAGCCCGACACCCAGTCGGTAATATCGATGAACTCCGGCGCCTCCTTGGTCTTGACACTGAGACAGAACGATTTGGTCTTCATGCTTCGCGTCCTTTAACCGCACCTTTAGCTGCGGGCTTCGGACAAGCGGCGCCGTTTTGGTAGTGCCGCCCATCCTGGTTTGAGTTGCCAATGGCCCGCGCGAAGCGTCCCAGCGCCAGCAGGGGCCAGTAGTTTCGGTAGAGGTGATAATTGATCATGAATCCGGCGGGCATTTCCAGGCCCTGGTAGCCTGATTCTCCGGGCTTGGGCATACCGCTCTGTCGGCGCCCGACGCCGTAGCCCGGGAACCCTGTGCCAGTGAAATAGGGCTCGTCCCAGCTACCATCGGACTGCTGGATGTCCAGGAGATACTGGATACCCCGCAGGCAGGCATCCGAGCCGGCTTCGCCGGCAGAGATCAGGGCGAGCAGCGCCCACGCTGTTTGGGATGCTGTGGAAGGACCGACACCGCGGAGGGAATCGTCCACGTAGGAACCGCAGCACTCTCCCCAGCCGCCGTCCTCGTTCTGGTGTTTCAGCAGCCAGTCCACCGCGCGGCGGATATAGGGCTGGCCCATGTCCTCGCCGATGGCTTCCATGGCCGGGAGGGCGGCGCCGGTCCCGTACACGTAGTTCACTCCCCAGCGCCCGAACCACGGGCCGTCTGCCTCCTGCTCCTGGCGCAGGTACTGGTAGCCGCGCTGGACCGGAGGGTACGATGCCGGGTAACCCAGGCGTCCATACATTTCCAGGATATGGGCCGTTACGTCAGCGCTGGGAGGGTCCAGCGTTTCACCGAAATCGGAAAAGGGGATCTTGGCCACATACTGACGGTCGTTGTCCTTGTCGAAGGCCGCCCATCCGCCGCTCCTCGACTGCATGCCCTCGATCCATTCCACACCCCGGGTGATCGCATCAACGCGCTTCTGGTCATCGGCTCCATCCAGCCTGGCCAGGGCCAAGGCAATGATGACCTCGGACGAATCATCGATGTCCGGGTACTTTTCGTTGTGGAACTCAAAGGCCCAGCCGCCGGGGGGCGTGCCCTTGGCGCGCACCTGCCAGTCGCCCTCCGCGAGAATCTGGTTTTCCACCAGCCAGTTGGTCGACCGCTGCACCATCGGGTCATTGGGGGCCACGCCGGACTCCAGGAGCGCAACCTGGGCCAGGCAGGTGTCCCACACGGGAGAGATGCAGGCCTGCACCGAGCAGGTCTCTTCATCCTCTATGGCGAAGGAATCGAACCCGTCGAATCCCTTTTTCAGAGCGTCGGCGAACTCATCGTCGCCCGCGTGATGCAGAGCTATGAGAGAGTAGACCCACGGCGGCTGGATTCCGCCCCAGGCACCATCCGCCTCCTGATGCTCCAGGATCCACTCAAGGGCCCTGCGCCTGGCGAATCCCCGCAGAGGCTGCATGGGAGACTTGCGGTAGATGTTCATCAGGCGGTCCAGCGTGAACAGCCCCCGCGAGAACCAGTCGTCCGGAATGCTAAGCGAAAAGTCCGTGTCCTCGCGCCCCTCCGGGTACAGCTCGTCGATCTGGGCGGACTCCGGTACTGGGCAGAACGGCCGCTCGGTCAGGATGATGCTCATCGGCACAATGGTGGCGCGCGCCCAGCTGGAGAATTCGTAGATGTTGAACGGTGCCCACGACGGCAGGAGGATGAGCTCAGGCGGTAGGTTGGGCGTACCGCTCCACTCCCACTGACCGAATAGCGCCAGCCAGATCTTGGTGAACACCCTGGTCCTGGGGACGCCGCCCTTGCTCAGGATGAATTCACGCGCCTTGGCCATCGGCGCGGAATCAGCGGAATGGCCAGCCAGTTTCAGGGCGAAGTAGCACTCCACGCTGGTGCTGACATCTCCCGGAGCCTCATAGTACTGGCCCCAGGAGCCGTCTGGCTGCTGCTTGGTCAGAATGTAGTTGGCCATCTTGCGCCAGCGTTCCGGGTTCTGGCGCCCCAGGAAATGGCTCAGCATCAGGTATTCGGCTTCCATTGTGGGGTTGGATTCCAGCTCCCCCCACCAGTATCCGTCCCGGTGCTGGGCGCCACGAAAATACTCGTGGGAATGGCTGATCGCCTTCCTCACTTCTTTCGCCAGCCCTTCCGGCGTGGCCACGCCATTCGGCGATGGATGTACAGATTCTGTCATCAACGCCTAATCCCTACCTCGCTGTTCCTTTTGACGCCCGCTTACTGGCAACCACGTAGCCATTGGCGGCGAACCATTCGACCGCCCTCTCAAGCGCCCCCTCCACAGGGCTCTGGGGCAATCCGAGTTCAGTTATCGCCCGCTGGCTGCTGACCCAGGCCGGCTTCCTGGACGCTATCACCCCCTCCACGGGGATCAGCGGCTCCCGGTGCAGGAGACCCGACGAGAATGCCTGCTCCGCATAACCGGCGCCTACCACCAGCCAGTAAGGCAACCGCACCCGCGGCGACGGCAGCCCGGTTATATTGCTGAGCATTGCAAACATTTCCTTAAGCGTCACGTTCCGGTTTCCCAGTACGTATCTTTCGCCGTTGCGGCCCCGTTCCAGCGCCAGGATATGCCCTGCGCTGACGTCGGCCACGTCCACCAGGTTCATTCCGGTGGCCAGGTACGCCGGTATTTTTCTCCTCAGAAAGTCCAGTATTATTTTCCCCGTAGGCGTCGGCTTTACGTCCCAGGGACCCACCGGGGCCGTCGGATTGACCACAACCACCGGAACGCCCTTTTCTGCCAGTCTCAGTGTCTCCTGTTCCGCCTCAAACTTTGATTCCTTGTAATGACCGTGGAGGGCCTGCGGGGTGAGGGGCGTCCCCTCGTCTCCCAGGCCACCGTCCTTCGGGATGCCGATGGTGGATACGGTGCTGGTGTACACCACGCGCTCCACGCTGGCTGCCGTCGCGCATTCCAGGACGTTGACCGTGCCCTCCACGTTGGCCCGTCGCACCCCCATTGGTTGCCGCGACCAGAAGGTGTATGCGGCGGCGCAATGGAAGACTGCCTCGCAGCCCTCCATCGCACGGTCAAGCGACTCCCTGTCAAGGATGTCGCCCTCAATCCGGTGGATGCCGGTGCCTTCCGTTGTTAAAGTGTTACTCCCGGGCCGGGCCAGCGCCCGGACCTCGTAGCCCCTGCCCCAGAGCTCACGGGCCAGGTTTCCACCCACGAACCCCGTTGCGCCGGTGACCAGGACTCTCATGCCGACTTGCTATTCTCCAGTTATCCTGCCTGACAGAGCTAGTAAATGGCCTCGCTGGCCACCTTTTCCCGATGTCTCTTTCGCCTTTCGGCCTCCCTTTCCAGGTATAACAATCCAAAGCGGGTGAGGACCGCCTGACACAAATCCATCTGCGTCTTCAGCTTCCACAGCGTGGGAATACGCCATGGCTTGAGAACGATTTCGGTCAGTACGGCATTGGGCTTGCGTGACAGCCCCGGCAGGAAGCCCGGAATGCTCTGCTCCGCGGTGTCCAGGACCACGCGCACCGATAGGAATGGCACGCCCGCCTGCGTGGCAGCGGAGGCCACAGCGTGGTCCTCCATGTTCACGCTGCCAACGTCGTACTTTTCTCTTAGCTCCCGTCGCTCCGCACCTTCCACGACCAGGTGATCAACTGTGAGGGAGCTTGCCCGGCTTACTGGCATCCTGAGTTCGGTCGCCGTCGCCTCAGCCAAATCCAGCATCCCGGTATCGGGGGAGATGTCAGTCGCGTCGCCTGGCTCGGAGTCAAGGGCGTACTTGTCGGCCAGGATCAGGTCGCCCGATTGCATTCCGGGATTCACCGCACCCGCCACTCCCAGCATCAGCACTCCATCGGGCCGACGCCTGGCCTTGGCCAGGACCTCGCTCATAGCTGCCCCGGCGCGCCTGGGCCCGACGCCGGCGAAGTGAAACTCCACGGGTAATCTGCCGCCCCGATTTGGTTCGAGTGCGTCGAGTTCCCGTTGCAAACCGGCCAGCTCCGGTTGCATGGCCGCTACGACATAGAGCAACGCTAGCTCCCTCTTCTGCCCATCCCTACTAGGGCGTGTTTGCAAACTATGTTCCGGAGCAAAAGCAATCCGGTCTCACCACGTTCGGCAGGACATTAGCCCTCGCCATGTGATTGTCAGAGACGCCTCTGCCTTGATTGATATAGTCGATTTAAGGCGCTTGGGGAGTTTGCAAACACGCCCTAGTGTGTTCGACCCTTCAGGTCCAGACGATTGCCGGGCGCCCAGCCCTATGCCGCGGTGATACCGCCCTTGTGGGCCGCGCCCGATTTGATCAGTGTTGCCCAGTCGCGAGGCGACTGGACGGCATTGAAAATGGTGGCCGATTCAAACCCGCAGTGCATCATGCAGTTGGAGCAGCGGGGGTCGCGGCCCACGCCATAGTTCTCCCACAGGTCCTTGTCGAACAGTTCCGCCACATGCTCCACGTGCTCGTCGGCCAGCGGATAGCACGGCTTGCGCCAGCCCATCACCGTGTAGGTGGGGTTGGACCAAGCGGTGCACTGGTATTCCCGGTCGCCCTTGAGGAAATTCAGGTAGAGCGGGTTGTTGTAGAACTTGGCCCCCTCCGATTGTTCCGGGTCCAGCAGCTGTCGGAACAACTCGTGCGATTCCTGGCGAGTGAGGAATAACTCCTGGTCAGGGGCGTCGATGAAATCGTACCCCGGAGAGATCATGGAGCCCTCAACCCCGATGTCGCTGACCATTCGGAACATTTCCGACAGGTCCTCGACGTCGCTGCCGCGGAACACGGTGGTGTTGGTGCAGACCCGATATCCCTTGTCCAGAGCCTCCTGGATGGCGGAAACGGCCCTCGTGAACACACCCTCGCGGGCCACCGACTCGTCGTGCTTCTCCTCCATCCCGTCCAGATGCACCACCCAGCACAGGTACTTGGACGGCTGCACCTTGTCCAGCACCCGCGGCAGGAGCAGGCCGTTGGTGCAGCAATAGACGAAGTACTTGTCGTCTATCAACCGGTTGATGATTTCGTCGATGCGCGGGTGGATCGTGGGCTCGCCGCCCGCGATGGACACGATGGGCGCTCCCGATTCCTTTACGGCTGCGATGGCCTCGTCGACGGGCATCATCTTGTCCAGGACCGGCTTGTACTCGCGGATCCGCCCGCAGCCGATGCAGGCCAGGTTGCACATCTCCAGGGGCTCCAGCATGGTCACCAGCGGGAACTTGCTCCTGCCCTTCGCCTTCTGCTTGAGGATGTAGCCGGCCAGGCGGACGGAGAGCTCCATGGGCCGTTTGGCGCGTTTTGTTGTTGTGGTCATCGACCTTCCTTACCAGAGCGTCTGCTTTCAGATCCCGGAGCCGCCCTTCGTGCGCGCCTCCGGCCAGTGCATATTCTAATCTCTCCGGGACTCCTAGTATTCCCTTCGTGCCAGGAAATCCACCAGTTCTTCGGCCTCAATCTTGGCCCAATCAGGCAACGACACGCGCGCCAGGGAGTCCAGCGCCCGGTTGGCAGCCTCCTCGGTAACGGACTGGGCGTTCTCGCGGGCACCCACCTCGTCCAGGATCGCCAGCACCCGCTGGACATCGTCCTCCTCCAGCTCCTCCTGGCCGTAAATGCGTTGCAGATCGTCGAGGGCAGCCCCCGCCGCCCGTTCCAGGGCGTACACCACCGGGTACGACTTCTTGCGGCGCAGGATGTCGTTTCCCGTCGCCTTGCCCAAAGTCGCCTCGTCGCCCCAGATGCCCAGGTAATCGTCCCTGATCTGAAATGCCCGCCCCAGTCCCTCGCCGAAGCTGGCAAAGGCCTGGACCGTTGGTTCATCGCCGTCGGCCAGCAACGCTCCGGTCTCCAGGCCGCACCGAATGAGGGCACCGGTCTTGCAGGCGATCATGTGCAGGTATTCGTCCGTGGTGATGTCGGTCCTGCTTTCGAACCGGAGATCGAGACACTGCCCCTCGATCATTGCCAGGTAGCTGTTGGTCAGGATCGTCGATACCTGGAGCACGATCCCCGCAGAAACGCCCTCCTCCTCCGCCCGCAACACCGCCAGGTCTCCGGTGGAATGCATTGCGTCGCCGGCCACCAGCGCCCGGGGGACGCCCCACACGCTCCAGGCCGTGGGCTGATGCCGCCGCTCCAGGTCCTGGTCCTGGATGTCGTCGTGGAGCAGCGAGAAATTGTGAATCAGCTCCAGGGCCGCGGCAGCCGGCAGAGCGCGCTCGTATGAGGATGCGACCGCCTCACAGGCAAAGAGGCACAGCGTGGGACGCAGGGCCTTACCCTGAGATGAGCCGCCGACCGCGCGAGTGCCGTCCTGCCCGAGCCATCCCAGGTGATAGCCCTGCAGCAGATGAACGTCCGCCCCTGCGGTTTCCGGCACAGAACGACCGAGTTCTTCCTCGATCCATGTCTTGTACCGGGTGAACATCCCCGGCAGTGCTGGACCAGAGGGGGCAGTCGCAGGTTGGCCCGTGTTCGTTTCTGTTGTCATAGCCAGTGACTCAGTCCTGCCTTCTTCGAGAAGCCATCAGGAAGAATCATTAACATCGGCACCCGATGTATGGCATCGGATGTTAGCAACGCCCCATAACAGTGTCAAGTAAAAAAATGCGCTGAAAATCAGGACTAATCTCAAGTGGTGGGAGAATCCGGGAGGCTCCGGTGTGTTCGGCTCGGCCGGTCCGTTTCGATCAGGGGCGGGTTTGGCACAGCGCAGCGTTCAATTCGATGGGCTTCCGGGAACCAGAAATATGGCAAAGATTTGCCTGCCGCCCTCCGCACCCTCTGCGAGTTTCACCGCGCCGGGAAACTCCGATTCCAGCGCGTCAGCCAAGGGCAGGTATTCATCCAGCAGCACAACTATCGTATCCCCGGCGACTTCATGGGTCGCGGGCACTGCACCCTCCCGTCCGAACTCGCGGCTGCCGTCGGTGCCCTCCGCGCCGGGAAGCAGGAAGCGGCGGATGCTGCTGTCAAATGAGTGCCGCGCAGAGTATAAGCGGATTTCGGCCATTGGATTGGTGTCCTGCAAGGAAAGCAGTGCCTGGTGGTAGTCGTAATTGAAAAACCACCGCACCGACTCCCCTTCGGACCAGCGGTCCACCTCCCGCAAGTTCTGGAACGAGAACAGCGCTATGAAGGCAACGGCCGCGACTACGACTCCCGCGGCGGCAAGTTGCCTCGCTCCAACCGGGAATGTGCCCGGCCACCGGACATGCTGCCGTAATTGGGTCCCCAGTACGTTCATCAGAGCGTCGGCGCCGATGGCGACGAATATCAGGAGGAAGAATATCCCCAGCAGGTAGCGCCTGCTTTCCACTCCGGGGACGAACAGGACCGGCGCCATGCCGATGAGCCATCCTGCCAGCAGTAGCTGGCTCCGCCGGTCCTTGAGGGAAAGGAGCGTGGCTGCCAATCCCACCCAGAACAGCAGTGCCGCCAGCATAGGCAGCACCGGAATGGACGGGGCGCCGTCGGTGGTGTTTCCCTGAACCGGCAGGTGCACCAGCAACACCGCATCGATGGCCAGTCCGGGAATTCTCAACCAGGTGGACGGAGAGGACAGGGAAACCTGGTAAAGGTCGTTGAGGTTTGGCCCTATGAATCCCGACGTCGCATAGAACATCAGCATGGGGCCGCCCACTATCACCGAAACGGCCAGTGCCAGCCAAATCTCGCGGCTGCGCCTCACCTCGGGGTGCATTGCGGCGGCCAGCAGGGCCACACCCCAGATACCCGCGAAATATATAAGGAAGGTCTTGAACGTGTAGAGACCCAGGCCAAGAACCACCCCAGCCGACACGGCAATCCACCATCGCCGACCGCGCACGGTCTCGATCAGCAGCCACATGGCCAGCATCGCCATCAGCACCGCGGTGATGCCGCCGAAGGCGATGCGGCTCTGGATTACAAACCAGAAGGAAAAGACCAGCATCGCTGAAGACAACAGCGCGACGCGAAAGGAAAACAGGCTGCGCACAAGCAGGTAGCCGATGGGCACCATCACGATCCCCGGAATGGCCGAGGCCAGTCGCATGGTCGTCACGTCGGCCCCGCCAATCCGGAAGATCAGCGACATCCAGTGGGCGTATCCTGCGGGGTGCCCGAGGGTGACACCTGACCAGATGCCCAGCCCTCCGCTTTCGATGGACCGGATGGCCTCCAGCGCCATCGCAGTCTCGTCGGGGTGGATGCCTGCGGGAACCCCGGAGAGATCCCAGGTCCGCAGGAACAGCGCCACCACGGTCAGGGCTGCCACTGCGGCGACCTCCACATAACGCGGCACCGTCAGTGTTTCCGCAGGGGTCAGTGCGCTGCGAACGCTGTCCGCCGCCGTGCCCACCATGCCGAATGCGCCGGTCACGAGGGAAACTATGCTCGGAGGAGGCCGCCAGCCGGAAACGGCCGACGGGCCCTGCGAGCCGGTGCCCGTCGGCGGAGTAAACGCGGATGGTGAGGCCGGTCGGGCCTCTCGCGGCTGGGTTGGCCCCAGAGTTTGATTCGCATACCCCGAATCGTGGTGGGAAACGTCCTGGACCACACCACGGTGGTCGTCGCGACCAGCCGCACGGACTCTGGCAGGGTATGCCGCCGGATTTGCAGCCGGTCTGGCACTCCACGGCAGCAAGTGCCGAAGCACGAATGCCCTTGCCAGCCAGTGCAGGGCGGCATCCGCTGGCCCGCTCCTGTCTCCCGGAAACTCCACGGGTGGCACCGGGGGCGTCATCCTGGCGGCGCCACAGTCGCTGACGACTTCAACGGCAGTTGGCGTAGCGGGCGGGCCAGAGGCGGCCGCTTGGCCACCTGGGACTATCGGGAGAGACTGCTCCTCGAGGTGGGACCGCTCGGCTTCGGTATTGGCCCGGGCTTCCGTAGCGGTTGAGGCCCCTGTTCCGGTCGCTACCCTGTCGGAATTGGTCGCAGTACCGTTGTTTGCCGGGGAAGCCAGCGGCCTCTGGTTGATCATCACGGCCCGGATCAGCCTGTAGAGGCCGGACCGGAAGGACCCCCGCGGAGGCATCCTCGATTCGTCGGGCAGACGCCGTGGGATCGTGGGTTCAGCTCCTTGAACGTAGTAGGCCGACTCTACGCCAAGCCGCGAGCCACACTGATGGCAAAAAGAGTGATCGGGCGGATTCTGGTTGGCGCAGTAGGGACAGGCGATAGCCAAGGTGATGTTGCTCTCGTGCGGTTCGGCGCTCCGGATTTCCGGGAGGAAATACGGGCGGGGACAAGGGTGAAAGTCCTAGTGCTGCTGGCAGAGTCAGTCCGGCTGCTGATAAAGAGCCGTCCGTATAGTACAATATCGCGCCAGAGATACCGGCGAAATAACCCGGCCAACCTCGAAAACGGTTGACACCTCTCCCTGATTGCCATATATTTCTATCTTGTAATGAATGTTACATAAGGGTTGCATCCCAAGCTGACGGAAGGTTTGTCAGAGCGGGGTGTATATCGCTGTAACAGGGCAATCTGGCCGAATTTGAAAGCCTGGTATCAGAGCTTAAAGGAAAGGAATAGTTAAGAAAGGAGGAGCATATGGCTGACCAGGACATTGCATTGGTAGCTCACCTGATGCGCCGCGCCGGTTTTGGCGCCAGCAGGGATGAGATCGAAGCCAAGGCAGCCCAGGGCTACGACAAGGTAGTCCAGGAACTGCTGAACCCCGCCGGTGGCCTCGATGAAGACATCCTCATGCGCTACAACCCGGCGTATTACGAGCCGGGTGCCATCGAAGTCAACACCCAGCTCTGGGTGTACCGGATGATCAACAACCCGAACCAGTTGCAGGAAAAGGTAGCCCTGTTCTGGCACATGATCTTCTGCGCCGGCCACAGCAAGATCGACTCCGGCCAGGAAATGGGCATCATGGTCAACATGTTCCGGGAGCACGGCATGGGCCGCTTCGACGACCTGCTGCTCAGGCTGTCCGAGAACCCCGGCATGATGTACTACCTGGACAACACCGAGTCCCATAAGGCCAACCTGAACGAGAACTACGGCCGTGAGCTCCTTGAGCTCTTCTCCCTCGGTGTGGGCCACGACGGCGCCTTCAACTACTCCGAAGATGACGTCAAGGTCTGCGCCCGCGCCTTCACCGGCTGGAACGTTGCTCCTGCATACCCGCCATTCCCCCACGGCCGCAGTCCCTGGCAGTTCCGCTTCGACCCGGCCGACCACGACGACTCGGAAAAGACCTTCCTGGGCGAGACGGGTCCCTGGAACGGCGACGACATCATCCGCATCATCTGCGAGCAGCAGGGCACGGCCCGCTTCCTCGCTCGCCACATGTACAATTTCTTTGTCGCGGACGAGCCGCAGATACCCGCTTGGCGTCTGACCCCGCCGCGCGACGTTGAGGCCATCAAGATCCTTGAACAGGCCTACTTCGACTCCGGCCACTCCATCAAGGCCATGCTCGAGGCCCTCTTCACCTCCGACTTCTTCAAGGACGAGTCGGTTCGGTACCAGAAGGTCAAGAACCCCGCCGAGATGGTCATCAGCCTGCTCCGGATGGTCGGCGAGCACAAGGAAATCAAGCCCGGCCTGTTCGAGCTGTCCCAGGAGCCCAAGTACATGGGCCAGGACCTGATGAACCCGCCCACCGTGGAAGGCTGGCACACCGGCCGTGAGTGGATCGACAGCGGCACGCTGGTTGAGCGCATTAACTTCGCTGCCGAGCTCCTCGGCAACACCGATCTCGATGGCGTTCGTGGCCTGGTCGACCGCCTGATGGCTCGCGGCGCCAGCATGACGCCCGAGCAGTTTGTGGACGGCTGCCTCGAGATGACCGGCCCGGTGCAGGTCACCTCCGACACCCACGCCCAGCTGGTCGCCCACGCTTCCCAAGAGGGCAATCTCAGCCATGGCAGCGATGACGAACGCGCCACCTTCACTCGCCGCACCGGCGAAATGTTCCAGATGATCGCCGCCACCGCCGAGTTCCAGTTCGAGTAAACCAGTAGCTCTCCCCTGTTCCCTCCCCCTCTGGGGAGGGTCAGGGTGGGGTGAACCAAACAGCCCATCGGACGTAGACGCAAATCACAATGCTATAAGGAGCAGCAAATGGTATCGACCGCGAAAGATCCCGTCCTGGCAGTTCTCTCTCTGTCCGGCGGCAACGACGGCCTGAACACCGTCGTCCCGCGCAACAGCAGTTACTACCGCGACTTCCGCCCCACCATCGGTGTGCCGGAAGACCAGATCATTCCCATCAACGACGAACTGGGCTTTCACCCCACGATGGCTCCCCTGATGAAGTTCTGGGAAGCTGGCCAGCTCGCAGTTTTCGTCGGCATCGGCTATCCGACCCCCAGCTACTCGCACTTCCGCAGCATGGACATCTGGCACACCTGTGAGCCCGAAATCATCGGAACCGAGGGCTGGCTGGGCCGCGCCGCCAAGCTGATGGATCCCACTGCCGAGAACGTGCTGACCTCCGTTAACTTCGGCCGCGGTCTCCCCCGCGCCCTGGTGATGGAAGGCGTCCCCGTTGCCTCTGTCGGCAACCTCGAGACCTACGGCCTGCTCACCGGCATCGATGGCGAGAACCAGCGGAACGAGGCTCTGGACGTATTTGGCCGCATGTACTCCCCGGCCATCGGCACCGGCCCGGTCATGGACTACATCCACTCCACCGGTACTGATGCCCTCAAGGGCGCCGACATTTTGGCCACCGCTCCCGACAAGTACACCTCCAATGTCGAGTATTCCAATACCGTCATTGGCGGCTACATGAAGAACATCGCCCAGACCCATCTGGCCAACTTCGGCACCCGCGTGCTGTACACCACGTCGCCCTACAACGGCTTTGACTCCCACGCCAACCAGGCGCAGGCCAACGCCGCCCTGTGGACCGACGTTTCCAACACCGTCGACACCTTCTTCACTGACCTGCGCGACCATGATGCCAGCGACAACGTAACCCTGTTGCTGTTCAGTGAGTTCGGCCGCCGCGTCGCCGACAACGGCTCCGGCACCGACCACGGCGCAGCCAGCGTCGCCTTCGCAGTGGGCGAGCACGTCAAGGGCGGCGTCTACGGCACGTACCCGTCCCTGGCTCCGGCAGATCAGGAAGAGGGCGGTAACCTCGCCTTCAACCTGGACTTCCGCTCCGTCTACTCGACGATCCTGGAAGACTGGTTCAACCTCGAGGCTGAGCCCATCGTCAACGGCAACTTCGAGCGGGTGAAGTTCTTCAACACCTAAACGAATTCCGGCCACTGAATCTACAGGGAGGGCGCCACGCATGGCGCCCTCCCCACGCACAAAGCAAGACGAGGTAAGGATATGGCAACACATTTCTTCGGTCTGAAAGACCGGACGTTTTACCATAGCCATGCCGTCGGCCGGAACGAATTCGCCGGCACCGGCTTCCGCAATCCGGTGGACATGGCAATCTCTTCCGACGGCTCGGTCTATGTCGTCAACCGCTCCTACGAGAACCGTCCCGATGGCGTCCACATGACCGTGTGCACGCTGGACGAGGAATACGTTAGTGCCTTCGGCGAATACGGCGAGGGCGACGGCCAGTTCGTGTGGCCCACCGCCGTGGCCCTGGACAGCTCCGACAACGTTTACGTCGCCGACGAGTGGCTCAACCGCGTCACCAAGTTCACTCCCGACGGCGATTACGTCAGCAAGTGGGGCGTCTCCGGCTCTGGCGCGGGCGAGCTCAACGGGCCTGCCGGTTTGGCCATCGACTCCCACGACAACGTGATCGTTGTCGACAGCAAGAACAACCGGATCCAGAAGTTCTCGCTTGATGGCCAGTTCATCAGCGGCTTCGGCTCCGAGGGCAGCGGCGACGGCCAGTTCAACCTGCCTTGGGGCATTGCACTGGACAAGAACGACAACATCTACATCGCCGACTGGCGCAACGACCGCATACAGGTCTTCAGCCAGGGTGGCGAATGGCAGCAGTCCATCGGCCAGTCCGGCGATGGCGTCGGCCAGTTCAACCGTCCCAACGGCGTTGCCGTTGATGCCGATGGCGACATCTACGTTGCCGACTGGATGAACAACCGGGTGCAGGTCTTCGCTCCCGACGGTCGCTTCGTAACCATGTTCCGCGGCGACGCTGCCCTCTCCAAGTGGGGCAAGGACAAGCTGAATTCCAACCCCGACATGATTCGGCAGCGGAATCTGGCCCACGCCAACGACCCCACCTATGAGCAGCGTTTCGCTCACCCCTGCGGCGTCCGCATCGACGACCAGGGGCGCATCGCCATCATCGACCACACCCGCGGCCGCATCCAGGTCTACGTTAAGGAAGACGAGCCAGTCCTCCGCTAGACCTCGGCCTGCAATGGCAAACAGTCAGGGGCGCTCATTCGAGCGCCCCTTTTTTGATCCCCGGATTTGCCAGACATACCTGTCCGTTACAGTGCCCAGTTAGAGACGGTTGGAACGGTGTCACCCTCCGGGCAGTGCCATGAAAACAGTAGGGGCGCATACCTATGCGCCCCTACTCTCTTTGATGACTTGTATACGCTGACGCCCCGTGTCATCCCTGCTTCCTCCGGGAGGGGGCTGGGGTGAGGACGCCCTCCCAGACCCTAGCAGTCCGGGCCGTGGGGCATCCCGTTATCGATCCAGTCGATGATTTCCTGGATCTCCTCACGAGGCATGAAGGGACCCCGCAGAGGCATCCGGCCGGAGGTGCCCACGCTGCGGGCCAATGACCTGACCAGCTGTGTATCCTTGCCCGCTACGCCGGGTTCGATGGCACGGATGCCGGAAAGCACCGATGCCTGCAGTTCTTCGGGTGTCTCCCAGTAGTAGGCATGGATGCCCGGCAGCGGGTCTCGCCCCCAGCGTTCGATCCATCTCGCCATGATACCGTCGAGTAGTTCCTTTACCCTGGGCCAGTAAACCACGTTCTTTTCGCTGGACTCGTCGCTCATCCTTGCCAATCCGATTCAAGAGTCTTGTAGCGCCGTTGGCGCAAATTAACCCGCAACGTGCTTATCGCGTTACGGGCGATGCAATACCTGTCTTGACTGTTTATCCAGGCACCCTCAGTTGGGATGCTCGCTCACCGTTTCCCGTTGCAGGAGGTCAATTGAGTGATGGAGCACCGGCTGCACCACCTCAAGGCATTCACGGACTCCCTTGGTACTGCCCGGAAGGGTGATGATCAGAGTGCTGTTTCGGATCCCGACGACGGATCGACTGATCATCGCCATGGGGGTGAACTCCAATGTTTTGGCGCGCATTGCCTCGGCCATGCCCGGGACTTCCTTGTCCAGGATGGACAGGCAGGCCTCGGGCGTGACGTCGTGCCTGCCCAGGCCCGTCCCGCCGGTGGAAACGATCAGGTTCACGTCGGGCGAGTCTGCCCACTCGGCCATCTTTGCCGCGATGGTGGCGTGGTCATCGGGAACGATTTCCGATCTCACCACTTCGAACCCCTCCCCTGACAGCATATCGCGAATTGCCTGGCCGCTGGTGTCCTCGCGGCTCCCCTGCGCTCCCGATGTGCTGACCGTCAAAACACCCAATCCGAACATTGCGCCCTCCGTCGCAAATAATACCATAACCCGACATGCCCGAAAACGCGCCGCACTCACTAGACGTGGTCTCTTGGTATTCGCAGCCGAGCCGTCAAGTCCGTTCAAGGTGAGCTTGTCGAAGCAAGAACGGACGGCCCTTCGACAGGCTAGAGGCCACCGGATTCTCGATGAACCTACTGGATATCCGACGAACGGGGCGAGGCTATCCGTGTTGACAACCTCACGGCCCACGACTATATTCATTCCGAATTTCGCCGCCAAGTTTCCTTTGGAAGTAGGTCTTTGAGAACTGAACCCAACTGTGTCTTTTGCCAGATAGTTGCAGGCAAGTCCCCCGCCCGTGTTCGGTACGTGGATAATGACATAATCGCGATCGTCAACAGGCTGGACTGGGTGCCCCTGATGCTTCTGGTGATGCCCAAGGAGCACCTTTCGCAGATCGGAATGTGGGACAGCGACCTGCTGCCCCGCCTCGGGAAACTAGCGGTGGATATGGGCGCGATGTATTCTCCCAACGGCTTTCGCGTGCTGTCGAACTTCGGACGCGACGGCCTCCAGAGCCAGAGCCACGGCCACCTCCACGTGGTTGGCGGCACATTCCTGGGGCACTACGTTGAGCACGACCTGAGCATGTCATCCATTCCCAGTCCGTATCCCACCCGGCCCTAGGGCCTCCAGACTACAAGAGGGAGCAAATCACCTTGGCTGAGACAATCCTGTACGAAAAACGCGACAACATTGTGATAATGACCCTGAACCGGCCCGATGCGCTGAACGCCATCAACCGGCAACTGCGCCGGGAACTGGCAGAGGCCATTACCGAGTTCGACAGCGATCCCGAGGCCTACGTGGCCATCGTCACCGGCGCCGGTCGGGCCTTCTGTTCGGGCAGGGACCTGAAGGAGCGGGCCGAGGACAACGCCGAAGGCGTTCAGGCCCGGGCCTCCCACAGCATGAGCCCCGACCGGCCCTATATGTGGCCGCAGACCTGGAAGCCCATGATTGCTGCAGTCAACGGCTTCGCCCTGGCCGGCGGCTGGTCCATCGCCCAGATGTGCGACCTGCGCATCGCCTCCGAGGACGCCAGGCTGGGCATCACCGAGAGCAAGTGGAGTCTCCTCCCGCCTTTCGGAACCATCCTGCCCAAGATGATGCCGCTCTCGGCTGTGCTGGAATTGGTGTTTACCGCCGCTCCCATCACCGCCCAACGCGCCTACGACGTCGGGTTCCTCAACAAGGTCGTCCCCGCCGAGGACCTGATGGAGGAGGCCATGGGCATGGCCCAGCAGATCGCTGAGAACGCCCCGCTGGCCGTCCAGTACTTCAAGGAGCTGGCCTACCGCGGACTGAACATGTCCAACCAGGACATTTCAGCCCTGACCTACCATATGTACGACCAGTTGCTGACCACCGAGGACAGCAAGGAGGGGCCCCGTGCTTTTGCCGAGAAGCGCAAGCCCAACTGGCAGGGCCGCTAGGCGAACGGACAATAGCAGTCAAAAGGTAAGGGGCGGGAAATACTCCCGCCCCTTACCTTTTGTCATGATGTTTCATATTTGCTGAGGTTGTAGCCAATGGGCTACAATTATTCTTGTGGTAAGAGTTGTTCGCTATGTTACCCCGGATGGTCGGGACCATTTTGGAGAATGGTATGCCGACCAATCCCCGGATGTCCGAGCTCGCATACAGGCCAGAATTGACCGAATTGAGGTCGGCAATTTTGGAGACCACCGAAACCTAGCGGGAGGAATTTCTGAACTCAGACTAGATTTTGGACCAGGGTACCGCCTTTATGTCGGTCGGGATGGGCAGAATTTGGTCTTGCTCCTCGTGGCCGGTACGAAACGCAGGCAGACCCGGGATATCGCGCGAGCCAGAAGTCTCTGGCAGCAGTACCTGCAGGAGAAATAGATGCCGATCATCGATCACGAAGCAAGTGCCTATCTCAACACTCCGGAGGACATTGCCGCATATTTGAATGCGGTAGTAGATGAAATGGGCGATGATCCCCGCTTGCTCATGATTGCATTGCGAAACGTGGCCAAGGCGCGTGGCGGGATATCGGAATTGGCGCGCGAAGCGAAGGTGGATCGGGTGTCCCTATCCAGGACTCTGTCGGGCCAGCGAACACCTCGCTTGGATACGCTGGCAAAAGTTACTAATGCCTGCGGTGTCAAGCTGAGGTTCACAGCTTAGGGTTCCCCGCCTTTAGCACTGATTCCTATTCCACACCGAGGGATACGGCCTCCTAGCCGCTATCGGCTCTTGTTAGTCGCCCGCCTCTCGCACCATGCGGCGGATGCGGTCCGGGCTCAGCGGCAAGTCTCTGACCTGAACGCCCAGCGGCGCCAGCGCGCTGGATACCGCGTTGGACAGTGCAGCCCCCGTCGCCACGATGCCGATCTCGCCGCCGCCCTTGACGCCCAGCGGGTTCAGTGGGGAGGGGTCCAGGTCAAGCACCTTCGTCTCGAAGTCCGGGATGTCCGTCGCTGTGGGCAGCAGGTAGTCCATGAACGTTCCGGCCAGCATCTGCCCCTGTTCGTCATAGACCAGTTCCTCAAGGATCGTCGCGCCCACGCCCTGTGCGGCGGCGCCCGTGATCTGGCCTCGCAGCAGGAGGGGGTTGATCACGTGCCCCACATCCTCGGTGATCACGTACCGCAGGATGTCGATCTCGCCTGTCTCCGCGTCCACCGTCAGGTGCACCACGTGGGCCCCGCAGGGATAGAGCTCCTGAGGCGACTGGAAATAGTGGTTGGCTTCCAGACCGGCCTCGCCCAGGTTGTAACGGCTGGCCGGTGCCGCCAGCCGCAGCACCTCGGGCAGTAACAGGGTGATGCCGGAGCCCTCGGGGTCATCCGCGCGGTGGACCAGCCCGCCGGTCAGGGTCAGTTCAGACGGGTCCACGTCGAGAAACCCTGCGGCCACTGCCAGCACCCGCTCGCGCAGCTTCTGCGCCGCGCCGTACACTGCGTTGCCCGCCAGCGTGGTGCCACGGCTGGCGTACGTACCGCCGCCAAAGGATGTCAGATCGGTGCTGCCGTGGTAGACCGTGATTCCATCCAGCGGAACGCCCAGACCGTCGGCGCATATCTGCGCGAAGATGGTCTCGTGTCCCTGGCCCATGGTGGCGATGCCCAGGTAGACGGCCACCTCGGCACGTGGCGGCGCCTCGGAGCCTTCCTGGCCTGGGTACTGCTCCATGCCCCTCTCGCCGGGCAGCGGACCCTGGAATGGTCCACCGGCGTTGGTGATGGCAATGCGGGCCCCCTCTCCCGGATCGCCCGTTCCGGTGCTCTTGACGAAGCAGGCCGTACCGACGCCGTGGTACTTGCCGTCAACGTTTTTCCCTATGTCTGGCCTTAGAGACTCGTAGTCGATTTCGTCCAGCGCTTGTCGCAGCAGTTCCGGGTAATTGCCGCTGTCGTAGATGATGGAGTAGGACTCGGGGCGAGTGCGGCCCAGCTCGTAGGGCATCATTTCCGGAGGTATGAGGTTTTTCATCCGGAACTCAGCGGGGTCCATGCCCAGGTCGCTGGCCACCAGGTCAAACATTCGCTCCCGGAAAAAGCAAGATTCGTAGCGGCCCGGGGCGCTGAACGTCCCCATCCCCACTTTGTTGGTCAGCACGCACTTGACGTCCCACTCGTAGTTGGGAATGTAGTACGGCCCGGGCAGCAGTGCCGTGGTCGACGTTGGCACCGACGCGCCGTGGGTGCGTACATAGCCGCCCAATGCCCCCAGAACCCGCGCCCGCATGCCTGTGATGGTTCCGTCGTTCTTGACGGCCAACTCCATCTCGCAGACGTGCTCCCGCGAGTGGTTTGCGGAGATGAGATGCTCGGCCCGGTCCTCCGTCCATTTCACAGGCCGTCCTGTTTTCATAGCAGCGAAGGGGACGAGGAAATTCTCGGGATAGAACTCCCCACGCACGCCGAAGCCGCCGCCAACGTCAGGCTCCACGAAGTGGATGCGGTGCTCGGGCAGTTGCAGCAGCGATGAGAGCACACCCCGGTTGTAGTGGGGGACCTTGGTCTCTCCCCACACCGTGAGCTGTTCCCGTCCGGGGTCGTAGGACGCCGCCAGGCCGCGAGTTTCCATAGGATTGGCCGTGTGCCGGTGGCAGCGGAACTCCTCTTTTCGAACGTAGTCGGCATCCCGGAACGCCGCGTCAGGATCGCCGATGGACGAGGTGTACTCGAAGGCCACGTTGGTGCCCTGTGCCTCGTGGATCACGATCTCGCCCTTCAGCGATTCCTTGACGTCCACCAGGGCCTGCAGAGGTTCGTAGGCAACCTCCACCGCCTCGGCTCCATCCTCGGCCAGGTATCGGCTCTCGGCCAGCACCACTGCCACCGGATCGCCGACGTAGTGCACCTTGCCATGGGCCAGCGGGTACTGCAGAAATTTCATCAGGTCGCTGTAGGCCCGCAGGCGCACCGGGATCTGTCTGGGCTCCACTGTGGCCGCAATGTCCTCGAAGGTGAATACGGCGACCACACCCGGCATATCCAGTGCTGGCCCGGTGTCGATCGACAGGATCCGCGCGTGGCCGTGGGGGCTGCGGATGATGGCGGCGTGGAGGGCGTTGGGCAGCTTCACGTCATCCACGAACTGACCGCGCCCAGTCAGGAACCGCCGGTCCTCCTTGCGCCGGATCGGAGCGCCGATGTAACTGGCAGTCATGACATCACCTTTCAATTGCGAGACAAATTTGGATAATATCGTGCGCTCAAGTCGACAAAGCTACTTGCGGTTGGCATTCAGGAATCCTATTGTAGGATATATGCTAAGACGACGGCACAGCAGGACACTGGAAGCTATTTTTCGGAGGCCCACTCAATCTAACATCCGATGGAGGGACATTGAATCACTTTTCCTCGCTTGCGGAGCATATATCGAGGAATTGGAAGGATCGAAATTAGCAGTCCAGATCGGCGACGTAAAAGCGATTTTTCACCGTCCTCACCCCAAGCCGGAAACAGTTAAAGGGGCGGTAGAGTCAGTACGCAAATTCCTGAGCAGAGCCGGAATCATGGAGGATCAACAATGATCGAATACAAGGGATATCACGGAGAGTTTAGTTTTGACGACGAGGCTGGTATCTTCCACGGAGAAGTGGTGGGAACCCGCGATGTTATAACCTTTCAGGGACAGTCAGTTGAGGAATTACACACCGCATTTAGAGATTCCATTGAGGCGTACCTGGACTTCTGTGCCAGGCGCGGCACAGAACCGGACCCGCCAGGCAACCCCACGGCCTCAGAACTCGATCGCCCAATAAAGACTCTCTGATTCTTTCCAATATTTCTACTCGCTATATCCTCCCCTTGATCATCTCCCACACACGCTTTGGTCCCACGGGCGGGTGCGTTACCTCCACACCGAGCGGCAGCAGCGCGTCGGCCACCGCGTTTCCGACGGCAGTGTACGCTCCCACGGTCCCGGCCTCTCCCACGCCCTTCACGCCGCCCTGGGTAAACGGCGATGGCGTTTCGGTGTGCGTTGTCTGTATGTTGGGGATGTCGGGGGCCGTGTGTACCAGGTAGTCCATCATCGTGCCTGTGAGCAGCTGCCCTCCCTCGTCGTAGACCAGTTCCTCGTGCAGCGCGTTGCTGATGCCGAAGGCCACGGCCCCCACAACCTGCCCATCGACGATGACGTGGTCGATGATGGTTCCGCAGTCCTCGACGCAGAAGTACTGCTCCACGTTGACCATGCCGGTCTCGGGGTCCACTCGCGTGACCGCCAGGTGCGCCCCGTGCCCGAAGGTCTGGTGCGGCGGGTCGAAGGTGCGCGTCGCCTGCAGTCCCCGCTCGATGTTGTCCGGCAGCGACACGATCCTCGAGGCGTCGTGGGCTGCTGCCGCTACGGCTGCGAATGACACGGTTTTTGCCGGGTCGGACGGGTCAAAGATCTGCCCGTTCGATATCTGCAATTCCTCGTTCTCCGTCTCCAGGAAGAAGCGGGCGATTTCAGTCGCCTTGCGCCGGATGTCGGCGGCTGCCAGCCTGATGGCGCCCCCGGTGCTGACGGCGCTCCGGCTCACTCCGGTGCCGGAGCCGAAGGGCGTGGCGTCGGTGTCTCCCTCCAGTATTTTCACGGTCTCGTATGGCACGCCCAGCTCCCGGGCTACCAGGGTTGCGAATACGCTGTCGTGGCTCTGACCCGTGGACTTGGCGCTGACAGCCGCCAGTATGTTGCCCCCCGCATCCACACGGATGGTGGCAGAGTCGAAGGCCGGCAGGCCGTACACGCCTCGCTTGATGTAGTCCTGCGAGCCGGTGCTGGAGTGCTCGACGAAGCAGCAGATGCCGATGCCCACCACCTCGCCGCGTTCCCGTGCCCTGGCCTGTTCCTCGCGCAGCTGCTGGTAGTTGGACACCTCGAGCAGCTTGGCCAGCGTGTCCGGGTAATCGCCGCTGTCGTACAGCCGGTCCGCCGATGTGTGGAACGGCTGGTCCTGCGGCTGGATGAAATTGGTCATTCGAACGTCCGCCGGGTCCAGACCCAGCTTATCGGCCAGCATGTCCATCACCCGCTCGATAACGAACACGCCCTGCACCGTGCCGACGCCGCGGTAGGCAGCGCCGGGGCACTTGTTGGTCAACAGTCCGTAGGATTCGCAGGAAAAGTTGTCGATCCGGTACGGCCCGACGATGGATTGCCCGGCGGTCATTGGTTCCAGCCCTGCGGACGTGGGTCCCAGGGTATGCGCGCCCTGGTCCACCAGCACCCGCGCCTTGACTCCCAGCACGCGGCCCTCGTTGTTGGCCGCCACCGACACGTCCACGGCCATTTCGTGGGCGTGACCGCAGGCCAACAGGCTCTCCATCCGGTCCTCAACCCACTTGACCGGACGGTCCACCTTGCGGGAAAGGAACGAGAGGATGATGCTTTCCGGGTAGGCTGCACCCTTGATTCCAAACTCACCGCCCACGTCGCCGGATATCACCCGCACCGAGTGCTGGGGCAGTCGCATCACGTTGGAAACGGTGGTTTTCACCAGGTGAGGCGAGCGACATGACGCCCAGATCGTCAACCGATCCTGCCCGCTGTCGTAGCTTGCAATGACGCCGCGAGGTTCCAGCGGCACACCGGTCTGTCTCGGAAAGTTGAACGTCTTGTCCAGCACGAGGCTGGCCCGCGAGAAAGCCCCATCGACATCACCGTCACCGAACTGCCGGTAGAACACGATGTTGTCGCTCATCCCCTCGTGGATCACCGGCGCGTTGGGGGCCATGGCCTGCTCAGCCCCACCGACGATGGGTAACGGATCGTACTCCACCAGCACTGCCTCGGCCATGTCCTGCGCCGCGTGTGGGGTCTCAGCCGCCACTGCAACGATGGGGTCCCCGACGTAGGTCACCTTGCCCGGCGGCACGGGATAGCGGTCATAGGGTCGCGCGTATTCGCTGGAACCCGGAGCAGCGGGGCGTACCGGGTTCACGTGCGGCAGTATCTCGTCGGGCAGGATCACGCCGACGGCGCCCGGCACCTCCATGGCCGCCGACACGTCGATGGACACGATGTTGGCGTGGGGGAATTCGCTGCGCACAAAGGCGGCGTAACACATCCCCTGCAGCTTGGTATCGTCCAGAAACCGTCCGCGCCCTCGCACCATTCTCGCCAGCTCGGGACGGGCAACCTCATCGTGATCAGCCATCACGCGCTCCATTCTACAATCGGACTGCGATTACATTCGTTAAGTTCGACAGGCTTACTGTCCCCAATGGAAAAAGCTCCGCACTGTACACGAGAATCCAGGGAGTACCTCGCCTCCGTCAAACACGTCGTCCACGGTGAGGGCAATTGGCGCTGAGTTTGGTTTGTGAACGATGAGCGTTTCAGACTCTGGATACATAACCAACGCCATCTTTGCGCCGTAGCTAAGCCACATGGTAGCTTTCGCTGCTATTTCCCGAGCAGAATTGCTGGGTGACTTTACCTCTACAACCAAATCAGGAACCGTTTCAGGGAACCCTTGAGTTCCTGAAGGTGGGACGTTTTCGGGAGAGTACCATGCCACGTCCGGGGCACGCACTGTGTCGGGATCTCGTTCCAGGCGGTATCCGGGTTCTCCGGTGCGAGTCTGCCCGTGGCCAGAGGAGAGGGCGTAGTGGGTTATGTGGTGCGCAGTCAAAACTACTACAAGCCCGTGAGACTCCCCCGTTGGCATCTTCCTTATCAACACTCCCCTGATTAGCTCATACCGGTGACCATCCTCCGGCATCGCCAGCAATTCATCGGCGGTTATTAGCTTTGTCTGGGTGGTCATAGTTCGACTCCCATAGCCTCAAGTAGGTCGGAACTACACCGTCCCTGTCTTGACGATGGCCTGCACGATGGGGGCGTAGCCGGTGCAGCGGCAGATGTTGCCTGAGATGCCGGTGCGGACTTCCGCCTCCGACGGGTTGGGGTTGTCCCGCAAGAACGCATATGCAGTCATCAGGAACCCTGGGGTGCAGAAACCGCACTGGAGCGCATGGTTCTCCTGGAACTGTGCCTGCAGCGGGTGCAGCTCATCGCCGTTGGCCAGGCCCTCGACGGTCATGAGCTCGGCACCATCGGCCTGCACCGCCAGCAGCAGGCACGAGCGCACCGCCTCGCCGTCCACGAGGATGGTGCAGGCGCCGCAGACGCCGTGCTCACAGCCGAGGTGCGTCCCAGTCAGGTTGAGTTCCTGGCGGATGAAGTCGGCAAGGGTCAGCCTGGGCTCCACACGCCCGGTGTACTCTCTGCCGTTCACTGTCATCTTGATGTCGATCAACTGCTGCGTCATGGTGCATCCTCTAGCGGAATATCTAGGAAATCAGCGAATCTTGATTACTGTAGCTCACCCTCACCCCAACCCTCTCCCTCAAGGGAGAGGAAGCAATTGTGAGCGTCAACCTGCGCAGGCGTCTTCCAGGGCGCGGCGGGCCATTACCGCGCTGACTTCCGTCCGGTATTCGGACGACGCGTGGATGTCCGATCCCGGCGTCACCGCCTCCGAGACCAGCGCCGCCGCCTCGCGCCGGGCGGCATCGTCGACCACCCGGCCCACCAGTGACTGCTCGGCGGCGGGCATGCGAGCCGGACCGTCGCCCACGGCGAACATGGTGATCCGCGCTTCCTGGCAGAGTCCGGCGCCATCTGTCCTGAGCATGGCTATAGACCCCACCAGGGCGAAGTCTCCCTCGCGGCGGCTGACCTCGCGGAAGCCCCATCGCCAGCCATCGCCGAGGGTCGGCAGCCGGACCTCGGTCAGCAGTTGCTCGGGCGTCAGGGAGGTAATCAGGGGTGCAATGGCGAACTCGGAGGCGGCCATGGTCTGCGTGCCGTTGCTGTCCGCCAGTAGGAGCTCTCCGTCCAGCGCGGTGCAGATCGCGGGCAGCTCGGCGGCCGGGTCGGCGTGGGCCAGGCTGCCGCCGATGGTACCCCGGTTGCGTATCTGGAAATGCCCGATGTGCGATATGGCGGCGGTCATCATCGGGAAAGCATTCCGGACCGCGTCGGAACGTTCCATGTCTCGCTGCCGGGTGAGGGCGCCGATGGTTACCGTCCCGTCGGCAGCGGATACGCCGGACAGTCCCCCAATGCGGTTGAGGTCGACAACCACTGCGGGGCGCACCAGCCGCAGGTTCATCATGGGCATCAGGCTCTGACCGCCGGCCAGCACCTTGGCATCAGGGCCGTGCTGCGCCATCAACTCCAGCGCCTCTTCCAGAGTGCCCGGCGCGAAATAGTCGAACTTGGCGGGTTTCATATTCTTTCCCTCATCCTGACCTCCTCCCGCTGGAAGAGGAAATTCATCGAGAACCCTTGAAATGACAAGAGGGGAGTCGATGGGATGACTCACCCTCTGGAAATTGGCCCTATTGTTACACAGCCGCGCTAAATCTGGTACTCCGGGCGCCGCAGCAGTTGGCGGGCTATCACCACCCGCATCACCTCGTTGGTGCCCTCGCCGATGATCATCAGCGGGGCGTCGCGATAGTAGCGTTCCACCGGCGACTCCTTGATGAACCCGTAACCGCCATGGACCCGCATGGCCTCCATGGTCACCTCGCCGCACACCTCGCTGGCGAACAGCTTGGCCATTCCAGACTCCAGGTCGATGCGCCCGCCCGCGTCCTTCTTGTTGGCTGCGTCGTACACCAGCAGCCGCGCCGCCTGGATCTTGGTCGCCATGTCGGCCAGCTTGAGCTGGATGGCCTGGTGCTCCGCGATGGGCTTGCCGAAGGACTCCCGCTGCTGCGCGTAGCGGATGGCCGCGTTGAACGCCGCCTGCGCCACGCCGACGGCCCGGGCTGCCACGTTGATGCGCCCCGTCTCCAGGCCGCTCATAACATGGCCGAAGCCCACGCCCTCCTCTTCGCCAATCAGGTTGTCGGCGGGGATGGCGTAGTTGTTGAAATTAAGCTCGACCGTGTCCAGGCCGCGGTAGCCCAGCTTGTCCAGGTCGCGGCCCACTTCGAAGCCCGAACCCGGCTCGCCGCGCTCCATCACGAACGCGCTCAGCCCCCTGTGGCGAGGCTCCATGTCGCGGTCGGTGCGGGCGAGCAGACAGAACATATCGCCGTACCGCCCGTTGGTGATGAACATCTTGGAGCCGTTGACGATGTATTCTTCGCCGTCCTTGGTCGCCGTTGTCTGCAGGTTGGCCACGTCGGTGCCGCCGCCGGGCTCGGTAAGCGCCAGGCCGCCGCGCTTGCGGCCCGAGGCTAGGTCCGGCAGGAAGCGCTGCCTCTGCTCCTCGGTGCCGTAGTGGGTGAGTACGTAGGTGAGGATGTGATGGGTGCCGATGGCGCCGCTCAGGCTCATCAGGCCCATGCTCAGTTCCTCGAATATGGTGGCGAAGGTGGTGTAGTCCAGCCCCAGGCCGCCGTACTCCTCGGGGACAGTGATGCCGAACAGTCCCAGTTCCTTCATCTGGTCGATCAGATCGTGTGGCACGCGGTCCTCGCGGTCCAGCTCGGCGGCCACCGGCTCCACCTCGCGGCGCACGAAATCGCGCACCAGCGCTACGATCTGGGCACGGGCTTCCTCGTTGGCTCCGGGTGGTGATGTTGCTACCACGGTTAGCTCCTTTCAATTCAACACAGAGCGCACAGAGGACACAGAGATTCCATTGGTGTCCTTGTTGTTTCTCTGTGATATCTGTGTTAATTATACTATGGTTGATTCGCGGCCCCCGGTGTGGGATGGCCCACTGTCTGGAACTCCCCAGACCCGTCTGGCACCCGGGCGTAGCTCTCACCCTCGCCGGCGTCTCCTTCGTCCCAGTCCACGCTGTCCACCAGAACGCCCTCCGACGTCCAGATGCCCAGTTCCTCGTCGCTACCCAGGCCGAACCCGGCCCAGTTGTCGCTGTCCACCTCGACCTGCAGGTACTCACCCGGCGCGATCACGAGACCGGCGGGGAACGCCACGCGCTTGGCGGCGTTGGTCAGATCGTCTGCCACGACGAGACCGCTCAGCGATATGTCCGAATCGCGGGTGTTGTACAGCTCGAACCAGTCCAGCGGGTCACCCTTGGCGGCAACCTCGTTGATAACCAGGCCGACGACTGACGGTGTGATGCCGGGCTCGCCTTCGTAGGTGTAGGTTCTCGTCGGCTCCGCATCAGTCGTCGTGCCGTAGGAGCCGCTGAAGCTGCCGGAGATTGTCGCGCCGACCTCTCTCCCGGCCTCAGACAACTCCAGGGTGCCCTCCGTGAACGGTGCGAAAATCTCCGGCGTGGTGGCGCCCGGCGCTATAACCCAGATTCCTCCGGCGATGCTGTCGCGGCCAATGACCAGGGCGACGCCACCGTTCAGCGGCGATCTGGGCATCACGAGGGTCAACCCGACCAGAGAGCCATCATCCTCGAGGCCCAGGACCGCAATGGAGGCCAAGTCGTCCACCCCCGGCAGCAGCAGCCGCTCATCCGGGCCCGCAAGACCGGCAATGACCCCAAAGCCCTCGGCAGATTCCTCGCCCCCGTCACCCAGCAGTCGGATGACGGCCCCCTCTCCAAACGGGTTCGCGCTCTTGTTGGAACCCCAGGTCGTCTCAAAATCGACGGTCAGATCACCGGACTCAACTTCTACTGCCGCCGGCTCCACCTCTTCCCCGGTGGCCCCGCTGAACCGACCGGAAATGACCGCACCCGGGCCTGAACCGGCCATGGTCAACTCCAGTGTCCCCGCTGTCAGGGGTTCGAACCATTCTGGGAAGGCGGCGCCGGAAGGAATGCCCCACGCCACGGCGACGACGGGGTCTCCGCCCAGGGTCAGGACAGCTCCGGCAGCCAGCATCTTCCGTGGCAGAACCACGGTTACTCCCTCGATTTCCCCGCTTTCGGGCAGGTACATCATTATGGTTATGGACGCGACGTCAGCAACCCCCGGCAACAAGGCCTGCTCCTCAGGGCCTGCGGGCCCGGCGGTTACCCCCATCCACTCGATGCGGTCGGCGGTCTGCACGCCGTCCTCGCTCAGCAGGTAGGTGACCTTCCCCTCTTCAAGGGGATTTGCACTGGCATTGGATCCCCAGGTGGTCTCGAAATGAATTTCAAACTCCGAGAAATCTCCCCCAGGTCCAGCAGCGGCGCCATCGTACGGCTCCGGCCAGTCCGGCGGTTCCGGCGTCAGGTCTGCGAGGATCTCGCCCCGGCGTTTCAGGATGAACTTGCGCACCCGCTCCGTATCCTCGGCGGCCTTGGCCCTGTCGGCAGGCAAGGCGTGCTCCTGCACGATGGCTGCCATTTCGTCCACGCTGGCCAGCAGCGCTTTATCGTCCCAGGCAGTGTCCAGTATCTCCTTGAGCCGTTCGGCGTATTTCTCCCGCCATTCCGGGGTGTTGTACAGCCGGTTGGGGATGGCAGTGAGAGCCAGCACTGACGGCGGCGGATTGCTGACGTTATCGAAGGGATTGGGGTCGTCTTTCAGATGGAAAGTGTCGTCGACACCCCACGGGATGAACACGAACTTTCCGTCCTGCTCCCGGTAGAAGTGATAGTTGTTGCGGTCCCCGGTGTAGCCGTCCCAATGCCCCACCAGCACCTCGGTGGCCCAGAACGACAGGAAGCGGTCGAGGTCCACGATCTCGCCCAGCGCCGCCAGCCCTGCATCCGACGGGTCCTGCAGGGCCGCGACCACGGCGTCGACGTCCGACCAGTCGTTCGCGTCCTCGTTGGTCTTTTTCTCGAATGTGCCGCGATACACCGGGTCAAAATCGCTGACCGTACCCTCGTACAGGTTGCCCTCGGCGCTGTCGAAGTGGCGCGCCAGCATGGGCGCTTTGATTTCCTCCACATGAATGTACAGCCCCAGTTCCTTGCCATTCACCGTGACCGTCGCGAAGTTGCAGCGCGGCGAGGGCAGCCCGGCGGCGGCGAACACCTGGTACGACAGGCAGGTGTTGATCATCGACGGGTCCTGGATGCTGTTGTTCAGGGTCATCCGTTCCATGACACCGCCCAGGCTCTGGTCATCCACGTACTTGTCGTACCGCAGCTTGAGCGACGGCTTGGTATCGCTCTGCGAGCCCAGGAACCCCTTTTTGCGGACACCGACCTCGGCGTGCGTCTCGCCGTCGATGGTCACCGTGGCTGAAAACCAGGTGTAGATATCAGCGAATGGTCGGGACAGCTCGTACCTCTCGATCTCCGCCATCAGGTCCTCGAAGGTCCGTGTCTGGTGGCGCAGCGTGTTCCAGTCATCCTCGCCGATCTCGATGCTGACCTCCAGCACGCGGTCCATGGCGAAGTAGGCATCGCTGGGATCAGCCTCTTCCATCTCCTCGGGCGTCGGTGCCGGTGTCGGCGCAACAGTAGGCTCCGGCGTCGACGGCGTTGGCGTTGACGCCGCCGCAGGCGCGGTTGGCGGAACTGGTGAGGTTGGAGGCACAGGTGGCGGCACTGTGGCCTCGGGCACACTCTCATCGGCAGGAGATGTTGGGGGAGTTGCCGGCGTCGGTGGTAGTGGGTCTGACCCGCACGCAACAATAAGGAGCGCCAGCAGGAAAACTGCCAGCGCTCCTGAGAGTATCAGGGTTCGATTCATGAGGGGATGTCTCCGGAACGCGATTTAGCCGTCCTGCAACGCCGCCTGGGCCGCAGCCAGCCGGGCCACGGGCACCCGGAACGGGGAGCAGCTGACGTAGTCCAGCTCCGCCTCGTGGCAGAAGGCCACGCTCTTCGGGTCGCCGCCGTGCTCGCCGCAGATGCCGATCTCCAGGTCCGGGCGTACCTTGCGGCCCGCGTTAACCGCCAGCCGCACCAGCTCGCCCACGCCGTCCCGGTCGATGCTCTCGAACGGGTCCACAGGCAGGATCCCCTCGTTGATGTAGTTCCGCAGGAACTTGCCCTCGGCGTCGTCGCGGCTGAACCCGTAGGTCATTTGCGTCAGGTCGTTGGTGCCGAAGCTGAAGAACTCCGACTCCTCGGCCACCGCTCCGGCGGTCAACGCTGCCCTGGGCGTCTCTACCATGGTACCGAACTTGTAGTGGACCTCGACGCCCTTTCGTTCCTGCACCTCGGCGGCCACGCGCGTCAGGTCGGCCCTGAGGCGCCGCATCTCCTCCACGTCCACCGTCAGCGGGATCATGATCTCGGGGTGGACCTCCAGGCCCTCGGATACCAGTTGCGCCCCGGCGGTGATGATGGCTTCCACCTGCATCCGGTAGATCTCCGGGAATGACAGCCCCAGCCGGCAGCCACGATGGCCCAGCATGGGGTTCGACTCCCGCAGCGAGTCCACGCGGCTCAGGAACGCCTCTTTCTCCGCGATCACACCGGCATCGGCACCCGTGGCCCTGAGCGTGGCCAACTCGGTCAGCAGCTCTTCGTATGGCGGAAGGAATTCGTGCAGCGGGGCATCCAGCAACCGGATGATCACCGGCTTGCGCGACATCACCCGGAGGATGCCACGGAAATCATTGGTCTGCAGCCGCTTGACCCGGTCCAGGGCCTGGTAGAAGTCCACGACCGCAGCCGGAATGTCCGACACCTCGGGGTTCATGAACGGGTTGGCCAGGGGGTCGATGGAATACCCATTGCGCTCCCGGCGCCACTCCTCGGCGACTTCCGAGTTGAGCAGCATCTGGCGCACGGCGGGCAGCCGGTTGGGGTCCAGGAACATGTGCTCAGTGCGGCACAGCCCGATGCCCTCGGCGCCCATCACGATGGCCTGTCGCGCGTCGGCAGGGGTATCGGCGTTGGCCATCACGCCGAGCCTGCGGGCCTCGTCGGCCCAGCCCAGCAGCTCGCTGGCCTCGGGCAGGTCCTCCAATCGGGGATTCACCGTCGCCAGCTCCCCGACATACACATTACCGAGGGCACCGTCGATGCTGACGCGGTCGCCCTCGCGCAGGGTGTGGCCGTTGCCGCTCATCTCGCCCAGTTCCAGGTCCACGTGCATGCCCTCGCAGCCGACGATGCAGGGCTTGCCTAGGCCTCGAGTCACCACGGCGGCGTGGCTGGTGACCCCGCCGCGGCTGGTGACAACGCCGGCCGAGGCGATGATGCCGTGGATGTCGTCGGGCTTGGTCTCGGGCCGCACCAGGATGACCGTCTCGCCGCGCCGTGCAAGGTCCTCGGCCACGTCCGCATCGAAGCACACGCGGCCAGAGGCGGCCCCCGGCGACGCCCCGGCGCCAGTGGCCACCAGCCGCTTCGACAACTCCTGCTCCGACAGGTCGGCGGCGAACTGCGGCACCAGTAGCTGCGTGATCTCCTCGGGATCCACGCGCTTGAGGGCCTGCTCGCGGTCGATCATTCCCTCACGAACCATGTCCACCGCCGTCTTCACTGACGACAGGGGAGTGCGCTTGGCATTGCGGGTCTGCAGCAGGTAGAGGCGACCCTGCTCGATGGTGAACTCCACGTCCTGGACGTCGCGGTAGTGCTTTTCGAGGTTGGAGGCCAGTCCCAGCAGCTCCTCGGACCGCTCCGGCATAGCTTTCGCCAGCGCCGACAGCGGCTCGGGAGTGCGCACGCCAGCCACCACGTCCTCGCCCTGGGCGTTGCTCAGGAACTCGCCGTAGACTTCCCGCTTGCCCGTCGATGGATCGCGGGTGAACAGGACGCCAGTGCCGCTGGTGGGGCCGAGGTTGCCGTACACCATCCCCATGATAGTGACGGCGGTACCCATGTCGTGGTCGATGCCGTACTGGTTTCGGTAGACGATAGCCCGCGAGTTGTTCCAACTGCGGAACACTGCCTCTACCGCGCCGAACAGCTGCTCCCACGGGTCGTCGGGGGGAGCCGCCCCTGCGGACTCACGGGCGATGGCCTTGAAATCGCGGGTGACGGCTTGTAGTTGCTCCGCCGTCAGCTGGTAGTCAAGCTCCACGCCTGCGCGGGCCTTGTGCTCGGCCAGGCATTCCTCGAAGGGCTCCGGCGCCACTTCCTGCACCACCTCGGCGTAAATCTGGATGAAGCGGCGGTAGGCGTCCCACGCCGGACGGCGGTCGCCCATCATGGCGCCCAGTCCCTCGACGATATCGTCGTTGATGCCCAGGTTGAGGATGGTGTCCATCATGCCGGGCATCGATATCCGGGCGCCCGACCGCACCGATACCAGCAGCGGGTTGGAGGTGGAGCCGAACTCGTGCCCTATGGACTCCTCAAGCTCGGCGATGCGTTCGCGGACGGTGGCCGCCAGCCCCTCGGGCAGCGTATAGTCCCCGGCCAGGTAGTCGCGGCAGACCTGCGTGGTGATGACGAACCCCGGAGGGACCGGCAGTCCCAGCCGGGTCATCTCGCAGAGGTTGCTCCCTTTGCCGCCGAGCAGGTCGCCCATGGAGGCGTCCCCCTCGCTGAACCGGTAGACCATTTGCGCTGCCTGAGCTTGTACAACCATGGGCAAGAGCTCCCTGAATCAGCCTCAAAACTCCCGGTCACCCCGCCCGCAGAAACACGCCCTCCAAAAAACACCGGTTCATGCATTATACCTGACGGCGCGGGGTGGGCCAAACGCGACTTTTGCGGGTAGAGCGAGCGTGTAACCGAATTGTGCTGGCCTAATCGTCGTATACCAAGCGGGGCAACTCTAGCCAAGCCAGCCACGCATTTCAGGTCCCATTAAACTGCTTTCGATCCCCATTGAGGATGATAAAGGGCGAACCGATACCGGTCCGCCCTCTACGATAGTTGGAGTGTCAGCAATTTCTAGCGTCCCGCAAAAACCTCGGCAACCGACAGCCTATTTTCGAGTAACGGTAGCAATCGACTTCTCATGCCCCGTGCATGGCTATCATTCACCTGAGTATCTGACAGGTATATTGATGCGTGCCCTTTATTGGATTCAGTCGCAGTGTCGATGACGACGAAAATTTGTTTGCCGTTGTTTCGGATTTCACGTACAGTCCCAGCCGCAAATTGTGCTAGCCCTTCCGACACTCGAGGCATGCCTTGGAACGGCCTTTCGAGTCTTTGGTTTAGTGTATGTTCAATGAAATAACGCGAGACGTAATCCCTTCTGTTTACGGAAAAACCTCGCTCCTTTAAGTCCCTTAATGGAATAGCGGCTGGCCTTACCTCACCCTCTACAATGTGGTCAGGGTTAAGCATCTCCCTGAGTAGGATCTCCTCATTCGCTACCGGGCCTGGGGGAATGCCCGGGACTGCCGTAGTGGCTTCATCAAGGTGAGGCGTCTGACAAGGCATAGATGGCTATCTCGTCATTAGTTCAACGAGATGTTTGGGTAGGGACGACGTGACGGAGACATCATCGCCAAACAGCTCATTCCCATCCTTGTCTCTGGCGTAATAGGAGAACGCTCCTGTCCCGTAAAAGCCAAGGTCAATCCGGATCCCGTTCGTCGACCACGAGAAGTTGACCTCGCCATCATCCGCCAGAGATATATGCGGAGTGGCAACAAGAGACACCGGCAACCGTTCCGTAAAAGAAACTGCGTCCCTAAATGCTTGTTCTGCAGGCAAATCCGCTCCTGGCCATTTCAGATCTTCCGGCAGCCAGCGCAATTCTGCCAAACGCTCCATCAATGGAAGAAATACCGGTTCCCAGGTAATTTCAGACGGGTAGTTGGTGGCTGGGGCGCACTGGAAGTGAACCAGGGGTTCCGTTTTCCAAATCCCTTGAATAAGTGCTGACGATTGCCCGATTTCAGATCTGAATCCGCCATCCGGCACAATTCCTTTGGTTGGTAGTGTCGTATTGTTCATGGTTCCATTCCAATTCTTGAAAGCACATCCGGAAGCAGGATTCCTCGCAGAATTCCTTTGTTCTGGTCATGGAGGATGTCCAATGCGTCCACTAGCGCAAGCTCACCAAGGGGAGGCCCCCACAATGCAGCCATCGATTGCCTTGGAGTTTCAAGGTGCACCGTGGCGTTGTGGTCGATGATGACAGCAGAGGAGAGGTCAATCTGCTGGCTTGACACATTTAGGTTGTGGAGTACCCGGTCTCCCCCAGTTCCAATAGTTGTGTCGAACCAACCAGTATTGCAATGCCAAGTATGCCCTGCCTTGAACACATGCGCCGTCATGTGTGGGTTCTCCTTGACGAACAGCAACTCTGCTCTTGCCTCGCTCGGGAGGCCGCTGAAGGTGAATCGGTCAATGAATCTGAGGCTGAAGCCTGTGACTGGAGTTCGGTTGAGAGGCAACGACCTGAGGACCGTGACAAAGCAACGGCTGACGTAGTCCCTTGCTTCAGGCCAAGATTCGTAATCCATGACGCTCGCGGAAAGCACATTTTCCGTAAGTTGTAGGACGCGGGCCTGTTGACCGGTTCCTTGGACCTGCGAAAACCGAAACCCCACCAAGTCTGAGGACATGGAACCCACCGGTGACGGACTTGAGGGATTAGTGATGTCTATCTGTAACGATCCTCCTCTAACCTCTGCCGAGATTGGGAGAATATCTCTCAGTTCGGCTTCGGTAGATGCCCTGGTGGATTCAATGTCGGGTCGCTCAAATCGTCCGAGGAACAAAAGGGAGATTTGCGCCTCTTGAATTGAGTGCTTACCTTGAAACGGAAGGTATTCAACCATGAAGACTCCGGTGGCCTTGGAGACCATCTGGATACACAGGCCCTAATTTCATTGTATACCTGGTCGACGTTCCTTAATGCCACTCATCCGTTCGCGGAAAGCCGCACCACCGTGCCACTTCCTAAATCTCGCGGAACGCTGGCTCGATGTCCTCCAGGTAGAACTTGTTCTGCCACAGCTCTTCCAGGTAGGCCTGCTCCTCGTCCGTGATGGGAGGGGTGTCCACCGCGGCGGTGTACTCGTGCAGTTCTTCCATCCTGGTGAAGTTGGGTAGCACCGACACGATTTGCGGTCTTTTCAGCACGAATTGCAACGCCGACTGTGCCATGGTGCGCGAGTCCTCTTGCGCCAGGAACCTGACCCGCTCCACCTTGGCCAGCGCCTCCCGCATCCACTCGGAGCGGCGGAAGGCCCGGTGGTCCGACGGGTCGAACTCCGGCACTTGGGTGAACTCGTCGGTCAGCGTGTTCGACGCGTGCGGCACCCGCGACAGCAGCCCGACCTCGCATTCCTCGGCGATGGGGAAGAAATCGATGGCCGGCTCCATCTCGAGGATGCTGTAGATGATCTGCAGGCTCTCGACCTTGCGCTCCCGCATGGACATCTCGCCCTCCTCGAACCAGCCGATGTCCGGTCCAAGCGCGACGCCGTAGTGCCGGATCTTGCCCTCGAACTGTAGTTGCTCCAGTACCTCGAACAGCTCGTCCCGCTCCAGCGCATCCACCCGCGGATTGTGGACCTGGTAAAGGTCGATGTAGTCCGTGTCCAGCCGCTTGAGGCTCTGCTCGCAGGCGAATCTGACGTACTCTTTGTCGAACTTCTGGGGCCTCTCCCGGTGTCCGTCGCGGGGCGTCGGGTCGTAGATGTCGTATCCGAACTTGGTGGCGATGGCCAGATCGGTGCGCTTGTGGCCCAGAACCCTGGCCAGGATCTCCTCTCCGAAGCCGTCGCCGTAGGTGTCGGCGGTGTCGAAAAAGTTGATGCCCAGCTCCACCGCGTTTTCCAGCAGCGCGGCCCGCTCGGCATCCTCCAGCTTGCCCCACCAGTTGGTGGCCACGGTCCACACACCGAACCCCACCTCGGAGAGCACCAGGTCGGTGCGCGGCAACTGTCTGAATTTCATGGTTACTACATCCTCAACGATTACGTCGCATCGGCCAGCCAGCGGCCCAGGCCCTCGATGAACTCGTCCCGCACCCCGCTGCTTTCGCCGCAGAACTCTCGGATGACCTGCTCCTTGAACTCCTGCGGGTCCCGCCCATCCGGCACCGGCAGCGTCTCGATGGGGTCGCAGGCGATGGTCATGTCGGCGCCGGCCCTGAACTCGCGGTTCACTGGCATCCCCAGGGGCCCGGCGCTGCTCGGCCACGTGGCGTCTACGACCGCCGGACCATCAGGCGTGCTCAGCCGCAAATACGTGTGCACGTCAGGTACCGGGCCATGAGCGACCAGGGTCCGCAACTCAGGCGGAAAGTGGCCGGTGTTCTCCGAGGTGAACCGATGGGTGACCATGACCACCGTGGTCTCTAGTCCCAGCTCCCGAAAAATGTCCGCCAGCAGGTAGTGCTTGCCCGAGCACGTTCCCTGCCACTCCTCGACTATCGCCTCTGGGCGACGGGAGCTGGCACGCCGGTACGGCATATCTCGCACCAGCGCGAAGGCACGCTCCGCCGTCAGTGGCTCGTCGTGGCCAAGGAATCCACGTTTGCGGCCTTCTTCTTCAAGTAGAGAGACAAGGGGGGTGGTCACCATTTCCGTCCCGACCTATCCCGCTGCTACGGCGAGGCCAAGGCTGCCCTTGATCGCATCCACCTGCGCCCGGAACTCCGCGTCCGACAGCACCGGCTCCAGCCGACCCAGGGGCACGTCGGACAGTATCTCCACCCACGACGTGCAGCCGCTGTACTCGGGAATCCACGGCACCGTCACTGGAGACTCCAGCCGGTAGGCCCGCAGCAGCATCACCGACAGCGGCAGCATGGGCTTCCAGCGGAGGCGCGATTGCGCGTAGTCGGTGGTCCAGATGTAGTGCGGGGCCAGGTCGTCGACCTTGCCCTGCTCCTCCAGTTCCAGCACCTCTTCGGCCCTGGCGAAATGGGTGAACGTGATCTGCTTGTCGTCCCGGGGACGCTGTAGCAACGACTCCAGCGCCGGCTGATGCTCCTCGCGCAGCAGGTCGGCCTTCTGGTGCTCGTAGGTCGGGTACAGCAGGAACTCACGGTGTATCACCCGAAAGTCCTTGCCGTCCTCGTGGATGCCGCCCTTGCGCAGCAGCAGTACCTGATCGCCCCGGCCGATGGCCTCGCAGGTGATGGCCCATTCCTTGAGGGCCAAATGGCACTTGTCGGGAGTGGTCATCGAGTCAATCCTCCGGGCCAAAAGCTACGGGCGCGAATCGCCCTGTTGGGAATGACCAAATGGTACCACAGCAAGGTCAGGGAATTTCACTTGCCCCGGCTGCAGAACTCCCCGTAGTCGGGCACATCCTCGCCCAGAACGTAGAACCAGAAGTAGTGCCGGTGTCTCCCATGTACTTGAACTGCTTGCGCACGTCCTTGAGGGCCGTGTAGAAGTCCTCGTGGGAACGCATGTAGTTCCTGATGCCGTTGTATTCCTCGTCCAGTTCAATCAGTCGCTGGGCATTGTGCACCGTGGCGGCGATCTTGCGACGGTTGCGAACGATGGCGGTGTCGGCGGCAAGCTCGTCGATCTCCGGCTCGCCCATTGCCGCGACCGCATTGACGTCGAATCCCTTGAATCCGGCCTGGAACCCGGGCCACTTGCTGTTGACCACCTGCCACGACAGCCCGCTCTGGAACACGGCCTTGGTCATTACCTCCAGGTAGTCGTTCAGGCTCTGCGGTACGACCTGCTCGGGCGCTTCCGGGTGAGGGTGCTCCGTGTGCGCGTGCTCGGTGGTCATATGAACGTCTCCCGGCGGTTCAGCATCTTCCTCAGGTTGGCGGTGGTGACCTCTGCCACTTCCTCCAGCGACACCCCCTTGACCTCCGCCAGGCACTGCGCCACCTCGGCCACGTGGCGCGGCTCGGTCCAGTTGTGGCGGTATTTTTTGAACGGCTGGGGATAGGCGTCGGTCTCCAGCACGATGTTCTCCAGCGGGATGGCCCGCGCCGCTTCCTGCACCTCGGGCAGCCGGGTCAGCGGGCGCGCCAGCGAAATGTAGAAGCCGCAGTCGATGGCCTCCCGCGCCGTGGCCTCGTCGGCCTGGAAATAGTGCATGGCGCCGCCGACGTCGCCGGCATGCTCCTCTCGCAGCACCTGGAAGCTTGCGGAATGGGCCTCGCGCGAGTGGAAGATGATCGGCAGCTCGAGGCTCTTGGCCAGGCGGATATGCGCCCGGAACACCTGGTCCTGCACCGCGTGGTCCGGCGAATCCGGCAGGTAGTCCAGCCCCACCTCGCTGATCGTCACCACCTTGGGCAGCTGTGCCATACGCTCCAGCTCCGCGTACATAGCGTCGTCCACGCGCTCCCAGGCATTGCAGGGGTGTATCCCCACGCCCGCGTAGAACGCGTCGAACCGCTCTGCCAGCCCGATGCAGGCCCGCGTGGATTCCAGCGTCGTACCCGCCAGCAGCACCGACGTCACGCCCGCCTCGGCGGCGCGCTCCAGGATGCCAGGTAGCTCCGCATCGTCGTACTGGTCCAGGTGGCTGTGGCAGTCGCCAAACAGGGGTGGGGTGGTCATGGTGTTGCTCCCATACCCTCGTGTTTCCGTTCCGGATGATAGCCATCGTGGGCGATGGCGGTCAACGACCGGACCAAGTGACAGTCCACTGTGGCCCGATACGCAATAGCAGTCTATGTATGACCCATGTGGTTGTGGCGCAGAGGAGTATGGCAGCCAACGCTGCAAAACCAGATGACCCGCCCACCTGCAACCAGACTACGAAGGAAATCGTCACGAATGCCATCATGCCCAGCAAGCTGCCCAGTATAGCCCGCCACAGTTTTAACCACCTCCCTTGCCACGAGCAGCAGACCGATACTGCAGAAGAGAGGACCGAAAAAATTGCGAGAATGAATACAGAACCTCCCGTAGTCGTGGGAAATGCGAGCAGCAATAGCAAGAGACCTGAAATTATGATGGCCAAAGCGAGGAAGCCAAGCGATATCAATATGAAAGCCGCGTCAAGTGGCCAGTCCTGCCGGAGACGTGCAACTAACATGGACAGCGCAAGCATCGTCAGTGGCAAGGTTAGCAACGTCCCCCAGAACTCGGAGGCGGAAAACAAGGCTCTTACTCTTCCCAAACGGGAGGAATCGGCCGGGGCATATGGCCCAACGGCAACAAGACTCCAGGGACCAGCGGGCGTACCTACCAGAACGCCCTGCACCCCCATTGGCGCCATGAGATTGCCGCTATATTCATCATAAGCGATGCCGGATGGCTCGAAGGACAGATCCCATCTTCCCAGATGCTCCGTTCCCTTGCCCAGAACCCAATTGTTTATATGTCCTCGGAGATCCTCCGCGGAGTAGACAGTCTCAATGACCCGGTTGCTATTGGAGATACGCGTTATTTCTGTGCCGTCTGTCCGGTACTTCCCATTGGGTGTGACCGCTCCGCCTACGCTCCATTGAAAGTTTCGGGGCCCGTATCCGAGGCTTGCCACTTGCCAGGTCAGTCCCCCGTCCTTGCTTTCGTAGATGACGATACGGTCCGCCGAACCACCCACACGGGTTTCCACAGCCACGCCCTCGGCAGTGGTGGCGATGCGGGTGGCACCGAAATCGGTCTCATATTCACAGGCAATCAAGGCGAAAATTATGGTGGCTACCATTGCCAGCCTAAATATGAGCGGCAGCGCCGACTCGAACTGGCGCCGAAAGTCTTCGGTCACCTGTGTCCTCCGCATGTTGGCCGTCAGAAACACTGAGCGCCACCGCGAACACGCCCTGATCAGATGTCCCTACCCGCGCAATTCCGTGTACTGTAGGGCAACCTGTCAAAACGAGGGAAAGCGCAGTGAACAGTAAGGCCAGACCCAGCCGGTGAACTCCGGATACAATAGACGCGAGTCGCCATTTCCCCGATTGGGACGTGGCTTTGGTGGTCAGCGCAGACACGCACCGCCGTCTCGGAAGAGGACGTCTACCTCATAGAGGCTTACGTTGCCACGAAAGCCGACTTGCTGGTAACGACCGACGAGACATTGTTCGACAAGATTGTGGAACACGGGCGATTCGCCTGCCGGCTTAGAGACGAATTCCTGTCCTCCTACGGTACCGGGGGCTAAGAGAAAAACCTCGCCAAAACGGCAGATGGCATCGGGCCAACAGACTGCGGCTGTCTATGGACTGGCCGTTAGCCCTTTTTCCGATCCTGCTTTTCTTTTTCCTTCTTCAGCTTGACTAGTACCTTGCCGTATTCAAGCTTGGTGTTGCCGCCGACGTCCTGAATAGTCCTTATATTGGTCTCCAGCAATTCGTTATCCAGGAGTTCAATCAGTTTGGTCTTTTCATCCCTGGAGGGCTTGTCCAGCAGTTTGTACAACACCTCGAGGCTGCTCTCCTTCAGGGTGGGTAGCTTCTTTCCCTGCAGCAACTCGTCTATCTTCGAGTAGGCGCCCCAGAAGCTGTTCTGGGACTGATCTTTCGACAACTGAGTCGACTGGTCCCTTATTTGTTGTTGGCGTTGATTCAGTTCTCGCAGGCTATTCTGCAGCTGACTGCTGTCGCTCTGCAGCCGCTGCTCCCGAGCCTGCAGATCTCTGTCCTTCCGTTCCAATTTGTCTGTTCGGCCGTTGAGCCAGGCTTCATACTCCAGAAGCGTCTCGTAGCGCTTTCTGAATTCCTCATCGTCGGATGCTTTCAGGTCTGCCGAAAAATCGTACCGGCTCTTCACGTCCGTAGGCAGTTCAGCGACAGATTCCGTAATCGGTTGCGAGGTTTTTTCCTTGTCGACGACCGTCCTGTACCTCTTCCCGGTCGCTAACGCCGTCTCGAGGTCGCCCAGGCTGAGGGCGTCTATCGCCTGCGCCAACCGTTCCGCCATCCAGTTGGCGGTATCGTCAGGTGTGCCGTTGCTGGCAAATTCCGAATTGGCTTTCAGTCGAGGCTCGGGCAGAATCTGACAGGGGTATTGCGAATAGATCCCGGATTTCGGCATGAAGGTGGCAATCCGGGGCGGTTTATCCTGCCCGGATAAGGCGGCGATCTTAAGCAGCACCACCGCCAGCCTGGTGGCGTCCGAAGGTTCTTTTACCCTCATTCTGAAGCCGACACCTGCGAGGATGCAGGCCAGCAACTCCTGAAGGCATGATTTGTCCGACCTCGAGCGCGGGTCGTGATACTCGGTGAACCGGGACAGCATTTCCAACTCGTCGATCCGTATTCCTTGTCCGGAGGAGTTGGGTTGGGCCAATTGCAGTGGGCCAATAATGCCCCTGTCTTCCGACTCGGTTATGGAGGTGTCTCTTCGCAGAGGTTCCAGGATGGATGAGTCGAAAAAGGCCGCGTAGCCAGCATACTTGCCCGACGGCAGAAAGCAGGTATGATTCGAGATGAAGGGCCGGTGGTGCTCGTCCATCCCTTTCTGGAGATAGGTGCATACCGCCCACCAGCTATCGGAGGCAGGCAGGGTGTCCCAGACGGTCACGCCCAGGCCCTCTTCGAAGGTTCGTGCGTCGCCGGCGTGAGGGGTCCTGAGGGCCGTCCTTCTGTCCCGGGTTTGAATGGGCGCGTCGGGCGATGCCAGCTCGCTGTACCCCCTCCGGGGCACCACTATGCGCAGAAATCGCTCTGACTTCATTCCGCCAGGGTTCCCATCCACTTGATCAGCTGTTTGTACTGTTCTTTTGAATAAGAGGGTCTCTTTATATTCTGGACCTGCTGAATCCGTTTCTCGTCGAATTCCGATTGATCCGGGACCAGGTCAACGGAACTGTGAAACACCTGCAAGTGGTCCATGATGTCGTTGGTATGGAACAATTGCTTCAGGTTCTGGTTGGTCTGGGGCAGGTGATTGTAGAGAAAGATCGCTGCGTTGCGAGGATCCCCCAAGTGCCCATACATGTCCTTGCTGCCGAATCCGGGGTTGTCGAGAATCTCGCCCCTGACAGTGTCGTATTTCGTGCCGAGCAAAGCCACCGATTTAATTTGTGGTGAGGTGGGGTCGTTTTCCTTCCACCTATGCAGGTAATCCACGAATCTGGCCAGTCTTGCGTCGGTTGTGGAATCACTGATATCTGTGTCTTCACCCTTGCCCATCACCGCTTCCATGTCCACCAGTACCACGAACGCACTTGAACTCAGCACAAACTTGTTTATTTCATCAATCTGCCTCATGTCCAGGCGCAGGGAAAAATTGCCGTGCTCGGCATTTTCCATCAGCTGGCTCAGGGTTTCGCCGGCAGAGTCCGTGATGGTCAGTTCCACTGTGCGACGCCTGGCGCCAATCAGCCGCTTCCACTCAAACTCCAGGGTCAGCTTCGACTGGAAGGCCTGGTCAGGTGGTGTGGGCGGTGGAAATCGCATGTCCTGTAAATCGGACATTATCGAACGGACCGATGAACTCATCTCATCTATGGATGAGCGCACCAGCCTCATACCTGATGTCGTGTCCAACAGCCCACGCTGATCCGGATTGACGCATGGATCGTCCGTCAGATCCATGGCCGTCAGGTTCAGCAGACCTATGCAGGTGCTCTTTCCAGAGGCGCGAGACCCAACCAACGCCAAGCGGGTGGGCTCGTTCGGGGGCGCAGGCTGCGAAGGTTCCTGACCTCTTCTTCTGCGCACGATTCGAACCACGTTTCCCTCCGCTGCATTCCACCCTGACTGCGTTGAAAAACTGCTCAAGGTGGACGTATTTCTTCTTAATATAATGGTATCTTAGCTGAACCCTAACACTTATGGTTCCGTGCTTTCAACCCTAACGCATGTAAAGTATACGGTCGAAATATATTCGATAACGGTATGATGCGAATGCCGCGTGAAACGCAACCGGACTGCAATTGCCGCGGATAAGCCAGTGCTCCTGTCCTGGCACGAGGTATACGCCTGGCTTCCGGCGGTACTGGCCGAGCGACTTTCTTACCGGGACCCAAGTGCGTGGACCAGCCAGTGCCTCCCCAGGGCATCTACACGGCCTTTTGATTGTAGCCAATCCGTTGGCCCAGACCCTGTCGAAGGGGCGTCCGTTCGTGATTCTACAATCTGCATCATCAACGGACTGCACGGCCTGACTGCGAAAACGAATGCCCTGGAGGGCACCCACAATCTTCGTTGACACCCCCATCTGCCGGTGCTAGCATAATTGTTGACTCATTACATCAACAATGTTAGCCTTCGGCCCGGTTGCCACAGGCGCGGCAGCCAGCGATGAAACAGCCCTCGCCCGGGGATGGCTCCCGGGCGACATTTGCGCAGTGCGAGGAACAACCCATGACCACTCCCAGGGTCATTTCCCGCGACACCACCTCCACCGAGCTGGACTCCGACTACAAGTGGGGGTTCACCATCGACATCGACTCCGACCTGGCTCCCAAGGGACTCAGCGAGGACGTCGTTCGTCTAATTTCGGCCAAGAAAGAAGAACCCGGCTGGATGCTGGAGTGGCGCCTCAAGGCCTTCCGGCACTGGGAGCGGCTCAAGTACGAGGAGCCGGGCTGGGCCAACATCCACCACGCGCCCATCGACTATCAGGACATCTACTACTATGCCGCTCCTTCCAGCGGCGATGCCCCCAAGAGCCTGGACGAGGTGGACCCCGAGATCCTCGAAGCCTTTGACAAGCTGGGCATCCCTATCCAGGAGCGAGAGCGATTGGCAGGCGTGGCCGTGGACGCGGTCCTGGACAGCGTGTCCGTCGCCACCACCTACCAGGAGACGCTGGAGAAGGCAGGGGTAATCTTCTGCTCCATGAGCGAGGCGGTGAAGAACCACCCCGAGCTGGTGCAGAAATATCTCGGCTCCGTGGTGCCCTACACCGACAACTTCTTTGCCACCCTTAACTCGGCGGTGTTCAGCGACGGCTCCTTCGCTTACATCCCCAAGGGCGTGCGCTGTCCCATGGAGCTGATGACTTACTTCCGCATCAACCAGGCCGACTCCGGCCAGTTTGAGCGGACCCTTATCGTCTGCGAGGAGGGCGCTTACGTCAGCTACCTGGAGGGCTGCACTGCCCCGGCACGCAAGGTCCACCAGCTCCACGCAGCCGTGGTCGAGCTCGTGGCGCTTGACGACGCGGAGATCAAGTACTCGACGCTCCAGAACTGGTTTCCCGGCGACAAGGACGGCAACGGCGGCGTCTACAATTTCGTTACCAAGCGGGGCCTCGCTGGTGGCCGCAACTCCAAGATTTCCTGGACCCAGGTGGAGACCGGTTCGGCCATCACCTGGAAGTACCCCAGCGTTATCCTGCAAGGCGACAACTCCACCGGCGAGTTCTACTCGGTGGCGTTGGTCAACAATCACCAGCAGGCGGACACCGGTACCAAGATGATCCACCAGGGCAAGAACACCAAGAGCACCATCATCGCCAAGGGCATATCCGCTGGGCAGGGCAACGCCACTTACCGCGGCCTGGTCAAGATGATGCCCACCGCAGACGGCGCCAGGAATTTCACCCAGTGCGATTCCCTGCTCATCGGCGACCAGTGCGGCGCTCACACTGTCCCGTATATCGAGGTGAAGAACCCGACGGCCCAGCTGGAGCACGAGGCGACGACCAGCAAGGTCAGCGACGATCAGCTCTTCTACTGCCTGCAGCGAGGCATGTCCGCCGAGGACGCCAACTTCATGATCGTCAACGGCTTCTGCCGAGGCATCTTTCAGGAGCTCCCCTTCGAGTTCGCCATGGAGGCCTCCCAACTCCTCAAGGTAAGCCTCGACGGCACGGTGGGGTAGGGCTGAGGCCAAGAGAGGAGCGGAGCTATGTTGTTTACGCACCGGGGTGTTGTTGATGATGAGGGCGTCATCCGCTTTCTGGATGATGTCAAATTGAAGGAAGGGACGCATGTCTTGGTGACCGTGGCGGACCCGGACACCTTGATTGCTCTCCTAAAATCGCCTGGCCAATCCAAAATGTCGGAGGAGAGACTCCGCGAGGAACTAGAAGAGGATGCTGCGTGGGCCTATCTGTTGAAAGATCGGCCATCGTAACGGTACGGTTTCCTTTCTCCGACTTAACCGACTCACGGATACGACCGTCGGTCGTGCTGGCAAGCGCAGGACGCGGAGATTGGCTCTTGGGGCAAGTTACCAGCAATCCCGATGTAGATAGCCTGGCCATCGAGCTGACCAACGATAGCTTGGATCGAGGTTTTCTTCGCAACGTGAGTCACTTCCGCCCCAACAAGTTGTTTACCGGAAACGAGTCCCTGATCATTAGACCAGTAGCCCGACTGAAGCCCGAGGCATTCAACCGTCTGCTGGACGCCACCATTGATATCCTAAACCACAACCGGATGAAACAATGACCGACAACAACCCACTCCTCTCCGTTCGAGGTCTCTGCGCCTCGGCCGGCGATCTCAATATCCTGAACGGCGTCGACCTCGAGGTATACGCCGGCGAAGTCCACGCCATCATGGGTCCCAATGGCTCGGGCAAGAGTACATTCGCCAACGTCCTGGCCGGGCGCCCCGATTACAGCGTCACCGGGGGCGAGGCCATATATGACGGCGAGGACCTGCTTTCCCTCGAACCCGAAATCCGTGCCCGCATGGGCGTGTTCCTGGCCTTCCAGTACCCTGTCGAGCTCCCCGGCGTCCGTGCCTGGCAGTTCCTCAAGGCCGGTGTCGACGCCCGTCGCGTTCACAACGGCGAGGAAGAAATGAGCGCTCGCGAGTTCCAGCGGCATTTGGACGCCAAGGTCAAGGATGTCGAGATCGATCCGGAGCTCGTCCGCCGCGCTGTCAACGAAGGATTCTCCGGCGGCGAGAAGAAGCGCAACGAGATCCTGCAGATGGCCGTTCTGGAACCGCGCCTGGCCCTGCTGGACGAGACCGACTCCGGCCTCGATATCGACGCTTTGCGCATCGTGTCCGACGGTGTAAACAAGCTGCGCTCCGAGGACAACGCCATGGTCCTTGTGACCCACTACCAGCGAATGCTCGACTACGTGCGCCCCGACAAGGTGCACGTGCTCCTGGACGGCCGCATTGTCCGGTCCGGCGGCCCCGAGTTGGCTCTCGACCTCGAGGAAAAAGGCTACGACTGGATCCGTGAGGAGGTTGAAGCGGGCAAGTAGCATCCTGCCCGCATCGATGGCTATGACCACCAGAACCATCAGCAACCACCGCTACCACGAGGACCATCTGGCCTTGGCATCTGCCAGCGCCGGTCCGGCGTGGCTCGCCGACCTGCGTGCCGCCGGGTGGGAGCGGTTCAGCGAACTCGGGTTCCCCACGGCGAGGCGCGGCAACGAGCGGTGGAAGTATACTGCCGTGGCACCCATCTCCCGCGTCAATTTCGCCTATCCGTTTTTAACCACAGAGAGCACGGAGAACGCAGAGATTGATTTGGGATTCGCTGCAATCTCGGCGTCCTCGGCGTTTGATGAGGAAGCTGAGATTCGACAACACCTGGGAAGCCTCGCGCCGATGGACAACGACGGCTTTACCGCTCTGAACACCGCGTTCCTGCGCGACGTCGCCGTGGTCCGAGTTCCTGACGGCGCCGAAGAGCCGATGGCCGTCCACGTGAACCACAACGGGCTGCCCGATATCGGCGACCAGCGATACGCCCGCCACCCGCGCACGCTCATACTTGCTGGCCGCAATGCCAGCCTGGCTGTCGTGGAGACTTACACTGGCCCCAAGGGTCCGCGATATTTCACCAATGCCGTCACCGAGATCGTCGTCGGCGAAGGCGCCCGCGTCGACCACTACCGGCTGCTCGACGAGAGTCCAGAGGCTTTCCACGTCGGCACCACCCGCGTGCATCAGCAGCGCGACAGCAGCTTCAGCTCGGCATCTTTCGCCCTCGGCACCACCCTGGCACGCAACGATTTCGCGGTCACCCTGGATGGCGCGGGTGCTTACTGCTCGCTGAACGGCCTGTACTACACAGGACAGGGCCAACACATCGACAACCTGATCAGCATCGACCACGCCGAGCCGCACTGCACCAGTCGCCTCAACTATAAGGGCATCCTCGACGGTAACTCCCGCGCCGTGTTCGGCGGCGAGGTCATGGTGCGTCGCAACGCCCAGAAGAGCGACGCCCAGCAGACCGACAAAAACCTGCTGCTATCCGAGGACGCCGAGGTAGACAGCAAGCCCAGCCTGATGATCTACGCCGACGACGTGCAATGTGCCCACGGCGCCACCGCAGGGCAGATCGACGCGCAGACATTGTTCTACCTGCGCAGCCGCGGCCTCGACCTGGAAACGGCCAGTCGTATGCTGGTGCAGGCTTTCGCCCGTGAGATCGTCGACACCGTCAGGCCCGAAACCCTGCGCAACTACCTCGAGTCCCTGTTCGACCGTTCCATAGCTGTCAAGAGTCTTCCGGTCGCTTTCTTGTAGGGCTGGCCGGCAAGCTGAGGAGAGAACTCTAATGCCTTCCGGTTTCGATGCGGAAAGAGTCCGGGCCGATTTCCCGATCCTGCAACAGGTGATAAACGGCAAGCCACTGGTGTACCTGGACAACGGAGCAACCTCCCAGAAGCCGCAGGCCGTCATTGACGAACTGGTGCGCTACTACACTACCGAGAACGCCAACGTGCATCGCGGCGTCCATACGCTGAGCCAGAACGCCACTGAGGACTACGAGGGGGCGCGAGCCAAGTTGCGCGGGCTGCTCAACGCCGCTGACGACCACGAAATAATCTACACCAGCGGCACCACCCAGAGCATCAACATTGTCGCCCAGTCCTTCGGGCGGCAGAACATCGGCCCCGGCGACGAAATCATCGTATCCAACATGGAGCATCACTCCAACATTGTCCCCTGGCAGATGCTCTGCGAAGAGAATGGGGCCGTGCTGCGAGTGGTCCCCATCGACGACGCTGGCGAGCTTCTCATGGACGAATACGAGCAGATGCTGTCGCCTCGCACCAAGCTGGTGTCCATCACCCACGTCTCCAACGCCCTGGGAACCATTCTGCCGGTGGAGCAGATCATCGGCATGGCCCATGCCCAAAGAATTCCCGTGATGCTAGACGGCGCCCAGGCCGTCCCGCACATGGCCGTCGACGTCCAGGCACTCGACTGTGATTTCTACGTCTTCTCCGGCCACAAGATTTTCGGCCCGACGGGCATCGGTGTCCTCTACGGCAAAGCCGAACTGCTCGATTCCATGCCCCCGGTGCAGGGCGGCGGCGAGATGATCAAGTCGGTGACTTTCGAGAAGACCATCTATAATGACCTGCCCTACAAGTTCGAGGCCGGCACCCCCAACATCGCCGGAGCTGTCGGCCTGGGTGCAGCGGTGGACTATGTGCAGTCCGTCGGCTACGACTCCTTCTCCGCCCACGAGGACGAGCTGCTGGAATACGGCACGAAGGCGCTGGAGTCCATCGATGGGCTGCGTATTATCGGCACGGCACCTCGCAAGGCTGGCATACTGTCGTTTGTCATGGAGAACGTCCATCCCCACGACATCGGCACCATCCTCGACGCCGAGGGCATTGCCGTGCGTACCGGGCACCATTGCGCTCAGCCGGTGATGCAGCGGTTCCAGATCCCGGCCACGGCCCGCGCTTCCCTGGCAATGTACAATACCAAGGAAGACATCGACGCCCTCGTCAGGGCCATCGACCGGGTAATCGAAGTTTTTTCCTGACCTGCCAGTCCGTTCATCCTGAGCATGTCGAAGGACCAACGGACCGTTCAGAAAATAGCGGGAGACTGATAATTTAAGATATGTCCGGACTCAGCGATCTCTACCAGGAAATCCTGCTCGAGCACAACAGCAAGCCCCGCAACTTCCGGAAGGTGGAAGACGCCAGCACCACCGCTGACGGATACAACCCTCTCTGCGGCGACCAGATCACCCTGTATCTCAAGGTCGTCGACGATAAGGTCGAGGACGTGGGCTTCCAGGGCGTGGGCTGCGCCATCTCCCGCGCCTCCGCCTCCATGATGACCCAGAGCATCAAGGGCCGGAGTCTCGACGAAGCCCAGGTAATCTTTGACGCCTTCCACAGCATGATCACCCATCCCAACGAGGAGCCCGACTACGACACTTTGGGTGATCTCGAAACCCTCGCCGGCGTCAACGAGTACCCCACCCGCATCAAGTGCGCCATCTTGGCCTGGCATACCATGCGCTCCGCCCTCAGCGGTGAGGGCGATACCGTCACGACGGAGTAACCGGTAACCGGTTACTGTCCATCCCGCATACTCCAGCCACCATCAGGCAATCAACCGGGAGCGGCCCCGCTAAAGTAATGACCCAGATGCCCGGCCCAGCCTTCGACGGCCTTTTCGGCCAGATGATCATGGACCACTACCGCACGCCGCGTAACCGTGATCCCCTGTCTGCGCCCACGCTCACGGCCTACGAGCTGAACCCCTTCTGCGGTGACCTCATCGACCTGCAACTCCGCCTCGACGACAGCGGGACGGTTGACGGCGTCTATGCCAACAGTGAGGGCTGCTCCATCATCCAGGCATCGGCGTCAATGATGTCCGAGGCGGTCAAGGGACGGACGGCAGAGGAAATGGCCGCTCTCTCCATCCGGTTCAAGGCCTTCCTCCGCGACCGCGGCGGCGATGCCACCTCCGACCCGCCCCCGGAACTGGGTGATCTGGGCGCCCTGGGCGTGGTCCGCCAATACCCCGTCCGCATCAAGTGTGCCCTCCTCCCCTGGACCGCCCTCGAGCAGGCGGTCAGGGGCTGATAGCTGTTCTTCCACCTGCCCTTGACTTTGGAATTCTTTCTGACCGTCAAAAGTTGACACCCACGTACCGAATACATATAATCACGCTACAGGTTCACTTCCGCACCTTCCTCCTTTCGCGCTGTCCAACCGGTTCCCCCTCGTTGTGTTCTCGCCAACAAAGGCGGTTTTGCGTCCCAACGCAGCGTCAGCGGAGTGGGCGTCATCAGAAAGACAGGCACTTCCACAATCCTGCAGCGCGGTTAAATGCCTACTAAGTTCATCTTCGTAACCGGCGGCGTCGTAAGCTCACTGGGCAAGGGTATCTGTGTCGCTTCCGTCGGCCGCATCCTGAAGAGCCGTGGCCTCAGCGTTTCGGTACTGAAGCTCGATCCATACCTGAACGTCGACCCCGGCACAATGTCGCCGTACCAGCACGGCGAGGTCTTCGTGACCCATGATGGCGGCGAGACCGACCTGGACCTGGGACACTACGAGCGCTTCATCGACCTGGAGCTCACCCGCAGTTCCAATCTCACTGCTGGCGACATCTACATGAACCTCATCGCCAAGGAGCGCCGCGGCGATTTCCTCGGCGGGACGATACAGTCCGTGCCTCACGTTACCAACGACATCAAGGAACGCATACTCCGTCTCGCCGATGAGTCGGGGGCGGAGGTGATTGTCGTCGAAGTCGGCGGCACCGTCGGGGATATCGAGGGCCTCCCCTTCCTGGAGGCCATAAGGCAGATGCGAAACCACGTCGGCCGCGACAATGTCTACTACATCCACCTGACCCTCCTCCCCTACCTCTCCGCAGCCCAGGAACTCAAGACCAAGCCCACCCAGCACAGTGTCAAGGAACTCCGCGCCATCGGCATCCAGCCCGACGCAATTATCTGCCGCAGCGACCAGCCCGTACCTCCCGGCATCTGCGACAAGATCTCCTCCTTCTGCGATGTTCCAAGCGAGGCGGTGATTCCCCTGGAGACGGTCCAGAACGTCTACAGCGTTCCCCTGGTGCTGGAGGAGGCCGGACTGGGCGACATAATGCTCGATACCCTGGGCCTCCGCAGCTACCGTCGCGGCAATCCGGGGTCCGAGGGCCTCGAGGAGTGGCGCCGCATGGTCGAGATGATGGACCAGCCCAAGGACCCACTGCCCATCGCCCTCGTCGGCAAGTACGTTGAGTACCCCGATTCCTACCTCTCCGTACGCGAGGCGCTGCGCCACGCCGGGCTGTGCCACACCCGGGACGTCGAGTTGCAGTGGGTTCACTCGGAAGACATCGAAAAGTACGGCCCCGACGACTTGCTGAAGGACGTTTGTGGCATCGTGGTCCCCGGTGGCTTCGGGCCCCGCGGCGTCGAGGGGATGGTGGATGCCGTGCGCTACGCCCGGGAGCACGAGGTCCCTTACCTCGGGCTGTGCCTCGGCCTGCAGGTGATGGTCATTGACTGGGCCCGAAACGTTCTGGGCATCGATGACGCCAACTCCGCCGAACTGGTGCCCGAGACGGCCAATCCCGTAGTGCACATCATGCCCGAACAGGAAGGTATCGCCGACATGGGCGGCACCATGCGCCTCGGCAGCTATCCCTGCCGTCCGCAGTCACGGACCCTGACCGAGGAGGCCTATGCGGAGCGCGAGGTGATGGAGCGTCACCGTCACCGTTTCGAGCTGAACAACGCCTACCGCGAACGCCTGGAGGAGACCGGATTCATCGCCGCCGGCCTCTCCCCCGACGGCAGGCTGGTGGAGGCCGGAGAGGTGAGCGGTCATCCGTTCATGGTAGGCGTGCAGTACCATCCCGAGTTCAAGTCCCGGCCCAACCGGCCACACCCGCTCTTCGTGCGTTTCATCGCCGAGGCAACCAGGACCATCCGCGAGGGCAGCCAGCCGCCCCTGCCGTTGTACTAGGGGAGAACCGACCGCAGAGAACACAGAGGGCACAGAGAATTTTCAGGGAACGCAGGAAAGAAAACTCTGTGGTCTCTGTATCCTCAACGGTTAATCCATCCCGGAACGGTGCATTAATGAAGCTCTTTCTCGATACCGCCAACATCGACGAGATCCGCGACGGCGCCCGCCTCGGCGTCATCAGCGGCGTGACCACCAACCCATCGCTGGCGGCCAGCGCCGGCATCGGCGACCGCGAGGCCTACCGCTCCGCCGTCGCAGAGATAGCCGACCTGGTTGACGGCCCCATCTCCGTCGAGGTGGTTTCAACCGACACCCAGGGCATGATCGAAGAGGGCCGCGACATCGCCGGCTGGATACCAGACCCCTGGGTCAAGATCCCCAGCACCATCCAGGGCATCGAGGCCATCGCCGCCCTCAGCTCCGAGGGCATCCGCGTCAACCAGACCCTTTGCTTCTCCGTCAACCAGGCCCTGCTTGGCGCGCAGGCCGGCGCCACCGTCGTCTCTCCCTTCGTTGGCCGCCTTGACGACATCGGCCACGACGGCATCGGCCTCATCCGAGACATAGCCACCCTGTTCCGCGAGGGAGACATCGCCACCCAGGTCATGGCCGCCAGCGTCCGCCACCCGCTCCACTGCGTGCAGGCGGCCTCCGCCGGCGCCCACATCGCCACCGTTCCCTACCGCACGCTGGTCCAGATGGCCCAGCACCCCCTCACCGACGCCGGCCTGGCCCGCTTCATTGCCGACTGGCAGAAGGCGTCCCAGGCCTAGCCCACCACCAACAGAGCCTACCCTCAGGCACTAAGCCGGAAGTGATAATGGAAGAAGAACGCGTTCCCAGCGATGCCACCCCCGAGCCGGAGGCGGAACTCCCCGGCCCCGAGCGCAACGAGGTTCAAATCCGGGCCCCCGGACTCAGCGACGCTGATACGGACAAACCCAACCCTCCTGCCGAAAGCGACGGGCCACGGGCACGGCCTACGGCGCGGGCAGCAAGAACCCGGGACCCCGAACCCGCCGACGAAGGTGGTAAGGCAAGGCCCCGTACCTCCGAGCGCAGCGGGACTCAAACCCGTGCGTCCGACCGCAGCGACGCTGAAACCAGGCCCGCCCCTCGCGGCCGCGGCCGTACGCCCAGGGCCTCCACCAACGGCGACGCCCCGGCACGCCCCGGCCCCCGCGACTCCGGCCCTCGTGAATCGGGCAGGGAGGTCGCCATGCCTCCGGCCACCTTCTCCTTCGACGTGGCGGAGCTGGGCGGCAAGTCCAAGGAGGAGCTCCTGGAACTGGCGCCCACCGTCGGCCTCCAGGACACCGGCTCCCTGGCCAACCTGCACCGCGAGGACCTGCTGTCCCGGGTGTTCCAGCTGGCCTCGTCCCAGCAGTCCCTGGTCGCCACCGGCATCCTTGAGATCATGGATGAGGGCTACGGCTTCCTGCGACAGGTGGCCATCCACCGCTCCGGCGACGTCTATATCTCCCAGTCCCAGATCCGCCGCTTCGGCCTGCGCACCGGCGACACCGTAACCGGCCAGGTCCGCCCGCCCAAGGAGGGCGAGCGCTACTTCGGCCTGGTGCGCGTGGAGCGAATCAACGGCCTCGACACCGATAAGATGAATGTCCGCAGCCGCCCGGTGTTCGAGCACCTGACGCCGGTGTTCCCGGAGCGCCAGGTGGTGCTGGAGACCGCCGCCAGCGAGCTCTCCACCCGCATGGTCGACCTGTTCGCGCCCATCGGCCTGGGCCAGCGCGGGCTGATCGTCTCGCCCCCCAAGGCGGGCAAGACCACCATGCTGAAGCAGATCGCCCACGGCGTGGTCACCAACGCCCCGGAGGCCATCCTCATGGTCGCCCTCATCGGGGAGCGCCCCGAGGAGGTCACCGATATGCGCCGCTCTGTCAAGGGCGATGTGTTCGCCTCCACCTTCGACGAGTCCGTCGAGGAGCAGTGCCGCGTCGCCGAGCTCTGCCTCGACCGCGCCAAGCGCCTCGTCGAGCTGGGCAAGGACGTCGTAATCCTGCTGGACTCCATCACCCGGCTGACCCGCGCCTACAACCTGGCCGTCCCCACCAGCGGGCGCACGCTGTCCGGCGGCATCGACCCCATCGCCCTGTACCCGCCCAAGAAGTTCTTCGGCGGCGCCCGCAACATCGAGGAGGGCGGCTCGCTGACCATCATCGCCACCTGCCTGGTGGACACCGGCTCCCGCATGGACGAGGTGATCTACGAGGAGTTCAAGGGCACCGGCAACATGGAGCTGCACCTGGACCGCAAGCTGGCCGAGCGCCGCTACTTCCCGGCCATCGACATCGTGCGCTCCGGCACCCGCCGCGAGGAGCTGATCTACTCCGACGAGGCCCACCGCCAGGTTGTCTTGCTGCGACGGATGATCGGCATGCTCTCCGACAACAGCAACGGCGGCAGCGCCACCGAGCGCGTTCTCGACCGCCTCTCCAAGACATCCAGCAACCGCGAGTTCCTGATGACCCTCAGCACCGCCGGCGCCAACGCCTGACCATCGTCGTCAATCTCCCCGCCGCATCCGTCAATAGGCCCCCGCCGTTATCCCCTCCCCGTCAGGGGAGGGGATTGGCTTTTGGTCCTGGAAGGCCGGAATCGCGGCGATCGTATCGCCCATGCTGCGCTGAGTAATACGGAACTTTTCACAAATACGGGGCTTTTTCCTACGCGCGTCATACAAGTCGCCGCCTATCATACGTTTGACAGTGCTTGCATAAGTCAAAGATTGCATTCGGAAATAACGCCGTGCGCAACCCGTCGGGCGCTTTTCGTGTCCCGGCGCGTGGGTTGCCCCGTGGAAGGACACTGTCGACCTGCGATGGTCGCGGTACTTAAAGAAACCTCCCGCTCCGGGGGGTCAAGGGTGGTCTTGAGTGAATCGCTCCAAAAGCTACAAGCGAGACTACCACGACATTCTGCCGGTTCAGGGCATCAACCGGGAGTTGTGGCGGTGGGCCAGGGCCCAGGCTGCCACCGAGAACCGGACCGTGGGCGAGATAGTCAATGAGCTGATCGACGAGTACCGGAGGGAGTCCGCGCGCGCCGGCGGGCCCCCGGGCTGGACGTCGAGCTTCCCCAGCGAACAGAGGCATCAGCTGTCCATCAGGGGAATCGACCGGGACCTGTGGCGCTGGCTGAAGGCCCAGAGCATCCTGGAGGGCCGCTACCTGGGCGAGATCGTGAACTCCCTGATCGACCGGTACAGGAACAGCAGCAGGGTGAACGAATAACCCCGGAGTCCGTCATCCTCCTCCTCCGTCCCCGGCGCCCGGCGTCGCCCGTCCCCCGGCGGGAACGCCGGGCATGACCGGGGAGGCGGCGATGCTGGCGCGGTGATGCTGATATGGAAGCGGGATTCATGCGGTTTGTCGTCTACACGAACTACACCAATCAGCGCTCGCGGATCCACCGGGAGGACTGCGGCCGGTACCAGCGGCGCAAGCAGCCGGACGACCGGGGAACCGGCAGGTGGGAGGGGCCGTTCGACGGCTGGGAGTCCGCGCTGGGAGCCGTGCCCACCTACCAGCAGGACCTGGATACGTGCTCGCGCTGCCTGAGAAACGTCCCGATCCCGGAGGCCTGGCTGGCCAACCGCCGCTGAGGGCGACGGCGCCGCGACGCATGGGCAGCCACTGCCGTTGCCCTGTTGCAGGCACGGTGGCCCCGTCATCGTGGTTGCCCCGCCATTGCCAGCCAACGGGGAGATGCCGCTTGTCAAGTAATTGCAATTGCAAAAGATATGACGTAACTCTATCGTAATATTAAACTGTTTACTCTTATAATGGTTTTGTAGAGACTCGAATCTTTTACGCAGGACAAGGAGGACGGGCCAATGTGATACAGGCTCCCGCCAGTGGCGGGACCGCAGCGCCACTCCCGGCCCGCGCCATCCCACGCTTCGCGGGGGACACGGCAGGGCAACAGCGGGAGTGCAAGGATATGCAAGGTTTTGCAAGGGTTTTAAAAACTCAGAGCAACAAACGGCAGTCCCCGGCCCACGCACCAGCGAGGGCGGCAGGGGACAGGCAACCGCCGCCACGCCAGCCCATCCGCAGCGGCACACAGGGAGCCCAGGTGGCCCCAACGCCGCCAACGAAAAGCCAGGCAGACAGCGGCAACCCCCACATCAGTCCCCTCTCCCCCCGGGAGAGGGTTAGGGTGAGGGCGCAACCCCAGGCCCATCCGGCACACAGGGACCCAGGAGGCCCCGCCGCCGGAGCGGACCTGAACCAGGAATCAGTCCCGCACATCTTGACTCCGCGAAACGCGGGGAGCGGGAACCGGCCCCAACGGTACAAGGGCGCCCAGGTGGCCCCGCCACCCGAGGGACCGGCCGAAAGGAGAAATACAACACATGAATTCAATGATTGGCAAATCCACTGGAATTGCCCTGCTCATGGCCGCAGCGCTCCTCGCTGCCCTCTTCGCCATGGGCGTCTTCAGCGCCAAGGGCGTGGGGGCGCAGCAAGTGGTCGATTACACCACACTGACGGCCTTAACTGTGCATCCAGGTACGGACACAACCAATACCACCATTTTGGCTGCAGACGTTTTTGGCGCTGCAACTACCGAATATGAACTGACTGTAACCGTGGACACATCTGATCTGACCGTAGATCCGGAAGTGGAAACGGGTGGGACAGTTTCTTCTGTAACGGCAATGCGAGGTGGTGTCATAGAGCCCGTTTCAGAGAACCTTGCCGAAGACGGTACGGGCAACGGCACTTATACGGTCAACCTTTTCGGGGCAACTGGAAGAGCTGTCGTTGAGTCGATAGCGGTAAACGTGAGGAATGACCCCGCTTTACCTGACGGCTCACCTGCTGACTCAGGTGTGGCTAATACTTACGTCGCGAGTGTGATGTATACGGATCCCAGTTCGTCCAACAAAGGTGGATCAGCGGCGTCATTCAATGTGGAGGCGGGTCAGGGGACAGACGCCTCAGACTTGGCCGCCGCACCAGGTGACAATATCACCATCGAATTCGACGCAGCATTTAACGTTCCTGATGTCATCGATCCGGACCACATTTCCATCAGTGGTGTAAGGGCCTCTACGGCTAATGTGAGTTCAAAGCCAGGATACAGGGTGCTCACAGTTACGTGGGACGACTTTGTTCTAGCAGCTGATGGAGTGCCAACTGCGCTACCAACTGCCGATGCCGCGAATCATAAGATTAGGATCCGCCAGGCTTCCGGCATCACTACGCCAACCAAGGCCGGCAATTACGCCATTAGGATCAACGACGACCCAAACGGCGCTGGCGAAGCTGATGTGGATGCCGTCAACGTGGTTTCCATAATTCGCTCGGTGAGCGTGAGCCCCTCAAGCGGCGCTAGTGGGGCAGAAGTTGCGGTATCCGGTAAGGGCTTCACCGACGGTTCCGCCACCGTATTCATGGATGAACATGTCCATGTTGACGACGACATGAATCCCGACACTCCTTCTAACGACGACAGTGCTGCGGATGGAAACACGCCCGAGGATGGCACTCTGGACACTCCCGTACCCAACGGAATGTTCGACTCCGACGACACGGTCTTGGGCCGCGCCACGATATCCTCTGGCGCCTTCAGCTTGACCACCACGGCACTGCTCAATAGTGGCACTGTCAACGCCATCGACGGCAATGGGGACGTAGCCATGACGGGAGCCAAGTTCACCGTCACGCCCTCCATCACCGTGTCTCCTGATGCACTTTCCCAAGCCGAAATATTGGCCATCACCCTCAAGGACTGGCCAACAGGTGTGGATGCCAGCTCTGTAGCTATAGGCGGCGGCAGTCCTGTCAGCGTGACAAAGGGCGGTTCTGCCTCTGGAGATTTCGTCTCCTACGGGCCGGAAGGACTGCTCGACGTAATCAGGGTCAAGGTCCCAACAGGGACTCGCCAGGGAACTGCCGTGGTTAGGGTCAACTATTTGGACGGAGGCATTCCGGCTTCGGCCAGTGCCAATGTCACCATTGACGCCTTGGCACTTTCAGTGTCCCCGGACACTGCCGTACCCGGCCAGTCGGTTACGATACAGGGAAGCGGCTTCACCGGTGGTGCTACTGTCTCCAAGATTACCGTGGGCGGGAAACTGGCTGACGTCCCGGCTAACACCACCGCAAACTCCAACGGCGACATTGTGGTCACCATAGCCGTTCCCAGCCCCTCGACCAGCGCCGCCCTAGGGAGCGGGTCCAAGACGGTGCGGGTAGAGACGGATACAGGCACAGTGGCTTCACCCAGCCCTGACCGCGTGGGCCAAGGTACCTTGATGGTGACCAAGGCCGAAATTACGCTCGATCCAGCTGAGAGCCTGCGAGGCTCGTCCGTGCTGGTAACGGGCACCGGCTTCCCGGCCAACACCTTGGTGCAGCTAAAGTACGGCGTGACGGCTGCGGGCACTGGCGGCAATGTCGTAGTGGCCTCTGCCTCTGATTCCACCGGGGCCGTGAGCTTCTCATTCAATGTGCCCTCGAACGCCAAGAGCGGCACGATGACCGGCGTGCGGGCCGAATCCGTGTCCTCGACCATCGCTGAGGTTACGGCACAAACGAGCCACAGTACCCCAGTGGCGGCTATTTCGGTTTCTCCTGCCCAGGTGTCACCTGGAGAGGAATTTACCGTATCAGGCAGCGGCTTCCAGGGCGTCGTGTCTGTGGCGAGTATCTCGGTAGGCGGAGTTAATCTGCTGCCAGTACCAGCCCCCATCACCGACGTTAACGGCAGTTTCTCTGCCACGATGATGATGCGCCAGCTCGACCCGGGCAATGTCCGCGTGTCAGCAGACGTCGGCGGTGACATACGCACCGCCTTCGTAGAGGTCGTCGCGGAATCGACAAGCAACGACCCGGCGGACGTGTTCGCTGGCGTGGTTGCCACGGGCCGCCTGTCCCGTGTCTGGTTCCTGGACGCGGAAAATCAGGAATGGCTGTTCTATGATCCGGACCCTGAGGTTGCTGACTTCAACGACCTGAACGAGGTTACCGCCGGTAAGGCGTACATCATCATCGTAACCGAGGGTGACCCGGTTGAGTTCCAGGGCCGGAGCCTGTACCAGGGCACCAACAACATACCCCTACGCTAGGGCAAGCACTCAGCAAACGGGACGATTCCCGTGAGCCACGGGGAGGCCGTTTCGGCGGCCTCCCGCCAGCAACGGGCCGGGGTCTATCCCCGCCCGCAGGCGCGTTGACGCAACCGCGTCAGCGAAAGACAAGGAGGAAAGAATGACCGTAACCAGAATAGTGGCACTGCTGAGTGTGCTGGCGCTGCTGGCCTCGCTGCCGCTGTCGGTGGCTCTGGCCCAGCAGCCTCCGTTCCGGGTCGTCGGCACCGCCGAGCTGGACAACGCCATGGCCGCCGAGGGCACCATGGTCGTCGCCATGATCGGCGAGGAAAAGGCCGGCGAAGGCATGGTAGATGCCATGGGCATGTTCAGCATCGACGTTGAGGGAGAAGAGGGCGCCATGGTCACGTTCTCGCTCGAAATGATGGGCGAGGGCGAGGACGCCGAAATGATGATGTATAACGCCATGTCCGCCAACGAGGTCATGGTGGGCATGCGCGGCGACCTCAAGCGCGCCGACCTGATGGCCTTCAGCTCAGACGCTGCCGTACCCACGGCCACCCCGACGGCGGCAGAGGAAATGGAAGCCATGCGCGGCCCGCGCGGCGCCACCGGCGCCCGTGGTCCCCAGGGCGAGCAGGGTCCTCCCGGTGAAGACGGCGCTGACGGCACCGACGGCACCGACGGCCGCGACGGCTCTGACGGCGAAGACGGCACCGACGGTGCTGACGGCGCCAAGGGCGACCCCGGCGCCGACGGCACCGACGGCCGCGACGGCTCTGACGGCAACAAGGGCGAGCCCGGAGCCCAGGGTCCCGCCGGCCCCGTCGGTCCTGCCGGCAACGACGGCGCCCAGGGTGCCAGCGGCGGCGGAGCTCTCGCCGTGGTCGCGCTGATCATCGCCATCGTTGGCGTGATCGCTGCGGGCGGCGCGTTCGTCGCCGGACGCAACAGCGGCTGATAGCCACCAAGGCAAGCCACACCCAGGAACCCACGAGGGGCGCCACCACGGCGCCCCTCTCTCGTTCTCCCCTCCACCCCCTCCCGTCCCCTCCACCTCCGGGAGAGGGTCAGGGAGAGGGCGAATCTCCCCGCTCATTCCCTCTCCCCCTGGGAGAGGGTTAGGGTGAGGGTGAATCACAGTTCAGACAACCCCGCGCATTGGAACCATATAGCAATTTTCACAAAACCGACCCCGGTTGTTATGCGCATCATACAACTCACCCTCCATAATTTCTGGGCGTTATTTCAAACTGTGAGCCGGGACGCAACCTGCCGGGGCTTCCGGTGTCTCTGAATCACAGCCGGTCGAATCAAGAAAACTGCTAACGGGACATTGTCGATGACCGCCTTCACACCCGCAGCACCCGACTACTACCTGGGAAACCGCAAGGAGATCCGGGAAGTTCTCACCCAGTTCACTGCCTCCGCCAGCCCCGAATACTTCCTGCCACACCTGCAGCCGGGCGATCGCGTGCTCGACTTCGGCTGCGGAACGGGGAGCATCTCGCTGGGCCTGGCGGAGGCGATTGCGCCGGGCGCGCTGTACGGCGTGGACAGGGTGCAGTCGCAGATCGAACTCGCAAAGGCCCTGGCCTACAGGGGGGGACACGACAATGCGAATTTCAGCGTGGGCGACATCGTGGCCATGGAATTCGATGACGATTTCTTCGACGCGGCCCATTGCCACAACGTTCTGGTGCACGTTCCGGACACCCTTGCCGCTCTCGCGGAGGTCAAGCGGGTCCTGAAGCCGGGGGGGATCATCGGGTGCCGCGAGATTATATGCCGGTCCAGCTTCACGTATCCGGACTTCGGGATCCTTGACCAGGCGTGGGACATGTTCGAGGACGTCCTGGTGGAGGAGGAATGCCATCCGCACATGGGCAAGGCCCTGAAGTCGCACATCCTGGAGGCAGGGTTCGCTGACGTGCGGGTGGGGGCGTCGTTCAATGTCTACAGCGCACCCGAGGACCTCGAGTTCATACTGGGTCTCGCCAGGAGGTGGTTCACTGCATCGGCCATCTCTGAGGCAGCCATAGAGTACGGGGCGGCAACCCAGAGGCTGTGCAACGACATTGTGGAGGCCTACGACGAGTGGAGCAAGCAGCCCGGGGCCCTGGTGGCGGTCGCGTACGGCGAGGTGATCGCCCAGAAGCCGCAGCGGTAACGCTCACCGACCTGCGGCTGAAATGCCCCTGCCGGGGGTCTACTGTCTGTTGGCCCCCGGACGCTCTGCGGTCTTGAAATTGTCCGAGATTCTATTGCTGACGTCTACGAAGACCCTCAGGTCCGCCGGGGTGATGTTGTCGGTGAGTGATGAGTAAGACCCTTGAATTCGATAAATGAGATCCTTGGTCAGATCGCGGCCACGCTCGCTCAGGTGGAGCATCACGATGCGTCTGTCTTGCCTGAGCCGCCTCCTGACGAGGAGCTTCTTTTCGACCAGACCGTTCACCGTACGGCTCACCCGGGAGGCATTGACCGGAAGCTCTGCGGCAATTTCCGTAGCCGTGCACCCCGATCTCTCCAGGCAGAATCTCAGGATATGGTATTCAGTCAGCCTGAGATTGTGGTTTTCCAGTTCGTCCGTAGCGACTTTGGCGATCGCATTAACGAGATCAGTCACGCACCTTCCCAAGTCCTCCTGCATCGGCTCGAGACCTTGGGCAAGAATGTCCTTACAGACTTCCTGTTGTTCTTGCATCCCTTTTTCCAGTCAAGCGAAAGTAACAGCAGTATTGCTAGTATAACGCATTGACCTGCAAGGACATCCCTCGCCGCCGGTTCCGGACGGGTGGGAAATCACAATGGCAGAAGAGGACGGACCGACTCGCCGGCCCACAGGAAATCGACCGTTTCGACGGAACAGCGGTAGACCGGGGCCACTTCAGTTGTCGGCAATAGCCGTCGCTGATGGTGAGAACGAATGAGACAAGCCCAGGGAGGGGGATGCCGAAGTTATTGAATCTCCGCTGCCTCCAATCTCGCCATTCTGTAACCCACCCGAGGCTCGGTGAGAATATACCTCGGGCTTTCCGCGCCGTCGCCCAGTTTGCGACGGAGCCTTTTCACCACGTCTCGGACCAGCCAGGGTTCGCCGACTTTTTCGGGTCCCCAGACCCGGTGCAGCAGTGCGTCGTGGGTCAGGATCTTTCCCGCATTGACCGAAAGTTCGTAGAGCAACGAATATTCGGTGGGCGTCAGTTCCACAGGTTGCCCTTCCAGGGATACGCGGCGCTCGGAGTAATCTATGCTGAGACCACCCTCGTTGTGAGGCTCAGACGGCTCTCCCGAGTAGGGCGCCAGCCGCTGCCGAAGAGCAGCCCGGATGCGGGCGGTCAGTTCCGTTGGGGAGAAGGGCTTGACCACGTAGTCCACCGCCCCCATATCGAAAGCCCGCGCAATTACATCCTCCTGGCCATAGGCCGAGAGGAATATGATGGGCACGTCGAACGTTCTGAGGATATCCTTCATCAGCTCGATACCGTCGACACCGGGGAAAACCAGGTCCAACAGCACCAGATGGGGTTTCTCCTCCTCGAGAAGGCGGGGCACGTCGGCGGGATCGCCGGTCACAATAGGTGCGTATCTGGCCCTGGTAAGGGCGTCCCGGACGTACCGCAAAGCCAGCGGATCGTCATCCACCGCAAGGATTCTCACCTTTCCCTTGGTGGAGTTGCGCGGCCCTTTGGCGCCTATCGTTGAACTGGATGCACTCTCACCACGCTCCTCCTCTGCCGCCGGTATTGTGAAGGTGAACCGGGCTCCCAAGCCTGGACCGTCGCTTTCAGCCCAGATACGACCGCCGTGGGCCTCGACTATCCCCTTGCTAATGGCCAGTCCCAGACCGGATCCTTCAGCGCCGCCCTCTCTGTTGACATCAGCCACTTGAGAGAACCTTCGAAACATTTGCGGCAACTGTTCCTTCGCAAACCCTCTCCCTTCATCGGCCACACAGACCGCGACATACAGGCCCAGCCTGACTGCGGAGAGCCGAATTGGGGACCCCTCAGGTGAGTACCTTACTGCGTTCGAGAGCAGACTGCCCAGGACCTGCACGATCCGTCTTCGGTCAGCCAGGACCCAGGGCAGGTCGGGAGCCAGTTCAATGTGAAGTTCCCCGCGGCCGCTTGCGCTGAAATATTTTCCTCTCGCCTCATCGACAAGAACCGAAAGTTCGGATGGTTCCGGAGATACCGGAAGGGTGCCGGTTTCGATACGTGCCACGTCGAGCAGATCGCCGATCAGGTAGCGCATCTGGTCTGACTGGTCTCGAATAATCCGATAAAACTGGGTCATCTCGGCCGGGTCCAGTTCTGAGCCGGTCTCCAAGAGAGTGTCCACCGAACCCTTTACTGCGGCCAAAGGAGTCCTGAGCTCGTGGCTCACCATAGCCAGGAACTCGGCCCGCAGCCGCTCAAGTTCTTGTAGCGAGGTCATGTCCTGGCAAGTCACCACGATTGACGCCAGCTGACCCTCATCGCCGTGTATGGGAGTTGCGTTGAGCAGCACTCTGACACTCCTCCCGTTGGGGACCCGCAGCGTAATTTCCTCGGCGCGAATCGTCTCGGCAGAACTCAGCGCCTTCGCGATTGGCAACTCGGTCATGGAGTACTGCTGTCCGTCCGCTCTCTGGTAGGTGATCGTATTCATCAGCTGTTCCGGGGAATCCTCAGGATCCAGCAACAAGTTGCTGATCCTTGTTGCTTCAGGGTTGATCAATTGGGGGCGCCCAGTTCTCGCGTCAAAGACTACGACCCCCACCGGAGAGGTGTTCACCAGGGTTTCGAGGTCATTCCGAGCCCTCTGCTCCTCTCGGTACCTCCGGGCGTTGGATGTCGCCAGCGCCGCCTGTGATGCGAACATCACCATTGTCTCTTCATCGGCGCGGGAGAATTCTGTGCCCTCCTCCTTTTCGGCCAGAAACACATTGCCAAGGAGCTCTCCCTGATGAAAGACCGGCGCGGCCATAAAAGAGACCATTGGCCCTACTTCAAGAGGGAGATAGAATCCGGAGAGTCCGATAGAGTTGAAATGCCCCACCAAGTCAGGGACCCTCAGGGGATCGGAGACGCCGCGCAGGTACTCGAAGATCTCCCGGGACTTCGGAATGTTCCACACCCGCTGCGTCTCTTCGGCGGTCATTCCGGAGGAGAGAAAGTCCTGTACCTCCATCGAATCGTCGAGGGTCGTCAGCACACCGTATCTGGCTCCGGTCAGTGAGCGGGCGGAGTCGAGAACGACCTGCAGCACTTTGTCGAATTCGAGGCTCTCGTTGATGCGCAGGCTGGCCTCGCTGAGCCGTGAAAGGCGTTCCTGTAGCGCCTCGATCTGCCGGTCCTTTTCGTCCCGATGATTCACCGATTCCTCCTTCATGCATAGCCATGTATCCGGCGTTGCCGATGATACCGGCTGGCCGAACACCTCAATACTTCGCTCCATTTCCGGGCCGTCCCAGATGCCACCAGGGGCCCTCAAATCTGATTATACGATAATCATTGATACATTCATACATTTACCGACCTCATTCATACATGAGTCATAGAAATTGGCACTATGCTAGTTTTGTCTGTTGGTTATGGGTGTGTTGTTGCGATGTGCCCGAGAAAACGTGGCATTCTGTTCAAGAATAGTCGGAACCCTGACACGGGTTCTGGAGAGCCGCCGCTTCAGCGCCGGGAACAGCGACCTTCTGCGCTGATGGAGCCCAGGCACGATGAAGGGCCCAGGGTATCGTCGCGCTATTTTCCTTCGCTGCACGCCAACGAAAGAGTACGGCCAATGCCGCTTTTAACGCTGACTGCCGAGTACCCCAGTCTTCTTCCTGCAAGATTTGGGGCATAAATGACGGGAGGCCTTGGACGGAGGCGCTGACAACCCCCTATGACCCTTGAGTCATTCGCAATAGTTCCTGTCGGACTGGAGGCGCTCGGATTGGAGAGGCCCCATTTGGTTTCCGGTGTATGCAGTCGAAAAAATGGTTAAACCCTATAGATAGGGGACGATCACAATTCGGTGTGGTGGCAACGATGGTGAGTAACGCATAAGAGTTCAAAGGAATTCGTGGACGCGTACGAAAACGACGAACGGTCGTTTTTCGTTGCAGCCATTCACAGAGGCTCTGCATGGGGCTCAGAACCGCAAAGTCCGGCCAGAATCGTCGAAGAGTAGAGGAGGAGACTTTAGCGGCTAGCACACAATCCAGAATGGGCAGATAGGCATTTCGTAGAGGTTGGCCCTGCATGTGGCAGTCGGACCTGTTCGGGTAGCGGCCCAGTGACGACGATCTCACGAATTGCTCTGGTAATTAGGGGTATTGTTTGTGAGTTTCGGCGCAGAACTGCCCATAGTGTCAGGGAAACCGTTCGGAGCCCAGGAAAGAGTTGAGAAGAGAGCGGAGCAAGGCCAAGAGCCTCTCAAACAACTAGCGGTGAAACATAGCAAAATCCAGTCGTCGGACCCCGGTCGGACCCATGCGTTAGAAAATCCATTTGCGCCCACTTTCCAATGACAAGACACGCTAGACAGATACCTTCAATGGATGAGCGGAAAAACATGGGCAAGTCAGCAAGATCAGACTTTGAGCTGGATCTATACCGGCTGCTGCTGCGCTACCTGGATACAGTGGAAGACTCTGACCTCGTGGAAAAGACGAAGGACAACTACCGCGTCCAGGCCATGCACTTCTTCAGATGGGCAATCGGCGACTTTAGTCCTGGTGACCGTGAGCGCAATCAGCAATCAAATGACCTACGGCGCATCAGAGAACTGGTTCAGGAGAGACAAAGGTGTTCTACATCAACGAAATCAGAAGCCTGAGTCGGGCAATCCTCCACAAAGGGTCCTGCACCCAAACCCGGAACGGATTGTGGCGCCAAACCTCCAATATTTGGCATGGGCCCTACGAGACGGCGATGGAGGGGCTGGACGCGATGACGAAACTTGGCAGGGAAACGAACACGGTCTGCCCGGCATGTGAGCCCTGAATAAGAGCATGTCCACGAGGGATTCGTTCCCTTTTGAGATAGTGCTCCGTGAACGACAGGGACCGGGACTTCGGCCGTCAGTTTCCGCCTCTGCCCGTTGCAGAGGACTGAGGCGGAAACGCCATCGCCGACTCTGATGGCAACCCTGGTCCCTGCAACCATGCTGCCTCCGACAATGTCTGGCAGATCCCCCACTCAGGCACCTACGCTAACGCCTATGCCGGGGCCAACGCTTACGCCCGCATCACCGGTGACACCTGAGCCCGCGGTGGATTCAACGCCTACACCATGCTTGACCGACGGGCCGCAGCTGGGCGACTTGTTCATGGCAGAGGAGCCTACCAGCATGCGGCGGTCTTATACATTCCTCCGTGGTGAGGGACAGGAATTGGACCTCACTGCAGCCCGCAAATTCCTGTGCGACTAGCTACCAAGAGGTAGGATTCGGGAAGGCGGGAGACGGTTTCACGGAATCCCAGAGGGTGTGGGTCCCAAGGCAGGGTATCGGAATAGAGTCCTGGGTAAGAACGAGCGCACCAATGTAAGCGATGGCAACGATGAACCGGAAGTTGCCCCGAGTGCCCTGGTGGCCCCGCAAGGTGCATCCGCGCGGCCTTGGTTCAGTTCAAGCCCAGGGTTGAAGGAGTCGCTAGCGGTACAACCTCGTTTGTCGCCTCCTCACCCTGTTGAGGGAGGTGCCGGGCAATGTTCAGGCGGCTTTTCCCCTGACAAAATTCTGCGACATTTCACCTTTATCGTGAGTCCTGTCAAAGGAATTTCACGAAAGGAGTGGAATGATGAATCGCAAGAAGTTGATGAAGAGGACTCTCCTGGCCGGGCCGGTACTGGCCGCTCTCATAAGCGCCGGTCTGCTCCTCGGCTGCTCGGGCGATAACGGTATCGTGGATGGCCGGGACTCCGGCAACGGCACAGTGGCGACCCAGGAAATCTCCGAGCGGGGAGGTGGCGAGTCCGGCGGCGAGCACGGCCCCGGTGGTGAAAGCGCCGGCGGCGAGGGCGGAGCAGCGGGCAGCGAGGAAGGCAGCGGCGCCAACCTGGCCCCGGATGAGACATTCGACGCGGTCCGCGGCGGCGCCCGGCTCATCCTGAACTACGACGGTTCGGGCAACGCCTTCACGGGCACCGTTGAGAACACCACCGGCAACACCCTGACCAACGTCAGGATCGAGGTGCACCTCTCCAACGGCACCGAACTCGGCCCGACCACCCCGGTGGACCTGGCGCCAGGCCAGCTAATGGATGTCAACCTGCCCTCGACGGCAGCGTCCTTCACCGGCTGGATCGCCCACGCAGAGGTCGGCAGCGGCGCCGAGGGCGGCCAGGCGGGCGGTGAGGGCAGTGAGAGTGGCGGCGGCGAGAGCGGGCCGGACGGCCCCGAGGGCGCCGAGAGCGGCGGAGCTGGCAACGAGGCCGCGATGGAGGCTGCAATGTCCAGCCCCATCACTCCCCTGGACCAGACCTGGAACGGAGTCCTCGGCGGACTGGCAATCTCCGCGTGGTACGACGCGGCAACCCAGACGGTCAACTCAACGGTTGAGAACACCACGTCGCAGACCCTCTGCTATGTACAGGCCGAACCCCACCTGAAGTCGGGAACGCAGACTGTGGGAGAGCTGGGACCCGACGTGCTGGGAGACCTGGCCCCCGGACAGCAGGCAACCACCAGCGTTTCGCTCAGCACGGAGCCCAGTCTCGCGGGAGTCGCCTTCGATGGTTACGTGGTCCACATGGAAGTGTTCGACTGCGGCGGTCCCGGACCGCAGCCTCACACCGGCGGCGAGGGCGGATCTGGCGAGGGCGCCGGCGGCGAGGGTCACGGCCCCGGTGGTGAGGGCGGAAGCGAGTCCGGCAGCGAAGGCCCCGAGTCCGGTTCAGGCAGCGAGGAGGGCAGCGCCAACATGCTGGCCTCGGACGAGACCTTCGACGCGGTCCGCGGCGGCGCGCGACTAATCATGAACTACGACGCAGCCGGCAATGCCTTCACCGGCACCGTGGAGAACACCACCGGCAACGCCCTGAGCAACGTCAGGATCGAGGTGCACCTGTCCAACGGAACGGAACTCGGCCCGACGACACCGGTGGACATGGCTCCGGGCGAGGTGCTGAGGGTCAACCTGCCCTCGACCCAGGCATCCTTCACCGGCTGGGTGGCCCACGCTGAGGTCGGCGGAGGCGAGGGCGGCGGTGAGCAAGGAGGGAGTGGCGAGTCCGGCGGCGAGCATGGCGGCGGAGGCGAAGGTGGCGGTGAGCACGGCTCCGGCGGAGAACGGCGGGGAGGCGGTTAGGGCCAACCGCCCCTCCCGAGCAAAGGGTGTTGAAACCTTGTGGAGTAAAATCTGATCGCGGAAGTGTCTCGCGGATGGACGCGGCGCCAACATCAGGCGCCGCGTCCACGACGGCTTTCAAAGGAGCGGCAATGAGCGGTACAGTATTGATAATCGAGGACGACGTGAAAATCGCCAACTGGGTCAAGGTGTACTTTGAGCGTGCAGGGTTCTCCGCCGAGGTCGCTCACGACGGCGAGATCGGCCTGGAACTGGCCCGCGATCTGGCCCCTGACCTGGTAATCCTCGACCTGACGCTGCCCCGTCTCGACGGGGTGGAGCTGTGCCGTATCCTGCGTCAGGAGTCGGAGGTACCCATCATCATGCTCACGGCCAGGGAGGCCCACGCCGACCGGATCATGGGCTTGGACAGCGGTGCCGACGACTACATCGTCAAGCCCTTCGACCCCGGGGAGGTAATCTCCCGCGCCGGTGCTGTCCTCCGCCGGGTCAGGGGCAAAGTGCAGCAGGTTATGACCCGGGGCAACATCACCCTTAACGAGACTACCCAGAGCGTGACTGTCGCTGGAGAGGCGGTGGTCTTGAGCCAGTCGCAAACCGCCCTCCTGTCGACGCTCATGCGCCACCCCAACCAGGTGCTCAGCCGCGACCAGCTGATCTCCCTGACCTTCAACGACGAATTCGACGGGCTGGATCGGGCCATCGACAGCCAGATCGCCCGCCTGCGCCGGCAGTTAAACCGGAACGGCAGGCAGCCCATCCAGACAGTCTACGGCGCCGGCTACCGCTTCGTGGCGGAGGAGGAATGATGTCGCTCCGATGGCGGATCATGGGAGCAATCGTCTTCATTGTGGTTCTCACAGTCCTGACCAGCGTGGGGGTGGGCTACTACGCCACGCAGGACCGCCTCGGCGTTTTCGTGGACCGGATAGGCCGGGAAGAGGCGGCACAACTTGCCCGGAACCTGAGCCGGGAATACACCAATACCGGCACCTGGGGAACGGTGGAAGGGACTCTGTCCCAGGCAGGATACGTCTACCCCGGAGTCCGGGAGAGGGAACGTTCCGAGAATGACGAGGGAGAGCACCTGGAGAGCTTCCACAGGGACCCGGTGCGGGTCGTCATCGTCGGCCTAGACAGTCGTGTCGTGCTGGACAACTTCACGGAGCTTCCACCCGGAACCGCCGCCCCTGAACTGAGCGGACACCGCGAGACCGTGTTCGACTTAGCTGCCAACCAGCCCGTGGGCCACGTCTACATGGATGTGAACCGGGAACTCCTGGCAACGGAATCCCACGGCTTCCAGAGTGAACTCCTGTACATCACCCTGGCGGGGGGAGCGCTCACAGCCGGCGTGGCCATCCTGCTGGCTGCCTGGCTGTCCCGGCGGATTACGGCGCCGGTGACGGCGCTGACCGAGGCAACGCAAGCCATAGCTCAAGGGGACACGACACGGCTGCCGGTCAGTTCCTCGGACGAGCTGGGGCGGATGAGCGCGGCCTTTAACGAAATGACCACCGCCCTGGACACGCAGCGGGAACTCCGCCGGCGGCTGATCAACGACGTCTCCCACGAGCTGAACACGCCCTTGAGCGTCATCCAGCTGGAGGCGGCCGGGCTTCGGGACGGTCTCCAGTCCCCGGAAAACGCGTCGGACCACATCATCCATGAGGTGGAGCGGTTGCGCGGCCTGGTCACAGACCTTAACTGGCTGGCGGAGACAGACCACGGCGAGCTCAGGCTCACCCTTGAGCCTTGCTCCGTCTTCGACCTGCTCACTGAAGAGGTGGAGCGATGGCAGCCGCAGGCGGAAACTCGACAGGTTGCACTGTCGCTGGAAGCATCCAGCGACCTGCCGGACTTGGCTCTGGACCGGATGCGGATGAGCCAGGCCCTGGGAAACGTCATAGGCAACGCCCTGAATTGCACCGGGCCCGGAGGGAAAGCACTACTAAAGGCGACGGTGGAAGGCCATGGGTCACTGGCCATCGCCATCTCCGATGACGGAATTGGCATCGACGCCGCTGAACTCCCCCACGTTTTCGACCGCTTCTACCGGACCGATCGGTCTCGCAGCCTGGGCATAGGCGGCACCGGCCTGGGTCTGGCCATCACTCGGGCCATAGTCGAGGCGCACGGGGGGGAAATCGCACTGGCGAGTGATGGACCTGGTAACGGTACCACCGTAACCATTCACCTTCCCATTGGAAGTAACCCATATCAGCTTCGTGACTCTACAACCTCGTGATTGCAGGCGCCGAGCTAACGAACATATCGCAGCTCAGAAGATCCCAGGGAGTCAAAGAATGAGGTGGATCCTGAATTTCGGCTACTCGGTAAGCCTAGATCCCCGCATGACGTTAGGAGATGCTGATGCGTTGGGTGTCGGGTTACGCCCAGTCTTGGCTCCTTCCGCAGTGACTTCGCAGGCCAGTCAATAAACTACGAAAAGTAGCAGGCCAAATGTGAGCAGAATTGACGGGGCCTTCCGCTCAAGGGTCATGTCGATGAACGCTATGCGCGGAATACCGCAATGGCAGGTATAGGAATTATCAGCGGTGCAGCCACTAGGCGCCCAACACCCACGACCTTGTTCTCAATTTCGTTGCTTCGGCCCTGGATGCGTTGGGCATGACAGAAGCGTTCTCCTGTTTCAGAATCCTCGCTGCATCCTTGACCTGACCTAGTGCCGGAGTATCGACACCTCACCTTGGACTGGTCCAATCCTTTCATCGCAATCAAAAGCCATCAGGTGGAATCATGCGTGTATTGGAGGTCCTGTGTAACGTGCGGTTGAGGCGGATACTCATCCCAATGCGCACAGGCTCAGCCTATGCTGTTCGGTAGTCCGCGCCACGTTGCAGTCTGACTGTACTTGGTTCGGTCGGTACGGTCAGAAAAATTATACCGGGGATAGAAAGCAGCCACTTACTCATGATCCGGGTTGGTAATTCGCGTCCTCAAGCCGCTGTTGCGCTGCAGCCAGTTCCGCCGGCGTAAACAGCGGCTGCCACACCTCCTCCTCGAGTATCATTGCCTCAACGGTCAGGTCGAGCCGGCCGGCCTTCCACAGCACCCGGAATCCGCAGTACGAGTTGTCTTCGCCAAGTAGCCATTTGGCGTGCGGTAATCCGCCTCTCTCATAGACTCCGGCTTTGAACACCCTGGGATTGTAGTGCGGTACCTGTTTGGGAGCCTCTATGCCCAGCCTGAGCATTCGGTCGTGGAACAACAGCTCTAGCGGCAGAGTGTCTGACATGGATTCACTCCCACGTGATGATGTTCAGGCAGAACTCGTCTTTACAGGTCAAGCGTTGCCCGCGGATGGTGACGTCCTCCGAGACGCCAAATACGTAGGGTTCCCCGGGACGCAGTTCCAGCAACGTCTTCGGCTCGATGGCTCTCACATAGATGTCCCAAGACTTGCTGTCATTGTCGAACCACCATACCTCCTCCAGCGCGGGGTGTTCCGAAAAAAGCGCGGGGATCGAATCGCCAGGTCTGTCTTCTGGGGACGGGTCGAAAGCCTGGGCGGGATCAGTCAGGAATGAATGCAACCCGACCGCAAGGATGGCACCAACGCCGATTGCCAAGAGAAGTGCCGCCCAACTCGGAATGCTCATTGTCGTTCTCCATTCGAGGACAGCAACGTCCACGGATCCGAATGTGGTGGGTCCTCTCGCCCCCCGCCCTCGTCGCCATTCAATGACTGACCCGATCCATGACTTGGGAATGAACGGTGCACAGCGGGTATTCAGTTGGGGTAATTCCCTTGGAAACGACGGCTGCAATCCAGGGGAGTATCCCGAGGATGGCATAAATCACGGTTTGCACACCGGGCATGTGCGAGTAGAACGGTGCGTCAGGTTGGATGCTTCGTTCAGCGCTTCTACTGGTGTCTCGAAAGGGCCACGCCACTCGCCCATATATTTGACCTTTGCCCTAGCCTCTGCCCAACAACAGTGCTGCCGATGGACGACGGCAGTGTTGTGGCCATCATCAAGATTGACGTAGAAATGCATCCTGTCTCCGGTGATAGAACAACCCTTTTATGATGAAGGGGAGGATCTGCCCAATGACGCAACGATAAGTGCGGAGTATCAGCCGTCCGTTCCGGCTGGTGAGGCCGTTTCGATAGAGATTCTTGGGGCGGCCTTGTATTTCTCAGCCGGCCTCCGAGAGTTGCTTCAATTAGAGATTCGATGGCTATACCGTATTGATTTAGCGGATGGTGCAGGACCAAGTGAGGGCCGCCGAGGAATAATTGGATGTGGCTCCTGAATTTGTCATTTGCAATTGAGTCGGGTTCAATGCTGACGCAATCTGTTTAAACCGGTGCGATATTTGGGCTATGGCTACAGCTACTTGGAGGGTCTAATCCAGCACTGAAACTTTACTGGTTGAAATGTGTGGTACACGTAGGAAAAACCCTCTTATTCGTATGAATTATTGAATGAACGCAATGGACCCAAGAGACAGGGAGGGTGGAACGGGATTTCTTGGTGGACAGGTCCGGCCCCTAACTCCAGTAAAGCGGCGCCAGTTGGTGGACTGGCAATACTGGTCCCTTCCCAAAGGACGGCAGTGTGCGTTGCCGGGCGTCAACCGCACCGGCCTGTACTGCCGTGCCGTGGGGATACCCCAGAGGGACTTATCCTTGATGAGGGAGTTGGATCGCCAGTATCGGGAATCTCCACCCTACGGTTCCAGGCAGGTTCGAGGCAGATTAGTGCGTCGTTGGAACGGCGAGGGATGCCGGTGAGCCGGAAGTGGGTGCAGCGGCTGATGCGCGACACGAGGCTGCGGGCTATCTACCAGCAAACTCGCACCCACCAACCAGCGACGGAACGCCGGAGTTATCCCGACCTGCTGAGGTACCTGGCGATCACCCGGGCGAACCGGTCATGGGCGGCAGACATCATCTACCGGCACATGGCCCGAGGATTTGCTGAGTTGTATGCCATGGTTTGGAAAGGATCAGGGTACAATTGAGCGGGACTCTTGCACTTTCCCGCACCACCTCCGCCGAGTCAGTCCGCGTGCGCCTTTCCTGACCTCCGCCCGCCGCCTCCTTAGCTTCATGGGGCGGTGGTTCAGCTGCCTCCTGCGCCCGATGGCCGCCCCAATCCCTGATCCACGCAACGTGGGCGCACCCGCCCCACAGCGTCCGTGCGCACCCCAAGGGCGCGGGCTGCCTCTTGTTCCAGCATCGGCCCCTCGGCATTGTTCACGACGCAGAGCAGAAGAATGCGAGCGTGAGTCTGTTCGCGCGCTCCAGCCCGGGCCATTGACGCCAGTGCTTTCAGTTACTTCTGCTCCTCTCCTGTCAAATTCATCCGTTACTTTTCACCATTACATCCTCCTACGTTCTGCTCACAGCGCGTAGGCGTTTGCGCATCAGCCATCATTTCAATGCGGTTGATCTACTGGTATTACAACGGCCATTCCTGATTATGGGGGTATTCCCAGCCGGAAATTGCCTTGAATGGATCAAGCTCGCAAAGCTGTTAAATCCGTCGGGGAGCTTTTTGAAGGGGTACTCAATGCCTCTTCCGGTTGATCGTTGTTGTAATAGTAGGACGATGCATTCGCTGAATAACAGCACTATTGGCAACATCGACCTGCTACGAGAGGGTCGAATTACACTAAATTACACACCAATTGATATGAAATATACCTCAGATTATATGTTGTTCATACAATGAGACTAGTATGATTGCTAACCCTAGGAGTCTATTTGAGCCGGTTATATTGCCTTGGTCAGGCTGATAAAGGAATCGAGCTATCCGTTGACAGTTTTGGTTTGTGATGGGCTGGCTAAGAATGAATGATATCCGCGAGTTTAATCTCCCGAAAACACATCTGGTGGGACCGCAGATTTCGATGGAGGATACCTCTGCCTTCGGAGAGATCGACCGGCTGAACCGAAAAGTGGAATCGCTGCAGGGCCTCCTTTCCAGATTGAGCGAGGCCTCCGTTCGCATCAACGACAGCCTGGAAATTGAGGTTGTCCTGCAAGCGGTCATCGATGGCTGTCGCTCGCTGACCAACGCACGCTACGGCGCGATCCTGACCTTCGATGAGTCCGGGGAAATAGAAATCCTCCGCACCTCGGGAATCAGTCCCGAAGAACGAGAGCGGATTGCCGCCAGCCCCCGAGGGCTGGGAATCCTCGGGTACATGAACGAAGTAGAGGGGGCGTTGAGAATTGGTGATATCGCCAGACACCCCGAATCCGTTGGCTTTCCCAAGAACCACCCGCCCATGAAAAGCTTCCTGGGATTCTCCATGCGCCATCAGGGCAAGCACCTGGGCAACATCTATCTAACCGAGAAGGAAGGAGGCGGGGAATTCACGCTGCAGGACGAAAATATCCTGACAATGTTCGCTTCCCAGGGAGCCGCTGCCATCACCAACGGCCATACCTACAGGATGGAGAATCGCACCAGGGCCGACCTGGAGGCGGTGCTCGACATCACCCCCGTTGCCGTGATGGTCTTCGATGCCCAGTCTCTGGACTTGATTGCGTATAACCCGGAGGCGAGACGCATCTTTCACCGTTGGGAGATGGCGGAGGTCGACCGAAATGAATTGCGGAAAATGTTGATCTTTCGCCGCCCCAACGGACAGGAGATTCCTCCGGACCAGTTGCCGACCCAAAAGGTGATTCGCAGCGGCCAAACGGTTCGCGCTGAGGAAATAGTAATATGGCTCCCGACAGGGAAGTCGGTCCCAACGCTATGTAGCGCAGCACCCATCCGGGCAGAAAACGGCGAAATCGTATCCGTGGTCTCAGTACTCCAGGACATGACACCGTTGGATGAAGTCGAAAGGAGGCGGAACGAATTCACGAGCATTGTGAGCCGGGAGATTCTTGATCCTCTTACCTCCATCAAAGGCGCAACCGCCACACTGATGGGCTCCTCCCCTATCGATTCCGAGAGTGCTCGACCGCTTCTTCGCATCATAGACCATCACGTCGTACGCATCGGTGACCTGGTAACCAGCCTTCAGGACCTGAATCTGATTGAAGCCGGACAGCTGTCCGTCGACACCAAGCCGTTGGATCTTTCCTCTCTGATCAAGGAGGCGACTCAGGAATTCCTGGGTAACGGAGGCAGGAGGACCGTTGCAGTGGATGTCGCGCAGCCTATGCCATTGGTATTGGCGGAACGACGACGCATTGTAAAGATTCTGACCATCCTCTTGACCAACGCTGCCGCGCACTCGCCCGACTGGTCCAGCATCACGGTGAGCGCCTCGCCGCAGGACTTGAGCGTGGAAGTCTCCGTGACCGACCAGGGTGTAGGTATTGATCCCGAACAGGTGCCCTATGCTTTCAGAAAGTATCACCGGATCGAAACAGGTCACCTGGAATCAGGCGATTTCAGGGAGGGTCTGGGCCTGGCGATCTGCCGGGGAATCATCGAGGCCCACGGGGGTCGGATTTGGGTAGGAAGCGACGGGCCGGGACTCGGCTCCAGATTTACCTTCACCCTTCCGGTTGCCAGTGAAGGCGACCTTCACGTTACGCCAGAATCCACTATGCGGGCCGCCGATCCGCATACGGGTGTGAGCTCCCAGGCTCCCGTTCTCATGGTCGTTCACGAACCTAGTGCGCTGCGGCTCATGCGCAACTCCCTGCTGGAGAGCGGTTATACACCCGTCGTGGTCGGCAGCCCTGACGAGGCAGTCCTTCTGGCCAGGAGTGAACAGCCCGCCATGATTTTGCTCGACTTCAAGTCGTCCGTCGCCAATGGCGTCGAGCTAATAGAACGTATTAAAGAGGTTGCAGATGCCCCGGTGATCGTCCTTTTGGACCACGAGGAGGAGGACTTCATCCCTGAGATCATGGAGGCGGGGGCCGAAGACTACATCCTCAAGCCTCTCCCGGCGGACCGGCTGACTGCCAGAATCAGGGCGTTCCTCAGCAAGTGGGCATCGCCAGTCCGAGCGAGGGGGGAGAAGCACTTCGTTCTGGGAGACCTGGCCATCGACTATCTCGAACACAGCGTCACCCTCGCTGGCCATCCGGTTCAGCTCACCCCAACGGAGTACAAGCTGCTATACGAGCTTTCCATAAACGCGGGAAGCGTGCTCACATATGATCGCCTACTGAGCCGGATCTGGAGCGACGACCACTCAGGAGACACCCAGGTGGTGCGTACCTTTGTAAAGAACCTGCGGCGAAAGCTGGGCGACAACCCCACAAACCCTGCTTACATTTCCACCGTACCCCGCACAGGTTACAGGATGCTAAAGCCCTGGAATCAGGGCAGCCGGGCGGTGAGGACATGAGTGCAATAGTGAAAACCGGCAACGCCCACGACATCTGCGCCCTTGCTGCCCATCGCGGGAGCGTCGCGGTCTTTCCGCTGAACGGACACCTTCGCGCGCCATCAATGGCAATGCCACCTTAATCGCCAACGAGTTCTACTCGTTTCTGGCCGACAGCCCGGAATTGCCGCCGACTTCACTGGCTTAGCCCGCTGAATTCCGGGAGACGTCCTGGTGGCCCGGCGAAGAGGCCGACTGCAACCTTTCCATCGACATTTCTTCCCGGATCAGTGGCGCCTACAACTCCGCCCTGCGCGGCGCCAGCATAGCTTCAGCGCCCTGCCCGGTCGGGTGATTGACTCGGCCCCGGTATCCATTGGGCAGGGCCTGATTGTCATCCCTGATTGTCACCCAGGTTGCTGAGGCCGCCAATCAAGGCGCTTCGCAGGAGGAAGTCGCAGCCCTGGCCCGGACGAAGCAGACGACCCGCGATTTTGCGCCGGTCGAGTCGGTGGCGGTGATGTACGGCACGACTCTGTCATCGCGGAAGAGGTGGCACACGACTTCAGGGACTTGCTCCCCTAGGACAACCACGGGCGCAGCCCGCTTAGTTCCTGTCTTCGGATTCTATGCGGGACCCGGATCCGCGGGGATCGCGCCCATCCAGGCCAAGCGTGCGCCTTGATTGACCTGGATTCTCCTGCCCCGTTTGCACTGCCCGTTGCCACTGTCTCCCGACACAGCCTCGGAATCCAATGTGAGTTCTCGCCTCAACCGGATACGTCCCGACTGTCCTCGGGCCGGCATGGATCGTTCCTATCTTCAGGTTCCGCCCGTTCGACTGAACATAAGGTGTCGAACTTGTGTCGGAATCTCCACGCAAGCTTCACCGTCTGGGCGTAAATCCTCACGCCGTCTTCACCGCCCTCTTGTAGCATCCGAAATTGCCACCAAGGAAAGGGGGCCGTGTCACTGCTTGCACGTTACTTGACTGCCCGGATCCAGGCTCTTTCCCGCCGTTTAGCAAGCAGTCCAAACAAGAATGCCTCCTTATACCACATACCACTGACGTAGGAATCACTCTGGCGGATCGATTTGCGGCTTCGGGTGAAAGCCCACCCAATTCGTTCACCTGAGGATCCTGAGGCAGCTTCTTAGTGGCGTTAGCCGGGCATTGAGGGTTCAACTTCTATGACACACGCGCGCAGGACAGTGTTGCTGTTGCAGCGGTATCGAACGGCACTGGCAATAGGTCTAGCCATTGCTATGGCCGTCGCCTTCGCCAGTGGCCAGAGTTGCTATGCGCCTCTCATCGTGGCTAATACGTCCCTGGGCCCGGAACGGCAGGGCATCGGGATTGCAGACGAACTGACGGGTCAGTCAGGCACGCCCACCCCGGTACCCACGGCTGAGCCAACTCCCGTCCCCACGCCGGAGCAAACGCCTGTACCAACTCCAGAGCCGGAACCCGTTCCCACACCCGCTCCCGCACCTGAACCCACGCCGGAGCAAACGCCTGTACCAACTCCTGAACCGGAACCCGTTCCCACTCCCGCTCCCGCACCTGAACCCACGCCGGAGCCGACCCCCGTACCGACGCCGGATCCGGACCCCGTTCCCACACCCGCTTCACCACCTGAATCGACGCCGGAGCCGACCCCCGCACCGACCCCGGATCCGGATCCTGTTCCCACACCCGCTTCACCACCTGAACCGACGCCGGAGCCGACCCCCGTACCGACCCCGGATCCGGAGCCGGACCCTGTGCCTGCCAAGCCCACCAGTTTGCAGGTAGACACCAAACAAGGTTCGCTGGACGTGTCGTTGGATTGGGACGACGTAACCCATGCTACCCACTATCTGGTCCGCTGGCGGTCGGTCGACAACGAGGAGGGGTTGAACCAGGGTGTTGAGGTGCTGTCCTCCGAGGCGACTATCACACTTAAGGGCTACGGCCAGTGGGTGGTCCGTTTGGAAGCCTGCAATGCCTCGGACTGCGGGCCGCCGCTGGCCCGGAGGTTTGATGTCTCGCCGGCGCCCACCCCGGCGCCCTCGCCCAATCCTACCCAGGAGCCGACCCCGGAACCTACTCCGGAGCCCACGCCCGATCCTACGCCACAGCCGGTCAGCATACCCGCAGAACCCACCGGGTTGCAGGTAGACACCGAACCCGGCTCGCTGGACGTGACGCTGGACTGGGACGACGTGGACGATGCGGCTCGCTACCTGGTCCGCTGGCGATCGGTGGACAATGGCGAGAAGCTGAACGAAGGGGTGGAGGTCCAGTCTTCCGATACGGATATCACTCTCAAGGGCTATGGCGAATGGGCGGTTCGTGTGCAGGCCTGCAACATCATGGGCTGCGGAGCGCACCTGACGCAGAAGTTAGAGGTCGAGTCTATTCCAGGGCAGACGCCCACCCCGGAGCCCACGCCCGATCCTACGCCACAGCCAGTCAGCATACCTGCAGAACCCACCGGTCTCCAGGTAAGCACCGAACCCGGCTCGCTGGACGTGTCGCTGGACTGGGACGACGTGGACGAAGCGGCTCGCTACCTGGTCCGCTGGCGATCGGCGGACAATGGCGAGAAGCTGAACGAAGGCGTGGAGGTCCAGTCTTCGGATACGTACATCACCCTCAAGGGCTATGGCGAATGGGCGGTTCGTGTGCAGGCCTGCAACATCATGGGCTGCGGAGCGCACCTGACGCAGAAGTTTGAGGTCGAGTCCATTCCAGGGCAGACGCCCGCCCCGGAACCCACGCCCGATCCTACGCCACAGCCGGTCAGCATACCCGCAGAACCCACCGGGTTGCAAATAGGCACCGAACCCGGCTCGCTGGACGTGTCGCTGGACTGGGACGACGTGGACGGAGCCGACGAGTACTTGGTCCGCTGGCGCGTGTCCGGCCCAGGAAACTCCCTGAATGAGGGAATCAGGCCCACTTCGTCAGACACGAGTATCACCGTGGACGACCACGGCGAGTGGGTGGTGCGGATAAAAGCCTGCAACGACCTTGGGTGCGGCCAGCACTTGACGCGGGGGTTTCAGCTCGAGCCGGCGCCGGAGCCAAAGGCGACTCCTGGACCCGCGCCAGAGGACGGTCTGTCGCCGTTATTCCCCTACGTCATCAGCCGCGTGGAACTCGAGAAAGCCGGAGCGATTGACGACCTGGAGTTGCCCGAGATCAAGGGGGGCGACGGCGAGATCACCTACAGCCTGGCGCCGCTGCCCCGGGGATTGTCCTTTGACCCGGATACCCGCATCCTGTCCGGGACCGTGGCAGCCGGCAGGTATGCCTTGACCTATACCGCCACGGACGGGGCCGGCGTCCGGGCCTCCTTCAGCTTCACCATCACCGTGGGGACGGCCCAACGGACTGCCAGGTCGCAAAGCGAGAATAGTGAGGATATCGATTTCCGGCGTCCCGGCGTGGAAAATCTCTCTGTCGAGCGAAAGACGTACAGAGAGCCGACGGCCCCGGGCTTACTTGTGACCTGGGACCCCCCGGACATGTCCAAGAACGCATCCGGGGAAAACGACCTGACCGTCGTACAGTATCATCTCCGGTACACGAAAGGCGCCGGTTTCATTTATGCAATCACTGCCAAGGACACGACCAGAATAGTCCTGCCCAGCCTCGTACCCGGCGAAGAATACTTAATATACGCGCGCCCGAAATACGAGGGAGAGCGCTACCCTGAATGGAGCTACTTCTACCGCCGGACTAACAGCTTGCCGCGGTTCGCGGATGGCAGACTCAATCCCGCCTATATCATGGAGGTGGGCGGAAACGACTCCGTTCAAACGATCAGCGACGACTTCACGGACCCCGACGGCGACACGCTGACCTATTCAGTCTCGTCCACGCGTCCCGGGATAGTTACGGCCACATTGGAGGATGGCGATAATTCCACCAAGGATCTGAGGATACACGTTGTCAGCCCGGCCCCATCGACTGTCACCTTCGGCGCGCATGACGGGTATGGCGGATACGTCTTCCAGAACATCTCTGTTTCCGGCTTCTCGAACCTGACCCGGGACGTCGCAGAAGACGCCGCCACAGGCGCCGCCGTGGGCGCCCCTGTGGCGGGAACGCCCTACGGAACTGAGACACTGACCTACACCCTGTCCGGCGATATAGCGACCTCCGGGGCATTCGGAATCGACTCGGCCACCGGCCAGATCATCGTGGCGGAGGGCGCAACACTGGACTACGAGGACGAAGACAATAACTCCTACACCGGTAAGGTGAGTTGGAGGGTGCAGGGGGCAGCCGCCGAGGCAGACCTGACAATCAACGTGACGGACGCGAACGAGCCTCCCCTCCCCCCGCAGAACCTGCGGGTTACGGACCTTACAGACACCAGTTTCACCTTGGAGTGGGACCCCCCGGACAACACCGGGCGCCCTGACATCATTGATTACGTTGTACAAGCTGTGGGGGAGTGGAGGTACAGAACCGACAAACTCTCCGTGAGCCACACCGGACTGGTTCCCGGAACCACCTATGACTTCAAAATCTCTGCGCATAACGATGAAGGGTTTGGTGACCCTGCGGAGTTCTCTGTTACCACCCTTGAAAACCTCCCCAAGTCCGCCGACTTCACCAAGTATTTCAGGGTGGGTGAGAACGCCGCATTCGTCCAGAGAGATTTCCCCTTCTTTGCCTCTCCCAACGAGGAAGACGACGTCCTGGCCAATGTAAAATTCACCTCCATCCCGACTTCCGAGGGCGCGTTCAAGCTAAAACAGTCCGACGGCACACAGTCCGACGTAGGCCAGAACGATTTAATAGCAGCCGCCGACCTGGGGAATCTGCTTTTCGTTCCGGTGACGAACTTTGATGGGACGGCCTCCGCCCAATTTAAGGTGATCGACCAGGAGGGTGACGAATCCGAGAACGCCTACACCCTCACCCTTAGACAGGTCGTCAATATCCCTCCCCGATTCTCCGAGTGGGGTCCCCTCAGCATGGAGGTCCCGGAGAATTCCCCTGCCGGGACGGCGGTGGGCGATCCGGTTACCGCTACTGATGAGGACTCCGAGGACACCCTGACGTACAGCCTGAGCGGGACCGACGCCTCCTCCTTTGCCATCAACAGTGGCACGGGCCAGATTTCCGTAGCCGCCGGCACCGTGCTTGACTACGAGGCGGCCAAGAACACGTACCAGGTGCAGGTGGGCGTAAGCGACGGCATGGGGCTCCTGGGCGGCGCCGATGTCGTCGTGGACACTTACATCACCGTGGACATTGCGGTGACCAACGTGAATGAAGGGCCTCCGCCAGTAGTGAACTTCTCCATCACGGCTTTCACAGCCACCACGATGCGGGTGGATCTACATCATCCCGATACCACCGGCTCGTCGCCCATCGAGCGCTACACAGTGGCTTACAAGGCGGGCGGCAACTTCAACATCCTTGCCAGTCCAGTCGAATACGATGGGTACGTAACGGTGGATTCCGGGACAACTGCAAGGCTGACCGGCCTGTCTCCTAGCACTACCTACTACGTCAAGGTGGTGGCTGTGAATATGGATGGGGAGGTGGGTCCGGAGCCAACGGCCCAGACTGCGACTACTAGCGAAAATCCCGCTCCGGACTCGGCGAATTTCACCAAGAAAGTTTCCCGTCAGACCGGAGCAACCTTCAGCGCGAACGACTTTCCCTTCACCGATGCTGAGGCTGGCGACAGCCTTGACCAAGTGAAGATAGTCACACTGCCCATCGTGGACAGGGACTCGGACAACCGGAGACAGGGTGAGCTGCGCTTCGACGGCGTCGCGGCCACGGCGGGGCAGTTGGTCTCCGCCGCCGATCTCGGCAAGCTCCAGTATGTTCCGCAACCCGACGGCTGGCGTTTCGATATCGATTCGTCGTTTACCTTCAGGGTGCTGGACCAGGACGGGGCTGAGTCCCCCACCTACACCGTGACGCTACAACAGATAGCCGACATAGTGCTCAGCGTGTCGCCCGACTCCATCTACGAGGGGTTCCCCTATCCTCACGGTATTGGCGAGGTTACGGTCACCGCCACTCTCACCGGGCCGGTCAGGGACGAAGACATCAATATTCCAGAGTTAAGAATCGACTCGTATTGGGACGCGTTGGAGCACTCCGACTACCAGGTACGCCCCGAAAATAAGCTGCCGCTAACAATTCCGGCGGGGCAAAAGAGCGGCTCTGCTGTCTTCAGCTTCAATGGTTACAGAGATTACATGGTGGAAGGCAGGGAGTGGATAAGGTTTTACCCGTTTTGGAAGGACGGTGAAACGTATATTTCCGATCAGGAATATTATGAGCCGGGACTTCTGCTCCTTGAGGACATTGATCGGGCTGCTTTCACTCTCTCTGGCCCGCCGGGAGAGGTAGAGGAAGGCGAAAATGCCGAGTTTACGGTGCGTCTCAACCGGAGGATAGCCACCCCCCTATCCGTGGCTTGGTCCGTCATCCCTGGGGGCACCGCAGATCCGGACAGCGACTTCCTCGCTGACGGAGGCATGGTCACGTTCCCGGCCGGGTCTGTGGACAACGCCACGATGACTATCAGCATCCCCGTCATTGGCGATCTGGTCCCAGAGACGTCGGAGAGTTTCTCCCTGGTACTCGGTAACATCTCGGGCTGGGCCCACACCCAAGTGTCCATTTTGGAGGGCCGGGGAGAGGCCACCGCTGACATCGCCGAAAGCGACCCCGTCACGGTTAGCGTGTCTGGCGATGAAAGAGTCATGGAGGGCGAATCGGCAACTTACACTATCGCCCTCTCCAGCGCCGCATCCACCCAGGACATCACCGTGGACTACGTCACCACGGACTACACCGCGTTGGATCGCACGGACTACACCGCCGTCGCCGGGACGGTGACGATTCCCGCGGGACAGACTTCCGCCACCGTCACTGTGGCCACCCTCGACAACACCGACGACGAGGCCAACCGCTACTTCGCATTCAGTGTCTCCAATCCCCAGGGCGGGGGCGGCCCGCCTCTCATGCTTGCCACCACCCAGTCCGTCAATACCACCATTGTAGACGACGACGGCGACCCCCTCCTCCGTGGTCCTCACCGTGGACAAGACCTCCTTCGGGGAGTCCGATGCAGCCAGCAAGATCCAAGTGACTGCCACCCTGGAGGGGGGCAAGCTGGCTCAGGACGCTACCATCGTGGTCGCCCTGGGCGGCTCCGCAATACGGGGAAGCTCCGGAGACTACACCGCCACCACGCCGAGAAACATCACAATAACCGCGGGCGAGACCGTCGGGACAAGCGGCTTCAGCTTGATGCCGGTGGGCGACTCGGTGGTGGAGGGCGACGAGACCATCCTGCTTCAAGGCGCCGCCGCCGGGATGGACGTGACTCCGGCAACCATCACCATCAACGACGACGATACCGCCACCCTGGCCATCACCGGGCCCGCCGGTGTGGTGACTGAGGGCAGCAACGCCGAGTTCACCGTAACCCTGTCCCACGAAGTGGCCGAACAGGTGGTGGTTGCCTGGTCGGCCGGCTCTACGGCCCAGGTCCCTGCGTCTGCCGACGACTACTCCCCGGACTCCGGCAGCGTCATCTTCCAGGCGGGCGCCGCCGCCGGCGCCACCAGGACCATCACCATGGCCATAGCCGACGATAAAGACGATGAGGAACGGGAAACCTTCACCGTAACCTTGGGGAGCGTCACCGGGGACATGGCCTCCCGCGTGTCAGTGGACTCCGCCAAGTCCAGCGCCGACGCCTCCATCGCCATCGCCGGGGTTGTGACGGTTACCTTGGTGGGCCCCAGGGCGTTTTCCCATACCACGTATACTGACCAACCCGTGAATACTGACCAAGCCGTTTATCACGTCTTTATCTCCGGACCGGTCAATGCCGACGTGAGGGTGGACATCGCCACCTCCAACGGGACGGCCACCGGGTGCGACTGGGAAAACGACGCGAACGGCATCGCGACGTGCGAGACCGGCCAGACGGGCGACTACGGAAGCGCATCAGAGACTCTTACGATAGGCCCCACCAGGGACGACTTCCTTGGCAATGATGTGCGTGTGCTCTATAACACCCTCTCGGTTCCATTAATCGGCAACGCCACGGGAGACCCGGACGAGACGTTCACGGTTTCCATATCCAATCTCCGGGGCGGGGGAACGACACCCGTGGTCCTGGGGGACTCTTCGGTCACCACCACCATCACCGAGGATCCGTTGACCGTACAAGTCGGCGGCCTCGAGTTCGTGGATGAGGGGACCAACGCCAGGTTCGTCGTGTCCCGCAACGTAGACCTGCACCCGGCCCTTGGGCTCAGGGTGGGATACTACACTAAAAGCACCGAAGACCCTGACGCCGCAACCGTAACAGAGGACTATCCGTACACAGCTGGCACTCTGGAGATCCCCGTCAACCTAACCCGATTTGCCACCCTTGAAGATTACCGGCAACGGTATTCGGACTGGGAGGTGCTGGTGCCCATAGTGGCCGACAACATTGACGAGCCCGACGAGAATTTTTTCTTGCTTATCAACGTGCCTGAGATCTATGACCCCGGCACCGAATGGGTACAAGATGAACTGGAGCAGAGGCGTCTTAATACTGCCGAGACATGGATTAGAGACCGGGCCATGAGGGTTTCCGTCAGCGGTCCGGAGACGGCTACCGAGGGCGGGTACGCCGACTTCACCGTGTCCCTGAGCCGGCCCCCCACCGCCAACCTGACGGTGAACTATCAGACTTACAGCGCCCTCGCACCGCTGGAGCTTGCCACGTCCGGCGAGGACTTCACGGCCCTGGCCGGCACGCTGACTTTTGCGCCCGGCGAGACCAGCAAGCGGGTGCGGGTCCCGCTCCTGACCGACTCCATCACCGAGCCGATCGAATATTTCCGCCTCCTCCTGTCCAACCCCTTCGGCGGCGGCGGGCTCACGCCCACCCTGAGCGTCGGCGAGGCTACCATGGGAATCGTGGACGCCGCCGGGCCCCTCTACGGCGCCACCATGACCGTATCGCCGGACAGTAGTATCGGCGAGGGTGACGCCGCCGCCAGCAGCTTTACTGTCAAGGTGGACCTGGACTGCTGCACCACCTTCGCCGTCCCGACGACGGTGACCATCTCCCTTGGCGGAACGGCGACCGGTACGGACGACTACACCGCCAACGTCGCCAACGTGACCATCCCGGCGTCGACCGCCACCGGGTCCGCCACTCTGACTCTCACGCCGGTGGATGACGCCATCGTGGAGGGCGGCGAGACTATCGTGGTCAACGGCAGCGCCACCGTGCAGCTGAATGGCACGGCCACCGGCCTGCTGATTCTTCCGACCACCTTGGACCTGACGGACAACGACACCGCGACCGTGGGCATCACCGGCCCATCGGCCGAAGTTGCTGAGGGAGCAAACGCGGAATTCACCGTAACGTTGTCGACAGAGATTGCCAAAGACACAACAGTGGCGTGGTCAGCACCGCTGCGCAGCGACACCGCGGCCGCGGCCGACCTGCGAGCCACCTCCGGCACCGTCACCTTCGCGGCCGGCTCCGCCGCGGGGTCCTACCAGACCATCAGCATCCCCGTCATCGACGACAACCTCCCGGAGGCCGCGGAGACCTTCACCGTCACCCTCGGGACAGTGGGGGGAGATCTGGCAGATCTGGTGACTGTGGATTCCACCGCATCCAGCGCTGCCGCCACCATCGCCGAGAGCGACCTCATTACCATCAACATCTCAGGCCCCACCTCCGTCGACGAGGGTGACGCCACCACCGCCTACACTGTGTCGCTGAGTCCCAGTGGGGTGACGCTAACGGCGGACCTGACGGTGAACTATGCTACGTCCGACGGGACGGCGACGGCGGGCAGGGACTACACCGCGAAGTCCGGCATCCTGACCTTCAATACGACCAACCCCGGTCCCCAGACATTCACGGTGCAAACCACCGGGGACATCGAGGACGAAGGCACGGGGGAGACCTTTACCGTAACCATTTCAAACCCTTCGGGTGGTGGGGGGCAAGTGCCAAGTCTGGGGACCAGCTCCGTAATCACTACCATCAGCGACGACGACGACGCGCCCGTGCTCTCCATCTCCAGCGCTCCGAGTTCAGTCGCCGAAGGAGGAACCGCCACTTATACCGTCAAGCTGGAAGGCAGCCGCACCACAGACGTGACGGTTGCCTTCGCGACCGGGGCCGACTCCGACCTCGCTACTGCTGGAAAAGACTACACGGCGGTGGACTCCATTCTTACCTTCCAGCCCACCGACGACACCAAGACCGTGAATGTCCAAACCCTAGCCGACACCAGAATTGAGGTGGCGGAATCATTTACCGTCTCACTCTCCAACGCCAAGGGTGGTGGAGGCTTGACTCCCGTGATAAAGGACGGGAGCAAGATCACAACTATCAACGACGACTTTGAGGACGAGTCGGATTATCCCAACTCGTACTCCTTGTCGGCTGCTCCCACCTCCTTGAACGAGGACGACGGGGCCACCAAGATCACCTTCACCGCCACCTTGACCACCGAAAACACCTTCCCCGACGTTGTCGATATTGTCGTTCTTCTCGCGGGATGGTGGGAGGGAGCCACTGCAACCGTGGCCGAGGATTACACCCTTAGCGGCAGCCGAGGGAGTGTCCTGCTCTTGTCCATTCCCACCAACAAGAACAGCGCCGAGGGGACATTCACATTGACGCCCGTCAATGACAAATTTGTGGAGAGTGATGAGACCATCATCTTCGACAGTTTGAGCGGCGGGGGGATGACAACTACAGACAAGCCCACAATCACCATTAGAGACAACGATCCCGAGCTTGCCGACATTACCCTGAGCGCCAACCCGTCCATCTTGCGAGAGGGATCCGAATCTGCGACCACCAACGTCGTGGTCACCGCTACTCTGAATGACACCACCCACATGGCCACGCCGACGATCGTCTCGGTGTCCCTGGAGGACGGAACAGCAAAGGAGAGCAGCGACTATTCCGCCGCCAACGCGACGGTGACCATTACCGCCGGAGAATCCAGTGGGTCTGCGACCCTGGGTGTGCCGCTACTGGCCGATACTATCGAAGAGGAAGACGAGAAGCTCGGCGTAACCGGAACCGCGCAGGGATTCACGGTCAGCCCGGCGGAACTTATCATCCTGGACGACGACCGAACGGACCCCACCGACATCGTGTTGTTTGCGAGTCCCTCGATGGTGCAGGAGGACGCCGGTGCCACCGACGTGCACGTGTTGGCGACTCTCCGAGGGGGGATCGCTCTTACCACCGACACGGCGATTGACCTGTCGCTGGGCGACGGCACGGCTACCCTCGCTGGCGGCGACTATACCGCCTCCACCGGCACAGTGACCATTCTGGCTGAACAGCTCATTGGCACTGGCACAATCACGGTCACGCCCAAGACCGACGCCATCGTGGAGCCGGATGAGACTGTAGCCATTAAGGGGAAGGTCAATGATTCCGAATTAGACGTTGCCTCCGAAATCATCACTATCAGAGACATCAACACGGCGGATATCTCCATCAGCGGGCCCACCGGGAACGTCAGCGAGGGCAGCGACGCCACATTCACCGTCACTCTGTCCCACGCGGTGGACGCCGAGGTGCAGGTGGCCTGGAGCGCCCTGTCGGGCACGGACTCTGCGGAAGCCGCGGACCTGGACTCCACTTCCGGCACCGTCACGTTCGCCGCCAACTCGGCCGCAGGCGCCACGCAGGATATCACCATCACCGTCGAGGACGACTCGCTGTCGGAGACTGCGGAGTCGTTCACGGTGACCCTGGGTTCCATCACGTCGACGCTGTCCTCGAAAGTGTCGCTGAAGAACGGCGCCGGCAGCGCTCAGGGGACAATAGCCAAGAGCGACGCAATCACCGTGAGCATCAGCGGCCCGTCCAGCGTGGACGAAGGCGACGCCACCACCGACTACACCGTCAGCCTGTCCCCGTCCGGGGTCACCCCCACGGCGGACCTGACGGTCAGCTACAAGACCGCCGCGGGCACGGCCACGGCGGGAACGGACTACACTGCTATTCCAGCAACGACTTTGACCTTTACTCCCGCCGACCACGCCGACAAGACCTTCACGGTGACCACCACGGAGGACACCTTCTACGAGTCCGACGAGACCTTCACCGTGCTGATCTCCAACCCCTCCGGCGGCGGCGGCCCCACGCCAGTACTGGACGCTACCAGATCCGTCGAAACCAGCATCACCGACGACGATGCGGCCATCAGCGACATCGCCCTGAGCGTGAAACCCACAAGTATCGGCGAGGACGACTCCGCCACCAGCGTCGCAATCACGGCGACGATCCAGGGTGGCAGCACCCTGCCCTCGGGGACATTTGTCTTCATCAATGCCCTGGGTGGTACCGCCGCCAAGGGCACCGACTACGAGGCCACCTCGCTGATTGGCATCGGCATCGCGGGCGGCAGGCCAGCGGCACGGATAGCATCACCATCACCCCTACCGACGACTTCGTGGTCGAGGGTAACGAGAGCATCGTGATTTCCGGGAGGACCACGGAAAACTTCACCGTGAGCAACGCCACCGTCTCCCTGACCGACGACGACGCCACTACTACCGACCCCGGGGATGAGGACGACAAGGACAGTGCCGAGCTGAGCATCAGCGGCCCCACCGGGAACGTCAGCGAAGGCGGCAACGCCACCTTTACGGTGACGCTGTCGGCGGCGGTGTCCAAGGACGTTACCGTGGCCTGGAGCGCCCCGCTCAGCGCCGATGCGGCGGAGGCTGCCGACCTGGGCACTACGTCCGGTACCGTTACGTTCGACGCAGGCTCGGCGGCAGGCGCCACGGAGACCATCACCATCACGGCCACCGACGACGACCTCTCGGAGAATGCGGAGTCCTTCACGGTGACCCTGGGCGCCATCACGTCGACGCTGCCCGCGTCGCAGGTGTCGCTGAAGAACGGGGCGTCCAGCGCCCAGGGGACCATCTCGGCCAGCGACGCCATCACCATCGAGCTCAGCGGCCCGTCCAGCGTGGACGAAGGCGACGCTACCACCGACTACACCGTCTCCCTGTCCCCGTCCGGGGTGACCCCCACGGCGGACCTGACGGTGAGCTACGCCACCTCCGACGGGACGGCGACGGGGGGGACGGACTACACGGCCAAGTCGGGGACCCTGACCTTCACCAAGACGGCGGCGGGATCCCAGACCTTCACGGTGGCGACCACCGCCGACACCTTCGACGAGGGCACCGGCGAGACATTCACGGTGTCCATCGCCAGTCCCTCGGGCGGCGGCGGGCCCGCGCCCAGCCTGGCCACCGCCAAGAGCGTGACCACCACGATCACGGACGATGACGACGCGGTCAGCGGCATCACGCTGTCGGCCAGCCCCAACTCCGTGGGGGAAGACGACGGAGAGACGGAAATCACGGTAACGGCGACCCTGGACGGAGGCAGCACCCGGCCTGCGGCCACGGTGGTGACCATCGGCGCCCTGGCTGGGACGGCCACCAAGGACACCGACTACGAGGCCACGGCCCTGGCCAGCATCACCATCGCGGCCAACGCCACCAGCGGCACGGGCAGCATCACCATCACCCCCACCGACGACAGCGTGGTGGAGGGCGACGAGACCATCACCGTCTCCGGGTCGACCACCGCTGCGGTGGGTCTCACCGTGGCAGACGCCACCATCACCCTGACGGACGACGACAAGAGCACCACCAGCGTACCCGGGGACAAGGACTCGGCGGAGCTGAGCATCGCCGGGCCGGCATCCAGCGTCAGCGAGGGCAGCGACGCCACCTTCACGGTGACCCTGTCGGCGGCAGTGGCCAAGGACGTTACCGTGGTCTGGAGCGCCCCGCTCAGCGCCGATGCGGCAGAGTCTGCCGACCTGGGCACTACCTCGGGCACGGTCACCTTCGCGGCCGGCTCGGCGGCTGGCGCCACCCAGACCATCACCATCACGGCCACCGACGACGACCTCTCGGAGACGGCGGAGTCCTTCACGGTGACCCTGGGGGCCATCACGTCGACCCTGTCCTCCCAGGTGTCGCTGAAGAACGGGGCGTCCAGCGCCCAGGGGACGATAGCCGAGAGCGACGCGATCACCATCGAGCTCAGCGGCCCGTCCAGCGTGGACGAGGGCGACGCGACGGGCAACTACACCGTCTCCCTGTCCCCGTCCGGGGTGACCCCCACGGCGGACCTGACGGTGAGCTACGCCACCTCCGACGGGACGGCGACGGGGGGGACGGACTACACGGCCAAGTCGGGGACCCTGACTTTCACCAATACGGTGGCGGGCTCCCAGACCTTCACGGTGGCGACCACCGCCGACACCTTCGACGAGGGCACCGGCGAGACATTCACGGTGTCCATCGCCAGTCCCTCGGGCGGCGGCGGGCCCGCTCCCTCTCTGGCCACGGCCAAGAGCGTGACCACCACGATCACCGACGATGACGACGCGGTCAGCGGCATCACGCTGTCGGCCAGCCCCAACTCCCTGGGCGAGGACGACTCCGCCACCGGCGTCACCATCACGGCGACCCTGGACGGCGGCAGCACCCGGCCTGCGGCGACGGTGGTGACCATCGGGGCCCTGGCCGGCACGGCCACCGAGGACACCGACTACGAGGCCACGGCGCTGGCCAGCATAACCATCGCGGCCAACCAGGCCAGCGGGACGGGCAGCCTGACCATCACCCCCACCGACGACAGCGTGGTGGAGGGCGACGAGACCATCACGGTCTCCGGGACGACCACCGCTGCGGTGGGTCTCACCGTGGCGGACGCCACCATCACCCTGACGGACGACGACAAGAGCACCACCAGCGTACCCGGGGACAAGGACTCGGCGGAGCTGAGCATCGCCGGCCCGGCATCCAGCGTCAGCGAGGGCAGCGACGCCACCTTCACGGTGACGCTGTCGGCGGCGGTGGCCAAGGACGTTACCGTGGCCTGGAGCGCCCCCCTCAGCGCCGATGCGGCGGAGGCTGCCGACCTGGGCACCACCTCGGGCACGGTGACCTTTGCGGCCAACTCGGCGGCAAACTCCACCCAGACCATCACCATCACGGCCACGGACGACGACCTCTCGGAGACGGCGGAGTCCTTCACGGTGACCCTGGGGACCATCACGTCGACCCTGTCCTCCCAGGTCTCCCTCAAGAACGGGGCGAGCAGCGCCCAGGGGACCATCTCGGCCAGCGACGCGATCACCATCGAGCTCAGCGGCCCGTCCAGCGTGGACGAGGGCGACGCGACGGGCAACTACACCGTCTCCCTCTCCCCGTCCGGGGTCACTCCCACGGCGGACCTGACGGTGAGCTACGCCACCTCCGACGGGACGGCCGAGGCAGAGAAGGACTACACGGCCAAGTCGGGGACCCTGACTTTCACCAAGACGGCGGCGGGCTCCCAGACCTTCACGGTGCAGACCACCGCCGACACCTTCGACGAGGGCACCGGCGAGACATTCACGGTGTCCATCGCCAGCCCGGCGGGCGGCGGCGGACCGTCGCCGTCCCTGGCCACGGCCAAGAGCGTGACCACCACGATCACCGACGATGACGCTGCGGTGAGCGGCATCACGCTGTCGGCCAGCCCCAGCACCCTGGGGGAGGACGACGGAGAGACGGACATCACGGTAACGGCGACGCTGGACGGAGGCAGCACCCGGCCTGCGGCCACGGTGGTGACCATCGGCGCCCTGGCTGGGACGGCTGAGGCCGGGACCGGCAAGGACTACACGGTGAACACCGCCCTGGCCAGCATCACCATCGGGGCCAACGCCACCAGCGGGACAGGAACGCTGACCATCACCCCGACGGACGATTCGGTGGTGGAAGGTAGCGAGACCATCACCATCCCCGGGACGACCACCCCGGCGGTGGGTCTGAGCGTGAGCGATGCCACGGTGACGCTGACGGACGACGACAAGTCCACCACCAACATACCCGGAGACAAGGACAGTGCCGAGCTGAGCATCAGCGGCCCCACCGGAAACGTTAGCGAGGGTAACAAGGCCATCTTTACGGTAACGCTGTCGGCGGGGGTATCCAAGGACGTAACGGTGGCCTGGAGCGCGCCGCTGAGCGCCGATGCGGCAGAGGGAGCCGATCTGTCGGCGACATCCGGCACGGTGACCTTTGCGGCCAACTCAGCCGCCGGGGCGACGAAGACCATCACCATCACGGCCACGGACGACTTGCTGTCGGAGACGTCGGAGGCTTTCACGGTGACCCTGGGGGCCATCACGTCGACGCTGTCCTCGCAGGTGTCGCTGAAGAACGGTGCGAAGAGCGCCACGGCCACCATCTCGGCCAGCGACGCCGTCACCATCTCCATGTCAGGGCCATCATCCGTGGACGAGGGCGACACGACGGGCAACTACACCGTCTCCTTGTCCCCCTCCGGGGTGACCCCGACGGCGGACCTGACGGTGAGCTACGCCACGGCTGACGGGACGGCCACGGCGGGGGCGGACTACACGGCCAAGTCGGGGACCCTGACTTTCACCAATACGGCGGCGGGCTCCCAGACCTTCACGGTGGCGACCACCGCCGACACCTTCGACGAGGGCACCGGCGAGACATTCACGGTGTCCATCGCCAGCCCGGCGGGCGGCGGCGGGCCCACGCCCTCTCTGGCCACCGCCAAGAGCGTGACCACCACGATCACGGACGATGACGACGCGGTCAGCGGCATCACGCTGTCGGCCAGCCCCAGCACCCTGGGTGAGGACGACGGAGAGACGGAAATCACGGTAACGGCGACGCTGGACGGAGGCAGCACCCGGCCCGCGGCCACGGTGGTGACCATCGGGACCCTGTCTGGGACGGCTGAGGCCGGGACCGGCAAGGACTACACGGTGAACACCGCCCTGGCCAGCATCACCATCGCGGCCAACGCCACCAGCGGCACGGGCACCCTGACCATCACCCCGACGGACGATTCGGTGGTGGAGGGTAGCGAGACCATCACCATCTCCGGGACGACCACCACTGCGGTGGGTCTCACCGTGGCAGACGCCACCATCACCTTGACGGACGACGACAAGTCCACCGGCGACATACCGGGAGACAAGGACTCGGCGGAGCTGAGCATCAGCGGCCCCACCGGGAACGTCAGCGAGGGCAGCAACGCCACCTTCACGGTGACGCTGTCGGCGGCGGTATCCAAGGACGTTACCGTGGCCTGGAGCGCCCCGCTCAGCGCCGATGCGGCGGAGGGAGCCGACCTGGGCACTACCTCCGGCACGGTCACCTTTGTGGCTGGCTCGGGGGCAAACGCCACCCAGACCATCACCATCACGGCCACCGACGACTCGCTCTCGGAAAATGCGGAGTCCTTCACGGTGACCCTGGGGGCCATCACGTCGACCCTGTCCTCCCAGGTCTCCCTGAAGTCCGGCGCCAGCAGCGCCCAGGTGACAATAGCCGAGAGCGATCCGATCACCATCGAGCTTAGCGGCCCGTCCAGCGTGGACGAGGGCGACACGACGGGCAACTACACCGTCTCGCTGTCCCCGTCCGGGGTCACCCCCACGGCGGACCTGACGGTGAGCTACGCCACGGCCGACGGGACGGCTACCGCCGGCAGCGACTACACGGCCAAGTCGGGGACCCTGACTTTCACCAATACGGCGGCGGGCTCCCAGACCTTCACGGTGGCGACCACCGCCGACACCTTCGACGAGGGCACCGGCGAGACATTCATGGTGTCCATCGCCAGCCCGGCGGGCGGCGGCGGGCCGGCCCCGTCGCTGGCCACGGCCAAGAGCGTGACCACCACGATCACCGACGATGACAACGCCATCAGCGGCATCACGCTGTCGGCCAGCCCCAACTCCGTGGGGGAGGACGACGGAGAGACGGAAATCACGGTAACGGCGACGCTGGACGGCGACAAGACCCGGCCTTCGGCGACGGTGGTAACCATAGGCGCCCTGGCTGGGACGGCTGAGGCCGGGACCGGCAAGGACTACACGGTGAACACCGCCTTGGCCAGCGTGACCATCCCGGCCAACCAGGCCAGCGGGACGGGCACCCTTACCGTCACCCCCACCGACGACGTGGTGGTGGAGGGCGACGAGACCATCACCATCTCCGGGACGACCACCCCGGCGGTGGGTCTCACCGTGGCAGACGCCACCATCACCCTGACCGACGACGACAAGTCCACCGGCGACATACCCGGAGACAAGGACTCGGCGGAGCTGAGCATCAGCGGCCCCACCGGAAACGTCAGCGAGGGTAACAACGCGACCTTTACGGTGACGCTGTCGGCGGCGGTGTCCAAGTACGTTACCGTGGCTTGGAGCGCGCCGCTGAGCGCCGATGCGGCGGAGGGGTCTGATCTGTCGGTGACATCCGGCACGGTCACCTTTGCGGCCGGCTCGGCGGCAGGCGCCACGCAGACCATCACCATCACGGCCACGGACGACGACCTCTCGGAGAATGCGGAGTCGTTCACGGTGACCCTGGGGGCCATCACGTCGACCCTGTCCTCCCAGGTCTCCCTGAAGAACGGCGCCAGCAGTGCCCAGGCGACGATAGCCGCGAGCGACGCCATCTCCGTCTCCATTTCAGGGCCATCATCCGTGGACGAGGGCGAAGCCACTGGCAACTACACCGTGTCGCTGTCTCCCAGCGGGGTGACCCCGACGGCGGACCTGACGGTGAGCTACGCTACGGCTGACGACACTGCCGAGGCAGGGAAGGACTACACCGCCAAGTCTGGAACCCTGACATTCACTAAGACTGCGGCGGGCTCCCAGACCTTCACGGTGCAGACCGCGGCCGACACCTTTGACGAGGGCACGGGCGAGACATTCACGGTGTCGATCTCGAGTCCCTCGGGAGGCGGCGGGCCCACGCCCAGCCTGGCCACGGCCAAGAGCGTGACCACGACGATCACCGACGACGACGATGCAGTGAGCGGGATCACGCTGTCGGCCAGCCCCAACTCCGTGGGGGAGGACGACGAGGCCACCAGCGTCACCATCACGGCGACGCTGGACGGAGGCAGCACCCGGCCTACGGCGACGGTGGTAACCATCGGCGCCCTGGCTGGGACGGCTGAGGCCGGGACCGGCAAGGACTACACGGTGAACACCGCCCTGGCCAGCATCACCATCGCGGCCAACGCCACCAGCGGTACGGGCACGCTGACCATCACCCCGGCGGACGACTCGGTGGTGGAGGGTAGCGAGACCATCACCATCCCTGGGACCACCACCGCTGCGGTGGGTCTCACCGTGGCAGACGCCACCATCACCCTGACCGACGACGACAAGTCCACCACCGCCGTACCCGGAGACAAGGACTCGGCGGAGCTGAGCATCGCCGGCCCAGGCAGCAACGTCAGCGAGGGCAGCGACGCCACCTTTACGGTGACGCTGTCGGCGGCGGTGTCGAAGGACGTAACCGTGGCCTGGAGCGCGCCGCTGAGCGCCGATGCGGCGGAGGGGGCAGATCTGTCGGCGACATCCGGCACGGTCACCTTTGCGGCCGGCTCGGGGGCAAACGCCACCCAGACCATCACCATCACGGCCACCGACGACGACCTCTCAGAGAATGCGGAGTCCTTCACGGTGACCCTGGGAGCCATCACGTCGACCCTGCCCGCGTCGCAGGTGTCGCTGAAGAACGGGGCGAAGAGCGCGCAGGCGACCATCGACGAGAGCGATCCCATCACCGTGAGCATCAGCGGCCCGTCCAGCGTGGACGAGGGCGAAGCCACCGGCAACTACACCGTGTCCCTGTCGCCCAGCGGAGTGACTCCCACGGCGGACCTGACGGTGAGCTACGCCACCGCCGACGGGACTGCGACGGCGGGGACGGACTACACGGCCAAGTCGGGGACACTGACCTTCACCAATACGGCGGCGGGCTCCCAGACCTTCACGGTGCAAACGACGGGTGACACTTTCGATGAGGGCACCGGCGAGACATTCACGGTGTCCATCGCCGGCCCGGCGGGCGGCGGCGGGTCGGCCCCGACGCTGGCCACGGCCAAGAGCGTGACCACGACGATCACGGACGATGACGACGCGGTGAGCGGGATCACGCTGTCGGCCAGCCCCAACACCCTGGGTGAGGACGACGGAGAGACGGAAATCACGGTAAAGGCGACCCTGGACGGAGGCAGCACCCGGCCCGCGGCGACGGTGGTAACCATCGGCGCCCTGACCGGCACGGCCACCAAGGACACCGACTACGAGGCCACGGCCCTGGCCAGCATCACCATCGCGGCCAACGCCACCAGCGGTACGGGCACGCTGACAATCACACCGGCGGCCGACAGTGTGGTGGAGGGCGACGAGACCATCGTGATCTCCGGGACGACCACCACGGCGGTGGGTCTGAGCGTGAGCGATGCCACGGTGACGCTGACGGACGACGACAAGGGCACCACGGGCCCGGGCAACGAGGACGACAAGGACTCGGCGGAGCTCTCCATCAGCGGCCCGGCATCCAACGTGGCCGAGGGCAGCGGTGCCACCTTTACGGTGACCCTGTCGGCGGCGGTGTCGAAGGACGTAACCGTGGCCTGGAGCGCGCCGCTCAGCGCCGATGCGGCGGAGGCTGCCGATCTGGGCGCCACGTCCGGTACCGTTACGTTCGACGCAGGCTCGTCGGCAGGCGCCACGGGGACCATCACCATCACGGCCACCGACGACGACCTCTCGGAGAATGCGGAGTCTTTCACGGTGACCCTGGGGGACATAACGTCGACGCTGCCCACGTCGCAGGTGTCGCTGAAGAACGGGGCGAAGAGCGCCCAGGGGACGATAACCGAGAGCGATCCCATAACCGTAAACATCAGCGGCCCGTCCAGCGTGGACGAGGGCGAAACTACCGGCAACTACACCGTGTCGCTGTCGCCCAGCGGGGTGACCCCGACGGCGGACCTGACGGTGAGCTACGCCACCTCCGACGGGACGGCTACTGCCGGCAGCGACTACACGGCCAAGTCGGGGACCCTGACTTTCACCGAGGCTGCGGCGGGGTCCCAGACCTTCGCGGTGAAGACCACCGCCGACACCTTCGATGAGGGCACCGGCGAGACCTTCAACGTGTCCATCGCCAGCCCGGCGGGCGGCGGCGGACCGTCGCCGTCCCTGGCCACGGCCAAGAGCGTGACCACCACGATCACGGACGATGACAACGCGGTCAGCGGGATCACGCTGTCGGCCGACCCCAACACGCTGGGGGAGGACGACGAGGCCACCAGCATCACGGTAACGGCGACGCTGGACGGCGGCAGCACCCGGCCTGCGGCGACGGTGGTGACCATCGGGACCCTGGCCGGCACCGCCACCAAGGACACCGACTACACCGCCACGGCCCTGGCCAGCATCACCATCGGGGCCAACGCCACCAGCGGGACGGGCAGCATCACCATCACCCCCACCGACGACAGCGTGGTGGAGGGCGACGAGACCATCACGGTCTCCGGGACCACCACCGCTGCGGTGGGTCTCACCGTGGCAGACGCCACCATCACCCTGACCGACGACGACAAGAGCACCGGCGACATACCGGGAGACAAGGACTCGGCGGAGCTGAGCATCAGCGGCCCGGCATCCAGCGTCAGCGAGGGCAACGACGCCACGTTCACGGTGACCATGTCGGCGGCGGTGTCGAAGGACGTAACGGTGGCCTGGAGCGCGCCGCTGAGCGCCGATGCGGCAGAGGGAGCTGACATGGGGAGCACCTCGGGCACGGTGACCTTTGCGGCCGGCTCGGGGGCTGGTGCCACCCAGACCATCACCATCACGGCGACGGACGACGACCTCTCGGAGAATGCGGAGTCCTTCACGGTGACCCTAGGGGCCATCACGTCGACCCTGCCCACGTCGCAGGTGTCGCTGAAGAACGGGGCGAAGAGCGCCCAGGCGACCATAGCCGAGAGCGACGCCATCACCATTGATCTCAGCGGTCCCGACTCCGTCACCGAAGGGGAGACAGCCACCTACACCGTGTCCCTGACACCCTCCGGGGTGACTCCCAGTGAGGACCTGACGGTAGACTATGCCACCTCTGACCCCAGCACCGGTGCAATAGCCGGGGAGGACTACACGGCCGTTTCAGGAACCCTGACCTTCACCCCGACCAACGCCGGTGACCAGCAGGTGGTTGTACAGACGACGGATGACATATTGGACGAGGGCGCTGAGAGATTCAATTTCAAGATATCCAACCCCAAAGGGGGTGGTGGCCCGGCCCTTGGGGTGTCCCGAAACGCAACAAGCACTAACATAATCGATAACGACACCCTTGGTGACCCTCCCGATGACCGGCACGATTCGACGGAGCAGGCTGACATCTCGCTGACCGTCGACCCGGACAGCGTAGACGAGGATGCGGGAGAGACCGTCTTCACGGTGACGGCCACCCTTGATGGGGACCCACAGAGCAAGGCCGTTACTATCCAACTCGCCTTGGCAGGCACAGCCGAACTCGGCGCAAGCAAGGACTACACTGCCCCCTCGCAGGCCAGCGTGACCATCCCGGCCAAGCAGAGCAGCGGGACAGGGACGCTGACCCTCACAATAAATGACGACAACGAAAACGAGGGAGACGAGACCATCATCGTCGGCGGCAGCTACGAATCTCTGACCATCAAGTCTGCTGTCATCACCATCAATGACGACGAAGCGACTTATCTGAGCATCAGCGGACCCACGGCGAACGTGAACGAGGACTCCAACGCCACCTTCACAGTCACCCTGTCCAAGACTGTGGCGACGGATGTGACGGTGGCATGGACTGACGCGCCGGGGACAGCGGGGACATCGGACTACTCTGCGACGCCCGCGACGCTGACCTTCCCGGCCAATTCCGGCGCCGGAGCGACCCAGACTATCACTATAGCGGTCACCGACGACACGCTGTCGGAGACGGCGGAGACGTTTGCCGTCGCGCTGGGGGCGGTAACCGGACCGGACGTTGTTCATATCAAGACTACAGCCTCCAACGCGGTGGCAACGATAGCCGAAAACGATCCAATCTCCGTCAGCATCAGCGGCCCATCAAGCGTGAGCGAAGGGGATGCCACCGGCAACTACACCGTTTCCCTGACGGGCGGTACTCCCACGGCGGACCTGACGGTCGACTACGCCACCGCCGACGGCACCGCCGTCGCCGCCACGGACTACACGGCCAAGTCGGGCACCCTGACCTTCAGCGGGACGGCGGCGGGGGCCCAGACCTTCACGGTGCAGACCACCGCCGACACCTTCGACGAGGGCACCGGCGAGACATTCACCGTGTCCATCGCCAGCCCGTCGGGCGGCGGCGGGCCCGCTCCCTCTCTGGACACGGCCAAGAGCGTGACCACCACCATCACCGACGATGACGACGCGGTCAGCGGCATAACGCTGTCGGCCAGCCCCAACTCCCTGGGCGAGGACGACCCGGCCACCAACATCACCATCACGGCGACGCTGGACGGCGGCAGCACCCGGCCCTCGGCCACGGTGGTGACCATCGGGACCCTGGCCGGCACCGCCACCAAGGACACCGACTACACCGCCACGGCCCTGGCCAGCATCACCATCGCGGCCAACGCCACCAGCGGGACGGGCAGCATCACCATCACCCCCACCGACGACAGCGTGGTGGAGGGCGACGAGACCATCACGGTCTCCGGGACGACCACCGCTGCGGTGGGTCTCACCGTGGCAGCCGCCACCATCACCCTGACCGACGACGACAAGTCCACCAGCACTGTACCCGGAGACAAGGACAGTGCCGAGCTCTCCATCAGCGGACCCACCGGGAACGTCAGCGAGGGCAGCAACGCGGTATTCACAGTCACCCTGTCCCACGCGGTGTCCAAGGACGTTGCTGTGGCCTGGAGCGCCCCCCTCAGCACCGATGCGGCGGAGGCTGCCGACTTGGGCACCACCTCCGGCACGGTCACCTTTGCGGCCAACTCGGCGGCAGGCGCGACCCAGACCATCACCATCACGGCCACCGACGACTCGCTCTCGGAAAATGCGGAGTCCTTCACGGTGACCCTGGGGGCCATCACGTCGACCCTGTCCTCCCAGGTGTCGCTGAAGAACGGGGCGAGCAGCGCCACGGCCACCATAGCTGAGAGCGACCCCATCACGGTGAGCATCAGCGGCCCGTCCAGCGTGGGCGAGGGGGACGCGACGGGCGACTACACCGTCTCCCTCGTGGGCGGCACTCCCACGGCGGACCTGACGGTCGACTACGCTACCAGCGATGGTTCTGCCACCGCCGGCAGCGACTACACTGCTGTCCAGGCAACTACCTTGACATTCACTTCGGCCGACCACGCCGACAAGACATTCACGGTGAGCACCATCGACGACACCCTGGACGAGTCAGACGAGACATTCACGGTGTCCCTGAGCAACCAGCAGGGCGGCGGCGCCACGCCCACTCTGGGGACATCCAACTCCGTCGAAACCACCATCACCGACGATGACGACACACCCAGCAATATCACCCTGTCCGTCAGCCCCACCGGCCTGGGCGAGGACGATGGGCAGAAGGACTTCACCGTAACGGCCACACTGGATGGCGCCAGCACGCTGACCACCGCCACTGCAGTCAACATCGGCGTCCTGACCGGAACTGCCACCAAGGACACCGACTACACGGTGAACACAGCCTTGACCAGCATCACGATTAGTGCGGGTCAGTCGAGAGGTTCCGGTACTCTGACTATCACACCGACCGACGACTCCGTAGTCGAGGGCGGCGAAACCATCGTGCTGTCGGGCACGACTACTACGGGTCTGGCGGTGAGCGACGCCACCATCACGCTGACGGACGACAACAAGAGCACCGCCTCACCTGGTGACATAGACAGTGCCGAGCTGAGCATCACTGGCCCGACGTCCAACGTGAGCGAGGGCAGCGACTCGACCTTTACGGTGACGCTGTCGGCGGCGGTGGCCAAGGACGTAACGGTGGCGTGGAGCGCGCCGCTGAGCGCCGATGCGGCGGAGTCTGCCGACCTGGGCGCCACGTCCGGTACCGTTACGTTCGACGCAGGCTCGGCGGCTGGTGCCACACAGGAAATCACCATCACGGCTACGGACGACTCGCTGTCGGAGGCGGCGGAGTCCTTCACGGTGACCCTGGGGGCCATCACCTCGACCCTGCCCACGTCGCAAGTGTCGCTGAAGAGTGGCGCGTCCAGCGCCCAGGCGACGATAGCCGAGAGCGACCCGATCACGGTCTCCATTTCAGGGCCATCGTCCGTGGACGAGGGAGACGCGACGGGCAACTACACCGTGTCGCTCTCTCCCAGCGGTGTGACTCCCACCGCGGACCTGACGGTCAACTACGCAACCGACAACGGGACGGCCACCGCTGGGACGGACTACACGGCCAAGTCTGGGACTCTGACATTCAGCAAGACGGCAGCGGGCTCCCAGACCTTTACGGTGCAGACCACGGAGGACAGCTACGACGAAGGTACCGGCGAGACATTCACGGTGTCGATCTCGGGTCCTACCGGGGGCGGCGGGCCGTCGCCCAGCCTGGACAGCAGCAACATGTCGGTGACCACCACCATCACGGACGACGACCGCACTGTGGATAACCCTTCTCCTACGCCTCCTCACCAGCCCCCCCCCATATAGAACCGCTGGTTGACATACGGCTGGGTGTTGACCCGGACAGCGTGTACGAGAGCGATGGCAAGACCAGGTTCGAGGTAACAGCCACCCGCATTTCGGGCCCACGGAGCACGGACGTTACAGTTCAACTGACCCTGGCCGGCACGGCCACCCGGAATGCCGACTACACGGTCAGTACCGCCCTGCCCAGCATCACCATCCCGGCCAACTCGGCCAGCGGGACGGAGACACTGACCCTCACCATCAATCTAGACGATCTCGTTGAGGGAGACGAGACCATCGTAGTCGGCGGCAACTCCTCTGGCCTGAGAATCGACTCCGATACCATCACTGTCCGCGATGGCGAATCGCCCAATTTCGGGGACTCACCGTATCTGAGCATCACCGGCCCATCGGCCATCGTGGCCGAGGGTAGCAACGCCGAATTCACCGTCAACCTGTCCAGGACTGTGCCGGCGGACGTGACGGTCCAGTGGCGTGCGCCGCTGGCATCGGACTCCGCCGTGGCCGCCGATCTGTCCGACACCTCGGGCACCGTCACCTTCCCGGCCAACAGCGCCGCAGGAGCGACGCAGAACATAACCATCACTGCCACCGACGACCGGCTCTCTGAGACGGCGGAGACATTTACGGTCAAGCTGGGTGCCATCACCTCCACGATTCCGTCGTCCCAGATGTCTCTCAGGTCCGGCGCTTCCAGCGCGAGGGCGACGATAGCGGCCAGCGATCCGGTCGCCGTGCACATATCCGGCTCAACCAGAGTGAACGAGGGGAGCGCCGCCGCCTACACCGTTTTCCTCCATCCCTCCGGTGTCATCCCTACGGTTCCTGTCATGGTGAGCTACGCCACCTCGGACGGTACCGCCAAGGAGGGGATCGACTACATGGCCAAGTCGGGAACATTTATATTCACTGGGACGTCATACGGGGCCAAGAGCTTCACCGTTCAGACTGCTCCGGACACCCAGCTAGAGCTTGGCGAGACTTTCAAAGTATCCATCTCTTACTCTGATTTCGGCGTTCGTACACCCGGCACCCGGGGCGTGGCAAGAAGCCAGACCACGACCAGGAGCGTAACCACCACCATTGCCGACGATGACGGCGCACTTGGCAACCCAATTACGCCACCGCTTGGCCCGGATCCCATAAGCCCGGAGCGACCCGGGACTCCGAATCCTGGTGGTTCGGACCCCGCCCCAACGCCGTCGCCTACGCCTGGTGTGTCGCCCACGCCGGAGTGGGATCCTGAGCCCTCAGTGGCTTCAGTTCCTACGACTGCAGGTGGCACTGACCTGCAAATCTGGCAAGATTTGACGACTTCATCCGACGAGTCACTAACGACCCATTCGGCATCGATTTTGGCAGCGCCTGAACGAGTTAGGTCGAGACCACCCAAAACTCCCGTGCCAACTACGGAAACGGAAAGGGTATCTGCAGACGGCATCATACCGGTCACCGGTCTAATTCAGGTGTCAGAGGTTGATCGGGATGTCTCGGCGCCAACGCCGCCGGCGCAGCCTGCCCCCGGGCCGACTGCTACGCGCGAGGCCGATGTCCTTGCAAGTCAAGACGGTGATATTGCCTCGAGCCAGGACTCCGGCTCTTCGTCGTTCTTTGGAGAGCTCGATATCTGGGGCGGGATTCCCGACCGTGTTTTCGGAGTGCCCAGTTGGGGCTGGCTGATACTGCTGCTCGTCATGGTGGCCCTGGCTTCCTTTGTGGCACGCTCGCGATGGATGTCCTATCAGCGACGGCGCAGAAGTGTGTCCTACTGATCAGATCAACCCAACGAGTACCAGTGGTAACAGTCGCAGATAGGCGTTGGCAGGATGGGGACACTTGTGGAAGTGGATGGAGTGAGGCGATGGCAAGAGTCAATGGGTCGGAAGTGGCACGGTGGGCCAAAGGTAAATAGTCCCTGGATGTGATGAGGGATGTTCCCCCGTCAGGAACCTTGTTGGAGGGCCTTGGACCATCTTACGTGGCCGATTGCTCCAGTGGAGCGGAAGAACGACTGGCAGTTGGTGGAGCGGCCCACCGGTACAGCTGGCGGGATCGAGTACTGCCAAGTCGGCATATTTGTGGCCTATTGCCGCGTCAGTGGCAGGTTGCTGCTGGATCGGGAATCAAATCAGCCCCGCCTGCGTGCTGAGGTCCGGGCGTTGCGTCGGCTTGAAAGAGGTGTCGGACCAGCTGATGAGGGCCATTGAATGCCACGATCACTCGATCGTCCTGGTCCCTAAGTTGCTGGGCCCTGTTTCAGCAGGAGTGCGTGAACTCTGATCTGGGCTATTGAGGCGGACCCGGAAACTGGTTCTTCCGCATCTTGGAGAAGGAATAGGCCGGGAGGAATGGAAGCGCCGGAGGTTCTTGTCATGCAGCACACCGGTGCAATATTAGCTGACGCAACATGTCCGGACTGGCCCGGCCATACCCCATACGCTGGAACAATTTCACCCGGGAGATTTGCCTTTCGCATTGTCCAGCTCTCCATGGGCTGGTGAGAGTCAGCTTGATCGCTGCATAGTCCTCGCAGAAGCTCCCGGTGATGGACTGGAATTGTTTCAACCACGACCGGCTGGCATCTTATGCTCAGACATCCAGCGCCTCCAGGTCGCCTTGTTTGACGATACCGCTGAACCACATATTGAGTTGGTTTCCCAGGTCCAGAGGGGATTGGTTTGGAGAAGGTGATCCAGTTCCACTTCTTACAAGCTGTTCATTTTCACTTAATTTCGCAGGTTGTGCTCGGCCACCTCGAAGAACATCTGCTGACTCTGTTTTTGTTCCCCCTCTATCGGCGACCCTGCGTTCGACGACTGCGAGGGGGAACAGAGAGTGTTGTCGGCGCTGCTCGGGAAGTTGTACTTAAGGCCGGCGTTGCGGGTGCGGGGAGCCACTGGACGACCATGGCCTGTGCGTCGTCTGCTGGGACTGGCTCAGCGACGAACACGCTCCCTCAGGATCTCCTGGTTCCTGCTCCCTAACGGTGGCAGGAGGTCCTTGGCAGTGCTGCGCTGCCGGGCTTGCGGGCGCCCCGATGTGCCGGGGTTGGCATCGTTCAAACGGACGTCCGCGATACGGCGGTGCCCCACGGAAGTGAGTCCAGTCAGGGTCCCCCGCACGGCGCCGCGAGTTCGCTGCCCACCCACAGCCACGCCGGACGCTCCTCTGGCCTCTGCCTCCACGGCACAGTAGAATCGGGGCAGCACCGCCTGACTCACAGGCAGACCGGCACGATAACAACCGGGAGGATTGGCATGAGGTACGACTTCGTCATCATTGGCGCAGGCTCCGCCGGAAGCATATTGGCAGCCCGGTTGTCGGAGGATCCCAAGGTGTCGGTGCTGCTCCTGGAGGCTGGCCCCGATTACCCTGACTTCCAGCACCTCCCTGATGATCTCAAGTTCGGATACAACACCGGCGGGGATACGCCTCCCCTGCGCACCTTCGCCAGTCATCCCATATCCCTGCTGGAAAGTCGGCACAGCTGGCAGTATGTGGCCCGCGCCACCGATGCGTATCCCGACATGTCGGTGCCCCGCGGCAAGGTAACCGGCGGCTCCAGCGCCATCAATTCATCGGCCTTTTACCGCGGAGACCCGGGGGATCTCGACCACTGGGCCGCCCTGGGCAACAACCGGTGGAGCTACCGGGAGGCCCTGCCCTACTTCAGGAAGACCGAGACCGATGTGGACCACCGGGATGACTTTCATGGTACTGACGGTCCCATCTTTGTTCACCACTCCAGGCGAGAGGAATGGCATCCCGAACAGGAGGCCTTCTACAGCGCCTGCAGGGCTGCAGGATTCCCCGATTGTCCGGACCACAACAGCCCCGATGCCACCGGAGTCGGGCCGGGCATCAGCAACAACCACAACCGTGTCCGATTCAGCACTGCCCTGGGTTACCTGGACCCGTCAAGGCACCGCCTGAACCTCACCATCCGGCCCAACTGCACCGTGCACCGGTTGCTTTTCCAGGCCGACGTGGGGACGCCACGAGCCACGGGCGCGTTGGTCGAGAGCGGGGGCGAGACATTCACTGTCGAGGGAGACCAGATCATCCTCAGCGCCGGGGCCATCGGTTCGCCCCACTTGTTGTTGCTGTCGGGAGTTGGACCGGCGGGGCAGCTGGAGGACTTGGGCATTCCGGTGGTGTTGGACTCGCCAGGGGTGGGCCAGAATCTCAAGGACCACCCGAAGCTGTACGCGACCTGGCGGATCAGGGACGGCTATTCCAGGGGTGATGCGCCCTATCGGGGGAGCGCCAGCCTGCGCTTCACGGCGCCGGGCTCGGATACCCGGAACGACATTTACCTCAGTCTGTCTACCTTTGTGCCCCCGAGAGTCAAGACCCTGAAAGTACCCGACGATGCCGAACACCCAGCCGCTCGCCCCGAGCTGGCTGAAATGATGATCGGCCTGATGCGTCCGGCAAGTTGTGGCGAACTTAGGTTGGTGTCGACCGATCCCGCCGTTCACCCCTGGCTGGACTACAATTACCTCACCGAACCCTCCGATGGTGAGCGGTTACGGCACGGAATGCGGCAGGCCCTGCAACTGGCCGAGAACGAGGGGCTGAGGGAATTCCTCGGCCAGCGCCTGGAGCCCACCGATTCCGACATGGCCTCGGACGAGGCGCTGAATGCCTGGATGCAGCGGGAGGTCGTGACCTTTTCTCACCCATCGGGCACCTGCAGGATGGGGCCCTCATCGAACCCCACTGCCGTGGTGGACCAGTTCGGGCGAGTGTATGGCGTGGAGGGCCTGCGTGTGGCGGATGCATCCATAATGCCGGACCTGGTGGCCGCGCCCATCAACCCGGCCGTGCTCATGATCGGCGAAAGGATGGCGGGCCTCATACTTGAGGGCCGATAGAAACCACTCAAGAATGCTGCCCTCAAGGCCGGTGGTGGGCTACAGGCACCTTTCGGCCTCGGTGCGTATGTGGTCGCGGAGTTGCTGGGGTAGTGCGGCGGCATTGGCGGCCTGGGCGTTTTCCGGGATGCGCTCCGGGCGGGAGGTTGTCGGTATGGTCGAACTCACCCGGGGGTCGGAAATGACCCAGGCCAGCAGGGCCTGGGCCCAGGTGCTGATGCCGTATTCGCGCAGCGGCGCAAGGTCGGGCTGCTGCTTCAGCTCGAGTACCCAGCGGCCCTTCTGCAGCGGCTCCATCACCAGGATGCCGGTGCCCAGTTCCTCGGCCAGTGGGAGCAACTGGTCCTCGACTGTCCGGTTCAGGACGTTGTAGGGAATCTGGACTGCGTCCACCCGGCCCTGTCGCATCAAGTCCATGATGGTGGGATAGCCCTCGGGCACCATGGCCGACACGCCGACCATGCCGATCCTTTCCTCCTCCTTAAGCCGCTCCAGGGTGGGCAGGTGAGTCTCCCAATCGATCATGTTGTGGACCTGGAATAGGTCGATGTAATCGGTCTTCAGCAGCTCGAAGGAGCGGGCGATCTGGGCCTCGCCGGCCTCCTTGCCCTCGGTTCGCACCTTGGTGGCAAGATAGAACTCGTCGCGAATGTGCCAGGAGATTTCGCCCAGGACCTGTTCCGCGTTGCCGTACCATGCGGCGGTGTCTATCAGGTTTATGTCGCTTTCCAGGCAGTTGTCGACGATCTGACTCCGAACGGCTATGTCATCGTCGCCGGTGACATCGAAAGTCCTGAGGGTGCCCAGTCCAATGACCGAGACATCCAGATTTCCAAGCTTGCGATATTCCATGTCTCGCTGACCTCTTCCCAAGGGTTCATTTCAATCCGCTCAATTTAAGCACGGAAATACAGGATACGCAGGATGTGGAGTTTTGGTAAGACGGCAATTTCCATGGGTTAGGACCCAGCACGATTGCAAAATCAGGTGCCACCAATTTTGTCTGAATCAGGATTTGCAGGATTCAAGGATAAACAGGATTGGAGAACATTCTGAAAATCCCAAAATCCTGATAATCCTGATTCAGACAAGGGTACTGCAATTACCCTGTGCTCATACCCCCAGCACGATTACAAAATCAGGTGCCACCAATTTCGTCTGAATCAGGATTTGCAGGATTCAAGGATGAACATGATTGGAGAACATCCTGAAAATCCCAAAATCCTGATAATCCTGATTCAGAGAATGACTCTGCAATTGCCATGGCCAGGCCCAGGAGAGTTGATGTAATGGAGACTGCTATAATCGCCCTCAAACCGACACTGAGAGGAGCCCTGCGCTCCGCCCCGTCGGTTGGAGCCTCGGAGTGCCGTAATTTCCGTTGCAGAAAGGTGAATGAGAGATGCAACTGGAAGGGAAAGTAGCCCTGGTTACCGGAGGGGCCCGAGGACTGGGCCGTTCCATGGCTCTGGCTTATGCTAGCGAGGGAGCGGACGTCGCCATCGTGGCCCGCACTGATTCCGAGCTGGCGGCTGTCGCATCGGAGATACGCGCCCTGGGCCGCCGCGCCCATACGATCAATGCCGATCTGACCACCTCCGAGGGCGCCAACCGCGCGGCCCGGGAGACAATCAGCGAGTTGGGCCGGATTGACATCCTGGTCAACAACGCCGGGGGATACCGCCTCTTCACCAACGACCTGACGCACGCGGTCTCGGTCCTGGACATCACCGAGGAAGAGTGGCGGCGGGTGCTGGAGTCCAACCTGACCACCACTTTCATGGCCTGCAAGGCGGTCCTGCCTCACATGATGGAGCGTCGCAGCGGCGTTATCATCAACCTGACATCCAAGAACGTGGCGCGGCGGGGTCGCGCCGGGCAGGCCTCATACGGGGCGGCCAAGGCGGCGGTTGAGCGGCTCAGCGAATCGCTGGCCGACGAGGTAAAAGACTTTGGCATTGCAGTGAACATCCTGGACCCGGGCTGGAACCTGACCAAGCCCAACGACGACTACGACGACGAAATTCACAAGCGCATGAGGCTGCCCGACGACATTGCCGAGGTGGCCGTGTACATGGCCCTGCAGACCTCCGAGACCTTGACCGGCCAGCTGGTGTCGGCCTCAGAATACGACGAGGAACGTGGCATTGAGCGGCCATCAGCCTACGACCGGCTTCACGCCTAGCCCTTGCCTGGACTGTATGGCGCAGGGGACTGGGGCAGAGCAGACCAGCGTGAGAGATAGAGATGAACCGAAACGAAACCGAGTCTGAAAAGCTTGAACGCCAGCATGGAGCGATCGCAAACCTGCGGCTTGTCCAGGAAGAGGATGAGGAAGCTCAGCGGGAGGTCGTCCGGGAAGCAGCTCGCCAGGCCATCCGGGACCACTGGCCCGAAATGCCCGAGGAGGATCGACAGCGGGTGGTGGATGGAGTCGTGGGATATGAGGCGATGAAGTTCCAATTGTCGATATTCAGGCGAGGCTGGGCCACCGGCCACAACGAGGAAAGAATCCAGTTGGACCCGGAGACCGCCGGGCCCAGGATCCTGATCAGGGCCTATGCAACCGCCGAGGCGGACGCCGTCAGGATGAGAGGCGAGGCGTTGGGTACAGACGCCGATGGACAGCCGCGACCCAGCCTGGAGGAAAGGATGCGCCGGTACCTGCGCCCCAACGAATAGCAGAGCGTTCAAGGATTTGTCCGCGTTAGACTGCTTAACTCAAAACCCTATCCAGCAGGGTCGGGGTCGCAGAAGGGTCTTGTAATTCTCCCTTCTCGTGAAGGGTAGGGGTGGGCGTGAAATCCTGCGCAACAGCGGATTTGTTATCGATAGTGGAACGCCCTCACCCTAACCCTCTCCCGGAGGGAGAGGGAACAATTAAGAGGCCTATATGGGTCGCAGTCACTAGATTTGGCACTTGCTCAGGTGGACGAAAATCGTCCCGGGTCGGACTCCGATAGCACGGGCGGGCGGTGCCCAGTGTGAATGTAATCGGCGATGAGCTTGCCTGCCATGGGGCCGCGTCCGAACCCTGATGATGCCAGCCCGCTGACAATGTAGAGGTTCTCCCTTTGTGGCAGGCGTCCGATGATGGGCCTGCCGTCCAGCGAGAAGGGCATCAGACCGGCCCACGTGCGGCTGATGGAGTGGTCGCCGAGGAACGGCAGAATCTCCCGGGCGTGCCCGAAGTTGACCTCAATCCCGGCGGTGTCGACCGACTTGTCATATCCGACCACTTCGCGGTCGCCGCCAAATATCACCTCGCCATCCCGGTTCTGCCGTCCGTAGAGGTGACGGGTGACCCTCCGGGACCTGACGTGTGTCAGATCAGGAGGCGTCTCGGAATCGTTGCCGGGGCTGGCACTCCAGTGCGATGGGGACTCGGCGCCGGACAGCGAATGGAACACGTTGGGGGTCATGGGCTCGGTGGCCCACATCTGCCCCCGGACTGGTATAACCGGTATCCGTACGCCCAGCATTTCGCCGAGCGGGCCGCACCATGCGCCTGCCGCCAGCACCAGCTGCCGGCCCGTGTGCGACTCCCCGGCGCAGTCTATCCGGTAGGTACCGTCAGCCATGGGCGAAATGGCGGTGACCTCCCTGCCGGTCAGCACCTCCGCGCCCTGGCGACGGGCGGCGTCGGCGAAGGCCCGGGTGGCCTTGACCGGGTCGGCCTGGGCACGTAGAGGGAAATGCACGGCGCCCGACAGTTCCGGGTTCAGTTCCGGCTCGATGGCCCGGGCATCATTGGGGCCAAGCAGATCAACCGTGTAGCCACGGGACTTGAGCGAATGGACGTTGTCCCGTGAGTATTCATACTGCGCGGCGGTCTGAATGGCCTGGAGCGCGCCTGAGGCCCTGAACTCGATGTCGTAGCCCATTTCCAGTTGCAGCGCCCGGAAAATCTGGAGGCTGCCCATGGTCAGGTGAGACTCCAGGTTCGGCAAGTGGCCCCAGCCAATTGCACCAATGCCGCCGGCGTTTACCCCCGACGCCTCGGACGCGATCTCGCCCCGTTCCAGCAGCGTGACCCTGCGGCCATGGCCGGCCAGGAAATACGCAGCCGACGCTCCGGCGATTCCGCCGCCTATTACCACTACTTCCGACTCCGCCATACGACACTCACCTCGCGGAGAACACTATATGGCCCGCTAGTGATGGTGTACAACATTACCCGGAGTCAGAAGGCGCTGGTCCGGGAAAGGCTCCCCTGGCTGGAAGTGCGGCGTTTACCGGGACCCGGACTGCGCTAGCGGGTGTCGATGGTAACGCTGGTGTCGCCGTTGACGACCACGGTGTACTCGGACTCGGGGTCCAGGATCAGCGGGACCAGCGTCTCGTCGGCAGGGAAGTCCTTCGTGCAGCGCGCCTCGGGGTCGGCTACCTGGTGATGGGTAACGCTGATGTCGAGCCTATCCTCACCGCTCACCCGCAGTTCGTAGCCGTTGTACTGGGTGCAGCTACCGCTGGGCCGCCCCGAGACAATCCTGATCGCCGGAGTGTACGGGGCATCACCCGCCTCGACGACCTCCACCGACCTGACTATGGAAGGGGCAGTAAAGGTATGCCCTAGCTTGGGGTCCGGCAGTGTGAACGTGCTGATTACCTGTCCGTTTACCGTTACCCGGTAAGTCTTCCCAGTCTTGAATGGCGATGCGATGTGGAAAATCTCGTCAAGCTCCACCGTCTGCTCGCCGCAGTCAATGGCCCATGGGGTATCCGGCGGCCGCATCAGCGTGAGGCTGACGTCGACGTCGTAGCCGTTCACCTGTAGGCTCTTGTTGCCCGGGCGCGCGCAGCCTTCGATCATGGATTGCGGATAAACAACCCGCAGCAGATGTTCCGGCTCGCCACGCATCAGGTTGGCGCTGTTTGCCCTGACTGGCGCCTCCAACCAGGTACGCCAGTCGATGTCGGGATCTTCCTCCAGCATTTCCATTGGCGGCTGTACCAGCACCAGGACCATGTCGACACGAGTGGGATTCCCGCGAGTAATCACGTCGTGAGCCGTGTCGTTGATGAATGCCAGGCGACCGTCGGCCCCGAGGATCCTGGCGGTGATGCCGTAGGTGTTGCGTGAGTCGATGTCGTCGCGGTTGTAGAGCACCCTGAATTCTATGGGTACCTGCCCGGGATTGCGTATGGTCTGGCTGGCGATGAGAGGTGCCGCCGCATCGGCCAGCGAAACGTCTCTCAACTCAACGATGACCGTCGCGTCCTCAGACAGCGCGATCCGTTCCCGGTATGTGATGGTGCCGCTGACGGCAGCGTCGGGGCTGCGCCCGGAAACGACCTGCGAGGTGCCTCCCGACGGACCTCCAGCCGCCTGGCACGACGCGAGTCCGATGAACAGGGCCATCAGCAGGGTGAACACGGAAATCATGTGCATTCTTGCCCGGACCTGAAATTTGTGGGGCAGGCGCGAATCTGGCGGAATCGCCGCAAACAGTGCAGTGATCACGCCGATTCGTTCTCCTTCAAAATTGTCTACCGCAACGCGATTGATTGTATGGTACGCCAAGAGCCATCTAAGCTCACTCAGGGCATGGATACAGGATGGAGTGAGCTTGACGTGACTATTCGGAATACCGTGGCGGGGGCTCACTAGCAACCGTCGCAACGCATTTTCCGAAAAGCGAGGAGCGACTTGCTACCGCCACCGGAGGGTATGTCCCTCAAAGAAATATACGCACATTCGCCGCACAAGGTTCCATGAGCCCTGCTGAACGATCGTCGCGGCATAGGGAGCGGATTCGGCTCTGCCAGGCCTGGCAGCAACACGACCTGCTCGTCGGCAGGGGGAGGTCGGGGCTATCGCGGAGATGACGAGGACAGTGCGATGAAAACGGTGGGGCACGGAGGTGGGGTGATCACAGTGTTCCGACGGCGACCCAATCTCGGCGGTCGGGCAGTACAGGGGGCCGAGTTGGGCAAGTCCCGTGGACCGTGGCAGTGGAGATGTTCAGTGCCAACTCACACTTGGGAATCGGTGGGTTCGGGATCGGGTACGTCATCCAGCAGGCCGTTTCGGACCGCCCATACGACCATTTCCTGCTTGGATTTGGCCTGTAGTTTCCTCTGGATGCCATAGATGGAATTTCGGATGGTCAGAGGTCTCTTTCCCCTGACCTCGGCGATCTGGGCGTAAGAAAGGCCCTGTGCAAAGAGGGTGAGTATCTCTCTCTGGCGAGCAGTCAGTCGCACTGCGTCCGGTGCGGAACTCCTGAACGATGACATTTGCCGGCCGCTGAGCAGGTTTCTGATGACATTTCCTGGGATACGGAATTCGCCCTCGGCGACATCGCGCACGGTGGCCAACAGCCTTTCCTTGTCGGAGTCCTTGGGCAGGTAACCTGAGGCGCCAGCAATAACTGCGTCGAGGGCGTCGTTTTCCGCCGTTGAGGCGGTGAGGATTAGGGAGTGTTTGCAAACCCAATGGAGGAGTCTAAACTGCATTGGAGAGGTTGAAATGAGAGGTGAGGTGTGTGGGACGAGGGGATTTGACGGATGATCAGTGGCGGCGGCTGAGGCCGCTTTTGCCGGCTCAGAAGCCGAGGACTGGACGGCCTGGGAAGGACCATCGCACGGTCATCAACGGGATCTTGTGGATTTTGCGTGCCGGGTCTCCATGGCGGGATCTGCCCGAGCGCTTTGGCCCCTGGGCCACCGTGGCCAGCCGTTTCTACCGATGGCGAAAGCAAGGATTGTGGGACCGGCTTCTGGCTGAGGTGCAGCGGGAGGCTGATGCAATCGGTCAGGTTGATTGGGAGGTCCATTACGTGGACGGCACCAATGTGCGGGCACATCAGCACGCTGCCGGGGCAAAAAGGGGGAGGGCGATCAGGCGCTGGGCCGTTCCCGGGGAGGGTTCGGTACCAAAGTCCATCTGAGAGTCGAGGGGCAGGGCAAGCCGGTGGCCTTCGTGCTGACCCCGGGTCAGCGGCACGAGGCCAGCGTGTTCGAGGAGTTGATGACTCAAGGGGAGGTGAGACGCTCCCGGAGGGGCCGTCCCCGCATCAAGCCTCAGAGGGTCTGCGGCGACAAAGGATACAGCAGCCGCAGGATTCGGGCCTATCTCAGACGGCGGGGAATTCGCTACACCATCCCCAGGAAGACCAACGAACGGCGCACCGGTCCTTTCAATCGGGCCCTGTACCGGAAACGCAATCTGGTGGAGCGGACAATCAACCGGCTGAAGCAATTCCGACGAATCGCCACCCGGTATGAGAAGAGGGCCGAGAACTATCTGGCAATGCTGCACATCGGGGCGCTGCTGCTCTGGTTATAGTTTGCAAACACGCCCTAGTCTTGAGAGAGGGTTTATAGGATCGCCGGTTCCCCTTTCTCATACAACCTCACAAACACTTTGTCGTACTGCCAATGCTCGACCTGCCGGAACCCCTCGTTTACCAACATCCCATGGAAGCTATCCACGTTACAGATAGTGGTACTCTCGGCCAAGCTGATCAGCATCCACACTCTGTCGTTCTCATTAAAGGGCCTGATGTCGGGCTGCTGCTCTATTGGCTGTGGGATACCACCCCAGTCGGGATACCACGTGTAGTAACGGTCTGGCTTGGGCCATTCATTGAACTTCTGCTCCGGGTATTCATAGTACCGGTACGTATGCCCGTAGAATCTGGGGCAGTAGAGCACCGCGTCCCCAGGCGCCTTCTGCTCCCGTACGTCCCGCGCCAACAGCCCCCAATCGGATTTCTCCACACCCAGTTCGGAGACCGCGACGTAGGCGTTCAGCGAGAGGAATGCGAGCACGGCGACTGTCGCCGCCGCAATAATGACCTTGGCTCTGCCGACGTGAACGAACGCCAATGCTGCCAGAATGCAGAATGGCACAAGTGTCCATATCAGGGCCCGTTTCCGGTAGATAGGATTGTCCATCACCAGGTCGTGGCCGACCATTACGTCGGGTAGCGTCAGCATCAGGATGAGCAGGAACGGTATCCAGTGCCGGTATTCCGGTCGCCATCTGACCACCAGCAGGAGAAGGGGCAGGAACACCAAGATCTGCGCAGGGTGCCTGATCCACACACCAATGGTACGTTTGACCATGCTGGGTAGCGTTGTTGGCACGTCGACCGTCCTGGGGGCTAACAGAAATGAGTCCAGGCCAACGGGCAGCGCCAAATACAAGATGGAGACCATCGCCATGGCTACGCCCATACTGATAGCGAATGGCCTCCAGCGCTCCATGAACACCGCAGCGGCCCCTCATGCCAGCACGATAGCTAATGGCACTACCGTTGCGCTCAAGTGGGTGATCATCAACAAGAACGTGAACGCGACCACCCCGGCCCACAGCAGGTTCTGCTTGAGGATGTCCGTTCGTGCTCGTGGGTCAAGAGCGTGGCGCAAACTCACGACGAACGGGTAGGTAGTAATGCCGGACCTGTGAGTGAGAACTAGATGGGTAAGGCACAGGAAATTAGCGGAGGCCAAAAACACAAGCAGGGTATAGGGCCGGGCCTCGCCGGCAAAGTAAATCATATAAGGGGACGTAACGAACAGGGCCGCGGCGACCAAGCCCGTCAGAGGTGACTGGATTATCCGTCCTATCCCATACACTACCGGGAGTGTGGTGAGGAACACGATTAGGGTCGGCGTTCTCAACCACAGCTCGCTGTCCCCGCCCTTCACCCAGAAGTGCATCAACCAGAAGTACAGGGCCGCGTGCCTGTCGCTTCCGGCTATGACGTGTATCTTGTCGAGGGGACTATATGCCCACTCCACCGTAATGACTTCGTCCAACCATAGGTCTCGGCCGGCGTTGGCGTACCAGGCCACAGCTGCGAATCCTACTAATGGGAGCAGTAGCAGGGCGTGCAGACGCCAGTCGTGGGCCAGTCGGTCTGCGGCTCTCTGTGCGAAGTTCGGTTCCATTGCCCCACCTCCATCCATCTTCACTGTAGTCCAGCGGGCATGCGACTCACTCCCTGACCGTAATGGTCCCCCTCATCCCCAGATCCTCATGTATCAGGCAGACAAACCGGTACTCCCCGGGTTCTTCGAACAAGTGCTCGAACCTGGGCCATTTTGCTGGCTCGCGTTTTAACTCCAACTGGTCGCCCTTTTCCTGGAGACCCTCTATAAAAAAAGCGTGTTGCTCGGGGCCCACACGGAAATCTATGGCGGCGATTTCACCGACTCTGAAGTCCAGATTGTTGGGTTCAAACGCGTAGACGCCGTCCTGCTCGGCGTCCCGCGTGATGACCGAAAATTCCCTTAGCGGCCTGGACGAGCGCTCCGGGTCTATGGCTTTTATCTGGCCATCGAAGTGCACTGCGTAGAGCAAACCGTCCCTTTCCAGCAGAGCCGTTATCCACTCGCTGTAGCTGTGAAGCACTCGCTTGTGCATTTGGCCGTTGTAGCTCGTGAAGTCGATTACCCTGTTTGATGGACCCTGCTGCCTCGTTGTGTGGGCATAGTAGACCCCGCCACTAGATGCCAGGACGGCGGTGCTGCCACCACCGGGAATGAGCCGGAAGGGCTCGGTCACGCCCGCTTCCGGCGGTGCCTTCCCGGTGCCAAATTCCGGGAAGCCGTAGTCGTGTCCATATTTGATGGCATTCAGCTCCTCAAGCTGATCTGTGCCGCCGTCGTTGTCGGCCCCCCAGACGGTGCCATCGCTCGATATGGAAATCGCATAGGTGTTGCGTAGTCCTCGGGCAAATACCTCGAACGATTCCCGCGGGTCGGCTGGGTGGAATCTATAGATTGCCCCCATAAGATCACGCCGGCGCCCTGGTTCTGACAATGCCTCAGGGGCATGGGATAGGTTCCATTCGCTGGTCAGCGAGCCATCCCCTGGGTAGCCGACGCTCCCATATACGTACACGCCGTCCGTCGCTAGCCTGTAGATGACCAGGATCTTTGACCCGATAAAATCGGAAAATTGACAAGGTCATTGACCCCCTGATTGACAGGGTCTATGACCCACCCTGGGAGCCGGAGGAGCGACCATTGTTTCACTTCAGAGATGAGGTGGGGCGATGGCGTACCGGGAGGTTACCAGAGTGGACATACAGGAAATCATCAGGCGTTGGTAGACGGGTGAGGGATACCGTCGAATTGCATCGGGCACCGGCGTGTCTCGGAACACAGTTCGCAAGTACCTGACGGCGGCGGCGGCGGTGGAGGGCATCGCCAAGGACGGGGCAGCGCCCACCGACGCGCAGCTCAGCCGTCTGGCGATCATCGGACAGTCCGGCCCGCGTCAGGCGGATACGCCCAGCGAGGAGCTGCTGACCCCTTGGGCCGACCAGATCTACCGATGGCTCACCGGCGACCGGCTGCTGATGACGCGCATCCACGAGTTGCTGCTGGGCCGAGGGTGCCCGGTGTCCTACCAGTCGCTGCGGCGCTTCGTGCAGAAACGCAACTGGAGCAGGCGTAGCGGGGCCACGGTGCGCATGGAGGACACTCCGCCGGGCCAAGTGGCGGAGGTGGACTTCGGCCGGTTGGGGTTGATCTACGACCCCGAGACGGGACGCCGCCGCGCGGTGTGGGCACTGATTGTGGTGCTGTCCTACTCCAGGCACTGCTTCGTGTGGCCTGGCTTTGGACAGACGCTGGAGGACGTGATCGCCGGCTTGGAGTCGGCTTGGGCCTTTTTCGGGGGCATCCCCCGCTATGTGGTTATTGATAATTGCCCTCCGGCAGTGGCGGTGGCCGATCCGCTGCATCCCGCCTTTACCCGGGGCTTCCTGGAATATTCCCAGCACCGGGGCTTCATCGCCGACGCGGCCCGGGCCCGTCATCCCAAGGACAAGCCCAAGGTGGAGCGGGGCGTCCCTTACGCCAGGGAGCGCTTTTTCAAGGGCGGCGAGTTCAGTGGCCTGACCGACGTCAGGGATCAAGCCCGGCGCTGGTGCCGCGACGTGGCCGGCCTGCGGATCCACGGCACCACACGGAGGAAGCCCTTGCTGGTCTTCCAGGACGAGGAGCGCCAAGCGCTGCTCCCTTGGGACGGCCAGCCTTACGAGATCGCCGACTGGCGCAATGCCAAGGTGCACCAGGACCATCACATCCAGTGCCGGTCAGCCCTGTATTCGGTGCCGTCATCTCTTTGCCCGCCAGGTCAGAAAGTGGAGGTGAGGATGGACAGCAAGCTGGTGCGCATCCATTACCGGGGCCAACTGATTAAAACCCACCTCCGCCAGCCCAAGGGCGGCCGGGCCACCGACCCTGGAGACTACCCTGCGGAGCTTTCCGCTTACACCACCAGGGCGCCCGACCGCATCATCAGCAAGGCGGCCGAGCTGGGACCGGCGGTAGCTGAATTGGCCCGGCGGCTCTTTGACGGCCCGATGCCGTGGGCCAAGGTCAGGCAGGGACACAAGCTCATTCGTATCGGCGAACGCTACACGGCCCAGCGCCTCGACGCCGCCTGCCGCAGGGCGCTGGACGTCGACCTCATCGACGTGCGCCGCGTCGAGCGCATCCTGGTGCAGGCCCTGGAGCAGGAGACCACGCCAGAATTGCCAACGCCGCTGCCCACCGGGCGCTTCGCCCGTTCCGGCAGCGTCTTTGCCCAAACCGATAATTACCGCCGTTCCGCCTGAGGAGGACAGCCATGGCCAAGACCACCGACCTCACGCCGCTGCTCAAGCGGCTGCAGCTGGGACCCATAGCGGCCACCCTGCCCGAGCGCATCGCGCTGGCACGGAGGGAGCAGCTGGACTACGCCTCCTTCCTGGAGATCATCCTCTCGGACGAGGTGAACCGCCGCGCTCACCGCCGCATCGAGGTGCGCCTGCAACAGGCCGGCTTCCAGGAGATCTGCCGCCTGGAGGCCTTCGACTGGTCGGCGTCCATCACTCTGGACCGCAGGCTGCTGGACGCCGCATTCTCCCTGGAATTCCTCGACAAGCGCGAGCACGTCCTGCTGGTGGGACCCGCCGGCGTCGGCAAGAGCTACCTGGCCCAGGCCCTGGGCTACGCCACCGTCAGGGCCGGACACACCGTGCGTTTCGTCCACTCCGACGACTATTTCAAAGCCATGGCCCAGGCCAGAGTGGACAACTCGTTGGAGCGCACTTTCAGGTCCTTTCTGACTCCGGACCTGCTAATCCTGGACGACCTGGGGCTGCACCGGTTCACCGCCCAGCAGTCGGCCGATCTCTACGACCTGATCCTGAACCGGCACCGGGCCTCCAGCTTCGTCATCACCAGCAACCGGGCCGTGGACGAATGGCTCAGCCTGTTCGAGGACCCAGTCCTCGGCAACAGCGCTCTCGACCGCCTGGCCAATGCCAGCTATCAGATCGTCATCGAGGGCCAGAGCTACAGGGAACGACTCTCACCGCACCTGGCGTTGCTGGGCACGGGTCGGGAAGGAGGTGATTGACCGGCAACTCGCGACCTGATATTACTGAAAATCACCGGCTCCCAGGGTGGGTCAATGTCCGTGTAAATCACTGGGTCAAAGACCTTGGAAATCCACAGCTAGCCCGTTATGGCCGTGGAGTCCCGCTATGGTCGGCACACTGTCAATGACGTCGGTACGGTCTCCGAGACCACCGCCGGATTTTATTAGGAACGAGCTCACGCGCCCGTCGGAGGCAGCGAGGATTTTTCGTAAGACTTCAGTGTCCTCATCTTCCTTAAAGCCCCTCGGATGGCACTGACGTAGCGTGCCCGCGATCATGTCGTCGCCTTCCATCTCGTCGGCGAGTGCGGTCCAGTTTTCACAACTGTCCCCAGCGTGGCTAACAAACAGCCGCCCATGCAGCACCACCAGCCCCCGGGGATGGGATAGACCACCGGCCACACGCTCGAGCTCCCCCGTGGTCAGATCCAGCAGCTCTATGTGGCCGGCAGCTGTACTCAAGTACATGCGCTCTTCGTCCAGCCATGTAGCCGACAGGAACCGGCGATTTTCAAATCGCAACTTGCCGCAATCGCCCGTCTTATTACAAAGGTGGGCGCCGAGCACCGGCGGGATGGTTAAATTGGACTGACTCTCAGGCCTGTCGGTTCCACATCCTGCGGCGACGACCAATAGAGTCAGGAGTGGAAGTAGCACGGTCCGTCCAATGCCGTTCAGAAGGGTTTTGCGTCCGGATGCAGTGTCCAACCCCGACCTCCCCACAACCAGGTTAAGCCAGTAAATCACGTCTTATGCTTCTGCGTAATTGCCTGCTAGGCAACTCCCCCCAACCGGAGATGGAGTCACCGTCGAGGTTGATACGGGTCTGCGAGTTCAGGGGAGCATAGGCGGCGACAAGGGACAGCGGCAATGGGCAGCCGAAATGGATTCAACTTTGGATGCGATAGAGGTAAGGCATGAGGCTAAGGAAAGCGTTAATGCCCAATGAGCAGGCGTAACTTGGCCGGGTGCAAATGCAAACGCGGGCGGACCACTGCCCGGGTGGACCCCCATCGACGAGTTGGAGCAATCTACAGCGGCGGAAACAACTCGCCTCCATGCTTCTGTGCGCAAGGCTGCGGTCTCAGAGCCGGACAGAAATTTACAGCAGACTGAGAGGTACAGATTGGCAAAACTGGCGTTAGAAGAAAATAGGGGCGGGCGGCAGGGAGACGATTATGTGGTTCCGGTAGATGTTCTCGATCTTCACGTGTCGCGGGCAGCACCTGGTTCTGAATCATAACCGACGAAATGGTCCAATTTCGGGTAGGCGGTTCATAATCCTGAATCTTGATTCCGTATCCCGTAGCACCTAGTCCAACGATTCAAGCCAGGCCGTTTCCAGGTCATCAAGGTCCATACCGTAGACTCTTTCGATTGCCTGCTCGTAAGTTGATCCCTCGGCGAATACATCGAGGAGTCTCTGCATCTTGGGCCATCGATACTCTGCGATCAGGTAGTCTACGATACTCCAGCTCTGGACGTACGAGAGGTGTGCACCTGAGTGATCAGCTGGAAAGCTGCTATTGAGGCTTTGCAGGCTTATGAGGTCGTTCTCGGAAATGGCATCGTCGAGGATTCTGCGTTGATAGTCGGCGAGATCGCCTTCAGCGTACATTGCCAACCCCTCCTCGAGCCATGTCGGCAGGTCACCGAAACAATTGAAGGTCAGTTCGCTCACGAGCAGATGAGCCAACTCGTGGATTAGTCCCGATATGTAAGTGTCGTACTCCGCAGGATCCACGGTGATCAGAAGAATGTTGTGCGATGTGAAAGCCAGTCCTCCGGTCCACGACTGAGAAAATAGAACTGCCCCGCGCAAATCCTCTGGTGACTCGTATACGAACGCTCTTACCGGCGCGGTCAACTGCCTGCCGAGTTGGAGATTTGCGAGCCCGTCCAGGACGCTGTCAGCTAGACGTTGGCCGGATCTGCTTCCTCCGGCGTACCAATAGAATGTGATGTTGTCCAGTGAGTGCTCTCGCCAGTCGAAGCGGTCATCGTTATAGACCACCTCTTTCCTAGGGGAAAAGAATTCCTGTCCCAGGTCGTCGACGACGCGCCATCGCCACCAGACTGTTGCTCCAGGTGGAATGGAGCCGGTACGGCGCATGTCCCATTCCTGGGTAACCGAAACATCCTCCTTTCCGCCGACCTTGGTTCTCGCGCTTTGATATTCAGCTGATGCGCAAGAGAAAACGAGCTCGCTTCCGAATTCCACATCCACCAGGTCAACCGGCCTGTCGCCCTTGCCCTGCAAATGAAATGTGATGGAGTCTGGCAACTGCATGGAAGCCTCGCTGACACTCACATCAAAGTCTGCCTCCCTGGGAGCCACTATCGGAAGGGGCGTAGCAGTTGGCGGTTGCGGTTGGAGTGTCGGCGCAGTGGCTATAGTTTCGTCCGCAGACTGACAAGCGATTGAGGCCGTGGTTAGGGTAGCAACCAGGAAGGCAACTGCCAGTAAACGAATCATCGTTGACGTTCTATGCGTATATTTTGGAGCTGTGGTACTCCAATTTGAGTCAGTTCATAGCCTTTGACATAGGGCTGCACAAGAACGAATTGGGTGTCATGCCACAGGGGCACCGCTACCCAATCCTCCAGGACTATTTCCTCTATTTGTTGGTACAGACCGATGCGGCGGCCAGCGTTGGTTTCCAAGGCAGCCTGAGCAAGCAACGAGTCTACTTCGTCATTGGCATATTCAAATTTGTTCTGCGGACTGTTGCTGTGGAATAGCAGATCAAGGAAATTCTGTGGGTCGGGATAGTCCGCGCACCAACCAGATGTAAAGACGCCCAGCTCATTGTTGTCGAGCCTGTCCCAGACGTCTGATGCCTCGTATATGGAGACAGCCTCGACTTTAACCCCCAAATGCTCTTCCCAAGCCCAGTGAATCGCGTCGTAAGAGGCGAATGACCTGATGGGAGGCAGATTCTCCGCGCCCCCGTAGCTAGATTCCTCCAGCAATCTTCTCGCGGCCGTGGGGTCAAAATTCGTGGGTCTCAGGCGCTCGTTGTGGCCTGGTATACCGGGTGGCACGAAGCCTGCCGCTCGCTTGTCCAGGCCCCGAAGGGTTACTTCGATCTGTTTGTCAATCTGCAGGGCAAGGGCAAGGGCCTGGCGTACCTTCGGGTCGTGGAACGGAGGCATTGTTACATTGAATCCCAAGTAGGATGTGCAAGGCCTAGTGCTTTCCCGAAGATGTGAGTTAAAGGGGTTAACCGGGTCGCGGACCCGATCTATATTCCAGACGTAGACTCCAGTGAGGTCGATTTCGCCGTTCTCGTACATCTGCATCGGCCGACCCGCGAAGATTCTGTACACGGAATGGGCCAAGGCGGGTGTGGCACCGTACCAGTCATTGTTCCGTTCGAGAATTAGCAACTCGTCCTTTTGCCAAGTCTTGAGTTTGAAAGCGCCCGTTCCGTTCGGAGCATCCGTCCAGTCATCACCAGTCTCTACATTGGCCCGGTCTACTACGTAAGACGTTGGGTAGGTTAGCTTGCCCAGAAAATAAGGAATCGGCGCCTTGAGAGCGACTTCCAGAGTCCGTGGGCCCAGCACCCTCACCCCGTCGAGATCCTGGGCGTGGCCTGCGGTTACCTCCTCGGCACCACCAATGTCGCCCAGGTATGTGTACGCTACCGGGGAGTTCAGCGCCGGGCTCAATGCGCGCTCCCATGAATACTTGAAGTCCTGTGCCGTCACCGGCCTTCCATCATGGAACCGTACGTCGTCGCGCAACGTGAAGGTGTATATGGTCCCGTCGGCCGACACGTTCCACGTCTCAGCGATGTCCGGTACTACTTTCATGTCTGTGTTCAGCTTGACTAGGCCGCTGAAAATGGCACCTTCGATATCGCTAGGCCCGTATCGAGAAAGTGCCGGATCAAGACTAACGATTTCGCCCCAGTACTGAAACAGCGAGTCCTCTGGTGAAACTCCAAAGCGGCTCGGGGTTTCCAGTTTGAAGCTGTTGGTAAACGAAGTAGCCTGTTCTTGGACTCCCGGCCAGAGGTCTGCAAGGGTTCCCACATGAATCTCGAAAATCTGGGAGCCTCGGACAATAACAGTCGTAAGCACGGTGATGGCCGTTCCATCATCTAGTGACCAACTGTCGAGAGACTGGAACCCTGAGCCTTCCCCCCTGAATGAATCGCGCCCTCTGCGATGGGTCCTTTCGGGTTGGAATTGGGTCATCTGGGAATTGAGCCAGGACTCTGCCGATGTGTCGTCCGCTCGGTAATGGACCCAGACGTCAGCGAATGCAGGGTAGGCTGTATCTCTGGTCTCCACGGAGAGCAACGGAAAGTTGTCCCCGTTCTCTTGGCCAACCCATCCTACAGGCAGACGTATGGAGAAACCCTCGTTGGTGTTCTGGTAGAAGCCGACGACTTCGCCATTTTGCGAAAGTACCGTTGTCGGTCCCATGGGGAGGGAGATGGCTCCCACAAGCAAGAGGATGAGAAACGGTAAGACTTTTATCATGGTTTGTTGCCCGACCCTATCTCCAGCGTTGATTGTCGCTTTCATTGCCTCGCAAGGACGGCAGCCGTCGCAGTGTCGCGGGTGGTCAGGTTCCCCCAGAGGGCGGCAGAGATCCGGCGCAGGAGGCGTAGTATCCGTCTTCGCAGCGCACTGCGCAACGCTCCCGGTGGGCCGCTTCAAACTGGGCGCCGGCCACCATAGAGGGGAGTTGCCTGAAGTTCAACCGTGTGGTGCGACTTCCACGAAACTAATCAGAGCCCCATGGTAGGGCGTACTGGCCCTGGCCGACGGGCGACTTGAGAACAGCTGTAAAGCTAAGCGTCAGCCAGGTGCGAGATAGTAGTGTAGGACTCTCAAAAAGGGGTTCAGTACCACTTCAGAAGGCATGGCTGTCAGAACAGCGATTAGTTACAGAACTGGGGGCGACGATGTTTGCTACCGGTAGAGTTCAATTGGTGTGAGATTAACCAAAGAGTACGATATCTTTCCTTCTCCTGTGGTCTCGCTAACAACCAAACTTGGTTGTAATACAACGCGATAAGGAAAATCTAACGTTATAGGAGATATTTCTCGGTAGAGTGTCCTAGGGATTCTGACGGAATATAGGCCCCCATAGCTACTTTCCCGAAGCGAAAAACGCAACGTCCGCGTATTCCCTGAGAGGAAGGTTCCCTCAAGCTGTAGCTCATCCAAGAGATCTCTTGTAGCTGCTCTAAACCGAGTTTTTGTAGCCTTGGCAAGTCCTGAAGACACACTGAGCTCGCGTAGTCTCCTGTCAGAGAGCGTGGTCCAGCCCAACGTGGTGCTCCGTGATGTAGTTTGTATCGTAGTGAGTAGGTTGACGTAGTTTGTCGCGACTCGGGGAGTCAAAATGTCTTGTCTAAGGTTTGTTTCCGAAGATTGATAGCTTGCCTCCAAAAGCTCAAATAACCCACCTAGGCTGCGACGTACAAGAGAGTCTCCCGACGTAGAATCCTGGCTATCGGTCTCCAAGCGCAGGCCCAGAGAACCTGAGTAGGCACCCACAAAGTTTAGCTGGGTCTGCCTTTTGATGCTTCTTGGTATAGGTCCCTTTTCAGCGGCATGATTAGACAGTGCCTGACCAAGCGAATCGATCAACCGCTGTAAATCGCCGACAACCTTGCTGACAGCCTCCGCGGCTGCCTGGCCAGGCCTTGCCATACCAAGGGTTTCGATTTTCACATCCAAGAGGTGAGCCCTTTCCCGGGTGGAAAAGCCCATGATTTCGTCAGGTATTGGAATATCGAGAGTAGCTTCTTCTACAGGCAGGGCATCTTGGGGTAGGCTCGATGCGACAGCCATAATTGTCTCAAATGATCCATCTGTATCTATGTCCGCTACCAGCAAGTAGCCGTCCTCCGGGTTGTTCAAGGCGTCTCGAGACGGTATTTCCCCAGTAAGGATCTGGCGCAGACGCGATTCACTCAGAGGCAGGTATACCCATCTTTCGACGGATTCGTCCGAATCGCTCCACCAAGCAAGATACAACTGTCCTGCAAGGCTTCTTCGCAACACAAGACGAGGCCCATCGTAATAAATGAGCACCTCCTCAAAAGACGAAGTGCTTAGGTCTATATTGGGGACTCTGTGTCCCTCTATCTGCTGCAGCATGACTTCAACCCCGCTTTACGACCGCCTCAATTCTCAACTCGCGACGCGGAAATCGGGTTGTAACTCTCAGGCTTCCACCACGTGTGGTGGGATGCAAGTTTCTTGGGAGTATGCAGAATCTTTCCTGCAAGATAGGTTAGGGCCACCGCGGCTATTCTCGTTCCAATTTTAGGGTTCTGCTGAGAACAGGTGATAGCATCAGATTTTTCCGCGTAAACGGACAAGCCCATAATCTCACACTTGGTTATGCGGTTCTGGTTGACCAACCTCTCGGCCCTCTTTGGATTCTTGTGGTATTCAGAGAAAAAGTCACGGGGTTGTGGCGTGCTACTGCTGACGATCCGAAAGTATGTCCCCGCTGGTGGATTTGCCCCCTCAGGGGGGCAATTGGCCGGAAAATCCGCGGGCCAAATCCATGGATCTATGTTATCCATCCCTTCACCAAATTCAGTTTTCGTGATACGACAGGAACTGCACCCCGGGTACTGAGCAGGGTGTCGGGAGGCCTAGCCGATTCGGCATGAGCAAGGAGGAGAACTTATAGGAAAGGATAACCGGGGGTGGCAGGGACCGCCCCAATGATGTGCATCCAGGAACGTCACTGCTCCTTAGACGCCTGATTGGAGCTGCACTTCTCCAAAAGTGTCCTCCTCCGGTTGAAGAAACTCACGGCTTGGTTGGTGGGGTCAGCAACGGCCTCGGTATTCGCTCCGTTCTCCTGTCGTACGTTGAATGTCGGGGTTGCCTTGTAGTCTACTTCCTTAACTATTCTACTCACATCAGCGGGTCCGCGACGACCGTGGCGACTATGCCGGTTTCTGTTCCCGCCGCTCTGAGAATGCTAAGCCCACGCGTTGGTTCGTTTGCGAAGCCCCCAATCTGCTCACCCAGCACTCCCCAATCGGCGTTCCAGGCCGTTCCGAACAATCATTGCCCAATCGTGTATCCCGCGTTTATTACCGTCGATGGCCTGATCTCTCAGGTAATTTCGTCCAGTACCCCTTCTGGCACCCCAGCTCCCAAGCCGCAGTCTACAAGCCCTCGGCTTTCCAAAATGCTGCCTTACCGCCTTACCGGTTTTCCTCTATTTCTTGTTCTTTCTTTTTCAGCTCTACCAGAAATACAGAAAGGTGGGTAAGGCGGTAAGGTCGGTAAGGTCGTTTCCCTATAGCCCATTGAGGATACAAGACCTCGGCCGGTGAGTCGTCGAGGTCATCGTTTTATCGCGGGAGGAGACTGACAGGCTGAGCCATTACGAAATTCACGTAGCAGTGCTCAGTTCGGTTGTGCTGACGGCAGTGCTGACGGACGGTGTCCGCGTGGCAGTGGGACTTCACGGTCTGCGTGACCAGATTCTGGCTAGGGGGCTGACCCGTTCCATACTGTCTCCACCACTGCTTGAGGCTCTCGTAGATCTGCATGGAACAGGCGGGTAACGTGACGCTGTCGTTGTCCTGTCTCGCCTTTATCACATTCGGCACCCACTCGCGCTGCCAGTCCTCCATCTCGGCCTGCCGCTGTGTTTCCAGGAGTTCCCGGTTAGAAAGCTCGTCCGGAGGAAACCCACTAAGAACCGTGGCGGCCACTGTATATTCGACCAGCCGCGCCAGTGCCGCCACGCGAAATTCCGGTGTTCTCGTTTCGTGCCTGACTACGCGTTCATCCGGATTTTGAACTGGCTGACGGCCAAGCACCTTCACGCGGTCCAGTACCGCCTGGGTGTTCTCGTCGTCGTCGGCGATGTCCAATGCGGGGCCGTTTCTCAGCCTGGGATTGCCCATAATCCAGAGATAGGCCGTCACCTCTATTTCCTCGTCCTCCAGCCTGATCCGGCGCATTCCGAGGTCGTCGCCGCCCGACGCTGCTTTGACTATCTCGGAATCTAAGGTGCCTTGCAGCTCTCGCACAAAGGCGAAGCGCGTTGGCTTTGCCAGGTGGCGGAGGTCCCCATCGTGAGAGGAGGAAGATGCGAAGCGGTCGGGACGGAGAGCGGCCCTGCGGAGGGTGTGTATGTAGTTGGTACCAAGTCCAGCCTTCAGCGTGTTTATGAAGGTTGTCTTTCCGGAGGCTGCAGCGCATATTTCCCACATAAACTGCCGAGTAGGCTCGTGGGTCAGCCCGTAGCCCAAGATCATCGCCCGGTACATTTTCATTGGGTCTTCGAGCATGGACGGGCCTATGGAGGGCAGGATCTCGTCCACCCTCGGATGCCTTGCATCCGGTTCGTATTCGACTCCTGTGTTGCTGAGAACTAGCCTCCCCCGGGCCTCACCGGGAGAGAGTATGCGGCCCGTCGTCAAGTCCAGAACACCGGAGGGCGTGCCTATGCAGGAGAGGTCGGAGTCGATTTCGCCCTCTGCGGCCAGCACCACGCCCTGGGGGAGGCGGCCTTCCTCTAACAGGTCGACGACCACGGCGGTTATCATCTTCCGTATCGCACCAAAGGCGAGCTTGCCCTTCATCTGGTTGGCGTGGTCTAAACACCGCCGGTAGAGCGGACTGTAATCGCCGAGCACCCGCTTGCACTCGGCCGCATACCGCTCTCCGGCGCGGCGTACCAGGGCCTGGGCACGTCGCCGGGAGAGCATACCCGTGCGGGTAACGGCGTAAATCTCCCCCTCGGCGTCGCTGGAATCGGTCTCGCTGGGAAGCGTGATAACCAGCTCGTCGCCAAAGTAGGCCAGTAGGCGCACCGCGTTGGCACTGTCGTTGCGGTTCTCATCGCAGGGGACGACATCGGGCCAGAGAGGATGAGAAGAGTCGAGGGATGTAGATACAGAAGGGGTGGCCATTGTGATGTCTCTGCCACCGTGGATTGGGTTGGTAGGACGCAGGCGGCTGATTCCATGCTAGCACGCGCTCCCTAATGAAGTCGATCGCCCCGTCCCGCAATCGGCATTGCATAAGAGTCGCTCTTGTTCTCACAGCGTCTTGGAGCAGTAGGGCCAGGCCAGTGACGTGAATGGAGACCCCAGCCGCTCCGGCAAGGGCCTCCGTACGTTTCGGGCACCGGGGAGACATCAGCCCGGTACCTTTAGACACCGGGGGAAGTAATACTGAAACCCCGGAGTCTCTGTGCTGGCTACCACCCCAGCACGTCGGGGATCGTACCAGGCCGGCCGCTCCCGGGCAACTCCTCTGGGGGGTCTGCGGGAAATCAGATACCTTCCGGCCTACGCAGCCAACCGCAACCCTCCGACCTGTTCATCCAGCACTCCAACCTGCCGCTCCAGCACGTTTCTCACGATCCGGGCCCTATCCAATATTTTGTTCACGTGGCTGTCTATGGCCTGCGCTGACTTGGTAATCTCATCCAGCCCACCGGCTTGGCGTTCCACCTCGCGGATGGCCTTCTCCAACCCGTCCACGTCCACACCGTCACGACCGCTGCCTGTGTCCCGGACACTCAAGGCTCTGGCCACCGACAGTGCCCCGGTCAGGTAGGGGTCCGAGGTGGGGTTCTCCGCGTCCCAAACGACCACCACATCACTGCCGTACCGGACAATCGGCTCAAGGATGCCTGCGGGGACGGTGCGCCGCGAGAACACGAACACGCCGATTCCGGCGTCGCGGTTCTTGCGTGCCTCGGCGATTTCGGCCAGCGCCTTCTGCAGGGTGTAGGACTGATCCTGCTTGGCCTCGAGGACGATGCGGGCTCCAGGTGCCGCCGACTCCAACCCAAGCTCGATGACGGCATCGCCCTTTTTGCAGTTGCGCAAGATGCCGGCGGTGTTGCCGGTTGGGGTAACGGTGTCGCCCTCGGAGCGGCGGCGGTTGGCGAACTCGAGCACGGCGTCCTCGAACTCCATACCGTGTCGGGTGCCGCGCTGCGCCTCCTGGCGCTTGGCGGTCATTTCCGCAAGGGTCTTGGTGACCTGTAGCTGGAACTCGGCCTGGGACTTCTGTTGTTCCCCGATGACATGGAGAATCTCCCGTCGCATACGCGCTAGGGCAGAGCTCTCGTCGTCCAGAGAAAATTGGCTGCTGATCTGGCGGTTGGCGGCCTCGACCCTGCCGAGCAGTCGCGAGAGGGCGGAGTCGTCCCGGTCGAGGGAGAACTCTCCGACCACCGAACCGATGCGTTCCTCCAGTGCCCGTCCAACGTCACCGTGGTTTTTCTGTAGCTCGGCTACCAGTCGTTGCAACGCGCTGCCCTCATGGTCGAGGGAGAACTCGCCCAGGATGTGGTTGCGTTGCTCGGCCAACGTGGTCTCCGTGGCCCGCGTGAGCAGTGCAACGACGCCTTCGGTGGACGATGGATCCAGTACCCGCATCAGCGGGCTCTGATCGCCTATGTGGGCCGCTAGGGTGCGGGAAAGCACCGAGCCGTCGCCGTCCACCTGACCACGGATGATGCGCTCCAGTTCACCTGCTTCGTCTCCGCTGCCCACTAGCCCGCGTACCCGCTGTGTGAACTGGCCGCCCTGGGGATCGAAGTATTCGCGGATGCAGTCGCTCACCTGCCGGGCGGTCTCGCGCCTGTGGGACTCCAGGGCGTCAGACATATCGCGGATAACCCGCTCCCCCGCGTCCCTGATCTGGCCGGCGTCCACCTGGCCCTGCGCCTGGCGGATGGCCACCACCCCAATGCGCAGGGCCGCCAGGGCGAACTCGGTGCGCTCGGGTTCCTTTCGCTGTGTCAGATCCGAATAAACGTCGGGTTCCGAAACCGTTAGACAGAGATCCAGTGTTCCTGCTGCGTTACCGCAATCGGGGGTGAGCATAGCCATACCGTTGTGGACGCCGGTTGCAGTTACCATCTGTTTCCTCCCCTGTAATAGGGCCCCGCGGTGAGTGATTTGCCGGGGGCCGATAGGTTGCCGTTGGTAGTGGATCATGCGGCCAAACTGAGTTGCCGCTCCTGTTCTTGCTGTTGGTCGTATCGGTCCAGTGCCTCGGTAACCCACTTTTCGAGTTCCGATTCGGTCCCGAGTTCGTAGGCCTCGTGGATCAACACCATAATATTGTGGTTGAGGATTTTGCAGAGGACCTCATTAAACTGTGCAGTTTGGTTCTTGGCCTTGACGGCGGGACCGGTCTTGGACTTGTCCATATGGAATACCGTCTCCACCTGGCTCCGCTGGTGGTAATGCGCCCGGAACTCATCGTTCTTGTATACGAAGAACTTGTAGGCCTTTGACCACGCGTCGTCGCCGTCCACTGGTTTTGTGTTGACTTTGAATGGGATGAAGAGCTGTACCCCAACGTCCTCTGCCGCCTTAAAGTTTGGGTCTCCTAGATATCCCATATCGGCATACAGTTCTTGCACATCGAAGTTTGCCAGCGTGGTCCTCGCAAGGTGTTGGAGCGGGGGGCTTTCGCTCTCGTTTGGCTCGCTAACCTCAGCGGCGGTGACGATGTGCGTTTTTGTGCCGCAGAGAACGTGTGCCTTGACGTACTGCGCTCTTTTTTCCTCCCTACCCCTTTTTTCGTTAAATTTCCGCAGGTAACTCTGGGTCGCGAAGCCCGATGCGTCTATGGCGAAGGTCTTCTCCACCGACACCAAGGGCAGAGCACTGATGATAACCAGGTATTTGAGCAGAGAAATAACGTGACGCTGGTTCAGGAACCTGCTGATGCTGCTGTCGGATGGCACTTGGTCGATGAATCCGCGCTCGTGCACCCGTTCTAAGTCGGTGATGACCCGGCGCCTAGACAGCTGTTGGTATACCTTGTAGACGCTGCAGTAAACCAGATCCGAGACTATTGAAAGCGGACGTCCCTGGCCATACTGACGCGGTTGCTCGATGCGGTCGCACAACGCCCTCAGCAGGACCTCGAAGTGTTTTTGCTCGTTCCTTTGGGCATTGTCGTAGGCCCGCCAATTTCGCGGATAAGTCTTTTGCTTTGTTGCCATAGGCTGATGAACACCATCCTTCTGGGCCCTCCCGCACTCCGTGCGCTCTTCGCGGCGGAGCGCGAGTTGGGTCGCGTAAATATGTTTGCAAGGCCGCTGGTACAACTGGAAGTCCGGGCAGTCACAGTTCGGCCCGTCGCCACCTTCCAAGTTGACGATGTAAAATCCGTTTTTGGACTGAGCGGGAACCAGGTAACCCGACTGCCGCCTCTCAATGGGCGCCAGTGCAGCAATGGCCAGGCCTCGCTGCTGGCGGCCCTCGTCCCCGTCGTCAGGAGCTTCGGGTCCCAGTGCCGTGATCAACTGATTCTCCATCCCCATTGCCTCCGGGAGCGTCTTGTGTTATTCTTACTTAATAGGATAACCTATAACGTAAGATATGTCAAGAACTGTTAGGAGGTCATTGCGGATATGGAGATAGACAACACAGGACAACCAGGGGAATTTCTCACTACGGCGTACCGGTGCCGGTGCGGACACGAATGGGTCCCCAAAGGTCTGCGGTATATTGAGCGCCCCCGGATGTGTCCACGGTGCAAGTCGGTCAGGTGGGATGAACCTTACCGTTCTGGTTCCCCCGGTGGACACGCGGACTCGGGGGGATGTGAGTCGTGCTGACGGGCACGAGATTGGCCGCCCGTTCAGGCCGGGTTCCGTCCGGATCCAGCCGCGTGTAAGGAAGATACGTGAACATACCGGGGCCGTGCCGCTCCCAGTCCTTGTCTTCCTTCAGTCGGCGATGCAGGTCACGTACGAGATTTTCGAGTTTCTTGGACTTGGACACTCCCGCTTCCTGTATCAGCTTTCCCGCGGTGCGGTAATGAAGGTATCCATTGGACTTTTGTGCGATGACTGCCAGTGCATGCTTAATACCGGCACAGTTCGCAATGTCTGAGGCCGAGACTCCGAAGTGGGTTGCCCCGTCCCCGCTGATGGGAGCGGTCTTCACCCGGAATTGCTTGAGCAGGCTCAACGTGTCCTTGACTGCGGCCTTGTTCTTGCGGGCGCGGGCTGCCTGTTCCTGGTGATACTGCTCGTCGTCGTCCAGCCAGCTCAGGACTTCGTCGAGTTCGCTTTCGGTCGTCAGATCGGTGGTGGTCAAGACGCGCCCTCCTAATCGAGTTCGTCAACATATGGGACCCCGGTGTACTCGTAGGTCGCGGCTCTCACGCGCCGGAAAAGATCAGGATGCCCGTCGAAAGCGCGCTGCACGGTTACCCGCGTGTTGTGGAGATTTGACAGCGCGACCCCTTGTCGGAGCAGCAGCTTTGCCACCTGGGTCGTATTCAGGTACAGGTTAGGTACCGTCTGCGCGATGCGGATAAGCGATTCCGGTATCTCCTCTGCACCCGTGAAGTCCACGGTCACTGCGGTAAGGTCTATATCGGCCTCGACTTGACGGTTGCGGGGAGCCCCGCGGGCCTTTCTGTCCGGGGCAGGGGCCGGGGCCTCTTCGAGGTATGCCGCCCCGATATTGTTTGACCGGCTTAATGACGCCCGGATGATATCAATAGTCCGGTTGACCGCGTCCAGGTCTGCCTGTTTGGACTCCAGATCCGCTCGGCTTTCTTTCACCTCTTTGGCAAGACGTTTGTGCAATGATAAGAGATCGTCGATATGGGAAGCAGGCTCCTCTGCTGCCTGCTCCGGTGAGTACATATCCATGTGGCCTCCAAGATTGAGAGTACGGGGCGGTCCGGGCTTGACACCCGGGACCGATCTGTTACGATCGATATAGACGAACGGCGGAGATGACGAGACCGCCATCCGGCCGAACGTCTCTCTCGGTAAAAAGGATTAGCAGTCTGGGCGCCGAGGGACATACCTCCTAGGGACAGAATTGGGCCGTCAGCAATAAACGGTTCACCTCCTTGGGAAGGGTCTAGAGAAGGCCAGGGCAACGATTGTGAGAGGTCGGTTGCTCTGGCCTGTGTATATTATGCCGATCGGAATGTTCTGTGTCAATACACATGGCCGGCGAATTTCGAAATTAAAGTTCACAGCAAGCGCAAACCTCATGAGCCCCTTATCCACAGTGCAATTCGAGGAAATTCACAACACCTCGCGTGTGGGACGTGAAAATAAACACCGTTCAAGGTTACAACCAGAGCACGGTGAAAAAGCACAGTTGCAGCAAACACTCGGGCTGTTGGGGCACGGCCGGAAGTCTGCGGTTGTTCAGTTCGGCGACCGAGCAGCGCAGGCGGTAAGAGGCAAGACGTAGGGAAGAGCATGAACATAGAGGGCGGAGTACAGTACCGAGGTCACTAGGGTTCACAGACCCTGTGTAGGTATGCGCATTCCAAATATCCAAGTGTATACATTAACAGTTGCATGAGTGGGGATGAGGGGGATCGAATGACACTCAGGCGCTTGCTGTTTTTGACCCTGAGGCGCGTTGTATACGGAGCAAAAGGTTGGATTTCGGTGATCGCGGGTGATTGACCACAGCCATTAGAGCTATCCGACCGCGAGCATATAACAAGGCCCCTACCAGAACGGTAGGGGCCTCACCAATTACGTCTGTAGTGCTTGTCCCTGTGAACCCTACGCGAGTGCGATGAGTCTCTCTAGGCCCCGATTCTTATCCGGGAGCCCTGGCCCCGACTCACGGCTCTGCTGGTGGAAATCAATCTCGATGCCGAACTCGTACATGGACTTGATCAACACGCAGATGTTGTGGCACAGGCACCGTGCCAAGATTTCGTTGAACTGCCCCGTCTGGATCCGAGACCTGACGGACGGGCCGAACTTGCTCTTCAGCATTTGCATTGTCGATTCGGCGTTGGAACGCAGATGGTAGTGTTGCAGGAACTCCTCCCTGTGGTCGTGGTAATGGCGAAAGGCCTTTTCCCATGCGATGCTGCGCTTCCTCTTGGGGTTGCGCTCCCGTGAGTCCACCTTGAAGGGCATATAGAGGTCCACTCCCAATGCTGCCGCAGTGTTGAAGTTCTTTTTCGACAGATACCCCTTGTCTGCCGACAGTTCCTCAACGTCGAAATTTTCGGTCGATGCACGGAGGAGCCTGGGGAGGAACTTGGTATCGTTCCTGTTACCACTGGTGACCTCTACGGCGGTGATAATGTTCGTCAGTGTCCCGCACATAATATGTGCTTTGATCCACTGCGCCTGCTTGATCTCCTTGCCCCACTTGTGTTCGAACCACCGGTCGTAGACCCGGGTGCTGAAACCCGTGGCATCGACGGCCAATTTGGTTTCCACCGCCGCCAGGGGCCGGGCGCTCTCCTGCACGAGCTGTTTCAGAATCGGGGTGAGGTCGGGATTGTCAATGTACTTGGTCAGGCTGCCGGACGAGGGCAGGTGGCTTATCAGCCCTTTCTCGTAGTCGTCCCTGATGACGGACATCACCCGCCTGCGGGACAGGCCGCTGTACTCCTTTCTGGCGATGCAGAAGAGCATATCGGAAATCGGCAACTTGGGCCGCCCGTAGTCGTATTCGGGCTGGGCCACGGAGTTGCACAAATCGTGGATCAGAGCCGGGAAGTACTGCCCCTCGTGTTCCTGAGCGCGGTCGTACGACCTCCAGTCCTGCCCATACGTGGGCCGCGCCGGTGCCCTCTCGAACACTGCCTCGTCGACCTCTTCGGCCTCAATGACGGATCCGTCGCTAACCGCTGCTTCGCGTGCTGCCACGAGGCGGGCAGCGATGATGTGTTTGCAGTCCCGCTGGCGCAGTGTCCAGTCGGGGCAGGTGCAAGTTGGCTGGTTTCCAGCGACGTTCACAGTGTAATGGCTGGCCTCGCTCGACTGGGCGGGGACCCTGTATTGCGACTTGTGCTTCCGGATAGGTACCAGGGCGGCGATGGCGATTCCTCTCCGCTGCCTTCCGATGTCTCCGTCGTCGGGGGCATGAGGTTCCAATGTTGTAGCCAGTGGTGCGCTCATGTTATCTCCTCCAGATCGACCTTGTGTAACTTACTCTATACGTAAACTTATAGAGTAAGTTCTGTCAACCCCTTCCGAGGGCAAATCAGCACATTCGCCAGAAATTGATTTAGGGCAAACAACTCGGGAGCGCCAGTGGAGATTGCTGCTACCGCTGGTGTGAGGTGTGAAAGTCCCCGGCTGGACTGTGTTGTCACCGACCAGAGAGGCCAAATCCGGAAAGGATGACTCACAGGCGACTCCCCTCGAACACAGAGGCGGGAGAGGGACGGTCACGGAGACCTACGAGGATGGATATGATGCCGCCTACGCGGAGACAGGCGCGGCACAAGATAGCTAGGAACCGGCCGGTGGACTGCGGTACCACAGACTAATGAGTACCAGTGAGTACCTACAGTCCCTGCGAATCCCATGTTCCTGTAATAGGACAAATGCCCCGCGGATACGGGCACACGTCTACATAGCGGATAGCGATTATGGACGAGGAGACGATCCAGGTACTAAGAGGCCGTGTTCACGTGCTCACGCTGCCAGTACCGTTCTCATCGAGATCATAATCGGCTCCGAAATACTTACCTGCGCACAACTCATAGATAGGGTGTCCGGTATCGCCGACGTCGCCGATGGATTCGCTTTTCAGCAGGGGATTCTCATCGTGAATCCAGTCATGAAAGGATTCATGGATGCGGTCGATGGCCTTATAGCTGAGATAAAATGCTCGTGAGCCTCCCAGGATTTTCCTCTCCGCACATGTGACTCTCTGCACTATAATGGGTCGGGTATAGATATGACTACGAGGACGGACGCAACGCCGGTGCAATCCGCCGCGTAGCCAAGATCGAGTCTCCCACTCGTTTTTGGGACAGGTTCGCTTTTTTCAAGAGGTCGGGTTTTTGCGGGAAGATGGCCTTTTGGGACAGGCAGGGATTTTGGGATGGGTCAACTGGTTTTTGGGATAAGAGAGAGTTATTCCCCAAAGCCGGGGGAGGGTTAGGGTGGGGGTGAAATCTTTGCAACAGGCAACACTGCCAACTGCAGGATAGTCCTCACTGAAACACCCGACACAAGGTTTCTTCGATAATCGAATGTCCCGGGGCCGTGCCGGAGGAACTCTTGCTAAGTAGTTGTCTGAACTGTGATTCGTTTGATTCTGGGATTTTGATGATGCGACTTGAATCCTGATCATCCCCTAATCTTGTGAATTCTGATTCAGACAAATACCGCGGGCGGGAACTCTGCAATCACCCAGTCGGCCGGACAGACAATAAAAGGCTGGTTCGTTCTCCATTTTGTGGGAATCAAGATAAACAGATCAGCCGGACCGGGATCCATCAGCGAAATCCCAAAATCAAACGAATCATAGTTCAGACATCAGCCTTGCAATCACCCGTGAAAGTCCTGAATTCCCGTTTTATCGGCAATGCCGGCTCTTTTCTCAAACACCTACAGAGGCATAACATGATGCTATGAGAGGCATCGACCCTGTAGCCAGTCTCCCCTTTTGATTAAAATATTAAATGACTGATCATGCCCTGATAGACAGATTCAGGCAGGCCCGTCGGGATCAGACTATAGTGGTCCTCGACGGGTTGCACGCCGTTAAACACGCCCTGCGATTCGGGGCTGAAATTGACATATCTGTCGCTAATGACACCGAGGCCGTGCGCCGATTGGCGGCGGATGTGGCGCCCGATGTCTGTGACCGGCTGACAAGTAGGCTGACATCCGTAAGCCTGGAGGACTACCGGCAGCTATCCCCGGTCCCTCCTGACACAGGCGTCATTGCCATAGCCCGCCGACCTGTGGTTCGTCCCGAGGACATACTGCGGGGGCCCCTGGATTCGCCCGTGGTGCTGCTGGAGAATCCGCGAAATCCTTTCAACATTGGCGCCACGGTGCGGGTTGCCGCAGCGGCCGGGGCGGCGGGGGTGCTGGTTACCGGTCAACAGGACCCATGGCATCCGGCGGCCATCGTTTCAGCGGCAGGCCTGCAGTTCGCGCTGCCTGTTGCGCGCATCGACTGCCTACCTGCCTGCGAACGCGAAGTGCTGGCCATCGACCCGCAAGGCGAGATGATGCCATGGAGCGCGGTCCCTCCAGGTCCGGTCCTGGTATTCGGCACGGAACGGCACGGCATCAGCGGTGCGTTGCTGGCCAGAGCAGCAAGACGCTTGGCAATCCCTATGACTCCAGGCGTTTCGAGTCTGAATCTGGCCACCTCGACCGCCGTCGCCCTTTATGCACTTAGATTTCCTCGATTGGGCGAGTTTTAAAGTCCTCAGTGTTTGACAAAACCAACTTGTTGAATCGAATTAAATAGGTATTTACGCACCATTCGAATCGATAGTAACTACCATACATAACGAAAACCAGTGAAACTGGGTCGAACTTTCGTAGTTATGCAGTCTCAGTTATGGTAATCTAGCATTAGTATTTTCGATTTCCTTGATTTTTGATCATACAACTGCCAAACGTTTTATCTCATTTCCCACAGAGCGAAAACGCTGTTTTAAAAAACACAAGGGTTGGTGTCGGTTTGCTGGTCCTTTGGGCACTCAGGGCGATGGCGGCCGTGGTGTTCGGGGCGTTGGGTTGGTGGGTGAGCCTCGCGATTGATCTTTCCTCCACGGGCAGTGGTTTCCTGCCGTGGGGAGTGGTATTTGCTGCATCCGGCGCGGTCATCGGCGCAGTTATCACGTTTATCGTAACTGGCCCCGGCCGCGGTGTGGGCAAATATATTTCTGAAATGCCCGGCGCGACACTCGTTGCAGCAGTCGCGGGTCTGGTGGTCGGCCTCATAGTGGCGTCTTTGGTGTCCATCCCCTTCTATTCCATAAGTGGAGCCGTCGGTGTCGCCGTTCCCGTGGTCATCAGCGTGGCGCTGGGTTGGGGCGGAATGTGGCTGGGCATCCAGCGGGAACGGGATATCAGGGCGATCATGCCCGGGCTGGATATAGAGAGCGATTCCGTCGCTACTGCGCCCGTTATCGATGACATGATTCCGGGACTTGAGGATTTGCCCAAGGGCTCTCTTAAACACGCGAAGGGCGCCCACACCATACTGGTGGACACATCCGCAATCATCGATGGGCGGATCGCTGATCTGACAGTTACAGGGTTCATTAATGGTTCGCTGGTAGTCCCCCGTTTCGTGCTGGACGAACTTCGCCACATCGCCGATTCCAGCGACTCCCTGCGGCGCAACAGGGGCCGTCGTGGCCTGGAGGTCCTGGGCCGTTTGCGCAAGGACTCGACCGTGCCGCTCCAGGTGCTGGATGTGGGTGTCGATAACGGAGTGGAGGTCGATGCCCGGCTGGTGGAACTGGCCAGGGGCATGAAATCATCGATCCTCACCACCGATTACAACCTGAACCGGGTCGCCGAGATCCAGGGAGTCAAGGTCCTTAACGTCAACGAGTTGGCCAACGCGGTGAAGTCCATCGTGCTGCCCGGCGAGACCCTGCGGGTGGATATAGTGCAGGAAGGCAAGGAGGCCGGCCAGGGAGTTGCCTACCTTGATGACGGGACCATGGTGGTGGTGGAAAACGGACGCCGCTACCTCAACTCCAGCCACGAGGTGCAGGTAACCCGGGTGCTGCAGACGGCCGCCGGGCGTATAATCTTCGCGCAGCCCCGCCTGTCCAACTAGGGCTGCCTGACAAATCCCTTGCCAGGGGCCAGCCCACCCTTGTCCTCGCCTTTTGACAACAACAGCCCACGCCTCAGCGCCATCGTCGTCGCCGCGGGCAGAAGCACCCGCATGGGCGGCGTTGATAAGACATTTGCCTCACTGCTGGGGACTCCCCTGATAGGCCACACCCTCGCCCGCCTGGATTCGTCCCCAACGGTTTCCGAAATCGTGCTGGTCCTCGCCGAGGAATCAGTGGATCGTGGCCGGCAATTGGTATCCAAAGCGGGCTACGGTAAGGTGAGCAACGTTGTTGCCGGAGGCCGTCGGCGCCAGGATTCAGTCCGCAACGGCCTGATGGCGCTTGACCCCTGCGACTACGCGATGGTTCACGACGGCGCTCGCCCCGTAATCGACGAAAGCATGCTGGAACGGGCCGCCACGGCCGCACGGGAGCACGGATCAGTAGTGGCCGGAATGCCGGTCAAGGACACCATCAAACGGGTGGGACCCGACCTGGCCATTGAGGACACTCCCGACCGGTCCGTGCTGTGGCAGGCCCAGACACCGCAGGTTTTCCGGTACGACCTGCTCCTGGAGGCCCACCGTCTGTGCGAGGGCGATTTCACCGACGATGCCGCCATGGTGGAAAGCCTGGGACACACCGTTCGCATGTTCGAGGGGAGCTACGAGAACATCAAGGTCACCACAACCAGCGACCTGGTGATTGCTGAAGCCTTCCTCCGACAGTTCCCATCCCGACCCGAGATGGCACAGGGCTGAAATCTCCTTGGCAGACATCCCTGACATTCGCGTTGGCATTGGGTTCGACTCCCACCCGCTGGTTGCGGATCGCAGGCTGGTGCTGGGTGGCGTGGAAGTCCCCCACGACAAGGGACTCGAAGGCCACAGCGACGGTGATGTGCTAACCCACGCCATCATGGATGCGCTACTGGGCGCCGCTAACCTGGGAGACAAGGGCTCGCAATTCCCGTCCTCGGACCCTCAGTATCGCAACATACTCAGCCTGCTGCTGCTGGAACGGGTGGCGGCTCTGCTCAGCGACTCCGGTTGGCGGGTGTCAAACGTTGATGCTACAATGCTGGCGCAATCGCCGCGGCTGGGGCCGTATATCCCGGAAATGAGGGAGCGGACTGCCGCCTCGTTGGGTGTCCCTCCCGCCCGTGTTAGTGTCAAGGCGACCACCACCGACCATCTGGGGTTCGTGGGTCGGAGCGAGGGAATCGCCGCCTGCGCCGTGGCCTGCGTTATGTCGATCTGACCCGATGAACACCCGTATCAGACCAGGAATCGCCTGCTCGTAATTCCCCATAACACAACAGCGGGCACAAGGTGCGCACCCGCCCGCCAGGCTCCGGCCCATGAAGCTGTACAACACGCTATCCGGCGAAGCCACCGAGTTTGTCCCCTCAGACGGCAACACCGTCAAGATGTACGTCTGCGGCGTTACGCCGTATTCCGCCACCCACATCGGTCACGCGCTCAGCTACGTCGCATTCGACGTCCTGCGCCGGTATTTGGAGTACCTGGGATACGACGTTCAGCACGTGCAGAACTTCACTGACGTGGACGACAAGATTATCCAGAGGGCCGAGGAACAGGGGATCGAACCGACGGAGCTGGCCGAGCGGTACATTGACGATTTCTTCCATACGATGGATTCGTTGAACATCCGCCGTGCCCACACCTACCCCAAGGCCACGGAGGAGATCGGCCCGATCATTGAGACCATCGGAAAGTTGGTGACTTCGGGCCATGCCTACGCCGCCGGCGGCGACGTTTTCTTCCGCGTGCAGAAGAGCGACGGGTACGGAAAGCTGAGCCACCGCACCCTGGAGGGCATGCAGGCCGGCAGCCGCATCGAGATCGACGAAAACAAGGAACACCCCATGGACTTCGCCCTCTGGAAGGGTGCGCGCCCCGGCGAGCCATCGTGGGAGAGCCCCTGGGGGCCGGGAAGGCCCGGCTGGCACATCGAGTGCACCAGCATGTCCATGACCTACCTGGGCGAGTCGCTGGACATCCACGGCGGGGGCCAGGACCTGGTCTTTCCCCACCACGAGAATGAGATCGCCCAGAGCGAGGCCTCCACGGGTGTTGTGCCCTTTTCACGCTACTGGGTCCACAACGGGTTGCTGCGACTGGGCGGCGACAAGATGAGCAAGTCGCTGGGTAACCTGGTTTCGGTAGAGGAGGCGCTCCAGCAATTTTCGCCCGATTCCATACGCCTCTATTTCCTCAGCTCCCACTATCGCAGCCCCCTCTCCTATTCCGACGAGGGGTGCAGCGCGATGGAACGCAGCCTGGAACGACTGCGCCACGCCCTGGAGCGCGATGGCGGGGACGCTGGCGAAGCGATGGACGCCGAGCCCTTCCGGCGACAGTTCTTCGACGCTATGGATGATGACCTGAACACCCCCCGCGCGCTGGCGGCCCTTTTCGATCTGGCAAGGGAGATCAACCGGAGCAGCGACGCTGGCCACCCGGTCAGCGACGCCCAGGAAAGTCTGCGGCACCTGGGAGGCATCCTGGGCCTGACCTTCGCCGAACCGAAAGCCAGCGACGGAGCGGCGCCCGGAGCAGCCCCGTTCATCGAGCTGCTGCTGGAAACGAGGACGGCCATGCGCCAGGCCCGCCAGTTCGAGCAGGCGGACCGCATCCGCGACGGCCTCGAGCAGCTCGGAGTGTCGGTCGAAGACACACCCAGCGGCTCCATGTGGCAGTTCCGCAGTTCCTAACCGGGTGCCGGGCAAAGAGCGTCGCCCGACCGGAAAATCCGCTGAATATCGCCTCTCCTTGTGCTATGCTCAATTCCAGTGAGCATGCAGAATGACTGACCATCTCAAAGCGTCGCCGCCCGAGCGGTACGAGGAAATCAACCGCCACCTGCTGCAGCAGGCCCAGGATGAGCTCGACAAGGACGACATCCTGCAGGCCTCCGACAAAGTCTGGGGAGCGACGGCTCACGCCATCAAGGCCTACGCCCAAGAGCGTGGTTGGAACTGCAATACCGAAAATTACATTCGGGACGCCGCCCGTTGTATCGCCGTAGAACAAGGCCGCGGAGAATTGCGGACGCTCTATGGCTATCTGGAGGCGGTGAACAATCGTCTGTCAGAGCAGCCTGAAGATTCCGAGGAATTGGCTGCGCTCCGTGTTACCACGCCTGCGGTTGGCGGGGGCAATCTTACCAAGAAAGACTTGGAAGCCCAAGAAAAGAATTCGATTAGGGTAACTCAACCCCCCCAATTCCTTCGCGTTAGTGAAAGAGGGGCGGGCCGATGACCACGACGTTGGACCATTCCGCCATTGAGTCCCTGTCTCGCATTGTGGGCGAGGAGAACGTGCTAGCGGATCCAGACTCCCTCGACCGGTACACCGGAGACTCCCTGTCGCCCAGCCGCGCCTTCGCGGCCGCCGGCGCGTTCGAGCGACTGGCGGACGTTGTGGTCCGACCGGCCACAACCGCCGAGGTCTCGGAGATCGTAAGGTGGGCCAACGACCGGCGAGTTCCGATCATACCCTACGGCGGCGGTACCGGTGTGATGGGGAGCGTTGTCCCCGCGCAGGGCGGCCTGGTGCTGGACGTCAAGAGGATGGACCGCATCCACGACATTGACGTCGACAGCCTGACGGCCCGCGTCGACGCCGGCGTGGTGCTGGGGGACCTGGAAACAAATCTGGCGGAACACGGGCTGATGATCGGCCACGACCCGTACAGCGTGCCCATAGCAACCATTGCCGGCACCATATCCACCAATGGCGTGGGCTACCGGGCCTGCGCTCACGGCCCCATGGGCGACCAGGTGGTCGGGCTGGAGGTGGTACTACCCGACGGACGGGTTATCGAGACTCGCGATGTGCCCAAGTACTCCTCCGGCCCCAATCTGAACCACCTGTTCATCGGCTCAGAGGGCGTTTTTGGCGTGATCACACGCGCCACCATCCGCGTCTACCGGACTCCCGAGAGCGCTCGGTTCGCCAGCGTGGGATTCGACACTTTCGAAGAGGGATTCCGCGCCGCCTCTGAAATGCTTGCCATTGGCATCCGTCCATCCCTCCTGGACCTGACCGAGGAGGACGATGAAGTGACCCTGCATCTCCTCTTTGAAGGATTCTCCGAGGGGGTGACAGCCCAGGCGGAACGCTCGGAGGCCATCTGCGAGGCCTCCGGCGGATATTCGCTGGGGACCGAGCCCACGGAGCACTACTGGGCGGTGCGGCGCGATTCCGCCGAGAACTACAAACTGACCGCCCTTGGCCAGCCACGCAAGGTGCGCTGGAATCGCTGGCGGCGGCGGCGTGGGTTCGATTACCTGCACCTGGCACTGCCCGCCTCCCGGGTGCTGGACTACAAGGCCCGGGCCAGCGAGATCCTGGCCTCCCAGGGCATCGCCGTTGCGGAGTATGCCATCTGGAGCCGACCCGAGATGTTCTCGATGCTGATTCTGCCTGAATCGGGTGACCCGTCCGAGGCGCGCCAGAGGCTGGCCCGCACCGTGGACCGGGTACTGGAGCTGGGCCAGGATATGGGCGGCATCATGGAGTACTGCCACGGGGTGGGCGTCAAGCTCAACCACCTGCTGGCCCGTGAGCTGGGCGTTGGGCACGACGTCATACGGCAGCTCAAACAGACGCTGGACCCCAACAACATCATGAATCCCGGCAAACTGGGTATGTAACGTGCAATTCGGACTGCAATTCTTTCCCGATGTTTCCCCGGAGGAAAAATCTGGCCAACAGTACTGGTCGGAGTGCCTCTCCCTGGTCGACCTTTGCGACGAACTGGGCTACACCCACGTCCGCACCGTGGAGCACTACTTCGAGCCCTACGGTGGTTACAGCCCATCGCCCCACGTATTCCTGACGGCGGCATCGCAGCGCACGCGCAATGCCCGGCTCCTGACCGGCGCTGTGCTACCCGTGTTCAATCATCCGCTCAAGGTGGCGGGCGAAATCGGCATGCTGGACGCCATCTCCGGCGGACGGCTGGACTGCGGGTTCGGGCGGGCCTTCCTGCCCCACGAGTTTGAGAGGTTCGAGCGTTCCCTGGACGAGTCCCGGGCCCGGTTCGAGGAGGGAGTGGAGGCCGTCAGGCTGCTGCTGGAAGGGGAGAGCGTTTCCTTTGAGGGTCAGTTCTACAAGTTCCGGAACGTGACTTCCCTGCCACGCCCCACGCAGCAGCCCCGTCCGCCATTCTGGACAGCCGCCCTGGGCACGCCGGAATCATTGCGGCGCGCCGGCGAACGGGGGTTTCACCTGATGCTGGTCCCGTTCTCCGGACCGCAGATGAACGAGGCCATCAGGGTTTACCGCGAGGCCTGGCGCGAGGCGGGCCACTCCGGCGAGGGGCGGATCGCCCTGGGATTCCACATGTTCTGCCACGAGGACCGCGAGGAGGCGCATCGCATAGCGCGTCCCAATATCAACGCTTACTTCAAATCGCTGACGGCCGCCGTCGAGCTGAATTCGGGCTGGGGAGCGGGTGCGTCATCCCGCGACTACCCCAACTACGCTACGCATCACGAGAAACTGCGCCAGGCCAGCTTTGACTCGTTGCTGAACGGCGGGACCATCTGGGTGGGCACCCCCGCCGACATCAGGGAGCAGATCGCATCGTACCGCGATGCCGTGGGTGGCTTTGATACAGCCTCCCTGCAGGTCAACTTCCACCAGGTTACGCTGGAGGAGGCCACTTCCTCCATACGACTGTTCTCCTCCCAGGTAATGCCCGCCTTCCGGGACTAGCCGCTCCCTCGCCACGCTCATGGCTCTCATCCGGTTCTGGCACATTCTATACGTCGTGCCATTCACAGAACCTTCATAATTCCAAATACTATTGTTGACATATTATCTATTGACTGTTGGCTTAGCTCGATATATCATGAATTCAAATCAAATCACTGGACTTATATCGAAGTTTCAAACATTTCCGGTGATGGAGGGAACGGTCCAAGATGGTAACCATGAACCAGGGAGTCAAGGAAGTCAGGGACATCGGATCGCGGTTCATCCACAAGATGGAGGCCGGCTTGGCCACCGTTCACGAGTTGGTGTCCGGCCCGGCCATGAGCGAACTGGAGAGGACGCAGCACCGGCTGCAGGAAGCAGAGCATATTCGCCGAGGCTTCCAGAACGTTCTCTAGCCAACCGCAAATTGCCGGAATACCACAACCCGGTTTCCGGCAGAACGATCTCCTAAAATCAGGGGCGGATAGAAAATCCGCCCCTTTTCTCGCTACGGGTTTAATTCTCCTCCCACGCCCTCCCGCTAGAACGGCAGCTCCTGACCAACACCCTGCTCCCTGGCCTTGCGATATACCAGGTCTGCAGCAGCGATGTCCTCCAGCGCCACCCCCATGGACTCGAACAGCGTGACACCCTCCTGCGTCACCCGCCCCGGCACCCTGCCCGCCACGACGTTCCGCAACTCGTGAGCCATGTCCCATCGGAAGGAACCGCGGGCCTCCAGCCACAGCAGATCGCCGCACTCGACCTTTGCCTGCTCGAGGTCGTCCACCACGATTACCTCGGACCGCAGCACCGCCGCCTCGTCGATTTCACGGCGCAGCCAGTGATTGCCGCCGGCGGCATTGACGTGGGCGCCGGGAGCCAGCCACTCGCCCAGGGCCACCGGATCCCGCGCCGAGGTGATGGTGATGACAATGTCCGCGCCCTCCACACACTCCTGCGCGCTCTCCACTGCCCGCACATTCACTCCCAGCCGCTCGCTGCTCCGGCTGGCGAAGTCCTCGCGTCGCTCCTGCCGGCGGCTGAACACCCTGGCCTCGGTGATGGTGCGCACGTTGCAGACGGCCTCCAGCTGTGTGCGAGCCTGGAATCCTGAGCCGATGACGGCTACGGTGGCGGCGTCCTGCCTGGCCATGTAGCGGGTGGCCAGTCCGCTGGCCGCGCCCGTCCGAATCTGTCCCATGCGTCCCGCCTCCATGCAGGCGAGCATCTCGCCGGTCTGGTAATCGTAGAGCATCACCATCATCTTGGAGCCGCCCGGCCCGGCAAAGGACGGATATGCCTTGTAGCCGAACACACCCTGACCGCCATCGGCGGCCGCCATGAAATGAAAGAACCCGCCGGGCATTCGTATGCGAGAGCGGGCCTTGTTGTCCACCTGTCCCGCGCCGGCGTGGGCGAAGGCCCGGTCCAGCGCATCAATACACTCGTCCATTGGCAGGAGCTGCACCACCTCCTGCTCGTTCAGAAACAGGGCCATACTGTACCTCGAAGATATGTGGGATCACCGCCACCGAGCATCCCAGGCGAACCTACCTTTCAGCAGAGCGCGGATTCGGCAAGGCCCACCTAGAATACCCGATTATGGCAAGGCTCGCGGGCCTTGGATACAATTGAATGAGCGGCCCATCAGCAACAGGGCGCGCAGGAGATTCGCTATGAGCCAGCCACGTGCCTTTGTCAGCCGCATTATGCATCCTGACGCCATCGCCCTGATCGGCGAAGCCACGGAGATGGAGGTCTGGCCCGACGACCCTCCACCTTCGCCGGAACGGTTGAGGGAAAAGCTGGAGGATGCTGAGGGTGCGCTGATCAATATCATGGACCGGGTGAACGCCGAACTGCTGGATGCAGCGCCCAAGCTGCGCGTGATCAGCCAGCTGGCAGCGGGACTGGACAACGTGGACGTACCCGAGTGCACGCGGCGGGGCATCCTGCTGGGCAGCACGCCGGGCATTCTCTCCAAGGCGGTGGCCGACCACGCCTTTGCGCTGCTGCTGTCCGCCGCCCGCCGCGTGGTCGAGAGCGACAAGTGGGTCCGCGGCAACAACTGGGAGCTGGCGTTTCACCCCACCTATTGGCTCGGCAGCGAGGTGCAGGGCAGCACCCTGGGCATCGTGGGGCTGGGGCAGATCGGGACCGAGATGGCACGCCGCGCCCAGGGATTCGACATGCGCATCCTGTATCACTCGCGCAACCGCCGCCCAGAGGCCGAGGAGCAGTACGGACTCACCTACGCCTCTCTGGATGACCTGCTGTCCCAATCGGATTTCGTGTCCCTGCACTGTCCCCTTACACCGGAGACGCGACACCTGATCAATGCGGAAGCCCTGCGGAGAATGAAGTCCACGGCCATCCTGGTCAACATATCGCGTGGACCGGTGGTGGAAACCGACGCTCTCTGCACCGCCCTGCAGGAGGGCTGGATCGGGGGCGCCGGGCTGGACGTGGTAGATCCCGAGCCGATACCGGACGATCATCCCCTGCTGTTCATGGACAACGTGACCATCACGCCGCACATCGGCAGCGCCTCGGTCCTGTCGCGCCGGGCCATGAGCATCATGGCGGCCCAGAACCTGGTGAACGGCCTTGGCGGGCAGCGCCTGGTTCACTGCGCCAACCCCGAGGTGTACGACCGGCTGGGAATCTGACCAAAGCGCCCGTCAGGCCGACGAGTTACCGGTCAGGTCTCCACCGCAGTGCGGACAGGTGTGTTCCTCGTGTTCATGGCGTCGCTGTATCTGTTCGACGAATCCTGAGCCCAGAATGCCTGCCGGAAGCGCGAAGATTCCCACTCCCAGCAGCGCTATAACCCCAGACAGCAGGCGTCCCAGGTTGGTTACCGGGACGACGTCTCCGTATCCCAGTGTCGTGACCGTTGCCACGCTCCAGTAGAACGTGGCGGGGATGCTGCGGAACTTTTCCGGCTGGACAGAGTGCTCGACGAAATACATCAGGGTTGAGGCGAGCACCAGGAGCGCCCCGACCACCGAGACCACTGCCATGAGTTCTCCTCTGCGCGCAGCAGCGACGGCCGCCACGGCCTGCATCCCCGCCGAGTACCGGGCCAGGCTGGCCAGCCGGCTCAGGAGTCGCAGCGTCCTCAGGGCGCCCAGGTCCGGACCCGTGGGCAGGAAGAGGATTATGAAGAAGGAGAATACGGCGGTGGCGTCGGCCAGCATAAGGGGCCTACAGATGTAGCGCAGGCGGCCCATTACCGGGTGCGCGAACCGCGGGTCCGAGGTGCAAGACCATACCCGCAGAAGATATTCGACTGCGAAGATGCAATAGGAGACCAGCTCGAAGTAGTGGAAATAGGAGCTGGCTACGGCGTCAACCCTGGGTTCGGTGGCCGCTATGATCGCTGCCACGTTGGCCACGATAAGCAGCATCAGCGCCCAGTCCACGCCCAGGCTGACCCGGTCTCCCTCCTGCCCGACCTCCAGTATCTCGTGGACCCTGCCCTTCATCCTCACCTGCCGCACCAGGGACAGCGAACCCCGTCCCATTCCACCCATCTCTGCAGGGAACTGGCTTTTGCTCGATTGCGGAAAGGCAGTCCCCGGTCAAATGTTAATCCGGGGACCCGTTCAATTCACAGCCTTTTTACGCAGTGTCGACGGCCAATCTGGCGCAGCATACGGAGTCCGTATCGTGTGGGCTATCTGTACAGGCGAGACTGCTATCAGGTGGTCAATCCAAACCCCCTTCGCTGGATAAAACAACCAACTAGAGAATGCAGGTACAACTGCACCTGAAGCCGGCAAAATCGCGGATCTCTGCAGGAGTCTCCGTGTGCGCTGGCCATCAGTCACCGCCGCGTCCGGAACGCACGACCAGCACCGGGCACCCCGACTGGCGAATCACTCTTTCGGCGACACTGCCCAGCATCATTCGGCCAACGCCGGAGCGCCCGTGGGTGGTCATCGCCACCAGGCTGCCATCCGACTGCGCCACTCTGTCGGCGATCACATCGGCCGGGGTCCCCTGGGACACCTGTGTGTCAACGGTCTGCACGCCCTGGGCGATCAGCCGGGACTTCACATCCTCCAGGTAGGAGGAGGCCTCCTGTCCCGCTGCCTGGACCAGGTCAGTCACCGACAGGGCCGACGGCATTGTGGCGGGCGCCAGGCCCGGAGCCAAGGCAGCGAATCGATAGTATTCCTCCTCGGGCGGCGTTATCTGGACCAATGAGACCGCCAGGCCCAAGCCTGAGGCCAGGTGGCCGACATGCGGCAGGACCAGTTCCGCCAACTCCGAGCCGTCCAGTGGCACTATCAACCGCTGTGGCCCCTCGTCCTCCGATCTGAACGCCTGCTCCCGGGCCCGCAGAATCAGGACCGGATTATCCGACATGTGTATGACCTTGTCGGCCACGCTGCCCATCCACCATCGCGCCAGCCCGGAACGCCCGTGGCTGGTAATCACGATGAGGTTGTTGGGGTCCCTTTCGGCCTCCTGTACTATGCCCAGGGCCGGTTCGAGATGTGGGATTACGGTGTCAACGGTCAGTCCAACTGCTACAAGTGGCTCGCAGATTCTAGACAGATATTCTTGCGCACGAGCCTCCCGCGAACTGGCCGGCTCCATCCATTGCCGGTTCGAAAAAAGAGACTGCGTAATTGCAGGACTGTCAGGCTCGACTGCGTTGAGCAGGGTCACAGGCAATGAGAGTTGTTTTGCCAACCCGGTGGCCAGGGGAATTGCCTGTTCCGATACATCGGACCCGTCCAGGGGCAGGATGATTCGTTTGTAGGGGGCCATCGTTGCTCCTTGAGAAACACGTATCCGGTATGGCGGCACGGTTCCGGGAATATGGTCTAAGGAGACCGCTACCAACTCACCTTATATTACACCCTTAACAGTCACCCACAGCGATCGCGGCGCCATCGCAGCAGCTTGCCGCATTTCCCGTTCAACACGACGCAGTCAGTGCAGGCGCCAATGGACCCAGCCGGTCAAGTGTCGGCGAATTGCGCCCGGTAAGGGAGATCCTCGATCAATGGAAGGAGATGGCTCTTTGGCAGATCGCCAGGGTGTGATTGGTCAAAGGGGTGACTGGGGGTTAGGGTCAGATGCTGTCGTTGCGACTCTGAACGGCGTCCTGTATCGGATTCGGACCTGGGTCCAGCCATGGCTGCGAATCGAGAGCTCCATTATCCGCGGTTGGGTCGCCTGGCTTTATTCCGTTCTTTTCGGCATGGACGGTTCCGGCCGTGGTGTCTCCCTCTTCCGCCTCGGATTCCCCCGGAATATCCAGCCGGTAGATGGTGGCCAAAAGAATCCCTCCCAAGACAAGCAGCATGTAGGTGAGGGTCGAAATGGCAGAAAGCACTGCGGCAATGCGGTACCTCTCCAGCAGTTCGTCCGGCGAGTATCCCAGGGCCTCGAAATCGATTACCCACGACCTGAGAATATTGTGGTCCGGTATGGCAAGCGGACTGGGTTCGAGGTAGAGGATAAGAATCGACGCACCGCCAAGGGCAGTGAGAACCAATACACCTCCAAAGGCAACCTGCAGCAACAGCTTCTTCTCCCAGTTCCTGAACTCCATCCGTTCGTCCCGCATAGCCAGAACGGCCATAAAGACGGCGCCCATCACGGAGAACACCAGCAGGAGGAAGACCCATGTGCCCATGCAGCAGAATAGGAGAGCGCAGATGTAGACGAATAGCAGCGGCGGGAATGTGGTGCATGCCGCCCGATGGCAGACGTTCTCGAAACCGCGTCCGCTGGCATATTGCCACCGCCACAGCACGTCAAACATCAGCCCGGCAATGAGTGCCAGCACCATATTGGCCAGAGACGCCAGCAGATAGGGAATCGGTGTATTCGCAAAATCTGCCAGGGCGTAAAAACCATAGGGATCCATGCGGATGGCCGGAGCCTGCAGCAGGTTTCCGCTGAGCAGGAAGAAAACGGTTATGAAATAGAGCTCCCTGAGTTCGTGGGAGCGCCGCATTCTCAGGTATCCCTGGAACATCACCAGGAAGACGGCCAGAATGACATAGAGGGACATTATCCAACCGGCATTCCAGCCCAAGCGGTTCAGGATGTATCCGGTCGCTGCCACGGCCAGCCCGGGAAGGGCAAACTTCGTAAGGACGTATCGAGAGGCTTGACCCGCATAGGAAATTCCACCCACGCCCAAATACCGGGTGTCGTTTTCTGAATCAGTGGTATCCGGTTCTTGCCCTGACGTGTCTTCAGGAGCCTGAAGGTTCGTGTCCCGGAAATGAGAATCCTCCTCATCCCCGTGCAGACCCGCCAGCCACACCATGCCGTGAACCTCTGCGTCAGAGAGATCCAGGGCCTTGCCGAATGCATGTAGCCTGTCCTTGGTGGGTCTGGTGGCACCGGATTCCCACCTGGCCACCGTCGAATGGTTGTATCTTTCGAGGTAAACGGGGTCCACTTCCCCCATGAGTTTCAACAGCCCCTCTTGAGACAGCCGACCCTTTTTACCATCAGCATCATAGGCACGCCGGTAGGACTGCATTAGCATGCCTACCTGCTTTGATCTTGATCGGCGCGATTCAGGGTCAGAGGGCATAAAAACTCATTTTCCTGAACAGGTCTGAATATATCTATACAATAGGGGTTAGCAACCAGAACAGAAAAAGTTATTCTCGCAGTCCCCATGGTGATATGCAAGTATATCTTCTTTTTTCGCCCAGTTGTTTTGATATTACACGCGTGTAGAATCTCCCCAATACTCCATTACATTCGAGTAGTTCAGTTTGATTGCTTGCCGAATTGCCTTTAGGTGCAATCGGCGCATATATCGTCCCTGTGAATCAGGACTGATTATGCTGTCGAAGTACAGGGAGGGCGATAATCATCCGAACAGGACACCCTCGATCCAAGCGGCGATAGTCCATCTTCGACCTCAGTATTGGCCCTCGACCGAATGGCGCCCAGCAATCACGGGGACACCGCCCAGAGCCAGGTCAGCGAGCCGGCATTGCCCGGCATTCAAGCCGGGGGAACTGCTGAGCCCGGGCCAGACAATCGCTCCAGCACGTTCGGTTAACAATGTCCGGAAATAGTATCTCCATACTTCACCAATAGGTAAAATCAATATCGGTACCCAATGGACTCAACTTTCCGTTTTACCCGGCGGAGCCTTTTACGTGGATTTAATTCGTTCCTCGTGGCGAATCGGTATTTTGCACTCAGCCAACAAAGTACACTATATTTTTCATGGCTCCTCTGAAAACGATAGTCTTTCTTTTAAGATCATTGCACGTCGTGTTCCGTACTAGTTAGTACTATTAGACTTACGTTGAACATTAAAAATTGGATTTAGTTGACATCGGGCCATTTGCAATGGTCTTAATTTTGACTGATTATAGTCTTAAAGTATCGCCTTGCCTGTGCCATCCACTGCCATTCAAGAATGAATACTTAGACGACCTGTCAACGAGAGCCAGTTGATACGAATCGGCCCGGATGAGTTTGCCCAAATCCTCCGCAGGTCCATTTTGTAGTTCTCCGACGTCCTCTCGCCAGAGCTGGCCCTGTGGACAAACGACATCCATTCACTCCCAGCTGCGACAGCACAAACGACTATTCTCCGGGAGGTGTTTCATGCGAGGAGTTGGTCAGCGGCGTTGACGCTGCCAGACACGGGTGCTAAATTGGCCTCAGGATGACAGGAACCGCAGACGGTCCAGGAGAATCGCGATGGATTTCGGACTGTTCAACACTTGGAACGCCCTCTATGAAGGGGACAAGGTACCCTGGCACCCCGAATACCATGGGGGTCCGCTCCTTGAGGAGGAGGCCTACCTCAAGAACTACGAGGAGATTGACGCCGTCGAGGAGATGGGGTGGGACTACATCTGGCTGGGTGGCGGGCACTTCTCGAAGCAGGCCAGCATGGACCCCCAGGTCCTGATGCTGGCGGCAGTCATCGCTGAACGCACCGAACGAATCAGGATTGGCTCCTCGATTCACCGCCCAGTGATGAAACAGGCCGGGGAAACACTGTCCCCGGCGGCTCTGCCCCACGAGCGTTACGGTTTCGACAACCTGCTGATGGAGGACCCGATCCAGACTGCCGAGCAGGTGGCCATTGTCGACCAGGTCAGCCGTGGCCGGTTTATATACGGCGCAGGAGGCCGTACCCGCGGTTCCGCCTCCCGACGCGATCAGTTCTTCGAATACCTCGAGGTCATGAAACAACTCTGGACGGAGGACCAGTTCTCAGGGTTCGAGGGCAAATACTACAACTACCCGGCCTTCTACGAGTCCTATCTGGCCATCCCCAAGCCGTACCAGAAGCCCTACCCGCCCATGCTGCTGCCGGTGGACAGCCAGGAGAGCTTCGTGCCCATGGGGGAGCAGGGTTACCGCATAGCCATCGGCGCCGGCAGTTCCCCGCACAACCCACGGGGATCCGCTGTGCTGAAAGAGGATGTGCAGGCATATCGCAAGGCGTGGATCGACGCCGGGCACCCGGGCGACCCGACCACTGTGGTGCGCATCCCGACCCTGGTGGCTGAAACCCAAGCAGAGGCAGACCGCCAGACCGAGAACCTGATGGACCTGGCTCGCCGCTACTACGCCGGTCGCATTGCCATTGGCAGCACGGACGCCGGCACGGCCAGCCCAGAGGCCACCGAAGAGGTCAACCTGTTCGGGACTCCCGAGGAGGTCTGTGACAAGATCGAAGCGTTGCGCGACGACTTCAGCACCGACGAGATCATGTTCGAGGTCAACTGGACTTCCTCGGTGCCCAGGGACGTGGTGATGACCACCATCAAGTGCCTGACTGACAAGGTGATTCCCAACTTCAAATAGGCCCGAAAATACTCGCGCCTGTTTTCGCGTGAAACCAAAAGCCGCTGAGAACGCCCGGTGGATGATTACTGCAAACACCGGGCGTTTTGCCTTCTGTTTTGTTTTCTGTCTATTGCGGTACAATCCCACTGATAGGGTCCACCAACCCCCAGCGAACTGGGTACTCTGCGCCATAATTCCTATTCCGCAATTGCCAGGGAGTGGCATCTGACTACGACAGCCAGCAGGAATCCCCGGTACGAGGTGGATGAGAGCCCGCCTATTCTGCCGTCCGCAGGATACGGGGCCCAGTTCAGCCTGATTGCCTCGGCGACGTTGCTGGTCACCCCGGTAATCGTTGCCAGGGAGTCCGGCCTGGGCGACTCATACCTGCTCTGGATGGTATTCGCCTCCCTGATAGTGGTCGGCATCTCCACTCTTATACAGGCGCGGCGCATCGGGCCGGTCGGGGCCGGCGCCCTGCTGCCCATGTTCACCGCGGCGGTATCCATACCGTTTTGCATCACAGCCGTGGTGGACGGCGGCCCCGGCACCCTGGTCAGCCTCGTGATCGTTACGGCAATCCTCCAGCTCATCATATCCAGATGGGTGGTAATCCTCCGGCGCCTGGTCACCCCCACCGTGAGCGGCATCGTGATCATGATTCTGTCGGTCACCCTCGCATCGGTGGTGTTCGCTCTGCTGGATGGTTCGTCGCGGGAGGAACTGGTGGCCGGGCCCCTCACGGCCCTGATCACCCTGGTGGTGGTGGCCGGCCTCAGCCTTCGCCGTGCGGCGGTCCTGCGTCTGTGGGGGCCCGTCATCGGGATTGTTGCCGGATGCCTTGCCGCAGCGGGATTCGGCATATTCGACGCCTCCCTGGTGGTCGAGTCACCCTGGGTGGGGTTGCCGACCGAAGTGCCTGACCTCACACCGCAGTTCGGCATCCCCTTCTGGGCCCTGCTTCCATCCTTCTTCTTTTTGGGGATCATTTTCTCCATTCATTCCAACGGCGAGACAATAGCCCAGCAGCGGGTTGCATGGCGCGACGACAGGTCGGTGGACTTCCGGCAGGTGCAGGGAGGAATGATGGGCTCCGGTCTGAGCAACCTGCTGGCCGGATTCAGCGGCGCGGTGCCCAACATCATCAATTCGGGCATCATATCGTTCAGCCAGACCACCGGCGTTGCCGCCCGCAGGGTCGGGTACTGCGTCGCCCTCATATTCATCGTGGTGGCCTTTCTCCCCAAGGTATCGGGCCTGATCGCCTCCATCCCGGCGCCGGTCATGACCGGATACCTGATGATGGTGACCGGCACGCTGCTGGTGGACGGGACGCGGACGGTGATCCAGAACGAACCGAACCGGCAGAAGGTGGTGGTCGCCGGGATATGCTTCTGGATAGGAGCCTCCTTCCATTTCAACCTGTTCCACCTGCCCTCCTTCGGCGCAGTACTGGATGGGTTGTTCAAGAGCGCCATCACCACTGGCGGCCTGGCAGCGATTATCATGGTGCTCTACCTTGAGTTCACCAGTCCCAGGCGTATGCGATTCCAGGCGCCTCTGCACATCGACTCCCTGCCGGACCTGAACGAATTTATGGCGAGGTTCGCCTCCAACCGGCGTTGGAACGACGCCATGAAAGACCGGCTCAGTGCCGTGGCAGAGGAGACCCTGCTCACCCTGGCCCCGCTGGACCTGAGCCTGGACGCCGAGGAGGACGCCACCGACGAAAGTAGCCGGACACTCATCGTGCTGGCCGCCAGCGACGGAACGGTGGCCGACCTGGAGTTCATCGGCGGCGGCAACGAGGCCAACCTGGAAGACCGCATTCGCCAGCTGCAGCAGCACGACACCCAGGACCCGGTGGAGGAGGAACTATCTCTCCGCCTGCTGCGCAGCTTCGCCCAGTCGGTGCGCCACCAGCAGTACCACGGCACCGACATCATCACCGTCCGGGTCGGTCATCCCGACGGCTGATGTCGTCGTGATTCGTAGTCCTGTGTAGCCTTTTCGATTTATCGGGATTCGTATTGTCCACAGGCAGTGCCGCAAGGCGGTTTGCGACGGGGTAAACCGGCCACAATTCGTTTGACTCGGCAGTTCCGGGAAGCCTAGAATTACTCTCTAGAAGTGGGACTCAGCCTCCACGGGAGTTTTCTTATGGTACAGACAAAAACTGACGTTGAATTGATTGCGCACCTTTTGCGGCGGGCCGGTTTTGGGTCCACCAGGGACGAACTGCACAAATACACCTCAGTAGGGTATGAGGCAGCGGTTGAAGAATTGATCAATCCCGGCGAGGAACAGCGAATCAGCGACTACCTGGTGCGTCGCTTCCACCCGGAATTGTCCGGAATGATGGGCCCGCAGGCGCCCGCGGAAAACTGGCTGTACCGAATGGCGACCACCAGTGCGCCCCTGCGGGAAAAGATGACCCTTTTCTGGCACGGGATATTCGCCACCGGCTACAACAAGGTGATCCATGGCAAGGCGCTGTCCGACCAGACGCGCATGTTCCGGCACTACGCCTTTGGCAGCTTCCGCAACCTGTTGATGGAGCTGTCCAGGGACCCGGCCATGATCATCTGGCTGGATAACCAGGACAATCACAAGGGCGCCATCAACGAGAACTTCGGACGTGAGTTGCTGGAACTGTTCTCCATGGGTGTTGGCAACTACACCGAGGAGGACATCAAGGAGTGCGCGAGGGCCTTCACGGGCTGGACCATCGCCAACCGCGAGTACATGGAAATGCGCTCCCAGCGGGACTCCGACTGGCCCTATGGCCGCATATCCTGGCACTTCGAGTTCCATCCCGATGACCACGACTACGGGGAAAAGACATTCCTCGGCGAGACGGGCAACTTCAACGGCGAGGACATCGTCGACATCATCTGCAAGCAGCCCGCCACCGCCCGGTTCATAGCCCGGCACATGTACAGCTTCTTCGTGGCCGACGAACCGCCAGTCCCAGAGTGGCCCTACACCGAGCCCCGCGACCCGGAGGCCATTGAGACCCTGGTGCAGGCCTATTTCGACAACGACTACAACGTCGGCGCAATGCTGCGAGTGCTGTTCAACTCCGACTTTTTCAGGGCGGGGGACATCCGTTACACCAAGGTCAAGAGCCCGGTGGAACTGGTGGCTGGCGTGCTGCGGCTGACGGGGGAGTTCGACCGGCCACGCTATGAAATCCTGGACCGCTATAACCAGGCGTCGTACATGGGCCAGATCCTCAACAACCCTCCCAGCGTGGAGGGCTGGCACCAGGGCACCGACTGGCTGGACAGCGGCACGCTGGTGGAGCGCATCAACTTTGCCAGCCAGCAGGTCGGCGACGCCGACAAGCCGGGCATCCGTGCCATGGTCAATCGCATCAGCGGCCATCTCACCGAGTCCACCTCGCCCGAGCTCCTGGTAGATGCCTGCCTGGAGGAAGTGGGAGCCCTGGCCGTCGACGAGTCCACTCGCCGGACCCTTGTCGAATTTTCCGCACAGGGCAGCGCGGGAGCCAACACCGACCGGCAGCACATCGCCGACGTGCTCCAGATGGTGGCCGCTACCCAGGAGTTCCAGCGATCATAGGCAGTCACCCATTCCTCGGGAGGCAAGAAGGATTCGGCAGGTGTTGTTCCGGTGACCATTCAGCAGGCAAAACCCAAGCAGGAGTCATCGTCGGGTGAAGAGGCCCTGGTACTCCCACTTGGCCCGATCGTGCTGCGGCTGGATCCCATCGTGGAAATAACAGACGACGTACTCCTCAAGCTGAGCTCGTTGAACGATACCCTGCGCCTGGAAAAGAACGCCGAAGGAGAACTGGAAATCTTGCCTCCCAATTCCACCGACACCGGGAATCAGGAACTGAACTCGGCCACGGACCTAATGGTTTGGGCTCGGTCCAATGGAACAGGGGTTGCCTTCGGGCCCAATGCAGGCTTCACCCTGCCCAACGGGGCGGTACGCGCCCCAGACGCTTCCTGGGTCCTGAAGAATCGTTTGGCGGCGCTATCCGAGGAGCAAAGGTCTGGGTTCTGGCGCATTGTTCCCGACTTTGTGATCGAGATCAGATCCAGTTCGGACACGCTTACGAGCATACAGCGCAAGATGGCGGAGTACATCGAAAACGGTGTGCGGCTGGGCTGGCTGATAGACCCGGTGGACTCGTGGCGCAGGATCTACGTTTACCGTCCAAGCGCGGACGTCCAGATTGTAGAGGCTCCTGACTCCCTCTCGGGCGACCCGGAACTGCCGGGATTCACTCTCGACCTGGCCCCCGTGTGGGAACCGGGTTTCTGAACCGAGGGACGCCCTCACCCTAACCCTCTCCCGGAGGGAGAGGGAACTCATCTGACTTGAGGCGCAGTTATGACCACAGTGCAACAGACCAGGGTCCTGGAATACTCTCACACCATGGGCATGACGGTGATGGAGGGCAAGGGGTTCTATTACCCCGTGGATACCGCCGTTGGAGCGAACGACCGCCTGTATGTCATCAGCCGCAGCAAGGAGGAGACAACCCGCGGCATCCGCGTCACCCTCTGCGATGCCGAGAGCGGCTACTTCGGCAATTTTGGCGGCTACGGACAGGAGGGCGGCAAGTTCGTCTGGCCCGCCTGTGGAGCGGTGGACAGCCAGGGCCGCTACTACATCAGCGACGAGAAACAGAATCGCATCACCGCCTACGACGCGGACGGGCACTACCTGTTCCACTGGGGGCAGTCGGGGTCCGGCGAGGGTGAACTGGACACACCCTCCGGCTTGGCCTTCGACACTCGCGACAACATTTACGTGTCTGACACCTACAACAACCGGGTGCAGAAATTCACCGCCGAAGGCAGTTTCCTGCTGTCCATCAGTGGTGAGGGCCAGCGCGGCGTCAGCCTGCCCTGGGGACTGGCCTGCGACCGGGACGACAACGTGTACGTCGCCGATTTCGGCAACGACGCCGTCAAGAAATACTCACCCTACGGCGAGTTCCTGGCGGCCTTCGGCTCATCGGGCCGGGGCGAGGGGCAATTCACCCGACCCGCCGGCGTGGCCGTCGCCCACGACGGCTACATCTACGTCGCCGACTGGGGGAACGAGCGGGTGCAGGTGCTGGACGCCCAGGGCAACTTCGTGCAGTTGCTGCGCGGGGAAGGTTCCATCTCTGAGTGGGCCGAAAACTTCCTCAGCATAAACAAGGAGGAGGCCGCCGCACGCGCCACCGCCGACCTCAACATGGAGATCGACTATTTCATAGACGATCCCCACGAGGAATCGTCCCACATCGAGAAGTATTTCTGGTGCCCCTCCTCGGTCAGGCTGGACAGCCAGGGACGACTTTACGTCACCGAGACCAACAGGCACAGGATCCAGATTTACCGCAGGGTTTAGCAGACCTCCGCATACATCATTCCCGGAAAAGCGGGAAAGACGGTCACAAAGACACAACCCGGCAGGAGCAGGACAATGGTTTCCACCAAGAGGGAACGCAACCTGGTAGTCATCGAGCTGAACGGCGGCAACGACGCCCTCAACACAATCGTCCCCTACAACAACAACCTGTACTATGACCATCGGCCAGGCATCGGCATTTCCCAGCAGGACGTGGTGCCTATCAACAGCGAGTACGGGTTCAACCCCAACATGCCTGCGGTAAAGGACCTCTGGGACGCAGGCAACCTGGCAATCATCAACGGCATCGGCTATCCGCAACCCAACCGGTCGCACTTCCGCTCCCGCGACATCTGGTACACCGCCGAGCCGGAGACCATCGGCACCGAGGGCTGGCTGGGCGCCGCCATACGCAACCTGGACGCCAAGGGTGAGAACGTCCTGACTGGCGTCAACTTCGGCCGCGGCCTGCCCCGCGCACTGGTGGGCAAGGGCGTGCCGGTGGCCTCCGTGGGTAACCTGGAGACCTACGGCCTCCTCCCGGACATCGACGACGAGAATGTCCGCCATCACGCCCTTGACGCACTGGGCCGGATGTACGGCCCCTCGGGGGGCAGGGATACGGTGGCCCAGGCGCTGAGCGATAACGGCGCGCAGGCGCTGATGGGCGCCGACATCCTGCGCACCGCGCCGGAGCTTTACTCGTCCAGCGTCGAGTACGCCGACACCCCCATCTCCAACGGCCTGCGCAACGCGGCTCAGGTGATGAGCGCCGGCCTGGGCACCCGCATCCTCTACACCCAGCACGGCAGCTTTGACACCCACAGCGACGAGCTGCGGGCCCACGGCAAGCTGTGGCAGGATGCATCCTCCGCCTTCGCCTGCTTCACCGACGACCTGAAGGAGCAGGGCCTCTGGGATGACACGCTGGTTCTGGTCTGGTCCGAGTTCGGTCGCCGCGTCAGGGACAACGGCACCGGCTGCGACCACGGCTCCGGCGGCGTGGCGTTCGTGTTCGGAGGACAGGTGCAGGGCGGCCTGTTCGGCGAGTACCCGTCGCTCCGCGAAGCGGACCTGTCCGAGGGCGACATGGCCTACACCAACGACTTCCGGTGCACCTACGCCACCATCCTCGACCGCTGGCTGGGCCTCGACCCCGATCCCATCGTGCACGGCCAGTTCGAGCAGTTCGACTTCGTCGCCCGCTAGGGCGTTCTCAAACGGGAATTAAAAGACCGCCGGACTGCATAGGTCCGGCGGTCTTGCTTTGGCTTTCCCGCCCCTTCCCATCGGGGGAAGGGCCTCTTGCGTTTCTATGTCTCCAGACCAATCTTTTCATGGTGAGCTTGTCGAACCACTAACGGACGGCCCTTCGACAAGCTCAGGACCAGCGTAATTTACACCGATTGTAAAGACCTTGAATCTAGTAGTGCGAAATCTTTGCATTGATCGGTAGCCTTGGCCGAAGCGATCAGGGCGCCCACAAGGGGCGCCCCTACGGGACTGCCTGTGACTGGTAGGGGCAACCCTTGTGGTTGCCCGCGTTGCCCATCATTTCAAAGCGGTTGGTCTACTAGGGGTAAGGAGGCATATTACTCATGACAGGCGCGCTTTACCCCGGCAGTAGGCCCTCTCCGACGAACAGCTCCTCGGCCTCCAGCAGCGTGAGGTCGGGCTCCGGCAGGATCAGGTCGGACTCCACCAACTCGTCCACCGGGAGGGGAGTTCCGTTGTCCCGCACGAGGTCCAGCATGCGCTTCAGCAGCGTCTCGAAGGCACCCTGATCTTCCGCTGCCACCGCCTCGACCAGCGCGTTGTCTATCTCGTTGAGCTGGTCGATGAACGAACCCGGCAGGTTGTACTGACCTTCCGAGCTGATGCGGACAATCATCAGGAGCCCCCGCGGCGCCGTGCCTTCAGGGCCGCCAGCTCGGTCTCGGCGCTGCTGCTGACCGACATCTTCTCCAGCTCGCGGGTGATGTCGTCCTTGCCGCCGCCGGCGAAATCGCTCAGAACCCCGGATTCGGCCAGCTCATCGATGGCGCTGGCCCGCGCCCGCATGCTCTCGGTCTTGTTTTCGGCCCGTTCAACGGCCAGCCCCACGTCGCCCATCTCTTCGGAGATGCCGGAGAGGGCGGACCCGATGCGAACCTGTGCCTGCGCAGCGGTGTACTGGGCCTTGATGACCTCTTTCTTTGACCGGAAGGCAGCCACCTTGGCCGACAGGCGCGCCTCTGCCTGGGTCAGCTTTTCCTGCTCCTCCTCCATGCCGGCGATCTGAGCGTCAAGCCCCTCCAGTTCCAGGAGGGAGGTGTTCTTACGTTCCAGCGCCATCAGGGCCAGGTCTTCGCGCTCCGCGTCCAACGCCTGCTCCGCCTGGCGTTCCAGTCGGGCGATATTCTCGCGGACCTTGTCGGCCTGCTGCACGATCTGGCGCTTGGCGGCAACCATTTCCACCACGCCGCGCTTGACGTTGCGCAGCATTTCCAGCTGTTTTTCGTAGGAGTAGTCCAGGGTTTCCCGAGGGTCCTCGGCGTTATCCAGGATCCGGTTCATCTTGGACTTAACGATGGTGGACATACGTGAGAGCATCCCCATGATGCTTTCCTCCTCTAGTGACTAGTCTCTTGCGACTTGGCCGGGCCGGGTTCGGCGTCAGAATCTGCCCGGATTGTTCCGGTTGCCCATCATCCCGGCGACGCCCATGACAATTCCGATAATTCCAATGATAATCAGGATCACGCCTCCAACCCGCAGCAACCAATCAAACCAGCCTGCAACAAATGCCAGACCAAGCAGCAGCACGACTATGCCAAGAATCAGCATTATTGGAGCGCTCATTCGAAACTCCCCAATCCAAGTTAAAGGTTACCTACCATCTCAAGCATAATCCAGTCGCGCGTCTCGCCGCAACAGATTCCTGCCACCGGGTACACTACAGATTGACCTGCATCGGCACCCTGAGTACACTCAATTCACGGTCAAGCGCCGTCAGAGCCCTTCTACAAGCTCAGGAGAGAAATGCTGCGTTCCCTGTTCGGCCGGGGCAAGAAGAGGCGGGAACCTGTCGCTCCGGTCCCCGACGAGAGCCTGCGCTCGGCCCGGGTGGGCGACGTGCTCACCATCAACGGCTACTCCGTCGAGTACGATGAGCGGCTGTTCTTCATCGAGCGCATCCACCGGTACAGCAGCGCCGCCGACACCTGGTACGAGTTGCTGTGCGTTGACGGCGATGACCGGCTGTGGCTCGACTGGACCGACGGCCGCGAGCTGTCCATCACCGTCACCGAGGACACCGGACCGGTGGGACTGAGCGCCACCGGCCTCAGCGAGGACGACCTCATCCAGCTGGACGAGGAACACTCCATCGACAACTACGTTACCATTGAGGGCGAGAACTACTACTACCGCAACAGCGCCGAGGTCCTGTTATTCCAGGACAGCAAGGGTGCGGGCGACGCCTTTTACCAGTGGGACTTCATCCGGGAGCAGGGTGACATGTCCCTGACCATCACCAAGTGGGAGGGCCGGCCCTTCGAGGTTGTTTTCAGCGAGGCCATCGCTCCCGAGAGCATCACCCTCTACCAGGGCGAACGGCGGCACTCCTGAGACCCCCAACGCAGGGCAGCCACAACAGCCGGAGCAGGCGATGATTGACGCATTTATCGACGCGCTACAGTCCTTTCCCAGGGGGCTGGTGTTCGTCGCCGAGGGGCTGATAATCCTGGCGCTGGCCAAGTTCGCCAGGGATCTCGTAACCCGCAACTACCGGGTGGACGAGGAGATCGCCACCAAGGCCAACCTGGCCGTGGCCCTGCGACTGAGCGGCTACCTGATGGCCGTGATACTGATCCTGCTGGGGGTACTCTACCAGCCGTTGACCGGCGGTGCGTTTGTTTCCTCCACCGGCGGGTTTGGGTTCGACCGGGAGCTGGGCGAGGAAGTGCTGCGGGTGTTCCTCTACGCGCTGGCCGGTATCGTCGCCCTGAACCTGGTGAGAGTGCTGTTCGACCGGCTGGTGCTCTACCAGTTTCACCTGGAAAAGGAGGTGGTGGAGGACCGTAACGCCGGCGCGGGAGCCGCCGAGTTCGGAATGTACCTCGCCACCGGCCTGCTGATCGCCGGGGCAGTGGCGGGAGACACGGGCACCAGCGAGGGGGAGGCGGCCCTGGTCGCGCTGGCATTCTTCGGCATGGGCCTGGTCCTTCTTGTGGCCTTTGCCCTGTTCTACGAGTTCACCACCTCTTTCAACATCCATGACGAAATCGAACGGGACAACGTCGCGGTCGGTGTGGCCTTTGGCGGCAACCTGATCGCCATCGGATTGGTGACGCTGAAGGCCGTGTTCGGGGATTTCGTCGGCTGGGGCGAGAGCATTGCCGCCTTCCTGGTATACGGCGTGCTGGGCTTTGTGCTGCTCTACGTGGTGCGCCTGCTGATAGACCTCATCCTGCTGCCCACGGTGAAGGTCTCGCAGGCCCTGGCCGAGGGCCGCAACACAGGCGTGGCAATGGTGGAAAGCGCGGCGGTGATCAGCGCTGCCCTGGTCCTGTTCATGGCCATCTGAGAATGTGAGTGGCAAATTCCCTCTCCCTCCGGGAGAGGGTCAGGGTAAGGGCGCCCTCGATTGTGGCACCGGACGCGCACCCTGCTGTCCTGACACCGCCGGATTCGCTTTGCAGCGGTGAGGGCGTCCGGCCCTACGCCCCTACAAGTCTGGGGGTGGCGGCGCCCCGCCACCGGCCCGGCGCAACAGGTCCCGGTCTTCCTCCTCGCGGCGAGCCCGCTCGCGCTGCTCCTCCTGCCAGGCGTAGCCGTGGTCGATGATCGTAACCAGGACCTCCGTCGAGACGCTGTTCCGGTTGACCACGGGCTCCAGGAGCCCCTCGAACAGGTCCTCGGACTCCAGTGCATCCACCCAGTCCCGCACCCTCGCGTCCAGGGTGCCGTCGTACAGGCGCAACAGGAATACGGTGCGCACCGGGTCCAGCCCTTCGGCCATAAAGACCTCCACCCGCAGGTCCACGCCCCGCCCCGTGGCAAACTCCACCAGGTCGCCCTCCGGATCGACCAGCGCGTCCTGGTAGTGGTCGTACTGGTCGATGTAGGACTCCGTCTCGGTCAGGAGCCCGGCAATGAACCGCCTGCCTTCGCGAGTTACGGCGTAAACACCCTCTCCCGGCTCCGGGCTTTCGCTGCCGTCCCCATCGTTCGGGGACTGCGTGGCGACGATCCCATGCGCCTCAATGTCCCGCAGCGCCTGGACCAGTGCGGGCCCGCTCGACAGTGGTGGCGGTGCCGCCAGGGTGGCCTCGTGCTTGTCGAGGAAGTACAGGGCGACCAGGGATCGCATCCATCCCAGCAACTCGTCGCGGCTGGCCCAGAGGCCGTGCCGGACGGCGTAGTCAAGGGTGCGGTACTCTTGTTCCAAGCGCAGTTGCAGGACCGGGGTGCCTTCATCCTGCTGCAGGATGTGCGCCGCCGGAGTATCGAGCGCGACCGGTTCTCTCCCCGTGGATACCATCAGGGCACAGCGCCAGTCGCGCCACTCGTCGCAGACAGCGAGGAGCACGGCGTAGATGTCGGGCAGGTCGGGGTTGGCCCGGAGATCCAACCGGTCCGATATCACCTGCCGGCTCTCATTTTCCTGCGGGAACACACGATCCAGCAGCTGCGCGACTGATCCGGCGAGAAAATCGGAGGGCAACTCGATCGAGAGGTGGTCGTCGGGACTCATCCCGGCCAGGAAGACCCGGAGCACAAAGGACTCACCGGGCGACCCGATGGCCGCTATCTCCGTCGCAGCCGCATGGCCCCGCCGCCGCCGAAACCGCCAAAGCTGCGCGACGATGACCGCACGGAGCTGGTCCGCGAGATGGAGTTGCTGGTGCGGAAGGACCCGCTGGTCCGCTGGGTTGACTGGTACGAGCTGCGGTTGGAGCTGACATTGCCCCGGCTGGACTGGTAGCGGGAGCCGGCAAAGGACGACTGCTTGCTGTTGTAGCTGGCGTTGCGCTGTGTCTGTCCGCCATAGGCCGAGGAGTTGCGGTAGGAGGTGCGCTGGTTGCGGATTTCCGGTCCGCGAGATGGGGGAGTGCTGTAGTAGTAGCCGCCGAACCGGGGGGTGATGGCCGAAATCAGCAGGTAGGTGAACAGGAAATCGCCGGCGCCGAAATGGCTGTTGTAATAGCCATTGGCGTGATAGCCGCGCATCTGGTGGTCGCCGTTGGTGCCCCTGACGATCGAGAAAAGCTGGTCGTCATCCGTCTCGTTGATGGTGTTGTCGTTGTTGAGGTCCTCCCAGCCTTCCAGCGTCAGCTGCTCCCCGTCCTGCTTGGCGCGAACCAGGACCAGGCCGTCGCCCTCGTAGATCTCGTTGACCCGCTTCTCAAACTCGGTGGCGCTGTTGGAGTTCTTGAATGCCTCCTGAACGTCGTCCAGGTTGATGCGCCCTGCAGCGCCGTCGGTGGCCGCCCAGTCCTCGTAGGAGGCGCCGCCACCGCAGGCAGCGATGAGGGGCGAGGCGGCAACGATGCCGCCCAGGGACAGTGCTGTGCCGAGCCTCATCTTTCGCCAGGCCATTCCCGATTCCTCCAGGCCACCGGTGGGCCGGTTACGACACTGCCATTGTAACCGCCAATTCCCACCCCCGTCATTCCGCGAGGACAGATCGGCAGGGTTTTAATTCTCCCTCACCCTGAGGGGGAGGGCTGGGGTGGGGGTGAAATCCTCGCAACAGCCGTTTTGCAATCGATAGGAGAACGCCCTCACCCTCACCCTCTCCCTGACGGAGAGGGAACAAATGGAGGGCCCTGGTCAGATCGGTGGGCAGGCTCCCGTCTCATTACACAATAGTAGAATCACCCCCGGATAGTAGCAACTCCGTTTCGCTGCTGACGGTAACCGTTGTGGGCAGAGGCACCTGATCACTCGCCAATGGCATGGTGCAAAGGCGGGACAGGAACTCCTCATCCACCGTCTCCCAGAACCGCGACAGCTCATCGTTGCAGCGACGGATGTGGGAGGCCACCGCCGACTTGTGCCCCCGCGTCCCCAGCAGCTCCACGGCGACGGAGTCCCGCAGGGCTGCGATGTGCACGGGCCAGAAATCGGAACAGACCCGCAGGTAGAGAAGCCTTGCCAGCTCGGGAAACACCCCACAACCTGCTTCCCTGGCCCGACCCTCCAGCCGACCGGAGAGGAGTGCGGCGATTTCACCGGGCAGCAGCGACAGGTCCACACCGTACAGGCCCTGGCAATCCACGCCGTAGTCCCGGCGCAGGTCATTCCACAGCTGTTGGAACCGCGGGACATAGTCGCCGTCAACGTCATCTCCCAGGTGCGCCGCGACGAACCGGGATGCCACGCGCCGTACGATCTCACAGGACAGCTGCCGCATGTCGCCCAGGTCAGCGCTGCCGACACCGATGAGTCCCTCGCGCCGCCTGTGGTAGATGCCGGTCTGGCGGTCGAACTCTGCGGCGTAGTCCTGCATATATGCGCGCCCGGCCTCTCCCTCGAGGTCGGCGGCATCCTGCAACGCCTGGATGCGTCGCGAAACGGCCTCCCCGGTGTAGCAGACCCGGCCTGCGGCGTCTGTCTGCTGGGACCCGGTGAGCTTGAGGATGGCCTCGGCGTCCAGGCTGACCAGCCGGTCCTCCAGCGACAGGAAGGTTTGCGCCAAGCCGAATTGCCCCTGACGGCCGCTCCGTCCGTTGAGCTGCAGGGTGATGCGGGTGGAGTCGTGGACCTCGGTGCCGATGACGCACAGGCCGAGGGCAAAGTCCATCCTGGCCGTTAGATCGACGGAGGCCTCCACGCCTGACCTCCCTTCGACGGAGAGGGAACCAGAGTCCCGCAGGGGAACGCGCAACGCGCTGGCGCCGGGATCCCGCGAGATGACTGGGCCGCTATTGCGAGAGATCTCCGTTTCCAACAGGTCCGCCTGTTCCGGAGAGGCGCAATTCACCTCCACATCTCTGAACCAGCTCTCCAGCATTCCCCGGATTTCTGCAGCAGATTGCATCGTTATTCTTTCGTCCAGGTCCGGGCCCAGGAGGATGTCGGTGCCACGACCCGCCATGTGGGTGGCCACGGTAACTGTGCCGAAGGCCCCGGCCTCCCGTACGACTGCGGCCTCGGCGTGGGTGGTCACCGCGTTCAGCACCAGGTGGGGTATGCCTCGCTCATCGAGCAGCCGGCCCAGCTCTTCCGACTGCTCCACGGTACGAGTACCCACCAGCACCGGCTGGCCCGTCCGGTGTCGTGCCTCCACCTCGTCCACCACGGCGGCCAGCTTGTCCTCCCGGGTCTCGTACACCAGCGGCGGACGGCTCACGCGCTTCGCGGGATGCGCCGGCGGAACCACCGCCACCTCCAGTCCGTACTTCCGCCTGAATTCATCGGCGGCGGTGGTGGCGGTGCCGGTTATTCCCGCCAGGTGCCGGTATTGCCCAACGAATCCTGCGACGGAAATCTGGGCCAGAGACTCCCGCTCCGGCTGGACGGTCACCCCCTCCCGCGCCTCAACGGCGGACTGCAGGCCGTGCTGGTAGATGCTGTCGGGTTTTGGCCGCCCGGTGTGCGCGTCTATGAGCACGATGCTGTCGCCGTCCACCAGGTAGTCCACGTCGCGCTGCAGCAGCAGGTGAGCGCGCAGTGCCTGCGAGACCTGGTTGGCCAGCCCGTAGCGCCGGGCCTGCCGCCGGGCCGCCGTGGCGGAGAGGCGAATCTGTCCGCCTGAAACCCGAACGTCATCCGGGCCGCCTTCACCGAACACGGACCCGAGCTGCCGTTCCAGGTGCTCCCGCCCCCGCTCCGTCAGCGTGACCTGTCCCCGGCCGGGGTGGACGGCAAAGTACAGGCCGTCCGTCAGCCCTGCATCTTCATCCTCGGCCATGGCCCTCGCCTGCCGCCGCAGCCGCGGGTGGGCAGCGAACGCTCGCTGTAACGCCGGCGACTCCGGGTCGGCCAGCAGCAGGGTCGCGGCCAGCCTAAGAACATCGGTCGACCGGGTCTGTCCTCCCCCCATTTGGACGGCAATTTCGGAGGCCGATTCCCGCTGCCGCTGTACCAAGTCCGCGACGGCGGCATCGACCCTGACCGCCGTGCGGGTGCTGCCCAGAGGGTTGCCCGAGATGATCAACGGCGTGAATGCCTCGTCGATCAGTGCGTGATCGGCCTCGTCCACCAAGGCGACATCAAGGGGCCGCTGCACTCGGTCCCCGGGAGCGGTTTTCAGGTGGTCCCGCAGGTAGTCGAACCCCAGCTCACGCATGGTGCCATAGACCACCTGGCGGCCATAGACGTGGCGTCGTTCCGCCTCCTCCATGTGGGCCGGCACTGCCCCGCTGGTGATGCCGAGGGAACGGTAAACCAGCTCCAGGAGCGCCGAGTCCCGCTCCGCCAGATAGTCGTTGGCAGTGATTACGTGGACACGACGGCCCAGCACGGCATGCAGCGCTGCGGCGATGGCAATGGCCACGGTCTTGCCCTCGCCGGCCTCCATCTGCACCACACTGCCACGGAACAGGTGAATGGCGGCCAGCAGCTGCTCGTCGGTGGGCCGAAAGCGGAGGCGGCCGCCGGTATCCGACCGACGAACTGCCTCGTAGAACCCGGCGGGCAGGAGGATGTCCCCCGGACGCCGGTAGCGGCGCTGCTCGGCCACGCTGGCAACGGCGGACGCAATGGACCCATCCTCGCTAGAAACATCCACGATGGGCGTCTCATCGAACAGCCGCCACGCGCCCAGGCGCCGGTCGATGGCCTCGCACACGACGGCGTAACACTCAGGCAGCAAATCGTCATCGGCTGCGTCGCCTGATCGCTCTGCCAGACGACGGAAGTCCCTCCGCAGCCCGGCGTCGGAGAGCGCCGCCAAGTCGTGGTCACGCACGCGGGCCAGCAGGGTGGAGGGCGATGTTCGTCGGGGCCTCATAGGGCCAGTATATACACAGAACGGCCTGAGAATCATTCAACGCAGAGGGCGCAGCAGGGCCCTTTAATTGTCCCTCTGTCCAGATGGTCAAGGGCTAGGTCGGCTATTTTGCCAGCTTGCAGATGAAAGAGAGAGCGCCCTCACCCTAACCCTCTCCCTGAGGGAGAGGGAACAATTGAAAGGCCCCGGGAGAGCTCGGGAAACGGTGCAGAGTACACAGGGAGCGACCCTGATCCTGTCCTCTCCGTCCTCTGCGCGGCATCGGTGCTCTCTGCGTTGAAAAGCTCAGCGGCTCAACCGGATCACAGCCAGCCCCGCCTGGTGGCCCGGGCCGTCGCACTGGTCAAGGCGGCACAGCAGGTGCTCCTGTGCGTCCAGTATCCTGCCGGCCACCTCCGGCTCCGCGTCGGCGAACTCTTGGCCCATCTCAGTGTCCAGGGTCCAATCCGGGGTGATGGAGTGCCGCAGCTGGCCCCGACGACAGATTTCGAGGTACTCATCCCGGTCGCGCCGGTAGGCACCCTCGGTGCGGTAGGCGATGGGCGCCACATAGTAGTCAGAGGACAGGTAGAGGCCCAGCTCGTTGTCAAAGACCTGCATAAGGTCGGAGTGGGTCATCCAACCCTCCAGGGCGAAGAACAGGCCCTCCGGGATGTCCTGCGGCACCCGGTGGTAATAGAAATCCTCCACTGCCTCCACCATCCGCACCGGAACGGGCCGCTTCTCCTCGCAACGCAGGAGCGCGGCGGCATCCTCCCCCAGCAGAAACAGGAATGGCACGTTGCCGTTGGTGGCGTCCACCAGCACCTCGACGCCGTCGATTCGGTACAAGAGCGCGGTGTGCTGCCAGTAGCGCATGTGGCGCTTGGCGAAGCGGTGGTCGAAGGTGCGCAGTATCTCTCGCAACTTGTCCACTGGCACCGGGCCAGGGGCATCCGGGCCGGCGATGAGGTACTCCGACTCCAGGCCAAAGTGATCAGTCAGGAATTTCAGGGCCTGCACCTTCTCCGAGCAGATGGCGCCTCCGCCTTCCAGGATGTTGTCGATGGCTTCGTCGCCGGACTTGTAAACCAGCCTGCGGCCCGTGAACCGGGAGTAGTTCTCGAACGGACTGTGCCAGACCCGCCGGGCCAGCGACTCCAGGAATCGCAGCTTCCGGTCCGTTGTGTCCAGCTCCTGCAAGTCATCAGCCCCCGCCTCCCCGTGGGACGCGACGAGGGTGTCTCGGACGAAGGACTCATAGCGCTGCGGCGCCCGCTGCCACTTGCGGGCGTGGAAGCCGCGCCAGTTGCGGTCGTAGCCGCAGGCGATGCGATCGATGGCGACGTCCAGCAGATGGACCTCCTGCCCTCCCGTCCGCGCACAGTGTTGGATCGGAACGTCGCCCAAGCCAATGGGCCTCCCGCCATCGCTAAACGCCACGCCGTCGAACATGTCCATCAGGCGTCCCGAATCATCGCTGGCGTACACCAGGTCCTGCATCGCGAAAAGAGAGTCGGCGGAGGACCGGGTGATGCGCAATTCCTCCAGCAGCCGGTCGATGGAGGAGTTCCGCAGGTACCTCTCCAGCAACCCGTTCAGGGTCAGCCCGGCGTCCTCCGGCTCCAGGAGCAGCGAGCACTCCCGGACCGAGACAGTGTCGCGGAGTTGGAGGACGAGGGGACCAGTCGACGTAGATTGCGACAAATGCCCGCCCTCACCCTACCCCTCTCCCTCTGGGGAAAGGGTACTCTTGCTATTGAATTCACCGGCGAGTCCCCAGCGGACGGCGAACTCCTCGTAAGATGGGCTGCTCTGCAGCACCAGCTCGCCGGACATGGACAGCGCATAGACCGAGGGCAAGGCCACACCATTGAACATGCTGGCCTTGGTCAGCGTGTATGAGCCGGAATTCGCGAACACCACCCGGTCGCCGACGCGCAGCGGCTCCGGGAACCGGTAGGTGCCGAACAGGTCACCGGCCAGGCAGGTGCAGCCGGCCAGCAGGTACTCGTGCGCCGTCTCTCCGTCGGCGTGCTGCTCAGGGCCATCCGCAGGTTCGCTGGCCGAGGCGCCCACAACGTAGGGCTGGAAGCCGTACTCGAACACCTCTGGCATGTGGCTGACCGTCGTATCCAGCACCGCCACCATCACTCCATCGCTGCGGAAAAGGTCGAGGACCGTGGACACGAAATACCCGGCGGCGCGAATCAGGCCGGACCCCGGCTCGATGAACACGTCAACCGCGTACTCGGATCGGAGACCGTCCACGGTGCGGCACAGCTCGTCGAGGCCCCGGAGGGGATCGCCCTCGTCGTCCTCGAACAGGTAGCCCCCGCCCAGGTTTACCCACTCCACCCGGTGCAGCAGGTCGGGGATGCGCTCCCGTAGCCGGTCCATGGTGGCCCTCAGTTCAGAAAAGTCGGGCGAGTCGCAGTTGGAGTGGACCAGCAGGCCCCTCACGCCCTCCAGCCGCTCCTGTTCCTGGCTCAGCGCGGCCTCCAGCTCGTCCAGCGGCACGCCCAGCTTGGAGTGAGGCCGGCACGGATCGTAGCGGCAGTCTTCGGCAAAGGAAAGCTGTGGATTCACCCGGAGGCCAAGGCTGACCCGTCCAGCCAGCCTTGGCGACATGGTGTGCCACTGGCCCAGGGAATTGAAGGCGATGTGGTCGCACAGGGCGCCGATTTCCTCCAGTTCGTGGGGGCGCAGGCCTGGCGTGGTGATGTGCACCGAGCCGCCGTCGCCCAGCACCTCGCGGGCCAGCCGGGCCTCGTAGAGCGAGCTGACCGCAAAGCCGTCCAGCCGGGGCGCCATCACCTGCAGCGCCATGGCGAAGGAGAAAGACTTGACAGCGAACAGCACGCCGCACCGGCCATCAGCTCGCAGGGGGTCGGTGTAGTTCAGCAGACGGTGAATGGCCCGCTCGTCGTAGACAAACGCCGGTGTGCTGATCGCGTCCAGGCCGTCCGGGAAACAGGAGGGGTTGTCCAGGTTGCGAGTGGCCATGGGCCGATTCTAGCACAGGCCGGTTTGGAGACAGATCTTTGCCACTCTTTGTCTGAACTGTGATCTGTTTGACTATGGGATTACCCTGATGGGAGTCGGCCTAATCCTGGCAATCATGCCAATCAAAAAATCACAGTTCAGACTTATTCCCGTTCTACGCTTTCTCCACCGGAACCGGGGCCAGGGGGCGGCGCACCGACGCGGGATTGACGCCGGCCTTTAGCGCCGCCATGACGCCTGCAGCCTCCCAGTAGTTGGCGACGCGGTGGAACTGCCCCTGCCGCCAGGGGAGGGCCGAGAGGTCGTTGCGCATCAGGTTGGCGTTCTCCTCCACCTCGATGACTGTGATGCCCTGCTCCAGGGCCGCCAGTGTCGGCAAGCCTAGGCAGCCCTGCGGCAGCACCAGGCAGGAGACGTCCCGCGCCGTCAACACGCCGGGCTCACGCAGGCCCTCGGGATTGGTGATGATGCGAGGGCTCCTCTGCAGTCCCTTGAGCACAGACTGAAAAAAGGTCATCGAGATGGCCTCGGCAGCCATCCGGGGATCGACCACGCCCACGTCCAGGTCCAGCACCTCCTGCGACTCCAGCATGGGCGAGTGTGCCGAGGGCACTTCGTAGCGGCTGGAGACGGCATGGGTCAGCATTGCCTCCACACCGCCCCAAGGGTTGACCATGCCGCCATCGCTGGTGAAATAGTCGGCGTGGTACTCGAAAGGCACTGAGATCACCGACGACAGGGCCACCGCGTCGTACTCGCCACGCCGGTCATCCAGCAGCGCGAACAGCCGCTCCACGTCCTCGATCCGGCCAGCGGCCCTGGTAGACCCCGTATACTCCGAGCGCATCACCAGCGGCGGGTCCAGGGTCACCACGCTGGGGCAGAGCAGGCCGTAGGAGGCGTGGGCGGCGTTGACCGCGTTGACCGCCAGCTCGGTGAACAGCGGGTTTGGGTGAGAGTCCACCACGGCCAGCACCCGGTTGGCGCGCACCGGCTGTAGCCCCGCCGTGCCCATCAGCAGCCTGCAGACAACGCTGCCCTCGACATACAGGGCATTGGCCGGCATCTCGTTGATGTCGGACGCGTTGACCACGTTGGGGTGCGTCACCAGCGTGTCGCACACCGACGCCAGCAGCCGAGCCACCGGCGTCGCGTCGCCGGCATGCCCGCCGATGGCCGCTCCGATGCCCGTGGGCACCAGCAGGACCGCGTTGAACGCCGACGTGTTCTCCGACCAACGCCCGCGGAACGAGAAAGCCCCCTCTCCCTCAGGAGGAGATCCGGGGTGGCGATAAGCGCCATCATCCACCAGCGTGGTCACCTCGCAGCGGTAATGGCATTCGCCGCTCTCGGTCACGGCCAGCCGCAGCGGCGTTTGGCCATCGGGCAGCCCCTCGGCCATCCGCTGCGTCAACCACGCCAGCGGAGAGACCCCAGGCGGGGCGGAGGGTATGTCCAGCTCGGTCTCGGTCAGGTGCAAGGCTTAACAGTCTCCGGCAAGAATGGAACGGAGTACATATTAGCAGGGCTGGACGCATTGTCTGAATCAGGATTTTCAGGATTAAAGGATTTACCGGATTGATGAATCGTGATAATCGATTAATCCTGGTTCAGACGAACCTACCGCAGAAATGGCAAGCCGCGCGATGTAGAATACGGACGCAGTTTTCTACGATAGGACGGATAGTCGATATGCCCGAACACCGGTTGCTGGCCTGCTTTGCCCACCCCGATGATGAGGCGTTCCCCGTGGGCGGGGCGCTGGCGGCCCACACGCGCCGCGGCGTGGACGTGCGCCTGATCACCACCACGCTGGGCGAGGAGGGCGAGATCCGGCAGGAGGGGTCGGCAACCCGGGAGACGTTGGGGAGCATTCGAGAGGTCGAGCTATCCTGCGCCGTCCAGGCCCTGCGCCTGAACAGCAACGACGTCTGGGGCTACCGCGACTCGGGCATGCAGGGCTGGGAGTCCAACAACCACCCCAAGGCCTTCATCAACGCCAGCACCGAGGCGGTGGTCGAGCGGCTGGTGCTGGAGATGCGTCGCTTCCGTCCCCAGGTGGTGCTGTCCTTCGGCCCGGACGGGCTTTACGGCCACCCCGACCACATCGCCATCAGCGACCATACCACCACGGCCTTTCACCTCGCTGGAGACCCGTCGGCCTACCCGGACCAGCTGGTCGGCGGACTGGAGCCACACCAGCCGCAGCGCCTGTTTTACAGCGTGCGGCCCCGGGGATTCCGCCGCCAGTGGGCCGAGGCCCTGCGCGGCGAGGGCATCGACTGGCCCTGGCCGTCACCGGAGCAGGAACAGCAGGGCGTACCCGAGGACGAGGTGCACCTGGAACTGGACGTTGCCGGCAACGGCGACATGGAGGCCAAGATCGCCTGCATCCTCTGCCACCGAACGCAGGTGGCTCCGGACTGGCCCTACCACCGCGTACCGCGACACGTCACCGCACGCATCCTCGGCCGAGAGTTCTACGTTCGGGCCCACCCCCCGGTGCCGGACGGAGAGACCGTCAGCGCCGACTTTTTCCAAGGGCTGTAGCTGACTTACCCCCTCTCCCTCAGGGGGAGGGTGGGGGTGAGTCTCGAATAAGAATGACCCGTTCGTCCTTCGACAGGCTCAGGAAGAACGGGTCATTGATGCCCAAATGGTTCTGTCAGCAGCGATTTCTCCCCCACCCTGACCCTCCCCCGCTGGGGGAGGGGATGTGGCCGTAACCTCTACCCTGCCAGGACCACTTTTTCCTCGCCCGCGGCTGGGCGTTGGATGATCTCCACGCTGACCTCGTCGGGGGCGACGATGAAGGCTACGGCGGAACCCGAGGGCATCACCCACGGATCGCAGTTGAAGTGCACGTTGTTGGACTTCAGAGTGGCGGCCAGGGTCATGATGTCGTCCGTCTGGAAACCCAGGTGGTCCAGGCCGTAGCGCGGCTCGGTGGAGCCGGCGACGGGGTCCTCGCCCTCGGCGCGGCCGGAGATGGTCATCAGGTAGGTGCCGTTGAGCGACAGCTCGATGGACTTGGTGTTGGACAGCGGACGCTCCGCCACGATCTCGGCGCCAAAGTTGTCGCAGTAGAACTTGGCCGCGCCATCGGGATCGCCGCTGCGGAAGTGCAGGTGGTTGTAGAAAACGTTCATGGTCTCCCTCCTGTTCGGATTGTCTGAACTGTGATTTATTTGATTTGATGATTACCGTGATTTCAGCGCAGGTTACAGGCCGACACAGCCCTAATCACGGCAATCCATTAATCACACGAATCACAGTTCTGACAGTTTAGCCTACGGGCACTCAGTTCAGGTAGTCCGCCGTCCACTGCTGGTAGCTGGCGCGGCGGGTGAACTGGGCCATCTGCTCGTCGGTGGCCAGGCTGTCGCGCAGGTCAGCGGGCGGCACGCCGTCGCGCAGGGCCTTGAGGGTGTCGTGGACCGCCTTGACCGCCGCCGAGAATGGCAGGTGGCCCTGCAGCGCCACGCGCACACCGTTGGCGCCCAGCCACTCCTTGTCCTGCAGCTCGCCGGTGGTCCCGCCCAGCAGCAGCGGCAACGACACCTCGGCAGCCACCGCGGCCACCTCGTCGCGGGTGTTGGCGCCGGCCAGGAAGATGGCGTCCACGCCCGCGGCCTCGTAGGCCTTGACCCGGTTGATGGTGTCCTCCAATCCGGATACTCGCAAGGCGCTGGTGCGGCCTGCGATGCACAGGGCCGGGTCGGTGCGGGCGGACAGGGCCGCCTTCATCTTGCCGATGCCCTCCTCCACCGACAGCAACTGCACGCCGCTGGCTCCGAATGATACGGGCAGCACCGTATCCTCGATGGTCAGAGCTGAGACGCCGGCGGTCTCCAGCTCCTCCACCGTGCGCATCACGCTCAGGGCGTTGCCGTAGCCATGATCGGCGTCCACCATCAGCGACAGGTCGCCGGCGCGGCAGATGCGGTGAATCTGCTGGGCGAACTCGGTCAGCGTCAGCACCACAATATCCGGCGCCCCCAGTACGGTGAACGATGCGATGGACCCGGCGAACATGCCCACCTCGAAGCCCAGGTCCTCGGCGATTCGCGCCGATATCGGGTCGAACACCGACCCCGGATGCACGCACTTGTCCCCCTCAAGAATCCCGCGATACCTCGCCCGTCGCGACGTGAAGTCCATAATCAGCCTCCGGCCAGAATTTGCTGTATTCTAACCCAATGATTGTGGGAGTGGATTTCAGCGGCGCCAAGGCAGACAACGCCACCTGGGTAACCAGGGCGCTGTTGGAAGAGGAAGGCCTGCGCCTGCTCTCCTCCGAGCCCATGCGGCGGGCCGAGTTAGCTGAACTGCTGTGCTCCCTGCCGCCGGAAACCGTGGCGGCCCTGGACTTTCCCTACTCGGTTCCCCAGCAGTTCGCAGAATACTGGATTCCGGACACCATCGAGATGCCCCCGCTCTGGCGGGCAGCGGCGGAGATGGAGTTCTCCGACTTTCTCCGGCTGAGGGACGAGTTCTGCTCGCAGCACGGGGAGCCCATGCGGCGCGGCGACCTCTACTTTCCCGAGTGTTATTCCTGCCTGCACAAGTTCAACCCCAACATGGTGCCCATGACATTCCGCGGCATGCAGATGCTACACCGCCTCTGGAGCGACGGCTGCCGGGTGCCGCCGCTGGAGGACTGCGGGCGCACGGGGCCACTGCTGCTGGAGTCCATGCCGGGGGCGGTGATCAACGCCCTGGGCCTGCCGCACAAGGGCTACAAAAACGGCACCCGGCGGGACGACCTGCGCCAGCAGATACTGGGCGGCCTGGAGGAGCGTTCCGGCGTCAGGATTCTCAACTTGCCCGACTTCAGGGACCGGTACCTGGATTGCCACGACTGCCTCGACTCCCTCGTCGCCGCCGTCGCGGCCGCCATGTGGGCCAGGGATCCGGCGTCGTTCCGGCGTCCCGGTGATGATGGAAAAGCTGCGCCCGCCCCTCGGTCCACGCGCCGCGCCTCTCCGCAGGCGCTGGAGATGAGCGAGCTGGACGCCGCCCGCCTCGAGGGCTGGATCTATGCCCCTTTCCCGGTCATAGAATGACCGCAGCGCCCTATGCGTTGAACTCCTGACAGCCGCCGGTTGCCACCCGGCGCAGCGGGGATTAAGCTACGGGCAGCAATTCTAATTGCAGGAACAGCGACCGCGGAATGGTAGCCACCGGAAATGTATCAGCCATCTTTGCCGACGCTCGCGCCATGCAGGCCGAAGCGCTGAGGCAGTTCGAATTGGGTGACATCCGGGACGCTGCGGAAAAGTCGTGGTGTGCCACCAAGCGCGCCACCGACGCGCTGATTCTGGCCCGGACGGGTCTGGAACCAGAACACTCTCCCGATACCACCAGGGGAATCGTTAGACTCTCCCGAGAGGACGCAGCCGTAAGGCCCTTGATAGGCCGATACTTTACCCGCCAAGGGCACCTCCACGGGTCCTGCTTCTACTTGGGAGAGTGCGGTGCAGACTTAGAAGTGGAGCGGCGCATACGCCGGACCGCCGACTATATCAACGACGCAGAAAACCTGGCAGGAGTGAACTGAATATGGGAATCTACAGGATGTACACTGGCGACGACGGCCAGACTCACATTGAAGAGCAGGGCATCGCCGACCACCCCGAGCTGTCCAATCCCCGGAACGTGACCACTATCTCGTTTAGCGAGCGAGACTCGGGGCACTTCATCGACTGGCACCCGGCGCCGCGACGCCAGTATGTCATCTGCGTCCAGGGCGGCATCGAGATCGGCCTGGGTGACGGCTCGGTGCACCAGTTCGGCCCCGGCGACGCCCGCCTGGTCGAGGATACCACCGGCCAGGGCCACACCACCCGCAGCATTGGCGGCGGCAAGTGCATCACCGCCACCATCCCCTTGGCCGACCAGGGTTAGTCATCGTCTGAACTGTGATTCGTGGGATTCTCGTGATTGCCCTGATTTCCTTTCCGATCTAATCAGAGTAATCCCTGAATCCCGAAAATTACTGTTCAGACAAATTACAGGAGCTTTGACATGAACATAGTCCGCGTTTATTCCGGCGACGACGGCGAGTCCCATTTCCAGGTGGTGTCTCCCGAAGAGTTCGCCGAGATCGCCAAGCGCCGTGGCAGCGGCGACATACAACTGAACGAGCGGCCCTCACCGTCCTTTTCCGACTACCACACCGCGCCGCGCCGCCAGTACGTGGTGGGCCTCAGCGGCCTGTCAGAGTTCGAGTGCGCCGACGGCACCAAGTACCAGATGGGCGCCGGCGATGTCCTGATCGCCGAGGACCTCACCGGCCACGGCCACATCGCGCGCGGCCTCGGCGACCAGCCTCGCGTCCTGCTGGCCGTGCCCCTGGCCGACTAGGGACAATATCGTCTGAACTGTGATTCGTCCGATTCTCGTGATTGCCCTGATTTTCTGTCTACCCAATCACGGTAATCCCCGAATCACGAAAACCACAGTTCAGACAGAATTGGAGGACTGACATGAAGATTATCCGCGTATTCGCCGGCGATGACGGCGAGTCCCACTTTGAAGAGGTGCCGTTCGCCGAGATGCAGGGCATCGTTGACCGGGTCGGCCCCGGCGACATCAACATCAACCGCCGCGAAGCCCCCAACTTCTCCGACTATCACCAGGCACCCAGGCGTCAGTACGTGGTAAACCTGGAGGGCGTCGCCGAGTTCGAGTGCGCCGACGGCTCAAAGGTCCAGCTGGAGCCGGGCGACATCCTGGTGGCTGAGGACCTGTCCGGCCACGGGCACATCGCCCGCTCGCCCTTTGCCGGGATGCGCACCTCGCTGGCCATTCCCCTCGCCGAGCCTGACTAGAGCACCCTCCGGTCGCTCCTAAAAGGACTCCCTCTCCCTCCGGGAGAGGGTTGGGGTGAGGGCGTTCCCGGTCGTCCGCCACCCTGGTGAACCAACTGCTTTGAAATGATGGGCACAACGAGGGCAACCAAATGGGTTGCCCCTACCGGTCAGAGGCAGTCCCGTAGGGGCGTCCCTTGTGGGCGCCCTGATCGCTACAGCCAAGGCTACCCATCACTACAAAGATTTCGCACTACTGGTGCAAACCAGTGACGGCCCTACCCGCCACCACGGAGGAGCGACGCCAGGTGCAGCAGGCCCTGCTGCCGCCGAGCCGAGTCGACCACAGGCCGCCACTCGTCCGGGAGCAGTTGCTCCGTCATTTCCCGGAGGACCTCATTGCCCTGCAGCTTGGGAAAGCGGTGGTAGGTTTCCAGGCCGTGAGTATGCTCTCCCCCGTTCAGGAAATGCAGCAGGGGCAGCACGGCGTTGACCGCCAGGTCCCGCGCCCGGCCGGTGCCTATGGGCGCCCCGGCATCGTCACAGCCCTCTACCGACAGGGCTGCCACCAGTAGCTTGGGGGAATGCGTGGCCTCGGCCAAGCCCGCTGCTAGGCCGCGTTCCAAGTGCCGCGCCAGCAGTTCCGCCGCGCCACCGATGCGCAACGCCGGGTGATTGGAGGGCCGCACCCGGAACAGGTGCCACTCCTTGCGGACCATGGGCGGGCCCAGACCGGCAGGCAGCCTGCCGGGGGGGCCGTCGTTCAACCCCGCCACCGTGAGCAGCCAGTGTCGCAGCGCCATGGGTCGCTGCTGCTCCAGCACGGGGAAGGCCGCCCGTCGCATGGCCTCGACGGGTGCCGCCTGCGCCAGCCGCACGAACGGCTGCTGGTTGTGCCGGTACCCCAGACCCTCCAGCAGGGCCTCGTACAACGTCTGCTCCGGCCCCTGCTCCGCTGATATCTTCCCCAGGAGCGCCGCCTTTCGCCGGAATCGCTCATCGCCTGCCCTGTCCAGCAGTGCGGAGGCCTCGTCGGCATTGCCGGGACTCGGGTATCCACGCCGGGAGAGCAGATCCCAGAGCTGGCTCGCCGCGATGTCTTCGCTGTCGTCGATGTCTCCGGTTTCCTCCTCATCGGTCAGCAGGTCCGACAGCGAGACCACCGGCGCGGATGCTCCGTTGTGCAACGGTGTTTCGGCACTGTCAACATCGACGACGCCGTGCACCACCACGCCGCTGTAGTTGGGGTCATCACCATGGCCGTGAGCATCCCAGTCCTGCTGGCGCCGGTGGATCTCCACGTCGCCGCGCACCAGGCCCATGCCCTCCACGTCCAGCAGGGCGTCACGGAAATCAGGGCCTGCAGAGGTGCCGGTACGGCCGGGGTACAGCACCCGGATGCGCGTGCCCGACCCGGTGCGGAACTCGGACTGCCGTGCGGCCCGCCGTTTCCACAGCTTCCACAGCAGCCGCTCCGGCATCTCCCGGCCTCCGCCACTGCGGGACTCCCCGATGCCGCGGAGCGTCGCTTCGTTGCCGGATTCAACGGTGCGGTAAGTAATCAAACTAAGTCAGGCCTCCGGCGTGTAGGGACTCAGGGGTGAGCGCTTGCGTTGGGTAGCTGGCAATCGGGTTGCGGCGCTCCGCCCCGGTATCAAGCAGTATTCCAGTATACAGCGATCACGCGCACCTTCCGGAACCGCTCAATTGGCTCCCGCGCCAGCGAGCCGCACTCCCGGAGTTCTCTGGAATTCTACGGCCCAGTACGGTCGCCAACAAGTTCACAAAACATACACGCAATTCGTAATACTGTGGTAAGGTTTCGAGGCATATTATGGCCCACAGGTTATTTTATCGCCGCCTCTAGAGGTGGCTAGGAGGACAGAGAATGTTCAAGCTGCGCGGTTGCCCCAAGTGCCACGGAGACCTGTTCCTCGGCGAGGATATCTATGGCTCGTACCTGAGCTGCGTCCAGTGCGGGCGGTATTTTGCAGTGGAGGAGAAGACCGCCAGGGACGAGGGTCTCGAGGTGGCCGCTCCCACCGCTGGCCCCCCCGAGGAGGTCAGCCTCCCTCTCGCTGCCTGACGATCGGGATTATAGACAGGGTAATTCAAAACTTTTCTCAAACAATCAAAAAAATTATTGACTGTCACCTCCCGGGAAGGTTAGCTTTTTATGGACGGGGTATTGGCAATTGTCGGATACCCCGTTCAGCATTATTTACTTTCAGGCGAAGTGGGAATGAGGAGGTGAAGCAATGGTCCTGGAACAGACGCAGAGCGCGGTGGCGCTGGAAGAGGCCCCGGTCTGTCGTCATCACTGGGTGATCGAGCCAGCCAACGGCCGTTACAGCCAGGGCGAGTGCCGGAACTGCCACGAGGTGCGTTCCTTCGAGAACTCCGTCTACAGCTCGGGCGAGGGCGAGGAAGAATAACACTGCACCCAGGCCGCAATATTCAGGGGCGGGTCTTGAACCCGCCCCTTTTCTTGTGGAAACGATCAGCCCCTCTCCAAGGTCAGAGAATAGCAACGGGGTTGACGGGAGAGCCGGTACCGCCGACCACCCGCAGCGGATTCACCGTCAGCATGAACTCGTAGCGGCCCTCCTCGGCGCAGGCCTCGGCCAGCGGCTGCAGCAACGCGTTGTCCAGCAGGCCGATGCCGTAGGCGAAGATGGAGCCGTGAACCGCCCACGATAGCTCATAGCCGTTGGGGGTGTGGTCCATCATGTCCCAACCCAGCAGGCAGATGTCCGACTCCCGGATGAACTTGAGGCAGCTCATGTGCAGGCCGGGACGCTCCAGGGGGTTGCTGCCCCAGATGGCGTTGCCGTCGGCGTTCCAGGCCTCACGACCGCCGTACACCATCAGCGCATCGCCGGGGCGCACCTCCACGCCCTGCTCCTTGGCAATGTCCTCCAGCTCCCAGCCGTGGATCGGCGTGTCCATGGTCACGTAGGCGCCGCCCCGGTGTTTGGGGACATCCAGCAGCACTCCCCGTGTGATCAGGCCCTCCTTCCAGTGATGCACCGCACCCCATTGGGCCCCGTCCATGGTGATCTCTTGGTCCGGGTCGCGCCCGTTCCACATGCCGTTCTCGTCCCACACGTGGCAGAGCGCGTCCAGGTGAGTGGTTGCGGTGCCGTGATAGGAGATGCCGTAGTAATCGGCGGAGAACCCGGCGGTGGGGCTGCGGTAGACTTTTTTCATATAGTGTATGGCCGGGGTGGGATTGTTGGGCGCAGGAATCGAGGGGAACTCGCGACTGAGGGACACCGCCCGCCCCGACCTGACCAGGCCGGCGGCCTCGATACGCTTCTCCTGGGTGATCATGTTGACCGCGCCCAGCTGGTCGTCATCGCCCCAGCGGCCCCAGTTGCGGTCGTCCTTCAGGTAGGCTAGCACCTCATCCTTGGTCGGAATCCTGCGTTCCATGGGGAACCTCCTTGGCTAATTTTCTGAATCAGGATTAACCGGATTGAAGGATTACCAAGATTAGAAGACCATCGGAACCATCCTGACAATCCTTTAATCTTGATAATCCTGATTCAGATTACTTTTTGGTGGCCGACTCGGCCAGGCAGTTGAAGAATCGGTCCATCATGTTGCGCCCCACACTCTCCATCATGCGCTGCCCCACACGGGCCAGCAGTCCGCCGGCCTGCCCATCGCCGTCCACGCTGACGGTGGTGAGGCCATCCTGCTCGGACAGCGTGACAAATGCCTCTCCGTTAACGAATCCGGGAGGACCGGTGGCCGATACGGTCATGCGGTAGGACTCGTACGGGTTCCAGTCCGAGATAGAGACCTTGGCGCTGAAATTGCCCCTGACCGGACCAAGCGACGCGCTGATGGAGGCCTCGTAGTTGCCGTCGCCCACATCATCCAGGCGCTGGCAGCCGGGGATGCAGCCCTTCAGCGATTCGGGCTCAGTTATCGCTCCCCAGACCGTTTCCCTGGGAGCGCTGATTTCATAGCTGCCTGACAGTTTGACCATTACGGTTCCTTTGGTAGAGATCGAAATCCGTTGTTCTAGGGCCATCCGGGGATTACGGCGGATAAGGGAGATTCGGTCCGGAGCAGTTAGTCTGCCGTGCGCCGCACTGCTGTCGCAGAAACTATTGTATCCCAAGCTCCGTTTCCCAGACGGCCAGTTCCATTGGATCCAACCGTATCACACCCGGTATCCTGTCGAACTCAGTATCGGCGGAAATGCAGAAATTCGTCCCACACCGCCGCATTACCGAAGCGTGAACGAGGTCTCTGGAGCTTGCCTGGAGGCCATCTTCCGCCATCTGGGCGCCTGACCCACATCTTCCGCGTAGGTGGGTTCAATCCGGCCCTGTAACAGGGTCTCAAATAGACGAAAGATTTCCCTTCCGACCATCCACCTGTTGGTCCGCCGATAGTGGTGCATCATATCCTGTAGCACCTCGGCATCCGTCATGAAATGCGCCGGGTTGTTGGCGATGGCACGAATGATCAGAGCGCAGGGTTCCTTGTACCGGTGCTCTCTTCCGGCGGCGTAGATTGGTATGTTGGCGTCAACAAACGCCACCGACGTCATGAGCCGTTTCCAGCCGTCGTGATAATTCCGCTGGGTCCGGCGGGACCTCCGCGTTCATGGCAATCAGTTCCTCTGCCGCCTGAAGGCGGTGTTCCCGAAGAACCTCCTCGTATGCCTGGTCTATGAGCAGCCGGACGACTTCCGCAGCAGTCACTCCCTTGCTCTCCGCCAACTCGTCCAGCCGTTCCCGGCAATCCTTATTCGGCCGTACCTCAAACCGGCTGACCATACTCCACTCCGCGTCCGTACTATTCTTTACGTACGAAATTGTCCTCTATGTACCGGAAGGTATCAATACTGCCTGTATACGGGACCACTGCCGAGCGGTCTTGAGGCACTACAGGCGCTCGTCGGCAAGGAGCAGCAGCTCCAGCAGCACCTGGGCGCCGTTGGCGCAGTCCTCGGGCGACGAGTACTCCTCGATGGCGTGGCTGATGCCGCCCACGCTGGGCACGAACACCATGGCCATAGGCGCGATGGTGGCGATGGCCTGGGCGTCGTGGCCCGCGCCGCTGGGAACTCGTTCCCAGGCGAACCCGGCCCGCTCGGCGGCCTCGCCGACCCAGCCCTGCATATCCTGGGTGATGGGCACGGCGTCGGTGAAGCGGTGGCGGTTGATGGTGATCTGCACCCCGTCCTGCTCTTCCGCCTCACGTGCCATCCGTGTCAGCTCCTGCTCTGCAACCTCCAGCGCCGCCATGTCCAGGTCGCGGATCTCCACCCCCACGGTGGCCCGGCCCGGCACCACGTTGACGGCGTTTGGCTGGACGTCCAGGGCACCGGCGGTGGCGACCCGGATGATCTCGTCCTCGGCGGCCATCCGCTGCACCTGTACCACCAGCTTGGAGGCCGCCACCAGGGCGTCGCGGCGTTCGGCCATGGGAGTGGTCCCGGCGTGGTTGGACATCCCGTTAATGTCCAGCTCGAACACGCCCCGTCCGGTAATGCCGGTGACCACGCCTATCGGTGTGCCCGAACGGTAGAGGTACGGCCCCTGCTCGATGTGCAGCTCGAAGTAGGCCGCCAGGTCGCCGGGCCTCCTCGTCGCCTCCTCCACCCGGGACAGGTCGCCGCCGATGTCTCCCATGCGTTCTGCCAGCGTCACGCCCTCGGCGTCCACGGCCACGAGGTCCTCGGGCTCCAACATACCAGCCATTGCCCGGCTGCCTATGAGCCAGCGGTGGAAGCGCGTCCCCTCCTCGTTGGTGAACACGATGGCTTCGATGGGATGGCGGGTAGCATGGCCGTTCTCCGCCAGGGTTTTCACCACCTCGATGGCTCCCATCACACCCAGCGCGCCGTCGTACTTGCCGCCCAGGGGCACCGTGTCGGTGTGGGATCCCATGGCGATAGCGGGCAAGGAGTCGTCGGTGCCCGCTTTCCGCCCGATGATGTTCCCGCCAGTGTCAATGCGGACCTCCAGCCCGGCCTCGCGCATCAGGCCCATGGTGTACTCGCGGCTCTCGATGTCGGCCGGCGAGAATGCCAGGCGATCCATGCCCTCGGGCGTCTCACCGAACTTGCCAAGTTCCTCAAGGGTCTGGTTCAGGCGTGCTGCGTTGATGTTCATGCCGGGCATAGAAACTCGTCTCCGTTGTGAATTCGCCGGAAATGGTGGTCGGGTTCAGGATACTTCACTGGGATCCTGCGCTTCTGAGTCGGCGCAATTCCTCTTCCATTTCCCGGACGCGGGCCTCCGCCTGCTCCGCTCTTGCCTGCTGGTCCTCATAGGTCAGGATGGGCGCCTCGGTGGCCGGGTCAATCCACACCAGCTGTCCGTGGTCCCACCGGATGATGAGGTTCAGCACCGGGCTGTAGCCCTGCAGGACACCCGGGGCAACCTCGTCTATGGGCATTGGCTGGTAGGCGTCGCCCTCAAGCCGATCCCCGGCCAGCCTGGCGCCGTGGTCGTTTCCGGTCTCGTCGAAGCGCCAGTACTCCGGAATGCCCAGCTCGGCGTAGTCAGCTCGCTTGGCCCCGGTGTCCACATCGGCGGTGCTTGCCGAGGCCACCTCCATGACGAAATCGGGCGGCTTCCCCTGCTCCGAGACGATGTATCCCCTGCTGGCGTGATAGTCCTCGGGACTGACGTCAAAGGCGATGAGCAGGTCGGGCCTGCGTGCCCGGGCCCTGTTGAACTGAGGTCCGGCGACGATCCAACGATCTGCGACAACCAGCGTGGTGTCAGGCTTGCCGAAGTGCATCAAGAGGTGATAGTTGTTGCCGCGCTCGTAGATGTGGTCGAAAGCAGTCACTTCGTCGGGTTCTCTCTCCGGCGGGTCGGGCAGCATGAACCGGCCGGGGTTTCGGCTGGCGTTCTGGGCGGTCTGTTTGGTAGTCATATCGCGCCTTGCCCTCCGAGTGGAGTGGTGTCGCGTGGCTTTGGAAGTCATTGTCAACCAAGGACGACGCTACCTGCGGAAATGAGTGCCGAGCCTGGTTACCTCGTTTTCCTCGAATATTGCCATCGCCCAATTTACCCTGGTTTGGGCAGTAGTCTGCCACTGTCCGGCCCCTCGATGCTGCGACGCCGGACTGATTCAGAACCTTCGCTTTCGCTTCTTGCTCTGGTCCTCACCGCCGGACCGGCGGCGGCGCGGGGGACGGATCTCGCTGATCATTTCCTCCAGGGGACCGCGTTCCACGCCCAGGCCCACGGCAATGTTCACGTCCCGGCGCACCCGGTCATCGTTCCCCAGCAGGGCATTGGCTGTGGCGCGGTTCACGTAGGCCACGGCGAACATCGGGTCGAGCCTGACGGCCTGATCCAGGTCCTTGATGGCCCAGTCCAGTGCGCCGGTGGCGATGTAGGCGTCGGCCCGGTTGTTGTAGGGGACCGGAAAGCGTTTCTCCAGGCGGATGGCCTGGGAAAAGTCGTCGATGGCGTTCCCCAACCTCCCGGCCGCCCGGTGGGCTGAACCGCGGTCGCTGAAGAACCCGGCGAACCGAGGGTTGATGCTGATGGCGCGGGAGAGGTCCAACACGGCCTTGTCATGCTCGCCCATGGAGTGCAGGGCGTTGCCGCGCACGCTGTAGGCCACCGGGCTGCGTGGCTTGAGGCGTATGGCGGCATCCGCATCCCTGATGGCCTGCTCCGGGTTGCCGAGGTTCAGATGGGCCGAGCCCCGGTTGCTGAACGCCGTGTCCAGAGTGGGGTCGCGATTTACGGCCTCGGTGTAGGCGCGCACCGCCTCTTCCAGGTTGCCGCGGCGCTGCAGCGTCACCCCGTGGTCATACCAGCGTTCTGCCTCGGGCTTGCCCATGCCCCCCGGCAGAAGGCGACTCAGTATTCCGAATACACCTGCCAACCCGTTGCACTCCCTGCTCTTAGTGTATCGTTCGGGTGCGGGCCGTGACTTACCGCGACCCCTCAGGTTCCCATTCGCGTCCTGGCTACGGAGAGCTGGTACTCCAGGTCATCGCGATCGGCACCCATCTCCACGGCCTGCTCGAGGTCGTCCAGCGCCTCTTCATGCCGGCCGGTGAGAGTGTACACAACGCTGCGTGTCACCCGGGCGTCGACGTGGGTCGGATTGTTGCGAATGGCCATGGAAAAATCACCGAGTGCCCGCTCCGGCATTCCGACGGCCATGAAGAGCAGGCCACGGTTGTAGTAGGCCTTGAAGCCGCCCCGGTTCATGGTCACCGCGCGGTTGAAGTACCAGAATGCGCGAGTCGGGTGGCCCCAGCGGGCGTAGAACATGCCCCACTGGAAATAAAACTCGCTCACCGCCATCCTGACGCCGAAGAAAGCCTGCCCCAGCAACTTAAAGACAATCATGGCTTCCCATTTAACCACACCCGCAGCGCTGCGCGACAGGGAGGGCATGTGAGGAACAGAGGGAATCCCCTGCTTGCCCGTTTCTGCCGACGGGATATAATGGCGCCCAAAGCAGCGAAACGCCGCAATACAACAACCCAAAAGTACAAGAGGAGGGAACCGCAATGGGCGCTACCGAGACCATCGCAAGGTGGGTCGTCAACACAAACTACGAGGACATCCCGCCCGACGCCATTCGCGTCGCCAACGAGTCCTGCTTCGACCTGCTGGGAGTGATCCTGGCCGGGTCGGTGCAGCCGGTGGGCCAGATTATCCAGAAATACGTCAACGACCAGGGCGCCGTCCCCGAGGCCACGGTGCTCTCGGGAGGCAACCAGACCACCCTGGCCAACGCCGCCCTCGCCAACGGCACCATGGGCCACGCCCTGGACTACGACGACTTCGGCGGCTTCGGCCACCCGACCGTCGCCATCTTCCCCGCCCTGCTGGCCATCGGCGAGCAGACCGGCGCCACCGGCCGCGACCTGCTGGAGGCCTACGTCGTCGGCTGCGAGGTGGGCCTGGCCCTGCAGCACACCACCAAGTACAAGCAGATGGACAAGGGGTTCCACAGCACCGCCGTGATCGGGCGCCTGGCCTGCGCCGCCGCCTGCGCCAAGCTGCTCAAGCTGGACGAGGAGCAGACGGTCACCGCCCTGGGCATCGCCGGGTCCATGGCCTCGGGCCTGATCCACAACTTCGGCACAATGACCAAGCCCCTGCACGCCGGACTCACCGGTCGCGACGGCGTCACTGCCGTGCAACTGGCCCAGGCCGGACTGACTGCCGGCGACCAGGTGGTGGAGCACCCATTCGGCTTCGCCGCGACCGTGCTCGGGCCTGGCATCTACGACCTGGACGCCATGGCCAACAACCTGGGCCAGCCCTTCCGCACCCAGGACGCCCTGATGATCAAGAAGTACCCATGCTGCGGCGGCAACCACGCCATGCTGGACAGCCTGTTCAGCCTGATGCGCGACAATGACTTCACCGTCGATGACGTGGCCAATGCCGAGGTCGACCAGTCCTACTACTCGGTGGTCATGCTCTACCAGGAGCCGGAGGACGATCTCAAGGGCAAGTTCAGCGCCAAGTACAACGTGGCCGCCGCCCTGATTGACGGCGAGATCAACATCGACACGTTCACCCAGGAAAAAATCGACGACCCCCAGATGGGCGAGCTGATGGACAAGGTGAACCTGCGGGTGATGGCCAAGTCGGAGGAGCTGCTCACCAACGCCGAGGACGGCCTGAAGGTGAAGATCACCCTCAAGGACGGCCGCGTCTTCGAGCACGCCACGGCGCGCGCCGACGTCCTAGGCGCCCAGGGCAACCCGTGGGGCTTCGACAACATCCGGGCCAAGTTCGAGGAGAACGTCGCACTGGTGCTGAACGACGCGGACGTCAACCGCGCCGTGCAGGCCTGGTCCGACATTCCCGAGGTCACGGACGTTGCGGATCTGGTCCGCAGCACCCTGGTGGCCACCAGGGCATAGGCTACTTTCACATCGACCCGAATTAAGGGGCCGCTACCCGATTGAGGTAGCGGCCCCATTCTTTCAACTACGGCGGCCTCCGGAACCGGCCAATGTCTCAGGGGGTATATGGCCAATTGCCTCTCCCTCCGGGAGAGGGTTAGGGTGAGGGCGTTTTGATTGTAGTCCATCCGTTGCCCCAGAGTCTGTCCAAGGGATTTCCCTAGTGGTTCGACAAGCTCACCATGAACGGACCTTGCGGCTTGCGGATTTCCGCTTACGCGGCACCGATGGGTTACTGGCGAGGCCAAAATTTGGGACGCCGGCAAGAGGCACACCAGCAGCACAATGCAGTAGGGGCAACCCTTGTGGTTGCCCCCGTTTCGTGTTGCCACTGATTGTGCCGCCCCCGTTGCCGGTTCACGGTTTGTGCCGCCCTAGTTGCCGGCACACAGACGAACTATCGGTCCCCTGACGTTTAGCTCTCCAGCCAGTCGATGTCGCCGAACTGGTCGGCTGGATGGGACTTGGATGCGTACACGTCGTGGCGGCGCCTGGCCTCGACGATGGTAGTGTCGTCGCCGTGGCCGGGGTACACAAGGACGTCATCCGGCAGCGTCAACAACTTGGAACGAATATTTTCCAGGATGGTGGACAAGGCCTCGGGGCTGCGGGTCTTGCCCGGGCCGCCGGGGAATAGAGTATCCCCAGAAAACAGGTGCTTGCCCACCAGGAAGCAGCTGGCGCCGTCGGTGTGGCCCGGGGTCACCAGGACCTTGAGCTCCCGGTTGCCGAAGGGTATGACCTGGCCGTCTGTCAGCTCGACGTCCGGGGCCTTGGGCAGCGGGCCCTTGTCGGCGGTGGTGATGCCCACCGGGGCATCCACGCTACCGGTGATCTCGTCGAACCCGTTGAGGTGGTCCTGGTGATTGTGGGTAATCAGGATGGCCTTGATGTTGACGTCTCCCACCTCGTTCAGCAGCAGCTCCGCTTCCTCCGGAGTATCGATCAGGATTCCCTCGTTGGTCTCCGGGCAGGATACGATGTAGCCGTTGTTCATGAATCGGCCCATGTTCACCTTGACGATTCGAACCTCGTCGTCGTAATGCAAAGCCATGATTTCTCCTCCGGTGAGAATTGAAAGTCGATTTTGGGGCTGTTCCGTCGGGTCGTATTCTAGCAGAGCGGCGCGGAATCCGACGACCGGCTGATGGGCCGACGCCTTCTGCGCCGGCGACGCCGCGGGGCATAATCAACTGGTGAATCCGATGCGGGAGAGTCACCCTCTTCCCCAGCCGCCAGTCCGTCTCCTTCCCCATCCGATTCCGGTGAGACAGCCGCCGGCGCCTGTGTTGCAGGCGGTTCCTCTTCCTGCTCCTCCGTGGGCGGCGGGCCGTGGTGGGCCCGGTGGGCCTGCCACTGCACCTGGGTCAGCAGTGTGAGCAGGACTCCGGGAACGAATATGAACAGGTTCAGGACGCCTCCCTCCTGCACCCATCTCACTGAGAGCACCACGCCGGCAATGAGAAAGAACCAGGCAAGGCCACCGATGAATATGCCGAAGAACCCCTCGCCTTTGTGCCACGGCGACCGCAGGGTCAGGATGGACCAGACCGGCGGAAAGATGATGAGGCCGTAGTAGATCTCAGGGCGGTAGAACCACGGCCGCGGATACTCGGAAATATCTCGTATGTGCCGGGATGCCATCTGCGAAACCCGGGCGCTAGTTACGGGCCAGCAGCATCTGGAACTCGATCTCCGACAGTTCCCGCTGCTCCCGGATGGATGCGACGGCGTACTCGGTGCAGAGGCGAGCGAAACCGGAGTACTCCAGGATGTTGTGCCCCATGATGACCACCGGCACGTCGCGGCCGAAGTCGATCCCCAGCTGGCCGCCGTCATCCTCGTCGATGCGCAACTCAATGTCCCGCCCGGTGAGGCGCTCGATTTTTTCCTGGATGCGGTCTATGAACTCCTGGTCGTTCACGGGAAGGCTCCTGTCTCTCAGCGTCTTGCCTTGGCGCGACGGACACGGAAAGCGGCGCCGTCTTTCTGCTTGCTGGCCCACCTCAGGTAACCGGCGAACTGCGGATCGGAGCGCAGCCGCTCCACCGAGTTTAGCTCATTGGCCAGGGTCTTTTCGGAAAACATGGCGTGCAGTTGGCGGTGGCAGGTCGGGCAGAGGCGGGCCTTGGGGCCGAACTTGCCGCCCTGGGAGCGCGGCACCAGGTGGTGCTCGGTGAAACGCACCGACTCCCGCTGGCACAGCTCACAGACCGGCGACTCCTCGCGTGGAGGGGTTCGATCTGCCAACTCGGTGGCTGTCCGTCGGCGGCCTGTCACCCTGAACCCTGCTCCTGCTGCCCGTCTTCCGGATTGTCGGCCCTTGGATTCTCCATGAAACGCCAGCCGGGCAGGTCCACCACCCACTCACCATCCTCAAGCAGCATGGGGAGGATGAGCCCGTTCATCGCGCGACCCCGATGCACCTCGGTGTTGTCCTCGGTGATCCCAAAGGGCAGAAAGGCAAAAGCATGCACGTCGTCGACGTAGCTGGTGGGCGAAATGCCCAGGTCCGTCAGGTCCTCCAGCGGCCAGAGGCGGAGCACCGTGGTGCGAAAGTCCTCCAGCATGGCGGCCCTCATTGGGTGGTCCTGGTTGTACCCGGCCCGGTAGGCCACCTGCATATCAACGCGGAAGCGGGTAGCCCATACGCCCATGCGCATCCCGCGGGTCTCCTTGGACAGCATGGACCACGCAACGTTCATATCCCCGTCGCGCACGGCCTCGGCAAATATTCCAGCCCGGTTACCGCACTCATCCGGAAACGGGCTGCGCCTTTCGCCCGGTATGGGCATAGGGTTCCCTCATAACGATCGATTTTTCAGTCGAGGTTGTCTGAAACAGGATTCACAAGATTCAAGGATGCTCAGGATTGGCCACATTGGGAGAATCCTTGACTCCGATAATTCCTGTTTCAGACAGTTTACACAATTCACGCCCTCTATCCGGGAGATGAACCAGGCGGCTACCACCCGATGGCGTAGCCGTCGCGTCGAGGATCGGCTGCCCCGTGGAGTGTGCCGGTGTCTCCGTCCACCTGGATCATCATCTCGCTGCCCGAGGCCCCCCAGCCGTGCATAACTTCCAGAGTATGCCCTCGCCGCCGCAGGCCGTCCAGCGTTTCCTCCGGGAACCGGGACTCCACGTAGAGCAGGTTGTCGCACTCGTGGGGGATGGCGGACTCCGTGGGGCTGTGGGTGTTGCGCCAGCGGGGCGCCTCCACCGCCTCGGCCACTGTCATACCGAAATCGAGGACGTGAGTGATGACCTGCATGTTGGTCTGCACCTGCGTGTCCGCACCCGGAGTGCCACAGACCAACGCCAGGTCGCCGTGCCCGGAGCCGCCGTTCCTCGATCCGCCGTTCTGGTGGGCGTGCTGCGACTCCCCGGCGTCCCGGAACACCATGATCGGGTTCATGGTGTGGCGCACCCGCTTGCCCGGCGCCAGGCAGTCGACATGGTCCGGGTCGAGGTGCCAGTAGGTCATGCGGTTGTTCAGCAGGATCCCGGTCTCACCGGCCACGATGCTGGAGCCCAGTGAGCTCTGGATGCTCTGGAGCTGGCAAACGGCGTTGCCCCAACGGTCGACGACCACGAAACAGGTGGTGTCCTCATCCTGCATCGCCCCCGACGCAGCGGCGGCTCTCGGGCGGCGTCCGTAGTTGGCCGGTTGGTAGCTCCACGGGTCGCCCTGTTTCACCGCCTCGGCTGCGCGCTCCGGGTCGATGAGCCGGGCTCGATCGGCGGCGTACTGCTTGGAAAGCATGCCCTCAACGGGCACGTCAGTCCAGTCGGGGTCGGCCATGTAGGCCTCGCGGTCGGCGAAGGCCAGTTTCTTGGCCTCGACCATCAGGTGGATGCTCTCCGGCGTGTTGCACCCTAAGGCCTTCAGGTCGAACTGCTCGACGATGTTCAGCTCCTGCAGCAGCACGTGGCCGCTGGAGTTGGGCGGCGCCTCGTAGACCGTGTGGCCGTGGTAGGTGGTGGAGATCGACGCCTGCCACCGGGAGCGGCAGTCGGCCAGGTCCTTGAGGGAGAGTATCCCGCCCTGTTCCTCGCTAAACCTGACCAGGGCGCGGGCCGTCTCGCCCTCATAGAACGCGTCGCGCCCGCCGGCTACGATGGCCTGGAATGTGCGGGCCAGCGCCGGTTGTCGCAGGATCTGACCGGGCCGCATGGGCACGCCGCCAGGCGCGAAGACAGCCTGGGAGTCGGGGAATTCGCACAGCAGCCGGTCGCCGGCGATGACACCCGACAGCACGTGGGTGACCGGGAAGCCGTTCTCCGACAGGTCGATGGCAGAGTCGAACAGCTCCGCCCGCGACAGTGTGCCGTACCGGTCGTGGGCCGACATCCAGGCGTCCACCAGCCCCGGCACCGAGACGGACATGATGCCCTTGTTCGGGATGCCGTTCTGCCGGTACCAGTCGACGTCGGTGGCGTAGGGAGCAGCACCGGTGCCGTTGCACACCTCGATGGTTCCCGCCTGCCGGTTGTAGATCATGACGAACCCGTCGCCGCCGATGCCTGACATGTTGGGCTCGACCACGTTCAACGCGGCAGCGGTGGCGATGGCGGCGTCGACGGCGTTGCCGCCCCGCTGCAGCACGGCCATGCCGGCCTGGGCCGCCAGCGGGTGCCCGGCGCAAACCATGCCGTTGCGCCCCATGACCACTGGCCGGTTGGACTCAAAGTTGACGCCGTGCGGTGTCTGCGCCATCGGGGATGCCTCCTTGCGCTGTCAATTACTGGGTTGGTGCGTTCTCTCGCAAAATGGCTGCGAGGGAACTATCGCAGTCTCGCTTGATTACCTCTAATGAATTCCCGTGCCTTGTCGGTAAAGTCACCAGGCGAGTGCGTAGTTTGGTAGTGCCAATGGCGCCCAGTCCGCCTCGAAAGAGGAGCACCGGAAACCAGTTTTCAATCTCATGATCGTACAAGGCCTTGGCCGCAACTGAAACCCCGTTCTGAATCTGCTGAATGGCCTCACTCACGTCCAGATTCCTTCCGCCCTTTAGCTCAGCGGCGCAAACGAAATTGGTGTCCTCCCATCGGCCAAATACGATTCGGTCGCACAACTTATCGCTGTACGAGTGCGCCCGCTGGTATCGAGTCCCGTCGAGCATAACAAGCGACGAAGAATCAAAACCCCTGGTGTTCAGACTGCAATTTCGCTCCCCGGATTTCCTTGTCAGGCAGCACTGGGAATGGATACTGCGAATATGCTCAACGATGTCGTCCTGTATCACTCTTTTACGCGGATCCTCTGGACCAACAGAGATTCCTCATAGAGCGAGTCGATCACTCCAATGAATTCCGCCTCGTCTATTCCTATGTCCTTGTGTACCTCTAACGGTTTTACGACACTGCCACCCTGTTCCTCGTCCCAAGCGAACTGGTAGGCTCCTACCTGGTCGTGAGTGATGCAGTCCTCTGGCTCAAAATCGTGATCCCTGAGCCAACGCTTGCTCGCGTAACTGATGCGTAGCAGATGGTTGATCTGAGAGACGAAGGTCTCGCTGTGGGTGGTAATCAGTACCTTCACCCCCGCGTTCACCAGCCGCACGATGCCCCGCGCCAACTGCCGCTGTGCCGCAGGGTGCAGGTGCGACTCCGGCTCCTCCAGGATGAGCAGGTCGCCAGGGCGGACAAGGTATTTCAGGAACAGCACCAGCGGGGCGAGTTCGGAGACCATGGAGGAGGTCTGATTTATCGAAAAAATTCCGTCGGAACTCTCGTAAGCGATCTCGCGCAAGGGCAGCCCGCTCGATTGTTCAAAATTAACTTTTCCTCGCAATACACTTGTTTCAATAAAGTTAGTAACGAGGTCCAAGTGTCCTTTGTCTTCAAGTACCAGCATCTGTTGGTCAAGACTGATTAGGTTACTCAAAAAATCGGTGGTGGTTCCGGGTAGTGTTGTTCTAGATGAACCGTATCCCCGAAACGAAGACCATTGGCCAACTATCGAAGAGGACAGGACTTTGTATCCCTGCGTGAACCCAGAGCGAGAAGCTGGCAGAAAATAGCTCTGCCTGGGAAACCCGCAAAAAATAGGCTCAGCCGCAGAGTCTAGTATCTCAAGATACCTGTACTCGGCTAGTCGCCTAATTCGATCCATGTCATTGTCTAGAATTTCATAATCGTAAAGTGTCTCAAGGTATGGTTGGTTGATCACACCCTTTGAAATATCAAACACCGGGAGCCGATCTGAAGTACCGTCACCCTGGATTTCCAGATATAAGAGCGGTTCAATCCGATGCGCGCTCAGAACGAAATCCCCATGATCACAACCATGCCTCACGAAGTTGGCAGACTCGCCACAGGCATCCCTAATTTTCCGCACCACGTCTTGGGTTAACCATCCAGCCATAGACTTAATTGAGTGCTCAACCTCTGCCTTCAAATCAGGCGCCAGACCGGAAAAAATAACTTGCCGAGGCCCAAACTCCTCACCACGCAATTGCGAAGCCCATTCAATGACAGCATTTGCGGCGTCACGTCCGTCGTTACGCGCCGTTGCAAGCCTGCCTGAGGACATCTTGAGTTGAAGTGTACCTAAGCCACTGTCCACTGAACTTGGGTCTGACTTAAGCATCCAATGATAAGGCCCCTCAAACCCCCGCATCACCGCGTATACCGCGGTGGCCATGTAGGACTTGCCGGTGTTGCTGGGGCCGACGAAGATCGTCAGGGGTTTCAGGTCGACTGATCCCTCTGCGATGGGGCCAAAGTTTTTGACTGAGATCGTCAGCATCTGCGTTCCGTTTGCGCGACTGTCGGGCTACTCTCCATGATAAGACATTCCCGCGGAGCGCGTCGTTTCCGGCCCCGCGGGAATGAGCGGTACGAATAGCGAACTAGTCTCGGATCTCCTTGTCCATGCCCTCACCCAGCTCCACGTCGAAGGCCGTCAGCACCTGGGCCACCAGCAGGTAGTGGCCGCAGAGCACGGTGAAATGCAGCGTGTCCTGCTCGCCGAACCGGTCGGTCATGGCCTTGAATGTGGCGTCGCTGACCTTCTTCTGGCGCAGCAGCTCGTGGACGTAGTTCACCAGCAGCGCCTCGTCGCCCTCCAGTCCCGCCGGAGCGGTGCCGGTGGCGATGGCCTTGATGGTCGACTCCGACACACCGGCCTGGCGGGCCAGCCGGGCGTGGGCCGAGAACTCGTACTGCTGGTTCATCTCCTTGGCCGTGGCGATGATCAGCGTCTCCTTGAGACCCTCAGGCTGGCCGAACTCGAAGCGCACAAAGGCGCCGGTGTCGGCGACGCGGGCGGCCAGCTTGGGGCTGTTCAGCAGCACCCCGAAGGGCCCGCGAACGCTGCCGCGGGTGCCGACGATGGCGTCGTGATACTGCTTGTCCTCATCCGACAGTTGTTCCCTGGAAACCGGGGATATGCGTGGCATCAGTCTTTCCTCCGATGGTTGTTTGATTTGAGGCGATTGTCTGAATCAGGATTAACAGGAATCCATGATTGTCAGGATGATTAAGCCCAATCCTGTAATTCTTATACTCCCAAGAATCCTGATTCAGACAAATAAGCGCTACTTGACCGGCACCGGGATACCGGCGATGTTGGTCTGCACCGAGCCCAGGTGGTTGCGGCTGGTGAAATACAGCGTCTTCCAGTCGGCGCCACCGAAGCACAGGTTGGTGGTGGCGGACGCGCCATGCACCACGCAGCCCAGCTTCCTGCCCGACGGGTCCATCACCCACAGGCCGCCGGAGCCGCCGCAGTACACGTTGCCCTCCACGTCCACTTTCATGCCGTCGGGCACTCCCGGAGCATCGCCGGTCAGGTCGGCGAAGACCCGGTCGCTCTGGCGCGCCAGGGAGCCGTTGGGGTTCAGGTCGAAGGCGCGGATGTGGCCCCGGCGCGAGTCGTTGATGTACAAAATGCTCTCATCGGGGGAAAAGGCCAGGCCGTTGGGCAGCACAAAATCATCCACCAGCAGCGTGATGCTGCCCAAGTCAGGCGTCACCCGGTACACCCCGGCGTGTTGGAGGTCGAACTGCGTGGCTGGCGTGGGCAGCGTCCAGGGGTCGGTGAAATAGATGCAGCCGTCCGACTTGACCACAACGTCGTTGGGGCGGTTGAGGGGCCGTCCCTGGAAGCTGGCGGCCACCACGGTGATGCTGCCGTCCGGCTCGGTGCGGGTGACCCGCCGGCTGTCGTGCTCGCAGGCGATGAGGCGGCCCTGGAGGTCGCGGGTGAGGCCGTTGGCCCGGTTGGTCGGCTCGTGGTCGACGCTGGCGCCCTGCCCGGGCACGTACTTCATGCGGCGGTTGTTGTGGATATCGCTGAAGAGCAGGTAGCCGCCATCCGACCACCACACCGGCCCCTCGGCCGGGCCGTTGTCGCCGCCGTAATCGTCGGGCGTGTGCCGCGCGATTTCGGCGTCGGCGGAGATTAAGCGCGCGAGTTCCGGGGCGTGTTGCTCAATGGGCATGGTCCCCTCCTGGCATACTTTCGAGTTAGCCTCCGCATTATAGCCGAAGGCGTTGCTGGTCATTAGTCAGCATTTCCCCGGGCGGTTGATGTTGCGTCCGCCTTCGCCAGAGCCTTTTAATTGTTCCCTTTCCCTCCGGGAGAGGGTTAGGGTAAGGGCGTACCCGCGGTAGCAAACAATGGGAAAACACTCGCGAGTCTACCGCCGCTACCCGCCTTCTCCCTGCAAGGGTTTCGGAGAATTAAGTAACTATCTCAAATTATCCAGGCTCCATTGACGGCGGTACCAGATAAGGGCACATGCCAGTTGGAGCAGGCCAAGGTAATTGGATACTTTCTTGTCGTAGCGAACCAAGATTGCCCGGCACTTGGACAGCCAGGCCAGGGTGCGTTCCACCACCCACCGCCGGGCCGGGTGGGTCCTCTCACCCCATTGGTCCAATTTCTCCTCGCCAATACGCCGAATCCGCGGCTGGTATCCGGCCTCGGAGACGGTCCGGTGGCCGGTGGGATTGTCATACCCCTTGTCCAAGCACAGGTTCTGGACGCCTTCCGTCCGGTCCACCACTATGCTCTCCAGCGTCGGCCCGAGGAGTTTCGTATCGTGGACATTGGCTCCGGCCACCACCACGCTCAGTGGCCCGCCTGCCCCGTCTACCAGGACGCTTTTCTTGCTCCCAGCCTTGCCCCGGTCCGTGGGATTGCGTCCAATAGCGCCCCCCCAAAACGCGCCTTCCCCATGGAGCAGTCGGCTGACTGCCATTCCCAGTCTACGCCGTCCAACTCCCGGCATCCCTCTATCAGGACAGCCCAGACACCCTCCAGCACCCCACGCTCTACCCAACGCTGGAAAGTTCGGTGGATGGTGCTGTCATCCCCCAGATCCTTGGGCAACCGGTTCCATTGGCAGGAGCTACGCATCCGGAAGATGATACCTTCCAGCATCCTGCGCTGGTTCACCCGTTTGCGCCCCTTCGCCTTGGGTGGGTCCAACTGCAAAATCACCGGCTCGATTCGCTCCCACAGATCATCCGGTATTTCCCATATCGTTGGCAGAGTCTCCCGCTTCCCCATAATTCACCACCACACAACTTTCCCCTATCTTAACCAACCCCCCGGTTTGATCTCCCTTTCACACAACTCCAATTTTGAGATAGTTACTAAAAGGCCCTACCGTCATCTCCGTCTCTCCTTGACTGCCCTTGGCGGGTAAACTATTCTGCCGAGTGGAGCAGCCCTATCTGAATGTCCGTTGAATTATCCAGCGTCCCAATTCCACATTCCGCACTCCAAATTCCACATTCAAGGAGGCGCAAAATGGCCCTCAGCCTGAACCACGTTCATCTCAAGTCGCCCGACCCCCACAAGACCGCCCAGTTCTACATCGACACAATGGGCGCCACCAAGATAGCCGATGTGGGCGAGATCGGCGTCCGCCTCGACCTGCATGGCCTGACCCTGAACGTCACCAAGCACATCGAGACCCAGACCCGCGACCAGAAATACGGCATGGAGCACATCGCCATCGATGCCGACGACATTCAGGGCATGATCGACATGCTCAAGGCCAACGGCGCTACGATCCTGGAGGAGGCCGTGGTATCCGGCGACCGGCGCGTCGTGTTTTTCGAGGGTCCCGATGGCGTGCAGCTGGAGTTTATCGAGAGAAAGTAGGGGTACGCCCCACCCTAACCCTCCCGCGGAGGGAGTGGGAACAAATCCAAATTAATAATAAGGAGACTGCAATGCTTTACGAGAACCGCATCTACAAGGCCGTACCCGGCAGGCTGGGTGACATCAACGCCCGCTTCGCCAATCACACCATGGGCTTTTTCAAGCAGTACGAGATCGGGATGATGGGCTTCTGGACCGACGATATCGGCGCCAGCAACCAGCTCACCTACATCCTCTCATTCGACAGCCTGGCCGACCGTGCCGAGAAGTGGGCCGCCTTCGGGGCCGACAAGGGCTGGGCCGAGGTTCGCGCCGAGACCGAGGCCAACGGCCCCATCGTGGCCCAGGTCATCAACTCGTTCATGAGCCTGACTCCCTATTCGCCGGAGCCAAAGTTCAAGACGCCCATCCAGGAGCTGCGGATCTACGACGCCATGCCCGGCAAGCTGCCCGACCTGCACAACCGGTTCAAGAACCACACCATGGGCCTGTTCGAAAAGCACGGCATCGAAAACGTGGCCTACTGGACCGAGGACGTGGGCACCAGCAACCGCTTGGTCTACATGCTGGGCTATCCCGACCTGGGCGGCCGCGAGAAGAGCTGGACCGCCTTCCAGAACGACCCGGACTGGCAGAAGGCCCGCGCCGCCTCCGAGGAGAACGGCTCCCTGGTGCGCGTCTCCACCCACTCCATCCTCCGCCCCACTCCGTACTCGCCTCGCTAGGTCCATCATTGTTTCGAGTAACCAATGTCCGCTCCCTTTCTTCGATTGAGGGAGCGGACAAAACTTCCCGCTGCTCAGAATGAGGGAACCAGGCAGGGAGCGGGGCGAACCGCAACAGCAGGACCGAGATTCCATCTGGAGCATTCCTCCCGCACGTCGCGCCTTGTATTTCGGCCTGTTCACGCTGTATGCGCTGGCTGGAATCGGGTTCCTGGTCTGGTACCATGTAATTGAGGTTGGTTCAGACACTTGGCCTGAAACCATCCTGTTCATCACCCAGGGTATAGGTTTACACACTGTGGGAGCTGCTGGATTGGCGCTCCTGACAATAGAAGGACCGAATACAGTTATGGTTGTAGGCGACTACCTCAGAAAAAAGCTGATAGAACCTCTTGAGGAGCGGCGCCGACAAGAGGCCGAACAGCGCCAAAGGGAAGCGCGCGAAAAAGGCTTAGCCGAAGGCCTAGCGGAAGGTCGCGCTCAAGGTCAGGCTGCGTGGCTCGCCTGGAACGAGCGCCGGCTGGCAGCCGAAGCCAATGGCGAACCCTTCGACGAGCCCACTCCCGGAACCCCATCCGATAAGTCTGAGTGATTGACAACATGGACGTTCAGAAGCTGCGCGACGAGATCCCGGTCCTCAGGAACCTGACCTACATGAACACGGGCTGGTCCGGGCCGCCTCCGCGCGCCGCCGCCGAGGCCATGCAGGCTCGCGTGGCCCTCGAGGCAGAGCAGGGGCCGACCACCCCCGGCGTCTACGAGAGTGGCCGCGAGGTGCAGGAGGAGGCCCGCCGCGCCGCCGCCCGCCTGCTGGGCGCCGATGTGGACGAGACGATGGTCACCCGCAACACCACGGAGGGCCTCAACATCGTCCTCAGCGGCATCGACTGGAAAGAGGGCGACGAGATCATCACCTGCAACCTGGAGCACGGCTCGGTGCTGTCTCCCAGCTGGCACATCGCCCATCGCTACGGCGGGAGCGTGCGGGTGGTGGACCTTGACCCACACGATTCCTACGATGCCATTGTCAGCAAGTTCGCGGCCGCAGTTACGGATCGCACCCGCCTCATCTTCGTCAGCCACATCGAGTACTCCACCGGCCTGCGCATGCCCGCCGCCCAGCTGTGTCGGCTGGCCCACGACAACGGCGCGGAAATCATGCTGGACGGGGCCCAGACCGGAGGCCACATCGCGCTGGACATGCACCGCGACGGTTTCGACTACTACTCGATTCCAGGCCAGAAGTGGGTGCTGGGCTACGAGGGCGTCGGCGCACTGTACATCCGCCGCGACCTGATCGACAGCGTGCATCCGGCTCACACCGGCGGCAGGGCTGTGATCCAGGACGGCGAGCCAGGGTCGCCCGGCAGCTACCGCCTTAACACATCCAGCATGGACAAGTTCCTCGGCGGCTCGGGCAGTGTTCCTCTCCAGACGGCGTTCGTCGAGGCTGCCAAGTTCATCGAAAGCGTGGGCGTCCCCGAAATTGAGGCCCGCAACGTCTCGCTGGCAGCCCGGTTCAAGGCGCAGCTGGCCGAGATTTCTGCCGTGAACGTGCTGTCACCCATGGGCGATGCCCAGTCCGCCGGGCTGGTCTCGTTCGCCGTTGCCGGCCAGTCAGCCGACGCTGTGGTGGCGCGCATCTGGCAGGACCACCGCATCGTTATCCGCCAAGTCCACTACCCCGAGTCCATTCGCGCCTCCCTCCACTTTTTCAACACCGAGGACGAGGTGGACGCCCTGGCCCAGGCCGTGGCGGACCTGGCCTAGCAAACCAGCCGCCTACGTCAGCGTCCCCGGCGGGTACTTTTCCAGCCACCAGCGGGCGATCTCGTCGCGGCGGGCGAACCACACGCCGGGCATCTGGCGCGCATACTGCAGGAACTGCTCCAGAGCCCTGGACCGGGCTGGGCGCCCGACGATGCGGCAATGCAGCCCAACCGACATCATCTTGGGATGCGTGCGCCCCTCCTCGTACAGGACGTCGAAAGTGTCCTTGAGGTACTCGTAGAAGGCGCTGACGCTGGACAGGCCGCCGCGCCAGAACCGGGCATCGTTGGTCTCCATGCTGTAGGGCACCACCAGCCATGGCTGTTCGTTGCCGTCGGCCCCGCTGACCGTCGTGTAGTACGGCAGGTCGTCGTTCATACCTATGCTGTCATAGATGAATCCCCCGTGGTCCACCACCAGCTGCCGGGTGTTCAGGCTGGGACCGTAGCGGGTGAACCAGCCGACGGTACGCTCCCCCGTGGTGTGCTCCAGCGACTCCACCGTCCGGGCGATGGCTTCCCGTTCCTCCTCGGGGGGCATCAGGTGATACTCCTCCCAGCGGTAGCCGTGGCCGCAAACCTCGTGCCCCTCGGCGGGAATGGCCCGGGCAACCTCCGAGTTTCGCTCCAGCGCCAGGGCGCAGCAGTAGAAGGTAGACTTGACCTCGTAGCGGTTGAACATGTCCATCAGCCGCCAGACACCGACGCGACTCCCGTACTCGAAGAAGGACTCGTTATTCAGATCGCGGTCGCCCGGGGGAACCGGCGACGGCACCTCGTTGTTGGTCTCGTGGTGGGGGTCGCCGTCGAGGGTGCTGCGTTCCGCACCCTCCTCGTAGTTGACCACCAGCGACACGGCGATTCGCGCCCCTCCCGGCCACTCGATCTGCGGCACGTTCCTTCCGTAACCGATCAAATCCCGTTCCATCGCGTTCCTCCAGGGCCAATTTCGCCGGACCGTTTTCCATATAATACCCGTATTCCCCTGCAACCTGCCTTCACCCCCATCTGCATTCAGAGTGGTGATTCAAATGAGCCTAGCTGCAGACCTGGTTTATGAACTCAAGAACGTCGCCGACCCCGTGATCTCTCCCGATGGCGAGAGGATGGTCTACACAAAGTCCTGGTCCGTAAGGGATGAGGCCCCGCCGGCAACTCGATCGCGGCTGATGCTGATGGATCTGGGTTCAGGCCAGGAAGCCGCCAATGCCGGGGAACGAGAATTTACGCAGGGCAACGCAGACGGTTCGCCGCGTTTCTCGCCCGACGGCGCCACCCTGGCCTTCCTGCGTTCCGCGCAGCCAGGGGAACCGCGCCAAATATGGCTCATACCCGCCGACGGTGGCGAGTCCAGGCAGCTGACCAGCGCCCCCAAGGGCGTGCAGGACTTTGCCTGGTCGCCGGACAGCGGGCGCATCGTATACTGCGCGGACACCGAACCTGACTCCGGAGCGGCAGACGGCAATGGCGGCGGTGGCCCGCGGGTTGTCGAGGTCAACCGCCTCCGCTACCGCCACGACCTGCAGGGGTGGCGCGGCGACTCCCATTACCACCTGTACGTAATCGAGTTGGGGTCGGGCGAGACCACTCCCATCACCCACGGTGACTGGGATGATTTCGGCGCCGTTTGGTCTCCCGACGGCTCGAAGATCGCTTTCATCTCCGGACGGCGCGAGGACCGCGACTCCCGTGCGCTGACCGAGGCCTACGTCGTCCCAGCAGAGGGCGGCGAGCCGGAATGCTGGTCGGGCGGCCTGAGCAGCGTGGGAGCGGTGGCTTGGGCGCCCGACTCCAGCAGACTGGTGGCCGTCGCCTCCGACGACGACGCCGGAATGGTGCTCTGGCAGGGCTGGCTCTACATCCTCCAACCCGAGGGCAAACCCCGGCGCCTGACGGACGACAAGCAGCGTCCCGCACTGGGCGGCGGTCCCGGTGGCGCGAGGCAACCGGAAATCCGCTGGACCTCTGACGGACGCATTACATTCCTGGGGGAGCACAAGGGCCAGAGCTTCATCTACCAGGCCTCCCCGGAGGGAGGAGAATCCCGCCAGCGGTGGGGTGGCGGCCGCTTGGCATCGGGTCTCTCTCTGGACGGGACGGGGCGGCGGGCAGTCGTCTCCTCCAGCTCTCCGGCCCACCCCTCGGATATCCACCTTGTCGATCTCGGCGACGGCACCTCCAGCGTTGTCGTTGAGCCGAATTCGACATTCCTGGCCACCCGAGCGACGGCGCCCCTGGAAAAGTTCAGCCTGGAGCGAGCCGGGTACCAGATCGAATGCAGGCTCTGGTTTCCGCCGGAATTCGACGCCGACTCCAAGTATCCCCTGGTGCTGGACATCCACGGCGGCCCCAACGGGGCATTCTACGACTCTTACGTGCCCTGGCAGCAGGCCCTGGCCGGTTCCGGTTACCTCGTACTGGCAGTCAACCCACGGGGCTCGTCGACCTACGGCAACGAGTTCATGCGCGCCGTGCTGGACGACTGGGGCGGAGAGGACTACCTGGACCTGATGGCCGCCGTGGACTCAGTATGTCAGAGGCCCTACGTGGACCAGCAGCGCCTGGGCATCCATGGCTACAGCTACGGCGGTTACATGACCAGCTGGACCATCGGGCACTCCCGCCGGTTCGGAGCGGCGGTCGTGGGCGCGCCGTGCACCAACCTGTACACCATGTACGGGACCTCCGACATCGGCATCAGCTTCGGAGAGCCGCAGTGGGGCTGGTCGGCGGAGGAGTCCCCGGAGAAGCTGCTGGCCCGCTCGCCCATCAGCTACGCAGCCAAGGTCACCGCGCCGGTGTTGCTGCTCCACGGGGAAGCCGACGCCCGCTGCCCGGTGGGCCAGAGCGAGGAGTATTTCGTGGCGCTCAGGCGCCTGGGCAAAAAGGTGGAGTTCGCGCGCTTTCCCGAAAGCAATCACTCGTTTCCGCGAACAGGGCATCCCAGGATGCGCGAGGAGTACATGTCACGAATGCTGGCTTGGTTCAATAGATGGCTGTCGTAATTCTGATTTGGCGCGAACATTAACGCATTTCGTAATACACATTCCCAAATTCGTGATTTGCGACAGCCATATGCAGTTGAATGGTTGTTTTGTTGACTATCTTCGGGCAATGGAGTAGCATCCACCAAATTATCCGTTGCCGTTCGTATCTATGGACAGTGACGGGGAGAACCGGAGGTACCCAGGCAAGATGTTCGCTAGATTAGATGTTCGATTAATATTAGCAATTGCGGCGATTGTGGCTCTGGCGGTGCTGGCCGCCTGCGGTTCCTCGGCAACGGAAGAGCCTGCAGAACCCACCGCCACAACCGCGCCGGCCGCCGAGCCCACCAGTGCCCCACAGGCCGCGGCTCCCACAGCGGCCCCGCAGGCCTCCTCATCGGGCACGACGTCCGGAGGCGATGCAGCCACCCCAACGCCCTACGCTTTCGCTGCCAGGGCCACCATCGAGGAACTGGATGCGAAATACCCCTGGCCTCCGGCCGAGCCGCCCTGGCCGCCTCGCCGGGGAGGCGTGGTCCACCTGACCATGAGCCCCATTCCCGATCTGGACCCCAACAGGGCCCGCAACAACGAGAACCTGGCCCAGTATGACGCCCTGCTGGAATGGGAATCGACGTGGTGGTTCCCCGAGGTACACACCACCCCCACCATCCGCCCCAACATCGTCATGAGCTGGGAAGCGGTGGACCTGGATACCTGGGACTTCCACATCGACCCCGATGCCAAGTTCCACAACATTGAGCCAATGAACGGAAGGGCGGTTACTGCTGAGGACATCAAGTTCTCCTTTGACCTGCTCAGCCTGGTGCCCCAGTACACGGCCACCGCGTCCGTGGAGAGCGTGGAGGTTGTGGACGACGACACGGCCCGTTTCCACCTGAAGCAGGCGCTGGCCAACTTCCCGCCGCTGTACACCAACGGCTCCACCCCGCCCGTGGTTGCCAGGGAGGCCCACGAGGCCGAGGGCGGCCTGCATGAAAATCCCGGCGGAACCGGCGCCTTCCTGCTCAAGGAATTCTCCGCTGGCGAGGGCATGCTGTTCACCGCCACTGACGACTATCACCTGGACATCAAGGGCGAACCGCTCCCGTTCCTGGATGCAGTCCGCTACGTGTTCACCCGCGACCCGGCGACCCAGGTGGCGCTGTATCGCGCCGAACAGATCGACCTCATGCGCATCAGCTCTTTCGACATACTTGACCAGGTGCTGGAGTCCGTGCCCGACACCCAGCTGTACCGCATACCCTCCTTCGGCTGGGGCGATCACGGCGTATTCCTCAACCTGCAGAAGGAGCCTTTCGACAACGTAAACGTGCGGCGCGCCATGTCCATGGCCATCAACCGCGACGTGATCGCCAGCGTCATCAACGCCGGCGACGCCACTCCCTACGGGCCCATCCCCTGGGCCGTGGGCGGGTACACCGACATCGCCGACTACAACGTGGACAACCTCGGCGAGTGGTACCAATACAATCCGGAGAGGGCCAAGCAACTGCTGGCCGATGCCGGGTATGGGGACGGTTTCGAGGTTGAGATCGAATGGGGTGAGCTGTCCGGCTTCACCTTCGGCGACACCGCCGTGTTGCTGGAGCGAATGTGGGAGGACATCGGCCTCGACGTGACCATCAAGCAGAGCGAGTACGCGACCTGGTGGTCCAAGACCAAGTGCGGCGAGCCAATGAACGACTCACTCATCGGCCTGAGCCCCTACGGGTCCGGCCCGACGGCCTACGACTGGCTGTACCTGCCCTATCACTCCAGCTCCAGCGTGAACTGCCCCCTGGTGGAGGATGCCCAGATCGACGCGCTGCTGGATGAGTGGATCGAGTCCGACGAGGCCCGCCAGACGGAGATACAGCGGGAGCTGTGGGACTACCTGACCGACCAGGTTTACCGCCTGACCACCATTGTCCCGCCGCACTACCGGCTGACCCAGTCGTACCTGCACGCGGGCGACAACCCCTACTGCTGGTTCACCGGTTACTGCTCCTACGAGGTCAAGTCGGCCTGGCTGACTGATGCCGCTCCAGAACGCTCCTACGACAAGTTCGCCGAGTAACGGCAACGGCACAATAACGCACGCGCACGGCTGGATGTCCCGAACCCGCAGGATGTCTGGCCGTGATTCCACCCGTATCCCGTCACCGTTGACCCCGGTATTCTCAAGGGTTGTTGGCACCGTGCCGCAGCCTTTGATGCTTGGTTACTCTGACCCTCCAGGTCGTTCACTGGTATGCGGTATTACATCCTGAGAAGAGTTCTCCTGGCCATCCTGGTGCTCTGGATGGTGCACCTGCTGGTCTTTTCCATGGTCCGGCTGTTCCCGGGCGACGTGGTAATGATGCGCCTCGCCCAGGACGCCACCATGACCAAGGAGTCCTACGAGCGGGCGCGCCAGGAGTTGGGGATCGACCGGCCCTTCCTGGTCCAGTACGGCGAAACCATGGGGGGCTTGCTGCGAGGAGACCTGGGCGACTCGCTGCTCAGCGGCAGGCCGGTAAAAGATGAACTGGGCGACCGGGTGTGGCTGACCTTGCACCTGGCCATCCTATCTCTTGCCATCGCCCTGGTGATAGCCATTCCCATAGGGATCCTGGCAGCCATCCGGCAGGACACACTGGCTGACTACAGCGGCAGGATGTTTTCCATCCTGGGCCTGTCTCTTCCGGACTTCTGGACCGGCGTGGTGGCCATCCTGATCCTGTCACTCTGGTTCCACTGGCTACCGCCCCGGGGCTTTGAGGAAATCTGGGTCGATCCCATCAAGGTCTTCCAGCAGCTGGGCATCCCCGCCCTCATCATCGGATTCCGATTCTCCGCCATCATCATGCGAATGACCCGGTCGTCCATGCTGGAGGTACTGCGGGAGGACTACATTCGCACCGCCTGGTCCAAGGGACTGTCGGAGCAGCGAGTCATCATCGGTCACGCCCTGAAAAACTCTTTCATCCCGGTCATAACCCTGTTGGGACAGCAGTTTTCCATCCTGCTTGGCGGCACGGTCATCATCGAGACCATTTTCCTGCTGCCGGGAGTGGGGAACATGACCCTGGACGCCGTGATATTCCGCGACTACACCTTGGTGCAGGGAGCGGTACTATTCTTCGGCGGGATCATGGTGTTAATGAACCTGTTGGTCGACATTTCATACGCTTGGTTCGACCCTCGGATACGCTATGGCTAGAGAAACAGACCCGATACAGGTGGCGCAGGCGCCGTCCAGCCCGCTGGAAGCCGCATCCGCGCTCCTGAAGCGTCAGTATGTCACCCTGAAGCGTTTTGCCATCTCCAAACCCATGGGAGCGGCGGGGGCAGTAATCGTGGTGCTGGTGGTGCTGGCCGCCATCTTTGCGCCGGTGGTCTCTCCCTACGACCCGTACGCGTCCAACCTGGATGAGAACGGGCTGCCGGTGAGACTGGTGGGGCCCAGCGGCCCCTTCCTGCTGGGGACCGACGCCATCGGCCGCGACGTACTGAGCCGCATCATCTACGGCGCCCGAATATCGCTGGTCGTTGGGCTGGGAGCCGTGACCCTGGGCACCCTGTTCGGAGCCCTAATCGGCCTGGTGTCTGGCTATTTTGTGGGCAAGGTAGACCAGGTGCTGCAGCGGGTGGTCGACACCCTGATGGCCATACCTGCCATCGTGCTGGCGCTGGCCGTCATAACCATGCTACAGCCGGGGCTGTTCAACATCATCTTGGTGATCGCCATCGTGATTGCGCCCGGAACGTCCAGGGTGGTGCGCGGCACGGTGCTGGCCATCAAGGAAAACGTCTACATTGAGGCGGCCCGGTCCATCGGTGCAGGCGGCTGGCGCATCGTCTTCCGCCACATCCTGCCCAACGTGGTTGCGCCCATCATCGTGATCGCGTCCATCTGGGTGGGCAACGCCATCGTCATCGAGGCGGCGCTGAGCTACCTGGGTATGGGCACGCCACCCCCGACCCCGACATGGGGCGGGATGCTGGCGCTTGAGGGACGCCGTCACCTCGAGAACGCGCCATGGTTGGCCCTGGCGCCCGGTGCGGCCATCAGCATCGCCGTGCTGGCTGTGAACATGCTAGGCGACGCTCTCCGCGACGTCCTCGACCCCCGCCTCCGCAACCGCTAGCAGCGGACGTGTGGCGCCCCCCAGCCTGGCTAGGCGGATATCTGCTCGAATGAGAAGTCAGGGAGGGCCATTCGCTCCCCTGCGTGTTCTATGGTGATGGCGCAGAGACGCCCCTACCCCCGCGCCCGGGGCCAGGTGTCGCCCCAGGGGACGTCGGGCAGGCCGCGGGAGCGGCGCACCTCGTTGATCGTCAGCACCCCGCGATCCAGCAACTGCGACTCCCGGGACGTGCGGGCGTTTTCGTCCTCGGCCAGGGCCTCAATGGACGCGAGGTCGAACTCCATTTCCAGTCCCTCGTATCCCAGCAGCGGGAACAGCTTTCGCGTCACCTGCTCGGCCAGGAAGGTCATCTCCGGCACCATGGTGTTGCGCCAGAAAAACCGCTCGGCCGCGTTGACGTTGGAGAACGTGGCTCGTTCCAGGTCGGACAGCAGGGGACGGGGAACGCCGAAGGCGCGGCTGACCTCCTCCAGGCTCCAGCGGAGGCCCTGGATGAAATCCATCTCCCGGTGGCTCAGCCCCAGCGTCTTGATGTCGCGGACGAAGCTGGCCACGGCCGGGCGGCGGGCGTTGGCCGGGCCCCGGAAGCGGGACTCCCAGCGGCGGTAGAAATCCTCCACCTCGCTGTCGTTCAACTGCTCGTTGGCCAGGATGACAAAGTCGGGCTGAGCGGAGTTGCGCAGGAAATTCCGGTTGAACCGCAGACCGTCGCGGCCCATGTCCACCGCCATCCGCGACGGGGCTACCGGCGACAGCCCGGCGTACTCCTCGAGCGGATTGAAATATCGGAACCAGACCACCTCCTCCGGGGTCAGCGCCAGCATACGGTTTCGCCCGTGGTACACGAATCCGCGAACATACTCGTCCTTGTCGGGCACCACGGACACGCGGTCGGGCCGCAGCGGCCAGAGCTCGCGGTTTCCATGGCGGTCGCGGTCCAGCATCCAGAATGCGGACCCCCACAGGTTCAGGTAGATCTCGGTGGCGCGCCACAGGTCCGACCGGGTGTACCAGCGGTTGACTTGCTCCAGCAGCCGCACCGCCGGATGGTCGGCAGGCACGGGCAGGCGCTGCCCGTCGGCGCCGCGCGAGTACACCATCACCGGTGGTCGGCTCAGCGCGTCAGCCCGGACCCGGATGGCGGCGTAGACCGGCGTTGTGGTGGCGTAATACTCACCGTACTCGGTGCGGTTCCAGCCACCTCCCGCCCCAGCCAGCGCGGAGAACCCGTCGGTATCGGCGGCTGACGCCCCTCCCGACTTTACCCTGGCCGGGGCCATGGTTGCGGTGGGGGTTTGCTTGCGCCAGGGCACGCGGAGAGCCAGTTTCTGCATCATGTTTAATCCTCTCTCTGGATTTCCGGTAGTTTGCGGTCTTGCCAAGAATCTGGCGGGTATTCCCGATAAATAGCTCTAGTATCTAGACGGGGCCGGTTTGGGCTTCGGTGTTATCGTATTTTGCTTCGTAGGCTTGCCATCTATCGGCTACGAGGAACGACCAAGGGGCGACTAAGAGAGTCGTAAACCCGGTTACTATGCCATAGCCCAGCAGAGTACCCGAGTGTGCATTTTGACCGGGCTCTAATTGCGCTAATGCGACATGGACGATAGCAGCGGGAACCAAGCCCGCGCCGATGAACACTGCGATGGCGCCCAGCCCTTGGTGTCGGCACAGTGGTTTGGCGTTAAACGCCTTGTTGCTGCCTATGAGGAGTGTGAGATAAACTGCGGCGATTTGAGATTCGCCCACGTCAAACTCGTCTGGGACTGCCAAGGCTACAATGAGCGCAACAAGGCAGGAGGCGCCGAGGGTACCATACACTATTACTCTGATGCGCTTTTGCCGCATTGAGAGCATCGTTCATTCTCCTTTTCCGAAATTCCTGCTCAGCTTACCGAATATTCTTAGATTGCCATACTTTTGATCAACCGTGCTTTTCGTAGGAGTTTCTAAGTCGGGGAGTTCATCCACGCCTGAGCCTCCCCGTGAAGATGAGGGAACAGGGGAATTGGCCGTCATGCCTCCGCCGTCAGCACTACGTCCAGATCCGTAGCCCATTGGCAGGCGGCAGGAACGCCAGCATCAGCGCGTCCGCCCTGTCGGGAGAGGAGAGCCCGCGCTTGCGCATGTCGTCCTTGGACTCGATTTTGAGGCGATTCGTCTGGGAGTCGTGGCCATAGCGCATGGCCGCAAGCTCTCCGATCAGTTGGTTGTCGGCAGGGATGCTGATGCGCCCCGAGCTGAACCTTTCCGACAGGGTCCAGTAACCCTCGGCGCGCAGGTTCAGGTACGTCCTCTCCTGTCGCGCCTTGCTGGCCACGTTGACGCCTCGCACCTGGTGGCCAAGCTCCCGCAGACGGTCGACCACGCCGGCTCCCACGCCAACCTCGTCGATGTGGAGCCAGGCAGGCTCGTTTTCCCGGATGGACGCTGCCACGAGGGCGGCGAGCTGCATGGTGTCCATTTTGCTCAGGGCCTGTATGTCCTCGACACGGTCGCCCCTCCGCCGCAGGATGACGCTGCGGTCGGAGCCGTAGCGGGCCACGTCCACAGCCAGCACGACCGGCTCCGACGCATCGCCCTCCGGCGTGGGTCTTGGCGGGAAACGGTCCACCGCCGCTTCGATGTCTCTCAGGCTGATCAGCGTATCGTCGCCCTGCTCCGGGAACTCACCGAGGACACGGGCACGATAGACAGGGTTTTTCTCTCCCCAGACCTCGCGCCGCTCCTCCACCCACTTATGCGTGGTCAGGCCCGGAAACACCACGCTCCCCGCTTGCACATTGGGGCTCTCAAGGGCCGAGATGGTGATGTTGCGGTACAGCGTGCGCTCCTCGTGGAAAGCGCGGCGGAATGCCCCTTCCATGGTCGTGGGGTTTCCAATGAGCAGCAGCAGCGGGTCCGCCGAGGTCATCACCGACTCGATGGCCTCGTAGATCTCGTCGCTCACACCCTCGGCCTCGTCCACGACTATGAACATGTTGGGACTGTGAAAACCCTGGAACTGGTCCGCGCTGTCGGCCGAGAGGCCCATGGCGTAGCGCTCGTCCGACAGTTCCCACCGGGTGTCCAGCATCTTGCCGCCCAGGGTCTCGGCCACAGGGCGGTAGAGGCGGTGAATCTGCCGCCACAGGATCTGCCGCACCTGCCGGAAGGTCGGCGCTGTGCTGAGTACGATGGCCTGGTCCCGGTGGGCATACATGAACCAGAGCACGGCAACGGCGGCGCAGAACCCCTTGCCCAGGCCGTTGCCAGCCTTGACTGCCACCCGCCGGTTCTCGGTCAGGGCCGTCAGCACCTCCTCCTGCTTTTCCCAGAGCCGCACGCCCAGCACCTCACGGGCAAAGTCGGCCGGGGAGAGCAGGGGAGACGCCGTAAGGGGAGCATCGCCCTCCGAAGCGGCAACCTGGGCCTTTCGGGGAGAGCGTCTGCTGCGCTTGGGTTTTTCCGGTTCGCTCGAATTCTCCCGCAGCACCAGCGAGCCGGCATCTACGGCCCGCGACAGTCCTCCTAGAGACTGCCACCGGCAGGGCCAGGCTCCATGGCGGTATGGCGAACTTGCGGTGTGGACGTGTGGGGCGGGCTGAACAGAAAGCCGCACTCCAGGCATCGCAGTACGTAGTTGTCCTCCTCCCGTTTCTTGTCCAATATCAGAACTCTTTTCGATAGACAGCGTCGACATTCGGGTTTGCTCAACTTTTCCTCTTCCTCGTTTACTCGTTCCATACACCGACCCGGCATCCCCAGCCCGTGACGGTTCATTAACTGCCCGTCAAGGCGTGTATAGAACTTTTGTTTGCATAATCGTAGGCAGGTGTCATGGGGCCTGGCAAGGGGTGGGTGTCAGCAATGTGCGATTGGTCCTTGTTTGACCCAGGGCGCCCACAAGGGGCGCCCCTACAACCATCCGTACGCCACTATGTAGGGGCAACCACAAAGGTTGCCCCGTTTTTTCTCGGTCAAGACAATACACCACACGGTCCGCAGGGTCTTTCGATTATTGGGTAGGGGCGCCGACGAGAGACAAGGGATAGGAGGGTCTGGTGGCGCAGCGACGGAGTGCGGCGGCGATGTTGGGCACCTTTTCCATTCTCAAGAGACTGATGACCAGATTGCGCAGTCCGGCCATCACTTGAGGGGCTGAACCCGATCTTACCTGGCAGCGGTCCTCATCCATGGTCACATCCCGTACCCAGAACACCCGGTTTTCGATCCCCCAATGACCCCGCCACAGTTGCAGCAGCCTGGCAGGGTCAGCCTCATTGGGACCGAGGCTGGTTACGGCATACGCGAGTTCCCGGCGGGTCTTGCCTTTGTGGTGGACGATACGTTCCACACGACACACCTGGGCCAGGTGGGGCCAGTCGCTGTAGCCTGCCAGTTCATCCGACACCCAGATGCGCCGCACCTCCACCCGGTCCCCGTGCCGGCCTACCTGCTCTGCCTGCGGTGCCATAGCCTCCTCCCAGAGGTCGGCAATGTCCTGTTTCAAGGTGGGTTGATTGTCCTTTACCGAGAGGAGGTAGTGCCCCCTTTTGCCACGATACTGCGGCACACCTTCCGCTGGGTGAACTGGGCGTCTCCCGTCACCACCTGGCCTTGCAGGTCCAACCGATCCAAGAGCCGGTGTACCGCCTCCAGTTCATTCCTCTTGTGCGCCACTGCCTGTTGACCCACCACGATACCCGACCGGTGGGCATAGGCCGCCACCAAGTGGACCCCAGGCAATTGCTCTCCGTGAATTCCACGCAATCTCTTTCCGTCTATGGCCAGTGCCTCCCCAGCCTCCAGTCCCCGCTCCTTTAGCCATTGACCCAACAGCAGCTCGAAGGCCTCCCGGTCCAGCCGGCTGAATACCTGATGCAACGTGGATACGCAGGGAGTACGACTCCGGGTGAAGCCCAGTGCCTCCGATACCTCCCGGCCCTGATCCCGGCCCCACTGGCTGATGGCATACAGGCTGCGGGCGCCACACAGCATGGCGCACACCGCCAACCCAAGAACCGCCCCCAGAGGATGGCGCCGGCCATGCCCGCTCCGAGGGTCCGGCAATCTCCCCATGACCTCCAGTAACGACAGGCCCCCGATATTCTCCCTTTCATTGCCCATTCCACACACCCCTCTCACACTCACTCCCCCTACCTTACTACTCCCTCATCATCATCCCCAAGACACCCCATCCCCATTTTCGATCAATAATCGAATGACCCTGACACGGTCCGGCGTCAAGTTGACGAATTCGGGGTGCTGCGGTAGGCTTTTGCCGACAGTGCTACTTGCCTCGTCACCCTTGCCAGTATCGACTTGAATGCCCTTTCCGAGAGAGAAAGGGAGGAGAAGACAACCATGACCCAGCAGGCCCAGCACGATACCGAGTCCGTCCTCACCCCGGAGGTCCGCGCGATGATCGGCGTGGAGGGTGAGGTTGTCGAATCGTGGGGCCACGTGGACGAGGAATACCTGCGCCGCTTCACGCAGGCGGTCATGGACCCCGATCCCCGCTACTGGGACAAGGAATTCGCCGAGGGAACCAAGTTCGGCGGCGTTATCGCCCCTCCCATCATGGTCAGCTACATGGTCGGGCGTCATCGCCCAGAGCAGGAGGATCCCATCACCCGCGCGTTCAAGGAGAATCCCGAGTCCGACGGCATCGGCAGCGTGGAGCGTCCCGGCGCCCTGCCTCATGTCCCGACGCACCTGGTCCGCGTGCTGAACGCAGGGAACGAGCTGGAGATCTACAAGTACCCCAGCATCGGGGACAAGGTCTTCTTCCAGAACCGGTACTCCGACATCCGTGAGCGCTCCGGGCGCGACGGCCGGGCGTTCCTGATAATCTCAGTCGAGACCAGCTACACCAACCAGGACGGCGACCTGCTCTGCATCACCCGCCAGTCCTCCATACGACGCTAAGGTTTTCACCACAGCGCACACGGAGAGCACGGAGGAATGGGTCATTTATGAAAATCTCTGAGTCCTCTGTGCATTCTGTGGTGAATTAGAAAGAGGAAATGACTATGACCGCGAGCCTGGAAGACCTGCTCCAGATGCCTGCTGAGAAGATTCTCGAGCACAACGAGAAACTCTCGGCCGAGCAGCTGCGCAACAAGCAGCAGACCTATTTCGAGGACGTGGAGGTGGGCGACGAGCTGCCCAAGTACATCTATGCCCCCACTCCCACGCACCTGTTCCGGTGGAGCGCGGCGATAGAGAACTTCCACCGCATCCACTACGATCTGGACTTCGGCCTGAACCACGACAGGAATCCCAGCCTGCTGGTGCATGGCTCGTGGAAGCAGAGCGTGGTGCCACAGTACCTCAAGGACTGGACGCTGCCCAACGGCTGGCCGTGGAAGGCCCAGTTCGAACACCGCGCCATGCTGGTCCCCGGGGACGTGCTCATCATGTGGGGCCGAGTCACCGGCAAGCAGGAGAAGGGTGGCATGGGCCTGATCGATCTGGAGATCGGCATGAAAACGCAGGACGGCATCGAGAGCATGCCCGGCACGGCCACCGTCGCCCTTCCGCTGCGCGACGGCCCGCCCATCCCGTATCCGTTCGTGCCGCCCCAGGACTAGAATGATCCCCTCTCCTTTCGGGAGAGGGTGAGGGTGAGGGCGTGTCCCCTCCCCCATAACCTGCGGATTCAACCGAATCAAAACGAGGTAAACGCCGTATGGCCAGGTTTCTAGCCACGCACACCATACAGGGACTGACCGAGGAACAGCTCAGGGAAAAGCTGGGCGCATACACTGGCGGCGTGAGCAAGTGGCGCCCCGATCGCCGTACCACCATCCTCAAGGTGTACGCCGACACGTCCAGCGGCAAGCTGTTCACGGAATGCGAGGCGGTGGAGCAGTCCCACTTTGAGGACTGGATGAAGATGGCGGGATGGCCCGCCGATGAGGTCCACCAGGTTGACTACATCTTCCAGACCGGAGACATGTGGCGGGTGTAGCCACTGCGAGAGGCATCCAGAGACGACCGAAAAGTATCGGGGCGGCAGTTACGCCGCCCCGATTTCTTTAGAACACGTCCAGTTCCGCCGGTCGGTCGAGGACAATTCGCTCCCGCTGCCTTCTCTCCTCTCCCCGCCGCTGCTCTCTCTCCCGCAACGAGTCCAGCATCAGCCGCTGCTCATCGGTCTGCCAGGGCGGCGTCTCCACCACCGTGACCCGCTTGGTCCAGGGCAGGCCCACGCCTTCGGAACGCTTTTCAACGTATACCGGTCCGAGCCGGTCAATGACCAGCCGCAGGCCCGTGGCCGGCTGGCGATTTCCGGGCTCGAGATAACCGTCCACCGGTTGCCGTTCCAGTACCACCCCGTCAGGGTCAGTTATGGTCAGCTCGTACTCCTGGGGATTGTCCCGCTCCTGGGGCAGCCACGGGGACTCGAACTGGTCTGCGGGCTTGAAATTGTCAATAAAGTGCTGGTGGGGCCGGTACTGCACCCTGTCTTCCACACGCCCGGTGCTGGTGTTTTCCAGCGCGACCCGGTAGGGCAGGCGGGTGGGAACCTGGTGAAAGTTGTCTCCCGACGGGAAATAGCAGGCGCCCATGCTGATGCCGATGAGTTCCGGATCGGCCACGCCGCCGATCAGGTCCCGTGCCTGTATAACCTTGGTATCGCCGAACCACCGTGAGAGGTTCTCCGAGAAGAACGGCGACCTGGTGGGACCGCCGAACATGATCACGCCGTCCAGGTCCCGGGCCAGGTCGGCATAGTCGCGCTGCCATACAAAGTTCACCTGGCCGGTGTCCTCCCTCTCATCGACCACTGAGCCCCAGACCACCGTGCTGGCGGTGATATAGGCATCCCTCATGGCCATGAGGGACCGCTGGATGAAGTTGCAGGACTTCAACTCCCGCTCGACATCTGTCCAGCTGAGGCTCAGGTTCCCGGTGACCGGGACGCTGGGGGTCTCCGGGGTAGCCTGCTCCTTGGCCAAGCGCAGCAGGTTCTGGGGGCCTTCGTACTGCAGCGATGCCGCCAGTTCGCGGTCCACGTTGGAGCCGCCAAGCAGCGGGTCGCCGTCGGCGCCGAACACGATCATTTCCCCATCGCTGCGGACCTCAACGATGGCGCAGTCGAACGATCCGCCACCAAGGTCGTATACCAGGAACGATCCCTCGAGTTTGAACTCCGAGTCGGGGTCAATGTTGCGCTGTGCGGCGGCCAGGAACAGGACGGGCTCGTCCACGACCCATTCCACGCGTCCGTCGCCGGCCAGCCCTGCCATCACCTCTGAGAGCATGGAACGGTAGTCGTAGCCCGACTGCACTGGGCATCCGGCCCGCCACTCGAACGGCGATTGCAGGCCGGCGCGATTCACGGCCTCCCTCAGGATGTCGCCTATGAGGTCCCTGACCTGGAAATGTTCACCCCAGGCCTCGACGCACCCCATCTCGGGATTCCACCATGTGGGCCACCCGGTCTGGCTGATTTCCAGGCGCCATTGTACGTAGGAGTCGCCGGAGAGCGCCCACCGCTTAAGGTTGCGGATGACCAGTGTGTTATCCCCGTCCTCCAGCGCATCGGCATCTTCACCGACGACCACGGTGACTTCACCGCCGGCCTGACGCTGCAACGCGACCACCACTGGCATAACAGTGGTGTCGCCGCGGCCTATGAGCCGGGGCTGCGGCAGACCGGCTTTGGGGTCGTCCGGGTCCCAGGTGGAGATGCGCACGTTGGTGGTGCCAAAGTCTATGCCTACGATTTCCATTAACCTGCCTCGTGTTTGACCTGAGCTTTCAGCAACACACGGTCGCCGTGGAGTTCGCCGCGATATACGACACCCGGAGCGACCACTTTCACCAGTCCGCGCTCCGGCACACCCGTCCCGGCCTGGTGATATTCGGGGTTGAATTCAACGACCTCGCCGGGAGTTCCCAGTTGCTCTGCACCGCCGGCCCTCAGGGCCAAGGCGAGCCCGGACACCACATCTCCGGGAGAGTCACCGGAGCCGTTCCTGCGATACAGCGACTGCAAGACCTCGCCGACTGCCAGCAGCATGTCCTGCCGGAGTTCTAACCGGGACTCCTCGCGGTTGGCGGTCAGCTCGGCGTTGCGCTCCCGCACCTGCTGGCGCAAGCGTTCCTGCTCCTGACGTTCCTGTTCCAGTTGCGTCTGCGCTTCCTCAGACAGTTTCTGCGCCTCTGTCCTGGCGGCCGACCTGGCTTGGTCAATCCCCTTCGCCGCTTCAGCAAAAAGGGCATTCACCTCGGGAGCGAGCAATTCCGGCGAGGCGAGAGCGTCCGCCAATTCCCGCGCCGTCCGGGCGGTGAATTCGTCGTTCGGATTGGACACCGTCAGCACACCCTTGAGGCGGACGCCAAGCGTTTCCGCACCCGAGAAATGCCGGCTACCAGCCAGGTAATCCCGCACTTCTGCCCTCTGGGCGGAGGAAGCCCTTGCCATCACCTCCTCGAGGAGGGGCACCCGGTCTGATTCGGGCAGGGCGTCCAGCAGCCGATCCAGTTCAGCGTGGCGATGTTCCGGAATATCGGGTCCGAAGGCGGCCAGGGTAATCTGCCTCGCCAGGTCTCCCCGGGCCTGCCTGCCCAGTGCAGTCGCGGACGCCAGGTACATGTCCCGGGCGTCATCGCCCTCAAAGGAATCCCACATCCCGGCGAGAAAACCGCGACGCCAAGCGTCCGCCGTACCATCCAGCGCCCCTGCCTGCAGCAGCAGCTCCTGCGGCGTGCGCTCACCGGCGATGCCGGCCAGCCTGGCCATGACCTCGCCGACTCGTGCCGCCGTGTATCCCCGGGGGTCGCTGCCACCCGACTCTCGCCAGCGCAACGCGGCCTGGGCAATAGCCCGCAGCCACCCTTCCGCCACCTGCGGGGACGTTTCGCGGGCCGCGACAAACTCCTCTGCGCCAACGATCAGCCGGAACAGCACCGGCTCGATGGTCTCGGAGGGCCACCTCGCCAGGGAATTGGCGACCTGACGGGGAGGGAAACGACCCGGCGCGGGTTCGCGGGTCTGTGCCTCCAGCCAGTTCTTCCACCCGGACGCCGGGGCTGAACTCCGATCCACTGACGCGATGACTTTCGTCTCCTGGGCCACATCCACGGCGTCAACGTCGGTGAGGAGGGTGTACTCGTTATCCTTGCCGACCTTGCTTATCCTGAAATGGTCCGGCATCTTCCGCATAGACTGCGGCTGTTTCTTCCACCAGTTTTCCCAGCGACCCTCACCCATAACCCGGCCGCTGAGCTTGGCCCGTATGTCAGAGACCCGGCCGGTACCGCCATCTACGGAGAGGGCCAGGGCGACGAGTTTCACCGGCGAGTCCTCCGCCCAGGATGCCAGCGCCTCTGGCCGCTCAACCAGCAGGGCTTCGGGGCAGTCGGGGGCCAGTGACGTAAGCCAGTTGTCGGGCTTCTTCACCTGTGAGCCCCAGAAGTCCACATGGTAGACTCCCACTGGATTGCCGTCGAGCTCAACGACTGTCGGCCCGCCAGCAACCCTGCCCACACGAGAGTTGTTATCGCGGACCAGCGTTCCGGGCAGCAATGTCCGGGGCGATAATGTCGAATCGGTCACCAAGGCAACTCACTACCGGGCGAGATGGACAATGCGGAAGGGAAAATGGAAAGCACAACTATTCATGATAGTACATTTGGCAAGCAATGGGAAACGCTCCTACCGCACCGGGCCCAGAGAGCCGAAGGGCCAGATGCGAAACCATACCCGCCCGATGATGCGCTCGCTGGGGACCGGACCGAAAGCGCGGCTGTCGCGGCTGTCCCCGGGGTTGTCACCAAGGACGAAATACTCCTCCGGTCCGTTCCACCACTCGCTCCTGCCAGACTCCTTGTCGGCGGGCCGGTGGACAGTATCCCGGGGCATTTCGGCCAGCAGCACGTCATCGGCGTAAAGGGAGCCTCCGGACAGCACGATTTCCTCGTCGGGCAAGCCGGCCACCCGCTTGATGAACCAGGTTTCCTCCGGCAGCCCGGGGGTCGGACTGGGGGGCGTCAGCACCACCACGTCGCCCCGACGCAGGCGGTTCCAGGGAAACATCGGCCTCACCACCAACACCAACTGCCGGTCCTCCAGTGTCGGTGTCATGCTATCCCCCTCCACACGCACCGGGGAAGAAAACAGCAGGTTCAGGAATCCGCGAAACGGGGCAAACAGGGCGTTCAACAGTCCCATTTTAACCACAGAGAGAACAGAGTTCGCAGAGAATTATAAGGGAAAGTCTCCTGGTCTCTCTGCGTTCTCCGTACCCTCCGTGGTGAATTATCCCCCGTGATAGAATTGGCCCACATTGTTCAAGGCCACCACGGGCCACGCTGCGCTCTGTGGTGGCAGTAAGAAGGAGACTGTCTGATGATGAACGGAATGATCCGCGTCGGCCTGATCGGGGCCGGTGCCAACACCCGTCTGCGCCACATCCCAGGCTTCAGGGAACAGAGCGACGTCGAGGTCGTTGCCGTGGCCAACCGCAGCCGGGAATCGGGGGAGCGCATCGCGGGCGAGTTCGAAATCCCAACGGTGTATGACAACTGGGCCGACCTGCTCAACGACGACAGCATCGACGCCGTCTGCATCGGCACCTGGCCCTACATGCACCGCAACCTGGTGCTGGCATCCCTGGCCACCGGCAAGCACGTGCTGACCGAGGCTCGAATGGCCATGAACGCCGACGAGGCCCACGAGATGCTGGACGCCAGCCGCCTGCACCCCGACCTGGTGACGCAGATCGTCCCGGCGCCCCAGACGCTACAGGTGGACAACACGGTCATCGACCTAATCGCCAATGGCTACGTCGGGGACATTCTCGCGGTGCGGCTGCGGGTATGCGACAACCACGCCCGGGCCAACCGGTTCGACACTTTCATCGACTACGATGCTCCGCTGCACTGGCGGCAGGACCGCACGCTCAGCGGTTACAACATCCTGGGCATGGGCATCTGGTACGAGACCATCATGCGGTTCGTGGGCCCGGCCACCAAGGTGTCGGCCATGACGCATACTTTTGCCAACCGCAGGATGGATGAGAACGGTGTGATGAAGGCGGTCACGGTGCCCGACCACGTCAACGTGCTGTGCGAGATGGGCTGCGGGGCCGCCGCCGATTTCAGCTGGAGCACAGTGACCGGCCTCCAGACAGGGATGGAGTTCTGGATCTTCGGCAACGAGGGTACTATCAGCCTGCAGGGCCCGCCGTTCGACAAGGTCTACGGCGGCAAGCGCGGCGACGAGGGCCTTTCCGAGCTGCCCGTTATCAATCGCGGCAAGTGGCGCGTGGAGGAGGAGTTCATCAACGCCATCCGCGGCGAGGAACCGATCACCCACACTCCTTTCGACATCGGCGTGCAGTACATGGAGTTCACCGAGGCGGTGACGCGCAGCTCCCAGACCGGAGAGGCCATCTCCCTGCCGCTGTAGAGGGCATTCCGAGATGACGAAGGGCAGCAGCTTTGTATCCCATCGCCATCGCAAATCGCGCCAGACCAGAGTGGAAGAGGCAGCAATGGGTGAATTTACTTGGCCAGTCGGGGTATGGAGTGCCGACGGAGAACGAATGGAAACAGTAGATGCGTTGGTGGACACCGGGGCGTCTTACTCGATGTTTCCCCAGAGTATGCTGGCGCGCTTGGGCATCGAAAAGCGTTTTATGCTGTCATTCGAGCAGGCCGACGGCAGCTTAATTGACCGCGATGTAGGTCGGGCCGTACTGGTCATCAATGGTGAAGAAAGCCCGATGCGCGTTATTTTCGGGGAAGAAGGCACCGCCCCCTTGATCGGCGCGAACGCCCTTCAGGAGTTTCTGCTGCTGATTGATCCCGTGGGAGAGCAATTGGTTCCTAGGACCGGCAGAATTTAGGCCCAGGGGGTAGAGGTAACGGCTTTGGGAACTTTCTACTGGCCATTGGAGGTTTCCAGCCCCGACGGTACGCGGTGGGAAACGGTGGACGCCCTGGTTGATACCGGCGCGAGCCACACGGTGTTGCCTGCCAGTATTCTTCGGCGGCTGGGGGTCGTTCCGTTTCGGACAGTGATGCACCGGATCGCGGACGGAAGCAGGATTCCGAGAGAAATCGGAGAGACCAAGCTGCGAGTGAACGGACTGGAAGCCACTCGCATTGTGGCCTTCGGCGACGAGAATATTCCACCGCTACTTGGGGCGGACACATTGCAAGGGATTCTCTTAGTCGTGGACCCCGTTGAGGAACGTCTGGTTCCCGCTGATGCCCTGCTACTGTGAGCCGGTTGGGGGAGAGACAAAGTCAAATGGGCACTTTTTACCACGAAATGCAGGTTTTGAGCGCGAACGGCGACAGGGTTGAAACGATTGATGCGCTGGTGGACACCGGCGCGTCCTATTCCCAGGTACCTGGCTCACTTTTGCGCAGCTTGGGAATTTCTCCCACCGATACGGTCGAAGCTGAACTCGCTGATGGTCAAATAGTCGAGGATCCAATCGCGGAAGTCCGCGTTCGAATCGCCGGGCTGGAGACATTCACTTGGGTGACTTTCGGCCCAGAGAACGTTGCCCCCCTTTTGGGCGCTCATGCATTGGAAGGAGTCAGGCTCGCAGTGGACCCACTGCGCCGTAGATTATTCCCCACTCGTATTTTGCGAATGAACAGAAGAATTTAATTTCCACAGCTACAAGTTCGTCAAAGGAGAATGACATCATGGCAGAAGAAGGCATACGAATCGGACTGATCGGAGCGGGGCGCAACACCCGCGACCGGCACATCCCGGGCTTTCACGAGGTCAGCGGCGTTGAGATCGCGGCGGTGGCCAACCGGTCGCGCGCGTCCGGGCAGGTGGTGGCCGACCAGTTCAACATTCCCACGGTCTATGACAACTGGCAGGAACTGCTGGAGGACGAGTCGATCAACGCCGTCTGCATCGGCACCTGGCCCTACATGCACCGCACGCTGACCATCGCCGCGCTGGAGGCGGGCAAGCACGTGCTCACCGAGGCGCGCATGGCGACCAATGCCGCCGAGGCGCGGGAAATGCTGGACGCATCGAGAGCGTTCCCCGAGCTGGTCACCCAGATTGTGCCATCCCCTCTCACGTTCAAGGTGGACAACCTGCTCTGCCAGAAGATCGCCGAGGGATACGTCGGCGACGTCCTTGCTGTCTCGATACAGTCTTACACGCCCGGATTCGCGGACATTGGCGGAGCGATGCACTGGCGCAACGACCGCGATCTCAGCGGCTATAACATCCTGAACATGGGCATCTGGTACGAGGCGATGATCCGGTGGGTCGGCCCGGCCACACGGGTAATGGCCAACACCAGCGTCAACGTGCGCCAGCGGAAGGACGACGACGGCAGCCTGGTGCCGGTGACGATTCCCGACCACGTGGACATACTGGCCGATCTGGCCAGCGGGGCCCAAGCCAACATGCGTTTCAGCGCGGTGACCGGGTTCGGCAGTGGCAACGAGGTCTGGATCTACGGCAGCCAGGGCACCCTGCGGGTTGACCACGCCCTGAATGTTTACGGAGGGCAGCGGGGTGACACCGCCTTGGCCGAGATTCACAACCCTCCCGAGGGACAGGCCTACTGGCGCGTGGAGGAGGAGTTCTGCAACGCCGTCCGGGGGCAGGAGCGCATCACCCGCACTCCCTTCGACGTGGGCCTCCATTACATGGAGTTCACCGAGGCCGTGACCCGCAGCTCCCAGTCTCGCCAGGTCGTGTCACTGCCGCTGTAGGTCATGCCGCCCGCGGCGTCGCAGTTAACCGAGAGCAGTGAGGCTGGCAACGGTATTTGAAACTCGTTGCCAGCCTCACATTAATTCTGGACGATGTCGAACAGTCGGTGGATGCTTTTTTGCGTCCAGTTCCCGGGCCCTAACGTCCTCCGAGCAGAATGGGAAATTCGAGCAGGGCGAAATCATCGCGGTTGACATCTACTCGCAGACTGATGACGTCGTCGTCAGTCTGGATTTCGGTCAGGTGGATCAGCGGGTTCTCTCCGATGGATCTCTCCACCGTTGCTGCGGCTGCCGTAGCTGAGGGACCATCCCGGAACAACAGGGCGGCAGACCCCTCAATTACGGTGCGCCGGTCCTCTCCTCGGGAGAACGCCCAGGCCACGGCCCTGCAGCCCAGGTTGCCTTCCAGGCGGCAGGCCCCGCCGGCGGTCATCACGAGGCCCTCGCCGGCCTGTTCCATAGCCTGCCTCAATTCGCCCTCATCGTCGTCTTTCAACAGCCCCTGGCCTCGGCCGTTATCGCGCAGAACGGCAACTACCGCATCGGAGTCCCCCCAGACGTAAAAGCCGTCCTCTTCAAGCAGCGCCGCGGCTTCCTGGCCATCTCCCGATTCCAAGAAGCTGTACTTGCGGTAGGTGGAGGAGACGTATCCCCGGTTAAGCAGGCTGAGGCGAATGTCCTCGAAATCGAAATCACCGCTGGCAATCATGACCTGCCCCGTGGGAAGGGTCAGCGAAGCCTGTTTCTGGACGTCGCCGAAATCCTCGAGGTTCGAGACCTGGCTCTCGAGATCCATGGGCAGGTCGGTTCGGCTCAGAGCCGCCTCCGCGACGTCCACCACAACAAGCTCAAAGACATCGTCGGGCACCATGCGCACGGGCCCATCATCGTCGGAGCCACCGAAGATGCCACAAGCCAGGAAACTGACCAGAATCGAAACAAGCAGGACAACAAGGATACTTCGAGCCATCTGGACAGTCTCCTAAAACGGGGCACGCCGGGTTTCCACCCACACCCAGCCCCTGAATACCCGGGCAGTTATTCCGTAGCGGGAGCCTGACCCCGGAAAGTCAAAGCTGGAAGCTAAAGCTCCAGCGGGGTATCGTCGCGGTTGGCCCACTCTCCCATGGAGGCGTCGTAGTTCTTGGTCTGGTTGAAGCCCACCAGTTGCAGGACCAGCACGCCGTGCGCCGCACGGATGCCGCCCTGTCAATAGGTGTATATGTTCTTGTCGGGTGTGATGCCGTGGTCCGCCAGCATCTGTCGAATCTCGTTGGCGGGCCGGAAGCGGTGGGTCTGGCGGTCCATCACATTGAACCATTCCAGGTGTACAGCCCCGGGGACGTGTCCGGCGCGCTTGTTGCCCCGCATTTCTGAGCCGTCCCACTCACCGTCGCTGCGCACGTCCCAGATTACGGCGCTGTCGAGGCTGCAGGCTTCCTTCAACTCGTCGACCTTAACCAGCATGGACTCGTCGCGATTTGGAGTAAAGGTCACTCCCTGGGCCGCGCCGGGCCGGTCGAGGCCCACGCCCTGTCCTGAATCGACCCAGCCTCGCCAGCCGCCGTTCAGCACCTTGACGTTGGAATGGCCGTAGGTGTTGAGAGCCCACCACAGTCGGGCGGCGTACAGGCTCTGGGAGTTGTCGTAGGTGACGACCAGCGTATCGTCCCCAATGCCAAGACGTTCGCACATGGCCTTGAACTGGTCGGGATTCATCAGATGTACACGGCCGGTGTCCGGGTCCTTTTCGAAATTATCAGGCACCGCCACCGAGCCGGGGATGTGAGCACGGTTGTAGGCGGGGTCAACGTCGCAGTCCACCACTACGACATTGGCATCGTCCTTGTGGGACGCCAGCCACTCCGGCTCCACAAGGTATTCGGGATGCGTGTAATCTTCCTGGGCCATCTGAACCTCCGTTGCATCCGTCGCCGTAAACAGCGATGAATACGACTGCAATAACTTTATGACAAATTACAAACAAATTGTAGGCTAATGGTACGAATAGGGTCAACGAATTCAGGCGCCGGTGTTTCCGTTCCTTGCCCTGTTTAATCCCGAAAGCTAAAATGCCGTAAAGCCCTATGGCCCGCCCCACAACGGAAACCGGGGCGGGCCATTCTATTGAAACACACTTTCACGGGACGCGTTCTGTGTATCATTGTTCGAGGACGTCAGCCGGAAAGAGGTAGCAGCGATGCGTAACGAATTCACCGCGATCTACGAGCTGGATGAAGGCGGAACAGAGCCCCGCTATATCGCTTACTGCGTCGAGATCGCTGGCGCCAACGTCGAGGGGAAGACGCTGGATGAAGCCCGAGAAAAGCTGACTGAGTCTATTAAACGCGCACTGCAAGCTCGCCGGGAGGAAACGCTGCGAGATTTCCTGTTCGACCTGCAGCCCAACGCGAAACGAGAGGTTATTGCCGTTCAGGAAACGATCAGCTTGTACTGAGACGCTGAATTCTACGCAATGATAATCCGGCAGTCTGGAGGAAATGCTATGGAGCAGCTCACAAAAACATTGATACCAGGAGAATCGGAGGCCACGTTCACCTATAGAAAGCAGGAATTTCTGATAACCAACGAATTCACCGCTGTTATTGAACAGGGCGAGGAATGGCTGGTGGCCCACTGTCCGGAGATTCCAGGTGCCATAGGGCAAGGCAAGAGCAGGGAGGACGTGCTGGAGAATCTCGCCGAAGCGATCCTCCTAATGCTGGAGGTGGAGCGGGAGGAGAGATTACGTGAGATACCCATCGAAGCCGTACGAGAGGTAATTGTCGTCCAATGAAGCGCGGGGACCTGATCCGGCATCTTATTGATCACGGTTGCGAATTTCTACGAGAAGGCAGGTCCCATTCGATTTGGGTCAACCCGGTAACAGAACAAACCAACCCGGTTCCGAGGCACACCGAAATCGACAACCAGACCGCCCGAGGAATATGCCGCAGACTCTCCATCCCCATAATCGGCAGACAGAACAGGAAGTAAAGGAGCCACAAAATGGTGCAGCAAGGACAGATTGACCACCTGCTTCAGGAGACCGGGCAGATCCAGCCACCGGAGTCCCTGGTGCGGCAGGCGTTCCTGCAGGACTACGACGGTGCCTACCGGGACTCAATGGCCTCGCCTGAGGGATTCTGGGAGGACGTCGCCTCGGAACTGGAGTGGATGCGACGCTGGGACACCGTGTTCGAGTGGGACTACCCCACGTTCAGGTGGTTCGTCGGCGCCAAGTGCAACATCACCCAGAACGCGCTGGACCGCCACTTGGTCAACGGCAACCGCAACAAGGCAGCCTTCATCTGGCTCGGCGAGGACGGCTCCGAGCGCGTGTTCACCTACGGTCGCCTGGCGCAGCAGGTCAACCGGTTCGCCAACGGCCTGCGCTCTCTGGGCGTGGGCAAGGGCGACCGCGTGGTCATCTACATGCCGCTGACGCCCGAGGGCGCCATCGCCATGCTGGCTTGCGCCCGCATTGGCGCGGTCCATAGCGTGGTCTACGCCGGGTTCAGCTCCGGCTCCCTGCGCGACCGCATCCTCGACGCTCAGGCCAAGGTCGTGGTTACTGCAGACGTCGGCTATCGCCGGGGCAACGAGGTCGACTTGCTGGGCATCACCGAGCGGGCCGTCGAGGACCTGGACGTGGTGGAAAAGGTCATTCTCTGGCGGCGCAAGGGAGCGTCGAGCGAGGCGTCGTCACTGGGCGCCCGCGAGGTCGACTTTGACGCGCTGATGGCCAACAGCAGCGTCGAGTGCGACGCCGAAGAAATGGACTCCGAGGACCCGTTGTATATCCTGTACACCAGCGGCACCACCGGGCGGCCCAAGGGCGTGCAGCACGTTCACGGCGGCTACATGGTGGGCACCTACTACCATTTCAAGAATTTCTGGGATGTTAAGGACCAGGACGTTTTCTGGTGCATGTCGGACATCGGCTGGGTGGTGGGACACAGCTACATCGTCTATGCCCCGCTGGTGGCCGGAGCCACGACCGTGTTCCGCGAGGGGGCCATCGACTACCCCAACCCCGGCACATTCTACGAGATCGTCGAGAAATACGGCGTCAACGTCCTTTTCACCGCGCCCACCGCCCTGCGGATGCTGATGCGCTACGGCGAGGACTATGCCAAGCAGTACAACCTGCGGTCGCTGCGCTTCCTGACCTGCGCTGGTGAGCCACTGAACCCCGAGGCCCTGCGCTGGAGCTACGAGCACATCTGCGGCAACGGCGAGTGGGGCCACATCGTCGACAACTGGTGGCAGACCGAGACCGGCGGCCCCTGCCTCGGGACCACCGCCACCATGACCGTCAAGCCCGGCCGCGTGGGGCGGCCTCTGCCCGGCGCCGAGATGGACATTGTCGACCGCGAGGGGCAGCCCATCACCGAGCCTGACAAGGGCGGACTGCTGGTGATCAAGCGCCCGTTCCCGCACTTCTTCCGCACCGTGTTCGGCGACCCCGACCGCTACGCCCGCGACTGGAACACCATCCCCGGCGTGTACTTCACCGGTGACGTGGCCCTGCGCGACGCCGACGGCTACTACATGGTCGTGGGCCGCGCCGACGACGTGCTGAACGTGGCCGGGCACCGCATCGGATCGGCCGAGGTGGAGAGCGCGCTGGTCTCGCACCCGGCGGTGGCCGAAGCGGCGGTCATCGGCAAGCCCGACGAGCTGCGTGGCGAGAGCATCAAGGGATTCGTGACCCTGCGCGTCGGCAACGACCCGTCGGAGGACATGGTCAACGCCCTCAAGCTGCACGTCCGCAACGAGCTGGGGCCCATCGCCGTCCCCGCCGAGATTGATTTCGCGCCGACCCTGCCCAAGACCCGCAGCGGCAAGATCATGCGCCGCCTGCTCAAGGCCCAGGAGCTGGGCCTAGACCCCGGCGACATCACGACGCTGGAGGAGTAGGGGAAATTCAGCAGCGATCGCGCCCGGCGGACTCCCTCTCCCTCCGGGAGGGGGCTGGGGTGAGGGCATAATACAATGAATGGCAGGGAATTTATCCGCAGGGCGCGACGCTATGCTCGGCGGCGCGGGTTGGAGTTTTATTTCAACCCTGCCAAAGGCAAGGGTAGCCATGGCACAGTCTACGTGGGAGACCGCGAAACACAGGTGCAGCACGGCGAGATTGCCACTGGCACATTGTTGTCCATGTTCAGAGAATTAGGTATCGACAGGAGGGATTTCTGACGCATGAAATATACCTACCCCTGCAACTTGGAATCCGAGGAAGACGAGGCTTACGAAGGCTGGTACAACGTCTCCTTTCCTGACATTCCGGGTGCCCTGACCTGCGGCCGCGACTGGAAAACGGCCATCATCATGGCCGAGGACTGCCTCGTCGTGTCCCTGGCGTCGTATGTGGACCGCCGAAAGGAACTGCCGACACCCAGCCGCTGGCAAAAGGGACAGGAGCTTTTGACCGTCCAGCCATTGATCGCGGCCCAATTGGATCTCTACAACGCCATGCGGGAACAGGGCGTTAGCGTTTCAGACCTTGCAATGCGCATGAATGTGCAGGAGGCTGATTCCAAAAGGTTGCTGAGCCTGGACTACAAGACCTCCATAAACGAGGTGGCGGAAGCACTGGAACTGCTTGGCTGCAACCCGGCCGCCGAGGACCTGGCGGCGTAGGGTATAGGAGGTTCGATTGACGGAGTTGCTAGAACCACTGGTTTCCACCATCGAAACGATCAAGGCCCGTATCGCCGACCACGGCAGCTCCTTGCGGGAAAATGAGACACGCACACGCATGGCCTTGATTGACCCGTTGCTGCAGGCTTTGGGGTGGGACACATCGGATCCGTCGTCTGTATTCCCAGAATTCGATGTTAGCGGTCGAAAAGCCGATTACGCTTTGCTGGACGCAGACGGAAAGCCAGCTGCCACCATTGAGGCCAAGAAGCTAGGAGAGCCTCTGGCAACTCACCAAATGCAAATGCTCAACTACTCCAACGCGTCAGGCGTGGAATTCGCCGGGCTGACCGATGGGGACAAGTGGGAGTTGTATGAGGTATTCAAACGCGGACAACTGGATGAAAGGCGTGTATTGGATGTTTCTGTAGCCAACACACCTCCGCACGAAGCTGCTTTGAAACTGCTGCTTCTCTGGCGGCCCAACCTGGCGTCGGGGCAGCCGGTGACAGCAAATTCGTCAATAGTAGATACTACTGCCACTGTCGCCTCGGGGTCGCTTATAAGGGGTGACTATGCTACAGATTCTCTGCCTGCTCCAATTCAGCCAACCGATGTCTCCATCGATTGGATCCCATTGAGCGATATCGAAGCTGTTACTGGCAAGAAGGCCCCGGTTGAGATCAGGTTCGCCGGGGTTGAAACTCGCCCCGTGAGGGCTTGGTGGCAAGTGCTGGTGGAGTCCGCTGAGTTCCTTGCCCGCAGGGGAACTTTAACGACTGACCATTTTCCGATCAGCAACGAAAGAGGAATGCGATTCATTAATTCGGTCCAGCAGTCTCCAACCGGACGAAACTACATTACACCTAAAACAATTTCAAACGGCGTAACCCTGGAAACTCATCTTAGCTCCGAGGCAATAGTTAGCTATAGCAAACGGCTGCTAATTTATTTTGGAACGAGTCCAGAAACTGTTGAACTGCGGTTCGAGTGAGCGTGGTATCCTGTCCCACACATAGCCTCGCCCCAACCACCGGCACATAAAGGAGCACACACCCCTATGAAGGTCTACTACTTCAGCGAGTTCCCCTACCACGAGTACTCCGACGAGGAGAGTCTCAAGTATCCGTCGATACGGCTGACTTTCCCCAACAGCAACTTTGACCCGCAGACCGCCAACCAGTTGTTCAAGCGGTACTTTGACGAGTGCCAGTACGTGGACGAGCTGGGCTACGACGGCATCATGGTCAACGAGCACCACAGCACGCCGTCGTGCATGAACGCGTCGTGCAACCTGACCGCCGCCGTGCTGGCCCGTACCACGCAGAACGCCAAGATCCTGCTCCTCGGCAACATCCTGCCCATCCACGAGAACCCGGTGCGCCTCGCCGAGGAGATCGCCATGATCGACGTGATCTCCGGCGGGCGGGTGATCTCCGGCATGGTTCGCGGCACGGGCGTGGAGACGGTGTCCACCAACATGAACCCGGTGGAGAACCGCGACCGGTTCGAGGAATGCCACGACCTGCTGATCAAGACCTGGAGCGAGCCCGGTCCCTTCCGCTGGGAGGGCAAGCACTACAACTTCCGTGCCGTCAACCCGTGGATCGTGCCGATCCAGAAGCCGCATCCGCCGGTGTGGGTGCCCGGGACCTCCAGCCCGGAGACAGCCCAGTGGGCCGGCAGTCATGGCTACACCTACGTTGCATTCCTGACCGACGTCGACGTCACCGAGGAGCTTTTCGGCATGTACCGTGAGGCCGCCGCCGAGGAGGGCCGCGAGACGACGCCCGACAATTTCGGCTACCTACTGTGCTGCTATGTGGCCGAGACCGAGGAGAAGGCCAACGAGGAGGCGAAGCATTTCGTCTGGCGCATGGGCGCCACCACCCGCGCGCCTCGCGAGTATATGAACCCGGTGGGCTACCGCTCCCAGGCCAGCGCGTCCATCGCCGCCCGCCGCACCATCAAGCCCCTGGCCAACCAGACTTATGAGGAGCTCAAGGAGAACTACCACATCGTCTGCGGAACTCCCGACCAGGTCCTCGAGAAATTGGAGTACATCCACAAGCGCCTGGGCATGGAGCACCTGATCATGTACGGCCAGGAGTCCAAGATGGACCACGAGTCCACCATGTCCAACATCGGCCTGTTCGGCAAGGAAGTGCTGCCGGTCATCCGGGACTGGTAGCTATCGCTACGGCTGTCCCCTGTTTTGGCCCTCTCCCAAAAACGGGAGGGGGCCTCTTGTTAGTGACCTTGTGCGGTTGATATAAAATATTAGCCCGAAGGATAAGTCATAAATCTCACCGCTGGACGAGGCATGTCGGAAATCCTGAAATGACCAGCCAGCAATCTCATCAGCCTCCGCGCTCCAACGGGGCCATGCCCACGGTCGACCCGGCGCCGGACGCCGACCGGCCGCTGGTGCCCCGCGTACTGCGGTTGTTCCGGCCCTACAAGTTCCAGGTGGTGCTGGTCGTTCTGCTGGTAGTCGCCACGGCCGGGTTCGGGGTGATCAACCCAGTGCTCGTCAAGTTCGTGTTCGACAACGGGCTGTTCCCCGAGGGCGGCCCCAACATGAGGGTGCTCTGGATGCTGGCCGGGGCCATGGCGATCATAGCGGCGTCCAACGGCATCCTAGGCGTTGCGCAGACCTACATGACCCAGAAGGTCGGGCAGTACGTGATGCGGGACCTGCGCGACGCCGTGTATGCCCACCTGCAGGGAATGCCGCTGCGGTTCTTCACGGGCACCCGCACCGGGGAGATCCAGTCGCGGGTTACCAACGACGTCACCGGGGTCCAGCAGGTGGTGACCGCCACCGCCAGCGACACCCTGTTCAACATAGTCTCCCTCACCAGTTCCATCATCGCCATGGTCATCCTGTCATGGGAACTGACCGTCGTTGCCGTATTCACCGTGCCGTTCTATTTCTTCATCGCGCAGTGGGTGGGGAAGAGACGCCGGGCAGTCACCTCCCAAGCATCCAAATCCATGGCCGAGGTGACCGCCATCACCCAGGAGACGCTGTCCATCTCGGGGATCATGCTGGCCAAGCTCTTTGGCCGCCAGTACGAAGAGACGGAGAACTTCCGCCGCCACAACCAGGAGCTTTCCGACCTTACCGTGCGGCAGCAGATGATGGGCACCGGGTTCTTCTCGCTGGTCATGGCCTTCCTGTCCTTCAGCCCGGCGGCCATCTACCTGCTGGCAGGTTACATGCTTTCCGGCAGCGGCCCGGGCTTTGTCACTGCAGGCACCATCATCGCATTCACCACGCTACAGAGCCGCATGTATTTCCCGGTGGGCCGCCTGTTGCAGGTGTCGGTGGAGATCCAGTCCTCGCTGGCCCTGTTCGAGCGCATCTTCGGCTACCTGGACCTCAGGCAGGAAATCACCGACTCGCCGACCGCCCGGGCGCTGCCCAAGGACGATGTTTCCGGCGAGATCACTTTCGACTCGGTACGGGTCAACTACCGGCAGGGCCCCGGGGGCCGCGAGGAGGAGCCCGACACTGCCGCCGAGCAGGACCGGCTGTGGGCCCTGGACGGCGTGAGCTTTTGCGTCCCGCCGGGGCAGATGGCCGCCTTCGTCGGGCCCAGCGGCGCCGGCAAGACCACCATCGCCTCGCTGGTGCCGCGCCTGTACGACGTCACGGAGGGCTCGGTGCGCATCGACGGCATAGACGTGCGCGAGATCCGGATGGCCGATCTGTCAGACGTCATCGGGTACGTGACCCAGGAAAGCTACCTGTTCCATGCCACCATGGAACGGAACCTGCTCTACGCTCACCCGGACGCCACCTGCTTCGAGGTGGTCGACGCAGCCAAGGCGGCATTCATCCATGACCGGATCATGGAACTGCCGGAGGGCTACAACACCGTGGTCGGCGAACGGGGCTTCCGGCTCTCCGGCGGCGAGAGGCAGCGGCTCTCCATTGCCCGCGTCATCCTGCACCAGCCGAGGATCCTGATCCTGGACGAGGCCACCTCGTCGCTGGACACCGAAAGCGAGCGTTACGTGCAGGCGGCGTTGCAGCCGTTGATGCGGGGGCGCACCACCATGGTCATCGCCCACCGGCTCTCCACCATTATGTCCGCCGACGTGATATACGTCGTTGACCAGGGCAGGATCGTGGAGAGCGGGAACCACGACGAGTTGTTGTCCAACAACGGCTTGTACACCCGGCTGTACCGCGAGCAATACGACAGCGGACGAATCGAGGCGCGTTTCGAGGACGGCGTGGTGTACAGCGACGGCAGCGTGGGCCCCCCTTCCGCAGAACCCTCCTACGCTGCCCGCCCTCACTGATACGCGACCTGACCGGTTCAACTCAGGCTACTCCAGGTATCCGGAGCATCACCGATGGCGGCTCAGCGAGACCCTCACCATCACCGGCAGCTCGACAGCCGCCCCGCCCGGGGCCTGGCCCGCCGGATCATCGGTCTGTTCGGCCCTTACAAGCTGCCCGTCGCGCTGGTTGGACTGCTGATCGTGGTCAACGCGGGCCTGGGAGTCATCAACCCCCTGCTGGTCAGGGAGGTATTCGACTCGGCCCTGTTCCCCGCAGGAGGCAGCCTGGACCTGATGCTCCTGTGGCTGCTGGCGGCGCTCATCGTGGGTATCGTGGTGGTTGGAGCCGTGCTCAGCATTGTACAGACGTACCTGACCAGCCGGGTGGGGCAGGACGTGACGGGCGACCTGCAAGAGGCGGTCTACAACCACCTGCTGGGAATGTCAGTTAATTTTCTGGCAAGAACCCGCACCGGAGAGATGCAGTCACGGGTGTCGAATGACATCAACGGCATCGAGCCGGTCGTAACCAGCACCTTTTCGGACACCGTGGCCAGCATCGTCGCGCTCATTGCCGTGGTGGTGGCCATGCTGTTCCTGTCTTGGGAATTCACGCTGGTCGCCCTGGTATTGCTGCCAGTCTTTTTTCTGCTCACGCGATGGGTCGGGCGGAAGCGCCGGGAGGTGATGTCCAGCGCCCAGGGATCCATGGCCCAGGTAACCGCGGTCACCGAGGAGACGCTGTCGCTGTCGGGCATCCTGCTGGCCAAGCTGTTCGGACGTCAGCACGACGAGTTGCACCACTTCCGCCGTCACAACGAGGAGCTGTCCCGTTTCGCCGTGCGACAGCGGATGATCGCCCAGAGCTTCTACACCGCCGCCACTGCATTCCTCACCCTGTCCCCCGCTCTTGTCTACCTGGCCGCCGGATACCTGATTTTCCTTGGCGACAACGCGGTCGCCACGGCAGGAACGATCATCGCGTTCACGGCCCTGCAGGCACGCATGTATCAGCCCGTCGAGCGCCTGCTGCAGGTGTCGGTGGAATTGCAGACGTCGGTGGCCCTGTTCGAGCGGATCTTCGGCTACCTGGACCTGGAGCAGGAGATCACCGACGCACCGGACGCCCTGCCACTGGAGCGGGACAAGGTCAAGGGCGAGGTTGTGTTCGACTCGGTGCGCGTCAGCAGCCAGCGGGGCGTCCTGAGTCCGGCACTGCGCACCCACCCCGATTCCCTGCTTGAAAAAGAGGGAACGGGTGTGAGGCCATGGGCCCTGGACAGCGTGAGTCTCCGCATCGAGCCCGGACAGCTGGCGGCTTTCGTGGGACCCAGCGGCGCGGGAAAGACCAGCATCGCGGCCCTGGTGCCCCGGCTCTACGATGTCACCGAGGGGTCGGTGTCCATCGACGGCACAGACGTGCGGCGGATCAGGCTGGCCGACCTAGCTGACACCGTGGGGTTCGTGACCCAGGAGACCTACCTGCTCCAGACCACCATCGAGGACAACCTGCGCTACGGCAAGCCCGACGCCACCCAGGAGGAGATCGTCGCGGCGGCCCGGGCGGCCTACATCCATGACCGCATCATGGAACTGCCCGACGGCTACGCCACTCTGGTGGGCGAGCGGGGGTTCGGCCTCTCCATCGGCGAACGACAGCGCCTCTCCATCGCCCGCACCCTGCTGCATGAGCCGCGCATCCTGATCCTGGACGAGGCGACGTCGGCGCTGGACGCGCGCAGCGAGCGGCTGCTGCAGTCGGCCCTGCTGCCGCTGATGCGTGGCCGCACGACCATGGTGATCGCACACCGGCTGTCGACGATCCTGGCTGCCGACGTGATCTACGTGATCGAGGAGGGCCGGGTCAAGGAGTACGGCACCCACGAGGACCTGCTCGATCGTTGAGGCGTCTATACTCGGCTGTACGCCGAGCAGTACAGCGAGGGCCGCGTCGAGGCCTACTGCGCCGACGGCGTGGTGCTCACCGACGGCGCCCTCATCGCCACCGAGCGGGTGCTGGCCTCCGCCGACGATCGCTGAATCCGCGTAAGTCCCCTCTCCCCCCGGAGAGGGTTAGGGTGAGGGCGTACAGTTCCCCTCCCCCTAAGGGGGAGGGCTAGGGTGGGGGTGATTCCATGCTATCAGCCATCTCAACCCCGACTGCTACAATGGATGCTCGGAGGGCGCCGCCATGATAACGAACATAACCCTCGAGAATTTCAAGTGCTTCCGCCACGTCAGCATCAACCCCAAGCTGCTGACCGTACTCATCGGCCCCAACGGCACGGGCAAGTCCAGCATCCTGCAGGCGCTACTGCTGCTCAAGCAGTCGGTGGGTGAAAGGCAAATTCAGTTTCAAGGAGATTCAGTCAATTTTCCAAGACGCCTTGACGGCGGGGTTGTGCCAATATTCCCTCAGAGCGAACAAATCTCACGAATCACCTTTGCGGGAGATTCCCCAGGAGACAATTGCAATATATCCTACGAATACGGGGTCAGGTTTTCGAGCCTTGGTCTCTTACGCAGTAGTTTCGGCGGCATCCAGGCTGAACTTGAAAGCAACAAAGTACAACTGGCAATAGATGAAGGAGACCGAGCAAACAAGGCTACCATTAGTGTTGGAAATGTGGCTACCGAACTTACGAGGTCCCGAAAAATAGGGGAGCTAACAGAGCAAGAGCCTCTTTCAGGATGGAGAGGCAGAGCTCCCCTTCCGTCTGAGGAGATTAGGGATGAGGCCGTTACTTTAGCATCCATTATTGCCACGGTGTTGGAGGACCTTAAGATAGTCCCAAGCGTAAGAGGTTTGGTGCGCCCAACGTACGAACTGGGAGATCGTCGATTTGCTGATGTTTCGTTGTCAGATGGTTTGAGCGGACAAGAGGCGCAAATCGCTTCAAATCTGGGATATGGTAGACACATTGAGGAAAGGCTTTCGGCCCTGCTAAAAATGGTAACTGGGGCAGGTCTAAAGGCGGAAACAGTGCCTCCTAGATCAGTCGAGGTAAGCTCTCTTACACCGTCAGGCCCGGTAAACATGGTAACAGAGGGTTTTGGCACCAATTCTCTAATACTTCTACTCCACCAGCTTATATCCGCAGAAAAGGGAGCAACAGTCCTCATAGAAGAGCCCGAAATTCACCTGCACCCGAAGGCGCAGGCGGAGCTGGCGGAGGTGCTGGCCGAGACCGCCAAGGCTGAGGACAAGCAGATCATCATGACCACCCATAGCGAGCACCTGGTGGAACGCCTGCTGCTGCTTGTTGCGGAGGGCACTCTGAACGCGGAAGACTTGGCGATCTACTCATTCTCCAAGGACGAAAAGGGAGAGTGCTTTGCCGCTGAGATCGAGGTGACCGAGAACGGGCAGGTGGAAGGCGGCCTGACGGATTTCTATGCGAACAACCTGGAGACGCTGGATCGTCGAGTCAAGGCGCTGAAACGATCGCAATGACCCAACGGTTCATCCTGGACGAGAACGTCTTTATCTGCGCGCAACTGGAGACCAACGTCTACGGGAACCCAGATTCCACGTGCCTCGAACTCCTACAGCAGATTCTTGAGATATGCCATCCTATCGTCCTCGATGACGAGTTATACGGCAAAGTTCAGCACCAGCTGAATCCGCCAGCACATCAGCGTCGGGGATTCGATTCAGCGATCCTCCGAACCTTGGGGCAGGCACTGGCGAGGCCGGGAAAGCTCGAGTTTCTGGACACGGCACCTCCGTTCGATGAGGAGGCCGACATCCCCCAAGGCAGCCAGGATGACAAATTTATCGTCCGGCTCGCTGTGGCGTCAGGCGCAACCCTGGTAACCACCGATCGCCCTCTCCGCGACGACCTCTCGTCGTCGAGCATCCAAACCCGCTACGGCCTTAGCGTTCTTTCGCCTGAGAGCGCCCTCGCGGCGATCTGACCCCTACCGCGCGGGGAAGACGCGGCCTATGACCTCGCGAGCCTCCTCCTGCGGGATGCTGTTGGCTACGGCGCAGGGGGCGGTCTCGGCCATGATGGCGTCGAGGTTGCCGGACAGGGTGTGCTTCTTGTACTGGTCCTCGTACTCGATGCCAAGGGCGCGGCCCACCAGCGTCAGGTAATGCTCGACGCGGACGGGGTAATCGGCCTCCAGCCCGCACATGTGGCGCTGGCAGCCGTGGTACAGCGTGGCGTAGGTGTCGGCCCCCGCATCCACCGCCTTCTGCACCCACTGGTTGTTCATCTCGTCCCACGCCTCCGGGCCCATCTGCTGCCGCACCGCCGGCGTGCAGTGGCGGCCAAACCGCTCATCGCCGCCGATGTCGACGACGTTGACTCCCGGCAGGGCACGCAGCAGCGTCAGCGCGCTCTGCGCCTCGGCGTCCGACTGCGGACGGCCGGCGTGGTAGTGCAGCGAGACGGTCGTCTCCGGCTGGGGCTGCAGGTTTAGCTTATCCAGGTTCTGCACCAGGTACTCGGTCACGTGCTGGAATGGGAAGTCCTCCCGCATATCCATGATGTCATCGTAGAAAAAGATGCATGACGGGCACCACATCACCACCTGCTCCGGCTCGAACTTGCGAAAGTTCGCCGCTGTGGTTGACGCGACGGACTTGGCCGACGCCTCGTCGCCGCGCTGGTGGTGCTGGATGCCACAGCAGTAGGCCGCACCGCCGACTGCCGCGAAATTCACGTCCAGCAGCTTGAACACGTCCATCACCGTCCGCACCAGGTGCGTGGTGCGCATCACGTTGCAGCCCAGGTACAGCACGATGTCCGACTGCTTGACGTCACCCTTGGGCGTGGTCAGCAGCCAGTCCCGCTCCTCGGGCGTCGACTGCAGCCCGTGGAGCACGTCGATCTCGCGGTAGTAGTTGCGGTAAAAGCTGCGGTCGCTGTTAGCTTCGGCCATGTTCGTCTCCCCTGCAAAAATCAGTTCAACGCCGAGGGCGCCGAGATTTCAGAGGACTAATCATTGATTCCTCGGCTTTCTCTGCGTGCTCGGCGTTTAGTATCCCACCACGGCGCCGTCCTTGCGGGGTTCTGTGCCGCCCTGCAGCACGCCGGTCTCGTGGTCACGGGAGATGACCTGGGCGCCGCCGATGGACACCCTGGAGCGTCCGGCCATCAGGCCCAACTTGTGGCCGCGCAACTGCAGCTCGCGGGCGGTGTCGGGGCTGATGCCCTCTTCCACCAAGGCCTGGTCGTTGCCAACCATGAACCTCAGGGCGTTGATCGCTTGCTGGGGGTCCATTCCGTGGTCGACCATGTTGCTGATGAGCTGCAGGTGCCCCTGGGGCTGCATAAACGCGCCCATCATTCCGTAGGAGTACAGCAGCTCGCCGTCCTTGGTGGCCAGGCCGGGGATGATGGTGTGGTAGGGCCGCTTGCCTGGCGCCAGGGCGTTGGGGTGCGCGGCGTCCAGCGAGAACAGCCCGGCGCGGTTGTGCAGCACGATGCCGGTGCCGGGCGCCACCATGCCGGAGCCGAAGTCGGAAAATATGCTGTTGATCAGCGAGCAGGCATTGCCCTGTCCATCCACGACGCTGACGTACACAGTGTTGCCGCCGGGAATTGGCTGGCCGTAGGGAACGGTCATCATGGCCTTGCGAGGGTCCATCAACTCGCGGCGCTGTGCCGCGAAGGCCTTGGAGGCCAGCTGCTCCGTTGGCACGTCCACCACTCGGGGGTCGGCGACGTAACGGTACGCGTCGGCGAAAGCCAGACGCATGGCCTCGATCAGGTGGTGGTAGGCGTCCGGCGACTGCGCGCCCATGGCGCCAATGTCGAATCCCTCGACGATGTTCAGGGCCTCCAGCGCAGCGATGCCCTGGCCGTTGGGCGGACACTCCCAGCAGGTGACACCCCGGTAGTCGGTGGTGATGGGCTCGTCCCAGTCGGAGGTGTGTGCCGCCAGGTCCTCCACGGTCAGCCAGCCGCCATGTTCCTGGACGAAGGACGCCATCTTCTCGGCGATGGGGCCGTGGTAGAAGGCCTCGCATCCGCCCTCGGCGATGGCCCGCAACGTCCGCGCCAGGGTGGGGAAACGCATGACGTCGCCCTTTCGCGGGGCGTTGCCGTTGACCAGCATCTCCTCACCCGACGGATAGGAGCGCAGCTTAGGAAGGTTATTCTCCCATTGGAACGCGATAACCTCGGAGACAGGAAAGCCATCCTCGGCATAGCGTATGGCCGGTTCCAGCAGGCGCGACGGCGGCATGCTGCCACACTCGGCCCGCAGCGTCTCCCACCCGTGCACCGTTCCCGGCACGCACACCGAGTACGGCCCGGCGCCGGGCATGGAGCGGTAGCCCTGCGACGTCAGCTCCTCAATGTCGGATGCGCCACAGGCCCGTCCACTGCCGTTGATGGCCCGCACCGACTTTTCACTTTCGTTCCAGACTAACGCGAACAGGTCGCCGCCCACGCCGGTGGAGTTGGGCTCGACCACGTTCAGCGCGGCGGCGGCGGTGATGGCGGCATCGGTGGCGTTGCCGCCGTCCATCAGTACTTGCAGGCCGGCCATGGCCGCCAGCGGCTGGCTGGTCGCCACCATGCCGTTGGTGGCCAGAACGGTGCTGCGTCGGGAGTCGAAATACATACGTGCCCTTCGACTAGCTCAGGATGAACGGGCTTCCGTAGCCTTGGCTACGGTATCCCGCAACCCCGCGATTGTAGCACAGGGAGCAGCCGCCTCTGGGTCGGTTAGAACCGTGCGGCCGGCGGTTAGTCGCCCCGCAGCCGACGCAGTTCCTCCTCTAATTCTGATATTCGGGACTGCATCTCCTGCGGCGTCAGCAAAAAGTTTCCCGTCTCCGGATCGCGCAGCCGAAGGACACCCTCGTCCCAGCAGAGGTCCAGCCCCAGCACCTCGCTGTGGCCCCACAGCAAGCCGCTCTGGTCACGGTTGATGGGAATAGGCGTGTACTCCTCGCCGGTGAGCACATCCCCTGCCAGCGCGGCGTCGTGATATCGACCTCCGGTGTGGTCGAATCGCCAGTATTCCCGCACACCGTAGCCCGCGTAGCCTTCGCGCTTGACGGTGTAGTCCCGGCGCCCGGTCCTGCGGGAGGCCACCTCCAGCACGAAGTCAGGCGGCTTTCCCGCGTGCTGGATGATATAGCCGTTGCGGGACACAATGGCGTCGGAGTCTACGCCGAAAGCAACCACGCAGTCGGGGGCGAACTGTTCTTCCTCATTCCGCGGGTCATTACGGAGATAGCCAGCGCCGGAAATCAGCACATCGTTGCGTCCTGAAAAATAGGCCTCTAACATCGCGTCGAAAGTGGTTGCGCTTTGCCACTGTTCCATATCGTGCTCACGAGGCGGGTCAGGCACCTGCCAGTCATCGGGGAGGCCCGCCAGGTAGTCCCTTGCCTTGGCTCTTGGACTGGTCATTGTCAGACTCTCTGCTGGAGAGGTTAGTTAGGGTACCGTGATTTTCTGTTTCGCTGAATTGAATCCCCACTCCACTATTCGACTCAGTTTAGCACGGTGCCCCTCCAACGCTCCCGAGGGCCAGAATTGGGCCTCTTGTATGTTAAGATGACGCCGAAATCATTCCATCTGGAGGACAATCAATGCCAGCCGATGTTGGACAGCCTGCCCCGGAACTCGGCCTCTACGACTTCGACCGGCAGGTGCGCAACCTGGCGGACCATCGCGGCCAGACTGTAGTCCTGGCCTTCTTCCCTGGCGCATTCACCGGCGTCTGCACCACCGAGATGTGCAGCTTCCGAGACCGCGCCGACGCGTTCAACAACGTCAACGCCGTCGTTTACGGCATCAGCGTGGACACCCCCTTCTCGCAGAAGGCCTGGGCTGACCAGAACAGCCTGAATTTCACGTTGCTCAGCGATTTCAACCGCACCGCCGTCAACGCCTACGGCGTGGCTCTGCCCAACCTCGCCGGCATCGAGGGATACGTGGCCTCGCAGCGGGCAGTGTTCATCATCGACGGCCAGGGCGTTATCCGCTACAAGTGGGTGGGCGAGTCTCCCCTCAACGAGCCGGACTACGACGAGGTGCAGCAGCAGGCCGCGGCGCTGGGCGGCTAACCGGCTACGCCTGCACAGGCCCGGAGACGAACGTAGGGGTGCACGGTTGTGCGCCCCTACCCTTTTGCCCGTTCAAGTTGGGGGGCTAAATCATCCTACTTGAACCCCCAGCACAGCCGATCGGTGAACAGCGCAGTCAGCGCGTCGGCGTCCACCTCCAGGCAGATGCGGGCGTTGGGTTCGGCGGCGTTCCAGTCGGCCACAGTCTGGCCCTTGGTCAGCTCGCTGTGGGTCTCAATCTCCACGTACGCGGGTCGCGCCGTGAACAGGCTTGGGTCAATGGCGTACCCGATGGCCGGCATGTCGTTGTAGCGCACGCCGTCCTCAGGGCCGATGCGCCCGGTGCGGATGTACGCCTCCCGCAGGTGTCCGGTGGCCTCCGACAGCAGCCGCGTTGCCGCTGAGCCGGCACCGGCGATGGCCTCAAGCTGCTCGGGACTGACAGTGACACGGTTGCATACGTCCAGACCCACCTGCACGATGGGAGCGCCGGAACGGTAGACGATGGCCGCCGCCTCGGGGTCTTCGTGCAGATTGGCCGTCGCCACGCCGGAGACGTTGCCCGGCACGGTCACCGCGCCGCCCATTACCACGACCTCTGCCATCGCGCTGGCGAGGCCCGGCTCAAGCGACAACGCCAGGGCCAGGTTGGTCATCCGTCCCAGGACCAGCACCGTGATCTCGCCCGGAGCAGCCATCACGGCCTCGATGATGGCCAGTGCCGCGTGCTTCCGATCCAAATCACCCGTTGGTGGTGAACCGGTTGCCACGCCACCCAGGCCGTCACCGCCGTGGATATGGGAGGCCCAGCCCTCGTTGGCCGGGCGCAGCAGCGGCTTGCCTGCTCCCATGTACACCGGGATGTCGCTGCGTTCTGCCGCCTCCAGCACCAAGCGAGCGTTGGCGGTGCAGACCTCCACCGACGAGTTGCCGAAGATCGTGGTGAGGGCCACCACCTCGAGCTCCGGACTGGCCAGCGCCATCAGGATCGCCGCTGCATCGTCGATGCCGGGGTCGGTGTCGATGATCACTCGTTTCATTCAATTCTCACATGGATCGGCAGGATGTACAGGATATGAGCGTAGGTTAAAATAACTTCGAAATCCTGTATATCCTGTCCATCCATGTCAATATGGCGGAGGACTGCGTGGCGACATTCGTACTGGTCCACGGCGCCTGGCACGGCGGCTGGTGCTGGAACAAGGTGGCGCCGCTGTTGCGCCGGACGGGCTCGGCGGTCTACACGCCCACCCTGAGCGGACTGGGCGACCGTGCCCATCTCGCCGAACTGCTGGACCCGGCTCAGGTGAACCTCGACCTGCACATCCGCGACATCACCCAGCTCATTGAGTACGAATCGCTGGACGATGTGGTCCTTGTCGGCCACGCCTACGCGGGAATGGTCATAACCGGCGTTGCCGAGGTCTGTCCCGAGCGGCTGCAACACCTGGTGTACGTCAACGGCGTGATACCCTCCGACGGCGAGTGCATGGCCGATCAGCTGATCCCTGTGCGGGGCGCGGAGTTCGCCGCCTGGGTGCGCGGCCACATCGACCGGGGCGAGGGATACCTGGCAGCCCCCGCGTCGCCAGAGGAGATCGGCCGCAGGTGGGGCATTCCCGACGCCGCCGACCGCGAGTGGATGTTCGGCAAGGTAACGCCGCAGCCCGCGGCCGCCATGGCCGGGCCAGTACGCATCAGCAACCCGGCGGCCCACGAGATACCTCGCAGTTACATCGGCGGCGAAGAGGCAGGTTTCCAGTCCGTTGCCGATCGTGCTCGTGATGCAAGGTGGGGCATGTACCATCTGGATTCCGGCCACGACCCAATGGTAAGCCACCCCCGCGAGGTGGCGGAAATCCTGCTCGGCATAGGCGCGTCGTTTTGAGGTCAAATAAGGGATTCAACAGAGAGACCACAGGGGACGCAAAGAAAAATCAGATAATCTCTGTTCTCTCGGTGGCCTCTGTGCTGAATTTAATAGTGAACGATTAAGGAGCTTTAGTTATGGACGATGTCAAGGCACTGGTCTTTGACGTATTCGGCACCGTGGTGGACTGGCGCAGCTCCATCACGAAGCACGGCGCCGCCTTTGGCAAAGCCCACGGCATCGAGGCCGACTGGGGGGCATTCGCCGATGGCTGGCGCGGCAAGTACCAGCCCTACATGAACAAGGTCCGCACCGGCGAGTTGCCCTGGACCAAGCTCGACGTGCTGCACCGCATGGGCCTGGTCGAATTGCTGGGCGATCTGGGCATCGAGGGCGTGAGCGACGAGGCAATCGACAAGCTGACCTTGGCCTGGCATCACCTGGATCCCTGGCCGGACTCCCCGGCGGGGCTCAGCCGCCTCAAGGCCAAGTTCATCATCGGCACAATGTCCAACGGCAATATTGCACTGATGACCAACATGGCCAAGTACGCTGGGCTGCCCTGGGACGTGATCCTCGGGGCCGAGCTGGCCCACGCATACAAGCCAGACCCGAAGACCTATCTGACGGGGGCGGAACTGCTGGGCCTCAGGCCGGAGCAGGTGATGATGGTGGCAGCGCACCAGAACGACCTGCTGGCCGCCGGTTCGCAGGGACTGAGGACTGCTTTTGTCCCGAGGCCCAACGAGTTTGGCCCGGACCGAAAGCCGGACCCGACGCCAGACCCGTCATTCGACATCGTGGCCACCGACTTCCGCGACCTGGCCTCGCAGCTGGGAGTCTAGGCGGCAGACAGCTTGAAACTCACAGTTGACAAGGACGCGGACGCCCTCTACTTGCGGCTCGACGGTTCAACAATTGTGGATTCGGAAGAGGTTACCCCAGGGATCGTGTTGGACTACAAAGATGCAGAACAGGTCGTTGGGATAGAGATGCTCAACCTCTCAAAGCGGTCGCCGGACCTCAGCCTTTCCAGCCTTCAATTGCAGATATATGCTGCCACCGACATCGGGACGTACCAAGATGATTCGTGAGGAAGGTGCCCCATGGCCCGTTACGGAGTGCGATTCGAAAACGACCCGTCGCTGACCCCACAGGACTACCAGGACCTGGGTATGCAGGCCGAGGCGTTGGGTTACGAGACCGTGTGGGTGCCGGAGGGCGGCGGGCGCGACTCGCTGACCGCCCTGTCCAGCATCGCCATGAAGACCGATCGGGTCCTGCTGGGCACCGGAATCCTACCCATCTATGCCCGCACAGCGACGAACACGGCCATGGGCGCCGCCGGCATGGCCGCCGTCTCCGGCGACCGGTTCATCCTGGGCCTGGGGGTGGGCCACCGGCCGACGGTCGAGGGCCGGGACGGAGTGCCCTTCAGCCGACCCATCGCGCGGCTCCGGCAGACCATTCGGGTCGTGCGGAGGCTGCTGGCCGGCGAGACTGTTTCCAGCAAGGGCTACCATTTCAACATAGCTGACGCATCCCTGGGAGCGGCAGCCCCGAGTGAACGGGTGCCGATATACATCGCCGCCCTGGGACCTCAGATGCTGGAGCTGGCAGGAGAGTTGGCCGACGGGGTCCTGATGAACTGGACCGCCGAGAGCTTCCTGCCCCAGGCCATGGAGCACATCAGCCGAGGCGCCCACATGGCGGGACGCGATATCTCGGAAATCGACATCGCCGGCTACGTCCGGGTGGCCACGGGCGGCGACGAGGAGGCGGTGCGCGAGTCGCTGCGCAGCCAGGTGGCCCGCTACGCCAGCAACGCCTACTACCGGAACTTCTTCGTGGAGACGGGTTTCGGCGACGAGATGACCGAGGCCGCCGAGGCACTGCATGCTGGGGACATGGCCCGGGCCTCCGAGGCCATCACCCGTGAGATGCAAGACCAGGTGGCAGTGGTGGGCAGCCCGGAGCACTGCCGCACCGCCCTGGAGCGACGCCGGGCAGCGGGCCTGCAACTGCCGGTGGTGGCGCCCTTCGCCATCGGCGACAACAAGGAGTCGCACCGAGCCACCATCGAGGCGCTGGCGCCTGGGGACTAGGGGTTGGCGGTCAGAGGTCAGGGACGGTTGCGCGAACTTGCGTCAGGAGCAAGGGAACGTCCCTGCCTTAACGCTCCCCCGAAGGAATGGCGGACTTAACCTTATGCCTTTGGGTCCGATTCAGGGGGTGGGGACTCATCCTCACGCCTCCGGGTTCTCCTCGAGGTAACCGCACACACCTGCCAGGAGCTCGTAGCTGCGGCGCCGGTCGGCGTAGTCGTGGGTGATGGTGACGACGCTCAGGTCGTTGGTCTGGTACATCTCGGCGATGTCCTCCAGCCCCTCCTTGACCTGCTGCGGGTCCCCGTCGATGCAGACCTGGGCATACTGCTGCACGAAACGGTATTCGTCGGGAGTATACTGGTAGGACAGCGCCTCCTCCAGCGAGGGAATGCCCTTGGCCCGCCCGGTGATGTTCTGCAGACGAGCCAGGTTGCGAGGCTGGGTCAACCGCTGCGCCTCCTCCTCGGTCTCAGCGCATATTACGTGGACGCCTACGTTTACCTTGGGTTCCGAGAGGTACTCAGACGGCTTGAAGTTCTCGCGGTAGTTGGCGCAGATTGCGGGACCCTCCTCGACTGCGATCCCGAAGAAATGAGCGTAGGCGAAGGGCAGGCCCAGCTGCGCCGCCATGTAGGCGCTCTCGTAACGTGATCCCAGCAGCCAGACATCGGGCGCCGTTACCGGCTCTCGCTCCGGGCCGGCCTGGATTTGCGAGAAAATGTGGCCGTCCTCCAGGTCGCCACGCAGGTAGCCCAACAGGTCCACCACCTGTCGGGGAAAGTGGCGAATCTCGCGCGGGTGGTTGGGAAAGGAAAGCGCCGCCGCCGTGATCTGATCGCTGCCCGGCGCCCTCCCGATGCCAAGATCGATGCGGCCCGGGTGCAGCGAATCCAGCATCCGGAAGTTCTCGGCCACCTTGAACGCGCTGTAGTGGGAGAGCATTATACCGCCGCTGCCCACCCGGATATTCTTTGTGCGGGCGGCTATGTGTCCGATCAGCACCTCGGGGCTGGTGCCGGCGAAGTTGGGCAGGCTGTGATGCTCGGCCACCCAGTAGCGATGGTAGCCCATCTCCTCCACCGCCGCCGCCAGCTCGATGGTCTCCCGCAGGGCGTCGCCGGCTGTTGCTCCGGTCCGCACCGGGGACTGGTCAACGACGCTCAGATACAGTTGCTGGCTCAAAGGATCCCTCCTGGACTCGGGTAACGAGGCCTGAATGAAAAGGAACGGTGCTGAGGCTAAGTATACAGTTTCTCCGCAGGTGGGTTGGAGTGCCGGACAGGCTGCCCTCGGAGCCGCACGGCCGGGTCTGAGGTTTTGGCGGAGCGGGCGGGCGGATTCGGCGATTAGGGCGGACTCTAGGGTTGCTTCCAAGTGGAGGCGAAGATACAATCATTGCCGTCATGAGACGGAAGCCTTTTAGGTGCTTTTAGGCCGCTCGCCGGACTTGCGTTCCGGGGAGCGATTTTTTTTGTCTTTTTTCAAATGGACTCGCGGAATCCTGAATCACGATGAGAAGGTCGGGCAGTGGCTGGCGATTATCCATTGGAAGGCATGAGAACGACACAGGACGGGAGGGCCCTCAGGGCCAGCTGGCGGAAGGTCCTCCCCGAACGAATAATCACGATCATCATGGTCTTGTGCACCATGATGTCCATCCTCACTACCGTCGGCATCATCTTCGTCCTCCTTTTTCAGGCCCTCCAGTTCTTCGGCGAAGTCTCCTTCTTCGAGTTCATCACAGGCACCCGCTGGACTCCCCTCTTCCAATCCAAGCACTTCGGCGTACTCGCCCTTGTCAGCGCCACCTTCCTCACGGCAGCTCTGTCGATGGTCGTGGCGCTCCCGCTGGGCCTGCTCAGCGCAATCTACCTCAGCGAATACGCTCCCGAGACTATCCGCAAGATCGTGAAGCCGGTGCTCGAGGTGCTGGCGGGAATCCCGACGGTGGTCTACGGCTACTTCGCCCTGCTGTTCGTCACTCCGATCCTGCAGGGGATATCGGAAAAGATTTTCGTGTTCAATGCCCTGAGCGCGTCCATCGTGATGGGCATTATGATCCTGCCCATGGTGGCCAGCCTCAGCGAGGACGCCATGCGCGCTGTTCCCCGGTCGCTGCGGGAGGCGGCCTACGGCCTCGGGGCGACGAAGCTGGAGGTAACCACGCGCATTGTGGTACCGGCGGCCCTGTCGGGAATTGTCTCCGCCTTCATCCTCGCAATATCCCGGGCCATCGGCGAGACCATGATCGTGACCATCGCCGCTGGCCAGACACCCAACTTCACGCTGAACCCCTTCGTACCCATCGAGACCATGACCGCCTACATCGTACAGGTGAGCCTGGGCGACACCCCCACCGGCACACTGGAGTACAAGACCATTTTCGCCGTCGCGTTGCTGCTCTTTGCCATAACGCTGGCAATGAACCTGCTGAGCCAGTACGTGGTTCGCCGGTTCCGTGAGGAGTACGAATAATGGCATTGATGACTCAAGGCGAATTCGCCCAGCTCAAGCGCAGGCGGGAACTGAAAGGCAAGATCTTCTACGGTCTGTGCCTGGGAGCGGTCTTGGTGTCCCTGTCGATGCTTGGAGTCCTGCTATTTCAGCTGGCCTCCGACGGATACTCCCGAGTCAACTGGAGTTTCATCACGTCGTTCCCGTCCCGGCACCCGGAGCAGGCGGGTATCCACGCCGCACTGCTGGGCAGCATATACGTGGTGGGAATCGCCGGCATAGTGTCATTCACCCTGGGTGTAGCGGCAGCGGTGTACCTTGAGGAATACGCACAGCGCAGCAAGTTCGCCCAGTTGGCCCGGATCAACATAGCCAACCTGGCCGGGGTGCCATCCATCGTCTACGGCCTGCTTGGACTGGAGATATTCGTCCGTGTGATGGAATTGGGCCGGAGCGTTATGGCTGGCGGCTTGACCCTGGCGCTGCTGGTCCTGCCCATCATCATCGTGGCCTCCAGCGAGGCCATTCGAGCGGTGCCCAGCTCCCTGCGCGAGGGCGGTTTCGGGCTCGGGGCGACCCGGTGGCAGGTTGTGCGGCACCTGGTGCTGCCCCAGGCGTTCCCAGGCATTCTGACCGGCGTCATCCTCGCCGTCAGCCGTGCCGTGGGCGAGACAGCGCCCCTGATCGCCATGGGCGCGCTAACATTCGTGCCCTTTGCGCCTGATGGACCTCTCAGCCGGTTCACCGTGCTACCCATCCAGGTATTCAACTGGGTGTCCCGCCCCCAGGCCGGATTCCACGAGGCCGCCGCCGCCGGCATCATCGTGCTGCTGATAGTGCTGCTGGCGATGAATGCGCTGGCGGTCTTCCTGCGCAACAAGTTCTCAAATCGACTGGAAGGTTAGTGCCGTGCAAGTAGCTGTCGACAGCATCATCAAGGCTGAGGAACTCAGCGTCTATTACAGCGGCAAGCCTGCGGTAAACAGCGTCAGCATGGATGTGCCGATGCACCAGATCACAGCCATAATAGGCCCATCGGGCTGCGGCAAGAGCACCCTGCTGCGCAGCTTCAACCGGATGAACGACCTGGTGCCGACGGCCTCGGTCACTGGTCGGGTGATCTTCGAGGGCCGGAACATCTACGACCCTGAGGTCGACCCCACGGAGATCCGATACCTCGTCGGCATGGTGTTCCAGCGGCCCAACCCCTTTCCCAAGTCCGTCTACGACAACGTTGCTTTCGGCCCGCGCATCAACGGCTTTCGCGGCAACATGGACGAGCTGGTGGAGCGGTCACTGGTCGGGGCAGCGCTGTGGGACGAGGTCAAGGACCGCCTGAAGGACAGCGCTCTCGCCCTTTCCGGCGGGCAGCAGCAGCGCCTGTGCATCGCCCGGGCTCTGGCGGTGGAGCCCAGCGTGATCCTGATGGACGAGCCGTGCTCTGCCCTGGACCCCATCGCCACGCTGGCCATCGAGCAGCTGATGAACGAGCTGTGTGAGCAGTACTCCATCATCATCGTCACCCACAACATGCAGCAGGCCGCCCGGGTCTCGCACAAGACCGCGTTCCTGCTCAGCGACGAGCGCAACATCGGCGGGTTCCTGGTGGAGTTCGACGAGAGCGCCAAGATATTCACCAACCCGGAAGATGAGCGTACCGAGTCCTACATCTCGGGACGCTTCGGCTGAACGTCAGGAACGGGCACCCCGAAATAGTGGACCCTCCCTCGCCTTTCGAGGGAGTTCCTGTATTCCGGACGGCTAATGCGGTCAATCGGGCCGGCATTGCTGTAGAATCACATGAACCCTGAGGTATTCTCCAATAGCCAATCAGTGCAGACAGCGACAGCGATGAGCCGGCAGCGTTACGAAAAGGAAATCGAAGAGATCCTCGAAAAGACAGGGGGTGGGCCGACCGAGAACCCACAGCAGGGCGGTGGTCGGGCTCCCCAGCGCCGTCGTGGCTCTCCGGCGCCCCGGCGAGGACCTTCAACCCGCCACTTCGGCCTCAAGTACCAGTATGCCCTCATCGCGGGCATCGTCCTGATTGTTCTGGGTGCGGTCGCGGGATGGCTCTACTTTTTCCTCGCTGGCCTTGTACTGGTGGTGGCAGGCTACGTCATCTACTACCGGGCTCCACGAGGGAGTTCCGGAGTGTCGCGGACCCAGCAAATGTGGCGGGGGCGTCGTATCGACCCGGACGATCCGCAGGACGGATGGCGACGGCGCTGAAGTAGTATCCCGCAGGGCCGTCTGGCTTAGAAAAGCAAGTGGAGTATTTCCCCATCATCGCGGAGAAGAACAGGGGATGGCCTCACCCCATAAACAGGTTCAGGACAAGTCTAGCTCTGTCCGAGGGAGAGCGGACTAGTTAGACGCCTTCGCGGCGAGGTCACGGTAGTGGTCGGCCAATGCCAGTACGAGGCTCCCCATGTGTGGATGCTCGGGTTCCACGTCCACCGCAAGCCCGTTCTCCAGCAGGCGTCGGGTGCAGACCGGGCCGACCGAGGCCACCACGACCGAATCCGAGCTCAGGCAATTTCGCAGGGTGTCCTCCACTCCTGACTGTCGCGCGATCTCCAGCAGGTTGACCACCTGCGGCTGGCTGGTAAACGCCAAAGCGTCGACCTCACCGGCAGCGAGCTTCCGGACCATCTCCAGGACAGGCGCGACATCTTCCGGCAGCCCCCAGCTGTAGAGAGCAACCTCGCGGACATCCGCTCCCCGTTCCCGGAGGGTGCGCGTCAGCAGGTTGTTGGGGCCGCCATAAGCCTGCACGGCCACCTCGCGCCCGGCGAATTCCGTGCCTGATATGGAAGCGATCAGGTCCTCGGTGGTGTAAGGTTCCGGCGGCATGAGGTCGATACGCACATTGTTGCGTCGCAGCACCGCCGCGGGCTTGGGACTGCGGGCGATGACAGTCGCCAGTTCAAGAGATGCCAGCAGTTCCTCCTTGCGGCCCATCGCGTCGGCGGCCCCGAAGAGCGCCTGGGTCCCGACGCCCGTCTGCAGCACCATGGCGTCAACCCGGCCGGCGCACAGGTCTTCGATTAGGGCAGCCACCTCCGGTGTGTCGGTGTTGTAGACCTCCTGCAGCACCGGGGCGGCCAGCGGCACACCGCCGTGCCGCTCCACCAGCGCGCCCATCTGCGACTGCATACGTGCCTCCACGTACGCTATGGTTCGTCCGTTCAGCGATGCAGGCATAATTTTCTAACCGCATGGAACACGGAGGCAGCAGAGGATAGACCAGTACCTCTGTGCCCTCCGCGTCCTCCGTTATGAATTAGACGGCGCACTCACCCTCGCCGCGTTCCAGCTTGTAGATGTTGGTGCGTTCCCAGTCCACGTACATATCCGAGCCGGGATCAGCGGTTCTGGCCGATTCCTCGGCGGCGATCGCGACCTCGGTCAACTGCTCCAGCCCAACGCGGTCGAGGAACTGGTTGAATTTTTCCGTATCGTCGGCCCGGTTGTCCTTGTAGTAAGTCACGATGGTCTTGAGGACGCCGGGCGCGGCCTTGGCCGGCACCTTGACGCGGGGGATTCGAGTGCCGATGCGGGAGTCCTCCACCCGGTTGTCGCCGTAGTTGCCTCCCAGGAACAACTCGTAGGCCGGGACCTGGTTGCCGTCGGGACCCTTGAGGGCGGCACCGTGGAACCCGATGTTGGCGATGTGGTGCAGACCACAGCCGTTGGGGCAGCCTGACATCTTGACACGGATGTCCCTCACGCCCTGGTCGTCCAGCAACTCGCCGCCCCACTGGTCCATCTCGTCGCGCAGGGCCCCTGCCAGGCCCATGGAGGAGGTGATGCCCAGCTTGCAGCTGTCGGTACCGGGACAGGACACGACGTTGGTGATGGCCTTGGAGTCCGGCTCGGCCAGGCCGATCCTGTCGAGTTCCTCCCAGACCGCATGCAGGGAGCCCTCGGGTATGAAACGCAGCAGCAGGTTCTGCTCCTGGGTGGCGCGGGCGCGGCCGCCGGTGTAACGGCGCATGATGTCCGCCAGCGCGCGGAACTGCGCGCCGTCCAGGTTCCCCCGGTCCGGCTTGACCATTACGGAGTAGTAGCCCTCCTGCCGTTGCGCCTCCACGTTGGTTTCACGCCACCGGCGAAATTCCTCGGAGGCCTCGGCGCCGTTGCCGGTTACGGCTGGCGGTGGGGTCTCGCGCAACAGCTCGTCAACCCCCATGTAGGGAGTCGGGTCGACGGGTCCGATTTTTTCCAGCTCGGCGTCCACCATGGTGCGGAACTCGTCGAGACCGATACGGTCGATGAGCACCTTGAGGCGGGCCATCATGCGGTTCTTGCGAAGCATGTCGGCGTTGTTGAACACCGTCCAGATGGCCAGGGCCACGCGCAGGTAGTCCTCTACGGGAACAAACTCGTACAGCGGCTTGGCCAGTCTAGGCATGATCGAGGTGCCGCCACCGCAGAACACCTTGAATCCGCGCTGCTCCACGCCGTCAACAGTGCGAATCTGAGACACGTAGGTCAGGTCCTGGATGGCCGCTGACACATGGTCGCGGGCGTCGGTGCCGGTAAAGGCCGACTTGAACTTGCGGGGAAAGCTCTGGGTGAGGGGGTGCCGCACGCCGAACCGGACGTAGGCCGCCAGGTACGGTGTGGGATCGAAGACCTCGTCGGGGTCGACGCCGGCGTATGGCGACCCGACCACGTTGCGGACGGTGTTACCGCATGCCTCCCGGGTGTTCAGGCCCACGCCGCCCAGCAGGCGCAGGACATCGGGGCATTCGTCGAGCGGTATGTGATGGAACTGCACGTTCTCGCGCGTGGTGATGTGTCCCTTGCCCAGGGGGGCGTACCTGTCGGCGACCTCGCCCAGGCCATCCATTGCCTCGGGAGTCAGGATTCCTCCCGGGATCTTGACGCGGATCATCTGAACATCGGCCTGACGCTGGCCGTACACGCCTTGCCTGAGCCGGAAGGGCGTAAACTGCAGGTTGTCCTGTTCCCCGGACGTGAATTTCTCGGACTCCTCCTCAAGCCGCACAACTTCTTCGTCCATGAACGGGATGATTGCGGGCGACGACCTTGCCAAATCAAGGCTGTCGTTGTGGATCTCCTCCTGGGTGCGTTGCTGGCTAGAGGTCTGGGTACTCAAGCTTTTCCTCCAAAGTTCAGTCTGCTAAATTTTGGGCAAAAAGTAAGCCCGCCAACTCTCAATTAGTTGGCGGGCAATCAGGTCCAGTTGCGGTTTGTCGGTTACGCAGCTATTTGCACCCACCTATGTGGGCGGACAAGAACAACAGATGGCGGTGGATGGAGAATTATTCACAATGCGAATATACGCCGGAATATAGCATCAGTCAATCCGATTTTCTGCGACTTTCCGGTTTGTTTCATACCGGCAGTCCCGAAAGCACGATGCCTACATCTTGTTGAACTCGGCGGTGTCCTTCTCGATGACACCACAGGCGACCAGGAAACCGGTGTCCGGATTTTCCTCCCCCATATACGGGTCCGGTTTCTCGTGGATTATTATTGCCGATCCATCTTCATCGAAGACGGAATGTTCCACATCGGACAGTATGGTTATGGCGTCGGTGAAGAAATCAGCCCTAGCCGTGCCATTGTCAGAGGCATAGATGTTGGGCAGTAGCCCCGCCTGACTATCGCCCTGGGCTCGCAGACCAATTCTCTTGCTATCGGTTTCCGCTATATTCCGGGTCTCGCCAGCTGCGGAAAGTCCAGGCATGCAGGTTCCGACGGCGTAGACGGAAACAGCATGACCACCGGGGGACAGTCCATGCGCCTCAGCCTGTACCAGAACGCCATCGGCCGACTGTTCCAGGGTAACTTTTCCCATCGGAGTCCCGCCGGAGTCCCGCCCGGCGATGTCAATAACGCCGTGGCGGTCAAACCTGATTCGGTAACATTCCATTCCTGGATCGGGAAGAACAACAGTGCCAGCGTAACCGACACCACCAGCCCCAAGGCTGCAATCAGAATGGTTGGTCTCTTCTCCCTTTGCACAATCGGCCCTCAATGATTGGCTAAACAAACAAGCTATCACATCGAGAATTGTACAGGCAATCACCTCGTGAACCGAGTATGCCAAACGCACCTGAGCGATCGCGTCAGAGAAGGGAACACCGGTTAGTACTCCCCTTGCAAGTAAGTAGGCTTTGGTATATGAGACACGCCTTGAGACAGTCTATCGGTACTAAAATATACCCACATACTTCTCGACCGGCATCGATCAAGCATCCAAGTCGTCGGGACGCTGTGATATAATCCAGCCCGGATTTTCGCATCACGCCTTGCGGGAGAGCGCATTATGGACTTGGGTCTCCGGGATAAGGTTGCCATCATCACAGGCGGCAGCGACGGAATAGGTAAAGCAGCGGCCCTGAGCATGGCCCAGGAGGGAGCGTCCGTCGTAATTGTTGCCCGCCGTCAGGAGGTCCTGGACCAGGCGGAAAGGGAAATCCTCACCGCCACCGAAGGACAGGTGATGTCCATCTCCGCTGACGTCACCGACCCCGGAACGGCGAAGAGCCTCGTGGAGAGCACCCTCAACAAGTACGGCAGGCTGGATATCCTGGTGAACAACGCCGGCCAGTCAATGGCGAAGCCCTTTGAGGACGTGTCGCAGGATGACTGGGAGTTCGATTTCGAACTGAAGGTATGGGGCGCTGTCCGCCTCATCCAGGAGTCCATTCCCGAGATGCGCAAGGTCGGCGGTGGTCGCATCATCAACGTCACCAATCTGGGCGGGCGTACCCCGGGACCCGCCTCCATGCCAACCTCGATCTCCCGGGCCGCTGGCATCGCCATCACCAAGGGCCTGTCAAAAGATCTGGCCAGCGACAACATCCTGGTTTCGACAGTGTGCATCGGCCTGATCAAGTCCGGCCAGCACCAGCGACGCTACGATGTCCGCGTCCAGTCCGAGCCAGACCTCTCCATTGATACCTTCTACGACCAGCTGGCCGACGGTCGAGTACCCTTGGGCCGGGTCGGCGAAGCGGAGGAAGCAGGGGACGTCATCGCATTCCTCGCCTCGGAACGGGCCAGTTTTCTCACCGGTATTGCCGTAAACCTCGATGGCGGGGCATCGGCAGTCGTTTAGGTCCCCCGTTCAGAATGATCGGGTTTCCCGTTCGGAGGGCAGAAATAAGATTAGGGGCGCACAGTAGTGCGCCCCTACATTGCGAATGCCAGCAATCGCAACGCTTTCAATGATCATTGGCAACAAACGGCTAACTCCTGGAGGACAAGCGTGACTGCTTCATACCTTAACGAACTGCAGCCCAGCGCCCGGCTGCTGCTGGGGCCCGGCCCGAGCTCGGTGCATCCCCGGGTGCTGCAGGCGATGACCCTCCCGGTTATGGGGCACCTCGACCCGGATTTTTTCCAGGTCATGAACGACATCGGAGACATGCTGCGCGAGGTTTACCACACCAGCAACATGATGACGATGCCCGTCTCGGCCACGGGAACCGGCGCCATGGAAACGGCCTGCGCCAACATGCTGGAGCGCGGTGACACCTTCGTGATATGTCGCAACGGATACTTCGGCATCCGCCTCGGCAACATCGCCGAACGCTGCGGCGCCCAAGTCTACGAGGTCGACACTCCCTGGGGACGACCAGTGGACCCCGAGGCTCTGGAGGCTGAGCTGAAGAAGCACACGCAGGTCAAGGCCGTAGGTGTGGTCCACGCCGAAACTTCCACCGGGGTCCTCACCCCGATGCCGGAAATCATCGACATTATTCACCGCCACGGGGCGCTGGCCATCGTGGACGCGGTAACGTCCCTGGGCGGCCACGACATGCAAGTGGACGAGTGGGGCATCGATGTGTGCTACAGCGGTACTCAGAAATGTCTCGGCGCCCCTCCCGGCCTGGCTCCCATCACACTGAGCGAGGATGCGATGCAGGTGCTCAGGACCCGCGAGACTCCGGTCCAGAGCTTTTACTTCAACCTGCAGGAGCTGGAAAGCTACTGGGGCCGCAATCGCGCCTACCACCATACAGCCCCCATCTCGATGACCTACGCACTGCGTGAGGCCCTGCGCATGATGATGGAGGAGGGCATCGAAAATCGCATCGATCGCCACGCCCGGGTGGCCGCCGGCCTGCGCGCCGGACTGGAGGCGCTGGGGATGGAGCTGCTGGCGGACCCTGACCATCGGCTGAATCCCCTGACCACGGTTGGCATCCCCGAGGGCATCGACGATGCCGCCACGCGAGGAGCATTGCTGAACGACTACGGCATCGAGATTGGCGGCGGGCTCGGGGAGTTCCGCGGCAAGGCCTGGCGCATCGGCCTGATGGGCGATTCCGCCCGGGACCGCAACGTGCTGGCCCTGCTGTCTGCCTTGGAGCAGATCCTGAACACCAACGGATACGAGGTCGCATACGGATCGAGCCTGGCCGCGGCCCAGAGGACCCTGGCCACCCACGGCAATTAACGTCATCCTCTCTCCGAAAGCATGATCCAGGCGATCGGCGAGCTTTTTGGCGGCCTCGGCCTATTCTTTGTGGGGATGTGGCTGCTGTCCGAAAGCCTGAAGCGTCTCGCGACCCACAGGCTTCGCATCATAGCGTCTTACTGGGTCCCAAACCGCTATGCCGCCATGGGATGGGGCGCGCTCGCCGGAGGCATCATCCAGAGCATGGCGGCAATGACCTTCATTGCCGTCGGGCTGATGCGAGCCAACCTCATTTCCAATGAACGCGCCCTCGCCTTCATTCTTGGAGGCAACCTGGGCGCCAGCCTGCTGGTGTTGCTGGTCTCCCTGGACGTCCAACTGGCAGCCCTGTACGTGCTGGGCGTTGCCAGCGTGTTCATGGTCAGCAAGAGGGCCATCAAGCTCCGAAACCTCGGAACGGTGTTGTTCGGGGCGGCGCTGATGTTCGTCGGCCTCGGGCTGGTGAAGGAATCCGCCTCCTCACTGGTTACGCAACCCGTTTTCGACGAGTTCCTGGGCGCGGCGGGCGAGTCTATCCTCCTTGCCTTTGCCGGAGCCGTTGTGCTTTCCCTGGTCCTCCAGTCCTCCGTGGCAGTGATGGTGTTTGCCATCAGCATGGGGTCTATCGGCGTCCTGGATCCCGACCAGATCTATATGGCGATCTACGGCACATTCGTGGGGTCGGCCATTACCCTGGTAATCCTTTCGTGGAACCTGACCGGCGAGTCTCGACGCGTGGCAATGTTCGAGGCAGGCTACAACCTCCTGATGGCCGCCATATTTGTACCGCTTCTTTACATCGAGCTGTGGTTCGGTGTGCCATTGATGAAATCCCTGGTCCTTTTGGTTCCGCTGGAGCAGCCGATGGCCCTGCTCAGCTTTATGACCGACATATTTGGAGTCACCCTTCTCGTACTGATCCTGCCCTCGCTGGTGTGGCTGTTCGTCCGCCTGTGGCCATCTACCGCAGAGGAATCCCTGTCACGTGCGCAATACATGCATGGACGCAGCTACGAGAATGTGGCCGCGGCTCTGGAGTTGATAGCACTGGAACAGCAGCGAGTCCTCTCAGGATTTTCGTCCTACCTCAACGCTGTCCGGAATGGAAACGACATCGAGTCCCTGCGCGATTCAGTCAGGTCCCTGATCCACGAAATAGAAGAATTCCTTACCGAGGTGCGAGTACAGCATCCGGGATATGGCATCGACAATGTGAACTCCGCCCTGGCCCAACAACGGCTGATCACCTGGCTGGAGGAGCAGTTTGCGGAGCTGTGCGACGAACTGAACGTGCTCCCGAACGAGGAGGGTGCCGGACATCTGAGGGCTGTGCTGGTGGAAGCCATTGATGCGGTGGTCCTCATCATCATTGACGGCCTGAACAGCCGCGACCCCGAGGACTGGGCGATGCTTGTCCAACTTACCGGAGATCGCACGCAGTTGCTACGGTCACTGGGAGGGCACTACACGGCCGGAGAGTGGCAAGTCGACGAGGCCACGCAAGCAAGAGTCGTCAAGATAACCAACACGGCGGGCGAAATATTCTTCCTGTTCTCGCGTCTAACCCGCGAGATAGTCGATTCAACGCCCTCGAGGTCTTGAACCTAAATTCTGCGCCTCAACGGCTTGTTTCGGGAAGAATCTTCAGGTATCCGGCGGCGTCGACTAGTGCCGAAAAAGAAGCACCCGGTCCCCAGGTTAACTGGGGGACCGCCAACGCGACTTTCCAACTGCTGCCCAGCCCCGGCAAGATTCCAACGGGCGCCTAATGAAAGGCCGGCGCTACTGGTTCCTGTTCCGCCTGCGGCGTGGTCCCTGTAGGCGACCCAGGGGCCTGTAACCCTGAGTCTGTTCGGCGCGGGCCTCTTCGAGGTCCAGCTGCAGCCGTGCCGCCTCGCGCTGTGGCCTGCGGTCGGGCCGCCCGGTGTTTCTGTCGCGCGACGGTTCTTCAAGTCGATAAGCCTCATTCAGGATGTCGACCACGTGGCGCACGGGCATCCCGTGTCCGGCGACGCCCAAACCCTGCTCCAGTTGCAGCATGCAGCCGGGGTTGGCGGTGATGACCTCCTCAGCCTCCGTTTCGGCGATCGCCTCCACTTTCCGGCTCAGGATGCGGCGGGATAGTTCAGGCTGGACCGCCGCGTAAATTCCTGCCCCGCCACAGCACATAGCCGGATTCTCCATCTCATCCAGCTGCACCCCAGGGATGGACTGCAATATCGCGCGCGGGGCGGCTGAAATCCGCTGTGCGTGGGCCAGGTGACAGGGGTCCTGGTATGTCACCCGCCGTTCCAGGTGAATGACAGGTCGGCGGTAGGGCAACTCGACGAGCAGCTCGTTGATATCCTGGGTCATTTCACTGGCCTGGCGGGCCTTGTCAGCGTATGCCGGATCGTCCTTCAACAGCTCCGTGTATTCCTTCATGCTGGAACCACAGCCGGCAGAGGAGGTGACGATTCGGTCAACGCCGAGGGAGAGAAAGGCGTCGATATTCCGTCGCGCCATGGCACGACCGGTTTCGAGGTCTCCGGCGTGCAGGTTCAGCGCCCCGCAGCAGGCCTGCCCGCGCGGCACGAATACCTCGCAGCCGTTGCGGGTCAGCACTCTGACCGTGGCCCGCATGGTGTCGGCCTGCATCAGGGGCATAACGCACCCCGACAGCAGGGCAACCTTGAGCTTGGGCTCCTCGTCGGCCGGGCGGAATGAACGCCGGGATGGGCCGAAGAACCGCCCGCTCATCCTCGGCAGCTTGGCCTCCAGTTCCCCCAGGTTGCCGGGCAGGATGCTGAACAGCCGGGTGCGGCGCGCCACCGCCTGCATTCCAAGAACCTGGTAAATGCGCAACAGGCTCGCCCCCAGGCGCATCAGGCCCGGGCGGGGCAGCAGCCCTCGGAGGAACCAGCGCGTCATTCGCTTCAGACCGCCCGACTGTTTACCTCTGACACGCATCTGCGCCCGAGTCCGTTCCATCATCCGGCCGTAGGGGACTCCGGAGGGGCACACAGCCTCGCAGGCGCGACAATTCAGGCACGCCTCCCAGTGGGAGACGATACGGTCGCTGATGTCGACCCTACCCTCATTGACCGCCTTCATGTACGCGATGCGGCCACGGGGAGACTCCATCTCCAGCGCAGTGACCCCGTAGGTCGGGCAGGCGCTGAGGCACAGCCCGCAGTGCACGCAGCGGTACATGTCGGCCTCGGCTGGAGCATCGGGCCCGGAGAATCCGGCGAACATCGCCGCGAGACCGGCGGCGGAACTGCCGGAACCGTCGGGCGGGTCGACCTCAGCGCCGGATGGGGCTGCGCTCTGGACCGGCTCGGAGCCGGCGTTCTCCTGCGGTGCCGACGCCATCAGATTCGCCCGAGGAAGCGCCCGCGGTTGAGCAGGTGCTGAGGGTCTAGCTGGTCCTTTATGCGTCTCATGATTTCCATACTTCCCGGCTCCTCTCCCCACACGTCAAGGGTCGACTTTATGGAGGGGTGGCAGATTTCTATGATAGCGGAGGCTCCGTGCTGCCTCGCTGCCCCCCGGACCTCCTCGATGGTCTCGCTGATTCCCTCGTTGTCGGAATCACCCCAGAACAGCACCCTGACCAATCCGAACCCGGGGTCAGCCAGTATTTCCGACGGGGTCTCCAGCAGGCCGATTCGCAGGCACGTATCGACAAGGGCCGGTACGATTCTTCGCGGCGCCGAGATCCGGACTGCCAGCGACGGACTGGTACTCTCCTCCCACCCTAGGTCGAGCATCCACTGGCGGGCTCCCCGAGGGCCGTCGTTACCCACGGCCACTGCATCAATGGCGCCAGCGTTCAACAGGATGGCCGACGTATCCTCCACTCGTCGCTGCACGGCGGACGACCTGCCTGAGAAAAAACTCAGACCCAAACCACCCATACGCTCTCCCATCGCCTGGTTCAGGGCGAACTCCGGATGAGCAGCGATGAAAAGCCTGGCCATGCCACGCGTCAGCGCGAGGTAGCTGATCGGTCCTGAGGTGAGATTCAGGGCATCCCAGCCCGCCTGCACTGCCTCATTCATGCTGTCGAATGGAGCGACGAGCGCGTATTCCTCAGGCTGCACCGGAGAGACCTTGAACGTGGCCTCCACCAAGACTCCAAGGGTGCCGAGCGATCCGGTGTACAGCCTGTTCAGATCGTAGCCGGTGACGTTCTTGACCACCCGGCCTCCCGCCTTTGTGGCTACTCCATCGGCTCCGACGACGCCCACACCTATGAGCCAGTCGCGGGGCGGTCCGTGTGCGTGGGCCATAGGGCCGGAGAGGGCCGTGGAAAGGGTTCCCCCCACCGTTGCCCGCCCCCACAGCGGCGATTCCAGGGGGACGAACTGCCTGGCGGCCGCGAGTTCGGTTTGCAGCCCCTCCAGTGTGATGCCAGCCTCCACGGTGGCGGTCATGTCTCCCGGCTGATAATCAATGACGCGATTGAGCCGAGAGAGATCCAGGACGAGCCCAACGGCATCGGGTGGGTTCCCCAAGGCCATCTTGGTCCCTCCACCGCGAGGGAAAACGGTCACCCCGCGTTCCGACGCCCAGCGCACCACCGCCGCCACCTGCTCGCGGTCCTGAGGAACTACAACGGTCATTGGGCTAAGGCCGTCCACGGCATATTCTCCATGAACATGGGCGGGCGGGAGCGATTCCCGGGGGACAATCCGGCTCAGCTCATCGACGTAGGGGGAAGACAACCGAGACTCCGCGATTAATCGCCATAAGTGATTACAGCAACGTTCCGCTCTTGGGCCAATTGCCGTCGGGTATCGTCTGCATGCGCTCCAACAACGGCAGGGAGTGCCTGCCTTCCCGTAGCTTTTTGCACGATGCCGGCCCTTTCTGAGGCGCGATTGACGTCGCTATCGGCTATTGTCCTCGAAACCTCTACCACGATGAATAGCGTGGCTTCTTCAGTTTCTCTCCGTCCTTCCAGCACCATGTCGACTGCAAACGCATCAAGTCGCTCTCGTTCGGTGATGATGCCTTTGCTCCGAGCTTCGTATATGGGGTTAAGAAACGTCATGTCGTTGGGTGCCCTGGACCCCTTGAGGACGCGGATGGGAATGATATCAGTATGCTGGCCTATGAGGCTGAGTATATTGTTCCCCACCTTCAACTCATAAGCATCGCCTCTGAGGTTGCCAACTTCACCTTCCAGTCGGGAAAGAGTTCTATCGAACCTTTCCTGCCTGTCTTCCTGCCGCGCCTGTCCTGTCTTTAACTCGGACACGTCGCCCTCAAGCCGTGCCTGTCCTGTCTTTAACTCGGACGCGTCGCTCTCAAGCCGTACCTGTCCCTCCTCGAGCCGGTCGAACCTTTTGTTCGCGGCCTTGGCAAACTCCGCAAGGGTCTGCGGCATTTCCAGAAGCTCTTTGCTGAGCAGCGCCGAACGCAAGGCATCGCCCCATTCCGGCTGTTCCCGAATGATGCGGAGAATGTCTATGAAATCGTTTACAGTGGTCATTTATCGTTCCATGCCTGTCAATCCATTGTACTCCCTCCGGCGTTACGGGGGGCAACCAGTGAGCTTGCTCAGGCGTACATTCCCGGCGCGGGGCGATGCGGGGCTGCCTGGTGCCTGTGGCCGTCGGGGAATATCTTCCCCGGATTGATGTTGTTCATCGGAGCAAAGGCGTCGCGAACGCGCCGCATGACGTCCATGTCTTCAGCTGTGAACACAAGGGGCATCTGCTCTTTCTTTTCCAGGCCTACACCGTGTTCGCCGGTCAGCGTCCCGCCGGCAGCCACGCACACCTCGAGCACCTCCGCGCCGGCTACCGTGATCCTTTCCAGCGCGCCGGGCTCCCGCTCATCGAACAGCAGGCAGGGGTGGAGGTTGCCGTCGCCAGCGTGGAAGACGTTGGCGATGGGCACGCCATGCCTGCGCCCTACCTCGGCCACCTGGGTCAGGACCGAGGCCAGCTGGGTTCGAGGAACTACTCCATCAACCAGGTAGTAATTAGGAGCGAGGCTACCCAAGGCGCCCAAGGCGCCCTTGCGTCCCTTCCAGAGCTGCTCGCGCTCCTCCGCTTCCGCTGCGAACCTGACCTGGCTGGCGCCCGTATCCCACAGGGACGCCTCCACCTCCAGCCCGATCTCATCCACCTCCTCGGCCAGCCCCTCAAGCTCGATGAGGAGCACCGCTCCGGCGTCATCGGGATACCCAGCGTCGGAAACGTTCTGCACCGCCTCGATGCTGAGCGCGTCGATCATTTCCAGGGCCGCCGGCACGATCCCGTGGCCGATAACGGCAGACACGGCCGTGCAAGCCGACTCCACATCGGGGAAGATGCCCAGGTAGGTCTTGACCGCCTCCGGGACGGGCAGAAGGCGCACCATGATCCGCGTGGCGATGCCAAAGGTCCCCTCGGACCCGGTGAACACGCCTCGCAGATCGTAGCCAGACGTCTCACGCGCCAGGCCGCCCAGGTTGACTATGTTCCCATCCTCCAGAACCACCTCCATGCCCAGCACGTGGTTGGTGGTGGTGCCGTAGGCCAGGCAGTGAGGCCCTCCGGCATTTTCGGCGATGTTGCCACCCAGACTGCAGGCGCGCTGGCTGGAGGGGTCCGGCGCGTACCTCATCCCATACCGGCGCACGTGGGTGTCCAGGTCCAGGTTAATCACGCCGGGCTCCACTACGGCGTGGCGATTCTCGCGGTTTACCTCCAGGATGCGATTCATCCTGGTGAACGCAATCTGGATCCCGTCGGGATGTGAGATAGCACCGCCGCTGAGACCCGTGCCGGAGCCCCTGCCGACCACAGGCACGCCGGCCTCGTGGCACAGCGCCAACGTCCGGCTCACCTCGTGAGCGTTCAGCGGGAACACCACGGCGTTGGGCATGCCGCGGTCGATGGAGCCGTCATACTCGAACACCAGAAGGTCGTCCGGATGGTAGACAACGTTGGTCGACCCGACAATCTGCTGCAGCCGGTTGATGAATTGCGCCGCTCCGAAAGCAGCTATGCCGCCACCGGGGGATGTGTTGATGGTAATGGTATCAACCAAGTCAGGACCTGCCGTTTGGATTTTTTAGAATACAGACGCTCCAGCCGAAGCCTTCAGCCTGAGATTCGCCGGAAGGGCGCCGCACTGGTGCCAATACAGTGCATTCCTACACCGGATAATAGACCCTACCCATATTCCAATCAAGCTGGCCCGCATAGGCAGCCTGTCGATGTCCCGCTTGACACCCCTCCGTCTGCTGCCCTATGCTTTTCAGCAGAAAATTGAATAACATCAAAGGCTGTGAAGGGGAGTAGTAAGCTTCCAGCGGGGCAACAAGCGAGCCGGGTATGGTGAAAGCCGGCGCCCAGGGCGGAAGTGTGAATGGACCCCGGAGCCGCAGGCCGATCCCACATCGTCATCTGACAGAAAGGGCTAGGCTGAGCCGGACTGGGCACCGTTAAAGGCCCGCGGCATGGGACTGACCTCAGCGTAGCGCAAGTTACGGCTGGTGCAGCGTAGCGCCAGATGGAGCTGAGAAAAGATCCCCCCGCCGGTTGAGATTCCGGAGTTGGCTGTCTACGCTCGAGCCAGTGCCGGAGAATGAGGGTGGCAACACGATGCAGACTCGTCCCTTTGCGGACGGGTCTTTTTGTTTGGAGTTTGATATGTACTACCCAACTGTGGAGCAGGTAAAGGCACGGGCACGAGAGGGCAACCTGATCCCCGTTTACCGTTCGATTCACGCCGACCTGGAAACGCCGGTTTCGGCATACCTGAAAGTGGCGCGCGGACCATACTCGTATCTGCTGGAAAGCGTGGAGGGCGGCGAGCGGCTGGGCCGGTACAGTTTCATCGGCACCGATCCTTACAGGGTGATCATCTCTGGCCCCGGCCAGGAATACGGCGAGGTCGACCCTTTGACCCTGGTCGAGGAGGAGATGTCGCGGCACAAGCTGATACCCGTCGACGGGCTGCCGGGCTTCCACGGGGGCGCGGTGGGCTACGTGGCCTACGACGCCATCCGCTACTTTGAGCCACGCGTGCCCGTGATGCCCGAGGATCCCCAGGGGGTGCCGGAATCGGTGTTCATGTTCGGCGAGACCATTCTGATATTCGACCACCTGCGCCATGACATCAAAGTGGTCTCGCACGCCAGGCTCGACAGCCCCGAGTCCAGTGACGTGGAGCGGGCCTACGCCGACGCCGTGGCACGCATCGAGGAGATGGTGGCCCTGCTCTCCCGCCCGCTCTTGCTCCCTGAGGAGTTGCGGGCCACCGTTACCGTTCCTCCCAGCCCCATTGAGTCCAACTTCACCACCGACCGCTACGCCGACGCCATCGACACATGCGTCGAGTACGTATATTCAGGCGACGTCATCCAGGTGGTCAACTCGCAGCGCTTCTCCCGTCAGACCGGCGCCCATCCCTTCCAGATTTACCGCGCCCTGCGCAGCGTCAACCCGTCCCCCTATATGTACTATCTGGACCTGGACGGGTTTCAGATAGTCGGTGCCGCCATCGAGTCAGTGGTCAAGGTGGAGGACGGCGTCGCCTCAACCCATCCCATCGCAGGCACGCGTCCGCGGGGACGCACATCCGGCGAGGACGACGCCAACGAGACGGAGCTGAAGGGTAGTGAGAAACAGCGCGCCGAGCACGTCATGCTGCTGGACCTCGGCCGCAACGACATCGGTCGGGTCAGCGATCCCGGCACCGTCGAGGTCACCAAGATGATGGAGGTGGAGCGGTTCTCCCACGTCATGCACCTGGTGTCCCACGTCGAGGGGCGGCTGCGGGAAGACCTGACCCCCTACGACGCCCTGCGCTCCTGCTTCCCCGCAGGCACGGTCTCCGGTGCGCCCAAGATTCGGGCCATGGAGATCATCGCCGAGATCGAGGGCGAGAGGCGCGGCCCCTACGGAGGCGCCGTCGGCTACTTCAGCTACTCGGGAGACATGGACACGGCGCTGGTCCTGCGCACCGGAATCTACAAGGACGGCACCATGTACGTTCAGGCCGGGGGCGGCATCGTCGCTGACAGCGTCGCCGAGGACGAGTACCAGGAGACCCGCCACAAGTCCGGCGCGCTCATGCGGGCCATCGACATGGCCGAGGCAGGATTCTGAATGAGGAATTGGGAATGCGGAATGTGGAAAAGAGGCGCCCACCTCCTTCACACCTCACACCCGCCACTCCATCTGCATAAGGGAGGAGAACCATGCTGAAATCATTCTTTCATACCGGGTTCGTAGTGCGAGACATTGAGGAATCGGTCAAGTTCTACTCGGACATTCTCGGGATGCGTATAGCGGGCCGAACCGAGCGGCAGGGCGAGTTCGTGGAGCAGGTGCTGGCATTTCCCGGCGCCCACATCAAGGGAGGCTTCGTGGACATGGGTGAAGGCCATCAGCTGGAGCTGGTCCAGTACCTCTCGCCGCAGGGCGGACCCAACACCTTAGAGCGCAACGATCTCGGCGCCGCTCACCTGGCGTTTTTCGTCGAGGACATGGACCGGTTCTACGAAGACACCCGCGAGAAAGGGCTGCAGTACAACAACCCGCCTGCGTCCATGTTCGACGACAACGGCAATCTCTCCCGCAAAGCCTGCTACGCCCGCGACCCGGACGGCAATTGGCTGGAGTTCGTAGAGCTGTTTTGACCATCCCCTGATCTGTCCAAAAAATCCTATCCTCTCCATTGAGAGGTACCCCTACCCCTCTTCCTCGATGGAGAGATAGGGTGAGGGTGAATTCCATATCTGCCAGAGACGCCGAAGGACGAGAGACCGAGCCATGCTGCTGCTAATCGACAACTACGACAGTTTCACCTACAACCTGTACCAGTACCTTAGGGAGCTGGGAGCAGAGGTAGAAACCCACCGCAACGACAAGATCACGCTTGATGAAATTGAGGCCATGAACCCGGACGGCATAGTAATATCCCCTGGGCCCTGTACGCCCATGGAGGCGGGGGTCTCCAACGATGTCATCCGCCGATTCGGGCCGAGCATTCCGACGCTGGGCGTCTGCCTCGGCCACCAGTGCATCGGCTATGTCTACGGCGCACGGGTGGACCGGGCCGGGGAGATCCGCCACGGCAAGACATCGATGATCCAGCACGACGGCGCGGGGGTACTGAGCGGACTGCCCAACCCGTTCGAGGCTATCCGCTACCACTCGCTGGTGGTCTACCCGGAAACGGTGCCGGACTCGCTGGAGGTCACAGCCCACAGCGAGAACGGTCTGATCATGGGCATCCGCCACAAGGAGCATCCGGTCGAGGGCATCCAATTCCATCCGGAATCCATAATGACCCCCGACGGCAAGGCCCTGCTGCGTAACTACCTGGACCAGGTGGCAGCCCACGGCAAATCGGAGGCGTAATGACTGCAATGGCACCAATTGGGTGCTGATACACCGTATGCGGAGGTTCCACGACGGATAGCTTGGAGCAGGCTACAAAGCCATGTAGTCTTAGGAGAAACGTCGATGACCACCAAGAGGGAAATTCTGGAGTCACTTGAACGGCTACCGGATGATGCCACCATCGAAGACGCTATAGAGAGGCTGATTGTCCTCTACAAGGTGCAACACGGTTTGGAACAACTTGACAGAGGGGAAGGGGTACCGCACGAAGAAGCCAAGAGGCGTATACGGCAGTGGCTTCAGTAACTTGGTCTCCCGACAGCCTAATCGACTTAGAACAAATCGTACGAGAATTAGCTCGTGAATCAATGCACGCCGCAGAGGAACTAGCCGACAGCTTTATTGCGACTTCGGACCAACTCAGTGCGTTCCCTTACCTTGGGAGGATTTTCCCTGATATAAACAGAGAGGATGTTAGAGTGCTGATTGTTCGGAACCACCGACTCATCTACAGGGTTCAGCAAGGGGATGTTGAGATTACTAGAATAATTCACGCCGCTCGCAGGATGAGATCGACGGACTTGCCATTCTGATTCCTAATTTCCAAAGGGGCCCGACGCCCTAACGGAGCAGCCAACCGTGGACATTCGAGAAGCAATTGACGTTCTGGTATCGGGCCAGTCGCTGACCATGGAGCAGGCCGCGGCGGTGATGCGGCAGATCATGCAGGGCGAGGCGACACCCGCTCAGCTTGGGTCGTTCCTGACCGCGCTGCGGCTGAAGGGCGAGTCCACCGAGGAAATTGCTGGCATGGCAACCGTCATGCGCGAGTTCTCCCTCAAGGTGCGTGTCGAGGGTACCGTCGTGGACTCCGTTGGCACGGGCGGCGACGGCTCCAACACCTTCAACATCTCCACCGCCGCCGCCCTGGTCGCAGCGGGTGCAGGCGTGCGGATCGCCAAGCACGGCAACCGCGCCGCCTCGGGCAGCTGTGGCGCCGCCGACGTCCTGGAGGCCCTGGGCGTCCGCATCGAGCTTTCGCCCGAGGGAGTGGAACGGTGCATCACCGAGGGTGGCATCGGGTTCATGTTCGCCCAGGCATACCACCCATCCATGCGGCACGCCGGCCCGGTGCGCCGCGAGATCGGCATCCGCACAGTGTTCAACATCCTGGGCCCGCTGACCAACCCGGCAGCAGCACAACGCCAGCTCATCGGCGTCGCGTTTCCGCAGCTGGGCGAGCAGATGGCCGAGGTAATGCGCGTGCTGGGCTCGGAGCGCACCCTGGTGGTCCACGGCGCCGGCGGCCTGGACGAGATCGCCTTGGACGGCGACACCACCGTCTGGGAGCTCCGCGACGGCCAGGTCGATCGCTGGAGTTTCAGCCCCGACAACGTCGGCCTCGGTCGCTGGGCCATCGACGACCTACGGGGCGGGGACCCTCCGGCCAGCGCCGCCATGATGCGCAGCCTGCTGGAGGGCGAGGGTGGGGCCATACGCGACGCCGTGCTGCTCAACACCGCGGGCGTCCTGCTGGCCGCAGGAGCAGCCGACAGCATCCCCGACGGAATCCAGGCGGCCGCCCAGGCCATAGACAGCGGCGCCGCTCGCCAAAAACTGGAGGCGCTGGTGGAACTGAGCAACGCGGGTGCTTAGTGAATCAACGCCCAATTCGGATCACCGACCACGCCCACGACAGGCTCAGGCAGGAACGAGCCGCAGGATTCGACGTTGACGAGTCCCTGGCAAGGGAGATTCTACTGCGACCGTACCAAATGATTCCCGCGAGAGTCGGCGAAGGTTCGCCCAATCTCCTGTTGACGATCGCCATCTCTTACGAGTCCTTTTTGAGGAAGACGAGAACGGATTGGTTATAATCACTGCATACATCGGTGCCAGGAAGCAATATGAGATTTGATTACAGCCCGGAAGTCGATATTCTGATGGTGTACATATCAGATGGGGTCTATGGTTATGGCGAAGACAACGAGGGTGTAATCGTACATCACGGAGTGGACGGCATTCCCTTGTCCCTGGAAATCCTGGACGCCAAGCTGTTCGCGATGTTTGCCAACACCTGCCTGGTGACCGGTCGGGAAATAACCAACCCTGATGTTGGAGAGGTTCGCTACACCACCGAGAGGGACGCACCAGTGCGCGCAGTCCCAAAGGGCGATGCCGATCTGCGCTTCACATACCACGCAGAAAGCGACACCCTTACTGTAAAGTTCGGAGCCTGGAACTCGGATAGCTGTCGCCGTAATAACGAAATCGCCGTTTACTACGACCGTAACCAACTGCCCGCGGGGTTGGAAATCGAAAATGGCCGGGAGTTTGTCCTGGGAACCATGCAGAGCGTTCTGCTCCATAGGGAGGTGAACGTTGCCTGACATGCCCAGCATTCTTGACAAGATCGTAGCGGCCAAGCGCGAGGAACTGGCGCACGCAATGCGGGCCCTACCGCTGGCCGACGTGCAGAGGCTGGCCGCTGAGCAGCCTCCGGCCCTGAGCCTCTCGGAAGCCCTGATCGGCGGCGCCATCCGTCTCATAGCCGAGGTGAAGAAAGCGTCGCCGTCCCGCGGGCTGTTGTCGCCGGACTTTGACCCCGTGCGGCTGGCCGGGACTTACGTGGCCAATGGCGCCGCTGCGGTATCCTGCCTCACCGACCCACGATTCCAGGGTGAACTGGCCCACCTGTCCGCCATAAAGCAGTCCGGCGCCTCGGGAAACGCACCAGTGCTGCGCAAGGACTTTATCTTCGACCCATACCAGGTATTTGAGGCCCGGGCAGCCGGCGCCGACGGGATCCTGCTCATCGTCGCCATCCTCGGGCAGTCTCAGCTCAAAGAGCTGCTGGAGACTGCCACGTCGCTGGAGATGCAGTGCCTCGTCGAGGTGCATGACGAAAGTGAGATGGAAACGGCGGTCGACACGGGGGCCGAAATCATCGGGGTCAACAACCGCGACCTCCACACCTTCACCACCGACCTGGCGGTCACACAGCGGCTGGCGCCATTGGTCCCCGAGGGCAAGGTGCTGGTCAGCGAGAGCGGCATCTTCACCACCGACGACCTGGACCTGCTCGGTCAGTTCCGCGTGAATGCCGTGCTGGTCGGCGAGGCCCTCGTGACCGCGCCCGACACCGCCGCCAAGGTGCGGGAGCTTTCGGGGCAGCACGAACCGTCCAAATCCCCTCTCCCTCTCGGTGAGGGTTAGGGTGGGGGAGTCGCGACCATGATCCGCGTCAAGATATGCGGCATCGGCACGCCCGAGGACGCCCGCGTTACGGCGGAGGCCGGCGCCGATTACATCGGCATGGTGTTTGTCCCCGAGCGGCGGCGGCGCATAGACTCCGACACCGCCAGGGAAATAGTGGACGCCGTGCGCGGACTGGATGGAACAATCCCCCAGATGGTGGGGCTGTTTGCCGACCAGCCGCTGGATGAGGTCAATGAGACCGTTGCCAAGTGCAGCCTCGACGCCGTTCAACTCTGCGGCCAGGAGAGTGTCGACTACACGGCAGCCGTGGACTGCCAGGTAATCAAGGTCGTCCACGTGCCCGCGTCATACCGGGCCCCGGACGACGTGCCGCAGCTGGCCGCGAGGGTCCAGGAATACGCCGACGCCGGCTGCCTGGTGACTCTGGACCGGCTGGTCGATGGCCTGCAGGGCGGGACCGGACAGCGATTCGACCTGGACGTCGCGGCGTCCATGGCCCATCGCGGCGGGTCATTCATCCTGGCCGGCGGTCTCACCCCCGCCAACGTGGGCCGCGTCATCAGCGTCGTCAGGCCCTGGGGTGTTGACGTTTCCACCGGCGTGGAGACGATAGGCAAGAAGGACCGGGGCAAAATCCGACGGTTCATCGGCAACGCCCGCGACGCCGACGCCGCCCTGACCGGCCTGATCTGACGTCCCGGCAACCCCTTCTCCCAGGGAAGCGTCAGCGAAAGGACGTCTCACCGATAGGCGAAGACCCGTAGTTCCAAGGGGTTCCACTTTCACCAGGGCCCTCTCCCTCAATGGCGAGGAAAATAGAATGGATGGTACACGGATGACATCTGGACAAAGGCAAGTATTCCCCGACGAGCACGGGCACTTTGGCGATTTCGGCGGCAAGTTCATCCCCGAAACCCTGATGGCTGCGGTAGCCGAGCTGGAGGATGTGTACCGCGCAGTGCAGGCCAATGAGGATTTCCAGGGCAGGCTGGCCGGGTTGCTCGATTCCTACGTCGGGCGGCCCACTCCCCTGTATTTCGCCGAGAACCTCACCCGCTACCTGGGTGGCGCCCGGATCTACCTCAAGCGGGAGGACCTGGCCCACACCGGCGCCCACAAGATCAACAACGCCCTCGGGCAGGCGCTCCTGGCCCAGCACATGGGCAAGCAACGAATCATTGCCGAGACCGGCGCGGGACAGCACGGCGTGGCCGCCGCCACCGCCTGCGCCATGCTGGGCCTGCAGTGCATCGTGTACATGGGCGAGGAGGACATCCGCCGCCAGTCGCTGAACGTCTACCGCATGCGCCTGCTGGAGGCCGAGGTCATCAGCGTCGGGTCCGGTACCAAGACTCTGAAAGACGCCATCAACGAGGCCATCCGCGACTGGGTCACCAACGTGGAAACCACCCATTACCTCATCGGCAGTGTCGTCGGCCCCCACCCGTACCCGGTAATGGTGCGGGACTTCCAGTGCGTCATCGGCAGGGAGGCGCGGGCGCAGATCCTGCAGGCCGAGGGCCGCCTCCCGGACTACGTGATGGCCTGTGTCGGCGGCGGCAGTAACGCCATGGGCACGTTCCACCCATTCGTGCCTGACGAGGGCGTGCGCCTGGTGGGCCTGGAGGCCGGCGGCCGGGGCCTGGACTCCGGCGAGCACTCGGCCACGCTGACTGCCGGACGTCCCGGTGTGCTGCACGGAGCAATGTCGTACCTGCTGCAGGACGACGACGGCCAGGTCAACCCGGCGCACAGCATCTCGGCCGGGCTGGACTATCCGGGCGTCGGCCCCGAGCACAGCTACCTGAAAGAGTCGGGACGTGCCGAGTACCGCGAGGTCACTGACCCGCAGGCCCTGGAGGGCTTTCACCTGCTATGCCGCACCGAGGGCATCATTCCCGCGCTGGAGTCGGCACATGCCATCTACGGCGCCGCCGAGCTCGCCCCCAAGCTATCGCAGGACAGTATCATCCTCGTCTGCCTCAGCGGGCGAGGAGACAAGGACATCGGTATCGTCGCCGAGACGGAAAACATCGAGCTGTAGCAGGCCATTTCGCCTTGACGCTGCGATGGCCTTTGCATAGAATTGGCATGTCCGCTCCATTGGGCGGAGATGCCGCGTTGAAGACTTCAACACGGCCCCGGAGGGTAATATGCCAATCACCAGAGACGGCGTGGAACTGACGGTCGAGATCACCGAGAAGGCCGCCGAAAAGATAAGATACTTCGCAGAAAAGGATGGGACGGCGGACGACGTGGGAGTACGCGTTGCCGTGAAAGGCGGCGGTTGCTCCGGCCTCACCTACGATTTGAAGATTACGGGCGACCACACCGACACCGACAAGGTGGTCGAGCAATACGGCGTGAAGGTCATCGTCGACAAGAAGAGCTACATTTACTTGGTCGGCACGCAGTTGGACTTCTCCGACGGGTTGAACGGCAAGGGATTTGTCTTCGAAAATCCCAACGCCAAGAAGGCCTGCGGCTGCGGCACCTCCTTCAGCGTCTAACATCGCCCTGACCTGCGATTACCGCGAAGCAGGACAACCCGGAACCAGCTACGATAGCGCCGTCTTCACCAGCGAAGGCGGCGCTTGGTCGTTAAGCCTTACGCCACCAATCCCAGGAGGACACATGGCACTCCAGGAATCAACCGCCACTGTCCCCGATCTGACCGCGCAGTCCGAGAACGGCCTCATCCTCTGCCAGGACACCGGCTATGGCTGCCTCAGGGCCACCGGCGAGGACGCTCTCGATCTCCTGAACCGCCTGTCCACTAACAAGGTCGATCACCTGCAGCCAGGCCACTGGGCCCCAACCGTGCTGACCAGTGACCGGGGACGCATCGTTGACCTGCTGTGCGTCATCAACGGCGGTGAAGCCGTCTACCTGCTCACCAGCCCCGGCCAACAGCAACCGGTCATGGAGTGGCTGGACAAGTACACCATCATGGAGGACCTGGAGGTTGAGGACGTTTCCGCCACCACCGCTGTCATCGCCGTGGCGGGCACAGGGGCCGAGGCAGTTCTGGACCTCGATGACGGAGCGCCGCAACGACTGCCGGGAATGCAGTACCCGGCGCCCTCGGTGGCCCTAGGTGGCTACGACGTTATCGCCATCAGCCGACCGCTGGGGTCGTTGCCCTGCGGCCTGCTGGTATGCCCTGCCGGCGAGGCCCCGGATGTCGCCTCCTCCTTAGCCGCCGCCGGAGCGTCGGAGGCTGATGCGGATGCGTGGGAGGCACTGCGGGTCTCCTGCGGCGCGCCTGCCTTCGGCAGCGAGATGGGCGAGCCCTACAACCCCCTGGAGGCCGGCCTCATAGGCGCCATCGATTTCACCAAGGGCTGTTACATCGGCCAGGAGGTCATCGCCCGTCTCGACAGCTACGAGCGCGTCCAAAGGTACCTTTCGGTGCTGCGCTTTTCCGACGGATGCGACGCGATGGCGGGGACGCCGCTGTACTTGGATGGCAGGCAGGCGGGCACCGTTACCTCCGTCTACCGCACACCGGGCGGCGAGCTCCGCGGACTGGGATTCGTGCGCACCGCATCAGCCACGCAGGGCCAAGAGCTAGATCTGCAGCCAGAAGGGTCAGGCAAGGCAACCGTGGAAGAACTGCCCAAGTTGTTCGGCCCCGGCCAGGATTTCAGCTAACGCCCGACGATCACCCGGAATTTATCAGAGTCACGACCTCAGGAGATCCGAAAGAGCCCTGCAGTTTGAATGCAGGGCTCTTTAACGTACTTGAAACCAGTGATGCTTCCGGACAGTCAACTGCCGTTGTAAACGAAAGAAACGCCGTCCTCGGTCCGATGCACCGTGAACAACGCCCAGAACTTGTAGCCCGCGGCCTCCACCGCCTCTCGGCCTCCCTCGTCGCGGTCAATCAGGGTCATCGCGTGAGTGACGTTGTACCCGGTTTCCTCGGCGTGATGAATCGACGTGAGCAGGGAGCTGCCGGTCGTGACGACATCCTCCAGGATCGCAACCGGCTCGTCCTGGGGTGGGAACTGGCCCTCCGCCGACGCACCGGTGCCATGCTCCTTGGAGTCCTTGCGGTGATAGAAAGCGCGTATCGGTCTGTCCTCTCGCATACCGCTGTACATCACGACGTGGGCCACGATGGGAATAGCCCCGTAGGCCACCCCGCCGACATACTCGATACCTTCCGAGTCAAGGTGCTCCACAAGCTGGCGGGCGACAAACCGCGCACCGGCCGGCTCAAGGGTGAGTTTCTTGGAATCAAAGTAATAGTCCGATTTCTTTCCCGACGACAGGGTGAACTCTCCAAAGAGCAAAGCCCCTGATCCCGTCAGCAAGTCCACCGGACTCGTTTCATAGCGCAAGGCCGCCTGCTGGGAATACTCTATGGCCATTGGCAACTCCTGTCAGGTCCCATATAACCCATTCTCCCGGATATACTGTTCGACCGCCACCGGGAGCAATCCCGCCACCGAGGCGGCCGAGGCCAGTCGGCCCCTGAGCTCGCTGGCGCTGATGTCTATAGCGGTGGAGTCGATGCAGTCCACTCGACCGACAGCGTAGGGATTTTGCCCGTAGAATTCCTCCCAGTCGAAGCCGGTGTAGCCCGGGCGACTGACCGCCAGCAATCTGGCCTGCTCCACCACGAGTTGGGGATCGATCCACTGATCGAATCTCCCCAGGACATCCAGCCCAAGGATGAAAAGCAGCTCGATGTCCTCGCCAATTTCCCGGCGCAACTCCCTCAGTGTATCCACAGTCCTGGTGGGACCTGACCGGCCCAGTTCGATATCCGAGACGTCGAATCCGGGAATTCCCGCGATGGCCAGCCCCAGCATCCCCATACGATGCTCCGCAGAGGCAGTTGGCTCAGAGGACTTGAGGCGGGGATTGCCGGCAGGGATGAAAATCACCCGGTCCAGGCTGGACTCATCCACGGCCCGGCGGGCAATCTCCAGGTGGCCGCAGTGCACCGGGTCGAAGGTACCGCCCAGTATGCCAACCCGTCTACCGGCCTGGGTCAGAACCACTCGACTTCCACCTCGCCGATACGGATGGTATCGCCCACCTCGATGCCCTCATCGATCAGCTTGTCAGCCATACCTGTACGACGCATTTCGCGCCAGAGTTGCAGCAGCACCCGCTGGTCCCGAGTGTCCGCCAGCGCGCTGAGCCGTTCCAGCCGTTCCGACTCGACGACGTAGACGCCATCCTCCAACCTGACCGCCTCGGGCAAGCGCCGGGCCCGGACAGCGGTCCGTGCCGGGGATACCTCTTGCTCGGATACGTCGTCCTTTGGAAGCTCCTCCAGGATGGAGGCGATTCGGGCCAGCATTGCATCGACACCCTCTCCGGTGGCTGCGGAGATGAACAGGACCTCGCCGGCATGCTCACCCTTGTCCCTCAGCGCAGAGTCCAGGGCAATGGCGAGCTCATCACGGCGATCCCTGACCTCGGTTACGTCCAGCTTGTTTACCACGATCATCTGGCGCTTGTCGCCGAGCTCCGGGTTGAATCGCAGCAACTCGTCCCGGACCATCCGATAATCATCTACCGGGTCCTCGGTTATACCGTCTACTAAGTGAACGTACAGCCTGGCACGTTCCGCGTGTCGCAGGAACTGGTGGCCGAGACCAACTCCCTTGTGCGCCCCCTCCAGAAGGCCGGGGATCTCCATCATCACGAAATCCCGCTGGCCGGATTGAACGACTCCCAGAACAGGCTCCACAGTGGTGAAAGGGTAGTCGGCAACCCTGGCCTTGGCCGCGGAGCAGCGCGAGATCAGCGTCGACTTTCCTGCGTTGGGCCGGGCCAGCAGACCAACGTCAGCAAGAAGTTTCAGCTCGAGGAAGAGCACGGCGGCCTCGCCCTTCTCGCCGCGTTCGGACAGGACCGGCTCCTGGTTGGTGGATGTTGCAAACCGGGCATTTCCCCAACCTCCCCGGCCACCGCGGCCGACAAGGTACGGACTATCATTGGTGATGTCCGTCAGGAATTCCCGAGAGCCGTCCCTGTTGAGGCGCCAGACCACCGTCCCCAGTGGAACGGGAACCACCGTATCCTTCCCATTGGCGCCCCGGCGATTCTTGCCCTTGCCATGACCGCCGGATTCGCAATAGATGGTACTATTGAACTTAATATGGAGCAGCGTGTTGAAGGAGGCGTCACCTACGAGGTAGGCATTGCCTCCATCTCCGCCATCCCCTCCGTTGGGGCCACCTTTGGGGCGATATTTCTCTCGCAGGAAACTGGCGCAGCCGTTACCGCCGCCACCTGCCTTGATGTTTAAGCGTACTGTATCAATCATAGTTTGGTTAGCTTGTCTGAGAAGGTATGGTGCTATCCACGGTTACTGTTAAGGTAATAACTTTCATGAAATAAGTTGAACTGGTAGATATAGGAATAATAGTAAGGGTGTTGATAATGGGGATAATTTGGCATGACGCCAGCTAGGTTCGGCTCCAGCATATTTGCGGAAGGAAGAATCTGTACCAGTGAGCCATATTCTATCACGGACAATTTCTTGATTGTCGTGGGCTAGGGTGTCTTTGAAGGTTCCTTCTGGGTGATGAGGTGTTGGTGATTTTCCGGTGCTCAGAAAGGTGGTTTGCCTTGAGTCCACAGCCCAGGCTTGGTAATGGACACGGTGTGCGGATGTTGCCAACGAATTTGGCTTCATTATCCACGGGGGTTCTTTGCTATTATATCGGCGCTGTCGGAGGATCCCGCCGGCATTGACTGGAGAGGGTCATGACGCCCGTGAGTTCATGGTATATGGTGCTGGCTGTCCTGCTCACCTTTGGTGTCATGGCAGGGTGTGGGCAGCCGGATGCAGTGGAACCCGATGCGGAGGCAACGGCTACTGATGAAAGAGAACAAGCGATGGTGAACCGGATAGCCTACATTGATAATTCCGGCGACCTTTTCCTGATCAACCCCGATTCCACTGGAGAGGATAGACTGACGGGTGATGTCAGGGCTGGCCTTCTATCACAGGCTTTGGACCGGGGGGACTCGTACAGCTGGCCTACCTGGTCACCCAGTGGCAACAGGGTGGCCGCCTCCCGGGTGTCCCTGGAAAGCGCCTCTCCGGGGTTGTCCGTTCAGGTGTTTGACGCGATGACCGGGAGAAAGGAAACGGCCTATGATAATGAGATACATGCGCCGGTGGCGGATGGGACCCCTCACTACATCTACTGGGCTCCCGATGGCCGTCACCTGAGCTTTCTCGCGCCCACGCCCGAGGGACTGACGCTGTTCGTGAATGACCTCGAGTCTGACGAGGAGCCCGGGGCGGTGGCTGTCGGGGTGCCCCTGTACTACCACTGGGGCGGGGATTCGACGCAGTTGGCTGTTCACACCGGAGACCGGGTCATGGTGCAGGACCCGACGCCGGAGGGGTCAGAGACAAGAGTGGCCGTTGATGCCATCGCGTTTCGCGCTCCGGCGCTGTCGCCGTCCGGTGCCGAGGTCGTCTACGCCGGGATCGGTGGTGGCCTCAGGGGAGTGTTCCTGGCTTCCACTGAAAGCGGGGGACCTCCGCCGAAATTGCTGATGGAAACCGAGGGACTCACCGCTTTCGCATGGGCGCCCGACGGCTCATCCCTGGCCGTGGCCGAGCAGCTGAGGGTCAACGTTCCTGTCTTCGACCGCCTGAGCCTGATCTCTGCCGATGGAACGGAGACGTCGACCCTGGTGGAAGAGCAGATGGTGGCCTTCTACTGGTCTCCCCAGGGCGACCAGATTGCCTGGGTCGGCCTTGAGCCGCTGAGTCGCGCTATGGACCTGGCCGTTTCTACCGTCGAAGGCGGGAAGCCCGCCGGGGAGCCGCGGCGCCTGTTCACCTTCAGTCCAACTGGCGAAATGTTCGGCATGCTCAGCTTTTTCGATCAGTACGCCTACTCACATTCCATCTGGGCCCCCGATGGCTCGGCCCTCGTGGTGACCGGCACCGACGGCGCTGAGTCCGCCCGGCGCAATGGCAGCGGCCCCCACGGCGGGCAGGTTTACGTAGTCGATGTCAGCACTGGGAATGCCGAGCGCATCGCCTCCGGCAAGCTGGCAGTGTGGTCCTGGAACTGATGGTGGGAGCTGCGAATTCGACGAAGGCCAGAGTGGTCAAGGCGGCAGGCATATTGCTTGCCATGATCCTTCTTTTCGCGGCCGCGTTGGCGTGTTCGGAGACTGCGCCCACTGCCACTCCGACGGCGACCCCAAAGCCGGTGGATCCTCAGGAGGAGTTGCAGCGTACTGTGGAGAGCCTGGCTGCGCTGCAGTCCGTGGCCTTCGACCTGGAGCACCTTGTCGGTTCGACCAACCTCCTGCCCGGAGTGCTGATGACCCGGGCCTTCGGCAATGCGGTGGTACCCGGAAAGTTCGACATCACCGTTGAGGGCGAATTGCTGTTTCCCAGGTCATACCTGGAAATCGGCATGATCAATATTGGCGAACAGGCGTACATCACCAACATAGCGAATGGGCAGTGGGAGGAGACAGCTCCTGCGTCCTTGCCGATAAACCTGGGTGATTTCGGCGCCACGCTGGCAGGAATCGTGGAGGAGGTCCAGTCTCCGCGGCTACTTGGTCAGGAGAATATTGATGGCGTGGACTTTTACCATATCGGCGGGAGCATAACGTCAGAGGTGCTCAAGGGGCTCGTACCCTCGGCGGGTACCGGTTTCCCGGTGGAGTTGCAGATGTGGACCGAACGGGAGACCGGGATGCTGCGCCGCGCCCTGATCACCGGCCAGGTGGTTGCCACTGATGTTGCGGAGTCGGAACGGCAGCTCACGCTCGACCGCGTTAACGAACCCGTGACCATAGAACCACCTGAGCTGTGAGATACTGGAATTCGTGAATCTCCTCCTCCCGAGGCCATGGGAGCTAGCCGGGGTGCCTTTTGACCCTCGACTCCAAGGCCAGCCGGGCTGAACCCTTTCGGCAACACTCCACCTGGCTGATCCTCACCGTAACCGCCTCCGGGGCCTTTATCACCGCACTGGACCAGACGGTGGTGGTGACCGCATTGCCCAGCGTGATGCTGGACCTGAAGATCCCCATCACCGAGCTGGACCGGGTCTCCTGGATCATCACCGCCTACCTGCTGGGCTACACCGTAGCCATGCCCCTGATCGGACGCATTGGCGACGTCTACGGCTATCCCAGGGTCTACCAGGCTTCCCTGATCGTGTTCTGCATCGGTACAAGCCTCGTCGCCATTGCCCAGAGCTTCGAGTTCATGATCGGGGCCCGGGTGATCCAGGCCATTGGCGGGGGCGCCACGGTGCCCTTGGGCATGGCGCTGGCGACCACGCTGGTGCCGCCGGAAAAACGAGCCCTTGCCCTGGGCGTGGTCGGCGGTGCAGCGGAGGCCGGGTCCATGTTGGGGCCGGCCTACGGCGGCGCCATCGTCGAGGTATCGAGCTGGCGCTGGATATTCTGGCTGAACGTGCCCCAGAGCGCCATCGTGTTTGTTGCCCTGATGCGCCTCCCCAACCACCGCACTCCCGGCGCCAAGGTCGATTACCTCGGCGGCTCGCTGCTGATAGTGGCACTGTTCCTGCTGGCCATGGGCCTGTCGCGCAAGGACTTTTTCACTATCGAAACGCCGTGGCCGTTCATCCTGGCGGCATCGGGCATCGGATTGGGCGGCGTGTTGGTTCTGGTTGAAAGGCGGGTGTGGCAGCCGCTACTGGCCCACGTGTTCCTGCGTTCCTGGCAGTTCATTCTGTCCAACATCTCGCAGGCGCTTGTCGGTGTCTCGCTGATCCTCGCCCTGGTTACAGTGCCGCTGACGGCCGACACGGTGATGCTCAAGGACCCCTTCACAGGTGCGATGTGGCTGCTCCGGATGACGGGTGTGATCCCCATCGCGTCAGTGATAGGCGGGTGGATGCTGCCTTGGGCCGGCGGTCGCACGCTGACGGTCGCAGGGCTGCTCATGGTGGCTGCGGGCCTGTTCATGTGCTCACGCTGGGAGATCGGCGTGGACGACCCTGAGCTCACCCTGCAACTCCTGGTGGCCGGCGTGGGTTTCGGTCTGGTAATCGCCCCCATCCTGCACCGGGCCCTGCAGGCGGTGGGCGAGGACTACCGGGCCACGGCCGCGTCGCTGGTTACCGTGGCCCGGATGATGGGGATGACACTTGGTCTGGCGGCCATGTCGGCCTGGGGCGTGGAGCATTTCCAGGTGCTGACCTCCGGCCTTGAGTTGCCTCTGCCTCAGACCGGCGAGTCAGCCGAGGCACTGAACGCCCGCGTCGCCCAGTACACCGAGGGCATCAACGACGCGGGACTGACAGTGTTCAGGGCATTCTTCCGCGCCGCAGCAATCGTTGCGCTGGTCGCCATCCCCTTCTCCCTGCTGCGAACCAAGTCGGAATCTGCCCAGGGGTAGATGCCTGGATCGGGAAGGGGATTCGTCCGTTAGCGGTGGGACTCCCTCACCCTGACCCTCTCCCGGAGGGAGAGGGCATCCATCCAGAGGCGTCGTCAGAGGGGAAAGGCTGTCTCCAGGCGCTGGACTTGGTCCGTCGTCAGCTTCCAGCCGGAGGCGCCGCAGTTCTCCTCCGTGCGGGCCACGCTGTTGGTCTTGGGAATGACCACCACAGGTGACCGCGTCAGGCACCAGTTCAGTGCCACCTGCGCCGGAGTTTTGCCGACCTCGCGAGCCACGCCTTCCAGCGCCTCCCAATCGCGACCCGCCCGCATCCGGGGACGGACGGCCAGGGAGCCATCGGCCAGCGGCGTGTAAGCCATCACGGTTATGCCCTGCTCCTCGCAGTAGGGGATCAGGTCGCGCTCGATGCGCCTGCGCTTGAGATTGTACAGGACCTGGTTGCATACGATGGGGTAACGGGACATCGCGGCCTGGGCGTCCTGCATCTGGGCGACCGAGAAGTTGCTGACGCCGATGTGGCGCACAATGCCACGGTCTACCAATTCCTCCATGGCACGCATGGTCTCGGCGATGGGGACACTGTGGCTGGGCGAATGGATCTGGTACAGGTCGATCACGTCGTCGTCCAGCGCTTCCAGGCTCCTCTCGGCGGCCCGCAACACCTGGTCGTAGCCTAGGTTGCTGCCCAGCACCTTGGTGGCCAGGAACACCCTGTCCCGGATGCCCCGGATGGCCGTACCGACGGCGTCCTCGTTTCGGTACATCTCGGCCGTGTCGATGAGGTTCGCCCCCAACTCCACACCGCGGCGTAGCGGTTCCGCCCCGCCGCGGTATCGCCACGTCCCCAGACCGATCTCAGGAATCATTTCGCCCGTGCGGCCCAGCTCCCGGTATTCCATAGGCTCCCTCTGGCTCTTTTCTGAACTGCGATTCGTGTGATTATTATGATGGCCGGGATTGCCAGCGTCTTGCAAGGTCAGACAAATTAAGGAAATCCTTTGATCAAATAAATCACAGTTCAGATAATCGGTATGCAGGATGTTCCCGGCTATGTTATACCAATCACGTCAAACTTAACGGGTCAAATTTGGGAGGAGTCGAGATGGAATTCCAGGACTACGAGAATTTCGTGAACAGAAACAACAAGCGCGGCATCATCACCACCTACCGCCGCAATGGTGCCGGCCACATCAGCATCGTGGTCGTCGGCGCCTACGAGGGCAAGGCGGCCTACGTCATCGTCTATGGCAGCTCGGTCAAGGTGCGCAACCTCCAGCGGGACAACCGCTGCACGATCACGGCAGTCAGCGAGGGCTGGCGGAGCGCCATATCGGTGGAGGGCACGGCGTCGACCATGAGCTATCACGACACCGATGCCGAGACCATGCGGGTCAAGCTGCGCGAGGTCTACCTGGCGTGCAGCGCCCACGGCGATCACCCCGACTGGGAGGAGTACGACCAGGCCATGGTCAAACAGGACGCCGTAATCGTGCTGGTGGAGCCGGAGCGGGTCTACGGATTCACCCGGGACTAGGTCATGTGTTGCTGCGACCGCGGAGCCCGCAATGCTCCGCGGTCGCAGTGAGTTTCAGGGAGCCAAATCCGTGCCGCCAAAAGTCAGGGAGGCCATCCGCATCATAGAAGATGACGGGTGGTATTATGTGAGAACCAAGGGCAGCCACCGGCACTTTCATCACGCGGTCAAGACCAGCACGGTCACCATCCCTGGAAGGCTGGGAGCGGACCTCCGACAAAGTACTTGGAGTAGCATCCTGAAACAGGCGGAGTTGCCTAAGGATATATGGCCTTGAAGTACACTGTAATAATCGAGAAAGCTCTCAATAACTACTCCGCGTTCTCTCCAGACGTACTGGGGTGCATATCCGTTGCCGATAGCTACAATGAGATGCTGGAGATGATTCGGGAGGCCCTTGAGTTCCATTTTGAGTGCATGGATCTCGGTGGGTATTCTATTCCCTTACCAACCGCCAAGATCGAGATGCTGGAAGCGGGGGGCCACGAATACGTGGTGGTCTACGAGCAAGGCCCCGAAAACTGTGCTGCCTATGTCCCTGACTTCGCGCATGAATGGAATGAGATAGTTGGTGATTCGTTCGAGGAAGTTGAGCGGAATTTCAATAAGGCTGTTGCCGAGTTTCTAGCGACTAAGAAACAAAACGGAGAACCGTTGCCGGGGCCGTCTGCTTGGGCCGAGACGATGGAAATTCCCCACCCAAATGAGGTGCCGGCCTAGCCAACACCCAGCGAGGCGTCGGCCAGGCAGACCAGCTCGCCGCGCTGGTTGGTGCCTCTCACCCGGCACTCTACGATCCCCCGGTCGCCCTCGCGTCGTCGCCCGGTGACCTCGCCGCCGAAAGTTACCGTGTCGCCGCTGCGGAAGGGTGTGATGGCCCGCATCAGCAGGCTGCCGCCGTTGTAGAACGCCTCGGGCGGGAACGAGAGCTGCAGCATCTGGTCGACGTAGGACATGGTGGCCGGACCCGAGTTCACAATGCTGCCGAATATGTTCTGCCGGGCGAACTCCTCATCGGTGTGAATGTTGCTCTCGCTGGGTGGCCGTCCTGCCAGGCGGAAGGCGCCGCGGCGATTTATTACGTCCTGGCGCTCCGTGATGCTCAGATCGGCCAGCGCCGTCCCCTCCACCGCCGAATCGTAGTCCAGCAGCGTGGAACCCCGCCTCTCTTGCCCTCCTCCGGAGGGAGAGGGGATTGGTGGCGAGGATGTAGGGGCGGGGTCGCCGGAACTGGCGGGTACCTCACGCTGTCCCTTGGCGTAGTCGAAGATGCAGGTGTAGTCGTACTCGACGGCCTTTATGCCGTGCTGGTTGATCCCCTCAACGCGGAAGGTAACGAACCGGCTGCCCCGGCGCTCGTACTTCTCCAGCACCCCACGTGTGCCGGTGATTACGTCGCCGACCGAGACGGGCTGGTGCCAGCGGATTTCGCACTTGGCGAACGGAGTCTGCTTGCGGGCGGTCTGCGACTGCTCGTAGCCAATGAAACCATTGGCCTCCGCGATCTCCTCCCGCAGCAGCACGGCGTAGCTGAGCACCATGGTTGGCATGGCCAAGGTCGGCGCCGGCCCCCGATAGCGGGCGTCGTCATTGAGGGCCACCTCTGCGTAACCGGCGACGTTTTCCGCCGTTATTTCGACCACGGTCTCCGCGCCGTATTGTCCGGGCTCCACTGCGTCGTAAGTCCAGAGCCGTTCCGCCTGCTCAACCATAGCGTCCTGCCTTTCGATGTATCGGAAACCGCCATTCAAACTCTGCGATAAGTCGATTCTGGTTCCACTAGCGGGAACCACCACAAAGTCAAAACCGCGATTATTTTCGCACATTTCACGTGGTCGGTGGTTGGTGAATCGCTGCCAAATGCATGGGTATGAGTGATTAGGCTACTGTATAGGGGGGTGGAAGAGAACCGGAGATTGGCAGCTTGGTTCGGGCAGGGGCGTGTAAGCCTACAAGTAGAGACGAGCGCGAGATCTTTGTCTCGCGCCCGTCCGTGGCAGGTTCCGGTCGACCAATCGTGGAACCGCTGTCTGCTGGTTAGAGCATCCCCGGCTATGCAAGGATTCGGAAAGTTTCTGTTGCCCTAATAGGTGCGCAGCTCCTGGGTCCCTTGGACACTACCAGATTGGAACTGTTGGGCGTTGCTGTAGTCCTGAATGCAGGGGATTCCCGGAAGGAGGCACCTTTCGACGTTCTCCTCTCCGTTGGAACCGAGCAAGATTCCCGATGCCTGTGCGGTCTGGTTGAACTGCTCTCCGCTGGCTTGCGCACCGACCGGGGTCCCGTCGCTGAGCCAGCAGGGGATAGCCAGTAAGCAACGTTCGTTCGTCTCCTGATTGCCATCAGCCCCAGCCTCGGCGGCCAACGCTACGCCTGGGTCTGCAGATCTGCTCACCCACAAAAGAAAAATCATTGCTGACAGCACGATTGCCGCAGTCAATAGTGTTCGTCGACCAGAGGAAACCGGTAGATTTCTGCCTAATGTCCAGCCCATGTCTTGCCTCCCTACAAAAAGAATATGTTCTATGTTAGAGGCAGACTGATTGGGGAAACCAGTGGTTTATATGAATATATAATAATAGAAACTATGAAATATTGTGAAGACGCTGAGGTTGAATCCCGATAGTAATCGTGATATGCAATAATAGAGTCGATATACTATTGTGATGTATAAGGAAATTCCTGCTGTTGATTTATTCTCCCAGGAATACGCGCTACGGTATGATATGGGCCAAACTCCAACGGAGGCTTGGACATGAAGGTTGGATTCATCGGACTGGGAACAATGGGTGCCAGCATGGCCTACAACTGCCTGCAGGGCGGCAACGAGATGGTGGTGCACGACATCCGTCGCGAGTCGGCTACCCGGCATCTGGAGGCCGGAGCTGACTGGGCCGACTCACCTCGCGAGGTAGCGGAGGCATCGGAAATTGTGTTCACCTCGCTGCCGGGGCCAGTCGAGGTCGAGGCCGTCGGCATGGGCGAGGACGGCATCCTGGAGGGCATGACTGAGGGCAAGGTCTATTTTGACCTCAGCACGAGCACGCCCACGCTCATCCGTCGCATCCACGAGGAGGCGGCAGCCCGTGGCATACACGTCCTGGACGCCCCGGTCAGCGGCGGACCCCGGGGTGCGGCCTCCCGCAACCTGGCCATCTGGGTCGGCGGGGACAAGGAGGTCTTCGACCGCTGCAAGCCCGTGTTGGACAGCATCGGCGACAAGGCCTACTATGTTGGTCCCGTCGGCTGCGGCGCCATCGCCAAGCTGGTGCACAACTGCACTGGCTACATCGTGCAGGCGGCCCTGGCCGAGGTGTTCACCATGGGCGTCAAGGCGGGTGTGGAGCCGCTGGCGCTGTGGCAGGCGGTCCGCAAGGGCGCCCAGGGACGTCGAGGTACTTTCGAAGGCCTGGCCGAGCACCTGCTGCCCGGCAAGTTCGACCCGCCCGACTTCGCCCTGCGCCTGGCCCGCAAGGACGTCGACCTCGCCCTGTCCGTGGGCCGCGAATACGATGTCCCCATGCGGCTGGCCCAGCTGACGCTGCAGGAAATGACCGAGGCCCTCAACCGCGGCTGGGGCAACCGCGACTCCCGCGTAGCCATGCTGCTCCAGGAGGAGCGCGCCGGCGTCGAGGTACGCGTAGACGAGGACCTCCTCAACGCCCTCCTCGAGGAGGAACGCCAGGCGGGGTAGGGTAAGATGGTATGGTCAGATTCTCACAAGATAATGGTCGAGGGTCAAGGACTAGATCATCGGAGGGATTGAAAGGAGCCGGTCGCAGCTGTGGAGAGGGTGGTTGCGGCACCGAGAGAACGGGGAGTGCTACGGCGACTCCCCATTCTTTTGGCAATGGCCGTAGAAAAGTCGCCGTTAAATCGCTACTCATGGGATGACCTGGCAGGAAAGAACAAGTTCCTAACCGTCGTAAACCAAGGGTGGCAGTTCTAGCCCCCTAGCCCTCCGGGGTCCAGCGGAGGTTGGGGCGGCGTGCGGCCTGGGCCTCGTCGAGGCGCGCCACCGGCGTGGTGTGCGGCGCGTTGCGCACCAAGTCCAGGTCCTCGTCGATTTCGGCGTTGATCTGCTTGAGGGCGGCCACGAAATCGTCGATCGTCTCCTGCGTCTCCGACTCAGTGGGCTCGATCATCAGGCACTCGGGGACGATCAGCGGGAAATACATCGTCGGCGCGTGGAACCCGTAGTCCAGCAGCCTCTTGGCGATCTCAAGTCCGCCGGCGCCTCGCGCCTTCTGCCAGTCGGCCGCGAACACTGCCTCGTGCATGCAGGTTCGGTCGTAGGGCAGGTGATAAACGTCTCGCAACTCGTTCATCATGTAGTTGGCGTTCAGCACCGCGTTGCCGCTGATGGAGAGGACTCCCGCCGCGCCGAGGGTGCGGATGTAGGTATATGCCCGGACCAGCACGCCAAAGTTGCCGTGATATCCTGCCAGCTTGCCGATGGTGCGTTCCGGTTCGGTCAGGCGGTACCCGTCGGCCTCAGAACCTGAGACGATTGGCGCTGCCAGGTAAGGCGCCAGCCGCTCGGTGGCGCATACCGGTCCGGCGCCCGGTCCGCCGCCGCCGTGGGGCGTGCTGAAGGTCTTGTGCAGGTTCAGGTGGCAGACGTCAAAGCCCAGGTCGCCCAACTTGACCCGTCCCAGCAACGCGTTCATGTTGGCGCCATCGCCGTAGACCAGCCCGCCAGCCTCGTGGACGATGCGGCAGACCTCGACGATGTTGGTGTCGAACAGCCCGAGGGTGCTGGGCAGCGTGATCATCACTCCGGCCAGGCTGTCGTCGGCGACGTCGTGCAGGGCCTCGAGGTCCACGTTGCCCTGGCTGTCCGATGCCAGCTCTACCACCTGGAACCCCGCCATGGCCGCCGACGCCGGGTTGGTGCCGTGTGCGCTGTCGGGGATGGCCACCTTGGTGCGCCCCGTCTGGCCCAGGGCCTGCAGGTGGGCCTTTACCATCAGCATGCCGGCCAGCTCGCCATGGGCTCCGGCCAGCGTGGCCAGGCTGACTGCCGGCAGACCGGTGATCTCGCCGAGGAATCCCTGCAGGCGGTGCAGCAGCTCCAGCGCGCCCTGCGACTGCTCGGCAGGCTGTAGCGGGTGGATTCCGGCGAACCCCGGCAGGAAGGCGGTCTCGTCGTTGATCTTGGGGTTGTACTTCATCGTACAACTTCCCAGGGGGTAGAAATGCGTGTCGATGGAGAAGTTGCGCTGGCTCAAGCCGGTGAAATACTGGACCACCTCAGGCTCCGACAGCTCGGGCAGGGGCAGGTCGTCGCGCAGCAGCGCGGCATCGGGCAGCGGCTGCGGCGGCACGTCGGACGCCGGCAGCACCGCTCCGGCTCGTCCCGGCACGCTGCGTTCCATCAGCAGTTTGGATGTATCGCGGTTTCCGCCTTGACGCATTTCTCTGTCTCCGTATGGGTGAGGAAATTCCCGAGTGTTGGCTTTAGTGTCCGTCGCCCTGGGATCCCTGTTCTTGCTCAAGTTCTCGTATGCGGGCCTCAGCCGCTAGGAGGGCGTCCCGCTCGACGCTGGCCCGCCTCTCGGCCGCGATGCGAGCCTGACGCTCGTTGTCCAGTTCCGCCTCGGTTGCACTGAGTTGAGCCTCGGCCGCGGCGCGTGCGTTTGCCTGATCGTCGTAGTTGGCGATGTAACGCTGCGATTCCGGGTCATACCAGCGCAAGTTGCCGGATTCCCAGCACAAGTCCAAGTTGAGGACGTCGCTGTGGCCCCAATACCGCGTTTCGTCCACCTTGACGATGCTTATGGGTTGGTACTCGCCGTTAACCAGCCGGTCGCCAGCCAGGGGCGCGGGGTAATAGTTACCGCTGGTGGAGTCGAAGCGCCAGTACTCCAGAACGCCAAAGTTGGCGTAGCCCCGCGGCTTGCTTTCATAGTCATTGGAAGCGGTATGCTCGAAGGCGACCTCCAGGACGAAATCCGGTGGTTTCCCTCTTTCGTCCAAGGCGAAGCACCGCCGGGCGACGGCAGCGTCGCGGTCCACGTCGAACGCGATGAGCAAGTCAGGATATAGCTGCCCTGTTCGCTGGCTGAATGTCCAGACTATGGGCATCTCACTCATTACCAGGGCGTCGCCCGTCGCGCCAAAGTGCCGCGCCAGAGCCGCCTGCCAGGCGGGATGGTGAAGGAAAACAGAGTTCTGCACATTGTTCCTAGGAGGCCTATCCGGGTATTGCTCAACCCGTGCTGAGGACGTTGGCGCGGTTTGTCTGGTGGTCATAGCAGTCCTACCCAGATGAGGAATAGCCACAGGCCCACAGTATACGGCAAGCGGGTTGCATCGACGTTGGCCTCTGCAGATCGGCGATGGAGGGTGCACCGCAGTGCCGCTCCTTACACCGCCGCCAGGGCACCCGCCAGCTGGTCGATCTCGTCCCTGGTGTTCATCTCGGTTACGCAGAGCAGCATGCCGTTGGGATAGCGGTCGCTGACGTCCAGTCCGCCGAGTATGTTCTGCTCCATCAGCAGCCGGTTGATCTCTGCGGGCGGCGCCGGGCACTGGGCCACGAACTCGCGGAAGAAGGCCCCGCCGTTGGCGACTGAGTAGCCTGGAAGCGCGGCGACCTGCGATGCGGCATACTGAGATTTCTGGTAGCACAGCTCGGCCACCTGGCGCAGCCCAGACTTGCCCAGCGCAGCCAGGTAGATAGTCGATGCCAGGGCGTACAGCGCCTCGTTGGTGCAGATGTTCGAGGTGGCCCGCTCGCGCCGGATGTGCTGCTCCCGGGTCTGCAGCGTCAGTACGTAGCCCACCTCGCCGTTGCGGTCCACGGTGCGGCCCGACAGGCGGCTGGGCATCTGGCGAATGTATTCCTGCTTGGTGGCGAACAGGCCGACGTATGGTCCGCCGTAGCTGGGCGGAATCCCCAGAGGCTGCCCCTCGCCGGTGACAATGTCGGCCCCGTAGTGGCCCGGTGGCTGGAACATACCCACGGCGATGGGGTCGCAGGAGAACACCGACAGGGCTCCCGCGTTGTGTGCCGTGTCCACCTGCGCTCCGAGGTCCTCGATACCACCGTAGAAGTTGGGGTACTGGGAAACCAGGCACGCCGTAGCGTCGTTCACGCCCGAAGCTGCGTCGCTGACCGTGGCCACCTCCAGGTTCTGGGGACGGCAGTAGGCCTCGATTACTGCCCGGTAGGCGGGGGACACTGTGTCCAGCACCGCGATGCGCTCACGGCGAGTCACGCGGCAGGCCATCAGCGCGGCCTCGGCCAGGCTGGTGGCGCCGTCGTACATGCCGGCGTTGGCCACCTCCATGCCATACAGGTTGCAGATAAGGGTCTGGAACTCGTAGATGACCTGCAACGTGCCCTGGCTGGCCTCGGCCTGGTAGGGCGTGTAGGCGGTGATGAACTCGCCTCGGGTCACCAGCGATTTAACGATGGATGGTATGAAATGCTGGTAAGAGCCCGCCCCCAGGAACGATGGGCCGCTGCCCAGCGTCCGGTTGCGTCCGGCCAGCGCGCCCAACTCCCGCTGGATTTCCAGCTCAGGGAGCGGATCGGGCAGGCGAAGAGGGGGATTGCGATGTTCCTCGGGAATGTCGGCGAACAGTTCGTCGATGGACGAGACCCCCAGCGAGGCCAGCATTCCTGCCTGTTCGTCGGGAGTATTGGGGATGTAGTGCGATTGGAAGTGGCCGTTTCCTCCGCCGTTGGCGGCTCGGTCAGCAGCCATCAGTGTTGCTCGGCCGCGTACGCAGTGTATTCCTCGGCGGAAAGCAGCGTATCCAGTTCCGAGATGTCGCTCATGGTTACGCGGATCAGCCAGCCATCGCCGAAGGGGTCCTCGTTGGTCAGTTCCGGCCGGTCGGCCAGCGCGGGGTTGACCTCTATCACCTCGCCGCTGACGGGTGAGTAGAGGTCCGACACGGCTTTCACCGATTCAACCTCGCCCATCTTGCCCAGGTGAGAAACGGTGTCACCGGCCTTGGGCAGCTCGAAGTACACGATGTCTCCAAGCTGGTCCTGGGCGAAATGGGTGATGCCGACCAGCGCCCGTCGGGCGCCAGCATCCTCGACGATAATCCATTCGTGCTCGCGCGTGTAACTGCGGTCGTTGGGGTTCATCGGGGCTCTATGCTCCTTGTGCCAGGCAAGAATCGCGGAGATTTGCAGCCTAGTCGCTACGCCTGGCTCTTGCTGTTCGGGGGCGGCGGTAGTGGGGAAGGGAAGTCACGGTGATCTCCTCAACGAGACCCCGCTTGTCCATTTCGAGTACGGTTCCCGGTCGGGAGTACTCCGGAAAAACGTAGCCCATGCCCAGACTGGTGTCAAGGGTGGGTGAATAGCAGCCGCTGGTGACCTGCCCTGCGGGAATGCCCAGCACGGACAGCGCATAGGTGGCCCGGGGCGCCGACCGCCCGGGAAGCTGTAGGCCCACCAGAGTGAGCCTGGCGCCTTCCACTCGCTGTCTATCCAGTGCCGCGTGGCCGATGAAATCCTTGCCGAAATCGACAAACCGGTCCAGCCTCGCCTCCACTGGCGTGGTGGACTCGTCCAGCTCGTGGCCGTGCAGGGGCAGGCCTGCCTCGGTGCGGAGCACATCCCGAGCCCCCAGGCCGCAGGGTACGGCGCCAGCGTCGGTCAGGGCCTTCCAGATGGCGGGAGCAGCACTGGCCGGGGCCATTATCTCGACGCCGTCCTCTCCGGTGTAGCCGGTGCGCCCCACCAGCACCTCTGCGCCGCACATTCGCGCGTCGGTCCAGGCGAATGGCCGGAGCCCCTCGAGGCCGTCCTCTGTAAGCGCTGCTGCCATCCCCAGGCCCGCCGGGCCCTGGCAGGCCAGCAGCGAGCTCTGCAGGGTCTGGTCGTTCAGCGTCACGCTGTCCCCGAATCGCTGTCCGATTACCAGCCCGAACCAGTCGAGGACCCTGTGCCGGTTGCCGGCGTTGGGGATCAGGAGGTAGCGGTCATCCCCATTTTCATCGGGACGGAGGCGATAGAAAATGGTGTCGTCGATCACGCCCCCCCGGTCGTTGCAGATCATGCAGTACCTGGCTCGCCCGATCTCCAGGGTTGCTGCCGACCCTGTGACCACGGTGTCCAGAAAGGCTGTGGCAGAAGGGCCGGAGATGTATACCCTACCCATGTGAGACACGTCGAAGAGCCCGGCGGCGGACCGCACCGCTCGCACCTCTGCGATGATGCCCGACGGGTACTGCACCGGCATGTCCCAGCCGCCGAAGGGCACAATCCGCGCCTCGGCGGCGACGTGAGTGTCATACAGGGAAGTGCGCAGGTTTGCGGAGTCCATTTTTGCGAGACCCCCGGATGCCGCAGACATAATGCGGCGGCATGTGTATCGAATCCGTCACGACCATGATAAACAACGCAACCAGCTGCCGCAACTTTGAGCCAAAAGGGCAAGAATGCGGTGGATAGAAAGTCGATCAACTCTCCAGCTAGACAATCGGCACAGATTCCAACCTGCCGGTCTGAGTTATGCGGAATACGAAAGGCCGTTGAGTACTGCCTACGGCATCCAGGATTCGCTGGTAAGCATTGAGGAAGCAACGCATTTTTTCCCACCGCGGAGCATGTCGCCCCCACAAATAGAAGCACCCGATGTCGTACTGCCGAATCGCCGAGAGTTCAACCTGTCTTCGGTGGTGTTGACTATCGTGGCCTATTACTATCCAGCCCCTTGATCCAACGTCGGCCATCCATTCGTCATCTTGAGAATCAGCAGGGAAGTGATTCTGGTGATATTCCACTCTTGTTGGAAGTCTCAGGATTTCTAGTGCCTTAGGAAGAGAGATTCCGACATCGCGATCAAAGAACAAGATCAGACTGTCCACTTCTGTTGATGTACGGGTGGAAGCGGAAGCCATCTATGCGATTCGTCGCGAAATTTTGAGATCGACGCCCTCGAATTGCAGCCCGTGCCGAACGTCGTATTCGTTAAGTCCAAAGTCGTCTTGAATGTCTTTGATTCTCTCCCCAGCATCCCACCGCCCTTTGAGCGCCCAAGTGGGGATGCCCTTGACTGTGGGCGCGCCAAAGGAAATCCGTGGGTCTATGGACACAGGGTTTTCTCTCCCGCGTAGATGCCAGACTAGCGCAGTCTCATCCTCGTATTCGAACTGATGGAATCGGTCTCCGATCACGTCTTTCCAACCTATCTGGCCATGTGCGTCTGCAACTACTAGGTTGTTGGCAAATGCCTGACCTACGGTTTCCCGAAGTTCCAGCAAGACGTGATGTCCTTCGGTAAGCCAAGAATGCTCCGCAAAGGGATACTCTGACTTGAGCACTTGGGCAGCATAATCTCTGGCTTTACGAATTCGTTGCAGCGAGACTCCCAACTTGCGAAAGGTAGCTACGAAAGCGACCTCAACCAGTTGGTAGTAGGACAAATCATTACCCTTGCCCCGGCCTGGTAACGCTGCTGCAGTTCGAGCGTTCCCCAAATGCCAGCGGCTGACAGTTTGGTGGTGCACCTCGGCATAGCGACCCGCCTCTACAACACGGTACGCCGGCAAATAAAGGCGCCTGCGCCACGGCGCAACTTTTGTCTCTGTCTGCACTGTCGGTGTACCATCCCCTCTGGTTACTCTATGGTTAACGATACTTGCGGGAAGATGGTTTGACAACTATGGCCCCTCAGGAAAGCGGCTGCCCCTACTCCCCCGGCGCCAGCCGGAAGCGCCAGAGGGCCAGGGACAGAAACACCGCCGCGAACACTACCAGCGCGACCATGGACGGCAGTACGTCGGTGAACTCCGCTCCGAACAGCATCAGGCGGTTCAGGGCGTCGTTGGCCCAGCCGTGGGGCGTCAGGCGCGCCAGCGACTGCATGAACGGCGGTGTGATGAACAGCGGCCACCAGCTCCCCCCAATGGGCGCCAGCACCAGCGAGGTCAACACGGCGGCGGCAGAGGCGGTACGCACGTTGCCGACGAAGCTGGCCAGCAACACAGCGAAGGCCGCCGATGCCAGCACCATCAGCAGCGATAGCACGATGACCGCCGTTGGCGACTCGCCCAGGTCGATGTCGAAGGCCAGGGCTCCCACGGCCCACATCACCGCCACCTGCACCACGCCGATGGTGGCACCGGCCAGGAACTTGCCGACGATCAGCGACTCCCGGCGTACGCCGTTGGCCATCAGTCGCTCCAGCGTGTGCGTCTGGCGTTCGCGGGCGAGGGCCTCGGCGCCCATTGCGGCAGTGAAAAAGACGAACATGGTCAGGTAGCCCGGCAGGACGAAATTCGAGGAATTGAAGGGCGATATTTCCCCCACCTGCTCGACCCGCAGATCTACGGCCGGGCCGTCCGCGTCGGCCAGCAGAATCTCGGTGACCAGGGCGGTCTCCTGCGGCCCGCCGAGGGCAGCGACTGTGGACAGCGTGGCTCGAGCCTCGGAGAATCGGGCCCCTACTTCCTGGGCAAACCCACGCAACGCCGCCTCATCAGCGGGCGGCACGTCTCCTACATATACCTCAATGGGTGACGTTTCGCCGGACAGGTAACGCTGGGTGAAATCGGCCGGAAATGAGACGAAGCCGCCCATTGCTCCGGAATCCAATGCCGCCAGGGCCTCCCCGTGTTCCATGGTTATAATCGGCCCGTCCGGATCCGTGGTAATCGCATCCAGGGCCAGGGTGCTGATGCCGACCGGCTCCTGAGTGGTGATGGTGAATTGCAGGCTCTCGTTTTCCGGCCCCACGTCCCGCAACGCCAGGCTGAACCCGATGACAAAGATGAACGGGAGCAGGAAAGCGAAGGCCATTGCCGCCCGGTCCCTGAAGAATATCCGGGTGTCCTTGGAGGCAAGCAGCATGGCTTGACGGGCTATAGTGGTCACAGTATCGCCTTGTCCCTGAAGACTCCCTGCCCATCAAGGGAAGGGTTGGTGTGGGGGTGCGCTCTCCGGGCGAGTAACCCCACCGGGATATTCGCCCAATCATGAGAATTCTCTAATCCTGATAATCTTGATTCAGACACTCTAACGCCCCTCCGGCGTGATGCGGAACAGGAGCCGGGCCGATGTCAGGCCAACGACCGCAACACCGGCCATAACCGCCATCCCGAGCCACTGCTGACCCAGGTGCTCCCCTTTTGCAATGATGTTCTGCATCGCGTCTATGGCGTAGGCGTTGATGGTGGCCCGGGAAATGGCGTGCAAGAGGCTGCCTTCCGTTATCTCGAAAAACGTTCCGCTGAAGACTACCATCAGCAAGGTGAAGAACACCGCGGCCCAGGCGGCCTGGTTGCGTGTGCGGGCCACCGCTCCGATGACCAGGGAGACGCCGGTAAAGGCGGCAGCAGCCAGCAGCGAGAAGGCCAGCAGCTCCACGTAGGCTACGAATCCGGCGGGACGGAAGACAACAAAGGCCAGCGACAGCATGACCACCGTCTGGAACATGGCCCGCAACACCCCGGACAGCAGCTTGCCCAGAAACAGCTGGTTGACGCCCAGGCGGGTGGTCATCAGCCGCTCCAGCGTGCCGGTGCGGCGGTCCTCCACCAAAGCCTGAGCCGCCAGCGTGACCGAGAACATCACGAACATGACGATCAGACCCGGCATCAGCCGGGAGAACAGACCAATGCCGCCGTCGCCGGAGGCCTCCTGTCCCCCCCTGATTGTGTCGTAGGGCCGCCGCACCTCCACGGGAACGGCCGGATTCTCGCGGATCGAGGCCAGCTGCTTTCCGACCTCCTCCTCGATGCGTTCGCGGGAAACGTCAGAGTCCGCCAGGGCCTGCCGGGTCTGGACACGCACCCGCGCATCGGTGGCCATATCCCGGGCAATGCCCCGCACGATGGCGGCCACGATCTGCCCGGTGTCGCCGCCGTTGCCCCGCTGCCGGAATACCAGCGGTGGCGGCTCGCCCGACTCCATCGCCTCGCTGAACCCCGCCGGAATCACTACGGCGAACAGGATGGCCGACCGGTCGAGGGCAGCGGTGGCGTCCGCCTCGGTGCGTTCCTCCACCTCAATCTCGGCCAGCGAGTCCAGCCGCTCCACCAGTTCCCGAGCGTGGACGCCGCCGTCCATGTCAACCACGCTGGCCGGAGTGAACACCTCGCTCTCGCTGCTGAGCGCACCGTACATCAACGCGAACAGGAGGATGGGCAGGGCGATGCTGAAGGCCAGTTCGGCGCGATTGCTGAGGAACAGCTTGAGTTCCAGCAGAGCGATGTAGACGGGGCGCAGCATGAAGAATATAGGCGCGCTACGGGCTAGACTCCCTCCCCCTCAGGGGGAGGGTTGGGGCGGGGGTGAAATCCTCGACGCTAACGGCCATCAGGAATCCTGTCCATCCTGTTCATCCATGCAAGTAAATCGCCCACGTTAGTCCCGCAGGCTGTGGCCGGTCAACTCGAGGAAAACCGTTTCCAGGGTGACCTCGGCGGGGTTCCCGAACTCGGCCTTGAGCTCCTTGGGACGCCCCAGCCGGATCAGCTTGCCGTTGTCCATTACCGCCAGGCGGTCGCAGAGCCGGTCGGCCTCCTCCATGTAGTGGGTGGTGTAGAGCACGGTCATTCCCTCGTCGCGCAGGCGCTCCACGGTATCGAATATGTGGCTGCGGGACTGAGGGTCGATGCCCACCGTCGGCTCGTCGAGAAAGAGGAGCTGCGGGCGGCTCATGAGCGAAACAGCTAGGTTGACGCGTCGCTTCATGCCGCCCGAGAACTTGTCCACCTTGTCCCGGGCCCGCTCGGTCAGCCCGACTGATTCGAGGTGCTGTGCCGCCGCCGTCTTGGCCTCTCGCCCGCTCAGGCCAGCCATGCGCCCGAAGAATACCAGGTTGTCGGTGGCCGATAGCTCCGGATACAGGGCCAGCTCCTGCGGACAGACGCCCACCAGCCGCCTGACGGCGTCACTCTCCCGCGTGACGGAGTGGCCGCCGATGGTCACGTCGCCCTCGTCCGGTGCCAGGACGGTGGAGAGCATGCGTATGGTCGTAGTTTTGCCGGCCCCGTTGGGTCCCAGCAGCCCGAAAATCTCCTGCTTGCGAATGCCGAAGGAAACGCCGTCCACCGCGGTCAGTCCTCCGAAGGACTTTCGCAGGTCGGTGGCCCTCATGAACTCCGGCGTGTCAGCGTTATTGTCGATCAATTCGCGCATGGATGATCAGTGGTCCTGATGATTCACGAAAATTTCGATTGGGCATTCGCTTGGCGTGATGGTGTCCGTCATTGCTATGAACATATGCAGCGCGGTGTCGGGGCAACCCTTGTGGTTGCCCGGCTGGCTGCGGCCTAGTCTCTGCATGCTTGCCAATGCATTGTATTGACTGTTCGATGGAATTTATATGAGTACCTATCTACCGGCAGTTACGGGTTTGGTATATCTGCTGTGGCCTGGCCGGGGTCGTAACCCACCAGCTCCACGAATCCCCTGCCCTCCAGCGCGGCGCCTCCCTTGTGCCCTGACGCCGTGACTGCGCCCTCCCAGTAGACCACCGGGAGCACCGCCCCCGCGTCGAACTCGGCGTCGGGCAGCACGGGTTCGATGAGCAGGTCGATGGCCAGCGGCTCGACTCGCAGCTGCCAGCCGCTGGGGTAATGGATGTCTGTTTCCTGACTCACCCACGCTCCGGTTGCCGCCAGCTCAACGCCCTCGCCGGGGACGTGGGTTACCTCGCCGTCCGGGGCGACGAACGTGGCATACGCGGCCAATCGGTCCACGGCGATAGGACACGGTTCTGCGGCGCACGGGACCGGTGGGTCGACCGGCTTCCATACCACCGCCACCATAAGGTCGGAGCCGTCGTCGAGGTGCAGGTTGACCCAGTCCCAACCCACGTCCACCCGCGAGATGTCACCCCACTGGTGGTCCATCCAGCCCGAGCCCGATACTGCCCGGAGACCCGCCCCGTCCTCCAGCCATCCGAGCAGCTCCATCCGGGTCCGCGAGTAGTAGTACGTCTCCCCAGCCTCGCCCACATTCACCAGCCCCGTCGAGTCGTGCAACACGGCGTCCCGGGTTGATGCGGCCTCCAGGTCCAGCGATTTGCCCCCCAGGTCGAACCGCAGCGCGTAACCCTCGCCGTCGCCGCGCATCACCCATCCGTTGGCGTCGATGTCAACGCTGGGGGCGTCAGGGTCGAGAATGGCGAACGCGGGCCGTTCTCCGGCGAAATGCCGCTCCTCCACGTGGTCACCCAGTGTCGCGTGCAGCAGGTGGGGTGTTCCTGCCGCCAGCGATGGCGACTGGAAAGTCACGTAATGGAAGCTGTACTCGTTGCCGAGGTCGTCCCACAGGAACCCGTTGAAGTACCACCACTCGATGGGCGTCTCGTGCGGCGCCTCGTCCTCCGGCAGCGAGACGAGCGGCCCATCAAGCTTGGCGGTTGGCGTCGGGGTCGTCGCCGGAGTGGCCGTCGGCTCTGGAGAGCTGGTGGCGGGGATGGCCGTCGGCGTGGGCGTGGCGGGCGGTTCAGTGGGAACTGCCGTCGACGTTGGAATCTGAGCCGTGGGCATGACGGTGGCCGTCGGCTCCGGATCACCAGAACAGGCCGATGTGAGTCCGCCAATAAGCACCAAGAGAACAGCCAGGGCCAGGAATCGGAGGGCTGCTTGCACCCGGGCTGCCGGAAGGCATGTGGTCGGTATCATCAAGCGCAGGACGCGTCCGAGGTTCAATATCACCATCAATTATACGCTGGACTGGGAGCGCGAGAGCCAAATCAAAGTGAAATGAGCATAATTCCCTCTCCTTCCGGGGAGGGTTAGGATGGGGGTGAATTCTTTACTGAACGCAACGCATTTGAGTGTCGACTATCTTCCACTGGGCTTACGGAAGAAATCGCAACCAAATAATCGAGTGAGCTTGGAAAACCCGTTGGCCTCTCGATTAATTGTCTGAATCAGGATTTGCAGGATTAAAGGATGTACAGGATTGCAGTGCGTCAGGGAACGGCATCAAAATCCCGATAATCCTCCAATCCTGCAAATCCTGATTCAGACAAAAGGGGCCCCCAAATGGAGACCCCTTCTTGCTCAGGTAGGCGGGCCGAGTACGCCGTGCTTGCTCCATGCACCGGGTTAGCGGTGGGTGATCAGGCCCTCGTCCATCAACGCCTTGATTGCGCCGTCAAAGGCCTCGATCGACTGGTCGATGTCGGCCTCGGTGTGGACGCCCGACAGCACGCCGCTGGTGCGGGACATCAGGTCCACGCCCCTGACCTGCAGGGCCTGGCGGAAGTTGGTCTGGATCTCCGACGACACGCCCTTGAGCACGTTGGCGTCGAGGCCCTCGACCGAGGTGCCGCCGAAGTAGATGTGGAAGGTGGAGGACTCGCCGTATACCGAGGCGTTCACCTCGTAGCGGTCGACGACCTGCTGCAGCCCGGCCCGCATGCGAGCGGCCATGGCGTCGGCCTGCGCCTGCATCTCGCCGGTCGCCACGATGCGCATGGCGGCGTTGCCCGTGGCCGCCACGTATGGGTTGGCGTTGAACGTGCCGCCGTGGTACACACGCTGGAACCGGTCGTGGTGAGAGTCGCCGGTCTGTTCCATCACAGACATCACATCATCCCGTCCGGCCACCGCGCCGCCGGGCAGCCCGCCGGTCAGGATCTTGGCCATGGTGCACAGGTCGGGCCGGATGTTCAGCACCTCCTGCAGCCCGCCCGGACTCCAGCGGAAACCGGTGATTACCTCGTCGAGGATCATCACCACGCCATATTTCTCCGTCAGCGCGCGGACACCCTCGACGAAACCCGGGATTCTGGGCACGGTGCCGTATGACGCACCGGACCCCTCGGTGATCACCCCGGCGACGTTGCTGTCGGTCTGCAGCACGGCCTCCAGGGCGTCCAGGTCAGGCGGGAGCACGATCATCGAGTCCACCGTGCCTTGAGGGATGCCGGTGGACGACGGCACGTCGAAGGGCGCCAGGTTGCCCGGCATAACGTAATCGTGCCAACCGTGATAGTGAGACTGCCAGCGAACGATCTTTTCCTTGCCGGTGTAGGCCCTCGCGACGCGCATGGCCAGCGACGTGGCCTCGGCGCCGGAGCCGACGAACCGCACCTTGTCGGCGCTGGGCATCAGGTTGCATACCCGCTCGCCCCACTCCAGCACTGACTCCACTGGCGAACCGTAGTGCGAGCCCTGGGGCGCCGCCCGCACCAGTGCCTCCACCACCTCGGGGTGCGAGTGGCCCAGCAGCAGCGAGGCCGAGCCGAGGCCGTAGTCGATGTACTCGTTGCCGTCGACGTCCCACTTGCGGGGGCCCTGGCCGCGCTCGATGGTGATGGGGAAGGGATCGGCCACGTAGCCGTCATGGCCCGCGCCGCCCGAGGGAAAGTGCTGCTGGAACCGGGGAAAAAGCGCCGCAGACCGGGGATTTCTCCGAATATATTCCTCACGGATGGTCTCTGCCATCGTATTCCTCCTATCTTTTGCGTCTGTTCTCCTGCTTGCGCGCATTGTAACCCCGATCCTGGATTCTTCCAATCGTCGGCACGTTCACGCATGAGGCCGAGGGAGATTGGTGTTTCTCCCTTTCCCTCGAGGGAGAGGGTTAGGTGGGGGTGAAATCCTGCGCATCAGCGGCCCGGCGCCCGCATTTTCCGCTATCATTACGCCAGCGGTTACATGGAATAACCGCGTGCAGCGACCCGCAAAATGGAGAATAAAACATGGCCTCACTGAGCCGAGAGGAAATAGACGAGTTCCTGTCCCAGCCGCATCTGGCCCACCTGGTAACTCTGCGGGCATCCGGGACACCCCATGTGGCCCCGGTGTGGTACCTGTGGGATCAGGGACGAGCCTACGTGATGGCCGATGCTGGCGCCTTGAAGGTGCGCAACATCCGGCGCAACCCGGCTGTATCGGTCTGCGTGGCGACGCCCGATCGGCCCTACGCTTTCGTCACTGTCGAGGGTTCCGCCTCAACCGCCGGAGACGGGCTGGAGGCGATAGTGGAACGCATCTGCGTCAAGTACGATGGCCCGGAGCGCGGCCCCGAGTACGCCCGCGAACTGCTGGCCGACGACCGCATGGCCCTGATAACCATCGTTCCCGACCGGTTCATCTCGTGGAAAGACGGCGGCGATTAGGGGATCGAAGCCCCAAGCCTCACTGCAAGAAAAGTCCCCTCCCCCGGAGGGAGAGAGGACTCTTGGGAAACCGTATAGGGCAGTGCGTCAGTTCTGCGTGGCGCCTCGCGGCGGCAGCACGGTATCCATCCAGGCCACCAGGTCGCGGATGACCTCGCCGCTGATCTCGTGTCCCATGTCGTACACGTGGAACTCGGGGCTGTACCCGGCGTTCTCGAGGTAGCTCTTGGCGGCGTGGGCCGTGGACTCGGCGATCATCTGATCGTAGCGGCCGTGGGCGACAAAAATCGGCTGGGAGCGTTGGTCGGGCAGCTTGGGGTCGAGTTCGCCTGCCTCCGGAAGCACCGAGCTAAGCGCGGCGAGGCCTGCGAAGGTATCCGGGCGCCCCAGCCCGCAGCGGTAGGTCATACCGCCGCCCTGTGAGAATCCGAGCAGCAGGCAGTTGCCCGGCTCCACCCTGAACTGTTCCAGCACCCGGTCAAAGAATTCGCCCAGGAGGGTCTCCGAGTTGGCGACCTCATCGGGCGTTGAGCCGCCCCTTGGTGTCATCCACCCGAATCCCGCGTGGCCAAGCCCCAGGTTGAACGGGATGGGAGCGTTCGGGCAGGCGTAGACGTACCCGGTGGGGTTGATGGCGGGTGCCAGGCCGGCCAGGTCTTGCATGTTGGCCCCGAACCCGTGGAGCATTATCACCAGGGGATAGGATGCGTCCGGGTCGTATTCGTCGGGTAAGACGGTCATGTATTTCAGCCCGGGACCGTCGTGCATCTCGCCTTTCATGGTGACCTCCACCGTGAGTGCCTGCCCCACCATGGTAACACGCGATGTAAACGGTATGTGGCCGCGATTATGAAAAGGGGATATGATTTCCGAGAAAGAATGCGCAGATGCACGACTGATTGCTCGGAGAATTGAATGACCATCATCTACCATCTGACCAGCAGCGAGGCGTGGGCTGCGGCACAGGTCAGCGGCGAGTACGAGGCATCCAGCCTTGCTGACGAGGGGTTCATCCACTGCTCCGCCGACGAGGCACAGACGCTGCGGGTGGCGGAGCGACTCTACGCCGGCGTCAGCGGATTGCAGGTGCTGGACGTCGACGCCGAGAGGCTGCGGGCGGAGGTCAAGCGGGAGCCCAGCCGGTCGGGCGAAATCTACCCGCACATCTACGGGAAAATAGACCTTGATGCCGTGGTCCGTGTCCGGGATCTCACTCTGGACTCCGACGGCAGGCACACGATCTCTGAGGAATCAGCCAATGAGTGATCCCTCTTTTCCATACACTACCGATGAGCTGGCAATGATCCAGCGCGCCATCGCTCCTGCTCCACCGGCCCCTCCGGCGGAGTTCATGGCCGTAATCGGAACGGCGCCTCCCGACTGGATGCGCCCGTTCTGGAAACTGAGCGACCTGGAGCCGGACCTGTTCATCCGTGTGTCGCAGGACCGGTGGGTGATGGCCCTGGCGCAGTACGCGTTCTTTCCGACGGTGCTGGAGTGGCGCAGAGAGGGCAGATCAGTCCCGATGTTCCGGACGGCAGGACGAACCCGCGGGCCAGTGGGCATCCTGTTATTGGGCGACGACGAACTGGCCATAAAGCCGTACCAGAACTCTCGGGAGGACGAAATCGCAGGCATCGCAGCGTCGGTGGACGCCGGCCCACGGCAGTTTCCGTCGCTCCCGGGCTACCTGGCCGAGCAGTTCGCGGATGGAGTGTTCTTTTCTGACCTTCCACCCGAACGGAGGGATGCCGCCACGATGCGATCGGTGGGCCAGCAGCTGGGCGGCATGCTGAGGCGCCTGCACGAGGCCGGGATCTACTACAACGACGCCACCCTGGCCGACCCCCAGGGTCGCTCGCACCTGATTGTGGCAGAAGACGGCCGTTGCACTCTCATCGACTTTGGCGTCTCGCTGCTGCTGGACCGCCACCCCCAGTACAGCCGCGAAGAGGTCCACAATTTTGCTCGGACCCTGCCAATGTATCGCATCTTCGCCGGAATGGCCGACAACCGGGAGGAGATGGACGGATTTCTGATGCAATTTGGCACACAGATGGCCCAGTCCAGCCGCCAGGACATTCTGGCCAGGGACATCAAGTTCGCCCAGCAGGGCCTGGCCATCGCCGGCCAGAAGCTGGGGCAGGACATCATCCCCCCGCTTCGCGACGGTTTTCTCGAGTCCTACCGCCCTGCCGGGGACTGACTGTCCTAGCGGGAGGAGGGCGCCACCGGTCGCCGCTCAGTCCGGTATGGGGTTGGGGTGGAGGCGTCTCTTCGCCACGGGAAACCGCACGGAACAACCCGAACGGGGCCTGACGCGTGCCGTTTCCGTGATCCGGATCTTGGTAGGGCTGTCGTGGTAGAAGGCCCCACCTACCGCAGCGTTTTCATGTACTCGATGATGTGCAGGATCTCGTCGTCTGACACGCCCAAAGTGGCAGGCATCAGCCCTGCCGTGAATCCCTTGGTGATCCGGGCGTTGGGGTCCTTGATGGACTCGACGATGTACGGCAGATCGACCAAGGCAGCGGTACCGTCCTCCAGCTTCTCCTCGGTGCCGTACAGCCCCTCCCAGGTTGGACCGACCAGCGTGGTACCGTCGGTGGAGTGGCACGCGTTGCAGCCGTATTTGACGTAGACTTCCTCGCCCAGCGCAGCGTCCGGAACAACTCCGGGACTGGGAGAAAAGTCCAGGCCGATGGTCGGTTCGGGAGCGTGATTGGTTGGTTCTGCCGAAGGCGTCGAGGATGACTCATCCGTGGGCGCGGTAGCGGTGGGCGGATTGGAGGGGGTTGAGGCCGGGGCTGATCCACCGCCGCAGGCCAGCAGCAGGAAGAGAGAGGCGGACGCCAAGAGGAGGGCAATGGGTGAAGCCAAGGGAGGCCTCACCCTACTGCAGCGACTTCATGTACTCGATGATGTGCGGGATGTCCTCGTCGGTGACTCCCAGCGTCGTGGGCATCAGGCCGGCAGTGAACCCTGCGGTGATCTTGGCGTTGGGATCCTGGATGGACTCTTTTATGTACTCGTCGTCAACGGTCACTGATGTGCCATCAGTCAGTTGTTCCTGGGATCCGTACAGTCCCAGCCATGTCGGTCCCGTCAGCGAGGTGCCGTCGGTCGTGTGGCAGGCGTTGCAGCCGTATTGTGCGTAGAGCTGCTCGCCGAAGCCGGCATCCGGCTCGCTCGGACGCTCTACGACCTCGCTTGGCCCTCCTCCGGGAGTAGGTACTGGGGTGCTGTAGACGATGGTCGGCACAACGGGGTGCGGCGTCGATAGGGGTTGCGGTTCAGGTGTGGGGCAGACGTTCTCTCCGTGCTCCCCTCGGTCGTGGTCAAAGTAACATTGGGCGTAGGGAGCATCGTCGGCGCGCAGGTCGCCACCCTTGACGGCGGTGAACAGCCCGATCAGCGCCAGTCCCACCATTACCGCCAAGACCATCCCGGCGATGAACACCCAGAAGAAGAACTTGTTGTCGAACTTCAGGTGCATGTAGAACAGGATGACGATAGCGAACTTGATGCCCGAAAGAACGAACAGGAGGATTGTGGTGGACGGTTCCCCGAGGGCGTCGGCGATTACCTTCTCCGCCTCGCCAGGGAAGTCCATGATGATTACGAACTCAACGATGGTGATGGCGAACAGCAGTATCGCTATGACGATGTACTGCAAGAGGGACGGGTGCCCTCCGCCGTGTTGTTCAGTTTCGTGAGTTGATGCCATCTGGAGTGTCTCCCGGTATTGCGAAGCCGCTATTGCCTTTATTGAAAGGTAACCAGTATTGAACCGATCCTGCCCAGCTAGTGGGGCACGGTGGGCCCGGCGTCAAAGCCTCCCACCAGGTACAGCAGGGTGAAGATCACGATCCACACGATGTCGACAAAGTGCCAGTACAGGCCGCAGATTTCCACGTCCAGGGCCGTGCCCGGATGCAGGCGTCCCTTGAACGAGATGATGAACAGCGCCAGCAGCCAGATTATTCCCAGTGTTACGTGGGCACCGTGGAATCCTGTTAGCGTAAAGAAAGTGGCGCCGAACAGGTTCTGGCCCAGGGTCAGCCCTTCGTTCTTGAACAGGTTGAACTCGTAGACCTGGAATCCGATGAAAATGGCGCCGAGAATGGCGGTGGCCAGCAGCCAGACCTTGATAGCCGTCTGGTTGTTTTCGTTGGTAGCCGCCAGGGCTCGCACCATGGCAAAGCTGGAACACAGCAGCACGAAAGTGCTGATGGTGGTTATCGGAATATCGATGATGTCGATGGGGTAGGGACCCTGCAGGCTCTGCCCGCGGTAGACCATGTAGGTGGCGATCAGGGAGCCGAAGAACAGGCAGTCCGACCCCAAGAACACCCACATCAACATCTTCCGGTGGTTCAGACCGGTGGTGGTGTAATCGTGGCCTATGTGTTCGGGATGTTCCTCGTGCCCGGCGTCCCCGTGGGAGCCGTGGCCGTGGTCCGAATGATGGGCCGTTTGTGGTGCGTGGGCCAAGTTAAGCGTCTCCTGCCCGGCTATCCTAGTGCTCTTCGGCGGCTGGAGGTTCATTCGACCAGCCGATGACGCCAATGAATGCGATCAGTCCACCCAGGAACGACACGCCGTAGTGCGACAGCAGTCCCCCTCCGATCAGGCCCACGCCGACCGCCACGATGATCGGCCAGTACGATGGGCTGGGCATGTGTATCGTGCTCGGGTCCACCGCGGCCTCCGGCTCGGTGATGGGGTTGCCGGCCTCGCGGGCCTCGTCCTTAACGATCCAATAGTGGTCGCGGCCCTTGACCCGGGGAACCTCGGCAAAGTTGTAGGCTGGCGGCGGCGAGGATATCGTCCACTCCACGCCGGGAGCGTCCCACGGGTCGTGGCTGACCCGGCGGGCGTTGCGGTTCTCCCAAAGGTTGTACAGGAACACCAGGAAGCCGACGAACAGCACCAGATAGCCTATGCTGGCCAGCATGTTCAGTTCGCCCCAGCCGAATTCGCTGGAGTAAGTGTAGATGCGGCGCGGCATTCCGTTCATCCCAACGAAGTGCATTGGGAAGAATGTGATGTTCATGCCGATGAATATCAGCCAGAAATTAAGCTTGCCCAGCTTCTCGTTCAGCATCCGGCCTGTCAGTTTTGGCCACCAGAAGTAGATGCCGGCGAATATGCCCATGATCGAGCCGCCGAACAGCACGTAGTGCAGGTGGGCGACAATGTAGTAGGTGTCCTGCTGCTGGAAGTCGGACGGAGAGACAGCGTGGGACACGCCGCTCAACCCGCCGATGATAAAGAGGAAAATGAAGCCCAGGGCATACAGCATGGGAGTGGTGAGCTCGATGCTGCCTTTCCACATTGTGCCCAGCCAGTTGAATATCTTGACGCCGGTGGGCACCGCGATGAGCATTGTAGTGATGGTGAACACTGAGTTGGCGATGGGTCCCAGCCCCACGGTGAACATGTGGTGGCTCCACACTGCCCAGCCCATGATGGCGATGACGATGCCGGAGAAGATGACGAAGGGATAGCCGAACAGTGGCTTCTTGGAGAAGGTCGGCAGGATCTCCGACACGATTCCCATGGGAGGCAGAATGAGGATGTACACCTCGGGATGCCCGAATACCCAGAACAGGTGCTGCCACAGGATCGGGTCTCCGCCCTCGCTGGGGATGAAGAAATGCGTGCCGAAGTTGCGGTCCATCACCAGCTCGATCAACCCGACCGTGATGACTGGCATGGCCAGGATGAGCAGGATGGAGGTCAGCAGCGTCATCCATACGAACACGGGCATGCGCATCAGCGACATCCCCGGCGCTCGCAGGTTGATGATCGTTACCACGAAGTTCAGACCACCAGCCACGGACGAGGTACCCAGGATCAGCAGTCCGATGGCCCAGAAGTCGAGCCCCATGTTCTGGCTGAACGGCTGTTCCGTCAGATTCGCGTAGGAGAACCAGCCCGCATCCGGCACCTGGTTCACGATGAAACTGAAGTGCATCAGGATGGAGCCGAACAGGAATACCCAGTAGGAAAGTGCATTCAGGCGCGGGAATGCCACGTCTCTGGCGCCGATGGCCAGCGGGATCACGAAATTGAAGAACGCAACACCCATCGGCATGATCACCATGAAGATCATGACCGTGGCGTGCATGGTGAACATCTGGTTGTAGCGGCCCGGCCCGAGGATGTCCGAATCGGGGGTGGCCAGCTGCATGCGTATCAGGCCGGCCTCGATCCCGGACAACAGCATGAAGACCAGCGCAGTGGCGCCATACAATACGCCGATCCGCTTGTGGTCGACCGTCGTTATCCAGCTCCACACGCCGGTGGCGCCGTAAGCTGGTCGGGGCAGTACCTCTGTTATTGCAGCCATCGCTTCACTTTTCAGCAACCCTGCTGAACAAAGAGGATTCGAAGGGGCCGTTCCGTCCGGCCCGCACTTGGGATTTTAGCGCAATCCGAGTCTAACGCAGGTTCAGTAGATACTCAATTATGGCGTCGATTTCACCGTCGGTCAGATTGGCGTCGCCGCCTTCGTCGTACAACAGCGCGTTGGAGTGCATGTAGTTGCCTGGCTTGATGTTCTCCGGGTTCTTGATCCAGGCGTGCAGGTTCTCCACGGTCAGGTCCGTGATGCCCGCCGCCAGGGTCTGCCGGGTGCGAAGGTCAGTCAGGTTGGGCCCGGGGACCGCGGCGTTCTCCGCTCCAGTCAGGAACTGGTCCAGCCGCGCCTGCGCCACCGATTCCTGTTCGGGTCCGTTGACCGTGTGACACAGAGAGCAGTGGATGGCGAACAGGGTCTCCCCCTGCTGGCTTACGGGAGTCAGGGCACTGGGCGGACTGTAGTCCCGCACCCAGTCCTGGTAGTCCTCCTCACTCATTACGGTCACCCGGAACCGCATCTGAGCGTGGGCCAGGCCGCATAGCTCGGCGCACTGGCCATAGTAGGTCGCTGGCAATTGCTGCTCGATCAGGTCCGAGTCGGCCATCAGCCAAAGGGTGTTCTGGCGTGTCGGCACCACGTCGACCTTGCCGCCCAGCTTGGGAACCCAGAAACTGTGCAGAACGTCGTCGCTTTCCAAGATGAAGTTTACCGGACGGTCAACGGGAATCTTCAGCTCGTTGGCCGTGGTGATACGCTTGCCGTTGCCGTCGGCATCGGGGTACTCAAACTCGAAGTACCACTGGTGGCCAACCACTGTAACTTCCAGAATTTCGCCCTGGTCGGTGGGAGGTTGATCCAACTCGAACAGGGTGAACACCGACCAGATTCCAAGCCCGAGGATCAGGGCGGTGGGAACGATGGTCCACGTGACTTCCAGCGCCGTGTGTCCGTGGATCTGTGGAGGCCGGGGCTGGCCGGGGCGGCGCCGGTATCGTATGACGATGTAAATCAGCGCGCCTTCCACCAAGACGAAAACCGCTACCATCGTCCAGAGAAGGACGTTGAAGAGCTGAAGCTGTTTCTCGGCGACCGGCCCTACCGGATCCCACGTTGACTGGAACCCCTGGCTACAGGCAGCTGATAGCAGGAAAAGGACGGCTAAAACGCCAAAAACAGCCAAACGTCGTGGCCGGAACAGGCGCGGGATGGGTCGCTTGAGGTCGTCGGAGGACATTTCAGGGCTCGTGGGAATGGTTTCCGCTGGGGAACTCAACCTTCTGCCTCCCTTTGCTGTAGTCAAAGGGCTCTCAAGAGGACTGATACCCCAGTGGCGGACTCCCCAATTTCGCTCGCCAATTGAAGTATGTGCAATTTTTCACGTACCGCGCGAAACAGTATCACAGGCCGCCGTTAGTGTCAATGAAATCTGCAGCCGAAATGGGTGTTGTCGCGGTTAAGGAAAAAACGACTCCCCCTTGAGGGATAAGGGTATGCTGGGCAGTCAAAACTTGGTCATTTGACGTCGTCTGGTTGGGCGTTCACAGCCACCAACCTACGGCCCTTTGTCTATTACAAAGGTAGGCGGTAAACGCCGTCGGCCATCATGGCCCCGAAAAGCAGGGCCAGGTAGAGCAGTGAGTACAGGTACAGGTTGCGCGCCCTGGGCCTCCTGGGCTGGTCCAACGGGGGCTGTTGACGCAGGCGCCAGGCGCCCCATACGAATACTCCGCCAAGCATCGCAGCGGCAACGAGGTACACCAGCCCCACCGCGCCGGTCGCGGCAAACACCAGCGTCAGGGCGACCAGCACCAGCGAATACATGAAAATGCTGCCCACCGTCCGTTCCTCACCGGCCACGACTGGCAGCATGGGCACACCGGCCCGCTCGTAGTCCCCTTTAATCAGAAGGGAGAGGGCCCAGAAATGAGGAGGTGTCCAGAAAAAGATGATGGTGAACAGGTAAAGCGCTGGTAGATCGAAGGCGCCTGTCACCGCTACCCAACCCACTACCGGAGGTATGCTGCCCGCCGCGCCGCCGATGACAATGTTTTGAGGCGTGCTCCGCTTGAGCCATCCGGTGTAGACCAGCACGTAGAACAGCGTCGCGGCCAGGGTGAGCGCAGCCGCCAGCAGGTTCACCCAGTAGATGAGCACCCCGAAGGCCACCACGTTCAGCGCGATGCCGAAGGCCAACGCTGCCAGGGGACGTACCCTCAGTCCCGCCACTGGCCGGGACGCGGTGCGCGACATCAGTGAATCGATGTCCTGGTCCATGTAGTGGTTGATGGCGTTGGCGCCGCCCGCGCCCAGTGCTCCGCCGACGCAGACCAGCAGCAGGGTCCAAAGGTCCGGGATGCCCGAACCGCCCGCGTGCCGGGAGGCAAGGAACATCCCGCCGATGGCGGTAACCAGTAGCAGCGATATGATGGGCGGCTTGGTGAGAGTCAAGTAGTCCGACAACACTCGGCGCAGACCGCTGCGTTCGCCATCCATTGGGGCGGCGGTGGTTTCGCCAGTCGCATCCATCGCTGCTTGGCCTTCTGTTAGACCCGGCCCCTCCAGGGCGTCTATGTGTCCTGCCTGTTCTGCCATATCGTCCAGTGCCAGCTATCGGGCCGGCTCCCGTGAGTAACTGAGTATTGCCAACGCGGCCGCAAAGGCCCACACGCCCGAGGCCAGTGCCAGGTGCAGCGCCCGCAGTTCCACATCCTTGCCGAACCCGGCCCAGATTACGCCCGCTCCAACGAGAGCCTGCGCTACGAACAGGGCCACGGCGGACATTGACAGTATCCGGACCAGGGGAGGTTGGGTGCGTCCACGGAAGCCCAGGTGCAGGGCATACATTACCACCAGACCGGCAATCAGGGCCACCCATCGGTGCGCCATGTGAATCATTGCCAGCTTGTTGCCCGGGAAGAACCCGTCCCAGTCGTTGGTGCACAGTGGCCACGTGGCGCAGGCCCAAGTGGCCGAGGGCTCATTGGTCAGGTAGGAGCCCGAGAGCAGCAACAGGAACAGGGCCACCGCCGCCACCAGCGAAAGCGGCGGGAAGAGCCGCACTTTCCCCGTGGCCCACGACGGCGGCTCACCCTGCATTCCGCCACGGTATGACATTATCAGCACCAGGACGCAGCAGGCCATGGTCAGCTCCGCAACGGCCAGGTGCGTCATGACGACGTGGGCCGAGAGCTCGGTCACTACGGTCACCGCCCCCAAGAGGGCCTGGATAATGACCAGCACTATGGCGGCCGTGGCAGGCCAGAGGACCCATGGCTCGCTGCGGTATCGCAGCCAGGCGCCGATGAAGGTGGCGGCCACCAACGGGCCGACGAGGAATGACGCCGCCACGCGATGGGCGTATTCGATGATGGCCTTGGATTCCAGCGGCGGCAGCCACTGCCCCGAGCACAGGGGCCAATCGTCGCCGCAGCCCAGTCCGGACTCGGTAACGCGCACGACGCCGCCGAGTATGAGCATGGCGAAAACGGAGATTGCTGCGGCCCAGGCCAGTCCCCGGAACCAGCCCCCCGTGGCCACGCCGTCGGAGGTGAACCGACTGCCGACGGCTACTGCCATGGCGTCGCACCGTCCGCTTTCGGAGTGCAAATGACTTGCGGCGGAATCTGTCGGAACGAGGAACCTGGTGGACTAAAGTGAAAGGGGATGCCGTACTTACCCCGGGGAGGAAGCCGCAGAGAGGTGGAGAGAGGGCCCATAATCATCCGGTGGCGAGTGTTCGGCCAAGCGCCGAACAGGTTTGCCATCAGCAAATTGGGGAAAACGGCGACGAAAAACGTATCATCGAGCGGGCCGGATTGTCAATGAAATTCCATTGTGCCCATCAGGATCAGGACGGATGGAATATGCGGCGCCAAGGGTCTTGTCTGAATCATGATTAGCAGGATTAAAGGATGACCAGGATTGGGGAGCATCATGAAAATCTCAGAATCCTGTGAATCCTGATTCAGACAATGAACATGCAGTTGTCCTGATTCAACCACCCCTGCCTCTCGTCAGGAAAATCGTTTCCTCGTAAAATGGGCCTTAAGAATGTTGGCGAATGTGGGAAAGATCATCCATGGCCAAGAAAAAGTGGAAAAAGCAAAAGCATCAGCTCGCTGCGGATCATCAGTGGACGGCGGCGCCCGGCAACAAGGTCTTTGTGGCCGATGCCGGGGCCATGCAGTTCGAGGTGCCCCGCAAATGGCATCTCAGTCAGGGTGAGAGCGGCTCCATCCGGTTCTTCGACAGGAAGCGGGAGGAGGATGCCGACATACGGCTGGAGGTCACCCTGATCTACGCCCCCGACATCGACTGGAGTGGACTGCCGCTACCGGTGCTGATCGAAAGAACGGCGTTGTCCGGAGACTCCCGCGGCATTACCAGTCGAGGCCCCTACCAGGAGCTCCGGCGCGCCACTCTGGAGGCAGCGTGGCTCGAGGTCGATTTTATGGACCCCACCGAGAACCGGCCAGCCCATTCCCGCATTGCCCTGGCCCGAGGTCCAGGGGCCTACGCTCTCATAACCTTCGATTTCTGGACCGAGGACGGTGACCGGGCGCGCCCGGTGTGGGACTCGGTACTGGCCTCGCTGAAACTGGATGGTAACAACCGCAACCGACTCAATCTGGATGGCAGCCCGCGCCTGCCCAAGTTCAGCATGAACTAGCGTCCAGCCGCCGGGGGGTCAGACGGCCTGCGGCGACCGGAGCATGGCGCAAGTAGCGGGTGGAAATGGCTGCCGGAGGCGGGTCTTTCGAGGGGAGGAGAGTCCTCGTTTGACCCGCGACCCGGCAGCAATGGGCGGAATGGGATGGGGGAAATCCCCCGCGGTTCCCTCATCCCAGGGAATGCTGTTCTTGAGCGTCCGTCCCATTCGGGAGTGTTCTCAGGACCCTGGCTAGATGGCGGACGAGCTAACCTCCCTGCGTACCGACTCCACACCCTTGAGGTCGGCATACCGCGCCCGCATTTCCTCGAACGAGGGATTATCCCCAGGCCCCTCGGGATCATGATTCCCAGTTGACTCTCGCGGCAGGTATGCGCGCAGCAGAGTTTCGCCGCCCGAGTCCACAAAGCGGACGTAGTGCGAGGTCAGGTCGCCGTGGGTCTCGACAAACTGGATGCTGCCCACCATCTCGGGCTCCAGGTGGAACAGCCAGTTGTGGGCCCGGATGGTGATGTATTTTCCGTGCGCCTGCGGCTCCTGAATGCCGCGTGAGTAGTTCTCGCTGACCATGTCGCCGGGCCCGACGATCCACATCAGGGAGTCGCCGAGGTTGGTCAGTTCACGAATAATCGGCAGAGTGGCTTCCATAGCGTCTCCAGATCTGGTCTGACTGTTAGCGCCCTTCGCTGGACCGGCCTTCCGGCCCATATTTGAGGACAACAAAAAAAGCCCTGCCCTCGAGGGCAGAGCTCAAACAACAAACAGTATGCCGGCGCCCTTCCTCGAAGGCCGAAACATTGCCGGGAGCCGTGGACCGGACTCGCCACAGTAGCCTGTTGCTACCGTGACCTACCGTTGCGGGACAGCGCTGGACTTTGACCAGCTTCCTCGTTTACCCCTTTTGAGGGCACTCCCAGCATGGGTTTTTCGGTTGTAAAGCGGCACCGAAGCGCCTGCACCAATGATGTCCCATCCGCCGCCGACTGTCAACCGGCTGCCAACCAGGAGGGTGTCATCGGCCAGGAGGACAGAAGGCCATTGTCTGAATCAGGATAGGAATTACGCAGTTGGCTATGAAACTCCCTCTCCCTTAGGGGGAGGGTTAGGGTGGGGGTGAGATCTCCAACTGCGTAACTCCTATCAGGATTTGTAAGATTTCAAGGATACGCAAGATTGGGTTCCATCAGGGAAATCCCAAAATCAGACGAATCACAGTTCGGACATTGTCCTTTCAATCCTGTTGTGTCCTGTAGTGGCAACGACGCTACACAAGACCCGCCAACTCCTCCAGCACTAGGCGCCAGTGGCTGCGCATCAGCTCTCGCTCCTCGAGACTGGACAAGCGCTCCTGGTGAAATCGGACGGAAGTCCTGTCTCCGGTGGGCGCCAGGTAGATCTGAAGCGTGGACGGCTGAGCCAGGTCTGGATGGCTCCACGTCAGGCGGACTCGCTCCCCAGGCACGCATGACCGTACCTCTCCCTCGTGCCCCTCGTCTGTCCGATATTTCGCACCTTTTCTGAGTTCCAGAGTCTCGACACTGCCCAGCCAGAGGTCTCTTCCCGGACCCTCGGCCAGCAGGGACCACGCCACGTCCGGCGGGACCGGCAGGGTTTTCTGCACGCCGATTTGAAAGTCTGCGCCCGAGGTCTGACCCACCACCCGCAGGCCCTTGGCTTGCTCGTAACCCACGGCCACCGACTGTTGCCACCAGCCGTTGGACAGGCCTCCAGGGCCGGCGGCGAGGGCCACGATCTCCTTGTGTGTCATCTCGGCGGCGCCGAGATCGTCGAGGAACGCAGTCCACTGGTCCCAGTTCCTGCCGGTGGCGGCAGCGACTGCGTCATCGGAGACGCTGCTCAGTTTTCGTTCGTTGGATGGCACTCTTCGCTCCGGATTGTTAGTGGTGACAGATAATATAAGCCATCGCCCGCTCTATTGCTGCGCCGGCGAACGAGTCGGTGGGGACACGCTGCTGTCGATTTTTCGAGGCCGTGAATCCATACATCCGCTCTATCCACGCCTGCAGAGAGGTGACAATTGTGCTAGCTTGTTTTACGGACCCTGAATTGGCAAGTAAATCTGCAACAAATCTGAGTTGATGTAGTCTGAAATGTCCCATGCTCTGGTGGTCGACGATCTGGTCAAACGGTACGGCGACATTGTCGCCGTAGACCACCTATCCTTTTCCGTCCAGCGCGGGGAGATTTTCGGACTGCTGGGGCCCAACGGCGCAGGCAAGACCACAACGCTGGAGATCGTGGAAGGGCTGACGACCGCCGACTCGGGAGTGGCAAGTGTGCTGGGTCTGGATGTGGCGACTCGCAGCCGCGAGGTCAAGTCCCGCATCGGCGTTCAATTGCAGGCGTCCTCATACTACGAGTACCTGACTCTCCACGAGATCCTCGCGCTGATGGGCAGTTTCTACCCCAGCCGCCTGTCGCCCCGGGATCTGCTGGAGACGGTCAGCCTGGGGGACAAGGCCCGCCGCCGGGTGAGGCAACTTTCCGGAGGAGAGCAGCAGCGGTTTGCCCTGGCCGCCAGTCTTGTCAACAACCCCGAGCTGGTGATCCTCGACGAGCCCACCACCGGGCTTGACCCGGTCTCCCGCCGCGACCTGTGGGAACTGGTCGGCAGGGTCCGCGAGGGCGGCGCCACGGTGATCGTCACCACCCACTACATGGAGGAGGCCGAGGACCACTGCGACCGGGTCGGCATCATCAACCACGGGAGGATGCTGGACAGCGGTTCCCCCCGGGAGCTGATCAGCCGCGTTGAGGCGACTTACGCCGTCAAGGTGCAGACCGAGGCGCCGCTCGACGGCGAGCAACTGGAAGCGCTGCAGACCTACGGCGGGAACGCCCCCGTCGTCCTTGGCGGCATCGATGAACGCGCCGCGAACGCCTACCTCCTCCGCATCGACGGCTCGCCCGCGGCTCTCCAGGAGCTGATGGACCGGATGGCACGGACGGGCGTTGCCCTGGAACACCTGGAAATTACCCCGGTAACCCTCGAGGACGTTTTCATAGAGCTGACCCGTCATTAAACGCATTGTCTGAACTGTGATTTTTGTGATTAAGGGATTGCCTTGATTGGATGTTGGAACATCATGAAAATCCTCAAATCACAAAAATCACAGTTCAGACAAAGAGGCCCCAATTGCTGGCGATAACCCTGGCCAACGTCAAGATGATGATCCGGAATCGTCAGGGCCTTTTCTGGGCCCTGATTTTCCCGCTGCTACTCGTGGTAGTTTTCGGTCTGATTGATTTTCGTGGGGTCACTCCCGCGGGGCTGGCGGTTGCAGACCTTTCGGGCGGACCCATGGCAGAAGTCCTGATGGAACGATTGGACGAAATCTCATTCCTCGAGCGGGAGGGAGTTGACGCAAGCATGCCCGGCGCTGTCGACGAGGCCAGGCAACGGCTGGTTGATGGAGATCTCGGGTATCTGCTCCTCATACCCAACGGATTGGACAGTCCGGCAGCTGAAAGCAGCACAGGAAGTGTTGAGCCGGTGACTCTGGTGTTCTCCACCCGGAATCCCGAGCGCAACCAGCTCGTCGAGGGCGCGATTCGCAGCCTGGTCATCGAGTTGCGCTCTGACGGCCAGCCGGTCCTGCCTCGGAGCCTGGTGGTATCGGAGGTCATCGACGTTCCCGAGGTGGACTATTTCGATACCGTGCTGCTGGGCCTGCTGGGGCTGGGGATCATGACCAACTCCATCATCTCCATCGCCGTACGCATCAGCACCTACCGCAACCAGGCCGTGCTGAAACGATTGCTGGCAACGCCCCTGCCAGTCTGGAAGTTTTTTGCCGGCGAGATCCTGGCCCACCTGCTGCTGGCGATAGTGCAGGCCTTGATCATCCTGGCCGTGGGGGTGTTCGTGTTCGGCGGCGACATTCACGGCAACCTTGGCTGGGTGCTGCTGATTGTGCTCCTTGGAACGGTGGTGTTCCTGAACATCGGGTTCATCCTGTCGGCGTGGGCCCGGAGCCCCGCTGCCGCCTCCGGGATGGGCAACGCCATAGCACTGCCCATGATGTTTCTCGCCGGCACTTTTTTCTCCACGGCATCGTTGCCGTGGCTGCTGCCCTACGCCGCGATGGTCCTGCCGCTCACGCCAATGCTGGACGCCCTGCGCGAGGTTGCCATCAACAGCGCGCCACTGTGGGAGACGTGGCCGCAGCTTGCCGCCCTGGGCGCCTGGGCGGTGGCCACCGCGCTGCTCGCCTTGCGTGTGTTCCGGTTCAGGTAGCGATTCGGCAGGCAGGAAACCCTGGGCGTTGCTCGGGAAGGTAAAGGTCAATCGCGCAGCGCCGTGGCGATCAGTTGGCCCTCACGCTCCTCGTAGCTGACCTCGATGGCCTCCCCTAGAACCTGGTGCAGCCGCAGGTGCGCTCCGTTCTTTTCCAGCGCGGCGTCCGTGGTGAACGTCCACACGCCGCCCGCCTCGTCGCGGATGCGGAGCGTCTCGATCTCCGCCAGGTTCCGGTCGGTGACCTCAACGACCGTGCCTCGAACCACTCCGGGCTCGCTGCCCCCACAGGCCGCCGCAACGCTGATCAGGCACAGCACGGACAGGATCAGCAGGCCGGAAAGGAACGCCCCCACCCTGACCCTCCCCCGCAGGGAGAGGGGAATTGCCGCAAGCCTGCTAATTGAGCACCTTTAGCAGGGCGTCCTCAATTGCGGAGGCCGGTGTAAACGCCTCGAACTTGGCTCGAACTATTCCATCGGAGTCCACTACGAAAGTCCATGGTTCAGTGGGAAGGTTCCATTCCCTTATCGCATCCACAGCGTCGTCTATGGTTGGACGTTGCCCGTCCTCGAAAAGATGAGGATCCTTGTACACCTCGACATGAATGACGTTGGCCCTGTCCCCATAGCTTTGTTGTAGTTCAGCCAGCTGTTCCACCTGGGGGCCGCAGGTTCCAGTACTGCAGTAACGGGGCGTCGAAAAGCCCACCACCAAAGGCTTTCCTTCTGCTAAGGCGTCGTGTACCGAGATAGAGTAGAGTGCCGGGATGGGTGGTTGAGCGGTGGTAATTTGGGAAATGTCGGAGACTTGGTCCGCGACGGGAGTAGTGCTGGCTGGTGCTGGGTCTCCTACGGCAGGAGTGGCGCTGGTCTCCTTGACCGACAATGATCTTGTGGCCGTTACGTTCAGTCCATCAGGTGTAGTGAATTCCGCCTCAATCTCCCACCAACCTGCGACATCGAACTGGGGGTAAAAGACGAATACTCCAGTCAAGAAGGGCCATTCTTCGAACTTGGCCGTCAGGGTTTCCCGAAGTTCCTTGTTTTCCGTGTTCGGCGGTAAGTAGTATGTGCGCACCGTGGCGCTCTCCGCTTTTAGAGGAGGACCGTCGCGGCGACCTACGCCGAATGCAATGCGCTCTCTCCCAACGCCAAGGTCGCTGGCCAGGACCGCCACATTGAACTCCGGGCCGCCGAACTCTTCCGTCGGCGGCACGATGACGTCCGAACCGCCGCACGCGATCGCTAGAAGAATCAAACACAGGGCACACAGAGACCACAGAGTTTTTGTCATAAATTTGCCCGATTCCTTTTTCTCCCCATGTTCTCTGTGGTCAATTTCTAATAGTTGATGGTGCGGACGGCGCCGCCCTCAACGCCGATGGTCTGGCCGGTGATGGCGCCGGCGCGGTCCGAGACCAGGAACAGGATCAGGTCGGCGATGTCGTCAGGCTCGACCATGCGGCCGATGGGAATCCCGGCGATGGCACGGGTCTCGGCCTCCTCCACGGTGATGCTGGCGTCGCGCGCCTGGCGTTCCAGGATCATCGTCTGGCGCGGAGTGCGGGTGGTGCCGGGATGGATGCAGTTCACGAGAATGCCGTCAGTGGCAACCTGGTCGGCGAGATTCTTGGCCATGTTGGACACGGACGCGTTGGTCACGCCGTTGCTGTTGGTTAGCGGGTTGGACTGCCGGGCCGCCATACCCCCGATGTTGATGATGCGCCCGCCGCCGCGCTCCCGCATGTGAGGGATGACCTCCCTGGCGCAGCGAACGTAGCCCATGACCTTGACGTTGATATGGTTCCACCAGTCCTCGTCCGCCAGCTCCATGAACGGAGCGGCGGTGGAGTTCACCGCGTTGTTGATCAGGATGTCCACCCCGCCCAGCTCGGCGACGGTGTTTGCGACTAGGTTCTGGATGTCCTCCGCCACACCGGTGTCGGCCCGCACCGCCAGGACGCGGCGCCCGGTGCGGGCACGGATTTCTGAGGCGGCGTCCTCCAGGTCCTCCATGCCGCGGGCGCAGATGGCCACGTCCACGCCCTCCTGGGCCAGCGCCAATGCCGTGGACCGTCCGATGCCCTTGCTGCCGCCGGTAACGATGGCGATCTTGCCTTCGAGTCCGAGATCCATTTGCTGCTCCTGAATGACTCAATTCCTTAGGAGTTACGCGGTTGGAGGTCTCACCCCCACCCTAACCCTCCCCCTGAGGGAGAGGGAATTTCAGCGGTTGGAGGTCTCACCCCCACCCTAGCCCTCCCCCTGAGGGAGAGGGAATTTCATAGGCAACTGTTTAACTCCTATTCCTCCGAGATTGTAACGCACGGCCCAACCGAGGATGCTAATCCGGCACGCAGCAGGCTATCAGGCCCGACGCATCCGGCGCGCCGTCGATATTCGATACAGCCGACGCCAGTCCGCTCAGTTTGTCCGTGGGCCACTCCATGTCCGGGAAGAGTTGACTCAGACGGTTGGAGGTAGTGGCGAAATCCCATTTCAACTCGTCACCGGTGAACTCGTCGGTCACCACTTCGCCTGAGCGTGTGCGCACGGTGATGCGCGGCGCGAAGGAGCCGCGCGTCCGCTGCCCCTCCACCGTAACTCGTTCCTGCAGGTCCATCACCTGCCGGTCGAAATCCGCGGAGTCTATACCCGGGTCGAGGCGCTGTCGCAGCGGTGGGTAACTGCCATGGGCCCAGGTGTAGGCGGTGAAATAGTGGGTGCTCCCCACGCCGGGCATGCGCCGGTCTGTGTTCGGAAAGGCCGGCGACGGATAGGTCGTCTCCAGCCAGTTCATCTCCACGGTGATGGACTCGATTCTTTCCGGCGGAATGTCGTGAGCCGCCCGCATGCGGGTGGTCAGCTCGATGACCGGGCAGTTGTAGCCCGCCGTGGGGTAGATCTTGGGTGTGACGTGCATCAGCTCCCACCGCTCGCCTAGACCTTCGACGGTCGCGGCGAGCTCGGTGGTTCCGGGACCACCGTCTCCCGGAGGGTTGGAGGAGAACGTGTAGGGCAGCTCGCCCCGGTTGTTGCCCACGAATGCGTTGTAGAAACCGGCGTCGCCCTCGAGGCAGGTCTCCGAGCCGCGCAGGTTCTCCCGGGCCAACAACGCGGCCATTATGCCGCTGCGGGTGGCGTTCGGCTCGTGGTACAACATCTCCCGTCCGCTCACCCTCGGTCCCTCGGTGGTGCCGCCTGCGAATGTGCAGGCGAGGGCCAGCGCGGTGACCACCTGGTCCTCGTCCAGACTCAACAGCTTGGCCGTGGCCACTGCTGCCCCGAGGGTGCCGTAGACCGGGCTGCACCGGAACCCCCTCGCCTGGGTGCTGGGGATGAAATCGCCGGCGATTCGCGCCTCCACCTCGTAGCCCGCCGCCATGGCCGTGAGCAGGTCGGCTCCGCTGGCGCCGGACAGCTCGGCGGACGCCAGCGCGGCCGGAATGATGCACGGGCCCGGATGGATCAGCATGCGGTAGGAGTCGGTCTGGTTGGTGGCGTGCATCAGCTTGCTGTTGGCAAAGGCCGCCCCGCTGCGGGTCGCCCGCGCGCCGTCGGCCAGCACCGTTGCGCCGTTGGCGCTGGACTCTTCCTCCTTGACAAGCTCGATGGCTGCCTTGCCGTGAACCGTCTGCGCGCCTATCAGGGAGACGAATGTGGCGTGCAGCAGCGAGGCCTTCAGCTTGTCGACCACCCCGGCGGGCAGATGCGAATAGTCCAACCCGGCCACAAACCGGGCGTAGGTGCAGGCTAGCGCTTCGGGCATTGTCAGGGCTCCTGGGAGAGATTTTGCCTTGATGATTGGATGGGAAGTACGGTAACTGGCGGATCGCTGGTCCAATCTTGTCAGGTCAGGTCCCTCAGGTAGGGGCGAATGGCCAGTTTCATCACTGCCAGCAGGGCCACTGCGCCGATGATGCTGAGGAATATCAGGATGTCGAACTCCCGGCTGGCCATTCCAAGTGCGGTGCCTGCCGCTGGAGGGTGTTCGGAGTTGGTGATTGCCATCAGCAACATGGCAGCGCCCACGGCGGTGGCATAGCTGAGGTTGCGCAGCAATTCCGCGTCGAGCAGGAATGTCTCCACCGGGCCAAAGAAAAGCATCAGGGAAAACAGGGAGCCGAGTACCAACGCCACGGCGTGGCCACCCACGACAGACCGGATCCGGGCTGTCTGGTTGGAGGGGCCGATGAATATGCCCACGACGCTGGAGGCCAGGCCAGCAGCGATCGCCGCCGATGACAAAGATTGAACGTAGGTCAGGATCGCCAGCATGACCCCGGTGGCCAGTAAAGCCTGGAATACAAAGGACCAAGGGAACCTGGCGAATCCGGGGTCTCGCCAAGTCCATGCCTCCCCGGTTTCCGGGTCCCTCCCGGAAAGCAGTCGGAGGAAAATGATGTTGTAGTCCAGGGGTCTCTGGCGTCGGCGCAGCAACATTCCGGCGAGCAGTACCGCGGCCATTCGGCCGCGACGGGACCTGCGCCCTCGACGGCCCCTGAAAATCACGAGGCTAGAGTGACCGCACCCAGTCCAGCCAGACTCGGGCGCACGCCGTGGGAAGGATGTGCTGCACGAACCCGGTGATGCCTGGGAACACCACCCGTTTGCCGTTGGGGAACAGGTCGGCAGCCCCACGAAAATCTCCCAGCACCTCCTCCCGCAGGCTTGCCGCCGCCAACACCAGCACTGGTGTCTGGACGCTCTGGAGCGCGGGGCCGAGGTCCCCTCCCGCGTTGGCCTGGAATCCCTGCACCACGTGGGCCGGTGTGGCCTTCATCTGATCGGCGTACCACCGGATGTATTCCGGAGGGACCAGATCCGGATCCAGGCGCCGCCCGATGCTGTCCTCCACCCAGGCGTCGATTCCCTCGCGCTCGATGAGCGCGGCGCTTTCCTGGTGATGGGAGTCGAAGCTGGTCGGCGACGTGCAAACGGTCAGCGACATCAGCTTTTCCTGGTGCCGGGTCGAGTAGTTCATCGAGATGGAGCCGCCCACCGTTTCGCCTATCAGGTGAAACCGGTCCAGTCCCAACAGGTTGACCACCTGCTCAAGATCATTGGTGAAGTTGTCCAGCGACCATGGGTAGCCCGGCTCCGGGCAGTCCGACCGGCCCATGCCCCGCATGTCGAACCGGATGACCCGGTAGTGCCGGGCGATGGTGGGCACCCATCCGAACCACATGCCGTGGTTCTTGGCCATCCCGTGGTGCATCAACACAGTGTCCGGTTCGGTCCACGGATCGGTGAAATCGTCGACGGTGTAGAAAAGCTCCGTACCGTCGTCCAGGCGGAGTTTCATAATGGCTCCCTGCCTTGCCTTATGTTGAGAGTGGACCAGCTGGGCGCTGTGATGAGTTGGTGCAGGCGCTCCGCCCGTGTCAGTCGGTCGGCGCCGGCGTCAGTCCCTGCTCGATAAATACTGAACGGGCCACGCGCATGGCCGTGCGCGAGTTGGTGTAGCTGCCGTAGAAGACCAGCTGGAAGAACACCTCCATGACCTCCTGCGGCGTTGCTCCCACGTGGAGGGCGCCCTCGATGAGCCGCCGGATCTGACGGTCGTACTGCCCCAGTACGGTCATGGCGGAAAGGCTGCACAGGGCCCTGCTCTTGGGATCAAGCCCGGGGCGGTCGTGGATGGCGCCCCAGTGGTACTCCTCGATGAACTTCTGAGCCTCGTTCTCCAGGGATTCAGGATCCTCCACCGGGTACAGGGGTGGCTCACCCATCTGCTCGTCGTAGATGCGTAGGCCGTTCTGGTGCAGTTCCTCGACCGTACGGGTGGTGTCGTAAGCCTTGGTCGGGACGTATTCGATGCCCTGCTCCTCGAATATGTCCTTGGTCAGTTTCATGGCGCTTTCAACCGAGGGGATACCCACGAGGAAGGTCATCTGGATGACAACTTCCACGATCTGGTCGGGAGTAACCCCGAGGTTCAGCGCGCGCTCAATGTTGCGGCGGAGCAGCGGCATCTGCCCCAGCGCTGTGAGGGCAGCTATGGTGCAGAAGCAACGGTACTCCGTAGCCAGCCCCGGTCTCGTCCATACGGATCCCCAGAGCGCCTCGTCCACAATGCGCTTGAGGTCAGGCGCAAGCTGGTCGATGCCCGGGAGGGCGTAGTGGCTGGGGTTGCCCCCGGCCATTCGCATTCGCATCTCCTGGCCCCGGTTGAAGCGGTCATCCAACGTTTCCAAGGTCTTGCTCCTCCATGCCCCTTTCCGGGGAAATATGCAACGGAGAGGAATTTTATCCTAATGTGGACTCTTGTAGTCCCCTCGCCGTGTCGCAGGCGCTGACGGAAAACCTCTCTACACTGCGGCTGCCATCACGTCCTCCGAGAACCTCTGCATCCGCTCCTCGGTCTCGTTGTGCTGCGCACTGCGGAAATCGAATATCAGCTGCGATACACCGGCCTCGGCGTAGGTGTGAATGTCCTGCAGCACCGCATCCGTCGACCCCGTGAATCGCCGGCGATTTCCCGCGCTGTCGCTGGTGGCGTCGTAGAGCGGAGCCTTCATGGTCACCTGTATTTCCGACGGGTCCCGCCCGGCGCGTTCGGCGTGGCGGTGAATGTACGCCACATTGTCCGCCAGTTCCTCCGGCTCGAGCGGCGCCGCGGGTATGGCTCCCACCGGGTGCCAGGCGTTCCCCAACCGGGCGGCGCGTCGCAGGGCGGCCCGGCTCTGCCCGCCGATCCAGATGGGCGGATGGGGTTTCTGCACCGGCTTGGGCAGGAAGATGATGTCGGAAAACTGCACATACTTTCCGTCGAAGGACGGATTCTCCGCCGTCCAGAGCTCGATGAACGCCCGCAGGTAATCGTCGGTGGCCGCTCCCCGTTCGGCGAATGGGGGCGCGTCCAGCAGCTCGAATTCCTCCTCCATCCAGCCGACGCCCGCGCCCACGATGAGGCGGCCCTTGGACAGCATGTCCAGGGTGGCCAGCATTTTGGCGCAGAGAATGGGGTTGCGGTAGGGGACGATCATCACGCTGGTAACGAGCCTGATGCGTTCGGTGACACCGGCAAGAAAGGCCAGGGTCGTGATCTGCTCCGGCCACTCGCCCGCTCCCGAGTTGCCCCCGGCCAGGATGTTTCCGGTCAGGCTGTAGGGATATACCGATTCCACCTGCCGGGGCATCAGTATGTGGTCCGGCGCGACCATGCAGTTGTACCCCAGCCGGTCACCCAGCCGGGCTATGCTGGCGAGAGCATCGGGCTGTGCTCCCTCACCGCTGTTGGGCAGATAGAATCCGAATTCCAATGCGCTTCTCCACTAGGGAAATTCCGCCCCGATTTTAGCATACGGATGCATTCTGATTTGAAGCAATCCGGAGGGTGGCAGGCCATATACCAGGCGCTCACGCCGCCACCGGCATCGCATTGGCCGCCCGAATTTGGGCGGGATGCGGGCAGCGACGCGCGCTAACTTTCCCGGGCCAACGCTGTCGACGTTGGTACGCGATTTGACGGGTTCGCAGGAAGGTCTTGGAGCCGTTCTTATGAGTTATGTATTTTTTGTGAAGACGCTTGATTCGTTAATAATAGATTTGTGAGAAAACCGTCTGAAATATCGATTTCATGTTTATTTCACATACTGGCAAATGCTAGTATCAAGAACCCGATGCCGACTGGTTCATGAGTACTAACTTTATGGTACGCAAAACCTAGGCCATTCACAAATTATTCCAGGGATGAGGCTCCCCGGAATTTCCTGATTGGCTTGGTCGAAAGGTGTGTCGGGTGGTAGGTGGGTGGGCTGCTCACCAATTGACACTTTTCTTAAGAGGACGACGATGGAACAGTCGGAATTGTGTATTTCAACGGCGGAGACTGAGGCGCTCAAAAGGGAAGTCGCCGAACTGAAGCGAACCCTGGTCAAGATGAGCGAGGCAAGCATTGGAATTTCCGAGAACGTGGGGACCGAGCCCGTTCTGCAGGAAGTTGTAAACAGCGCCTGAATGCTCACCGGCGCCCGGTACGGTGCGCTCCTGACTTTCAATGCGACGGGCGGTGTTCGCGAGTTTTATACCTACGGTATTTCACAGGAACAAAAAGACCTAATGACACAGGCACCCGAGGGACTTGGCTTGCTGGGCTACGTCAGCAAGGTCAAGGCTCCGGTCAGGGTGAAGGACTTGGCGTCACACCCCGAATCCGTAGGTCTCCCCAAAAACCACCCTCCAATGAAGACTTTCCTGGCGGTGCCGATTGTCAATCACGACGAGCACGTCGGCAACCTGTACCTGACCGAAAAGGAAGGAGGTTTGGAGTTCACCGAGGAAGATCAGCACATAGCAGCGATGCTGGCATCTCAGGCCGCGACGGTTATCTGCAACGCCGGCAGATACGAGGAGGAGCACCGGGCCAAGATTGAACTGCAGGCCTTGATGGACATCTCTCCCGTATCAGTTAACGTCTTCGATATGCGGATAGGTCAGATGACCTACATGAATCAGGAAGCACAGCGAATCTTGGGGGAACTGGGGATTCCAGAGGAGGAGATGGAAAACTCCTTCAACTATCTTAAATTCACCAGGACTGACGGGAGAGAGATACCGTTCGAAGACTTCCCCGGCACTAAGGCCATTCAGACCGGCGAGATTGTGAAAGCCGAGGAAATCGTCACTCACGCCCCCAACGGGAATTCCATTACCACCCTGGTAAGTTGCGCTCCGCTCTTCTCCGAGACAGGGGAAATGGTGTCCGTCATGTCCGTCATACAGGACATGACTCCACTGGAAGACCTGGAACGAAGGCGTGGTGAATTTCTGGGAGTGGTCAGCGAGGAATTGCGAACGCCACTCACAACCATCAAGGGGTCTGCCCTGGCTCTCAGGGGCATCGTACAGTCCATGAATGAGAGGGAACCGCAGCAATTGCTGCGGATAATTGACCAGCAGGCCGACCTGATGCGCAGCCAGGTCAACAGCCTCATCGAACTGACCCAAATCGAAGCCGGGACGTTATCCATATTCACCGAACCGGCTGATGTTGCCGGACTGATTGAGCGGTCCTGCGGCGAATACTTGAGAGACTACTCTGCGTTATCCATTCAATTGGAGATTCCTGAGGGGCTGCCCAACGTGGCGGTGGACAAACACCGCATTGGACAGGTATTGCAGAATTTCCTACGACAGGCGGCGAAACACTCCAACGAGTCGTCTCCGGTCAAGGTGGCTGCGTCCCAGGTTGACATCTACATAACCATCACGGTCTCAGTTAATGGCGTTCCAGTTTCGACGGAAGGATTCAATTCGCCATTTGACACGGCAGACTCTCAAGGGATATTCAACAAGATATCCCAGGCACACAACAAGACGGTTGAATTGTCCTCGCAGGGCGAAGGTCTGGCGCTTGCCTTCTGCCGTGGCGTGGTCGAGGCGCACGGCGGGAGGATGATGACGGAGGTCGACGAACAGGACGGTCGTCTGACCCTGACTTTCACGCTGCCCACGATCGAAGAGCAACTTGAAGTGTCAGCCCCCGATGTTCAGGAGATCAGTGGTGGACCTTTGCCCGCGCCGCCGGAGAATACTCAGATTCTGGTCTCCATAGACAACTTCAAAATGGAGAGCACAGTTCGCAGGGTTCTAATCGGCGCTGGATACGATTCCCTGACAACATCCGGCCTGGACGAAGTGGAACACCTTGCTTCCGCGGGCAGCGGGAAGCTGTTGGTCATGGACATTTCCGGGCGAGAGGAAGAGTGCTTCCGTACCTTGAGGCGGGCCAGGGAGTCGCATATTCTCCCCGCGATCGTGCTTTGCGACCGGGACGACGAGGAATATGTCGTTCGCGCCTTCGAAATGGGGGCGGACGGATACATGGTCAAACCGTTCTCTCCGTCCGAACTGATCGCCAGGATAAAGGCCACGCTCCGAAGATCGAACGCCGGAGCAGAACCCGGAAACAACAGTGCGTTCCAGCTGGGAGAAGTGCTGATCAATTTCTACGAGCGCACCGTCACCGTTTCGGGACAGCCGATCCAGCTCACGGCCACGGAATACAAGCTGCTCACCGAACTGGCCAATTCTGCGGGCAGGGTTCTCACGCAGGATATGCTGCTGGAGAGGATCTGGGGGCCCGAATATCTGGGGGAACCCCAGCTACTGCGTTCCTACGTCAAGTCGGTCCGACAGAAACTGGGAGACAACGCCAGGAAGCCCTCGTATATCTTCACGGAACACGGTGTTGGCTACCGCATGGCAAAGCCGCGACCCCTGGCCGATCAGAGCGAGTCCGCCGCCACGCCGACCCCGGGTAGCTCAAGGGCCGCTCAGATGAGTAAGTCGGTGGTGTTGCGGAACGGCGCCCGACGCCCGCAGCCTGCAAGGCTGTGACAAGATCTCTAATGCCGGCATCCAGCTTACTGCCCTCGGAGGGCTTAATGGCTGACACACCGATGGCTTTGGCGGAACTTCACGCGGCTCCGGATTGCCCGGAGCCGCTGGCTTTTGAGATCGCGCGTACAGGTGTTGCGTGGGCCCGCATTCGTCAGCGGAGGCGCAGACCGGTGCCAGCGCAGCCTCGATCCCGCCAGTGACATTCGGTGAAATTTGTCTGCGGGGTGCGGTGCCTGTCGAATCGAGGACGTGAAACAGGCAATCGGAGCGCATCGGGACCTGCCACGTTTGAGTCTCACTTATCAAGCGGACTGTTCCGGCCCCTGCTGATATAGAATGCCTGCAGGCAAATCCGACTGCGGAGGCTGACGCGATGGCATTGCAGGAGTTTATCAGGGAGTCTTTCGTCACCAACTGGGAATGGATGGAACGATACATCGATGGTCTGTCCCAGGAGGAAATTGAGTACCGGCCCAACGACCAATGCCACTCCATAGGATTCATCCTGTGGCACTACGGCCGCGCCCTGGACATGTGGACTCAGACCCTTGCCCGGAAGGAGGAACAGCTCTACGAAAGGGAATGGGCACAGAAACTGGGGTTCAAGGCGGTAGCGATGGACGTGGGATTCGGCTATTCAGTCGAGGATCTTTCCGGCTGGAGCTGCCCGGACAAGGACCTCCTGGTGGGATACGCCACAGCCGCGAGGGACAACCTGCTGGGCCTCCTCGGCGAACACGACGACGACTCCCTTGCCAGCACCATCATGACCAACCGCCAGGGCAACGAGATGCCACTCGCGACCATGTTTCGCATGCTGATATGGGAGGTCAATCAGCACGGCGGACAGGCCGGCTACCTGCGCGGCATGCAGCGCGGGCTTGGGCAGTAGCGGCCCACGGGGCGGTGGAATGGCCGTTCGGCTGCCCCCGGGTATGACGGGGCACCGGCGACCATGGACCAGATTCCCTGCGCTCCCGGCGGAACCATGCAGGACCAGGGGCACTCGGTGGCTGACACGGGGCTGTGAGATTCGTCGGGTGGCGCGTGCGGATGCCGTATTGGCCCGGGTCCCCCCGGATCGGGGCTGGGCCTCAGTGCCTGGTGGCGTAGCTGTTTGGCTGCAATCTTAAATCGTCGCACACCGGCACGGGTTTATCGATTCGATGACATGGTATGCTGAATTCTGGTTGGTGGAATGCCCAGGTGTGGCGGTAATTCGGCAGCAAAGTGACCGTCCCGGTACAGATACCATCCTTGACACTCCGCTATCCCGCCGATAGACTCGCACGTTGTTAACGGATTGTTAACTGCCTTCGGTGGAGCCCACATTGCAGGGGCTCCGGGCGGCGGCAATAGTCAGAAACAGGGAATTCAGGGGGTACAAAGTGTCCACCGCGCCGTCGTTTTTGACCGAGGAAATGCGCCAGCAAGCCATAGGGCAGGAAAGCGAGCCCAAGGCCCTCGAGGTGGAAAAGGGCGCCATTATCAAGTTCGCCGAGGCCATCGGCGACGATAATCCCCTGTATAACGATGAGGTGGCGGCCCGCGGCTCCAGGTTTGGCGGCCTGATTGCCCCGCCCACGTTCCTGCGCTCCGCAGTGTCGGCGCGCCCCGAATTGCCCTTCGACGTGCCCTTCGAGCGTGTGCTTGACGGCGGTAGCGACTGGGAATACTTCGAGCCCGTTCGGCCTGGAGATACCATCACCGCCGTCTCGCGAATTGATGACATCAATGAACGGAACGGGCGAATTGGCCTGATGTTGATTCAGACCATTGTCATCACCTATACCAACCAGTTCGGGCAGGTGGTAGCTACTCAGACCAACACTTCCATTCGCTACTGACGCAACGCTCCAGTCGGAGCAAAACGTTGACAGCGCATATCCCCGACAGGGGAAGGCCCGTCAATCACCCGGCGTCGCGAGTGGCATCCAGACACTTTTCGGAGGTTTGAAATGGCAGACCAGATTGTTTGGGACGAGATCAACGAGGGTTTGGAGATCGGTCCCTTGGTGCGGCATCCCACCAGCCAGCAACTCGTGAAATATGCGGGGGCTTCCGGGGACTATTACCAGATCCACTACGACAAGGACTTCGCCCAGGGCACAGGACTGGAAGACATCATACTCCACGGTGCGCTGAAAAATGCGTTCCTGGGCAGCTTGGTCACCGACTGGATGGGCCCGCACGGAAACCTGCGGCGACTGTCCTGCCAGTACCGGGGAATGGATATTCCCGGCAGTCCTGTCACGGCCCGCGGCGTTGTCACCAGCAAGTACGAAGACGACGGCGAGTTCCTGGTGGACTGTGAGATCTGGCTGGAAAACCAGGAAGGGCAGCGCACCACACCCGGGCGGGCAACGGTCTCCCTGCCCAGGAACTGATCCGGCAACACCGGAGTCAGAGTACAGACCGAAAATTCTCATTTCCCAGGGGTAAGACGGTGGTAGATTCACTGGTGGACAAGGTGGCAATCGTAACCGGTTCGGGTCGTGGCATCGGTCGCGGCATCGCGCTGGAGATGGCGGCAGAGGGCGCAAAGGTGGTCGTGGTGGACCCCGGCGTCAATGTGGACGGAAGTGGCCAGGACCACTCGGTGGCCGCACAGGTGTGCGAGGAAATCAAGGCCGCCGGGGGCGAAGCCGTTCCCTGCATGGAGTCGGTGACGTCCATGGAGGGTGGCGAGAGAATCATACAAACTGCTGTCGACAATTTCGGCAAGCTGGATATTGTCGTCACCTGCGCCGGCATTCTGCGCGACCGCATGATATTCAACATGACCGAACAGGAATGGGACGACGTGATTGCCGTCCACCTCAAGGGCACGTTCACTGTGGTCAAGCACGCCTGCATCCTGTTCCGCCAGCAGCGGTCCGGCAGGGTTATCACGTTCAGTTCCGAGTCGGGCCTTGTCGGAAACTCCGGTCAAGCCAATTACGGCGCCGCCAAGTCGGGCATCGCCGGATTCACTAAGGTGGTGGCCAAGGACATGGGCCGCTACGGAGTGACTGCTAACGCCATCGCTCCCAGGGCCAACACTAGAATGATCGGCGATATCCCCGACAGCGCTGCCGAAATCCGTGCGCGCAGCGGTGTCGCGGCGATTCCCGGCGAGGAGACGCTGACCGAACTGGACCCGACGCATATAGCGCCCTTCATCTGCTACCTCGCCAGCGACTACGCTTACAACGTGAACGGCCAGACCTTCCTGGTATATGGCGACACCGTATCGCTGATGTCTCAGCCCCGTCCGGAGAATTCCATCTACGAACCCTCGGGCCACTGGGACCTCGATACCCTGGCTCCCCTGGCGCGGGACGTGCTCACCCATGGCATAACCAACCCTGCTCCGCCCACCCCGCCTCGGGAATGACGGCTGATCCCGACGTCGCAAGGTTGACTCCAGCAGATGGCTGATAAAGCAGACCAATTCACCGGGACGTGGCGGCTCCTTGCCTGCGAGGGGCGCTGGACCGACGGCCGTATCACACACCCTTATGGTGAGAATCCTGCCGGGCAGTTGATGTACGACGGCAGTGGCCATTTCGCCGGCCAGATCATGGCCAGCGAACGCCCCGCCTTCGTCACCGGCAACCTGCTGAAAGGCAGCGACGATGAGGTGCGAGCTGCCTTTGAGGGCTACGTTGCCTATTACGGCAGCTATTCGGTCGACGAGGCCGACGGTTTGATGGTGCACGATGTCGAGGGCAGTTTTTTCCCGAATTGGGTCGGAGACCGGCAGATTCGCAGGTACGATTTCGGAGAGGACGGAAGGCTGCAACTGAGCACTCTGCCCATCAAAGGCTCACGGGCCGACCTGACAGTGGTCCTTCTGTGGGAGCGGGCGAATTGACTTCCGCTCCACTGCGGCGGAAATACACTGGGTGAATTCCAGGCAATGCCGGCGACCTATCGGAATGACACTAAGGCCGAGCATTACGCCGAGCTAAAGTAGAGGCATAGGAATGGCAAACCTGCTGCAAGACAAGGTGGCGATCGTAACCGGGGCGGGACGCGGCATCGGGCGCGGCGTCGCCCGCCTGATGGCAGAGGAAGGCGCCAGAGTCGTGGTTTGCGACTTGGGCGTGAACGTTGATGGCTCGGGCCAGGACGTCTCAGTGGCCGACTCCGTCGTGGCCGAAATTCGCGAGGATGGCGGCGAGGCCGTGGCCTGCACCGAGAACGTTGCCAGCATGGACGGCGGCGAAAAGATCGTCCAGACGGCCCTCGACAGCTTCGGCAAGCTGGATGTGGTGGTCACCGTTGCCGGTATCCTGCGGGACCGCATGGTGTTCAATATGTCCGAGCAGGAATGGGATGACGTGATCGCCGTCCACATGAAGGGAACCTTCTCAGTGGTCAAGAATGCCTCCGTCCTCTTCCGGCAGCAGCGCTCGGGCCGCATCATCACCTTCAGTTCCACCTCTGGACTGTACGGCAACTCCGGTCAGGCCAACTACGGGGCCGCCAAGGACGGCATCGCCGGGTTCACCCGGGTGGTCGCCCGCGACATGGGGCGATACGGGGTGACCGCAAACGCTATCTCTCCAAGTGCGGCGACTCGCATGACCACCAGCATTCCCGACGAGGCTCGCGAACTGCGGGCTGCCCGTGGCATCAGTACCGGCGCCAGCGTCACCCTGCGCGGCGAGGCCGACGATGTCGCACCCATGGTTGCCTGGCTGGCCTCCGATGAGGCGCAGCACGTCAACGGGCAGGTCTTCCACGTTACCGAGGGCCTCGTGAACCTCCTGAACCAGCCGGAGCCGGTGAAGACGATCCAGAAGGACGGCAAGTGGACCGTGGAGGAGCTGGCCCGCGTGTTCCCGGCCACCATCGGCCTGGAGCTCTACAACCCGGCCCCCAGCCAGGTTCGCGAGTAGGCTTGGAATCTTTCCTGACACTTGTCCATTGCCAAGCCATGAACGATGGTGGAGTATAATCCAGATTCGGCAGGTGATAGACCAGCGCAGAGGTTGGTATGACAACCGAAGCAGCACAACAGCCCCAGGCTCCGCAACCTCCGGTGATGGATGTAGCCGAGGTGTATAGAACCTTGGGGCGGTTGGAAGAAGCGCAATCCCAAACCAGAGAAGTCCTCTTGAGGATCGACCAGCGCCTCGACCGTCAAGACGAACGGTTTGACCGACAGGAAGAACGCAATGAACAGCGTTTTCGTGAGGTCAATAGGCGCATGGATAGGCTGTGGTATACCATCGTTGGCATAGGCGCTGCATTAGCCGTCGGGTATATCTTGGATCGAGTTCTTGGCGGCGCTTGATTTGTCACAACCATTCGAATTTTCTTCACCCAAAATCCCAAATCAGAGAGTAGCTATGTTCAAGAATTTTTCGGCCTCCTATGCCGGGCACGTGGTAGACGACCATCTGGGGTTCGACGGAACTCCGGCCAATGATCGCTGGTATCCCAACGAGAAGCTTGCCGAGACTTACGACTGGGCACTGCAGATATCCAAGCACCTCGAGGCCAGCGGCTACGACGAGTTCTGGATGGCCGAGCACCACTTCCAGCCGGAGGGGTACGAGGGCATCCCCAACCTGCTGATGCTGGGGCTCTACCTGGCCACCCAGACGGAGCATCTCAAGTACGGCTGCGGATTCAACATCACCCCCATGTGGCACCCCCTGCGCTTGGCGGAGGACTTTGCCATGGCCGACATCCTGACCAAGGGCCGCATCATCTTCGGAGTGGGCCGCGGCTACCACACCCGTGAGGTCGAGACCTTCGGCGCGCCGATGCGGGACTCCGACGCCAACCGCGAACTGTTCGAGGAGCAGGTCGAGGTGATGGTCAAGGCGTTCAACGAGGACTCATTCTCCCACCAGGGTAAGCACTTCCAGATCCCTGCCCGGGTGCCCTACCGGGGCTACGAACTGGAGAAGCTGACCCTGGTGCCGCGTCCGCTCAATCGGCCGGTGGAGATCTGGCAGCCGCTGGTCAGCGGGAACCCGCGTGGCGTGGAGTTCATGGCCAGGGTGGGAATCAAGCCTCTGTTGGCCAACACGCCGGAGCCCACACTAGGCGAACGGATGCGAATGTACCAGCAGGCACAGCTGGATGTCGGCCGCGAGACCCAGCTGGGCGAAAACGCTGCCCTCGGATTCCGGATGTTCTTGGCTGAATCCAAGGAAAAGGCCATCGAGAAGGCCAAGCCTTATTTCGAGGAGGCCATGAAATTCGCCGCCCCGCTGGGCCTGATGGCGCTCAGCCAGGACCAGATCGACGCGGTGGCCGCCGGTAGGCGCAGCGGTGGCGTGAAGCTGCCGACGCTGGAGGAGGCCGTCGAGGGAGGCGGCTGGATCTGCGGCACCCCCGAGACCGCACTGGAGGCACTCAAGAAGGCCGAGGAGAGCTATCCGGGCGTGGAGCGGGTCAACATCGGCTCGGTCATGGGCATGCCCCTGGAGGTGTTCAAGGACCAGCTCAGCATTTTCGCCGAAGAGGTGATGCCAGCGTTCAAGGGCTAGTACCGCAACCGGCGTTCCCAAAGGGTCCAAGCGAAACCCGCTCGCCTCCGTAACATGGGATGGCGAGCGGGTTTTGTCTTTTATTGCGACTCCCGGATAGTTACCGTGGCGGCGGTCAGCAATCTCCGACTGGTCAGTCGCCCATGTCCAGACTGGTGCCCGGCACCATTGGAGGCCGCGCCAGAGAGACTGGGAACAGGAAACCCGTTAGCAACCCTACGAGTTGGCGTGCCGGTTTTCCGCCGCTACCGGTGTTGTGCGCCCGGCGCCTTAACTGTTCCTACTCTTCCCGCATCGGGATGGTTCCCCAGGTGATTGCGTCAGCGTCGGTGCTGACCCCCTGCTCGCGGGCCAGATCCCGGATGCTCAGCAGGGTGGCGTTGACCTCGGGCGTCACGAACACCCAGTCCGGTTCCTCTGGGAACCAGTAGGGGGAGTTGATCCGCACGACCTTCTTTTCTGCGTCATTCAGGTAGATGCCGAACTTGGATGCGTCTTGCATTGCTCGCCTCGATCCTCTTGGGTCTCCGTGGCTGGCCTCAATGTGGGGTCGTATACCCCACGAAACTCGGGCGGCAGTTGCATTGCCACCCGCTCCATTATCATTCGCAGCATTCCCTGCATCACCGGGCGCGGCGGTCTGCCCTCCAGTACCGGCAGGGTGAAGGGCGGGCCCACGCTGGCGGTGAGCCGGCACAGTGGAAAGGGCATTCGCCAGCCCCGGAGGTTTTGGGTGCCGGTCACTCCCACCGGCAGGATGGGCGCCTGCGACTTGAGGGCCAGGTAGACGATGCCCAGCTGCGCCTCCTGCAGGGAGTGAGTCTTGCTCCTCGTTCCTTCCGGGAACAGGGCCACGGCGCGGTCCCGGTCGAGCAGGCCGAGCAGCGTGCGCATTGTCTCCGTGCTGGCGGTTGACCTGTCGTAAGGGAAAACGTGGAATCCGTGCATCAGGAACCGGCCGATGGGATTGGCAAAGAGTTCTCGTTTGCCCAGGAAATGCAGGGGTCGCGGGATGGCCGCAACCAGCAGCGGCGGGTCGGTGAAGGCCAGATGATTGCAGGCCAGTATGACCGGCCCTCGAGGAGGCACGTTCTCCTCGCCAATGACCTCCATGCGCCCAAAGGTGCCGAAGCAGAACCGCGCCAGGGGGCGCCCCAGGCGGTACAGCGTCGTTGCCCTTTCGCCGTTCATCGGGCGTCGTTCACCCGCTGCAGAATGGCCCCGACTACCTCGTCGATTTCCAGGCTGGTGGTGTCAAGTTCCCAGGCGTCCTCGGCAGGACGCAACGGCGAGGCGTCCCGGGAGGAGTCGATGGCGTCCCGTGCCTCGATTTCCGCGAGCACTTTCTCGAGGTCAGCCGCCTGCCCGCGACCCTGTATCTCTCGGCAGCGACGGGAGGCCCGCTCGCTGGCGGACGCGGTGAGGTAGACCTTGAGTCCTGCGTCCGGGAGCACCACCGTTCCGATGTCGCGGCCAATCATAACTATTCCGCTGCCGTTTTCCGATGGGCTCAGTCCGTTTCGGCGACTCGTTACGGAGCTGGCGTAGTCCCGTTGTTGCTCCACCAGAGCCTCACGCACTGCCGAGTGGCGGGAAACGTTGGAAACGTTATTGTCCACGCGGCTCTCCCGCAGCTCGGGTCCCACACGGGTTCCTGCCACCTCGACCGACTCTCCCTGCATGGAAATGGGCCGCAGCCGTACGGAACCGGCCAGACTGCCCAGCCCATCGGCGTCGTCCGGGGAGACCCCCTCTTCCAGCGCAAGCCAGGTCAGTGCACGGTACATAATTCCGGTGTCGAGGAACCAGTATTCCAGCCCTTCGGCCAGCCTGCGGCCCACCACGGATTTGCCCGAGGCGGCCGGTCCGTCTATGGCGATGGTCCGAATCATAGCCCGGCGATTATAACATCGGGCATTCAACACAGAGGGCACAGAGAACACAGAGATTATGATTACAAAGAGTGGAGAGAAACGGCCTGTGTACTCAGTGATATTCACGGTCAAGAATCACCTGGCAGTTCTGGCCATAGCGGCGACGGTGGCGATGCTCGTGCTGGCCAGGGTGTATGCGACGTTTCCCGGCGACGCTTGGGCGCTGCGGGAACTCCTGCAACTGCGCAGCGGCTGGCTTGATGGGGCGGCGATGGCTGCCTCCGCGCTGGGACAGGGTGGGATAGGCTGGGGCCTCGCGTTCCCGTGGGTCCCTGTCGCGATGGTGGTAGCCGCGCTGGTGACGCGGCGATGGGCCGATGCCGTGTTCCTGGCCTTGGCAAGCCTCGCCCCGGCCCTGAACCTCGGGGTCAAGGAACTGGTGGAGAGGCCGAGGCCCGACCCGGAGCTGTGGCTGGTGGCGGAGACCGGATTCGCCTTTCCCAGCGGCCATTCGGTGTTCGCCGCGGCCTTTCTGGGCGCGCTGGTATGGATGCTGGGACGACCCGGAACTCTCGAGGGTTGGCCAGTTCTCAGACGGATCACGCAGGGCGTCCTGCTACTGCTTATCCTGGCCGTCGGCGCTTCGCGTGTGTACATGGGAGTGCACTGGCCCAGCGACGTGATTGGAGGGTTCCTGTTTGGTGCTTTGTACTTGTGGCTGCTGATATCAGCCCGTCGCTGGCTGGAGAAGCGGCGCCACGGTCCCTGATACGGAAGGGCCAGACTCTGCGAACAGTGTCGGAAATGCCCGTGGTAGACTGAAATGGTGAATTGGGTCGACACGACAATGCTTATTGCCTGCCTTGGAGGCTTGGCATTCGGTCTTCTGGGCGGATTCCTCAAACTCATGATCCCCTTTCTTTTCCTCCTGGCCGGCGTGGGGCTTGCAGGCACGGTATCGATGGCGGTGGGTCCCAGCCTGCCGGAACTCCTGGGCGAGGAGCATGCCCGGGAGGCCATCGTGTTCATCGTTGTTTTCACGGCGATGCTGGCGGTGGGAGGAGTGGTCTCCTCTATCATGAGTCTCGGCATAGCGGCGGCGACGACCGCGATTTCCGTGGCGCCAGTGGGGGCCCTGCTCAACCGGGCAGGGGGCGCCGTGGCGGGACTGATCTACGGCTGCGTTCTGGTGTCCGTCCTATTGATAGCGCTGCAGCAGATACCGATCGCATCGGTTTACGATGCTGTAGGCGAATCCTCATTCGCCCACAGGCCCATTGGATGGGTCGACAGGTACGCGCCTTCCATCGAAATATCGCCGGATTGGGAGCGCCTCAGCGGGCGGGCCAGGGTCATTCGATTATTGATCGAAAATGGGGATGGGGTGTCTTGGGGATGATGATGAGGGAGTAGTAAGGTAGGGGGAGTGAGTGTGAGAGGGGTGTGTGGAATGGGCAATGAAAGGGAGAATATCGGGGGCCTGTCGTTACTGGAGGTCATGGGGAGATTGCCGGACCCTCGGAGCGGGCATGGCCGGCGCCATCCTCTGGGGGCGGTTCTTGGGTTGGCGGTGTGCGCCATGCTGTGTGGCGCCCGCAGCCTGTATGCCATCAGCCAGTGGGGCCGGGATCAGGGCCGGGAGGTATCGGAGGCACTGGGCTTCACCCGGAGTCGTACTCCCTGCGTATCCACGTTGCATCAGGTATTCAGCCGGCTGGACCGGGAGGCCTTCGAGCTGCTGTTGGGTCAATGGCTAAAGGAGCGGGGACTGGAGGCTGGGGAGGCACTGGCCATAGACGGAAAGAGATTGCGTGGAATTCACGGAGAGCAATTGCCTGGGGTCCACTTGGTGGCGGCCTATGCCCACCGGTCGGGTATCGTGGTGGGTCAACAGGCAGTGGCGCACAAGAGGAATGAACTGGAGGCGGTACACCGGCTCTTGGATCGGTTGGACCTGCAAGGCCAGGTGGTGACGGGAGACGCCCAGTTCACCCAGCGGAAGGTGTGCCGCAGTATCGTGGCAAAAGGGGGCACTACCTCCTCTCGGTAAAGGACAATCAACCCACCTTGAAACAGGACATTGCCGACCTCTGGGAGGAGGCTATGGCACCGCAGGCAGAGCAGGTAGGCCGGCACGGGGACCGGGTGGAGGTGCGGCGCATCTGGGTGTCGGATGAACTGGCAGGCTACAGCGACTGGCCCCACCTGGCCCAGGTGTGTCGTGTGGAACGTATCGTCCACCACAAAGGCAAGACCCGCCGGGAACTCGCGTATGCCGTAACCAGCCTCGGTCCCAATGAGGCTGACCCTGCCAGGCTGCTGCAACTGTGGCGGGGTCATTGGGGGATCGAAAACCGGGTGTTCTGGGTACGGGATGTGACCATGGATGAGGACCGCTGCCAGGTAAGATCGGGTTCAGCCCCTCAAGTGATGGCCGGACTGCGCAATCTGGTCATCAGTCTCTTGAGAATGGAAAAGGTGCCCAACATCGCCGCCGCACTCCGTCGCTGCGCCACCAGACCCTCCTATCCCTTGTCTCTCGTCGGCGCCCCTACCCAATAATCGAAAGACCCTGGCGGGCGGGCATCCCGGTAGCGAGGCATACCTGCCTTTGCGCTATAATAGGCTTGGCTAGCTCAGGCTCTTGAGGGGTAAACAGGGAACACTCGTACAAACAGGCGCTCAGGAACAGCACCGTTGTCTTCAGTCAGACCGGGAGGCGCGATTATTGGCGACAGTGGTTGACAAGTCCAAGGTTGCCCCCGCAAACGGCGCGGCCGTTTCTCTGAACGGTAACGGAGATCGGCCCGATCCGAGCGTCCTGATTCGAGCCCCGGTGCTGGTACTGAACCTGAACTACGTGCCGGTCAACGTCTGCTCCGTGCGTCGTGCCATAGTGATGGTGGACAAGGGCAAGGCCGAGTTGCTGGAGCAGCACGACGGTAGCCTGCACACCGTCACCGGCGAAATTGAAGCGCCGGCCATCATCCGGCTGGTCTACCTGGTAAAGAGGCCGTTCCTGCCGCGCAAGCTGTCCAAGAAAGAGGTGTTCCTGCGCGACCGGTTCACCTGCCAGTACTGCGGCAAGAAGGCGCAGGATCTCACGCTAGACCACGTGATCCCCCGCCGTCAGAATGGAGCCCACACGTGGGAGAACGTGGTGGCCGCCTGCAACCGGTGCAACCTGCGCAAGGCGGGGCACACTCCCGCCGAGGCCAAGATGAAGCTGCGCACCGTGCCGCGCGCCCCCGACCCCAACCCGTACCTGATTCTCCAGAACCGCACCATCCTGGAGGTCTGGAAGCCCTACATCCCCTGGAATTTGGAGTGAGGGGCGGACGTTCCATCCTCACTCAGTTGCTATCCAAAATGATTGCGCCCCAACGGCGCAATCGCGTTTATCGGCAGAGCCGCGAGAATCCATCCTCTACTGCTTGATTTGGCTGTCCATGCCTTTGCCTGGAATGACGGGGCCTTGCTTGGCATTTTGAGATGGTTTCTGGTTCAGTCTGTGGTTGTCCCTCACTCCACGTGGAGCATCAGCGTTTCCATGGCCAGGCGGGGGCTGGCGTTGGCGTCGAGGGCGGCCAGGGTGTCCAGGAGGCGGCGGATGAAGGCGGCGATCTGCGCGGCGGTCAGCGTGGCGGCGTGGGCGCGGACGGCTTCGGCCTGGTCGGCGTTGTGCAGGAACGCGTCGGCCCCCTCTTTGACGACCAGCAGGTCGCGCCACCAGCGCAGCCACAGCGACAGCAGCTCGCGGGCCGCGGGCCGGTTGGAGCCGAACAGTGATGCCACCTCGTTGGCGTAGGCGAACTTGGCGTCAAGACCGGCGCTCACCGTCTCCCTGATCCGTTCCAGGTCGGCTTGACGCTGGTCCAGCAACTGCGCGTCAGCCAGAGCCTGCAGGGCCCAGCCCAGGCAGCCCCTCGACAACCGGTATAGCCGGTCAGCCTCCTGCTCCGTAGTGCCGTGGTTCCGGCAGAGGTGGTCGATCATCTGCTGGCGGGACATGGGCAGCAACTGGAGGGTCTGGCAGCGGGAACGGATGGTGGAGAGGAGCGATTCCTCCTCGTCCGTGAGCAGCAGGAACAGCACGCCGGGCGGTGGCTCCTCCAGGGTCTTCAGCAGCGCATTGGCCGCATCAACCGTCATGGTGCTGGCGCCGTCGATGATGATGACGGAGCGGGAGCCTTCGACCGGGCTGAGATTTACGCTGCGCTCCAGCTCCCGGATGGCGTCGATGGAAATGGCTGTGGCGTTCTCGCGTCCGCTCACCGTGCGGGTAAACTCGAGGTCAACCACCCGCACATCGGCGTGGAGGCGATCGGCGATGCGCTGGCATTGCGTGCATTCACCGCACGCCGTGCCGGTGCTTTGGGTACAGTTAACAGCCTGGGCAATCTCGAGGGCCAAGGTCAGCTTGCCGACGTGCGGCGGGCCCGTGAGGAGGTAGGCGTGGGACTCCCGGCCCTGTTCCAGCGCGGGCTGCAGCCGGGCGATGAGGTGGTCCTGGCCGAGGGTCTTCCAGGTCATGAGGTTAATTCACCACAGAGTACGCAGAGGAACAGAGGGCGCAGGGATCTTGTTTCTCGAATCAAAGGGCGACCACAAGGGTCGCCCCTACGCCTTTTGTGCTCAATTGGGTCAGAGGACGTCGCAGTACATCAGGTCCTGGTAGCTCTCGCGGCGGCGGATGAGGCGGCTGCTGCCGTCCGCGGCCAGGACCATGGGCGGGCGCGGGTTCAGGTTGTAGTTGCTGGCCATGGACGGACAGTAGGCGCCAGATACCGGAATGGCCAGCAGGTCGCCCGACTCGATCTCCGGGAGCGAGACGTCGGATGCCAGCAGGTCGCCCGACTCGCAGTACTTGCCGGCTATGGTGACCGTCTCCGACGGATCGCGGTCGGCCTTGTTGGCCACGACGACCTCGTACTCCGCCTGGTACAGGGCAGGGCGGATGTTGTCGCCCATGCCGCCGTCGACGCTGACGTACTTGCGGACGCCGGGGATGTTCTTGATGGCGCCAACGCGATAGATGGCCACTCCGGACGGACCGATGATAGAACGGCCCGGCTCCACGACCAGGGTCGGGACCTCCATGCGCAGGTCCTCGCAGGTGGTGGTCATGGCGGAGCAGATGGCCTCGGCGTACTCGGCGACCGAGGGCGGCTGCTGGTCGCGGGTGTAGGCCACGGCGAACCCGCCGCCGGGGCTGAAGTGCTGCAGCTGCAGTCCCTCCTCGCGGAACTCGGCGGCGAAGCGCAGGACAAGGTCGGTGGCGACGGCGTACGGCTCCAGCTCGAACACCGGGGAGCCCAGGTGGAAGTGCAGGCCGCGCAGGTTCAGGTTTTTTGCGGCCAGGGCCTGCCGCACTGCCTGGGCGGCGTGGCCGGTCTGGATGGAGAATCCGAACTTGGAGTCGAGGATGCCGGTGGTGGTGTAGATGTGGGTGTGCGGATCGATGCCGGGGGACACGCGGAGCAGAATGTCCTGCGTTTTCCCCGCCTCGCCGGCCAGGTGGTCCAGCAGCTCGAGCTCGTGGAAGCTGTCGACGACGACCCAGCCGATGGACTGGTCGATGGCCTCCTCGAGTTCCTGGGGAGTCTTGTTGTTGCCGTGGAAGTAGACGTTCTCTAGGGAAGCGCCGGAGTTGGCGATGGTGGCCAGCTCGCCGCCGGAGACGACGTCGAATCCCAGGCCCTCCTCGGCGAGAACGCGGGCAAGCGCCGGGTTGATGAACGCCTTGCAGGCATAGGCGACCTCGGCGCCGGGTATGCGCTGCTGGAATTCGCTGACGAAGGAGCGGCAGCGGGCGCGGATGGTGGCCTCGTCGAGGACGTAGACGGGTGTGCCGTACTCCTCGGCCAGGGCCTCGGCGGTACAGCCGCCGATGACCAGGTGGCCGGCGGCATTAATCTCGGCGGTGTCAGGAAACACGGATTTGGGGAACATGGGCATCACCTTGACGTGATTAGATTTCGGAACTGGGTACGGGAATCGGGTCTCGAGCGCACTCGAGGAGCGTATCTGCGAAGGTGGAGGCCGTAGTTGGTGTTGCTGTTTCTGCGTGAGAGGGAATGTTGATATTCCAGTCTCCCTCTCCCCAGTCGCGGCACATGGAAGCGTAGGCATCTCGCAACTTGGGGTAGCGTGGGACGTAAGCGTTGCGGAATGGCATAAGGTGAATCGCTACTATATGCAGATTCCCCTCATCATAGCCCCACTCAAATTCATCGTCATCGTGGTCCATGTAAGTCATGATAACAAAGCTGGGCTTGCCGAATCGCATGAATAAGATGTCGGATGCATAGTCGTAATGGACATAGCGGCTCTCTAAGCGAAGCCGACTTTTCCAATCAAGGTTAGCATTGATGAAGTTAGCTATATGTTTTTTTTCATAGTTAACTTGGCTTAAGATCATCTATGACCCCTTTTGGCTGGCGGCTAGTTAGAAATGCTGTTCTTACGCTGCCAATTCGCCGTCCGGTAATTTCGTCCGAATATTCCACCACTACTTTCAGGTATTGACGACATCGGCCACCTACAGCGCCCAGAGTCAGAAAGTGCATCTCACCGCCGCTGCGGACAGCGATCAATTGCGGATCCTCTATGACCGCTTTGATTTCATCGCTATACGGCGCAATCTCTGGGTGCCTGAGCAGGATATGTCCATACCACTGCGGCTCGGTCAGCCGGACCTCGTTGCCTTCCCTATCGAGCGTTGAGAATATCAGGCGGTATGGGCGCATGGGCAGGGGATTTTCAGATGGGGACAAGGGTGCTCGGTGGTACTGCCGTGAATATAAACAGTGTATCACGCTGCGTGGGCACGTCTCGTCGCCAGCGCAATCCCGGTTGCGTTGACCGTTGTGCGGGGCATCATTATACTGCGGACACGTTCGGCACAGGCGTCCGAACGTACAGAACCCTACACCTGAGGGGGTACTGCTTTGCGAATTCAGATGACTGTCAACGGGCAGTCTCGGGAGGGGGACGTTGAGCCCCGACTGCTCCTGGTGCATTTCCTCCGGGAAAACCTGGGGCTGACCGGCACCAAGATCGGATGCGACACCAGCCAGTGCGGCTCCTGCGTGGTTAGTATGAACGGCGTTACGACCAAGTCGTGCACCACTCTGGCGGTTCAGGCCGACGGCGCCGACATCAAGACCATCGAGGGGCTAGCGGCGGACGGCGAGCTGCACGCTGTGCAAGAGGCCTTCTGGAACAAGCACGGACTGCAGTGCGGGTTTTGCACCGCCGGCATGATCATGACCTGCGTCGAGCTGCTGGAGCGAAACCCCAACCCTTCGTCGCAGGAAGTGCGCGACGGGCTTGAGGGCAATATTTGCCGCTGCACCGGCTACCACAACATCGTCCAGGCAGTGCTTGCGGCTGCCGAGGCCAAGGGAGGCTAGACGATGACCACCAGGATATTTGGATCAGGAATCCGCCGACGCGAGGACCCGCGCCTCATCACCGGCGGCGCCTCATATACGGATGACGTAACGCTGCCCGGCATGGTGCACGCCGCCATCCTGCGCAGCCCGCACGCCCACGCCCGCATCACGGGCATAGACACATCGGCGGCGGCCTCCGCCTCCGGAGTCATAGCCGTCTACACCGGCGCGGACACCGAGGCTGCGCTAGCCCCTATCCCGTGCGCCTGGATTCCGCCGGAATCCGACGTCAAGCCGGTGGCCCACCCGGCCATCGCCAAGGACGTGGTGCGCTACCAGGGTGACGCGGTGGCCGTGGTGGTGGCGGAGACGCGCTACCAGGCTGAGGACGCGCTGGAACTGATCAACGTCAGCTACGAGCCGCTGCCCGCCGTGGTGAGCCCGGTGGCGGCGATGGAGGAAGGAGCGCCCCAGCTGCACGAGGACGCCCCCAACAACCAGGCGTTCCACTGGGTTGCTGTTGGCGGCGACCCCGACGCTGCTTTCGAGGCGGCGGACGTGATCGTCAGCGACACCATCGTGCAGCAGCGCCTGGTGCCCAACGCCATGGAGCCGCGCTCGGCGCTGGCCAATTGGCTGGGTTCAATGGGCGAGCTGACCCTCTGGAGCACCAGCCAGAACCCGCACATCGCCCGGTTCCTCGGCTCGCTGATCACCGGCGTACCGGAGCACAAGATACGGGTCATCGCCACCGAGGTCGGCGGCGGGTTCGGCAGCAAGATACCGGTGTATGCCGATGAGATGATCACGGCTTTCTGCGCTATGCGCCTCAACCGTCCGGTCAAGTGGACGGAAACCCGTTCCGAGAATTTCCTGGCCACCATCCACGGGCGCGACCACATCGAGCAGGTGGAGATGGCGGCCAACAGCGAAGGCAAGATCACCGGCGTCCGCTCGGTGGTGCATGCTGGCATGGGCGCCTACCTGTCCACCGCCGCGCCGGGGGTTCCGACCATCCTGCACGGCCTGATGTACAGCGGCCCCTACGCGCTGGAGGCCACGAAGGCCGACATCTACGGCGTGTTCACCAATACCACGCCGGTGGACGCCTATCGCGGCGCCGGCCGTCCCGAGGCCACGTTCCTGCTGGAGCGGCTGGTTGACCTGGTGGCCGCCGAGGTGGGCAAGGATCCGGCCGAGGTGCGCCGCATCAACCTGATCCCCAAGTTCGATAACGGCCACGACGTCTGCGCGGGCTTGACCTACGACAGCGGTGATTACGTCGGCGCACTGGACATGGTGCTGGACCACGTCGACTACTCCGGCTTGCGCGAGGAGCAGGCCCACTCCCGCGAGCACGGGCAATACACCGGCATCGCCGTATCGACCTACTGCGAGATTTGCGGCCTGGGCCCGTCCCAGGTGGCGGGCGCCGTAGGCTTCGGCGGCGGACTGTGGGAGAGCGCGGTGGTGCGCTTCCACCCGTCGGGTAAGGTTAACGCCTATGTCGGCGTATCGCCCCACGGGCAGGGCGAGGAGACCACATTCGCCCAGGTTGTTTCTGACACGCTGGGTGTGCCAGTGGATGATGTTGAGATCGTCCACGGCGACACCGACAACACACCCATGGGCTGGGGCACCTACGGCAGCCGCACCACGGCGGTTGGAGCCGGGGCATTGATGCTGGGCCTGAACAAGATCAAGGACAAGGCCCGCGCCCTGGCAGCACACCTGCTGGAGGCCGCGGAGGCCGATATCGAGTATGCCGATGGGCAGTTCTTTGTTCGCGGCGCGCCCGACCAGGCCAAGTCCATCCAGGAAATCGCGCTGATGGCCAACGTGGCCTGGAACATGCCGGAAGGCATGGAGCCAGGGCTGGAGGCATCGGCCTTCTACGATCCGCCCAACTTTGTCTATCCTTTCGGCGCCCACGTTGCGGTGGTCGATGTCGACACCGACAACGGTCACGTCGTGCTCCGCCGCTACGTGGCGGTGGACGACTGCGGCCCGCAGATCAACCCAATGATCGTCGAGGGGCAGGTCCACGGCGGCGTGGTGCAGGGAGCCGGACAGGCCCTCTGGGAGGGCGCGGTGTACAGCGACGATGGGCAGCTGCTCACCGGCACCATGCAGGACTACGCCCTGCCCAAGGCCCACATGGTCCCTGACATCGAGACGCTGTCGTCGGAGACGCCGTCGCCCCACAATCCGCTGGGCGTCAAGGGCATCGGCGAGACCGGCACCATCGCCTCGACGGTCACCATCTACAACGCGGTCATCGACGCGCTGCGCCCGCTGGGCGTGACGCGGCTGGAGATGCCGTTGACCCCCGAGCGGGTATGGCAGGCGATCCAGGACGCCAAGGGGAATTAGCAATTCCGAATTGGAAATGGGGAATGATCGGGCTGCGCACTGTTGCATTGGTCCGGCGATTCATCCCCTCTCCATACTACAGGCGCAGGACAGGCCGATCCCCCTCTGGGGGAGGGAGATTTGGGCACAGGAGTTAAGTGATGTATCCGGCGCAGTTTGAATACAGCAAGGCGGGATCGGTGGCTGAGGCCATCCAGATCCTGCAGGGAGACCCGGACGCCAAGCTCATCGCCGGGGGCCACAGCCTCATCCCGCTGATGAAGCTACGATTGGCTCGCCCCTCGCGGGTGGTGGACATCGGAGGAATCGCCGGGCTGCGAGGCATCAGCGTCAGCGGCGGTTCGGTTCGCATCGGCGCTCTGACGACCCACCAGGACGTGGCGTCCTCTGCCGAGATCCAGGCCAACTGCGGCATCCTGGCCGAGGCGGCTGGCGGCATTGGCGACCCAGCGGTGCGGAACCGGGGGACGATAGGCGGCAACGTTTCCCACGCTGACCCGGCCTCGGACTATCCCACGGTGCTGACCGCCTTGGGAGCGAGCTTCGAGCTACAGGGGCCGTCGGGTTCCCGCACGGTGGCGGCAGATGACTTCTTCACCGGGCCCTTTGAGACCGCAGTGGGCGCCGACGAGGTGCTGACCGGCGTCAGCGTGCCGGTTCTGGCGGCCAACCAGGTGGCCGAGTACGCCAAGATGGCCCATCCGGCCACGTCCTTCGCTGTCGTAGGTGCCGCCGCGGTGGTTACTCTGGAAGGCGATGGCGGTCACGGTCATGATCACGGGCACGACCATGACAACGGACATGGCCACGACCACGCGGCCCCCCGCTGCACGGCAGCCCGCGTCGCCGTGGGTGGCCTGACGCCCAGGCCGACGCGTTCGCCCTCAGTCGAGGCCGCGCTGGCCGGGAGCGAACTCACCCTGGACTCCATAGCCGCTGCTACTGCAGGTGTAGGCGGCGATCTGGGCAATGACCTGCTGGGGGACGTTTACGCATCGGCGGACTACCGTCGCAGCATGGCCGCAGTGGAGCTGAAACACGCCCTTTACCACGCCGTGGGCCTGGCCCACCACTAGAATCGGCTTGACCATTAGCGGAGCGGAGATGCCGGCCGGGTTACGGGTGGCGCTCCGCTCCGTTTGTATTTCCGCAGGGCGTGTGAGGGTTTCCGGTGTTCGCGAAAAGACAGCCAGGGAGGAGTATCTGTCGTTCTATTCGGCGCTGGGGAACGTCCTCACCCTAACCATCTCCCGGAAGGAGAGGGGATTTGTCCCGTGCTCTCTTGAAGCGCGCCGCCGAGAATAGTTGTTCCGAAAGGGAATGTTTACCTGAATGCATTAGGCGATATGGCGTTCCAATAGGAGGATGCCCCTCTTGTCGTCCGATCAGACGACCACCACAGAGGCCACACGCTCCAAACATCATCGCATCGCGTTGGGTTACATTTTCATCGCGGTGGTGTCCTACGCGATCATCCCGACGGTAATCGGGTACGTGGGCGGTGAAGACCTGCCTTTCTTTTTCATGGGCGCCTGGCGGGCAGGTGTTGCCGTTGGTTGTTTCGCCATTCTGCTCACACTCTATGTGCCTCTGTGGTTCAACCGGTATAACTGGGGCAGATTCAGGTACCACCTCTCCACCTCGGACACCAAGGCGATCGACTGGAGATTCCCGGTCATCCGCCTGCATTTGCGCGTAGACGAGCTGCGCATCCCGCTGGTTGGCTGGAAGATACCGGGCGACTTCATCGATTGGCGGATTATCCTCACCATTCTCGGAAACTGCGAATATGCGCTCTTTGCGTGGTCGATCAAGTTCATCGACATCGCGGTCACCACGATCCTTTTCCAGTCCTGGCCCATTTTCTTCCTCCTCTTGTCTGCCCTGGTGCTTCGCAGGGACGCCCGGGTGGACCCCTCGGGAAAGGGGTTGGTCTCGCTTATACTGCTGATGGGACTCGGGGTCATAGGCTTTGTCTTTATCATATTCAGCCAGACCGGTGAGTTCGGACAGTTCAGTGAACAAGGGCTGTCCCACCTGGTTTTCGGGCTCATCCTGGCAGTTGGAGCCCTGACCCTCAGCAACCTGAAGGCGTTCGGGATTGAGTGGGCGAGGGATCTGGGGCAACAGCTTTCCGGCAGCCTCAGGGGACTGGGCAGCGATCCCGCCATCTTTTTCGTGATCATATCGTTCCTGTTCAGCAGCCTGGGTGCGGCAGTGGTCGGCCTGATCGTCGGATTCGGACGGGGCGAGACCTTTGACCTCGACCTGCTGGCCCTGGCTTTCGCTGCCGGGCTGGTGGTCAACACGACGGCGGGGCTCCTGTGGCGCAAGGCCAACATGGCAGATGACGATATCAGCTTCAACGCCCTGGGATACGCCATACCGGTACTGGCGTTGCTGTTCCTGTTCTCTTTTAATCAGGCGGACATCACGCGGGTTGATTACCTGATACTGGGCGCGACGGCGATAATCGTCGCCAATTTGCTCATCAACTTTGAAGCGGAGGTGAGGTGGAGCTTCGAGGCGCTGATACTGGCCCTGGGCGGTTGCGGGACCCTTGTATATTTCAGGGTAGACATCTTCGAGTGGCTGGGTGTCACGAGCTGGACCTGGTCTGGAGACGGGTATTTCGGGTCGGTCGCGCTGTCGGCCACGGTGTTCACACTGCTGCTGGCATTCCGGGTGGCGCGGCTGGTCACCCGGACCAGCGACGAGGAAAACCGTACTTTCAGTATCCTGCGGAAACTGGACTCGCTGGTGAGAAGGGACGTCATCAATGGCGATGTTCGTCGTTGCATAATGGTCATCGATGAGTCCAACGAGCAGGCGACCCTGAAGGAATACTACCTGAAGACCAGGGAGTACATAGCCAGCGCCGTTCCCGGAGACGACTCAGATCGCCAGCGGTTGAACGAGACCGAGGCTGAGTTGGACATGCTGGTGAGGTCCAAGCAGGTATCCCCGGTACTGGGAGAAATATTTGCGCTGCTGGTGTTCGCCGGGATCACGATATTCCTGACGATGTTCACAAGACCCGGGGAGCCGGACGGCTGGATCCGGCTGCTGATCGACCTGTTCGCCATGCTGGTGTCATCGGTTATCATCTTTCTGATGATTTATTCCATTGACCTCGACCGGGAGCGGGACGCCCACAAGCTGGAACGGGTGTCGGAATCGGGCGGCGAGATCTATCTGCTCCTCTTTCCGGATACGGAAAGCAGGTTGTTCGACCAGTGGCTCTCCGTCGGGGTTGGCGCCGTCATCATCCTGGTCTATGCCGGTCTGCTGGCGAACAAATGGCTGGGATGGTTCGCGTGAGGACGTCCTGGCAGGGCAATCCAACCAAATGGCTCGAAGTAGGTAAATGAAAACACTGGTAATCAATGACGATGGAATTCAGTCCGCCGGCCTATGGGCGGCGGTGCGCGCGCTGAGGCGGGTTGGCGAAGTGGTTGTGGTGGCGCCGGCGCGGGAGCAGAGTGGCGTGGGTGCGTCGTTAACGTTGCATTCGCCCGTCAGGGTCACCCCGTGGACTCCCGAGCCGGAGTTTGCGGAAACTGGCGCAGACCAGCACCCGGTGACCGCGTGGTCTGCCGAGGGCACGCCCGGCGACTGCTGCATACTGGCGCTGGAGACGCTGACAACCGGAGTGGACCTGGTGGTGTCGGGGATCAACTCCGGCTCCAACGTCGGCTGGGACGTGATGGTATCGGGAACGGTGGGTGGGGCGGTACAGGGGTACAACCGCGGGAAATCCACCATCGCGGTCTCGTACGGATCCGTGTCGTCGCCCCGGTACGAGGTGGCAGGTCGTTTGCTGGAGGGACTGGCCCGGCGGCTGTCGGAACGGAAGGGTGAGCCGCTATTCCTCAACCTGAACATTCCCAACGTGGCGCCCGAGCTGGTCAAGGGAATCAAGGGAACAAGACTGGGTGGGCTGTCTTACCGCGAGTCCGTCAGGCTGGAGAGCTCCGACGGCGAAGCCAAGCTATACCGCATTGCGCGCAACCGGCCGGGGAATCAAACGCAGTCTCAGGACTCGGATATTGTGGCGCTCCGGGAAAACTACGTATCCATCACACCGCTGAGGCTGGGTATGGGCGATGACGCGGCCATGCCAGAGGTGGAAACGTTGCTTGATGGGCTGATGGACTAGGGCAAATAACATCCGGTATAATGCAAAATGCAGCTACCGATATGCCTGACAGTACTTTCAATCAACTGTATGGGGGATAGAGAGAGACAGGCGGCGACATGACCACGATCACCACCGAGGAACGTCTGGGGCGACTGGAGGTCGGGCAGGCTGAAACGAATCGGCGCCTGGACGATACTAACTCGCGTATAACTGAAACCAACTCCCGCTTGAGCGAAACTAATTCCCGGTTGGATAAAGTGATATTCATGCTGTTCGGCATCGGCGCCGGGGTCATCGCCACGCTAGGTACAGCAATTTTCGCGCTGATCACCGGCGATTGACCGCCTTGAGGCGGGCCGGGAAGAGTTGCTGCCAAGTTGAAGGGGCAGGTTCAACACCTGCCCCCTCATTTTCGTTCCGATTGTCCCGCTAATCGCCGGCGGCCACTGGCTCGGGAGCCAGGGCGCGGGAGACTCCGATCATCGAGTCGCGGGTGACCAGCGCGGCCAGCTCATCCTCGCTCATGCCGTCGGTGCCGGCAGGCCGTTGCGGCAGCACCAGGTAGCGCAGATCAGCAGTGCTGTCGAGGACGACGACCTCGGTATCCTCGCCCACCTGGGTTCCGAATTCCTGTAGCACGCCCCTGGGGTCGATGACGGCACGGGAGCGGTAAGCGAAGCTCTTGTACCAGTCGGGCGGGCGGCCGAGCAGGGCTCTGGGGTAGCAGGAGCAGAGGGTGCAGACGACGAGGTGGTGCACGTTGTCGGAGTTTTCGACCACGCCCAGCTTGGGTGTCGGGTCGGGCAGCTCGTAGCCCATGTCTGTCAGCGCAGCCTCAGGGTCGGACAACAGCTTTGCCCTGTACTCCGGGTTGGTCCATGCTCGCGCAACCACGCGGGCGCCGTCGGCGGGTGAGCGGGACTCCACGTTGTCGACGTTGCGCTGCACCTCGTCGATGGTCAGGACTCCCTTCTCGGCCAGCAGCGTCTCCAGGGCGCGGACGCGGCGTGCGTGGTAGCCGAGCTCCTCGGTGTCCATTCCTGGGTGGGTGTGGTCGCCGTGATCGATCTCGCTCATAGTTGTCTCCTGTCGTTGGCGGTTACGTTGGCCGTGGATTCACCCCACCTCAGCCCTCCCATTGGTGGTAGTGGGTTTAATAGGCGGCGGGGCAGAATCCTGGGAGATACCTGCACTGACTTTTCACCCGTACCCTCTGCCACATGGAGAGGGGAATCAGATGGCGCTCTCCAGCCATTGTTCGTAGATGTCCACCTGCAGCCGGTCGGTGGCGGGCCCGTTGTAGCCTTCCCAGAGATCGGTTTGGGGGAACTCGACGCGGTAGAGAGGCTTGTAGGGCCTGCCGTCGCCGCCGTGGGCCAAGGATTCAGGGTCAGGAAATATGCCACAGAGAGCCACCACCGTCCCGGTCTTTCCCTGGCAATAGACCGGCGTGCGGTAGTGGGTCGGCGGGTTGCCGGTGCGCACTGTCACCGTGTCGCCGTTGCTGAACGCTGTCTGTGTTGTGGAGGTCATAATCAGCTCCCCGCGCTTTCCTGCCGGGCCATGGTCGCGTCCAACTCGGCGGAGGTCAGCACGCCCTTTTCGATGAGCAGGGCCTCCACTGCCTCGGTCCACCGCTCGTAGTAGCCCAGCGCCTCGTAACGCTCCGGAGTCAGGGCCTCGATGGCGCGGCGTAGCTCGTCCACGCCCAGGTAGCCCTTTTCGCCGAGGACGCCGCGGATGGAGTCGATGCGGCGTTCCCAGTCCATGAGCACGTGCTCGCCCTGTTCGATGGGGTCGTCGTTGGGCCTGCCGCCCATATCGTGAACCTTGGCCATAACGCGCCCTCCGGTTGGGTTGGCGCCATGCTAATGGCGGGACGCGGCGTTGGCAAGGTGGGAGCGCGTCGGTCAGAGTGGGTCGGTACCTTCCGAGAGGATGTCGATGTAGCGCTGGTATCCGTAGATGCGGTTTCTTGACCTTCCGGTAGTTTCGCGCACAATATCCAGTTGCTCCAGAACCTGCAGCCCCGCCATGACACCTGGAGCCGAAAGACCGGTGCGCTCCCTGATTTCGGGAACTGTAATCAGCGGAAAGGCTTTAAGGGCTGAATGGACCTGCATTGCCGATGCCCTCGAGCGTCCTTGCGGGCGTATCGCTGATTCATCCTCTTCAAATACTTCCAACAATCGATGGGCCGTGCCGACTGCGGCTTCGGCTGTGGACACTACACCCTCTAGAAAGAAATTCAGCCAGGCTTCCCAATTTCCGCTTTGACGTACCTCGTCCAGAAGTTCGTAATAGCTCTGGCGGTTTTCCTTGAAATACAAGCTCAAATACAATAGTGGTTCGCTCAAAAGGCCGCTATGGTAAAGCAGAAATGTTATCAGCAGCCTTCCCACCCTTCCGTTGCCGTCGAGGAAGGGGTGAATCGTCTCAAATTGGAGGTGAGCAATTCCGGCCTGAATCAATGGATTCATGTCGGTACTGTCTGAGTGTATGAACTGCTCCAAATCACCCATGCAATTCGCTACCTCTCCCGGAGGAGGAGGGACGAAATGTGCGTTTCCAGGCCTGCTGCCGCCGATCCAGACTTGGGATCGCCGAAACTCGCCAGGCGTCTTGGTGCTACCGCGTCCGCTGGACAGCAAGATACTGTGGATCTCGCGAATCAGCCGACTGGACAGAGGTAGTGTTTCCAAACGTGCGAGCCCATATTCCAATGCCTTGACGTAGTTTGATACCTCTATGACGTCATCCGTGGGAGTACGAATGATGCCCGGTAACTCGAACAACATCAAATCTGAAAGTGATGACTGAGTCCCCTCGATCTGAGAGGAAAGCACTGCCTCCCGTCGAACGTAGAAGTATATGAAGAGGCGCCGGTCTGGAAGTAATTTCGAGATTCCATCCAACCTGCCCAGCGCAATGAGGGCACGATCCGATGCGTCCCGGATCTCGCTTAATTCAAGCTCTGGCTCGGGCGGCAGACATGCAGGGATGAATGCGCGAACCAGTTCGCCAGAAACATGGGTAATTTCGTAGCTGCCCTGCTCTTCCCTTCTCACAGCGAAATCCTTGTTTAGCAATTCTTAATAGGCCGATGGACTATTAAGAATTATACTTTAAATCTTAACAATTGTGAGTGGAATGGGAAGAGAAGGCGAGGCAATTAAGCAAGTCTTAACAGATAGTTCCTCTGTTAAGACTTGAGAGTCTAATATTAGTCAGTTGGCGCGAACAGCTTGGCGGCGTCGATGGCGCGCATGAACTCGACGTTGCGGTGGCTCTTGATGAACTCGATGAGCTTTTCGAGCATCAGCAGGCGGCCGGGACGGCCGATGTACTGCGGGTGCATGGTCAGCACGAAGGCGCGGCCGTAGCGGTAGAGCCCCTCGAACTCCGCGGCCCAGGTGCCGTAGACCTCGTCGGGGTTGCGCATGGGGCCGAGGCGGTTGGCCACCGGGGCGTAAACAAAGTTCGGCGCATCGTCCAGCAGCCAGTGGATAGGAATTTCCACCAGCTTCTGCCCTGTCTGTGGCGCGGTCTCGATGTAGGGTGCGTCGTCGCCCATCAGGCTGCTGTCGTAGACGAACCCGTGGGAAGAGAGCAGGTCCAGGGAGTGCTCGCTGAGCTCCCAACTGGGCGACCGGTAGCCGACGGGGCGCTCGCCGGTAATGTCGCCGAGGATGTCGATGCCGCGCCGCAGCACCTCGTCCTCCTGCTCCCGGGTCAGCGTGGACGGCGGCTCGTGCATGTAGCCGTGGTGAGCGACCTCGTGGCCGTGGGCGGCAATTTCCCGCACCAGGCGGGGGTGGGTCTCGGCCACGTAGCCGGGTATGTAGAAGCTGGCCGGGATCTCATGGGCGTCCAGCAGGTTCAGTATGCGCGGAGTGGCCACGCTGGGACCGTATTCCGCCATGGACATCAGGCTGGGGTGATTCTTGAAATTGGGATCGCGGTTCAGCCAGGACGACACGCCGTCGACGTCGAACCCCAGCATAGCCACGCATTGGGTTTCACCAGGCCATATTCCTGCCATTGTTCAACTCCTTATTCGTGGTCTGTATAACGGGGATCTGACTGCCTTGGGATGCGTATCCCGGAGACGATCGCTCAGTTCTGCGGCGCCTCAATGCGGTCGAATCCGGTGTAGGGGCGGAGGACCTCCGGAATGACGATGGAGCCGTCGGGCTGCTGGTAGTTTTCCATGATCGCGATCATCACGCGGGGCAGGGCCAGCCCCGATCCGTTCAGGGTGTGCGGCAACTGCGGCCGGGCTCCCTGTTCCGACCGGTAGCGAATGTTTGCGCGGCGGGCCTGGAAGTCGGTGCAGTTGGAGCAGGAGCTCACCTCCAGCCACTCCTGGCATCCCGCCGCCCAAACCTCGATGTCGTAGGTCTTCGCGGCGGCGAAACCCATGTCGCCAGTGCAGAGCTCCAGCACCCGCCAGGCGAAGCCCAGCCGCCGACAGATTTCCTCGGCGTGGCCCAGCAGTCGCTCCAGCGCGTCAGCCGATGTTTCGGGCTCGACAAACTGGTACATCTCAACCTTGTTGAACTGGTGTACCCGCTTGATGCCGCGGGTGTCGCGGCCCGCTGCCGCTCTCTCCCGCCGGAAGCAGGGCGTCTGGGCGACGTATTGCAGCGGCAGTTGGCCGGGCGGGATGATTTCATCACGGTACAGGTTGGTGATGGGGACCTCGGCCGTGGGAATCAGCCAGAGGTCGTCCTCCTCGTCGTGGTAGAGGTTGTCGGCAAACTTGGGCAGGTTGCCTGAGCCCTCCATGACATCGCGCCGCACCACCGCGGGGAGGGAAAGCTCGGTGTAGCCGTGCTCATTGGTGTGCAGGTCGAGCATCCAGGAGATCAGGGCGCGTTCCAGCCGGGCGCCGGCGCCCATCGTGGTGTAGAAACGGCTGCCGGACAGCTTGGCGCCCCGCTGGAAATCGATGATACCCAGTCGCTCGGCCAGCTCCCAGTGGGGCAGGCCCTCGAATCCCAGGTCGGTGGGTGTGCCCTCCTCGCGGTATATCCGATTGTCCTCGGAATCGGCGCCCACGGGTACATCGTCCACTGGAAGGTTGGGGATGTTTAGCAGCATCTCCCGCACCTGGTCCTCGGCCTCCTGCGCGCTGGCCTCCAGCTCGTCCACCCGACGACCGAGTGTGCGCATCTCCTCGATGACCTCGGGCGCCGGCGGCTGGCCGGTGGAGCGGGCGCGGCCGATGTCCCGGTTAACCTGGTTGCGCCGGTTGCGGATCTCGTCCGCCTCGGTCCTGTCCCGGCGCCAGGAGGCGTCCAGCTCCAGAATCCGGTCCACCGTGTCGGGTTCGCCGCGTGATTTCATGCCCCGGCGTATGACGTCGGGTTCGCGGCGTATCTGTTCAATGGCAATCATTCGGTCAAAGCCCTTGGGTTTGATGTTTGGTTTCGTACTTTGGCGTGCGACGGGTACCCAGACAAGCTATTATATTACAGAGCAGACTTGAGCCCGCAGGTAGTCCCCAGATGTTAACTGAAGAGCAGCATGCCGAAACCGCCGTGGAGTTCTTGGAAAAGGCCGACCGGCACTTTGCCGAGGGAGACCAGATCCAGGCCTCAGAGAAGCTGTGGGGAGCCGCAGCGCAGGCCATCATGGCCGTGTGCCTGGAACGAGGATGGCCGCATACCAGCCATCCTGCCATGAAACGCGCTGCCGAGCGGCTCGCGGAGGAGCACGCCGATCCGCTGATCGCTAATCAGTTTGCCGTAGCGGAAAAGTACCACCGTGACTTCTACCATCTGTTCATGGAAGATGAGGAGTGGACTACGGACCGTCCCAAGGTCCACGACCTCGTCGCGCGTGTTCTTGCTCTCCGGGGTGACGCCAGCAGAAACGGTCAGTAACCCTGTTAGTCTCCCAGGCGGCGCATCTGCGGAAACAGGACCACGTCTCGGATGGAGCGCTGGCCTGACAGCAGCATGACCAGCCGGTCGATGCCAATGCCCAGACCGCCGGTGGGCGGCATGCCGTACTCGATGGCGGTGAGGAAGTCCTCGTCGAGACGGTCAACCTCCTCGTCTTGGTAGAGCTGACGAATCTCCTCCTGCTCCTCGAACCGCTCCCGCTGCACTTTCGGATCATTGAGCTCGGTGTAGGAGTTGGCGATCTCCATGCCGCAGGCGAAGGCCTCAAAACGCTCCACGTAACCGGGGGCATCGGGCTTGGCCTTGGCCAGGGGCGACATTTCCTCGGGGTAGTCCAGCAGGAACGTTGGCTGTACGAGGTGGGGCTCCACCAGGACCGACATCAGCTTGTCGATGATACGGCCGCGACTCTCGCGGATGCCGGTGTCCACCCCGAGCGCGCGGGCCCGCTGCTGCAGCTCGGCGTCATCGCAGGCGTCTAGGTCTATCCCGCCACGGCGTTGCAGTTCCTCGCGCAAAGAGGCGCGGCGCCACGGAGGCGCGAAGTCAATCACCTGGTCGCCAACGGTCACCTGCGTTGACCCCGTGGCCTCCACGGCCAGCCCGGAGATCATCTGCTCGACCATCTCCATAACATGGTTGTAGTCGGCGTAGGTCTCGTAGCTCTCCAGCAGCGTGAACTCGGGGTTGTGGTCCTGGTCGATTCCCTCGTTGCGGAAGACGCGCCCGATCTCGTAGACCTTGTCGAACCCGCCCACGATTAGCCGCTTGAGATAGAGCTCCGTGGCAATACGTAGGTAGAGCTGCTCGTCCAGAGCGTTGTGGTGCGTGATGAACGGACGGGCGTGGGCCCCCGCCGCCACCGGCACCAGCACTGGCGTATCAACCTCGAGGAACCCGCGCTCGTCGAGGAATCGGCGGATGCCGCTGATGACTTTGCTGCGCAGCCGGAAGACGTCCATGACCTCGCGGTTGGCAATGAGGTCGAGGTAGCGCTGCCGGTAGCGAGTCTCGGTGTCGCGGAGGCCGTGGTACTTCTCGGGAAGCGGCCGCATCCCCTTGGCGATGATGCCGGCGGCGGTGGCATCGACGGTGATCTCGCCGGTACGAGTGCGGATCAGATTGCCCTCGACCCCAATGTGGTCGCCGAGATCCAGGTCCCTCAGGAGTTCGAAGTCCTCACCGAGGTTGTTACGTCGGCAAAGCACCTGGATGGAGCCGGACTCGTCCTGCAGGTCGAGGAAGGCGGACCGGCCCATGTTCCGGAGGGCAACGATGCGCCCCGCCAGTTTGAGGCCTGTCCCGTCTGACTCGGGCCGCTGTTCTGCTTCGATGGCGACGAAGGTCGCAGCGGCCGTGGCGTTGTCGCAGGTGCGGAAGAACCTTGGAGGGTAGGGGTCGACGCCCCTTTCGCGGAGGCGATCAAGCTTGGCTATGCGGCTGGCGATATGTACGGAGGCTTCTGAGTCGGTGTCTGAAAGTGTTGTTTCCGCCTGAATCTCTTGGCGACCGGTCATAGGAAGTTACATCTACTCGATGGCGATTATTTCCAGCTCTACCTTGCCGGAGGGCACGTTAACCTCGGCTACCTCGCCGACTTTCTTGCCCAGCAGGCTCTTGCCGATGGGGGAGACGTTGGAGATCTTCCCCTGTGCAGGGTCGGATTCTGCGCTGCCGGTAATGGTATAGGTGGCGGGTTTGCCCTGCTGGTTTTTCACCGTCACCTTGGACCCCACGTCAACCGAGTCGCGCTCTCCCCGCTCCTCGGCGATGAGGACGGCGTTGCTGATCATATCACCCAGGGTCTGGATGCGGCCCTCGACGAACGAACGTTCGTTGATGGCCTCCTCGTACTCGGCGTTGCTGACGGTGCCGCCTCGCTCGCGGGACTGCTGAATGCGGTCGGCCACCTCGCGTCGCTTTTCGGTGCGCAGGTGAGTCAACTCGGCCTGCAGCTTTTCCAGCCCCTCACGGGTCAGATATGTGGGCTGAGTCATGGTGAGTTCCTCTGGACACGAAAAAGCACAAGAGAGCCCGCCCTGGGCGCGACCCTCCTGAAATTGAGTGGATTCTAGCAATGGGCGCTGTGGATGTAAAGAACGCAGGGCATATGGGCCACGTGCCGGTTCAGGCGGGCGGCATCAATCGCCTATCAGAGAACTGGAGACACTGGATTCCGTCTAAAGCAGGAATGACCGGTCGCACGGGAAGGCAGCCGAATCGTAAACCAATGGCGGCGGCTCACAGGGCTACTGGATACAACACCTGAATGACTTTGTTGTCGCGCAGGACCTCAAAGTACGGATTGGGATGGTCTGGATTCTGGCACCATCTATGGGTGAAGAAGGCGCAGAGATTGGCCAGTTGCATCGCCGGCGAGTACCGGGCGTTCACGTAGTGGACGTTGTCGTGCAGTCCGGTGGCGTCTTCCCCGTCCTCAGAGTGTAAGAAATCGGACATCATCCGCTGTTCGATGTTGGTGCCGTCCTGGGCGATGATCATGGCGTATTGGGTAACGGGGAAGGCGCCCGACATGATCTGGTCGTGATTGAGGGTGGCCATGTTCATCTCGTCCAGATACATGCTCAGGGCAAACAGGAACCGGCTCATTACCGGGCCGATTGGTTCGCTCCACAGCAGTGCGGCGGGCGAGGATGCACTGGTACGGGCATTGTTCAGGGCTCGCCTGTCCAGAAAGGCGGAGAGTACCGGCGCCTCCCGCCGGATCAGGAGGTCGAGACATTCCTGGATCAACTCGGAACGCTTTTCACCATCCCAGGAGGAGTAGTGCTCGAGGCCGTCAAACAGGTCTCCGGGCTGAATGACTTCCGGCGTTTCGTCCCCACCCAGCGGCGAGCCGAAATGTCGGCGGCACAACGCGTCGAATTCACCATTAAGTGAGGTGATCTGCGTCTCGTGGAGCAGCAGGCCGGCCACCAATTCGTGGTCGGCAGGGGAGCCGTCGGTGCTGGATCCGGTCAGTCCCGCTTGTCCCATATATACCAGATGCATCCCGTCGCACTCCTATCTGATTCGCGGAGATTCCCGCGCCCACGGGCAGCCAGAACCCTGATAACAGCTATTCGGAATCCTCGCCCGGGGTTTCTCCTCCTGCTTCCCCTTCATCCCCACCCATGGCGCCGCGTGGCACATCAATGCGGGCGACCATTTCCTCCGGGTCGGTGAGCAGCGTAACTCCGTCGGGCAAGGAGATATCGCCGGTCCTGAGGACGCTGTTGGGCTCGTCCAGGACTGCGAGATCCAGTTCGATCTGGGCCGGCATTTCCATGGGCAGCGCCGACACCTGAATGTCGAAGACTTGCTGGGTCACATTTCCCCCGCTGCGGGTCGCTCCCGGAGCCTCGCCGGTCAGCGTCACCGGTACCTGCGCGGTCACGGGCCGGGTGACGTCCGGCGCAAGGAGGTCGACGTGTAACACGGTGTCGCGCCTTGGATCCCACTGGATTTCCCGGGCGAAGGCCATGTGGCTGCCGGATTCGCCCTGGATTGTGATGGTGATGGGAGAACTGGCCCCGGCCTCCGCAAGCGCCCTGACCAGAATGGCCCCGGTACATTGCAGGGACCTGGACTCGATGGTCGGCCCGTAAAGATGTACAGGAACAATGCCTGCCCGCCTCAGTCGGCCAACTTTTTTGCCCATCAGTTCCCTTGGTTGGAGTTCCAATTGCACCGCGCTGGTTGTCATTTACCTCTCCACTGCGCTCAAGCGGAGTTCCGCACTAAAGGCCTTCTCCGCTGGGGTTAACACAAGCACGAATGATACCACTCGGCCCGCCCAAAGGGAATGCTGCGGGATGCCAGCGAGTGCGGAATCCGGCAGCCGCTGAGGGTCGGCGGCGTGGCCTTGAGCCCCCTTTTTCCCTGCCAGTAATCGATGATAAATTGACAGCCCGTTTATCATAAGGGCTGATTTCAGCCTGGCCCAAACAGGGGCTCAAAGACCGGCCAAAATATAGGTGGAGGACGGAAATGGCGTCACATTCTCTCGGGCTCTCGCTGCACGAGGCGGCGCGGCGCATGGGCGTGCCTTTCGTAGACGAGAACGAGCCTATGGACAGGTTCGTGGACGCCAACGGTCTCCGCTTTCACTACCTCGAGTGGGGTAATCCCGCCAACCCAACCGTGCTGATGCTGCACGGAGTATCGCAGCAGGCGCACAGCTGGGATTTCATCAGCCTGCCACTTTCTCCCGACTACCATGTCATGTCCCTGGACCAGCGGGGACACGGCGACTCGGACTGGGCGCCAGACGAAGACTACACGCTGGACGCGATGATTGGCGACCTGGACGCCATTGTTCCGGCGCTGGGCCTGGACTCGGAAAAGTTCCACCTGATGGGACATTCCATGGGCGGCCGCAACAGTTTCGTCTGGGCGTCGCGGCATCCGGGTGCGCTCAAGTCGCTGACCGTCGTTGACACGGGTCCGGAGACGGCCTCACGGGGGCGCCAGCGCATACAGCGGTTCCAGAAACTGCCGGATAACCTCGACACGCTGGACGAGTTCGCTGACCGGATCCAGGAATACACCGGACGCACCCGCGAACAGGTCCTGGGCGCGTTGAAGTACAGCATCCGGGAAGGCTCCGACGGCAAGTGGACATGGAAGTACGACCGGGTCATTCGCGAGCGTGGAAGGCAGGACGGTCCGTGGTCGCCGGAGCAGCTCTGGGAGTGCTGGCGGCGGATCGACTGCCCGACGCTGGTGACCCGCGGCGACCGCAGCGATGTCTTCGCCGACGAGACGCTGCAGCGCATGGGACAGGAGATCGCGGACTGCACGGCGATCACCATCGCCAACGCCGGCCACCTGGTGCAGGGCGACAACCCCCCGGATTTCCTGGCCGCGGCCCGCACCCACCTGGAGCGCGCGGAGCAGCGGTAGAGGGTGGGCCGGCTGGAGTAGCGCTGGGTGTTTATTTCTCTGTGGTATAGTGCGATTTAGTGATGGTTTAAGCGGGCAGGGCTTGCCCCGGCATTGCGCGCACTCCGACCCAGGGGATTTGGAAGATGAGCACAGAACGCGTGGTCTGCATCAAGAACGACGGGTTCTCTGATACCTTGGTGGTTAACTCGGTCTACGACACTTTACCGGATGACGCTGCAGCCAAACGCAACCTGTTCCGCGTCATCGACGAGTCAGGAGAGGACTCCCTGTATCCCACGGACCTCTTTCGGTCCTGTGCACTCTGGGAGAGGGAAGTCCTGGAAACGATCGAGGATCATTTCTGCAGGGCGCAGGAAAGCTTCGACAGGCAGGACTACCTGCAGGGGAGTAAGACTCTCGCCGACGCAGTGAGGACAGGGCTGCGCTACGTCGCGGCGGGCCGGGGCTGGCCCCACGACTCAGACGACGCCCTATACCGGACTGCGGCGGCCCTCGCTACCGGGGGGGAATTTCCTCGGGAAGACGAAAGCCTTTACACCCTGCTGGATGGGGCATCAGTCGAGGGGATGGACCTCTGTGGCGCCCTTGCAGCAAGCCTGGGTAGACCCGAAGCGCTAAGGTGCGGTCTATACGGAGAGTGCCTCGAAAATGTGCGGTATGATGCCACACTATTCGCTAGGAACGCCATCGACCTGGCGCGCCGTCTTGCTGGGGAAGGGATGGTAACCCTCTGAACCAGCAGGAACATGTCAGCATAGTCCAAGACCTTACAACCCTGGCTGACGAGGAACTACGCAGCGGCGGCAACCAACTGGTTGCCGCCGAATTGTTGTGGGGAGCATTCGCTCATTGCCTCATTGCCTTGGCTATAAAGGAGGGGATGCCGCACAGTAGTCATGAGGAGTTTCGGCAAGTGGCTTTATGGCTGGCTAGAGCACAAAGTGCGGAAAGATGGCTTTCCGATTTCGGAGCGGCCGAAAGCCTACACATCCACTTTTATCACGGCAACCTGACGGTACAGCAATTGAACACTCACGCCAGAAACGCAAGGAGAGCCATCGACGAACTGCTGATGCTTCTGCGGCCCGGTAGCTGAAGCGAGGGTCATACACTGGCCGTTGAGCGAAGGGTGCCTGTATGAACGTGCAAGTTGGATCTGCCTATGGATGTTGGCTGGGACGATCGCGACGGAAAACGAGAGAGCTCAAGCATACGATCAATTGTCGCCTGAAAGTCTGATTAGACCAGGTCGCTTAGGTCCCGCCAGGCGTAGGAGACCTCGACAAGGTCCTTGCCCCCGATGGTGATGGTCTTGCGGCTGACTGGTTGGCCGCCCAGTAATCCGTAAAAATGGCGTGCCGAGTGGTTGTCCTCCAGCACCCATAGGAGCATCGAGGTCAACCCGCAGTCCAGCAGGCCCTGGGCCACGGCTGACACGAGCCGGCGACCCAGCCCAGTACCCTGGTGTTCCCGGAGTAGGTAGATGGCGTAGAGTTCGCCGCGGTAGGTCTCGTTGCCCTCGCGCTCCGGGCCTGCGTGAGCGAAGCCGACGACGTCGCCAGCCGAGATCTCCGCAACTGAGGTGCGTGTGTCCGGTTGGTCACTGGTGAGAATCCGGGTCCACGACGACTCCCTGTCGGAATAGGAAAGGCCGGCAAGGAATTCGGCGTCGACTATGCCGTCATACGTGGTCCGCCACGATTCGACGTGGACTCTGGCAATCGAACCGGCATCTGCCGGATTGGCTGCTCTGATTCGGGTTTCCACTCCGACCACCGCTATCCGAAGCACACGATATAAGCCGCAAGGCGGGCCCTACCCGAACAGCCGGGGGATCAGCTCGCCGAGGGCGTAGCCGACGCCGGCAGACAGGCTGCCGATGCCCAGGATCTCGAGGCCCTGCATCAGCGGCGAGCGCTCCACCATCCGGCCCTTGATCAGCCCCAGCGCGAACAGCCCGGCCAGCGTCGCGCCCACTGAGACGCCGATGGCAGTGCCGCCGGTCAGGAAAAAGTGCGGCACCAGCGGAATCGCGGCGCCGGTGATGAATGCCAGCCCCATCACAAGGGCGTCCTTGACCGGGCTGGTGGTCTCTTCGGTGCTGATGCCCAGCTCCTTCTCCACCAGCGTCTTCAGCCACAGGTCGCGGTCCTGGGAGATATCGTCGGCCATCTGCCGGGCCTCGTGGTAGGTCATGCCCTCTCGCTGGAACAGCACCACAAGCTCGGCCAGCTCCTCCGCTGGGTTGGCGTCCAGCTCGCGGGCCTCGCGCTCGATCTCGGCGCGCTGCACATCTCGTTCGGCGCGAGAGCCGAGCAGGGCGCCGGTGCCCATGGATAGCATGCCCGGAAGGGCAGCCGCCAGACCCGCGACCACGACAGCGGTCTGGCTCTCGAAGGCGACGGCGACGCTGGTGACCAGGGCGACGGTGCTGAGCAGCCCGTCCTGGGCGCCGAAGACCACCTCGCGCAACCGGCCGAGGCGGGCAACGCGCCAAATCTCGCTGTCCACCTCGGCGGCGGCGGTATTGTAGGTGTCGCGGTCGAAAGCACGGCCTGCGGCGGCGGTGGCCTCCGACGAGCCGTCGGGGACTTGAGCGAATGAAACTGCGCCAACGCTGGCGGGCATGACTGGAATCTCAGGGACTGGTGCCGGTGCGACAGACGCCATACCGTTCCGGGCGGCCAGCTTGGCCTCCAGGCCGGCCAGGGCTTCCAGGAACGCCTCGAGGTGGCGGCGTTCACGCTCCATGGCCAAGGTGAACGAGTCTGCGGCCTCCTGGTTGCCCTCCTCCAGCGCCTCCCGGATCATCATGGGGTAGATGGTGGCGGCCTCCTGGGCCTCACCCTCGATTATGGCGCGCAGGTTCTCGGCGGTAGAGGCCATGTCTCCGGATACCCGCAGGTGGTTGATGCCGTGGACGGTCTCGGCCCCCGCCACCTCCTGGAAGATCTGGGCGACCTCGGGGTGCCCCTCCTGCATGGCCCGTTGGGCATAGGCGTTGTACTTGAGGTTGGCCAGTGCCTCGGAAACGATGGCGTTCCAGAGGTTTTTCTCGGTCCTGGTGAGGCTGACGGGATCGGCAGCCATGATTAATCTCCCTTGCTGATGCGATACATGTTAATTGTGAATATATTGTATCAAGAGAAACAGATGAGCGTGGCATTATCGAGAGAGGAAATACGAAATTCGTAGTTGGTGTCTGAACTTTGATTAATTTGATATCGAGACTTGGCTGATTGCTTGACCCAGGGGGAGGAGGGCGCCAATGGAAGGCGAGGAAGCTTGGACATTACCCTTTCGATTCCGAACAGCCGGGGTGACACCCTCACCCTAACCCTCTCCCGGAGGGAGAGGGAATTTGCCTTACATCCTGGGAGACTGTTGTGGGAGTGGCGTACAGGGCGGAAACGAGCGGTCAGTGTCTGCGTTAGAGGCTGTAAGTGCTAGCCGCCTGGGGAGGCGTGGTGGCCGATCATTTTCCAGCCGTCGTCGTGGCGGGCGAAAAAGTTGGTGGCGTAGGTGGAGAAGTTGGCGGCCCGGCCCTGCACCACGCTGGTGACGCCTTCGACGCAGGTGACGCAGCCGAACTCGCCCTGCACCACCACGTTCAGGTAGCGGACCGAAAACTGCATCAGGTTGGCGTTGTCGAAGATGCGCACCCAGCTCTCGCGTATGTGCTCCCAGCCGACGATGGGGGTCCAGCCGGGGTGAACGCACATGGCCCGGTCGGAGCTCTCCCACACCTCGTCCATCCGCTCGATGCTGAGCTCGTTGAAAGCGTCGTAGAACCGCTGGTTGGCGGCCCTGATTTCCTCGAGGATTTCCGGTTCATCGTGGAGCATATTGTTTGGACTGTGATTTATTTGATTACGTGATTGCCTTGATTTTCCGGTTTCTCACGTCGGTCTACGATGCTGCAGTTTCACCCTCACCCGAACCCTCTCCCTCAAGGGAGAGGGAGAATGGAAGACGCTGCCTCCAGAGGGTGAGCATGTTACGGCGCTCGGCCGGCGCGCGTTGCCCAGTATTCCCAGGCGCGGCCCATGGTGCGGACACCCAGCTGGCCCTGGCCCATTATGGCGATCTCGCCGGGAGAAAGGTACTGCACCTCGCCGAGTTTCAGCGATTCCAGGAGCAGGCGCGCGTTGACCTGTAGGTAGATGGACGCCATCACCGCTTCTTTCAGTGAACCGCCGGCCACCACGCAGCCGTGGCCGCGCATCAGGGCCACGCGGCGCGGGCCAAGGGTGGCGGCGAGGTCGCGGCCCTGGTCGTTGGTGGTGACCAGCAGGTTGGTGTCCCCGAAATTGTCGCGGATGTCCCACACGGGGATGTCGCCGCCGATCAGAGCGGCGAGGTGGAAGATTGGACGCAGGGGCACCCCCGTAACGCTGAAAGGCACCACGGGCTGCGAGTGGTTGTGTACCACGGCCATCACGTCGGGGCGCGACTCGTAGACGCCGCCGTGAATGGGCCGCTCGGAATACATTTCGCGGTCCTGCTGGTCCACCGGCTGGTTGTCCAGCGTGAACTCCATCAGGTCCGCGGTCTCCACCAGCTCAGGGGCCCGGGACCTGGAGAGCCAGTACCGCCCCGGATCGTCGGGGTGGCGGATGCTGACGTGCCCGTAGGCGTCGACCACGTCCTCGCGTGCGAGGATACGGTTGGCGGTAACGAGGTCCTCCAACTGTTGGGCAAGGTCAGTCATATCCGATAGCTGAAAAAGAGGGTTAAACGCGGAGGGCGCGAAGGGTACGCAGGGTGTACAGAGGTTGATTCACCAAACTCTGCGTCCTCCGCGTAAGCTCCGCGCTCTCTGCGTTGACTACTGGTCTGAATACGGCCTAGTGGGCAGGCGAGAAGGCGGCAGGAACCATGATCTTGGTTTCCTGGGCCAGCAGGAACTCGCGGGTGGGCGGCGGCCAGTGCGGGGACTTGATGGCCTCCTCGCGGATGCGGTTGCGCTCATCCATGTCCTTGTAGGGCCAGATATGCACCCACTTGTTCAGTCCGCCCAGTTCGGTGTGCCAGGCGGCGGCCAGCGGCGAATATTCCTCGCGGTGGGGCACGGCGGCCTCCCAGCGCTTGAGGACCTCGCCCATGGAGCCGGTCTTGTAGGTGTAGGAGCGCATCTCGTAGACGTTGCCCAACTCCTGGTCATTCCCCAGTGGGCGCATGAACGGCGCCGGGATGAAAATTTCCGACTCCATATTGACGTACATATCCGGGTCGTTGGCGGGTGGCCAGTTGGGATCCTGCGCCGCCTCGGCACGGATGCGCGTGCGCTCGTCCAGGCTCTCGTAGGGCCAGACGTGGATGACCTGGTTCAGCGGGCCGATCTCGGTGTGCCAGAATGCGGCCAAGGGCGAGTACTGCAGCCGATGCGGCAGTGCCTTGGCGAAGTTCTCCTCGAAGGTGGGCACGCTACCGGGCTTGAGGGTGTAGGTGCGGACTTCGTATATCATCGCGGCTTTCTCCTGCAAGTGTGGCTCGGATCACGTAGGGTTCAATCTGCGGCTAGTGTAGCAAAAGCCGCCTCAAACGTCATTCCCGCTCTGCCCGAATGTCCCTGCTGGTTTTCTCTCCTCCTCGACTAGTCAGCCCCCGCAAGTCCCCTCCCCCTCAGGGGGAGGGCTAGGGTGGGGGTAAACCTCTGCGACTCTCTGGCATTGTGCAGAATGGGAAGCGCCTTCACCCTAACCCTCTCCCGAAGGGAGAGGGAATGATATAAAACCACGGACCCTCAGAAAAAATTGCTGACGTTCTTGGCCAGCAGCACGGTCTGGTCGAGGACTATCTTGCGGTAAGCTACGCGCAGCTGCCCGTTCTCCCGGCGCAGTACGTCCTCGCGGCTGCCGACGTAGAAGTCCTCCTCGGTCTCGCCCCGTGTGCGGTACATGATGAAGTTGGAGTAGACCCGCAGCTCCCCGTCCCGCTGTCCCGCCTCGACCTCGATGTTGGAGACGAAGTGGCGGGTGCGCGACGGCGGGTCCTCGGCCCACGCCATGCCGGAATCCAGGCGGCGGATGCGACGCGTCAGCGAGTCCTTGTCCTCGTCCATGATGGCCAGCTCGTCCTCGCGCGACAGCTCTCCCTCCTCGTACCGGGAGCCGTCCAGGATGGATATGGCCTTGCTGTTTGCCGGATACCGGTTCGACCGCAGCGGCATCCAGTACTTGATGTCCTCGGCGAGGGTGTCAAGCCAGTCGTCGAACCGGCGGCTGTCCAGCAGCCGGGCCTCCCGGTAAAGGAACTGTTCCACCTCGCGAATGGTGTCGTCTCGCATATTCGGTTACTCCGGCATTAAGGTGCTATAGCAAGTCCCTTCTCCTTCCGGGAGAAGGTCGGGGTGAGGGAGTCTACTCCCTGGCGCTTGGCCTCTCCCACTCCCCTCAGGCTGGCCAGCCGCGGGAGTCCATCAACTCAGCCCAGCGGCCGTAGAAGGCGCGGTGGTTGCTCTCGCTGTAGCGGTGCTCACTGGCCCACCCGAGCAGTTCGTTGTCGTATGGCGAGTGGCCGAGGCCCATGCTCATGTTCAGCTCGTGGCGCCGGGCGACCACGCCACGACCCGCCATGCTGCATCCCTCCCAGTTATCAATGTCGTCCTGCTCGAAGGACCCCGAGGGGCCGAAGGAGCGGATGGCAGCAAGGCGAAAGGCCTCTTTGACATCGGGCGGAGCGGCGGCGTCAACGAACACCGCCGAGCGGACCTCGGTCTTGTCGGGGCCCTTGGGCTGCCAGGTGCGGTGTATGCGGGCGATGCTGCGCAGCATGGACATGTTGGGGAAGATGGTGGCGGCGCTGGGGGTTATCTGGTTGATGCGGTCTCCCAGTCTCTTGACCACCTCGCCCCTGATCTGCTCCTCGTAGGCCAGGATTTCGGGCACCGGAGGATCGGAGGGCACTGACGGGTCCAGGCCGATGATGCCGTGGCCATTTCCCGGCGAGACGATGGAACCGCCAGTGACCCGGGTGCGGTAGTTGCCGCCGAACCCATTGGTCACCGCCGACAGGTGGCTCCAGCTGGTGTGATAACCGTCGCCGCCGAAGTTCTCCGCCGGCACCTTCCAATTGACCGGGATGGTCCATTTTTGCACACCGCCGATGAACTCCACGCCACCCTCGCGGCGGTCAAAGTAAACGTCGAGGTACCAGGTGGCGTTGCCCAGGTAGTCCAGCAGAGGCGGGGCGTCGCAGTCAAAGGTGGCGTAGATCAGGCCCTTGTAGCTGTCGAGTTGGGCCACGGGAGTGAGTCCCCACTGCGACTGGTCCAGCTCGCCGTAGTAGGCGTCCTGGAGGTTCGGAACGGCCTGCAGCGCACCATCGTTGCCAAAGGCCCACCCGTGGTAGGCGCAGATGAATGCGGCGGCGTTGCCGTTGTCCGCGCGACAGAGCCGGTTGCCCCGGTGGCGGCAGATGTTCAGGAACGCGCCGATCTTGCCTGAGCGATCGCGAACGACGAGAACCGGGTCCTCGCCCATGTAGGTGGTCAGGAAATCTCCCGGGTTGGGGAGCTGTGACTCATGGCAGAGGAAAAGCCAGCATCGCGCGAAAATCTGCTCCAGCTCCTGCTGGTAGATTTCCTCGTCGCTGAATATGCTGGGATTGATCACGCCGTTCTCGGAATCTACCAGGGTGGCCATTCTCGTCGCGACCATTAGGGCCTCCGGGTGTTTGATGGGCTTTGGCTATTGGAGTTTCACCCCCGCCCTCTCCTGGGAGTCTCCGAGCTCTTTGAAAGGGAAGGGTGATTAAGCTTGGGTTACGCCCTCACCCCAACCCTCTCCCACCGGGAGAGGGAGTTTGAGGAGTTTAGAGCGGTCAGGATGGCCAGCGGTGGGAGTCCATCAGTTGGCTCCAGCGGCCGTAGAAGGCTCGATGGTTGTTCTCGCTGAGACGGTAGTCGCTGGCCACACCGAGCAGGTCCTCGTCGTAGCTGGCGTGGCCGAGGCCCATGGAGATGTTCAGCTGGTGGCGCCGGGATACGACGCCCCGCCCCGATATGCTGCAGCCTTCCCAGTTGTCCATGTCGTCCTGTTCGAAGGCGCCGGATGGCCCGAAGGCGCGGATGGCGGTGATGCGGAAGGCCTCTTTGACCGACTCCGGCGCAGCCTTGTCGACGTACACGGCGGCCTGAATCTCGGTCTTGCCTGGTCCCTTGGGCTGCCAGACGCGGAACGTACGGGCCACGCTGCGGAGCAGAGACAGGTTGGGGAAGATGGTGCCGGCGTGGGGACGGATCAAGTGTATGCGTTCGCCGAGGCGCCTGTTGACCTCGTCGCGGATTTCGTCCTCGTAGGCCAGGATTTCCGGCACCGCAGGATCCGAGGGGTCCTCGGGACCCAAGCCGACGATGCAGTGTCCGTTGCCGGGAGAGACGACGGCGCCCTCGCGGGAGGGTCGGGAGCGGAAATCGCCGCCGAACCCGGTGGTGACGGCGGACAGGTGACTCCAGCCAGTGTGGTAGCCGTCGCCGCAGAAATTCTCGGCGGGCATCTTCCAGTTGGCCGGAATGGTCCACTTGTGGATGCCGCCAATGACCTCGACGCCGCCCTCGCGACGGTCGAAGAACACGTCGAGGTACCAGGTGGTGTCGCCGAGGTATTCCAGCAGCGAGGTAGCATCGCGGTCAAAGGTGGCGAAGACCAGGCCCTTGTAGCTGTCGAGCTGGGCCACCGGGATGAGGCCCCACTTGGACTGGTCCAGCTCGCCGTAGTAGGCGTCCTGGAGGTTAGGCACGGCCTGGAGTGCCCCGTCGTTGCCGAATGCCCAGCCGTGGTAGGCGCAGATGAATGCGGCGGCGTTGCCGTTATCGGCGCGGCAGAGGCGGTTGCCCCGGTGGCGGCAGATGTTCAGGAAGGCGCCGATCTTGCCGGAACGGTCCCGGACTACGAGCACCGGGTCCTCGCCCATGTAGGTGGTCAGGAAATCGCCGGGGTTGGGGATCTGCGACTCGTGGCAGAGGAAGAGCCAGCAGCGGGCAAAGATCTGCTCCAGCTCCTGCTGGTAGATTTCCTCGTCGCTGAAGATGCTGGGGTTGATTACGCCGTTCTCGGTGTCGACCAGACTGGCCATTGGTGCCAATGCCATGGGAACCTCCTTGCCAGGTGAGGGTGATTTAAGCGTAGGCCCTTGGACACGTCTTGGTGGATGAAGGGCTATTCTCTATAGGTCTCCCAATTGTTGAATGACACAGCTTATGCTACGGACGTATCCGAACCCTGGTCGGCGTTACAGTGATGAGGCATCCTTTGTCCATTGCATCAGCGTTGTTGTCGATCAGGTCCAACACTGCTTTCACTTTGTCCGCCACTGTCATGCCAACTAAACGAATCACGCAGTGATGTGGCAGGTGGCGTAGGAAAATAAGCTCCCCGAAGTCTTTGTCCTCAGTAATGATCGTTCGCTGTTGTTCAGCTGCCAGTGCCAGGATTTCTTCGTCTGATGCCTTGGGATTCAATTCAAAGATCGGCAACACATCGTGTCCTTGTGCACTGAGCGTACCCCGCAAAACCCGGGAGTCGGCGCACACGTCGAGCAGAAATCTCACCGTCCATTACCGAACTGTCATACGATCATGGACCGTTTCGCCTGCGACCAAACGATGAGCGTAGGCAATACAGGCCTGAATGTCTTCAGGTTCCAGAAATTCATACTCCAGGAGAATGGTTTCGGCAGTCTCGCCAGCGGCCAACATCGCCAAGACGTGCTCCACAGCGATTCGCATGTCTCGTATGATTGGCTTGCCGCCGAATACATCCGAGCGAACTGTGATCCGGCGCAAGATTTCGCTATCCGGTGTCAAGGCCTACACCTCTGCCCAGTTGCGGGCGGCCATCAGGTCGCTCCAGCGCTTGTAGAACTGGCGCTGGTTGCTGTCGCTGTAGCGGTACTGGCTGGTCGTGGCCTCGTAGTCCTCGTTGTAGGTCTCGTGGCCCAGGCCCATCTGGTAATTGAGCAGCTGGCGGCGGGCCACCACTCCTCGGCTGGTCTGGGTGCATTCCTGCCAGTTGTCCATATCGTCCTGCTCGAAGGTGCCGGACGGGCTGAATCCCCATACAGCGGTCTTGCGTATGGCCTCCTTGACTTCCGGAGGCGCCGCTTTGTCGGCGAATGCCCAGGACCAGATCTCGATGCTGTTCGGACCCTTGGGGTGCCATACCCGGAATGCGTGTGAGCTCCCTTTCAGCAGGGAGAAATTGGGGAACACGGTGCCCACCACCGGATTCAGCTCCCTGGCCCTGGGTCCCAGTCGCGCCTCCATTTCGGCGCGGGTGTCGTCCTCGTAGTCCTTCAAGACCTGCAGCGGCTCGCCCGTCTGGTCGGCGGCGACTGTGATCATGCCGTGGCCGTTGCCCGGCGACACCGGCCCGCCCCCAGGATGGGACGACGCGGTGACGCCCACCGCGAACCCGGTGCGTATGGGCGACAGGTGCGACCACTGGACGTGATAGGCGTCGCCGATGAAATTCTCGGCGGGCATCTTCCAGTTACAGGGGACTACCCACTTGTGGACGCCTCCGATGACCTCGACGCCACCCTCCCGGCGGTCGAACATGGTGTCCAGGTACCAGGCCATCGGGCCGAGATAGTCCAGCAGCGGCGGTGCATCCGTATCAAACGTCGCGAAAACCAGACCCTTGTAGGTGTCCAATTGGGCCACGGGAATGAGACCCCACTTGGACTGGTCCAGCTCGTTGTAGTAGGCGTCTTGCAGGTTGGGAACGGCGGCCAGCTTGCCGTCGACTCCGAAGGCCCACCCGTGGTAGGCACAGATGAAGGTGCCGGCGTTGCCGTCGTCCGCGCGGCACAGCCGGTTGCCCCGGTGGCGGCAGATGTTCAGGAACGCGTTGACCTTACCCTGTCGGTCTCGGGTGACCAGCACCGGATCTTCGCCCATGTAGGTGGTCAGGAAATCCCCGGGATTGGGGATCTGCGTTTCGTGGCAGAGGAAGAGCCAGCAGCGGGCGAAGATCTGCTCCAGCTCCTCCTGGTAGATGGATTCCTCGCTGAAGATGCGGGGGCTGATCAGGCCCCTGTCCAGGTCGACCAGGTTGTTGACTTCTGCCAGGACCATGCTTTGCTCCTCCCTCCGGGTCTGCACCGGGAATTAATCAGTAGATTTGATGGATTGTATTACATGACAGGCTGGAAGATAAGGCTGACAAAGGGGAGCTTGGTGCCCTTCAATATTTCCCTCCCCCTCAGGGGGAGGGTTAGGGAGGGGGTGATAGGCCAGAGTTCAGTCGTGCCAGGGCAGCCACAAGGGCTGCCCCTACGGGTGGCCGTTGGCACTCCCTACAGGTCGGCCCAGCTGCGGGCGGCCATCAGCTCGCTCCAGCGCTTGTAGAACTGGCGCTGGTTGCTGTCGCTGAACCGGTACTGGCTGGTAAGGGCCTCGTAGTCCTCATTGTAATTCTCGTGGCCGAGACCCATCTGGTAGTTGAGCATCTGGCGGCGGGCCACCACGCCCCGGCTGGTGAGGGTGCAGTTCTGCCAGTTGTCCATGTCGTCCTGCTCGAAGGTGCCCGACGGGCTGAAGCCGTAGGCGGCAATCTTGCGGATGGTCTCCTTAACCTCGGGCGGCGCTGCCTTGTCGGTAAAGGCCCAGGCCCAGATCTCTATGCTATTGGGGCCCTTGGGGTGCCAGACGCGTAGGGAGTGGGAGTTGGTCTTGATCACCGAAAAGTTGGGAAACACGGTCCCCACGATGGGGTTCAGATCACGGGCGCGAGGGCCAAGGCGCGCCTCGAACTCCTCGCGGGTATCCTCTTCGTAGTCCACGAGCAGCTGCACGGGTTCGGCGGTGTCGTGGCCGCCGTAGGCGATAAAGCCGTGGCCGTTGCCGGGGGAGACGTTCCCGCCTCCGGGGGAGGTTCCGCGGGTGATGCCGAACCCTGAGCGGAGGGTGGCCAGGTGGGACCACTGGACGTGGTAGGCATCGCCGATGAAATTCTCGGCGGGAAACTTCCAGTTGCAGGGGACGACCCACTTGTGGACTCCGCTGAGCACCTCGGACCCGCCCTCGCGACGGTCGAAGAGCGTGTCCAGGTACCAGGCCATCGGGCCCAGGTAATCCAGCAGCGGCGGTGCGTCTTTGTCGAATGTTGCGAAAATTAGTCCCTTGTAGCTATCCAGTTGTGCCACGGGGATGAGTCCCCACTTGGACTGGTCCAGCTCGTTGTAGTAAGCATCCTGCAGGTTGGGCACCGCGGCCAGCCTGCCGTCGGCCCCGAAAGCCCAGCCGTGGTAGGCGCAGATGAACGTGCCGGCGTTGCCGTCGTCGGCGCGGCAGAGGCGGTTGCCCCGGTGCCTGCAGATGTTCAGGAAGGCGTTGACCTTGCCCTGCCGGTCGCGGGTGACCAGGACCGGGTCCTCGCCCATGTAGGTGGTGAAAAAGTCGCCGGGATTGGGGATCTGCGACTCGTGGCAGAGGAAGAGCCAGCAGCGGGCGAAGATCTGCTCCAGCTCCTCCTGATAGATGGATTCCTCGCTGAATATGCGGGGGCTGATCAGGCCCTTGTCCAGGTCGACCAGCATGTTGACGTCTGCCAGGACCATAATCGTTCCTCCCCTCGGGTCGTCATCCGGAATCAATCATGGGTTCTGATGGATTGTATTACAGGCTGGACATCAAGGTAACGCGAGCGAAGGGGAACTTGGTGCCCTTTAATTGTTCCCTCCCCCTCAGGGGGAGGGTTAGGGTGGGGGTGATAGGCCAGTGTTCAGTCGTGCCAGGGCAGCCACAAGGGCTGCCCCTACGGGTGGCCGTTGGCACTGCCCTATAGGTCAGCCCAGCTTTGCGCTGCCATCATTTCACTCCAGCGCTTGTAGAACTGGCGCTGGTTGTTGTCGCTGAACCGGAATTCGCTGCTCAGCCCCTCGTTCTCCTCGTTGTAGTGGTCGTGGCCGAGGCCCATCTGGTAGTTGAGCATCTGGCGCCGGGCCACCACTCCCCGGCTGGTGAGGGTGCAGTTCTGCCAGTTGTCCATGTCGTCCTGCTCCAGGACGCCCGAGGGACTGAAGCCGCGGACGGCGATGAGGCGGATGGCGTCCTTGACCTCCGGCGGAGCGGCGCGGTCGGTGTACACCCAGGACCAGATTTCGATGTGGTCCGGGCCCTTGGGATGCCAGACCCGGAAGGTGCGGGCACTCGCCTTGAGGATGGAGAGGTTGGGGAAGATGGTGCCGACCAATGGGTTCAGCGCTTCCGAGCGAGGCCCGAGGCGCTTCTCCACTTCGGCCCGAATCTCGATTTCGTAGTTCTTGAGAGCTTCCATAGGCTCGCTGGTGCTGCCACTGACGGCGCACCAGATGCCGTGGCCGTGGCCGGTGGAAATGGCGCCGCCGCCATCGACTGCCTGGATCGTCGGGCCCACGCTGAATCCCTGCAGGATTGGCGACAGATGCGACCAGGGAGTGTGGTAGGTGTCGCCGATGAAATTGTCGGCGGGGAATTTCCAGTTGCAGGGCGCAACCCACTTGTGGACACCGCCGATGACCTCGACGCCGCCCTCGCGCCGGTCGAAGAAAGAGTCCAGGTACCAGGTCATTGGACCAAGGTAGTCTAGCAGCGGCGGAGCGTCTTTGTCGAAGGTGGCAAAGATCAGGCCCTTATAGCTGTCCAGCTGGGCCACTGGGATGAGGCCCCACTTTGACTGGTCGAGCTCGTTGTAGTAGGCATCCTGCAGGTTGGGCACTGCGGCCAGCTTGCCGTCGGCGCCGAAGGCCCAGCCGTGGTAGGCACAGATGAACGTGCCCGCGTTGCCGTCGTCGGCGCGACAGAGGCGGTTGCCCCGGTGCCGGCAGATGTTCAGGAACGCGTTGACCTTGCCCTGCCGGTCGCGGGTGACGAGGACCGGGTCCTCGCCCATGTAGGTGGTGAAAAAGTCCCCGGGATTGGGGATCTGGGTCTCGTGGCAGAGGAAGAGCCAGCAGCGCGCGAAGATCTGCTCCAGTTCCTCCTGGTATATGGAATCCTCGCTGAAAATGCGGGGGCTGATCAGTCCCCGGTCGGCATCCACCAGCGAGGAAACATTTGTCAGGACCATGTGTAAGCCTCCCTCCCAACTGCGCCGTGAGTCATCAATTCAGGTGGGATTGTATTACAGGCGAGGCGTCAGGATAAGGCGGGCGTTTGGGTTTAGACGCCGACGGCGGGGAATCGTCGGTCGTTCGGATACGGAATTGACGTGGATGAACAGGATGGACAGGATTGGGGGTGTAAGGGCAGCCACAAGGGCTGCCCCTACAACTCGGCTCAGGTGCGACCGGACATCAGTTCGCTCCAGCGCTTGTAGAACTGGCGCTGGTTGCTGTCGCTGAAACAGGAGTCGCTGGTCAGGCCCTCTTTCAAGACATTGTAGCCCTCGTGACCGAGGCCCATCTGGTAGTTGAGCATCTGGCGGCGGGCCACCACGCCCCGGCTGGTCCGGGTGCAGTTCTCCCAGTTGTCCATGTCGTCCTGCTCCAGGGCCCCGGCAGGACTGAAGTTGCGGAGGGCGACCAGCCGGATGGCCTCCTTGACCTCCGGGGGAGCGGCGCGGTCTGTGAAAGCCCAGGACCAGATTTCGATGTGGCCTGGTCCCTTGGGGTGCCATATCCGAAAGCAGCGGGTGCCGCCCTTGAGGATCGAGAAGTTGGGGAAAATGGTGCCGACTATGGGGTTCAGCGCCTGGGCGCGCGGACCGAGGCGGGACTCGACCTCGCCGCGGACCCGTGCCTCGTAATCGTCCAGCACCTCGGTCGGCTGGCGTGTCGAACCGCTGGCGACGGTGAAAATGCCGTGCCCGTTGCCTGTGGATACCGCCGTGCCGGAATTGTCCGACTGGGTCGTTGGTTTCGGCGTGAAGCCGGCGACGATGGAGGATATGTGCGACCAGAGAAAGTGGTAGGTATCGCCGATGAAATTCTCGGCCGGGAATTTCCAGTTACACGGCACGACCCACTTGTGGATGCCGCCGATGACCTCTGCTCCGCCCTCTCGCCGGTCGAAGAATGCGTCCAGGTACCAGGTCATCGGACCAAGATATTCCGCCAGCGGCGGCGCATTAGCGTCAAAGGTCGCGAATATCAGGCCCTTGTAGCTGTCCAGCTGGGCCACCGGTATGAGGCCCCACTGGGACTGGTCCAGCTCGTTGTAGTAGGCATCCTGCAGGTTGGGCACGGCGGCCAGCTTGCCGTCGGCGCCGAAAGCCCAGCCGTGGTAGGCGCAGATGAACGCGGAGGCGTTGCCGTCGTCAGCGCGGCACAGCCGGTTGCCCCGGTGCCTGCAGACGTTCAGGAAGGCGTTGACCCTGCCCTGCCGGTCGCGGGTGACTAGCACCGGATCCTCGCCCATATAGGTGGTGAAAAAGTCGCCGGGATTGGGGATCTGGGTCTCGTGGCAGAGGAAGAGCCAGCAGCGGGCGAAGATCTGCTCCAGCTCTTCCTGGTAGATGGCATCCTCGCTGAAGATGCGTGGGCTGATCAGGCCTTTGTCCACGTCTACCAGCGTATTGACATCCGCGAGCACCATGATTGTCCCTCTCTCCGCGCTTGCTCATCGAACCAGTTTGGGGTATCGATGGATTGTATTGCGGGAGGAGACAGATATCAGGCGCGAGGAGTGAGAGAGTAGTGCGGATATTGTGAATATGTATGGGTGGCTGCGAGGGGCACCGTTACGAGTTCACCCCCTAACCCTCCCCCATCAAGGTGGAGGAAATCACGGGAACACCTACGCTATGGGGCGGTGGACTGCGATGGTCTCGGAGTACCGGCGGGCGGCCGCCACGGTGGGATCGTCGTCGGGAGCGTCGCCCATAACGCATACGATGGCCCACAGGCCCTCGCGGGACTCGCGGGCGGCCCGGTTCACCAGCTCCTCACGGTTGCCGTCGTTACTGGTCAGCTTGACGCCGCGCACCAGGTGGCCGACGGCGGCTAGGGCCTCGGGCTCCGCCACCACGTAGTCGGCCATGTTCAGCATGTCCCTGACCTCAGTGGAGAGACCCGAAGGGTTGCCGTCACCCAGCGCCACGATGTTCAGGGCCCGCTCCTCCGACCGGAAGGCGGCGACGAACTGGCGGGTCAGGTCGACCTGGCGGGCGTGGCTGGCCTCGTGGCCCGACGAGCGCTCCAACAGTTCCAGCAGGGTCAGGCCGGGAAAGGAGTTGGCAGGATTGGGTTGAGTTGCCGGGCGGGCCAGCTGCTCCGGCGCGAGTTCGGTCAGCAGGGCGCGGAGCCGACGGTGTGTGGCCTCCTGGTGCTCCAGTTCCTGGCGGAAGTGTTCGTCGCGGGACGAGAAGGGCGGCAACATTTCCATCTCGCCGCGTGCAATCTTCTCCAGCGCGTCCACGTAGCGCTCCGAATCCAGGTGCAGCAATACGTCGCGGACCGACCAGCGGGCGCCCAGGAACGCCTCCTCGGCCTCGAGGCCCTCCAGCGACTTCAGCAGTATCTCGTGGCCCTCGTCGAGGCGTTGCAATGCGGCGTCGCGGCGATGCAGGATGCACTGGCGCTCTTCAGGTGTCAAGGGTGTCTCCAATAGCTGTCTGAACTGTGATTCGTTTGATTATAAGATTACCGTGATTGCCAGTGTATGCCAAAGGGAAGGAAATCAGGAAAATCCCTTAATCAAGCAAATCACAGTTCAGATTCCTTCCGGCGTCGGCAGAGGCGGCGATGCTACAATCGAATCGTATGGCCTCTGAGACTGGCAACAGGGAAAAACTGGCGGGCGCGAGGGTGCCCGCCGAGAGGCTGCGGCGCATGCTCGACCGGCTGGCGGCGGACTCGAGGTTCGGGGACTCGTCGTCGCTGTATCTGGCTCCCGGAGAGACGCCCGACCGGACCGCACTGGCTGCGACCGGCTGGGACCGCCCACTCGCTGAGGTGGGCGACGCAGCGTTGGGAGACGGCTGCGGGCTGGTGGGAGTGCGCTGTGGCGACCGAGGGCTTCTGGTGACGCCCCCCTTTCCCGTTAAGGAGACCTTCCTGTCCATGGACTGGGACGACGGGCCGCTGCGGCAGATCCTGGGCGGGGACTACACCGTCGGCGTGGTGCTGGTGCGGCTGGGCCGGTTCTCGGTGGCGGTGTTCCGCGGCGGCGAACTGGCGGAGGCCAAGACTGACTCACGCTACGTCAAGGGCAAGCACCACGCGGGTGGAACGTCGCAGCTGCGATACACGCGGGTGCGCGACGGGCAGATCCGTCGGCTTTACGGCAAGGTCTGCGAGGAGGTGCGGGCCCGGCTCTCACCGCGCGAGGTGGGGCTGGACCACGTGGTACTGGGCGGTGAACGATTCACGCTGAACGGGCTGCTCAAGGACTGTCCGGCGCTGGAGGCCCTGCAGCCCATCACGCTCAAGCGCAGGCTGAACATCCGCGATCCGAAACGTGATACTCTGCCGCAGGTCGCGACCATGCTCACGGAGAGCAGGGTGTGGGAGCTGGATTTTAGTTAGCGGGTATGTCTGAACTGTGATTCGTGTGATTGCCTTGATTGCCTTGATTGCCTTGATTTTCTCCTGATGCCATCACAGGAATCCCTGAATCACGAGAATCATAGTTCAGACAAAAGCGGAGATGTTGAATGGCTCTGGGTGGTTTTAATTCTGGCGGGCGGTTGCTTGAGTTCGACAAGGTGCTGGGGCAGCTTTCGGGCTACGCGCGTACGGCTCTCGGGCGGCAGCGTGTGGCGGAGCTGGAGCCGTCGGATGACCTGCTGGAGGTGGCGACGCGCCAGCAGGAGACCACTGAGGCACGGCGCTACATAGACGACGGTGGGTCGCTGGAGTTCGGGCCGGAGCAGGACATCACCGAACTGGTGCAGCGCGCCCTCCTCGGCGGCCTGTTGCGCGGCGCCGAGCTGTACGCCGTCCGCTCCTTCGCCCGGGCCGCCCGCTTCGACCGCGACGAGTTGAGAGAGCGAGAGACCCTGCCATTGCTGTCCAGCCTGGCCAGCAACATCCCCGACCTCGGGCATCTCGACCGGGAGATCGGGGCTGCCATCAGCCCGGCGGGCGAGGTCCTCGACTACGCCAGCCCGTTGCTGGGGCGGTTGCGGGCCGAGTCGCGGCAGGCGCAGAGTCGCCTCAATGACATAATGGAGCGCAACCTGCGCCGTTTCCAGCGGGCCGAGGTGGTGCAGGAGCCGATTATCACCCAGCGCAACGGACGCATGGTGCTGCTGATCAAGACCGAGATGCGCTACCGCGTTCCCGGAATCGTCCACGACGTCTCCGATAGCGGCGCCAGCGTGTTCGTCGAGCCCATGGCAGCCGTCGATATGGGCAACAGATGGCGGGAGGCCAGGATGGCCGAGGAGCGGGAGGTTGAGCGGGTGCTGCGCCAGCTCTCCATCCGCGTAGGCGAGACCGCAGAGGACGTGTTGCTGGCCCTGGACATTGTGGCGCGCCTGGACCTGGACATAGCCAAGGCCCGCTACTCGTCAACCCTGCGGGCCTCACCTCCGGTCATTGAGGATGCGAGGGATTACCCCCACCCTAACCCTCCCGATCAAGGGGAGGGAATCACTGACAAGGAGCGTGCCCCGCTGCGCAGCTTGCGGCTGAGCCGCGCCCGGCACCCCCTGCTTGCGGGCGACGTGGTGCCCATCAGCCTGAACCTGGACTCGCAGCGGGGAGTGCTGCTGATCACCGGCCCAAACGCCGGAGGCAAGACCGTCGCGCTCAAGACCGTGGGGCTGCTGGCGATGATGGCCCACGCCGGGCTGCACGTCCCGGCCGATGAGGCCCGGTTCCCAGGGTTCGACGGTATCTATGCCGACATAGGGGACCAGCAAAGCATCCTGGAGTCGCTGTCGACCTTCAGCTCGCACATCACCAACTTGCTGGGCATCATGCGCCGGGCCACGGGCCGGTCGCTGGTGCTGGTGGACGAGCTGGGCACCAGCACCGACCCCGAGGAGGGCGCGGCACTGGCCAGCGCCATACTTCGGCACTTTCAGCAGATGGGAGTGTTCCTCGTGGGCACCACGCACCAGCGAGGGGTGGCCCGCGCCGTGCAGGAGCACCCGGGCATGCAGAACGCCAGCGTCGACTTGGACCCGGATACGCTGGCGCCCACGTACCAGCTGACGGTGGGGCTGCCCGGACGCAGCTACGCCCTCACCATCGCCGCCAGGCTGGGCATGCCGCAGGATATCATCGACGACGCCAGCGCCGGAATCTCGCCGGTGGAGCAGGCGACGGAGACCCTGCTGCGGGAGCTGCAGCAGGAGCGCCGCACAGTTGAAGAACTGAAAGAGGAGGCGGAATCGGCCCGGCTGGCCGCCGTAGGAATGCGGCAGGAACTGGAGGAGCAACTGGGTTCGGTAGAGGCCACCAAAATGGAACTGGTCGAGGAGGCCCGCCGCGAGTTGCAGCTGCGCACCAGCCACCTGGTAGACCGACTGCAGCGGGCTGAACGTTCCCTGGATCTCGCGGCTGCCCGGATGGCCGCCAGTGCGGTAGGCGCGACGAGTAGTACCTCAGCGTCCCCGGAGCCACCGGCTGAGTTCCGCGAGCACCGGGACGAGCTGCGGGAGGTGCAGCAGGAACTGGACGCCGCCGACTGGCGGCCCATCGAGGTCGAGCGGACTCCGTGGCACGAGCGGCTGCAGAGCGGCGACCGTGTCTACGTGCGGGGCATCAGCCAGCCAGTGGAGGTGATCACCCCTCCGGACGGCGCACCGGGTTCGGCGCAGGCCCAGCGGGTGGAGGTGCTGCTGGGGACCATGCGGGCCAGGATCCCTGTGTACCAGCTGCAGAGCCTGGCCGAGGGGCACCCGGCAGCGGCGCAGCACGGCGTCCACCTGGACCGCGCCGAGAACCGGCCTCCGGCGCCCCGGCTCCCTGACCCGGAGATGGACCTGCGCGGACTTCGCGTGGATGAGGCCGTGTCGCGGGTGGAGACGGCGCTGAACGACGCGGCGCTGGACGGAGTGACGCTGCTGCGCATCATCCACGGCAAGGGCACCGGGGCGCTCAGGCGCGGCATCCGCGAGTTCCTGGCGGACCACCCGCTCGTGCAGACCGCCACGGACGGCGAGGGCTCCGGCGGCGACGGGGTGACGGTGGCCCACCTGCGGTAGAATGAATATTACTATTGGCGCTCAAGCGTACCGCTTGCTGGAACATATTTGGGAGGACCACCCAGAGCGAGTGGGTCAAGTTACAGTGAATCTCATAGTCGAGACCATACTTGAGCCCGAGCGAACCGCACAAGGCAAGTCAGGCCGCGTAATCTACTGGAGATGGGTCCCGGAACTGAGTAATCGCGGAAACTATCTGAAGGTGGTGGTGGACCCAACGGTTACCCCTTTTGTTGTCATTACGGCACTGCCAGACCGGCAAGAACGCAGGAGGCAGAGGAGAAACTAGAAAATATGCCCACCCCTTACACGTACAACAAAGAGTACGACATACTTTCTCTCTCTACCAAAAGGGACTACGAGGAATCTGCCGCGATTGCCTTCGATTTGATGGCCGACTTCGATACCAAGGGTCATTGCATGGGATTCGAACTGCTGGACGCGGCCGACTTGTTCCTTCACTACTTGTGTCCTGATGAATATCCGGAGCCGGACCTTGAGGGCGAGAATCTGAAAATCGAATATTGCGCAGAGTCTGACATCCTCTCGTTTGTCAACGACAATCCCGTGAGCTACAGCGAGACCGTTATCGAACACTGCATTGCTCACCTGGACGCGGAGGGTGACCCGGTCGGATTCACCCTGGAAAGAGCGTCGGAGCGGATACTGCCCCTCTTGCTCACCAACGAACGCCGCAAACTCAAACCGTCAACGGGCGGAGACTGAACCCTACATCCCCTGGAACCAGGGTTGGCGGCGGTCGGCTCACCTGCAGTAGACGCCTGATCAGTGGGAGCGCTTGGTGGCGCCCTTGGTTGTTTGGGTCTGGGATTCGGGGAACAAATAGGGTCGCAGCAGTTCAGCCGCGTGCTCCAGGGTAATCCCCACTACATCGCCATCGGCGTTGGATTCAGCGGTAAGGTGCTTTGCGACCATTTCGCCGTAGCCCGCCGGAGAGCCATTCCACAGGGACAGGGTGTCAGAATCCACATCGTAATAGATATCTAACCCAGGGAGAGTCAGGATCTTTTGGATGGAGTCTTCCATCCCGGCAGTTATTTCGTCGCCTGTCTTCAAGATGGCCGCCCCCATTCTCTACGTTTCTGACGGTTGAGGAAGGCATTGAACAATTGTCCATCCTGCACTATCACCAACAGACAGTTTTCCACTTCCGGTACCGCTCCCCAATATAACTCCCTACCGTTCCCCAACTCTTCAATTCAATAGGGTTCAATTAAGGTCCGCAGTATCCATTCTTACGTTGGTTCCGAGTGCTTGAGCCGCGCCCTGTCCAAGTAATAGGCATGTGGGTTTCTGATTATACGCTCTGCTGCCAGAGCCCGCTTTTCGTGTTCAGACTGTTCCATACTTGGAGGGCTAAAGCGCTCCGTTTTTCTCCTGCTACCTACATCCCCTGGAACCAGGGTTGGCGGCGGTCGGCGAAGGCCCTTATGCCCTCCTGAAAGTCACGGGTGCGTGACGTCTGGGCAAAGGCCTCGGTCTCGGCGTCCAGCTGGTCCTCGATGGTTGAATCCCAGGAGCGGTTGTAGAGCTCCTTGACCTTTCCGTAGGCGACCGTGGGTCCGTCGGCCAGGCGGGTTGCGGTCTCCAGGGCGTGGCGGTCCAGCTCCTCGTCGGGGCAGACGTGCGAGACCAGCCCCAGCTCCAGTGCCCGGGGCGCCCCTATGGGCTGGCTGGCCAGGTACAGCTCCATGGCACGGCCGGTGCCCAGCAGCCGGGGAAGCAGGAACGTCGATCCGCCATCGGCCGGGGCCCCGATGTTGGCGTAGGCCATCAGGAACCTCGCGCTCTGGGCGGCCACGCGCATGTCGGCCGCCAGAGTCAGGCTGAAACCGGCCCCCGCCGCGGCCCCGTTGATCCCCGCTACCACCGGCTTGGGCAGCCGACGCAGCGGCAGCACGACCCGGCTATGCAGCATGTCGGCCAGCTCGCGGATGGCCTGCGAGATTCCGTCGACGCCCGTCTCCTCCAGGGTGGCGACCAGTTGACGCACGTTGGCGCCAGCGCAGAAGGAGCCTCCCGAGCCGGTCAGTAGGACGGCCCGGATGTTTAGCGAGGAGCACTGCTCCACGGCGTCGCCCAGGGCGCCCATCATCTCCGGCGTGAGGGCGTTGCGGGTCTCGGGGCTGTTCAGGGTGATGATGCCCACGGCTCCCGAGGTGCTGAATTTCACCGACTGTTCAGGCATTGGCACACTCTCCTGCAATATGGCCGGAAAATCGTTCGGGTGGATTATGGCACGGGATCCGCTGCTTGGCACCCTGCCGGGGCGAAGCCTGTCCACTCAGTCGCCATCGCTGGCTCGTTGCAGGGTGGTGATTCACAGTACTACTTCCCGGTGCAATCCGAATAGCATTTCAAATTGGCAAAGGCTAACTATGAACTCATGAATTGCTGATTCTGAGTACAAAGCGGCTACTATGCCTGGGTTTTTTGGAAATAGCCGGCCAGTACAAAGCGCTACTGGCACGTTATGGTAACCGGAGAATATAATTTTTAGCGAACAACCACGTTAATCCCAGAGGCCCAATGACGGCATCGCTGACCCTTCTCCTCGCCTGCCAGCGCCTCCGCACGACCAACTGCAGCGAGCTGGCATGCCCGGTCACCCGCCATGTCGCTTAGGCTCCTCGCCGAGCGCAAGCGCCTCCTTTCCCAAGGCTTTCTCCTCGCAGCGCTTTTCGTCGCCATCGCCGTGCCAGCCCTCTACCTCGCGCTCCAGCCAAGCAGCGCCGTGGAGGGGCAGGGCAGAGAAACCGCGATAGTGACAATTCTAAGTGTCTCCGTAGATGGTTTTACGCTGTCGCAGGGAAGCTATGTTAACGAGAACGATAGGATAAAAGTCGAGGTGGGAATCGACAGCCAAGTTCTAGCAGAAGACGAAACTCCTCACTGCCTAGGCGCTGATGGAAATGAACAGAGGGAACCGTGCATTCAAGGAGGAATTCGAGTCTTCGATACAGCAAAGGGACGCTCTGTAGACGAGCTTATCGCTTTCGTGTTTCGGGTTGGGCAACGTGAGCGCAGCATGAACTACAGGGTATCAAATCTAGGAGAATGTGTATCTGATCGACAAATAAAGATAGAGATTAATCCGCTATTTGAAGGTTATAAGCCAGGAAGATACTCCGAAATTACCCTGAGAGTGAGGAACGGGGGTAGTAGTTGTGACAACACTGGCAATGGAGGGAACGGCAACGGCGGATATGGCGGCAACGATGGCAACAACAACAATAATGACAACAACGGCGGCAACGGAGGGGGCAATCCTCCACCTGTCATAATTGAACCCGACCCGCCAACGGACACGCCCACTCCCACGCCGACGCACACTCTTACCCCAACGGCGACGGCCACACCTACTCCTACGCCGACCGATACTCCGACTCCGGAGCCGGAGGAGGAGGAAGTAACCACGGACGACGAGGCTGACCTGACCCGCTCAGGCGACGGCGGCGAAACGGACGGGATTGGAGCAGAAGGCCAAGCCGAGGTAGCCACAGCCACGCCTACTCCCACGGCCACAGCTACACCTACTCCAACCCATACGCCAACCCCCACGCCGACACACACACCCACACCGACGGCCACCCCAACGCCCACGCCGACACATACACCCACACCGACGGCCACGTCGACACCAATGCCAACAGCCACACCGTTGCCCACGGCTACCGAAACGCCCACGCCCACGCCGACACCGACGCCGACGCCACTCCCGACGCGGGCACAACTGGTGCTGCCGCCCGCGCCCACGGGCGAGTTGCCCAGCCTGGAGGAGCCGGGCCTGCCGGTCATCGGAGACGCCCTGCCGCGTGTCCGCGACGCGCTGGGTACGGTGGCCAACGTGGGCCGGGACCGCCTGACGCTGGTGCTGATCATGGCGGTAGTGCTTACAGTGTCCGGACTGGTGTTCCTCTACCTGATGTTCCGCCGACGCTAGCGGGCCAGCCGCTTTGAAATGATTGGCGACGAGGGCAACCACAAGGGTTGCCCCTACCAGTCAGAGGCAGTTCCGTAGGGGCGCCCCTTGTGGGCGCCCTGACCGCTTCGGCCAAGGCTGCCCATCAATGCAAAGATTTCGCACCACTAGGGGGCCCACGAGTGGCGGGAGTCCTTCTCCACTTGTCAGAGGTATTAGAGAGGGCGTTTGTGGTCAGGCAACATAGGCATGGACTCGATGATCACCCCCACCCTATCCCTCCCCCTCGAGGGAGAGGGAATGATCAAAATGCCTTGGACACTTGACGGGTCAGGGTTGCGCCACTTCAGTCCTGGGGTGTCATTCGTTCCACGACGCCCGCGATTCCGACGGGGGCCTCCTCCTCGTCGTCGGCTTCCTCCTCGGGCTGAACCACGGGCACGTGCATGGTGAACTCGGCGTACTCGCCGAAGACCGTGTCGACGACCAGGTCGCCGCCCATGCGGCGCGCAACGTCGGCGGCGATGGGCAGTCCCAGGCCGGCGCCCAGGGCACCCTCTCGGGTGGAGAAGAATGGATTGAAAATTCGGCCCACGATGTCATCGGCGATTCCCGGGCCGTTGTCCCGCACGCGTACCGAGACTACGTCATCTGCCAGGTGGCTGGATACGGTGATCTGCGGTATGTACTCCTCTCCCAACTCCGACCGCTTGGACTGCATGGCAAAGCAGGCGTTGGAGACCAGGTTGACAATGGCTTCTCCAAAGTCCCTCTCGGCCAGCATTTGCTCACCCACGGACTCATCGAGTTCGAAGGCCATTTCCACGTGGAAATCCTCGAATTCCGACTCGAAGGTGTTGCTCCCCTGCTGCGCGGACTGTCGCAGTACGGCGTTCAGATCAGCCAGCACAGGTGTCCCACCATCGGCACTCAGACCGCGCATTCGCTCGACGATGGCCAGGGCCCGCCCGCCGTTGTATGAAACGCGGTTCAGGCTCTCGGTGATTTCCCCCGTGAGTTCGTCCAGCAGAGTGGCATCGTTATCGGTCATCCGGTCGCGATAGTTGTCCAGCATCTCCGCCAGTTCCTGGTACAGGTCCAGGGAGCCCTCGGAGAAATTCTTGACGAAATTCAGCGGGTTGCTGATCTCGTGGGCCACGCCGGACACCAGCTCGCCCAGGGCGGCCAGCTTTTCCTGGGCCACTAAGCGGGCCTGCATTCGCTGCAGCTCAGCGTTGGCCTCCCGCAGCTCGCCGTAGAGCTGCTCGACCAGGTTGAGGCGTTGTACCTCCAGTGCCTGCTGGCGGAAATGCTCCAGGGCGTCGGCCAGCTGGCCGATCTCGTCGCGCCCCACCTCTGGCACCGGGGTCTCCAGATCACCGCCAGCCATGCCCCGCATGCGGTCGGAGAGCGCCGAGAGGCGCCGGACGACGGCGTTCCCCACCCAGAACCATGCGGCGACTGTGGCTGCGATCACGCTGACGATGCTGATGACCGCCAGCAGCACACGGCCCTCGTCAAAGCTCTGGATCGACTGGTCCAGGGCCTCCGCCGAGTGAACCTGCGTTTGCTCCAGGAGGGTGGAGGTTGCTGCCTCAAGTGCGTCGCTGTTTTCTGCGAACAGCGCGATCAGGTCTGCTCTCTGGTCGTCCAGTGCCAGTTGCAAGCGACGAGCCGTGAAAACTCCGTCCGCGCCGCCGCCCACGTCGGCAATGGGCTGTTCCAGTCCGCTGGCGACCAGGATTCTGAATTCCTCCAGCATGCTCTCCAGCGCGGCGTTGTCCTCCGCTCTAAAAGCCTCACCCAGCAGTCGCAGTCCGGCCACCGAGGTTTCGGTGTCCGCAGGAATGTCCGCCATTATGCCTCTGAGGCGAGCGACCTCTTCGTCCGCTGCTTGAATGGCGGTCTGGTTGTCGGCCAGCGCGTCAATGACGCTGGCGAGAGAATAAGCGGCCTCGTTCGCCGTGCCAGCGCCCTCGGACAGTTCGGGGACACCGTTGACCTGGCTGAGTGAGCCGTTGAGGTTGTCCAGGGACCGGCTGACGGCATCACTACGATCTGCGGGAGATGCTGGTCCAGTCCCGGAAATGGTCTCCAGGCCAAGGGTTTGCAGCCGCTCCGCCTCTCGCGCTGTCTCCCAGGAAGCCTCCAGCACGGGTACCGACTGCTGCTCCGCCTCGTAGTTCAGGTCGCCGCTGCGCTCGAAGTAGTAGACGCCCACTCCACTGGACACGAGGGTCAGGAAAACGGCGAAGGCCAGCGCCAGGTACAATCGGGTCCCGATCCCGCGCCATCTGTTAAGAAGGTAACGCATCGCGCAGCCAACTCCTTCCGTACCGTTTCGATTTCAACTTTTTCAAAAGATCATATCACCGAGGGATTGGCGGTTAAGGGACTATTTCAAAATGACATAGTTCGAGCCCAGGTTCGACAGGAATTCAGCAAATGGCGGTCTGTTTCGCAGGATTCCTGCTTCCGCCGGTCGAATGCCGGCTGTTAGCGGGAACGACGGCGTGGGCCAGACGAGCCCCTGGAGTAGGCTTTCAGGGCTCTGCTATGCCAGTTCCTCTCTCTGTACCAGGTGGACCAGCCAGCCGCCGAGACTTGCCGGATGAATGAAACCGATCTGCGACTGCCTTCCTCCCGGGCGTCCTACCTTGTCGATGAGAGTGATCCCCCGTCGGTCCAGGCGTGAAAGCAACCCGTTGATGTCCTTGACCTTCAGGCCGGTATGATGCAGCCCGGGGCCGCGGTTCTCGATGTAGCGGCTGATGGCACCCTGGTCCTGGCGGGTGCTGCCGGCGAGGCCGTAGTCCACACTGCCCACGGAACTGCGGTCTAGGTTCTGCAGAAACTCCATTTCCAGGTCGCCCACGGTGATGAAAGAGACACGGAGTCCACCGATGAATTCGGGCTGATGATTCCGGTAGACCACCCCGTACTTGTCGGAGGTGAAAGCCTCGGTCTTGGTGGAGATTTCCACGTCGGTCTGGGTGCTTTCGATGGGCCATCCCATCTTGTTCGCGAACACCTCGACGACCTCCGCGTTGTCGGCGCTGGCCACCCCGAGGTGGTCTATCCGCTCGATGTCCCGGTCCGGTTCAGCCTTCACCGGAAGGGACAGAGGATCGGACAGGTATAACAGGGTCCCGCATGTGGCCGTGGGGTTCAGCAGCACGCGCCGGACGCCGTCCAGACCCGGCTCGGGCTCCACGTCAACAGCGGGCAGCCCGAGTTCGGCGGCATCCAGCACTCTGCCGACGAGGCCATCAACTGTTACGGTGATGTGGTGCAGGCCTGTTTTCTCGGCCCCGCCGACAAAGGGATCTCCCAGCTCAAACAGCGCCAGGGCAGTCTGGCCGACTGGGAAGACGGGTGCGTGCCGTCCCGTGTCGCCGATTTCGCAGCTGCCTCGGGGCAAGTCAAAGTCGCGCTCCAGTATCCCCGCTACGGTGGAAACATCCCGGACCACCACGCCGACGTAAGCCAATCCGTTTCCAATCATCACAGCCCCTCCCGTTGCTAATTCTCCGCGTGAAATCAGGTGCTGGCTCCAGTGCTTTTACCACGGCCAGCAAGTCTTATGCGACGCAAGGCATTATGTCGGCTATTATACGAGAATTCCGGCGTCCCAATCTCTCGGCAGGCTAACCGGGAATACCGGAAAGTTGAGCACAGCAGCCGTGACGGAAGGCCTGGGGCGTCGTTGTATTTTCGAGGGATATCTGCAAGCAGGAGATATATTATGCGGGTCATAAGAATTGCCGAGGTGGAAACGGTACCCATCGACACGGCCACGCCCATACCTGGCTGGACCGGCGGCGAGGTGCGGCGCACACGCCAGCCGCTGATTCCCGAGGGGTCCAGCGAGAATTTCAGCAGCAGCGTGGTCAACTTCGAGCGGGGCGCCACCACCGGCTGGCACACCCACGAGAGCGACCAGATTCTGGTGGTGACGTCAGGGGTCGGCATCGTCGCCAACGAGACCGAGGAGCAGGAGATCAACGTCGGCGATGTGGTCCACATCCGCAAGGGTGAGAACCACTGGCACGGAGCGAGGGCCGAATCCTACATGAGCCACATAACCATCACGGCGGTTTAGGGACTGATTATGGGTGGGGCGCCTGTTATCCGAGATCTAGGCGCCCCAACTCACGACAATGCCGATGTCGTGATACCATTTGTGGGACGCAATGGAAATCGAGTTCGCATCAAACCGGCTGGAGCACTGCGCCCAAGACTACAGGATGGCAGTTCGGGAATGGGGAGTGGCAGTAGCTCGCAGGTACGCAGCACGAGTTCGGCTGTTGCGCTCTGCGTCATCATTCAGCGTTCTCCGGGCCAATCGCTCGCTACGCCTTCATCCTTTGGTAGGCAGGCGGCAGGGACAATACGCGATAGACCTTACGGACCGGTGGCGGCTCATCGTTGTTCCAGGTAGGAGCGAAAACCAAGTGGCTGTCGTGGAGGTTACCCAGCATTATGAGTGTTAAAACCGTGCAGTTGTCGAATCTTGCCATTCCTCCCGGTGAGCATTTGCAGGAAGAGGTAGAGTACCGGGGGATTAGTCTGGAATCGTTGGCCGAAGGGCTGGGATTATCAATCCAAGCCGTCGAGGAAATCTTTTGCGGCGAGCGGCCCATGACACCCCGAACGGCTTCGGCTATTGAAAGTTTTCTGGGGATACCCGCGTCTCTATGGCTGAACATGGAGGCCCGCTACCGACTGACCTTGGCCAACAACCTTGAGGTTTACGGCTATGCAAACCCATTCGACGGGCCGGAATCGGGATGGCCGGAAGTCGAGCCTGAGTTGGAAGAACAAGGCGTCTTGCCGGAATAGACGATGAAGGGCTATGAGCCGAACCTACCGTAAGGAATTGATCAAAGACGCAGACAACCAACGTTACGTCGTTAAAAGGCTACGTAACGAGTCGCTGATTCGCGACGGTCGCACAGGCTTCACTACAACTATCCGGCGAGACAATAGGGCTACTGGGCTGAGGGAACACAAGCAATACCGCTCCCGAACCCGAGTCGAACTCAAGGGTGGAAATGACGATGCCGTAGCGTCCGGCAAAATGCGGCGCTACGGCGACCGCTACGGCATCTATGAGTGGTAGACGCCCTCCGGTGATGGCGCCGCAGGCTACCCCAGCGCGTCGGCCAGCACCTCCGCCAGGTGGCGGGCGCGGCGGCCGGTGCCATGCTCGATCTGCTGGCGGCAGGATACGCCCATTACGGCTACCTCCCAGTCGGGGCCCTTGGCGTTGACCTGTGGGAACAGGGCCTGCTCGCCGATGGTCATGGAGATGTCGTAGTGCTCCTTTTCGTAGCCGAATGAGCCGGCCATGCCGCAGCAACCCGCGTTGGTCAGCTCCACCTTGTAGCCCGGCGCGAGACGCAGGGCGTTCAGCGACGACGCGGTGCCGGCCAGCGAGCGCTGGTGGCAGTGAGCGTGGAACAGCACCTGCTTGCCGGTGTCCCGGAACTCGATGTCCAGCTTGTCCTCAGCCTTGAGCTTGGCCAGGAACTCGTCGATCAGGAACGCCTGGCTGGCCACAGTGCGGGACTGCTCGCCAGGTACCAGCTGAGGGTACTCGTCTCGCAGGGTGAGCAGGCAGCTGGGTTCGCAGCCGATGATGGGCACCCCGTTTCCCGCGTAGGCGTGCAGCAGGCTCACGTTGTGCCGGGCGTTGGCCTTGGCCGCATCCATCATGCCCTTGGATATCATCGGTCGCCCGCAGCAGGGAGCGTCGGCCAGCTCGACCTTGTAGCCTGCGGCTTCCAGCAGGGCTACCGCAGCCTGCCCGATCTCGGGGTAGTTGTAATTCATGTAGGTGTCATTCAGGAGCGCCACCGTGCCGTTGGGGGCGTCGCGGCGTGCCGTTCGGGAACGGAACCACTGGGGGAACGTCTGGCTGGCGAATTTCGGCGCCTTCCGGTTGGGGTGGATCCCGAGGATGGAGCTGGACACCAGCTTGCCCAGCGGGCTGGAGGCCATCCAGTTGGACAGGGGGGCGAATCGGCTGCCCATCCTGCTGTACTTGGCGATGTTGCCGAAGATCCGGTTGCGACGGGGCAGGCCGTTGGTCTTGTAATAGTTGTCGAGGAACTCGTACTTGAGTTTGGCCATGTCCACGCCGGACTCGCACTCGGCGCGGCAGCCCTTGCATTCGAGGCACAGGTCGAGGGCGTCGTAGAGACGCTGGCTGGTCAAGGTTCCCTCGGGCAGCTTGCCCGACATGGCCGCCCGCAGCAGGTTGGCCCGCCCGCGGGTTGAGTGCTCCTCCTCCCTCGTCGCCATGAACGACGGGCACATAGTGCCTTCCAGCTTTCGGCAGGCGCCCATGCCGTTGCACATCTCCACCGCGCCCGCAAAGTTGCTGTCGATGGAAAAGTCCAGGCTGCTGGGCAATGACTGGGCGCTGTAGTCCGGGCCGTAACGCAGGTTCTCGGTCATGGGCGGGCAGTCGATGATCTTGCCGGGGTTCATGATGCCGTCGGGGTCCCAGGTCGACTTGAGTTCGCGGAACAGTTGGTAGACCTCGGGGCCGAACATCTTCTCGGTCCAGACGCCGCGCACGATGCCGTCGCCGTGCTCGCCGCTTAGAACGCCGCCGAACTCTTTGGTCAGATCGCTGATTTCGTCGGCGATGGCGTACATCCGGTTGACTCCTTCCTGGTTCTTGAGGCTGACAACCGGGCGGATGTGCAGGCAGCCTACGCTGGCGTGTCCGTAGTAGGCGGCCTCGGTGCCGTGGTTGCGGACGATCTCGTCGAACCGGCGCACGAAATCGCCCATGGTCTCGGGGTCGACTGCGGTGTCCTCCACGAACGGCAGGGGCTTGGCATCGCCGTGCATGCTCATCAGCAGGCCCAGGCCGTTCTTGCGGACGTTCCAGATGTTGGCCTGCGCCGCGCGGTCCAGCAGGTTGACGCAAGCGTAGCCCATCCGACGCTGTTCAAGGTCGCGCTTGAGCCCCTCCATCTTGGAAGTCAGTTCGTCTTCCGACTCGCCGTAGAACTCGATGGCCAGGATGGCGCCGGGGTCGCCCTCGATGATGGACATGGCGTTGCCCAGCCCCAGGGATTGCCGGGATCGGTCAAGCACGTTCTTGTCCATGATCTCGATGGAGGACGGACCATGGTTCAGGATCTCCTTGACTGCCTCGCTGGCCTGGAAGATGTCGTGGAAGTGGGCCACCGACAGCGCCGTCATGGTGGGGCGCGGCACGAGGTTGACCTTGGCCTCGGTGGCGACGCACAGGGTGCCCTCCGAGCCGACCACCATCCGGGTCAGGTTGAACCCGTGGGAGTTGGCCGATCCGGCGTAGGGGCCGACTGGCTCGGTGAGGAACTCGTCCAGGTTGTAGCCGCTGACCCGCCGCATGATGCTGGGGTACTGGGCTCGAATGGCTGCGTCGTTGTCCTGCGACAGTCGGCGCACGCCACGGTAGATCTCCGACTCCAGGCCAGCGCCGCTGAGCTTGGCCTCCAACTCGGCGCTGTCCAGCGGGCGGAAGTGGGTGGCGCTGGCGTCGGAGAGCAGGACGTCCAGCTCCATGATGTGGTCGAGGGACTTGCCATAGATGACCGAGTGTGCGCCGCAGGTGTTGTTGCCGATGCCGCCGCCGACGCAGGCGCGGCTGGAGGTGGTCGGGTCGGGTGCGTACATCAGGCCGTAGGGGAGCAGCTCGCGGTTGAGTTGGTCCAGCACGATGCCGGGTTGGACGCGGGCCCAGTGCTCGTCGCGGTTGACCTCCACCACCTGGTTCATGTACTTGCTGAAATCCATGACGATGGCATGGTTGACCGTCTGGCCGGCCAGGCTGGTGCCGCCGGCCCGGGGCAGCACCGGCACGCCGTTCTCTCGCGCCACCTCCATCACCGCCTGCACGTCGGCGGCGCTGCTAGGTATGACCACACCCACCGGCTCCATCTGGTAGATGCTGGCGTCGGTGCTGTACAGGACTCGGGAGAAGGGGTCGAAGCGCACCTCGCCCGACACCCTCTGGCGCAGTTCCTGTTCCAGCTCGCGCCGCTCCGATGCCCGGATGCGGTTTGTGGTCGTAGTGGTCGTGGCGGCCATGGCGCGCCTCCTCGATCGATCAAAGGAATTGGACTTTATCGGGCAAGGTTACTACCGGCGCGGACGGGAAACAACCGTTGCTCGAAACGTTGTGCTAATCTAACCCCAAGACCTTCCCGAAGCACAGTGGGAGCAGAATGCCATGACCGCCGAGCGTATGCCCGCCTCCGCGAAATCTCCGCTGTACAACCTCGCGGAGGATGATTTGTCCATCGTATATCCCGATTCGGACGGCGAACCCATGGCCGAAAACGACCATCAACTGACAGCGATGCTGGACGCCATCTCGATGCTGCGCGCGTGGTTCGCCGAGCGTGAGGATGTCTATGCCGGCGGTGACATGCTCATGTACTACAGGATGAACGACAATGAGACACGAGTTGCGCCCGATGTGTTTGTGGTGTTTGGCGTCGAGAGCAGGCACAAGCGCGATTCCTGGATCGTCTGGCGGGAGGGGAAAGCGCCCGACATCGTGATGGAGCTGGCCTCCGGCAGCACCTGGCGCAGGGACATGCGGGAAAAGCGGGACATATATGCCGTGATGGGGGTTACGGAATACTGGCGTTTCGACCCGACCAGCAGCTCCTTCAGTCCTCCCCTGATCGGCGAGCGGCTGCGCGACGGCCAGTACACCGCCCTGGATCTGACGACCGACGACGACAGCATTCTGCGGGGATACAGCTCCGTACTGGGTTTGGACATTTGCGCGCTGCCCGACGGGAATCTCCGCCTCTACGACCCGGTGAGCCAGCAATGGCTCCGCACCCACGGCGAAAGCGAGGCTGCTCTGCGAGAATCGGAGGCAGCCCGGCGAGCCGCCGAGGAGGAACTGCGCATCTTAAGGGAACAGTTGCAGCGATACCAGGCAGGGGAGCAGCCTTAAACGCACCGAGGAAGCGATACTCATCGAATGCAAAGGCCGCCAGAAGGAATTCTGGCGGCCCTCGTGTTTAGGTGTGAAAAATGGCTCCCTTTACTCGGACGGGGCAGTCGCTTCGGTCGACCGGCTGCGGGAACGAGGCGCGGCGGGCCGCTGGGCGGTTTCCAGTTGCTTGCGCAGCCTTCGGCTCTCGTCCTCCAGGTCGTCGATGCGGTCCTCCAGGCCGATTACCCGCTCGAACAGGCGGTCAATCTGGCCGCGGGAGGGCAAGTGATAGGCCCTGAGCACGGAGTCCATCTGTGGCTCGGATGAGTTGGCCATCCGTTCCTGCGAGACCAGGGACTGCTCCATGTACCGGCCCAGCAGGTTGGCGAATGACTCGGTTCCCATTACCTCGGCGAACACCTTGGCCATGGCCTCAAGTTGCTCGGTCCACTGCTTCTGGGCGTTGAGAATCACCTCCGGACCGGGAGTGCCCGCGGCCATGGCCTGCCGGGTCTGTTCCGCCCAGGTGCTGTAGAACTGCTGCCAGACCTGCTGTAGGTCGTTGAACATGGTGAACGGCGGAAACTGGCCCGGAGCGCCGAAGCCGGGTGCCTGGTTGAATCCCGGCATCTGTCCGAACCCAGGCATTGCTCCACCGGGAGCCGCGCCGAAGAACGGAGGCCATGTGGGGTTGGAGGACATTCCTGCGGCGGCCTGGGCCCAGGCTTCGGTGGATTTCTGGAACATCTCGCGCCAGGCCTCGAACGGGCTGGCTGTGTTTTCCTGAGTGGTCATGGCCAACTACTCCTTTTCGCCGACTCGGGACGATACCCACTCGTCGATCTTGGGCCAGAGGGTCTGGTGGGCCTGCCTGCCCGAGAACACGGAGATATGGCCGCCTGGCATTTCAACGTACTCCTTGTCCTCGCTGGAGACCACGTCCATCAGGCCCCGGGCGCAAGGCGCCGGGACGATAAAGTCCTGGTTGGCAGCTACCACCAGCAGCGGCTGAGCTATGCGGCCAAGTTCCACGCGGCGGCCGTTCAGGACCAGTTCTCCATTCACCAGCCGGTTCCTGGCATACAGGTCGTCGGACAGCTGGTGAAAGAATCGTCCGGGCATGCCGATAAAGTCGTTGGCCCAACGGCTCATGGCCTTGTACCCGTCCGCGTATCCCGGCCGATTGATGTTGGACCAGAGTCCGGAAAGCGCCTGGGCCTCCAGGGTGGGACGCAACATCTTGAACCCGGTGTTCATCAGGCTGGCCGGCAGTCCCCCGTAGCGGCGCACGATCAGCTCTGCCGGGAAATGTGGGTCATTGAGCCAGGTCCGGAACAGGCCGCCCTCCTCGAAATTGATGGGGGCAACCACGGCGACGAAGTTCCGCACCGGGGCGTCGGGGTTCAGCGCCAGGTAGCAGGCGCTGATGGTGCCGCCCAGGCAGAGGCCGTTGAGGGTGATTTCATCGGCCCCGGAGGTCTCCATGGCCCGGTCGATGGCGCGGGGCAGGATCTTGAAGACCGCCTCCTCGAACCCCAGTTCCTTGTCCTCCTCAGCGATCTCGCCCCAGTCCAGCAGGTACACGTCGTGCCCGTGATCGACCAGGTACTCGATCATGCTGGCGCCGGGCATCAGGTCCAGCACGTAGGGTCGACTGATGCCCAGCCAGGGGACGATGAGATACGGAGTCCTGTGGGCGACGGGCGTCTCCGAGGAGTGGTACCGAAAGAGCCGGGCCTTGCCCCGTTTCCAGATTACCTCGCGATGGGTCAGGGCCATGGGAGGATCCGCCGGGTTCACGACGAACGAGTCCACCAGAGTCTGGACCCGCTCCATGTTTTTCTGGGCCTCCTCCTGCATCCTGGAAGCAAATTCTGCCGAACTTACCACGAAAGACTCCTACCCCTTCCTAGATCTTTTTGCCCTGGGCGTTTGCAGTTTCCATTGACCAGTTGAACAGGGACTCCCCGTATTCCACGGCGCCCCTGGCAGCCCGCTGGCTGGACTCGAGCACCTTGACGTTGTTCTCTATCAGTGCCTTGGTGGCCGCACTTCGTCGCTGCTCCGTTCCGGTGAAATACTGCACCCAGGCCTGCGTCATCGACTCGTAGAAGGCCGTCTCGCTCGCTATGAGTTTGCCGACGGACTCCTGGAACTCCGTCCCGAATTCGGGAGCAGAGGCGCCGGGTTTGACGGTGAAGCTCTGCCAGAGACCGGGCAGCACTGCCGCCATGTTCTCGCTGCGCGTGCGGGCCTGAGCGGCGCCCTGCTCCAGCACCTTGCCGAACTCCTTGCGTTCGGTTTCGGCGGTCTCGCTCATAAGCTTGACTGCGCTGGTTGCTTGAGCGACTCCAGCGTCCATGGCGCTGACGGCGCATTCGACTGCCTTGTTGTAGGCCTGTACCAGTTCCTCGGTTCCGTTGGTTGCCTTGTCTGCCATTTTCAGATTCTCCTTTTCTGCCAGTTTCCGGGGTCAATGGAGGAGTTTTCATTCCTCCTCGCCGCGCACTCGCTTACGCCGATGGTGAGGTCTCCGGCTCGGGTGAGTCTGGTTCGCCGGAGGCCGGGGATTCTGCCACCTTGTCCTCGCTGGTTGGAGGAACCAGGCCGAAGACCTGCGAGTAGAGGTCGAAGAAACCGGTGATCATTTTCTGGTAGCCCGACACCACATCAGTCCAGCCAAGCAACATCTGTTCCCCGGCATCGGTGATGCTGTAGACCCGCCGGGCCGGGCCACTGTTGCCCGTCTCCCACTCCGAGGCCACGAATCCCTCTTTCTCCAGCCGGCGCAGCTCCCGGTACAGGGTGGCGTGGTCGACGTCGGTGAAACCCATCTGGTTCAGTTGCTGAAGGATCAGATAACCGTGCAGGTTCCACTGCTTGAGGACCAGGAGGACCCACGGTGTCATGAAATTTTTGGGCAACCTTGTGCCGCCCGGTACGCTAAAATCTTCCATATATGTACATTTAACACATATATGGTAACATTGCAACCGTTCTGCCTGTAATTTGCCCGTGCTCGCCCGGACGGCGTTCGTGTCCGCACCTGCTGACAATTGCTGGTTGTCCCGAATCCGGGACGACTCTACACTGGAAAGGTTCCACGGCAATAAAACACGTGAATTGGGATCAAATCAGAATCGAGGAGTGAGACACCAAAATGCCCGAAGTAACCTCGCACGCCCCTGGCGCACCGTCCTGGGCGGAGCTTTCCACCACCGATGAGGCCGGAGCATTGGCCTTTTATGGCGCATTGTTCGGCTGGGAGGATGAGGCCAACGAAATGGGCCCCGACTCCTATTACCACATGCAGAAGGTGCGTGGCCTTTACGCCTGCTCCATCTACCAGCAGAGCGAAGAGGAGCGCAGCCAGAACATCCCGCCCCACTGGAACACCTATTTCACCGTCGAAGACGTCGAAAATACGATTGACGCCATCACCCGGAACGGCGGCACGGTCGTGGTGGGCCCAATGGACGTCTTCGAAGCTGGACGGATGGCTTTTTGCCAGGACCCGCAGGGAGCGTTCTTTGCTATCTGGCAGGCCAAGCTGCACATCGGGGCGACCATCAAGCTGGAGCCCGGCGCCATGTTCTGGCACGAACTGCTGACCACCGACCAGGGCGCTGCCCTGGACTTTTACGTAGCAGCCCTCGGCGTCGAGCGCGGTCCCGTAATGGAGGCGAACCAGTACCACATGCTGAACGCCGGCGGCAGTGAGGTGGCCGGAGTGATGCAGATAACACCCGACATGGGCGAGTTCCCGCCCCACTGGTCGGTGTACTTCGGCGTGGAAAACACCGATGAGACTGTGGCCAGGGCACAGTCCCTGGGCGCCACGGTATTCGTACCGGCCACCGACATCATCCCCTTCGAGGGCCAGCCTCCCATCGGACGTTTCGCTGCCATGGCAGACCCGCAGGGCGCGGCTTTCAACATCTTCCAGCCCATCGGCGAGGCGCCGCAACACTAGCCGAACCGGCAACCATTCTTTGCGATTGCCCTCCCGTTTTATGGGGAGGGCAATTTCGTTTTCCGTCCCGAAGCGGGTACAATCACCACACAACTCTATGCATCCATACAGCCGCGGGAGGCAGCATGACCAGCGCCGCCAATCTGAAGGAACTCCAGGACTCCGCCCTTGAGCATCTGTGGGTCTACCTGAGGGAACCTAGCGACATGGCCGAAAAGGGTGAGCCCACCGTCTTCGAGTCAGGCGAGGGAGTCAGGGTCACCGATGTACAGGGCAATACCTACATCGACGCGATGTCCGGCCTGTGGCTCAAGAACATCGGATACGGCCGCAAGGAAGTGGCTGACGCGGCCTACGAGCAGATGCTCAAGCTGACGTACATGCCCTTGGGCACCACCACCGAGCCGACCATCCGTCTGGCGGAGAAGGTTGCCGAGATCACCCCCGGCGACCTGTCGCGATCGTTCTTCACCAGCGGCGGCTCCGAGTCGGTGGAGACGGCCATCAAGCTGAGCCGCGCCTACTTCAAGCGGGTGGGCGAACCCGGCCGCATCAAGTTCATCAGCCGCCGGGACTCCTACCACGGCGCCACCGCCGGGGCCATGGCCCTGGGCGGTAATCACCTATATCCCCGCGTCGACTACGAACCGCTGATGCCAGGCACTTACCACGCGCCTCAGCCCAATTTCTACCGCTGCGAGTTCGGCAGCGACACGCCGGAGGAGTGCGGCGAGCGGACCGTCAAGGCCATCGAGGACATAATCAAGTTCCAGGGGCCCGAGACGGTGGCCGGCGTGATCGCCGAGCCCATTTCGAGCCCCATGGGTGCGGTCGTACCGCCCGACAACTACTGGCCGTTGCTGCGGGAGGTGTGCGACAAGTACGGCGTGCTGCTCATCGCCGACGAGGTCATCACTGGGTTCGGACGGACGGGCAAGATGTTTGGCTGCGAGCACTGGGGCGTCACACCCGACATAATGACGGTCGCCAAGGGCATCACCAGCGGCTACATACCCATGGGCGGCGCCATCACCCGAGGCCACATTGCAGACGCCTTCGTGGGCAGCCAGCGGGTATCGTTCCGCCACGTCATCACCTTCGGCGGACATCCGGTGGCTGCGGCTGCGGCCCTTCGCAACATCCAGATCATGGAGGACGAGGACCTGCCCGGCAACTCGGCGCGCATGGGCGCCTACCTGCTTGACGGCCTCAAAGAGCTCCAGGAAAAGCACGAGATGATCGGCGACGTGCGCGGCCTGGGCCTGATGTGCGGGATGGAGCTGGTACGTGACCGGGAGACCAAGGAGACCTACCCCGCTGAGGCCGAACTGGGGAGCCGCCTGACAGCGGGATTCCAGGAAAACGGCCTGCACCTGCGCGGCAGCGACAACATGAACGTGATGCCGCCCCTATGTGTAACCTCGAGCGAGATCGACGAGATCATCTCCGCAATGGACAAGGTGTTCACCCAGGTCGGCCGCGAACTGGCATAGTCCCGGGAATTGTCAGAAGCAAAAGGGCCCGCTCAACTGCGAGCGGGCCCTTTGCATGGTCCCCTTCGGGATGGGTGCTCAGCCCATCGACTCCATTATCTCGGCGAGGCGGCGGACGCGCCCGGGGTCGACGGGGTTCGTTACGATGCCCTCGAGTTTCAGGCTGGTGCCGACGATGGCGCCGTCGGCGTGTTCAAGGATGCGGGAGGCGTTTTTCTCGTTGACGCCGCTGCCCACCAGGACGAACCCGTCGGGGACCGCGCGACGCACGGCCGCAACGTCGTGGCTGTTGGTCGGCTGGCCAGTGGCGGGTCCCGAGACTATCAGGCCGTCGGCGAGAGCTCGCCGCGTGGTTTCCTGCGCTACGAGGCCGATGTCAGTCTGGCCCACCGGAGTCGCGTGCTTCACCAGCACGTCGGCCAGGATCTGCACGTCGGTGTTCAGCGAGCGGCGGCGGCGCGTGGTCTCGTGGGCCTCGCCCTCCACGATGCCCTCGTCGGTGGCCATCACGCCGTAGTGCACGTTGACCCTGATGAACTCGCAGCCGGTGGCGATCGCCACCGCCAGGGCAGAGATGGCATCATTGCGCAGCATGTTGATGCCCACCGGCACCGACACGGAGCCTCTGACATGCTCCACCGCCAGGGTCATGGCTGCCACGGTCTCCGGGTCCACCCGGCCGATGCGGAAGGGAGCGTCGCCGAAGTTCTCCACGATGATGCCGTGGGCCCCGCCGTCCTGAAGGATGCCGGCCTCCAGCTTGGCCCGGTTCATGACCGATTTCAGGTTGCCGTTCCACCGGGCCGACCCGGGCAGTGGCAGCAGATGCACCACACCGATCAGTACCTTCCCCTCCCCAAACAATTCCCGCGCCATATACCAATCCGCCCGTCTTAAAGATGCGCCAGTAACATGTCAGGAGCCGTCTATCTCCAGGACGGCAGCCTATGGATGCCGGGGAAACCCAACAAGGTACAATGAGAACAGATTACGCCTCAAAGACGCCCGTTTCAACAGAAAATTCGCCCGAAAATAACCCAGTTATGTCAACTGAATCGTGGGATTGCACTGGCGCCGCATCAGGGACCGGTCCAGGGCGCGAAGCTACCCATGAGTGATAAAATTACGTCCGACGCTTGGGCGGGAGGGACAGCCACGAATGCCGCAGGATTTCATACACGTCAAGGGCGCACGCGAACATAACCTCAAGAACATCGAGATCACCGTGCCCCGCGACAAGCTGGTGGTGATCACTGGCGTTTCCGGATCCGGCAAGAGCTCGCTGGCCTTCGATACCATCTACGCCGAGGGGCAGCGACGCTACGTGGAGTCGCTGTCGGCCTACGCCAGGCAGTTCCTGGGAAGGATGGACAAGCCAGACGTCGATTACATCGAGGGTCTTTCTCCGGCCATTTCCATCGACCAGAAGGGCGTATCTCACAACCCCCGCTCCACCGTGGGGACAGTAACCGAGATTTACGACTACCTGCGCCTGCTGTTCGCCCGGGTCGGCGTCCCCCACTGCCCCAAATGCGACAGCCCCGTTGCGCGTCAGACCGTCTCCCAGATTGTGGACTCGATCATGTCGCTGGAGGAGGGCAGCCGCATCACCCTGCTGGCCCCCAAGATTCGCCGCAAAAAGGGCGAGCACAAGGACGTGCTGGAATCCGCCCGCCGGGCCGGGTTCGTCCGTATCCGGGTCAACGGCGAGATCCAGATGCTGGAGGAGACCGACAACCTCAACCTCAACAAGAACAAGTGGCACTACATCGAACTGGTGGTCGACCGCATCATCGTCCGCCCCGAGACCGAGATGGCCCGGGTGGCCGAGTCTGTCGAGACCTGCCTGCGCGAGGGAGAGGGTGTGGTGGAGGTGCTGCGGGAGTCGGCGGACGGCGGCGACAGCGAGACGCTGGTGTTCTCAGAGCAGTTCGCCTGCGCCAAGTGCAATGTCAGCCTGCCCGAGATCGAGCCGCGCACCTTCAGCTTCAATAGCCCCCACGGCGCGTGCTCAGAGTGCACCGGCCTCGGCTACAAGCTGGCCGTCGATCCGGAGTTGGTAATCCCCAACAAAAACCTGACACTGTCCCAAGGAGCAATCACGCCGTGGGTGCGGGTAGGCACGTCGGGAGCCTGGTACATCAGCCTGATGGAGGCGGTGGCCGAGGCCAACGGGTTCTCCGCCAAGGTGCCAGTGCGCGAGATGGACCCGGAGCATGTGGACCTGATCCTGTACGGCAATGGTACTCAGAAAGTCACCGTCAGCCACCGCACCCACCGGGGGCGCTCCTACAGTTGGGACACCAACTTCGAGGGTGTCATACCCAACCTGGAGCGGCGCTACCGGACCACCGAGTCGGACTATGCCCGTTCCCAGATTGAGCGCTACATGTCGGCCCGTCCCTGCCGCTCCTGTGGCGGCAGGCGGCTGCGGCCCGAGGCCCTGTCGGTCCGGGTGTGCGGTCTGGGCATCATGGATGTCTGCGCCAAGAACATCGGCGCCGCCGCCGAGTGGGTGGAGCAGATCGACCCCGACTCGGAGTACAACCTGAACGGCACCAGCCTTGTTGCCGCCGCCCTCGCCGACCGTGCTGGGACGAACGGGACCACTGGCACCAACGGGCACAAGAACGGCAGGCGCAACGGCTCAAAGAACGGCCGCAAGTCCTCGAAGAACGGGAAGGCCGCCGCTCCCCAGGTGCTGTCGACCCGCGACAAGACCATCGCCAACCAGGTGCTCAAGGAAATCGATGGCCGCCTCAAGTTTCTGATCGGCATCGGCCTGGACTATGTGACCATGGACCGCACTGCCCAGACCCTCTCGGGCGGCGAGGCCCAGCGCGTCCGGCTGGCAACGCAGATCGGCTCGGGGCTGACTGGCGTGCTTTACGTCTGCGACGAGCCGACGGTGGGACTGCATCCCCACGACGACCAGCGGCTGATCAATACCCTGACCCGGCTGCGCGACATGGGCAACACGGTGCTGGTGGTGGAGCACGACGAGGCCATGATGCGCTCTGCCGACTTCATCGCCGACCTCGGCCCTCGCGCAGGCGAGCACGGCGGGCAGGTCGTCGCCGTTGGCACGGTGGAGGAGATCGAAAGTTCCCCCGACTCGCTGACGGGCCAGTACCTCAGCGGACGCAAGCAGGTGCCGGTGCCACAGGAACGCCGCGAGGGCAATGGGCTGTCGCTGACTGTTACGGGCGCCCGCGAAAACAACCTGCAGGGCATCGACGTGGAGTTCCCGCTGGGGCGGCTGGTGTGCATCACCGGCGTCTCCGGTTCGGGCAAGAGCAGCCTGGTCTACGAGATCCTGTACAAGAAACTGAACCAGCGCATTAACAACGGCCGCGACCTGCCGGGCAAGCACGATGACCTGCTGGGCGTCGAGGGCGTGGACAAGGTGGTCAAGATCGACCAGTCTCCCATCGGCCGGACGCCTCGCAGCAATCCGGCCACCTACACCGGCGCTTTCACGCCCATCCGCGAGCTGTTCGCCAACCTGCCGGAGTCCCGGGTGCGCGGCTACAAGCCGGGGCGGTTCTCGTTCAACGTCAAGGGAGGTCGCTGCGAGGCCTGCCAAGGCGAGGGATACAACCAGATCGAGATGCAGTTCCTTCCCGACGTAACCGTGCCTTGCGAGATCTGTCACGGCCTGCGCTACAACCGCGAGGCGCTGGAAGTGACCATGCGGGGCAAGCACATCGCCGACGTGCTGAACATGACGGTGGACACGGCGCTGGAGTTCTTCATCAATTTCCCGCGCATCAGCCCCAAGCTGAAGACTCTGCGCGATGTGGGCCTGGGCTACATCCGCCTCGGCCAGCCCGCCACCACGCTGTCCGGTGGGGAGGCGCAGCGGGTCAAGCTGGCCACCGAGCTGTCCAAGCGCGCCACGGGCAAGACGGTCTACCTGCTGGACGAGCCGACCACCGGCCTGTCCTTCGAGGACTGCGCCGCCCTGCTGGGCGTGCTGCACCGGCTGGTGGACGCGGGCAACACCGTCATCCTAATCGAGCACAACATCGACGTGATGAAAAACGCCGACTGGCTCATAGACCTCGGCCCCGGCGCCGGCGACAAAGGGGGCGAGCTCATCGCCACCGGCACGCCGGAGGACTTGGCCGAGCACCCCTCCAGCGTGACCGCACCATACCTAAAGGCCGCGCTGGACCAGACCAGGGCGTTTGCGGCGCGGGGTCAGGCGTCAGAGGCCGAGGAGGAGTTGGCAGCGGTCGTCTAACGCGCGGGTATCTACAAATGGAGTGGACTTGGGACCCCGAAAAGAACCTCGAGAACATCCGTAAGCATCGTATTAGCTTCGAGACGGCGATGTTGGTCTTTGATGATCCAGAAAGAGCGGAAAGAAAAGATGACTACCAGTACGAGGAGCGCTGGCAGACCATCGGAACGGTCGAAGGAGTGTTTATAATAGTGATCCATACGCTCCAGACTACAGACAGTGATTCGGGAAGGATTATTAGCGCTCGCCAAGCACTCCCGCACGAAAGACGGAGGTACCAGGAGAGGTCGTGGTCAAGCTGACCAAGAAACAGAAGACGGAGTTAGAGGCTCTAAGGAACATGTCAGAGGATGAAATCGACTTGTCTGACATTCCTGAGATCGCGGATTGGTCGGGATTCAGAATGGGGCTGTTCTACCGTCCGAAATGGAAGGATTTCAGCCTGAAGCTGGACGAATACATTACAGACTGGTTTATGGGCGGACTTGCGGACGGGGAAACGTTGGGGGAAGCCCTCAACGAGGCCCTTGGGTCCGAAATGTACCGCATCAAATTCCCCTTGAGAGTACCAAAGGTTGAGGAACTTGTGCAGCGGATTAAGGAGTCGCCTGAGAAAGCGGACGAACTGACCGGGTGGGAAGGGGATCAAATCAAAGCCATGTGTAATATGTCGGTAGAAGAAGTGGCCTTTTCCGACGTCCCGCTCAAACCGGCAGGCTATCCTAGGGTTTCGACCGGAACATTACGCCATCCGGTCATAACGGAAACAACCCTCAAGCTGGACGAGAACGTCGTAGATTGGTACGAGTGGTATGAGGAAGGAAAGTCGCGGGACGAGGTTCTCAGCGAGGCGCTTCTATGCCACATCCACCGCTTCCAGCTCCTTAAGGAAACGCCGCAGGCCGAAGAAACTGTGCGTTCATCCGAGGAAAGATAATCGAACGCCAGCTTCGGGACGACCATTCGTGCTTTATCGTCGACTCCCTCTCAAACTGAGAGGGAGTTCTCGTTAGAGTTTGAGCAGCCCGGTCAGCGTCTTCTGGCCTCCCTGCGGGCCCACGACGGCGAGCCGTAGCTGCTCCTGCTGGAACAGCCGGGTGGCCAGTTCCGAGATGTCTGCGGGGGTCACGGCTTGCAGCCGGCCCACGATTTCCTCGACCGAGCAGAGCTGGTCCTGCAGCAGTTCCTGTGAACCCATCCAGGACGCGACGGCCCGGCTGTCCTCCATGCGCAGCAGCAGGCGGCCGGTGGCGTACTCTCGGGCTTTGTTCAGCTCCCGTTCCTCGGGCTCCTCGCGCATTCCGTCCAGCTGGCGCATCACGGCGCGGACGGCGTCGTTGGTCTTGCGCGGCTCCACGCCGCAGTAGACCACCATGGAACCGCAGTCGCGGAAGTGATTGATGGAGCTACTGACGTCGTAGGCCAGCCCGTGCGTCTCCCTCAGGTCCATGAACAGGCGACTGCTCATTCCGTCGCCTAGAATCACGTTCAGCAGCGAGAAGGCGTAGCGGTCGGGGTCGTTGAGCGAGAGTCCCGGCAGAGCGAGGCACAGGTGCGATTGGTCTGAGCGGCGTCGCTCGATCCGGACCAGGGGTCCGTCGCCGCCATTCTCGGTGACCGTCTCCCACTCCAGCGAGGTCTGGGGCCGCCAGTCATGGGTGGCGTCCTCCAGCAGGTCGACCACCTCCTCGTGGGTCACGTTGCCGGCCACGGCCACCACGGTGTTGGCCGGGTTGTACTGGCGCACCATGTACTCGCGGATGGTCTGCTGGTCGATGGCGGCCACGGTGTCCGGCGTACCGCCCACGTCGCGCCCCATGGCCTGGTCGGGCCAGAGCGCCTCGTCGATCAGCAGGTCGACGCGGTAGGACGGGTTGTCGTAGGTCATCCGCAGCTCTTCCTGGATGACTTCCCTCTCCTTTTCGACCTCCTCGGGGTCCAGCAGCGGGTTCATCAGCATGTCCAGCAGCACGGCAAATGCTGTGCGGAAGTGGGGCCGCGCCACCTTGCACCAGAAGACCGTGACCTCCCGGTCGGTGCTGGCGTTCATGATGCCGCCGACGCCCTCGATGGCCTCGCTCACCGCCCCGGCGGTGGGCCATTTTTCGCTGCCCTTGAACGGCAGGTGCTCGATGAAGTGGGACACGCCGGCCAGATCCGGGGACTCGTACCGGGATCCCGCTCCGACGAAGATGGTGATGGACACCGACTGGGTGTGTTCCATCCTGGACGTGACTACGCGCAACTGATTGCCGAGGACCGATCGCTGGAACATTCTTACTCCGAGAGAAAACAGCCAAAGATACTGGAACAATCATACCCTACGGCGACATACGGCGGGATGCACGCCGTCCTGAGTACATTGCCAGGAGGTGTCAAAAGGCATGGCCACCCTTTCTCACGGGGAGAAAGCCGAGGCAAAAGGAGACCCCTGCCCGTGGTAGAACAGGGGGATAAGGCGCTGTTAGTCCCCGCCGAAGATGTCCAGTATCCGCAACAGGATCAGGAAGATGTTGAGGAAGACCAGGTAAAGGCCCACGGCACCAGCGATGGCGATTCGGCTGGCGGCCTGCTCGTCGCCTAGCATGGCGGCCTCCTGGGCCAGTTCCTTGACCTGCTTGGTCTCGTAGACGGTCAGGCCCAAGAAAATCGGCAGGGCCACCAGGGTGATGATCCACGACAGCATGTTGGAACCGAGGAACCAGTTGACGATGATGGCAATGAACAGGCCGACAAGTCCGATCATCAGCATCGTGCCAAGGCCCGACAGGTCGCGCTTGGTGGTGTAGCCGATGACACTCATCACCGAGAACACGCCAGTGGTCAGGGCGAAAGCCAGTACGATGGTGTTGCCGGTGTAGGCCCAGAATATGGTGGAGATCACCACGCCGGTGAGGGCAGTGAATACCAGGTAGGCGCCTCCCGCTATCCCAGAGGGAACGCGGTGCGCGAGGAAACTCAGGCCAAAGAGGCCGACTATCCAGATGCCCAGCATCACAAAGTAGCCGATCATCCCGAAGTTCTCGATGATGCCCTCGAGGACTCCGGCTTGATAGCTGAGCCAGCCGACCACGCCAGTGGTGATCACGCCCAGGGCAATCCAGCCGTACAGGCGGGTCATGGCGCCGGTGAAAATGGCGTTGGCGGCCTCCTGCGAGTAGAAACCGCTCCGCGAATCGTCGTAGTACAGGTTTGCCATCGGTACCTCCGTTATTGGGAGGGATTTCGACCCTAGTAGACTAACTGCTTTGAAATGATTGGCGACGAGGGCAACCACAAGGGTTGCTCCTACCAGTCAGAGGCAGTCCCGTAGGGGCGCCCCTTGTGGGCGCCCTGATCGCTACATCCAAGGCTACCCATCATTACAAAGATTTCGCACTATTAGCCAGCCAGTCACAAAATCGCCGAGGAGTCTTTCATCCTCAGCTTCTCATTTTATCGAAAAAACAAAAGGCCGGAAAAGCGTTTGCCTTCCGACCTTAAGGGAGTCCAAGCCGTATCAAGTCGTCAACGTTCCAACAATCCTGTTCTTCGATGATGGATTGCAGGGTGCCTATCGGAACAGTGTCGCCTCTGCCAGTGAATGCGATTGATACTCTCCGGCCATCCTGGTGTCTGTATCGGTGGTGGCTGCCCCGTTGGCGGATGAAAGTAAATCCGTCATCAATTATTGCGCGGATTAGCCTTCGTGCCGGAAGGGAGCGAAGGCGGCTAAAGTCGATTTCCCTCACACGGTTATAGAAACGGGAATTGTGTCAGCCGGTTCCTCCGATTCCATTGGAGGGAGAGGAATCCCCTCCTCTTCAAATTCCTCGATTATCATTTCGAGGACCTCTTTGATGTAGTAAAGGGCCTCCTCGCGAGTGTAACCCCAAGTGGAAGCGCCAATATTGGCCCAGGAGGGGTAATAGATATGCCAGCCCTCACCGTCAGGCTCAAGTTCGACCTGAAGTGTGTAGGACTTCACCTTAGACCTCCTACAGCCACCGGTGAACTAATAATTCCTACGGTTCGACGCGGATGTTGTCTCCGACCTTGATGGCGCCGCCGTTGATCACGGTGCAGAGCATGCCGCGGCGGTGGTTCAGCTCGGCCTGCAGGCCCATGCGGATGGCGTCCATCTTGCCGCAGGGCTCGCACTCGCCCACGATCTCCATGGTCACCTCATCGCCGATGAAGACCACGTTGCCCGCAACGGTCTGCGACAGGTCGAGGCCGCTGACGGTGATGTTCTCTTTGATCTGGCCCGGTACCAGGCCGAAATGACCGAGGGTCTCGTTGTCCATGATCAGGACCTGGCGCATGTTGCCCTGGCGGCAGCTGCGGTCTCCCTCGATCCCCATCCCGGAGATGGCCGTGGCCTCCTGTACCGGATCGGAGGGTGTTTCCTTGACGCGGGCGATGTGCAGATTGGTGATGCTTCCCTGCTGCATGGCGGTTCTCCTTTTGGGGAATTCTCCCCTTTCCTAAGCCTCCCCTGACAGGGAGAGGATTTGTGCCTTGTTGTTTGGCGATTGGAGCGTATGCTAACCTGAAATGCTGGATTGCCCAATGGCATATCCCTTTCACTATTGGGATTATATGGGCTTGGACGATGGCGCGCCACACCGAGTTGTGGCGTTGAATACCGGCTGAAGAGTGGAACTACATTAATAATGGAGAGATGGCAGATGGCCTACGAATTCATCAAGACGGAAAACCGCGGCGGAGTCCTGGTGCTGACCATGCACGATCCGCCCACTCGCAACGCCCTGGGACCCGAGATGGCGTCCGAAGTCCGAGCGGAGCTGGACCGGTTCGAGGACGACCCCGAGTGCCGAGTTCTGCTGATAACCGGAACCGACCCGTCATTCAGCTCCGGCGCCAACGTCCGGAATTTCAACCGGAACATCGAGGAAGCCGAGGCGGCCGGCACCGAACCGGAACCCCTGCCCTGGGGCAAAATGGAGTCCCGCTACGCCAATCGCGACGACCGCGTGGAGTATGCCGGTGGCGCTCCCCTGGTACCGCTGCGCATCCACAAGCTGCAGAAGCCGTCCATCGCTGCGGTCAACGGGCACGCCATGGGCGTCGGCATGGGCGTGGCCCTGGCCTGCGACATCCGCATCGCCGCCGAGGGCGCGATCTTCTCGGAGGCGTTCTCCCGCATGGGCCTCATCCCCGGCGACGGCTCGTGCTGGCAGTTGCCCCGCCTCATCGGGATGAGCAACACGCTGTTGCTCCAGTACACCGGCGACCGCATCGACGGCATCGAGGCGCACCGGCTGGGCATCGCCAGCCAGGTGGTGCCCAACGACCAGCTGATGGAGGCGTCCATGGAATTGGCCTCCCGCCTGGCCAATGGTCCAACCCAGTCCCATGCCCTGATCAAATACCTGGTCCACCGCAGCCTTGACATGGACTTTGAGGAGAGCCTGGATCTCGCCCACGTAGCACAGGCCCAGGCACGCAAGACCGAAGACCATAAGGAAGCGGTGCAGGCCTTTCTCGAAAAGCGCCCGGCGGTGTTCAAGGGGCGCTAGCTTTTTGTCTGAACTGTGATTTTTTTGATTTTGGGATTGCCATGACTAAATCATGGGACTCAAATCAATCACAGGAATCATGGTTCGGGCTAGATAGGTGAGGCATGAGCACGACCAAGGATCGAGCCGGCGCCTCCTCCCATGAGTTGCTGGATGTTGCCGAGGGGATGCTGCCGGAGATCCGCGAGGCTGCCGACAGCATCGACGAGGCTCGCCGTGTGCCCGAATGGCTGGCCGACAAGCTGGCCGCCGCCGGGTTCTTCCACCTCCTGACCGGACCGGAACACGGGGGCCTTGGTGCCGACCCGGTCACCGCCGCGAGGGTTATCGAGACGCTGTCCACAGCCAGTCCGTCGGTGGGATGGGTGACCATGATCATCGCCACCGCCTCGTTCTGGACCGTGCGTGTCGTCCCAGACGAGGTCAGGCGCGAGATCTTTGCCGACGTGGAACCGGGCCAGATCCAGCCCACGGTCATCGCGGGCACCCTCGTGCCCCACGGGCGCGCCGTCCGAGTTGATGGAGGATGGCGGCTCACGGGACAGTGGCCCTTCGGCAGCGGCTGCCACCACGCCACCTGGCTGCCCACGGCGGCGTGGCTCTATGACGACAACGGCCCCATAATCGACGACAATGGCGTTCCCCAGTGGCGGGCCTTCCACCTTCCCGCCTCGGACTGCGTCATCCTGGATACCTGGTACACCTCGGGATTGCGCGGAACGGGCAGCACCGACTACACCATGGACGACGTGTTCGTGGCCGACAACTGCGTGACGCGCCATTCGCTGCTGGAACCCTCCCTCGTGCCGGACCGGCGCTATGACTACCCGGCGTTCAACGTGCCCATGCTGTCGGCAGTGGCGTTGGGCGCAGCGCGCGGGGCCGTGGACTCGCTGACGGAGCTGTTCGGCGGCAAGGTGGACCGGCGCAACCAGCGTCCGGTGGCCGGCGCATACGACAAGCAGGCCGACCTGGGCGTCGCCACTGCCACGGTTGACTCGGCCCGCGCCTACTTATACGACACCGTCGCCCGGACCTGGGAGCTGACCATCGCCGGGGAGGAGTTGCCCCGCGAGCTGAGGGCCGGCATGCGCCTGGCCTGCACGCACGCCGTTACCGCCTCGGTGCAGGCCGTGGACCGGACGCACTCGGCGGCGGGGGCCAGTTCCATATACTCGGCCTCGCCACTGGACCGCTATTTCCGCGACGTCCACAGCGTGGCAGCCCACGCGTTCGTCCGGCAGACCACCATGGCCGATGGCGGTCAACTGCTGCTGGGGCAGGAGCCAGCCTTTCGGGTGTTCTAGTCGGAACTGTGATTTGTGTGATATTGAGATTGCCGTGATTCAGTGACTATCTCAAGATTGGCCGCTGCCCCAGGCCGTCTTTTCCGCAAAACTGGAATCTCTATTTCCCGCAAGGGTGGATGAACCCGACGGCAAGAGCCACGGATGGAGGACTCAGCGGGATAGGGAGGGATGGCCCCCAGTTTTCGCACGCATCAGTAAATCAGGAAAATCAAATCAATCCGACGAATCACAGTTCAGACCTGGAAATTCGGGAATTGAGGCGGGTAGCCCCTTGACGGGGCCGAGAGAGGTCTCTATAATCGTGCTTCGCAAGAGGAGAGGAATCCATATTGATGGTAACGATCGCCTGACATAGGCAACCATTTTCAAAGGGATACCTGAACGCGGTTCGGGATAAGCCCGAGCCGTTTTTTCTTGCCCGCACCTTAAAAAGAGAATACGCGACCTGAGAAAATCCTGCTAAATACTTCAGGTGTGTCCGGATGTTTACCGTAGCGTTCCGGGCGCAACAAACTCCGGGCGGGTGCCCGGAAGGTTTGAAGTTCCTTGCGTGGGTCAAGTTATTAAGAGCTTACGGTGGATGCCTTGGGACCAAGGGCCGATGAAGGGCGCGGCAAGGCTGCGTTAAGCCTCGGTGAGCCGTCTAGCGGGCATAGCCGGGGATACCCGAATGGGGAAACCTTGACCGGTGTTGAGTCGGTCAACCTGCTTTTGCAGGGGGTAAGTGGGGGAACTGAAACATCTAAGTACCCCGAGGAAAATAAATCAACCGAGATTCCCCTAGTAGTGGCGAACGAACGGGGAACAGCCTAAACCAGTGCGACCTAACGGTATGAAGGCCTATGTCGCATCGGGGTTGTAGGAGTCGCCTGGGACCGCTTCATCAGGTCCGCAGGAGTTACAAATCCGTACTCTAGTCGAAGGAACCTGGGATGGACCGCCATAGAGGGTGAAAGCCCCGTAGGCGAAAGGGTACGGACTCCTGGCGAATTTCCTGAGTACCACGGGGCACGGGAAACCTTGTGGGAATCCGGGGGGACCACCCTCCAAGGCTAAATACCCTTGGTCACCGATAGCGTACCAGTACCGTGAGGGAAAGGTGAAAAGAACCCCTAGCGGGGAGTGAAATAGATCTGAAACCGTAAGCTTACAGAAGGTCGTAGCCCCGATTCGTCGGGGTGGCGGCGTGCCTATTGAAGAATGATCCGGGGACTTAATGTATGGAGCGAGGTTAAGGAACTGTAGTTCCGGAGCCGCAGCGAAAGCGAGTCTGAATAGGGCGATTAGTTCCATGTATTAGACCCGAAACCGGGTGAGCTACCCATGGCCAGGTTGAAGGTTCGATAACACGGACTGGAGGACCGAACTCGTGGCTAGTACAAAAGCTTGGGATGAGCTGTGGGTAGAGGTGAAATGCCAACCGAACCCGGATATAGCTGGTTCTCCCCGAAATGCATTTAGGTGCAGCCTCGGGTTAGGTGGACGGAGGTAGGGCACTGAATGGGCTAGGGGGCGTGAGCTTACCAAACCCAATCAAACCACCAATGCCGTTTATCCGATGCCCGGGAGTGAGACAGTCACAGATAAGTGCGATTGTCGAAAGGGAAACAGCCCAGACCACCGGCTAAGGCCCCCAAGTGCAGACTAAGTGGGAAAGGAAGTTGGGTTCCCCAGACAACCAGGAGGTTGGCTTAGAAGCAGCCACCCTTTAAAGAGTGCGTAATAGCTCACTGGTCGAGGGGTCCGGCGCCGAAAATGTAACGGGGCTTAAGTCTGCCGCCGAAGCCGTGGATGTTCAGGTTCTAAAGACAATGGTCCGGCCCGCACCGGCCTGCTCAGGCGGGTGGGTGCTGGTAGGTCCGGAGTCTTTGGATGACACCTGGGCGTGGTAGGGGAGCGTTCCTCGGGCGATGAAGGTGAGTCGTGAGGCTTGCTGGAGCGCGGGGAAGTGAGAATCCCGGAATGAGTAGCGTAAATCAAGGTGAAAATCCTTGACGCCGAAAGCCCAAGGTTTCCTACGCAACGTTTATCGGCGTAGGGTTAGTCGGTCCTAAGCCGTAGGCAAGAGCCGAAGGCGATGGACAGCAGGTTAATATTCCTGCACCGCCATTTTTTCGCTTTAAAACCAAGGAGGGATGCAGGAGGCTAGGCAGGGCATGCCCATTGGACATGGTGTGTTCTTTTCCGTAGGCGAGTCGGGGCAGGCAAATCCACTCCGACGCTAAGCTGAGGGTTGAGGAGATCGGACCTAAGGGTTACGAAATCCTGTTGAAGCCATACTGACCAGAAAAGCTTCGTGGTTATGGAACTGTGGCGACCGTACCGCAAACCGCCACTGGTGGGCTGGGATAAAAGTCCCGAGGCGTTCGAGATAACCTCCGTTAAGGAACTAGACAAAAGAGCCCTGTAACTTTGGGAGAAAGGGCCCCCCGGGGGGTGAAGCCACTAGCTGGTGGAGCGCTCTGGGGGCGCAGATAAGAAGGCCGGGCGACTGTTTAACAAAAACACAGGTCTGTGCTAAGGGGAAACCCTACGTATACAGGCTGACGCCTGCCCAGTGCCGGAAGGTTAAGGGGAGCGGTGAGAGCTGCGAACTGAAGCCCCGGTGAACGGCGGCCGTAACTCTAACGGTCCTAAGGTAGCGAAGTCCCTTGTCGGGTAAGTTCCGACCCGCATGAATGGTTGAACGACTTGGCCATTGTCTCGACGGAGGGCTCGGTGAAATTACGGTGCCCGTGAAGACGCGGGCGACCCGCGGCAGGACAAAAAGACCCCGTGGAGCTTTACTGTAGCCTGGTATTGGGCTGGGAGCTGTCATGTGTAGGATAGGTGGGAGGCTGAGAAGCCCCGACGCCAGTCGGGGTGGAGCCATCGTTGAAATACCACCCTTGTCAGTTTTTGGTTCTAACCTGCAATTGCGGGGACAATGCCTGGTGGGCAGTTTAACTGGGGCGGTTGCCTCCTAAAAGGTAACGGAGGCGCCCAAAGGTCCCCTCAGGACGGATGGAAATCGTCCACAGAACGCATTGGCATAAGGGGGCTTGACTGCAAGACCTACAAGTCGAGCAGGGACGAAAGTCGGGCAAAGTGATCCTACGGCACCGTGTGGAAGGGCCGTGGCTTATCGGATAAAAGCTACCCCGGGGATAACAGGCTTATCTCGCCCAAGAGTTCACATCGACGGCGAGGTTTGGCACCTCGATGTCGGCTCGTCCCATCCTGGGGCTGAAGGCGGTCCCAAGGGTCCGGCTGTTCGCCGGTTAAAGGGGTACGTGAGTTGGGTTCAGAACGTCGTGAGACAGTTCGGTCTCTATCCGCCGCGGGCGCAGGAGGCTTGAGGGAACCTCTTCCTAGTACGAGAGGACCGGAAGGGACAGACCTATGGTGTTCCGGTTGTTCCGCCAGGAGCAGCGCCGGGTAGCCATGTCTGGTATTGATAAGCGCTGAAGGCATCTAAGCGCGAAGCTACCCCCAAGATGAGGCCTCCCTCCCCTATTAAGTTAGGGGGTAAGACTGCAGAGAGACTATCTGCTTGATAGGCCGGATGTGTAAGGTTGGTAACAACTTCAGCAAACCGGTACTAACCAGTCGAGAGGCTTGACCCACGCAATGAACTTCAAACCAAGTCTGAAGGCAACAGGAAACGAATAGACTCTCAGGTCCGTGTTCTCCCACTACATCGCGGGGTGGAGCAGTGGCAGCTCGTCGGGCTCATAACCCGAAGGTCGTTGGTTCGAGTCCAACCCCCGCTACCAATTTCGAAACGCAAGAAGGCCCCGGCATTAACGCCGGGGCCTTTGCTTTTACTGGGTTCTTCTGACGAGCAACTACACCCGAAAACCCAGCGCCGCCGCCACAGCCCGTTGCCGATTGTCCGGCGTCAGAAAGGTGATTTCAGAGGGCTCGGGATGGATGTAGAGTGCCGCCGCAACATGCCAAAGATCAGCGCCGCGCAGATAACCTGCTGTCAGGGCTGTATCGATTTCTTGAGTCAGCGGGCGGTCCGGGTAATGCCACTCGATTCCCACGAGTATGGAGGGATTGAATGTCCGATTCTCTCGGGCAAAGGCCGCCCGCACCTCTGCTTCCAATAGGTTGGAAGATACAAGGAAATTAAAGTCGCCCAGCCGTTGGCGAGTGCGAGAAGAGCCTTCCTCATTGAAAGCGATGCTAACTATTGTAGAGGAATCAACGTATGCCGAAGGCACTAGCCACGCTCGTTAAGGAAGCGCTCCAGCGCACCGGGAGCAGTTGCTACAGGTTTGAATTCCCCCTTGGGTCCTTTCGTCGGCTGCAACACACCACGTCGGCGAAGTTCCTCTATGTGTTGCTCCAGCTTGTCTGTGCTGTTGGAGTATGGTTGCCGGCGTTCCTTGGGCAGCGGACGGATCTCTGCCACCGGCACGTCTTGGTCTGTGACCGTTATTTTTTCGCCTGCAAGGACGGCGTCCAGGATTTCCTGAAGATTAGCCAATACCTCATCGGTCGTGTATATGATTTTCATGACGTTGCTACCGCCCCGCTAGACTTCCTGAATTCAGTATATCCTTTCTCCCTGGGAATGGTGTCGCCTACCGCCGCCCGCGGGTGATACGCCTCCGACGTTGCATCTGGGACCAGAACAGCGAGGCTAGCACCAGCACTGCGGCAGCAGCGACGATCACGAACATCAGGTTGAACCCGCTCTCCTCCCTGGCCTGCACGTTGAAGGCGTGAGTGGCCGACCCGGCTGGGCTGTCGATCTCCAGCGTGACCTGCCAGTCACCCAGGTCATCCAGCCACAGATTGCCCTCGTACAGCGACGGGTCCTGTGGGGAACTGACGGCCTCGGTCTGACCGGGGGTGCCGGGGCCTGCCAGCGACACGCGAATCGTGGCATCCTCGACGGCCTCTTCGGTGTCGTCGTTTACGACCCGGATGCTGACGTGCAGCGGACCGGCGATGGGATCGGCGGGCAGGATGCCCACGCGGAGCAGGTAGGGTCCAGCCACCTCGTCAATCACAACCAGCCGCACTGACCCGTTGGCCGAGGCGGTACCCACAGCCAGAACCGCCGTCAGAGCGCAGATGAGGGTCAGGGTAGCAAGCCTGGACCACAACACTAACCCTCCCCTTGTGAAAGAGGGAACCGCGCCAAAGAAAAACATAAAACTCGGCGTTCTCTGCGCTCTCGGCGTTTACTAGACCGGCGGCTGCCCGTTGTCTCGGCGGACGTCGTTGATGATGTTGCGCACCCAGGATTCCAGGGCCGGATACTCCAGCTCAAACTCGCCCAGCAGCCGACTGTTGTCGACGAGGTAGTTGCCCGAGTCCTCCTTGCCGCCGTCGGCGTCAAAGGAGATGTCGGCGTCGGGCAGGATTCCGCGCACTATGTCCGCCAGATCGCTCATACTGACGGGGATTCCTCCGGTGTTGTAGACCGGGTGGTGAGGGCTATCGGACAGGGTAACTCGCACGAAGGCCTCGGCCACGTCGTCCACGTGCACCGGCAGGCGCATGAACCCGCTCTTGGGAAAAGTGACCGGCTCGCCCGATGCAGGAAGTACCACGCACCGCACATGGTCGGTGGAGCCGCGCACCTTGTCGGGGCCCGTCACGTTGGCCGGTCGAATGCCGGTGATATTCATCCCGTAAACGCTGTTGAACTGCTGGGCCTGGAACTCGTTGAATCGCTTGTGCATGGCATACTGGCTGGTGCCGTGCATCGCGTCGTCCTCGTTGACCAGCCGGTCGCCGAAATCGCTCTGCTGCCCACTGACGGCCACCGAGCTGGCGTAGACCACCCGGTCGACGCCGCAGACGCGGGCCGCCTCAAAGCAGTTGTCCATGCCCAGCACGTTGAGTTTCATGGTGAAGTGGGGGGTGTCGTCGCCACTTCCCAGCAGGTAGGCCAGGTTCATAATGCGGTCGGGTTTTGAATCCAGCACTGCCTTGACCACATCTTCAAACTGGATAATGTCGCCGCGCATCACGCTCACTAGGTCGCCAAACTCCTCGTAAGACACCGCGTTGGGGTTGATGTCCATGACCGCGACCCGCTCGCCGCGCTCAGCCAGCCGGCGTACGGCCCGCCTCCCGATGAATCCGGTCCCACCCAGTACCAGCGTGGTCATGGTCGCCTCCTGAAATTGCGCACCTTAAGATGACAGCCTGAGGATCGTGTGCGCCATCGATAATCAAGTTTGCCCACAGGTTTGTCAAGCTTGGGGGCTTTACCCCGCTCCGGCCATCTGACAGAATCCCAAGGCAATCCGAGAACAAGCGGGAAGGCAAATGTCAGAATCATCGCTTCAAGAAAAAGTGGCCATAGTCACCGGGGCCAGCCGGGGAATCGGCAAGGCAATGGCGCTGGGGCTGGCCAGGGCCGGGGCATCGGTCGTGGTGGCGGCCCGGACCGCCGAACCCCGGGCCAACCTGCCCGGCACCATTCACGATACCGTCGCCGAGATTGAGGAGGCCGGCGGGCGAGCGCTGGCTGTGGCATGTAACGTCCGAGAGGAGGAGAGCATCCGCGAGATGGTCAACACCACCCTCGACGAGTTTGGCGCCGTTGACGTGCTGGTGAACAATGCGGGCATCGGCGGCTATACGCCGTTCCTGCAGATGACGCTCCGGGAGTGGGACCTGAACATGGCCATCAACCTGCGGGCGCCATTCATCGCCTGCCAGGCATGCGTACCGATCATGATCGAACAGGGAGGCGGCAGCATCATCAACGTGTCGTCCCATGCCGCCACCAACATTTTCTCCTCCACCCTGGGCGAGGACCACGACGCTGGTATCGCGCTGGTCGGTCAGGCCTACGGAACGGCCAAGGCGGGACTGGAGCGGTTCACCTGGGGTCTGGCCGCCGAACTGGGGCCGTACAACATCGCGGTCAACGTCCTGAAGCCCCTGCGTCCCGTGGCCACCGAGGGCTTTAGAGTGCAGCGGCCCGACGCCGATTTCTCCACCTGGGCCACGCCGGAGGACATGGCCAAGGCCACCGTCTACCTGGCGTCCCAAGACGCCCGAGGCCTCACCGGCGCCATCGTAACCGACGAGGAACTGGTGCGCCGCCTGGGGCTATGAAGAGACCCTCGGAACAGAGACGCTTGACCCGCTTACCAGCCAGCAGGTTTGGTGATAGTACCAACCGAATCCTGTAACTGTGGTGGGAACTGGCAGTTTCGCAGCGTGCTTGGCCACAAACGTCTTTCGAAGGTAGCCGAGTCAGTGAGTTCTTTAGGTGTGTAGGCCGATTGATCCAAGTTTGGGTTTACTATGCCCGTTGGGAGCTCCAATTCGTCCCGCACCATCTTTATGGGCAATGCGAGGTCAGCGTCATTTGAGATCACGACAGCTTGCTCGTAATCATTGCAGCTGCCGTCCATTAGCAGGAAAGAGGCTAGGTTAACGTCGGTTCCCTTTTCTTCTGTGTCCCATACTTCAACATTTCGAGGAAGCCCCAAAATAGGGGTAACCAGAGGTCTTACTTTCTTGCGATTGCGAAATTGTCCAAGATGGATGGAGAGATTGGGGATGGTTCTGAGAGCCCGATTGTAAATGAGCTGTCTCTGCAGAGCATCGGGATTGTTGGGTCGGGATAGCACTAAAGAGGTGAAATATCTAATGCGGTTAACCTGGTGATTGGGAACAAGGGATCGGCACACTTTGTACAGGTCGAGCCATTTGTAGGGAGTGTCTTTTACAGCTCGATTGTATAAATTAAAACCGTCGATATAAAAGTTCGTCTTCATTTTCGAACAAAAAACAGGGGTTGCCGGAAAGCAACCCCGACCCTACCGTCGAATCGATAGGGGAAGTACACTTTAAATGTAAATGGGGGTTGACACGCTGTCAACCCTGCAAGGAGCGCCCCATGGACTTCGCATTTACCCCTGAGCAACAGGCCCTGAAGGACAGCACCCGTCGGCTGGCTGAGGAGCGCATTGCGCCCATTGCCGAGGAGGCTGACGAGTCGCCTACGGTGCACCGGGGTCTGATGGCCATCCTTGCCGAGTCGGGGCTGCTGCGATACACAGTGCCTGAGGATTACGGCGGGGTCGGCATCAGGGTAACGAACCTGTGCATCATCCGCGAGGAGCTGGCCCGGGTATCCGCTCAGGCCGACACCAACTTCATCATGCAGGGGCTGGGCAGCTTCCCCATCACCCTCGGCGGCACCCACGAGCAGAAGGCCCGCCACCTGCCGCCGGTGGCCCGGGGCGAGTCCATCGCCGCCTTTGCCCTCACGGAGCCCGACGCCGGATCAGACGTCCTCAGCATGACCACCGAGGGCTTGCCCGACGGCGACGACTGGGTGCTCAATGGCCGCAAGAAATTCATCAGCCAGGCCGGCGACGCCACCACATACACCGTGTTCGCCAAGACGGACCCCGGCCAGGGCAGTCGCAGCCTGTCGGCCTTCATCGTGGAGCGGGGCACCCCGGGGTTCGACGACTCGAAACGCCTGGACCTGATGGCCGCCCATCCCATCGGGGAGCCGGCATTCGTCGACTGCCGCGTTCCACAGGGCAACCTCATCGGCGAACGCGGCCAGGGGCTGCGCCTCGCCCTGGGCACCCTCGACACATTCCGGACCACCGTGGCCGCCGCCGCAATCGGCATGGGGGTGGCCGCCTACGAGGCCGCGCTGGACTACGCCCGGAACCGCCCGATGTTCGGGCAGCAGCTCAGCGATTTCCAGGCTACCCAGTTCAAGCTGGCCGACATGGCGGTGTCACTGGACGCCGCGCGGCTGCTGGCCCAGCGCGCTGCCTGGCTCAAAGACTCCGGCCAGCCGTCGATCATCAAGGAGGCCTCATTCGCCAAGCTCTTCGCCACCGAGGCCGCCTCCCGCATCGTCAACGAGGCGGTCCAGATCCATGGCGGCGCAGGGCTGGAGAAGGGAAACCGCGTCGAGCGCCTCTACCGGGAGGTGCGTGCCCTGACCATATACGAGGGCACCTCCGAGATCCAACGCCAGACCATTGCCCGCCAACTGCTGCGGGAATAGCTGCTGCCGGATCAGGAGCCGGAATCCCGACGCGAGGTAAAAGGCATGGACGATTCCAGAACCGAATACACGGTATGGGTGAGGCGCAGGTCCGGGTGCTTCGGCGTTCCGGTATCGGGAATATGGCTCTTTTTCACCCTGATGTATTTCTTTACTGAAGAGGGCGCTGTCCCCGCGGGGAAACTGGAATTCTTCTGGCGTTTCCTCGCCGGGCCGTTCAACTTAGTGTTCTGAAACACCATAAAATAGGTGTGCGACTTATCTTTTTACTGTCGAAAGAGGACAGGTTTCCGATACATCTGTTATTCCTGTGACAAGTGAGGACGCCCTCACCCTTACCCTCTCCCGGCGGGAGAGGGGATTAGTCACACACACTGAGAGGTACGGAAGGGCGAATGAAACTCACCTACTTCGGGCACTGCGCTTTCCGATGGGAGACACCGGCCGGTGTAACAGTCATGGCCGATCCATACCGGAACCAGGCCGGTCGTTACTGGTTCTCGCGGTTATTTCCGCAGGTGCATTGCGATCTCGGCCTGATCACCCACGCCCACTTTGACCACGACGCCGCCGACCGCCTGCCGGAGGCGGCATCGGTGCTTCGCATGCCCGGCGAGTTCGAGTCAGGGGATTTGAAGACTCGTGGGATAGGCGACTTTCACTCCGGTCCGTCGCGCTTGGCCGATTTCCCCAACGTGATGTTCCGCCTGGAGGTGGCTGGCGTCAGCTACCTGCACATAGGCGACAACCGAGTCGAGTGGCCGCCGGAGGTGGCCCGGGCCGTCGGAGACATCGACGTGCTGATGGTAACGGTGGACGACTCCATCCACCTGCTTACCTACGACCAGGTGGACTCGCTGGTGCAGCGGCTGGAGCCGCGGGTGGTGGTGCCGATGCACTACGCCATCCCCGGCATCACCTCGGACGAGTGCGAGCTGCTGCCCCCGGACCGATGGCTGGACCGCCAATCGACGGTGCGCAGGCTGGACTCCCACCACGCCGACTTTGCTGCCGAAACACTGCCCGGCAACACCGAGGTCTGGCTGTTCCAGCCCGCCCCCGAATCCATGAATGCGGGTTTCGTTTGCTTATAGGGTATGGCAACAATTAAAGGGTACAGGAGGTTTCATGGGCACAATCAAATACAATCCACCAAAGACTGTCTGTGCGCTCCTTAACATCATAGAGTATGACGGAAGGGGTGGTGCGAGAGTTCATTACATAGACATTGCTGGTAAAGACCAATGGGTATGGATGGATGTGTCGGCCATGAGCGCCTTTCTGTCCGATGAACAAATCGAGAATCTGGAACGGGATATAGGGGTGAATCGACCGGGATGAAAAATGGCATACCCTATAAGCAAACGGAACCTGAATGCGCCGGAGATCGGCCCCTGAATTCCCTCTCTTGGGGGAGAGGGTAAGGGTGAGGACACCTCCCATTCCTTGCCGTATCTGGATACGCGCCTTAGAATGCCCCAAAGGCAATCGCAGCCCCGCACAGAACGTCGGGAGAGGAGAACGCAATGGCAGGACTGAACCATCCGCTGGAGAATGTGAGAGTCATCGACCTGGGCCGCCACCAGGCCGGACCCAGGTGCGCCCAGGTGCTGTCACGGATGGGCGCCGAGGTCATCAAGATCGAACGGCTGGGCGGCGAGGAGACTCGCTACCACGGCCCCTGGGTCAAAAAGCAGTCCTCCTACTGGGTGCAGTACAACTCGGGCAAGAAATCCCTGTCCATCGACCTGCGCAAGGAGGAGGGGAAAGAGGTGCTCCGGGAACTGGTCAAAGTGTCGGACGTGGTGATCCAGAACTTCCGGCCCGGCACCATCGAAAACATGGGTTTCGGGTACGAGGCCCTGAAGGAACTCAACCCCCGAATCATCATGGTCAATGTGTCAGCCTATGGGCAGTTCGGGCCCTACAGGGACAACATCGGCTACGACCCCATCGGCCAGACAATGTCCGGCATCACGATGGTTACCGGCGAGGAGGGCATGCCCCCTATCCGGACGGGAGTGCCGATCATCGACCGCATCACGGCGCTGCACGCGGCAATAGGTACCCTGGCGGCCCTGCACGAACGTGAGACTTCCGGTGAGGGGCAGTCGATGGATGTGTGCCTGGCCGATACCGGCTACTCCATGACCGAGATTCCCATCACCGCCTACCATGGGACCAAGATACCGCCCAAGCGCGGAGACACCACGGCGCCGCCGTCGGGCATCTACCCGTGCCGCGAGGGATGGGTGCTTATCTCGGCCGGGGACCAGCATCACTGGCACCGGGTCTGCAACGCGCTTGGCAGGCCGGAGTGGCTGGAGGACCCGCGGTTCAGCACGAGGCCCGAGCGGGCGGCCAACCGTGATCTGGTGGATGCGGCAGTGCGCGAGGTGCTGTCTGACAAGAGCATGGAGCAGGCCATCGCTCACTTCACGGAGTACGACGTGGTTGCGGCGCCGGTAAACACCATACCCATGGCCGCCGAAGACCCACACCCGTGGGAGCGACGCGCCATGGTCGAGGTGCCGGACTTTCTCGCTGGAGAGATTGCGGTGTCGGGAGACTACTGGCACTTCTCACGCACGCCGGTCAACATCGGCACCACGCCGCAGGTCGGGGAGCACAACGAGGACGTGCTGTCGGGGATCCTGGGCTACAGTGAGGAGAAGCTGCAACAGTTCCGGCAGGACCGTGTCATTTCCGAGGAGCACTACTACGACGAGATACCTGGGTAGGAAAACCGTGCATCACCGGGGAATGGCAACGCAGGGGCGGGTCTCAAACCCGTCCTTGCGTTTTGTATTCCAAAGTGGGGGTGTGGCAAATTCCCTCTCCCTCCGGGGAGGGTTGGGGTTGGGGCGTCCCGCTGCGGCAGACAAGGTAATTCGGCCTCGGGATTTCACCCTCACCCAAACCTTCTCCCTCAAGCGGGACGGAGTATTTCAAAGTTCGTCTGTGAGTTGTTTGACCGTAAATGAGCGTTGTGCTAGTCTCTCATTCGGTAGGGAAATAGAATTTTTAGTTTCTTACAGATTTCTCTAGGTTTTGAGGTAATCGCAGAGTGGTCGAGCTTAGTCTCGTGAGTGGTAATAGCCCGGCAGAGGGTGATTGGCTATCCCTCAGGGAGGCCCGCAGCCTCCTTGACGTTAGCGACACAACTCTGCGCCAGTGGGCCGACTCAGGGCACCTGCGCGTTTACCGAACGCCCGGGGGGCATCGCCGCTTCCTGCGGGAGGATGTGGAGTCACTAACAAAAGCCCCACGGCCACTTCAGGAACCGGCTGGCAGCGACTCCCGGGAGGCTCCCGCCCTGCGACGCATTCGCCGCCGCCTCAGCCAGGACAGGGTGACACAGCAACCCTGGTTCCAGGCCGTTGAGCCGGAGGGACACGACCGCATGCGCCTCTTCGGGCGCCGCCTGTTGTCGTTGTTGATGCAACAGCCGGGTCCCCGCCGCCAAAGGCTGGAGTTGCTGGCCGAGGCACGGGTGCTGGGACAGGAATACGGCACCGAGATGCTGGAACGCAACGTTTCTCTCACCGACACCGTCGAGGCTTTTGTATTCTTCCGCACAATGGTACTGGACAGCGCCGACACAGGTTCGTGGTCCAGCATCCTGGAGACATCGGACAGGGTGTTGGCCGGCGTCTGCTCATCCTACCAGCGCGCCGCCGGGGTGGGCATATCAAAGTGAAAATTGGCGCCTTCCAGGGCGGGGGCACCATAACAGGCCGGGGGAATAGCTATGGATATGATCGACCGCGAGCTGCTCAACCTCATCCAGGGCCCCTTTCCCATGGTGGAGCAGCCCTATCTAGACCTGGCAGACCAGCTTGAGACCACTGAGGAGGACGTGCTGGCGCGGTTGACCGAGCTCAAGCGGCAGAATGTGCTGCGACAGATCAGCGCGATCTTCGACACCCGTCGCCTGGGCTACAAGACCACGCTGGTTGCCATGGCCTTCGACCCGGAACAGCTGCATCCGGCCGCAATGGAGATCAACCGGCACCCCGGCGTCAGCCACAACTACGCCCGGGAGGGGTCCTACTACAATCTGTGGTTCACCCTGGCGGTGCCCCCGGAACACGATCTGGAGGCCACGGCCAACCACATGGGGCGCAAGACCGGGGCCAAGGAGTCCCGGATCATGCCCACCATCCGGTTCTTCAAGATCGGCGTGAACTTCGACATGGTCAACCAGAAGGGGTCGTCCTACAACTATAGCCCCGACGACTTTGACAAATCCGCAGCCGACAGTTGGAACAAGCCGCAGGATGTCACCGAGTGGGAGAAAAATGCAATCCGCCAGATGCAGGAGGACCTGCCGCTGGTCTCCCGGCCCTTCGACCCCGTCGCCGAGCGGCTGGGCATCACCACGGCGGAGCTGTTCGAGCTCGCGGTCAATTTCCAGGAGCGCCGGATCATGCGACGCTACAGCGCGGTGCTGCACCACCGCCGCTCGGGCTTCCGCTCAAACGCCATGATCGTCTGGAAGGTCCCCCCGGAACGTTCCGAGGAAGTGGGAATGATCATGGCCGGCCACAAGGCGGTCACCCATTGTTACGAGCGGCCCACCTTCCCCGACTGGCCCTACACCCATTTCACCATGGTACACGCCACCACGCCTGAGGGTTGCGAGGAGTACAGCCGGGAGATCGCGGAGGCCACCGGCATCAGCGACCGGCTGGCCCTGTACAGCAGTCGGGAGTACAAGAAGACGCGAGTGCGGTATTTCGTGCCGGACTACGACGAGTGGTTCAATGCGGAAGCCACGGAAATTGACGCGGAGTTCGCAGAGGTCAACTGAGAATTAACGCGCACGCTGTGTGTCTCCATTGGCAATAATCTCTCGCAGAATAATGGATATGGGTCGATGACCTCCTACTACCCAGTCTACCTCAACCTGCGCGGCCGGCGCTGCATCATCATCGGCGGCGGAACAGTGGCCGAGGGCAAGATCGCCCGGCTGCTGGACTCCGGAGCCCGGATCTGCGTGGTCAGCCCCGACGCCACGCCCGGCATCCGGAAGTTCGTGGCCGACGGATCGGTTCACTGGGAGCAGCGCAAGTACTGCGACGGCGACCTTGACGGAGCGTTCATCGCCATCGCCGCCACCAACGTCCGCGAGGTCAATCGGCGGATTTTCGAGGAGGCCAATCAAAGGGGCGTCATGCTCAACGCGGTGGACGACCCACCAAATTGCAGCTTCATCGCGCCGTCAATCGTGCGGCGCGGTCCGGTGACGCTGGCCATATCCACCGGCGGCGTATCCCCCGCCTTGGCGCGGAAGCTGCGGGAGTCGCTGCAGGCGTCCGATGACCTGGCCTGGGCTGACCTGTCCAGCACCATGGCCGTGGCCCGGTCCCACCTCCGGGAGGTCGGGCTGCTTTCCACCATTGACCCGCAGCGCTGGCAATGCTGCATGACCCCCGACCTGCTCGAGATGGCGCAAGAGGGAAGGGATGCAGAGGCCGTCGAGTCGCTGCTGGCCGGTCTGACCGGTGACGACGGCCGGGGCCTGTGCGACGCCATCACGGCCTGCACGCCCGGTAAATGCCGGGTGTACCAGTCTCGCCAGGAGTCTCCTCTCCCCCAGGGAGAGGGTTCGGGTGAGGGCTAACTAATGACTCTCAACCGCCCGATCCGCGTCGGCAGCCGGGGCAGCCCGTTGGCGCTGATCCAGGACGAGGAGGCGCTTTCGCCGCTCCGGGCGCGCCATCCGGATCTGGAGTTCGAGATCGTCGTCGTGCGCACCAGCGGCGACGCCAACCAGACGGCGTCTCTGGCCGGGATGGGCTTGGGCGTGTTCGTCAGCCAAATCGAGGAGCGTCTCCTGTCGGGCGACCTGGACATGGCCATCCATAGCCTCAAGGACCTGCCGACAATATTACCGGACGGCCTGGCCCTGGGCGCGATCCTGCATCGCCGCGATCCGCGCGACGTGCTGGTGAACCGCTGGAACTGCCGCGTGCCGGATCTGCCCCAAGGTGCGCGCATCGGCACCAGCAGCCCGCGCCGCGCGGCACAGTTGCGCCGCTACGCCCCGGGCGTGGAGGTCGTTCCGATCAGGGGCAACGTGGAAACCAGGCTGCGAAAAGCCGAGGGTGACGAGGCCGACGGGGCGGTGCTGGCCGCCGCAGGCCTGGCGCGACTGGGGATGCAGGACCGGGTGGCCGAGTACCTCTCGCCGCAGCGATTCGTGCCGCCGCCGGGACAGGGTGCGCTGGCCGTGGAGGTGAGGGAGGACGACCGGCGGATGCGGGAAATTTTGGAGTGCGTTGAACACCCGGCAACCCGGTTCGAAGTCACTGCGGAGCGAGCATTCCTGGAGACCCTGGGCGGCGGTTGTTCGCTGCCCGTTGGCGCCTACGCCCGCACCATGGGCCACGAGCTGTTGATGACCGTGTATCTCAGCAACCTGGAAGGCACCCGGGCCTTCACCGCCAAGGTTGACGGCCTCAAGCACGATCCCCGGCAGCTTGCCGGAGACGCCTACCTCGCGGTCGCCGAGCGTGGCGGCGCCGACCTGCTGGAGGGCGCCCGCCAGCCCCAGGGCCCACCGGCCACGGAGAATCTGTAAACGACATGGATGCAGGACTGTAACCGTTGGTTGGCAAGGTATACCTGATCGGCGCGGGACCCGGAGACCCGGGGCTGTTGACCGTTAAGGGCCGCGAGGTGTTGGAGCGGGCCGACGTGGTGGTGTACGACCGGCTGGCCCACCCGTCGCTGCTGGACCACGCTCCGCGATCCGCCGAGCGCATCTTCGCCGGCAAAGCGCGAGGGCAGCAAGAGCTCACACAGGAGGGCATCAATGCCCTGCTGGTGGAGTGCGCCCAGGCCGGAAAGCTGGTGGCGCGACTGAAGGGCGGCGACCCGTTCGTGTTCGGGCGTGGCGGCGAGGAGGCCCTGTCCCTGGCCCGCAACGGTATCCCGTTCGAGGTCGTGCCCGGCGTGTCTTCTGCCATCGCCGCTCCGGCTTACGCCGGAATCCCGGTGACCCACCGGGGCATCGCCACGGGGTTCACCGTTGTCAGTGGCAGCGAGGACCCGGCCAAACCTGAATCCTCGGTGCGATGGGAGGAACTCGGACGCTCTCTGGCCACCCACGGCGGCACGCTGATGACGCTGATGGGATGGTCCTCCATGGAGAAAATTCTGGAAGCGTTGCAATGCGCCGGGCTGTCTGCTGACACGCCGGTGGCCCTTGTACAGTGGGGGACGTGGAACCGGCAGAGAACGGTCACCGGAACGCTGGCGACGGCCGCCGATCGGGGCCGCGCCGCGGGCCTTGCCGCGCCCGTCGTGGCGGTCATTGGCGACGTGGTGAACATGCGGGACGAGCTGGCATGGTTCGACAATCGCCCGCTTTTCGGCAAGCGCGTGCTGGTCACCCGCTCACGCACCCAGGCATCGCGAATGTGCCAGCTGCTGGAGGACGCCGGGGCGACTGCCGTGGAGCTGCCGGCCATCGCCATCGCGCCGTCCCTGGATTTCCGCCCATTGGACGAGTGCGTGTCCCGCCTGTCGTCCTTCGGATGGGTGATTTTTGCCAGCGTCAACGCTGTCGATAACGTATTCGAACGGCTCGACGCCCAAGACCGCGATGCCCGCGTTTTTGGCACGGCTCGTGTCGGGGCCATTGGCCCGGCCACCGCCGCCGCGCTGGAACGCCGCGGCATCCGCCCCGATTTCACGCCGTCGCGCTCCGTATCCTCCGCCGCCCTCGAGGAGATGGCTGTGTACGACTGGAACGGCGTCTCCGTCCTGTTGCCTGCCGCTAACATCGGTCGCGACGAGCTGGCCGAGGGGCTGTCGTGTCTCGGCGCACAGGTCGAGCGGGTGACCGCCTACCGCACCATCACGCCGCCGGACGCGGCACAACGGGCGCGGGACGCCTTTGCCGAGGGCATCGACATCGTTACCTTCACCAGCTCATCCACGGTCCGCAATTTGCTGGGACTGCTGGAGGAGGAGGGCGGCCCGGGCAGGGAGGCCCTGTCCGGCAGCATCGTCGCCTGCATCGGTCCGGTGACTGCCAGCACCGCCCGCGATCTGGGCCTGCGGGTGGACATCGAAGCGCAGGAGCACACCGTCGAGGGCTTGGCGGAGGCGCTGATCGAGCACTATTCCGAAACTGAGTCCGCCAAATCTGTCAATTCGCTAACCATATAAAACACAGTTCCGACGAGGGGAGAACCACGAACATGACCGGTTACCACGCATTCCCTGAGACTCGCCTGCGTAGGCTGAGGGGCAGCGCTCCCCTGCGCAACCTGGCGAAGGAGACCCGTCTCTCTCCCAAGGAGTTTATCTACCCGATGTTCGTAAGGCACGGCCACGGCGTGCGCGAGCCCATCGAGCCCATGCCGGGCTGCCACCAGGTTTCGCTGGACGTGATGTCCGAGGAGGTTGGCGAGGCCGCCGAGCTGGGCATCGGGGGCGTGCTGCTGTTCGGCCTGCCCGCCGAGAAGGACCCGCTGGGCACCGAGGGTTATGATCCCGAAGGCATAGTGCAGGAGGCCGTGCGCACCATCAAGCGGGACCACCCCGACATGCTGGTGTCCACTGACGTCTGCATGTGCGAGTACACCGACCACGGCCACTGCGGCGTCATCGACAACGGCCGGGTGGACAACGACCAGACTCTGGAGCTGCTGGCCCGCACCGCTGTAACCCACGTGCAGGCCGGGGCGGACCTGCCTGCGCCGTCGGCCATGATGGACGGACAGGTCTGGGCCATCCGTCAGGCCCTGAACGCCAACGGATACGAGGACACGCCGATAATGGGCTACGCGGCCAAGTTCGCCTCGGGGTTCTACGGCCCATTCCGGGTCGCCGTCGACTCGACTCCCCAGTTCGGCGACCGCAAGACCTACCAGATGGACCCGGCCAACTCCCGCATGGCCATGCGCGAGATCGAGAGCGACATCGCCGAGGGAGCGGACATCGTTATGGTCAAGCCAGCCATGGCCTACATGGACGTGATCCGCGAGGCACAAGAGCGCTACAATCATCCGCTGGCCGCCTACAACGTCAGCGGAGAGTACTCCATGGTCAAGGCTGCGGCCCAGCAGGGCTGGATCGATGAACGGTCGGTAACCACCGAGCTTCTGACCGGCATCAAGCGCGCCGGCGCCGACATTATCATCAGCTACTTCGCCAAGGACGTTGCCCGCTGGCTGCGGGAATGACGCTGTGAGACCGAAGTGATTAGGCCTCCGGCATTCGTTGCAGGAACAAAGTAGGGGCGCACATCCCTCGGCTAGACTCGGGAGTGCGCCTCTACTGGCGTCTCTGTTCAGCCTCTTGGGGAACTTGCCAGCCTAACGCTCTAATGTCTCTCCGCTACCCGAATCGAACTCCACCGCCTCACCCTCATTGACCTGGAACCAGGTGGCGCCGGGTTCCTCCCTGGCCGGTTCGGGCTGGGCGCGCTGCACCACCCGCACTCCCATGGCCGCCAGCATGCCATCGATCCGCTCCACTGACCCGCCCGCCGCAGCCGTCTCCCGGCGCAACACCAGTAGCTCCGATGTCATCTTCAGCGCCAACTGCACGCCCGCCAGGTTCAGGCCCATGTCATCCACGAAATGCTTGATCAGCCTTAGTCTGGCCACGTCCTCGTCGGAGTAGGTGCGCAGGGCACCCATGCGCAGTGGCACGATGAATCCCGCTCGCTCGTACTTGCGGAGCGTCTGCGGGTGCATGTTCAGCGCATCCGCCACAACGCTGATCAGGTAAATCCCTGGCGTCTGCTGCATGGTAGTTTTCAGTCCCCGTGTCCGAGTGTTCCCAGATGAAAACCCTTATAGCTATCGTGGAAGGCGACGTCAACACTATATACGAATATTGATTGCTATTGAATCAGTATATGATGCTGTATGTATAATCAGTTGACACGACGGATATCAACTGTTATAGTCTAATCAGTACAAACGGAGGAACAAGCAAGATGAAAGCGAATGACATTGTAAACAGCAACGCTGCGGTGATGGAACGCGAGGTCAAGGGTCTGAACAGCAAGGCGGCGCAGCAGGTCTCTGAAATCCTGGAGGAAGCCAGCCTGGAGCGCAAGGTCCCCCGGCCCGCCATGGTCTACCGGGTCCCCGCTCCGGGCGTCCGCTACTACTTCTAACAGTCGCGGCACCATCTCCGAGGAAACTCAGGAGCAAATCAAATTCAGACGGACAATACGGAAATTCATGAACAGGAGTGTATGAACATGATGCAGCGACGGAATTTTTTCAGCCCATCCGGCGAATTGCGGCAGATGCAGGACAACATGGACCGGATGTGGCGTCGGTTCGGCTCATTTAACCACGAGGACGGCGGCGGGATGGAGGCCTGGGCGGCCCCGCTGGACGTGGTAGCCGACGGCGACGACTTCGTCGTGCGGGCCTCCCTGCCGGGCGTTTCGCCGGACAATATCCAGGTGTCCATCGAGGACAACGTGCTGACCATCCGCGGCGAGACGGCCTCCCACTTCGAGAACACCGAGGGCAACTACCTGATGCGCGAGCGCCGCAGCGGCTCCTTCCACCGCTCGCTGCGTCTGCCGGACACGGTGGACCAGGACAGGGCGGAGCCACGCTACGAGCACGGCGTGCTGACCATCAACCTGCCCAAGGCCGAGGCCAAGAAGGCCAAGCAGTTCGATGTCAAGGTGGTCGAGGGCCCGGCTGCCATCGCGGCGGACTAGCCAGCCAGCTAACAAGGGGCGCGCACAACCCGAATCGCGCCCCGCTCAACCCATGTGATGTGAGGAGCAGGGTGCCGAACCTGCTCCTCGCCTTTATGTGTCCGGTGATTTAGGAAACAAGTGTAGGGGCGCACATCTGTGCGCCCCTACGGTCTTTGGCGAGAATAAGGGAACGCCCTCACCATGACCCTCTCCCGTAGGGAGAGGGAATTCAGCGGTCTACGTCCCGTAGCGGGCGGCGGCCAGGGGGTCGCTGTACTCCTGGTTCTTGGTGCCCCAGAATGCGGCGGCAATGTCGTCGCAGGCGGCCACCAGGTTCTCGGCGTTCTCCATGCTCACGGTCTGCTTGCACTGACCGGCCAGCTTGATGGCCGCATTGAACTTGGCGGCAATCTCGGCGGCGTCGGTGCCGGGCCAGGCGTAGTCGGCCCAGAGGATGCGGAGCTCCTCCTTGCACTTCTCGGCGTGTTCTTCCTTGACCTGGACGTAGCGGTTGAAGGTGTTGGCGAAGGCCTGGTGAGCGGACATCTCGGAGCCCGGAGCCGGATGCTCCAGGTTCTGCATGCGCAGTACCATCTTCTGCACCGTCTGGGCCGCGATCTTGGCGGAAATGGGGTCATAGATACCGCAGGGAATGTCGCAATGGGCTTTGGCTACCGCAGGCTTGAACCACCCGATCGGGTTGAACATCATGCCCCTCCGTTTCGAAAATTCCGGGACTACCGTCCCGTCAAAATTGAGTCCTCGAGTCATCCCGAGCCGTCCAAAAGGTTAAAGGAAATCGGTCATGGGCGCAACCCGTGACGCTGGTCCGGCCCGTGCTAAACTTGAATCATGAGCGTTACGAAATCCATCACAATTCGCCGCGAGCATCCTGGTACCGAGGAGGCGTCGCAGCTAATCGCGGAGCTCGACGCCTACCTGCGCCCGCTCTATCCCATTGAGAGCCAACACGGCTACAGCATCGAAAAGCTGGTGGAGCAGCGGGTGGAGTTCTTCGTCGTCTACTGCGACGGCGAACCGGCCGGGTGCGGCGGCGTGCAGATCATCTGCGACCCCAATGACCCCGTCGGTCGCTACGGCGAACTGAAGCGCATGTACGTCCGCGACCGGTTCCGCGGGCTCGGCCTCGGTAGGCGGATGCTGGCGCACCTGGAACAGGTTGCCTCGGACATGGGAGCGACGAGGATGCGCCTGGAGACCGGCATCTACCAGCCCGAGGCCATCGCCCTCTACGAAAAGTGCGGCTACCACCAAATCCCGCCCTTCGGCAAATACCCGCCCAACGACCCCCTCAGCCTCTGCTACGAAAAGCGGCTGGGCTGAACTCATTTTCATCAAAGGCACCCCAGTTTTTCTGCCCTGAAGGGCAACCGAGCAGGCTGGGTAAAGCTTTGTATACGCCCAGTTGCAGAGCTGCAAATCGCAGTAAGTCATAAACTTCCCGAATCGCTTGGGTATGCAGACGTTTGAATCATTGCCGATTTCCCCAGGTAAGACCAGCTTTTCAAGGGACCCTGCCCCAGTGGGACGTCTCCATCCGGAGCGTGCCGTTTCACTCATAGTTATAACGGTAGGATCGGGTTGACCAAGGGCGGTCTTACTGTGGCCTTTTCCTGGATCAGAAATGCCCAGCCCGTACTGCGACAGGACGATTGCAACGACCCAATTATTTGTCCCCCTTGTATATTGAATGGGAGGTAAACGGAGTCAAGACCGTTGTCCTCCTTGGGCTTGGATTCCCGCCTTGTGCCGCAACATGCTGCAACCTATAATTGCGCGATGGATTTCCGGCAACTTGCAGGCGGCGCGGCATTGCTCCGGGCCGCCGCACCTGACTCAATCCACCGCCGACGGAGATGACCCTGTGGCCACTATGACCAAACCCGCCAAGACCAAACATCGCAGCGCCGAAATCACCCATGACCCTCAGCGCGCGCCGGCCCGCGCCATGCTGATGGCCATGGGCATCACCCACGAGGACATGGAAAAGCCATTCGTTGCCATCGCCAACCTGGCCAGCGACGTGACGCCCTGCAACGTCCACCTGGGCCGCTTCGCCAACGCCGCCAAAGAGGGAGTTCGCGCCGGGGAGGGCGTTCCCTTCGAGTTCGGAACCATCACCGTCAGCGACGGGATCTCCATGGGCACCGAAGGCATGAAGACCTCGCTGGTCAGTCGCGAGGTCATCGCCGATTCCATCGAGCTGGTGACCTTCGGCGAGCGGATGGACGGCCTGATCACCATCGCCGGCTGCGACAAGAACATGCCCGGCTGCATGATGGCCCTTGCCCGGCTGAACGTTCCCGGCCTGTTTATGTACGGCGGCTCAATAATGCCCGGCCAGTACAATGGCCGCGATGTAAATATCCAGGATGTGTTCGAGGCCGTGGGCGGCTACGCCAAGGGCGACGTGAGTCTGGATGAACTGCGCGCGCTGGAGTGCGTCGCCTGCCCCGGCGAGGGTTCCTGCGCCGGCCTGTTCACCGCCAACACTATGGCCACCGCCATTGAGGTGATGGGCATGTCGCTGCCTGGAGACGCCTCCATCCCGGCCATCGATCCGCGCAAGCTGGGCGAGGCGCGAGACGTCGGGCGCGCTGTCACGCGGCTGTTGGAGGAGGACATCCGCCCCCGCGACATCATGACCAAGCAGGCATTCGAGAACGCCATCACCGTCGGCGTTTCCATGGGGGGCTCCACCAACATCGTGCTGCACCTGCTGGCAATGGCCCGGGAGGCCGAGGTGCCGCTGACCCTTGAGGACTTCGAGCGCATCAGCGCCAGCACGCCCTACATCGCAGACATGAAGCCCGCAGGCCGCTACGTGATGGCCGACCTGTCCCGCTACGGCGGGATCGCGCTGGTGATGAAGCGCCTGCTGGCCGCTGGCATGTTGCACGGCGACGCGATGACGGTCACCGGCAAGACCGTGGCCGAGAACCTGTCCGGAATCTCCGTGGTCGACGACCAGCCGATCATCACCGAGGTGGACACCCCCCGCAGCCCGACGGGTGGCCTCGCCATTCTGCGGGGCAACCTTGCGCCCGAGGGTGCGGTCATCAAGGTGGCTGGCCACCAGGAGAAGGTGTACCGTGGCCCAGCCCGCGTGTTCGACCAGGAACCCGCAGCGTTCCAGGCCATCCAGGCTGGTCAGGTAAAGGCCGGAGACATAGTCATCATCCGCTACGAGGGACCCAAGGGCGGGCCCGGGATGCAGGAAATGCTGGCAGTGACCGCCGCCATCGTGGGCCAGGGACTGGGCGACGACGTGGCTCTGGTCACCGACGGCCGTTTCTCCGGTGCCAGCCACGGCCCCATGGTGGGCCACGTCGCCCCCGAGGCTGCGGTGGGCGGCCCCATCGCGCTGCTCCAGGAGGGCGACGAAGTCACCCTGGACATTCCTGCCCGGCAGCTGAACGTCAAGCTGACCGAGGAGGAGATGACCGACCGTCGCGCCAGGTGGCAGCCTCTGCCTCCCAACTACACCACCGGAGCCTTGGCCAAGTACGCCAAGCTGGCCTCCTCAGCCTCCGAGGGCGCGGTTACGCGGTAGGAGCCAGCGACACTCTCGAAACCCCGATTTCCGGATTCATACCGTTTGTAATACCGTGGTATGATTGGCGCTCAGGAATCGGGAGGAACAACATGGCCAAGATTGCGATCAGCATTCCTGACGAAGTGCTGAAGGCAGTAGAAAAGGAACGGCTGGGCCGCAACAAGGTCTTGAGCCGCAGCGAGTTTATCAAGAGAGCCGTTGAACAGTATCTCCGAACTGAAACCGAAAGAACACTGGAGGAGCAATACATTCGAGGCTACCTGGAACACCCTGAGACGGCGGATGAGTCCGAATGGCTGGATGAGGCCGCGGCTCAAGTGTTTGCCAACAACCCCTGGGGGGAAAAGGATCCCGATTGAGACGCGGCGAAGTGTGGTGGGCAGAATTTCCCGGACAGGCTGGCCGTCGTCCGGCGGTCCTCCTTTCGCGCAACTCTGCTTATGCAGTCAGGTTGTCGGTGACCGTCGCTCCGGTGACAACCCGGGTAAGGGGCATTCCGGTTGAAGTACCGCTGGGCTTAGATGACGGTCTACCCATGGAGAGCGTAGCCAACCTGGACGACATAACCACATTACTCAAATCCAGACTCCTCAGCAGAATTACAAACCTGAGTGAAGAAAAGCTTCAAGCAGTTGAAAGGGCTTTGAGATTCGCCTTGGGGCTGAGTTTCTAAGGTGCTATTGCCGCTCGAACCGGCAAGGCCGGTTCAACCCGACCCAAATCACGTCAGGAGTGCTTACAATGACAACGGACTATGGTTCAGAGGCCATCCGGCGGCACCGCGATAGCCGCGGCAAAGTCAGCATCGCGTCCAAGATGACGGTGGAAACGCTGGATGACCTGTCCATCGCATACACGCCTGGCGTGGCGTCGGTGTGCATGGCCATCCACGCCGATCCCGCCGAATCGTACAACCTCACCAACCGCGGCAACACCATCGCCGTGGTCACCGACGGCTCGGCGGTTCTGGGCCTGGGCAACATCGGCGCCGAGGCCGCCATGCCCGTGATGGAGGGCAAGTCCATCCTGTTCAAGAACCTGGCTGGAGTGGACGCGTATCCCATCTGTGTCGCCTCGCAGGACCCTGCCGAGATTATCAGGACGGTGCGGTCCATCGCTCCCAGCCTCGGCGGCGTCAACCTGGAGGATATCGCAGCGCCCAAGTGCTTCGACATCGAGGACGCGCTGCAGGACCTGGGCATCCCGGTGTTCCACGATGACCAGCACGGCACCGCTATTGCCGTGCTCGCCGCCGTCATCAACGGGCTGGCAGTGACGGGGCGCAAGATCGAGGACTCCACCTTCGTGTTTGCCGGGGCCGGTGCTGGCGGCATCGCCTCCGCCAAGCTGCTGATGGACCATGGCGCAACGAACATTATCCTGGTCGACAGCGTTGGCATCATCCATCGCGGACGCACCGACCTGACTCCCATCAAGCAGTCCATGCTGGATACCACCAACCCTGAGAATCGGACTGGCGGTATCGCCGAGGCCATGCGCGGAGCCGACGTATTCATCGGCCTGGCAGTGGCGGACATGGTCACGCCGGAGATGGTGTCATCCATGGCCAAGGACTCGGTCGTATTCGCCATGGCCAATCCGGTGCCTGAGATCATGCCCGACCTGGCCGAGGCCGCAGGCGCCGCCGTTGTGGGGACGGGCCGCAGCGATTTCCGCAATCAGATAAACAACAGCCTGGTGTTCCCCGGCGTGTTCCGGGGTGCCCTGGACGCCAAGGCATCGCGAATCACCACCAGCATGAAACTGGCGGCCGGCCAGGCCCTGGCTGCGCTGATCCCGGAGCCCACTCCGGAGCGCGTCATCCCGTGGTCGCTGGACCGCGCCGTCCCCGCCGCCGTAGCGCAGGCCTGCGCTGCAGAATGGGCCAACAGCGGCGTCTCGGGCTGATTCGCTCAGAGGCTCAGAGCGGCGACGATGCCCTGAGGATTGTTCGGCCCGCCCTCGCACGAGAGCGGGCCGATTTTGGTACCGGTCCATTGACAGGAAACATTCCTGCCCGGTGGGTAGCCATCAGGGCAAAGGCACTCCCCACGAGAGTCAACGCGCTGTGGATAGAACTGTGGTGAACGGGCCCCATTTGCGTCCGCAATTCAACAAGTGAGAGCTTAACCTATGGCCGGAGAGCAAGAGCAACAGTCCGCGAATAACGAAATACCTCGTTGTTCAAACTGCGGCGGACTCCTGGAGGAACAATTCAGACCCTACCTGTGGGCCGTCTGTGCCTCCTGCGATGGGAGAGCGATCACATTCAGGGGAACGCCGGCAAAGGGCATCTTGACGGATATGGAACCGCCCCCTGCGGAAGGGGTTCGAGCCGAGGAAAATGAAGACGGGTCGGCGACTTACGTTGTCTCTCGACCCGCTGCTCCCATGATGCTCGATGATGACGGCCCCAATCCCGTCTTCGTAGACGGAAAGCAGTGCTGGCGCAGGTACAGGTTTGGCGGCTGGATCACCATGCTGGATCCCTTCAACTGCAAGTCGCTGGGGGAGTTTTATGCTCGCCAATTTAACAAAGAACTAATACCGTGCCCAATCTGCGGGGACTTCATCCTTGGTGTGGCCCGCAACGATTGGGATAGCAACTACACCCTTGAGGAAGCCCAGGATTATCCGGGCCTGGTTTGCCTTGGCTGCAGCGCAAGGGCCCTGAACTCCGTCGGCCAGCCAGCCATCGTGCCTCAGGAAGGCAGCGGGGATAATCCGGTGTACATCGATTCCAGGAAATGCTGGCTGCTATATGGCGCTGATTATGGTGTGGGCGAATGGGTCGTCTCGCACGAACAAGTAACAATCCTGGCTTCCGGCTACTTCGACTCCGAAGAGGAACTACAGCGGATTCGGGAGCATCACCGCCGCATAATCGCGCGGTTGTATAAAAGGTAAAAGCGGCCGTCAGAATCAAGCTTTCCCGACTGTCGCCGCCCAATCAGCGATTCCCGCTATTTTGCAAGGGGCGCGCCTGATGCGCTGGATCGCCTACCCGCTGCGGAGCGGGGCGATCACCTCTTCGCCGTAGCGGCGGATAATGGTCTCCGGCGACGGGCCGATGGCGGTGATGAGGAGAACGTCGACACCGGCGTCGAAAATGGCGCGGGATTTGGTTCGGCATTCCTCGGGTGTTCCGACAATGGCGAACCGGTCGGCGAAATAGTCAGTGAGGCCAAGCTCGTCGGTGAGAACGGCGTTTCGTGTCTCTCCCACCTGCTCGTGCTCCGCCGCCTCGTACTCGTGGTGCAGGATCGATACTGCCTCCCGGTATTGCTCGGGGACGTTCTTGCCCTCAAGGGTGAAACGGAATGCGTGATGTCCGGACGCTGCCAGTGCCATCTTGATCTCGTCGACGGCCTCGTCACGGTTGTCGGCGATGTTGCACTTGGCGAATGCCCAGACGCCGGCGGAGCCCTCCGCACGTCCGGCAGCTCGCTCCCCTTCGCGGATGCGGGCGACGGTGTCCTGCAAAACGTCCGTGGTCAGGCCAGTGTGGATGATGGCGGCGTCCGCCACTGACCCGGCCATGGCCAGCGTGCGTGGCCCCTCGGCGGACATGGCGATGGGAATGCCTGTGCTGAGCGGGGCCGAAGCAGACCAGCGTACGTGGGCGCGGTCTCCGCGAAATTCGGCAGTCTCGCCAGACAGCATGTCCCGTACGCTCTGGATGTAGTGGTTCAGTTCCGCGAGGCGCGCAGGGCGCAGTCCCAGGTTCAGCACGGCGCTGTCGCCGCTGCCCAGGCCCAGGAACGCACGGCCCTTGGACAGCTCGTTGATGGAGGCGATGGCGGAGGCGGCGACCGCCGGGTGGCGGGTCAGCGGGTTGCTCACCGTCGGGCCCAGCAAGACCCGCTCGGTGGAGGCTGCCACGACGCTGAGGGTAACGTACAACTCGCGGGCCAGCGACTGGGAGTCAGCCACGCCCACGTAGTCGAAGCCCATCGCCTCGGCCAGCCGGGAGCCTTTCGCGACATCCTCCAGGTTGTTCGGGAACATAGTAACGCCGAATTTCATACGCCTCTCACTTCGTCCACGAGCGCCCTGCCCTGCCCTCCCCTGGAATGAGCGGAGATTGAGTCCAAGTGGGCATGGGCATACATTTGGCTACTGGTAGACCAGTCGCGGGCCGACGGTCTTGATGTAGCCCTCGTAGTTGCGGCGGGTCTCGGAAACTGAATCGCCGCCGAATTTTTCCATTAACGCCTCGGCCAGCACCAGCGCCACCATGGCCTCGCCGACGACGCAGGCCGGCGGGGCCTGGCAGATATCGGAGCGCTCGTAGTGGGCCTGCACCTCGTCGCCGGTGTCCAGGTCCACTGAGGGCAGCGGGTTCATCAGGGTGGCGATGGGCTTTATGGCGAACTGGGCGGTCAGGGGCATGCCGTTGGTCATGCCGCCCTCGGTGCCGCCGAGGTTGTTGGTGCTGCGCTGCCAGGGGCGGTCGGGGTCGGTGACCGGCTCGATGACGTCCTGCACCTCGGAGCCGCGCTTGTGGACGATTTCCCAGCCGGGGCCGATGGAGACGGCCTTGACCGCGTTGATGGACATGAGCGCCTGGGAGACGCGGCCATCGATCTTGCGGTCCCAGGATACGTGGGAGCCGAGGCCGATGGGCACGTTCTCGGCGATGATCTCGCAGATGCCGCCCACGGTGTCGCCAGCGTCCTTGGTGGCGTCGATTTCGGCGGTCATGCGCTCGGCGGCCTGCGGGTCGGCGCAGCGCACCGGCGAGTCCTCGACGGCCTGCCAGTCGATCGCGGCCGGCGGCTCGGCGCGTACGCTCCCGATGGACAGCACGTGGCTGCGGACAGCGATGCCGAACTCCTCCAGCAGCCGCAGGGCGATGGCGCCGGCAGCCACGCGGGCGGCGGTCTCGCGGGCGCTGGAGCGCTCCAGGACGTTGCGGACGTCGTTGAAGCCGTACTTCATAGCTCCGGGGAGGTCGGCGTGGCCGGGCCGCAGGCGGGTGATGCGCTGGCTGCGGGGGCTCTGGGGTTCACCCTCGATGGGGCGGACCGACATGGCTTCCCCCCAGTTGGCCCAGTCCCGGTTCTCGATGCTCATGCCTATGGGGCTCCCCAACGTCTGCCCGTGGCGCACGCCGGAGATGATGTGGGCCCAGTCCTGCTCGATGAGCATGCGGCCGCCGCGTCCGTACCCCTTCTGACGACGCGCCAGGTGGACGCCGATGTAGTCCTCGTCCAGTGTCAGCCCGGCGGGAACTCCCTCGACAATGATGACCAGACCCTGACCATGCGACTCACCGGCGGTTACAAAGCGGACCATTTTCTTAAACTCAACAAAACACAGAGGCACGGAAAGCACAGAGGAAACCAGGAAATAAAGGAAATCTCTGTGTTCTCCGTGCGCTCTGTGATTGACTTAACTTCTTGCGCGCATTGCCGCGGTGGCGGCTTCCAGCATGACTGCTACCGGGGCATCCTGCTGCGTCCACATCTCAAAGGACGCGGCACCCTGGTAGACCAGCATCTGGATGCCACCAAGGGTCCCGGCCCCTGCTCTGGAGGCCTTTCGCAGCAGCGGCGTTTCCAGCGGATTATACACCAGGTCGTTGACCAGAACGGACGACGGTATATCCGTCGCGGCGAGCGGGGTGCCGTTCTCGTCGGGGCCGTGCACCATTCCCATGGAGGTGCAGTTGACGATGAGGGCAACCTCCCGTGCCGCACCTGGGGCGTCGTCGAGGGACAACCCCTCCGAGGCCGCACCGCTGTCGATGGCCAGCGCCGCCAGCCGTTGGGCGCGTTCCAGGGTGCGGTTGGCGATGAAAATCTGGGCAACGCCCACCCGAGCCAGAGCGTAGACTACGCCACGGGCAGAGCCGCCGGCGCCGAGCACCAGCACATCGCGGCCCCGGGGCTCGAAACCCCCACCCTCGCGCAGTGCCCGCAGGAAGCCGACGCCGTCGGTGTTATATCCGGCCAGGAAGCCTTCGCGATTGACGATGGTGTTGACTGCTCCGGCAGTGGAGGCCCAGTCGTCGACCTGGTCCAGGTGGGGGATGACCGCTTCCTTGTGGGGCACGGTCACGTTGATTCCGAGAGTGCCCGGGGCACGCAGGCCAGCGACGAATTCGCCAAGATCATTGGGCGCGACGTCCCAAGGCTGATAGGTGCCGTCGAAGCCGATGGCGTCCAGCGCGGCCTGCTGGAAGACTGGCGATATGGAGTGGCCGATGGGATGGCCTATGATACCCAGTCGCTGTGGCATGTCTCTGCTCGCTTTCCGATTTTGCCGGATGGACCGGCGGGTGAATGGTGTCTACACTGACTGCGCTTCCAGCTCGTTCTTGATCTGGAGGAGACGCAACTCGTAATCCTGCTCTTGGTCCACTTGCTCATCCGTCGCCCTGCGAGCCCACTGAACGGCTTCATCCTGGGTCGGGAATTGCTTGAAAATTCTCATCGGCTCCGGTTCGCTATCAACCCATAAGGGAAAAATTTCACCTTTGTATTCGCCGGAATCCGTGAGCCTAACGGTGATGGAATAGCCCTTGCGAATCTCCCAGTAAGCTACCGGAAATCTGTCCCTCGCTTGGCCCTCGTGGGTATTTGCCGTTGCGACGGCCCAGGACACGGCATCGGCTGCGTTGTCGAACCTGCAAAATTGACCATTATCGTCACTCAGGAATGCGTAGACTGACGCGTAAAATTCCCTCATGCCGATATTTATCTTGATGAAATTGCCGTTGACGACAGCGCCGTAGCCCTCGCCGCTGGTCAGTCGGAATATCCGGCTTTCTGCCATTGCTCGAGTCCCTTCCAATAGCGGACTTATCTATCCGGTGTCTGATGCGCGGGATTTTACCCGCACTCCTTCGACGGGCCCAGGACAAGGCTCCACCCTCCCACTGAGGGGGAGGGAATTAAGGAGCCTACCGGCCCAACTGCTGCAGGATTTCGTTGAGGCGCTGCTGGCGGTCGCGGAGTTCGGCCAGGCGGGCCTCCTCGTTCTCCACCACGTCCGGGCGGGCCTTTTCGCGGAAGTTTGGGTTGGACACCAGCTTTTCCACCCGTTCCAGATTTTTGTCACAGTCGGCTAGTTCGGTCCTCAGGCGTTCACCCTCGGCGTCCAGATCGACCACGCCCTCGAGGGGGAGGCGCACAACCAAGGGAGTGACCACCAGCGTGACGCCGCGCGGGTTCTCGCTTGTTCCTGAATCTGACGCGGAGTCGTCACCCGAGACTATGCGCAGCGGCTCGACGCGGGACAAAGCCCGGATGACATCGGCCTCGTCCTCAATGGCGGCGCGTTGTCCGTTGGCCTCCACCAGGGCCTCGAGGTGCTGGGCCGCGGGGATGCGGAGCTGCGCCCGGGTGTTGCGCACGGCTCGCACCGCCTGCTGCACCAGGGAAATCTCCTCCTCTGCCTCCGGGTCGATGCGGCCTCCGGTCGCCGGGTATGGGGCAATCATGATCGACTCGCTTTGAGTGTCGCCTTCCTCCGGCAGCTCGGATTTCAGGGTCTGCCAGATCTCCTCGGTGATGAAAGGCATAAACGGGTGCAGGAGGCGCAGGATGCGCTCCAGCACGTGGGCCAGCGTGGGGAGTGGCGAAGGTCCGCTGCCGTTTCGCACTCGAATCTTGGCCATCTCGATGTACCAGTCGCAGTAGTCGTTCCAGATGAACTCATGGAGCCGCTGCTGCGCGTCACCAAGCTCGAAGCTCTCGAGGGCGCGGTTGACGTCGGCAGTCACCCGGTCCAGGCGACTGACGATCCAGCGGTCCTCGCGGTGTTCCGGGGTGACGTCGCTCCATCCTTCGAGTCCGTTTTGGCCCTCCAGTTGGCTGATGACGAAGCGAGAGGCGTTCCAGATCTTGTTGGCGTAGTTGCGGCCTGCCTCCAGCCGGTTCTCGGTGAAACGCAGATCGTTGCCAGGGGCCGTGCCGGTGGTGAGGGCGAAGCGCAGGGCGTCGGTGCCGTACTTTTCCACCAGGTCCAGCGGGTCCATGGTGTTGCCGCGGGTCTTGCTCATCTTGGCGCCGGAGCCGTCGCGGATCAGCCCGTGCAGGTAGACGGTGTTGAACGGTGGCTTGCCGGTGTTCTCGATGCCCAGCATGATCATGCGGGCAACCCAGAAAAAGAGGATGTCGTAGCCGGTCTCCAGCACCGTGGTCGGGTAAAAATAGTCGAAGTCGTCGGTGTCGCCGGGCCAGCCGAGGGTGGAGTGAGGCCACAGGCCGGAGCTGAACCACGTGTCGAGCACGTCGGGGTCCTGCCGAATGCCGGTGGAGCGGCAGGCCTCGCAGGCGGTGGGATCGTCCATGGCAACGGTCATGTGGCCGCAGGAATCACAGTACCAGACGGGGATGCGGTGTCCCCACCACAGCTGCCGGCTGATGCACCAGTCACGGATGTTCTCCAGCCAATTCAGGTAAACGCGAGTGAAGCGCTCGGGGACGATTCGAATCTCGCCCTCGGTGACGGCGCGGTAGGCCTTGCCGGCGATGCTGTCGGGCTGCTCGTGGCCGCCGATGTTGACGAACCACTGCATGCTGATCAGCGGCTCGACGACGGTGGCGCAGCGCTGGCAGTGTCCAACGGAGTGGCGGTGCGGCTCGACTTTCTCCAGCACTCCCAGCGAATCGAGTTCCTCAACCACGCGGCGGCGGGCCTCGAAGCGCTCCACGCCAGCGTACTTGCCGGCGACCCGGGTCATTGCGCCGTCCTCGCCGATGACGTTGGGGGCGTCGAGTCGGTGGCGCTGGCCGACCTCGAAATCGATTGGGTCGTGGGCCGGGGTGACCTTCAGGGCGCCGGTGCCGAACTCAGGGTCGATGGCTTCATCGCCCACTACCGGAATGACGCGGCCCATGATGGGCAGGACAACGTTCCGGCCCCGAATCCCGTCGTATCGCGGATCGTCTGGGTGTACCGCCACGCCGGTGTCTCCCAGCATTGTCTCGGGGCGGGTTGTGGCGACGGTAACGTGGCGGCCGGGTTCGTCCTCCAGGGGGTATCGGATGTGGTAAAGATTGCCGTCGACGTCGTCGTAGTCCACCTCGAGGTCCGATAGTGCCGTGGCGCAGCGCACGCAGCGGTTGATGATGCGCTCGTGGCGGTAGATCAGGCCCTTTTCGTACAGGCTGACGAAGGTGGAGCGGACCGCAGTGCTGGGGCCCGGGTCGAGGGTGAACTTGTGGCGCTCCCAGTCGGCGGAGATTCCGAGGCGGCGCGACTGCTCGTGGATGATGCCCCCGGACTTTTCCACGTGTTGCCAGACCCGCTGTACGAAGGCCTCGCGGCCGATGTCGTGGCGAGTGGTGCCCTCCTCGATCAACTGCCGCTCCACCACCCACTGCGTGGCGATGCCAGCGTGGTCAGTGCCGGGCAGCCACAGCGTCGGAACGCCGGTCATGCGGCGGTACCGGATCAGCGCGTCTTCCAGCGCCTTTTCCAAAGCGTGGCCGAGGTGCAGTTCACCGGTGACGTTGGGCGGCGGCATTATGATGACGTAAGGATCTTTGCCGGACTGAGGGGCTGCGTGGAAGTAGTCCTTGTCCAGCCAGTCCTGGTAGATGCGCCGTTCAACGTCAGCGGCATTGTAAGCCCTGGGCATTTGGCTGGAGGCCCCTGGCGTGTGGGCAGAAGTCATGGGCGAACTCAAACTCCGTCACCGGGAATTCCGGCTCGAAATACGCTGGGGTGGAAAAGCGCAGGCCTTGGCGGTGCCTGCAGCCTGCTCGGGAATGGGTCGCGGAGGCAACGAAAATCGCCGCCTGCTATCGGGCAAATATATCACCGGCGCGCGCGGGGCGTCTATTGCGATAGAGTGGCGGAATAGGCGGTTTCCCTGAGGGCTTCGAGGCGGAGTATGGCGAGGCGCGTGTCGTAGGCGACGCGGGCGGGGTCCCAGTAGTTGACGCGGCGCTTGTGGAGCCAGTAGGTGAATTCCTTGAGATCGGTCAGGTTGAGGCCCTCGCGCTTCCCCAGCTTTGCCTCGTCCCGGTAGTCGGAGAGTAGGTCGCTGCGGGTCCGCGTGTACAGGTGCAGGAAAGCCTCCTCCACCAGCTCCTCGCTGTCGGAAAAACCTCTGGCCAGGTGGCGCTTGCGGGCATACTCCTCGGCAGCCAGTTGCAGCGCCTCCTCCAGCACCACGCCGTAGTGGAAATTCAGGTAGGCGCGGTACTTGCTGACTCCCAGCAGTTCTCGCAGATCCTCCTCGGCCAAGGGCTCCGGCAGCAGGCCATGAAACAGAAGGCGCTCCAGGTCCCGCTGCGGAATGTAACCGCTGGCCTCGTCGCACAGTCGTTCTGCAAGCAGCAGCCAGTCGAAGGCCTCGCCGCCCACCATGTACTTGTAGCGGCGGTCCCTGTGCCACTCCTCGGCGGGAATCCACCGCCCCATTGCCTGCAGCAGTGTACGAAACCACGGTGCGCCAGCCGTGAGCTGCATGCGAAAAAGGTCGATGACGACTTCCGGCGCCAGCCCCTCTTCGCACTCCGATTCCGATATAAGGGCACCGCGATTCCCCGAATGAGGGGCGTACTCATCGGTCCTGCCGTTCCCGGCAGCTGCGGAGGGCTCGGCAACCCGCGTTCGTGGCATCAGGCGCCGTTCCGCGCAGCGGCAGTGCCATCGGGCGTGGCGGTGGACCCGGCGGCCACCACGGCATCGAATATTTCCATGCGCTGGGGCTTGGGAGTGGTGATGAACCGGAGGAACTGCTCCCGTGGCATGGTATTCAGGATGTGGCGGGGTTCACACCAGGCCCTGCGAGCCACGGCCACGCCGAACCGGCCTCCCGAGAGCTGCGAGTGGTGGTGGGAGTCGGTGCTGATGACCAGGGGAATCCCAAGTTCACGGGCCCGGTAAGCGTGAGTGTCTTTCAGGTCAAGGCGCTCCGGCGACGCGTTGATCTCCAGCGCGGTGCCGGTGTCCCTGGCCGCCTGCAGCACCGCCTCCAGGTCGAAATCCGTGGGCGGGCGCTGCCCCAGCAGCCGGGTCGACATGTGGCCTATGATGGTAACCGACGGGTGCTCCATGGCGCGAATGATGCGCCGGGTCATGGTCTCGCGGTCCTGCGACATGGCGTTGTGTACCGACGCGACCACAACATCCAGCTCGGCCAGCACCTCGTCCGGGAAATCCATGCGGCCGTCGGAGCGTATGTCCACCTCCGAGCCGGCCAGGATTCGGATGTCGTAACGCTCTTGCAACTGCCGGAGAATCTCGCGCTGCGCCGCCAGCCGATCCGGGGTGAGGCCGTTGGCGACGCCGAGGCCTTGCGAGTGGTCGGTGAGGGCCATGTACTCGTAGCCCAGGGAGGCGACGGTGGCGACCATGGTCTCGATGGGGTCGCTGCCATCGCTCCATTCGCTGTGCAGGTGCAAATCGCCGCGCAGGTCCCTGGCCTCAATCAGCTTTGGCAGACTACCCTGCTGGGCCGCGTCGAGCTCCCACATGCCGGTGCGGAGTTCCGGCGGGATCCAGGGCAGGCCCAGGCGGGCGTAGAATGACTCCTCGTCCGGGAAAATCTCGACGTTGCCCGACTCAATGTTGGTGATGCCGTATTCGTTGAGGGACAGGCCCATGCGGTTGGCGTAGTCGCGCAGGCGGATGTTGTGCTGCTGGCTGCCGGTGAAATACTGGAGCATGGCGCCGATGGAATCGGTCTCTCCGGTGCGCAGGTCGATCTGTAGCCCCGGCTCCACGATGACACTGGTCTTGCGGGGGCCGTTGACCAGCACCTCTTGCACCAGTGGCAACGCGGCCAGGCAGCGGCCCAGCTCCTCGGGCTGCGGGGTGATGGCGACCAGGTCCACGTCGCCGATGGTTTCCTCCCAGCGACGCAGGCTGCCGGCGGGGGTCAGGAGGGCGATGCCGTCATCGCGTTCACGCAGTGCGGCCATCACCGTCTCGGCGGTGGGCAGGGCCTGTCCGATGGGCGTGCGGCCGGTGCTCATTGAACGGGAGGCTCGAATGTGGCGCAAAATGCTGTCGGCGGCCTTCTTGCCCATCCTCGGCAGGGTGGCCAGGCGCCCGTCTTCGGCGGCCTGCTCCACGCCCTCCACGGTGCTGATGCCCAGCTCCGTGCCGATGAGCACAGCGGTCTTTGGGCCGATGCCGGGTATGGCCAGCAGATCGATCGCACCCTCGGGTAGCTCAGACTTTACCCGTTCGTAGGTCTGCACCTGCCCGGTGGTGACCAGCTCCTGTATCTTCTCGCTGATGGCCTTGCCGATGCCCGGGATGCCGGTGAGCTTCTGCCCGTCTACTACCGCCTGCGCCAAGGGAATGGACAGCCCCTCGATGGTGCGGGCAGCCCGCTGGTAGGCGCGAATCTTGAACACAGAATCGCCCTGCATTTCCAGCATCATGCCAAGCTGCTCGAACAGCTCGGCGATTTCTTCGTTAGTGGGCTGATTCGACGGCATGTCGCCTCCGTCTCACGGCTGCAGAGTCGTTTGCACCATCCAGCTAACTATAAAGTCTCGCCCCTCGCATGTCTAACGGGAGAATGCTCCATATTTGTATGAATTGTGATTTGTTCGATTATGAGATTTTGCTGATTCCCGGACGCTGGCTACCGACGTAACCCTGTCCGTCAACCCAATCACACGAATCACAGTTCAGACAATTGTGGGGAATTCCCGGGCTGGGTGGCATGTTACAGTGGGCCGCTATGAATATGTCTCTGGAACATGTTGCATTGCGCAATGGCCATTACAGCCGCCGCGCGGGTGGTTTGACCGATGCTGACCGGCGTTGAACTGGCCGTTGCCATTGCCATCGTAGCCGCGGGCGGTGTGGTGTTGGGAACGGTCAGCTTCGGCCTGGGATCGGTGGCCGCCCCCGTGCTGCTGCTCCTGATAGGCGCAAAGCCCACGGTGGTGATCGTCAACACGTTCATCGTGGTCCAGTTGTCCCTGGTTCTCTCCGGAACCTGGCGGCACATCGAGATGCGGACGACCAAATGGATGATCCTGGGCGGAATCTGCGCCGCGCCCATCGGCGTGTTTGTGCTCAACGTCACCGCGCCGTCGGTGCTGCGTATCGCGATAGGTGTTGTGATCGTGGTGATGGGACTCCTCAGTCTTCGCGAGACGAAATTTCCCCTGGCGACCTTTCCAGGTTCGGGGATCGTTTACGGCTTCGCCACGTGCCTGACGACCACCGCCATCAGTATCGGCGGGCCCCTGGGCGGAATCTACGCGGTGGCGCAGCGCTGGCCGACCCAAACGGCGCGCGCCGCCCTCGCCTTGATGTTCAGTGTTTCCAGCCTGCTTGCGGTGGTGTTGTTCGCCCTTACCGGCCTCTACACGCGGGATACGCTGATCAACACCGCGTTGTTGCTGCCGGGCCTGCTGGTCGGGTTCGGTATCGCCAAGATTCTGGTGGGGCGTCTCAACCAGCAGGCGTTTCGCCGCGCAGTGATCGTTATCGTAGTGCTGGCAGGATGCATGCTGCTGGTGCGGGAACTGCTGGGATGAGGGCCGGAAATTAGCCATTCTCAGCCAAGTGCGGGCATGTCCTGCCTCGATTCTGTTGACACCCCGATTCGACGATGGCTATATTCCATTTAACACCATCTGAAACAGGAGACTGTACGCTATGATGCAGACTGGGCGTTTTCGAGTTGAGGCTGGCAACGTTACTTTCGTTGTCCAGCACGAGCTATGGGACGGCAATATCCAGGACCACTCCGACCAGGGCGTGGCCATCCTGGTAGAGGTCGGGGGCGCTACGGCCCTCAGGTTCAACTGCTTCGACCGCGAGAGGAGCTACATCTACGGGCCGGACGGCAAGAACGTCAAGTTCCGCATGGACGAGACGGTCGACGGCAATCCCATCGGCTGGTCGGTCAAGACCCTGCGCAGCAGCATCGGCATCATGCTGTCCGAGGCCGGATTTGGCGAGGCAGCCGGTGCCGTCGATCTGGCCGCGGTCAACAAGGCCCTGGACGAGGTTGACGAAGTCGCGCGGTACAAGTTCGCTGCGGAGCGAAACACCGTGAAGCACAACCGCGGCACCGACGTGTTCGAGGCCGGCAACATCCGCTTTGGGCTGGAGAATCGCAAGCTGGGCTCCGGCGACGGCGGCGTCGCCATCCACGTGCTGGCCGACCTGGCGGGCAACACGGGCCGCGTGTTCACCGAGGAGACGGAGCTGCTGGCCTTCGACTGCTTCTGGGACGGCCCGCACTACCACTATGGCCCGCGCAACAAGAACCATCGCATCTACTGGGACAAGACCCTGGTACCCGATCCGCTGGGATGGTGCCTGGACCAGTTCAAGAGCAAGAAGCTCAAGGGAATGCTGGAACGCGCCGGATACCCTGGCGTGGCCGCCGATCTGGACGACGACCTGATCGCCTCGGTGCTGCCGGCCGTCGAGGCCCGCGCACGGGAGATGGAGGCAGGCGGCATTCCCGCCGAGGTTACTCCCAACCTGGTACAGTAGACCGCGTTCCGACAACTCTGACCGCTACGCAACCATTGACCGCCGCAGTTATGCCCTGCGGCGGTCTTGATTTTGGCAGGACGAGGGATATTCTGCGCGACGTATTTCGCTATAGTTGTTCGCTGACCAATGCAGCGTTTGCGCGACGCATTTCGTAAAAAGACTTGTTTCACAAGTTTTCGAAAAAAGGGTTGACACTGTTGATGTGTTAATGTAAATTTCGCACGGTCAGGCAGATACACGCACCATTGGTGGAGGCAGGCACTGTGTACGTTTGCGTGTGCAAGGGAGTGAAGCTCTCGGAGGCGGTCGAATCGGCCAAACGCCGTGGCTGTTCGCCGGACGAACTCACGGAGACGTGGGGCTTCGACGACGGGGATGCCTGCGGACGCTGTCTGAACAACGTGGAGCGCATCTCCCAGTTGGTGGAACTCAAACTGGAGGGGCTGCTGGTCAAAGCCGCGTAGTTCATTCGCTCAATGCTATAATTGATTCAGGCGATCTGAGGGCCGCCGGTAGCGCAATGCGTACCGGCGGCATATTTTTTCACAGCAAGAGGAGCCCCGCAATGAAAGGCAAGGAAGGCGTCGTAGAACGTCTCAACAACATACTCACCATCGAGCTCACGGCCATCAACCAGTATTTCATCCATGCCGAAATGGCCAACAACTGGGGCTTCCCCGGAGTTGGCAAGCTGTTCCGCACCAACAGCATGTCCGAGATGGAGGACGCGCAGCACCTGATCCGGCACATCCTGTACCTGGAGGGCCTGCCCAACCTGCAGCGGCTGAACGACGTGCAGGTCGGCGAGTCCATCAAGGAAGACCTGGAGCTGAACCTGGACGCGGAGAAGAACGCGGTGGAAACCTTGAGGGAGGCCATCACACACTGCGCGTCGGTGGGCGACTACACCACCCGAAGCATACTGGAGGGGATGATCCGGGAGGAAGAGGAGCACATCGACATGTTGGAGACCGAGCTGGAGGTCATCAACGCCATCGGCATCGACCTGTACCTGAACCGCCAGATACGCGGCGAAGAATAGCCGCCGCCCAACCGTGCCGTGACACAAACGCCGGGGCCGCAAGAGCGCGGGCCCGGCGTTCTTTGTTAGATCATATTTTGTTTAGAAAATGTACGCCCTAACTCCTCCAGAATGATCAATGAGAGAAGCGAAGGCAGGGAGGCACCTCGTTATTTTATTGAGAATCGGTCAATGGAGAAAGCAGATCGATCAGCACCGGAACATCCACGTTAACTGCATCCCAAACAATATCGTAGTTAATATCGTAATAGGAGTGAACCAGGCGGTTTCGCATAGAGGAGATCGCTCTCCAGCGAATTAGAGGATATTGAGCTTTGACTACCTCGGGGACTTGGGATGCAGCCTCTCCGATTATCTCCAGTGTCTTTACCAGGGCATAGCGGAACATCAAATCACGGTCGAGGTCAGAACGGGAGCGGCCTCTGGAAAAACTGATGGACAGCTCTGCCGCGTTGAGCATGTCTCCCAGAAACTGGTCGACGTCACGCGGCAAACTGTACCTCAGCAGTCGACATCACGTCATCGCGGAAGAAGTCGCGCAATTCAGGAAGAGTGCGCAGATCCACCTTGAGTCCGCCAAACAAGGTGGATAGCTCCTCTTGTACCTCGAAAAGCCGGAAAAAACCGACTTGCTGATCTGCGTCAAACTCAACCAGGAGAAACAGCTCGATGTCGGGGAATCGGCGTCGAACTACCTTAGCGTCATGTGCGGCGAGCCATTTGATCCCGTTCCGGCGACAGTATTCGTCCAGCTTTTCCCGGGACACAGGTTCGACTCCTGCCATAGTTCTCCTCCGTCCCTTTAAGACTAAGCGTGAAGACCATACCGGGCAAGTGGGTCAGGACGGCTCCAGCGTCTGGTGCGTCTCGCTGTTGGCGATGATCGCGTCCCAGTCCCAGCGCATGGGGACCATTTCCACCCGGCGCCACGCCTCCGACTGGTCGAAGTAGTGCGGGCTGCCCGGATGCCCCGAGCTTCCCAATGGCACGACCCACAGGGAATTGTCCCAGTTGGAGGTGTCGTAGGAATACCGGGCTACCGACAGGCTGGTCACCGTCGCGAACGTTGCCGGTGAGTAGCCACCCTGCAGCGGCGTGTCGCCGTCGCCGCTGTGGGGGATGGCCGGCGGGTCCAGCAGGCCGTCCAGCTCCGGGTGGGCAGCGGACAGGGTGTGCCGGGGCACGGCGCGGTGTACGCGGTCCCAGACCCACGCATCCGGGTCATCGCCCAGCTGCGAGAAGAGCCTGGCCACGCCTCGGGTGAGTGCGCGGGAGATGGCCTCGGGCCAGGTGTCGCCCTCGGCCAGGAGGGAGCGGTCGTCCTGCTGGATCATCTCGACCATCCGGGCCTTGAGGCGGTTGCCGAAGGAGCCGAGTCCGCGATCGGCCGGATGCCACGCCGCCTCGGCCAGGTCGGGTGACAGGTTGCGCTCAAATGCCTCCTTAAGCAGGGCGTCGCGCATGGCGGAATAGATAGCCGGCTGCACGCGGTTGGCGTCCATGGAGCCGTCCCAGGCCAGCAGGCGGTCGCGGGCAATGGCCGCCAGCGCGTTCTGCGGCTCGACATGGGGCAGAACGGCGAGGTAGGTGAGGGCCGGCTGCGAGATCCTGTAGGCGTGCACACTGGCCATGTCGGCCGCGGAAGGCTTGCCCAGAGAGGTTAGGCCCCGGGTCACACCCTTGACCCGGAACTCCGGGGTGAAATCGACGGCGATGTAGTGCGGATAATCCTCGCCCATGGGCCTGTTGTTGGCCGTGGCGATGTAGCCCTCGTCGGGATTGGTTGACTGGGGCAGTTCCTGAAAAGGAATATCGCCCTGCCATTCGTACTCGCCGGTCCAGCCGGGCACCGGCAGCCAGCCGTTGACTCGGGAGCGGACAGGGATGCGGCCCCGGCAGAGGTATCCGTAGTTCCCATCCACGTCGGCAAACAGGAAGTTGTTGCACGGATCGACCCAGCCGCGTTGCGACTCCACCAGCTCCCCGGCGTTGCGGGCGCGGAGCATCTGCAAGAGTATGGACGTCCACTGCGATGCGGACTCGGTGGCTGTGTACTTGAGGGCCATACCCGAGCCTTCCTCAGGTCCGCCAGAAATGATCGGGCCGTGGCTGGTTACCACTACCTGGAAGGTTTCCTGCTTGCCCGAGCTGCTGCGTACAGTCTCCTCGTGCACCTCGGCGTCGTGCCATTCGCCCTTGTGCAGGTACTGGGGCACCTCGCCGTCGCGCAGCTGCTCGATGTACAGGTCCTGGTAGTCGGCGGCGGTGTGAGTGACGCTCCAGCACACCCATGGGTTGTGGCCGAAGTGAGGAAAGCCGGGGACGCCCGGGAACGAGAGGCCCGTGACGTCGAATTCGGGACACGAGATGCGGTTCTGGTAGTAGGCGTTGGGCGTGTCGAGGCCACGGTGGGAGTCGCCGGCGAGTATGGGCTTTCCGGTGGCAGTCCCGACCCCGGCCCCGCCTCGTTCGCCTGCGACGGGCTGGCCGCCAACGACCCAGCTGTTGCTGCCGCCGTCCATCTCCGAGAGGTGGTTGAGGGCAGCGGCGCCCTCGGCGAGTTCGGCCAGGCCCTGGTCCAGCGCGCCTTCTGCGGTTGCTCCGGGCGGCAGGATCAGTAAGTGGCCCGGCTCGTAGCCGGGGAAGAGTGCGCCGGCCTTTTCCGGCCCCATGGCGCGCACCATGCGCGCGCGCCAGACTTTGGACTCGAACACGCCCATCAGGATGTGTCGAATCTTGTAGACGACCAGGCTCTGCCAGGGCTGCCAAGGCTCAGGCGAAACGCCAGCGATGGCATACTCGGCGGGCAGCGGGTCCGGGCCCTCCATGAAAGCGTTGACCCCGGCGGCGTAGGCGTCGAACACCATGCGGGTGTGGCTGTCCATGACGTCGTAGTCGGCCTTGGCGCTGGCAACCAGGCGGAAGCGGCGCATCAGCTTGTCCTGCTCCAGTGCGCCGTCGCCGACGGCCTCGGCCCACCGGCCGCTGCCTCGCAGGCGGTCGTACTCCAGGTGCCACAGCCGGTCCTGCGCGGTCACGAATCCCTGGGCGAAAAAGGCGTCGTGCTCGTTTTCGGCCCGCACGTGGGGGATGCCCAGTTCGTCGCGGTATACCTCCACCCCGGCCTTCAGGCCGTTCAGGGTAACCGTACCGGAAAGCCGTGGAATGGCCTCCGTCAACTCGGACCTGCCAATAACACTGGTGCCGACCATGGCGCTCACCTCTACCGGGACTACTACCGGAATTTCGGCGATGATAACACAGCGTTTGGGCCTGGCACGGGTATCAAGGAGAGCTTGGAGGCACCGGGAACTACGGTACCCCGGAAGCCCTGCGGTACCCCTGGAAGTTATCCGGGCCGGATTACGCCGCAGGCAACGCGTTGTCCGGAGTCGCCTTCTCCCAGTTTGTAATCCACGGGCTTCTCGTGAATGAGAATGGCAGAACCGTCGGAATCGAACAGCGAATGACTCTGGCCCAGGCGCAGGGTAACGCCGTTGGTGAAGAAATCGGCGCGAGCAGTACCATCGGCGGATGCGTACAGGTTTGGCAGGTCTCCACCATGCGCGGCCTGCACGGAGTCGCGGCGGTCCCAGTTCGGGTGAACAAACCCCCGCCCCTCGTCGTCGGGGTCGAAGTGGTCCCCCGCTGCGGCAAAGTCGGGGCTGCAGGTTCCCACCGCATGTATTGCGAATGCGTGCCCACCCGGTTCCAGTCCACGGGCTTCGGCCTCGATCACCACGCTGGATTCCGTCTCCGTAAATCGCACAATGCCCACAGGTTCTCCCGACGGGGAAACCAGCTCCGCCGTCGCCAGCAGGTCAGTCTCGGCCTCAGTCGTTCGTGTCAACCAGAAAATAAGCAGCGCCACCCCTAAGATGAGCAGTAGACCGATAAGGAACATCAAGGTCCACGAACGCAGCAACGCCAAAATGAAGCCTCCTGGATCCGTATCCGGCAACCGGCAGTTCCTGGTGCCATCGGCTCGCTCTGTAATGCGAACCATTATATGCACGGAGTGAATGGCGTAGTACCTGTCCTGGATGCGGGGATTCGGCTCCTGACGTCCATTCGCGCCGAAAGTCCGAGAGGGGAGTCAAGTGCCACCTATCCCCATCCAGGGTATTTCGCCTATTACCTCTCACCAAGAGAGAGGGGGTTAGATTGATAATGAATTCCTTTAGACCTACAACCTTTGCAACTGCATGATAATCCGCACAGTAGCACCTGGCGCAAGGTGTATCCGATAATCGAATGAAACTGATTTCCCGTCAGTAAGCCCACCAGCGATCCTTTTCTGCGAATACGAGGCGACCTCCACGGAACTTGTTCCGTAGAATTCGGCAATTCCCAATTGAGAGTCACCCGCCTATAATTGAATATCGCAATATCAGGCGGGGTCGAATATCAGGCTGGTGGCCCTGCCGCTCCGTAAGAGGACACTCGTGGCGTTATTGACCATCAGGCTGGTTCCAGATCCCATCCTGTTTCGCAAGGCGCGCAAGGTCGCGAAGATCACCGCTCAGCACAGGAAGCTGGCCAGCGACATGATCGAGACCCTGATCGAGCACCACGGCGTCGGGCTGGCAGCCAACCAGGTGGGCGTGCTGGAGCGACTCTGCGTGATACAAACGCCGGACATGGAAGAGGCCATGGTGCTGGTGAATCCCGAGATTACGCACCGGGAGGGAGAGCGGGAGGTCGAGGAGGGTTGCCTGAGCGTACCCGGGTACCGCGGCATGGTGGTGCGCGCTGAAATGATCAAGGCTCGCGCTCTGGATCTTAGCTCCAAGACGTTCAAGCTGGAGGCGGACGAGCTGCTCGCCCAGGCCCTGGAGCACGAGATTGACCACCTTAATGGCATTATGTACATGGACCACCTGGTGGCCCATACCTCGCTTTACAAAGTCACCGAGCAGGCCGACGGCAGCGAGGAGGACGCCAGGTACGAGGCGGAAGACGCCGCTGACGCCCACCCCGTCGACGGCCACGAGGATGCGTCCGGGCACGAACACCCTCATTCGCAGCATTTCGAGTCGGCTGCCGAGTTTGACGCCATGCACCGCCAACTCCATGAAATGCGGGGAGACGCCGCGGAATCCGGTACGGCTGAAACTAGCAACCGGCAGTAGCCCTGCGGCGTTGGCCGCCTCCAGAACGGGCAAGCGGGGCCGATGGAGCATCCGGCGCCTGCCCTGGCTGCCGACCAATCCTTGGCTAATTCGTACCACTCGACCCCAATCCATTCCGGGAAATACCATCCGTGTTGAACGTCCAATCAACAATATTTGATCGCCTCGCTGCTTTCTTCGACGCCCGCGATGTGGAGACTTACGTCGTGGGCGGAGCGGTGCGTGACCGTTTGACGGGCCGGGACACGGACGGCGACGTTGACCTGGCGGTAAAGGGGGACGCCATCGCCCTGGGCCGGGAGCTGGCGGACGAACTGGGCGGTTCGCTGGCGCCGCTCAGCGTGCCCAGAGGGATGGTGCGGGTGGTGGTACGCCCCACCGGTGTTCCCAATGAGAACCACCTGTCGGTCATTGACATCTCAGGGTATTCAGGGAGCATCGAAAGTGACCTGGCACGGCGGGATTTCACCATAAACGCCATGGCCGTGCCGCTGGCCCATTGGAACAGCGCCGATTTTGACGAGCTGGTCATCGATCCTCATGAGGGACGACGGGACCTGTTTCGCAAGGCAATTTGCGCCCTCAATTCCGGTGTTTTCGCCGCCGACCCGGGCCGGCTTCTGCGCGCTGTCAGGCTCTCCGGAGAGCTGGGTTTCCGGATAGAACCCGGAACCGTGCGGCAGTTGATGGAGGATTCCCGGCTCCTGCAACAGGTGTCTCCGGACAGGGTGCGCGACGAGTTCCTGAAGATCCTGGCGCCGGGGGGCGCGCGGGCCCGCGTTGAGGCGCTGGACCAGCTCGGGCTCTTGGTGCACGTGATTCCCGAGCTCATGGATACCAAGGGGGTCGACCAGCCGCGCATGCACTACTGGGATGTCTGGGGGCACAGCCTACATACCTTGCAGGGGGCGGAGGGGGTGACCGGCGGACACCAGAACTCGCCGGTGTTTTCGTGCGTGCCGTGGACGCCGGAAACCGAGGAGTACTTCTCGGAGGTTGTGAGCGACGGGCACACTCGCCGCACCATACTGAAGCTGGCAGCCTTGTTCCACGACATCGCCAAGCCACAGACCAAGACCCTGGAACCGGACGGCCGCACGCGATTCTTCGGACACTCGGAGCAAGGGGCCGAGGTCGCCGAGCGCCGCCTGAGCGACCTGCGTCTCAGCAACCGGGGCGCCTCGATGGTGTCTCGAATGGTGCTGCATCACCTGCGCCCCACGGGCATGTCCAATGATGGCGAATGGCCCACCAATCGGGCCATCTATCGCTACTTCAGGGACACCGGTGACGTGGCCGTCGATACCCTCTACCTGGCGCTGGCCGATTATTTGGGCGCAAAAGGGCCGGAACTGGTGCATCCCGATTGGCTGGAACATGCTAAAATGGTTTCTCACATCATGAACACGGGCACCCGGGAACCGGTTGCCGTCGATACGGTTCGCCTTGTAAACGGGCACGATCTGATATCCCGGTTCCAGCTCCGGCCCGGCCCGCACATCGGCGCCCTGTTGGACGCTATTGAGGAAGCCCGGGCATCGGGAGAAATTGAGACCCAGGAGCAGGCACTGGAATTGGCCGCAAACATACTCACCAAACAAGGCCACAACCGTCCCCCCTTTTCGTTGCCGAATAGGGATATCAGGGACGATTCGCGGACCATTTCCGGTTAACCAATGCGTTCCCGCAGCGTCCGGCTCACGATAGTCATTCTCCTCATCCTGGGTGTCGCCCTGGCGGCCCTGGGCTTTCGTTCTATTAACGTAGATGTGCCTGGCCTCCCTGCATTGGTCAGGGATGGTGCCGGGCCCTTAGGCCTGAAGCTGGGACTGGACCTGAGCGGCGGCGGTCACCTGGTTTACCAGGCCGACACCGGGTCGCGGTTCGACGTCACTCTCCTGGAACCGGCGAATCTCGAGGATATCGCCGAGGCGCTGGACGGCTTCCGTTTCGGCGACGAGGAAGTGCCTCTAGAGGACTACCAGGTGTTCCCCCGTGACGTGCAGTCCGTCCAGAGGGAGGTCCAACCCGCCGCTGTTGTTGTGGCCGACGGAGAGACCACTGGCGAGGAGGGCGAGGCCCCGCCCGAAGACGCCGCTGTGGCTACGGACGGTGAACCGGAGGACGGAACGGAACCCGCGGAGCCCGAGGAACCCCAGTTCGAGACCATTTTGGTCGCCAGTGTATTCCAGATCAGAATGCCGCTGCTGTCTGCCGATGACCCCCGGCGTACCGGCCTGCGGGACTCCATCGAGGATGCCCTCGGTCAGGTGGATGTTTTCCAGGTCGTCGACATAGGCCACCCCGATGCGAGCCAGATGCAGGGTGTGCTGGACAATATCACCCGTCGCGTCAACCGGTTCGGCACGGAAGAGCCGATCATCCAGATTTTCGGCGAGGACCGCATCATCGTCCAGTTGCCGGGAGCCAGCGGCTCAACGACGGAACTGTCGTTTACAGACCCGGTCGATGACATGGGCCTTGTGACCAGCACGCTGGAAGAAGCCGGATACCGCGACGTCAGGATCGAACGCATCGACGACACCACCTTCCGGGTACTGTCCGGAACGGTAAGCTCCGATATCGAGAGCGCAGCCAGGCTGGCGCTGACCGCCGCCATCGGCGCGCCGGGCATGACCGTAAACAGCGCCATCGACGAGGCCAAGGACCTGATAGGCCAGACGGCGCTGCTGGAATTCAAGGAACGCACCTGCCAGGATGCGCTGTGCGTCCAGTTCACGGACGTTGATCTGGGCCTGACCGGCGACGACCTGGAGCGGGCCGAGGCAGCCGCCGACCCCGTGGGATTCGGCTGGGTAGTCAACCTGCAGTTTGACGGACGCGGATCCGACATCTTCTCCGACCTGACACGCCGCATCGCCAATGTGGAGACCAAGCGAATCGCAGTCTTCATGGATGATGTGCAATTGATCGCCCCGGTCTCGCTGGCCTGGATACGCGACGGCAGCACGCAGATCAGCGGTGACTTCACCCGAGAAGAGGCTAGTACCCTGGCCATCCAGCTGGAATCGGGACGCCTCCAGGTACCGCTAAAACTCATCCAGGAGAGCGATGTCGACGCCATCTATGGGGCGGAGTCCCTGCGCAACAGCCTCTTGGCTGGCCTGGTGGGGTTGGGTCTGGTGCTCCTGTTCATAATCGCCTACTACCGGATGGCCGGCGTTGTCGCAGCCTGCGCCCTGGTGTTCTACGCGGTCATGGTGTTGGCTGTGTTCAAACTGATCCCTATTACCCTGGAACTGGCCCACATCGCTGGCTTTATCCTGTCCATAGGCATGGCTGTGGATGCCAACATCCTGATCTTTGAGCGAATGAAGGAAGAGGTCAGAATAGGCAGGACCCTAGCTTCCTCCATGGAGGTGGGATTCAGCCGTGCCTGGCCCGCCATCCGGGACTCAAATATTTCCACCATGATCACCTGCCTTGTGCTGCTGTGGTTTGGTGACCGTCTCGGCGGCGGCCTGGTTACCGGTGTGGCGATCAGCCTGTTCATAGGTGTGGCGGCCAGCATGTTCACCGCCGTGGTGGTGAGCAGCAACCTGCTGCAGCTGATGGCTTTTGCCGGGTTGGGCGGCCGAATCAGCCTGTTCACTCCCGAGAAAGTGGGTGGCCAACCGACCCAGACCAGGTCGGGACCGGCCAGTGGGGGAGGACGATAGTGCTTGACATAGTCGGCAAGAGAGCCTGGTATTTCCTGTTCTCTTCTCTGATCATCATCGCGGGCATCCTCTCCATGCTGCTGCCTCCTGGCTGGGTGACGCTGGACTCGGGACTGCGGCCGGGCATCGATTTCACCAGCGGTGCAGTATTCAACGTAACATTCAGCCAGGACGTGGACCAGCAGGATATCCTGGAGCGGATGGACGCACTGGGACATCCGGAAGCCCTGGTGCAGCAGGTCGGGGTCAGCAACTATTTCGTGCGCACGGATGTCCTGGAGGAAGCCATAGCCGGAGGCCTTTCCGAGAGGGAGATCATCGAGAGAGATCTCGAGGAGTCCCTGGGCCTGGAAAGAGACAGGGTCGAGTTTGAGAGCGTTTCCCCCATCGTCGCCTCTGAGACCGTGAACATTGCGTTCTATGCTCTTGCCGCCGCCTCGGTATTCATCCTGCTGTACGTGTGGTATGCGTTCCGCCGGGTGCCCAAGTCCTACCGTTACGGCGTCAGCGCCGTGCTGGCCTTGGCCCATGACGTGCTGATCATCCTGGGAGTCTTTTCCATCCTCGGGCGGGTCATCGGGTTCGAGGTCAACTCGATGTTCATTGTCGGCCTGCTGATTGTGGCGGGCTACAGCGTAAACGACACCATCGTGGTGTTCGACCGAATACGCGAGAACGTGTCGCGCCACCCGGACCGCGATTTGGGCGGGCTGGTCAACCTGAGCATCATGGAGACCATGGGCCGGTCTCTGAACACCAGTATCACCACCCTGATCGTGCTCATCGCCATGCTGCTCATCGGCGGCCCGAGCATACGCGAGCTATTGGTGGTGCTCGCCATAGGCGCCGTGGTCGGGACCTACAGCAGCATATTCATAGCCAGCCAGTTCCTGGTGATGTGGGATCGGGGCGAGATCCGCCGCCTCGGCCGGGCCCGACAGGCCGCCGCCACCGCCGCTTCCTCCCTCTTCAGCCTGCTCGGCCGGTAAGCAGCGATTCACTTACCGTCCGATGCGGTTGCTATAATGAGTTCATCGGGCTGTGGATGATTACCGCGAGAGCATTTGGGGTATTCGTCCCGAAGACCGCAAGTGGTTCCAGCTATTTACCGTCGTTGGGGGAACTGCCGGTTCGGTCATCCTGGCGGTACTGGAGCTGGATTCTCCGGCGGTTGACGTTGCTCTTGCAGAGACAGCTCGAAACATAGTTCTTGGCATCGGTGCCAGTTTCGTAGCGTCCGGTTTCATAGTCTGGGGGCTGTTGCAAGCGAGGGAAATAATGTCGTCAGTAGCTGATTGGATCAGAGAGGCCACCAAAAGGCGCAGGGAGAGGTGGATGGAGGCTGCCCGAGAAGAGGGTTACAAAAAGGGTTACGCAGATGCCCAACAAGGCAAACCTCCGCAACTCCCCCCACAGGATAACTCGAACGGGATGAACGGCAGTGTCCGCGATAGCTGATTGGATCAGAGAGGCCACCAAGAGGCGCAGGGAGAGGTGGATGGAGGCTGCCCGAGAAGAGGGTCGTCGTCAAGGCCGTGAGGAAGTTCTCCGTGAAATTTACGGCCGGGATTATCCGGACCAATCAGAGAACAGACCCAACGGTAGCCCAGATAGCGAGAATGGAAATCAACTCAAATCAAACGGAGTGAGCAAGTTCGTCGAATGGGACAGTCTCTGTAAGGATTATCAGGCACTTGGCACCAAAGCCAGGCGGCCCAGCACGGCTCTTTCAGTCAGCAATTCGACCGCTCGCCCCGCCTCTTCCAGCGGCAGCTGACGCTGCACCACCGGCGAAACCTTGCCATCCACCGCCAACTCGATGACCCGTTCCAACGTCGACCGGGACACACCGGAGCTGCCCACGACCCTGGCATCACGGAATACGATCTCCGGAATCAGGCCCCGCAGACTTCCCTCACCGCCGACCTCGCCCAGCAGCGCAAGGCGCCCATACTGTCCCAGGCTGCGGACTGACGACCGGATGGTCGGTGTGCCTACCGTGTCGATGACCACGTGGCCGCCCTCGTCCTGGGTCAAGGCCATCACCACTTCCCAAAAATCCAGTCCGGAATCGGGGCCTGCGGACTCAATGACATCATCGGCGCCGTGGCGGTAGAGGACGGTCGCCTTCCCTGACGTTGACGTGACAGCGATGGTACGGGCTCCCAGGGCCTTGGCCATCTGCAGGGCGTGAACTCCCAGGCCACCACCCGCTCCGACCACAACCACCGTCTCGCCCTCCGAGACATCCACGGCCATGAGGGCCTGCAGGGACACTCCCGCCGGGCAGGCCAGCAGGGATGCCTGGATCAGGTCCACCGTCTCGGACAGCACCACCAGACTGTGCTGGGACAGTGCAACGTACTCCGCAAAGCCGCCGTCTCGCCCGTGTCCGATGCCCTCGCCGTTCCGGCAGCGATGCTCCCTCCCCGTGACGCACCGGTCGCAATTGCCGCAGGCGTTGGTCAGGAGCGACACCACCCGGTCGCCGGGATTGACCATTGTCACCCCCTCTCCAAGTTCCTCGACAACGCCGGATATCTCGTGGCCCAGCACGGTCCCGGGCCGGACTCCTCGCCTCAGGGTGCCGTTCATCACCAGCAGGTCGTGGTGGCAGAACCCGCACGCGGCGACGCGAACCAGCGCCTCGCCAGGTCCGGGGCCCGGTCTGGGGATATCAACCACCGACAGGCTAGGTGGCGATCCTGTATCTTCCAACTTCAGTGCGCGCATGGGCCGCTATTGTAGGCCGTTGGCGGTGCTTCGCCAATGGACGTGCCGTATAATTCTGCCTGAATAGGGACCGGAATTAAAATCGTGAGGGCATGAATTGAAGATAGGAGCGCACGTATCCACGTCCGGCGGCGTCAGCAAGGCTGTAGGGCGGGGGCAGGAAATCGGTTGCGAGGCCCTCCAGATATTCGGCTCCTCTCCGCAGTCCTGGGCCTTTCGAGACATTCCCGAGGCCGAAATCGAGGCATTCCGCCAGAACATGTCAGACGCTGATATGGGTCCGGTATTCCTGCATGCCATATACCTGGTCAACCTCGGGACCAACAGGCCGGACGTGCTGCAGAAGGGCATCGATTCTCTGGCAGCCCACCTGACTCTAGCGGGGAAACTGGGAGCGGACGGCCTGATCTTTCATCCCGGCAGTCACGGCGGCGTCGGCTTTGAAGCAGTGCTGCCACAGGTTGCCGATTCCATACGGCAGGCGCTGGAAAAGGCACCCGACGGACCCTGCCTGGCCGTGGAGAACATGGCTGGCATGGGCAAGCACATCGGAGCCCGGTTCGAGGAACTGGGCGCCATCCTGGAGGCAGTGGATGACGAGCGGCTAAAGGTCTGCCTGGACACCCAGCACAGTTTCGCCGCCGGGTACGACCTCACCACCGGCGAGGGCATCGAGGACATGCTGACCCAGCTGGACGCCGGGCCAGGGTCAGCCAACGTGGTGGCCATTCACGCCAACGACTCCAAGCGAGTGTGCGGTTCCGGCGTGGACCGCCACGACAACATCGGCGAGGGTTTCATCGGTGAAGACGGCTTCGCTGTGTTTATGGACCACCCTGCCTTTGCGAACGTGCCGTTCCTTCTGGAGGTCCCGGGGTTTGAGGGCAAGGGCCCGGATCAGCGCAACGTGGACATCCTCAAGGAAATACGTCATCGGGTGGGCGCCCCTCAGTGATCGAGATGACCAACAGGGAGTTCGTCAGGCACGTGCGACGCGCCTACGCCAGGTTGCCTGCCGATATTGTCCGTCGGCTGGACAACGTGGACATCGTGGTGGAGGAGTGGCCCGGCCCTGACGAGGCTGACCTTGTAGGCGAAAACGACACCCTTTTCGGCATGTTCCAGGGGTGGCCGCTGACCGAGCGCCACGGCATCGGGGGTCCCCTGCCAGACCGCATCGCCATCTATCGCCAACCCATCCTGCGTTCCTGCGAGACCCGCGAGCAGGCCATCCGCGAAATCAGAATCACCCTCTGGCACGAGGTCGGGCATTTCCTCGGAATGAACGAGGAGGACCTGCACCGGTTGGGATACGGATGACCTGTTCTGACTCCGTGGCGGGCCACACTTGGGATGTCTGGCGATTCCGGAATCCCCGTTCATTACTGTGCATTCCTGTTTGCATCACGTGAAATCGATTTCCGGGAGAGTCGGGTGGCTGCTGGGGACCGCTCTGGGGGTGGGACTGTTCCCCGTCGCGCCGGCCACCGTGGCGAGCCTGGTGGCACTTGCGGTCTACTGGGCGGTGCCCCTGGCAGGAGATTCCCCGGGTTTCCTGGTCCTGGTTGGCGCGTCGCTGCTAATCGGGCCGTGGTGCTGCGGCAGCCTGACCAGCAGCGATGACCCGGACCCCAAGCGGGCAGTGTGGGACGAGGTGGCCGGTGTCTGGCTGACCTGCCTGTTCCTGCCGAAAACGCTGCCCTGGCTGGCCGCCGCCTTCCTGCTGTTTCGCGTGCTGGACATACTGAAGCCTTGGCCCATCCGGCAATACGAGAGGCTGCCCGGCGGTTACGGCATCATGGCCGACGACGTGGCGGCGGGGGTCCTGGGCGCCGCGCTGCTCAACCTCGTATACCGCCTGGCGTGGTAGCGGGTGTTGATCACGTACGAAAATCCAGTTCCCGAATCAGATCAAAAGCTTTGATACAACGAACTCGTAAACCGTTGCAGGCATCGGGGATGTGGCGATTTGAACCTGCTTTGCTAGGCTTTGATCCCTCATTGCTAACGACTGTCCGGGCGTCTGGGTCCGCCATTGCGTAGGCTATCAGAAAGGGGTCCTGCCCCATCGCCGTAACGTCTTGATCATTCAAGCGGGCGAAATCCAATCCATAACCCTCCTCAATTACGGTTTCGATTAGCAAAGTGCTGACTTCTTCATTATGAATCAAGATTATCTGGCGATCACTCATCCATCTCACAAGTTCATCAGGTCTACCAGCAGTAACCTCTTGAAAGATTTCCAAAGGGATTTTCACTTTGTCTTGTACGGCCAAATTATGAAGCCATTCCCAGAACTGCGGGATTCTATCAATGGGGTAGTAATCCCGGTGTGCATCAATTAGGACATTGGCATCCAGCAGGTAAAGCAAGTTCGATTACTCTAATTCCGCATGCCGCTCGAGACGATTGCTTGAACCTGCGTGGGTCGCGCATCAAGAATCCTAGCTGCCCTAGATGTGGACAGTTCGCCGGTCGCCATTAGTCGCCCTACGAGAGAAGTAAGTCTTCTACCAAGACGGTGCCTACGCACTACATATGGATTCGGCCCTCGATCTTGGGCTCTTAGTTGCTCACGTTGGGCATCTCGTTGTCGAATCCACTGCGCACGGAACATACGGGAGAGTTCCCGATACTGGCTATTTTGGATGATTTCAGAGCGATAGCCTCGGTACGCTACCATGGTACGGCTAAGGTTTCGCTCACGGGCGAACACGCCAATTCGCTCAGCCATTTCGTCTAGGTTCATTGTATCTTGCAAGCCGAGTTCGGCAGACTCATGGGTTGGAAAAAGAAACTCCCCTGCCACATCATCGCAGAACCATTCTGTATCGTTTCCCGACTGCAGCCCGCTGACGCCTGACTGCCCTAGGATAAGATGCACAATCTCATGCAATAGTGTGAATGTCCATGCGGCTCTGGTATCCCTATCGTTAATAACAATGAAGGGTGCTATGTCGTCAGCTATGGAGAATCCACGAAAAACCTCCAGTTCAATCGCCGTGTGATGACTTCCCAAGTCGCCTTTTAGCAGCACGAAAATCCCCCTTTCCTCGGCTTTTGCCCGTACATAATTGAATGCCGCATCTGCGTTCCGTTGAGCACGGTAGTCATCAATATGAAGCTCTAATGCTGCCCCCAGAGTGTCAAGGACCACAGATTTTCCATCGGTCATACTCTGGGAACCAACGAAGGGCAAAGAGAGCAACTCATCCTCGTCTTCCAATAAGGCTCGAACCATGCCTTGACGAGCCTTTGTATCTCTAAGGAGCGCATCTAAAATTGCGGCTTCACTGGTGGATTGAGCGTCTCCAGGAAGGGTGCGGAAATCAGCCCCTCGGTCACCCTTCGAGGGTGGTACTGGCAGATAAAAGGTGAGAAGTGGGCGTCGGTACTGCCTAGCCATTCTTAGCAGCAGAGGCCTCGAGGGGTCTTCCTTACCAGATTCATAGCCGGCCAAGCGGTCTAAGGCAGTGGCCTTCTTAGTTTGACGAATGTCTAGCTTTCTGGCCGCCTCTTCCTGAGTGAGGCCAGCGGTTTCTCGAGCCCAGACCAATATTTCGGGATTAACTGAAGGCATAGTGTAGGAAATATAGCATATCCAAAGTGCCACCAACTCATACATTGTGTGTTCCCGTACCCACGTGTGCTTTGCCCGCTATGGGAGGGCGTGCTATACTCCTAACATTCCGAAATCCGCCTTTTGGCAGGGTGTGTCGAGGTCGGTGCACCTATCTCTGGCATGGCCAGTAACGAGAAATAGAGGTACTGCATGGTTGAACCCCAGGGACAGAATCCTGAAGACGTAGCACAGGCCGTACCGGTCGAGCCCTCGGCCGAAGCCGCTCCGGCAGCCCCGGCTGAACCGTCCGCCGTGGCGGTTGCTGAGCCGCCCTCCGCACCCGCGGCAGCGCCCCAGGATGCGCCTCAACCGCCGCCCCGTCCCGCTCCTCCGGAACGCCCGCCGCAGCCGACAGGCCGCGAGCCCATCAATATGAAAGCGTTGCTGGAGGCTGGTGTGCATTTTGGCCACCAGACGCGTCGGTGGAACCCGACGATGAAGCGCTACATTTTCACCCAGCGCAACGGGATCCACATCATTGACCTGCAGCAGACCCTGGGGATGATCAACGACGCCTATAAGGACATGGTCGAGTTGGTCGCCAACGGGGGCAAGGTGTTGTTTGTCGGCACCAAGCGGCAGGCACAGGAAGTGATCCAGTCCGAGGCTGACCGCTGCGGAATGTGGTACGTGAACCAGCGATGGCTGGGCGGTACGCTGACCAACTTCCAGACCATCAGGACCCGCATCAATTACATGCTGGAATTGCAGCAACGGCGGGACCAGGGGTACTTCCGTCTTCTCCCCAAGAAAGAGGGAGTGAAGATGCGGGACACCCTCAACCGGCTGGAAAAGTACTTCACTGGAATGCGGGACATGACTACATTGCCCCAGGCCATCTTCGTGATCGATATCGGACGCGAGAATATCTGCGTCGCAGAGGCCCGGCGGTTGGGCATTGATGTATTCGCCATAGTGGACTCCGACTGCAACCCGGATCTGGTCGACCACATCATCCCGGGGAACGACGACGCGGTGCGCTCCATCCGCCTGGTGACCAATCGGATGGCCTCGGCCGTCCTCGAAGGACTGGCGCAGCGTGAGGCGGCGCTCCAGGCCGAAATGGAGGAGATGCAGGCCCTGGTCGCAGACGCCATTGGTGTCGATGAGGAACCCGAGGGTCTGTCGGAACGCGAGGACGCTGCCCTAACCGATGCCGTAACGCTGGACGAGGGTACGCTGGCGGAATTGGCCGCTGGAATGGGCGCTCGGGTAGCCGGAGGTCGGGAAGACACAGGAAACGAAGCCGTATAAACCCGCCCGATACACAGCATGATGACAGCTCTACCAGAACCCGGCGAGTTGGGCGTGGAGGGCCACGCCCAAATGAGCCTTCGGTTTTTGGAACACGCGAGAATTCAGTTGGACCAGGGCGACCGCGTTCAGGCGGCCGAGAAAATCTGGGGTGCCGCCGCACACGCGCTCAAGTCCATCGGGGAGCAACGAGGCTGGATTCATGACCGCCACCCGAACATCTTTGATATCGGAGAGCATCTGGGAAGGGAGTTCGGGAAGTTCGATGAATTTTCCAGGTATTTGGCGCAAGCCGAGTATATGCACCGAAATTTTTACTTGAACGGATGGAGTGAAGACGCCATCCGATCGGCTCTATCCGATGTGGAAGATTTCGTGGCTGAGTTAGAAACTATAAGGATCTCACCCCCTCGGCCCTATACGGTCAGGAACGATAGTGACCGCATACGATTGGGACGTCTCTTGGGACTCCAACGGGGAGACCGGCCATCCATCGGCGACTTTTCCTCGGTAGGATACAGCCAGACACACCGGGCATAAGGAGAAGACAGTTGGTCACCACGGCACTTATTCGCACCCTGCGCGACCAGACCGGCGCGGGAATTATGGACTGCAAACAGGCCCTGGAGGGCACCAATGGGGATCTGGACAAGGCGGCGGAAGCACTGAGGGCCAAAGGCTTGGCCGATACCGCCAAGCGGGTGGGCCGCGCCACCAACGAGGGCGTCATAGAGGCCTACATCCACACCGGCGGCCGCGTCGGCGCAATAGTGGAGCTGGGTTGCGAGAGCGACTTCGTTGCCCGCACCGACGAGTTCAAAGAGATGGCCCACGATCTCGCCATGCAGGTTGCCGCAATGGCACCGGTTTACCTGGACACCGAGGATATCGAAGAGGGAGACGAACGGCCTCCGGCCCAGGTGGTCCTGCTTTCGCAGCCGTTCATTAAGAATGGCTCCTCCTCTGTCGGCGAACTGGTGAGAGAACTGGCAGCCAAGATGGGCGAGAATGTGAGGGTAATCCGGTTCCAGCGGCTGGCCGTTGGGGAGTAAGAAGACCCACATCATGCCTGACTCCCCATCCTCGAACAGGCCGGCATACAACCGGGCGCTGCTGAAGATCAGCGGTGAATCCCTGAAAGGGGACGGAGATTCCGGAATTGACCCCGAAACGGTCAGGTATCTTGCCGGCCAGGTCTGCGAGGCTCATTCCCTGGGAGTGCAGTTGGGCATCGTAATCGGCGGAGGCAACATCTGGCGAGGGGGAGATGCCAGTGGCTGGGGTATGGAGCGGTCAACTGCCGATTACGCCGGAATGCTGGCGACCGTCATCAATGCTTTGGCCCTGCAGGATGCCATCGAGGACCGGGGCATCGCCACGCGAACACAGAGTGCCCTGCAGATGCAGGCCATCGCCGAACCCTACATCCGGCGTCGCGCCGTCAGGCACCTGGAAAAGGGTCGAGTGGTGATTTTCGCCGCCGGTACGGGGAACCCCTACATGAGCACCGACACGGCATCAGCTCTCAGGGCCATGGAGATAGAGGCCGATGTCCTCCTGATGGCAAAGTTCATGGTCGACGGGGTGTATGACGACGACCCAAGAGAGAACCCGGCAGCCACCCGATTTGAACGGCTGGACTACGAGGAGATACTGGGCCGTAAACTGGCCGTGATGGATACTACGGCGATTACTTTCTGCCAGGAAAACGGGATGCCCATCGTGGTTTTCGATATGTTCAAACCGGGCAATCTTGGATGTATACTCTCGGGAGACCCCGTAGGAACAACCATAGGCGGAGGGAGCAGCAATGCCCGCGAAGGACGATGATGCCCAGCTGACCGCAGAGGAAGTACTCAGCGACGTTGACCTGCGAATGGACCGAACGCTGGACGCGTTCAGGAGAGATCTGGGTCAGCTGCGTACCGGCAGGGCTACGCCCTCTCTGATAGAAGACCTCGCCGTCGATTATTACGGGTCAGCCACTCCACTCAAGCAGATCGCATCGATATCCGCCCCGGACGCCCGCGCCATCATGGTGCAGCCGTGGGACCGTGGGTCCCTGCGAGAAATCGAAAAGAGCCTGCAGCGCTCCGAGATGGGGTTCAATCCGTCAAACGATGGCAACGTGATAACCGTTCCCATCCCGCCCCTGACCAACGAACGCCGTCAGGAAATGGTCAAGCTGCTTCGCCGCAAGGCTGAGGACGGCAAGGTATCGCTGCGAAACGTGCGCCGTGACGGACTGGAGACCCTGCGGAAGATGGAGCGCGACAAGTCCATCTCCCAGGACGAAAACCGCCGCGCCCAGGACCAGTTGCAGAAGGTAACCGACGGGCATACCAAGCAGATAGACGACACCGCATCCGCCAAAGAGGCGGAGATCCTCCAGGTCTAGCTCCAGGCGGTGACGGCTTCAGCCGGGAGGAGCAAGGCGGAAGGGAGCAGGGTGAGCCCGGCTGATGACGGAGCGTCTAAGCTCCGGGCCCTGGGCTACCCCGGGCCGGTTCATGTGGCTTTCATCATGGATGGAAACGGCCGCTGGGCCCGCAAGCGCGGACTGCCGCGGCTGGAAGGCCACCGCGCCGGAGTGGACCGGATAGAAGTCCTCCTCGAAACGCTGCGTTCCGATGGCGTCAAGTATGTGACTCTGTATGCCTTTTCCACTGAGAACTGGGGGCGTCCCCAGGACGAAGTTAACGGCCTCATGGACATCTTTTCCGACGCCATTGAGGTCCAGGCCCGCCAGTTGCACGAAAGCAACGTGCGCATCGTTCACCTGGGCAAGACCCGGAACATGGTCCCCAGCCTGCTCCGCGCGGTGGAGAATGCCCAGACCCTGACCCGGGACAACACCGGAATCACCCTCAACGTGGCTTTCGACTATGGCGGGAGGGATGAAATCCTGCGTGCGGTGCGGCACATCATCAGCGACGGTCTCGCTCCCGATCAGGTCGACGAGGACACGTTCTGCAGGTACCTGTTCACTGGCCACAGCCCCGATCCAGACCTGATTATCCGCACCGGCGGCGAGCAGCGCATCAGCAACTTCCTGCTGTGGCAGTCGGCCTACAGCGAGTTCTACCATACCTGCACCCTCTGGCCCGATCTGGAACCTGCCGAACTGCAGCAAGCGCTGGAGACCTATCGCAGCCGGCAGCGGCGTTACGGCAAGGTAGCCGAGTCAGAGACCTGAGCAATGCCCCGGTTTCCTTTGAGAGGGCAGCTGGCAGTCCGGGTGTCGTCTGGTTTGGGTGTGGCCTCCGTCTCCATAGGCTGCATTTGGTTTGGCCCGCCCTGGCTCACCCTGCTGGGTCTGCTGGGTGGCTCCATCGCCATCTATGAGACCTACCGACTCGCCCCCGACGGTATGGGGCCATTGCCCTTGGTACTGGGCGTCGTGGTGGTGCTGGCACTGCTTCTGGCGGCGGAAGAAACTCTGGGATGGGCAAATTTCCTCACTGCAGAGGTATACGCGCCACTGGATGGCGAAAAACTGGCGAGAGCCGCGTCTGGAAAGTCCGACTACCTCACCGCTTCCGGCATCATTCTGGCCGTATGGTTATTGGTCGTCATCCTCTGGTTCACGGCCTTCTATTCCGGAGACCAGCCAGTATACGCCTTTTTCCTGCTCTTGCTGGGGCCTGTCTATGCCGGGTTTCTCCTGGGCCATGGCCTTGCCATCTACGATCTCTCTCCTGCGGTGGAGGGTGCGAGCAGCCTGGGACGAAACTGGTTGCTGTTCACCCTCGCAGGAACATCCGCCAGCGACACGGGGGCCTACGCGGTCGGGCGGCTCATCGGCAGGCACCGGATGACGCCAACGCTGAGCCCCAACAAGACGTGGGAGGGAGCGGCCGGCGGGCTGATCGTATCCCTGGCTGCGATGCTTGCCGTTGGCGCCTGGCTCGAACTGGGAGTGGAGTTTTGGCAGTACCTCGTGGTCGCGGTTGTGGTGGCCGTGGTGGCGCAATTGGGAGACCTGTTCGAGTCGTTCCTCAAGCGCAGGGCCGACGCCAAGGATTCTGGTAGTATAATGCCCGGACACGGCGGCCTCCTGGACCGGATTGACAGCATCCTGTTTGCCCTGCCCGCCGTATATTATTTGCTGACAATGGTGTTCGGGCTATGAGAAAAATCGTCGTGCTCGGCTCGACCGGGTCCATCGGCCGCCAGACACTGGACATAGTCCGGGCCTTTCCTGATGAATTCCAGGTGATCGGCCTCGCCGCTGGAACCAATACGGAGCTGCTGAAGGAACAGGTGAACGAGTTCCAGCCCGCCCATGTCTGGAGCGCCGCCGCGGGGGCCCAGGAATTTCCTGGCGTCACCTACACTCCCATGGAAGACATGGTCGAGCTTGCCCCAGTGGACCAGGTGATGGTGGCATTGATGGGCAGTGTGGGCCTCGTTCCCACCCTGAACGCTTTGGCCGCCGGAAAACAGGTTGCACTCTCCAACAAGGAACCCATCGTGATGGCCGGCAAGCTGATCAAGGACTACGAGGCCCGCTACGGCGGGCGGGTGCTGCCGGTGGACAGCGAGCCCAGCGCCATCTGGCAGTGCCTGCAGGGCGAGGACAACGAGATACTTCGGCTGCTGATCACCGCGTCAGGGGGGCCGTTCCGGACCACCCCGCTGGAGGACATGGAACACGTCACTCCAGAGCAGGCCCTGCAGCACCCGACGTGGAAGATGGGACAGAAAATAACAATCGACTCCGCGACTCTGATGAACAAGGCGTTCGAGGTGATCGAGACCCACTGGCTGTTCCGGGTGCCATGGGAACGCATCGAGGTCGTGGTGCATCCCCAGAGCACCATCCATTCGATGGTCGAGTTCGCCGACGGGTCGGTAAAGGCGCAGATGGGACCGCCGGACATGCGGCTTCCCATCCAGTACGCGTTGTTCTACCCGCAGCGGCTGCCCAACTCCATGATCCCCAGGCTGGACACGTCGATCTCCCACAGCCTCAATTTCGACCCGCTGGAGCCGAAACGTTACCCCTGCTTCTCGCTGGCCATAGAGGCGGCCCGGAAGGGCGGCACCTATCCGGCAGTGCTGAGCGCAGCCGACGAGGTGGCGGTGCAAGCGTTTCTCGACGGTAGAATCAGTTACGGCGGTATCCACCGGCTGGTGGAGCAGACGCTTTCCGAGCACGATTCCCTGACGGGTGAAACGGCCGAGGAGGTCCTGCATGCGGATGCGTGGGCCTCGTCTCGCGCCCTGGAACTCGCTGGTGCATAGGGTTGGATGCCATTCGATTCCTCGCTGAATGGTATCGGGGTTGAGACGGCGTCCGGCTGGCTGCAATCATGACAGACTTCATCGCCATCGACCTGGAGACGGCCAACCCGAATCCCTGGTCCATCTGCCAGATAGGCGTGGCCGCGTTTCAAAATGGTGGACTGTCGCAGGAATGGATGACCTACGTTGATCCTGAGGAACGGTTCAACAGGGACAACGTGGCGGTGCATGGCATAACCGAGGCCGCGGTCCGGGGCTGGCCCAAGCTCCCGGAGGTGGCCGACCGGCTGGCCGAATTGCTGAACGGCAGGATCGTGGTCAGCCACAGCCCATTCGACCGCGTGGCCCTTGAGCGGGCGTTCGACCGTTACACTATAGATCGCCTGGACTGCTCTTGGCTGGACTCGGTGCAGGTGGCCCGACGCGCCTGGGAGGGATTCTCCAAGCGCGGATTTGGTCTCGAGAATCTCTGTCGACTGCTGGGGTACCGGTACCAGCGTCACGACGCTCTGGGAGACGCCAAGGCCGCCGGCGTTGTGGTGCTTGCGGCCATCGAGCAGAGCGGGATCGAGCTGCACCGGTGGCTGCAGCGGGTCGAATTGCCCCTGGGCGAGTGTCAGCGCCAACCCATACGGCCACTTGAGCAACTGCCACCCGGCACCGTCGACAACGCGTCTGCGGAGCTTGTTCGCCCGACCAACCGACTCATCAGTCCGGCACTGCTCTCGCTGCTAGAGGGACAGAATTCGGACAGCGATCACGACCGCCAATCGTCAGTGTCCTCGTGAGGGCTGGATAGTCGGGACCGCCCGACTGTCATCCACAATAGTTAGCTGAGGGGCTTCCGAAAATGGACGCCGTACTTTTCGCAATAGTGACGCTGGTGCCGTTGTTGCTCATCCTCGTGGTGGTCCACGAGCTCGGCCACTTTGCCACGGCGCGCGCCTTTGGCGTAAAGGTGCTGGAGTTCGGCGTCGGGTTCCCTCCCCGCGCCTTTGGCGTGTACACCGGGCGAACGCTGGTGATGCTGCATCCGCAGACCCGGTTCGTGGGGCTGTCCGGCCCCGAGGACCTTAAGCCAGGGCAGCGGGTGAAGGTGGGGTCGCTGCAGGATGAGGAGTGCGGCCTGGTTGCTTTCCAGGTTGAGTTGCACCGGAAGCGGGAGGAGGACGAGCCGGAGAGCAATTTCAACCACCCGGTCGACAACCTGCTGTGGCACGAGGGTAAAGTGCGGGCGGTGGACGACGGCTCATTCGAGCTGGCCGACATGCTCTACTCGGTCAACGTCATTCCCCTCGGCGGGTTCGTGCGGCTCGCGGGGGAGTCCAACCCGACAGTGCCGCTGAGCCTGGCGTCCCGCCCGCCCTGGCAGCGCGTGGTGGTGCTGGCTGCCGGTGCGGCTATGAACGCCCTGCTGCCGCTGGCCATCTTCACTATCATGTTCATGCTGCCCCAGGAGGTGGAGGTGGGGCGGCTGACCATCACCGGTGTTGCCGAAGACAGCGCCGCTGCCGTGGCGGGCCTGCAGCCCGGCGACGTGGTGCTGGCCGCCAGCGGAGAACCCGTGGAGAACCGGGTGGACTTCACACGCGAGGTCAACCTGAACGGCGGCTCGGAGATGACCGTCCTCCTGGAACGCGACGGCCAGGAGGAGACTGTGCTGCTTCGGCCACGGTTCAACGCGGAGGGCGCCCGGTGGCTGGCGGGAGTTGCGGTGCAGCTTGACAACACCAGGATAGAGAGCCGTTCCCGCCCCATCTGGGAGGCTGTACCGGACGCTTTCGTGGGGAGCTGGGACCTGCTGGTGTTGCTCAGGCACAGCATCGGCGGCATGGTCTCCACGGGGGTGGCTCCCGAGCTGTCCGGCCCCATCGGCATCGCCCAGATGACCGGCGAGGTTAGCCGCGACGGGGGCGTGTCGGGGTGGCTCAGCGTCGGCATCCTGTTGAGCATCAATCTGGCCATCATCAACATCCTGCCCTTCCCCATGCTGGATGGTGGCCGCATTGTGTTCGTGGTCATCGAGTGGGCGCGGCGTGGCAAGCGAATTTCGCCAGAGAAAGAGGGCCTGGTCCACATGATCGGCCTGGCCGTGATCATCGCCGGAGTGGTGGCCATCAGCGCCAACGACGTGCTGCGGCTGATCGAGGGTGGTACTTTCCTGGGCGGGTAGGCCGCGGGGATTTGCGCTAGTCTCGGGGGGCTGCGGCAGATTCGGAGGCAGCACGGGCCGCGACCATCTTGGCAATCGTCTGATCTTCCACGAATTGCTTGGCGAGGGCCTGCAGCCGGTAGGCGAACGCAGTGGTTGCGGCGTCCTGCCTCTTTTCGTAGTTGGCCGACGGCCTTATAGCCTTCCATTCCTCCGTCAGTTCCGGGTGCTCCTCCAAAACGGCCAACTCGAGGTCATAAATGTCCATCCCCGTAACTTCGCGAGTCCCACTGATGCGGCCTACCACGAAATCTCTGCTGACCGGGGTATAACCTGATGGGCGAACCTCGCCGAACCTAACCGTCAGGTAGTCGTGGGTCAGGTCATACGTTATGCTGGCGGTTGGTTCCGTTGACCAGTCAAAGTCCTCTGGTTGAGGAAAACATTCTTGATCTATTTCTGCCATGCCAGAATATTCCCCTCCAAGATTCTGTTAACCGGGTGAGTGGTTACGAGCACTCCAAACACTCCTTCAGGTAGACCATCATAGGCAACTACTACAAGGATATACCTGTCGTTGAACGGCAACGGTTGAGCCGCCTCCCGGTAGAAAAGCTTCCTGTTAGAACGGCTGCCGCTGTCGTAGACCATGTCAGGAGCGAGCACGGAGTCAACGGCCAACTGTTCAAGACCGTTCAATTCCGGGTGGCGAAATAATACGTGCCCGTTCCAAGTGTCGTGCGAGCAACTCACTGGCACCCCGTAGATGTCAACAGTTTCAAAGCCGCAGGACACATTCCCATTATGCCGCAGGCGGCGGGACAATTCCAACACCGGGGTACAATGCCCCTCCCCTCCGCTGGCATATTCAACTCCCTATCGTGTAACATGGCTGCCTGTTACATTGGCTGGCTAGGTAATCCGGGCCGGCCGTTTCGACACTGCTGGAGCGAGTTGAGATGATCAAGCGACGGCCAACCAAACCGGTCTACGTGGGCGGCGTCAAGGTCGGCGGCGACGCAGATATCACGGTCCAGTCCATGACCAAGACCGACACCCGCGACGTGGCGGCTACAGTGCGGCAGATCCACGAACTGGAGGAGGCGGGCTGCGACATCATCCGCTCAGCCGTTCCGGACATGGACGCTGCCATCGCTATGGGCGAGATCAAGAAGCAGATCAACATCCCGCTCATCGCCGACATTCACTTCCACTACCAGCTGGCGCTCAAGTGCCTGGAGGGCGGGGTGGACTGCCTGCGCCTCAACCCCGGCAACCTGCGCAACGAAGACCAGGTGCGCGAGGTGGTGAGGGCGTCCAAGGCCCTGAACGTGCCCATACGCATCGGCGTCAATTTCGGCAGCCTGCCCCCGGTCGGTGGTATCGGTCGGACTCGGGGTTTCTCGCGGCACATGGACCTGGTAAACAAGCTGCCCAAGGCCGGGGAGGCCAGCGAGGGCGACTACAGCGTGGTCGACCACATGGTCGCCACCGCCCTGTGGGAAATCAGTCTGCTGGAAGAGCAGGACTTCGACCAGATCAAGATTTCGATGAAAGCCTTCGACGTCCCCACCACCGTCGAGGCCTACCAGCGGCTGGCCGAGCTGGTGCCCTACCCGCTGCACCTGGGCATCACCGAGGCGGGAACCAAGACGTCGGGCTCCATCAGGACTTCCGTCGGACTTGGCGTGCTGCTCTACCAGGGTATCGGCGACACCATCCGCGTGTCGCTCAGCGACGACTCGGTGGACGAAGTGATCGCCGGTTTCGAGATCCTCAAGTCCCTGAACCTGCGGTCCAAGGGCGCGGTGCTGGTGGCCTGCCCCAGCTGCGGCCGGGCCGATGTGGACGTCCGTAAGCTGGCCAACGATGTCGACGCGCTGCTGCGCAAGAGCAACCGCAGCATCAAGGTCGCAGTGATGGGGTGCGAGGTCAACGGGCCGGGCGAGGCCAAGGACGCCGACGTTGGTATCGCGGCCGGCGCGGGCCGGGCCGTCATCTTCCGCAAGGGAGAGAAGGTGAGGGTGGTTCCGGAAGCCGATATGCTGACGGCGCTCATGGAAGAGGTGGAAGCCGAACCGGCGCCCGCCGACTGACCGGACAGTTAATTTTCACCACGAAGCACACAGAGGCCACGGAGTCGATTTTGGGGTATCCTTGAAATCGCTGTGGTCTCTGTCTTTTTCTATGCTCTAATTCTGTTCCGGAGGCTGTGATGACTACCGCTACACAACTACCGTCGCCGCGGCCCTTCACGGTGGACGAGTGCAAGGCCTTGGTCGCTGCTGGCATCATCACCGAAGGCGAGCAGAACGCAGTACTGGCGGGCAAACGCCATTTCACCGTGGACGAGTCCCTGGCCATGCTGCAGGCCGGCGTTCTGCACGAGGACGACCGGATCGAGCTAATAGACGGAGTGTTAATCTGCATGGCGCCCATCGGGGACTACCACGTAGGCGGAACCATTTGGCTGAACCAACTGCTTGTTCAAGTTTTGGCAGGGCGTGCGTTGGTGCAACCGCAATGTCCCATCTACCTGAACGATCGCAGCGCTCCGGAACCGGACCTCGCCGTGGTCAGGTGGCGCCCCATCAGCGAATCGTCCCGCTCCTTTCCGTCTGACGTATTCCTGGTCATCGAGATTGCTGACTCCTCGCTGCGGTACGACAGCGGACCCAAGCTGGCTCGGTACGCGGCTGCGGGCATACCGGAGGTATGGATCGCCGGCCTGCGGGCGAGGGAGGTAACAGCGCACGCTGATCCGGTCGGGTCGGAGTACACCACCGTCCGCACCTACCGGTCCGGCGAAAGCATCAGCCCGGGGGCATTCCCGGACGTGTCCTTGGGGATAGATGATTTCTTGCCCCCTGCACCCGGCCCGGACGTGGAAATAGCGTAACGAGTTCCGCTCTTGCGTGACTGAAACCTGGATTGGCAGATGTAACTATGAAATTTACGCGAATGGTCAGCAAAACACTGCGGTTCGACCCTCCCGAAGCGGAGACGGCCAGCCACCGGCTGATGCTCCGGGCCGGTCTGATCCTGCAGGTCGCGGCGGGAGTGTACTCGTACCTGCCGCTGGCGTGGCGGTCCCTCCGCAAGATCGAGAACATCATCCGCGAGGAAATGGACGCGGCGGGCGGTCAGGAACTCATGCTGCCGGCCCTGCAGCCGCTGGAACTGTGGGAGCAGACCGGGCGCCGGGCCGCGTTCGGCGACAACCTATTCTCGCTGGAGGACCGCCGGGGCCGTCCGATGGTGATGGCGCCAACTCACGAGGAGGTCATCACCAACGTCGTCAAGAGCAACGTGCAGAGCTACCGCGACCTGCCGCTGCTCCTGTACCAGATCCAGACCAAGTTCCGAGACGAGCCTCGCCCCCGCGCTGGACTGATCCGGGTGCGCGAGTTCGACATGAAGGATGCCTACAGCTTCAACGCCGATGACGCCAGTCTGGACGACACCTATCAGGATATGGCGCAGGCCTATCGCAACGTGTTCCGGCGTTGCGGCCTACCGGTGCTGATGGCCGAGGCCGACAGCGGGGCCATCGGCGGTAAGGACTCCCACGAGTTCCTGCTGCCCACCGATACAGGCGAGGACACCGTCATCACCTGCTCGGGCTGCGACTACGTGGCCAACGCCGAAAAAGCCGTGTCGGTCATCCCACCCGTCGAACCTGAGGCAGAGGAACCGTTGGTGGAGGTCGCCACCCCCGGCATCAAGACCATCGCCGGCCTGGCAGAGTTCCTTGGTGTCCCGGAGTCGAAGACGCTGAAGGCCGTCTTCTACATGGCCGACGGGGAGCCGGTCTTCGTCACCATTAGGGGCGATCTGGACGTCAACGAGGTCAAGCTCAAGAACGCCCTGCATTGCGACGACCTGCGCTTTGCTGAGGACGAGGAGGTGCGGGCCGCCGGGCTGGTGGCGGGCAGCGCGTCGGCGGTGGGCATCGAGGGAATCCGCAAGGTGGCCGATCCATCCATCGAGAGCGGCAGCAACTTCGTGGTGGGCGCCAACAAGCCGGACACCCACATGACCGGCGCCAACTACCCCCGCGATTTCGAGGTGGACCTCCTGACCGACATCGCCCTGGCACAGCCGGGCCAAGCCTGCCCGCAGTGTGGCGGCACGCTGGGGGCCACCCGGGGCGTGGAGGTGGGGCACATTTTCAAGCTGGGTACATTCTTCAGCGAGACGCTGGGCGCTAACTACCTGGACGCCGAGGGCCGCAACCTGCCCATCACCATGGGTTGCTACGGCATAGGCGTGGGCCGGCTGCTGGCCGCGGCCATCGAGCAGAACAACGACGACCGTGGCATCGTATTCCCGCATCCCATCGCCCCGTACCAGGCACACCTGGTGGGGCTGAACCTCGCCAACGAGGAGGTGTCTGCGGCAGGCGAGCGGCTGTACGAGGAACTGAATGCCGCGGGCATCGAGACGCTGTTCGACGACCGTCCCGATGCAGCTGCGGGGGTGAAGTTCAACGATGCCGACCTGATCGGGCTCCCGGTGCGCCTGGTCATCAGCCCCCGCAACCTGAACAACGGCGTGGTCGAGGTGCGAGGACGCCAGGAAGAAGAGGCCCAGACGGTGCCGCTGGCGGACGTGGTGGATGCGGTGCGGGCACGGCTAGAGGTGGGAGATTAGGCTGGGAGATGCGATGCCTACGGGATAGGATCGAGAGGCTCTTGTTGAAACCTTCACGCATTCTCTCGTTCCTACTGTTTGCATCGCTCCTGACCCTTGCCAGCTTGTCGTGCGGTTCTGAGTCCTCTACGGCACTACCGACGCCTACACCGGGTTCCGCCGCCGCTGTGGAGCCCACAACGGTTCCCGTAGCAACCCGAACGGAAGTGCCGCCCACGGCGACGTCTGCACCGATCCCGACAACGGAGCCCACTCCCACGCGGGTGCCCACGGCAACGGTCCCAGGCCCGACCGGCACGCCGCGCCCCGAGGGCGGGCCATCAGCGCCGCTGCCAACGGAAGTGCCTCTACTCGGTTCCGTCCTGGTTCCGCGAGACCACCCGGCGGCGCCCCTTGCCATGCTTCCCGACAACTCGCTGATTTACACCCACATCAACATCGGGAGTACTTCGCAGAGGCCTGACCTTCAGGAACACGTGGAGTTCCAGTTGGCGCATTTTGTCAGCCAAGAGGAACTGCCACTCGCGGAAGAGCTGATGGCCTCTGCTGGTGTGCGCACCGTCACGCTGTCCATCCCGCACGAGGGATATGAGTGGGTTGGCATTATCCGGGGAGACCTGCTGGCGGTCGCCAGCGCGCTTGGCTCGTCCCCCGAATCCGGGGCAGGACTCTCCATCAGCGTTATCGAGTCATTCGCCGGAGAGGACATATACGCCCTGGTCAGGACCCGCAGCTCAGGACGACAGTCGGAACTCTACATGGCCATAGTCGATGATGAAACCCTGGCCGTCAGCCCGCACTTTGCGGCGGTGCTGGACGTCATTGCACGCAGCCAGCAGCCTCTCCAGTTGCCACACGCCCTGTCGGCGATGATCGAGGAATGGGGACTCGGGGACCTGTTGCAGGTGCTGAACATACCGTTCTTCGGCATAGGGGCGACCATGCAGGGAACGCCGCTGGACAGGCAGAGGCTTTTCGCCTATCACGCCACCCTTTCGGACGGCTCCTCGACGGTGTTCAGGGCGCTGCAGCAGTACGACGATGAAGCGGAGGCTGTGGCGGCCGCCGCCTGGCTCCAGGAGCAGGATGAATCGCGTTGGCGGGACATCGGCTGGGGGTCAAGCGTCTCGGTGGAGCAGTGGCGACAGAGAGGCGCAACGGTGTACGGCGAGGTAACGGTGCCGGACGCCGATGTGCCCTCGCTGGTGCAGGGAAACTAGCCTCTCCTACTTGGTGTCGCGCTTGGGCTCCAGGTTCTGGCTAAGCATGTGGAGGTTTTCCTGGAGCGGCAGGGCCAGTTGGTGCGCGGAGCTCCGCAGCATCAGAAGCAGGCGGAACTGGGCGGCCAGGTCGTCGGCCAGGGCACGCTTGGCCTCTGAAACAGAGTCACCCTCAATGGGAACGCGCACACCGTTCAGGGGCAGGTGCTGCTTGGCTTCGCCGGCCCAGTATTTGTCCAGGCTGTCCAGCACCAATATAGGGATCTCATCCTTGATCACGACATTGGCATCGGGCGAGCAGTCCTCGGGCCGCAGGGTGTCGACCAGCACCCGTGTTATCTCGGAGTGGCTGATGTGGAAGACGGCTGCGTTGGGCTGGCTTGAGTCAACGTCGCGCCAGTTCCAGTCGGGAGGTGTGGCGTAGTCGACCCCAGGCTCCACCACCACGGGCAGCGATATATCCTCGGCCAGCGGCCGATCCGGCAGGCTGCCCTCTGACTCGGGGCGCCGGGAAGCTTCGCCATCAGGCATGGCTGTGATTCTCCTCGCCGTCCAGTTCCCACGCCGAGTAGACCTGCTCCGGTAGGGAAATGGGGCCAACGGCGTTCTCGTATTCGCGGACGTGCTTGGCGGTGAGCAGGGCGATGGCCTTGAGCATCTGCGGGCTGACCTTGACGCGGGCCCGGAGGATGGGCTCGCGCTCCTCCATCTGTTCGCCGAAGAACAGCACCGCGGAGTAGAGACTGCTGAATATGTGCATGGAGTCAGCGTAGAAGGTGATGGGGTCTAAAGAACTGGCCTCGTTGGTGCTGGCCTGGGTATCGCCGGGACGGGCGTACGTTTCCTCGTTGGGAGTCTGGTCTTCGGGAGGAACGTAGGGTCGCTGGACGACTGGCATAGCGCCTCTCCTGAGCGTGCCGCTGGAACTCGGCAATGGCTGGCGCCATTATACAGGAGAGAGGAAGGCGGGAATCGGCGCCGGTCTACGGGATGATGCGTTGCGGGGCAAGGCCGAGAAGCGGAAGATGGCTTGCGGGCGTGGCTTAGGTGAAAGTGCGCTTACTCGTCGGTCTCCCCAGCCAGAAATCGCTCTACCTCGGGGGTGCGTGGGAGCATCACGACGCCGTTGACCTCGACGCCGAACCTGGAGTACGCCTCTTCCTCTCTCCGACGCTGCCTCTTCCGTTCCTCCTCACGCCCTTCCTCACGCCCCTCTTCGCGTCCCTCCTCACGTCCCTGTTCTTTCCATTCTTTTATTTTCATAGCGGCGAGAACCATATACGTCATAGCCTCCTTGAGAATTGACGCGAGCAGCGCCGTACCTGCCGGGACGGTGATTACGTTTGCCAACTGCGGCAGCAAATTGTCCAGTTGCCACTCGTTCCAGTATAGCCACACGGCCAAGGAGCTTGCGATCAAACTCACTACGTAAACGACGCAGTAGAAGACGCCAAGATCCCTGAGAGCCCTGTTACCACTGTTCTCCACTTAAATTATCCTATGAATGCGGCTTACCACTTGTCAATGACTGGCAAGGGCAGCCATGCTTCACCTCCCTGGCTCTGCAGGTGGTGGTAACCGGCGGCGATGGCCTCCCATTCCGCAGCAGACCGGTACTGCCCGATCAAATTAAGGCGCGACATGACCGCGTAGGCTAGCGCGTCCTTTGAGGCATTCGGCTTTCCCGCAATCGACGCTCGCACTTCTGGCGCCGGATAACTGGTAATCGGCAACTCCAGGTCCCCGGCCCAACGGTGAAGGTCGCGATCCAGTTGGCACGGCCATGCGGTTCCCCAGTTCATTCCGCCCGCCCAGCTGCACACGACGCAGCGAGGACTTCGCTGCGCCACAACGGATGCCAGGCCCTGAAGCTGATGTGCTATGCGCTCGTGGGGCTCCATCTTCGTTCGCAGCCCAGGGCCGACGGTTCCGCTGGCCGCCAGAAACGCGAACGGCGTTGTAGCCCTGGGTCTGGCGTCGAACAACGCCCATCCTGTCTGTCGCAGGTTGGGATAGAGCGCCAGCAAGGGGAAAGGGGTTGAGGACATTGGGGCCTGCCGTTCGGCTGTCTCGCCTTGACCTTTGACCCTGTCTGGCCCCGTCAACTCGCCAGTCCCATGTCGGTCCGTGATCCTGCGCCCTGCATCCCGGGGTGTATTCTTGCGATGCGCAGGGTTGCGTCCTTGCCGTTTCCCTGGTGATGGGAAATGCCGGTGTAGTAGTAGACGCCACACTGGAGGCACAGCCAGTCGCCATCATCGTGGATCAGGTCGCCGCGGCACTTGAGGCAGGCCCCCAATCGGAAAATATTCACGCTGAACCCTGTAGTCGGTCGAGATAGAAATTCTGTCAACACTGGTGGTAATATACCAGAATATATGTTCTATATCAATCAACAAAAGTCAGTACCAGGGACTTTTAACTGTCGATGTTCCAAGGCCATTCCGTTCATGGTCAGCCCATCGGCAGGCTCAAGACAGGCCCGTCGAACCACGAACGCGCGGCCCTTGAAGAAGCACAGTGTGAACGGAATGTAAAACAACTAAAAGACCTTGCAGGTGCTCAGGGTCATTCGAATATCTGAGACTACTTGCGTCTGGTGTTTAATTGAGGGCTGTCCCGCAGTTGGCAGCGTAGCAGGTTGCCAGGAATTCACCCCCACCCTAACCCTCCCCCATCAAGAGGGAGGGAATAATCGAAGGACCCTGCCTGGGACTCCGGGGCAGTTGTTGGGCGGCGCGTGGGCGTGATATTCTTTTTGTACAGTGCCCCTGTAGCTCAGTGGATAGAGTGCCGGCCTCCGGAGCCGGAGACGAGAGTTCGACCCTCTCCGGGGGTACCACAGCCCGGATACCATCCTCTCTCCACTCCGCTTGTTCGGGGCGTGGCCCAGCGGCAGGGCGCCTGGTTTGGGACCAGGAGGTCGGCAGTTCAAATCTGCCCGCCCCGACCATTTTCCGTTCCTTGATCCACCCATTGTCTTCGGCAATTGCCGTGTGCCTCTCCGCATTCGCTGCGGTTGCGGTAAAATGGCCTGCGTCTGACAGAACAGGAGGGTAGAGATGAGACTCGAAGGAAAGGTTGCAATTATCAGCGGCGGAGCCCGCGGCATGGGAGCCGAGGAGGCCCGCCTGTTCGCCCGCGAGGGCGCAAAGGTGGTCATCGGCGACGTTCTGGAAGCGGACGGCCGGCAGGTGGAGGCCGAGATCAACGAGTCAGGCGGCGACTGCGTCTTCGTGCGTCTGGACGTCACCAGCGAAGACTCATGGGCCGACGCGGTTTCCACCGCCGTGGAGCGCTTCGGCAAGGTCGACGTGGTGGTGAACAACGCTGGCGTTGTGGCCCGTGGCGTGCTGGAAGACACGACCGTGGCAGAGTGGGACAGGGTGATGGACGTGAACGCCAAGGGAGTGTTCCTGGGTACGAAAGCGGTCATACCCGAGATGCGCAAGGCTGGAGGCGGCTCCATCGTCAACATCTCGTCGATGTCGGGAATGGTGGGCCAGAGCTACATCCAGCCCGTGTACAACGCTTCCAAGGGCGCCGTGCGCATCTTCACCAAGTCGGCGGCCATCCAGTACGCCGGAGAGAACATCCGGGTGAATTCGGTGCATCCCGGGCCAATCGACACGCCCATGGCTGGAGACCGGCTGACGAATCCCGATCTGCAGCGCGAGGCGGAGGACCGCAACCCGCTGGGACGCACGGCGCATCCCATCAAGGTGGCCTACGGCGTGCTGTACCTGGCCTCCGACGAATCGTCGTTCGTCACGGGCGCGGAGTTGGTGATCGACGGCGGCGCCACGGCGCAATAGCGACGCTGCGGCCTTGACTATAGGGTAACTTTGGAGCACCCCATGCAAGAAAGAGTTCTTGAAGGCAAAATCGCGATATTAACCGGCGCGGCCAGCCCCATGGGGTTGGGCCGGGCCATGACCGATGCCCTGGTGCGTGCCGGAGCGCGGGTGTCCATGATGGACATAAACCCCGACTGGCTGGGGCAGTCGGCCAACGACCTGCGGGAGATCGGCGGGGACGACTGCGTGATGACTCAGGTGGTGGACGTTTCGTCGCCGCAGGAGGCTGAGGAGGCGGTGGCCCGTACCATCGCCGAGATGGGCGGGCTGCACATTTTGGTCAACAATGCCGGTATCGCGCCCCGGAACATGTTGCTGGGCGGCGACGCGAAGAACAATTTCTGGGAGGTGCCCGCCGAGGAGTGGGACCGCGTGATTACGGTGAACGCCGGCGGGCCATTCTACATGTGCCGGGCGGTGGTGCCGCACTTCCTGGCGCAGGGCTGGGGGCGCATCATCGGCGTAACCACCAGCTTGAACACCATGTACAACCCGGGCGGCACACCATACGGCCCCTCCAAGGCGGCGCATGAGGCCATGATCGCCATGGCGTCGCGCGAGCTGGAGGGTACGGGTGTCACGGTCAACGTTCTGGTGCCGGGCGGGATGTCCAACACCAACCTTATCCCCGACGACGCGGTCCACACTCGCGAGGGCATGATCCAGCCGGACGTGATGCGGGCACCGGTGGTCTGGCTGGCTTCGGATGCATCCGACGGCATCAACGGTCAGCGGTTCATCGGCTACTACTGGGACGAGTCGCTGCCACTTGAGGAACGCATCGAGCGGGCCGGGGCCCCGGCGGCGTGGCCGCAGCTGGGAGCGCAGGCAGTACGGCCGGGGCAGTAGGCGATGTGGGAACGTTCCCAGCTCTGCCTCGATATGGGTAATTCTTGGATAATGCAGCCAGCAGGTAGAATTGTACTTGTCAGATTGCGCTGGAATGGATCAAGAAATGAGCGCAGATCTGAGATTTCGGTGCAATAATTGGGCATCGTGATGTTATCGGCCCTTCATTATTATTCTTGAATCAGTATTGACAAGGGGTAGCCCACAGGCTTAAATGATGTGTGGATAAGTGGGCGAGTGGACCCTTCACTGAAGCTTGCCCATGTATTGATTCCGGTAACCGTCCGGGCCGGGTTCCAGGAGGGAGTACCCGGAGGACCGGATACAAGACTGACAAGACGCAGTAAACGATGTAAGGAGGGATAGATGTCCGACCAAGCTGTGTCCAAGCAAGATATTGCTCTGATGGCCCACTTGCTACGGCGGGCCGGTTTCGGAGCCAGCCGGGACGAGATCGAGGCCAAGGCGCGCCAGGGGTATGACAGCGTAGTCCACGAATTGCTCAACCCCTCGGACGATCCAGGAATCGACGAAGACCTGATGTATCGCGCCTATCCGTCGTATTTCGACAAGGCCGCCATCGAGACCGGGCAGACGGAAATCGTCTACCGGATGATCAACAACAGGAACCAGCTCAAAGAAAAGATGGCCCTCTTCTGGCACACCATCCTCTGTGCCGGAGACAATAAGGTCGACAACGCCCGCACGACGTCCATGCAGTACGACACCTTCCGCGAGAAGGGCATGGGCAACTTCAAGGAACTGTTGCTCTGGCTGTCCACCGACCCGGCGATGCTGTACTACCTGGACAACATCGAGAGCCACAAGACCGCCGTCAACGAGAACTACGGCCGTGAGTTGCTGGAGCTGTTCTCCCTGGGCGTCGGCATGGACAACGAGTTCAACTACACCGAGGACGACGTCAAGGCCTGCGCCCGAGCCTTCACCGGCTGGAACCTGGCCCCGACGATCCCCGTTTTCCCGTATGGCCGGACTCCATTCGAGTTCCGCTTTGACCCCGCCGACCACGACTACGGTGAAAAGACATTCCTGGGTGAGACCGGCAACTGGAACGGCGATGACGTTGTCGACATCATCTGCAAGCAGCCATCCGCCGCCCGTTTCGTGGCACGAAAGCTGTACGACTTTTTCGTCGCCGACGAGCCCCCTGTCCCTGCGTGGCGCCTGAGCGAGCCTCGGGACCCGGACGCCATCAAGCAGCTGGAGAAGGCCTACTTCGACTCCGGCTACGAGATCAAGGCGATGTTGGAAGTGCTGTTCACCAGCGACTTCTTCAAGGGCGAGGCAGTCCGCTACGCCAAGGTGAAGAGTCCGGCTGACGTGGTCATCGGCACCATGCGAATGGCCCAGGACCACACCGAGCCCAAGCCCGGCCTGTTCTTCGTGGCCATGGAGCCCAAGTACATGGGCATGGACCTGCTGAACCCTCCAACGGTGGAAGGCTGGCACATGGGCCGTGAGTGGATCAACAGCGGCTCCCTCATCGACCGCATCAACTTCGCCTCGAAGATCCTTGGCGACACCAGCCTGCCCGGTATCCAGTCGATGGTGGGCCGGCTGATGGACCAGGGCGAGAACCTGAGCGCCGAGCAGCTGGTGGACGGCTGCCTGGACCTGGTTGGCCCGCTGACCATATCCGACGAGACCCGCACGGAGTTGGTGGGACACGTGGCCCAGGGCGGAGACCTGCGGCATAGCAGCGACGTCGAGAGGGCAGACTTCACCCGCCGCGTCGGCGAGACCTTCCAGATGATCGCCACTACTTCGGAATTCCAGTTCGGCTAGGCCGCCGAAACGGGGACGGGAGTGATCCTCTGGAAACATGGATCACTCCTCCGGCCCTCGCAACCCTGAATAGCAAGACAATCAAAACGGAGGAATAGCGATGGTATCCACCAGCAAGGATCCGGTCCTGGCTGTAGTCTCCCTGTCCGGCGGTAACGACGGGATGAACACGGTGATCCCCTACAGCAACCCGCGCTACCGGGACTACCGCCCGACCCTGGGCATTCCCGAAGAGATGATCGTGCCCCTGAACGACACCCTGGGCCTGCACCCGTCCATGGCTCCCCTCAAGAAGTACTGGGACGAGGGCAAGCTGGCCATCATCCAGGGCATCGGCTATCCCAACGGCAGCCTGTCTCACTTCCGCTCCATGGACATCTGGGCCACCTGTGAGCCGGTGGAACTGGGCGTGGAAGGCTGGCTGGGCCGTGTGGTCAAGCAGCTTGACCCGAACAAGGAAAACGTGCTGACCGGCGTGAACTTCGGTCGCGGCCTGCCCCGCGCGCTGGCCATGGAGGGCGTTCCCGTTGCCTCCGTCGGCGACCTGAGCAGCTACGGCCTGCTCACCGAGCTGGAGAGGGAAGAGCAGCGGAACGAGGCTCTGGACCTCTTCGGACGCATGTACGGCCCGGCCATCGGTCGCGGCGCGGTTGAGGACTTCATCCGCAGCACCGGCGTCGAAGCCATGATGGGCGCCGACATTCTCGGCACCGCGCCCGGTATGTACCGCGGAGAGGAAGAGTACCTGCTGGGCAACATCGGCGGGTACATGCGCGACATGGTGCAGGTGCACAATGCCAACCTGGGCACCCGCGTGTTCTTCACCACCGCCCCATACAACATCTTCGACACCCACGCCAACCAGGCTGTTGGTCAGTCGAACCTGCTGAACGACGTGGCTCGGAACGTTGACTCGTTCATGGCCGACCTGCGGCACCACGATATCAGCGACAACGTTGTCACCCTGCTCTACTCCGAGTTCGGTCGCCGCGCCATGGACAACGGTTCCGGTACCGACCACGGCACCGGCGGCGTGGCCTTCGTCATCGGCGAACAGGTCAAGGGCGGCCTGTACGGCCAGTACCCGTCCCTGGAGCCGGGTGAACTGGAAGACGGCGGCAACCTGCAGCACAACAACGACTTCCGTTCCACCTATGCCACTCTCCTTGAGAACTGGATGGGCATGGACTCCAAGGAAATCATCGGCAGCACCTGGGAGAAGCACGACTTCATCTAGGCCTAGCCAGCGGGCGGTAGTCCCGCACAACATTCAAGGAAAGGGAGAAAAGCCGGAGCGCAACAACTGATCCGTCTGCGTTCCGGCTGATGAAAAGAGAATCCAGAAATGCCAGAAGAAACCGAAGAAATCCTAGAAGGTGGACAAGGCATCATCCAGTTCGTTTTGGGAATTGTCAGGGCTGTAATTTCCGCCATCAGGTCCGTGGTGACCGGTGCAGTGGACGCAGTCCGGGGAGTGATCGCCTCTCTCATGGAGTGGCTGGTCAACGCCATCAGTTCCCTAGCCCAGCAGGTTATCACCCGCATAGCTACTGACGTGTAGTCCACGGCGGGTAGAAGCCTTCCCAACTAAACCAACAAGGAGGCAAACCGTGGCAAGTGTATTTCTCGGCATCAACGACCGGACTTTCACTTACCAGTGGGTCGCAGGTCGATCCGAGTTCCAGGGCACCGGGTTCCGCAATCCGATGGACTTCGCTTTCGGTCCCGAGGGCTCGATCTACGTCGTGAACCGCTCCTACGAGTCCCGTTCCGACGGTACCCGCATCAACATATTCGTCCTTGATGAAGATGGGACGGAGCATTACGTGACCGAGTTCGGCGGCTATGGCGAGGGCCCCGGCCAGTTCCTCTGGCCCATGTCCATCGCGCTGGACAAGGACACCAACGTTTACGTGTCCGATGAGTATCTGCACCGCATCACCGTATTCGACAAGGACGGCAACTACGTCAGCCACTGGGGCACACACGGCTCCGGAGACGGCGAGCTTGATCGCCCCGCCGGCCTGGCCATTCAAAACAACGAGTTGCTGGTTGTAGACAGCCGCAATCACCGGGTGCAGAGGTTCACTCTGGATGGCAAGTACATCTCCCAGTTCGGCGGCTTCGGCTCCGGCCCCGGCGAGATGAACACCCCCTGGGGCATCGGCCTCGATCAGGAAGGCAACATTTTCGTTGCCGACTGGCGCAATGACCGCGTCCAGTCCTTCACCAGCGACGGCGAGTGGATTGCCAGCTTTGGCCAGCCGGGCACCGGTGGCAACGCCGGCATCGCCCGCGAACACGGCGGGATTCGCTTGGTCAGCCAGCCTGTTGGCCTCTTCAACCGCCCGACTGGCGTGGCTGTGGACAAGGACGGCGACGTCTACGTGGCTGACTGGCTGAACAACCGGGTGCAGGTGCTGACCCCCGAGGGCCGGTTCATCACCGAGTTCACCGGCGACGCAGCCCTGTCCAAGCTGGGTGAGCAGAAGATCGAGTCCAACCCGGACATGATCCGGCAGCGCAACGGCGTCCGCGACTTCACCCCCGAGAAGGTCCTTTGGGCCCCGGTGGCGGTGAAAGTGGACGACAACGGCCGGGTGTTTATCGCCGACACCACCCGCCACCGCTTCCAGGTCTACCAGAAGAACACCGAGCCGGTTCTGGTATAACCTACAGTCCTCTCTCCCACCGGGGGAGGGTCAGGGCGGGGGATTCCTCTGCCCATCGATCAGTTGATCACGGGGCAGGCATTACGCCTGCCCCTGTTCTTGGAGAACGCATGACGGAAAACCGTGAACACGGCGGAGGCACGCTGGCGCAGCAGATGTTCGGCCCACAGGCGGGTGTGTACGCGGCCAGCAAGGTGCACATCAGCGACGACAGCCTCGCATCGGTGCAGAAACTGACGGGACCGGAGTTCCGAGCCGGAACGACGCCCTACAGGTGGGCCGTGGACATCGGGACCGGAGCCGGATTCACTGCTTTTGCGATGACGGAGGTCTCCGACCGGGTCGTCGCCAGCGACATCACCCAGCCCATGCTGCGGCAGGCCAGGCGGATAAGCGACGAACGGGGTCTGCCAAACGTGCGGTTGGCGCAGAACGCTGCCGAGTCGCTGCCGTTCGCCACAGGTAGCCTGGACCTGATCACCTGCCGCAAGGCAGCGCACCACTTCCGGGACTTTGAGGCCGCTCTGGACGAGATCCAGCGGGTGCTCAGGTCGGGGGGCTCGCTGGTGATGGCCGACACCGTGGCGCCCGAGGACACCGCGCTGGCCGAATGGCAGAATGCCGTTGAACTGCGCCGCGATTACAGCCACGTGGAGGACCGCAGGATATCGGTAATCAGCCAAATGCTGGGCGAACGGGGGCTAGAGGTGATAGGGAGCGAGGACGAGCGCGTCTACCTCTGGTTCAACGACTGGGTGATGCGCACCAAGGTTGCGGAGGAGGAGGTTCATGCCCTGCGGAGGGAGTTCCAGGAGGCAAGTGCGGAGATCAGGGAGGCATTCCAGGTGGGTGCAGTAGAGGAGGACGGTGACTTTCTGTTCTCATTCCCGGTATGGGTCTTCCGTGCGGTCAAGGGGTGAGTGGAGAGCCAGAATCTATCCCAGGAATCCGGGGCGCCAGACGAAACTACACCGGCCACGCCTCCAGCCTCCAGGCCATGTCCCAGAATTGATGCTCGAGACGCAGGCTGGTCATGTAGGCGTTCTCCATTGCGGCCTGTTCCTCCGGGCTGGCCGCCGAGCCGAGCCGGTCGGTGATCGCCCGCAGGTGCAGGGCCAGGTCGCGGAATTCGACGGATGAATACATCCCGACCCACTCGGCGTAGAGAGGAGCATGGGAGGGCGGTCCCTGGCGGTCCAGATGCTCGCCGATTTCCCAGTAGCCCCACTGGCACGGCAGCAGGGACGCCGCCAGCTCGCCGAAGCTGCCCTGCGACGCGACCCGGATGAGGTAGCTGGTGTAGGCCACAGTCGTGGGCGCAGGGCGGGTGGCCTCCAGTTCCTCGCGGGTAATGTCGAATTGGGCGCAATAGCCCCGGTGCAGCTCCATTTCCGTGTTCAGCGTCTCGTCCAGGAGGCGGGCAAACCAGGACATGGTCTCCAGCTCGGGGGCCCTCGCTGCTCCCAGCGCCAGCACCCGTCCGTAGTCGATCAGGTAGACGTAGTCCTGGGTGATGTAGTGCCGGAACCGGTCCAGGTCGAGATCGCCACGGCCGATGCCCTGGACAAAGGGATGCTCCAGGATGGCCTGCCGGACAGGCAAGGCACGCTCCTCTACGCCGTCGATGAATCCCACGCCGCTACTCCTCATCCTCGGAGGTCGGGCGCTGGCGATGGCGGAATATGGCAGCCAGTGGAATGGACAGTCCCGGCAGCAGCGGGGTGGTCAGGGTGTCGTCGGCGCTCAGCACGGCCCGCTCGACGTACACTCCGCCGCGCAGTTCCAGTTGCGTCACTGTGTCGTTGCGGGGATCTATGGGCCAGTACTCACGTATGCCTGCCTCAGCGTATATCTGCCGCTTGCGCACCAGGTCCCGGCTACGGTCGGTGGAGAGGATTTCGACCGCTATGTCGGGCGGGGCCTCCACAAAACGCAAGCCCAGTGCTTTCCGGTTTTCTTTGAGGATGACGACTATATCTGGTTCAACGATGCGTTGCAGTTTCCGAGACAAAACAGTGGTGATCGAGTGATAGAACTCGGCAAGTGGCTCCTCTAGCTCGTCGAGATAATCGGCCATTTGAAAACCGAATTGCATTAGCACGAATTGATGGTCCGTACTGTTGGAAGACCTCTCAACATACAACACTCCGTCGTCGAGCTCCCACTTGCCGTCGGTTTCTCCGAGGGCAAGGAACTCGTCGAGGGACATGCGAGTGCCGGTGCGGTATTTGGTGGTCGACATATCTTACTCCGCAAGAATGCCATGTATGCCATGGGCAGTCAGTCGCGTATGAGCAATTGTAGCAGAGGCCGTTCGGAGCGAAACCACAGTCGGTCATACGCGAGCGACGTCGATTGTCCGCACTTTATCCCCGTTGTCCACGCCTTTAAAAACTGAGAGATTCAAAATATCTGAAAGTTGCTGCTTTCGCCCTTCGGAACTACACTCTTATAATTACCGAAACCCCAATCCGCACCACGGAAGTGAAACCCATGGAAGTTGTATTCACGCAGGATGTACCCAACAAGGCCCGCGCCGGTGAGGTCCGCAGGGTTCCCGACGGCTATGCGCGCAACTACCTGCTCCCCCAGGGGCTGGCTGTAATGGCAACTCCGGAAGTACTCAAGAGGCTGCACAAGATCAGGTCAGCGGGCGATGAAGTCAGGTTGCGGGAGACCAAAGTCCTCGAGGAATTGAAGGAGGCGCTGGACGATACGGAGATATCCGTTCAGGCCCGCATCACCCCGACCGGCCGCTACTACGGCGCAATCACCAGCACGCACATCTCCATGGCCCTCGCCGAGGTCACCGGGCGTGAGGTGGAGCGCCGCTGGATCGAGGTGGCAGAACCGATTCGTGAGCCCGGCGAGTATGACATCATGCTGCGGTTCTCCACTGACATCGCTGCCACCATACATGTGATAGCGGAAGCCGAAGAGTAGCCGTGACCCTCTACGCCGAAAGACTGCTCCCGCACAGCATCGAGGCGGAGGAGGCGCTCATTGGCTCCCTGCTGATCGATGGGGAGTGTATTTCCCGTGTGGCGCCGCTGCTACAGCCCGGCGACTTTTACCGGGAGCGGAACCAGCTTTGCTACGATGCGGCGGTGGACCTCTTCCAGAGGGATCAGGCCATCGACCACGCCACCCTGGCCGAAGAGTTGGCGCGCACCGAAAAGCTGGACGCCGTCGGTGGAGCGGCCTACCTCTCGCACCTGGTGGCCATCACGCCGACATCGATCCACTCCGAAGACTACGCCGAGATTGTCTCCCGCACCTCAATGATGCGGAGACTCATCTCGGCAGCAGCACGCATCTCCGAACTGGGCTACAACGACACCGATGACGTCGACGGGACGCTCAGGCAGGCTGAAGATGCTCTGTTTGCCGTGCGCGGGTCGCGCCAGACCCGTGGATTCGTACCGCTGCGGCAGATCTATGACCAGTATCTCCAGGACCGTGCCGGCGTCGTCGAGCCGCTGTCTGCTTCGTCCGGCCCGGTGATGTCTGGCTTCGGCGAGTTGGACGAACTCCTGACGGGTTTGCAGCGGTCCGATCTCATTATCCTGGGTGCGAGACCCTCGCTGGGCAAGAGCACCCTGGCCCTGAACATGTGCCTGAACGCTGCCAAGAACGGCTCGGCTGCGGGCGTGTTCAGCCTGGAAATGAGCTGTGAGCAGCTGGCCATGCGCATCCTGGCGTCCGAGGCCGGAATCGATACCCATCGGCTGCGGCTGGGACTGTACACCATGGCCGAAGAGCAGCGCATGATCGACGCCATCGGCCAGCTTTCGGATCTGCCGATGTACATCGACGATACGCCCTACCAGAGCATGGTGGAGATGCGCAGCAAGGCCCGCCGCCTTTCCCTGGAGCATGGCCTCGACCTGCTGGTGGTGGACTACCTGCAGCTTGTCCAAGGCCAGTCACGCACTTTCAGCGCCAACCGGGTGCAGGAGATCAGCGAAATCTCCAGGTCGCTGAAGGCCGTGGCCCGAGACCTGAACGTGGCCCTGGTTGCGTGCTCCCAGCTAAGCCGCTTGGTGGAGAACCGCCCCAGCCACCGTCCGTTGCTATCCGACCTGCGGGACAGCGGCAGCATCGAGCAGGATGCCGACGTGGTCATGTTCATTCACCGAGAGGACCAGTACATAACCGAGGAAGAGTGGGAGCAGCAGCGGCCTGGGCAACCATACCCCCGGAATATCGCGGATATCATTGTGGCCAAGCACCGCAACGGTCCCACCGGCAACGTTCAATTGCAGTTCCGGGACAACCTGGTTCGATTCGACTCATTCGCGCGCGTACCTTCTTACGACTAACGTTTCGATCCCTTTCTGGCAGGTCTCAATCTCCGGTCGGATGGACGAACGATTCGGCTGAAACCATGGTGGATTTCCGCCCGTGCCTTCACGGGACACGCCCGGCGGGAATGATGGGACAGAGGTAGTATGGTCTTCAGCGGTTTTCCCCGGGACACGTTGTATACGCCCACACCCGACCCGCTCTTCGGCCCGGTCCTGGAGGATATACAGGACCTCGCCGAGCTGAAGGTCACGTTCCGCAGCATCTGGCTGCTGCACCACAAGCGGCAGGGAACGCGGGCCGTCTCCCTGGACGATTTCCTGAACGACACGGTCCTGCTGCGGGGTCTGAAACCCGATGCCGGGGCCGACGGTGCGGCGGACGAGATTCGGCGTGGGTTGCGGTTGGCAGTGAGGCGAGGCACGCTGCTGGTACACGGCAGCAACCCTGACGAGGCGATGTTCGTTCTGAATAACGATGCAGGCCGCCGCACGCTGGGCCGCCTCAGGGAGACGGGGGCCGCTCCTGCCGGAGCCGCGGGCGCCGACGAGGCGCCACCCAGAGCGCGGGAGAAGCTCAACATTTTTGCGCTATACGAGGACACCATTGGCATGCTGTCGCCGATAGTGGCGGAACGGCTCAAGGAGGCGGAGCAGCGCTATCCGCCGGGCTGGATCCGCGAGGCCTTCGAGATCGCGGCGCTGGAGAACAAGCGAAGCTGGCAGTACGTATCCGCCATCCTGGCCAGGTGGGGTTCGGAGGGCAAGGGCAACTGGACCGGCGGGAGCAAGGACGATGGAAAACCTGGGCGACATTCTCCGCAGAATCAGCGCGGCAAGTACCGCCAGGACTACGAACGGCGGAGGGGCCGTTCCGGCTCCAGAACCGGAACGGGTTAACGACTGCCCGCTCTGCGATGGCAGCGGATGGGTGACCCACCGGGTATATGTGGGACATCCGGACTTCGGAAAGGCCACTCCCTGCCAGTGCCGCCAGACCGAGGACTCGCTGCCCTCGCGGCTCGAGTCCCTGCGGCGCTACAGCAACCTGGGGGCGCTTTCGCGGCTCACCTTCGGAGCGACTCGTCCCGACGGGCCGATGCCCGACACGGCAGCGCGGCGAATGTTCGCCGAGGCCCTGCCCCATGCGGCAGCCTACGCCGAGAACCCCGATGGCTGGCTGGTGCTTACCGGCCCCTCGGGCAGCGGCAAGACCCACATGGCCGCCGCCATCGCCAACCGGTGTATCGAGCGGCAACAGACCGTGTTTTTCATCATGGTCGCCGACCTGTTGGACCACCTGCGGGCCGCTTATTCGCCTGCCAGCGAGGTCGCCTACGACGAACTATTCGAGCAGGTCCGCAACGTGCCAGTCCTGGTGTTGGACGATCTGGGCGCACACAGCTCGACGCCGTGGGCGCAGGAAAAGCTGTTCCAGGTGATCAGCCACCGGCACAACGCCTCGTTGCCTACAGTACTGACCGTTCGAGGTCCGCTGACACGGCTGGACGAATCTACCCGCACGCGACTGGAGGCCGAGGGCCGCTCGGCCGTGTTGCAGTTGGGGCATTTCAACAGCCGGCTCGCCCTGGGAATCGGCGAGGTGCGCTCGGAAATGCTGGCGAGGATGACGTTCGGCAACTTCGACGTCGCCGGCGGAGCGGGAGCCAACAGGCGGGACCAGGAGGAGCTGGCTCGGGCACTGCATGCTGCCCAGACATTTGCCACCTTTCCCGAGGGATGGATGCTGTTCACCGGCAGCCGGGGGTCTGGCAAGACTCACCTGGCGGTGGCCATTGCCGGGGAAAGCCTGCGGCAGGGGCGGCAGGTGTTTTTCGCATTCGTGCCCACGCTGCTGGACCACCTGCGTATGACCTTCAGCCCCGACAGTCCTGTCGGGTTCGACGACCTGTTCGAGCAAGTGTTGAACTCCCAGCTTCTCGTCCTCGACGACCTGGGAGCGGAGAACAGCACCCCATGGGCCGAGGAAAAGCTCTACCAGATCGTGGTACACCGCCACGAGGCCCGCCTGGCCACCGTCATAACCACCGCTTCCACAATGCAGGAACTGGAGAACGCCAAGCCCCGCATTACCTCCCGACTGGTGGATAGCGTGGTGGTCAACGAGGTGGTTATCGACGCCCCCAACTACCGCGATCAGCGTCCCCGCTAGGGCTTCCGCTGGCGTTGTGCTAGACTGTGGCCGCCAGCAAAAGGAGGCCGCAAATGGCGAGTGGAGAGCAGTACCGGGTCATCCGCGACCGCAACGTCATGGTGCCAATGCGCGATGGCGTGCGACTGGCCACTGACATCTATCGCCCAGACTCGCCGGGTCGCTTTCCGGCTCTGGTGACTCGGGGTCCGTACGGCAAGGACGGCTACGCCGACAACCAGGAGCACTCCATCTGGTTCTTCCCGCAGCGCGGCTATGTGGTGGTGAGCCAAGACTGCCGCGCCCGATTCGACTCCGAGGGCGACAATTACGATCCGCTGTTCCAGGAGGGCCAGGACGGCTACGACACCGTGGAGTGGGCGGCCCGCCAGCCGTGGTGCAACGGACGCGTCGCCACCACCGGCCAGTCGTACCTGGGAGCGACCCAGTACACCCTCGCAGCCGGCCCGCGCCCACCGCACCTGGCCTGCATGGCCCCGGTGTCGGCCTCGGCGGACTTTCATCAAAGCTGGGTGTACCACACCGGCGGCGCCATGGAGTGGGGATGGATGGTGCCCTACGCCATCCACAAGGGTCGCAACACCCTGGTGCGCGCCGGCCGCGAGGACCTGCTGGCCCAGATGGACGAGTATGTGCTGCCGCCGGATAACTTCGCCCAGCCACTCACCGATGCTTGGTTCCGGCACCTGCCACTTAGGGACTGGATCGACAGGCTCAAGGAGACCGCGCCCTATTTCCACGAGTATTTCGACCAGGAACTGGACGGGCCGTACTGGTCTCCCATCAACCTGATGCGGCAGGCCCACAAGATCTCGCTGCCCATGTTCCATGTCAGCTCCTGGTACGACATTTTCCTGGAGGGGGCGCTGAACGGCTACCAGGCCCTGCGCGACCGGGCCGCCACCGCCGAGGCTCGGCGAACCCAGCGGCTGATGGTAGGCCCGTGGGCACACATCAGGCCGTACACCGCGCCGACATCGGGCGAAACCGGCGACATCGACTTCGGCGCGGAGGCGCGCATCGAGCTCCACGAGCACCTGCTGCGCTGGTTCGACTACTGGTTGAAAGATATCCAGACTGGCTTGTTGGACGAGCCGCCGGTCAGCATTTTCGTGATGGGTGAGAACCGCTGGCGCGCGGAAAGCGACTGGCCCCTGGCTCGCACCCGGTACGTCAAGTGGTACATGCATTCCGGCGGGTCGGCCAACACGCTGGACGGCGATGGCGTCCTCTCGACCGCCCCGCCGGGCGAGGAGCCGTTCGACGTCTACAGCTACGACCCGGAGAATCCTGTGCCGACGCGGGGCGGAAACACCCTGATTATCCCGCAGGGAGTCGCCGACCAGCGAGAGGTCGAGGCCCGCGAAGACGTGCTGGTCTACACATCCGATCCGCTGGAGCGGGACATGGAGTTGACCGGCCCCATCACCTGCACGCTGTACGCGGCGAGCACGGCCGTGGACACTGATTTTACGGCCAAGCTGGTGGACGTGCGGCCCGACGGCTACGCCCACAACCTGCAGGACGGCATCGTGCGCGCCAGGTTCCGGACCTCGGTTGCGGAGCCATCGCTGATCAAGCCGGGGCGCATCCACAAGTACGAGATCGACCTGTGGTCGACCAGCCACGTGCTGTTCGCGGGGCACCGCCTCAGGCTGGAAATATCCAGCAGCAACTTCCCGCGCTTCGACCGAAATCCCAACACCGGTGCGTCCATCGGCGTCGACGCGCGCCTCGAGACAGCCCTGCAGACGGTGGTGCACACGGCCGACTACCCATCGCACGTCACGCTGCCGGTCACACCAAGGTAGGCTGAAAAGGTTGCTGGTTCCTTGCGATTTTTGTCTGAATCAGGATTTTCAGGATTGAAGGATTCGCAGGATTGAGTAGTCCTGATTCAGGCAAGAGGGAAGGGGCGACATGGCATCGGATGAATTGACCTACCGAATAATTGGCTGCGCAATGAGAGTGCACAACACACTTGGGAACGGATTCCAAGAGGTCGTTTATCAACGATGCCTTGCCATAGAGATGGAGCGAGCCGGTCTCGACTTTTCCAGAGAGGTGGAGCAACCTATACACTATGACGGCATCGTTGTGGGAACGCGTAGGGCTGATTTCATTGTGGCCGATCGGGTCGTGGTGGAGCTAAAGGCGCTGACGGCTTTGGAAAATGTCCATATTGCGCAGGCCAAGAACTATGTTGTAGCGTACGGATTTCCCACAGGCCTCTTGATTAATTTCGGAGCAAGAAGTGTGGAACACAAACGAATATATAACGATAAAGCGACCTGAATCAAAGAAATAGGATACCCTGGATCGAAAAAATCTTGAAAATCCTTGAATCCGGTAAATCCTGATTCTGACAACATCACGGAGAAACAAACAAATGAGCACATCACGACAGGTGTTTTCCCCGGCGCAGCGGCAGTTGCTGGACGCCGTCCTGGACCGCATCATTCCGCCCCAGGAAAACCGGCCCGGCGCAGGTTCCCTGGGCGTCGGTGATTTCGTTGAGGGAGCGGCTGTCGGTGAGCCGGGGCTCACGCGCTTATTCGTGCAGGGGTTGGCAGCCATCGAAATCGCTGCGGCAGAACAGGGCCCCGGCGGTTTTGCCGGGCTGTCGGACCAAGCCAAGGATACTGCCCTGCGCACGGTGGAGCAGTCCAGCGCCGATTTCTTCGAGCAGCTTATTTTGCAGACGTATAATGGATATTACACAAACTTGACAGTGTTCGAGGCAATTGGATATAATTTGTCTTCTGTTCCTTCTCCGGGAGCAAAACTCGACCTCTTGGACGAGACTTTGTTAGAGGCGCAACGCCAGCGGCCCCCCTTCTGGACTCGCGTATAGTCGAATTCGCGGGCGGGCCAACGGTATTAGTGCCGGGGGGGATTGCCATGCCCGCACCCAATCGCAGGGAAGAATTTGACATCAAGTTGGTAGGTCTGGAAGCGGAGGTTGAGGGTCTCGCCTATTTCGTCGGCGAGACCATCCAGCGTTCCGTTGAAGCATTGAAAGCGCGGGACTTGGTGGTTTCCCGGCAGGTAATCGACGACGACGATTACATCGACCAGAAGCAGGCCGAGATCGAGGCACGCTGCATCAACCTCATAGCCACCCAGCAACCCGTCGCACGGGATCTGCGGGCCATCATCGCCCTGCTGCACATCGGCGTGGAGTTGGAGCGCATCGGCGACTACGCTGAAGGCATCGGCAAGATCAGCCTGTCCATCGGCGATGAGCAGACGCTAAAGCCCCTCATCGACATTCCGCTGATGTCCCAGAAGGCCACCGACATGCTGGTCGACAGCATCGACGCGCTGCTGACCCGGGACACCGAAAAGGCCCAGGCGGTGAAGGATGCCGACGATGAAGTCGACGATCTGTATGACCGGGTCTATCACGACCTGCTGGATTACATGATCAACGACCCCAGCACCGTGCAGCGCGCTACCTACCTGCTCTGGGTCGCGCATGACATCGAGCGGATCGCCGACCGGGCAACCAACATTGCCGAACAGGTGGAGTTTCTGGTGAACGGCAGCAACCTGGACATCGCAATGTCGCCCATCAGGCAGACCCAGCGAGAGCGAGTGCTCTCCGCCTCCGGCTAGCCCGAACTCCCGGCGCCTCGCACGAGGCGCCGGCTCTTTCTAGCCCCCTTCGTCCCTGTATCTCATCCCCCCTTTTATGCACCTTGACAGTTCTGGTTATTCTGCGTAGTATTAGAACAAATATTTCGAACACAAGTTTCCTAGAGGTGCAGCATGGCGGGCGCTCAGATCACGGACATCCATTGCAAGACACTGCTCAACCGGCTGGACATTCCGTCATTCCCGTTCCGGTGGACGCTGAATCCCTACCGGGGATGCCGCCACGCCTGCACCTACTGCTATGCCAGGCCCACCCACGAGTTCTGGGGAATGGACGCTGGGAGAGACTTTGAGCAGAGGGTGTTCGCCAAGGTGAACGCGCCCGACGTGTTGCGAAAAGAACTGAGGCGCCCCAGTTGGTGCGGCGAGTCCATCGCCATCGGCACGGCGTCGGACCCGTATGAACCTGCGGAAGCTGAGTACCTGCTAACCCGCAAGGTGCTACAGGTGCTGGTCGACTTTGCCAATCCCTGCTCAATTACCACCAAGGGTGTGCTGGTACGGAGAGACGTGGACGTGCTGCGGGAACTGAACGAAATCGCTGAGGTCAGCGTCAACTTCAGCGTCGGGACGGTGGATGAGGAAATCTGGAAGCAGATGGAGCCGGGGGCACCGAGGCCACAGTCGCGCCTGGAAGCGATGCAGCACCTGGTGGAGAACGGCATCAACGCGGGCGTGATGATGGCTCCCCTGTTGCCGGGGATCAGCGACCACGAGGAGAACATCGTTGCGGTGGCCAAGGCTGCGCACAATCACGGCGCGCAGTTCCTGGGTTCCAACGTGCTGTTCCTGAAGCCGGGCTCCAAGGAATGGTTCATGCCCATGCTGCGGGAGACCTACCCTCACCTGGAGCAGGCTTACGCCAAGCTGTATCGCAAGACCTACGCGCCCGAGGACTATACGAAGAGCGTGCTCTCCATCGTTGACCGCGAGCGGCGGCGCTGGGGACTGCACCGGCGGGAACGGGACCCGGCGCCCAGGCCCGTCCGCGGGCAGCTGCAGTTGGGCCTTGGTGAAGAGCGTCCCAGGCGCCGACGAAAGGCAGCGCAGGCCGTTCCGGCGCAGTCAGGGCAACTGCAACTGGCGCTCACGGCGTAGACCAACCGTTTTGAAATGATGGCGAAGAGGGCAACCACAGTGGCAGTCCATTGTGGGCGCCCTGATCCCTAAAGCCAAGGCTGCCCATCAATACAGAGATTCTGCGCCACTAGAGTCCACAGTTATCTCGATCGTGGTCCGGGGAAATCAAAGTGCTGCTTGGCCGGGAAAACGACCGGAAATGACCGGAAAACGAATTTCCCACTCTGAGGCTAAAAACCCGGAGTGGGAAATCCAGAAATACGCAACAGGGTCGGTCCGGTTAACGCGTGTAGCGGTAGCCGTCGCCGGAGCGGTCGCAGTTGAGGCGACGGCTGAGGTGCAGCCCCTCCAGGACGAACTCGGCAGCCGCGGCAACCACCTCGGGGCGACGGTCACCGTCGGTGAGCTTGGTAACGGCCGCGGTCATACCGTCAATGGCCGTGATCATCTCCGGGTACTCGGAGGCCGGGTGCTCGCTGCCTGTTGTGGCTACTCCTCCCAGGTCGAACGCCATCGTGATGTCTTCCAACTCCTCCAGGTCGAACATCGCGCTGAACACCCGCAGAATGGCCCGGCGGGTCAGCTCTTCGGTTACGCGGGACTCCCGCCCCTCTTCGAACGTCTCCAGCTCGATCTTGCCGGCAAAGGACGCGACAATGTATGACAGATCACTGACTCGCGGGCACGCCCATTCCTCGCTATGAATTATGCTGCGTCGGACCGCGTTGGAGAGGGCGGTCTCGAAGTTGGCGATGGAGACCCGTACGCTCACCCCGGACCTCTGGTTGATTTCGCTGCTGAGGCGTGCCTGGGCCGTGATTTCAGCCAGGATCTGCTTCATGTATTCAGGAATGACCAGCCGGTCCTCGTGAGGGAACCGGTTACGCTCCTGCTCCATGATGGCGATCTCGTCCCTTGGGTCGCGTGGATAGTGGGTATGAATCTGCGATCCGTAACGGTCCTTGAGCGGCGTGACGATGCGACCGCGGTTGGTGTAGTCCTCGGGGTTGGCGGTGGAGACTACGTATACATCCAACGGCAGCCGGATGCGGTAGCCCTTGATCTGGACGTCCCGCTCCTCCATCAGGTTGAACAGCCCCACCTGGATGCGTTCCGCCAAGTCCGGCAGTTCATTGATGCAGAAAATGCCACGATTGGTGCGCGGAACCAGCCCGTAATGGATGACCAGTTCGTCGGACAGGTAGTGGCCTTCCGCAACCTTGATGGGGTCGATCTCGCCGATCAGGTCAGCGATGGAAATATCAGGGGTAGCCAGCTTTTCCGAGTAGCGTTCCTCGCGAGGCAGCCACTCTATGGGAGTGGCGTCGCCCTCCTCGGCCACGCGGGTCCGGCAGGCTTGGCTGATTGGGTTGAAGGGGTCGTCATTTATTTCGCTACCGGCTATGCAGGGAATGTACTCATCCAGCAGGTTTACCAGGCTGCGTATCAGCCGCGACTTGGCCTGTCCGCGCTCGCCCAGCAGGATGACGTCCTGTCCTGCCAGGATGGCGTTCTCCAGCTGCGGAATAACCGAGTCCTCAAACCCGATGATTCCGGGAAAGGCAATCTCCTCAGATCGAATCCGCTCGATCAGGTTGTCGCGTAATTCCTCGCGGACAGGACGAACCACGTATCCGCTGCTGCGCAGGTCACCGATGGTCCGTATCGAGTCATAATCAATCATCAAGTCAGTCTCCGATTCGGCTGGGGTATCTGGCTGGACGCACCCTGGCCGAGGGTTGTACAAACTTACCACAACTTCCCCTATAATTGAACGCAGCGGCAGAAGGCGGAGGAATGGCCATGTTTATGCGAATAGCGGTCCCATTGCTGCTGTTCCTTGCGCCCCGGTTTATGCCCCACATTCTGAAGTTTGCGCGACTGGTGTGGCGTCTGAGCTTTGACAAGCGCGTGCCGCTGTTCCTCAGGTTGCTGCTTCCGATCGCCATTCTGTATGCTGTCTCGCCCTTCGACCTGGTCAAGGACAGCATCCCGATCCTGGGCCGGTTCGACGATCTGATATTCATCGCCATGGCGCTACTGTTGCTGGTCAAGCTGTCTCCCAAAGAGGTGGTCGACGAGCATAACGGGGTCATTCCCCCGTCCAACCGCCCTGAGGAAAAAGACCCCGACAAGGTGGTGGACGGCACAGGCAGGGTGATCGACGACGAATAAGTCCCTGGGCCTACGCCGGAGGAACCCACGCACGCCTCGCGGTGCAGCGTAACGAACCGACTTTCTCCTGGGAGTTGTACTATTTCCTCCCACTTCCCTGGTTCAACCTCTCTCTCTGGGACTGCAGCGCATCGTCTGGTCGCTGACGGGATTGTGCCCGGGACTGGCATTGGCCTGTACGTCCATGTGCCCTTCTGCAAGACAAAGTGCCCATACTGCGACTTCAACACCTACCAGGGCATTGAGGGCCAGATGGGTTCCTATCTACAAGCCGTCACCACCGAGTTGCGACTGTGGGGCGAGGCGTTGGGCAACCCTCGAGTGAGGACGGTCTTTTTCGGCGGCGGGACACCATCGTATCTGCCCGATGGGGACATTGAGCGAATACTGCAGGCAGCTTCAGGGGCCTTCGTTGTCGATCAGGAGGCTGAGATCACCATCGAGGCCAATCCGGGCGACCTCGATGACGCCGCCTGCCGGGGTCTACTGCGACAGGGGGTGAATCGGCTGAGCATCGGCGTTCAGAGCCTGGATAATGGCCTGCTGCAGATGCTGGGGCGCCGGCACAGTGCTGACGGCGCCATCGCGGCCTTCCGGACCGCCAGAGATGCAGGGTTCGAGAACGTCAGCCTCGACCTCATGTATGGGCTGCCAAACCAGGCTGTTGCCCAGTGGGAGGACACCATAACGAAGCTGGCCGCCCTGGAGCCTGATCACATCTCACTTTACGCGCTCACCCTGGAGGAGGGGACGCCCATGCGGCTGTGGGCCGACCAGGGCAGGATACCCGAGCCGGACCCCGACGTTGCGGCCGACATGTATGCACTGGCGAGAGAGGTGCTTGCGGCCGCAGGTTATCACCACTATGAGATTTCCAACTGGTCCAAGCCCGGCCTGCAGTCTCAGCACAACCTGGTCTACTGGCGCAACGAGCCATACCTGGGCGTTGGTCCAGGGGCACACTCCCGCCTGGGCGATTACCGGTTCTGGACGCTACTGGCGCCGCGCGAGTACGCGAACCGGGCGGCGGAGTGGTCGGAAGCCGACACCCGCAGCTGGTCGGCGTTCACTGAGTTGGAGCTGGGGCAGGCGCGCACGGTGGACGGCTGGGAATGTATCGATTCCGAAACGGCCTGCGCGGAGACCATGTTCCTTGGCCTGCGACTGTTGGACGGGCTAGACCTCGCGCATGCTTCGGACGCTGTGGGCGAGGATCTTGCCGTTCGCTACGCCGCTGAGATCGATGACCTGCTGAACCTGGGCCTGCTGCTCCGGGAGGGAGATTCGCTGCGCCTGGATCCGTCGGCATACCTGATCGCAAATCAGGTGTTCACGCGGTTCCTGTGATGGCCCGGCGGTGCGTGTTATATTCAGACGATGGACCTACCCAATCGGCACCTGGCTTATGTTCCAGAAGAGAAGATTACTCGCTATCTCCTCAACTTGAATCATCCTAAGGGGTGGGGCAAAGCTCAGGAATTCAGAAAAAGGGGATACGACGAAAGCAATGCCGATACCTTGATCAGAGACCTGATTGAGGTCGCACGGAACTGGCCAGTATCGGAGGTTGAGCCAACGCAGTATGGGACCAAATATATAATCTATGGCGTTATACAGCCACCTATGGGAGCCAGCTTGCTGATACTTTCAGTTTGGCAGATCGACCACGGTTATAGCGCTCCCAGGCTCTTGTCGGCTTATCCCCAAGAACCTGAACGGATAGAAGGCCATGATTAGGGAGTTCGACGTAGTTGCGCTTACAAGTGACATTGAAGGCACCCATCTCAAGAGGGGAGATTTGGGAACGATTGTAGACGTTCTCGCGGATGGCAAGGCATACATAGTCGAGTTTCTCCTGGAGGGCGGCTTCACCGCGGCATTGGAGGACATCGAGGCCAGTGATGTCCGGCCTCTGGAAGACGGTGAAATCGAGCTGACTAAATACCGGGAATGGAAACCGGAATGGACTGACTCTTTGGGCTATGCCCCTCCGATTTCGAAACTATCGAATTGGGAGCGATTCCCGGGTGGCCGTCGTCCCGATGCTCACTACCTGGCAAATGTCGATGGCGCGGGGGGTTAGGACAGGCTGCCATGTTCGTAATCGGAACTGCAGGGCACGTTGACCACGGCAAGTCTACGCTGGTGAAGGCGCTGACCAGCATCGACCCCGACCGTCTCCCTGAAGAGAAGGAGCGGGAAATGACGGTCGACCTGGGCTTCGCGTGGATGACGCTGCCCGGCGGGCGTGAGGTTAGCATCGTCGACGTGCCCGGTCACGAGCGATTCATCAAGAACATGCTGGCCGGGGTCGGCGGCATCGACCTGGCGCTGCTCATCGTCGCAGCTGACGAGAGCGTGATGCCCCAGACTCGAGAGCACCTGGCCATCCTCGACATTCTGCGGGTCACCCGGGGTCTTGTTGTGGTCACCAAGACGGACCTGGTGGACGAGGAACTGGTGGAACTGGTCAAGGCCGAGGTGGAGGACACGCTGCAAGGGACGTCGTTCGAGGGCTGCCCAATGGTCGGGGTTTCTGCGTACACCGGCGACGGACTGGACGAACTGCGCGGGATGATCGACCGGATCCTCGACGACACCGAAATGCGGCGCGACCTAGGGCGGCCCAGGCTTCCCATCGACCGGTGCTTCAGCATCTCCGGGTTTGGCACTGTGGTCACCGGCACCCTCATCGATGGGTCGCTGGCCGTGGGCCAGGAAATCGAGTTCGCCGGGTCGAGGCAGCGAGCGCGCATACGGGGACTGCAGAGCCACAAGACCAAGGTGACAAACGCAGAACCCGGTGTCCGGCTGGCGGTCAACCTGTCAGGCATTTCGCGGGACGACATCGAACGCGGCGAGATTCTCACATCGCCGGGGTGGCTGCGCCCGGCCCGGCGCCTGGATGCACGCATACGAATGGTGACCGATGCGCCGCATCCGCTCAAGCACAACGAGGGAGTGACGTTCCATCTGTTCACCAGCGAGTCTCCGGCCAGGGTGCGGCTGCTGGACGCCGAGCAGCTGGAGGCCGGATCTGAGGGCTGGGTGCAGCTGTTGCTGGAGGACCCCCTGCCGATGGTCAAGGGGGACTACTTCGTTGTGCGATCTTCCGAGAGCACCCTTGGGGGAGGACAGGTGGTGGACCCCAACCCACGGCGCCGCCATCGCCGGTTCGATGTCGACGTTTCCGAACGCCTGATGCTGCTGGACGAGGGCGCCGACGAGGACGTGATTATCAGCGTTGCCGAGCAGTGGGGACCCTGCGGCCTGACGGAACTTTCCCGCCGCGCCAACCTGCCTAGAGAGGAGGCGCTGCAGAGGGCGGTGGAGCTTGCCGAGGAGGGCGACCTGGTTGCCTTGGGAGATCTGGCCTCCGATAGCGACGCGGTGGTGTATTCAGCGCCGGGCTGGGGCACCCTCAAAGGCCGCCTAGCTGGCGTACTGCGCTCGTACCATGACCAGTATCCCCTGCGAAAGGGAGCGCCGGCTCAGGAAGTGCGCAGCAGGCTGGGCCTGTCGCAGCCGGTGTACCTGCGCGCCCTGGACCTCCTGAACGTTGAGGGGTTCGTAGTTGAGGAGGGCCAGACCGTGCGACTGCCAGGGCACGAGGTGGAGTTAACTTCCAAGATGGAGCAGCAGGTGCAGCGCTACCTGCAGTCGCTGGAGCGTGAACCCTACTCACCGCCGACCGATCAGCCTCTTGAGCAAGAGTTGCTGGGAGTGCTGGTGGAGCAGGGCAAAGTTGTGCGCGTCGGCGATGGAGTCGTGTTCACAGCCGAGGCGTACCGCGAGATGACCGATCGAGTCTCGGGATTCCTTCGGGAAAACGGCACCATCACCGTAGCCGAGGCCCGGACGCTGTTCGACACCAGCCGCAAATACATCCTGCCCCTGTTGGAGAGGATGGACCAGGAGCACATCACGCGTCGCAACGGCGACGAACGGGTGCTGCGGTAAGCCCAGGCCGTAGGTCCCTGGCGGAAGGCGCTACAGCGACATTCAACGGCGGACTCTTTGCTATACTGGGTTGGTGGAGTGGCTGCGGGATAACTGGCTCAAAGCACACTTGGCTGTAACGCCCCTTGGTACGCTGATCGTTACTTGGGCCATGCTTCTGTCCGTGGGTGCCGAGCGTTGGTGGGAAAGTACGAGCTCGCTGGAGCTGGCAGGACAAACGGTGCCATTCGGGGGCATCGTCTACGGGTCGTCTATTCTGGTGCTGGAGGTCACTGCAAGAATGCTGTGGGCATTGGCGCAACGCCGGAAAGATATGGACCAGGCCCGAAAAGAGGGCCGGGAAGAGGGCCGGGAAGAGGGTCGCGAGGAAGAACGTGAGAAGGTATTGTCCGCCCTCGCGAAACGTGGGATTGAACTGCCTCCTGATATTCTTGAGGATCTGAACGGGACGCGCTCAAAGTAGAACGGAATTCAGCGAGGCCGTTCGCCAACGTCGCGCACCCGTCTCAAGGGCCGTCACTTGCCAATGTAGTCCAGGAATTCCCGGTAGGTGGAAAACTGGGCTACAGTCTTCAGGAAGTCCTCCAGCGAATCGCTCCGATCCCGCAGTTCACGCAACTGCCCCTCTATGGGACTGACAGACGCCGCGCTGGTGGCGTAGGAGCCGTAAAAGGCAAAGTAGGCCTGGTTTATCTTGCGTATTCGATACCCGTGGTCCAGCAACTCCAGGCGCCGCTCCTCCATGTAGTCCTCCGCCTCCTCGATCCGTCCCTCAGCAAGCAGGCCTTCGGCGGTCTGCCTTGTCTCTCGCATCTCGGCGCTGAAATCGAAAGCATTTGGGTCCCGGTCCGGTCGTGGTCCCGGTCCCGGCGGCTGCCTCTCGTAGACTATGCCCGTCATTACCTCGTAGGCCCGGTCGCCGATTTCCCAGCCCCCCAGCGTGGCAGCGGTTTCGTTGAGAGTGGTCATATCGGGACTGTCCCAGAAGTGCTGGCCCAAGGGCTGGAAAAAGAACCAGTTGTGCAGCCATTCGTGGGCCACTGTGGTCAGCGCGAAGTGGAGGCTGCCTCCCGAAGAAACCACGGTCGGAAACGTTCCCAGGCCGCCCGTGTTCACCACTATGGCGGACAGGTTGCGCTCCTGCATCGTAATGTCCTCCAGTTTCTCGCGGTCGTCGGGGCGGATGCCGTGCTGGAGCAGTATGTTGTCCTGTCGGAATACACGGTCCCTCGGCGATGTCACCAGCAGGGTGGGCGAGTGGCCGAGCACCGTGTCCACCGGTGGGAGGATGGCGCCAACGCGGGAGGAAAAACCCTCCTCGGACAGGACCGAGCTGATTTCCCGTTCCAGGGTTTGTTCCACCACGGGCCGCATTGCGTTCAGGCGGTCGTGAATTTCGTCGAGTCTTTGCCGGATTTCTCGTGCCTCCGGTGAAGACTCGGCGAAGGTCAGCAACTCCCCCTCCAGCCGCCTTTCCTCACTGCCGATGCGGAAAAACTCCTCAGCCAGGGCGATGCGCTCCTGTCTGGGTGGAGTGGACCTCCAGGGTAGCAGGGCCAGCAGCTCGTGGTACCACTTGTCGAAAACATTCCCCGCTTCCCACGCCAGGAGGTTAAACCGGTAGGGCGCTATTGCAATCTCGGACTCAGTGGGACGGTAGTCCTTTCCCGACCACAACAGCAGCGCAACCACCGCACAGGCGGCCAGCCCTCGCAGGAAACCCAGGAAAACGGCCCTGAGGGTGTGAGGGGAAACTGCGAAACCGACATCGTTTGACGTCGCGGGTTTCATAGCCGCATCTCAGGAGAGCGATGCCCCGGGACTCTACGAAACGCGGAAAGTGTCCGGATTAGGCCAGCACCCGGTACCGGTAGCTGGATTCCAGCAGGTCTCCCTCCTCGAAACGGCTGAAGCGCAGGCGGGAGATGTCGATGGTCGTCGATTCGCCTTTCGCGACCAGCTCGGCCACGGACAGCCCGATCATGGGAGAGAGCTTGAAACCGTGTCCGCTGAAACCGACAGCGCAGTACAGACCATCGACCCCCGGCGCTCTGTCGAGGATGGGATGCCAGTCCGGCGTGGTGGTAAACAGTCCAGCCCATGCGCCCCGGAAATAGGCGTCCGACATGGCGGGTATGCGACGCTCCAGCTTTTCCTTGGCCGACGCCATATCGTCGAGGCCTGCCTGCTGGTTGTAGGTCTCCACATCCGCCTCCTCATCGTCGCCGAACCCCATCAGGGTCATGCGCTGGCCGTCCGGACGGAAGGAAAAGGACTGCGAGATGTCGCCCACCGCCGGATGCAGGGGCAGCCGGTCCACGGGCCGAGCAAGCGAGGCAACCTGGTGGCGCACCGTTACGAGGGGTGCTTCCACGCCCATTCTGGCCAGTTCGCCCTTGGACCAGGGGCCTGTCGCTACGACCACGGCCGGAGTTTCTATGCGCCCCTCCGTGGTGTTTACGGCCCGGATTCTGCCGCCGGACACCTCGATGCCGGTGGACTGAACGCCCAGGTTGATTTCGGCGCCCAGGGCCTGGGCTGCGTTGGCGTAGGAGGAGGTCACTAGGTAGGGGTCTGCGTAGCCTGACTGCGGTTCCCATCCCATGGCCTCGTCTTCGGTCACGGAGACCATGGGGGCGATATCGGCCAGGTCCGCGGCGGTTACCACCATGGTGTCGATGCCCAGACCGACCTGCATGGCGCAGTTGTATTCCAGTCCAGGCCTGTCCTCCTCCTTGACCACTACGAGGTAGCCGGTCTCGGTGAACCCGGATGGCCCGCCGACAACATCTTCGAAATTGGTGAAGATCTGCAGGCTTCCCCAGGCCATGGTGGCAGTGACTTCGTTGGAATAATGCATACGGCAGATGGACTGGGTGCGGCCGGTGGAGCCGCCGTTCAGAATATCTTTCTCCAGCAGGACCGTGTTGGTGATTCCCTGCCTGGCCAGGTTGAACAGTATGCTGCACCCCATCACGCCGCCGCCTATTACCACCACATCTGCCGTGGACCTCATGGCCTCGCCTCCCGCGTATCGTTCCCTAACCGGTACGAAAGTTCACGGTACCGTAAATTTAACGTTAACGCCACGTCGGTGAGCTGGCAAGTGCCCAACTTCTTGAAGGGAAGCGGAGGTTTGACCCAGTCGTTTTGCAAATGGGGTGGCTGCGGAGGCAATATTCTGCTTAGGAGGGAGCTGGTCCTTCAGGCGTTTGGGAGGAAATTAGCTTCCGGACTGGGAACACGCAGAGAACGGGCGTATAACAGGCCAACGATCGGGGGCTTGGGCAGCTGCGGACTGGAGGTGCTGGATGGAGCCGGTGAGGGGATTCGAACCCTTGACCTGCGGTTTACGAAACCGCTGCTCTGCCACTGAGCTACACCGGCTTCAGCTACGAATGTGAGGACTTTCAGTCAGGTGGAACTGAGATTGCCATTCCCGTTTCTCCATTCGGGCTCGAAGCGCCTCACTGCTTCCTCTTGCATCGATGGTAGCATGTGGAAATACAAATCACCAGTAATCCCAATCCTACTGTGCCCCAACCGCTCCGAAACCACCTTCAGGTGAATTCCTTTCGAAAGCATAAAAGAGGCGTGAGTGTGGCGCAGACCATGTAGCCGCAGCCCCTCAATGCCTGCTGCGCTGGAGTTTTTCCTGAACCACCTACTGACGAGGTCTGGGTCAAAGGGAGACCCATCGGAATGGCAAAAAACGAAATTGCCACTCCATTCTGTCACTCGTTTTCGCTCCCCGTGAGCCTTAAGAGGCTTGACCGACTCTGCTCCGGCTCGTAGACCACGAAGTCGCGCAGAATGTTCAGCAGCGTCGTCGGGGCCAGCATCCCCACGATGAGTTGCGCCTGGACCTGCGGCTCGACGCTGAAGCGCTCCCAGACCTCTTCATCGCTGTAAGGAGCTACCAACTCGCACTCGATATAGGCCTTCTCCGGCGCGCCCATAGCGGCGTAGGACGCGGCGGCCCCGCAGTGGGCGACGCAGTGCTGGTTGCAGTGGAACAACCCGGGGGCTCCGGTACCGTGCCACTCCGGCCCCGCCTCCTGGTAGTGGAGAGGTTGCCGCACCGCCTGGGCCTTCCACACGTCCATGAGTGATGGCGACTTGGCTTCCATCACCACCAGCGAAATGTCGTTGACGAACTGCACCAGGTCAGGGCTGATCACCCGCTGGTCGTCCTCCAGCTCCCCCGCCCGTCCTGAGCCTGTCGCAGGGCCCCGCCGCACGCGGAACTGGGTGGTGACGACGAGCTCGCTTAGCCCGCCCTCGGCGTGGCCGAAGTCGAAGAATCGGACGTTGCGGGTGTCCTGCCCGCGCTGGGTGTTGACGGTGAAGGGCGGGCCGAAGGTCAGGTATTAGTGGCCAGTCTGGTTGCGAGCCATGTCCACGGTGTAGACGTGCTCCGACTGGAAGATGGGCCGTTCGGCCTGCTCCCATCACAAGAATTAATCCCTTGACTCCACTCGCGCCCGCCCCGTCAGCAGGGCTTCGGCGGTGGAGTGTTTCAGCAATCCCGGGTGTCTGTCTGGGTGTTCGGCGACGACGAGCCCCGTCCACCGGAGCGGAGCTGCAGGCGGTGCTGCCAGGCCTTGCGTCAGCGTCCTAATTGGTAAGCCGGGAGGTTCTCGCCCTAATAATTCTCTATGTATACGAATATCGTAGCTATGTAACATAACTGTAAATAATTCGTAATCAAACTGTAATGAATCCGTAACCCATCGGCAACTTTCGCGCAATGGACTCGAAACACTGCCACGGTACCTTCACTTCGAGATCCGGTGCGGGGTAAGCCAGATGAAAGAAGTGATTGCAGTTATACGGCCTGAAAAGTGGCAGGAGACGTTGGACGCGGCCGGGGCCCTGTCTCTGTCGGAGTATACCCAGGTCCGCGTTATGGGCCGGGGCAGGCAGCGTGGCCTGCGTTATATGCGGCCAGTCAACGGCAGCGATGACGGCGTCATGCAGTTTCTCCCCAAGCGGATGCTGACCTGGATGGTCCCCGACGAGATGGTTGGCGGCCTGGTTCGCGCCTTGGTAAACGCCAACAAGACGGACAATTACGGAGACGGCAAGGTATTCGTCTGTCCGGTCGACGAAATCGACGCAGTCCTAGATCCAGAGGAACCGGAAGCCGAAGCGGTGGAGGTATAACTCATGGTGCATCGTCCCGACGTCAAGTACCCAAAGTTCAAGGACCAGTTTGCGGCCATGGACTTCGAGACCGAGCTACTCCCGGTGCTTTCTCTCTACCCGATGCCCGAGCCGAAGGCACTGGAGGACTGGAGCCTGCCCATCACCGAAATAACGGGCAATACACGAGTGGCGGACTGGGGACACTTGGAGTCCCTGCCAAAAGTGCAGGAACCCACTCCACTGGTCTGCCAGATTTTTAACTGGTCAGAAACGCCGACGGTAACCGGCGTTCGGCTCCCCGTACTGCTCGACTCCCTTGGCATTGGAATGCAGGGCGCCCGGTTTCTCTCGTTCTATTCCGCCGATGGAATGTACTTCGAGACCCTGCCGAGGGCTCTTGCCAATGATCCCCGCGTTCTCCTGGTCTATGAGATCGAAGGCCAGCGTTTGCCCCACGAATTGGGAGGCCCCGTACGCCTGTGGGTTCCGTTCCTCCAGGGGTACAAGAGCGTGAAATGGCTGAGCCAAGTCCGAGGCTTCGTCCGGGACCCGCACGGCATCAAGCGACTGCTCGGACAGAGCAAGACCTCCGTCCTGGGAGCTCCCGGCCAGGAAAGGGCCGGCGTGGTAGTGGCGAGGATGAGCACCGGAGACGCATCGGTGGAAGTCTAGCCCTCCAGGGAACTGCACCGGAGTTTCGCATAGCAGAAGCGCCTGCATCTCAGGACCGGGGATGTCATGAACATCGGAGTGGACCCTCAATCCCACAAGGCTACCAACATCCCGCTATTCAGCTTCGGACACCCGCACATGCGAGTGTTCCACATGAGCTGGATGGCATTTTTCCTGGCCTTTTTTGGCTGGTTCGGCATCGCGCCCATGATGGCAATTGTCCGCGATGACCTCCAGCTCTCCAAGGCCGAGATCGGCAACACCGTCATCGCCTCCGTTGCGGTCACCATCGTGGCCCGGCTGGTCGTCGGCTGGCTCTGCGACCGGATCGGCCCCCGCGTAACCTACTCGGGGCTGCTGATCATCGGTTCCATCCCTGTGATGACCATCGGCCTGGCCAACAGCTACGAGTCCTTCCTGCTTTTCCGGCTGGCCATCGGCATCATAGGCGCATCCTTTGTCATCACGCAGTACCACACCTCGGTGATGTTCGCCCCCAACGTGGTGGGAACGGCCAACGCCACCACCGCCGGCTGGGGCAATATGGGCGGCGGCGTTACGCAGATGGCCATGCCGCTGGTGCTGGGTGTCATCGTTGCCCTGGGCGCCACCGACGTCATCGGGTGGCGCATCGCGATGGTAGTGCCGGGCGTCGCCCTGTTCCTGATGGGCATCGCCTACTTCAAGTTTACCCAGGACTCCCCCGACGAGGAACTGGCGCGACAGGAGCGGGCAAAGGAATCGCCCGGCGCCAGGACCCGCGCCTTCATCGAGGCTGCCAGGGACCACCGGGTCTGGGCGCTGTTCCTGATCTACGGCGCCTGCTTCGGTGTTGAGCTGACGATGAACAACATCGCGGCCCTCTACTACCACGACCGCTTCGGCCTTGGCGTGGGTATGGCCGGGCTGATAGCTGGGCTGTTCGGCCTGATGAACCTGTTCGCCCGCTCCCTGGGAGGGTTTCTCGGAGACAAGGTGGGCATTCGCTTCGGGCTGCGGGGCCGGACCCTGTTCCTGGGCGCGGTGCTGCTGATCGAAGGCATAGCGCTGGCGGTCTTCTCACGCATGGACATCCTGCCGCTGGCGATTGTCGCCATGCTGTTTTTCAGCCTGTTCGTTCAGATGTCAGAGGGTGCGACGTTCTCGGTGGTGCCCTTCATCAACCAGAGGGCGCTGGGCGCGGTGGCCGGCATTGTGGGCGCGGGCGGCAACGCCGGCGCGGTGGCCGCCGGATTCCTGTTCCGGATGGAGTCCCTGAGCATCGAGATGGCCCTGCTATACCTGGGCGCCGTCGTTACGGTGGCCTCCTCCCTGGTGCTGGTGGTGCGCTTCTCCGCTGAACGGGAGACGGAGGAGCGGAGAGTCATGGAGCGCGCGCTGGGGCGCGGTCAGCTGGCTGTCGCCCCGGCTTACGCCAAGCGCGTTCCGATGGCGCTGTACAGCGAGTCTTAGGGCCGAATACTCCTCTCCCTTGCGCGAGATCAAATGCGAGAGATTCAAGGCGGGCTAGAGTGACTACAGCAACGAAAACAGGCAACCCCATCGAGCGAATCAAGGACGAGAAGCCAGGGCTGGACATCCTCGACGACATCGATGAGCTGGCGGCGCAACACGGCGGTTGGGAGACCATCGAGGCCGGAGACCGGGAGCGGCTCAAGTGGATCGGGACATTTTTCCGCAAGCCCACTCCCGGGCGGTTCATGATGCGCATGCGCATCACCAACGGTCGACTGACGTCGGCGCAGTTGACAGCCCTCGCTGCGCTCTCCAGCAGTCTGGGCAGCGGTGTGATGGACCTGACCACCCGGCAGCAGATCGAGTTACGCGACATCCAGATCCGCGATGTGCCGGAGATCCTGCGGGCGCTGCGCGATATCGACCTGTCGTCGCTGCAGACTGGCATGGACAACATACGCGGGACCAACACCTGTGCGCTGTCGGGCCTGACGCCCAATGAGCTGTTCGATGCCTCTCCGGTTGGAGAGGAGTTCACCCGCATGTTCCTGGGCAACCGGGAGTACACGAATCTGCCTCGCAAGTTGAACGTCGTGTTCACCGGATGCCTGGAGAACTGCGTCCATGCGGAGACCCAGGACATCGCGATGACGCCCGCCAGGGGCCCAGACGGACTGAACGGATTTAATGTTGCCGTGGGAGGCAAGATGGGTTCCGGCGGCATGACGGTCGCTCAGCCCCTGGACGTGTTCGTAGAGCTGCAGGATGCGGCGCGTCTGGCCTCGGCCATAACGCTGCTATTTCGTGATGCAGGATCGCGAGAAAAGAGGACCCGCGCACGCCTCGCCTTCCTGGTGGACGACTGGGGCGTCGACCGGTTCAGGGAAGAGCTGGAAGAGCGCTGGGGCGCGCCGCTGGCCCCGGCGGGCAATGATGCCAGATACGACCATGACGCCGACCACCTGGGCGTGAACCCGCAGCGCCAGGAGGGGTTGTACTCCGTTGGGCTGTGCGTTCCCACCGGACGCACCTGCGCCGACGACATGGCGGAACTGGCCCGGCTGGCCGCTGCCTATGGGTCGGGGTCCATCCGGTTGACCGTGGGCCAGAACGTGATCATCACCGATGTGCCCGAGGCCAACCTACCTGCCCTTCTTGATGAACCTCTCCTTGCCCGGCTGTCGCCTGAACCTGGCCCTCACATGCGAGGGCTTGTGAGCTGTACCGGCAATGACTACTGCAACCTGGCGCTGATCGAGACCAAGTCCGTCAGCCGCCGCGTTATCGAGGCCCTGGACTCGCTCTATCCGGACTCCGGACCGTTGCGCATGTACTGGTCGGGATGTCCGGCGGGCTGTGGAAACCACCACGCGGCCGACATCGGTTTTCAGGGTGGCAAGACCAGGTATGAAGGTGAGGTGGTGGATGCGGTAACGATTTTCGCCGGTGGAAAGACAGGTCCCGATGCGCGTGCAGCGCGGAAGATTGTTGACCAGGTGCCGGTATCGACACTCGGGAAGTTCCTCCCCGGGCTTATTGCGAAGCTGAAGGGGAATAAGTTCGACCCCAACATAGACTTGACTGAGACTGATATGCCGGGCATCGACTTCGAATCATAGTCGGTGCAAAAGGAGACGCGACAATGAAAATGGTGCGAGCGATTATCCGCCCCGAGAAAGAGGTCGCCGTGGCGGCCGCCCTCGCCAACGAGGGCTTTCCGGCGATGACCAAGTGGGACGTGCTAGGACGGGGCAAGCAACAGGGTGTGCAGGTAGGAGACCACTTTTACGACGAACTGGCAAAATGCATGTTTATGGTGGTGGTGGAAGACGACCAGGTTGAAACGGTCTCCAGCGCCATTCAGAAAGCTGCCTATTCCGGCTTCCCCGGAGACGGGCGGACCTTTGTGACCGGCGTGGACGCCTCCTACACCCTCCGCACGGGCGAGTCGGGGCTCTAGCAGACCAACCGCCTTGAAATGATGGGCAGCGCGGGCAACCACAAGGATTGCCCCTACCAGTCACAGGCAGTTCCTTAGGGGCACCCCTTGTGGGCGCCCTGATCGCTTCGGCCAAAGGCTACCCATCAATACAAAGATTTCGCACCACCAGATTGTGGGGAAATCGGGCTGCGCTCGGCCTTGTGACCTGCCGAAGGGCACCGACGTGAACTCAAGTCGGTCCGCGCTGCCGAAAGGACTATTTGCCGTTAGGAACTCTACCAGCATTGCAGGACTGGACCTGCCCGAATTGAATGGCGTTTACGGAGTTGCCTCCTCGTCAGTCAGTTTCCTGGTCGCCGGATACGGGGGTCCAACAGGTCCCTTAGGCCGTCGCCCAGCAAGTTGAACCCCAGCACCGCGACGAAGATGGCCGCCCCTGGCAACAGCAGCAGGCGGGGCTCAGTCTGCAGGTGGGGCCGGGCGCTGTTGAGCATGGCGCCCCATTCCGGCGTGGGTGGCTGGGCGCCCAACCCCAAAAAGTTCAGGCCGGCGATTCCCAGGATGATCCAGCCCACGTCCAGGGATGCAATCACGATGATTGGGCCGAGGATGTTGGGGGCGATGTGCCGGAGGATGATGCGCAGGTTTCCGGCTCCGGCGGCGCGCGCCGCCGTCACATACTCCATCCTTCGCGCCCCCAGGGTGATCCCGCGAATGATCCGGGCGTGGCCCACCCACCACACGGCGCCGGCTGCCAGCAACACGTTGAACAGACCGGGGCCCAAAGCTCCCGCAACGGCCAGCGCCAGGATCAACGAGGGGAACGCCAATAGCAGGTCCACCACCCCCATCATCGCCGTATCCGGCCAGCCGCCGTGGTAACCGGACAGTATGCCCACCGTCAGGGCGATGGTCATACTGAGAGCCAGGGTTGCAGCGGCGGCCAGCAGCGTCATGCGCGATCCATGGATAATCCGGCTGAAGGTGTCCCGTCCCAGATGGTCGGTGCCCAACAGGTGCTCCGGTGACGGAGAGAGCAACCTTTCGGGCAGGTTGATCTCGGTGGGATCATCCAGCGGGAGCCAGGGCGCCAGCAATCCCGCCAGCAGCAGGGACATCACCAGAAACAGTCCCAAGGCGGTACCCGGCTCCCGCAGCAGCGCATTCCACTGGCGGCGACGGCGCGGACCGCTGGTGGCGGCCAAGGCGGGATTTCTGGCACCCACGCTGTACGGCCCTCCGTTCCTCCAGGCCTCTGCGGGAGCGGACCGTCTGGCGTGTTGGGTATCGCTCGTCATTAACCGCTACACCTCTTCTCGTTCGTAGCGCAGGCGCGGGTCCGCGATGCGCAGGGCAATGTCAGCCGCCAGGTTGGCCAGCAGCACAACCACGGCAATATAAGTTACGAACCCCTGTAACACGGGGTAGTCACGGGTCAGCGCCGCGCCCACCATCAATTGACCCAAACCCGGCCAGGTGAAGATGGTCTCGACTATGACGGCGCCGCTGAGCAGGTAGCCAAGGTTCACTCCAGTGGCTCCGATGGCCGGCAGCAGCGCGTTGCGCAGTGCGTGCCCGACGACGACAGCCTGTTGGGACAGCCCCTTGGCCTGCGCCGTGCGGATGTAGTCCTGCCCGAGTATCTCCAGCATGCTGGCGCGTATCAGCCGCATCAGCTGAGCCATCGGCGCAAGGGACAGCGCGATGGCCGGCAGCACGAGCTGGGCAACCGAGCCGTAGCCCAGGGCCGGCAGCCAGGACAGCTTCACCGCGAACAGGATGATCAGTCCGAAGGCCAATGCGTAGGATGGAGTTGCCGCGCCCACCAGCGCCGCCAGGCGCGCGATGGCATCCACGGTGCCGCCCCGTTGCTGCGCGGACAGGATGCCTACAGGCACGGCGACCAGAAGAGCCAGGGCCAAAGCAGCCGTAGTGAGCAGGACCGTTGGGACGGTGCGGCGCGCCAATTGGGCAGCCACGGGCCGTTCCGTCACGTAGGAGCGGCCCATGTCGCCCGATAACGCCCCTGACATCCAGCGAACGTATTGCGCCGGAAGGGAGGCGTCCAGGCCCAGCTCGGTGCGCATGGCAGATACTGCGGCCGGGCTGGGCATCTGGCCGGGGTTGCGCTGGCGCAGGACAATCTCGGCAGGATCACCCGGCGCCAGATTCAGCAGCGCAAAGGTGACCGCAGAAATTCCCAGGAGCATCAGCGGTAGTGTGGCCAACCGTCGGACCAGGTATGCTCCCATGTCGGCGCTGCCTTCTCTTATTCCAGACTATTGCTGCGCCGAATCACTGGCGAGTCCTATGCGGTGGTCGAAGAAATAGAGACTGGCCGGGTGCGGTTCGAAACCGGTTACCCGTTCACTGACGCCGTACACCATGTACACATGGGCCACCGGCAGAAAAGAGCTTTCCTCTGCGACGACGGCCAAAGCGTCGCAGGCGATCCCCTTTCGCTGCTCGATATCGGATACGTTGCCGGCTCTGGCGACTATGTCAGCCAGTCTGGAATTGTCGTAGTGGCCGTAGTTGTTGGCGCCGCTGCCACTGGCATCGGCCCGGATACCGGCGTACTTGCTGACGTTTACCACCGGGTCTCCGGTTTCGACAACGTTGTTGAACCAACCAAAGAGATCCCATTCCGGTTCGTTGACCACGGACCATTCAGTGATGCGGACCTCGGCCTGAATGCCCACGTCGACCAGCATTGCCTGCGCGGCCTCGGCCATAATGGGCAACCGGAACCTCTCGGGATAGCCGCCGATAACAATTTCCAGCGGCTGACCGTCCTTGTCCAGAACTCCGTCGCCGTTGCTGTCGGCGTAGCCGGCCTGCGCCAGCAAAATGCGGGATTGGTCAGGATCGTAGCCCGGCGCGGTCACTCCGGGACAGGATACCAGGGCTTCCGGGAGCAGCAGTTCAGCGAAAGACCCGGTTCCCTCCGGGGCGACCAGGTCCGCAATGCTCTTGCGGTCGATGGCGTGGGCCACTGCCCGGAGCACCAGAGGGTCAGACAGCGTGCCGCGCTCGAAGTTGACCCACCACATGACCACGGAGGTGCCGATGCCGGCGGTCAGGCTGTGCATACCCAGCTGGGAGTTGATTGCCTGGGCTCCATTGGGTGAAATGTTGATGGCAACGTCAATGTCCCCTGCCTGCAGGGCCAGCTCCCGGCTGTTGGTGTCGGGAATGGCGAGATGCTCGATGCCCGCCAGTGGTGGAGTTCCGCCCCAGTAGTTGTCGTTGGCCACGCTGCTGAGGCGCTCCTTCTGGACATACTCGGTGGGAACGTAGGGGCCCGTCAGGGCGCCCGCGTCTATGAAATTGCCTTCGCCGGCGGTATCCGCTGCGGCCGCGTCGGTAATGGCCGTGGCCGGAGAGGTCAACAGGCCTGGCAGGGTCGGTCTTGGATCCGTCGTTGTGACCGTGATGGTCTGACCATCCTTGACGGACACGGTCTCGATGCCCAGATTTTCCGCCGATGCTGGAGACAACCGGATGGTCCTCTCCAGGGAGGCCTTGACTGCCTGAGCATCCATGGCGTTCCCGTTGTGGAACCTGACACCCGGCCGAAGAGCGATTTCCCAGGTTGTCGGGTCTGTCTGAACGGCGGCCGTCGCCAGCCACGGTTCAGGACTGAGATTGGTCGCGGACAGCCGGAACAAGTTTTCCGACATTCCCGACTGGTTGGCGACCCAGCCGCTTTCCACCGGGTCCAGGGGGCTGTCGAGCCAGATGACGCCGGCTTTCAGGATGGGACGTTCCCCAACATTGGCCGGGTCCGCTGGCTGTTCCGATGTTCCGGTCGCTTGAGAAGATTGCTGCGGATCCATGGTTGCTGCCGTGGAGGCAGGTGTGTTTTCCGTGGTGGCGTCTGGCGTTCCACAAGCCACCGCCAGGGTCAGCAACAGCGCAAACGTCGCCGGAATAACATACCTGATACTCTGGGTCATTAAATTTGGCAAAACAGTACTCTGAATGGGTATTTATTGAAAAATACAGATGTGTGGGTTCAGGGGCAAAAGGTGTGACAGATCGATGGGTGGGCGGAGGGTCAGCCTCCGCCCGAATTGGAGCCCTGCTCTGCGCGGGGCCGCTTAACCCGGCCCTTCGTTGGTCCCATCCGCCAAACCGTCACGCCGCCGCGGGCGTCGAGGGCAGCAAGGCCGCCCCCGTCGGGCCGCCAGTACAATTCGGCCACGGAGACCCCAAGATCTTCCGCCCCTATAGGTCCGCCTTTTCCATTTCTTTGCAGCGACCACACAACCACTGCCCCATCGCGCGCCCCCGATGCCAGGCGCCTCTCGCCGGGCGAAAAGGCAAGCGTCGTAATGGGTTGTTCATGAAACTTCAGAACGCCGGGCCGCGTGCCTTCGGGGCCTTTCCCCCGGAAGACCCAGACCGTAACCGCCTCGCCGCCTCCGGTGGCCAGAAGGGTGCCGCTATGGTCAAAAGCCAAGGCCGACGGCTTGGCGGCATATCCCCACATCTCGGAGTCCTGACCCGTGGCGCGGCGCCAGAAGTGTACCGAGTTGTCCTGGCTGCCGCAGACCACGATGCCCCCGTCCGGGCTTAGTACCATCGACACTAAAGACCCCTGCCACTCCAGCATTTGCCGAGCCTCGCCGGTGTCCGCGCTGAAAAAGGCCACTCGACCGTAGCAGGCAGTTGCCAGTTCCTTCGGGCCAGACCACGCGATGGCGCTGACGGTGCTGGGGTGATCATCAGACCGCCACACTTCCGCGCCGTCCTCGTCATACACGCGAACCTGCCGGGAGCAGGAGGCTGCCAGTTTTTGGCCGTCCTTCGACCACGCCACGTTTTCCGCCCAACCGCTCCCGACGTCGATAGTCCGGGTTACCTGTCCTTCGGCGGCATCCCAGAGCAAGACTCGTCCGTCCTGGCCGGCCGTAGCGAACACGTTTCCCTTCGGGTGGATTGCCACCGAGAGCACGCCGCCGTCATGAACGCCGTGCTGTTCCCAGGCCCTCTCGCCCGACTCGCCGTCAAAGGCGTAAACGCCGCCCTCGGCATCGCCGACCACCAGCGTCTCTCCGCCCCCGCTCCAGCCCCCGGCCATAGCGTAGTCGCCGACCATCGAAAACCAGCCCTGCTGAAGAACGCCCATCGCGCCGCCGGAATCTAAATCAGACATGCTTCGAACCCCTCCCTCATACTCTGTCCATCGAGGTTGCGTCCGATGAAGACGAGCTGATTGCGGCGGGGTGCGTCCCCCCATTCGCGGTCCGGCTGGCCGTCAAAGAGCATGTGAACCCCTTGGAAGACGAAGCGACGCGACTCCCCCGCGACACTGATGAAGCCCTTCATCCGGAAGATGTCCACCCCGCGCTCCCGGAGCAGTTGGCCGAGCCAGGCGTTGAGCTTTTCGGGGTCGGCGTCACCGTCTACCTCGATAGAGATGGATCCCACCTCGTCGTCGTGCTCGTGCTGGGCGACCCAGGTTCGCTCGGCTTCGGCGGGAACCGCCGCTCCCTTGATGCGTTGTGTGTCTGTCTCTGTCTCTGTGCAGGCAGGCTCGGAACAGAAGTTGCCCCCCATTTTGAAAGCCTCTCCATCCGCGTTCCTCAGTTGGAGATCGAATTCCTCCGCGAGGTGCTGGGCGTAGAGGCCAACCCTCCCCGGCGTAGCGACCTCAAAGAAGAACGACTTGCGTCCAGGGGAATCGAGACTGAGGCTCACATGCTTTCCAACCGGAATCTCTTCCTCCGGCTGAATGACCTCCGCAGGTTCGGCGTACTGCCGTACACACCACTCGGCGCTCTCGCGGAGGGCAGCGTCATCCGTGCCCTGATTGGGAACGACGACGAGCGACATCGCCGGATCGGGTCCTTCGGCGAGGTTGAGTTCATAGCGGCCGGTTTCAAGCGAATAGACTCCCGTCCATTCGAAGGGATACTCAGGTTCGAGGAAGGTAGGACGACGCTCGAGCACCTGGTCTAGGTCGAATGCGCTGAGGTCCAGTACAGTGTCGACGGGTACGTTCGCCCGCTCGCTGCGCACGACTCGTGCCATTCGGTTCATGCCCCGGAGCCGAGCTTCCAAGGTGTCGAGGGACTCGCCGTTGACGAGGTCCGTCTTGTTGAGGACGAGAACGTCTGCGAACGCGATTTGCTCCGTGCTTTCGTCGCTTCGGCCGAGCTGCTGATCGATGTGGGCTGCGTCGACGAGCGTGACGATCCCGTCAAGGGCGTATTCAGCACGCAGCTCCTCGTCCATGAAGAACGTTTGGGCGACCGGACCGGGATCGGCTAGCCCCGTGGTTTCCACCAGCACATAGTCGAACTTGTCCCGGCGCTTATTGAGATTGTTGAGTACCCGAATCAGGTCTCCGCGCACCGTGCAGCAGATGCAGCCGTTCGACATCTCGAAGACCTCCTCGTCAGCGTTGATGACGAGGGCCTGATCGATGCCGACCTCCCCATACTCGTTCTCGATCACGGCAATGCGCTTGCCGTGCTCCTCGGTCAGGATTCGGTTGAGCAGGGTCGTCTTGCCAGAGCCCAGGAAGCCGGTGAGGATGGTAACGGGTACTTTGCGTTGCATTTCCATATTGGATCCTCCTTAGTGTTTTATCGAAATGTTGTCTCACTTAGAGATTGCAAAGAGCCGACGATGTCGCTATGGCGATGACGTGATCAACCAGGCAGTACGCGCCGCCGGGGCGGTCGCGCTGGAGGGCGTTAGCCCACGTCCCCCAGCGCCGGTCCAACTTACCCAACTTACAAAGGGTTACTATCTTTCTTGGTGAACGCTTTGCATCCCGGCAATGGCGTTGAACAGCGTGCGCTTACCGTCTACGTTGGGGGTCGGCAACACCCAAGCCAGAGGAGATGGAGGTTCACTTCAAGGCCTCCACAATCCGTTCGACGTTGGTCCGCACCATGCCGAGGTATGTGTCCCCGCTGCTGCCCTCCGCTCCCATGGACCCGGAATAGAGCTGGACCAGTTCCGCTCCGGTTTCCCTAGCCACGGCCTGCGCCAGCCTTTCGCTGACGGTGGTCTCGCCAAAGACAGCGGGCACACCGTGCTCCCGGACCACCTCAATCACCTCCGCAAGGTGTTCCCCGGAGGGATCCAGGTCCGGGCCCAGAGACGGTATGACCAGGCCGACAACCTCAAACCCATAAGCCTTTGCGAAGTAGGCGAAGGTGTCATGGGATGTAACCAGCTGCCTGCGCTCAGGCGCCACCAAGTCGACCTGTTCCAGGATCCAGGAGTGCAACTCGTCAAGCTGCTTCCCATAATCGGTGGCGTTACGCTGGTAGACAGCAGCGCCCTCGGGGTCCAGCGCCGAAAGCTGAGCGGCTATTTCGTTGACGGCAATCTTCACCCTTATTGGATCGAACCAGAAATGGGGGTCCAGAGGGCCGTGGTCGTGCTCATCTTCGCCGTGTTCGTCGTGGCCGCCGTCCTCGTCACCCACGATTCCCACGAAAGCGATCTTGGTTGGGGACCCGGAGACGTCCCAATGCCCGACTTCCTCCAGGTCATGGGCATCCAGTTGCAGCACCTGTCCTCCCACCGAGTCGGTGATGAATACTGCGCCGGGCGCCGTGGCCAGATGGGGCCGAGCCCAGAAACCGGTTTCTACCGGCGTGGTCAAAAGCCCGGACGAGGAAGCCAACATGTCCAGGTCGTGAGCGTCGTACATCCGCAACTCGCCGTCGCTCATCATCACCAGCAAGGCCTCGCCGTCGGAGGTGAGGTTGACCTGTATGGGCCGCAGCTCTCCGGCAGCGGGAATCATCTGCTCCATTGATCCCTCTTCGGGCTCCACCACGTACAACCCCACCGCGCTGCCCAGGGCAAAGAAGTGGTCCAGTCCGGGGTTTCCCCAAACCGAGGTCAGGCGGAAGTCCTCAGGAGAACCCTCCGGGGCCGTGACAAAGACGTGGGAGTACTCCCCGTCGTGCGCCTCGACCGCCAGTGCGCCGCCCGTACAGCCGAACACTGCCTGATGGCCGTTGCCCGCGTCCCCGTGCAAATCGGGGCATCCGTGGGCGGTATAGAGGATGTCGCCGTTAACGTCCCGGATTTCCGCCCCGATCGGGTTCCTCGCGTCCGGATTTGCCGGGTAATCGGGATGTTTCAGGCTTACAGCAAAGAGGTCATCCTCCAGCGGCACGGCTGCTCCGTGTTGCGGACCTGCGTTGAAACTCAGCGGCACATAATCACTGCCCTGCTCCTCCAGGTCATGCTCATTGATGAGCACTACCTCCCCTGAGCCATCGTAGAAAATGGTCGCCCACTCCCCTCCTACATACAGGTGCACCGGACGGTCCCCGGCCAAATCTATGTCAAGCCGCTGCGTGGGTGCTTCCAACAGGTCGAAATGATCTCCGTGAGCCTCCATGAATATGCCGCCGTCAAACAGGTTGGCGGCATTGGCGTCGGGGGAAACGGCGATTGCATAGCGGCCGCTCTGGGTTGAATAAATTCGGCCAGCCCGGGATCCGAGATCGAAGTGGTCCTGGTCAACCTCTCCCGTTTCCAGGTCTATTACGGAGACCTTGCCCTCCTCCCCGTCGCCGATCAGCAAACGGCCCATGAGTTCCTCACCGCCATGACCGTCGGCTGCCATCGTCTCGCCATGGTCATCCCCGCCGTGGCCATGCGGGTCCGGACCGGTAGACTCAATAGGGTCAACAAATTCCCCAAGGGCGATTAACTTGGACTCATCTGTACTGGCATTGCGCAACAGGTCATACAGCCATTCGGCCTCCAGGTTCAGGCCAACGGTAAACACAACATCCGCGTCCGCGACCTGGGCCACATCTTGACCTCCCGGCGAGAAGGAGTGTGGGTCTTGCCCGGGTGGCAACATGGCAAAGACCTCTGCCCGGTCTCCACCCACGATTCTGGCCCAGTCGCCCACAAAGTTGGTGGATGTGACCACCTTGACGGTCGGGTTGGATAGCGAGGGTCCGGCAGTACTCGAGCCAGTAGGCGTGGGTTCCGGACGCGCCGTCTGCTGGGTTGGCTGAGAATCGGTGGGTGCAGCGGCGACAGCAGCGGTTGGCGTTGTCCCTTCCGTTGTCGGCGTGTCCTGGCCGTCTGCGCAGGCAATCAGCAAAGCCCCGCAGAGTACGACAAGGCCCAAGGCCAACGCCTGGGCCAAGCGGCCAAGTTGGATAGTGCGACTTAGTATCAATAACATTCCGAGTCCCCCGTTTCTTGATCGTAATTTGAACTTGATTTGCACCTTAGTGTGGCCTTGGTTTCAATAGATACGTAGTATCATCATTGGGCAAGCGACACCGGGAGCTCAGCCCATTGCAACGAACCTCTACTTACTCCCGTAGAAGGGGCAAGAGCCGCAGACCACGTACAACTCGATACGGTGGTCGATGACCTCTCCCGGAATTTCGGCGCTAATTGCGCTGATTAACCGTTCGACTGAGGCGGCACTGAATTCCTCTACTGCGCCGCATTGAACACACACTGAGTGGTGATGGTGATGACCGACTCGGCAGAGGCTGTACATTTGAGATCCGTCGATCGTGGCGAGCTTGCACACCGCCCCCGCCTCAAGAAGCAGCTTGATGGTACGGAACACCGTTGCCCGGCCTACGGAAGGCAGTTCTTCGATGAGTTCCTCGACCGTAAAGCTGTCCTGTTTCTGCTCCAGGAGCTCGGCAATCGCTCTCCTGGGAGCAGTGGTTCTACAGCCCAAGCCCTCCAACTCTGCCAAAAGTTTCTTGTGGGGATTCACAAGACCTCGTATTGAGATTATGTCTCAATTATGCAGTTGACTGCGAAAGCCGCCATTTCTTCCTAGTCGGTGAGACAAGGTATCATCCAAGAATTATCTTGTCAACCATATGTGATCGCAGGAATTCCCAGCGTGTGTCGGCATTAGACCAGCTCGAGTCTGAGGCAGATCTGATCAGCCACAATTGGATCTGCCGACCTGTTGCCTCACCGGAATGTGTTGCCGAATTTCTAACCTCTGCCCCCTTTTCCTGCTAAAACCAACTCGCCTCTGTCTCCAGGTTCGAGTGCGGGCTTATCGGGAGCGGCATAGACCGGCATTTCGGCCTTGGCACTGCGCCACTCTTTCACTCGACGCTGCAGCGTCCGCAACCTGGCATCGCTGAATCTCTCCGGATGAGCCGTCCTCAGTCTCCTCATCAAGTCCTAGGCCGTCGTGTCCGGGTCTCTCTGGGGCCACAGCAGCACATCGTGCCAGACGCCTTCGAAGGGATCCTTCCTGGGGCGCCGGAGAGGACATCGCTGCCAGCGAGGACTGTGCCTCCCTGATGGAACACAACAACTCTACCGGGTCCAGTCCGGCCCGAGTAGCGGTCGTGGCCGGTGAACCGGCGGACTACGGAGCAGTTCTTCAGCTCGGTCCACGCCTGATGGTTTTTGCGGTAGGCCCTGGACTTGGTGAATTCAGTTCATCGCCGGGCTCAGTACCGCGCCAGGGTCTCATTGATGAATGCGCCGTCATTGTCGGAGTCGATGCCGAGAATTGGGAAAGGCAACCAAATAGGCCTGATCCAGTTGGCCTGCGGCCTGCTCTGGTATCGCCGACAACGCCAATTATAGTTTTGAGATGGTCTCTTAGTACCACAGGTTACTATTGCCGTGCGTCCTCCTGGCTGATGAGTTACGACTTTCCTATACCAACCAGGAGCTTTGGACGGCTGACGCGCGGTCTCTCGCCTGGGCCATGTCCGCGCGGATTCGTGGTCCAGACCAGTAGCTTCGTCGGCTTCCGCGCCAATCAGCTATCCGGGAAATTCGTGCCCGCGGGTGCCGGGCAGGATTCGGATACACGGGCTTAAGGTGGGAGGCGCCTCTCCGTTAGGGGGCCTGGCAAGCCTCCCGCAACCACTCCCGGTCCCCGTCCTCCAGCATGGGAGCAATGGTGTCCCATACCTGCCGGTGGTATCCTTCCAGCCACTCACGTTCCCTGCTGGAAAGCTGGTCCCAGTCTATAAGTCTCTTGTCGAAGGGAATCAGAGTCAGCGATTCCATCCGTAGCCACTTCCGGCCGTCGGGATGCCCGGGCATCTCCTCGTCGGGGGCGACAACGTACAAGTTTTCCAAGCGCACGCCGCCCCATCCCGCCTCATAGTAGCCGGGTTCGTTGGAGACAATCATTCCGATCTTGAACGGCTCGTCGGCCCCCCTCGGTGTGATTCGCTGGGGTCCTTCATGGACGTTCAGAAAGGCGCCGACGCCATGGCCTGTTCCATGTCCGTAGTCGAGTCCGGCGTTCCACAGGAACGTGCGGGCCAGGGCATCCAGGCCAATCCCCCCGGTTCCCTCGGGGAATTTCTGCATCGCGAGGTTGATGTGGCCTCGCAAGACCAGGGTGTAGACTTCTTTCTGTCGTTCTGACGGCTCGCCGATGATCACCGTGCGCGTATCGTCCGTGGTGCCGCCCATTAGCTGTACGCCGGAGTCAACCAGGAACAGCTCACCGTCGCGGAGCGGAACGTCGGGGCTGGCGTCGGCATAGTGGACGATCGCCCCATTGGCTCCGGCAGCGGCGATGGTGGTGAAACTGAGGTCGTAGAATCCTTCCTCGCTCGAGTACTCTTCGTACAGTATCTGGCTGTAACCTTCCTCGCTGACCGTTTCGCCCGCCTTGATCGAGTCCTGCAGGCGCTTGAAGCTGCGGATCTTGGCGGCGGCGGCGTGATGGTGGGAGTTTCGGGCGGCGGCAATCTCCGCTTCGTTCTTGATTGCCTTTAGCGCCACTGTCGGATTGGGCTTCTCGAGCAGTTTCTGGTCTTCGTGGAGCATCAGCCTGGTACCCATCGTGGTCCCGCTGGGATCCAGCCAGACCATGCCCGAGGCTTCCGCGCCGTAACGCTTCATCGCGTCGGCATAGGCGGCGTACGGTTGGAAGTCGATTAGCGAGGCCAGGGAATCTGTAACGTCTGCGGGGGGCGAAACTCGAGTGAAGCAGGTGGCGCGCTCCAGGTCAATGACCAGATAGCCTTCGAACACGGGATTGTACTCGATGTCAGTGCCCCGGAGGTTCGTTACCCATGCTGTTTCGTCCAGCTTGGTCAGCACGAGCAGAGTTGCTCCGGCATCCTCCATCTCTTTACGGATATCGGACAGCTTCTCGGCGACGCCGCAACCCGTGAGATCGTCCGGCAACTGATACACAGGATTGGCTTGCGGCGGCGGTTGCTCATCCCATACCGCGTCAACCAGGTTGTCACTGATCGGCACGAGGGCGGAATCCGGGGATTTCAAGGCTGACTTGTACACCGAGTGGGCCTGCATCGAGACCACGAGGGGGTCGAATCCCACGCGTATGCTGCCCCGTTCCTTCTCCATCTCGGTCAACCACTGGCTGAGGGTTTTTTCCTCAGCAAGCCCGAGCTTGTGGACGCGAAAATTGTCGTGGTCGACCTCGTCGTCCGCCTGAATGTGGTAACGGGAGTCTACGAACAGATGGCTCCCATCCGGGCATACCAAGACGTCGCCGGCGGAGCCACGGAACCCGGTGATGGCCGTCCGACGGCGCGTATATTCGGGCGCATACTCGTTCAGGTGGGCATCGGAGGAGAGCACAAGATATGCGTCCACCTGGGCCTCTTCCATCCGCCGGTGGAGTTTGGTAAGCCGGTTGGAGAGCGTCTGCTTGGATTCTGCCATGGTTATCAATGCTCCTCTGATACGAATCTGGACCTCGATCCTCGCCGGTGAGGGTTTAGTGGGGCCTGTAACTATGCTGACAGTCAGCCAAGGCCCGAAAGAAACTCGTCCATAACCCGGGCCAATTCCTCGGGCTTATGGTAGCCGATGTCGTGAACGGTCTCAGGTATCCAGCGCACCCGGCATTGCGGGATGGCCTTTCCGGCGGCGTCGACGCCAGCCTGCTTCTGCCTGGCCCGCTCGCTATCCGCGCGTTCAGGTGTCGGGCCCGCCGGGATAATAACCGTCGGGCAGGTAATCCTGGAATAGAGGTCGGAGGCCGGCTCTTCCCACATAGCTCGCATTACCTGCAGGTGATTTTCGGGGCGCAAGATGTCCTGAATCCGTCCTTCCTGGTCCTCATACACCATAGTCTGGACGATGCGTTCGATCTGGTCGTTCCAGCAAAAAGACAACTGGTGGCGCAGGCGATCCAAGAATTGTTCCCTGTTTCCCGTAACGTCTCTGGGACGGACCCTGGCCTTGACGACCTCCCACGGTTCACGAGGCCCGACGCGTCTACCCACGCCGCCGTCAATCAGTCCCAGGGCGGCTATGCGGTCCGGGAAACGGGCGGCCACGTTGAGGGCGGCGGTTGCCCCCCAGGAGTGTCCGAAGACGGCCACCCGCGAGACGTCGAGGTGGTCCATAAGTCCCACGCTGTCGGCTGACAGAGTCTGCCAATCATACCCGCCGGTGGCCTGGGTGGTCTGGCCGTGTCCTCTGGCATCGGCGGCGAAGAGCCGGTATTTATGGCGCAAATGGCTGGCGACGAGTTCATACCAGTGGGCAGACGACGCGAGTCCATGCATGAGCATGACCGGTTCACCGTCGCCGCCCCAGTCCAGGTACCGGACCCGGAGTTCGCCGATGGTAGTCCAGTGTTCCGTTGGGTACTTGCGGTCCGTGGTGTTCGGCAACGCCGACTCCTGTCCTCTGTGTTGTCCTGTTTCGTTTGCCTGATTTATATCCTATTCACTGAAGCGGAATCGGGCAACCTCGGCGGCCCGGCGCTTCCAGATTCTCTGTGTTTATGAAAAATAACCCACTCCGGCCGTTGCTGACCAGCGGAAATGCCCTTTGGCATGGTCCTTAGTTACTGATTGGGTGCGCTGTCTGGCAGTCCGGTCTATTGGCGGCGCAGTCAACTCTATGTACTTCCTGACCGTGTTTCTGGAGTTGCCCAGTTGCCTTGCGATGCCACGCGAAGAGACACCCCGTAGCTTGGCGTGGTGGACGTCCTTCCACAGGGCCTGCTTTCGTGGCGTCGCCTGCCTGGCGGCGGAGTGCAGGAGTTGGGGCCGTGCTCATCATCCACCGGTTAGTCGACGGGTGCCCGCAACGCGGCCAAAATCTGTAGCTGCGGCCGGTGATACCGCGCTGGCCCAGGTGCCCGATCACCTTGCCGTCGTGCTGGACCGTATGCTGCGCGTCGTTTCGTTCTACCACCTCCACTTTCGCACCAGAGGGTCATTTCCAAAATTTACGGCGCCGGGGTCTGGAGCATTCGGCATCAGACGCAGTCGGGGTAGAATGGTGTTCCTCGTCGGTGACTCTGAGCGACAAGGCGACCGAGGATCGTACCGACCCAAGCGTTCCGTTATATCCGCGGTGAGCAAAAGAAGGCGGGCCCGCTATTTTGCGGGCCCGTTCGCGTTCCATCCAACCGGAATGGTGGGTCTCCTAGTCGAACCCGTTGGCGCCGTTAATTCCAATTACGCTGGTTTCGTCGGAACCGCCGTGAGTCAAGAAGCGAACCACATCCATTTCAAATTTCATAGCCGTGTAGGTTACCGGGACGGGCTCGTTGTCGGGGTCCGAGGCGTCTCCGCTCCAACGCTGGAATGTCTTTGTCGCGGTATGACGGCCTGGCGAGTCAAGGGAGTGGCTCCATTGGGTCTGATCGGAGTTGTATACCACAGTCCGCACACCGGTGGGATTGCCGGCCCAATCCTCGAAGTAGTTGCTTTTTATCGGCCTTTCGCAGTTCCAGGCCCCATCGGTGAACTCGCAGGTTTCGTAGACGTCAGATAGGGTCCAGGTGTCGATTTCTACCCCGTTTTCGTGAATCGTCTTGTACAGGAGTTGCTGGAGAATCAGGGTGTAGCCGGTTACGTCGGGATGGTCCTCACCCCACTCGCTCCAGTCTATGGTATAGCTGCCATCATGCCCCACCCGGGCGGTGGCGAAGTCGTTGGCGACGCAGTCGGCCAGGAGACCCGCGAGGAGGTCCTGCCGGCAGATGTCCAAGAAAGTTGGCGGACTTGGGTTCTGGTCGACGTTGCCGCTGCTGCCCCTGCTGCTGCCGGATTCCTCCCCGCCGTCTTCGCTGTCCCCGCTGTCCTCTTCGACTGTCCCAGCCTCAACAGCGCCGGAAGTCACGCCCTCGGCGTTCTTGTCGGTGCCCTCGTTGTCGGCGTAGGACACGATCGCCCGCAAGTACATGCCCTCGTCCGCCGTCGCCGGCGTGTAGCTGTCCGACTCCGCGCCGTTGATGGCCTCCCAGTTGGTCGCGCCGTCGCTGGACTTTTCCCAGCGCCAGTTGGCGCCAGTGATGCCGCCGTCATCGTCGGACAGGGTGGCCGTGATTGATTTGCCGACCACCGGCTCCATCATGGACAGGGAGACATTGCCCGGCTCATCAACGTTCACCAGCTCGATGGTCACCGTGATGGTGTCGTCGATTGCGATGTCCTGGCTGTGGTCGGCGGCCTTGCTGTCGGTCACCTGCACCACGACCTCGAACTCCAGGTCCTGGGCGGTCTCGTAGTCGAAGGTTACTCCCGTGGCCACCTCCAGCTGTCCGGTCCCGGAAACAACGACGAACTTGTCGGAGTCCGAACCCGCAGCCAGCGAGTAGGTCAGCGTGTCATCCTCCGGGTCCAGGGCCGTAATTGCCGCGCCCAGCCTGGTACCGGCGACGGCGTTCTCGTTCACCGAGCGGGTTGCCGTTGCGCCGTCGTTGAACTCGGGAGGTTCGTTGTTGACTCTGGTGACCGCGTTGGCCGCCGTTCCGATAGCCTCTTTCCCAGTGTTATCCCAATCGTCGTAGGTGGCTTTTGCTCGCAGATACTTGCCGAGGTCGCTGAAGGTGGGCGTGTAGGCATCTGACGTAGCGTCGGAAATGTCAGTCCAGGTATCCGACGGGTTGCTGTCGGCGGTCTGCCATTGCCAGACGACATTGCTGACGCTGCCATCTGGTTCCCTGAGAGATGCAGTTATCTCCCCGTCTACCTTGGGGCTGTCCGTAGAAAGCTGCACACTGCCGTCTTCTTCAACGTTGGTCACGTTGATGGCCACCAGCTTGGAACTGTCGTAATTGTTAGGAGCTTCGGCGCTCGAGTCGTCGTTGCCGTAGCGATCTTTGCCATCGATCACGACGACACGCACCCAGTAGGACTGCGCCGATTCGTAGTCCAGGGTCTTGCCGTCCTTCAGGGATATCTGCCCGGTGCCGGAATCTATCTCAAAATTGCCAACATGGAAGTACTCGATAAGCAGGTATGTCAGCGTGTCATCCTCAGGATCCGTTGCCGAAACCGGGGAACCGATATCGCTGCCTGCCGCCACACTTTCGGCGACGGAGCGGGTTACGGTACCGATCTCCGTCCAAACGGGAGGCTTGTTGGTCGGGTCCGCCGACAGGACAGTGTTCGGCGTGTTCACAAAGACGGTCTTGTCTAGCGTTCCGTCTGATTCGTCCTTGTAGGTAGCCCGGAACTGCAGGGTTGTCCCGGTATCCAGAGTGACCGGCGTGTAGCTGAAATCCGTGCTGGTCGTGTCGGTGCTGGAAATCTCGGTCCAGTTACTCAGGCTGCCGTTTACGTTTTTTCGCACCACCCATGTGATCTGGTTTCCACCGCTGACATCCACGCCGTCCGGGTCCCTGAGGGTGGCAAGCATCTGGGTGCCCACCTGCGGATGTGCGCTGCCCGGGATAATTTCTCCCTCCTCATCGACGTTGGTGACCTCGATGGTGAATTTGATCCGGTCGTCCCAGCTCAAGTCCCACTGCCCCGCCTCGTCCTTGTTGTCGCGGATTCGAATTCTCGCCTCGTAGGAGTTGGTACTCTCGTAGTTGAGGTCTTCTGGATTTGAGACCTTGACGTCGTCCTTCACCAGCTGGAACGGGCTGGCGGGGTTGACCCAGAACTCGTAGAAAAGCGAATCATCGTCAAGATCGATGATTTCCAAATCGGCGACGATGTCCCCTCGCGCAGCATCCTCCGCCACGGAGAAGACCGTTCCGTCGGCGGTGGTGAATTCCGGGTTGTCGTTGGTGATTACATTTACTGGAATGTCGATGGCATCGTCCATGTCTCCATCCACCGCATCCAGCCTGTTTCTGCCGTCGGATACGGATACTGTCAGGGTGTAACTCTCCCCGCCGGTGAATGCCGGAGCGCCGTCCTTGACGAAGAGCTCGCCTGTCTGCCTGTCCAGGCGAAAAACTCCAAATGTCCCGCTGGTCAAAAGGTAGTCAACCTCGTCCTCGTCGGGGTCTTCAACCCGGGGAACGGTGCCAATGTAGTCCCCCTCGACCAGGCTGCGATGGAACTCGAAGCTGGCCGTGGCTCCGCCAAATGATGGCGGCGTGTTCCTGCCGCCGTAGGCATAGAGCTTCTGATCATCGCCATCAACGACCCAGAATCGCAGTGCGTGTCCGGTCAGGCCACCGGCGGGGTCGTCGTTGTCCGGAACCGTCCAGAACTCCCGATCTTTCTTCCGGTTTCCATTGGAGAGGTCATAGGCGTAGGCGTGCTTGTCGTTAGTGTCGAGCACCCATATTGTTTCGCCATCGGACCAAATATTCGAGGGGTCTGCGTTCTGGCTGTGAAGACTGATATCCCGGCCTGACTTCCGGCTCTTGTCGGAGAGGCCGTAGGTATAGAGCTTGTCGTCGCCGGAATCGGACACCCAGATATTATTCCCGTTTGACCAGATTCCCACCGGGTCAGCATTGTCTGAATGGAGTTGGATTAATTGGTGCAGGATCACCTGTCCGACCTCGTTCGGGTCCGGGTCTAAGTCGTAGGCGTACAGGTAGTCGTTGCCCGAAGTGTCGTCAATTACCCATACGGTTTCGCCGTCGGACCAGATTGAACGAGGATCCTTGTTGAAGGAACCGAGCTGTACGTCCTTGTCGCTGTCTCTTGTCTGGTCGCTCAAAGTGTAGGCAAATAGCATGCCGTGGTCGGACCTGCCCTTGTCGGCCACCCACATGGTTTCCCCGTCGGTCCACAGTCCGGCGGGCGTAGCCACGTCGCTGAGGTCGATCTCGTCCGCGGTGTGCCTGAAACCGATGAAGTGCATTGCGTGAATCTTCGTGTTTGCCTCGTTGTCGACAACCCACATGGTTTCCCCGTCGGACCAGATGCCCATGACATTATCAACATCGCTGGGCAACCTGATTTCCAGGGCCGGAACGCGGTCGCCGTGAGTACTGTTGTTCGGGCTTCTCTGGTACACGTACAGCATCTGGTCGTTAATGTCGCTGATCCAGACCCTGGTGCCCTGGCCCCAGATGCCCCACGGATGGTCGTTGTCTGTGTGGAGGTCGAACTCCTGGTCCCGCAGGCGGCTGCCGTCCGTGGTGCTGTAGGCGTAGACCCTGGTGTCGTACTTGTCGATAACGAGAATGGTTTCGCCGAACCCCCATATTCCCCTCGGGCCGTCGTTGTATCTGGAGAGGTTGATGTCGCGGCCTGCCATACGGCTGAAGTCGCTCAGGGCGTAGGCGTAGAGCTTGGTGTCGTCCCAGTCGGCGACCCACACCACGGTCCCGTCGGACCAGATGCCCTGTGGTTTGCTGTTGTAGCTGGCAAGTTCAATGTCGTCGCCTTCATTGAACGACCCGTCGGCCAGGTTGTATGGCAGGAACAGGGAATTGCCGGCCGAGGTTGAGTTGTTCTCCACCACCCAGAGGGTCGTCCCGTCGCCCCACATACCCCTTGGACGGTCGTGGTTGGAGGCCAGGGTAATGTCCCGGTCCGGCTTTGGCGTAGTAGCGCTGACCGACTCATGTCCGGACAGGAACGCCAGAATTGCGGCTATCGCTATCAGGGACAGGACTACCAATCGTCTGGAAGAGAGAAAAAAAGTAATCATTGATGGCCCTCAGGCCCCTCCCGTTTTCTGGATCAAAGTTGGGAAATCTCATTCAAGGACGGGCCATCACCGGGCTGGGTTTGTGATGACATGCCCTCGCGGGTACGGGTGTAAACGAATGAGAGGATCCGTATGCGGATCTGCGGGAAACCTTGAAGATGAATGGCCCTACTGCTCTGCGTGGACCAATCGCTGATAGCAATCTGCCCTGGGAACCGATCTTCAGTGGAGCAGGGCAGAAATCAGGAATTACTGCACGGGAATACTGTGTCTCTGGTGTCAGCGATCGACCGGGCCGGGATTAGAGTCAAGGACAATTCCTGATATAAACAGGGCCGGGCAATTGGACGGCAGCACGAAGCGCATATACCCAGACTAGTTGTCGATTGTGTAATGCAAGTGAAAAATGGATGTGTAACTTGTACGAATGTCATAAACAGACTTTCACAAGTCATTGGTGTTTTGTGAAAGCATGTTGTGCATTTCCTGGCAATCGGCAGGGGATGGTCACACTGGATTGGAGCCGCGGAATCGCCAGCAGAGCGCCAGGATGTTCGAGGAGGGCGCAACGTTGTCGCAGTAACTGGCGCCGGTTTTCACACACTTGCGGTTGAGGACGTAAGGGTCCCGACGGGGCAGGAAATCAGCGATGGCCCGGAGGTTGTGCCGGAGCAAGGCGGGGGCGCCAGGCCGCGATGAGAGCGACGGGCAGGACTTCTCGGGACCGAGCTTGAAACGGTTGCCCTGGTCCCGCCGCCTGTGCATCAGTGATATACCCAGGAATGGTAGGCCACACAACAAGGGGTGGTCGCTCAGCTAATTCCACTGGTTGGCATCCGGTCCCTTTGCAAAGCCAGGCTCGATATGTCTTCATCTCCGGAATTGGGCGCCTGTCGGTCGTCGCCATGGTCTGCGGACAGGTTCCGTGCGGTGGGCCGCCGCGCAGGACTCAGTGCACGACATTCGCCCGGGCGGTGACGACAATGAGCCGCTCGTTCGAACTGTCCAAGTTAGAAGTCACCTGTGTTTCCTGAGAAAGGGGCAAGGTCATCTTGTGCACAATTACAGGAAGAGACTCATTATTGCTCAAAGGTAGGAGTAATAATCTGCCATAGTACATTTTGTGGCGCTGCTGAGTTAGAGCTTTGTGCTTGCGAATGCAACAGGACAGAAAACGCATGTAGACACCTCGCCCCGACGGACAATTCCTGTCGCTGCTGTGCATGGCGGCCCGCGCCTTGCTGGCCAAGCTGTTCCTGCGATGGGTCGCTCACCTTCGGCGCTGAAACAGATTATGGGATGCCGGCAGACACCGGCACGAACAATGTCTACAACGTTACGATCTGAGTCACAGACAGCGAAAGTACCTAATTCAGTGATACTTACGATGGCACAATCACCGCCACCAACGTCTACGAGCGGCCGGACATCGACGAGGTCACCAACGATGCGTTCGAATAAGTGGAAGTGGACTTCTACTTTGATGGCACCGTCGCAGAGGCCCACACCTTCACCGCCACCAACTACGGCTGAGACGGCATTGAGTGGACACTGTCCGGCGACGATGCGGCTCACTTGGATTTCGGTCTTGCCTCCGGTGTCCTGACGTTCAAGCAGCCTTCAATGGACTGCCAGAACGATGGCCTGCTACCCGACTTCGAAGAGCTGTGCGACGACAATACTGACAACGTCTACAGCATCATCGTGATCACTACTGGCGACGACACCAGCGACCAAAAAGCTGGCGAATGCGACGCCACCGTCACTGACGTGGAGGAGGAAGGCAGGGTTGCAGCTGATCTGCCGAACGATCCTCCACTGGTGAACGACATCCTGACTTACACACTATCGGGCCCGTATGGCGGGATCCTGTTCACCGATGGAGACATCGACTGGACTATCTAGGCTCGACACCCCGCCGAAGGTATGGAACCTGCGGGATACTGGGAAACCATCGACGACGATGATCCGCTGTCCCTGGTGAAGACCTGCTCCGTAGATGAGGACTACACCGGGAAGGAAATACGCGCTCGGGTCGAATATGAAGACCGTCGGGCACCAGTCAAGACGACGGAGAGCGATAGAACCGACGCGGCAAAAGACGATCGCAAGGTCGCTTCGCCCAGGTTCCACTCCGGCAACAGCACACCATCCCGGATGGCCCGAATGGCCGGGATACCGAGGTGGGGATAATGCCCACCCACCGAGACTGGGAGGTACTCATCTGGGGCATCCAGGACGGAAGGGATGCCGACCTGTATGAGATCCTCCCATCCGACCCTATGGCTAAGCGAACCATCCAGAACGTTATCTACACCGGATTTGCTGCCAGGCTGCGGGCCATCGAAGCGTTGGATTACGAGACCGTTACATCCGACGATACCGATTGCCCGAGCAAGTCCCTGTGCTTGACCCTCACCCTCAGCTACGGCAAGGGAGTACAGGAACGGCAGTGTGGTCTACGACGATATGGTCGACTTGCCTACCTACCCAGTGACCACCGAGGTCACTGACGTTGACGAGCCGAGGGAGATCACCTTAACCGCCGCCGGCGTTGACGAGACTTTGCCGCTGTCGGCATCGCTAGCTGCACCTACTCAGTGACCGACATAGAGGAACGGGGCGAGGTCATCCTCCATCCGACCGAGGACTGGGTGGCCGACGCCGTACCAGACGACCCGGATACGATGGATGTTGATGAGACGCTGCCGGCACTTTGGACGCGGTTCACCGGTTGGGCATCTCGTCTGCGAGGCTTGGGTCCTCACGTATCCCAAAGTCCCGCGTGATTTGTGGTAGGCCCTCAGGTTCCGAGCGGCGGCGCCTACCTTACCAATCGAGCTGACACACCCAAGCAAAGAGCCCTATATCCGGTCCTGCGGGTATGCCCCCAACTGAGCCATCGCACGTATTCTGTCATCCGCGCATTGGCGCCGGCACTGGACTCCACCCCACGTGTCTCCGAATAGCCCTAGTTCATTTCCCGGCCGCCGGAGACGCTGATTGACAAGCCGGTGATGTAGTCCGACTCGGAGGAAGCGAGGAAGGCGGCCATGCGGGCAATGTCATCAGTCTGGGCTATACGGCCCATGGGCGCCCTGCTGGCGCGATCGGCGACCAACATGGCCCTGTATTCCTCGCTCGTCACACCGTCCGGGGCCTGCGCTGAGGCCGCGAAGTCCACCCGCTCTGTGTCCACCAGGCCTGGGCAGATGGCGTTGACGTTCACTCCGTGCGGTGCCATCTCCTGGGCCATGGCCTGGGTAAAACCGATTATGGCGAACTTGGAGGCGGAATAGGTGGCATACATGGCAACACCGCGCTTCCCCATGACCGAGGACATGTTGATAATCTTGCCGCCGCCGCCCCGGGCCGTCATGTGCCTGGCTACTGCCCGCGAGACGAGGTAGGTGCCGCGCACGTTGACGCGCATCACTTCGTCGAAGGCTTCCTCCTCCAGATCAACAATCGGCACACGACTTCTGCCGGGTCGGAAAGCGGCGTTGTTCACAAGGATGTCGATGCGCCCGAACTTCGCCAGGGTCTGGCCGACCATATCGTCCACTTGGGCACTGTCGGAAATGTCGCCGAAGAGCGCCAGGGTCTCGCGTCCCATTGCCTCGATCTCGGCGGTCACGCTTGCGATCCCACGCCATCCAACCGCCTGGTCATCAGGTCGGATGGTGCCGATCCGGGGTGACACGTCGGTCACCACAACGTTGGCGCCTTCAGAGGCGAGGCGGGTTGCAATGGCCCGGCCTATGCCACGGCGGCCTGCCGCGCCGGTTACGAGAGCGATTTTCCCGCTCAGGTCATACATGCTCTACCTCCCCAACGCCAGGGGTTTCTTGCAGAACTCTGCTCCCAGCCAACCTCGCCCAACCCAAGGAAGTAATCGTAGTCCATCAGCGCTATTGCCGAGTCCTTCACCCTATTATAGTGCCACGAATGACATGACGCCTTTACGCCGGACCGAACTACGATCAGAACTGCGCCTGCGATGGCCCCGACGCAATGCGGGGTTACCGGCAGCGGTTACGGATAGCCCGGCCTCTGATAACGTCAGTCGTCCGTCGCCAGCGCGGCTTCTGCCTCCACGGATTCCCCGTCCTGCACGTTCGTATGGCTCAGGCCCTGCATGTTGGCGTGCCACTGCCGCCAGAATCCGCGCATCTGGAGTTCATCCGTCGACTGTGGGGCGCTCTTGAGCATGCCCCGTGAGATGTCGGACCATTCGTTTTCGCCCGCACGGAATCCGGCCTGGCACGACTCGAGGGCTTCCACATCATCCGGAGTGGCAAACCCTCCAGGGCCCAGGAAGGTCAGAAAGCTGTCAAGCCGTCTGGCCAGCATGGCGTCCGATTCCTCCCTCGGGACGAGATGCCAGGCCGTTACCATCATCTCGTCCGGAGCGATGGGGTCAAAGTAGCGGATAGTGCTGGCCATTACATCGTTGATGACCAGGTTGGGATAAATGATCAGATTTCGGTTGGTGTCTGCTATACGGTGGGCCCGCTCTTCGCCGTATCTATCCACCAGTCGCTGTCGGGTTTGGGCCATGGGTTCCCTGGCTTCCTCGCCATAGAGTGGGTGCCAGTGGGCGACAGGGCGGCCGCTGCGGGCAGGGTTTTCAATTACACAGTGGCCGTTGCCCAGGGCTCTTCCGGCCCCCGGAATCCTGGTTGCCGCGGTTTCTCCACTGCCGTCGTTTCCAAGGCTCGCGATGTATTCCAGGTAAGTCTTGTGAGTTGGTACCAGGTGGTAACCATCCAGGCTGTTCTCAACCATCAGCTTCCAGTTGGCTTTGGTTGTGTACCTGTTGGAGCCCGGGATCACCCGCATTCCGTCTTCGGCCTGGTCCACGATGAGGTCAATGTACTCTCTTGCCCCTGCCAGGTAAGACACCAGGTCCTCGACATAGGGATTGAAACTGACGAAGATAAACCCCCTGTAGCTCTCGACCCTCGGTGGCTCTCGCAGGCCCAACTCTCCTCGGTCGAAGTAAGGGCCGTAGGCGTCTTCACCGGGGACGCCGATCAAGTCTCCGTTGATGTTGAAAGTCCAGGCGTGATAGAAGCACTGCAAGACCTCGGAGTTGCCCTCGTCGCGCCGGCAGATCAATGCTCCGCGATGGGGGCACGTATTGAGGAACACGCGGACCTGGCCATCGCTGTTGCGGGTAAAGAAGACTGGCCGACCAGCCACAGTGCGACGGCGATAGTCGCCGCGGTTCTCCACTTCCGACTCATGCCCAAGGTAGATCCAGCACCGATCGAAGATGAGTTCACGTTCTCTCTGAAACAGTTTCGGTGAAGTCATGGACGAACGATGGACCCTGAACACTCCTCGCCGACGGTCGTCGATGATCAGGTCTTTGATTTCCATTAGTCACCATTATCCTCTTGTTATTCATAGTCATTTGGATGCCTGAAGTTCCTCATTCCGGCTGTCAACATGGACACTGACTGATAAACGATGCTTTAAAGACTCTCCTTGCCTCCCTGAATGCAGGGAAGAGATATGGTGCGCGAAACGTATTGTTAGCTTCGTTCAGGGTGACAGCGCTCAGATACTCAGTTATGGGTATACAGCTTTCCATGTCGGAGCGGTGGTTGACACAATAGATTAATGTAGAAATCGTAATGAAATAGTGATAATACTGTGAAATCTCCCAAATCACGACGATGGACGTAGACTTAATAATTCTATCTTGATATTGTCGTAATATCCTCATTACGTTCCGGTGATATTGCATGTATATTGAAAGAGAAGAACTGGACGCCGCGCGGCTGCGCATCTTCGCGTTGCAGGACGGTGCAATGCGGGCGCAGGCGCTGGCTTTTTGCATACGGAGCGGTTTGTTCGAGCGGCTTGCTGAGAGTCCGGCGACCGTCGAGGAGTTGGGGCTAGCGCCACGGGTAGCGCCCACCCTTCTTGCCTTCCTTTCGAGCCAGGGCCTGGTGGAGTGCGACGAGCGGGGGGGATTCCACGTCACTGCTGCAACAGAGAGGTTTTTGTTACGGTCGAGTCCGCATTTTGCGGGCGGACGATCGTTGCTCTTCCAGGGGCGCCACGAGCAAGTCGGGCGACTGGGGGAAGTGCTCACCACCGGGTACCCGCTATCGGAGGCTGGTTACGAGGATATTTTCAGGAATTTCTCCCAAGGGGACCAACAGTGGTTCGCGGAGGGGATGCTGGCAAATGCCGTCTCAGGAGCGCGGCAACTCCAACTGGCGGTGGACTTCTCGCCCTACCGGCGGTTGCTCGACGTGGGTGGCAACACCGGAGGCTACACCTTGGCCTTGCTGGAGGCACATTCTTCGCTAGAGGGCATAATTTTCGATCTGGAGGGCGTGCGTCCACTTGCGGAGGCTCGCATATCCGAGTTGGGAATGTACGAGCGCTGCCGCTTTGTCGGGGGATCATTCTTTGACGACCCGCTTCCAAAGGGTTCCGACGTGCTGTTGCTGGCCAATATTCTGCACGACTGGGACGCCCACTCCTGCCAGCGCATTCTGGCGAACTGCTACGACGCGATCAACTCGGGCGGGACGATTGTGGTTGTGGAGCCGATGCTCTACGAGGACTTGTCGGGGCCTGCCCACGCGTCGGTCAGCGGCCTGACAATGGCGCTCCTGGGTGGTGAGAACCGCACCCAGGATCAGATTGGGCTGATGCTGGAGAGTGCGGGATTCGGAGAGGTCTGGCGATCGGCAGCCGGCGAGCAAAACAGCGTCGTGACGGCCAGAAAAACGTAGGGAGTTTCGCAAGGCCAAAGACGTGCAAATCACCAGGGCAAGTGGCTGGACGCATCCCTACCATCATCTGGATGCGGTTCCTTGAGGCCCCAGGAATCTGTGATTCTGCGTTATTTTCGCTTGTCCGCGGGGACGAGCTATTGACGGACCGCCCTTTTCACTACTCCAGCCGGTCCAGGCCAATAAAAGGAACTCGCGGGGAACAGGCGAATCTCCCTCATGTCAGAGCCTCACTTTCTCTTCAGTCTGTTCAAATTCGAGTCGTCGGTGAATTTTGCCACCCGACACCTTGAATACCACGCTCCAAAAACGACTTACCAGGAGAGACCGATGGCAGCGTACGTAATCGCTCACCTGGAAGTCACAGACAGCGAGGCCTACGCCGAGTACCGCCAACGCGTACCGGGAATGATAGAGGCGTTCCGCGGCAAACTGCTGGGCCGGGGCGACATCGCTGAGGTGATTGGGGCCGAGACTCCAGCTGGACGTCACCGGATTATCCTCATGGAATTTCCGACCGTGGAACAGGCTCGTGGATGGCACACGGCGCCGGATGATTCGCCAGAATACGCGGAACTCCGGGCGATGCGCAACAGGTCCGCCAACGCGATCCTTACCCTTGTTAGCGGAGACTGATCACCTTAGTGCTCCCCGGATCATTCATACTAGTAGTTGAAAGGTTAGCTACCGCCGCACCACGCAGGATCGACTACGGATGGGCCGACCTTCGAGGGGATGTCTTCGGTGGCTTGACCGCCGGGGGGATCATTCTGGCGGTCGCAATTGGCCTGGGCGTAATATCAGGTCTCGGCGCGGCTGCAGGGCTCCACGGCGCATTGGCTGTGTGCCTGTTCGTTGCGTTATTCGGGGGCACTCGGGGCATGCTGGGCGGCCCCAATATCACGGTAACCGTAGTTATGGCTGTGGTGGTCGCGGACTACGCCGATAGTCTCGCCCAGGCGGCCACCATAGGTATTCTGGCCGGTCTGATTCAGATTGTATTCAGCCTGTTGCGTCTGGGCCGTTACGCCTCATTTGTCCCCGCCTCACTGCTCTCCGGATTCCTGGCAGCCATCGGGATCCTGGTCATCTTCAAGCAGAGCATCCCGGTCCTCGGAGGCGACCCGGCAACGGGCAGCATCATTGACACCGTCGCGTCGTGGCCCGAGGCAGTGAGGGACGTAAATTTCGAGGCCTTGGCCCTGGCCGCCATCTGCCTGGCCTTGGTAATACTGTGGCGAGGTCGACTCGTGAGGATGGCTCCGCCTTTCTTTGTCGCTCTTGCGGTCGGGATTCTGGCCGGTGTGCTGCTGTTCCCTGGAGCTCCGACGGTGGGCGAGGTTCCGTCGGGTCTGCCCTCGCTGCAGTTATCGGCTATTTCCCTGGAATTTTTCCTGCGGGCGCTGCAACCGGCATTCATCATGGCCCTTCTGGGCTCGATTGGCACCTTGCTTTTAGCCCTGCGACTGGACACAATCACCGGCTCTCAGCACAAGCCGAACCAGGAAATTCTCGCCCAGGGGATGGGCAACATAGCTGCTGGATTGGTAGGAGGGATGCCGGGGGCAATGGCTCAGGGCAGTCTGCTCAACACATTATCCGGCGGCAGGTCCCCGGTGTCCGGCCTCATAGTTGTCGCCTTGATTCTCGCGACACTCCTGTTTCTCGGCCCCGTAGTCGAGCGGGTTCCCCATGCCGTCCTGGCGGCCATACTGATACTCGTCGGCTGGAACCTCATCGACTGGCGGTTAATCACCAGCATCCATCGCATGCCCCGTACTTATGCCATTGTGCTGCTGATGACCTGTTTCCTGGTTGTGTTTGTGGACATGTTCCTGGCTTTCCTGATTGGGCTGGTGATGGCCGTTCTCTTCAGCTACCGCAGACAAGAGAGCCTGGAGGTGTCCGAGCTTGTCTCCGTGCCGCTGCTTGATAGAGCCCTGTTGGACGATGATGAGCTGGACGACGACGAGGACCCCTTTCAGGCTCGCACCGGATTGGTGGTCTTTCCCGACCGGGTGACCGTGGCGTCAGCCAGGCAACTCAGTCGCATCCTCCGCCCCGACATAAAGCAGCAGCAATTCTCTATTTTTGACTTTTCGCGAACGGTGTATATAGATGATACGGCTTCGGTAATTATCAGTGAGCTGATCGGAGTAGCGGTGGCCGCGCGGTCCCGGACCATCGTCATTGCCGGCTTGCGTCAGGACTTGGCAGACACTCTCCATTCCATGAGGCTGCTTGACCGGGTGCCCGCGGGCAATTTCGCGGCCGACCTGGACGAGGCCAAGCAGGTTATACGACCAATGCTGAGGCAGGGCTCCCTGGGCCAATGCAATCCGGGAGACCGGCAGGTAGGTGGCGACCGTGTTTCTGAACAATACGTGCCCTGAGCCCAAGCGCCAGAGGGTTGCGGCTTGCAGGGCGGTACTCGCGCCGTTCAATATCAAAGCGGCGAAAACAGCCCAGGTGAGATATTCCTCGCCGTGGCTGTCGCCGCTCAGGGTGATGGAAACCAGCAGGGCAGTGGCGACGAGGAGAATCACAGCTGCCTGGAATCCGATAACCAAGGACACCAGCGGAAGACAAGACTCGTCCTGCTCGTAGAGGATGCGTTGGTTGCCACAGGGCTTTAGCTAACCGAAGGAAGCGAAGTCAGTGGCTAGACGGCATCGACAATTATGGTGCTCGTATTTGTGCTCCTGTTGCGTATCACAGAGAGCTCGACATATTCGGGTGAACTGACGAACGCCACGGCGCGATCGTAGCTCTCAAACTCCAACACCACAATCCGTTCCGGCGCGTTATCTCCTTCAACCACCCGTATTGTGCCGCCCCGCGCCAGAAACCGTCCGCCGTGCGCCGCGACGACCTGAGGAATTTTTTCGACGTATTCGTTGAAGTCTTCCTGGTCGACAATCTTGTTGTCGACGAGTATGTAGGCAGCCATGTCAAAGACCTCTCGCAGAATTATGTGGAACGCAGCCCCAAGATAAATGACCGCATTTATTCGTTTCGGCACCCCTGCGGGTCTGCCGGGCTTGAACGGCCAATGATCCATTGAATTCCGCCCGTGGTTCTCTATGCTCGGAATCCCTCAATCAGGCACCAAGCTACAACAATTGGCGGACGGCAACTAGGGTAAGACAGCCAATCCCGCCTGGGGAAAATGACACAACCGCTTATGGAAAAGTGATCAGGGCAGATCAATGAGTTTTGTTTTTCGACGTATCCAACGCGAGTGGGGAGGAACTACATTCGCAAGACTCGCATTCTGGATGGCCCAGGTCTCGGTAGGCCGGTCTTGAATGTTGGCCGTTAATGGGGGCAATTCGTTCCTGATCCTGCGCCCAAAATGGTTAGTCATTGCTCCACAGAGGGAGTAAGCGATGCTCCGAAATGAAGCCACAAAGCCGAGGCCGCAAGAATGCGTGCCTCGGCTCAGAGTTCGGGCTGCGGTAGCAAGGGCGGTGCCCCCGCTGTCTAATCGAAACCGTCGGCGCCGTGAACCATGATAGTCTCCCTGCCCACCTCGTTGTTTCCTTCGTATATGTGGATGTGGTAAAGGTCCATCTCGAATTTTTGGGTCTGAAGGACGATGGCCTCCGGTTCGTTATCCGGGTCGGTGGCGTCTCCGCTCCATTGGTAGAAGGTCTTTTCGGCAGCGTGGCGGCCGGGCTCTTCCATTGCGTAGCTCCATTCGGTCAGATCCTCGTTGGTCGCGAATTCCAGGACCTCGGTGGGGTTGCCGTCCCAATCCACCCAGTCATCGATGAACGCCAAAGACCCCTGGCAGTCCCACTCCCCTCCCACGAACTCACAGCTTTCGTAAATCTGGGACAGCCTGTCGTGGTTGTGAATGGAGCCGTTCTCGTCCTTGTACGTCCGGTACATGAACTGGCCGAGGAGGACGCTGTAGCCGGTTACGTCCGGGTAATCCGAGTCCAACTCACTCCAGTCGATTGTGTAACTCCCGTCGAACTCCACCCTGACGATGGCGAACGGATAGGCTCCGCAATAGGCGATCACCCCGTCCCGCGCATCACTCCTACAATTCTCCCTCGGGCTCTCCTCCGAGGCCGGGTCCTGCTGCGGCGGGTCCTCCTCCGAGGGTGGGTCCTGCTGCAGTGGGTCCTCTTGAGCCGGGTCCTGCTGGGGCGGATCTTGCTGCTCCGGGTCCTGTTGCTCCGGTTCCTCACGCGAGACCTGTATCTGGTAGGTAGTGGATCCCCTGCCCTGATCATCGCTGATGGTGATGATTATCAGGGTCTCGTCCTGCAATTCCACCTGGTGGCCGTTTGTGCCGGGCTCGCTATCGGCGGGGGCGATCTCCACCGTGACGCCCGAACTGGCCGTTGGAGTGGCCGTCACACTGATCTGCTCCGTGCCGGCCGGAGCCGTCACATTGTACTCAAGGGTGCTGCTGCTGAAGCTGTACGAGAGGTCGCCCAGCGTCAGCGATGCCAGGCTCGTGTCCATCGGCAGAGAATTAACAGCGTTTGCAGTCATTCCATTGGCACTCTTGCCGGAACCCTCTCCGTCGATGTACTCGACAACGGCCCGCAGGTACTTGCCCGCATCGCCCGTGGCCGGGGTGTAGTCTTCCGTGGTCGCCCCGGCTATGGCTGTCCAGCCGTTGACCCCATCCTCAGACTGTTCCCATTGCCAGGTCGTATCGCTCACCGCTCCGTCCGGGTCGGTCAGCGTGGCGGTGATGGATACGTCGACTTCAGGTTCAGTGGACGAGAGGCTCACGATGCCCGGTTCGTCGACGTTCAACAGATTGATGGTCAGAATGATGGTGGCGTCGACCGCATCGTCCTGGCTATGGTCGGCGGCCCTGCCGTCCGACACCTGCAGCTCGACCTCCATCTCGGCATCGGACTCGAAGTCCAGCACCGCCCCCGCACCTACTTCCAGCCTGCCGGTGGTGGAGTCTATGGAGAACAGGCCGGAATCCATCGCGTCCGCCAGCGAGTAGGTCAGAGCGTCGTCGTCCGGGTCTGTAGCTGTGACGACGGCGCCGACCCTGGTCCCGGCCTCCGAGTTTTCGTTGATGGACCTGGTCGCACTGGCCCCCTCGTCGAAAGCGGGAGGTGCGTTGTCCGGTCGAACAACCGCATTCGCCGAGATGCCAGCGGCCTCCTTGCCGGTTCCTTCGCCATCGTCGTATGAGACCTTGGCTCTGAGAAATTTGCCGGTGTCGCCAGGCACCGGAGTGTAGCTGTCCGAGGTAGCGTCGGCGACATCGGTCCAGGACGTTGACTCGGCGCTGTTGGCTGTCTGCCATTGCCAGGCCAAATTCCTCAGTATTCGATCCGGGTCCTGGAGATGAGCGGTCACCTGAACGCCGGCCTCAGGGGTTGCAGTGTACAAAGTTACCCATCCGGCCTCATCGACATTTGTCACCAGGACCTTTACCCGGTGGGTTGCATCCCACTGCGTGTCAGCCACCCCGTAGGGGTCCTTACTGTCTCGCACCCGTATCCAGACGTAGAATTCGCGTAGTCCCTCGAAATTCAAATCCGCATCAGCATTCAGGGAAAGCTGTCCGCCTGGGGTGATGCCAAGCATATCGACGCTGGTGATCACAACGTCGAATGTGAGTGTGTCTGACTCGGGATCGGTGGCCGGAATAGGCGATCCGATGTTGGTTCCGGGGGCCGTGTCCTCCCTGATTGACAGCGTAGCTGGCGCGTCTTCGTCGAATGTCGGGGGCCTGTTGGTGGGGGGTTCTGACAGTACCTTGTTGCTGGTTTCAGCCTCCACGCTTTTCGCATTTACTATGTCGTAGCCGTCCTTGTAGGTTGCTGTGAATCGAAGGTACATATCGACATCTGCGGTCACCGGGGTGTAACCGTAGCTGGTGTTGGTGCTGTTGGTCTGGGAAACCTGCGACCAGTTGGTGGTGTTCGAGCTTCTTTCCACCACCCAGCTGACCTGGTTCCCGTTGGAAAAGTCCACGCCGTCCGGGTCCGTCAGGGTGGCGCCAATTTCTGTGTTCACCTGAGGATGGGCGCTGTCCAGGGTGATTTCCCCGGCCTCGTCGACGTTGGTTACCTGGATTGTCAGCGCGATTGCATCGTCCCAGGATGAATCGTCGTTGCCCGCTTCGTCCTTGCCGTCCTGCACCCGCAGGATCAGGTTGTAGGAGGTTCTACTCTCATAGTCCAGGGATTCTCCGGCGGCGAGCTCAATCTGCTCTCCATCCAACTGGAACGGGTGGCCCGTTTCGGGTGTCATTTCGTAGGACAGGGTATCTTCATCGAGGTCGGTGGCACCGATTTGCGCAATGGCCACATCCTCCGCCACATCCTCGGCGACGGATACGACCGAGCCATTCTCCGTGGTGAATTCAGCGTCGGCATTCTGAAATACGGTTATGGTTACCTTGATGGCGTCGTCAGCGTCGGAACTGAGTCCGTCGAGCGGGCTCTGCCCGTCTGTTACTGCCACGGTGAGCGTGTATTCCTCACCACCGGAGAAGCCGGTGAAATCGTCCCGAATGAATATTTCCCCAGTCTGGGAATCGTGCTGGAACACGCCCAGTCCACCGCTGAGCAGCATATAGGTTACGGACTCTCCATCGGGATCGACCGCCTCGGGAACGGTACCGACGTAGTCGCCGGCGGAGGCGGTGCGGTGGATCCTGAAACTCGCCGATGTCTCAGTGAAGGTGGGCGAAGCATTGAGCCTGCCATAGGCGTACAGCATCTCATCGTCGCTATCGGCGACCCAGAATCGCAGTTCATGGCCCGTCAACCCGCCGGTGGGGTTGTCATTGTCGGGCGCGGTCAGAAATTCCTTGCTCCTCTTGCGAGTTCCCGTGGTCAGCTCGTATGCGTACGCCCCCTTGTCCTCTGCGTCCATTACCCAGACGATCTCGCCGTCCGACCAGATCTCGCCCGGGTCGTCATTGTTGCTGTGAAGGTCAAACTCCTGGCTGGAGTCCCGACTCCGGTCGTCAAGGTCGTATGCGTAAAGCTTGTCATCCTCGGAGTCCGAGACCCAGATGGTATCGCCGTCCGACCATGTCCCTTTCGGGTCTGCATTATCCGAATCCAGGGTTATGGACTTGTATGGCACAAGCTGTCCGATTTGGTCTGACTCGGGTTCCATGGCATAGGCATACAGGAAGTCGTTGCCAGAATCCTCAATAACCCACACGGTTGTACCGTCCGACCACATCGAGAGAGGTTCCAGGTTGAAATCGGCGAGTTGTACGTCCTTGCCCGGTCTCCGATTCCCGTTGCTCAAGTTGTAGGCGAGGAGTTTTCCGTAATCGGACCGTCCGGCATCGGCCACCCACATTGTCCTGCCGTCGGTCCAGAGGCCGGTGGGTGTATCGACCTGGTTGATGTCCAACTCATCGCTGGAGTGCCTGAAATTGCGGAAGTGCATTGCGTACATCCTGGCGTCTTCCGCGTCGGCCACCCACATTGTCTGGCCGTCGGACCAGATGCCGCGAGGGTCCTTGTTGCCCCTGGGCAGCCTTATTTCGAAAACAGGCCTGCGTTGTCCATGGTCGGAGGTATTGGGGCTCCTCTCATAGACGTACAGCATGTTGTCGTCGATGTCACTGATCCATACCCGGGTTTCGCTGCCCCAGATACCCCACGGGTTGCCGTTGGCGGAATGCAGGTCGAACTCTTCGTCAGTCAGACGACTCCCGTCGACTGTGCTGTACGCGTACACCTTGGTATCGTCCTTATCCACGACGAATATCCTGCCGTGGGTTCCCCACAACCCCCTTGGCGTGTCGTTGCTGCCAGCCAGCGAAATATCCTTGTCAGGAATTCGCGGGTGGATGTTGAAGCTGTTCCTGTTCAACAAGTAGGCGTAGAGCTTCTTGTCGTCCCAATCGGCAAGCCACATCGTCGTGCCGTCGGACCAGATACCCTGCATTTTGATGCTGGTATCAGCCAGCCAGATATTCCCCCATAGGACACGTTCTCCGGTAATTTTGTCGTAGGTATAAATCACCTTCTGATCGTTCGGAGCGTCGTTCTCCACAATCCACAGCTTATTCCCAAGGCCCCAGACTCCCCGGGCGTAGTCATGACCCGCGTCCAGGTCGAAGTGTCGCTGTGGCATCGGCACTGTGGCGCTTGCGGTTTCCTGTGTGGCCAGGAACACCAGGATTGCGGTTATCGCACTGATGAGGACCAGAGTTTTCCGAACATGTAAAAATGCTAATAGTGCTCTCATTTTCCCCTCCCTGGGTGGTGTTCAAGTTGTTGTAGGCGGCGCTTTGAGCGGAATTGCCGGATCCATTCCCCGGAACATGGCGCGCAAAGTCGTTGGGGAACCTTGCTGGGGGTCCGTGAATCAAAAAGCGCTGCGGTGAAACCTGGAGTTGAAGTGGCTCTTAGGACACCAATTCAGCTCAACAATCGTTTCCAAATAGACTTGGTTGATGCAGAAGTTGCAGAAACTGAAGCAAACATCAAGCGTCGAACATTGCAAGACGAGGGTGATCAAATAGCCAAGGATTATTTGTGTTGCAACTGGGCTCGCCGCGGTTGTTACAGAACTTTATGCCATATAAACATATCGGACATTCATAAAAACTTTGTAGATTTCATTGGCACTTTTATGGATGTAATATGAGGAATCTGTGATGGCCACAAAGACTTTGAGGACTGTTATTAGAGGTGTACAGGAATGAATCAGGAGTGCCCTTACATCCAGGAATACGCCTCTGAGTTCAAGTTGCTCATATAGCCGAAAACTGGAATCTGAGCTGGCACGGAGTTCCTAAAACGTAGCTCTCAGTCGTGGCCATGGAGCCGTTTCAGGTTTGTGTGCCTTGCAGTTTGGGGTTGGACCCCGCAATTACTTTGTTCGGTCCCGGTCAGGAAAGGACAGTTCTAAGAGCCGAGAGCCGGTAGATTGTTTCCTTAGCCCTCGAATAAAATGGAGAGTGGAATAACAAATTCACATGTTCATCTATTGAAATTCACACGGACGTTACAAAGGTAAAGCTGTCCACATCAATTCAACTGTAGAATGGCGAATTATTCATTTGCCGCTCTTTTATATTCGTGAAAAACTTCCTCGGATCACGATGCTGTCGCTTGGTGAACTACATTATCGAGATAGTCTAGGTACACGTGACTTATAGCTAGTACGCCATTGGTTAAGGCTGACCTGTGCAGGACGTCGCGTCCTCGGCGATGGATAAGTTGACGCTTGCGGAGGTGGTATGGGGCCGGGTGCTGTTGGTGCTTGTAGCCCTTCCTGCTCGGTCCGTTCCCGGGATTGTGGATGCGCCGGGTCGTGATGACCGAAGAGAAAGGGGATGCAATTTCATCTCAGGGCTGTCTGGTCTGTCTTTCTGCGCGGGAACCACCCCGTTCCATCGGAGTACAATCGCCCTCCTGGTTATCTCCGGATATGGGGTTTGCGCATGAGCCGTCCGGAATTCAGCATGAAATCAGTTGATTGCGTCAAATGGACATTCGGGACCCACTAAATGGACAGTGGCACCACGGAACTGTGCGTCGAAATGCCCGCGGATGAGGTGTCCAGTTGAATGGACGCCTTTCCACCGGGGTTCTGGGACATTGAAATGGCCTGCAAACTCTTGGGACATATCTGCGGAGAGGTGCAGCCGGTGGTGTCCTGAGTAAAATGTTCACTGCGAAATTCTGGCCTGCCTCTCGGGGCTTTGGCGCGAAACCGCCGAGCCAGGATGAACTTCACTCAGGTGAAATGTGCATGAGCATAGACACCGATACGGATGTGCAGAGGGACAGGGCGGTCCAGGTGGGCTTTGTCATGCGTTCCTACCGGGAGAACTTCCTCCACGAGAACGGTCGAAGAGGCCTATCCCAGGAGGAACTACTTCGGAGGATGGGAGACATCGACACCGGTTTCGCCCGGAGGTACAGCCACGCCACAGTCTCCCGGTGGGAGTCAGGCTACACCCGTCCCACAGTGGAGCGGCTGGTCGTGTTCGCCATGGCCCTGGGACTCTCCCAGTCGGAGAGAGAGGGGCTGTTGGCGATGGCAGGGCTAGCCTCCATTCTTCGCGGCAATCCGGATCCCGCCGGTTCACCTGACTGGAAGGAAGATGACGCCAGCCTTGACCCATCGCCCTCTGAGAGCGGAGGCGATCAACTGGCAAGGGAGGTGGGACGTTTTCTGCTGTTCAGGGTCATATTGGTCGGGGTTGGCATTGGTCTGTGCGGTTTCGCCATTTCTCTGCCGGGGTGGAACGTCTTTCCGGCGACCGCAGCCTGCTTCGGAGTCTCCGCGGTCTTGGTGCTGGGGCAAGGGTTCGTGTTTGCCGACAAAGAGAATCCTCTCCGGGGGTTTTTCTGGGTCTCCCTATTCTTCGTGCTCGGCACTCCCCTGCTCCAATTCGCCCCCTTGGGCATGGACCATTACAACCTGCACTTCGCGCAGGACCTCTTCGCCCCGCTCATGCCTAGCGTGTTGGCCTTGCTGGTGAACCTGGCCCTGGCCGGGAGCGCCGGGATCATGTTCCACATCCTGTGGCACTGGCAGTACCGAAGCGGCAGGCAATTCGGAAGTCCCGCGAGAAAAGCGGTGGTGGTGGTCCTGCCCTCTGCTGGCCTGGTCTACGGGGTAGTGCTGGTCATTTCCACCCTGTCGGTCACGGTCCAGCTCTCGGTTATCATCCCGGTGTTTTCGGCGGTGGTGGTGATCCTGCTGGTCCTGAACGACCCCAGGGTGGTATTGGCCAACCGGGATCGCCGGCTCATGTACCATGGTACGTTCGTGGTCGGCTTTCTTTCGACCCTGGTTGGTATGGGAGTCATCGTCGGCGTTTACCTCTCCCCGGACTACCCGGAGGTCCTGCCAGACCATAACCTGGTGGGGCAGTGGGAGATTGATTTCGAGGAACTGGGGTTTTCCAGGGAAGAGGCACTGGACCGGGTGAACCTTGGATATGTTCTGCACGGGGTGGTGGTGACGCTGTACATGTTCCTTGCGGTTTCGGGAAGGTTGGTGGTGTCGATTCACCAGGATGGCAGGGGCGGACGCCGGAGTCCCCCGTCCTAGCAGCCCGTGCGGGGTTGTGTTTCTCGACCCGCTTGCAACCCTAGTCTGGTGGAGCACGGTACAGACAATAGTTGGAGCGCAGGGATTAGACTGCTGGATATTGTTCCTTGATGGCGATTACGAGACTAATGCCAATGGACGATGAGCCGCCATCCGCTCACTCATCTCGTCTTGATATAGTCTTTGTCGGACGTGAGCATTGGGAGGATTTCTATCAACCTCAGACTCGATTGCCACTGTTCAGTGATATCAAGATGGTACGGCTCGGGGTAGCGGTCAGATCGCCACTCTTCGAATTGTTCTCTGCCGACGGTAATCCCAAGGGCGCCTCGATACCCGTCAGAATAGCTGACTTTATTCTGGATCACCTCGAAATGACCGTTTAGACAAGTCGCTGTCAAATACTATCGCCAAAGTAAAAAGCCGCGTTTCGGATAAACGCGGCTTTGCATATCGCACGGAGCGACCGAATTAAAAGTTGAGTACGCCAGGCTAGCGCGCCCTGGCGGGTTCCTCGTCCCACGGGCCGGGCAGGCGGCCCTTTTCGGTGGCGCCGATCATGTACTGGCCTTCCAGGTGGCCCCACTCCTCGCGGGGCATCTCGTAGGAGACCTCGATGCCGTTGCCGTCCGGATCGCGGATGTAGATGCCAACAGCGTGGCCGTGGTCCGAGACGGACTCAATGGCGATGTCCCGCTCCTTGATCCGATAGTACAGCTCCTTCAGGTCGTCCAGGCTCGCCATGTACCACGCCATGTGATTCAGGCCCACCTGCCCCTTCTGCGGGCCGGGTGCATCCTCGCCCACCTCCACCAGGGCTATCTCGTGGGAGTTGCCCATGTCGGCGGTCATGAAAGCGGCGCGTCCCGCCCTCACGCCATACGTGTGCAGCCCCAGGAGGTCCTCGTACCACTGTCGGGAGCGTTCCGCATTGCGGACGTAGATATTGATGTGTCCCAGTTCTCTCGGCTTGTAGCCCATTTCTCCCTCCTTATTTCGGATTGTCGTGTGTGTCTGGAGTCATATTATCAACAAATCGTTGGCCAATAAAGAACAAGTGCCGATGTGGACATTCTGTGCAAGATCAATTGACGAAAGCTTCTCAACCCAAACCCTGATATGATTGCGAAAAGGCAAAGAAAACCCGGAGGTGGCGACATGGTCAGGTTGGGCGGCACAGCTACGATTTCCCACCTGGAGGTTTTTCAGGGCCTGGAAACGCTCTTCCGGCGCCGCGGCATCGACCTTGAGTGGGTCCTGTATTCCGACTACGACACCATGGCAGAGGCGTTCGCCACCGGATATATCGACCTCGCCTGGAACGGCCCTCTTGGCTACGTCAAGATCAGGCGGCTCCTGGATGAGCCGTGCAACGTGATCGCCATGCGCGACGTGGATATAGGATTTACCACGCATTTCATCGCGCGGGCTGACTCCGGAATCGAGACGGTCGAGGACCTGAAGGGCAGGCGGTTTGCCTTTGGACGGCGGGGATCGGAACAGGCAGGACTGGTGCCCCACTACCTGCTGAAACAGGCTGGGATCAATCCCGGGAAGGACCTCTCCGCAGCCAGCTTCTTCGAGCAGCGGACATCTACGACACGCTCCGACGAGCGAGACGTCGTGGAACGAGTCGTCTCGGGCGAATTCGACGCGGGCTCGGTCAGCCAGAGGACCATGGAGACCATGGCCGAGGACGGCAGCCTGCCCCGTGACCAGGTACGGATCTTTTACTCCAGCCCATCCTTCAGCCACTGCTGCTTCACGGCGCAGCGTAACATGGATGCATCACTGGCAGACGAAATCGAGGCTGCTTTCCTGTCGGTCACCGGTACCGACGAGGTTGAGGAGGCGGTGCTCCGAGGTGAGGCCTGCAGCAGTTTCGTACCCGGAATCGACCATGGATGGGAACTGATCGAGGAGGCGGCCCTCGCGGAGGGACTGGTCTAGCCGGCTGGCCTAGGCCGGGTCGTCGCCGCCTGACGCGTTGCGCAGTATGTCCTCGAGCATATTGTCAATGGCCGGGTCCAGCTCCACAACGGGATCAAACGGAGTGTAGTTGAAGTCGTTGCGGGCCCGGTCAATCAGTTCCTTGGCCGTCGGGTTGGTGCCCCCGATTTTCTCCAGCGTCTCCCGGAGTTCTTGGGATTCAGCCTCGCCCAGCGACCTCAACTCAGACAGGTCAAATTCCAGGCCGAAGATTGAATTGATGCGGCGCATGATGTCATAGAACGAGCGATGGTCCCGGCTGATACCCACCGGGTCGTTGCTGGAGCTCAGAAAAGGATACATCGGTGCCATGGCACCCAGCCGGAACATCTCCAGCTCGGGATGCTGGAAGTGGGCCACGGTGATCAGGGCCATTCCGATGGTTGGCCCGTTGCGGCTCTGGGTCCCGTAATTGGAGAACCGCACGCCCAGCTTTTCCATCTCCGGCCGCATGCTGGCCTGGCTGTAGATGCAGCTTACGCTCCGCTCCACGTCGGGAGGCGCTGCGCCGTTGTATCCCTCCACGGCCACCGTCCGGGAAACCCCCAGTTGCTTCACGGCCTGAAAGAACGCATCGGCATAGATGTCCAGGCGAAACCACGGCTCCTCGCCCAGGAATATGATCAGCCCGTTACCGGCGTCGAAGAAATTGTTTTCACGGCGCATATCTGTGTCGGGCAATCCGTCGCGGTAAGCCACTCGCGGACGATAGGTGTCGTGGGTCCCGGGCACCTGGAACGGGTAGCACATCCTGGCCACCTCCGCTCCCATGGAGCCGATGCGACGAGCCTGCAGCTTCTCTATGATGTATCTGGGCAGGCCGCTGGAAATCTCACCGCCATCGGACCATTGTCGACGCCAGCCCGCAACCAGGTAGCGGGCGTCGGGTGTTGACTGCAGGTCAATCAGCTCGTCCGCCATCGGTCAACACTCCTTTCGCCAACCCGTAGAAGATAGTTATCTTCATTCTGCCAGACACAGTGCAAGTGCGCAAATTTCGGGCCGGCATCGAATGCAGATTCCCAAGGTCGATGCCACCGCTCTCCTTGACATCTGCTGCGAGAATTTTAGTAAGATATTAGTGTGCTCTCTTACTCTCGAGGCACAATGATGGTGATGTCCCAGTAGCTCAGGGGATAGAGCGGCTGCCTTCTAAGCAGCGGGTCGCGGGTTCGAATCCTGCCTGGGACGCCATAACAGCTGGAAGAACACCGGATTCAGCTACAAGACGGCTGCTCCGGTCGCTGAATGGCCGCTCGGACGGGCGGCTTTTTCATTGGGGAAAACGCTCTTTGAAACGCTGCCTTTTGCCGACGCAAAGCTGTGGCGACACGCTGTGCCAAGGCAGGGTGTCGCGATTTCAGGCCATCGCTTGCCTGACAGATAATTCCCAGAACGGAGGCAAGTATCTCCTGTGAGTGGGAGATACATGCGGCGGAGGGCGGCCGTGAATCGCCCAAAGCTGGGATGGCAACGCTGTTCCCCAATACGGGTTCCACAACCGGTAGGAGGGCAAGTCGCCCGGAACTGTGGTGTGGTAAGCCCGGATTCTGGAGCTCTTCAACGGCTCGCTGATACCGGTCGAAAGGCGCGCAAGCTGCTGCATAGGAGAGAGGGTGGTGTTCGGCGATGCCGGGTATCAGGGGGTGGACAAGCGGGAGGAGAACCTGGGTCTGGCGGTGTAATGGCGGCTGGCGTTGTTGTTAGGGCTGGGCAACTTGCTGACGTAGGAGAGTCAGATGGGAGCTTAATGCGCAATTGCTGTGAATCACCTGTAGTCTCAGGGCCCCATCAAGCCTCCAACTCCCCAGTCAGGGGCGAAACCCGAGGGGGCCGAGTGCCGCCTGGCAAGCCCCAGACCGCAGTTTTCGCCCCTTAACGCAACTCCGCGAAACACGCTCCAGACCCAAACCGCCTCGTTCAGAGGATTCCTAAACCGCGGAGGCGCAAGGCTTAGCTACTCATCTGGCGCGGCTCTCAGCTTGCACTCTCAAGCCGGCAGAAACAGGACGCATGAACCGGCAGGTCGGCGCGCGCCCGGGCCAAGGTGAGCCGCTGACTCACAACCGCCGCCAGTTCGTGTTGCCCAGTTCGCTCCAGGCACTCGTGATAGCCGCTCAGACTCCAGACGTTGTCGGGGTGCTGACTTGACCGTTTGAGCGCAGCGTCAAATCCAAGATCCGCCCGATACTCGGCGAGGGCTTCCTCCACACGGCCCTGCTCCAGCAGGAGGGCGCCGAGGGCGTGCCGGACAGGCTGCATCCAGCCCCACGGCTCGTCATAAGGCAGGTTGTCGTCAAGGGCGACCGCCTGACGCAAATGTGCGAAGCCCGATTCGATGTCGCCCCGCCGGTAATCCAGCTCACCGAGCATCATCTCCCGAGCAATCGCCAGGATATCGCGGCAGGAGTTGTTGAACAGGTACCGGCTGTCCGGCACACGTGCGAAGTCCCGCTCGAACGCCTCCGCCTCGGCCATCGCCGACTGCGAATCCCCCAGGGTAGCGAAGGCGACGGCCCTGGCATATCGCATGGTCGCGCTGGTCACGCAATACTGATCGGGGTTCGCCGGCAGTTCCTGTTCAAGGATTTCCTGCCATTTGCCAAACCGCACCAATACATGATGTTTAACGGGCACCAGCCCTTCCAGCCAGTCCGCCATGGGCGGAGACGGCACGCTCAACAGCTCCTCGGGGAGGGCAGCGATCAGTTCCTCAGCCGCCTCGATCGCCGACCGGTACTGGCCCAGGAACATGGCTCCGTAAACCTTGAAGTGATAGTTATGGCAGCGGTACAGGGTATAGAAGTTGAACGGCCCTCTTGCTGCCAGATACCGACGGTCGGCCCGAATCGCCTCCTCGTTCCAGTTGACCACGCTCTGGTAATAGCCGCACAACACGTCGATATGCGTCGCCATGTGCTGGAGATGGCCGGAATCCGGTACCAGGCCTCGCAACTGTTCGCAGACGAGCAGGGCCTGTTCCGGGAAGGGTGACATTTCCATCAAGTGGATGTACATGTGCAGCAGTCCCGGATGCGGCGGGGCGCCCATGTGGGCGCGGAGCTCCATGCTCTGTTCGAGCACCTGACTGGCCTCCTCGGTGTCAGCGCCCGTCGCCGCCTCGCCGGACGCCAGGTCCCAGAGTGCCCAGGGGGTGCGGTTCATCATCGCTTCGGCAAATAGCGCCGAGATATCTGCATCCTCTCTGTGGCCGAGGTAGACGGTTCGCATGGCGGCAGCAAAGTCATCGACCCATGCCGCCAAGTCCGGAGACATATCCGCAGACTGATAGCGCTGCCGAAGTGCTCCAATCAAGTCCTGTTCCGCTTGCGTACAGCGCTCCGCCAGCGCCGTAGCACGCATCGTCGCTTGATAAGCCTCGGTGAGAGTTTTCGATGTTTCCGCCTCATCAAACGATTCCCACGGCTTGTTATAGTTGGGACCGATGGCGTAAGCGATTCCCCAATACGCCATGGCGCACTCGGAGTCGGCTTCCGCGGCCTGCTTGAAGCAGAAGACGGCCTCCTCGTGGTTGAATCCGTAAGTCCAGAGCAGACCCCGATCGAACCATAACTGCGCCTCCGGCGAAGACGTTGTGATTGGCCGACTGTATGAACCTAGATCGAACTCATACGTCATCATCAGGCTCCATTCGTCGCTGCTGCGGGATCATGCGCGGCCCCATTTGGTATCGGTGCTTGGCCTGCACGAACGATACGCTCACTTGCGTACAGCACACGTTTCCTTCCGAGGATCCCGCGTACCGCACGATTTGCTCCGGGAACGCCTGGCGGGTTGCGCGCACACGAGCCCGTAGTGCGGGCGGTCAAGGGGAATCGATGTCGCCCGGGCACCACCGTCCGGACAGAGTGCACCGTTCAATGAGCCTACCAACGCCACTTAATGATTACAAGTCGCGACGGTGCGCCACCTCCGAGTGACGACAGGTTCGATCGGCGACCGAACCGAACGGTTCATCGGGAACGACATGACAAGGTTCTCGACTTGCCAGTTTCGTGGCCTCAATCGCCACCATACAGTGATCGCTAGCCCAGTGTAGTTTGACAGGCTACCGAGCCACATCTCGAATATAGTGGTATCTACCGTAGACCGTGGTAGAGCTGGGGTGCCTCGAACCATCGACTTCGATCTCATAAGGAGGAGGGCCTTCTCATCGGAGCCGCCGGCCGACCAAACTGCCCCCGAGGGCTAGCCAACGCTACCCGCTCCCCTTCGCAGTACCCGCCCGGGTAGGGCCCCGGTGTGCTCTGCGTAGTCGATGACCACCTCTCCGTTGACCACCACCGTCGAGATGCCGGTGGCGTACTGGTGGGGGTCGTCGTAGGTGGCCACCTCCGCTACTGTGTCGGGGTCGAAGACCGTGACGTCGGCCCAGTTGCCGTCTGTCAGGGTGCCCCGGTCCACCAGCCGGAGGGCCGCCGCCGACCCACCGGTCATCTTGTGGACGGCGGTGTGCAGAGGCATCAGGCCAAGGTCACGTACGTAGTGGCCAATGACCCGGACGAAGGTGCCGTAGAAGCGGGGGTGCGGCTTCCCTTGCCCAGTAATGCCATAGGGCGCCAACGAGTTTCCGTCGGAGCCCACTAGGACCATGGGCGAGCGCAGGATTTCCTGTACGTCGTCCTCCGCCATTGAGGTGACCACAATGCGGGTATGCCCCCTGTCGGCCAGGAGAATGTCGCAGGCGGCGTCCAACTGGTCGATGCCCCTGGCCTCCGCCACTTGGCCCACCGTCTGGCCAGCCAGCTCGGGAGTCTCGGGGCTGATGGCGATGCGAACGGCGTGCCACGATTCCACCCGCCCGAAATTGTTGAGCCCGTCCTGCAGGATATCGCCCCGTATGCGCTCCCTTGCCTCGCCGTCCCGCAGTCTCTGCAGCATGGGCTCCACTCCTCCCTCCTGCACCCAGACGGGGAGCAGGTTGCGCAGGGGGTTGGTGCCCGCGGTGTAAGGATATTGATCGCAGAACAGGTCGACGCCCCGTTCCTTCGCCTCGCTGATTAGCGAAAGCAGCGAAGGCACGTCGCCCCAGTTGTCCGTGCCCGAGAGCTTCAGGTGGGCGATCTGCACCCGCACTCCGGCACTTTCGCCGATGCCAATGGCCTCGCGTACTGCATCGAACACGTGGTTGGCCTCGTCGCGGATGTGCGAGGCGTAGGTGGCGCCGTGCTGCCGCAGGACGCCTGCCAAGGCCAGCAATTCCTCGCTCTTGGCATAGTTGCCCGGCGCTGTGAACAGCCCGGAGGACATACCCAGGGCACCCGCCTCCAGTCCCTCGGCCAAGAGCTGCTGCATATGCGACAGCTCGCTGGCGGTGGGGTCTCGCGCCTCCAGGCCCACGGCCATTAGGCGCAGGGTGGCGTGGCCCACCTGCATCACCGTGTTCACCGAGGTGGCAGGGAAGCCGTCCAGGTACTGCGCGAAGGTGCGCGTCTCGTAGTCGAGCCATGGAGCCCCGGCCCTCAGGTAGTCCTGGAGGGCCTCGGCCTTGCCGGGCAACACGGGCGCGGTGGAGTAGCCGCAGTTGCCAACCACCTCCGTGGTCACCCCCTGTCGGATCTTGCTTTCGGCAAGTGGGTTCAGGGGGAGTGTGAAATCGGAGTGGGTGTGGATGTCGATGAAACCCGGAGCGACGATCTGTCCCGAGGCATCGATTACCCGCTGCCCATCCAGGTCTCCGCAGTCCCCCACGGTGGTGATGCGCCCATCTCTGATGGCAACGTCCGCCGGTCGCGCCGGTGTCCCGGTCCCGTCTATCACCTGTCCACCACGAATCAACAGGTCTTCCATTCGTAGCTCCTCGTTGTTGGGTCCGATTGCCAGCGAATCCACCGGCAGTTACGAGCCAGCCGATGGTTGTTGGACTGGAAGTCGCTGGTGACGTAGACCGGCTCGGACGTCACACCGTCCGGCGGCATGGCGACAGTTTACGCCAGAACCGCCTCGTGCTCCACGATCTCAATGCCCGCTACCAAAGTTGCGGATGAGAGCCCTTCGCTCCGCGATGGCCCCTTCCTGAAGGATCTCCCGGAAGGCGGCCGTGTACCCCTAATCTCCCCGCTGGTGTGCAACTCCGCGTGCCGCTGAAGCCCGGCAGATGTGCAGGGAACAGGAGGTGAACCGGCAGGTATGTTAGACGTCAGCTCGGCGGAAATGCTTGACGTGGGACATTCTCACTGGGAAACACCTGGAGGCGGCACCGGGTTGTTACCGACTACTTGCGGGACGCCATTTTGCTCATGTATTTCACAAGAAGATATTCTCCCAATCAGCGGGGCGCTATCTGGAAAGGTGGCGCGAGGTTTGGAATGGGCACCTCGATGACAACCGGGCGATTGGCTCTCAGGGCATCACGGAGAGCGTCCCCCAGGCCCTCGTGGCTGTCCAACCTGACGCCCACGGCACCGTATACCTCGGCCAATTGGGCGAAGTCAGGGTTGTGGAGCCGGGTGCCGATGACCCTGCCGCCGTAGCGCTGTTGCTGGTCGTTGTGCGACGCCCCCAGCATCTCGTTGTTGAACACCAGAGTCACCACGTTTATCCCTTCCTGGACAGCGGTGGCCAGTTCACTGGAGGCGTACCCGAACCCGCCATCCCCGGTTGTGGCAACCACCTGCCTGCTGGGGTTGCCGACTTTGGCGCCCAGGGCCGTGGGGAAGGCATATCCCAGGGTGGCGAAGTAGGAGGAGGTGAGGTAGGAACGCGGGGCCAGCACCGGGTAGGCCAGATGACTCCAGTAACCGATGTCAGTGGTCCCGGCGACCATTATTGCGTCGTCGTCCAGCTCGTGGCGTATCGTCTGGATGATCTCCACCTGGAGAGGAGCCATCTCCCGAATTTCCCGATCGGCCTGTTGGCGAATGGCGGTGGTCTCGGTCTCGGTCCACTGGCTGGCCCGTGTCCTGCCGCCCAATTCCGCCAGCAACGCCTGAACTCCCAGGTGCGCATCGGCGGAGATTCCCACCGTTGCAGGAATATTGCGGCCAAGTTCCTCCGGGTCGGCGTCGATCTGGACGACCCTCTGGTGGGGCTGGATTCCCCAGGGCACGTTGGGCGTGAACATCATCCGGCTGCCGACGGCCAGGATGACGTCGGCCTGCGGGAGGGCGATATGGCCGGGCCCGTGGGCGTAGTAGAAACTGCCCAGGGACAGCGGACTGTTTTCAGGGATTGCGCCCTTTCCCTCTGGCGTGGTTATGACCGGGGCGTTCAGGGCCTCGGCCAGATCCATAAGCTCGGTAGAGACGGCGGCGTCCCTGGTTCCCCCGCCAGCCCAGATCAGGGGACGGCTGGCCCCTGCAAGCAGCTGGGCCGCCTCTCTGATCAGGTCGGGCTCGGGCTGCTGCCTGCCTGGACCCTCGGGTTCCGGAAGTTCAGTATCGTCAGTCATTGGGAGAACGTCCCAGGGGATCTCTATCTCCACCGGCCTGGGTCGGCCGGAGGACATCTCGCGGAAAGCGTTCTGGACCATTCCCGGGATTTCATTCACCTTGTCTGACCGCCCGCACCACTTGGTCAGGTGTTTGAAGACGTCCAGCTGCTCACCGATCTCGTGGAGCGCGCCCCGGTTCTGGCCGAGGTTGTAGCTCTCTATCTGCCCAGACACCAACAGAACCGGGGAAGATGTGGCATAGGCGGTGCCGAGTCCCGCCGTCGCGTTGAGGGCCCCAGGGCCAGGCACCACCAGGGCGACACCGGGCTTGCCGGTGGTCCGGGCGTAGCCATCGGCCATGTAGGTGGTCGCCTGCTCGTGCCGGGTCAGGACCATGCGGATGCCGGGCTCGTCGTAAAGGGCATCGAATGCGTCCATAATCTGTACGCCGGGAAGCCCGAACACCACCTCGACGCCGTGCCTGGCCAGGGAACGCACCAGCGCCTGTGCTCCGCTCATCACGGGCATTGCTCACCTCCCGTCGTTCTACTCTTTCGGATACCCGAGGATTTTACCACCCGCGCTCGCGGTCACCGGATGAGGATGAGAAATATAGGTCGCATGGACGACATTGGTATGGGGAGGGGGCTTTGAGCTACGAATATTTCCTAATCCGATTCATTGTGCAGAATTCGGTTTTGTTCGCAAGTTTCTTGACAGTGCTGTAACCATCGGCGGCTCTTAACGGTTATGTGGACGTGTCCGGCTGGGCGCCGTTCTGCTCGTCGTCCAGCCAACCGTAGCGCTGGGCCAGGCGGAGCCAGAGGCGGCGGGTGGTGGCCGCATCGCGAGTCAGTTCCTCTAACAGGCCGACAATTGCCTCCTGGTTGGCCTGCAGGGTTTCCTGGTTGGCTTGCAGGGTTTCCTGGTTGACCAGTAGACGATCCAGGAGTTGGTCGTGGTTCTCGATGATGGAGTCCAGGCGGGCGAGGGTCTGTTCGTGCCGGTCGGCGGCGGGTTCGAGGGAGGCTACCCTCTCTTCCAATGGCTGCTGCATGGGTTGGTATCCTTGTGTGGTCTAAGGGGAAGTCTGCTCGGCCAGTGTAGCAGGGTCGGGGCGTTGGCGTATGGCTCGGGGTTATTGACTTGGGCGGTGGCTTTGCACGACGGAGATTCGAAGTCCCCATTCGTTGTACAGAATCCACTTTAATTCCTGTCGGCTCCTATTCACGTGCAAAGCTTGGGGCGGGCTGGTTTCAAGCAACCGGACGAGACAGGGGCACGAACATTCCTCTGGTCCGCCAGCGGTGCTGGAGGACGTATTCCTTGACGAAAGTGTAGCCACCGAGGAAGTCATACTCGTCTCTGAGCTTTTAGAAGTGGTTGGCGGCGAGGCGCTGCGTTCCGGGAAGCTTGAGTTCCTCTTCGAAGATGCAGTCGACGACCCCGGTCTACTACCGCCGTGGCGACGGCCCCAAGTGCGAACCTGCGTCCACCAGGATAGTCTCACCGGTAACGTGTTCCGCACCCTCCAGTAACCACACCACCGGGTCTGCCACCGTCGCGGTGGTCCCGGCTGACTTAAGCGGGGCAGATTCTGCGTACCGGTCTATGAATGCCTCGTAGCCGTCGCCGAGGCCGTCCCGCCACCACCGCGTCTGCATCACGCCCGGACACACCGCGTTGACCCGTATTTCAGGCGCGAGGGCGCGCGCCAGCGAGTACGTCATCACGTTCAGCGCCGCCTTGGACGCAGCGTAGGCGATGGAACTGCCCGAACCGCTGAACCCGGAGCCGGACGACACGTTGACGATGGCCCCTTTGCCCTGTTCTTGCATGGCCGGCGTAACCGCCCGAGCCATCTGGAAGGCGCCCACCACATTGACATCGAGGACGCGCCGGAAGTCCTCCGAATCCAGCCCCTCGAGGTTGTGGTGCGGCACGATTACCGACGTGGCGGCGTTGTTCACCAGCCCGTCAATGCGGCCCCACTGGTCCAGGGCGGCCGCCGCCATCCGTCGGCAGTCCTCATCCACCGACACGTCGGCCTGGCACAGGATGGCCTCGCCGCCTGCCGCGTGGCACGCCTCCGCCGATGCTTTGGCCTCAGCCTCGCTTCGTGTGTAGTTGATCACCACACGGCCGCCTTTTGCAGCGAGTTGCCGAGCCACCTCCGCTCCCAACCCCGTCGCTGAACCCGTGATTATGAACACGCCACCTTGAATTTCCATGATCCATCCCCAACTGTAATAGCAATCTGCAATAGCAATCTGCGGATTATAACGGACGCCCCATTACCGTCCACTGCTGTAAACGGCGGAACTGTCAATGGCGCCGAGAAGACGAGCAACTGTGGTGGAGTAACTGTGTACTACTTTCGACATGATAATTGGCGGCAGTAATTCAAGCAGAGTGCGACGTTGCAAGAGCGGGGAGAAAAGGCGTCGAGGGTGCTGACTATTCTTCGTCGCAGTCGCCCGGATCCTGGGATGAATGGTGAAGTCCACAGGAGGAAGCGCAGCCGAGAGAACGACGCTTTCCAGGCTCCGGACAATTCCAACGAAGAATGGGTCCCACTGTCAGCACCATAAAACCTCAGTGCGAGGCATGAGGGCTTCTCGTCCCTGCAGGCAGCCCCAATCACGGACCTCCCGTGTCGCCAATGGGCATTTTTCGCTCTCTACGACTCTTGACCATCACCAGCAGCGCGCCGTCGGTGAGGTCCGTGTTTTCCAGGCGCAGCTTCGCGATTTGGCTCAGCCGGCCGGGAGTACCCCAAGATGCGTACAGCACTGCCCGGTCCCGAGTTAACCGGAAGCGGAGAGTAGGAGTCCCGGCGTAAGCAGGATCAGCGGGGGCAGCAGGTCCCGCATCTGGTATTCGGTGACATTGGGAACAGTTCTCTCTGCCAGGCTCTACGGCTCTAAATCGTCGAGAGGATTCTCGTTGATATGTTTACGCTCCACCTGCCAGTTGAAGAAACGGTTCGGGCGGCGATCCTGGGCGTTGATGTGGCCCTTGGACAGCTTCCGGGGTTCGGCATCGGTCGCTCCCCGACCCACCGCACTGGCCAGTGTTGTAGGCCTAATTTGACGATAGGCCGAACCGTCTTCGAGATGTGGCTGGGGGCTCTGTGACCAATGCACCTAAATCATTATAGCCAGTCCGAGCCTATTGGGGCGGAGCTAGCCACGCTGCTGCTTCCCTACGCAGGGTGCATTGGTCTGGAATCCGGCGGTCGAGGCACTGCCTGGCCAATACCCCCAAGTTCGATCTCCGCTATATTCAGCCAATTCCCATGTTTCGGCGTGTAGTGAATCTCCAGCCTCTCAGCGATGCGCCGGGCCTCATCGGGTTTAAACGCCTCCTACAATAAGGCCGGGTTCAATGAGGCCGGGTGGTGGGTGTTCAAATTGTCCGGGAGTGTTGAAAAAGTCGGTTTTGGGCGGTGATGCTGGCATATCAAGAGGAAAGGAGGCAGGCATCAGTGCGGCGGGTACTTTCAAGCAGACCAAGCCACAGCAAGAGATATACTCTCACTTGACGCCGACCGCGATTTTCGGTTGACAGTGGGTCCGCCAGTCCGGCCATTCTCTGGCGGTCCGGTGTTTTGGCCCAAACGCCTCACCGCCTTAGCCACGTTATGGGCGATAGCGGCCATGAATCCCTCACAGTCCACCTTTGCCAATCCCCGCAGCCTGGATTTGGCCCACCCCAGCCGGTCCAGGGATGCAAAGGTCCCCTCGGCTACGGTCTTGCGCCGGTTCATCTCCCTCCGGTAGTCCTCGCTGCCGTTCCGCTCTCCGGCCCGCAAGAACTCAGGGTAATAGATGCTTAACACCACCTGCCGCCGTTTTTCTTTGGGCGGGAGACACTGGGCCTTCACCGGGCATCCCTGGCAATCAGCCTGTGGAGTCTGGTACTTGTAGCTTTTGAACCGGCTGCGGAAGGGACCGAGGCGCAGGACCTTGCCCTGAGAACAGGTCAGGTGATCACCGTGATAGACAAACTCTCCCCGGGCCACCTTGCCCGAGTTCTGGTTGGGGTGAAGGGGAATGTAGGCCTTGATTCCCTGCTGCTCCAGGCCCCGTCGCAGTTGACCAGCGCTGTACCCGGTGTCCGCCGCCAGCGACAGCGGCTGGATGGGCACCTCCTCCAGCATCGGCAGCAGCGCTTTCCATTCCGCCTCGGAGGAGTGCGCTATCGCTCTTGAAATGATGAAACCACCCCGGTCGACGACAATGTTCTCCTGATAACTCAGATAGGCGGGTCTATCCGGCCTGTTGGTTCGCCACCGGGCATCGGTGTCCACAGTGCTCAACGGCAGGACGCCCTTGGGATCCTGAAAGAACCTGACGCCGGTCTCCCCGGTCCCCTTCTCGTCAACTCCAGTCTCGGCCAGCGCGAACAACCCATTTTCCTCAACGGCCTGCTCTTGGAACTCGCTCACGCTCAAACCGCTGCGCGAAAGGCGATGGCTGCTCACGTTGGCCCTGACCAGGCTGGAGTCGGCGTACATCTCCGGCGAGAGCAGGCCCAGCCGGAGCAACTCCTGATTCAAGCCATGGAATATCCCCGCGAATCCCTCCCGTCCGATGCGTTCGATGAAGTGGCTGATGGTGGAGTGATCGAACACCGGATCGTCAATGGTGAGAAAGCAGAACCGGCGGAACGCGATGCTCTCCGAGATGGCCGAACACAGGCGTCTGAAGGAGGCGATGTTGTAGAGGGAACAGATGAGAAGTGCCCGAACCATCACCTCGGGATGGATGGCAGGGCGGCCGTGGCCGCGGCAGTAATTGAGCTCCAGGGGGGCGACCAATTTCGCGATGTCCAGTTGCTCGTCGATTTGAATCAGGAGATGTTCGGGATCGATGAAGTCACGCAGGCTCTTGTCAGTGAACTGGAACAGAGTCGAGTCCCTTCGGTAGCGGTCCAAAGGTTCGAGCATCACATCCCTCCACCAAGCCTGATCTCATCGACATTGCAATCCCAGACCGACTCACAACGGAGGTCTCACCGACTTTTTCAACACTCCCTGTCCAGCACCAAGCGGATCACCGGGACGTCAGGGTAGGCCTCATCCACCAGCCAGTGCTCCTGCTGGGCGAAGTCCATTTTGGTGCGACGCTGGGTTACCTCCACGTGGCGCCAACCCCGGCGGGGCTTGCAGGTCAGGAACAGATTCCAGATGCCCTCCCTCCGGTACTTGTAGTCCTCCCGCTTTCGCTTCCCGGGCTTGGCTGGCAGTGGTTCTCTGACGTTGGCCAGCAACTGGGTGGAGGTCTCATCGAAACAGACCACCGGCCGCTGCGGGTCATAGGGTTCGGCGTACATGTCCAGCACATCCTCCATGTGGGCCACGAAGTTGGCGCTCACCTTGGGGATGCGCCATTCTTTCTTATGTCTTGGCTTAAGGGAGTTTTTTCAGATGCAGCCGCACCGCCTCGTGGGGTAACGACTTCACCACTCTCAACTCCGCCATCTGGTCAGCTAGCAGGCGCAGTTCCCGGTGGTCGTGGCCATCCGGGGCTGGGCTGCAGGCTAAGGCGATCAAATGGGCCTCGGCTCGCTCGTCCAGCGTCCGGTACCGGTGGGCCTGGACGCGGTCCTTCAGCGCTCCCGCCAACCCGTCCTCAGCAAAGCGCCGTTTGAGGCGGAACACCGTGCCCTCGGACACGTCAAGGGCCTGGGCTACTCGGGGCGCCGACCAGCTCTCGCCGGTCTTGAGCAGGACCCGGGCCCGGGTGTTGACCCTGGCGGAACTCTTCCCCGCCCGAACCATATGCTCCAACTGGTCCCCTTCCTCCGGTGTCAGCCGGAAGGCAAACTTCTTTCTGACCACACCGCCACCTCACGGTAACTTCAATTGCTCAAAGATTACCACTACCGGTCAACCATCGGTGTATCCCTCAAGACCAAGTTTGACCGAGTACTAGGGCGCGTTTGCAAACTATAACCAGAGCAGCAACGCCCCGATGTGCAGCATTGCCAGATAGTTCTCGGCCTTCTTCTCATACCGGGTGGCGATTCGTCGGAATTGCTTCAGCCGGTTGATTGTCCGCTCCACCAGATTGCGTTTCCGGTACAGGGCCCGATTGAAAGGACCAGTGCGCCGTTCGTTGGTTTTCCGAGGGATGGTGTAGCGAATTCCCCGTCGCCTGAGATAGGCCCGAATCCTGCGGCTGCTGTATCCTTTGTCGCCGCAGACCCTCTGAGGCTTGATGCGGGGACGGCCCCTCCCAGAGCGTCTCACCTCCCCTTGAGTCAGCAACTCCTCGAACACGCTGGCCTCGTGCCGCTGACCCGGGGTCAGCACGAAGGCCACCGGCTTGCCCTGACCCTCGACTCTCAGATGGACTTTGGTACCGAACCCTCCCCGGGAACGGCCCAGCGCCTGATCGCCCTCCCCCTTTTTGCCCCGGCAGCGTGCTGATGTGCCCGCACATTGGTGCCGTCCACGTAATGGACTTCCCAATCAACCTGACCGATTGCATCAGCCTCCCGCTGCACCTCAGCCAGAAGCCGGTCCCACAATCCTTGCTTTCGCCACCGGTAGAAACGGCTGGCCACGGTGCCCCAGGGGCCAAAGCGCTCGGGCAGATCCCGCCATGGAGACCCGGTACGCAAAATCCACAAGATCCCGTTGATGACCGTGCGATGGTCCTTCCCAGGCCGTCCAGTCCTCGGCTTCTGAGCCGGCAAAAGCGGCCTCAGCCGTCGCCACTGATCATCCGTCAAATCCCCTCGTCCCACACACCTCACCTCTCACTTCAATCCGACCAATCCAGTTTAGGCCCCACAATCGGGTTTGCAAACACGCCCTAGATATGGCAGTCAAATTTGGATTGCGGTATTATTCTTGTGTGGGAAATTGTACCCAAAAGCGTTGGGGCATTGCTTGAGTTTTGTTTTGTCTGGTTCCTCAATGGAACCCACCCGTGCAAGAAGATTTCTCGATAGGAGAGATGATGTCAAGAGCACCACTGCTAGGTTGGCGATTTGCACCCACCGCAGGCGGAGCCGAGCAAGGAAATAGCCCTGGTCAACAGTATTTCGCCAATGATGCCGTTACTAAGATGGTGCGAGAAGTCCTCCAAAATTCTTTAGACCATCCGGTCGCTGGTCTGGATTCTGTCCAAGTAGAGTTCAAACTCGTCCACTTAAATTCACAGGACTTTGGCGCTGACCAGCTAAAGAGCCACATTTCTGCCTCTTTGGAGGAACTCAGACTTATTCGGGATACTGAGACTATTGACCGCTACGAAAAGATGTTAGAGGCAATCAGCAAGCACCAAGTGCCTTGCCTAGCGGTCATAGATAGTGGCACTTCAGGACTACAGGGTGATAATTGGAGCAATCTTATTTTCCGCGAAGGAATGCCTACCAACTCGGTTGGACCAACGAAAGGCGGCTCTTTCGGTTTTGGAAAAAACGCTCCCTTCAATCTTTCGAACTGCAACACTGTCATTTACAGCACTCGCTATGTTAGCCGTGCCGCTAACGGAAAAGTGCAGCACATGGCAGGGCGGTCTCAGTTAATCTCTCACAACAACCCACTGGACGGTAACGAACGTCTCCAAAACATCGGTTTCTACGCCATCCACGACGATGGCAAGCCCAACCTAGCAATCGCTGGTTCGGACATTCCAGAGGTATTCCGACTCACCCAATCCGGGACCGGAGTCTTCATAGTTGCGTTCGACCCACACCAGTATCATAACTGGGCAGATCTGACGGCAAGGGCGACAGTCTCTCAGTTCTTCTACGCCATTTACAGGCGAAAGCTTGTAGTAGTCATCGACAACGGCTCTCCCCGAATAATCGATCAGGACTCCCTAGACATCGAGTTGGACAAGTTCCCATCAAACGACCCGACTCCCTATTATGTCCAATCCATACGCGAAGCTGAACCTGAACTTACTATGCCGTCGGGCCGTCTGGACCAGATGGGTCAACTGATAGTGTGGACGAACGCTTCCAAAGGCGCTCCCAAACGGACTGCCCATATTAACCGCCGGGGCATGCTCATATCCCAAGAGAGGTCCTTCGGGAACAATCCCTTTTACCCGAGCGGTGGCACCGCCTGGCCCCACTGGTGCGCCGTCACCATGGCAAATGACGAGAAAGCTGACAGGTTCATTCGACGTATGGAACCTCCCGCTCACGACGCAATCCATTACCAGCAACTTCGCAACCTATCAGAGCAACAGAGTGCGGAAATTGAGCTTCGCCACCAAAGAGGGGAAGTGGCGCGAATAATTAAATCCCACATTGACAATGCAATGAAAGCAGCGAGCGACAACGTTGAAGAACTATCCGACCTATTTCCCGACCTACCGGACTTATCTAAGGGAATACACGACCTTAAGTGGCACATTAAGAGCTCCTCGGATAGAGCAGACAGCACCGTTGAAATCGTCGACCAATCCGAAAATTCTCAACTCGCGGAGGATCCCAATGGCGCCTCCGAGACCGAAGGCCAGGCCGATTCGTCCGAACGCAAGAGAAGACAGGGTGCAGATCCCGACACGCTCAGCAATCCGACGCCCAAGAGTGCTTCCCCCAAACCGAGTGATGCTATCATTCGGAATGCCCGAATCGTGAGGACAGGTTCAACAGAACTCAAGATGACCTTTACGACCCCTGAGAGACAAGTTGATGCCTTGACTTTCGCGATCAAGTCGGCTGGGGAACAGTACCAGAAGAACGAAGAGACCATTCTCGTGTCCTCGATTTCGGGAGTAGAAAACCTGGATGTGATTGCAAAGCTGGTGGATGAGTCGGTCGTAATTGAGGCACCGCCTGATACTACCGTTACCCTGAGCCTGGAGCTAACCTCGCCTGACAGCACTTACAACAGCTACTCAATAGTCCAGTTGGAGAAAACGGAAGCTGCGTCATGACGACCTATAACCGTCGCGATTTGCCGCACCCTATTCTAAAACCTAACGGGACGGATTACGTCCCTCAAAGCTTCTTCAGGTGCGAGCCAGTTGCCATCAGACGGTCGGTTCAAACTCAGGAGATAACCGTTGCGGTTCGGTATTCTCAGAACAGCGAGGGTCTCAACAAACTTATCGAACTGGGATCTGCCCAGTTTCAATGCCTTACCGAGTGTGTGGCAACTCTGCTCCGCGAACTATACCGATCAACGACCAGGAACCACACAATCCGGCTTTCCTCAACCCAGTATCAGGGCCAAGTGCTGCTCAGGCCGTTTATAATCGCCACAGTTGATATCCCAAACTTTCGGTGTATCGACTGGTCACCTAGCATTCAAAAGTTGCTGCCGGAGGGTGCGGCGATTCCCGTCGGCTCGATATTGGCTATCGGCCAGGAAACGTCCTTCGACGTAAACACTGCTAACGAGCAGGAGAGTTACATAGAGATAACGCCCTCCCAGGACGTTGACTCATCGAGGTTTAGGATAGACCTTTCTGGGGAGCGAATTGTTATTGAGATAAACCCAGATGACAAACCGGCCATAGACCGGATACGACAGGATGAAGACTTACTGCAGAGCTTGTTCCCTTCAATGTATCAACGCGCGGTTGAAGAGGCTGTCCGACAACACCGGAAAGAAGACCACGCCGGTAAACGTTGGGCAGTAAGGATTGCCGAAACGCTTGCCGAGCATCAGCTTGAAACCGATGACTCAGACCTGCTTGAGGCCAACTCGTTGGACTATGCTCAGCAGATCATGCAGAACCCCTTGGCCCGCATCATCTCGTCGGGAACTGGGGATAGGGTTCGGGAGGATTAAATGTCCGAAAGCATTCCCATAATGCGGCTTACTACCGAGGCGATGGATGCGCTCAGGTCAGTAGCCCGCCAGAGTCCCCGATTGTGGCAAAATCCAGACACCAACTTCCACGACATTCTCAGTTCGTTGAACGTCGCTGAGTACACCGAACCTACTGGGCTCGTTGCCAACGGACCGATAGCCATGCCCCCAGCCGCCCATTTCGGAGGTACCAGCCGAGCTCAGGCCGACCGAGCAGCCCTCGGCTTCCGGGAAAACATCCCAGGACTTTCTGCGGCCGAAATAGCGGACCCGCAATTATTGGCATGGATCAGTTGCTTCCACCTCTTAGGATTCGGCATTGAAAGATGGCCGATAAGACAAGGCTCTGAACCGACTGCTCAGCATGTAATTATGCACTACCTGCCTGAACGAGGAAGGGATATAACCGACGCCAGCGTGGCCGGGCGTACTCTCTGGCTCTCGGAGGTTTGCAATCGAGTGTCCGAGAACTCTGCATCAATAACGGCGGAGCAGGTCCTCGACAATTTTTGCAATAACCCTGAGAACTACCACAACTGCACGGCCTTTTATGTGTTGCGGTCCCCATTGGTTCTGTCTGAATACGTTCGGGCCCTACTTGGCGATGCTCAAGGTATCAATCGCGAAGGGGCAAGAGAAATCTCTAGGGACATCAATCGAGCCGCCGGCGCACGACTGGTCGACTGCCTGAGCAGAGAGGACATCAGGGCAATAATAGAGTCTTCGGTAGACCGGCTAATGCACCAGTCGAGCTACGTTGCTGACCGCACGAAAATAAGAGGCCGTCAAAATGTTCAAGTTCTCAGTTTGGGCGCCGGAGTCCAATCTACTGTCTTGGCATTAATGGCGGAACAGAACTACGATGGTATTCCGACGCCTGAACTTGCGATATTCGCCGACACCGGTTGGGAGCCCAAGGCGGTGTACGAACACCTGAACTGGCTGGAAACTCAACTTTCATACCCAGTGGTAAGAGTGTCTGCCGGGAATATCAGGGACAACATTTTAAGCGGGACCAACCCTGAAGGAAGACCCTTCATCGATATGCCGGTGTATGTTGTTAAGGGTGATGGAAAGCACTACATCGGCACTCGTCAATGCACCAAACTGTACAAATTACATCCTATAGAAAAATACTTGCGAAACTACCTTAAACTTGAACATGGAAGAGTCGCTCCGATAGAAAAGCAGGTTGACATGTGGCTAGGCCTAAGCATAGACGAGGCTATCAGAGTGAAGCCGAGTCGGCACCCCTGGATAACAAACGTATACCCTCTTCTTGAGAAGGAATTCTCACGAGCACAACTCTATGCCTGGTTTAAAGAGCGGTATCCGGAGCGCGATTTGCCTAAGAGTGCCTGTATTGGGTGTCCGTACCATACAGACAGGGCTTGGGCGCAGATGAAGGAGAATGATCCAGAATCATTTCAAGATGCGGTCAATGTTGAGTGGGCAATCCAAAACGTCCCGCAAAGCAAGGGTGCCCTAGAGGGAACCGCCTATCTTCACAAGTCGCGCATTCCGCTGAAGGACGTGGAGTTTAAGTTCGAGATGACTGAAGCGGAGGCAATGCAGCAAGAGTGTGAAGGAATGTGCGGGATCTAGCGGAGGCCACCAGTAGAGACACCATAGTTCCTCACGCAAAACAGATCGCGGGTAGCAAGAAAATGCATGATCCCGACATCAAGCTTCGAATTGACGAATTCAAGGGCGACCTTGATAAGCTGTCCGATCATACCATGGTTCAGAAGCATATCTCCTCGGGCGATTGTTACATTCTCAGTTCAGAACAGTATTTTGAGTTGAAGCAAAACATTTCGGAGAATTTTAATACGCATTCGAGTCAAATAGTCTTGGTGGGATCAGCCAAACTCGGCTTCAGTATTGCGCCAAGCAAGAAATATCGGCCCTTCGGAGACGAGTCCGACCTAGATATCGCAATAGTTTCAGAGGAGCTTTTTGATAGCTTATGGGCGGAAGCGTTTCAATTCTGGATCAACAGAAGATACTGGGGCTTTCAAAATCAATTTAGGAATTATCTGTTCCGTGGCTGGTTGCGGCCCGATTTCCTTCCAACCAAAGAAACAAAGGACCAATGGTTCGAATTTTTTCGTCAACTGACCAAGAGTGAGAAATTCGGGCGATACAAGATTAGCGCAGGCGTCTACAAGTCGTGGTGGTATTTTGAGAGCTACCAGCAATCAGCAGTTGCTCGGCTGAGGGATTGAGATGAAAACGACAGCGACCAACCGGAAGATTCGTGAAATCCTGCCAGCACTCCAGGAAGGGACTCTCATCCTTAAGCCCCCATTCCAACGAAGGCTGGTTTGGAAGGTAAAGGATAAGCGCAGCTTTATCCAGACAATTCTGGATGGATTCCCATTTCCCGAAATTTTCGTCGCTACCGGTGAAATAGATCTGGAAACAGGGAAAGGAACCGATTTGTTGGTGGATGGCCAACAGCGGATAACAGCGATATACGAATATTTTCACGGGACCGGTGACTTCGGATCACCGAAACTATTACAAAAATATGCCGACCTTGAGGGAGACGTCAAAGAGGCCTTCCTCCAGTACGATGTTGTTGTACGCGACTTGGGAAAATTGGATGACCCCGAGATCAGGAAGATATTCCAAAGGATTAACTCCACTAGCTATTCGCTGAATGCTATGGAGTTTCGGAACTCGCGGTTCGATGGAAAGTTCAAACAGACCGCAGAACAAATTGCGAGCAACAAATTCTTCAATCGACACGAGTTCTTCGCAAAAAATGAAGTCAGGAGAATGGAGGACACCAGATTCGTACTCATTTATATGACAACTGTGATGTCCACTTACTTCAACTTAGATGGAGAAGTCGAAAACTTTTTGGAAGAGTACAACGAGAATTTCCAGGAAGCTCACAAAATTGGAAACGATACTGAGAAAGTTTTTGGTTTTGTAGAGGATTGCGGGTTCGACTCCTCTTCGCGGATTTGGAAGAACCGCGCTGACATGTTCACATTGCTTGTCGAATCCTACAGAGCGATCGTCACGCACAACCGCAGTTTGGACCACAAAAAGATTGGAGCGAAACTCAGGGAATTTTACGGACTCGTCGACGAAACGGACATAGATTCGGAAACCCACCCTGAAGCCGCGGCCTATCGCCGTGCGACCATACAAGGTACCAACAATCGCACAAGTCGGATTACGCGAGGGCAGTATGTCGAGGCTATCCTCAAGGATTGATTGGCCCATAGAGACCTAGGAATAGCCCACATCTAGCTGGGCCGGTACCCCGCCGGTCAATACCGCGCCTTCGAACCACTCGACCACGCGGTCATAGTCGATGCCCAGGCGCTGGGCGAACTCCTCCCGCGTCATGCCGGCAAACTCGTTCAGGCGCTCCAGCCGCTCGGCGAAGTCCTCCGGGAAGGGCGGCCCGTAGCAGCCCTCATTCTGTTCCTTGATGTTCATTGTCTCTTCCTTTCTCCTTGTTGGCTCACACCCGTTCCAGCAGTCTTGGTCGACCCTGCGTCAGCGGCAGGCAGCCGGACCATCACGCCGTCAACATCGTCGCGGTCGACGCCACATCCTGCAGCAGCAGGCTCGCCGGCTTAGCCGGCCCAATGCCCGATGACTACGGAGCATTAAACAGCCGGACTGGGGTGCCCTCTGCTTTCCCAATATATGCCTGTACACCCCGCCAGACCGCCGCCCAACCGTCGCCGAGTCCGGCACGACGGATCTAATGGTCCCACCCCAACGCAAGGGCCCGCAACGCCAGTGTTGCGCTGATAACAACCGATTCCGACCATTGAATGACGATATAAGCAATCTGCGATCCCTCTATATTCGTATATTACATATCATAGATACGGATAACACTCTCCCAGCAAGACCATCAATAAAGACTGAACCCGCCGGAATTTCCACCAGCGGTGCCATGGGAGGAGTGTCGACGAAGGAGGGACACCCATGGCGCCCCGGCAACCATTGAACGTCGAACAGAGACGGCTGCTGAAAATAGCCGCCACGATGCCCCTGGCCAGCGTTACCAACTTGGCCTCCGTCATTGGCGCCACCGAGGACCGGGTGCGGGGAATACTGGCCCGCCTGCCCTCCGGCGGCTGGGTAGCCTCTGTAATGCGGGGAATGACCGAACGTAAGCAGCACCGTTTCTTCCTGACCGGCCAGGCAGTGGACCTGCTCTACGAGACCGGCCACCAGCATCCCAGTTCCCGGGAGGAGGCCCGGGCCGAGATCCAGGCCCAGTTCCGCCCCCAGCGTGAACTGCCCCAAGAATACCGGGAGCGTTTCGCCCTGGACCACGATCATCCGGTGCACCAGGAGAGCCAGGAAAGCTCTCCCTTTGCCGCCGGTGAACCGTCTGACCAGACCAGCGATGGGGCCAACCACGAGCACCCGCCCTGGACCGCAACGTCGCGGGGCGTGGAGATGTCCCTGCGCCGCTTGGCCATGCTGGAGCCGGTCTACCGCCTGGCCCCCGACCTGCTGCGCAGCGGCCGGGTCAGCCTGCCCGCGAGTGACGCCGCCAGCACCAGGGAGGCCAGGATGACCGATTTCCGGCTGCTCCGCCACGGCGGCTTCTACCACGCCGTGGCCCGCTACGGCCCGGACCTCTGGACCCCGTTCACCTACGCCGGTATGCACGCCACCGAGAGGGTGCTCAGGCGCAAGGAGCTTCACCGGTTCTGGGGCGTGGACTGCTACTCCAGCGAGGAGGGCCGGTATCTCCGCATCGGCAACCGGACCTTCTACGAGGACCCGGACCAGGAGGTGGAGCCATCGGGACAGGTGGTGGTGGCCGTGGACGCCTGGGCCAGGGACTTGGCCCAAAGTACCCTGCCCCGGTCCACGCCAACGATATTCTGCACTCCGGACGGCAATTGCACCCCTGCCGTAGAGCTGCGGCCCTCACGGGACCTGGTGTCCGACCCAATGGGGCATCCCTACGTTGGCAGGCCGGAGAGCGTAGAACTGTGGCTACGGCAGAACCCCGACGTGGCCGCCATCGACGGCAGACTGGCCCACCGGCTGTTCCTGGCCGTCTGCCAGTTCCCGGCAATGCGGGCCTCCTGGCTCAGCGTGGTTGTCGGCGGCTCGCCCGGCGAGGTCTCACGCCACCTGCGCCGTTTCGTGGACACCGGGCTGGTGGCGGTGTTCGACGGGAGGCACTACCTGTCGGAGCGGGGTATGAGACGGGCGGCCAACATGAGCCGGATACTGCCTGCCGTGATCCGCCGTCGCCACGGGACCTACCTGAGCCGCTGGTTCCGCGAGCAGGATCGGCACCACAACGACGGCGTGAATCGGCTTGTGGTCCGCTTCGCCAGGGAGGGCGTGGCTGTTGTCGCCGGCTGGCGGGGCGAGATAAATGTCCCCGGCCTGACCCAAGTGCGGCCCGACCTGCTGGTGCCGGTCAGCCAGGGAACCCTGGGAGCGGGGACCCACTGCATCGAGTTCGAGCGTTACGCGGTGTCTCCCTCTGAAGTTGAGCGCAAGCTGGGACCCTACCGGCGCATGGCCCGGGCCCGGCGTCCCCTGCCGCTGCTGATGGTGTGCGAGACGGCGCTGGCCCGACAGAACTTCGAGGCCGCCGCCGGCGACCTGCCCATGCTGACCGCCACCGAGGAGGAGGCCCTGGCCGGGCCGCTCACCGGCCCAGTGACGGTGTGGAGCAGGGACGGAGTGACGGCGGCGCTGCACTGCCGGGGTTGAAAGGCAGGCTTTTCGACTTTCGGCAAATGGTCGGCCGGGAGGGAGATGGATGGACCTCACGGGGACTCGGCGATCCGCTCATGCAGGGCTTGGGTCTCCCGTTCGGGTTGGCTGTAGTTGCTCATCGGCTCCTCCTATGAGACCCGCCACGCCATCCTGCCTCAAAACCATCTTTAGCCTGTCTTACTTGCTTGAAGCCTATTGGATATGTAAACGATATACATATTGGTGAGAAAGAGACGCCATTGTGATGGAAATGGTGATAAACTCTTCCGGCTTGCCTGTCAGTGCGACGTTACGAGTCGCACCAGGATGCTTGGATTCTAAGGATGTAGAGGTCGCATTGTCATGGCCCTTGCCCATCCCGGGTGCCGGGCTGATCATTTGCCGGTCCGGCCCTCGTCAACCACTTCTCGATTTTCTTTCGCCCTTTCGTTCACTGCATTCGCGGCGCTGCCTGACGTAGCCGGAACGGCCTTGGCCTGCCCGCGTGTAGCGGTGGCCGTTTCTCAGCCCCCCCCCCCTGAAAGGGGTATGTAAAGGGTTTTCAGGGGGGCGCGTGGCAGGTAATTTCCAGGTTGGGCTTGGGTGTGGGCCAGGGTTCGGGCAGCAGCCAGACCTGGGTCCAGAGCCTTCCCTTGAGCATCAGCCGTCTCAGCCAGTTGACGCCGTGGCGGAATACGCTGACGATGCGGGGCGGACGGCTCCGAGGGTCCCGGTGATTGGGAGCCAGAGCCATGGGCGGCTTTCTCAGGTTGCCCGGGGCGATTTTGCGGTCATGGGCGTCCTCCACTCTGGTGCCATAGGCCAGGGCCAGCAGGGTGGCCACCGAGAGCACCAGCCAGTGGCGGGAGACGCGAGCGGGGTCGGTGCGCTGGGTCTTGTCCCACTTCCAGCCCAGGCTCTTGAGGGCCTTGAAGCCCAGCTCGATCCAGAAGCGCAGGGCGTACCAGCTGGGTCCCACCTTGTCGGGCGCCAGGTCGGTGAGGATGATCCAGGGTTCCTCCTGCTCGGAGTACCAGACCACCAGCAGGGTGCACCGGCGTTTGGCCTTGGTGGTGCTGAAGGCGGTGCCACGGCCGATCCACGCCGTATCGGGACGGGAGACGAAACGATGGGCGGGCAAACGTTTGCCACCGTCGGCGCAGAAAGTGATGTTCTTCCGGTAGCGCATACCGGGATGCCAGCCCTGGGCGCGTATCTGTTTCCACAGCTTGGGACTGGCGATGCCCCGGTCGCAGAGCACGATTACGGTCTTGTTCCTGGGGACCGCTGGGGCCAGTTCCTGGAGCAGCTTCACGGTGGGGTCGGCCCAGGAGCCTTTCTGGGTGGCGTGATGGATGCGCCAGGCCACGGGGATGGCGCAACTGCGGTAGAGGACGCTGATGACGATGGCGGTGGTCCGGTCGCCCTTGAGGGTGGGGTCGATGGCCAGGGCGAGATGTTCCGAATGCCACCAGGCCAGGACCCAGCGGAGCAGGGGCGCAAAGCAGAGGGTTACATCCAGTTGGGTTTTGCAGGGGCGGGCCCGGTCGCTGCCGTCGTAGAGCCACTCCCGGAGATACTGTCGAAATTTGTTCCATCCGCCCCAGGGAGAGAGGGCCGAGGCGACGGCGTTCTGGCAGGCGCTGCCGGCGAGGATGGCCCCGCAGACCCACAGCGCCAAGCCGGCCAATTGTGGCTGAGAGAGGTGAGGTAAATGCGTTTCAATAGTTTGCTGAATCTGATAGGTTTCTCTGGGAAGGCGCATGGGGGACCTCCGGTGTCTGGGTGTGTGACTAACACCAGAATGCCGGATTCTCCGGCGCGTTCCCAAGGTTCATTTGGAGCCAATTTCAGCCGTTACATACCCCTTTCAGGGAGCGGGTGGTGTCGCGGCTGCTGCTGCGCTCCCTGGGCCCCTCCTGGTCCCGGGCCCACCAGGAGCGCGGCCACCGCAGGGCCGTTGAGGAAAGACGGGACCCCTCCTACACCTACCAGACCGGGCCTCTGAAGCTGGACGGGGTGACCATGGCCATCCTCGGCGCGGGGGCCGTCGGCGCTCTCCAGGGTTACCTCTGGGTGCGGGACGGGGAGATATGGAAGGCCGTGCTCTTGGGGATTGGAACGGCCCTGGGGCTGGCGGCGGCGGGCTGGGCCTGGCACCGATGGAAGCAGTCGCGCAGCCGGGTCTACGACCCCCTGATCATCAAGGAGAAGACCTCGCGCATCGCCTTCGACGGCGAGGTGCAGGTGATCGCCATCCTGCCCGAGGGCGCCGGTCCCCGGCGCGCGGGGGAAATACTGGACCCGGTGGCGGCAGCCTACCGCCACTACGACCACCCCGCCGGGGCGCGTTTCAAGGCCGGCGGCGTGAAGCCCGTGTTGCCCGCAACCAGCCTCCACCCCACTCCGCCCGGACTCTTCGGCAAGCGCAGCGTTCTGGGCGTGCGGGAGGCGGCGTCCCTGTGGCACCCGCCGGGAGCGCGGGACGAGACGCCCCTGGTGGAGCGCTCCGGCCCCAGGTCCCTGCTCCCCTCGGCCCGGGGCGTCCGGGGCGGCGCCCTGGTGGGACACACCACGGCGGGCCGGGCCCGGGAGATACGCTTCTCCCCGGACCTGTTGCGCCGACACCACCTCTACGTGGCCCGCACCCGCATGGGCAAGTCCACCCTGATGCACCACGCCGTGGTCCACAAGATGCGGGAAAAGGCCGCCGGACGCGACGACGACGCCATCGTGGTCGTCGACCCCCACGCCGACCTGGTGGAGGGAATCCTGGAGCACGTCCCCGAGTCCCTCATCGACCGGGTGCGCCTCATCGACCTGGCCGACGGCGCGGGCGCACCCGGCATCAACCTGCTGGACACCCGCGTCTTCGCCGATAGGGACCGCACCGCCGACTCGGTGGTCAGGGTGGCCAAGGGACTGTGGGAGCAGTGGGGGCCCCGGATGCAGTCCATCCTGGAGCAGACGGTGAAGACCCTCCACGAGGCCAACCAGCGCACGGACGCCGACAGCCAGTACACCATCCTGGACGGCCTCAAGCTGCTCTCCGACGACCAGAAGTTCAAGAACGGCGTGCTGGCCAAGGTCAGCGACCCCTATCTGCTGGAGTGGTGGGCCCGGGACTTCAAGGGCTGGACCCACCAGTACAAGGCCGAGGCCCTGGCCCCGGTGCAAACCCGCCTGACCTACTACGCCTCCTCCCAGCGGGCCCGGGCCATCCTGGGCCAGCGCCGCTCCACCATCGACCTGCGGGAGACCATCCGGGACGGCGGCATACTGCTGGTGTCCACCGCCCAGGGCACGGCGGGCCGGGACGTGGCCGCATTGGTGGGAGCGTCCCTGCTCAACCTGGTGGACTCGGTGATCCGGGAGCAGGGCGCCCTGCCGCCGGAAAAACGCCGCGGGGCGCTGGTGGTCGTGGACGAGATGCAGTCCATGCCCGGCGTGGACTACGAGTCCATGCTCAGCGAACTGGGCAAGTTCGGCGCGTCATTCATCCTGGCCACCCAGAGCCTGGCCAAGCTGGAGGCCCTCTCGCCCACCATGCGGGACACCATCCTGGCCAACGTGGGCTGCCTGGCGGTGTTCCAGGTGGCGGGCAACGACGCAAGGCAACTGGTGTGGGAACTGGGCAAGGACCGGGTGTCCGAGGACGACATCGTTTCCCTGGATGTGCACCACTGCTACGTGCGGGCCACCGTGGGCCGGGAGCGCCTCGACGCCTTCTCCATGGAGGTGATGAAGCCGGAGGCGGGAGACCCGGCGACGGCCGCCCGCATCCGCGCGGCATCCGCCGCGTACGTCACTGCGGCCAGGGACCTGTCCTCCGGCGAGGCCGGGCCGGCCAGGAAGGTGGCGGACTACCACGGCGGCCTGGACGCCCTTAAGAACGATGGGAACAACGAGGAAACGGAGACCGGGGAGGAAGAAGTGGAGGAGGAGGATACGCAGCCCCGGCCCAAGCACAAGCCCCGCACCCGCAATCCCCAGCCCCCGGAGGAGGGCGAGGGCGACGGAGGGGCGGCCTGATGGCGTCTGCACGGGACCTGCTCACCCTGCGGCGGCTGGCGGCCATGCCCTTCGTCGACCGGCTGGAGCTGGCCGCCCTCTCCGGTATGGCCGACCGCTCCGCCTACGAGGCCGTGGCCGACCTCCGGCGCCGGGGCTTGGCGGACTCCGTCCAGCACGCCACCGGACTGCTCAGGGCCACCAGGAGGTTTCACATCACCGCCCGGGGCCTGCGCCTTCTGGCCAGCTCGGAAGGTGTGGACCCGGACACGCTGCTGCGCCGCCGCCCGGTTTCCGCCCAGTGGCGGCGCATTCTCATGGAGCGCCTGGACGCCGTGGCCACAATCTACCGCCTGGCTTCGACCGTCGCCGCCGAGACCGGCCCGGCGGCCCTGCGCTGGTACCGGGCCGCGCCCCTGGACGCCGCATTGACCCTGGCCGACGGCCGGACCCTGGGCCTGCTCCGTCTGGGCCGCACCGCCGACCGGACGGGTTTCGCCAAGCGGCTCTGGCGGCTTGGGGAGCAGCGACTGCCCGGGGCCGTGCTACTGCTCGTGCCCGACGAGGTGCGGCTCAGGCACACCCGAAGGCTGCTGGAACGCTGGCGGACGCCGGCCCTCCTGGCCCTGGAGGAGGACGCCGTGCTTGCTGGGCCGGCGGAACCCGTCTGGCGCCTGCCCAACGTCGCCGCCGCCATGGACCTGCGCAGCGTTCTGTCCGGTTACCTGGAGCACGGCGGCGGCCTGCCCGCCGAGAGGGAGCCGCTGCGGGCGGCATTCCCCGAGGACATCGACCCGGAGGGGCGGGGCGGTGAACCTCCCGACTGGCTGTTGCCCGCCGTGCTGAAACCCGCCGCCAAGCAACTCCTGGACCTGCTGCATGACTGGCCGGGAATCGTGCCGGAGCATCTCCGAAAGCTGATGGGAGTCTCCCGGGCCCGGCTCTACGAGATCATGGCTACTCCTACGGAGGCCGGGCTGATACGGCGGGTATCAGTCGGAGGCCGAAGGCTGGCACTCTCCGACCGGGGCCTGTCCCTCCTGGCCCGCCGGGACCGCGCCTCGGCGACCGTGGCACGCAAGCGCTGGAGCGTCGCGCCCGTCCGTCCCGACGATGCCGACGACTGGCGCAACATATCCGGCCGGGTCACCCGGCAACTGCTCCGCAACGCCCAGCACACCGGGGCGGTCCACGCCTTCCTCGCCGCCCTGGCCCAACAGGCCCGCTCCAAGGGCTGGGAGACCGCACAGCTTGATCCGCCGTCCCGGGCCTCCCGCTATTTCCGCCACCAAGGCGCCCTTCGCTCCGTGAACCCCGACGCCTTCGGCGTCCTGAAAAGGAACGGGAGGGTATGGCCGTTCTTCCTGGAGTGGGAGCGCCGCGCCGTGCGGCCCGCCACCATGGCCCAGCGGCTGGCCCCCTACCTGCGCTACTACGCCACGCCACGCCCCCTGGACGATCACGGAGTCCAGCCCGCCGTACTGGTGGTCTTCGACGACGCACTGGCCGCCACCCATTTCCTGGGGCTGGCGGCGCAGGAGTTGGCCAGGACGCGGGTGGAAATTCCGTTGCTGGTCTCCCACCGGGAGTTGCTGGAGCGGGAGGGGCCGCTGGGGCGAGCTTGGCTAAGACCAGGGCAGTGGGAGACAAAAATCGCCCTGCCAGACTGCTGAGGATGAACGGACAATTTCGAACTGTCGGGTCCGGGAATCAAATTAGCCGCAATTGCCCATGGGTGCCGCCTTTTTTGCGTTTGGTGCCCGGACGCCCTTGAAGGGCCGTTTGCGCGGCCTTTTCGTTTGTCCGCAAATCGGCCGGAGGTGTAGAATCACAGCGAGGAAACAGACAAGCACGGAGGCAACGACGATGAACACGCCAACCCGCCCGACAGCGGAGATCGCCCGCCTGGGCAGGGAAATCTACCAGCGGGACATCCAGCCAAAGGTGGAGGACGGCCACCACGGGGAGTACGTTGCCATTAACGTGGGGACCGGGGACTGGGCCGTCGCCAACAGCGAGCGGGAAGCGTTGGAGCGATTGCGGGCGCTGTGCCCTGGTGTTATCGACGTCTTGATGGAGCGCGTCGGGTACCGGGCGCTGCGTAGCTTCGGTGCCGGGTCCCTGCGGAGGACCGGGTGATCCAAGGCGTGGTGAACGCCGCGTATGAAGCGGTGGTAACCCTTACCTTGCAGGGCGCTGATGGGCAGACCCAGGAAATAGAGGCTGTGGTGGACACCGGCTACACTGGCTTCCTGACCTTGCCGCCGATGTTGGTGAACGAGTTGGGGCTGCCTTTCGCTTATGTGGGCCGGGCATTCCTGGCCAACGACGACCAGGTGGAATTCAACGTTCACAACGTTACGCTCTTGTGGGACGGCGATCCGCGAGGCATAGAAGCCGACGCGACGGGCAGCACTCCGCTGATAGGAATGCTGTTGCTTGATGGGCACAGCTTGAACATTGATGTGGAGAGAGGGGGCCAGGTAGTAATATGGGCTCTGGCATAACCGCAGAAGACCCGGGCGCGAAGCAGTCAAGCAAAGCAACGCAGTTGTGGCAGGTTAGGGAGGCCGAGGAAAATCCGCCCCGCGCTCATCCTGGCATCTGAAAGGGCTACAGCTTGGATGCGAATACGGTGGATGAGGTTTACTCTAAGCTTGGCGGGCTGGGCCTACCGGAACTTCGCGAGTTTCCACTATCCGACTCTCAGAGGGATTCACTCTACCACGGAAACGGCGGCGCGCATCAATCACTTCTTCGCCCGTAGGCAGGTTAACGGCCTATAACGAACGGTCTTTGGCCCAGTACCTGGATGCCGACCCCGAGTCGTTCTTGGGCTATACTCTGGCCGGCTTCGCCGCCTGGGTGCCCGACCAGGAACTGGTGACCATCCGACGCCGCACCAAGGTGGGGTTGGAGAAGCCGAGGGCGGACGGCAGGGAACTTGGCGCTCCCCGCCGCTTGTCCATGGAGCAGGAGGCTGCGGTCATCGAGATGGTGGCCGGCGGAGTCAGCCAGCGGCGCGTTGCCAGTTCCTTCGGCTTATCGCCTGCGACAGTCGGGCATACCACAAAGCGTGAGTAGCTCCTGCTATTGACGCCCTGTCGAATAACGTGCGAATTGGCTCCACCTTGTTAGTTGGGACAAACGGGGTAAGGCCAGTATCGAAGACAGCGGCAAGGCCAGCGTCCCCTGAAAGATTAATCTCGGGCCAACGCCAGAGAGGAATAGAAACCTGAAGCGTTGGTCACCTTTCGTCTTCAATGTCATCGTCTGCGTCGGCGGAGAAGATGCCGAGCCGCACCAACTCGCTAGAGTCACCGGTCTGACCGAAGACCCGGCAGGCCTCAAAAATATCCACCTCTCGCTGCTGCGCCTCAGTGAGCAGGCCAGGGCGGCCCTCAGTCCCATCGGGGAATACCAAAGTTCCGTCGGGCCGCTCGATTATGGGTGCCAGGGGTTCGCCGTGGGCGCTTCTGGTTCTGGGTTCATCCTCGTCCCCGATCCCTGCGTCAGGAGTCCATGAGGGGAAGCAGGCTTCTTGAATTACGTCAGCAATATGCCTTAGGCTTTCGACCACGCCGTCAAGCACTTCCGGGTACTCCACATCCCTTTTCAGTTCCACCGGGACCCAATAATCGGTGGGCATTCCCAATTCGGCACGCAGGTCCGCGAGTTTGTCCGGGACTTTAGGAAGGGAGTTACAACCAACCCACAAAGGAGTGCTTTGCGTATTTTCAAACTGGTTGCGGTTGATACCGAACCACACAACGGTGCGGTGGAGTCTTATATATCTTCCGTAACCGTAGGATCGAGGAGTCGCTCTCAAGCCCTTCCTGCTCACCCATCCCTGCCGAATCCCTCTTTCAGTGGCTGCATCGATGAGTCGCCTGTACAGACGGAGCTGAGTCCCTGAATCCTCACCGAATTCCCCCCCACGGCTGACGGGCTTGAACGCTCCGGCGTCGGCATACTTGGCGAGGCTCCGCAGTTGCCGAATTTCAGTCTCGACGCTGTGGTTGCCGTCGTCACTGCTCCTGGCTGCCATGCAATCGAGAAGTCCTCCCCAACTCACTATCATCAGGTGCCGTTGCCCGTCTCCCACCCGCACACACTTGCGCTCCGAGTCGGTTTCGGTCAAAACGCCGAACTCCCCACTGAGGCGCCCCTTCAACTGGGGCCACAACGACTGAATTCTATCCTCCGGAGCCAGGAACACGACAACGGCGGGGCCATCACTGGGTAGCCGGTTTAGGTACGCATTGGGCTGGGCGGGAGTGAGCCCAGCCCAGAACTTCACTTCGATGAGCACCCGTTCTTTGCTGTTCTCGTCGAAACCGACCAGGTCAGGTCTTGTTCTATCCGCCTGAATTACCTGGGATTTCACGTTGGCAACCGGGGCCACGCCCTTGGCACCAGATTGGACTACGTCATTCAACGCCTCCACGGAGGCGTCCGAGTGATCGAAAATGTGACGGAGTGCTTCCGTAGCGATGTTCTCAGTATTGCCGGGGAAGCTGGAAACCAGGTAGGCCAGCAGGGTGTCGTTGTCGGGCATGGATAATCCTCCTCAACCACTATTTGCCGGGCTCACCGGGTAGTCCTCCGGCTTGCCCGAATCCCCTGGCTGGATAACGAAATCACGGCGGTCTCGGTAGAGGCGAGCACGGTTGATGACGTAGTCTCCTTCATCGTTGTACGGGTCGATGTAGTTGTAGTTGGTCATAAGCCTGTACTTGTGGTCGCCGATGAACAGGTAGGTATTGTTCATGTTAAAGAAACGGCAGGCTACGCCTTCACCAGCGCGAAAGCGGGCACAGATAGCGTCCAGCAGTTCTCGCTGGTTGTCCTTCTCGGTGAGGACGTATTCATGAGGCCAGGTATCGCGGTAGGTGACCGCCTCCCGCCAGCGAGCGCAGGAAATCAATTCTGATATGCCGGACCTCTGTTCGCCCATTTCCAGACCCCTGCGGAAGGATTTAAGGGAATTATATCCGACTTTACCCACACATCGTTAAAGCAGACATTGCCTGTACCGGGTGATGGCTTCTAAAATGCTGGACTTTCTATAGCCCGTCATTCCCGCGAAAGCGGGAATCCACATTGCTAGACGCCAGCATATTTGCCAGTATCATTGGCCTCCCGATTCCCGCTTTCGCGGGAATGACGGGGATTTTTCTGCGGTTGGGTAAAATTCGACATGATTCCCCCACATTTCCCCTCCCGTATGCTTCGAGCCGCTATCGACAAAAGACACAGGATGCGTCACCAAGGTCACGGAAACGGACACCAAGTCGAGAAGGTCCGGACGAGTCGCGTCCCTGGCGCCTCCTTCTGCAACGCGCCTCAGGCTGTCTCCTGTGGGATCCGTAGGCGCGCCTCCCGTCTGGACGATAATATCGATTCGCATGGCACTGTGATCAAAGGAAGAAGTAGCACCCAGCACCCCCGCCGTCCTGAAGACCGCGTAATGCGCTCCCACAGTAGCAGCCTCGATCTCCTGCTCGGTGAAACCCTTGTTTTCCTGCGTGGCAACCTTTACGCTTGGGAAGTCGCCCTTAAAGGCGTCCACCAGGGCTTGGGCCCAGGCCGATATTTCGCCTGCGAAGTACACCGAGGCCGAGTCATCGCCCGTTATCTCTGCCGTCGCTAGCTCCTCGGGGCTCGATGCCCTGATCTCGGACACCATCCTAGCGAAGTCGTCGTTCCAACCATACCCCTTTACGGCCTCCTGCAACGTTATACCCATCTCATCGGCGATGGTTGCCATATCGTCAAGCTCGGCACCAGCGTTTGTACTTGTGTCCAATGTTGAGGAAAACAGCGCCGCCGCGAGCATGGCTATCACCACCGCCATCGCCATTAGTAGCCGTATGTGCATATAACCCGAGTAAGTTAGGATGCGAACAGTCTAATGACGGGGAACAACGGCCGTCTACATTGTGCGTTCGATCACGCTATTGTTTTAGCTGGTAGACCACCACTGTTCGACCGATAGCTGGTAAGTAATGCGGGTTGATGGCGCGAGCCCCTTATATCTCGCCAGTGTCGTAATCGGGGGCGTACCAGTCCATACTCACCCAGGTCATCGTCGTGAACAGAAGGTGGTTGTAGCAGCGCCTGGTGGCCTCCCTGGTGTACGCCTCTATCTCCTTGTCGCTGACACCGCCCTCCCGGAGGGCGTTTTGCACCCGTTCCAGTATGCGGGTGGCGTCGGAGTTCTTGACACTGTGGGTCCCGACGTCTTCCTCATCGTAACCGGACGGGCGCTCCTCGTGGATCTGAACGCGTATATTCGGGTATCGCACTTTCTGTCATCCTCCTTTCACCGTAAACTGGGTCACTCCATGACCAGGGGCGGCTGAAACACCACCAGTTCCTGCGGCACCCCGAAGTGCTCCGCCACCTCCCAGAGAACCCTCAACCCCTCCTCCCTGGCCTCCTGGGCGTCCACCAGCAGGGCCAGGGCAAAGTTCTCCGCTCCCCGCTCGTACGGGTCTCCCAGATTGGTGTGTATGCGGGTTCGGAGGTGATTGCCGGGGTGCAGCAGCTTGTGGCCGATGGCGTGGGCGATCACCCAGCGCCGCCAGCGGGAGTCCAGCCGGTCGGCCACGCCGATGTAGGTATCCATCAGCATCTCCTCCTGCACCCGCATCGGCAAGAGCATCACCTCCAGTCCCAGACTATGGGCCACCTCCTCCGCGTCAACCCGTCCCCGCAGTCCCAGCTTTCGCCGCAGCTCCACGGCCTTGCGTTGCGCCTTGTTCATCTTCCGTCCCGTTCCTTCCTCCGCCGTTGCTCGCGCACGAAGCGGATGAAGTTCATGATGGTTTCCAGGTCCTCCATGGGCAGGCCCCCGATGGCGTTCCGGAAGGAGACGTCGGCCTCCCTCAATATCTCCGCCTCCACCACGTTCCGGCCCAGCAGCCAGTCGGTGCTGGTCTCGCAGCGGTAGGCCAGCTCCAGCAGGTGCTCCGGGGTAGGCTTCATCTTCCCCGCCTCCCAGGACCAGACGGCGTGATCGCTCACCCCAACCAGTTCGGCCACCTGCCTCTGGGTGAGGCCGGCCTTGAGCCTGGCGTCCTTGATGCGGGCGCCGATGTTCCTCCAGGGGTAGCGCGGGTCTTGGGTCATCGGCGGCAGCCCTCCTGGCCGGCGCTCACGGGCGGGGATAATTGGCGCTCAGGATAATAGCACATTAGTTCTTGACAGCGCCACTATCTCAAAACTAAACTATACCATAAGCTGTACTTAGGATACGACGTTAGGCTTCAGGAGGCTACCGGCAGGCGATGAAACCCCGAGAACGCACCACGGTCCGTCTCAAGACCACGGCCCTCTGGCAACGCCTGGAATCCCTGGACCGTTCCCAGAACTGGCTGGCCCGCCAGGTGGGCATGAGCCCCGGCTACCTGTCCAACCTGATCAGCGAGGAACGCGCCCCCTCCGGGCGCATCCGGCGCAGAATCCAGAAGGCCCTGGGCGTACCGGACTTCGACGAGCTCTTCGAGTTGCTGCAAGATGGCGACGACGCTTAACACACCCCGACTGCCCGCCTATTCGGGCGACCCGATGATCCACGGACGCCCTGCCCCCTGGCTCAGCGGGGAACTGCCCGCCGACTTTCGGCAGCGCCTCGTGCGCCTCAAGGAGGCCAGCGGCCTGACCTGGGAGGAGTTAGCCTGGGTGCTGGGCGTGGAACTCAAGCAGGTCCTGCGCTGGCAGAACGGCACCGAGCCCTGCGGCGGCGCCTACCACTGCCTGGTCCTGCTGGCGACCCTCATACCCGGCGGCCTGCAGATCCTCATAAGCGAGACCTTTCCGGTTCCCCCTACGCAGGAGTGATGCCGTGTCAAGAAAGCGCGTCCGGCGCCGGAACACCGTCTATTTCCTCACCGGCGACTTCGCCCAGGGACTGGAGGCCTTCAAAGAGGCCTCTGCCCTGCCCTGGGCCGAGATCGCCCGGCTCCTGGGCACCAGCGTCCTCAACCTGTGGCGCTGGCGCAAGCAGGGAGTCCTGCCCAACATGCAGCACCTCCTGGCGCTCCAGGAACTGGCCGACGGGATGGGCCTGGGCCACCTGCTCCCCACCGCCAAGGCGCGGACCCGCGAATAGACTCACCAGTCCCGCCGGTCCCGGCCCTGCCGAACCTGCGCCACCCGCGTCCCCTCCAACTTCGCCCCCTGCCTTTTGGCCGCCCCCTCCTCTCGCCCCGTCCAGCCGTGCCAACCTTTCACACATGAAAATTTCATGGATGAAATCCCTTTCAAGGGATAACGCCCCACTGCCCGTTCGCCCACACTTCCCATATGCCAGGCGTTCGTCAGGCAGGCCAGCGGTCACCATCAAGACGGACGCGATTCCAGCAAGAGCGGCGCATCTTGAAAGAATCCAGGAATCCTGCGACGCCAGAGAACAATGGCGGGATCGGCCCCGAGTTCGGCGCGGTCACCATCGACTTCAAGCCCGGCCCCGACTCCAGGGACCGGCTGCGCCGACTGTTCTCTATCCTGCTGGAACACGCCGCCACCGGAGGACAGGCCACCATAGGCGAGGGCGGTGCGGACTGCGCGCCGTACAATGACGGCGCCGGGGAGAAATGACGCTCGTTCAATGCCCATGGCCGGAAGAAAATGGTGAAACCCGCAGCCAAATCCCGGGAGTCAGCGGGTGTCCGGGCCGGGGAGCACTTCCACCTTGAGTGCGGCAGTCACCAGCCTTTCGGGCGGTTCCAAGAACAACACCCCCCTCACCAGGTACTCCCCCGCAGGAACCGGATTCCCCCGGTTGTCCACCTGCTCCCACTCGCCGGACAGTTCCAGCGACTCCCCGGGTTCCAGGGTCTCCCGGTCCAGCGGCAATGCAATGAACTTGGCGCACAACCAGTGCCATACCTCGGTGTCCCCGGATGACGAGACCACGAAGTCATGGGATGGACGGCCCCCTCGGTAGAAATGCAGCGTTTCATCGCCCCGGTTCCGGAGCGACAACTTCAGCGGCAGCGTCTCGCCATAGGACACGCGGGACGCCGTCTCGACCGAGAAGGCGACGGCGTCACGGAATGCCCCGTCCACCACCTCAGTGAGGTAGCCTCCCCGCTGGGAAGCCGCCGAACATCCCACGTTCACGGCGAATGCGTCCCTCGGCACGTCGAGGGCGGAAAGCCGGTCCTCCAATTTCTCCAGTGCGCCGCGCCTGGGAGCCAAGTTGATCTTGATGCGACCCGCCCTTTCGTCCAACCCATACACGGTGACCCCCGGAACCTGGAATCCACCGTCCCACAGAGCGGCTTCCCAACGGACGATCTGGCTCATGCTGTAACCCGACACCGGCTTGGTCGGCGTCGGTCCCTGGGTCGCCGTTGGAGCGGGGGCCTGATTGCAGGCCAGCAGCAGGGCGCCGACGGCAATGATAATCAGGAACGTATTCCACATCGGCTCGCGTTCATCCCTATGCAGTCTGGGAGTCGCCCATTTTTCTACGAGGAGCGCTTTGACTCCGCCGTCCCGCGGTTGGTATCATCTCGAACAACGGTTGGCCCGGCGGTGCAGCAAACACCCCGGGCCCGGCGCCACCTGAATGAAGCAGGTGATGCGGTGGCATTGTACTACCCGCAGGCCCGCTCCCGGCAGGAGGCGGGTCTTTTTGATTTTGGGAAGCATGAGTGAAAGGAGGCTATCATGGCTAGAACCAGGGCCAAGGCGCAGAACCGGACCACCAGCCAGCGGGCGGCCATCTACGCCCGCGTTTCGGACAAGAGCCAGGCCGAGGACGACAAGACCTCCATCTCCGAGCAGATCGGCGACATGGAAGCCTACTGCCAGCGCCAGGGACTGACGATCACCGCCCGCTACCAGGAGGTGGGCCGGGGCTGGTCCAAGAAGCGCCCCGAATTCCTGCGTATGCTGGAGGACGCCAAGCGGGAGCGGTTCGACACCATCGTCTGTTGGAAGTCGGACCGCCTCAGCCGGGGCATGTTCCCCGCCGCAGCCCTGATGGAGGTCATCGAGGCCCACCAGATCCGGCTGGAAGCCGTCATGGACGCCATCGACATGAAGACCTTCGGCCTGATGGCCGCCATCGGCAAGCTGGAGCTGGACAACTTCCGGGAGCGCTCCACCATGGGCAAGCGCGGCTCGGCCAAGCAGGGCCGGATGCCCGCCGGAGCTCCCCCCTACGGCTACCGCACCGGCGACGACGGCAGACCGGAGATATACGAGCCCGAGGCCGAGGTCGTCCGCCGCATTTTCCACATGTACGTCCACGAGGGCGCCTCCGCACTGGAAATCATCCGGCGGCTGACCGGCGACGACGCCCCCCTCAGAAACCCCGGCTCCCGCTGGCACAAGGCATACGTCAGCGCCATGCTTCGCCGGGAGGTCTACAAGGGAACCTGGCACTACGGCCGGGCCCGCTGGGTGGTAACGGAAGGCGGTGAGATGGTCTACCCCAGGCCCAGGGACGAGTGGATCGAGATCCCATTCCCGCCCTTGGTGGACGAGGAGACATGGGACCTGGCCCAGACCCTGAAGAAGCAGCGCAAGCAGCGCTCCAAACGCAACACCAAGGCCTTCTACCTGCTGCAACACATGGTGAGTTGCTCCGAGTGCGGCCGGCTGTTCGCCTGCCGGTCCTCATACCGCACCTACTCGAACCGGGACGGGAAGTCCGTCAGCAGGGAAAGGATAACCCCACAGCGGCACTACCAGTGCTACGGCATGCTCAACGACCGGCTCGGCTGCCGCAGGCCGGCGTCCATCCGCGCCGAACGGTTGGAGGGCCTGGTGTGGAGCCAGGTCAGGAACATGGTCCAGAACCCCCAGCTCATTGCGGCGGGCATCGAGTCCATGGACGCGGAGGTTGACGGCGGCGTGGCGGAACGGATCGCCGGGGCGGAGCGCGACCTGCGCAAGATCCAGACGGAGGAGGAGCGGGCCATCCGGCTGTATGTGTCGGGCAAGATCACCGAGGAACAACTGGACCAGCAACGAAGGTTCATCACCGAACGGCTGGAGGCCGCGCGCGCCGGCCTGCATGACCTTCGCGCCAGGCAGTCGATGGCATCCGAGAAGGACCTGGCCATGGCGAACCTGGTTCAGTGGTCACGGAGGTTCGGCCAGAGCCTGGATGCACTGCCCGACGAGAAGCGCCGCGACGTACTGCGGTTGCTCGTTGATCAGGTCGTCATCGACGGCGGCAACAACGTCAACATCACCCTCGGTATAGCTACCGAGGATTTGTTGTCTTTTGAGGAATCGGAATCACCATCCCCATGCCAGAGGATAGCCTGGTACCCGGAGGGGCCACCGAGAAGGTGGCCCTTGACGGCGCGGTTCTGCCTAACGTCAATATTGGTAGGCCTGGATGGACTCGAACCAAGGACTCCGAGGCTAATGGGCAGATCGTCAATGGCTTGTGGGGAGTGAAAATTCGCAATCCTAGTCGGGGTATCCCCTACGGTTTCTACAGGCGCTGCCGCGAGGTTTTCAGCTACGAAACTGGTCTCCTGAACACCTCGGATTTCGGCATGCACAAATCACAAATCCTCTGCTCTGCTCTGCCACTTAGCTACGCCGGCTTCAGCTACGATTCCCTCCTGCTTTCGTAACACGCTAGATATCCCACATCCTGCAGCACTTCGGTTTCTGTCAGATCAATTCGCTGGCCTTCAGGAAGGGAACTCGGCGCAGTATGCCGCGGATGTCCGCCTTGATTGCAGCGTTTGGGCGCGGGCCAGGTATTGACCGGGGTGGGTGGTCAGTTCCGCTGAATGTCCACTGCTGAAAGCACCTCGGACTCCACGCACTGCTGGGTCGCGCTGTCAACCGGAGCGGATGCCGTTACCATAAGAATTGGGTTGTCGTAGGGATCAAGGACACCCTGCGCCAACATGGCCGTGGCCGCAAAGGATCCATCGACTCCCGTTCGGTAGGATCTAATCTCGCCGGTGGGGGAATTGCCCCAAAACTGTCCGAGTGGTGCTTTCGGGTCCAATGAATCGATGAAATGGTAACCCCATGCGTCCCGTTCGTAGATGCTTAGCTGGCTGCAGTAGCCGTCCTGCCACTCGAGAGAAACGGCGCCGGGTTGAGCCCGGCCACTGAACGTCATTGAGTTGCCAACTACGGTCGGCGGGCTGATCCACTCGATGGCGTCGGCGTGATAGTGGCTGTGCGCTTTGAAATGACCCGGTATGCTGCCGGACTCTATCGATGCCTGGGAGTATCGGACGCTCTCCTCGCAGAGGTCATCCTGGCCTGCCATAGACCGGCCATTGACCAGTAGCGACAGCTCGGAAAGAGATGCAACAAAGGGATCGTTGATCCGGGCCGTGACGCTGAATTCGCCGGTCTCCGGATTGATGAGGTCGTTGATCGCCACTATGGCAGGAAGCTCTGCGTGAATCCAGCCGGCGATCAATGGATCGCCGATGCTGGTCACCCATTGCTGACCTGCTGCGTCGTCTAACAGCGAAAACTGCGAGCAGTACGCGTGATCCTCTAGGAGGAACTCACCCACCACCCCGGGTTGGGTCGTGCGGCCGGCAAAGTGGAGGTATTGGCCGTCGATGGTGGGCGGGAAAGTCCATTCGACGGCGTCGAGGTGCCGGTACCTCAGCATTTCGGGCTGGCCAGCATACCACCGGTCTATGATTGCCAGTGTGGTGGCATCCCCGCCGAGGGCAGTCCGGACGTCGTCTATGGTGACCTGCCGGTCTGTCTCGTTGGACGCCTGTCTGCCAAGATCGACGATTCGCTGGTTGAACCCGTTGGTGCCGTAGTGTTCCTGTAACTCGCCGAATAGCCCGTCGCCCAGTGAGTAATGGCAACTGAATCCTGACCACGCCCCCACGTTCGATATGTCCGGGTTGGCCTGCTCCAGTTCGCTGATGTTGGCGTAGTCCCTGCAGTAGGATACTGGAGGATAGACGACCTCATCCGGTTCCGGCTGGACAGCCGCCACCACTTGCCTTTCGATGGCGTTGGCCAGCCCTTCGTCGATCCATTTCGATGATTCCGCGCTTCCGTGGAACCAGGTGTGAGCCACCTCGTGGGCGATGGTGGCGAATACGTCGTCACAGTCTTCGTCAATCGTTACGGAAATGACTGAACCGTCAATTATGTGGGGTCCGCCGTCGACAGCCGGGGCGTAGCTTGGCTGGTTGTTCCCGCAGAAACCTCCGGAAACACCGTTTACCAGTTGCAGCGTAACAGTCGGGGCGGGCAATGCGATGCCCAGCAGTTCCTCTGCCTTGTTGATGGCCAGTGCCAGTTGCTCGGATCGCATAGCGTTGTCGGGGAAGCCGGTGACGGTGACGTCCACCTCGCGGCCCATGGAGGTAACCATCATCACGCCGTGGTCTTCCCCGGGAACGAGGGGAGGAGTTGGGGTTGGCGGCGCAGTGGGCGTGGGCGGCGGTGTCTGAGTGGGCTCCGGCGTAGGGGCCGCACGAGTGCTGGTGGGCTCAGGCGTGGCGAGAGCGACGACGGTGGAGACCGCCTCCCTGGCCTCATCGGCAGCCTTCGCGGCCACCGTCGCTCCCTGCGCAGCCACCGTGGCGCCCTCCGCCACCACCGTGGCGCCCTCCGCCACCACCGTGGCCGGAATGTTGGGCGGCGGGGTCTGGTCCAAAAGCTCACAGGCGGCGGACAACAGAAGCAGTGTGAACGTCGCCACAACCCATACCGCACTCCCCGCTCTTTTCATACGGCCTCTACTTCTTGATCTGTGTCAGGTAATTCATGCCCCAACTTTAAGAAATCTGCGAACCACGAATCCAGTCATGGTACGTAATTCTTGTGCGCTACGTCGGCAAAGTGGAGACGGTAATATGGGCAAACCCCGCAGGCAGAACCGGGCAGCTCCGGACTAGAGATGGGCAGTGGGTATAAAACCCTATAGCATCCCGAAATGACGTTTCCACCAGGTGCCGGTAGGCCTTAGGGGAGTCTTGATGAATTCCTCCAGCTTTGTCCTATCGAGTACTGTCCTGCCTGTACCACTGGCGTCCTGGTCGACGAGCGTGGACGGTACGTCATCCCAGCTAAATCCCGTGCGACCAAAAGCGTCCCGTGGTTCCCACACGATTATGGAGCCTCCGTCGACGGTCCAGCCAGTAGCGGTTGCTCCCTCGGATTTAGCGAATGCCGCAGGCCGAAAGAGGTTTATGAGGCGGGCTTTTACTCGGTCGTACCTTTTTTCAGCATATCCCAGCCAAGTGAGGCCCTGAGACCAGTCAGGAAGAGGGGTGGAGTTTTCTGCCAGAATTGTGCTGATGACATCCGACGAAAGAGCCAACCAGTCTTCGGGCAGATGCTCCTCGTCCAGGCGATTCATAACTGTTATCAGATATCTGCGGTAAAGATGCCCTGTCAATCCTCTGCGCATCTCCTGAATTCGCCCCTGCAATCGTTGGCGCAGCGCCTCCTCATGAGCAGGGAGAGCCGTCGTCGTGTAAATCATGAGGCTCCGTTTGACTACCTCATCAGGGAAAGACTGTGGCTCAGCGTTCATTGACAGGATAAACCCGGGGTACTCCGGGACTTCTGGCTGCAACTCGTCCTTGATCATGTCCCTGCCATGGGTGGTAAACGCTCTGCGCCCTATGTCGTCGAAGACGACCGGGAATCGCTTGTATCCGAATTGCAGTCCCTTTAACTGGGCCTTGGTAAAGCTCCCCTTATCTACCGTGTGGGCAAGGCCGAACATGGAGGTCATAAGGGTATCTACCAGACTGGTCTTGCCACAGTTGGATTTCCCAAAAACGATGGCAAATGACGGATAGCGAATCACGTCGCTGTCCTGCAGCATTGCCAGAGAACGCATATCGCAAAGGAATGGGGAAAAGTAGAGCCACGACATAAGGGTGAAGTAGTCACGTTGCAGCGCCGGGACATTCCCCTCAAAGGCCTCCTCGAAGTTGCCGAAATACCCTAGAATCAGCTCGGCGTCCCTTTTCACCAGATCATCATCCCAATCCAGGCCAAAACGTTCCCCGGAAAGGATTGCCGAACGGGTAACACGATCTATGGAGAAGAAACGGCTGTCTGCCTCCTCGGCCGTTTTGACCAGCCTGATTCTGCTGATTTGACGCTTGATCTCAGGTGAAATGGTCTGTCGCCCGCTGCGCACTAGCGGGACCGCTCCAGAGATGCGCGGAGCCAGCACAGCCGCCACTTTCTCGATGCGCTCAACCTGGACCGGGGCTGTTACATGGTTTTCCTCCGGTGTCTGTGGCTCGATGACCAGGGTGCCAGAGATTTCCGACAGGACAGGGGTTTCGGAGATTTCGATTTCCGCCTTTGTTACCTGCTCCTCTGGTATTGCGATTTCGTCTGAGGCGTCGTCTCTTATGGAGTCATACATACGGTTATAGTGGTCCCACGCAGCCTGATCATCGTCAAAGATGACCAGCGTTTCCTGCTGCCTGCCCGAAAACGCCTGCTCCGACAGGTTGGCGGAACCCATAACCACCCGCGTGCGGTATCCAGGACCTGAGAGCAGGTATAGCTTGGCGTGGGCAATGGACTTCCGGAGTACTCGGAAATGGGCCTGTCCGGAATGGACTCTTTCCAAAATCCTGAGATGGCGATCGTCGGCGAGACCCATTATGGCGGCACGAGTGTCGCCTACCACCACTTTCTGGAAGGCCAGGATAGTCTTGACGTCCCTCAAAGTGCTTTCACAGCCAAACACGCACTCGAATGAATCAAAGGCGTATTGGTCGAGCATCCTCACTATAGTGTTGACACTAGCGGAATAGGTCAGCACCCTCAGTCTGTCAAAGCCTTCGAACAGATCCCAGTCGAACTTCTGCTCATCCAGGAATTTGGCGCGTACCACCCGGAGCCCGGTACCGTCGTCGAGGGAGAAATTGGGCTGAATTTCAAATCCTTTGAGCACAACCAATTACTCCACTGGGCTGAATCAAAGAAAGCGCAGAGACGAGGGGATGACTCTGCGCTTAAACCACCGTTATTGATAGGGGTGGACTCTCTCAGCCCCCCGTCAGCAGGCCGACGATTTCGGGGGCGTATTCGTGGGCCATCTGCTGGACGTCCTCCGCCGGGCGGCTGGCCAGCGGGCTGGGCAGGACGACGATGCGGGCGCCGGGCATACCGAGGGATGCGGCTCGCAGGTTGGCCGCGCGGGTGAAGCTGCTGGTGATGACGCTGACCGAGGGTACGCCTGCGGACTCGGTTATCACTGTGTCGTGGAGACCCCACGCTGTGCAGCTGCCTCAATCGGCGATGGCATGGATGATGGCGTCGCACTCCCGAAGCAGCGCCTCCAGCTTGTCGTCGGGATGGGGCGCGCTGTAGGTGGACTTGCGGTTGTAGATGACCTTCTTGACGCCGTAGCCGTTGATCAGAGTCTGTTCCAGTTCCTGCATGAACGTGTCGGCATGGTACTTGCGGTTCTCCAGCAGCCCGACGACCTTGCCCTCCAGGCCGGAAAGGGATGTGCTGAGGCCCTGCTCCTCGGGTACGTCCTCGGCGACGGGGACGAGGATTTCAACCGTTCGCTCTGCGGTAGTCATTTGGTTATCTCCTTAACCCGTTTCGCCGTTTTCGCTTTCTGGTGGGATCCGGACCGGCTTGCCGTACAGTGCGGCATCCAGAGTCCACTCCAGTTTGGACACTCGCTGTTCGAGCTCCGCGAGGCGCCTTTCCACTGCCATGATTTGCTCTTGAATCCGGTCAATCTTGTCTTCCAGCCGGTCGATACGGTCTTCCAGCCGGTCGATACGGTCTTCCAGCCGGTCGATACGGATTTCAAGCTTATCCAGTCTTCTGTAAAGGACATTAAATAGGAATATCATCAGTCCAGATAGAAGACCGATTGTCGATACGCCTACACCAATGATCGCGTAGAACTCTGGGGACATGTTGTGCCGAACCTACCTAGCCGCCGAGCTGGAAGAACTTGCCCTCGGTCTTGATGGACGGCGCGACGATCATCTCGGCCTGGTGCAGGTCCCGGACGTTGTATGCGCCGCACATCCCCATGCCGACGCGTAGGGCCCCGACAAAATTCTGGGTGCCGTCGGTTACCGACGTGGGGCCGTACAGGATCTGGCTGAGTGAGCCCTTGGTGCCGACCTTAACCCTGGTGCCGCGCGGCAGCTCGGGGTGTGGGTTGGCCATGCCCCAGTTGTAGCCGCGTCCCGGGGCCTCCTCTGCCTGGGCGAATGGGGTGCCCAGCATCACGCCGTCGGCGCCGCTGACGATGGACTTGCAGATGTCCCCGCCGGTGCGGATTCCGCCGTCCGTTATGACGGAAACGTACCGTCCGGTCTTCCGGTAGTAATCCTCACGGGCGGCGGCGCACTCCAGGGTGGCGGACACCTGGGGAACACCAACACCAACTACCTCGCGAGTAGTGCAGGCTGCGCCCGGGCCCACGCCGATGAGGATTCCATCGATGCCGGTTTCCATCAGCTCTGTGGCGACGTCGTAGGTCACGCAGTTGCCGACCATCACCGGTACATTGAGCGACTCGATCAGTTCGGAAAAAATGAGGCCGCGGTAGCTGTTGGACATGTGCCTCGCCGTGGTTACGGTCGACTGCACGACAACCATGTCGGCCCCGGCCTCCACGGCAATGGGAGACATCCGCTTGGTGCTCTGGGGCGTAAAGGATATGGCGCACACAGCGCCGGAGTTCTTGATTTCCTGCACCTGCTGGGCAATCAGACGTTCCTTGACCGGCTCGGAGTAGACCTGCTGCAGGAATTCGGTGACTTCGGCCTGGGGCGTGGCAATGATGTCCTCCAGCACGCTGTAGGGATCATCGTATCGAGAGTACAGGCCCTCGCCATTGAGAACGGCCAGCCCGCCCAGTTCGTGCATGCGAGAGGCGAAACGGGGTGAAACGGCGCCGTCCATGGCGGACGCCATGATGGGAATCTCGAACTCGAGGTCGCCGATGGTCATCTTGGTGGAGGTCAGTTCCGGATTGATAGTAACCTGACCTGGAACGATAGCCACTTCGTCGAAACCGTAGGAACGCTCCAGTTCCTTGAGTTGCCTCCTGCCCATCACTCACCCCCTTCAATTCAGTGTCGATAGAGGAGCCACTAGAGAGTTGATATTAACAAACGATTTAATCAGTTTTCACAGCAAAAAGTCAACGAAAATCGGGGAGCGTAACGTTCCGGATAGCCGAGAGCGGAAATTCGAAGCCAACTGGGCAATTATGACCGTTTTCTGTCATATAGATTGCTTATTGACAACTAGTTTCAGCAAAGTATTGACGAATACGGCAAAACCATGGTAGAATTTCGTAAATAAGAGAAACGATCTGAGATGACGAGAGAGTGAGATGGTACAGCAAGCGGAGATAGTAGCCGTTCAAGAAGTTCCCGAGGTCGTACTGGGCTGCCAGCACCACTGGCTGATCCAGGCGGCAGATGGTCCCACCAGCCCCGGCGTCTGCCGGGTTTGCGGCGAAACCAAGGATTTCAAGAACTACGTGGAGACGGCAACCTGGGGCGATACCCGGCTGATCAACCGCCAGGATACGGTCCCTGCCACCGCCATCATGTCGGCCAAGTTGGAGTCTTTGGAGGACGAGTAGCCGGTATTTCGTCGGCTGTCCCGACAGCCGCCCAACCAACGACCAAAGAGAATTTACCGGCAAATAGCCGGGGGCCGGAACCGCAGGAATAGCTGGGCCGGCCTCCGGCTTTTTTGTTCACAAAATCGGCCTTAATTCCCCTTGCCATAGCCCTGAAAATTATGTCATATTGTGGCGTGTATTGGGGCTCTGCCCAATATGTGGTGGTTGAAGGGCCGTTGGGTGGACAGGGCCTCAGTGTCCCATTTCCCCCCGCTCGCACCCGGACTGGTTTTCCCGCAAACCTGCCTGCGCTAGACTTGAGTATGCTGGGGATTCCCCACTCCCGGTCCCTGGACGCCACGCGACCCACCGCATGTTTCGATGCACCCTTTGCAGTGGGATGGTACTTGAACTGGAGGACTCATCTCCTTGGCATTCACCCACCTTCATACGCACACCGAATACAGCATGCTCGACGGCATCAGCCGCATCCCTGATCTAGTGGCACGCACCGGCGAACTGGATATGGGCGCGCTGGCCATAACCGACCACGGCACTTTCTACGGAGTGGTCGACTTTTACTCCGCCTGCCGCGACGCCGGGATCAAGCCGATTATCGGGTGCGAGGTATACGTAGCCCACAACAGCAGGCACGAAAAGAATCCATCAGAACGTAGCCCCGCGCACCTGGTGCTGCTGGCCCGTGACAACGCCGGCTACCGCAACCTGATGCAGCTTGTTACCAAGGCCCACGTCGAGGGGTTCTACAACCGTCCCCGCATTGACAAGGGATTGCTGGAGGAGTACGGCCAAGGACTGGTGTGTCTGTCCGGGTGCCCGTCGGCCGAGGTCCCCCGGTTGCTGGCCGACGGCAACTACGACGGCGCCGTCAAGGCCGCAGGCTGGTACCGCGAGCTGTTCGGAGACGGGTATTTCCTCGAACTGCAACGCCACCGCAATGTGGAAAACCTCGACCAGATCAATGAGGGCTTGCTCCGGATGGCCGAGGAAATCAGGCTGCCGCTGGTGGCAACCAACGATTCTCACTACGTCCATCAGCACCAGGCCAACCTGCAGGATATATACATCTGCATTCAGACCAACACCAACATCCGTGACGAAAAACGGCTGCTGATGGAGGACAATTCCTACTACATCAAGAGCCCGCAGGAAATGGAGGACCTGTTCGCGGATCTGCCTGCCAGTATCCGCGGCGAGGCGATGGCCAACACGGGCGTGATCACTGATATGTGCGACGTCTCGCTGGAGTTCGGCCAGACGCACCTGCCCCGCTACGAGACCCCGGGCGGAATGGACGCCGACGACTACCTGGCGCAGGTCTGCGAGGAAGGTTTCCGGCGCCGCTATCCCAACGCCTCTCCCGAGGCGATCGAGCGCCTCCGCTACGAGCTGGAGGTCATTCGTTACACCAGGTTCGCCAATTACTTCCTGGTGGTTTGGGACATCATCAAGTTCGTCCGCGAACGCAACATCCTGTTCGGGGTGCGGGGCAGTGCCGCCGCCAGTGTCGTTCTCTACTGCCTGGGCATCACCGATGTCGACCCGCTGGAGTACCGGCTCGTCTTTGAGCGTTTCCTCAACATGGAGCGCAAGGAAATGCCGGATATCGACATGGACTTCCAGGATGACCGGCGGGACGAGGTGCTGCACTACGTCATCGACAAGTATGGCAATGATCACGTGGCCCAGATCATCACTTTCGGCACCCTGGGCGCCAGGGCGGCCCTGCGGGACGTGGGCCGGGCCCTGGGTATGAGCTACGGCGACGTCGACCGCATCACACAGATGCTGCCGCAGAGGGCCCAGAACCTCGATGACGCCCTGAAAGTCAGCGCAGAGCTACAGTCATCGTACGACAACAATGAGGCAGTCAGGGAACTGGTGGACCGTTCGCGGGACCTGGAAGGGATTGTCCGCAACGTGGGCACTCATGCCGCTGGCGTTCTCATCGCCGATGAGCCTCTGACCGAGACGGTTCCGCTGCAGCGTCCGGTCAAGGGCGACGAGTCCAGCCCCGTGCTGATGACCCAGTTCAGCATGGACCCGGTAGCCCACCTCGGGCTGCTCAAGATGGACTTTCTCGGCCTCACCAGCCTCACGATCCTTGACCAGGTGGTCAAGGTGGTGCGTGAGAGCCGTGATGTCGAAATCGACCTGCAGACCCTGCCACTGGACGATGCCAAAACGTACGAGCTGTTGTCCTCTGGGAACACGACCGACGTGTTCCAGCTGGAAAGCGCCGGGATGCAGCGCTACATCGAGAAGCTCAAGCCGTCGAATATCGGCGACATCGCCGCCATGATCGCACTTTACCGTCCGGGACCAATGGAAAACATCGACCGGTTCATCGATGCCAAGCATGGTCGGGCGGCTGTCACCTATCCCCATCCCAGTCTCAAGGAACTGCTGGACGAGACGTACGGCATCATCGTCTACCAGGACCAGGTGCTGCTGATTCTGCAGCAGTTCGCCGGATACACCCTGGGCGCCGCTGATATCGTTCGCAAGGCGATGGGCAAGAAGATCGCATCGCTGATGGCCCAAGAACGCGACAACTTTGTTGCCGGAGCAACGGGGAAGGGCTTTGACGAGCCTCTGGCGGTGGAGATATTCGACCTGATCGAGCCCTTTGCCGGGTATGCCTTCAACAAGGCTCACAGCGTCAGCTACGCACTGATTTCCTACTGGACGGGCTATTTCAAGGCCCACTATCCGGTGGAATATATGGCGGCGGTGCTGAACGCGCGTCTCGACAACACCGACAAGACCATCAGCTCCATCAACGAGTGCTTCCGCTTGGGTATACCGGTGTGGTTGCCGGACGTGAACCGCTCCGGCGAGTTCTTCACCATCGACCAGGATGATGAGGGCACCCAGGGACTGCGCATCGGGCTCGCCGCCATCAAGACTGTGGGAGAGGGTGCGGTCAGACCACTTGTGGAAGAGCGCAAGGAGAATGGGCCGTTCCAGTCCATCGACGATTTCTGCCGCAGGTCGGGCGCCGCCAACCTGAACCGACGCACCATGGAGAGCCTGGTCAAGGCGGGGGCCTTCGACTCCATCGGCCAACGGGGCGCGATTCTCGATGCGCTGGACCGCATCGTGGCCACGGCACAGCGCGAGGCCCAGATGCGAAACAGCGGGCAGAGCAGCCTTTTCGGTGGGGGCTCGGGCTCGAACGGCGCAGCAACGAGTACGTCCGCAATGGACGAGCCAGGGATTATCCTGGGCAACAATGACTCGACTCCCGAGGAAAAGGCGTCCTGGGAACGTGAATATCTCGGCGTTGCCCTGTCTCACAACCCGCTGATGGCGCTTACGGGCGCCACCACCGATGGGACCGTAATGTCCCTGGACCGGCTCAGTGGGGAGATGCAGGGCCAGCAGGTACACGTGCTGGGCATCGTAAGCACGGTCACCGAGAGGGCCCGGCGCGATGGACAGCGATTCATCATCGTCGGTCTGGAACTGCTGGGAGGTGTGGTCGAGGTAACCGTCTGGCCCGAGGCGCTGCAGCGAACCGAGGGAATCTGGCAGCCGGGACGCACTGTCCGCGTTCAGGGGAGGGTGCGGCTGCGAGGTGAGCAACTGGAGCTATCGTGCGACGAGGCCGAGGAGTTTGTGCAGGACCAGCCATCGACGCTGCCGGCCAATGGCAAAACCAACGGGAACGGCAAGCACACTCCCGCGAAAGCGAATGGCAATGGAAACGTCCAGTACAGAAACGGCAATGGCAATGGCCAGTACAGGAACGGTACCGGCAATGGGACTCCCCGTGCTGACCACGCCAACACCAACGGCAATGGCAACGGACATAGCGCCAAGAGCGATGGTCCGGAGAGCGCTCCGGCGTTCGTTCCCAGCAACTGCCTGGTGCAGTTGGCGGTAACCGAGTCGGAAGATCCGCAAAACGACGCGATGCTCCTGAGAGAGGTGATCGGCGTTATCCTGGAATACCCGGGGCGCGACAAGGTGAATCTTGAAATTCGCACGGCGGGCAAGCGAATCATAATGGAACTGCCCGTGGTGAGCACCGGTTACTGCGACCCTCTGCGTGAGCGGCTGGAGGACCTGCTGGGTCCCGACACCGTGGCCGTTACCCAGGAAATGCCCCTGGGCGTCTGACGTCCTGCTCCCTGCGGTCGCCAATGGCGGCAACCCGGAACGGAACCATACGAACGACGGGCAGTACGACAAGTAAGCAATCTCCCCAATTTCAATGATCGAAATCGAGTATTTCGCCAGTAGACCAACTGCTTTGAAATGATGGGCAACCAGGGCAACCACAAGGGTTGCCCCTACCAGTCAGAGGCAGTCCCGTAGGGTCGCCCCCTTGTGGGCGCCCTGACCGTTTCGGCCAAGGCTACCCATCAATGCAAAGATTTCGCACCGCTAGGTTGCTGCCGAGTGAGAAACGCCCTCACCCTAACCCTCTCCCAGAGGGAGAGGGAACAATTGAGCCGAGTGAGGAAACGCCCTGACCCTAACCCTCTCCCAGGGGGAGAGGGAACAATTGAGCCGAGTGAGAAAACGCCCTCACCCTAATCCTCTCCCAGAGGGAGAGGGAACAATTAAAGGGTCCTGGGCAATGGCAATTCCGGCTGGATGGCCGTAACGGCTGTTAATTTGTTGCATCTCAACCGCATCAATTTTTGTTTTTATCATAATCAGACCATAATTGCGGACTAATTTACGAAAAAGTTGTATAACGCGCTGATTTGTCATAAATATGCGGCATCAAGACTGCCTTGAGAAGTTGACCACCTCTGAAGCCGATGCTAGACTGCCGACGAACTGCTAGGAACCAGGTCAGAGTCAGGTTCCAAAGCTTCGAAATGTCTGGCTACCTGAGGACGAGCGCAGAACCTGCCTGTTCCCACGGTGCCGGGCCCTAATATTGAAAGATGGAATTAAAGATGTATTACCGCTCTACGAGGCCTCCGGTTCGGAACGTATCGCCGCACCGGAACAAGATCAGCACACGACAACTCTGCCCCTTGCCCTGCGAGCCATAGCTCTCCACCCCAATCGATAACGAACGGGGCCCCACCCAGCCTCCCGCCTCGCCCCAACTCTCGCCGTCCGGAAAACGAACATCGTTTTGCCTGCGGCAGCCTCGCCGAACCCCTAAAGCTCGACTGCGGGAAAGTTTGCGCTCATTTTTGTACCTCAATAAAGGCGCATTCCGGGTGCCGGCCCCAGAGTTGAAAGATTTGTCAACAAAAACCGCAACGAAATTCCAACAGTTTTATACTTTTTTAAATTTAGGCGATAAACCAAGGCGACAAATTTCGGATGAGTCGCCATCAGGATTCGGGAACGACAAGGAACAAGGAGGAAACCATGCGTGAAGTGCTACGCTCCAAGATCCACAGGGCCTGGGTGACCGAGGCCAACCCCGACTACATCGGGAGCATCGTCATCGACGAGAACCTGATGGAAAAGGTCGACATGTGGGAGTTCGAGAAGGTCCTGGTCTGCGACGTCGACAACGGCAGCCGGTTCGAGACCTACGTAATCCCCGGCGTTCGCGGACGTGGCGAGATTGCCGTACAGGGCGCCGCCGCCCGTCTCACCGCCGAGGGCCACTGCCTCATCATCATGTCCTTTGAGGTGTCCGAGACCCAGGTGGAGCCCAAGATGATCCTGGTCGACCAGGACAACCGATTCGTGGAGTACCTGGAGGGCATCAAGCATGTCGAGCCGGTTCACTGAACAGGAAACAGAGACATATTATGATGCCGAAGATGCCATCTATCGTGCCATTTGGGACGAGGATGGCAGCGTCCACTGGGGATTCTTCGACGACACGACGGGAACTGATTTCCTGAAGGGATGCGCCAATCTCGACCGCATCATGGTCGAGAAGGGTCGCATCGGCCCCGATGCTCGGGCCCTGGACCTGGGATGCGGCAATGGCACCACCGCCATCTGGCTGGCCAAGCATGCCGGTTGCCACGTCACTGGTATCGATCTGAGCGGGGTGCGCGTGGACAATGCCATCGCGGATCGCGAGCGGCAGGAACCCAGCCTGCGGGAGCGGTTGGCCTTCGAAAAGGCCTCCGCCACCGAGTTGCCCTTCCAGGAGGGGCAATTCAGCCGGGTCTGGAGCCAGGCTGTCATCTACCATGTGCCGGACAAGCGCACGGTGCTGAGCGAGGTGTATCGGGTCCTGGAGGAAGGCGGCATCTTCGTCTTTGACGATCTGGTCAAACCGAATCAGCAAGTCAGCCCCGAGGCCCAGCGGTTCGTCTATGACCGGCTGCTCTACGATACGGAGTTCAGCTTCGAGTCCTATCAGGACGCTCTCAAGGCCCAGGGCTTTGAGTTGCTCGAGGCCGTTGACATCTCCAGCCACCTACGCCAGAGCTACCTGTGTCTCGCCGATCGCACTCCCAAGGGAGATACCAGCGAGCATGCCGAGCACTTCGAGTGGCTGACCGAGGCGTACCTGGGGACGGCCCAGGCGGTTGAAAACAATGAGCTGGGTTGGGGTCTGTACGTCTGTCGCAAGTAGCCCCAGGGAACCCACATCGCTAATGATTTCAAAGCAATTCCCTCTCCCTGACCGGGGAGAGGGAATTTGAAATGGAGGAAACTATGACAATGGAAGAGAGCCACCGACGAGTGCAGTGGGTGTATGGCTCCGCCAGCAACCAGGAACTGGAGGAGCGCTACGACCAGTGGGCGGCCGAATACGACAGGGACCTGGACGAGGACTTCGCCTGGAACGCGCCCGATAACGGCGCGCGGGTCCTCGCCAGCCTCGTTCCGGCCGACTCCAATGTCCTCGACGCAGGCGCAGGCACCGGCCTGGCTGGTGAAAGACTGGCCGTTGCAGGATTCAGCAACATGGCTGCCATGGACATCTCCCAGGGAATGCTGGACGTCGCCAAGGAAAAGAATGTCTACAGCTCATTCCATCAGATGGTAATGGGAGAGACGCTGGGCTTCGAGACCGATGAGTTCGATGCCGTAATCAGTATCGGTGTTTTCACCCTGGGCCACGCGCCCATCGATTCCTTCGACGAACTGGTGCGGGTCACCAAGCCCGGAGGCTACATCGTTTTCAGCCTGAGGACCGACATGGTGAACGATGGATACCAGGACTATTTCAGCAAGCTGGAAGCAGCGGGGCAATGGAAGCTGGCGCAGGTGACGGATCCGTTCCAGCCGATGCCCAAGGGCGAACCTGAGGTCTTTCACCAGATATGGGCCTACCAGGTCTCGTGACCACGGATTGAGTTCCTGTCCAGCAAGGAGAGCGCAGGGGAATTGAGCCCCTGCGCTTTTCGCTTCCTGGCGCATTCAGGTTGTGCCGCCGACTCTCCGGATGGATAAGATCCAGCGCGTCGGCCTCAAGAGCAGGGTCTTTTAATTCTCCGAAACCCTTGCAGGGAGTAAGGTGGGAGCGGCGGTAGAGTCGTGAGTATTTCCGCCTGGTTTGCCACGGGGGCACGCCCTCACCCTAACCCTCTCCCGGAGGGAGAGGGAACAATTAATAGGCCCTGGCCTCAAGAGCGAGACGGAGGCAAGCTACTACTTCCACCCATCCTGGTTCCAGCAGGCCGGTCGTACATCCTTGTGTCAATATCGAGCGTATCCGTGTCAGGGCTTTTTAATTGTCCTTAGGCTTGGAAGGTCAGGGTCGAAATCGTGTATTTCGCCAGCTTGCCGCCGAGTGAGAAAACGCCCTCACCCTAACCCTCTCCCAGAGGGAGAGGGAACAATTAAAAGGTCCTGGTATCCGTATCAGCCGGTAGAATTATCCGGAGGACTAATCCTGTAGCCCGGCAGCGGAGGCTGCGCCGTGCGTTTTCCCTGGGCCAACATCGCCCTGATAGCGCTGTTCACTTTCGAGCTGGTGACGGGTTACCTGGGGCTGACTCACAACAATCCGGAGTGGATCGCGGCAATGCACCTGCACCGGATTACCGGGTTCGCCATCCTGGTGCTCTTCGTCTGGAAGTCCCGTACCATCCTCGGTTCCTTCCGCACCCGCAGCAACTGGAACAGGTCGCCCGGCATGATGCTGGGATCGACCCTCATGCTGGTAGGGCTGCTGACGGTGCTGGGGCTGGGACTGGCGTGGAGCCACATCGGTCCGTACAGTTTCATGGGATTCTCCGGGACCACCATCCACCTGAACCTTGCCTGGATGCTCCTGCCGCTGCTTGTCTGGCACACCGTTCGGCACAAGATCAGCCTCAGGACTCGATACGTGGCCGGCCGACGGAATTTCCTGCGGTTCGCCGGGGTGGCCGTGGCTGGGCTGGCGGCATGGCAGCTCTCGGAGCGTCTGATGCTGGCGACAGGAGCGCCGGGGGCAGACCGGCGGTTCACCGGCTCCCACCCGGAGGACGGCCCCGACTTCCCGGTGACCATGTGGCTTGACGACCGCACGCAGCACATTGACCCAGGCGCATGGCGGCTGAGGGTGAACGGCCACGTGGAAAACCCGTACGAGATGGACTACGAGGGGCTGCTTGAGTGGAGCAGCTCGCTGACGGCGACCCTGGACTGCACGGGTGGCTGGTACACAACGCGGGAGTGGCAGGGGATGCCGGTACCGGAGTTGCTGGCAAGGGCAGGGCCCAGGGAGGGCGCGGGCAGCATTACCATCCGGTCGCGCACCGGGTATTTCAGGCGTTACTCGATGGGTGAGGCCGAGCGGGCACTGCTGGCCACTCGGGTGGACGGTGCGCCGCTGTCCCCCGGCCACGGCTTTCCGGCGCGGATGGTGGAGCCGAACAAGCGGGGCTATGACTGGGTCAAGTGGGTGGAGGAAATCACGGTCAACGACACCAGCAAGTTCTGGCAGCCCCCGCTGCCGGTGACGTGATGCCGAAGGCTACAGGCTGGCGAGGCGGGCGCTGACCAAGCGGTTCAGGCTGACGCCTTCCAGTGAATCAATCTCGAATTGCAGCACGTCCTCAACCTGCGAAAGCTCGACACCGGGAAACCACTCGACGAATTCGTGAGTGGTCGCTCCGGCTTTCAGGTTGTTAAACAGCGAAGAGATCGGAACTCGAGTACCTGCAAATAACCAGGCCCCACCCTTTTTTGCCGGGTCGCGTTCTACTGCGGAACATTTCTCCCAATCTGTCATGGGATGACCATTCCTCCTCGAGTGGTTGCTGAGTCCTTAAGACTACCCTTCCAGGAACTCCAGGATTACCTGCGCCAGCTCCTCGGGCTTGTGGTAGCCGACGTCGTGGACCGTCTCGGGGATCCAGTGGGCGCGGCCGTTGGGCAGGGCGTCCTCGGCGGCCCCGACCATGCGGCGCCGCAGCTGGGCGAAATCGCTGTTGGCGCGCTCCGGCAGAGGCCCCGCCGCGACCAGCAGGGCTGGGCACTCGACCTGCGCCAGCGTGTGGGAGCAGGGGTCGTCCCACATGGCGCGGATCACCTGGGCTTGGTTTTCCGGGCGCAGTATGTCCTGGATCTGGCCGTTTTCGTCCTCGTAGACCATGGTCTGGACGATGCGCTCGATCTCGCTGTTCCAGAACCCGGCCATCTGCTCTCGCAGCCGGTTGAGAAATTCGTCCCGATCGCCGGTCACATTGCGTGGCCTGAGACGGTCGGAAAATGCCTCCCACGTTGGCTCCGGGAACAGCCGTCCGTCCAGGAATCCGCCGTCGATCATCACGATGCGCCGCACGCGGTCCGGGTAGTGGTAGGCCAGGTTGCTGACAACGTGGCCGCCCCACGAGTGCCCCAGGGCGGAAACCGGTCCGTCGAAGGCAGGAATTTCTTTAGCGACGTGATCCAACAGCGCCACCAGGTCATCCGACAGCGTGTGCCAGTCGTATCCCGACGGTGCCTGGGTGGTCTGGCCGTGGCCGCGCTGGTCCGGGGCAATGATGCGGTACCGGTGCCGCAGCAGCCGCGCGACGATGTCGTACCAGTGGGCCGACGACGCCAGGCCGTGCAGGGCCAGCAGCGGTTCGCCCTCGCCGCCCCAGTCCAGGTAGCGCATATCCAGTCCGTTGACCCTGACCCACTTTTCTTCGGGACGGGGAATGTCGTTCGATGACAACTCAATCTCTCCCATCTGGATTAAGAATGCTTCCCAGTTATTCTATTGGGGGTCCCACTAATCAGCCAGCCGCCTGAGCCGTGTGATTCGCGGATGGCTTGCGGTGCGCCCAAAGTATCAAGCGTTCCGCCTCGTCAGACTGTTCTCCGGGTCCGGACCCCCTCGAGCTCACTCCTCGAGTGACTGGTCCAGTTCCATCTGCAGGAGCCTGGCCTTGACTCCCAGTCCGCCGCCGCCGTACCCGCCCAGCCCGCCGTCGCTGGAGATCACGCGGTGGCAGGGAATGATCAGGACGAAACGGTTGCGCGCCATAGCCTGCCCCGCGGCGCGCACGGCCCTCGGGTTCCCCGCCTCGGCGGCCAGCCAGCGATAGCTGCGTGTCTCGCCCGCCGGGATGGAGCGGCACGCGCTCCACGCGGCCCGGAAGAATGGCGGCGCGTCCGCGAGGTCCAGCTCGATGTCATCCAGGGCCGCCAGGTCTCCATCGCTGTATCGCTCCAGGCGGGCCACGGTGTCGCTGAAAAACTCGGCGTCGTGATCCGCGCCGTCCACGTCCGACCCCAGGTCCTCCAGGAGTTCCTGCGGCGTCGGCTTGAGAGCCACCCTGCGGAGGCCCCGTTCGCTGCCGATCAGCCCGATCCAGCCGGTGGGAATCTCCTGTATGTGGTACTTGTACTCGCTCACGTTTCGATCCTCGGGTAGATTCGGTGCCCCACCGACGTCATCAGCAAGGGAAAGCGCAGGTTGAGCCACGCGTCCGCCAGGTCCCCCGCCTCCTGCGACGACAGCCGCCGCCCGCCGTAGCGCGCCCGCACGTACGTGTCGACGATCAGGTCCAGCCGCTCCCGGTGCAGTGGCAGCAGAGTCTTGAGCCGCTCCCCGAACTGGTACGGCGTCCGCGGCGTCGCCCCGGCCAGCCCCCCGACGGCTGCCAGCGCCTGCACCCGGCCATAGACGTCCTCAGGCTCGTACGACGCGAACATGTACCTCCGGAACGCCCACCATGACGCCACGCCGGTCGCCGATACGCCGCCCAGGACCACCAGCGCCCAGACCCAGCCCGGCGTGCCGCCCTGCTCGAAGCCCCCTGCTCCATCCTCTCCGGGTCCCAGGAATGGCTCAACGTATTCCAGGCAGTCGTCGGCGATGTCGTCGAGGCAGTCGACGTCGAACTCCGCGAAGAAGTCCCCCTCCCTTTGGACGGATTCCCCCTCGCCCGGCATCATCAGCGCCGGCAGCGCCTGCCCCGGTGTCGGCTCAAACGGCACCCACGAGTACCCCGGGAAGTACACCTCCACCCACCCGTGGCTGTTGCTGTCCCTCACCGCGTAGATCCCCGGCACCTCCGTCTCCTCCCCCGACGTGTATCCCACCGCAAGCCGCGCCGGTACCTTCACCGTCCGCAGCAGCACAACCATCGCCGACGCGAAATACTCGCTGTATCCCCGCTTCTCGTTGAACAGAAAATGGTCCACCCCGTCCGTGTCAAACGGCGGCGCCTCTATCTCCAGGCTGTACTCCAGCCGCTGCAGGTTCCGCTCGATCAGCGCCGCCTTGTCGTACGGAGTCTCCGCGCTCACCGTGATCTCGTGCGCCAGCCCCCCCACGCGCCCCGGCAGGTCCGGCGGAAGCTGCGTGTACCGGTGGTAGATGTGTACCGGGTAATCCGTCCCCGCTGCCCGCAGGTCCTCCGCGTCCGCCACCGGCACCGACGATGTGATGATATACGGGTTGTGCGATACAAACACCCCGTCCGGGTGCCGCAACGCCAGCACGTCCGCCGGGTCCGGCAGCGCCTCCTCCACTTCCACAAATGTGATGCGGCCATCGGCCCGCTCTATCTCGTTCACCCGGAAGTCCGGCGGCAGCAGTGCCGCCAGCTCCGCAGCGCTCACCCCCGCGTTCGCCCTCGCCCTCTCGGCGATGGCCCTGGCCGACTCCCTGAGAGCATTCGGATGTCCCGGTAACGGGTCACCCAGGGCAACGTTCATCCTGTAGATCGCCGGAGCCGCCGTCTCGATCTCCACCTCCTGGTCCGCCCGCATCACCCGCGCTCCCGCGAACATTATCTCCGAGGTGTACAGCGGCGTGATCGCGTAGGTCACGGTCAACCTGTTATCCGGACGCGCCGATTTCGAGAACTGCGGCGTATGGCCGAGGGGCTGGAACTCCGTGTGTTCCGTCAACCATCCCTGGCCCGTGTACGTGTCGTACGTCCGCGCCTTCCAGTGCATCGCTATCGGAGAGTCCACCAGCAGCGTATGGTCCGGGGCGGGCCTGATCGTCCCCGCAAACGGCATCACGTCGTCCCACACCCGGAATCCAATATCCCGCCGCGCCGGCAGCCCAGCGAAAAGGCGGTTGAAATCGTCCTCCAGGCTCACGAGCGGCTTGCGGATCGACTCGTAGGCTTGTGTCGCGGTGGGCCATGCCCCGCCGGTGGGCAGCAGCAGGGCAAACGCTATGACAGCCACGGCCAGGAAAAAGCTGTCCGACAGGCTCAGGGACTTGAGTCCCTCGTCATACCGGATGCCGCGGCGTTCCCAGTGGCTCTGGCGTCGAACCGCCTGCACCCGTGCCACCAGGAGCAGAGCGGTGAAGAGGTAGAGGCTCAGGTGAAAGGTGGTATTTGGAGGGAGAAAAGTGAGGTTGGAAAACAGCCCGAGACCTCCCAGCACGAAAACGCCCCAGAAATTGCGGTGCCGCAGAAAGACCCAGGCCCCAAGGTATCCGGTGAGCCACGACGCCGTGACCAGGCCGAAGGCAAAGGGCACCTTGTCGATGTTGATCGACTGCTCCTGCGCCGCCTCCATCCACAGTGAAAGGCGGTTCCAGAGGGCGCCCACTCCTCCGAGGGTCTCGCCGTCGAAGGAGTAACCCGAAATTTGCCAGACGACCGTCAGGCCGCCAAGTAGCAGGCCGGGAAGGATCGCCAGGAACCAGTACACGGCAATCCGGTGAAATACGAATGCCGTCAGCATTCCGAGCAGCAGGATTCCGACCAGGCTGGGAGTGGGAGCCCAATCTGCCCTCTCTACGGCCAGGACCACAACGCACAGATTGGCAGCCAGGAGAATCAGCGCCAGCCATCCGTCGGCGGGACGCAGGAGTCGCAATACACCTACGCCGGCCCCGGCCAGGTCATCGCCCTCCAGGTTCAGGGGAAGGGCACGCCGGACAGTCTGCCCGCCGATCACGACCCGTCCTCCACTGCCTCGACGGGTTCCTGGGACTCCACGTCGTCAGAGCTTGCCGGCGCCAACGCGTCCAGGGCCTCAACGATCTCGCGGTTCAGCGGTTGCGCCAGGGTATCGTCCAGGCTCATATCGTAACGGGCCACGTATGCGGGGACCAAGTTGGCCGCCGCTGCCTCCACGACAGAACCAACGGTCCTGTTGCTGCCGAAAGAGGCCGTGTCCACCAGTGCAATGGAGGTGGTCACGTTTCCCCGCTTGAGGTCCAGGAGAGCCGCCAGCCAGTCCGGGTCGGTATTCGCCGTCACCACCGTGACCGAATGAAAATGGTTGAGGTGTGGGCGCATGGACTGCAGGAACTCGGGCAACGAGTTGGCTTCGACCGCACTGGCGGAGGCGAGAGTCTCCATGAGACGGCTCAGGTGGTCGGTACCGTTGTCGGGTCGCAGCAGGCGACCATTATCGCCATTAACGGCCAAGCCCACTGGCAGAGACAGGTCCATCAGCCGCTGCGCCAGCGAGGCAGCCAGCGTTACAGCCAGCTCCTCGGTGTTCTCCGGCTGGAATCGCCAGGGCTCTCCGTCTGCGTTGGTATCAGGGACCTCCGGCCGTTGGCTACCCTCTGGATAATGGTGCGACGAGCGGTCCAGGTCGAGGAGAATCCAGAACTGCGCCGCTTGGCCAATATCAAACTCCTTGACCATCGGCGCATTCATCCTGGCAGTGTATGGCCAGTGGATACGACGGTAGGCGTCGCCCGGCCGCCAGACGCGCAGCGATGCCACGTCGGTCGTGACCTGATCATAGAACCTGGTAAGCCGGGTGTCCGAGGGCAGGCTGGCAAACCGCGAATCCAGGTTGGGCAGGGGCTCCACGGCGGGGTATACGATGTAGCTATGAGGGTCGGAGAAGTCTTTGCCCATTCGGAACAGGCCGAACGGGTCCTGGCTGGTGATGCGCACGTGGCCGCCCTCGTACAGGCCGCGACGTGCCAGGTAGGTCTCGATGCGCCAGCCCCGCGTTTGCCGGCGGTCCAGTGAGAGGCCGCGGCCACCGGGTTCGGGTACATCGTTGACCAGTTCGGTGACCTCGAGCCACGACTTGGGAATCACGGTCCGGTTGGTGACCGCGACCCTGCCCTCCAGGTAAGCGCCCACCTGCCCGCGATCGCCGGAGCGCGTTACCCGCACCTCCAGTCCCTGTAGGTTCACCCAGGCCCATGACGCCCCCACGATCAGCAGAAGCAGGATGGCGTAGAGCAGGGTGTAGAGGAAGTCAAACCCCGTGCTGATGGCGTAGAACAGCGGCACCACCAGGAGAGCCAGCAGGATCAGGGTGCGCCTGTTTACCGAAAACATGACGGTACCGGTGCCTCTTCTCGTCCTAGCCATGGGCCGCACAGGCCCGGTGAAAGTGTCTTATGATACACTCGATTGGCCTTGCGGATACTACCATGTAGCCCGCAGCGTGCAAATTCCACTTACCCGAAAGACATTCCGGCATAACGAAGAGGTCGCGGTGGAGCAGTCAGATTCCGCCCCCGCCATGGCGCGGGCCATAGTGGACAACGTTTCCCGTGTCATTGTGGGAAAGACAGCGGTGATAGAGCAGACCCTGGCCGCGCTCATTGCCCAGGGTCACATACTGGTCGAGGACGTGCCGGGCGTGGGAAAGACCATGCTGGCCAAGAGCCTGGCGGTTTCGCTGGGCTGCCAGTTCAAGCGGATCCAGTTCACGCCGGACCTGTTGCCCAGCGACATCACCGGCGTTTCCATCTACAACCAGAACACTCGCCTGTTCGAGTTCCGCCCCGGCCCCGTGATGGCCCAGGTTGTCCTCGCCGATGAGATCAACCGCGCCACCCCCAAGACTCAGTCCGCCCTCCTCGAAGCTATGGAGGAGTCCCAGGTCTCCGTCGACGGCATCACCCACTACCTCGGCTTCCCCTTTATCGTCCTCGCCACCCAGAACCCCATCGAGTACGAGGGCACTTTCCCCCTCCCCGAGGCCCAGCTCGACCGTTTCCTCGTCCGCGTCAGCCTCGGCTACCCCACTTTCGCCGAAGAGCTCGCCGTCATCGAGCACCAGGAGCGTGTCCACCCCATTGAATCCCTGGAAGCCGTCGCCTCTCCCGACGACGTCGTCCGTCTCCAGGCCGCCGCCACCGATATCTATGTCGACGCCACCGTCCGCGAGTACATCGTCGCCATCGCCGAGGCCACCCGCACCCACGACGACGTCGCCCTCGGCGCCTCCCCCCGCGCCTCCCTCGGTATGTTCCGGATGGCCCGCGCCTACGCCCTCGTCCAGGACCGCGACTACGTCATCCCCGACGATATCCAGGCCCTCGCCTACGGCGTAATCGGCCACAGGATCATCCTCTCCCCCGCCGCCCGCATGCGCCGCATGCAACCCCGCGAGGTCGTCGACCGCCTCCTAGATTCCGTCCCCATCCCCGGCGCAGTCCGCTGAGCAACCCAGCCTCGTTGCCGATTGAGAGGCCATTACGGGTGCAATGCCAGCAAACTCCATGCCGTGGAATCCGCACCGCCTCAACCAGCGTACTAATTCCAGCGTATGATTCAGGTAATAAGGAACGCTTAAGTTGATGCTGCGTAAGTTTGGATTCCCCGGTGCGGGATTGGCCCTGCTGGCCACCGCAATTCTTCTTCCCCTGCTGCTGCTGGCATGCGGTGCGGAAGATCCAGGCACCACGGCTCCTCCAACGGCCACTGCTCCTGCGGCCACCGAGCCTGCGCTGGCGTCCGAGCCAACGGACGTACCCACCGTCCCGGCGCCCACGGACACACCCGAGCCAACCGTGCCCGAGCCAACGGCAACGACTCCGCCCACGGAAACCCCGGAGCCGACAACCAAGCCCGAGCCCACGGCCACACCGGAGCCAACGGCCGCGCCAGTGCCGACGGAGATTCCAACAGCCACCCCCAACCCCCTCTCCCCCCGGGAGAGGGCTGGGGTGAGGGCGTCCACCACCCCCTGCCAGGCCCCACCAGGCGGCGAGCTCGGCAACTGCGCCCCCGAGTTCGCCGGTACCCAGCAGTGGATCAACAGCCAGCCACTGACCATCGAGAGCCTGCGCGGCAAGGTCGTCCTCATCGATTTCTGGACATATTCCTGCATCAACTGCATCCGCACGCTGCCTTTCCTCCAGACCTGGCACGAGCGCTATGCCGACGAGGACCTGGTAATCGTCGGTGTCCACACTCCTGAGTTCAACTTTGAAAAGGTCTACGACAACGTGGTCGACGCCACCGTGGCTATGGGCGTCGCCTGGCCCGTCGTCCAGGACAACGATTTCGTGGTCTGGGACAGCTACAGCAACCGGTTCTGGCCCGCCAAGTACCTCATCGATAAGGATGGAGTCATCCGCTACCGCCACTTCGGCGAGGGAAAGTACGCCGAAACCGAGGAGCAGATCCGCGCCCTCCTGGCCGAGATAGGCGCCGAGGCCGACACCCTGGCCCAGCCCCTGCCCCAAGACCAGCAGCGCGACTCCACCTACGCCACTGAGAGAACCAGGCAGCGAACCCCGGAGCTGTTCGCCGGCTGGCGGTTCACTACCCTGCAGGGCCGTGGCGGCATCGGCCAGCAAGAGACCTACGCCGCCGCCGCCCAGGTATCGTATCGGCGGGGCGACCAAACTTCCGAAATCGCTGAGTTCCAGATTTCAGGAAGGGACGTTGTCATAGATCACATATATTTCCAGGGGCCTTGGGCCATCGGACCCGAGCACGCTCGCCACGCCAGGGAGACCGAGGACATCGAACAGGACTTTATCCTGCTACCCTACTCATCGAGATCGGTCAACGCGGTGCTGTCATCGGAGTCAGGAGATGCCTACAAGGTCGTGGTCAAGCTCAACAATCAATACCTCACCGAGGAGAACAAAGGCCAGGACATTACGATCGGAGAGGACGGAGAAAGCTATCTGATGGTCGATTCCGCCCGGGCTTACTTCTTGGTGGAGCACCCCGAGTGGCAGGAAAACCAGTACATCCAGCTGTTCTCCAACTCGGACGATTTCAGCCTATTCTCATTCACATTCGGCACCTACGAGGACGGTTTCTGATATCCTGCCAATCCCTGAATCCCGCAAATCCTGAGAGGAGTCCTGTAAATCCTGATTGGACTTACGCACCAGAAAACTATCCCCTCTCCCTCTGGGAGAGGGTTAGGGTGAGGGCACCCGCCCCAATTGAAAGCCATCCCCTCTCCCCCTGGGAGAGGGTTGGGGTGAGGGCACCCGCCCCAACTGAAAGCGATCCCCTCTCCCCCTGGGAGAGGGTTAGGGTGAGGGCATCCGCCCCAACGATTTCAGCCTATCCCAATTAACATACGGTACCTACGAGGACGGTTTCTGATGGTTCGTCTCCCATTCATTCTGGCGGCAGTTGCCCTCGCAGTCCTGCTCGCCTGCGGCTCCGACGCAACCGAGCCCGCAGAGCCCACCATCGCGCCCGCTCCCACGGCAACGGCGGAGTCGACGCAGCCCGGGGATGCCAGCGACGAACAGGCTACGGAAGCTACACCCAGCCAACGCGCTCCCCGCCTCACGTCGGCTGACATACCACCCTGCGAGGGCTCGCGAGGCGGCGCGATAGGCGACTGCGCCCCCGAGTTCCAGGGAACCCAGGAATGGATCAACAGTGAACCGCTGGCCCTGGACAGCCTTAGGGGCAACGTGGTCCTGATCGACTTCTGGACATACACCTGCGTCAACTGCATCCGAACCCTCCCGTTCCTCCGCGAATGGCACGACCGCTACTCCGACGAGGGCCTGGTGATCGTTGGCGTACACACGCCGGAGTTCGAGTTCGAAAAGATCTACGAAAACGTCGTCGATGCCACCGTCGAGGACGGCGTGGTCTGGCCGGTGGTGCAGGACAATGATTTCGCAGTATGGCGGAGCTATTCCAACCGTTATTGGCCAGCCAAGTACCTCATCGACCAGACTGGAGTGATCCGGTACACGCACTTTGGTGAGGGCAAGTACGCGGAGACCGAGGAAAAGATTCGCGAGCTCTTGGCGGAAGCCGGCATGACAGCGGAAGCGGAAATGCCGCTTCCCGAAGACCAGGGCAGAGATGAGACCTTCCAGCAGAGGGGCACGGACGTCACGCGTGAGTTGTTCGCGGGCTGGCGGTTTTCCGTCCAGCAGGGAAGGGGCGGATTCGGACAGCCCGATGAGTACCTGCAGGCGGCCAAGGCCTCCTTCGATGCCGGAGACCAGAACGAGGGGATCGGCGACTTTGAGGCCCCGGATTCGCTGCAACGAAACCTGATCTACTTCAACGGTCTCTGGGCCATCGGCCCGGAGAGCGCTCGGCACGCCCTGGACACCGACAACTACGACAACTACCTGGCCCTTAAATACTCTGCCCGTTCGGTGAACGCTGTGCTGACATCCGAATCCGGGGAGCCATACCGGGTCAAGGTGACAGTCAATGGCGATTACCTGACCGAGGAAAACAAGGGCGACGACGTGATCATAGGCGATGACGGCGAATCCTATATTGAGGTAACCGATCCCAGGCTGTACAAGATAGTCGAGCACCCCACCTGGGAGGGTTCGCAGTTGCTCAAGCTTTCCTCGCAATCAAGTGATTTCGGGCTATTCTCATTCACCTTCGGCGTTTACGAGGATGGGTTCTGATGTTGGAACGGTTTAAACTGCAACGATTCTGGGTGGCGGGCTTGGTCGCTGTCATCCTGTTAGTGACTCTGGCGGCAGCCTGTGGGTCCGAGCCCGAGCCCGAGCCCACCGAGGCGCCGTCTCCGACCCCAACGGCGGCTCCGACTGTCGCCGCTGTCCCGACCGAAGATCCCGCGGTGGAGGGGCATCAGCCCACACCACCTCAGGCGGCAGAGACCACCGTCCCCGAGGAACAGGCCGACTCCCAGGACACCGCGTACACTCCGGCGAGGGACGGAGAGGAGCTGAACGTAATTCTCGCCACCACTGTCCTGGAAACCGGGCCGCAGAGAGTGGCTTTCCTGCTCACCACCCAGACCGGGCTGGTCAAGGACTCCAGCGTGGAATTCACGCCAGTGTTTGTCCCGGACAATGATGCCGGAGAAACCGTCGCGACCCGGTTCAACGAATGGCCCTATGGCACCCGCGGCACCTTTGTTACCGAGGTGGAATTTGACCGCCCCGGGACTTGGCGCCTGGACATCATGGCGGAGGGCCCGGACGCGACCGGCTGGGCGGCACATGAGTTCGAGGTCCTGGAACAGTCCCCGGTACCCGCCATTGGGGCGGCGGCTCCACTGAGCGACAACAAGACGCTATCGGCGTTCGGAGACCTGGCGCTGATTACCACCGACTACAGTCCCGACGAGTCGCTTTACCAGGTGACAGTCCGGGAGGCCATCGAGGGACCTCTGCCGACGGTGGTGGTATTTGCGTCGCCGGCCTTCTGCACCACCGCCACCTGCGGCCCGCAGGTCGACACGGTCTCGGAACTCCGGGTCAAGTACGATGGGCTGGCCAATTTCATCCACGTGGAAATCTACGACAATCCCGACGAAATCCAGGGAGACCTGACCCGGGCGCGCATAGCCGCCACGGTGGACGAATGGGGGTTGACCATGCTGCCCCACTGGTTCAACGAGTCGTGGACCTTTGTCCTGGATTCCGACGGCACGGTAAAGGACCGCTTTGAGGGATTCGCCACACTCCTGGAACTTGAGGAATCTCTCCAGGCGACTCTGAACTAGCCATCAGTGGGCTGAACTCCGGTCAGAACAGGCGCGGGCCTCGCAAAGCCAACAGACTTTGTGGCACCCGCGCCTTTTGTGATTAAATTGGCTCCATGGACGATTCCGATATTAAGCTGAATGTGAACGGCCAGGAGCATGCCATGGCGGTTCCGAGTCACAGGACGTTGCTGGACGTCCTGCGCGACGAACTCGACCTCACCGGCGCCAAGCGCGGGTGCGACCGGGGCGAGTGCGGCGCCTGCACCGTCCTGGTGGACGGCAAGCCGGTCTACGCCTGCATCACGCTGGTGGGGCGGGTGGGAGGCCGCAGCGTCCTTACAGTGGAGGGGCTGGCAGCCGATGGCCGGTTCGACCCCGTACAGCAGGCGTTCCTCGACGAGGACGGTGCCCAGTGCGGCTACTGCACGCCGGGTTTCCTGCTATCCACCCATGCGTTGCTTGCCGACAACGCCACCCCCACCGACAACGACATTCGCGAGGCCCTCTCAGGCAACCTGTGTCGCTGCAACGCCTACGGCCGCATCCTCCAGTCCGTTCGCACAGCCGCAGAACGCGGCTGAGCAGGCTCCGGGGGATACCTCAGGCACGGCTCCGCCCCGGGTTATAATGTCCTCATCCATCCCACGGCCTGCGAGGCCCACCATGACCACCAAGCCCGTCACCCCGCAACCTGGAGCCGGGAAACTGCTTCGCTTTCCTGATGCACCGCCGGAAGAAATGACTGCCTATTACAACGTCAATCTGCCGGGATATCCCGGTTCGCTCACCGCCCACTTTGGGAACCAGGAAACAACAGTGATCCTCAGTGAGGTAGCGGCAGGACTGTTCGTGCAAGAGGACCGAGAGGGCATCAGGTACCCCGACCTGCTCATTTCTTTCAACGCCCGGCCTGAGCTGATCATACCCCGCAATGGCTACCTCATCCCGGAGCAAGGAAAGCCGCCTGACTTTGTGCTGGAGGTCGGTTCCGAAAGCACGGGTCGCATCGATGAGGGCCGCAAACGACAGGTCTACGCCGGTTTTCGGGTCCCGGAATACTGGCGGTTCGATCCATCGGGCGGAAATTACCACAGCACGCATCTTGCCGGAGACAGGTTGGCGGGAGGGGAGTATGAACCCATCGCCATACAGCAGACTGTCGAGGGCCACTTCCGGGGGCACAGCGACGTGCTGAACCTGGACCTGTGCTGGGAAGGTGGCCAGCTGCGCTTCTGGGACCCAGTCAGCCGCCTTTATCTGAACACTTACCTGGAGGAGCACGACGCACGCCTGGCTGAACACAACGCCCGCATCGCTGCCGAGGCTCGCGCGGACGCTGAATCGGCTCGGGTCCGCGCCCTTGAGGAGGAGTTGCGCCGATTGCGGGGAGAGTAGCAGGCGACGTGGTTGACTCACCCTGAGCACGCCCATAAACTCGCAGAAATACCGTAATCGCACCCGCCCAGGAGGTCTCTCTAATGGCTACTGTCCAGAACCAGAGCAGCGGAGCGCCAGTACAGCCCGGGCTGCAGGCTGCCGCACAGATGGCCGCCGCCGCCCGGCGCTTCCTCGACAGTCTCACCTCCGAGCAAAAGAACATGGCCACCTTCGAGTACATGGACGGCGAGCGCATGTACTGGTACTACCCGCCCATCAACCGCCACGGCCTCTCCCTGCGCGATATGGACGCCAACCAGCGCGAGCTGGCCTTTGCGCTGCTGGAGTCCGGGCTGACGCCGCGCTCCTACGAGCAGGCACGCCAGATTATCGAGCACGAGGACGTGCTTGGCCCGCTGGAAAAAGAGATGGGCATGATCACATTCGTGCGCGATGTTGAACTGTACTATTTCACCATATTCGGCGAGCCGGGGACCGGGGAACCATGGGGCTGGCGCTGCGAGGGGCATCACGTGTCGCTGCACTTCAGCGTCTGGGGCGACAATGTCATCTCAGTGACGCCGTTCTTTTTTGGGGCCAATCCGGCCGAGGTCCGCAAGGGCCCCAAGCAGGGCCTTCGAATCCTGGGAGATCGCGAGGACCTGGCCTTCAATCTGATGGAGAGCCTGAACCCCGACCAGCAGGCGACCGCCACCATCTACGATGAAGCCCCGCTGGACATCCTGACTTACAACAGCACCAAGGTCTCGTTCCCCTTCCGGCCCCAGGGACTGGCCGCCGCCGATATGACCGGCGCCCAGAAGGAGACCCTGCTGAACCTGGTGGCCCTGTATGTTGGCCAGGTGCGCACTGACCTGGCCGAGCAGAAGCTGGCCGCCATACGGGAGGAGGGTCTCGACCATTTTCACCTGGGATGGGCTGGCCCGGTGTCGAAGAACGACCCCCACTACTACCGCATCCACGGCGGCAATTTCGTGGTGGAGTTCGACAATCGTCAGGATGGCGCAAACCACATCCACTCGGTCTGGCGCGATGTCGAGAACGATTTTGCTGCCGATGTCCTGCGCGAACACCTGCGCCTCTTCCATGTCCTCTAAGGTACGCCGAGAATCAAACACGGAAACCATTTCTACTCGTTGCCATTGAGTGAGGGCCATTCTTGCGGATCCGACCCTGCAGTGTGTGTTGACCTTCGTGATTCCGTGTGATTGGTCCACATAACGGAACCCCTTCCCCTCGAGAGTCTAGCTTGTCAACGACCAGCAACATCGCTGGATTCCATGGAGATGACAAGCTCATCGAAGGACGGTCACCCGCAGCCAATGGTTTCCGCATTCGGTGTGAATCGGCGCTAACACACCCGGCGACGGTGGTTGCCCTTGCTGTCCTATTGCTCAACGACCTGGTGTTCAAGGCCATGTGGCCGGGTTCTTGGGCCACAGGCAAGCTCAGCGACCTGGCGTGGATGGTGTTTGCGCCGCCACTGCTGGCCTACCTGCTGTCATTCCCCCTCAGTGGCCACAGGCTGGGACGACGGGTGGCCTTTGCCATCTCCTACCTGGGCTTGCCCCTGCTGTACGCGGTCTACAATTCGTCAGAGACTGTCCACGACTTGATCCTGAAGGGATTGTCCATGGCATCCGGCGGGACAGCAGGCTCTCCGCTGGATGCCACCGACTCAGTGGTCATTCCCGTGGCCATGGCGATCGCGATTTGGGTCTGGCGTTCGGAACAGCGGAATTCAGGCGCTCTGCGCTTGCGCTGCGGCTTGTTGATGGCCGGAATCGCAGCCCTCGCGAGCGTGGCGACCAGCTACCCTGAGCCTGATCGCGGGATCACTGACCTGGGTGTCTTCGACGAGGGGACCATATACGCCAGCGGAAGGATTTCCTCCGCCTACTTGAGCGAAGACGGCGGGCTGAGTTGGAGTAAGTCGACCGGAAGTATCCTGTCGCCGGAGCCAGTCTCCCAGGGCCCCACCAGCGTAGAGACGCCGCGGGGCAACTACGAGGTCCGGTCTTCCGGGATCGTTCAGGTAGACGCTGACGGCTCTGAGCGAGTGGTCTATTCGACCGCGTTCATGCGAGAAGGCGACGGCGGAACGTGGGTGTTGGAACACGCGACATCACACCTCCAGGAGAGAACGATCACGACAGTGCCCCTCAGCCTCGTGTACGAAGAGAGCAGCGGCAATCTCGTCGCAGCCATGGGAATCCAGGGAGTCGTTGTGGGTACGCCCGACGGGGACTGGTTCCCGCGCCCCGTGGGCCGGCACTCTCCGGTGGACTTTTCATTCTCCTCCAAGACCTCCCTGCTCCTGTCTGACGGCGTCTTCTGGGCGATGGCGACTGCGCTTTCCCTGGCGGCCTGTGGTCTAGCCCTTGTATCTTCCCAATACCAATGGAGGGAGTTGCTGGAGTCGCTGAAGCTGGCCTGTATTTTCCTCGCTGCACTGGTCCTGCTGGTCGGTGTTCCGGCTCTCCTGGTCGTAACCGGGCCACTTGATGGACTATTCGACCTGTTTGGCGGTGCAATTGGCCCGGGGGTTCTGTTTATCGCGCTGATTTTTGGGGTTCCAGTGGTTTTCTTGTTTCCCGAAGTGAGCGGGTTTCGAAAGGGTGCCGGGGTTGTACTTGGAGTCCTTGCACTGGCTGCAGCAGGGGGCCTGGCATTTGCCTTCGGAGGGTCCAATGCCCATCCCGCCCTAATGTATCCTGCCGTCGAACTGACGCTGTCCGTGTGTGCTTTTATCCTCGGGCTGACCGTCCTGGCATTCATGGGAGAGGTAAGGCACTGGCGATTGCTCATCCCGGGCGTTCTAGGTATGAACATGCTGGTAGTTCTTGTGTTCATGCTCTGGCTGCACCAGGGGATCGCGCTTACCTTGGCTAAGGCATCGGCGATTGTTCTGGTTTGTCTGGCCGGGTTCATTCTGTACGGCTACGCCAGCCGGGAAAACAGAAAGTCCGTGCAGGTAGGTGGGGATGCGGGTGAGCAGCAGGGTGAGGCCTGAGGTGGAGAGCCCGAACCCGGGAGTCATTGACGTTTGATAGTAAGGATGCTAACGCCGGCGGACGCCAAAATGACCAAGCCGCGCATCTCCCAGGGCGGCGAGGCTCCGGTTCCCTACCACGCTAAAGCGGTGGAGGACGGCCTGGCTGGCCGCACCATCCCTGTCGCCGATGTCACGGAGGTTGCCGCTAAAACTTTGCACAACGCTACGCCGCTGTCCCAGAACGGGTATAAAATCCACATGGCTCGCAATACCATCAGTCGCGCCCTTACCCTGCTGTTGGGACGCGAAAGCTAACTCCGCGTAGAGGATCCAACATTGAACGACTACATTCTCCTCGACCGCCAGCCGCCGCTGGCCACCGTCACCCTTAACCGCCCCGCTCAGCGTAACGCCATCAGCTTTGATATGTGGCATGAGTTGGCCGCCCTGATGCGACAGCTGGACGCCGACAACGATGTTCGTTGCATGGTGATCACCGGCGCCGGTGGCGAGGCGTTCTCGGCGGGCGCCGACATCGCCGACTTTCACAAGCACCGCTCCGATTCGGTCAAGGGGCAGGGCTACAACGATGCCGTGAACGGCCTGCTGGAAGCCCTGTCCGAGATGGGGACGCCCACAATCTCGATGATCCAGGGCTTCGCCGCCGGCGGGGGATGCGAGATGGCCGTCGCCACGGACCTGCGCATTGCCTCCGAGGGCAGCCGGCTGGGTATTCCCGTCGCCAGGCTTGGCATCACCATCGGCCACCGCGAGATGCGCGGGCTGGTAGACCTGGTGGGCAAGGGCAACGCCCTGTACATCCTGCTCTCCGGCCGCCTGCTGGACGCCCAGGAGGCCCTGCGCATCGGGCTGGTCAACCAGGTGGTCCCTCCCGAGGAACTCCACGAGGCGACCTACAAGCTGGCCAACGAGATCGCCGGCTTGGCTCCCCTTTCCCACGCCGTCAACAAGCTCACTCTGCGGCAGGTACAGGCCAAGCCCGTCCTCGCCGACCTGACCGACGAGGAGAACGCGCTGCCGCTGACGCAGTTCGATACCGAGGACTACCAGGAGGGATACCGCTCCTTCCTGGAAAAGCGCCGCCCGAATTTCCTCGGGAGATAGTCAGAACTGTGATCAGGGTCTGGCTATAGTTCTCCCTCCCTCTGGGGGAGGAAGTTTCCTTGTCTACTCCGTGAGTCCTATCGTGGTTCTTATGATGGACGGGATTATCCTATAATCATGGGCATCACGTGAATCAGATGAATCACAGTTCAAGACAAAAAACCCGAGCCGATGTCCTGCTTGTGGAGCGGGGACTGGCAGAATCCCGGGAACGAGCCCAGGCGCTGATCATGGCGGGCGTCGTTTTCACTCCCGCCGGACGTGTCGCCAAGGCAGGGTCCCTTTTGTCCAGCGATGTAGAGGTCGAGGTGCAGGGCCGGCTGCCCTACGTTAGCAGGGGCGGGTACAAGCTGGCCCATGCGCTGGACGAGTTCGGCATAGACCCTTCCGGGCTCGTGGCCCTGGACGTCGGGGCGTCCACCGGTGGTTTCACCGACTGTCTCCTGCAGCGAGGCGCGGAACGGGTCTACGCCGTCGACGTGGGCCGCGGGCAGCTGGCCTACACCCTGCGACAGGACCCTCGCGTTGTCTGCTACGAGAAGCTCAATGCCCGCTTGCCATTCGTCCTCCCCGAGCCCGTGGACCTGCTGGTCATCGACGTCTCGTTTATCTCGCTGACGATGGCACTGCCGCAGCCGCTCTCCCACCTGCGTTCCGCCAATGGACAAGACTGCAGTGGGCTGGGAGCCGGCCACGCCGTCGCGCTCATCAAGCCGCAGTTCGAGGCTCGCCGTGGGGAGGTGGGCAAGGGCGGCGTCATCCGCAGCGACGAACTGCGCGAGGACATCCTGATGCGCGTGGAGCAATGGCTGAATGAACGCGAGGACGTGGAGCTGGTGGGCACCATCGATTCGCCTATCACCGGCGACGCGGGCAACCGGGAATACCTGGCCCTTCTGAGAAAGCTGTAGACCTCGCAGGTCTACAATCCAACCCATCAAAAATCAGGTATGATGACTGCCGTCGACGAATTGTCGGCGGTAATTTCATTGAGAGGAAATGCTATGTACCTCCTACGTCGCGTATTCAATTGCAAACCCGGCGAGGCCCGCAGGGTGGCCAGCCTCGTGCAGAAACAGGCGGAGGCGTTCCAGGAGGCGGGACAGCGCAGTGAATGCAGGGTGTATTTCAACGGCGCCACCACGCCCTCCAATCCCGACACCGTTGTGCTTGAGTGGACCGACGAGACGCTGAGGTCGACCATGCGCGCGGGCCATCAGCTGCCCGCTGCGGTGAGGCAGATCGGCGGCCAGGTCGCTGAGCTCACCGAGGGTAACCGCCTCGAGATCATGGAGCTCATGACCCCCGACAAGATGCTGGATGTGTAGCATCCGGGGAGACCGGGTGCTGCTTGATTAAGGCAGCCCGCTGGATTTGCCGTCACAATTAGAGAATTGGAGATGAGCTAATGTACCTGCTCAGGCGAATTTATCAATGCAAGCCCGGTGAGGCCCGACGCGTGGCCAGCCTTGTGCAAAAGCAGGCTACGATCTACCGAGAGGCGGGACAACGCAGCGAGTTCAGGGTGTATTTCAACGGCGCCACTACACCCTCCAATCCCGACACCGTGGTGCTGGAGTGGACCGACGAGGCGCTGATGTCAACCATGCGCGCCGGCCACCAACTCCCTCAGGCAGCCCTGCAGGTCGGGGGCCAGGTCCGTGAGCTTACGGACGGAAACCGCCTCGAAATCATGGAGCTCATGACACCCGACAAAATGCTGGACGTGTAGACGGCCACTAAACTTGCAAGCTAGAGCCGAAACGGCAAAGCAGGCCAGCCACCGATCCGCTCTGTCCCGCCGCACCGAATAGGGAGTTGGTTACAGTGGTGGAGGCAGAGTGAAAAGGCGGCTTTCGCTGTATTTCGGTCGAGAGAGAATCGGATGTACCTCCTGAGGCGTATCTGGAAATGCAATCCCGGAGAGGCCCGCCGGGTGGCAAGCCTGGTTCAGAGGCAGGCACAGCTCTACCACGATACGGGCCACCGTGGCGAGTTCAGGGTCTATTTCAACGGCTATACCACTCCGTCCGAGCCGGACACCGTGGTGCTGGAATGGACCGACGATGCCTTGATGTCGCCGTACCGTAACGGCATGCGACGCCCCTCAGAGGCCGACCCGATAAGGGAGCAGGTCAGCCGGTTAACCCAAGGCCATCGCCTCGAAATCATGGAACTCATGACCCCCGACAAGATGCTGGACGTGTAGGCAATAAAGTTATCGATCAAACGGCGACATTCGACGACGTTGAGAATTGATAACGACTCTGTTACGGTTACAGTTCAGGAAACCAATGAGCCCAAAGGTGTCCAAATGACCACTGTACCCACAAGCCCCGAGGCCCGCGCTATCCAGGCGCTTAGTGATGCCGAGGCATCGCTACGAGCGATGAGTGGCGCAACTCAAGGTGTCTCAAACAGTGCCGATGAAGCTGTCGCCAGGTTGGACATTGCGGCAGACGCTCTGAAAACAGCAACCAACAGCATAGAATCAGCCAGTGATTCTTTGAAAAACGTTAGCGCGTCTAACGACTTGGTAATTTCGCACATAGACAGAGCCGCCAACGCATTAGTTAGGGCTGCAGCTGCTATGGAAGAAATCCGGGAAGGGCGAATTCGTTCCAGCGAGTAATTGGGCACGAGGTCCCATTAACCTGAGAATGTCAGGAAAGAAATAACATGCAAGTTGAAGAAATCGCAGCCAAGCTTACCGAAGCTGGCAAGACCGTATCAGTGGCCGAGGCCTGCACCTGCGGCCTCGTGGGGTACATGCTGGGTACCGTTCCGGGCAGCTCGCGCTACTTTCCAGGCGGCGTGATCGCCTACACCGGCGGCCTCAAGGAATCGGTGCTGAGCGTGCCGGACGAGGTGGCGCCCAACCACGGCACCGTCAGCAAGGAGATGGCCGTTGGCATGGCTCGCGGCGTGAGGGAACTTACCGGCACCGACTATGCCATCTCCACCACCGGCGTAACCGGCCCGGCCGCTGGGCGCTCCGGGCTGCCCATCGGCACGTTCTGGGTCGGCCTCTCGGTCAAGGACGGAGAGGACACCGCGGTCGAGGTGCATCTCGACGGCGACCGCGACGCCACCAAGCACGGCGCGGCCCAAGCCGCCCTGGACCTGCTGGGCACCGTCCTCTAGTCAACCATCGTCTGAATCAGGATTTTCAGAACTAAAGGATGCACAGGATTGATGAACCGGCCTTCCTGAGAATCCTAAAATCCGGTAAATCCTGATTCAGAAATCCCCGTTTAGCTGAGGATCTGGCTGAGGAAGGTCTGAGTCCTTTCGTGCGTGGGGTTGTTGAAGAATACTGAGGGTGGAGCGTCCTCGATGATCACTCCCTCGTCGAACATGAGGATGCGGTCGGCGACTTCGGTGGCGAATCCGATCTCGTGGGTCACGATGATCATGGTCATGCCGGAATCCGCCAATTCCCGCATCACGTCAAGCACCTCGCGGATCATCTCCGGGTCAAGGGCGGAGGTCGGCTCGTCGAAGAGCATGATCTTGGGCTGCATGGCCAGGGCGCGGGCAATGGCAACGCGCTGCTGCTGACCGCCTGACAGCTCACCGGGGAACTTGTCGGCCTGCTCCGGGATTCCCACGCGCTCCAGCAACTCCATCGCCACGTCCTCGGCCTCGCTGCGCTTCCACTTGCGGACCTTCATTGGGGCCAGGGTGACGTTCTGCAGCACTGACAGGTGCGGGAACAGGTTGAACTGCTGGAACACCATGCCCACTTCCCGGCGGATGGCGTCGATGTTACGCACGTCCTGGGTCATTGGCATACCGTCCACCACGATGTCGCCGCGCTGATGCTCCTCCAAACGGTTGATGGTGCGAATGAAGGTTGACTTGCCGGAGCCGGAGGGTCCGACCACCACCACTTTTTCGCTGCGGTCCACCGTCGTGGTCACTCCCCGCAGCACGTGGAAGTTCCCGAACCATTTATGCACATCACGGGCAATTATTATCGGCCCATCGTTGGCTGAACCGTTGGGCTGTTCCTCAACCATTTCGGCCTCCATTCGTCACTCCCGCGAGTGCGGGGGACCTCTCTTGCGGTGCTGAGGCAACCACGTTCATCGCTGGCCATCCGAATTCCCAATTCTGCGGGAACCACTGTGAGCAGAACGTAGGTGCTTGTGGACCTATCGCTGGCCCACACCCATGTGATCCTCCACCTTCTGGCTGACGTATGACATAGTGTAGGTGAATACCCAGAAAACCAGCGCCAGGAATATGAACACCTCCTTGGCGTTGGACAGGTACTGGGTATTGCCCTGGATGAATGCGCGGCTTATTTCCACGACATCCAGCATCCCGATAATGTAGACGAGGCTGGTGTCTTTGAACAGCGAGATGAACTGGCCCACGATGGCGGGGATCACGTTCCTGATGGCCTGAGGCAGGGAAATCAGCATGGTAGCCTGCCAGCCTGCCAGACCCAGCGCACGCGCGGCCTCGGCCTGGCCTGGGTGCAGGGCCTGCAATCCACCCCTGATGTTCTCTGCCATGTATGCCGAACTGAACAGGGTGATGATGATTCCGGCCCTCAAAAGGGAACTCGTCTGGAAGTCCTCCGGGAAGGCTAACGGAACCAACACCTGCGACATGAATAGCAGCGTAATCAGCGGCACGCCGCGGAACACTTCGATGAACACCACGCAAAACAACTTGACGAGGTTCAAGTTGAATATCAGGCGTATGATCCACTCCGCTGAGGCGACTAAACGGTTGCCAGTGGTGCCCGAGAAGAATGCCAAACCTGCAATTGGGGAAAGCACCGGAGATCGAAACACTCTTTGGAACAAGTAGATTAGTGCATCACCGAGAGGAATGTTCAGGTTGCTACGTCTTCCCAGCGCGAGGGCGATTCCGATTGGCAGGCTCAGGCCAATCCCGACCACCGCCAGCAGGATGTTCAGGCTGATGCCGCCCCAATGGATTACCAGCACGGGTTGCAGCCCCGGCACTCCGGACATTCCGCGCATCAGAATCAGGGAGACCAGGAAAGCGACCACGCCGTAGATTACTATGCCCCGTACAGACATGCGGGTGTAGCGGGCGATGGCCCATCCCGCCAGCATTGCAGGGATGTTGGCCACCAGCAGTAGCCGCACGTCCATTCCCATGCGTTCGAAGCTGTAAGGGAGCAGCGCAAAGAGCGCGATGAATATCACTATGCCGATGGCAAGGCGTTTGGCGACGCCGCCTCCGGCCAAAGCCCAGGCCATTCCGAGCATTGCCGCCACCAGCAGCAGGGATACCTGTGGCCTCCAGAAACAGTTCTGACCGGGGCAGGAGGACTCGGTGTTGTACTGGCCGATGGCCATCTGCCCGCCCAGTACGCCGATGACCTTCCATTCGGCCCCTGTAATTACCCACCGCAGGCCGTAGACCAGGACCAGAACGGTCACCGCTGATGCGATTAACGTCAGGGCAGTGTTGAACCGGGAGCTGAACAGATTCTGCAGCATCCAGCCGATGACTCCCACCTCGGTGCGGGGAGGCGGCAAGCGTTCGCCGGGGGTTGTCTGCGGTGCTACTGCCACCGTCAGCCCCCCGTAAACTTGATATGGCGATTGTATAGGTTGCCGATGAGCGAGTAGGTCAGGCTCATGGCAAGATACGCCGCCATAATCAGCAGGAAGATGGACACCGCCGGTGCCGTCTGGGTCATGGTCTTGGCCACGTTGGTCAGATCGGCGTACCCGATGGCGCCGGCGAGGCTGCTGTTCTTGGTCAGGTTCAGGAACTGGCTGATCAGCGGAGGAATGATGACCCTGAGAGCCTGGGGGAAGGTCACGTACCGCAGCGTCTCCATGGGCGTGAGCCCCAGCGCACGCGAGGCCTCGGTCTGGCCGCGCCGCACGGACTGGATGCCGGCGCGCACGATTTCCGCAATGAACGATGCGGTGTAGGTCACCAGACCGACCAGCAACACCACCATACCGGCCGGCGCGGTGAAGCCATCGTTTATACGGCCAAATCTACCCTCGGGGTGAGGCGATGAGATTACGTAGGGAGAATCTCCCGCAACGAGGCTGATGATGATCCAGGAAAGGGCGCCGATGATAACGGCGACAGCCAGTCCGCCCGTGAAAGGATATGAACGCTGCCCGGTGTTTGTTTCACGCAGCAGCAGAAACTGGTATACAACACGGCCAACCACCAGGCCTGCCAGGGCCAACAACGGCCAGAGTATTGCGGCGCCGGTCCCGGTGGCCGCCGGAAACGGCATGGAAAATCCGCCGTTGTTGATGTACAGGCCCCCGCCTATGACGTATCCCTCCCTCACCGGCGGCAGGGCCAGGATGATATAGAACCAGAAGAAGAGCTGGACCAGGAGCGGCACATTGCGGAAGAACTCGATGTAGACCGTGGCCAGCTTGGATACCAGCCAGTTGGTGGAGAGCCGTGACACACCTATGAAAATGCCCAGCATCGTCGCCAGGGTCACACCCAACACGGATATGACTATGGTATTGACCATGGCGACCCACAGGGCATAACCAAACGAATCCGAAGATTCGTAGGGAATTATGTGCTGGCCAATCGGCGTCTGATAGGCGCGGTCCAGGAAATTGAATCCGTGCGGGATCTCCCTGTCCTGGACGGCGGTGGCAATGTTGGTGAAAAACCAGGCCACCAGTACAACAACGACGATGCCAGAGACGATCTGCAAGGCCCATTGGAGGACCTTGGTGTGCCGCCAGACCTCGACGCCCTGATAGGTAAGGAGACCCCTGAGCTGAGCCATTCGACTCCCGCAAAGTTAGAGCGAAACTTCGGTGTCAAATCTAACACACGTGGGTACCCATGTTAAACGGCTGCAAACTCAGTGAATTGCTCATTCAAAGCCTTGGTGAATCCGTCGGATGCGAGCATTCGGAATTCCCCACGCTTTGTGCCCCTCATCCCTCGAAAAGGTTAACACCAGCGGTATTGTCTGCCAGCAGACTTTCGTTATCCCTCCCCCGTCAAGAGGGAGAGATAAGGTGAGCCTGAAATATTTATATAAAGCAACGCTTCCAACTGCAAGATACCCTCAATGAAACACCATGCGCAAGGTGTCTTCGATAATCGAATGACCCGCGTGATGTTCGCCGCCGGATGTTGAGCAACAGCGGGCACAAGGTTCAGGGCACGCGCGGGCCGTGGGCGACCTCGGGCGCCGCGCGTCAACTTCCCGCAAGCTCAGCTGGCTGGGTGGCAGGGCATACAGCCTCACCCTGGCTCGGCGGGCGCCCTTGCTACAGCTGCGGCGAGGGTACAGGGGCCCCGCCTAGCCTACCGCAGCGGTGCAGCGTAGATCTGGCCGCCCTTGGGGCAGTTCTGGCAGGGAGCATCTGCCCACAGGGCGTTGCGGCCTCCCTCGCGGGGCAGCTGGATACCGTCTCTGCCCAGGTTGCGGTCATAGACCTCCCCGTAGTTGCCCACCCCCCGGATCACGTCTTGGGCCACAGTCGGTTCAAGGCCCAGAGTCTCCTGGGAGAAGGACCCCTCCAGGCCAAACAGGCGATCCACCTTGGCATCGCCGGTGACGGCCGTGGGCACCTCGCTCATCCCGATGCCGTAGGCCTCGGCGTAGATCAGGATGGCCATGACAATCTTGGTGATGTCGTACCACTGTTCGTCTCCGTGAGGTACGACGGGACCCAGGGGTTCCTCGGAGATGGTGTCCGGCAGAATGACGTGCTCTCCGGGGTCGGGGAAGGTGTCCAGCAGCGAGGAAAGCGCCGAGCGGTCGGTGGTGAAAGCGTCGCACTGGCCCTGACGGTACGCCTCCAGGGCCGCCTCGGAGTCCTCGAAAGTCACGGCCGTAGCGTTCAGATCGGCCTCGCGGGAAAAGTCCTCCAGGTTCAACTCCGTGGTGGTGCCCTGCGTAACACAGACGCGGGCATCCTGCAGCTCCAGCGCACTGGCAACTCCCAAGCTGCGCGGCACCATGAAACCCTGCCCGTCGTAGAACATGGTCTGCGTGAAGTTGCCCCACTGGGAGTCACGGGACGATGTCCAGGTGGTAACGGTGGAGAGCATATCCACCTCTCCCGCCTGCAGGATTGGCCCCCGTTCGGCGGGGTCGACGACGCGGAATTCGACGGCAGTTGCATCGCCCAGCACGGCGGCAGCCACGGCCCGGCACAGGTCCAGGTCGAATCCGACGTTGTTTCCTCCCTCGTCAACGTAGCCGAATCCGGGCGTGTCGTTGCCCGTGGCGCAGACCAGGGTGCCGCGTTCCCGCACTCGCTCCAGCCGGGAGGTCTCTCCCGATGCAGCATCCGGGCCGGACTCGTGGTCCTCAGAAGTGCAGGCCACCAAAGCCACCAGGGCAAACAAAAGCAGTGTCCCCGCTATCAGGGGAAGACGAAACATGGCTGGTCCTTTTTCCGGCCAACGGCAAGAGCCGAGCTTTCCGATTTTAGACCATTGTACCTACAAATCCCTATGCGCGAGCAATCTGGTTTTGTATCAGGAATAAGAAAAGAGGGGCAGGTCATTAGACCTGCCCCCCAAGTGATTGCCAACCAATTGCTTGTTGAATTGTACTAGCGCAGCGGGGCTGCGTAGATCTGACCGCCCTTGGGGCAGTCCTGGCAGGGGGCATCGGCCCACAGGGCGTTGCGCCCGCCCTCGCGCGGCAGGTTGATGCCGTCGGGGCCAAGGTTACGGGCGTAGATCTCGCCGTAGTTTCCAACGGCCCTGAGCACGTCCTGACCCACTGTCATGCTAAGTCCGAGGCTCTCCTGGCCGAAGGAACCCTCAATGCCAAGCAGGCGGTCCACAACGGTCGTGCCGGTGGCAGCGCTTGGGACGCTGCCCTGGCTGACGCCATAGGCCTCGCCATAGATGAGGATGGACATGACGGTCTTTACGACGTCGAACCACTGGTCATCGCCGTGAGGGACCACCGGGCCCAGCGGCTCCTCCGAGATGGTCTCCGGCAGGATGTTGTGGGCCGACGGATCGTCGAAGCCCGAGCCAATGGCGGCCAGCTGGGAACGGTCGTTGGTGAACGCCTCACACTGGCCGTCCTGGTAAGCGGCGCTGACGGCATCGGTGTCCTCAAACGTGAGCGGCGTGATGTTGAGGTTGTTCTGGTTCGAGAAGTCCTGCAGGTTGAGCTCCGTGGTGGTGCCCTGGGTTACGCACACGGTTGCGTCCGTCAGCTCGAGGGCGCTGCTAACGCCCAGATCGTTGTTGACCATGAACCCCTGGCCGTCATAGAACATGGTCTGGGCATAGTTGCCCCACTGGGCGTCGCGTGACGTCGTCCAGGTCACCGTCCGCACCAGCATGTCGACCTCACCGGACTGGATCGTCGGCCCGCGCTCTGCGGCGGTGATCAGCCGGATCTCGATGGCATTCGGATCGCCCAGGACGGCTGCGGCAAGGGCGCGGCACAGGTCGATGTCAAATCCGACATTGTTGCCGGCTTCGTTGATGAAGCCGTAACCCGGTACATCGTTTCGACTGGCACAGATTACGGTCCCGCGGTCCTTGATCGTTTGCAGACGGCTCTCGACTTCCTCTGGTTCATCTTCTGCTGCGTCTTCTGTGCCGCAGGCGAGAACCAGCAACAGCATCATTGACGACAAAATCGCCAGTAGAATAATACCTTTCGTCTTCAAAACCCTATTCGCCTCCCTGATCGAAACTTGAGCTCTCGAAACCTAGAAATGCCCGCCCCAGAGTATAAACCTGTGACGTATTCGTTCGCCACATGGCTGGGTGCGAATAGTCTGGCGTTTCTAGCTTGCGATGCCGGAAAAAGGAAAGGGGCGCAAATTTGCGCCCCTTGAATTCAGGTCCCTATGAGCGGTTCGCTTACCGTCCCCTGAGCCTCGGGTCCAGCACATCCCGGAGACCGTCCCCCAGGAAGTTAACGGCGAACACGACGGCGGCGATGATGATGCCGGGGAACACGACCAGCCAAGTCTGGGTCTGGATGTGCTCACGCCCGATCTCCAGCATGCTGCCCCAGGTGGCGGTGCCCTCTGGCACGCCGACGCCAAGGAAGCTGAGCGACGCCTCGACCACGATGGCGAAGCCGAGGGTGATGGTCATCAGGACGATGTACGTTGCCGCCACGTTGGGCATTATGTGACGAATCATCACTCGCAACGGATTGGCGCCGATGGCTTTGGACGCCAGGATATAGTCCAACTCCTTGATGCGGAGGGCCTCGGAGCGGATGACCCTGGTCGCGCCGGGCACCAGGATTACCACAAGCGCTATGATCACGTTATTGATGTCGGCGCCCAGGGCCGCCATCAGCCCCAGCGCCAGAATTATTGGCGGGAATCCCATCAGGGCGTCGACAAGTCTTTGTATGATCATGTCGAACACCCCTCCCATATAGGCACTGGAGATCCCGATCATAGTGCCTATGGTAATACCGATGAGGACGGTCATCACACCCACGTACATGGAGATGCGCGCGCCGTAGATGAGACGACTCAGGATGTCTCGCCCGATGTGGTCAGTCCCAAGAGGGGCGCTCGCCGTTCCCGGAGGTGAGAACTTCTTGGCGATGCCCACACCCTCAGGATTGTGAGGAGCAACAACTGGCGCAAAGACCGCGATCAGGATTGCCAGTACGATTATGACTGCGCCAATGGCACCCAGGGGCTTGCGTTTGGTAAAGCTCCAACTGACTGCCCAGATCCCGGCAAGTCCCGTAGGCTTTTGCCTAACGTCGCCCTCTAGGATCCTTTCTTCGGCCGCAGTGTCAGTGCGGAATACTGCCATATCTCCATCCCTTACTGGAGGGTTTGCCAGGGGCCCACGACTGTGGGCCCCGAGTATGCGCTGCTTGCTTAATCGAGTCACTCTGGAGGCACAGAGGCCTGTACTGACCTCCTGTGCCTTTCTTGGACCTTACGCGTACCTGATGCGCGGATCGAGCCAGCCGTAGAGCAGGTCTATCGCGAGGTTAATGGTCACAATGAACGCGGCGATGATTACAATCTCCGCCTGGATCATCGTGTAGTCCCGCTGGAAGATAGACTCGATTAGAATCCGGCCCATGCCGGGTACAAGGAAGATGGTCTCGATGATCACCGTTCCGCCGAACAGGCGGGCAAAAATCCAGCCGGAGGTGGTGAGAACCGGCAGGAGGGCGTTCTTAAGGCCGTGCCCGTAGACCACCGCATTCTCGCTCAGGCCCTTGGACCGGGCGGTCCGCATGTAGTCTTCGCGGATGATTTCCATCATCGCAGACCGGGTAACGCGAGCCACGAAACCCATTTCGTAAAAGCCCAGCGCCAACGCAGGCCAGATCATCTGGTGCAGGTTGGTAAGCGGGTCTTCCCACAGGGTAACGTAGTTCAACGGCGCCAGCCCACCCACCTTCACCAGCAGAAGGAGCAACAGGATGGCGATGAGGAAAGTCGGCATGGCGATGCCGGCCATTGTGAACACCCGTGCCGCGTAGTCCAACGCGCTTTCCGGACGGAGTGCGGACACAATCCCCAAAGGTACAGCCACGACGACAGAAATGAGCATCGAGAGGATGGTCAGCTCTACGGTCACCGGAATTCGTTCGGCCAACTCCTCCATCACCGGGGCCTTGAACCAGTAGGAGTTTCCGAAATCTCCCTGCAGGACGCCGCCAATCCAGTCAAAATACTGATTGACCAACGGCTTGTTCAGGTCAAGTTCTATACGGCATTCGATCAGTTCCTCTTGCGTGAACGTCGCTTCGCCGTCGCTGAGAATCGCCAGACACACATCCCCTGGGATCAACCGCATGACCACGAATGTAATTATCGTAATCAGGATGATCGTGGGGAAGAAAAGCCCGACTCGCTTGAAGATGTATTGTCTCATCTGCCCAGTCCCATATGAGGGCCGAATAGGTAAGGCTGCCGTGACAGGCCAAACGAAAGTCACGCGAGGGCGGATTTACAGCCCGCCCCCGCGATCTGCACTACGGGTCTAGCGTTCCAGCCAGATGTCTTCGTGCTTGAAGTGAGTCTGTACGGTCTGCGGAGCGTTGAAGTTCTTGATCTGCTCACCGATCACCCACTGCAGCACGCCCCAACCCAGGGTTACCCAATGGTTGTCTTGCTGGGTGAACAGGAAGGCTTCCATTTCCTTGTTGATTTCCCGGCGTGCCTCCGGGTCGGTTTCCTGCTTTTGCTGTTCGTGCCAGGCATTCACCTGATCGTTTTCCCAGTCGGTGTAGTTCCGGGTGGCGCCCTTGAGATATACGCCGCCCATGATGCCGTCCACGTCCAGCACCACCTGACCCTCACCCTGACAGGCCAGTTCCCAGTCGCCAGCCTGATCCGCAGGACGGGAGGTGGCGAAGAGGTCATAGCCAGCCGCGCTGGGATAGGTCTGGAAATCGGTTACCCGGATGTTGAGGCTCTTCTCCAGCTGGTCCTTGACCACCGTGCACTGCTCGGGATAGGTGCCCACCTGCCGAACGTCCATGCGGGTCTCGAAACCGTCAGCAAAGCCGGCATCGGCCATCAACTGCTTGGCCATTGCCAGGTCCGCCTCGCCCTCGGGTGTGTCCTTGGGACGCAGGCCCGGCCAAGTGAGACATTCCTCGAAGCTGTGAGCCAGCCCCATCAGCGGGCAACCCACGCCGGAGGTGTTGTCGAAGACCAAGTCGTTCCACTGTTGGTAGTCGATGGCCAGTTGGATAGCTTGGCGAACTCTGGCGTCGTCGAACGGCGCCTTCTTGACGTTCAGCATCAACCCCCAGTCGGCCGTGGGTTGCACGGCAAAGGAGCGGTACTTGCCATCGGTGTCACGCTCGAGCTCGAACACCTGGGTCGGCGTCATATTGGTGAAGCCGCCGTTGGACATGTCGAGCTGTTCGCCCTGGAACTGGGCGATCAGCACGCTGGGATCCACGATGATAGTGTGATCTATGGCATCGAAGAAAGGCCGTCCTTCCTTGAAATAGTTGGGGTTCTTCGACACCTTGTAGAAACTGCCGCGCTGGTACTCGTCCAGCACAAACGGGCCAGAGCCGGAGCGGTGTTCAATGACATTCTCTGCGAGGTTCAGGTCAATGCCCTGGTCCAGAATATGCTTGGGGAGAACCTTGACATAGTCAACAGCGAGGAACTTGATAAAGGCGCCTGAGGCGAACTTCAATTTGAATTCCACAGTACTGTCGTCAATCAGATTGACGCCGCCATTGCTGGACTCCAGGGTGTACCCGCGCCAGAGACCGGAACGCCCCATGCTGGTGTCCAGATCGCCGTAGCGGAGCATCGAGTTGTGAACGTCCTCGGCAGTGAGGTCCTCACCATCCTGCCACTGTACGCCCTGGCGGATCTTGAAGGTGAAGGTTTCTCCACCGTCCGTCACGTCCCAGGACTCACAAAGGTCGCAGACGATCAGGCTGGTATCAACCGTGTCGTACTGCACGATCTGGTTGTAGAGCTGGCTGACGGCCTGAATGCTGGAGAGAGACGAGGAACCCTTGGGGTCCCAGTCGCGGCTGTCAGCATAGGCAGACATTCTCACGGTTCCCCCGTACGTGCCGGAGGTGGCCGGTGTCGGTGTCGGCCTGTCGACCACCGCCGTCGCCGTAGGCGCCGGGGTGTTGGTAGGCCTGGTTGTGGCACCGGGAACCGGCGTATCAGCGGGGGCTGCGGGCTCATCCGTAGCCGCTGGTGGAGAAGTGGGCGCCGGAATTGACGTAGCCGCTTCCTCCGTCGCCTCCTCTGCGCCACCGCAAGCCACGATAACGACCAGCGCCAGTATCAGCGCCAGCGGCAGCAAAGCCTTCGTACTCAATAACCTATGTATCGCCATATCCCTCCTCCGGTACGCATCGGTAATGTTTTCTGGCTCCGGGACAACGCGGATCTCACCCCATGTTGGAGCCGGGAACCGGACCTCTCTTTGTCCGGTGATGGGAAAGGGTCCATCCTACCCGTATTGAGACCTCTTTGTTAAGCCGCAAAAGCGTAGTCGAAAGATAGCCCATCGTCAAGACGGTCACGAGATCGAATTTTCGTCATTTCGCGAATGCTGCCAGCGGGCAATTCAAGGCCACCGCTTTACCTTCAGGATCGCGTCGTAGACTTGCGCATTTAGTCGTTGTTATTAGACGTGGAAGCACTGGAATTCGTCAATTGCTTGCTGCCACTTCAGGCATTAGTTGCGCTTTGACTGCTTACTGCGCCAACCCCAGCAAAATACCGCGGTGTTGCCGCTGTCCGCTGCTTGCCGTCGTTACCGGGAGGGCTACGCGTGGCCTTCGGTCTCGTGTTGCGGTGTCGCGGGACGATTAGGAGGGCGGGCAAACAGCACCAGCACCGTCGCCAGTCCACCCATGACGGCGAAGGCCGCGAAAGCCAGCTGATAGCTGTCGGTGAAATCGAATACCAGACCCGCCACGACCGCGCCGATAGCTTGCCCGAAAGTGGTGAGTGGCTCGGTTACTCCTCTGATCACTCCCAGTGATCGCCGCCCGTAGTAATCGGCGTATCCCACCGGAGGGACGGACAGCAGGCCGCCCACGCCGAACCCGAACAGCACCGCATAGACCAGTATCTCGATCCTGGAATCGGCTATGACGAAGAGGGCGGACGAGACCCCCACTGTGATGGCCACGGCCGCCAGCACATAGCGGGCCGGGAAACGCTCGGTGGCCCAACCCCAGGCGATGCTCCCCAAGCCCAGGAATGCGGCGTTCAGGCTGATGCCGAAGCCGGCGAACGCTGCGTTCAGTCCCTGGTCTCGCAGGTAGGCCGCCAAGTGGGTGTTCACTCCGGCCTGCACCAGGAAGACCATGCCCGTCGCGGTGGCGAACATCCACAGCGCCGGAGTCCGCATAGCCTCCCGGAGGGTCCAAACCGGCTCCTCCGCCGCGGGAGTGGGGGCTGGACCGAAGGCAACCGGCCCGGAAGTCTCTTTCGGGGCAGTCTCGGTTGGAGGATCTCCGTCGGGCCTGAGCCCCACGTCCTCCGGCTGCTGGACGATGAGCAGCGCGGTCGGCAGGAGCGCGATGCCCCACACCAGTATCCCGAGCACCATCCATGCCTCCCGCCACCCGCTGGCGCCGATGATCACCGAGGCGATCAGCGGGAAGGCCACCAGGCCGATGGAGTGCGAGCCGAACAGGATGCCAGAGGCCCGCCCGCGCATCCGGACGAACCAGCGCGATACGACCACCGAGGACCCGATGGATAGGGGACTGGAGAAGATCACCCGACCGACGCCGTAGGCCAGGTAAAAGGCCACAGGAACGGTGGCCCAGGCAAGGGAGAATGTAGACAAACCCAGTATGAAAATGCTTGCGGTCAGCACGAAGCGAGCGCCATAGCGGTCGACCAGCCAGCCAACCCCCGGGGACACAAAGGATGCCGCCAGACCCCCAAAGCTGGCGGCTCCGGCGATCAGCGTGCGGCTCCAACCCAGCTCCTCGGACAGCGGGAATATGAACACGGCGATGGTGAGACTGGCGGTCGCGTTCCGTACCACCTGGGTGCTGGCGGCCGTGGACAGGATCACCCATCCGTAAAAGAAGGGAGTCCGCGGCGCGATCCGTTCGCCGAGGTTCAGCATTGAGAACAGGCTGGTCAACATACAGCGGTCAACAGTTTATCTGGTTGGGAGTTATCGGACATCTATGCTGCTGCGGTATAGGCCATGCATCTGGGCCGGGTTCGAGATCAGGCCCCAGCCATTTTATATCCGCTTTCCACGGGAGTCATACCGGATTGAGTGATGTTGACCAAGATTGTGAGAACTACAGCAGGCAAGGGGACATGATAGGATAAGGGTGATGCCGGAATGGTGGGATAGTGAGGAGAGGCGCTGGCTGCGCCGCCACGCAATGGCGGCACCATTCGGCATATTAATTGCTACAATAGTACTTGGCTATGTTTCAGCGCCCGAACTCTGGGGGAGCCGGCAGATTTTAGGATCTTGGGCTTCACTTGTAGATCTGGGAGCCGTGGTTTACGCGGCAATTGCAGTTTTGGCAGAGCGAGGTGTCAGATTGGTGTTCTGGGCCTTGGACGAGAGAAGGAAATGGCGAGAGAAATGGCGAGCTCAGGCCCAGGCCGAGGGCCGCGCTGTGGGAATTGCCCAAGGGCGTGCTGAGGGACGTGCCGAAGGACGCGACGAAGGGCGTAACGAGGGGCGCGCTGAGGCATTGACGGCACTGCTCGAGGTTGGCCGAGCTCAGGGAAACCGAGACCTTGAGGAATTGATCGCTCGCGTAGCCAGGGAAAAGGGAATCTCGATGAATGGAGATTCGGAAGAATAATCCATCGCCTGTTACCTAGATGACAATGAGGGGCGGAATTCATTCCGCCCCTCATTCGTTACCGGCTTGTTCCGGCCAGAGTCCCGAGAGGGTTACTCCAGGCTGAATCCTTTGTAGCCGCTGCCAGCCACCTCTGCGCGCTTGGCCCGCATCACCGGGGCGGTGTCCGGCGCCGTCAGCAGGAAACGGGCTTTGCCGGGGATGTTCGCACCCACGAACCAGTTATCGGCCTGGGTCCGCAGTATCTTTTCGCCGCCCTCGATCATGTGCTGGGTCCACTCGTTCTCCGACTGCTGGGTTGGCTGAATGCGCTGGTACCCGTGTTCTCGCACGTAGGCTATGCACTCGCTGATCCACTCCACCAGTGGCTCGGCGGCGCGCACAAAGTTTCCCACGGACGCTGCGTTGACGGTGAACATGTTGGGGAAGCCCACGCTCGAAATGCCCATGAAGGTGCGCGGACCCTCGGCGAACTTGTCCTTGAGGGTGAGGCCGTTCTGTCCCTGGATGTGCATCCGGCTCAGCGATCCGGTGACCGCGTCGTAACCCGTGGCGTAGATGATGACATCGAACTCGTAGTGAGCATCGGCGGTCTGGATACCCGTCTCTGTGATGCGCTGGATGGGAGCTTTCTTCACGTCCACCAGCAGCACGTTGTCCTGGTTGTAGACCTCGTAGTAGCCGCTCTCGCAGGGCAGCCGCTTGGAGCCGAACATATGGTCCTTGGGAGTCAGCATCTCGGCCACCACCGGGTCCTTGACCCGCTCGCGGATCTTGTTGCGGAAGAACTCGGCGTAGTCCTCGTTGGCCGGACCGGGCATCATTACGTCATAGAAGTTGCTGAGCCACTTGGCGAAGCCCGGTTCCTGCCACAGGGATTCGTAGAACTCCACCCGCTCCTCAGGGGAAACGCTGAAGGCGGACCGGGTGTCGAACTCGTGCATGAAGGAGCCGGCGGTCTCCAGGCACTTCTCGAAAATCTCCGGGTAGCGGGCCCTGATCTCCTCCTGCTCCTCCTCGGTGATGGGGCGGTTGCGCAGTGGTGCGCAGTAGTTGGCCGTGCGCTGGAAAACGGTGAGGTGGCCGACCTCTTTTGCAATCTCGGTGATTAGCTGCACCGCCGTGGCCCCGGTGCCAACCACGCCGACCCGCTTGCCGGCCAGGTCTATGCCATCCTTGGGCCAGCGCCCGGTGTGGAACCACGGCCCCTTGAAGTCGTGAATGCCCTCGAAGTCCGGCACATAGTGGGCCGAAAGCAGCCCGACGGCGGTGATCAGGAATTGGCCTCGAGCCTTGTGGCCGTCCTGCATGGTCAGTTCCCAGCGGTTGGCCTCCTCGTCATAGACGCAGGACTCCACGCGGGAGTTGAAGCGGATGTGGCGGCGAAGGTCGAACTTGTCGGCGACGTAGTTCAGGTAGCGTTCATTCTCGGGCTGTCCGGAATACAGCTCCTTCCAGTGCCATTCCTCCAGAAGCTCGTCTGAGAACGAGTAGCCGTAGGTATAGCTCTCGGAATCGAACCTTGCGCCAGGGTAGCGATTCCAGTACCAGGTCCCTCCCACTCCCGAGGCGTCTTCAAAAGACTTGACCGTGAATCCCAGTTCCCGGAACCGGTACAGGGAATACAGCCCGGTAACCCCGGCGCCTATTATCAGGACGTCGTATTCCTCGACATTGCCATTCCGGGACGTGCCTGCTGCAGTCGCTTGCTGCAAAGATGCCATGTGCATTCCCTCCGCAAATTCTCTCAATTTTCAATAAAGTCGCATTATACATGGAAGGGATAAAAAGGGAATGGTTGTATCTTAAATGGAAATGTCCTGGCTTCACGTATACAGCGACACCGGGGGCGAGCCGCCCATGAGGGTGGCCCCGCCGAACTCGAAATTCAGTGGCAACCCCGAGATATGCTGACCGTGGACGTGCAGGTCGCGGAAGTAGCGTTCCAGGCCCACGGAGCGGTGAATCGAGTTGGTGCCAGCGGCGCTGAACAGCTTGTCGGCGACTGCGATGGACTGTCGTATGGCGTGGGTGATGGCCAGCCGCGTACGCATCGCCTTCTCCGCCAGGTCCGGTCCGCCGTTCACCTGCTCCTCCCACATCGTGCTCACCGTGTCCAGAACGTAGCGGCGGGCGCTGTCGATCATTGCCTCGCATTCGCCCACGACGATTTTGATGTGCTGGCGGTCCCGCAGCAGCACCGGCGAGTCGGTTGATCCCGAGTCAGTAGCCAGGTCGACAAAGGTGTTCATGGCGCCGCGAGCCATACCCAACGTGTTTGCCGCCGACAGAGTCCAGCCAAAGACGATGGCCGACTGCGCTGGAGTGTACAGTGCGCCCTCATAGTGGGCGGGGTCGCCGCGGGTGTAAGAATGCTCGTGGGGCACGTATACCTCGTTGTATTCGGCGTCGTGGCTGGCTGTGCCCCTCATTCCCATGGTAGTCCAGGTATTAAGTACCTTGCCCTGGTCAACGCGAAGCACCACCGTCCGCATCAATTGGCTGCCGTCGTCGTTCAGCACGGGGCCGTTGTCGTCAACCACCCGGCAGGCGACGAAGAGCGCGATGGAGTGGTCGATGCCGCTCAGGAAATTCCACCGGCCGGAGACAACGTAGCCTCCATCGGTCAGCCTGGCGGTGCCGCCTGCACGGGCAGAACCCGAACCGAGTACTTCGGGCGGATCGCCGAATATCTCCCTGGCCGACTTTGGAGAGAGTCTCGCCACCGCCGAGGAGACGGCGGCTCCGTTGAAGACACACCACCCGGCCGAACCGTCGGCCTGTGCTATCTCCTCCACCACGTGAAATGCCGTAACCGGGTCGGTCTCGGGTCCTCCCAGTTCCTTCGGCACATACAGCCCGAACAGGCCCTCGTTTGCCATCTCCACGGCCAACTCGTGGGGGAGTTGGCATTCCAGGTCAATCCGGTCCCGGTTCGCCACGATCTCCGGGACAAATCTCTTTGCGGCGTTCACAAGGTCACCGGCCAGGGTAGCGGTCATAGGGCGTTTTGCTCCCGACAATATGTGCGCATTATAGCCGTGCGAGACAACTTGCCCAACCGTCCGCAGAGAAGGATCAATGCCAATCGCATTTGCCTGTCAAAATCCCTAAATTTCAGCCATTTTCGGAATGATGTAGCGAATGGTTCCCAATGGAACATCCCTGGGTCGGACCCCCATTTGACCCTTGGGATGGGGCGAGTCATATCCTGGTATCACTCCACTAGGCCACTCATTGCAGCCTTTCCGGGGAAAGCGGATGAGGAACGGCATCGTGCGAGCCTGCGCTCCCCCGCTGTGGGCGTGCGCCGATGGCCCTTGACTGGCTTGCGCTCCGGAAGTGACCGCCGAAAAAGGTACTTACCTTTTGGCAGTTGTCCCCGACAAAGGGGATGGTTTAATACTCTATATGTGAATCCGGTCCAGGGTCAGGCTATGCTGCTGATACGGCAGTTGACCTCGGCGAAACCCGGGCGCGGTTCCTACGTCCTGCGCGATCTTCAGGCTGATGTCCGATGCGGAGCTGCGGCCGGAGCCGTGGTCCCGTCGGTGGCCATGGGCATTGGAGTGATGTCCGTCCTGGGCGCGGTGGGCTATCTCTACGGTTAGGTCGCCTTGGGCATCATTGTGTCCCTGTTTGGCAGCACCCGGGGGATGATCTACGAGCCGATGGCCTGGCCCGATGCGGCAGTAAATGCAAACCTAGACGCCCTCTCGCTGACTGTCAGATACATCCTGATATCGACGGTATGTCGGCGACCGTTGGCGCGGATTTCACCGTCGCCGTTAGTTGTGCTGGGCGTGGGAATTGCGGCTGGCTAGTTGTGGTTCAAGGGTGCTCCCACCGTTGGAGAGATTCCCGGTGGCTGGTTGCTCTATCAGCCATACTCATACACATCGACTGGAGCAACATAGACTGACGATTTTCCCTGAGAATACATCGGATTTACTGCAGCTACTCCGTTGTGATGCTTCTGGCTTGTGCGCTGGTACTGTTCGCGGACCTGGCCACGGACGTCGTGGTCGGGCTCAGTCGTGACTGCTCATGCTGGTTCCAGCCGCGTCGAGACTCTCGACGCGGCAACTCTAGTCTCGGTCCCGCTGCTCGACCGGACCGTCCAAGGCAACGGATGGGACGAGAAATGGGACCCGATCCAGGCGCATACGGGTCTAGTGGTCTTTCCGGACCGGGTGACCGTTGCATCAGCACGAGAGTTGGGTCGCGTTCTCCGTCCTGACATCAGGGGACACCAATACTAGGGCGTGTTTGCAAACCCGATTGTGGGGCCTAAACTGGATTGGTCGGATTGAAGTGAGAGGTGAGGTGTGTGGGACGAGGGGATTTGACGGATGATCAGTGGCGACGGCTGAGGCCGCTTTTGCCGGCTCAGAAGCCGAGGACTGGACGGCCTGGGAAGGACCATCGCACGGTCATCAACGGGATCTTGTGGATTTTGCGTACCGGGTCTCCATGGCGGGATCTGCCCGAGCGCTTTGGCCCCTGGGGCACCGTGGCCAGCCGTTTCTACCGGTGGCGAAAGCAAGGATTGTGGGACCGGCTTCTGGCTGAGGTGCAGCGGGAGGCTGATGCAATCGGTCAGGTTGATTGGGAAGTCCATTACGTGGACGGCACCAATGTGCGGGCACATCAGCACGCTGCCGGGGCAAAAAGGGGGAGGGCGATCAGGCGCTGGGCCGTTCCCGGGGAGGGTTCGGTACCAAAGTCCATCTGAGAGTCGAGGGTCAGGGCAAGCCGGTGGCCTTCGTGCTGACCCCGGGTCAGCGGCACGAGGCCAGCGTGTTCGAGGAGTTGCTGACTCAAGGGGAGGTGAGACGCTCTGGGAGGGGCCGTCCCCGCATCAAGCCTCAGAGGGTCTGCGGCGACAAAGGATACAGCAGCCGCAGGATTCGGGCCTATCTCAGGCGACGGGGAATTCGCTACACCATCCCTCGGAAAACCAACGAACGGCGCACTGGTCCTTTCAATCGGGCCCTGTACCGGAAACGCAATCTGGTGGAGCGGACAATCAACCGGCTGAAGCAATTCCGACGAATCGCCACCCGGTATGAGAAGAAGGCCGAGAACTATCTGGCAATGCTGCACATCGGGGCGTTGCTGCTCTGGTTATAGTTTGCAAACGCGCCCTAGACTTCTGATTTCTCGCGCACTTTGTAAATTGATGACTCGGCGGCCGTGATCATCAGCGAGTTTGGTCTCAATCGGCATGGTCCGGACTGCTATAACCATCATCATCGCGGGCATGAATCAGAACGTATCGGAACTATGGATTCTATGGGCCTGCTCGATGAGGTGCTTGAGGGAAACTATGCGTCCGATGTCGGGAGGCCAAGCGTATCATTCTGCCGCTGCTGATGGATGAGCTTTCGGACTAGGACGGGTATGCCAATAGCTCGTTCCCCGTACGCTTTCCCTCGCGGCGGCACAGTTACGCTCCGGTACTTTCTCAGGGATGACCGGAGGGTTTGACGCCGGGGGGGAACATGGCATGGGCAGGCGACTATTTTATCCGCGTCGTGTCGAAGGTTGCGGCTTGGTTGGGGTAAACCTATAATTTAATGCATCGTCCTCGCGCGGAGAGGTGCCGGAGTGGACGAACGGGCGCGACTGGAAATCGCGTAGGGGCGCAAGCTTCTCGCGGGTTCGAATCCCGCCCTCTCCGCCAGAACATACCAGATTAGCTACACAGGGGAGTTGTCGCGCAGGCAACTCCCCCTTTTTGTATACGAGCTGTCGTGTTTTCTCTGTACTGGATGGACAGATTCCCTGCGTATACAAAAAACCTGTAAGGTGCTGCCTATGCCAAAGCGTCTCCACAACGCGCTCAATTCCAAGACCGTCTCCGCCCTCTCCACGGCAGGCGTCTACGCTGACGGCGGCGGTCTGGCGCTCAGGGTCGACCCCAAGCTCAACAAGCGCTGGACTTGCGGGGCACGGCAAGCGGGAAGGCGGTCGTGCGCGGCCTGGGGAGCTACCCCGACGTCAGTCTGGCGGATGCGCGCAAGGCGGCCACAGCCACCACGCAGGAGGCCCAACGCACGGCACCGGAAACCTTGCCCAAGCAGGTGCCCAACTTCGCACAGGCCGCGTCACAGCTAATCGAGTCCCGGCGCCCCACCTGGGCCAACCCGAAGCATGCGGCACAGTGGCGTAGCACCCTGGGCACCTACGCCAACCCGGTAATCGGCAACAAGCGGGTGGACGAGATAACCACCGCCGACGTCATGGCCGTCCTGGATCCGATTTGGAGCAGCAAGAGGGAGACGGCCAGCCGTGTACGGCAACGTATCGAGGCTGTTCTGGACTGGGCCGCGGCCCGTGGCCACCGGCCATCGGAGAATCCTGCGGGCAAGCACATCCTGAAGGCGTTGCCGAACGTCAAGCGGCTGCGCGAGCACCACAAGGCACTGCATTACCGGGACGTGCCCACGGCACTCCGCAAGGTCGGGCTGAGCAATGCCCGGCCACTGATGAGGTTGGCCTTCAGGCTCCTGGTTTTGACCGCCGCCCGATCTGGTGAGGTCCGAAACGCCGAATGGGCGGAGATTGATTGGGACGACCGCCTGTGGGTCATCCCTGCAGAGCGCATGAAGGCAGCGCGTGAGCACCGTGTACCGTTGTCTGATCAGTCGTTGGCCGTGATAGGGGACGCCTGGCTCCTGTCGGGAGAGGGACAGTACATCTTCCCCGGCCCGCGCTCCGGTGAGCCGCTGTCCGATATGGGACTGACGCAGCTGCTACGGCGGGAGAACATCGACGCGGTGCCGCACGGATTCAGGTCGTCGTTCCGCGATTGGGCCGCAGAGCAGTCGGGTTACGGGTGGGCCGTGTGCGAGAGCGCGTTGGCGCACAGTGTCGGGTCCGGGGTCGAGCAGGCGTACATGTGCAGTGATTTGCTCGACCAGAGGCGGGGGCTGATGCAGGATTGGGCGGACTACTGCGCGGGTGGCTGCTGACCCCGAGGGCACTCAAAATTACGGCAGCAACAAAGCCTTCCCTCTGTCTCTGGGACTATGCTGATCATGGCCAACCAAAGTGCGGCAAAGAATCGAGATGGAGGAATTACATGTCAGAAGCCATGCCGGGATGGTTACAGGTTCATATCAAGGCTGTGTTGCACGAGGTGCTGACTATTCTTCCTGGGACAGAACGCTACCGTATCCCGATGGACGGCACTCCTGACAGTGAAGCAGTAAAATATTTGTTGGACATTGGCGCATTGGAGATCGAGGAGATACCAGTGCTTCATATCCACAGTTTAAGGGCCACTGCCTACGGTCGGGAATTCTATGAACGGCTCACAGCGCCCAGGCGGTACTGGTACCGACACAACTGGTTTCCCGCATGGGTCGCAGGGGCAACGGTTCTGGCGGCTTCGGTTGCGGCGGCTGCCAACATCGTCAACCTCATCATCTAGGGTCATCTGGGTCCAATGCTGGACGGTGCCGGACTCCGGGCATGAAGCAAAATAAAAGGCGGCGGGCCCTTAAACGAGTCCGCCGCCGGTCATTTGTGCCCCTGTGTGAATCCGGTGTTACGCTCTGGCGAGCACCTTAAACTCTACGAGGGCCACGTCCTTGCCGTTCTTGTGTTTGCAGTCAAGGACGCTCCGAAGGTGCTGAACCCGGTACCCAGCCCGTCCCGCCGTGCCGTAGTACTCGATCACAAACACTCCCCACTTGCGGAACTTCTCGTCGACCCGCTTGGCCTTGTCGGCGAAGGGGTAGAGGGACATGGTGGTCGGGATGCCGTAGTTCCCGCGGACGACGTCGTCGCTGGGTTCCCAGCAAAACAGACCGGTGAGGTCTTCACCATTTGCAACAAACTTGTCGTACATGCTTTGTACTCCAAAGACAAAAAGATGGCCTGCTACGTGAGAGTCAGGTCCCACGGTGCAGGAATTTCTGGCAAGAGAAATCGGAAATAGTAGCCGGGTGGCCACCGTCTTCTAACGAAAGACCGTCGCCACCCCTTAAACAAATTGGCAAGCTCCGATTGAAGACTCGCCGAAACGGCAAACCGCTCGACCTGCGGCTTGACCCCACGGAGCCCACGTGACAGAATGTCAGCGGTCTTGACAGGACCGTGGGAGTCTCCGCTCCGGCGGGGAGTTCCAAATAAAAACGGCCTGAACTGGCAGAACAAACCAGTCCAGGCCGTTGACTTTGCCTACTGATTGGATTACATTTCGGTCGTCACACGAATGGGAGCAATCCGATCGGTAGGAAGTCCTCGGGCATTGACCGGGGATTTTCTGCTTCTAGTCTGAAGCTACCATACTTTGTAGATCAGGCACAACCTCAAACTGTCAGGTTTTTCGAAAACCACAACATCTGGTGGCCTTTGGCTAAATTGGGCCCTCACTCTCCACGGCACCAGTCCGCCACATAGAACCCACACCTCAGCTCAGGCCACCGGTGCTTATACAGGAACAGGAACGCCCGTCCTGTGCCCTTGCCCGGCAGGTAGAGCACCATCATGACCCCGGCACCAGCACCAGTCGGCGCCCAAGCTTCGGCCCTGAAATCCCATCTGGGGACAGGGCTTGCCCTCCAGCAGGTCATCGAGCAACCCCAGCGGCACCGGGTCGGGCAACGATTTGAGGTCGACCGGCTCCACCAACTGGAACCAGGGGAAACGTACAGGTCAGGGTGATGGCGCGTACCAACACTCCGGAGAAACAGAGGTCGCCGCGGAGCGCCGAGGTGAGCCACGACGTGCCCGCCGCACCGGAGCCAACCGGCTGGACTATCGGTAGCGGCTGCACGGTGGGAGCGAACGCGCCTGAGCCCACCGAGGTGGCAGTCAATGCCATCCCGATCGTGGTCTAATCCACTACCGACGACTACTTCGTGCTGTATGCGAGCTTCGATGTGGACGAACAGACATGGGAGATGCTGGTCGCCGTGGTGCTGGGTGAGGCCGGACGACCACATTGGCCGAGAACGCGGAGGCGTTCGCGCAGGACCGTTACCGCATAGAAAAATACCTGGTCGCGGACCCTGCCGATGTCGACGGGGACTGTGTCGACGACATCACCGAGCTTGAGAACTTGTCCATCACGAGCCCCGTGAACGCTGCCTCTGCCATCGACCGTCGCGACGGTTCAGTGTCGGTGCCGAACCTCGGCGCCTTCTTGAGAAAGGCGCACACCAGGCCCTATCAGTTCACAGGGACCGAATCAGCGTCGGGCGTCAAAATACTGGTGACGGACCCGGACACCGATCGTCCGGGCCTGTACTTCCTCGTCTACCACTTATACAGCTATCACGTTCTCGTGCTTCATGAATTTGGACTTGTATCAGTTGACGTGGAGGGGTTGATCACCTATGACCCGCCGCGGGACGCACCCGACGGCAGTGTAGGTGCCTGCTACCTGAGCCTCGGTCAGGGGGTGCACAAGTCATTCAGCGAAGTGGAGCGGCTGTACACGCTCATAGCCGCCAACATGGCGCACCTCGACGACGATCTGTACGTCCATTTCGGCAATGATGTGCTGCCGCAGATCCAGCTCGAGGCTTCGCTGTATGAGGCGTCGCGGATAGACATCCTGTTGGACGATGACGTGTTCCCTGAGGCCAGTTTCGTGTCTATGAACCCCGGGGTTGGGTTTGGCCAGCTGCAGATTCAGTCGCCCGACGAGCGTCCCCACCCGCGTGACATCGTGATCTATGAGACGCTGCCCAACGAATTGCCCCGCGTCGCGGGCATCATCACCACCGTGCAGCATACTCCGCTGTCGCATGTGAACCTGCGCGCCATCCAGAACGAGATCCCCAACGCATTCGTCCAGGACGCCACCAACCACGCCGACATCACCGACCTCATAGACGGCTATGTCCGTTACGAGGTGACCGATTCCGGATGGAACATTCGCGCCGCCACCCCGGCGGAAGTCGATGCGCACTACGCGGCTTCGCGTCCCACCGATACCCAGACTCCTGTACGGAATCTGACGGTGGAGGCGATCACCGCGCTGAGCGATGTCGACTTCGACGACTCGGACGCGTTCGGGGGCAAGGCCGCCAACGTCGCAGAGCTCGGCACTCTGGGCTTCGCGGACGGGACGGTGCCCGACAGGTTCGCGATCCCGTTCTACTTCTATGACGAGTTCATGAAGGCCAACGAACTCTACGACGACATCGACGGCATGCTGGAAGACGAAGACTTCCAGGACGATTTCGATGTGCAGGATGAGATGCTCGACGACCTGCGCGACGACATCAAAGACGTCGAAACTCCCCAGTGGATCATCGACGCGCTCACTGACATGCGCGCAGAGTTCCCCGAGGGCCAGTCGCTGCGGTACCGCTCAAGCACCAACAACGAAGACCTGCCCGGTTTCAACGGCGCGGGGCTCTATGACCCCGGAGCCGACGATTCGTTCGCCATCGAGAACGAGTTCAAGATCACCAGCGATAACATCCTCGCCTTCAAACAAGCCCGACCCTGGATCTTCAACAGCACCGAATAACTGGAACCCGAGGGGTGCCAGATCCCATGTGTAAACGGCGCAGCAACAATGTACCGGCGATGCAGGGGGTGGGCATCAGGGAGTAGCGCATCAAAAATCGCAGCACCCGCCGCCTTCCGTAAGAGGGGATGTACAAAGTGGGGTTGTATGCGCGGGTGCGCCGGGCCGGAAGGTGACGATATCCCTGGTGGTAACGCACCGCGGAGGGGCGACGGCCTCGGACTACAGGCTGGAGCCTGCAATCGTGGCCTTCGCTGCGGGACAGCGTAAAGCGAATGTACGGGTAAGTGCAATGGACGACACGCTGGATGACGGGGGCGAGACACAGGTGACGGTGATGCCGAGGGTCGGCGCTCCGGTCTCGTTCGGCTCGGCGACGGCACCAATCACCGAGGGTGGCTCGTCCGCCGGCACGGTGACGCTGTACGAGGTGCCGACGATGGGAGTGACGTTGGTGGTGCCGATCACGGGGACGCGGCGCTCGCTGCAACCGAGTAGCCCGGCCTGAGGCGTGCCCGTGAGCGTGACGCTCGCCGTCAGCGCCCCGCAGCGCCAGGGCGACCTGTATCGGCCGCCGGAGACCGGGGCGCTGACCGCTCACCTCGACAGCGCCCAGAACGGCGACGGCATCGAGCTCGAATTCGCTGACGATGAGTAGCCGCCCGTGCTCACCATCAGCCCTCTGGACGCCAGGATCATCGAGGGCGGTAAAACGCTCCTGGCCGGAACGCTCTCGTGGGCCTACAACAATGACGTTTTTCTGGACGTCATGGTCACGGGGGCAACGACCGGGTTCCCCCAGTTGGGCATCGAAAGCAGGCAGATGCCCGCTTTCTTCGGTTCCCTTCGAGGACAGGACACGTCCCAGAGGAACAGCCTGCCGCCCACCGCCAACTCGGCGGTGGGGGGACAACGCCACGGTCACCTTCGCCATCCCGTCGAACCCAGACTTCTATGCCATTGGCACACCGTCGACGGCGACGCTGCTGATCCTGAGCGCCGCCGCCGCGCCGGACACTTCCCGAAACATCACCGCAAGGCCGGGGGACATCGGGGCAACACCCAGGTGGCACCGCCCCATGACCTACGACCAGGCCTGGGTCAGCCACTACCGGTACCGCCGGCGTGCCCGACCGGCGCCTGCACCAGCTGGGCCGAAACCCCAGGCAGCGCCCGCGAGACCACCGGCCATACGTTCACCGGCCTCACCAATGAGACCGAGTACACTTACAAGGTCCGCGCGGGGAACAGCAACCACAACGGCGCCGCGGCCCAGGTGCAGGTCACGCCTGGGGAAGGAATAGAGGTGCCGACCGGCGCGACTTCGGTCTCGATCACCGAGGTCCTCTCGGCGACTCTGACGCTGGGCGCAGCGCCCGCGGCAGGCATGTCAGTCACGGTGCCGATCGGTGCGGGTGGACTAGATAGCCTTGTCTCCCCACCCTGGCGTGGACTGGCAGTCCGGCTCACCCGCCGCCCCCGGCAGCGGGGTCAGCATTGCTCGCCCACGGGTAGTGTGCCTGGCTGCCTCTACCAGGAGTTTCCCCAGGGGAACATCAATGTCGATATCGTCGAATTCGAAGTTGAAGGCAGCCTTCACGTGGGCCGGGCCGACGAGGCCCGCCGTAGCGTTATTCTCACGCCCCACCTGCCCCACTTCCTCGCGCTCGGCGAGGGTCATCCTCCGCCGGTAGTGGCAGCCAGCGATGGCGCATTTGACCGACACTTTTCCGGGCATTGGCGCAATTTTACAACACCTACTCAGGGGGTTCGGACATGAGCACGGGCGCTCAGCGTCAACTTTGGTCTTGGTTGCGGAGTGGGAAAGTCCTTGTTCCCAAGCAGCCCCGAGCGCAGACCCGCACACCGGAAAGGGCCGTTGAACGTTGAAAATGCGGTTCGCACAACCGGTGTTATTAACTTTCGCCTCAAATGAGTCGGTTCTTTCTCTATAAACTACAAAAGACCTGCTCAAGGGCCGGTTAAGTGTACCGGTATCGGATTCTGACGCTATGGTGAACAACAAGACATCTGCATTAGGAATAATGTCCCATCCAGCGAGTTCGTATCATCTCGCAAGACTCGCAGTGGGCTGAATGGGATTTGTGGGGAGTGATCAACCGAAGAGTTCAAATTTCAATGTACGGAGGTGAGTGACGTCCTCAGATGTTGCCATACCGCCTGGGATTGGCTCGAGTAAAGCACCGTGGCAAGATCTACCGCATAACGACGTAGTTGGAGCCGCGGTACAGCGTCTGGCCCCGGAACTCCGTTTGACTGCTCACGCTTATCACCAGCATCACTGGCGGGTTGGCAGCCAGGATGACAGTGGTCAGCGTGTTGAACTGAGCCAGCGCCGGGTCCGGATCGAAGAATTTCCAGTCCTGCGTCCGGCTGTCCATCCACCAGACCCGGTCCTGCGTCCCATTTCCACTGAGCGGACGGAACAGATTTTCCACGGCCAGGAAGGTGCTCGCAGCCCGAGCCTGGGCGGGTGTCGGCGGCGGACGAGGTGGTGTGAATCCGCCGCCACTGCCGGTGGACCGGGAAGCGGGAAAACTCGGCGGCGGGGTTCCCGGCGGCGTCCTGGATGGTGTTCCGCGGTGGCACAATGTAGCGGACCGCAACCTCGTCCCACGTTTGCACGCTTCCCGACATCGAGAAGGAGACGGCCAAGAGATGGGTCCGAATAGCTTCGTCCCAAATGCTTGATTGCAGGCCTGCGCGACCGGTGGCCACCCCATTGACGTACACGGTGAACGCGGTGCGAGATGGCGCAGACGAGCCGTCGAGGGGTTCGTTGTAGATGAGCCTGACGGAAGATCCGCCGTACAAAACCTGCGCCCGAGCATCTGAGGCGCGGTGGTGTCGGTAGGGGCTCGGGATTTCGGTCTGCGTTGCTGTTATCTCCGTCGCCGTTCTGGTTGTAGGCCATCACACGGACCGTGCTCTGACCGTAGCTCGATACCCAGATCCTCTTCAGCAGATATGAAAACTTCCTAGTGTCCCGGAAACGAGGTCCGTGTACGTTTCTTGTCGGGACAGGTGACAGGGTGTACACGTGGGCCAGGTTGGGATCTGACCTGTATATGTTGACCATGAGAACACTGCATTCCCTGAGGTTCAACGCCCCGGTCATGTTCGAGCACGACACCAGGACATAGCTCTGGATTGCACGAGCAAATACCGTGGCGGTGTTGAGAGTTATGGGAACATTCTCGGCGATGAGGAAATCCCAAGTCTCGCGCAGCCAGGGGTAAGAGTCCTCGAAAATCTTTATGACCTCGTTCTCGATGAACTCCTCGGCCTCGCCCGGTATTAATTTCGGCGTAGCGGTGTCCTCGCCGGGCGGGTCGCTGCCGCCGTCGGAGTTGGTGGCGATGACCCGCACCGTGTACTCGGTGCGGTCGGACAGGCCAGTGAGGGACTGCGCGTATCGGTCACCCGGCGAGGTCGACTACTCGTTGAGGGATCGCTGGTGACCTGCCGGGTTGTGTCGTAGTCTTGGCTACCCGACTTCCACTGCACCTTCGTGGAACACGGCGTCAAAGTGCTGGCCTTCGGTCTTCCCGGCGCCGGCAGACCTATGCGCTCTGTGCCCTGGGCCACCGCCTGGTGGAAGCCGGCCACTCCGTCCTCTTCGGACCGGCCTACTGCCTGGTGCAGGACCTGCTGGCCGCCAAGTGCGACTTCGACCTGCCCCGACAACTGCGCAAGCTGGACAACTTCGACTTCCTCCTCCTGGACGACTTGGGCTACCTACCCCAAGCCAACGAAGAGTCCGAGGCCTCTACACCCTGATCGCCGAACGTTACGAGCGACGGTCCCTGGGCATCACGTCCAACTTGGTCTTCTCAGAGTGGGAGCGCATCTTCGCCAACCCCATGGCCACCGCGGCGGCAATCGACTGGGTCGCGCACCACTCCGTCATACTGGAGTTTGACGTCCCCAGCTACCGGACTGATGCAGCCCAGCAACGCGGCGAGACTGCCGCGGCCGAGGAGGTGAACCAGCAAAACTAGGGCGAATCGACAATTTGTCAGCCCCAGATGACAGAGGAGACCAGGTAGAGCGCTGAGAGAAAGTAGACGCTCCTGCGGTCATACCGGGTGGCTATGCGGCGCCAGTGTTTCAGTTTGTTGAATGCCCGCTCTATCAGGTTGCGTTCTCTGTAGAGATCCCTGTCGTATTCCCATGGCTCTTTCCGGTTTGACTTGGGCGGGATTACTGCAGTAGCGCCCGATGAGCTTATGAAAGCCAGTATCCTGTTGCTCTCGTAGCCCTTGTCGGCTATCACTGCGCCGGTTTCTATCCCCTCCAGCAGTGGCATGGCTTGGGGGCCGTCCGACGCCTGAGCGCCGGTCAGGGCGAATCGTATCGGACGTCCCCGTGCATCGCACACCATGTGAATCTTGGTGCTCAGTCCGCCACGGGAGCGCCCAAGAGCCTGATCCTTGTTCCCCCTTTTCCACCCGCTGCCTGTTGGTGAACCCGGACAATGGTGGAATCGATCATCACGTAGCTGTTGTCTTTGTCCTCAAGGAGTACCTCGAATATCCTCTGCCAGATACCGGACTTGGCCCAGCGGGTGAAGCGCTTGTGGACGCTCTTCCAGTTGCCGTATTCCTCAGGCAAGTACTTCCACTGTGCGCCGCTGCGTAGTACCCAGAGAACGCCGTTTACAAAACTCAGGTTGTCTTTGGCGGTCACCCCCACGTGCCATGGGCGTCCAGGGAGAAAATCCTCTATCCGTTGCCACTGGGATGCGCTGAGCTCGTACTGACCTATCCCCTTGCCTCCACCACACCGCTGATTCAGACTTACACCCTACCACCTTGGCCCAGATACATTGCCTGTGCGCCTAGCTCAAGTTTTCACGAATTGTCGATTCGCCCTAGAAATCTGGCCGGAAAGCCTTGTGCGGGGAGATGAATGGGATGAATTTCGGCAGTGCGGCCGACGCAAGCAAGACCAGGGACATGGCTTGACCGAGCCGCACAGGGACAAATTCAAGGGCGGAACGGATGGCCTTTGTGCGCAGTGAGCTGCCGACACTGCGGCTGCCGCCTGTGCCGCCTGTGCCGCCTGTGCCGCCTGTCAGGCTGGCCTTGGCCGCCACCAGGGTTAGGTTGGCCACCGTGGCCGCCAGGTACAGCTGGAACTTGGTCTTGACTCTACCGAAATAGCGGGACTGGCGGATGCCCAGATGGACCAGCCGGGCCAACCTGTGCTCCACCACCACTCTCCGCCCTCGATATTCGTCGTAGGCAGCGCTCTGTTGCAATGCCCGGGCCTGCTGCAGCAGGGCCTCCTGGGGATGGATCAGGACCCATCGTCCCTTTCTGCCTTTGGCCGAGATGCACTGGGACCGCAGTGGACAGGTCATACATTCGGACCCGTCGAACTGGAAGGCCCGCAAGCGGTGGACCCGTCCCATGCCGTCAGTCCGCCTTCCCGCCGGCACGATTTTGTGGGTGACCTGCCCCGCCGGACAGGTGCAACTGCCCGCCTCCAGGTCAATGACAAAGTCATCCTTGGGAAAGCGCTGCCGGTCGGGGCGGCCCGGCACCCGGGCTACGAGCTTGCGGCCCGCATCGGCGAACTCCTGACGGGTGCCTCCATCGCCGTAAGCCGTGTCACCCATGGCTTCCACCACTGGCACACCCGCGCTGGCCTCGCTCTGCTCCACCAGCTCAAGGGCGCCCACGCTGTCCCAAGCGTTGCCCGCCAGCACGTCCACCGCGGTGATCAACTGGGTGTCGGTGTCCACCACCACGGCGGCCTTGTGCCCGTCAAAGCGACGCCGCTTGCTCTTGTGGCCGTGGCGCATATCCGGATCATGCACCGACACCATCCGGTCCTTGCTCACCCCACTGAGGCTCACCTCGCCGTCAGCGTCAGCATCGTCAGCGCCGTCCACCCCGCGCTTCACGTCCTGGAGCAACAACCGGCCCAGCAACTCCGCCGCCTCAACTATCGCTTGCCGCTCGACGCTGTCCGCAGGCAGCCCAGCCTGGTCCAGCCGGGCCAGTTCCAAAAGCTGGTCGGCATCGGCCACGATCTCTCCGAGCAGCTCCCGCCGCGCCCGTCGATCCGACCAGTCAATGGCCGCTGCACCCTTCACGCTGCTGCCCACGTAACGGTCGTAGCCGTGGGCCTCAGCCCATTGCCGCAGGGGAACTTCTTCCACCGATGCCAGTGCCCGCATCAGCTTCACGATGCCGTCGCGCAATAGATTGTAGGTGTCCTTGACCGCGCCCCGGCCCAGGATGTATGTGGTGTCCAGCGCCACCCTCATACCACGACCCCGCTTCAAGTACCCAGCCTCACGGGCCAGCCGCAGGCTCCCCTCGAATACCTCCCGCACCTTGTCGTGCAGGATCAGCTGGGCGCGAAACACCTGTAGTGTGCTCTTGGCGAAGGGCCTGTCCTCTACCTCAATCCCCAAGGCCACCTTCCACCGCAAGTCGAAGTCGGCCCGGGCCTTGGCTTCGACGTCGCTCACCTTGTCGTGGGCCTGCAACAGCAGCGCCGTTGCCAGCAGGCTGGGCGGGACGCTGTCCCTGCCGTTGTCGGCGCAGTAGAACTCGGCGAAATCCGCGTCCCGGAACAGCCGGCCCCGCAGCGAGGCCAGCAGACCGTAGAAGGTATCCCGTCCCACATGGTCCAGATACAATCTGTCTGCTTCCCACAATCCCCGCTGCTCTGACCGCTCTCCCAGCATTCTCAGCCCTCGCCATTCTTGTTGACACCACTATACCCGCCAGCCCGGCCACCGCCACTTTCCGGCCAGATTTCTAGTTGATGACAATTCGGCAGGAATAGTGGACGCGGGACACTGGGTGATGATCAGTTGTGGCAGCGAGGCGTTCGCCGAGTATCCCTGCTCCTGCGACCGCGATGACTTCGTCTACGATCCCGTCCACTACCTGCATCTGTTGACGTGGAAGACGGTCACCATGTACAAGGACGCTCCGCTACAGGCCTGGGAGTTATGCTAGGAGTTCTTTACATTGCTCCGGCTGCTGGAGCCCTCCTCCAAGCAGGAGGTGGCTGGAAACAGCCCTGTTTACAGCCATGGCTGTAAATTGCCCCGCCTCGTAGCTGACGGCGTGGCCGTAAAACACGGTTGCAGAAATTCAGGCAGAATTCGATATGTTGTTGTCCAGCGATTGTGTCCCCTTAATTGAAAGACGAATATGTCACCAGGTTTATTCGGCGGAGGTTGGTGATTCGGCCAAGGCCTCCGCTGTGGCACGCTCCGTGGCACTGAGTTTCTTTGCTGGCGGAGTCTCAGTAGAGGCGTACTTTCCGGCAGTGTTTCGGTCCATGCCCAGCTGTCGGGCGATGGCCCGGAGGGAAAGCCCCTGCCTCTTGGCTTGTTGTACCGCCCCCCAGCGAACCTGCTGGGTCTCCGTGGGCGTCCGGAGCAACTGGTGGCGACCTGACTTTGTCTTCCCACCTCCGCCCTTGGTGGCCACGCCTTCGTCGTAGGCCTCGTTGTCGTCGAACGATTCTGACGATTCAAGAGCGGCCAAACCTTCCCGTTGAGCCTCGTTCAGATGGCTGCCCGCCCCGCCATCGGTGCCCTCCTGCTGCTCCGGGCCGGGGGAGCAGGCGCTGGCTGCGCCCCGCGGTGCTGAGGAGGGCGACGGCGCCTCCTGATAATCGACGGCCTCTCCCTTCTCCCTGGTACCGGATCATCAGCTCCCCGTCGGCCCGTTCCAGGACGTCCACCCGCAGACCGGCATAACTGGGGCGTTCCGCCCCGGGCAGCAGCTGCAGGACCCGCCACTGGTACTTCACCGTGTTGTGCCGGGCCACCTTACGGTTGTCCTTGAGAAAGATGGTCTCGGTCAAGGACCGCTCGTCCGACAACGGACGGTAGGCCGTCTCCATCTGCTCCGCCACCACGGCGAAGTGGGCGTTGAACCGGGGCAGAAACTCAGGATGGCCTCATCAATGGTGCTGGCCCCAGGCAATCGCTGTTCGGTTACCATCCGGTCCTGGAACGTCTCCAGCGTCCGCTCTACGCGCCCCTTGGCCTGTGGTGAGAGGACGAATATCTGTTGGATGCCCAGATCCCACATCACCCGGGCGAACTGGTGGGCGGTTTCAACAGGCACCGGCTCCTGACGGGCGTTGTATTTGAAGGCTGAGTGGCGGTCGCTGTAGAGGTCAGAGGGATTCCCCGCTGCTGGAACAGGCCCTCCAGGAGCACCAGGTAGCCGCAGGTGTCCTCGATGGTGTGGAATACGGCCTGTGACACGGTGCCGGTGGAGTCGTCCGCGGCGATGAGCAGCGGCAGCTTCGGTCCCCGGTCCTCCAGCCAGGGGTGCTGGCTGCCGTCGATCTGCACCGGCAAGCCTCCCTGGGGCATACGACGGCGCTGGTAGTGGTGCTGCTGGGAGCGTCGGCTTCTTGGGCTCCCGATGCCGGCTGAGTGGGTCTAGGCCTAGGGCGTATGCCGGGTCTGGTCCTGGCACTCTGCCGGGTCCAACAAGCGGGCACCGGCACGCCGAACACGGCCTGTTGTAGCGCGACTGCCTGGTTTTCCAAGGAGTCGTAGGCGTCACCGGTGTTCAACCAATACCCGGAAGGCTGCTTGCATATCAGGCTGTCGTCGATGGGTGGACGCACAGACCCGGCCCGAGCCGGGGAGTTCACCGGAAACTCGGACGCGTTGAAATCCCGGTGAGTGACGTTGAACCCGATTATTCCTCACGGCCTCAGCGGGGATCAGAAGGCTCTGGTGTTGCGGGGGTGTCGTTCCCGAAGCAGGGTTCCTTGCCCCAACGAGATTACCACGCTTCGCTCGCAATGACGGTTCAGGCGAAGCAGGTACACCCTAGACCGATGCCCTCTGCGAAATCCGCTACGCAATCGATATCGTAATATGAGATATCTATTATCGCGATGAAATAGGGCGCTTAATCTAACAACTCAACTCGCCAACACCATCCTCCATACCCATGGCGTAGGCGATCCACCATAACTTGGTCCAGACAGGCAGGGGACAAAGATGAGACCGCACAATTCATTCCAGGGAACGAAAAACATACCAATCAAACTCATCACACTGTCTGCTTGCCTGTTGGTCCTTGCCATCTTGTTCTCCACTGTCGGCGGAGCATCGGCCAATCCAATGCCCGAAAACGGCACCGACCCGCTCCGGCAAAACGACCATGCGGCCCAGCAGGTGGCGCCCGAGCAGGACGCGAGCCTCAGCGAGATCGACGTCACAGTGAACGGCGAACCGGTGACGCTAGTCCCGACATTCGATCCGGACACCACGCACTACACGGCGACGGTTAACTCTGAAAGGGTTTGGGTGAGCGCATCAGTGACCCAGCCCGGTGCCGGCATCGACCAGACCAGCGTCGGAGATGAAACGTTGAGCCTGGATCCTCCCGGTGACAGGGTGAACACCTTTGCTGACCCTACCGAAGGCGCTATAACCACCGCCTCGCTGAGGGTACTGGCCTCAGACGGGGTGACGACTAAAACCTACCACCTCTTCCTGTCCCGCTCGGCCGGTCCGGCGGTGCCCGACATCTCCATGGCGGCCAACACCGCCGAATACACCGCCGGCCTGGGGCGGGTGTCCTTGACGCTAACGCGCGAGGGGGACACCGCCGACAGCCTGGACGTGACCATCATCTTCACTCAGGAACGAGCCTGGCTGTCCGATGCCGACCGCACGGCAACCTTCGCAGCCGGCGATGCGGAAACCATTCTCAGCCTTTCCCCTTCGAGCTTTTCGTCCAGCGTGACCCGGAGCGGCGAGATGACCGCAACGGTGGACCCGGTAACCGGCTATGACACCAGCGGCGCCATCGCCCGTATGCGGGTGATCTCCCAGGAGGGTCCGACGGTCACGGTGACTATAGAGCATCCCGCCTACACCGCTGACGAAGACATCGGCACGCTGGAAATTACGCTGTTAGCACGGGCACACTCCGGCGTCACCCGGATCGGCGAGTTTGACGTGTCCGTACAGTCGCAACCCGTTACAGCCACACCTATGAATGACGAAGATCCCGGCGACTACATAGACCTGTCTGAGTTGCTCCGGTTTGCGCCTGCTGACTTCCAGCAGGAAAACGGGTCGCTGGTCGGACGCAAAACGGTGTCACTCACGATCCTCGACGACGACGTGATCGAAGGCGATGAATATTTCCACATTCACCTGAGAGAGGCTCCGGGTTCATCGGAGGAGATCGCACGTCTTGACTCTAAAGGCGACAGATGGGACACAGCGTGCTCCAACCCCTACGTGGTGACCATCACAGACAATGACCACCCGGTCACAGTTACGATAGAGCATCCCACCTACACCGTTGACGAAGACGCCGGCACGCTGGATATCACGCTAGTGGCTCGCGCGCACCATAGCGTTTCCCAGGTCAGCACCTTCAGCGTGACCGTACAGGCCCTGGCCGGGCAGGCTACCTCCGGGAACGATGATGATGCCGCCGACTACGGCGCCCTTTCTGACGTTCTCCGGTTTGCACCTTCAGACTTCCAGGAGGAAAACGGCTCGCTGGCCGGACGTAAAACGGTGTCCATCACGATCCTGGATGACGACACCTACGAGGGTGACGAACAATTCCACGTTACTCTCGGCCGGGCGCCGAACCTTTCTACAGAGGTCATACTGCTCGATCCGGAAGGCGAACCGTGCGTCGCCGAATGCCCCAACCACTACGTGGTGACCATCAAGGACAACGACGGATCTCCGGTGACGGTGCAGTTCGGGCAGAACGCTTACACGGTGGTCGAAGGCAGCAATCAGGCCGTGACAGTGACCCTCAGCGACGACCCCGAGCGGACGGTGGTCATCCCCATCACCGCCACTGATCAGGACGGCGCCACCGGCGAGGATTACTCCGGCGTGCCGCAGAGCGTGACGTTCAACCCGGGCGAAACCACCCAGATCATCTCCTTCGTTGCCACCCACGATAACATCGATGACGGTGGAGAGAGCGTGAAGCTGTCCTTCGGCTCAATGCTGCCGCCCGGGGTTACCGAGGGGGCCATCAACGAAACGGTGGTGTCTCTCACCGAGCGCGAACTCACCGACTACACAGAAAAGCCGGGAGTATCCGTGCCGATGTGCAAACCAAACGGTATATTCATCTTTTGGCACGTCGCCATCAAATTCGAAGACGAACCGCCGCCATACGGATGGCGCGTCGAACGAAGGCACTTAAACAACGAAGGATGGATCACCACCCGTTTCGATTTCCTGGGCGGGGAATCCGATGCGCTCCAAACCTTCAACGATGAATACTGGGACTGGACCGACATTTCACGCCGGTCAAGGGTCGATTACACCTACAGGGTGCGTCCCCTCGACAACAACGGTGAACTCATGGATGGGCGCATGTGGTCCAGAAGGTCCCCGGTGTTTTGCCAATAGAGCCACCAAGGACGGGTTCACGCAAGCCACGCTCCGGGCTGGATACCAGGCGCCGATCGTAGCCAGGTATCCGGCCCGCTGCCTTGGCTTTCACCCGGTTCTGCCCCCTCATACGGCGGTTCGGTCGTTCCTCAACCCGTAGGCTTGATAGCCGCCGGAAGCCATGGCGACAAGTCCTTCGTCAGGAGCGTAGGAGGCACCTAGATAATCAGATCCCGAGCAAGCCAACTGCCCACCTGTGTCCTGAACAAGGAGGATGTCCCTAAGAAAATTGCCGGGTTCAAGGGAGGGCAGTTGATCCGCATCTTCGACGAACAGCACCAACTCGGCCTCGGCGGTGCCGATGCCGTGTTCAGACGGCATTCCCATGGCCCGCAGGCTCCAGGTGGTGATGCCGTCGGGCGCGGTGGAGCTTGGAAAGCTGGGCCGCAATTCTGAGCCTGTCGAAGGGAGCACTTCTGGGAGTGGCTCCCATAAACCCGAGCAGCGGGACCATTCGGGGCAGGGGGACAGTTTCCGACGGGCGCACCAGAGTGGGGGCCGTGCTCTACATGGGTGCACTATTGGGTAACCACCACAACCCGGTGATCCGTAGCCTCTACCGGCGGCTGCTGGGGGCGGGAAGGCCCAAGAGGCTAGCGATGACCGTCTGCACGTGTAGGATGCTGACCATGCTCAACGGCATCGTCAAACATGACCAGCAGCGCAACCCCCACGCAACTAGGCATTTGCATCAAAGACTGTTGCTTTCCAATCGTCCTGCTTTCCGCCCAAAGTTGCCCTCTGGGGGTTTTTGTAAACGCCCCGGCCGCTAAAGACGGCCTCCTGGACGCGGGCGGTTACCCCTCCTTGTCAGTGACGTCTACGGTAAAAATCGTGGTGTGGAAGGTATCATTCAAGCCGTCGTACTGACCCGACCGTCCCACATCGCCGATTCGGATTGTGAATTTGCGGTTGGTTGTGCTTACGTTGTCGTCTGGCGGGGTGTATGTGGTCGTGGTGAGTGTCTCACCCGGCCCGAAAAATGCCACTATATGTATTACCCCTTCGCGGCCCGTGTCCTGTATCTCAAGGATGACCTCGGTGTTCCCGTCTGTGCCAACGGTCCGTTCGGCGGTGATGGTGACCGGCTGGCCCTCAATCGCGGTGTCGCCAACGGACATGGTCACATCCGGGCCGGTGTAGGGCGTCGTCGTCAACTGGAAAGTTGCGGACGGGGCGCTGACACCTGCGGAGGTTACCGTCGCCACGTCAAATGTATAGATGGTGCCGGGATCAAGTGCACGCACCGTCCCCATCAGTTCGTTGACCGGCGATTCATTAATTTCGTGCACGAAGACTGACCACGGCGTGGAGTCTGACACGCTGCCACCTCGAGCGTACCGATACAAGTAATCGGTAATGGCCCGATTGCCCTCGTCCTCCGGCGCTCTCCATATGAGCGTAACGTCCACCAAAGGGCGCCGCGTGGGAAAGCCATTGATCGTCACATATTTCCGATAAGTTTCTCCGGCGACCCCATCCAGTGATTCCGGCGGGTCTGCCAAGGTGAATTGGGGCGGGTACTCCGGCGTGGCCTGCATCTGCGCCACCGGGCCTGCCTTGTTCGAGACATTCACCGCCCGCACCTCAAAGGTGTACAGGACACCCGTGTCGGTGGGCAGGTCCCCGAGGGTATCAGGATGCTCCGCCAGCAACTGCCAGGGATCGGCGGCGGGCACGGCGTCCCCCAAGGCGTAGCGGACTTCATAGTGGGAGATTGCTGAATCTCCCGATCCATCTGGCCAACGCCATTGCAGAAGCACGCCGCTTTCTTGATCAATGGCTCGCAGGTCCCGCACAGCGCGAGGGCGCGTGAGGTCCGCCAGGGGGGTGCCCTCCACGCTGGCTTCGGGTCCCGGCGCCCCGTCCCGGAGCGCGCGCACCTCCACTGTATAGGACACATCTCCGCTCAACCCGGACAGCTTGTGTGATGCGGTCGTCGCTCCGCTCCCCTCAATGCCCGTCCAGTCCGGGTTCCACCGGGTCTCCGTGCTGGGCCGGTAGCGGTACTGGTATCCCGTGATGGTGCTGTCGTTGGGGTCGTCCCAGGTCAGAGCGAGCTCTCCAACGCCGGCTTGCGCAGCCGACAGGCTGCCGGGCCGCGCCAGAGCGCCCCTGGGTGTTGACTCTACCGTACCCTCCCTCCCATTCTTCTCCTGGCCGCCCTGGAGGTACACCGCCCGCACCTCGAAAGTGTACTCGATGCCGTTGGTCAGGCCTGTCAACGTAAGGGCCGTGGTGTTCGCGTCGCTGCCGGGGATGTTGGTCCAGTCCGGGTTCCAAGCGGTGTCTGATGCGTTCCAGTATCGGTACTGGTACCTGGCGATGGTGTCGTCGTCGGTGTCGTCCCACTCCAGCGTCACCTGCCGGTCTCCGGGCGTGGCGCGGAACCCATAGAGGCCGGATGCCGGCTCTGCAACCTGCCCTGTGAAAGCTTCGGCCTCCCTTCCGCTCAGGTCCCTGAGCGGGTCGGAGTTGGGAATGGCGTAGCTCACCGTTACCGCCTGATCACGGAGGACCGGAGTCGCCAGCGTCAGCTTCACCACGCTGCCCTCAATGGACACGGCGGTGGGGCTGGCGCCAGTGCCTCCGTCCACCTGCACCGTGAAGGCCGTGCCGGCCGGGGCGGTGGGGTCAAGCTCCTCGCTGTAGAACAGCGACAGCGTGGATTCGTAGACCTCGGCCACCCTCAGGCTCGGGGTGATCGTGTCCACCCGGTGGTCGGGGAGCGCCTCCTGGGCTGGGTGTTCCAGTCCGGCGTTGACCTGCTGGCCCTCGTCGGTGGTGGAGTATTTTATCGTCCCCTGGTTCAGGCTCAGCGCATCTGCGCCCCACGATATCCCATCGAGGTCCTCGCCATCTCCGGCCGTCACCGCGTAGGAGAAGAGCAGTTGGTCGGAGCCCGAGCCGCTGGCGTAGTCCGCCTGGCGGGGCTGCCCGGCGAGTTCGAAGGCGAACTGCGGGGTACCGGTCACCGCCACCGCGCCGTTGAAGCCCATGGCGAAAGTGATCTGGTCATTCGGGCCGTAGTATCCGCCGCTGGCCGTTGAGCTCACTGACACGCCCGATACTTCCAGCGTGTCGTCGTCCTCGATGGTGATCGTAGCCCAGCATACCCGGCCGCCCTCGGCCGGCTGCGGGCACACCGGGTTGAAGAATTGCGGGAGCGCCTCGTCCCGTTTCAGCTCCACATAGAACTGCTCGCTGCCCTCGTATTCGTTATCGTCGTTGATCACGAAAGTGGCTGTCTTGGTTGCAATGAACGCCGTGCCGCTGGCTGTCCAGTCCTGCGGCAGGACCTGTAGGACACGGCGGTCAACAGTCTCAAAGTCGCCTCCCGGTGGACCCCCAGTGGCGGTGATATCAGAAGTATTCAACACCGCCTCGAGAGTTTCCCTGGGTCGCGCCACGTTTGCACCGGTGGTGAAGGTCGCCGCCAGGGTCAGATTATTACCCTCGGTGACCGTGTAGGTGCCCTGCTCAATTGAGATGGCGAGGGTCCTGCCATAGGCTGGCACCTTCATGTCCACATCGGCTGAGTTGCGTCCACCGACCGCGGGAACAAGGCCGTCTTGTCCCAGGACCGTAGCAGTGAGAGTGCCGCTGGTATTGCCCGTGTAGTAGCTGGGCAGCCTTCTGTAAGAAAGCGTATTATTGGCCGGAATCGTGTACGTCGCGGTGTCATATCCAAGGTACGTGTCCGTCTGAGAGAAGTTCACGATCACTTCCAGGTCGGAGTCCGATGTGTTGGAGCGCTCCACGCGGAATGTGGCATCGGCGATGCCCGGCGTCGCGTCAACGTGTTGCGTGTAGATGCCGACCCTGGGCACCAGGCTGTTGTTTACGACCTCCTTGTCCAGGATTGAATCCAACTCGTTGCCGGCCCTGTCCTCGATTACTGCCCCAGAACCCGGCTTCCGGTAACTGACCTTCAGGCTCGTGTCGTTGTGGGCAATGGGATTTGCCAGTTCCAGCACGACGGTTTCGCCGGACACCCTCACTGCCTCGGAGTCCACCAGGGACGCTGTGTACTCGCTCCCACCATCGGCCGTTGCCTGCACTGTGAACGCCGATGCGTCGGGGATTGACCACGCCCGCAGGGCGTCGTTGAAGGTAAGTGTCAGTTCCCGTCCGTTCCCGGCGAGAACCGCCGGATTCATCATCGCCAACTCGGGCTTGTCGGTGTCCCCGGCAAGGTTGTCCGCCCCCTGTCCGGTGAAGCTCTCCACCTCGTTGCCCGATGTGTCGACCAGCCGGTTGCCGGTGCCGCCTACCGGCTTGGCATAGGACACCTTCACGTTGGTGTCAGTCTCCGCGACAGCCGTGCCGACCGTCAGTGTCACCGTGTTCCCGCTGATCGCCGGGGTGCCGGTCAGGGACTGTTCATCGTCGTTGCTGCCCTTGGTAACAGTAAAGGCGTCGTTCGCCAGCGAATTCGCCGGTCCGAGATTCTCGCTGAAGGCGATTTCCAGGGAGGTCCCAATGACCCACGCTTCCCTCACTGCTGGCGGAGACGAGTCCACCTTGTGGTCCGGCAGGGCGTCCTGGGCCGGGTGGGTCAGGTCTGCGGGCACCTGCTCGACCGGATCGGAGTGCCTGAACTTGATCGCCCCGCCGTTCAGGGTGAGGGCGTCGGCTGCCCAGGAGATGCCGTCGGCGTCCTCCTCGTCTGCCGCCACCGTGTAGGCGAACACCAGCTCCGTGGAGTCCTCCTCGTTCACGGAGGCCGACCCGCTCCGGTAGGTCGCCTGCCGGGTCTCGCCACCCACGTCGATTGCCAACTGGGAGGAGTCGGTAACTTCCACCAACCCCGAGATGGTCACGGTGAACTCGATGACGTCCCCCGCGACGTAGTATCCGCCGTTGGCCGTCGACGTAACCCCGATCTTCAGCACACCCAGGGTGTCATCATCCGTAATGGTCACCGTCGCATTGCGGGCTTGGCCCTCAGGGAATTTGATTCCCGAACTCACCTCCTCGGAACTCTCGATGTATGCCGTGAAGGTCTCGGCCAGCTCATAATTTACGTCGTCCCAAGTTCGTATCTCCCTGTTGAGGGTCTGGGTGTAGCTGCCGTCTCCCTGTTGGGTCCACCCTCCTGCCGCCACGGGCACACTCAGCGAGATGTGCTGGTAATCGAGGTTGATCCTGGCCGTGCCGTCATCTTCGGTTAACACCGAAAAGGTGAAGTCCTCCCTGGGCTGTGCAACCCCGGGATAGACGGTGGCCACCACTCCCAATTCAACCTTTTGGCCCTCAACCACCGACAGGGCGGAATCCCTGAGCTCCAGTTGTGCCACCGGGTCGGTACTGCTGGTTGGCATCTTCACCTGCACCGTGGCGGAGTCCTGCTGCGGCGCCAGCAGATAGCCCTCTCCTCCGGCGAGCTCAAACTTCAAGTTTCCTGCGCTCACGACGATATCATTGTCGCTGTAGTCGAGGGGGAATTTCCTGGTGGACTCGGTCTGGCCGGCTGGGATGTTGAACGTCAGCACGGTCGAATCCAAGTCCAGGTACGAGTCGTCCTGGGTGATCGTGAAGTCAACGGTCAGGTCCCCGGTGCCGGTGTTGGAACGCACCACCTTGAACTCCGCGTGGGCGATGCCCGGGGTGGCGTCGTCGTGTACCGCCCTGATGCTGACCCTGGGCACGGAGCTGTTGTTGACGACGGCCAGATCCGTGAAGGAGGGCGAGTCATTGCCGTTGGCATCCTCGATCACTCTGCCGATGCCAGGCTTGTCGTAGCTCACCTTCAGGTCCGAGTCGTTGTGGGCGACGGGCGTTGCCAGCGTCAATACGACGGTCCTGCCCGACACGTTCACGGGATCCGTTTCCGCCAGGGCGACCGCGGCCTCGATGCCCCCGACAGGGGTGGCTTTCACGGTGAAGGCAGACCGGTCGGGAACTGCCGCCGCCCGCAGCGCCTCACCGAATGTCAGCGTCAAGGTCAACCCATCCTCCCCCAGCGCCGGGGGAACGTTGGCGTCCATCTCCAACGGCCCGAACTTGCCCAGCCTGTTGAACACATCCTCGTCAGAGAACGACTGCGCCTCGTTGCCGAACTTGTCGGTCACCCTGTTGTCTGTTCCACTCTCCGGCCTGGCATAGGTGACCTGCAAGTCCGTGGCCGTGGCCGCGATGGCCCTGGTTAAGGTGAACGTGATGGCATTGCCGCTGATGGACGGCGAACCGCTCAGCGACAGCGATTCCGCCGGGTTGCCCTTCGTAACAGTGAAGGCAGAATTGGCCAGCGACGCACTAGCGGCCAACTCTTCGTTGAACACGAGCGCCAGCGACGAGCCGCTGACCCAGGCCTCCACCAGGGTGGGCTCGACGAGGTCCTGGCTGAGGTGAATAGTGCGCTCTGCGTGCTCGGCCCAGTCTGAGGGGGAGTCGGTGAAGGTGTAATCCGTGTCTGACTCGGTGGCGGAATCGAAGAGGTATTCCTGGCCGCATACATGCAATGCCAGTGTCCTCTTTTCATCGCTGGTCAGGGCGGCATTCAGTGAAGCGGTGAATGACGAGCCTGAAACGGAGAGACCGGTGATCTCGTAGTTGTTGGACTGTGCGGTGGTGAACTGTCCCTGGTCCAGGGTTCCCCTGTTTTCCGATTTCGAATAGCCGTAGGAGAAGTTGGGCGAGGTGTCGTACCGTTCGACGGCCAGCTTCCGGTCCGCCCCGATGAACGTTGCGCCGCCAACCTGCGTCGGCTCGGGGCATTCCGCCGCGGCCGTTATGACCTCAGTGGCCCCGCTGGTCAGGGGGCCATTCCGGTAGTCCGCGTCATCGGTGAAATTGACCGCCACCTTCAGTTTCTTGCCGGCGTCTGCGTCGGACAGAGTATAGGTCGGCCCAGCGCCGATGCTGTCTGCCTCGAGGTTTCTCCCGCCAGCGTCGTACCGTTGCCACTTGTAGGAGATGCTCTCGTCGATGCCCCCAACCCCGTCGGTGTCCTCAATGCCGCTGAGGTCCACCCCCAAAGTCGCCGGTACCCGGAACGCGTTGGGCGCGGTGATTCCCGGTGCGCCCGTGGCGGGCGTGTTTCGGGCAACAGCCCTGACGCGGATCTTGAGCGCCTCTCCATCCGCGCGCGGCGAGAAACTACCGGTGTTCCCATCGGTGCGCGTGTGGACCGCATCCCCGATGCTGGCGCCATCCAGAGGCGCCTGGTCCTCTTCATCCGAGTCGGTGAATTGCACGCTGACACCATTCCGGCCGTCGCCGGTGGCATCCGCCACCACCCAGTAGGTGGTTGACGGGGCGAGCCTGACGACCCCTTGGGGCGTGTAGGTGTAGGTCTTGGTCATGTCGGCGTCAAGGGATTCGGGTCCGTCCAACTCGCTGATCTCCAGACCGGTCCCGGAACCGCTGTGCAGCGTGAGCGTGGGCGGAGTCGTCCCGTCCGCCGTGGTGGCGAGCTGCACCTCGATGCTCGTCAGGTTATATCCGGCCTCAAGGTTCCCTGTCGTGAAGTCCTGGGCAAAATCAAGAGTCAGGAACGCACCGGCAGCGGAGTCGTTCTGACCGACGTTGCTCACCAGCGTCTGCGGTGCTGCTGAGATCGGAGTGACGGCATCCACCTTGTGGTCCGCCAGCGCCGCTTGGGCCGGGTGGGCGAGATCGGCGGGCACCTGCTCGACCGGGTCGGTGTGCCTGAACTTGATCGCCCCGCCGTTCAGGGTGAGGGCGTCGGCTGACCAGGAGATGCCGCCGAGGTCCTCGTCCCCTGCAACCACTGTGTAGGCGAACACCAGCTCCGTGGAGTCCTCCTTTTTCACGGAGGCCGAGCCGCTCCGGTAAGTCGCCTGCCGGGTCTCACCACCCACGTCGAGGGCCAACTGCGGGGAGCCGGCCACATCAACCAGCCCCGAGATGGTAACGGTCAACTCGATGACGTCCCCCGCGACGTAGTATCCGCCGTTGGCCGTCGAGGTCACCCCGATCTTCAGCACACCCAGGGTGTCCCCATCGTTCGTGATGGACACCGTTGCATTGCGGGCATCGCCCTCTGGGAATTTGATACCCGCGCTCACACCCTGGGTACTCCGGATGTATGCCGTGAAGGTCTCGGCCACCTCATAATTTACGTCGTCCCAAGTTTGTATCTCACTGTTGAGGGTCTGGGTATAGCTGCCGTCTCCCTGTTGAGTCCACCCCTGCGCCGTCACGGGCACATTCAGCGAGACGTGCTGGTAATCGAGGTTGATCCTGGCCGTGCCGTCATCTTCGGTTAACACCGCAAATGTGAAGTCCTCCCTGGGCTGTGCCAACCCGGGATAGACGGTGGCCACCACTCCCAATTCAACCTTTTGGCCCTCAACCACCGACAGGGAGGAATCCCTGAGTTCCAGTAGCGCCACCGGGTCGGTACTGCTGGTTGGCAGCTTCACCTGCACGGTGGCGGAGTCCTGCTGCGGCGCTGGCGCATACCCCTCTTCTCCGACCACATCCAACGTCAGGTTGCCTGCGCTCACAACCCTGCCATCGTCGCTGTAAGAGACGAGAAACTTCCTGGTGGCCTCGGTCTGGCCGGCGGGGATGTTGATTGTCTTTTCTATCGTTTCCTTGTCCAGGTACGAGTCGTCCTGGGTGATCGTGAAGTTGACAGCCAGGTCCTCAGTGTCGGTGTTGGACCGCACCACCTTGAACTCGGCGTGGGCGATGCCCGGGGTGGCGTCGTCGTGTACCGCTCTGATGCTGACCCGGGGCACGGAGCTGTTGTTGACGACGGCCAGGTCAGCGAAGGAGGCCGCGTCATTGCCGTTGGCATCCTCGATCACCCCGCCGGTCCCGGGCTTGTCGTAGCTCACCGTCAGGTCCGAGTCGTTGTGGGCGACAAGTGTTGCCAGCGTCAGTACGATGGTCCTGCCCGACACGCTCACGGGGTCCGTGTCCGCCAGGGCGACCGTCGCTTCGCCACCCCCGACCGGGATGGCTTTCACTGTGAATGCGGATTTGCCTGGAACCGCCGTCGCCCGCAGTGCTTCGTCGAAGGTCAGCGTCAATGTCAACCCATCCTCACCCAGCGCCGGGGGAACGTTGGCGTCAGGCGCCGGCGGCATGACGTCGACGGGTGCGTCGGCAAAGGACGCCACCTCGTTGTCAAACCCGTCCATTAACTTGTTGCCTGTTCCACTATTTGGCCTGGTGTAGGAGACCTTCAGGTCCGTGTACGTCTCCGAAACAGCCGTTGCCAGAGTGAGGGTCACCGTCCCGCCGCTGATGGACGGCGAACCGCTCAGCGTCACTGTTTCCGCCGGGCTGCCCTTCGTAACCGCGAACGCGGAATTGGCCAGTGACGCGGCCGCAGCCAGATTCTCGCTGAACTTGATCTCCAGGGACGTGCCGTCCACCGAGGCGTCCACGAAAGTGGGCGCAGCGGCGTCCTCGCTAAGGTAGATGGTGCGCTCCACCTGGCCGGACCAGTCTGTGCCCGAGACCTGGAATACGTACGCAGTCCCCGTAGGGTTCACACGGCTCATGGGGAAGCCCCAGCCGCAGACGTGCAGCACCAGCCTTTTGTGGTCCACGGCAGCCAGCGTGGTGTCCAGGGACAGGGACAATACCTGGCGCGAGAAAAGTTCGCTTCGAACGAGCGTCTCGATCACATAGGAATTGCCGGCTGCCGTCGTGAACCTGGGGGTGTCCAGGGTGCCGGATGGGTCGAAATTTTCGTTGTAGCCGTAAGCCGTCCCGTCCTCAATATTCTGCACCGCCAACTTACGCGCTGGCCCGATGAACGAGGCGCCGCCAACCAACGTTGGTTCAGGGCACTCCGCTGCTGCCGCTATGGCGCCGGTGGCCTCACTGGTGATTATGCCGCTGCGGTAACCGAGGTCATCCAGGAAGTCTACCGCCACCTTCAGCGTCTTGCCGGCATCCGCCTCGGTCAGGGTGTAGGTGGAGCCTGTGCCTATGCTGTCCGACTCCAGCGTGGTGCCGTCGGCGGCGAACCGCTGCCACCTGTAGGAGATGCTGTCCGCGATGTTCTTCACTCCGTTGGAGTCCCGGATGCCGCTGAGGTCCACCGCCAAAGTCGCCGGCACACGGAACACGTTGGGCGCGGTGATTACCGGCACGCCCTCGGTGAGTGAATTGTCCATGACGGGGAAGGCCTTCACGGCCATCTTAAAGGACTCACCGCCGAACAAAAAACCCGCAGTCTGAGGGGTTTGACCTGTACCGGAATCAGCGATAGACCATCCTGGGGCCGGTGTGCCATCTTCAGAATCGCTCGCCGTTGTTTCCCATTTCCCCTGCCCGCTCGTGTAAGTTGAAAACCGGAAAGTGGTGGAGGGTTCAAGGAAGATGGGTGCTCCAGGAGTGTAGATGAGGACCCCTTCACGGGCGGTGGCTGGCGCAAGGAAAGTACCAACAAAAATCAATTGGTTGCCCGCTCGTAAGCGTTGTAGTATGGTCCTTGGAAAGACGGCTGCAGCGGACCCGGTCACATCGGTCTCAACCTCTATTGCGGCCAGCCTGTATCCCCCTGGATGGGTGCCGCTGGTGAACTCTTGACTTAATGATGTGTACCCTGAGAAAGCATAGGCATCCGCCCTGGCCTGTCCCCGGTTGCTCACCATGGTCGGCGGATTGATCGCGCCGTTCACGCGAAGGAGCAGGACTGGACCACCTGGCAAAACACCAAAATCGGTAACAGAACCTCCACGTCTCCTCTTTCCGGAATCCTCCATGCTCCAGCCCGCAGCCCCACCTGGGTCCTCCAGGTCGGAGTGGGTGGATATCCACTGCACATTATCCGAACCGTTATCGACGATCACGGAGTACCAACGGTCTGGAGGCAAAGTGATGGGATGGCGCGGGGCGAACCTGTACTTTCTGGTGGTGTTTGCCTCCAACCGCACCGGGCCCAAAAGCTCCACCGGATAAAAATCACCGTCGCCCGAGAGTTCTAATCCCACCTTGGGAGGGCTCACAACGTCAGCAGTGGTTTTCAGCACCAGTTCGAGGCTGTCAAGGGTATACCCGGCAGCGTTGCTGCCGGTATTGAAAGCTTGCCATAGACCCTCGCCCAAGGGGATGGCGGTATCCCAGGACTGCCGGGTGTTCCTCACCAGCACCGGAGATGCGCCAGCCGTGCCGTTGATTCGAAACCGGAAAGCGTGCGTCTGCCTCTGGCCGGCCCCCCCGGTTGACAAGGCGTCTCTGGTTAGCGAATGGTCCTCGATGGTCCACCCCAAGGGTTCCGAGGATACCTCATCGCCGGAGTCCGTTGCCGTCCAGGACACGGACTGAGAAGTTGCCTTTCCCACCTGTAGCCAGTAGGTCGTGAGGTCTTCCAGCAGGACTCTCGTGGTTGGGCTGAAGGTGTAATTGGCTGTCGAGTTTGCGGAAAGCACCGCCGGGCCCGCTAGGGCGGCCACCTTGGTCCCCTCCGGGCCCCGATACAGGATCACACTGGGAGGTGGGGTGGTGCTGGAGCCGGCAACATCGCCGACTTCCAGGCTCAACTCGACACTGACGAGATCGTAGCCGCCGGCGTTGTGGCCCGTTGTGAAAGACTGCGAGATGTCCTTTTCTTCCAGGCTGACGACGGCGTCGCGCGACTGGCCGATGTTGCTGACGAAGGCCTGCACTCGTGGCTCCTGCTGCGCCTGGGCCGAGTCTGCGTTGCCCCACAGGAGAAGCGCGAGCGAGGCAAGCAGCGCCAACAGGGCTGCAACGACCCAGGCCCGGCAGACAGGAAAAGCTCCCGGTGGTCGCGGCATTCCCATATATACCCAGGGACTGTTCAACTGGAAGAGCATCGTCCGACCGGCGGAACGCCCCTGCCACATTCGCTCCGTCCTCACGTCACACCTCCCCGGTGGGAGTGGACGTAAAGGTGCGGAGTAGCCTCAGGGCAGAGCGGGTGGGCCGGCTGGCCGACCGGCCCCCAGATCAGAAGTGAGGAGTTGCGCGCTCGCAGGGAGCGTGTCAGCTTCAAGAGGCGAATCTGCGCGCAGGGCAACAACAGCATCGGTGCCGAAGGGGTGGGAAACGCGACAGGGTCTTTCCGATGAGACGCTGAGATGAAATTCTGAGTGATGACAGCCGGGGCACCATTCTTGTGACATCCAGGAAAGCGTATTCCGGATATGCCCCGGGACGGCCGAAACGGCGAAGGACTGCCTTCATTCTCAAATGGGCAGAGGTGTGGGCTGCGGTACTTTAAGAGATGGTAAGGTCTGCGATACTTCTTGGGCGGCGCTATCCAGCCTTGGAGGGAAACAGGCGGGTAAGCTGTCACCGTTTCCGCGGTCTCAGGAATTGACAGACTCGGAGCGGACGCATGGACCCGGCTGGACCTGTCCAACGTATCCATCAAGGTCAGCCGGTTGTCGGGGAACAGAATGCCCTTGGAATAAGTAAGGTGTGCAGTACTCTTGCGGCACCTGACCCGGTGCCTTCGGCCCAATGTCCATTCAGGAGGGTACGACAGCGGCAGGAATCTCTCAGGATTTGCAGTCATACAGGACCCTCTGAAACTGGCAGTCCTGGTCTGTATGTACCTAGATCGTTGTATGAACGATTTGGGCCCGGCGACGGGCTGCCATTTTGATGGCGTGCGTTCCTGCCTGTCCTTCACTCCTCTGTGCCTGCCCGCTCCCCCGTCAGGAAACCGGGAAACTCGTCCTCGGTGATGAGGGAGTGTTCGATCGAGATGTCTATGCCCGGTTGCTTAGCAGCTCCATTGCGCCCGCCATCCCGCCCGCATCCCTGCTCCCCCCGGGATCCCCTGGACTTCGGCGCAAGAGACCGTCACTTCAATGACACTCCTGCCATCGATGCTTCTCCCCGGGCTTCTATAGGTCCGAACACCATCGTGTTGCCGAACTCCTCGGCCACGCTCTCCATGCAGACAGTTTCCACTCTGTTAACCATCTCGCGAGTGAGTCACGTGTTTCTTTTCCCGCTTGATGACTCCTGCCATCCGGGGCAGAAACTGATGCAGTACCCAGTGTCCCAGTCTAAAAGCTAGCTGCTGTCCGGGCCGCTGCCTAGATTCCTTTGTACACAATCTGACTTGAGTTTCGGCGCTCTATCCCGAACGGTTTTCGGTTATCACTTTGTACCAATCTATGGATATATAAAGCGCTACTCACTTGTGGTACTCGAATGAGTACATTCCGGTCCAGCATTCGCCGCAGGGAAGGCCATATGTCTAATGCGGAGAATAGAGCAAACTTGTAAGTCCCCCTGGCTGGAGGAGCAACAGAACGCGGCTCGCGCGCCTGCGGGTACGGTCATTTGGGGCAACCCGCGGGACGGCGGGGGCTACCGGACGATGCTCACCGCAACCACCTGCCCCTCCGTCCAGGAGATGTCGACGCCCGTGAACGTGAATGCCGTGCTGGAACTTTCCACCGGAAAGGATAGCGAGACATCGTCGAGTCGCAGGGTCGACTCCTCGCGGTCAGGAACGGGATTCAAGAAGGACAGATAGAGCTCGCGCTCGCGCTCGGAGTACCAGAGCCACACGACCTCGAGGCTGCCCGTCTCGTTGGAGAAAAACTCGGGGTCGGACGCGCCCATGTCTCGGTAGCCGTAGTCTTTGACGGTCATTTGCACGGACCATATGACCTGTGGTACGTCGGGCGGTACAGCGGCTACTGCTGATGTCGCAGCACTGGTCAGGGTTTCCGTGTGGCCCCGGTCGTCTGTGAAGGTCACTGCTAGTTTGATTACCTTGCCCTGCTCGGCAGAGGTGAGCATGTAAGTGGAGGAGCCGGCGTCGGGTATGTCAACGTCGTCGGCCAGCCACTGGTAGCTGAACGTCGCGTTGTCCAGGCCGTCGGCGTCGGCGATGTCCGACGTGTCCGCTGTTAATGTCTGGGCCACCTGGGGCGTGCCGCTAATGGTCGGCGTGCCAGTGGCGGGAGAGTTCGGGCGGGCCTCCACTGCGCCGGTCACTGCGCTGGTCAGCGTCTCGGCATGGCCCGCGTCGTCTGTGAAGCTCACCGTGACCTTGATGGCCTTGCCCTCTTGGGAGGTCGTGAGCGTGTAAGTCGCCGAGTCGGAGTCCGGTATGGCCGCGTCGTCGGCCAGCCACTGGTAGGCGTAAGAGACATTGGCTAGCCCATCGTCGTCGGCTATTCCCGTCGTGGAGACAGTCAGCATCTGGCCCACTTGGGCCGTGCCGCTGATGGCAGGGGCGCCGGTCGCCGGATTGTTGGCCGGTTCTGCCTGGTTGTTGGAGTGTTCCGCCGTGTTATTGGTGGCCTCGTGTCCGCTGAAGGTCTCTGCCGCGTTACCGGCCAGGTCCTGCAACCGGCTATCCGCGTCGCCTGTCGGGGCCGCGTAGGATACGGTCACGGAGTCCCCAGCAGAGACCGCCGTCGCCAGGGTGAGGGTCACGGTGCTGCCCGACACGGCAACGGACTCGATGTCCCTGCTGTTGCCGTCAACGGTCACCGCGAAGGCGGACGCGGCGGGGGTCTCACCGGCATCCAGCGCCTCGTTGTAGGTCAGTGTCAGCAGGGCTCCGTCCACCGCCGCCGTTGAGAGTGCCGGAGGGGTGGTCTCCTGAGGCGTCGCGCTGATCTCCCCTGAGGGGTCGCCGGCAACGTCGCCCTTTGTGGCAATGACTCGCACGGTGTACTCCATGCCGTCGGTCAGGCCGGTGATGACGTGAGAGGTCCCGGTAACGTTGGCCCTTGATACATCGTCCGGGTCGGCCCAATCGCCACCCGACTCCTTCCACTGGACTGTGTAGCCGGTGGGAGCGGAGCCGGAAACCGGGACACTCCAGGAGGTCTTCAGCTGTCCGCTACCCTGGCGGGACACCTGCAGGTCAACCGGCCGCCCAGGGGGTTCCTCCGGGACGGCCCCCTCGATGGAACCTCCGGGCGTCTCGCCAGGGACCGACCTCGTGGTCTCGGATGGGGCGGTGTTGTTGGTCACCTCCTCTCCGCTGAATGATGCCGCGGCGTTGCCCGAGGTGTCCTCGACCCTGGCCGCTCCTTCATCCGTGGGCGCGGTGTAGTCCACTGTCACCCTGTCTCCCGCCTCCACCGCCGGGGACAGCAGCAGGATCACCTTGGACCCGCCCACGCCTGCGCCCACGACCGAGCGGGACGCCCCGTTGACGTTCACCGCAAATAGGCCGGAGGACAGGAACCCGCTGTTGTCCAGGTCCTCGTCGTAGGTCAGCGTCAGGGCGGAGCCGTCTACGGTTGCCGACTGTAGCTCCGGGACCGATCCGTCTTCGCTTCCCTCATCCTGGTCTAGCTCGGCATTTGCGACTACCTCCGGCAGGAACATGGACATCGCCCCCCGGTGCTCCAAGGACACGTTGAGCTCGCGGCGCACGTCGCGGATGATGCCGCCGTTCAAAGCCAGGGAGTTTTCCAGGACCTCGACGGTGTCGAGAGAGCCGTCCCGTTCCGCGATGGGGTAGGAGAAAAGCAACTGGTTGGTCCCCCGGCCCCGCCGGTACAGCGCCACCCGCTCCTCCGTGCCGCCCAGCCTGACCAGCAGCGTCGGACTTCCGCCCAGGGTATCCACCAGCACGTTCTCGCTGAACTTGAGCGTTATCTCCAGGGCTTCACCCGCGGTGAAGAGGCCGTCGGGCCCGGGGTCGTTGAAGGCGGGCTCGCTGACGATGCGTGCGGGTGTCCCCTGGTGGGAATCCCGCTCCGACCGGTCCAGGTAATTTCCGTGGGACAGGTTGGCCTCCACGCCGGTTGCCACGCTGGTGATGCGGCCATCGTGTGCCCGCACCCGGTCGGGCAGGAGCATAATGTAATCAGTCGAGTCCCGCACGGTGTAGGTGAACACGGTGCGGTCCGTGCCGGAGCCACCGGCGTAAGTGGCCGTGTATCTTGAGGGCTCGGGGCCGTAGCTCAGCCACATCGTCGGGGCCTCCCCGTCCTGCGGGACGGTCACGTCGACCGCCTCGTTCCAGACCAGCGTCACCTCGACGGTCTCGCCGGTGTCGTACCGGTCGCCCCCGGGCGGGCCATTGAATTGGATGTCGGCGATCCACGGGGCGTTGGGCTTCACGCATCGGATCCCCACGTCCTCGTAATGTCTGCATCCGACCCTGCCGGACTCGGAGCGCCGGTGGCGGCACTCCAGCAGGTCCGACTCCGACCCGTTGCACCGCACGTCGTCCAGCCAGATGGGCTGGTCATCGTCGCCTGCCGGGAAAGTGCCGGACCTCCGGCCGGAGCCGGCAACGAAGCGGCTGGCATCCACCACGGAGCCTCCGGCGAACCCCAGTTGGCGGCAGGCCACGTCGGCCTCTTCATCGTTCCAGTAGTCGTCGCAGATGGTCCCCCACTGGCCGTTGATGTAGATTTCCAGGCGTCCGTCGCACAGGCGTCCGTCCCCGGTGGTGCGCGTGCCGTCGACCAGGCGCAGCTCCCCGGTGTCGTCGTCGATTATCAGCACTTCCAGGGACCGGGCCAGTCCCAGGTATTCCGCGCCGCCCCCGGTGTGGACCAGGGCGACCCTTTCGTTGTCCGAGTCTAGGTCGGGGGCGGCGGTTAACGTAACCGTCTGTGGGGTGGTCCAGTCGTCCGCGGTGAAGGTGAGGGTATCGTTGACCAGGGACAGGTCGGTACCGGCGTCGCCGGTGATGGTCACCGTAACCTCCTCCGTGGGCTCGGTGGCCAAGGTCACGGCGTATTTGCCGCCGACGGGGTCGGCCTCCGTCACCGTCGGTTCCAGAGGGCTGAACAGGATGTCCGCCGTATCGTCGTCGTTGATGGTGACGGTGGCTTCGCCCGGCGTCCCGGCGCTGACCCGGGGGTCCGGCATGGTCCCGAAGCCAAGCTTGAAACTCTCATTGTCGTCGTCTATCAGGTCCTGGGCGCCCTCGATGGTGAAGGTCTGGGACAGGGCCCCGCCGCCGGTGAAGGTGACGCTGGGAGACACCGAGTAGTCGGCGGCGCTGGCCGTGCCCTGGGGCGTGGCCGTGATGGGAATGATGATGGTGCGCTCCGGGTCGGCGCTCACGCTCACGGTCACCTGCTGCGTCCCGCCCTCGTCCACGGTGTAGGCGGTCTGGGCGAACATGACAGTCACGATGGGGTTGTCATTGTCGTCGATCTTCAGCGTGGTCTCGTTCCTGGTCCCGGCGGTTATCCGCTCGGGCAGGTTTGCCGTTCCAAAGCCCAGCTTGACGGTCTCGCCGTCATCGTCATCATCGTCATCCACCGCCATGAAGGCGACTGTGTTCTCGGTCTCGTCCTCGGCGAAGGTGACGCTGGTGGGCACGTTGTAGTCGGCGGCGATCGCGCCTGCTTGCCCGGTGGCCGTGAGGGGAATGTTCACCTCGCGCTCGGGCGGGGCGCTCAACCTGACGGTAACCTGGACCGTCTCTCCCTCGGCCAGGAGTTGGGAGTCCTGCCCGTACTCCACCGTCAACACAGGAAAGTCGTTGTCGCCGAGGGCGATGGTCGCCGTCTCGTTCGTGCCGCCCGGAAGAATGTGGAGGTCGTCGAAGCTGAGGGTGATGCTCTCGCCGTCGTCATCTATGGTTTCGTCCACCACGGTCACCGTGAAGGTCTTGGAGGTGTCGCCGGGGGCGAAGACCAGCTTATCGGGGCTGAGGGTGTAGTCCGCCTCCGTAGCTCCGCCGTGGGCGGTGACCGTGATGGGCAGCGACAGCGTCGTCTCGACAAAGGCCTCATCCAGGGTGACCGTCACGTCGAACACATCGCCCTCGACCTTGTCAAACGTGGCGGCACCGAAGGAGGCGGTGGCCGTCTCGATTATCTTGACCTCCACTTCATCGCCCGGCGTCCAGGAAAGGTCGTAGTCTTCCGGGACCTCGTAATAATTCCAGCGAAAGAGGTCACCTCCGAATTCTTCGGGGTCACGGAACAGGTAGCGTGAGCCATCCACGACCACGGCGCCTCTGTTGACAAGGGACCGTGGGATGTTTTCGAACATTACTGTTGTTAGTGTGCCGAGTTCGGAAGCAAAATGTGACGCCACAGCATACAGTCCGCCGTCATAGGCGAAGGAGGAGGCGCTGGCCGCTCCCCATCGCTCGAAAGGATGGTTCCAAGCGGCCTCGTCTATCCTTAGCCCCGTCGTCCTTGACAGTTGCAGAGGACCGGCCGTGCCGCCGCCCACGGTCACCGCGCTGCAGAGGACCTCCCTGCAGGTGCGGGAAGCCGCGCCGTTGACGGACTGGCCCGCCGGGAGCTGGTCCGCGACCCGCCGGATGTGGGCGGGAACGGCGACGTTTCCTTCCCGGTGTACGCTGACTGCCGCGTTGTCCCCGAAGGGATCCGCGCCGAGGTAGATCCCGTCCGAATCGGCGTCGCCGGGCTGAACGGTATAGGCGAAAAGCAGCGTCTGGTAGACCTCTGTCTCAATGGCGACCAGTTCCGCCTCGCGACGGTGTTGGGCGCCGTTGCCGAGCCAGAGGGGCACGGTGAGGGATTCCGCTCCGTTGACGGGCCGGGTCAGTACGTAAAGCATCTCGATTCGCTCGCCGGCGGCGTAGGCGCTGCCGTTCCAGGGGCGCGAGACGACATCCCCGTAGATGATCTGGGGGATCGCTCCTTCGTGGCCGTAAAGGTACGTTTCCGGAATGTGATCATCGGGCCTCTCGTCGGAAATGTAGTAGAAGTCAGGGTCGTTGTCGGTGGGGTTAGAGACCAACCCTGCTCCCATGAGGTCCCTCGCTTCCAGTTCGATGCTGCCGGAGCCTTGGCCCTCAATATTTATGTAGTACTCCTGTACTTCGTTGGGGCCCCACATATTGGCCCACGGCACCGAGCTCTCGCTAAGCGTGAAGGTCTGTAGTCCCGCCGTGGTCACCGAACCCGTGTACTTAATCTCCCGAGAGAGTTTATGTTCCTTATCCCCTACTCGCACGACCACGTCGAGGGTATCCGACGGCGTCTTGACGTTCAGCGTGACCTTGGTGAGGTCATATTCCCTGTGGTCATGCAACCTGAATTCGTAATAGAAGTCCTGCGTGGCGCTGATGGTGATGTCGGAGGGCCAGTCATCCCAGTCGCCGTTGCCGAGGATAAGAACCTCCGTGTCCACCTTGTGGCTGGCGAAGGTCATGGCGGAGTGGGTGAGGGTGGCGTTGGCGGAGTCGTCGGTGGCCTGGATAGTCCCGCCATCCAGGGCCAGGCTGTTGGCGAGCACCGAGACGCCATCGGCGTCATCGTCCCCCACCAGCACCGTGTAGCCGAACAGGATCTGTCCCGTGGCGGCGCCCGGTCCGGTGTAGTCGGCGTAGCGGGGCTGGCCGGCGAAGTCGAGGGTGATGCGGGGCGTGCCGCCGGTGGTGCTGACGGTCACTGCCTCGCTGAAGGTGACCGACACCGTGATGGTGTCCCCGGTGGCGTAGATCTCATCCGTGCCGGGATTGGACGTTATCGCCACCGCCGAGACGGTAGGGGCGGTGCTCTGTGCTCCGGCGGGCGCGCTGGTTAACAGGACTGCCGCCACTACGGCGGCCAGGATGGCCAGAGCCGGGATTAATCGGATCATCATTGCCCGCTTACGGGTGGATGGAGGACACCGGCTCCGACGGCTGCCTGCCACGCCGGGGGAAGGAGCGTGGTGTGACGCCGCCGGATATGGGGAGGGGTGAGTAATTCCGGTGGAGGAAGCGGGTCGGAGACCGGTAGTTTCTGCCGGGCCCGTGAAGACTCGGTTTGTCGTTGCTCAACTTCATGGCTCGGTCAATATGTCTGCCGGTCGGTGGAACACCACTAGGCGGCTATCGAATGTCTCAGGTCACAGGTGGGAACCTCCGTGGCACTCCCGGATGCACTGCAGGCTGGTGGTAGCAACTGCTCCGGGCTGCTATCTCCCCGCTTTGAATGTCCGGAAATCTGGCCGGAGGGGCCACATTGTGGCCCCTCCGGCCCTTTCATCCGCTTCGAGTCCCGGCACAATCGGTTCCTTCATGACGGGTCTCGATGGGGGAAGGGCCAAGTAAAACGCCCAATTACAAAGGCTAAATTCCAACGCAGGCCGTGCCAAGATTTCTTTGTACACAATCTGAATTGAGTTCCGGTGCTCTGTTTCGCGTGGTTTTGGGCTATCACTTTGCAGGTGCTCATGTGGATCACAAAAAATACATTTTCGTACACCTGATATGCACACTATGCACACAATTCGTTATGGCATTTCCCGCAAGAAGGGCGATACATTTATATTGACAAGTCTCGCAACCCAATAATCCCCCAACCCGTCGCGGCAATGGCGCGCCGGATGCGCCTCGATAGCGGAGAGGACGGACGCACGGGTCGCCCTGCAGGGCAAGGGGTGCCTGACGAATTTACCCATGAAGGACGAACACGCCATATGGGGCCGGCTGGAACGGCTCTTCCGGGCCGACCCCGACACGGTGCGGCACGCGGTGAGGGTTTCGGTCTGGGGGCGCTGGTACATCTGGCTGGTCGGCGCTGCCATGCTGGCGCACCGTCCGGGTCTGTGGTTTCCGGACTACCTCGGCTTCGGCGTCCTCAATGTCCTGCTGGCCGCCATAAACGGCGTCGTGCATCACCGCCTCCTTACCGAAAGACCCGTCACGTGGCGCTGGATGCTCGCGCTTAGCGCCATAGACGTCGCGCTGATAACGGGCAACATCGCCGTCAGCGGGAATTTCGAAGGCTACATCTTCGTCGCCTACTACCCGGCCCTCGCCATGTTTGCCGTGGTCTTCTCCTCGCTCTGGCTCATCCTGGCCTGGGTCACCGCCACGACCCTCGTCTACTCCCTTGTGGGCGTCGTGGCGGGTCCCGGCCTCGATCTAGAAATGGTCCAAGACCACGCGTTGGCGGCCAGGCTGTCCGTGATGTATCTCGTTGCTGTGGGCGTGAGCCTTGTCGTCGGGTTCGAACGCAGGGAGAGGCAGGCCGCGATGGCCAGGGAGCGGCAGGCCCACCAGGAGGGCATCGAACTCTCCCAGTCGATACACGACACGACCGCCCAGACCGCCTACATGATCGGCCTGGGCATTGAGGGCGCCATGAGGCTGGCGGGCGACTCGAACCCGAAGCTGACGGATAGACTAGCGGCGACCGCGGTCCTTTCCAGATCGGCCATGTGGGAGCTAAGAAGGCCCATCGACATGGGCCGCATCTTCGAGGGGCGGGACCTTGTCCGCGTGCTGGGAGCGCACACCGCGACCTTCGCGAGGATCACCTCGGTCCCTGCCGAGATGGTGCAGTCCGGCCTGGAGCCTCCGCTGTCCGGTGAGGTCAGGACCGGCCTATTCTCCATCGCCCACAACGCCCTGACTAACGCCTTCCTGCACGCGCAGGCCGCCAGGGTTGAGGTGCGGCTGGACTTCGAGGCTGACGCCGTACGTCTGTCCGTATCCGACGACGGGGTCGGGCTGCCGGAGGACTACGCTGAGCGGGGCCGGGGCTTCAGCGGCATGGAGAGGGACGCGGAGCGAATGGGCGGCAGGCTCATCGTGGAATCGGGTGAACAGGAACGGGGGACGACCATCACCTGCGTGGCCCCCACCAAGTCCGCCGCAAGAGGAGGCTGATATGTCATCGACCAATGGAATCAGGGTCATGCTGGTGGACGACCATCCCATCACGAGGAGGGGCCTGCGGGAGGTTCTGGAGGACTCGGGAGGGTTCGATGTCGTGGCTCAGGCAGCGGACGGCGGGGAGGCAGTCGCTCGCACCAGGGAGACTCGGCCCGATGTCGTCGTCATGGACGTAATTATGCCTAAAAAAGATGGGGTGGAGGCCTGCCGGGAAATTCTCGACCTGCTGCCGGACACGAAGGTGGTGATGCTCACCGCATCCACAGAGGACGACGCGGTGATAGAAGCGATTTCCGCTGGGGCGTCGGGCTTCGTTCACAAATACTCGGGCAGTGATGAGCTGGTCGATGCCATCCGTAAGGTCGCCGGGGGTGGGAAGATGATCCCGGAGGATTCGGTGGAGCGGGTCTTCAGGCTGATACGTGCCGGGACTGCACTGAGTCCCAGCCCCAAGGCACTGACGACGAGAGAGAAGGAGGTCCTCGTTCACTTTGCCAGGGGGAAGTCGTATGCCGCAATAGCTGAGGCTCTGGGCGTCGGCACGGTGACGGTCAGGAATGCCATCTACAGGGTGCAGGACAAGCTGGGGGTTGAGTCCAAGCAGGAGATCGTGGTGTGGGCCGTGCGGAGCGGGCTGCTGGACGAAGAGGAGAGCTGACAATCGGTTGACCCCGGGAGCTAGGATTGCGCTACCTGACCGGTACCCGCTCAGCAGCATCAAATATCATGGTGTCTTACTCACTTGGGTCTAGGGTGCGTCGATCCCTGATTGGGCTGAGACAAACGCCGGTTGCTATGCTTACCGCAAGATGCATGGCTTGCGGATTTCCGTTGCGAATCGGTCGAGTACATGCGGACGGTCGCCCACAAGCGGGTTGACTCTGGTAGAGGGCAGAATCTTACGCTAAGGCCGATCTCGTCGGGGACTCGGGCGTCCTATGCGTCGGCGAGGACACCCGAAGCTACGTGGTGCTCCTAGGGCGAAATCCAACCGTGGGACATCACTCTGGCTGTCTGCAACCACCGTCAGGAGCCGATAACGGTCGACTCCACTAGGTTCGCTCGGGTGATGCGGGAGCCGGGTATCCAGCAAGTATACGCCCCGTCCCCGCATGCCAGAGACGGGCGGACTGAATGCTGGAGGCCTTCCAGGACCGGCTGGTAATCGAGTTGCACCTGGCCGTTGCCAGCACCGTTGACAAGGCAGGCTTGGTCCTAGAGGAGTTTCTGGTGGAAGCGCCAAGAGGGTGCCGACGTTCCCCAAGGGAACGTTCTGGACCCGCGCCGCATCAGTTTCGGTGGTCATGGTCCAGCAGCGCCAGTGAGCCGTTGGCCAATAGGGTCATCGCCTTCCGTGGGCAGGCCCGCTTGACTTGGCAGGGCTGGCAGCCGCAAGCGGCGTCGTGGGTGTCGTCCTGCAGGGCCATCTCCATCTCGAAGAAGGCCTTGTCATTGCCGGCGGCGTAACCCTCGGCGTAACAGCCACACGGTTCGGGGCAGTCGCAGAGGGAACGTTCCTGTCCGGTCATGGCAGCCTCCCTGAGAATACGAGCCTTCCGATTCGAACAAGACCCCTTATGTCCAAAAGCACACTACCTCTTGGTCAGTTGCTGGATCCCTGTCAAGTCCACACACCGCCGCAGCCTCTGTCAGTCCGGCAGAGTCTCCTTCCCTGGCGGCTCTCATGGTTTCTGCCATTTCCCCCGGCCTGCCCATGACTTCCATCATGCACCGCTTCTCAGCCTGTTCCTGTGGTCCTCTCTCTATCCCCTGAGTTGCCCTTTCCCACTCCTCATCGGTCAAGCACGCCGTCACCGTGGTGGCTGCAGCCGTGCTTGCGGCCATGGTCCTACCGGCCCTTACTGGGTTGTCCGCAAGGCCCGCGGTCATAACTTCCTGGGGGGTAGATGACTGCGAACACCTCTCCGACGCAGTCGGAGGTCTCCGGGCTGATTGGTTCAGGGCCGGTGACTAGACCAGCCAGGAAAAGGCGAGCTAGGGTTTCGTCCCAGAGGCAACCGATGAGTCTGAACAGCTCATCCTTGGATTTCTGGGCTGGCTAGGCAAGTGCCACCCGGTCCAGGGTTTCGGGTACGTCGCCGATACAGGCTAGCTCGCCTTCGGACAGTGCGGATTGCAACTCCTCCGGCGCCTTGATGGGTGCCGTGGCCTCCATAGGCGTCCGGGTTGCCGTCGGGGCCGGGGTTAGTGTGGGGTCGGAACCGGCTATAAGTGTCCCCAGGATTGCCAGGATGACTGGGGTTGCCGGGCGGAGCAATCTTTGCACAGGAAGTTTCCTTTCTTCACTGGGCTTTGCAGTCCATTCTATTCGTCATATCCTTCCTGTGCGTCTGCGTTGTACCCAGCGATTCGCAGGTGGAATAACCGTCGCGGTGCCACACGTCGTCCTTCCGGAGTTAATCATGCGACGGACTATTGTCCCCATCGCCGTTATTCTGGCGTCCGCGGCGTGCTCTTGTGGAGTCTCCCGTGCCAACTCCCACCCTCGCCCTTCCGGCCCCCACTGTGGACCTCAGTTCGCTCTCACCGGCGGGGATCCAGGAATGGGCGGGGCAGTTATTTGACTGCGTTCAGGATGATGAGGACGTTGCTGCTGGCTTCGAGGAAGGAGTGGAGGCCGCCGATGTCGATTCTGATTTCAAGCAGTTTTTCAGTGAAGAACTTCTTGAGGACCGGGATGCGTTCGTCGGCTTCTAGGTCCAAGGAGCGGAGCGGGAACCTGAGAAAATCGTTTTCCTGAGTGTCCTGATAGGAACGATGCTGGACTTGTGCGCACTGATGACCCGCTTCCCGTCGAGGCTCTAGGCATCGTCGATGCCGAGATAAAGGTGCTGCTGGGCCAGTTCCACGACTGTCTTGAGTCTGGCCGGGAGTTGCGGTCCTCCTTTCTGGCCCAAGGGAACGGCGAGGCGGCCTCCGTATACTTGGAGTCTCTTCTTGAGGAAAGGAATCGGTATGTGTTACTGATGTACATAAATACTGTGCAGGATGCTGCTGCTGCCCAGCGGTTGAAGGCCTGGCAGGACCGATCGCCGGACTTCTGTCCCTGATCTCTAGTGTCGTCCGGGTGCGCTCTTGAGTGAACCGGACCTGCGTTCGGTCGAACCCGACTCGCCGGGGTTGGCGCATCCTCTCCGTGGTCCCGCCCAGCACCAGGTGAGCTCTCTCCTCCATGTCCTCGTACCCATGTCGTCGTACCGGACGCCGGTGTTGAAGAGCGCGTTCTCCGAGCCTTCGTAGGGGTAGCTTATGAAACCCCACGTCGCCTCGACCACAGCGAAGGCTCCGACACGAAAGCAGGTCGAGGATTCAGGGAAACACACAGGCCCGGCATCCACCAGTCCCTTTCCTTGTACCGGGCCAAAGGCAACTGCGAAACGTCATCACCTCGCGGCACAATGGCTTCGGAGACTAAAACAAGGCAGGGAATATGAACACCAGTGCGAACTGCGATGAGTTGGCCGAACGACTGAACAACAGGACCATGGCACACTTCCCAGGGGAGGACATCGGATCCCCGAACCCGTAAGGCGGAGACACCAAGGGCAAGCACGCTTGACGCGGGACACACGCAGAACGCCGGCCGAACATTACCGAAGTGGCATGAGAAATCTTGTTCTCCGGAGCGAAGGAAAACCCGGACCTCGAAAACACGTTAGTTGCAGCTGAGATCGACAACGAGACGGTGGTATTCAGGATCTTCGGCAAAGATACCTGGACGGAGATCCCCTTCATGACGCCGACCGGTGGATACGGCAGGCAAAAAGCACTGCACCAGTCCCAACGGGGCCATAAAAGCCACCGCGGTTTGGACCAGTGCCGACGGGTCAACCTCCTCGTCGCCATCACCGGGGAGGTGATAATAGGCAGGCAGGAAGCCGAGGAACTAAAGCACCTCCGTGCTTCGACGGGGAAGAACGACGGGCGGGGAAGTTCAACGACCAGAGATACGAACTATTCGCAATATGCTCCCGCCGACGACTGTGGACGCAATTACCCGCTACGAAACCTCCTTTCATAGACCGAGGATGCTATGGACACCCCATATCAGGTCAGTTTAAGTGCACGGTCCGGTCTTGAGCATGTCCCTTTTCCCGGATGACAACGTCCATCTACCGAAGAGGCGCCGGTAAACCGTGAACACCAGCCTTTCGCGTTCTATTATTGGAGCACCAAAAAGGTCATATGCTAAGGCAGACGGATAAGCCTGTTTCCTGGGCAGAAACTGTGGAATCCTTGCAAAACCAGACAGGTGCCAACGGCTGAGCCACCTGTGTGAGCATTAGGACGCAGAGACCGGCTGGCGCCCGGTCTCAAATGCACATCCCACCTTGGCTTTTGTTTAGAGCATGAGAAGAACTGCCAATAGGCACATTCCCTAATGTCGCATGCATGGCTCCGAGCCGTAGTCATTGGCGTGGTGTGGGTCGCGATTGCTGCAACAGCGGTAGCGTGCGGCGAGGAGTCTACACCGGCCGCCACGTCCGCCCCCGTAGCAACCGTTGTGTCTGCGCCCGCAGTCCAGCCAGCGACAGCCGCAACACCCACGGCCACTCCAATACCTACGCGCTTCCCTGCACCGGGTGCCCCAGCCGCGACGCCAGCGACAGCCGCAGCGCCCACGGCCACTCCAATACCTACGCGCTTCCCTGCACCGGATGCCCCAGCCGCAACGCCAGCGCCTGTCGCGCCCACGGCTACACCGGCCAGTGCATCTGATAGAGCCATCCTGGCCGCCCTCTATCACGCTACGGGCGGACCGAACTGGAAGAACAGCCATAATTGGCTAAACGCGCCCATCGGCGACTGGTACGGCGTAAGAGTCGATGAGACTGGCCGAGTTGCTACCCTGCGGCTTCAAAGCAACAATCTGACAGGGGAGATCCCAGAAGAGCTAGGGGAACTCAGCGAACTGAGAGCCCTGATGATGAATGGCAACCACTTGAGCGGGGACATACCGGTGGAGCTGGGGAGTCTTCCCTGCCTGCAACATCTGGACCTCGGCCATAACCAGTTGAGCGGAGAGATACCGCCGGAGCTGGGTAACCTGGCCGGCTTGCGGAGCCTGGACCTCAGCGGCAATCAGTTGAGCGGGGAGATTCCTACCCAGTTGTCCAGACTCCCCAAATTGTGGGGACTACAACTCCACAGCAACCGGTTGAGTGGAGACATACCGCCGGAATTGGGTAGCCTTTCCGAGTTGGAAGAGTTGCGCCTTTGGAACAACCAGTTGAGCGGGGAGATACCCAGTGCGCTGGGTAACCTCTTCAGGCTGCAAGCACTGGACCTCCATGGTAACCTGCTGAGCGGGGAGATACCGGCGGAGTTGTTCCGCCTCCCCGAGCTACAGGATCTGGCCCTTCATAGCAACCTGTTGAGTGGAGATATACCACCGGGCTGGAGTAGCCTTCCCAGGCTACAACGTCTGACCCTCGGCCATAACCGGCTAACCGGAGAGATGCCCCCGGAGCTCGGCGGACTGCTCAGCCTGGAGCTTCTGGCTGTCAACGGCAACCATTTGAGCGGCCGGATACCGGAGGAGATGGGACGCCTCTCCAACCTGCGGTGGCTGTGGCTCTCCGACAATCAGCTCGGCGGAGAGATACCGGCGGGACTTGGCGACCTGCCCAACCTGGAACAACTCGACCTCTCGGGCAACCAGTTGGATGGGTGCATTCCTGAGAACCTGAGGGATCTGGTGGACAGCAACTCCGCCGGTCTGCCTTTCTGTATGCCGTCGCAGCCATTGGCCCGGGACAGGGCCGCTCTGACGGCACTCTACAACTCCGCCGGGGGCCGGAACTGGACCAACAATACCAATTGGCTAAGCGACAATCCCGTAAGGGAGTGGTACGGTGTCACGACCGGCGACACCGGTCGGGTTTCCGTATTGGATCTCACGGAAAACCAGCTCCGGGGAGAAATACCAGAGGCACTTGGCGACCTCTCCAGACTACAGTCGCTTGCCCTTTCCGGCAACGAGTTGACCGGGTGTGTACCGGTGGGGCTGAGAGGCGTGGGTCAAAACGATTTCCGCGAACTCGGACTGCCGTTTTGCACCGAGGTGCATCCCGACGACCTGGATAGTGTTGCACTCGAGGCCTTCTATAACGCCACGGGGGGGCCGAATTGGACCGAAAGTGGTAACTGGCTTAACGTCAGGCCGCTCAGTAGTGTGTTCGGTGTAACAACCGACGACGCTGGCCGGGTTACCAGACTGGAAAGGATAAGCAACGAGCTGAGCGGGACCCTACCGCCGGAGTTGGGAACGCTCTCAAAACTGGAGGAGTTGCGCCTCTCGGATAACCAGTTGGGCGGGGAGCTACCGGTGGAACTAGGCAACCTATCCAATTTGTTGCTTCTGGCCCTTAACGAGAACCGATTGGAAGGGCAGATGCCGAAGCAGCTCGGTCGTTTACTCAACCTACAGTGGCTTGTCCTCTCCAACAACCGGCTGACTGGCCCGATACCAGTGGAACTAGGCAACCTCACCACTTTGCGAGCGCTACACCTATCGGGAAATAAATTGAGCGGGGAGATACCCGCCGAACTCGGTCGCCTCCCTGATCTGGCGGAATTGGTGCTTGCCGGCAACCAGTTGAGGGGAGCGATACCCCCGGAGCTCGGTAACCTAGCCAACCTGCAAGTATTACATCTGTCGGGCAATCAGCTAAGCGGGTGTATCCCAGTGAGCCTGGGCAAAGTGGAAGACAACGACTTTGCCGAACTCGGCCTGCCGTGGTGCGCCCCGGCGCAATCAGACACCTCGAACCGTGCTCCCTTGGCCGCGCTCTACAACGCCACTGGCGGGACAGGCTGGGCGATTAACTCCGGGTGGTTGGGCGACGCCCCTCTGGACGAGTGGTACGGCGTCACGGTCGACAGCGCCGGCCAGGTTATTGCGTTGCATCTTGGTGGCAACCACCTGAGGGGAGTGATTCCCCAAGAGCTGGGAAACCTCACTGGGTTGAAGACCCTGGACCTCTCAGATAACCAGTTGAGGGACGAGATACCGGCGCAACTCGGTCGCCTCGGCAGGCTGGAAACACTGGACCTCAAGGAGAACCAGCTGAGCGGGGAGATTCCTGGAGAGTTGGGCAATCTCCACGCGTTGAGGCGGCTGGACCTGTCCAGCAATCAGTTGGATGGGAGACTGCCTGCGGAGCTGGGCAACCTCTTCAACCTGGAAGTGCTGGAGCTTGAGCACAATGACTTGCTCTGGGAGATACCGGGAGAGTTCGGCGACCTCTCCAGCCTCGTAAGCCTGAACCTCAGGGGCAACCGTCTGAGCGGAGAGATACCCGCGGAACTCGGTCACCTCCTCCAACTGCGAAAACTGGAATTGCCCTACAACCGGTTGAGCGGGGCGATGCCACCGGAGCTTGGCCTCCTCCGCAACCTGCAACATATAATGCTTCACGACAACTATTTGAGCGGGGAGATACCTTCGGAATTTGGCGACCTCGCCAGCCTCGGCAGATTGGAACTTGCGAGAAACCGCCTGTCCGGGGAGATACCGGCGGAGCTCAGTAGCCTCTCCGCCCTTACCTATCTGTCCATCTCCGGCAACCAGTTGAGCGGAGGGATACCGGCCGAGCTGGGAAATTTCCCCATATTATGGGGCCTGGTGCTCTCCGACAACCGACTCAGTGGAGGGATTCCAGCAGAGCTTGGCGACCTCCCCAGGCTTAAGTGGCTGCTACTCTCGAACAACCAGCTGAGCGGAGAAATACCTGTAAGCCTCGGCCGCCTGTCCAACCTGGAGCGACTGACTATGTCCAACAACCAACTGCATGGTAGGATTCCGGCGGAGCTCGGCAACCTCAACAATTTGGAAAGCCTATATATCAGGGGCAACCAGCTGACTGGATGCGCACCGGAGAACTTGAGGGACGTACTGGACGACGCATCGAGACACAACTGTTAGCCAGCAGGGGCAGGAAGTGCTCTCAAACGCCGGACAGACGAGAGCCGTAGCGACTCGGCCCGGGGCACCGGGTAGCTACGGCTTGGGGCTGAGGTAATTCCTCTCCCAGAAGGTGCGCCTACTATGGCCGCAAGCCGCGCCGCTTACAACTCGATGATGATAGTGCGGTTCTGGTGTTTGCCGCAGGAGGAGTTGCCGGGTAGAGGCCCCCCTGACCTTCGTGCGTAGCCACTGGTGCTCAGTGCCGGAGGATTATTCAATGTCAACCACCAACCCCGATGCCCGGAAACTCCCCGTTTATGCCGCCTAAAATGCGTGAAGTCCAGCCAAGGTGAGGTGTGCATTTGCCGGAAGTTGGAGCGAGTGCGACAAAGAAGTATCTCCGACTTTGACTGCTGGACGGTCCAGCAGCGCCGTTTCACCTCGTCTTTCCGGTCAGGCAGACCGGCAATGGAGTTTATGGCTCCTTCCTGCACTGCCGCCCGGTTTCCCAACCACTGGTTCGCCGTGGCATCTTTTCTCGCCCGCCCCCAGATGGCTTCATCTGCGTTGAAGTCCGGATGGTTAGAATCAGCGGGGCCTTCAAGATCTGTTTCTCGGCCAGGGGCTTGGGTGCCGGGTGAGCCGCGGTGCGGCAGCGAGCTCAAAACCTTTTCGAATGGCGGTTACTATTCCCGTAGTCCTTCTTAATCACGATGCCTTTTCCGCCACCCCCTGGCAAAGCTGGGCTGTCAGCATTTTCGCCAGTGGCTAAAACCGGGCGTTTTACGCCAGCTTGTCGTGGACCCTGTCCCCAGCAACAGAGGTGGCAAAGTTTGCCCCAACCTCTGCCAATGCTGTCCTGCGCCGTGGTCGCGTCACACATCGAAATTGCTGACAGTCAATCGTTATGTCGCGAATTCGCGATTTTGTTTGTCGGAACTTATGCCTTTACCACTGTGCAGGGCTGGTGCAGAAGAGAAAGTTCTTTTGACCAGGATGCCCAAAGCAGGGCAGCGCCTATCAGGGAACGTGTCTGCGATCCCGGAGGCTCCGTAATCGAAGTTTCCAGCACCGGCAAAGCCTTACAAAAAGCGTCAACCGCCACTTTTGCGTCTCCTATGTGCGAGCCCGTTTTCGCTGTCCCAGAAACGAATGCTTCCCATATGAAAAGTCCGTCTGTGGATGTCCGGTACGAGTTCCAGTCCAAGAAGGCTCCGGCGTTCACCGGTTTCTCGCGAATCTTTTGGAGAATCCATGCGACCTGTGCCAATCCGGTGGTTAGAACTGTGGCTGCTGTCTGACTAGCCCACGATGGACTTCCTTCACCACACCGCTGCGAGGTTAGTGTCTTGGGCTTGTCCCGGATCGGAACCCATAGTGGGCATTCGAAACCCAAGGCAACCTTGGCACCTTGGTTCAAACCGTCAGCGACAACGTCCACCAGTTGCTGCATGTCGTCGCCTTCTCCACACGGGGATTGTTGTCCATTCGGAGAGATTGATGCGCCAGCCCAACCAAAATGATTTTCCTGCCTTGTCCTACCGGCCTGCATAGACCCTACGTCGGCGCAGAAAACATATTCACATTCGTAAGTTGACATTGAGATTCTCCCGCTGAACCAGTTGTCGTTTAGGGACACCACCTGCAGGTTGCCGAGATTGCCCAAATCGGGCGGAATATCTCCGGTCAGTACCACAGGGGTTTCTTTTGGTGGCTAGTGCGGAATCTAAGCCAGTGTCGTTCTTCTGCTTGTATAAGTTTGACCGACTAATAGGCCGAGTGGTGCGGGAATTTTGGCAACGCAATGTCGATGGCCGTTGGCAGAGTTTGGTTCAAAGTCTGCCACTTCTGGTCCTCGCGGGCTGCGTCCATCTGGTATTACAACGACGCTTCGCAAGAAACGGCCCTTAAGTACCTCTTTATGGCGAATTGCAGACGCGCTGACAGCATTGCGCCCTTGCCTGCGTTGTAATACTAGGGTGAAATTGATGACATCTGGCGCTTTTGGCAGAGTTGATCTTAATGTATTCTGCCATTGTGAATGTTCCTCACTACTGGATGCCCGACCAGGTCAAGCGGCTCCTGGACGTGCTGCGTCCCACAGCCGGCACCAGGCCCGCACCGCGACGCTCATCATGTGGCGCACCGGCCTGCGGGTCTCCGAGATCCTCGAGCTGTAATGGCGGGACCTTGACTATTTGGGGGACCAGGCGACCCTCCTTGTCATTCGCCGCGATCATTGACCAGTGATCGCCAAGGACATTGACCCACCCTGGGCGCATGGCGATTTCGAGTAATATCAGGTCCTGTTTGGCTGGTCAAGCACCTCCTTTGGCTTCCAGCAGCGCCCTGTGCGGTGAGAGTCGTTCCCGGTAGCTGCTGCCCTCGATGACGATCTGGTAGCTGGCGTTGGCCAGGCGGTCCAGAGCGCTGTTACCGAGAATGGGGTCTTCGAAGAGGCCGAGCCACTCGTCGACGGCCCGGTTGCTGGTGATCACGAGGCTGTAAGCCCGGTGCCGGTTGAGGATAAGTTCGTAGAGATCAGCCGACTGCTGGGCGGTGAACCGGTGCAGGCCCAGGTCGTCGAGGATCAGCAGGTCCGGTGCCAGGAAGGTGCGGAAGGTGCGCTCCAAGGAGTTGTCGACTCTGGCCTGGTTCATGACCCTGAAGTAGTCGTCGGCGTGGCTGAAGCGGACGGTGTGCCCGGCGCGGACCGCTGAGTAGCCCAGGGCCTGAGCCATGAAGCTCTTGCCGACGCCGGCGGGCCCCACCAACAGGACGTGCTCGCGCCTGGACAGAAACTCCAGGGAGAAGGCGGCGTCCAGCAGTCGGCGGTTCAGATTAATCGACGCCGACCAGTCGAAGTCCTCCAGACGGCAGATCTCCTGGGAGCCAGCCTGCTGCAGACGCATCTCGGTGCGCCGGTGGGCGCGGCGGTTCACTTCATCTGCCAGGATGATCTCCAGGAAGGAGGCGTAGTCCAGTTGCTCCCTGCGGGCCAGGGCGATGCGCTCCGGCAGGGTGGCCGCCATGGGTCCCAATTGCAGCCGCTTGAACAGCGGCGTGAGATCGTTGGTCATGGTCATGTCAGTCTCCTCATGCCGTGCGGAGGTATTGGTTGCTGTAAGAGAAGACGCTGCCGGGACGGGCAAAGCGGCCCTCGGGCAACGGCGTTGGCAATTCAGGCGTGGTCTCCTCTTCGAGGGCCTGCACCAGGATGCGCTCGACGCGGCGCACGTCGATGAGGTCGACGTCCAGGGCCCGGCGGCAGGCGGCGTCCAGGCGCTTTGCGGTGTAACGCTCGCCGAGGCGGAGCAGCTTGTGCCCCTGCCTGACCTTGGCCCACGGCAACGGGCCGTCGAAGAGCCGGTGGACGAATTCGGCCACCGCCGGCCCCAGCTCGGCAGCTTTGCTCCTGATGCCGTCCGGCGCTCTGGTGGTGTACGCCGAGAGTTCGGCCGGGTAATCATTGGGATCAGTGGCACGGCCGCCCCTGGGCTGACGAAGGTGGGTCTTGATCAGCTGCCCCTGGTAATAGATGCGCACCAGCTTGCTGTCCACCTTGACCTCCACCTTCCGGCCGGGAGGACACAGGCTGGACGGCACCGAATACAGGGCCAAGCGGCACTGGATGTGATGGTCCTGATGCACCTTGGCCTGACGCCAGTCGGCGATCTCGTAGGGCTCGCCGTCCCAGGGAAGCAGGGCCTGACGCTCCTCGTCCCGGAAGACCAACAGGGGCTTGCGGCGAGTGGTGCCGTGGATGCGCAGCCCGGCCACCTCAAGGCACCAGCGCCGGGCCTGCTCCCTGACGTCGGCCAGGTCCCGGAACTCGCCGCCCTTGAAGAAACGCTCCCTGACGTAGGGCACGCCCCGCTCCACCTTGGGCTTGTCCTTGGGATGACGGGCCCGAGCAGCATCGGCGATGAAGCCCCGGTGCTGAGAGTATTCCAGGAAGCCCCTGGTGAAGGTGGGATGCAGGGGCTCATTCACCGCCACTGCGGGAGGGCAATTGTCGATGACCAAGTATTTGGGGATGCCGCCGAAGAAGGCCCGGGCTGATTCCAGTCCGGCGATCACGTCCTCCAACGTCTGCCCGAAGGTGGGCCAGTCGAAGCAGTGCCTGGAGTAGCCCAGCACCACGATCAGCGCCCACACCACGCGGCGGCGGCCGGTCTCGGGGTCATGGACCAGCCCCATGCGGCCGAAGTCCACCTCCGCCACCTCGCCCGGCGGAGTGTCCTCCATGCGCACCGTGGTCCTGCTGCGTCTGCTCCAGTTGCGTTTCTGGATGAAGCGTCGCAGCGACGTGTAGGAAACCGCACAACCCTGGGCCGCCAGCAACTCCTGGATGCGGGTCACCTGCAGCCGGTCCCCGGTGAGCCACCGGTAGATCTGGTCCCCCCAGGGGACCAGGCCATCCTCCACCGGAGTCTCCACCTTCCTCGGTCCAGCCCGGCTGATGCCCGCCAACCGGCTCAACTGGACCTCGTCGGGAGCCGGACCATCCTGCTCCAGTCCCGCCGCCATCGCCGCCGCCAGGTACTTGCGCACCGTCACCCGCGACAGCCCCGTCCCTACCCCTATCTGTCGCTGACTGCCTCCCGCCTGCCAGCGGCGTATTACCTCTTGTATTTCCACTCGGAGCACCTCCTTGTACCGCCATCGCTGCACCTCGATACCGGAGTGCGGCAATGGTCGCCTTTGTGGCGCCCCAGGGTGGTCAAAGACCATGAAAATCTGGTCTATAGTCCTCGGCGATTTCGCCCTTTACTGGTACATAGTTCGTGGCGATTTACAGGCCTCATCCACCAGGTAGACGAACACCTGGGATTCTCCCGAAGGGAAAGTCTCACCCGCACCTTCCGGTTCGGCGACGGCATACTCGCCCCGTCCACCGAGTTCATCCAACAGAACCCGGAGCAGACCCGAAGGTCACTGACGTCCCACAACCCCGACCAGGGCGAGGGCATAATCGCCATTCCAGCCGACCTGCCGGAGACCGGACTGCATCAAGCCCTGAAGGAGATCGAGGACCTCAGAGACGAGCACTCCGAGTCGATAATGGTCCTGGGCCGGTACCGCTCCAGCCGGAGCATCCTCGGCCGAAACAACGGCCGGATAAAAAACTTGCAGTTCAGCACGATCCACAGCACCAAGGGCCGAGAAGCGGACTACATAGTGGTTCTGGACCTCAGGGAGGGCCGCTACGGCTTTCCCTGCACCGTCGAAGACGACCCCCTGCTGACCATCGTCATGCCCCCGACCCACGGAGACCCGTTCCCTTCCGCCGAAGAAAGACGGCTCTTCTACGTGGCCCTCACACGGGCTAGAAAAGCGGTATACCTCATAACCGATCCCGTCCGGCCGTCCCCCTTCGTCAAGGAGCTCATCAAGAACTGCCCCAGGTAACAGTCAGGCCGAGCATGCGGCCCCCCTGCCCCGCATGTCAGGAAGGCGCCCTTATACCGTCCCAGTCCGGCGACAACCTCCGCTGCTCCAACTTCCCCACCTGCCATCACCTCTCGCCCAGGTGTCCCGGGTGCAAACGAGGCTACGTCAGCCTGAAGGACGACAAGTCCGCCGCCGAGTGCTCCAACCCTTCCTGCGACTCTCCGCCTCGGCTATGTCCCAAATGCAACCAGGGCGTCATGCTCCTGAGAACGGGTCAGTCGAGTTTCTGGGGCTGCAGCAGGTACACCGCTACTCCTTCTTGCACTCACACGGAACGGGCATCCGATAATGGCGGCCCTACCGCCACGCCAGGGAGCCGACCTACCAGCCGCCGCAGGGGACGTAGGATCAGATACTCGTCCCACTGACAGCAGCCCGTTGATCACCCTCGGCACCTCCCGTTACGGTGCAAGAAGCGCAGGGTCGCACGGAGAAAGAACAACACCGCGAGACGAGAAAAGAGAGCTGCCTTGAACTATGCGGACGGCGGAGCTTGCTAAGATGTAGGGGCACGCTGAGTGCCGTCGCCGCCTGCACCACTACCAGCTGGCTTCGCCGAACTAGGGGAAGTCTAGCAGCAACACCAAGGCCCTCCGTGATTCCCAGAAATCCTAGCGGCTCCATGACTGCTGGCATATATTCCGCCCCGGCCATTAAAGTTGCGGCCAGCTGTGAAACCGCACGGTACGGGAGTAGTATTGGACAGGCAAGAAACGATCCAGGCAGCCCTCGCAACCGGCCGGTTCGACTTCACGGAACACGCTGCAGAGAGGGCTGTTGTAAGGAACATCGGCGAGCGAGAGATACAGGAAGCAGGGTCGCAGGCCGTTACAATCGAAGAGTATCCTGACGACAACTACGGCCCGACACGGCTGTTGCTGGGGTTCACCGGAACCGGAAGGCCACTGCACATGCAGGTCGCCGACTCCCCATCACCGACGGTCAGGATAGTCACTTTGTACGAGCCGGACCCCGCCGAGTGAGAAGACCATCGAAGGAGAAGGTAGACATGGCAGAGTGCCTGGTATGTCACTGCAAGCATCTGCGAGAGGAGCTGGTGGACAAGGTGTTCGACGCCGGTGGGCGTTACGTGCTGGTCGCCGGGATGCCAGCAACCGTCTGCCAGGGCTGCGGCGAGCGGTCTTTCAGCCGCGAGGCGACGGAGAGAGCCCGTACGCTGGTCCACGACCCTCCGGCAGATGCCCCAGCAAGGTCGGTGTCGATGCAGCTCTACGACTTCGCCTGACCCGGGCCACGTAGAGTCGCAGGCTATGCGGCCCCGCGGGTGCGGGGCCTGCGTTGGTCCGCGATAGGCCCGTTGTTGACGCGACGGTTCATCTCCGCTAATGCGGGGTCTGCACCCATAGGTAGTGGATTTGGTCCCGCGTTACGGATTCATCGCCGCGGTGGCGGTGCGCGTCGAGGTCGCCGGGGGCGGTGGTTACCCCTTCTGTTAGGTGGGTGGTGAATTCGAGGTGTCCCTACAGTCTGTTCAGCGCCAGCATAACCTGGAACATGCGGATCTCGTGTCCCTCGGGGAAGTTCGGGAGATGATAGCAGGAAGGTGGTGCTGGTGGAGCGGTGTTTGCGCGGGACTGCCGTGGTTGGCGTCATGTTGCCGGCGGGTTCGAGAGTCGACGAGCTGCCCGGGTTCTACAGCGTCAGCGGTTCTGCCAGAATTGCTCCGGGCTGTTCGATGGCGGGCAGTGGGTGCTTGTAGAGGATGGTCGCGTGGCCGTTTTCCACGCTCACGCCGCTGATGAGCAGGTCCAGGAGTTCTTGGGCATCCTCCTGGTTGTTTGCTCCCATGAGGGTCTCCGGGTCGCTGAGTGTTTCTCGCAGGCGGTCTCGTCGCCGATGAACTCGAGCTTGTCCAGTTCCTCCTGGGCCACCATGTTCTGGAAGGTCAGGCCGGCGGTGTCCACGTCGAGGGCGGTGATCCTGCCGTCCTGTTCCCCGGGCCGCGGGAATGCTCCGTTGCGGGCTGTGGCCTCGGCAATGGCGGCCTCGGCCTGCTCGATTATGCGGTGCTGGATGTGGGCGTTCTCCCGTGTTGAGCGCCTGATTTCCCGGACGACGTCGCTGCTGTTCTCCTCGCTGGCCAGGCGTCTGGTCATCCGGGTGACCACGCTGCGGAGCAGTTCTTCCACGTCCAGTGGTCTGGTGAGGCATCTGCCTCCCGATTCCACCGTGGTGTTCGGGCAATAGTAGCGGCGGCCGGTGTTGCGCATCTGGGAGTTGCAGTTGGCGCAGAGGACCTTTCCGTCCAGTGTCAGGGTTCGTGGCTTGACTGTGGCTTGGCTCATTGGGTTCCTCGGTTGCTTCGGGGTGGTAGGTTCAGGGTCTGCCGGGGTGATGCGTATTGGTCAGAGCGCTTGGCGGCGGCGTGTTTACTAGGGGATTTCCAGGATGGTCTCCAGGACGTCGGCGAGGTGGCGGAGCGGGTGTATGGGCCCGTCGGGTTGGACGACGGCGGCGGAGGGCCGGTAGAGCATGTGGTAGAGCAGCTCCAGAGGGGTGAGCTCCATGTCCTGGGCCTGGTGGAGCTGGAGCAGGTGGGGGAGCTTCGGGTGGAACCAGTTGACGGGCAGGTCGCCGTCGATGCCCAGCCAGTCAGCTTTGGGTCCGGTGATTCTTCCTGTTTTATTCCCCCTTCGGCTCCCGTTTGGGGCATCGTTCGTGCCGGTACTCGTTTCCTCTCGCTATGAGTGTTGCGGCCCTGAGGGCCATGCCTCGCGGCAGAGGCCTGCGTTGGTTACGGGTATTTGCCGGGCTGGAGGAGGTCCGGGTGCATGATCCAAGCTGGGTCCCGGCCTGGGTCGGGGTCTGTGACCAGGAGGCCTTGGGCGACCAACTGCGCGATGTCTGCTTCAGCTTCCTCCGGGCTGCAGCGGCAGATTCGGGTCCATCTTCGGACGCTGAGCAGTCCTTGGGGCAGCCGGCCCTCTTGACCTTCGACCAGCAGGTCCAGCACTCGCCGCTGGCGCGGGTTGGTGGATATGGTTGCGCTCAGGCGCCGGATCCGGTCCCTGACAATGGCCCGGTCGACGGATGATAAGCTGGCCTGCGCGGCTCGGGTGAGGCATTCCAGAAACCAGGCTATCCAGGGGGTGACGTCGAGTGTGCCGCCCCTCTGGATGTCCTCCAGCATCCGGTAGTACCGGGCCCGTTCTATTTGTATCTGGGCTGACATGCTGTATAGGCGGTGGGGGTTCCCGTCGTCTCGGGTGAGGAGCATGTCCGAGACGGCTCGGGCGATGCGGCCGTTCCCGTCGTCGAATGGGTGGATGGTGACGAACCACAGGTGGGCCAGGGCGGCTTGGATTGTTAGGCCGGATTCCGGCGGGCTGTTCAGCCACTGTAGGAACCGTGTCATCTCCTCGAGGACCGTCTGGTGGTCCGGGCCTTCGAAGTGGACCCGTTCCTGGCCGATAGCTCCGGAGACGACCTGTATGGGATGGACGCGCCAGTTGCCGACAGTGATGGGGTGCCCTCCGCTCCGGCCGGCGGGAAACAGGGCGGCGTGCCAGCCCAAGAGCCGTTCTTTCGTGAGTGGCGCTGCGTGGTTGAAGGTGGCGTCGGTGGTGATGAAGACGATGCCTTCGACGGCGTCGTCGCCGGAGGGCACGCCCTCCGGGAGTATGCCCAGACGCCAGGCTACGGAGGAGCGTACCGCTTTCAGGTTGAGGGTCTCTCCCTCTATCTCGCTGGTCTTGACCACGTCGTTCGACAGGGTGTCCAGGTGCATCTCCTCCGTGAGGGGGGTGCCCAGGGACTTCATCCGAGCGGTCAGTTGGCCCCTGAGATTGTGGGACCTGTGCAGCAGCGGCTCCAGTGCGGTCTGATCCCATCTGAGGTCTGGCCACTGGGGGTGCTGTGCAGGTACGGGTGCAGCATGGTTCCCGGTTCTCCTCTGATAGATGGGCTGTTCCACATGGCTGAGCATCCGGAGGACTGTGGGAGCAACGTCTTGCGCTGCCTGTTCCATTCTGGTGTACACCGCGATTGCTGCAGCCTGCCTGCTTTGTTGGATGGTATTTCCCATCGTCTGCGCGGTCAACGGTGCATGAGTAGGGTTTTACTCGGCGAGGCGCCAGTGTCGGTGGGTCCCCAGGCATGGGGATGAATGGGAGGGGTTTGATACGGGGCGATCGCCGAGGATTCATCTACGCTGAGACGGGGTCTGTTAATCATCGATTTCGCGCAGGTACATTGGTTGCGGTTCATCTCCGCTTACGCGGGGCCTGCGGGCTCGTCCACGGGCATTCGGATAATCCGTCGGGTTCATCTCCGCTCATAAGGAATGCTCCTGCACTGGGGCTCCCGGCCAAAATCGGGATGTTGCATAGAGTGAGCACTCGCGCCGACAACACGGTACAGGAACCGCTGCCCAGCGTACTGAACGAGTGCCTGTCCATCGACCTGGAGGTTGACGTCAGCACGGCACGCATCAACGCCCTAGCCGCCTGGCGTCCCGACACCGGCGAGCAGCTCACCACTCGAAATGGACCTCCTGATGCTGGAGGGTTGAGCAGACTGGACCGCATGGCCCAGGGAGCGCGGTTCGTCCTGGGCCACAATCTCATAGCCTTCGACATTCCTCACCTGCAGGCCGCGCATCCGAGCCTGAGACTGCTGAAACTGCCCCGCCTGGACACCCTGCTCCTGAATCCCCTGGCCTTTCCCAGGCGGCCCTACCACAGGCTGGTGAAGCACTACAAAGACGGAGGCCTGCTGCGGCGGACCAGGAACGACCCCCTCATCGACAGCCAGCTGGCTCACGAGGCCCTGGCCAGCCAGTACCGGGAGCTCCGAAAGGCCTCTCCAGAGGCCCTCACCGTCTGGCACTGGCTGAGCAGCGTCGCCCACGGAGAGGCCTTTAATGAATTCTTCGCCCTGGTACGAGACGGGCAACGGCCGACAAGGGAACAGGGGCAGAAGGTCCTGCGACGTTACCTGTCGGAGCGGGCCTGCCGCACCGCCGGAGAGGAGGCTGTCCAGCGGGCCGAGAGCAACCCATGGGCCACCGCCTACGCGGTGGCGTGGATGGAGGCCGCAGGCACCGGGTCGGCCATACCCCCGTGGGTGCTGCTCAACCACCCCGAGACCCAGGAACTGAGCACCCTGCTCAGGGACAACCCCTGCCGGGACTCCGCCTGCCAGTGGTGCGTGCAGCACAACAACCCGGAGCAGGAGTTCCGGAGATGGTCCGGCCACCCAGGATTCCGGGCCGAACCCCGGACCGCGGACGGGGCGTCCCTGCAGGGGCAGATTGTTGCCAAGGCAATGAACGGCGACGACCTGCTGGGCATCATGCCCACCGGCGGCGGCAAATCCCTCTGCTACCAGGTCCCGGCCCTCTCGCGTTACGACAAGACCGGCGCCCTCACGGTGGTCATCTCCCCCCTGGTGGCCCTCATGGCCGACCAGGTGGCTGGCCTCGAAAACCGGGGAATCACCAACGTCGTCGCCATCAACGGGCTGCTGTCCATGCCGGAAAGGAAGGAAGCCCTGGACCGGGTCAGGCTGGGGGACGCCGCCATCGTCCTGATCTCGCCCGAGCAGCTGCGGTCCAGGCCCACCCGCAGGGCGCTGGAACAGCGTCTCAGCGGGGCCTGGGTCCTGGACGAGGCGCACTGTCTCTCCAAGTGGGGCCACGATTTCCGGCCCGACTACCGCTACATCGGCAAATTCATCCACAGGCACTCGGGCGGGGGCAGGCCCGCCCCGGTCCTCTGCCTCACCGCAACGGCCAAACCCGAGGTGAAGGAGGAGATCCGGGAGTATTTCCGGCAGACCAACTCCGTGGAGCTGGAGATACTGGACGGGGGCGCCAGGCGCTCCAACCTGGACTTCGACGTCATCAAGACCGAGGCCGGCTCCAAGATGGCCTGCTCAAGGACCTGGTGGAGAGCCATACGGACGACGGGTACGGCAGGGCCATAATCCACTGCTCCACCCGGTCACAGGCCGAGAACGTGGCCGAGTTCCTCAGCGCCAACGGCCTGGAGACCCGGTTCTTTCACGCCGCCATGACTCCCGACCGCAAGATGGAGGTGCAGAACGCCTTCATCTCAGGCAATCTCAAAGTGATCAGCGCAACCAATGCCTTCGGCACGGGTATCGACAAGGACAACGTCAGGGCAGTGGTGCACAACAGCATTCCCGGGTCCCTGGAGAACTACCTGCAGGAGGCGGGCCGGGCCGGGCGGGATGGAAAGCCGGCACACTGCATCCTCATGTTCCACGATGAGGACGTCGAGACCCAGCACACACTGCTGTCCAGGAACAGGCTGCGTCAGGAGGACATACAGTCGGTCCTGGACAGCCTGAGACGGATGCGGGAGAAGAACGCCAGGCACACCAGCCCCGAGGAAGCGAACACGGTCGTGGCCACTCCCGGCGAGATCATCGCCCACCTGGAAGAGGAGGACGATGGCCAGATAGCCGTTGATGAGGCCGATACCAAGGTGCGCACGGCCGTGGCCTGGCTGGAGGATAAGCGATCTGGCCGAGAGGCTGGACAACCAGACCACCATCTATCCCTCAACCCTCAAGATCGGCCGCATGGACGATATAAGGAGGATCCTTCGCCACCACAGAGGCCTGGAGCCGCGCTACGTCGGGCAGCTCATCAACATAGCCCAGAGGCTGCTGAACGCGGATCCGGCCCTGGGCATCACCACCGACGAGCTGGCCGCCCACACCGGCATGTCCTCCGAGCACGTGGCCAAGGCGCTGGGGGACCTGGAAACTCTGGGCATCACCAACAACAACCTGCGCATCACCGCCTACGTTCACGTCGGCGTTGCCAGACCCTCCGGGAGGAGATACCAGCAGGCGGCGCAGATGGAGGAGGAGCTCATAACCCTGATGCAAGAGCAGGCCCCCGACCAAGGGGACCGGGGAAACCCTGCCCCTCCAGCTGAGAGAGACCGCCCAGGAGCTGCGCAACCGCGGCAATGAGCAGGCACTGACTCTCCTGGTGCTCCGCATCCTCCGGTCCGTGGGCCAGGGCGGCACGGAGCGGAGCGCCGGCACCCCCAACCTCAGGGTCAGGAACCACCGCAACGAGACCGTCAGCGTCACGCTCAACACCGACTGGAGCACGGTGGTTGAGACGTCGGCCAACCGCCGGAAAGCCGCTCACCTTGTCCTCGCCCACCTCCTGCCCAGGTCAGCGGCCAGAGGGGCGCGGACCTGCTGGTCGACACCACCCTGGGGGAACTCGCCCGGGTCCTCCGGGAAGCCCAGGCCTTCCCGCCCGTGGTGGACGCGGACCGGGTCCTGCAACAGGCGCTGCTCTGGCTCCACGACCAGGAGGTCATCCGCCTCAGCTAGGGAATGGCCGTCCTGAGGCCCGCCATGACCATAAAGCTGGGCGGGGAGAGGAGAGCCTTCGGCCCGGAGGACTACGAGCCGCTGGACCGGCACTACGGCGAGCAGACCCAGCAGATCCACATCATGGAGGAGTATGCGGAACGCGGCCTCCGGAGGATCGAGGACGCCACCGCCATGGCGGAAGACTACTTCGCCATGCCGCAGCAGCAGTTCATCGCCAAGTGGCTGGCCCACAAGGCCGACACGCTGCAGCTGCAGACCACGCCGCAACACTACAGCAGGATCGTGGAGCAGCTGAACAACCCGGTGCAGAGACGGATCGTCACCGACCCCAGGAAAAATCCCAACGTGCTGGTGCTGGCCGGGCCCGGCTCGGGCAAGACCAGGGTGCTGGTGCACCGCATCGCCTACCTGGTCAAGGTGAGACGGGAGAGGCCCGAGAGCATCATTGCCCTGGCCTACAACCGCCACGCCGCCGCGGAGATACGCCGGAGGCTGAGGGACCTGATCGGCAACGAGGCCCACGGTGTGACCGTGCTCACCTGCCATGCCCTGGCCATGCGGCTCACTGGCCGCACCTACCAGAACAGCAGCGCAGAAAATGACCGGGAGGCTGACAGGGTATTCCAGCAGATCCTCCTGGAGGCAACCCGGTACCTGGAGGGCGAGGGCGAAGACCCCGAGGACGCCAATGAGCTGAGGGAGAAGCTCCTTGCCGGCTTCGCGTGGCTGTTCGTCGACGAGTACCAGGACATCAACGAGGACTCCTACAATCTCATATCGGCACTGGCAGGACGCTCCAGGAGGGAGACGGGCAGGAGGCTCAACCTCTTCGCCGTGGGCGACGACGACCAGAACATCTACGGATTCACCGGCTCCTCCACCGCGTACATCAGGAAATTCGAGGAGGACTACAGCGCCAGGCCCCAGCCGATGCTGGAGAATTACCGCTCCACGAAGCACATCATTAATGCCGCCAATGCAGTGATCGACGCCGCCCAGGACAGGCTGAAAGTCGATCACGCCATAACCATCGACAGGGTCAGGAGCATGGAACCTCACGGCGGCAGCTGGCAGAATAGAGACCCTGTCAGCCGGGGGCGGGTGCAGGTAATACCGGCAGCAGGTAGCAACGCTGCCCAGGCCCACCGGGCGCTGAACGAGCTCCTGCGGCTCAAAGAGCTGGACTCCGGCTGGGACTGGACCAGGGCCGCCGTGGTGGCCCGCCAGTGGGACACACTGGAGATCATGCGCGCCGTCTGCCGCGAACGAGATGTGGAGACCCAGCTGGCCCAGGAGGATTTCACCGCCTCATGGCAGCTCAGGGAGACCCAGGAACTGCTGGGATGGATCGACCGCCCAGGAACAGGGCGTCACGGCCGAGGAGGCGCTGGATCGCGTGAAGGCCATGCCGCGCAACAGGTGGTCGGAGCTGCTGGCCGAGGCCATGGAGACCATGGAGGAGGAGACCGGCAGCGACCGGATCCCCGCGGCGTCAGCCAGGGAGTGGATCGCCGAATGGGCCCGGGAGAACCGGAGGCGCCAGCACGCGCTGCTGCTCACCACCGCCCACGGGGCCAAGGGCCTGGAGTTCGACCACGTCGTCATACTCGACGGCAACTGGACCAGCAGGAACCCAAACGAGGCCGAGGAACAGCGCCGACTCTACTATGTTGCCATGACCCGTGCCCACCACACCCTCACCCTGATGGACGCGGGCAACGGCAACCCCTTCCTCAAGTCACTGGCGGGACACGCTTCCGTCCTGTTCCGGGAACCGGCGCAGCACGACGGCGCGCCCGAACCGGAGCCTGCGGAGATTCGCCGGAGACTGACCCTCCGGGACATCGACCTGTCGTTCTCTGGCCGGGCCAGCGGCGACAGGGTGCCGGAGGCCATCAGGGAGCTGCAACCCGGCGACTCTCTCACCATCGACCAGGCCAGCCAGCCCTGGGCCCTCAGGACACTGGGAGGCGTCCTGGTGGGCAGGTTGTCCCGGCGCTCCCAGCAGACAATGACTCGTGTCCCAACCGGGGCTGAGGTGCTGGCCATCGCCGCATGGGACGCCAGCAAGTCCACACCTGAGTACAGGAGATCCCTTAACAGGGAACGGTGGGAGGTTGTGGTCCCCGAGTTGATATATGCCCAGAGGCATTAGTCTGGATAGCCAGGAAAGAGGACTTCGACACTTCGACGGCCAACGGGAAGCTCCAGCTCCAGATGGTGCTCGCCTTCATCGAATTCTGGCGCAACTCCATCAGGGAACGCTCGGTCGCGGGTCAGACCAAAGCTCGGATCGAGGGCCGTTTCCCCGGCCGTAGGCCCAGCCTGAGCGAGCAGCAACGGGAGAACATCAGGGAGGAGCGGTCGAAAGGAGTGAGCCAGCGGGAACTGCCAAGCGCCTGGAGGTCAGCTGCTGGACCATCCAACAGGTGGACGGGTGTGGGTAGAATGCGAATAGCAGTCCTCACTCGAATCCCATGCGTAACACAGGTAGGCCACCATTACTCCGCCCCTTACAAAGGGGTGATTGATCAGCTATCCGCAACCCGATACAGGCCTAAATCACCAGCGCCCTGATAGGCCGGCCTTGACGGTAGGCAGTACAGTCCTCGGCACATGGATGGGATCTTGAGACTACCCAAGGGTACTGGTCGCCTAACCGGTCAGGAAATTCCTTTAGGTACGAAGGTTTTCGCTATTTGTGGCACTTTCTGTATCTGTTCTGCACTGTGTTCAACCTGAACCATCCCTATTAGAAGTTTGCGCACGGCACAATCTGAATACAGCCCATCAGTTGGCATCATTTCGCACGCACCGTCATCCAAGAGAGAATGCATTCTGGAAATCCATGTTCTCCACGCTTGGTTTTTCCAGGAGCGACCACTCGACCTGAGTAATGGAATGCGCCCTGCGTTTCTAATGCCGAGACTACAAACCCATTCACGAAAACAACCTCGTTTTCGTCCAATTCTCCAATCGCAGGGAGGTTGAGCACTTCTCCGATAGCCTGCGAATAAACCCCGAATCCGCCCTTGTCAGTGCCAGTGTCTTGAGGTTCGGTCTTTACCCTAACAAGGTCGGGATAATAGTCCACCCCAGAGTGGTCTTCGATACGGGGAGGTATTGTCCTTTTACTTCCATCAGGAAACATCAAAGTGACTGGATGTCTAGTTCCCACTCGTACCTTAACCAATTGCTCATGCTTATCCGCTAGGCTCATCACTCGCTCCTCATTCAGTTTTGATTGCGCGCGCAAGACACACACCATGACGAGACAGAGTTGGATACCGGCAATGGAATCTCACATTCACTTAGGTCGATATGAGTACGCCCCTGACCCCCAAGCTCTGTGCTCGGTGTATATGCCCCGCATCCTGGCCTCCTTGGCATAGCGGAGCCCCTTGGTTTTGTCTCCTGACTGGAAAGCGGAGTGGGCGGCAAGGTCGTACGCTGGGGCGAACTCGGCCCGGTCTTCGATAACCGCCTCCAGACATGCCAGTGCCTCCGAGTACAGATCCAGGGTCATGAGGACGTAGCCCTTGACGAACTGCAGGTGAGGAGTTGGTTCAGGGAGATTGCGCTCCGCCTGTTGCAGTTCTCGCAGCGCCGCCTCGCGCTCGCCAAAGTTCACCAGGATGCTTGCTGGCTCCACCGCCGGGGCGTCCCAGTCGGGTTGCAGACTGGCGGCAATCCTGCACTCGAGGATCCCTTCATCAATCAGCATCCTGTCAGCGAATTGAACCCCCAGATCTCCGAGAAAGGATCCCAGCTGCAAATGCGCAAGAGGATTCATGGGAAACCGCACCGCCAGCCGCCGCCGCAGGGCGATTCTGCCTTGAAGCCTGGCTAAGTACAGCTTGGGATCCTCATGGTCAACCTGGGGCGCTTTGGTGGAATCGGCATGCCGGATTACCCCTTGTTTCAGGGGTTCAATAATGTGCTGATTCTCTTCCGTGAAGACCTCCGTCACGTCGGAGATGTCCTGGGCCAGCCCGGACGCCGACCTCTGACCAGTGTGCAGCGTGGCAACCTCCTCGAAGGCGGGATCCCAGAACCTGTTGGCCGCGAGCAGGTTCCAGCGCCAATCAGGGTCCGGCTCACGGTCTGCCAGCCACGAAAGCAGATCTCTTGCAGAACCCCCAGTGGACCCGAACATGATCGGGTTGCGCACAATCCCCCGGGGGCTGTCCCCCAGGATTCGGGGGAGCTCAGGCGACTGCGACAAGGCCCTTGCAAAATGTGTCAGCTTTGTAATCAGCTCGATCAGCTTGTCCCGGCCAATACCGGCAGCCATCTGGTCCGCCATGGCGGCCAGGGAGATCTGACGGTTCAGAGACCGCTCCAGGGCCGCGGCATCGCCGCCGCGTTGCCTTGAGGCCAGTTCCCGGGCCAGGGCGGCGACGTTTTCAGTGCCGGGCCGGCTCTTTCCGTCCAGCCAGTTGTCCACGGAAGTGGGCCACACGCCCAGAGAGGCGGCCAGTTGGTATCTGGTCAGCCCCGCCTCGCGCACACGCTGCCGGAGGATGTTCCCAGTTCCGTTCTCCAACACCCACATAGGGGGCTCTGACCCAGGCGGCTCCTCCAGATCCAGGTAGACCAGGGCGAACAGGCGCAAAGCAGCGTCCACAACGACCAGCCGCAGGAGCTGAGCCACTGCCTCTCTCACGTCGGCGACCTGCCCAGAAGAGGATTGGATGTGGGCCATCAGCCGGTCCCATTCCCCACAGACCATCATCAACGTCATTCCCACCACGGAAGCCATGGGGAGCGTTTCGGGCAGGTCTTCCAGCGTCTCTGGAGCCAGGCCTCGGGTGATCAGCGCCTGCCCCAGGGCGTCGAAGATCTGGTTCCGGTTGTGTTCGTCCACGTGCTGGCCGGAGAAGAACCTACGGGCCGTCCGGTTGGTCAACACCTCGTCCTGGACATCGAGGGACTGGACGACAGCGCGGAGGATGCGTCCGCTGTAGAGGCCGCCCAAGGGCGCAGTGCTCACGAAACTCTTTTCGTTCATAATAATTTCACCAAAGTGGGTGTCCCGATGAAGTCGCACACTCCGGACGCTGGTCGGTTGGGTTACCTCCCGGCCCCAGGAACGTCTTGGCGGCGTTCTTGCGCCTTCTGCTATTCCTCTTTGTCCACTTGGTCTTCCCAGTCGTCGGGCCGCTCATCGTAGCCCCGGGACTGCCAGTACGCATCGTTGTTAGGATTCATTTGGTTAGCACGGTTGTTCCAGTCATCCTCGCCTTTCATGAGTGCGCCTCCTCTTTGTGAATCATTGAGTGGCCAGCGGCCTCCAGAAACAATGATACGCACTGGGGATAACGAATTAACTCAAGCGAACTGGACAAAACTCCGTGCTGCTCCTTGTCTTCTTACATATCAACCTTTGATTTCTGCCCTACCCTGCCCATCAGCAGTATCTAATTCTTGCGGAACTGCTTGGAGTTGGTGTGACTCGAACTACCACCTCGGTTTCATCATGAGCCCGGGCCTAATCACCAGGGCGGTCAGTCGACAAGGCTACCCATTGTCTAGCCAACGCCGTTGGCGCCCCTTCGCAACACTCTCCCCGGCAGGGCACCGGTGTGCTCCGCTTCGTCAATGACCACCTCCCCGTTCACCACCACCGTCGAGATGCCCGTGGCGTACTGGTGGGGGTCGTCGTAGGTGGCCACCTCCGCTACGGTGTCCGGGTCGAAGACCGTGACGTCGGCCCAGTTGCCCTCTTTCAGGGTGCCCCGGTCCACCAGCCGCAGGGCCGCCGCCGACCCGCCGGTCATCTTGTGCACGGCGGTGTGCAGGGGCATCAGGCCCAGGTCCCGGACGTAGTGGCCGAGGACCCGGACGAATGTGCCGTAGAAGCGGGGGTGCGGCTTCCCTTGGCCGGTGATTCCGTAGGGCGCCAACGAGTTTCCGTCGGAGCCCACCAGGACCATGGGCGAGCGCAGGATTTCCTGCACATCCTCTTCCGCCATCGAGGTGACCACGATGCGGGTATGCCCCCTGTCGGCCAGGAGAATGTCGCTGGCGGCGTCCAGCTGGTCGATGCCCCTGGCCTCCGCCACCTGGCCCACCGTCTGGCCGGCCAGCTCGGGCGTCTCAGGGCTGATGTCGATGCGAACGGCGTGTCACGATTCCACTCGACCGAAATTGTTGAGCCCGTCTTGCAGGATATAACCCCGTATACGCTCCCTTACCTCGCCGTCACGCAGCCGCTGCAGCATTGGCTCCACTCCTCCCTCCTGCACCCAGACGGGGAGCAGGTTGCGCAAGGGGTTGGTGCCTGCTGTATACGGATACTGGTCGCAAAAGGCGTCGATACCCTGCTCCTTCGCCTCGCTTATCAGCGACAGCAGCGATGGCACGTCGCCCCAGTTGTCCGTGCCCGAGAGCTTCAGGTGGGCGATCTGCACTCGCACTCCGGCGATTTCGCCGATGCCAATGGCCTCGCGTACTGCATCGAACACATGGTTGGCCTCGTCGCGGATGTGCGAGGCATAGGTCGCGCCGTGCTGACGCAGGACAGCCGCCAAAGCCAGCAACTCCTCGCCCTTGGCATAGTTGCCTGGCGCTGTAAACAGCCCGGTGGACATGCCCAGGGCACCCGCCGCCAGGCCCTCGGTCAGGAGTTGCTGCATGTGTAAAAGCTCGGTGTCAGTGGGGTCTCGAGCCTCCAGGCCCACAGCCATCAGGCGCAGGGTCGCGTGGTCCACCTGCATCACCGTGTTCACCGAGGTGGCCGGGAAGCCGTCCAGGTACTGGGCAAAGGTACGCGGCTCGTATTCCAGCCAGGGAGCCCCGGCCCTCAGGTAGCCCTGCAGGGCCGGGGCCTTGCCAGGCAACACGGGCGCAGTGGAGTAGCCGCGGTTGCCCACCACTTCCGTGGTCACCCCCTGACGGATCTTGCTCTCGGCCAGAGGGTTCAGAGGGAGGGTGAAGTCGGAGTGGGTGTGGATGTCGATAAAACCCGGGGCGACGATCTGTCCCGAGGCATCGATCTCCTGTTGTGCATCCAGGTCTCCGCAATCTCCCACGGCAGTGATGCGCCCGTCCTTGATGGCAACGTCCGCCCGACGCGCTGCTGTGCCAGTGCCGTCAATCACCTGTCCGCCACGAATCAACAGGTCTTCCATAAGTAGCTCCTCCCGACGCCGTGGGATCAGTTTACGCCAGAACCGCCTGGTCTCCCACGATCTTGATGCCCGGCACTGGATTGCGGAAAAGAGCCATTTACTCCGGGAACGCGGCCACGTACCCCTTTGATCTCCCATCTGGCGGGCCGCGCCACCCCAGCAAGAAAGTTCCGGAACAGCAAGTTAACTGACCCAGATCAGCGAGAATGTTTAACGCGGGACTTTCTCGCTTCAGATGGTGCGCTTATTGGACTTCGCGTTTGTGTCACAGACCCTTACAAGCTGAAGGGAGTAGCTTGTTGCCCAGTGTCACAAACGCGCGTTTGTGAACCACCCAGAAAGTGCGACTACACCGCACACGGACCACTCTATACCTGACCAGAATCTGGTCCGACAACTGACCTGCTCAGGTGCCACCGAGGGGTTAGGCTGTCAGGAACATGTCAGTAATTTTCCGCCCACTCGGTCCACTTTATCGCCACCGTTTACAGAGCTTACCTACGGGCTGCAGGTGATCGAGGGCCTGCACCATGCGAGGGTGGAGTTCCGCTCCCTGTCGGAGGACTTCGACACGGCCACGGCCAACGGCAAGCTCCAGCTCCAGATGGTGCTAGCTTTCAGCGAGTGGTGGCGGAACTCGATCAGGGAGCGCTCGGTCGCAGGACAGGCCAAGGCGCGGACAGAGGGCCGTTTCCCTGGCCGACGGCCCAGCCTGACCGAGCAGCATAGAGGGTACATCTGGCTGGAGCGTTCCAAGGGAGTGAACCAGCGAGAGCTGGCCAAGCTCCTGGAGGTCAGCCGCTGGACCATCCAGCAGATGGACGGATAGGGGGCTGACTGAATATCGCAGCATCTGCACGGAGCACGGCCGGTGGTCTGATGATTCCCAGGCACCCACCGCCAACGCCGTCTCTTCTTGCTCCTGTAACGCCCCGCTCTGCCTCATTTACTGCCGTAAATAATAACTACAGTGGTACACGATTCCGGTGCCCCAATGGCCCAATTCCTCGGCGCTATTGACACTCCAACTACCCTGTTCGGAACCAGCTGGTCGGCCGATATGGAGAATGCCGGTTTATAATTGGAGAAATCTCAGAACGCCCTATCCTCAGCGGAATCAGTTAAAACTGGGAAATCCTCAGTTAGAAGACCAATCATTTAAGGAGGGCCCATGAAATATGACGTTATTATCGTCGGTGGAGGAGCGGCTGGATCGGTGTTGGCCAGCAGACTGGCTGAAAACGTGAATACCTCCGTTCTGTTGCTGGAAGCCGGGCCAGATTACCCTGATCCAGCCTATCTTCCGGACGAGATAAAGTTCGGCCACACAAGTTTTGCAGAATCCCCGGACTCGGAACATAACTGGGCCCTGCGGGGAACGATCACCGAGGAGCAAGGGGAGATCCACGTGGCACAAGGCAAGGTAATCGGGGGCGGGTCGTCCATCAACGGTCAGGCAATGCAAAGGGGGTTGCCTGAGGATTTCGACTCCTGGTCCGGTATGGGCAACGATGAATGGTCTTATGACAAGGTACTGCCTTACTTCAGAAAATCTGAGCATGATCTCGACATTCGTGATGATTTTCATGGAACAGACGGACCGATGCCAGTAAGGCGTCGTCAATCCGGGTCCTTGCCAGACATCCAAAAGGCCTTCCAGGCAGCCTGTCTTGAGGCGGGTTATGGGACAGTCGAGGATACCAATGGCCCGAACCCCTCGGGCGTTGGCGTGTGGCCCTCGAACAACCTGGACGGCTGGAGGATGAGTGCTGCCATCACTCACCTGAATCCCATGCGCCACCGTCTTAACCTTACGGTGAGGGGAGGGGTTTTCGTAAGGAAGGTATTGATCAAGGATCTAAAGGCCGTCGGTGTGGAAGTAGAAAGTGGAGGCGAGATTTTCAACGTTGAAGCAGACCGGGTTGTGTTGAGCGCTGGGGCTATCAAGTCGCCCCACCTGCTCATGCTGTCGGGAATCGGCCCCAGTGACCAACTTCAGCAATTTGGGATACCTCTCGTTCATGAGCTTCCCGGAGTCGGACAGAACCTGTTTAACCACCTGAGCGCCCAGATTACCTTTAAAGTCAAAGACGGAATGACCCTGGCTGCTGATGCCGATGCGGCGCGCTTTTGTTTGCACTACACCTCCCACGGGTCCAGCGAAGCCCATGATATGTTGCTGAGGACCACCCCAATGGTTGACGAACGGCCGGAGCGCGTCCCCGGTCTCCGGACCAAGTTCCTGAATGATGAAGTTCCCCCGGACCGGGTGGCGCGAATCTCGTGCACGCTCGGGCTGCCCGACGGCTCAGGATACGTCAGGCTTGCCTCTGCCGATCCCTCAGTGCAGCCGACCTTTAACTACCGCTATCTTCAGCATCCAAACGACATTCGCCGGGTGCGGGAAGGCGTGCGAATGGCGATTGGATTCCTTGAATCCGATGCTTATAAAGACGTGGCCGATTACCGGCTCCACCCAACGGATGACATTCTGGCCGACGACGACGCTTTGGACGTCTATATACGCCAAACCGTTGGAACAGCCAGGCATGTGTCCGGCACATGCAAGATGGGCCCGGATTCAGACCCAATGGCGGTTGTTGATCAATACTGCAGCGTCAAGGGATTACAGGGGTTGTCGGTGGTCGATGCATCCGTGATGCCGCGGGTTACAAGGTCAGGTGGTAGCCATGCAACGGTTGTCATGATAGGGGAACGTGCCGCCGACTTGATTGCGTCGGCTTAACCCCGCCTTACCGCTGTCTGAAATCTATGGTCTACGGCGGAGGGTTCTTAACGACTGCTTCATCATGTCAAGCTTGGCCGCCACTTCCCAGATAGTCGGCCATGGCAAGAGCGCCGGGAATCGAGGCTCTGGGATGACCGCTCACACCAATATCGTTGTACTCCAGATACCGCACGACCACTGAATTGGCAAATCCAGCCATATGCGGTTAACTGTTATCCTTGGCGCCCAATATGAGGAACTGCCAAGTGCTCGTTGCGGTTCTGGCCAGCTGAGTAGCAATCGTAGCTGGCTAGAAGTCCGGTCGGAAACCTCGATTCCCGGCAGGCTGGCGTTTTCTTAACGTCGGTAATCTAAGGCATAGTGAGTCTTGCAACGTATTACCTGCACCACCATGCCATTTGAGTCTTGAATACGTCTGATTCGCGTAGCGCACAACCCGGCCAATGGCTTTCCGCCCAGACCTCTAGGGCGGCTATTTCGGGCGCAGTGGTGTTGGGCACGGCGGCCTGCTTTGGCCTGATGAGCTCGCCCCTGGCCGTGTTGGCATCCCCTGTGCCTATCTGATTGGCCTTACGGTGGCCTCCATTGCTCTGATTTTGACGGCCTCTGCCAGCACCATAGGCGCGATGAACAACTTCCTCACCGTGTTCATAATCCCAATGCTCCACGTAAGTGGAGTCCTCTTTCCCCTGGACCACGTGCCGCACACAGTCAAGATGCTCTCCTGGGCATTGCCCCTGACCCCGCCGCGGCCCTGACGAAGGGACTGGTATCGGGCGACCTCACGTGGTCAATGGTGCTGTGGGCGCTCCAACTATTGGCTACTTCGATTGTGGCCTTCTGCGTGGCGTCCTTCTTTATGCACCTCCGCCTCATCAAGTGACTGCCAGCGTCGTCGCCACCTGCTTGTAGTCTTCCAGTCTGGGGAGCAGCAGTGGCAGGTCGACACCAACTCTGCGATATTCTTCGATCCGTTCCTTGCACCGCTCAGGCGGACCGACGACGTAGAACGAGTCCACCATGTCGTCGCTTATGAGGCTGACCGCCTCCCGCCCACCGTCCTGATTCACCGACTCCCGGAGCGCAGGCAGTATGGACGGATCATAGCCACCCTTCTCCAGCAAAATCTCACCGACGTGGGGTTCGTCCAGCAGCCGCACTACCCGCGACTTGAGGCTTTCCAACATGCCCGCGGGGTCGTCGGTCGGGCGCACCACCAACATACAAGCGATGTCCACGTCGGCAGGGTCACGCCCCGCCTCACGTGCGGCCCTCCGCACTTCGTCCACGGCGTAGCTGATGTAGGGTGTGGGAGTATAGGCGTTTAGCAGCACGCCATCTGCGACCGCACCCGCCAGCCGCAGCGCCCTGGGACCTATCGCCGCGAGATAAATTGGGAGCCGGTCTTGTACGGGCAAGGTCGCAAGCCCCACGTCGGCCAGATTGAATTGGCCTCCTTCAGAAGTTACAGGACTGCCCGACAGCAGGGCGCGCACGCTCTCAACTGTCTCTTTGAGGCTGGCACGGGGGTCGCGGTACGGTATCCCCATCCGGTACTGGACCACCCAACTGTCGCTCCTACCAAGGCCAAGCAAGAACCGCCCCCCAGAGATGCGGTCGAGGGTGGCCGCCGACATTGCGGTCAGCGCCGGATTTCGCGTAAAGGGGTTGACCACTCCCACGCCCAGCTTAATATCATGGGTCACAGCGGCCAGAAAACCCAGCAGGGAGAAGGTCTCCTCGTGGAAATACCGCTCGGTGCCCCACAAGGACTCGTAGCCGCAGCGTTCGGCTGTCTCGGCATACTCCTTCAGCTCCCCGCCGCTGTCTATGCCGTGGTAGAGCACGATCCCTTGCCTGGCCATAGCCCCGCCTCCCTTCTCCTATCCGCCGCCGCCGGCGTCGAACTGGAGCAGAATGCCGTCGGGGTCGTAAACGTAGAAGCTGGTCAACTCTCCCCGGGCATTGAGCCGGGACTCCAGCGGTCCGGCGAACTCTACGCCTTTAGAGGCCAGGTCGTCTGCCAGGCTCCTCAGATCGGAGACCGAGATCGAAAAATGGCTAAGGCCCATTTGGTCCAGCTTGATGGGGTCCCCGTCGGCGTCTTCGCCGGGGTGGGTCGTCATGGTAATGGTGGGGCAGTTCTCACCCTCGCCGATGACCAAACGCACCTGGCGGCGCGTCTGCCGTGAGTGCTTATACACGTGGGGTAGGCCGCCTGTAGTGGTGTCTTGAATCCGGTCGTACCCCACGGTCATACCCAGAATATCCCGGTAGAAGCCCAATGACCGGTCGATGTCCGCCACGCATATGGCGATGTGAGAGACTCCGGTTGCGTCCATGCCTGCTTCACCTCCGTTTTTGTTGATAGCCAGTACTCCAGCCGTTGCCTGGCACGACGATTCCGGCGACTTTCATCTGGATGCGGTACAGGGAACCGAAGGTTGTGACGAACAAGGTCTTCCAGTCGTCCCCGCCCCAACCCACGTTGGTCGTCTGTGCCCCGGTGTGGATTGTCCCCAGATGGTCGCCCGACCGGTTCAGCGACACTCACTTGCGCACGCTGCAACGCAGGGTACAGCAGTGGCCCGGCATCATGGCCAAAAAGTTGGTCTACGCTGCGGTCGATGAGCCTGTGCCGGAACTTCCTGCAATGCCGGAATTAGCGCTGGTTGGGGCGGGACCCCAGATGCTAAAGTTTCAGTAACATTTCTCAATGAGGCAACAGGACCGGCAAGACTAATTGTCGTTGATCACCTGGCCCACACATACATCGTGTATACGCCAAGGCTGTGTTCCTAGAGCACGTCGTTCATGTCGGCGACTAGGTCGAACCGGTCGTCAGCCACGTCCCAACTGGTCGACGTCACGAAGCGGTCGGCACCGTCTCTGCCCAGTCAAAGTCAATGATTCTCCCGGACTTTCTGTCCTTCAGGGCGTTAAGCACGGAAGACCGTGGGATCACATGGCGCCTGCTTGGAAATTCCAGGCAGAAGCCTCCGTTTCCATCTGCTGGAAACAGACAACGACCCCTGTAGAGTTTGGCCCCCTCGTCAATAGCGCAAAGTCTCCTGTCGTCCTCTCCCTTCGGGCCCTTGCCTCGCCGATTGGATGTCTTTTCCCGATTCATTACGGCCCCGTGAGCACCAGGATCGCGGCTATGCGCCGCGCCGTGTCAGTGAAGTGTTGCACCTCTTCAGGCAGCAAGGGGCGGCCCAGCACCTTGCTTTCCCGGTAGGACAGCCACTTCTTGAGGACCTGGTACCCGCCCAGCTTGTACTCCCACACCTCGGCAGGCACATTGCGCCAGCGGGCGTTGCCGTTCAGGTGAACATCAACTGTGCTGGCGCCAAGAACTTCCACGGAGTCGCCCAGCGCCTCCCGCTCGGCGGCGGTGTATTCCCGCGCGACGGCGCGGCCGGCGCCAGGCATCACGGCGTCCCCGGTGCCCAGGTGCCCCCACCCGGCGGTCAGCGCGAAGTCGTCCCCGGCCATGTTGCCGCCGCCCGCGGTGGCAGGGACGGTGATGGCCGCCAACTCCGGGCGCAGCGTCCCGGCGGTCACCCCCGCCACCGGCGTCTCCGGGTCCAGCAGCGCGGCCAACTCCCGGCCACGGGCGGCGGAGGCTAGCAGCTCGTCGGCGGCTCCCAGGGCATCGCCGTCGGGCCAGCCCGGCAGCGGGATGCGCGGCCACTCCATCCGCAGCGCCCCAGCGTTGGCCTCCCGGTAGGCCGGGTCGTGCAGCACCGCCAGCGCGTGGTGGAACAGCTCCTCCACCCCCAGTCCCAGCCGCTCCAGGTAGCGCTGCGCCGCCAGCGACAGGTTGGGCCGCCGTCCATCTCCGTCGGCCTCCAGCAGCAGCCCCTCGTCTCGAAGCCACATTGGGAAACAATGAACTCCGCTGTTCATTTGATTGAGGTCGCCGGTCCTAGAAATTAGCAGTGGCGGGGACGATTCAGGCCGGGCCTTTCTTTGGAACACCAAACATAGATCCCCGTCAATCACGTTGTGTCGAAAGTCGCTTCGCTTCTCGTCCAAGAGCTTGGTGTCAGCTTCCCAGTAGAGCCAGCGGCTGTCGAAAGGACGATAAGCGTAGCGGATGATGCCGCTGTTTGGGTGTGGCTCATCGCGTTTCAGGAGAGTGTCCCTGACCGCGACTGGGTCATACCGCGCTGCCGGACTCATCACCGTGGGATGGAGGCGGGCAATCTCCTCATGGCTCAACTCAGCGTTGAAATAGCCTGACACTCGTTTCTCCAGTTGTTCAAGGTCGATATCAACTAGGAACGAATCTCTGCTGGTCTTGACGCCAGGGAATGATGCTGAGAACAGGTCGGGCAGCGACGGCCAGTCGCTCCAGCGCCGCGTGACGGCCAACTCCGAAAAAGGCAGGCCAAGGTGCAGAGACGGCGCGACGGCATCGTAAAGCGCCGCCGGTTCCGTCTCAGCCGATCCCGTCAGCTCCGTCAGCTTGACTTGGCCCCAGAGGTGGCGGAAGCCCACGGACTCGGCGGGGGCGTGGTCGGCCTTCCTCACCAACGTGGCTATGGCGGTACCCACCTGTATGCCCACCGGGTCGCCGGGCGTGGAGAAGATGCTGGGGTCAGGGCCGCCGTCGGGCGTTGTCTTGCCCGTTTTGTATTTGTCGCCGTTGAGACAGTCGATGCGGATGGCGTCGAAGGCTTCCAGGTAGCGCTCCCGCATCCCGGTGAAAGACAGCCCGTCCAGCCACGAGTAGTTGGAAATGAAACAGACGACGCCCCGCCCGGTCTTCTCCGCGATGCGCCGCTCCGCCATCCGGAAGAAGCGCACATACAGGTCATTGAGCCCCTGGCCCTCCGGTTTCTTCACCTCCCGGACTGTGCGGTAGGCTTGGGACAGTTCACGTTCCTCGTCAACCGCCATCCCGGCGAACCCGTTGTAGGGCGGGTTGCCGAGGATGACCAGCACCGGCTTGTCCTGCTTGACCTGTTCCGCCCGGTCCCGCTCCTCCTCCAGCTCCGGGATGTACAGCTTCTGCTGCTCCCGTGGCTCCCAGCCGGTGAGGGCGTTGGTCAGGAACACCCCGGCCCGCTCGCCGGGAACGTCCGACAGGGGCGCGTCCAGGTCCTGCATGGTCAGCCCGACCTGCAGGTGAGCCACCACGAAGGGCGCGGGCATGATCTCGAACCCGAACACCCGCTCCGTCGCCGCCTTCTTCACCACCTCGCCAGCCAGTGCGCCCATCCCCTTGCCCTCCAGGTTGGCCGCGATCCGCCGCAGTGTCTCGGCCAGGTAGGCGCCGGTGCCGCAGCAGGGGTCGAGTATGTAGACGTTCTCGGCGGCCAGCCCGTCCTCGATGCCCAGGTCGTCCTTCAGGGCGCGGTCGACGCGGGACACCATGTAGCGCACCACCTCTGCGGGGGTGTACCAGACTCCCAGCTGCTTGCGCAGGGCGGGGTCGAATTCCTCGAGGAACGGCTCATAGAAGTAAGGGACTACCTCGCCATCGTTGAACTTGGCGAAGAAGGATTCGCGGTCCACCCGGTCAAGAGCTGCCGCCGTCCAGTCCAGCACCTCCACTAGCCCCAAAGGCTGCAGCTTGCCGGGGTCGGATAGCTGCTGGAACAGCGCCCGTATCACCGGAGCCCGCAGGCGCCATACGGACTCGTGCCAGTTGAACGGCCCGGCGGGAGCCGGTGTCTGTCGGGCCCACAGCACCCAGGCGGAGAAAACGCCATAGAACAGAGTCTGTACCAGCGTGGACCGGAAGAATGCCGCGCCCCTGTTCCCCTCGAACTTGACGCCCAACGCCTCTTCCAGCGCCCGCCGCCCGGTGGGACAGGGCCCGGCCCAGGTACTCCGCCAGCGCCGGCCCGGCCCTGTTGGCAAAGGCCCTCGGGTGCTGGAGCGCATTGTCGAACTCAGCCGCGGAGCCAGTCAGCCGGAATGTCTCCAGTTTTGCGGGATTACCATTTGCGTCTTGGCCCAGCAGCACGAAGTCGCGGGTGTTTGTGACCAGCACCAGGTGGTACAGCTCCCAGTACTTGCTGACCTGGGCGCTGTCGGCGGTGAGCCACGCGTCGTCGGCTGCGGACTTGACCTCGACCACGCCACTTTCGGGGAGTTGCCCCTGCTTGGGCTGGCCCTTGGACACCTGTTTCGCGGCGAAGAGTCCGAAGTCTGGGTGGTCCGCGCCCTGCTGGACGAGCTGGCCGATGCAGAACACCTTGGGTTTCAGCGATCCGCCCATCGCGTTCAGCAAGTTGTTCAGCGGCGTGTAGTAGGAACTCTCGGCGGTGCCAGCGCCGGAGGCTTTGATCTTGCGGAGGTCGTCGAAGTAGTCCTCAACGGCCGCCTTCAGTTTGCTGTTGCTGCCTGGCATTATCCTCACAGCGGCCAGAGGCCGGGTTCAGAAAGAATTGGTCAAGCCGCGGGCGTCCCGTGGCCCTCGACCGGGTTCAGCACCGGCACACCCGTCGGTTCGAAGTGTCTGGTATTCCTAGTTACCACTGTGAGGCCGTGCTCCAGCGCAGTGGCGGCGATGAGCACGTCGGCCCCGCCGTGTCCAAAAGTCGCTGTGAGCTGCCCCCACCGGCGGGCCACGGAGAGGTCCACTGGCAGGATTCTCTCGCCGTACCAACCCAGTACCCGGTCCAGCCAGCGGGCCAGGTCTTCGGCGAACATCGGGTCGCGTCGGCGTTGCTGGGAGATGCCCCTTTCGACCTCCCCTATCGTGACCACGCTCAGATGCAGGTCGACAGTTCTCTGAGCGTCCATCCACCTCACCACTTCGGGTTGTCGTTCGCGCCTCCTGAGCGCTGACAGTATGTCCGTATCCACCAGGAACATCACAGGTCCATGGCTCTCGGTTCGAGGGGCAGCCGCCCGAACTCCCCGTCGTCCTGAGGGACCTCGAGAAGCAACTCACCAAAGGTGGGGGCGCTGGCCTGCTCAAGTCGGCACAGACGGTCGTACTCTTCCACGGCCAGTACGACCACTGCCGGGCGGCCGCGGCGGGTCACTCGTTGTGGTTCGCCGGCCAGCGCCGCGTCGACCACGGCGCTGAACTTGTTCTTGGCGTCCTGTAGCGGCCACTCAACCATCACAAACTCCGGCTAGTCTTTCTGGCTAGAGTATAAGGGAGGTTCTCACTGACTGAACAGGTGTCTATGGATTAAGCCCAGTCTGATCAGCCGCATCCAGGATGCTAGGTATTTTAGCCCTCTGTAGTGTGGGGGTGTGGTAGTCGACGTGCCGAAATCTAGCACGGTCATGATTACGTTACCCAGAAAACCCAAGGCATTACCACACTATTCCCGTAGGGGTGCAGCCATCAACCAGCCCTTGGCTGGGACCGCGGACCATGCGCGTGAACACAGCCATTCTCGTAGTTTGATTCCGCAGCAAACGACATCCACAAGGGAGCACCCGGGCCCGTGATACTCCGGTTGTCCTTCCCCGAAGACGGTCGGCGCTACCTCTCCGAGGTCCTAGGTGCAGACCCGGCGGGTGCTGCTGGAGGGCAACCCGGTTGGCGTGGCGATGCGGCTCCACGAGAGGTTGTCGCGCTTGCGCATGCTCTGTATCTCCTCGGCCCGCTTCCGGCTGACTCCTTGCGCCGCCCAAGGTGCTTGCCGGTAGCCCTTACCCGCCCCAGCCCCGCCATCGTACGCTCCCGGGCAAGGTCGCGCTCCATCTCCGCGAAGACGATGGCCAGATGCAGCATCGCCCGGCCCATGGCGCTATCCTGGTCAATGGACTCCCGGAAGCTGACGACCTTGACATCGTTATTCCTCAACCAGCCCAATAGATCCAGCAACTCGGTCAGCGACCGACCCAGGCCGTCCAGCACCACCTTCATGCAGTAGCCCGGTGGAGGGCGACCTTCAGGCGATTCAGCCCCGCCGGTTCCAGGCGGCCCCGCTGCCCATGTCCTCGAAGACCCGGTCGCAGTCGGCCATCATCCGGTGCTGGTTCTCCAAGTTGTTGGCGTCGACTTCTCTGGCTACCGACACGCGGGCGTATCCGAACAGTCTTCCACTCATCTCTCGCTGGCCCCCGATTCTGGCACAGAGACACAGCAATGCGGAGGGCGGCCTTTTGGCTATGCTCACATTCGTCCCTTTCCGACAAGGGCGGCGACAAGGCCGGCGTAGCCCGGAGCTGAGGATGGCAGAGACCATAACGTGCAGTGGGTTTACCCTTGCTGCGGCCGTATCCCACGTGTCACAAAGGAAATGGCGAAAATACTTAACGTGTGGCTAGTGGACCGCCACTATTGTATTGATGGGTAGAGGGACTTAAGCTTAATTCGGGCTTCTTGAGTGGTGAAGCGCCACTGGGCCTGAACCGCATCGCGGTTCCGCTGCCCTTGCCATGCCCCAGTTTCGTGTTTCAGGACATCCTGGCTGGGAATCCGCCGGTCCAGGCACTGCCGGGCCAGCACCGTCAACTCGCTCTCCGCCATATTCAGCCAGCTTCCATGCTTTGGCGTGTGCTGAATCTCCAGCCGCTCAGCGATGCGCCGGGCCTCAGCGGGTTCAAACGCCTCGTACAATGAGGCCGGTTGGTGGGTGTTCAAATTGTCCATCACCAAGACTATACGGTCCTTGTCCGGGTAGTCCTCGTCCACCAGTTTCCTGACCACCCGCGCCCAATCGGATTTCGTGCGCCGGTCCGTCACCTCCACTCGGCGCCTCCTGAGCTTGCCGAAGGGCCTCCAAGGGCGCGAACAGCATGAACAGGTTGCTCACCCCTTTCCGCCGGTACTCGTAATCGTAGGCCAAGGGTACCCCGGGTCTCGGCGGCAGGGGTGTGCGGGTCTCCTCCACTAACTGCTTGCTGGTCTCGTCCAGGCAGACCAGCACCTCGTTGTCCTCGAACCGGCGGTGACATACCTCCAGCACGTCCTCCATGGCACAGACGAACTCTGCATTGGCCTTGGGCGGAATGCACCAGCTTTCCTTCAGCCAAGGCTTGAACCGGTTTTTTCAGACACCGGCGCGCCGTCTCCGCGCTGATGCTATCTACGATCTCCCGTTCCACCAGCCGGTCAGCCAGCAGATGCAGCGTCCAGCCGGCCCGGGCATCGGGCGGTTGGGAGCAGGCCAAAGCCGTCAGGTGGGCCTCGTTCTCCCCATCCAGTTTCCTGGGACGGCGGTTCAGTTGTTCTTTCCGTCCCAAGGCCCTTGCCAAACCCCCCTCCACGCAGCGGCGTCGCACCCGCTCCACCGTGGCGGTGCCCACCTTCAGGGCTCGGGCTATATCCGTGTCCCGCATCGCCCCGCCGTCCTGATTCTCGTCGCTGAGCAACAGATTGCGGGCGTGCGTCTGCCGGTATGCCGCCGCATTGCCCCTGGACACCAGTCCCTTCAGTTCCTCCTGCTCCTCCCCACTCAGATGCACCCTGTATCTCTTGACCATCACCTCACCCTCACGTCCTCACCTTCCCAAGTTGTCAGCCAATATTATCCCATCAGCCATCAGTTCAACGGTGTCGGTCAACTAGGGCGTGTTTGCAAACTATGTTCCGGAGCAAAAGCAATCCGGTCTCACCACGTTCGGCAGGACATTAGCCCTCGCCATGTGATTGTCAGAGACGCCTCTGCCTTGATTGATATAGTCGATTTAAGGCGCTTGGGGAGTTTGCAAACACGCCCTAGTAGTGCGAAATCTTTGTATTGATGGGTAGCCCTTGGCTGTAGCGATCAGGGCACCCACAAGGGGCGCCCCTACGGGACTGTCTCTGACTGGTAGGGGCAACCCTTGTGGTTGCCCATCATTTCAAGGCGGTTGGTCTACTAGCCGGCTATCACTGCTCCGGTCTCTCTCCCCCCACCAGGGGTATGGCCTGGGCCCGTCAGACGCCTGACCGCTGGTGAGGGCGAAGCGCATGGGCTGTCCCCGTGCATTGCACACCTTGTGTATCTTGGCGGCCAGTCCGCCACGGGAGCGTACGATGGCCTGATCTTTGTTTCCCATCCTCCACCCACTGCCTCCCTTCGACAGGCTCAGGAGGTGGACCCGGACAATGGTGGAATTGATCATCACGTAGCTTTTGTCTTTATATTCCAGCAGTATCTCGAATATCCTCTGCCAGATACCTGACTTGGCCCGGCGGGCGACACGCCTGTGGACGCTCTTCCAGTTGTCGTATTCCTCAGGCAAGTGCTTCCACTGTGCATCGCTGCGCAATACCCAGGGAACCCCGTTTACAAAACTGCGGTTGTCCTTGGCTGCCAACCCCACGTGCCCGGCGCGACCGGGTGGGAACCCCTCAATCTGCTGCCGCTGGGTATGCGCTGAGCTCGTACTTACCCATCCCCTTACTTCCAATACCCGGTTGATTCAGACTCACACCCTATCACCTTGGCCCGGATACATCGCCTGGCGCCTCACTCATGTTTTCATGAATTTTCGATTCGCCCTAAAAGGACAGCCTGAAGTATTCCATCGACGTCAACGACCGCTGGAGCCTCCTCAGCGGCGCATCAGCCGGTGGCCACCTTTTACTAGACCTCCGACGAAGGACTTCGCCTCCGGTGAGTCTACGGTCGTCCTATTCGAGCACCACCGCCAGGAACTATTGCCCGGTGCCCCGAACTACGACAGCGTCGAGTTCGGCCCCACTCGGGGCGAGACCGTTGGCCTCCGAAACTACGTTCACCTCATTTACCTGCGGAGGCCCACCTCCGACGACTGTCCTTACCACGTCGTCGAGTACACCTTCCGCGCCAGGTTCTACCCGGCCCGTGCCCATGGCTTCATAGTCGCCGCTGGCGTCTGCGAGAACGAGCAGGCCTTCTACCAGAAACAGCGCCTAAACATCCTCGCCAGCTTCGAGAAAATCGACTAGCCAACCCTCCGGTTGTCCGCTTCGGCATCTCTCCGGCCGGCTGAGCTACTCGCCACTCTTCTCGTACCCGATTACCCTCAGCATCAGCTGGTCCCGGTCGCTCTTTACCCTGTTATTGGTCCATTGACCGTTAACATTTCGGGGCCGGTGAAACCTGAGGGACCCGATGTTCCAGCCCGTTTCGGAAATGGAGTCTTGCGAGTCAGAAGCCGTTTCCGCAAACCTGATTGCCGTGTCCCCGGTCCTCTCGATCATGATCCAGTAGCTGGTGTCCGCCTCCACCACCGTGTCCGCCGGCGCGGTGAACTCTGTCAGCCTCGCCTCGATGCTGGTCGGATTGGTAAAGGCAAAGATTTCGGTCTTGGGTCTGTCCCACCTTCCGGGCCTGTGGTTCGACCACAGCGACACCTTGACGCCGGACGGGTCCGCCAGCGCCTCCGCAAATTCCAGCGCAATGCCGTGGATGACGTATCCATCCGAATTTGTGCCGGTTCGGATTCGAACGGCCGAATCGGAATTGTTCACCGTGGCCTTGCCCTTGACCGTCTGGCCGATGTTCGACACCAGCACCGTCTCCGGCTCAGTGTCGTCGTCCGCTATCGCGATTCTGAAGTCGACCGTGTCGTAGAGTTCCCGGTCCCCGGCGCCACTGGTGACCCTCACCTGCACTTCATACACGTTGTCCCTGTTCTCGTCGACGGGTGCCTCGAAGTCCGGAATGAATGGCAGTTCCAGCGCTCCCTCGCTGCTGATGGTGAACAGGTCCTCGTCATCCCCTCCCGTGATCTCATATCCGGTGACCGAGTCCTGTCCGTCTGAATCCAACGCCTTGATGAACTCCTGCACTGATGTGTTCTCCACGAATGTGGCGGATGGCCGGTTCAATATCCGTGGAGGGACGTTGCGCGGCGCACCTCCGATGCTTCTTCTGCCTCCGATGGAAGATGCAAGCACGAAGTACCGTGTGTTGGGGAAAGGGGAGAATAGCTCAATCGGTCCGGTGGCCCCCACATTGTCAATCTTGTCGGGGTCGTCCCACATCACCGCATTAGTCACATCCAGGTAGTATGTCCCGGCTTCCCCGGTGCCCACTCGATGCACTATGGAAACCGAAGTACTGGACTCGTCCTCATGGCTAATGTGGTCCGATTCCAGTTCGATGCCGCCGCTGTCGTATAGCCGTATAGCCGGGTGAATATAGGAACTGTAGGCCCCGGCTGCTTCTGCATAGAAGAGGTAATTAGAATCCTCCTCCAGTTCAACCGCAAACCAGTCGTGGTCCTCGTAATAGTGGTAGACGCCCATGTCCGTTTCCGTATCGTCCACCGTTATGGTCGCCCACGTCGTATCGTCGTGGTAAAGGTCCCCACGAACCACCTCCGTCCCAGTCCAGATCCTGTCAGGGTCGTACACCACTCGTATCGCGTAATACCCCGTGGTCCCGTTGTCCGCGTAAACCTCGATGAAAGGGCCGTAGTTGCGTCCTGGCTCGAAATACCACGAAACGTACCCGGTGGGCGGACTGGCAACTGATTCAACGTCCACATCCACGACCCCTGAGCTGAGGTGCGGATTGTTCAGATAGAACGCCCGCACCCCTACGTCGTCGTCATTGGTGAGCGAAAGGGGCATGACATCTATCCTGTATCTCCCGCCGGCGTCAAAGGAAAGCGAAGTATCGAACCAGTCCGTGTCCGTCGCGTCATTCATGATCCCTTTAATTGTCGGCGACTCACCGGTGTATCGGCTGAACGCCAGATAGCCTGACGTGAATGTGGTCTCTCCGAATTTGTCCGGTGCCTCCTTCCCCTTCACCGTGATCGCGTAGAGGAACGAGGTGTCCGCTTGCCAGGTTAGTCCCTGCAAGGGACCGGAACTGGTCCAGATATTGTCAGTGATGCTCCACCCGGCGAGACCAAGGTCGCTTTCGTCGGTACTTGTGGTTGTCTTGAATATTACCGATCCGGCTGTCACGTCTATGAGGACCAGGTAATCGGTGTTCGGGGCTAGCAGTGCATATTCCGGTGCGGAAAAAAATACCCTGCCCTCTAGGTTCGACGGGGTCTCGAGCTCAAACAGAGTGGAGCCGGGACGTCCGTTTGTGGTGGGTTGGATTATTTCAAGGCTGACCGCCGCGTCCGTAGAGGCACCCTGAATCGTCATCTCGACTCCCGTCAGCCGGTAGGGCGCCGTACCGGTGGTAAAACCTTGTGCGTCAAGGGATGTTTCGCCGATGTTTAAGTTGCCGACATTAATGTGGTTGTCCACCAGTATCCTGCCCTTGTCGTCGGCCTGTGGCATCGACGCTGCTCCGTCGGCGAAGTCCCTAGCAGCGCCTGCCAGCACCTCCGCGCCATTTGACCCCACGCCTGCAGTCCCGCGCAGCTCAAATTGGGCGGCCGCCGCAATCCTTGGCTCCTGTCCTGTGTGTCCATACGGGACCAACGACGGAGCCGCCGCCACTACAATGACTACCAGCATCACCGAAATAAGAAACACTCGCGGAAAGAGAAAAGCCATAGCCTCGCCTCAATATAAGGGGTACACCCCGGTCGAAAGACCGGGGTGTAGCTTGGCCGCTGGATGGAGTGTCCCAGCCTGGATGCCTTCTGCGCCCTAGCATGATGGAACCATAGCTAACAGGCAGCGCGTCCGGTTCCCCCCGTCCCGTTTCCCGTGGGAAGGTTTGCCGCTTCTTCCGTTTTGAACTGCGATCAGCGATACCGGCGACCTTTACCGCCTAGATGTTAGGTCGTCCATCTCCGTAAGTCTGTTCACTTCGTAACCTGCCATCGGGTCCTCTGTTCGGCTGTCTAGGGATGAACAGAACAAGTTTGGGCTGTGCGCGCCGTTAGGGTCTTGATCGAAATGCACATCAATCCTCGAGGACACGCAGGCGGATTTGTGCATGGTATCGGAGCCAAGTTAAACAACGCACACTAATATTGTTCGATACGTATCTGCCCGACCTCTGATGTTGATTGGAGAGAAATGACTGGTGTACACAGCTTCAGTAGGCGGAGTTGATGCCTGCTCTCGTTTCAGGCCTACTACCTTGAGCATCCTAGGAGAGCGTGCCTCTCAGAGTGCCCTTAACCACTGTCAACGCCAACGGAGATTTGAGCTGGTGGATTGGCACTATTGTATTGACGGGTAGAGGGACTTAAGTTTAATTCGTGCTTCTTGAGTGGTGAATCGCCACTGGGCCTGAACCGCATCGCGGTTCCGCTGCCCTCGCCATGCCCCAGTTTCGTGTTTCAGGACCTCCTGGCTGGGAATCCGCCGGTCCAGGCACTGCCGGGCCAGCACCGCCAACTCGCTCTTCGCCATATTCAGCCAACTCCCATGCTTGGGCGTGTGGTGGAACTGCAGTCGCTTGGCGATGGGCCGCGCTTCCGAGGCGGAAAGGTCTCGTACAGCGACGCCATCCGGTGGGTGTTCAGGTTGTCCGGGAGTGTTGAAAAAGTCGGTGAGACCTCCGTTGTGAGTCGGTCTGGGATTACAATGTCGATGAGATCAGGCTTGGTGGAGGGATGTGATGCTCGAACCTTTGGACCGCTACCGAAGGGACTCGACTCTGTTCCAGTTCACTGACAAGAGCCTGCGTGACTTCATCGATCCCGAACATCTCCTGATTCAAATCGACGAGCAACTGGACATCGCGAAATTGGTCGCCCCCCTGGAGCTCAATTACTGCCGCGGCGACGGCCGCCCTGCCATCCATCCCGAGGTGATGGTCCGGGCACTTCTCATCTGTTCCCTCTACAACATCGCCTCCTTCAGACGTCTGTGTTCGGCCATCTCGGAGAGCATCGTGTTCCGCTGGTTCTGCTTTCTGACCATTGACGATCCGGTGTTCGATCACTCCACCATCAGCCACTTCATCGAACGCATCGGACGGGAGGGATTCGCGGGGATATTCCATGGCTTGAATCAGGAGTTGCTCCGGCGGGGCCTGCTCTCGCCGGAGATGTACGACGACTCCAGCCTGGTCAGGGCCAACGTGAGCAGCCATCGCCTTTCGCGCAGCGGTTTGAGCGTGAGCGAGTTCCAAGAGCAGGCCGTTGAGGAGAATGGGCTGTTCGCGCTAGCCGAGGCTGGAGTTGACGAGAATGGTACCGGGGAGACCGACGTCAGGTTCTTTCAGGATCCCAAGGGCGTCCTGCCGTTGAGCACTGTGGACACCGATGCCCGGTGGCGAACCACCAGGCCGGATAGACCCGCCTATCTGAGTTACCAGGAGAACATTGTCGTCGACCGGGGTGGTTTCATCATTTCAAGAGCGATAGCGCACTCCTCCGAGGCGGAATGGAAAGCGCTGCTGCCGATGCTGGAGGAGGTGCCCATCCAGCCGTGGACTGCGAGGGATTCATGGCCGCTATCGCCCATAACGTCGCTAAGGCGGTGAGGAGGTTGGGCCAAAACACCGGACCGCCAGGGAATAGCCGGACTGGCGGGCCCACTGTCAACCGAAAATCACCGTCGGCGTCAAGTGAAAGCATATCTATTGCCGTGGCTTGGTCGGCCTGAAAGTACCCGCCGCACTGATGCCTGCCTCCTTTCCTCTTGATATGCCAGTATCACTGCCCAAAACCGACTTTTTCAACACTCCCGGACAATTTGAACACCCACCAACCGGCCTCATTGTACGAGGCGTTTGAACCCGCTGAGGCCCGGCGCATCGCTGAGCGGCTGGAGATTCAGGACACGCCAAAGCATGGAAGCTGGCTGAATATGGCGGAGAGTGAATTGGCGGTGCTGGCCCGGCAGTGCCTGGACCGACGGATTCCCAGCCAGGATGTCCTTAAACACGAAACTGGGGCATGGCAAAGGCAGCGGAACCGCGATGCGGTTCAGGCCCAGTGGCGATTCACCACTAATGAAGCACGAATTAAGCTTAAGTCCCTCTACCCATCAATACAATAGTGCCAGTCCAATAGGCCGTCGGCCGGGGAAACGGCCCTCAGTCCGCGCCTTGGCCTGGCCCACGACCGAACGCTCCCTGATGGAGTTCCGCCACCACTCACTGAAGGCGAGCACCATCTGGATCTGGAGCTTCCCGTTGGCCGTGGCCGTGTCGAAGTCTTCCGCCAGGGACCGGAACTCCGCACCTGCATGGTTCAGGCCCTCGATCACCTGCAGCCCGAAGGTCAGGCCCCGGGGGAGACGGTCGATGTGGGTGACCACCAGGGTGTCGCCCGCGACCACCAGGTCCAGCAGCTTCAGCAGCCCGCCGCGGTCGTCCTTGGCCCCGCTGGCCTCCTCGGCGCGGATGTTGCCCATTGCCCAGCCGGCGCGGACCAACCGCTCCACCTGCAGGTCCAGATTCTTGTCCTCCGGCTCCCTCACGGAGACCCTGGCATAGCCGTACAGCGTCATCCCTACACACCCCTGGCTGGAATTCCTGAAGTATAGGATTCTGCCAGAGACTCTGCAACTGGAGTTTCCAACCACTCTTTCAGCTACGGGGAGAGGGGATTTACAGCCATGGCTGTAAACAGGGCTGTTTCCAGCCACCTAGAAAGAGTGAGTCTGACACGGGGCCAGCAGTCCGGAAGCGGCGACCATACGGCAGAATGGCTGGTAGCAAAGTACACCAAAGACTGGGCTGTCGGCCCACCCCCAGTGGATGGAATGAGGGGTATGAGCCAGCGATCCTTTGAGGTGGTGGCATGCTGGCTGTCGTGGACTACGCCCCAGAAATGGAAGGGCGGTCCAGCAACCCTCGGACTTAGACCGCCCTGGCTCGGCACACGGTGGCAGACGGACGTTACGGAGCACTTATCTCGACGATCAGAGGGATGATCAGGGGCCTCAGGGGCAGAACGGCAGACCGCCCAAGTCGGTATAGGCCCTTTCCAACTGGCCTTGCAGGCTGCTTGGTACACACCCGTTCAACTGGTTCCCGAAGAGCTTCATCCCTCTCAGGCTGGCGAGGTTGCCCAACTCCGCCGGTATCTCCCCGATCAGTTCGTTCTCGTAGAGGTCCAGCCGCTCCAGGTTGGCGAGGCTGCCCAATTCCGTCGGTATCTCCCCGCTCAACTGGTTTTCGCCGAGGAACAGCCCTCCTCGCAAGCTGGACAGGCCGCCCAGCTCCTTCGGTATTTCCCCGCTCAACTGGTTCCTGCCAAGTTCCAGCTGTCTCAGGTTGGACAGGTTGCCCAACTCTACCGGTATCGCCCCGGTCAGCTGATTATTGGAGAGGTATAGATCTCCTAGGTTGGCGAGGTTGCCCAACTCCGGCGGTATTTCCCCGCTCAACTGGTTTCTGAACATTGATAGCAACCCGAGGTTGGATAGGTTGCTCAGCTCTACCGGTATTTCCCCGCTCAACTGGTTTTCAAGGAGGACCAGCGATTCCAGGTTGCCGAGGCTGCCCAACTCCGGCGGTATCTCCCCGCTCAACTGGTTTTTGCTGAGGTCAAGCGATGTGAGGCTGGCGAGGTTGCTCAACTCTGGGGGTATCGCCCCGCTCAACCGGTTGTCACGGAGGTCCAAGTATTCCAGGATGGCGAGGTTGCCCAACTCCGCTGGTATCGCCCCGGTCAACTGGTTTGCGGACAAAAGCAGCTCCTTAAGATTGGCGATATTGCTCAATTCCGGCGGTATCTCCCCTTTCAACTGGTTTTTGTCGAGCCACAACTGTTCCAGGTTGGACAGGTTGCCCAGCTCCGCCGGTATCACTCCACTCAACTGGTTCCTGTAGAGGAACATCCCTCTCAGGCTGGCGAGTTTGCCCAACTCTGCTGGTATCTCCTCGGTGAACTGATTTCCGGAGAGGCCCAGCGATTCCAGGTTGGCCAGGTTGCCCAACTCCGCTGGTATCTCCCCGGTGAACTGATTCTCGCCGAGGTACAGCTCTGTCATGTTGACGAGTTTGCCCAACTCCGCCGGAATCTCCCCGTTTAACTGATTTCCGGAGAGGCCCAGCACCGTCAAGTTGACGAGTTTGCCCAGCTCCGGCGGTATCTCCCCGCTCAGCTGGTTCCCGCCGAGGCCCAGCCAAGTCAAGTTGCTGAGGTTGCCCAACTCCGGCGATATCTCCCCGCTCAACTGGTTGTTCCAGAGGTTCAGGTCGAATACACGGCCCGTGCCGTCAGCGGAGACACCCTCCCATTCGTCCAGCGGCGCGTCGCTCAGCCAGTTGGTGTTTTTCATCCAGTTTGGGCCGCCAGTGGCGTGGTAGAAGAGGACAAGCGTTTCTCTTTCGGACAAGGTTTGCACCGGGCGAGGCGTAGCCGTCGGGGCTTCGGAACTCCGGCAGAACGGCAAATCGCCCAAGTTGATTTGGGCATCATCCAACTGGTCTTGCAGACTGATCGGCACACACCCGCTTAGCTGGTTACCGTCGAGGCGCAGGGCGGTCAGGCTGGCGAGGTTGCCCAACTCCGGCGGTATCTCCCCGCTCAATTGGTTCCTGGAGAGGCCCAGATATTCCAGGTTGCTGAGGTTACTCAACTCAGGCGGTATCTCTCCGGTCAACCGGTTCCCCTCGAGGCTCAGCCAAACCAAATTGGCGAGGTTGCCCAGTGGCGGTGGAATCTGTCCGCTCAACCGATTCTCACCTAGCCACAGGTCATCAAGGTTGGTGAGGTTGCCCAGCTCCGGCGGAATCTCTCCGCTCAACCGGTTCCCGGAGAGGGTCAACGAATCCAAGTTGAAGAGGTTGCCGAGCTGCGGCGGTATATCCCCACTCAACTGGTTCACGGAGAGGTGCAGCTGTTCCAAGTCAGAGAGGTTGCCGAGCTGCGGCGGTATCTCTCCAATCAACTGGTTGTTATTGAGATAAAGCACTTCCAGGTTGGAGAGGTTGCCCAGCCCCGGCGGTATCCCCCCAATCAACTGGTTCGACCAGAGGTCCAACCGTGTCAGGTTTGTGAGGCTGCCCAGCTCCAACGGTATCTGTCCGCTCAACTGGTTCCCGTGTAGGTCCACGTCTTCCAGGTTGGCGAGGTTGCCCAACCCCGGCGGTATCTCCCCGCTCAACTGGTTCCCGCCAAGGCCCAGGGTTGTCAAGTTGGAGAGGTTGCCCAACTGCGGCGGTATCTCCCCGCTCAACTGGTTGTTCCAGAGGGTCACGTGGATTACATGGTCCGTGCCGTCGACGGAGACACCCTGCCATTCGTCCAGCGGCGCAGCACTCAGCCAGTTGGTGTTGTCCTTCCAGTTTGGACCGTCTGTGGCGTGGTAGAGGGCCACCAGCGTTTCTCTATCCGACGGGACTTGCGTCGGCGAAGGCCCAACCGTGGGCGCTTCAGATCCATGGCAGAAGGACAGCCCGCCCAAGTAGCTATAGTCGCTTTCCAACTGGTATTGCAGACTGCTTGGCACACACCCGATCAACCGGTTCCCGCGAAGAATCAGCCATTGCAGGTTGGCAAGGTCACCCAACTCCGGTGGTATCTCCCCGCTCAACCGGTTCTCCCCGAGTTCTAGGCTTCTCAAGTTGGCGAGGTTGCCCAACCACGGCGGTATCTGCCCGTTTAACTGATTATCTCCGAGGTACAGACGATTCAGGAAGGCGAGGTTTCCAATTTCATCCGGTATCTCCCCGTGTAGCTGATTATTTCCGAGGTGCAGACTTTCCAGGTTGGCCAGATTACCCAGCTCCCACGGTATCTCTCCGCTCAACTGGTTCCCGCCGAGGTTCAGCTTTATCAAGCTGGCAAAGTCGCCCAGCTCTGGCGGTATCTCCCCGCTCAACTGATTTCCGCCGAGGTTCAGCTCCCATTTCAGGAAAGCGAGGTCGCCCAACTTCGGCGGTATCTCCCCGGTCAGCTGGTTGTCCCTGAGGTTCAGCCATTCCAGGAAAGCAAGGTCGCCCAACCACGGCGGTATCTCCCCTTTAAGTCGATTATCGGCAAGGTGCAGGCCCTTCAGGTTGGCGAGGTTGCGCAACCACGACGGTATCTCCCCGCTTAACCGATTCCCGCTGAGTTGCAGCGATTCCAAATTGGCGAGGCTGCCCAGCTCCGGCGGCACCTCCCCGTTCAACTGATTAACGGCGAGGTTCAGGTGTACCAAGTTGGAAAGGCTGCCCAACTCTGCCGGTATCCCTCCGGTCAACTGGTTTCCGTGGAGGTACAGGTATTCCAGGTTGGAGAGGTTGCTCAACTCAGCCGGTATCTTCCCGCTCAGCTCGTTATTTCGGAAGTCCAGCTTTTCCATGTGAGAAAGGTTGCCCAGTTCTGGCGGTATTTCCCCGCTCAACTTGTTCTCAGTGAGGTCCAGGAACTCCAGGTGGGCGAGGTTGGCCAACTCCGGCGGTATCTCCCCGGTCAGCTGATTGGAGTTGAGGAACAGGACGTTAACGCGGCCCGTGTTGTCGGTGGAGACACCATGCCATTCGTCCAGCGGCGCGTCACTCAGCCAGTTGGTGTTGTTCATCCAGTTCGGGCCGCCAGTAGCGTGGTAGAAGAGGACAAGCGTTTCTCTTTCGGACAAGGTCTGCGCCGGGCGAGGCGTAGTCGTTGGGGCCTCGGAACTCCGGCAGAACGGCAGAGCGCCCAAATTGGTAAAGGCGTCATCCAACTGGTCTTGCAGACTGATCGGCACACATCCTCCCAACTGGTTCCCGTAAAGCTGCAGCACTCTCAGGCTGGTGAGGTCGCCCAACTCCGGCGGGATTTCACCCGTCAGCCGATTGCGGCCGATATTCAGCGATTCCAAGTTTGTGAGGTTGCCCAATTCAGGTGGGATATTGCCCGTCAGTTGGTTGCGGCCGATATCCAGTGATTCCAGGCTGGTGAGGTTTCCCAATTCAGGTGGGATACTGCCCGTCAGTTGGTTGACGCCGATATCCAGTGATTCCAGGCTGGTGAGGTTGCCCAGCTCGGGCGGAATTTCACCGGTCAGTCGGTTGATGCCGACGCTCAACCATTTCAGGCGGGTCAGGTTGCCCAGCTCCGGAGGTATGCTTCCCGTCAGGCGGTTGGCCCTGAAATCCATATATTCCAGGTTGGTGAGATTGCCCAGTACCGCCGGCAGTTGGGCGCCGGTCATTCCGTTGTTGTTGAGATTCAATACGGTTACGCGGCCGTCCGGACCGGTGGTTATGCCGTCCCACTCACCGATTGGCCGGCCGCTCAACCAGTTGGTGTTGTAATTCCACGAGGGGCCGTCTGTGGCATTGTAGAAGGCCACCAGCGTTTCTCTGTCGGACGAGACTTGCGTCGGCGTTGGCGTAACAGCCGCCGTTTCGGGCTCCCTGCAGAACGGTAGATCGTCCAAGCTGGTAGAGGCATCACCCAACTGGTCTTGGAGGCCGCTTGGCACGCACCCGCTCAACTGGTTCCCTTGGAGAACTAGCCATCTCAAGTTGGAAAGGTTGCCCAATTCCGTAGGTATCTTTCCGCTCAGCTGGTTCTCGTCGAGGAGCAGATATTCCAGGTTGGCGAGATTGCCCAACTCCGAGGGTATCTCTCCGGTCAACTGATTCCCGAGGAGGCCCATTCGTTCCAAGCTGGTGAGGTTACCCAACTCCGAGGGTATCTCTCCGGTCAACTGGTTATTGGCGAGTTCTAGGCCTTTCAAGTTGGCGATATCGCCCAGCTCCGGGGGAATACGGCCCGTCAGTCGATTGCTAGCGAGATACAACTCCTGAAGGTTGATGAGGCGTCCCAACTCCGGTGGGATGTTGCCAGTCAGTCGATTTTCTCGGAGAGCTAGTGTTCTCAAGTTGGTGAGACGGCCCAATTCGCGTGGAATGTTGCCCGTGAACCCGTTGCTACTGAGAGATAACAGCTCAATGCGGACGAGATTGCCTAACTCTGGTGGTATGTTGCCTGTCAGCACGTTATCGTAGACAAGCAATGCCTTGAGATAGGCGAGTTCGCCCAACTCCGGCGGTATACGTCCTGTCAACCGGTTGCCGCTGAGATCCAGAGATTCCAGGTTGGTGAGGCTGCTCAACTCCGCAGGCAGCCTGCCTGTGAGATGGTTGCTGTCGAGATTCAGCTTGGTGACACGGCCGTTTGCACCGGTTGAGACGCCATGCCAATCGCCGACTGGAGCATTACTCAACCAGTTGTCGTTGTTATTCCAGTTCACGCCGTACGTTGCGTTGTAGAGGACGACCAACGCCTCCCGGTCCGTTTCGGCTGGGGTCAGCGCCATCGTGGGCTGGGCGACGGCAGTGGGCGTGGGCACGGCGGTGGTCCTGGGCGTGTGCTCTGCGGTGGGCGTGGCAGGCGGTGCTGCCGCAGGGGTTGCGATCGTTGCCGGTGTCTGCGTGGTCGCCGTGGCCTGAGGCTCAGTGGTTGGCTCGAAAGTCGTGGCCATAGGTGTGGCAGGGGCAGGCGTATCCACTGTCGGGGGCGTCTGCTCCCCTCCGCATGCCGCCAGGGTGGTCAGGACCGCCAGGCATATCAACGGCGTCGCTGCTGCCTTCACCGTTCCGGTCAGCCTGCCCAATAACAATTTCATTATGCTATTCTCCGCACCCGCTTCTGATCCCGCAGATTAGGCTCGCCGCAGTGGCGGGGCGTTTCAAACGTGTTGGGGCCCGTGGAATTGGCTGTTGCCGTCTGCTGCGGGACGAATGCTGCGCCCTGGAGGCAGATGCCCCCAGGGAGTCTCCGCGGACGTGAAGGCCGAGCCTAAAACCATCCCAATCACGGCCCTGGGATAGTCACCGACACGATGTTGTTGAGCATCCGCCCATCCGAAGTGCACAGTGCCACGTTGTCAGCGCAGTCCTGGGTCGCCGGCAGTGTGATCACCACGTCGTCCGTTCCGTCGGGTTTCACCTGAATCTCCCATTTGAGATTCGAGTCTTTGTTTACCCGACTCGCCTTGCGCACTTCCCCGTTGGTCGCCTCCAACGCATGGTCCCGCAGCGTTCGAAAGTCCATCTCAAAGGTGTCGCTGAAGGAGATGCGAAACACTATGGCCTTGGTGCCGTCATGGCTGGACGGCAGCAGGGAGAACCGGGCCACCGGTGATGCCAGGGGCCGGTCCGACATGCCCTGCGGTTCCTCAGGCACGGTGATGCCAACGGCCACCTGGTCGCCCTTGGCCCAACCCGGGTTCTCCATCGCCCACCAGTAGGCTCCCCTGGTCCGCATCACGGGCAAGGAGCTATCGCTGCCCCTGGCTGAGACCTGTGCCTGCGCGCGCCGTCGCGGTTTCGCCTCGAAGATGGTGATTCCAATACGGTAGAGGGCGGACCAGTGGTGTAGGTAATTTGCCTATTCGTCCGCGCCGGTTAGCTCATATTTCAGGGTCGCACCTGCTATTGAAGTCGACGCTGCCAACGCCGAAATTGATACCTACCCTTCACCCCTCTACTGTTTTGGGTACTTTATAAGCATACTTAGATCGACATAATTTAGGTGTAATGTATCAATTAAAAAGATGATTATTATATAGCTTTTATGTAGCGACCCCGCTACTACTCCCAATATGTACCTTGTGTGAAAAGGCATAGAGGCATGGAGATGAGCGCAGCGGAGGATCGAAGGAGGGCGAACGCGTTGCAGGGAGAGCGGCTCACCAGGCTCAGCGAGGCCAGCCTGCTGGTCAACGACAGCCTCGACTTCCCCACCCTCCTGTAGGAGGTGGTGAGAAACGCCTGCTCCCTGACGGGCGCGCGCTACGGAGGCATGTCCCTCCTGGGCGAATCAGCAGAGCCGGAGGACATCGTCTCCTACGGCCTCATTCCCGAGGAACATCAGCTGTTGCTGGACCTGCCCGACAGGGTGTGGTCGGAGTTCATCGACCACTTCACCAACATCAACGAACCCCTAAGGATCCGGAACGTTGGCGGCTACATTGAGTCCCTCGGCCTCTCCAGCCCGATGCACCTGACCTCTTTCGTGGGGACGCCCATGCGGCATCGGGGCATGCATCTCGGGACCTTATATCTGGCCAACAAGGAGGGCACAGAGGAGTTCACCAGCGAGGACGAGGAGGTCTTGGTGCTGTTCGCGTCCCTGGCGGCGTCGGCAATCGTCAACGCCCGCAGGTACCGAGACGAGCAGCGGGTCAGGGCCTACTGGGAGACCCTGATCGACACCTCTCCGGTGGGTGTGGTGGTCTTCGACGCCGCGACAGGCAGGGTGCTTTCGATCAACCGGGAGGCGAGAAGGATTGTCAGCGTCCTCAACGAGCCGGACTGCACCGCGGAGGAACTCCTCGAGATCATGACCTTCCGCAGGGCCGACGGACACGAGGTGTCCCTAAAGGAGTTGCCCCTGGCCCAGGTGCTGAGGGCCGGGTACGAGACCGTGCGCGCCGAGGAGATGGTGCTGAGCCATCCCGGCGGCCGCTCAATCACCACTCTGGTAAACAGCACGCCGATGTACTCGGAGGTCGGGGAGCTGGAGTCGGTCATAGTCATAGTCATAGTCCAGGACATGTCGCCCATGGCGGAGCTGGAGCGGCTGCGGTGCCACCCAGCCCAGGTCATCAGCAGCCCATCGAGAATATGGAACGACTCGTAGACCTTGGCCGGGATTGTCTGTGTTGCGACCGTCAGCAGACAGTATCCGTTCTATTTCCAGAGTTGAGTCCGGAGGTCATAAGAACCGGTTGTGCGAACCGAAATTTCAACGTTCTACGGCCCTTTCCGGTGTGCGAGTCTATGGTCATAACTACCTGGGGCGGGGAAATCCCCGCCCCGCAGCCAAGATAAAGGTTGAAGCTGAACACCTCGCGCGCACGTCCGAACTGTCTCCTTGCCCGTTCGTTGTAATATTGGTGAAATGGCCAGAAAAGTGTCGTTCAAATGCGCCATCGCTGGCTGCCACTACCAGCGGAGGATGACCCTCGCCGAGCGCGAGGAACTGAGGCGGGTGGGACGGGAGAACAACGCCACGGCGGGCCTCGTCTGCCCGGCCCACGTAAAGGCCGCCTTCAACTTCGAATTCGACGATATCGACATCGATATTCCTCTTGAGGGACTCCTTGTCGAGGCGTTCAAGGAAACTCCCCGTTGGCGTGTGATCTTGACCCCGCTGCCCTGGGCGGCGGGTGAGCCGGATAGCCAACCCCTGCCATGGCAGGGAGACAGGGTTATCTAGTCCATCCGCGCCAGCCCCAGTTCCCGGGAGAATTCTGGCAATTTCAGAGTGCAATGACCGGCCGGTCTGGCCGGTCCTGTAGCCACATCCTGCGGGATGATTTCTTTTGGCTATAATGCTGGCAGCCTCCGGAACAGGAGCCTTTGATTATGGCCACACCGCCCGGATCCGTAGAAATCTACTGCTTGAAGTGCCGAGCCAAGACCGGCTCGAGGGATGTTGAACAGGTGACCATGAAGAATGGCCGCCCGGCACTTCGCGCTGTCTGCACCGTGTGCGGCACAGGCAAGTACCGCATCGGCTCCTCCGGCTGAACATGGCAGAGATCCAGTACAGCGTGCTGGGTGGTGCTTGCCTCAAAGGCAGAGATCCCAGTGAGGGGCCGCCGTAGAGGAACATCAGCATCTGCGGGACGTAGCACAATGCGACGGTAATCACCGGCAATGGGCGATTCACCTCCGAATACGCCAGAGCCGAACTTAGCCTTTTGTATCCTGACACTTCATCCTTGACGCAGTGCCAGGCTTCTCGCAGCCCGGCAACTACATGGGTAACGGTCCTCCCACGTGCGTCGGTTACATCAAGTCTCACCGGAAAGGACGGCAATCATGGAAACTTACATCGGGAAGGCGATTTCCGATTTCACCCTTCAGTCAAGCGATGGACAGACGATATCCCTTGGCAGCCTTCGCGGACAAAAGGTTCTGCTGTACTTCTTCACGAATCCTGGAGGTGGTAATTGAACCCGCATGGCTCTTGGGTACCGAGAGCATGCTGCCAAGTTCAGTGAGAAGAACGTCGTGCTGTTCGGAATCCATGACGGGAGCTTGGAAGCTGCGCGCCAGTGGGTCGAGAAAGAGCAGCTTCCTTTCGCGGTCCTGAACGACCCTGATCGACGAGTAGGCATCGAGTTGGGCATGTCCGCTCCAGGTGGAGAGAGGTACGTCAAAGACTCGTCAGATGGGAAAAGGCCCGCAGTTGTGATCGACGAACACGGCGTGATCTGCGAATGGGAACCCGACATGAACCACACCGATCAGATTGCCAAGTTGCTGGAGCGTCTGTAGGGCGACCTCAACGGTGTGGGCTTGTCGACTGTTGCCCGCCCTTGTGCAGCCGGCGGACCGGGATTCGGCCCGGACTGTGACTCAGCAGGCCGATGAAGAACGTGCCGGGGGTGGCGAGACCCTGGCGTTAAACATGGAGTGCCGCCCCGCCTCATGTCCCCGCCCTCGAAAGCCGGGCCTCGAGCATCGAGTTGCGCTCCCTGGGGCGGTCGTTGCGCACCGCCATGGCCAACGCCTTCCGGTTCCCGACAACCACGACCAGCCTCCTCCCCCTGGTGATGGCGGTGTACAGCAGGTTGCGCTGCAGCATCGGGTAGTGCTGCGTCAGAAGCGGAACCACCACCGCGGGAAATTCGCTGCCCTGGGCCCGGTGCACCGTCATTGCGAAGGCGGGCTGCAGCTCGTCCAGTTCCGAGAAATCGTAGTCCACGCCGGTTTCCTCGAACCTGACAGCGATCCGGCCGGCGGCGAGGTCCACGCCGGTCACCCAGCCCAGGTCGCCGTTGAACACATCCTTGTCGTAGTTGTTGACCGTCTGGAGCACGCGGTCGCCCACCCGGAATGTCCGTCCGAAGCGTGTTACCTCGGTCCCCGCCGGGTTGATTGCCTCCTGGAGCCTGTCGTTGAGCTGATGGACGCCCACGGCCCCCCGGTTCATGGGGCACAGCACGTGGACGTCCCTCAGGGGATTCAATCCGAACCGCGCCGGGATCCGCTCTGCACAGAGGCGCACGACGGCATTGGCGGCGGCCTCCGGGTCATCGGCCTCGACGAAGTAGAAGTCCCCCTGGGGGCCGCTGGAGCCGAGAAAAGGCAGGGGGCCCCGGTTGACCCGGTGGGCCGCCTCGACAATGCCGCTGCGGTCCCCTTGTCGGAAAATCCGCTCCAGGCGGAGGGAAGGCACAACTCCGGACTCGAGGATGTCCCCAAGGAACTTGCCGGGCCCCACGGAGGGCAGCTGGTCCGCATCTCCGACGAACAACACCGAGGCGTGGCGGGGCACGGCCTGCAGCAGGTGGTGGCAGAGCACGATGTCCAGCATTGAGGTCTCGTCGACCACCGCGGCATCGACGTCCAGGGGCCGCTCGGCGTCTCGTCCGTACCGGCCCTCCCCGGGCTTGAACTCCAGCAGCCGGTGCAGCGTCTGGGCCTAAGGCGTATGCCGGGTCTGGCCTTTGCACTCTGACGGGTCCAACAAGGAGCACCAGCACGCCGAACACGGCCTGTTGTAGCCGACTGCCTGGTTTTCCAGGAAGTCGTAGGCGTCACCGGTGTTCAACCAGTACCCGGCAGGCTGCTTGCGTTTCAGGCTGTCGTTGATAAGTGGACGCATCGACCCGGCCTGGGCCGCAGAGCTCACTAGAAACTCGGACGCGTAGAAGTCCCGGTAAGAGACGTTGACCCGATTCTTCCACACGGCCTCAGCCGGGAGCAGCAGGCTCTGGTGTTGTGAGTGTGTCGTTCCCGAAGCAGGGTTCTTTGCCCCAACGAGATAGCCACGCTTCGCTCGCAATGACGGTTTAAGCGAAGTATTCACGCCCTTGACCAATGGTCTCAGCGAAAATCCGCTATGCAAGTAATACAGTAATACAATATATCCAAATTAACAATACAACAGGATTCTTGATCCACCAACTCAACTCGCCAACACCATCCTCCATACCCATGGCGTAGGCGATCCACCATAACTTGGTCCAGACAGGCAGGGGACAAAGATGAGACCGCATAATTCATTCCAGGAAATGAGAAACATACCAATCAAACTCATCACACTGTCTGCTTGCCTGTTGGTCCTGGCCATCCTGTTCTCCACTGTCGGCGGAGCATCGGCCAATCCAATGCCCGAAAACGGCACCGACCCGCTCCGGCAAAACGACCATGCGGCTCAGCAGGTGGCGCCCGAGCAGGACGCGAGCCTCAGCAGTTTCGACGTCACGGTGAATGGCGAACCGGTAACGCTGGCCCCGACATTTGACCCGGACACCACGCACTACACAGCGACGGTTAACTCTGAAAGGGTTTGGGTGAGCGCATCAGTGACCCAGCCCGGTGCCGGCATCGACCAGACGAGCGTTGGAGATGAAACGTTGAGCCTGGACCCTCCCGGTGACAGGGTGTCCACGTCCGCTGACCTTACCGAGGGCGCTATAACCACCGCCTCGCTGAGGGTACTGGCCTCAGATGAGGTGACGACTCAAACCTACCACCTCTTCCTGTCCCGCCCAGCCGGTCCGGCGGTGCCCGACATCTCCATGGCGGCCAACACCGCCGAATACACCGCCGGCCTGGGGCGGGTGTCCTTGACGCTAACGCGCGAGGGGGACACCGCCGACAGCCTGGACGTGACCATCATCTTCACTCAGGAACGAGCCTGGCTGTCCGATGCCGACCGCACGGCAACCTTCGCAGCCGGCGATGCGGAAACCATTCTCAGCCTTTCCCCTTCGAGCTTTTCGTCCAGCGTGACCCGGAGCGGCGAGATGACCGCAACGGTGGACCCGGTAACCGGCTATGACACCAGCGGCGCCATAGCCCGGATGCTGGTGATCTCCCAGGAGGGGCCGGCGGTCACGGTGACGATAGAGCATCCCGCCTACACCGTTGACGAAAACATCGGCACGCTGGAAATTACGCTGTTAGCACGGGCACACTCCGGCGTCACCCGGATCGGCGAGTTTGACGTGTCCGTACAGTCCCAGCCCGTTACAGCCACACCTATGAATGACGAAGATCCCGGCGATTACGTCGCCCTGTCCGCGATCCCCCGGTTCTTGCCTGCTGACTTCCAGCAGGAAAACGGGTCGCTGGTCGGACGCAAAACGGTGTCACTCACGATCCTCGACGACGACGTGATCGAAGGCGATGAATATTTCCACATTCACCTGAGAGAGGCGCCGGGTTCATCGGAGGAGATCGCACGTCTTGACTCTAAAGGCGACAGATGGGACACAGCGTGCTCCAACCCCTACGTGGTGACCATCATAGACAACGACTACCCGGTCACGGTTACGATAGAGCATCCCACCTACACCGTCGACGAAGACGCCGGCACGCTGGAGATCGCGCTGGTTGCTCGCGCGCACCATAGCGTTTCCCAGGTCAGCACCTTCAGCGTGACCGTACAGGCCCTGGCCGGGCAGGCTACCTCCGGGAACGATGATGATGCCGCCGACTACGGCGCCCTTTCTGACATTCTCCGGTTTGCACCTTCAGACTTCCAGGAGGAAAACGGCTCGCTGGCCGGACGTAAAACGGTGTCCATCACGATCCTGGATGACGACACCTACGAGGGTGACGAACAATTCCACGTTACTCTCGGCCGGGCGCCGAACCTTTCTACAGAGGTCATACTGCTCGATCCGGAAGGCGAACCGTGCGTCGCCGAATGCCCCAACCACTACGTGGTGACCATCAAGGACAACGACGGATCACCGGTGACGGTGCAGTTCGGGCAGAACGCTTACACGGTAGCCGAGGGAGGCATCCAGGGAGTGACGTTGGCCCTGAGCGACGACCCCGAGCGGACGGTGGTCATCCCCATCACCGCCACTGACCAGGACGGCGCCACCGGCGAGGATTACTCGGGCGTGCCGCAGAGCGTGACGTTCGACCCGGGCGAAACCACCCAGACCATCTCATTCGTTGCCACCCACGATAACATCGATGACGGTGGAGAGAGCGTGAAGCTGTCCTTCGGCTCAATGCTGCCGCCCGGGGTTACCGAGGGGCCCATCAACGAAACGGTGGTGTCTCTCACCGAGCGTATACTCACTGACTACACAGAAAAGCCGGGAATATCCGTGCCGATGTGCAAACCGAACGGGATATTCATCTTCTGGCACGTCGCCATCAAATTCGAAGACGAACCCCCGCCATACGGATGGCGCGTCGAACGAAGGCACTTAAACAACGAAGGATGGATCACCACCCGTTTCGATTTCCTGGGCGGGGAATCCGATGCGCTCCAAACCTTCAACGATGAATACTGGGACTGGACCGACATCTCACGCCGGTCAGGGGTCGATTACACCTACAGGGTGCGTCCCCTCGACGACAACGGTGAACTCATGGAGGGGCGCATGTGGTCCAGAAGGGCGCCGGTGCTTTGCCAATAGAGCCACCATGGACGCGTTCACGCAAGCCACGCGCCGGGCTGGATACCAGGCGCTGATCGTAGCCAGGTATCCGGCCCGCTGCCTTGGCTTTCACCCGGTTCTGCCCCCTCATACGGCGGTTCGGTCGTTCCTCAACCCGTAGGCTTGATAGCCGCCGGAAGCCATGGCGACAAGTCCTTCGTCAGGAGCGTAGGAGGCACCTAGATAATCAGATCCCGAGCAAGCCAACTGCCCACCTGTGTCCTGAACAAGGAGGATGTCCCTAAGAAAATTGCCGGGTTCAAGGGAGGGCAGTTGATCCGCATCTCCGACGAACAGCACCAACACGGCCTCGGCACCGCCTAGGACGTGTTCAGGCAACATTCCCATGGCCCTCAGGCTCCAGGTGGTGATGCCGTCGGGCGCGGTGGAGCTTGGAAAGCTGGGCCGCAATTCTGAGCCTGTCAAAGGGAGCACTTCTGGGAGTGGCTCCCATAAACCCGAGCAGCGGGACCATTCGGGGCAGGGGGACAGTTTCCGACGGGCGCACCAGAGTGGGGGCCGTGCTCTACATGGGTGCACTATTGGGTAACCACCACAACCCGGTGATCCGTAGCCTCTACCAGCTGTAGCAGGCAGAGGGAAGGTCCAAGAAACTGGCGCTGACCACCTGCATGGGCGAACTGCTGACCATACTCAGCGGTTACCCCTCCTTGTCAGTGACGTCTACGGCAAAATTGTAGTGTGAAAGGTATCATTCATGCCGTCATACTGACCCGACCGCCCCACATCGCCGATTCGTCTGGTGAATCTGCGGTTGGTTGTGCATTCGTCGTCTGGCGGGGTGTATGTGGTCGTAGTGAATGTCTCACCCGGCCCAAAAATGCCACTATATGTATTACCCCTTCGCGCCCCGTGTCCTGTATCTCAAGTATGACTTCGGTGTTCCCCTCTGTGCCAACGGTCCGTTCGGCCGTGATGGTGACCGGCTGGCCCTCATTCGCGGTATCGCCCACGGACATGGTCACGTCCGGGCCGGTGTAGGGCGTCGTCGTCAACTGGAAAGTGTCAATGGCGGCGACTTCGGCTGACGGCCCGTCGGGTTTCTTCACTCGCCCTTTCTGGCGCACATTCGGCTGAAGCAGCAGCGCGTTCTGCCAATTGTGCGGACTGGTGCGCCAAGAATGCAAACCACAATCCAAAGGTACTCGCTATCAGGCCGCCAATGCCTACGACGAGGCTTGTCCAATCGAACCAAGAATCCGTCTGCGTTGCTTTACCAATAGCCTATTTGACAACGGACAGTTGCTGGACTGATGCTGAGTTTCAACGCATCTAATTCGGAGGAACGACCATGGCCAACGCCCACGGCAAGATCATCGCCAATGTTGAGCGGCTGCATCGCCTGATGGATGAGGAGGGCGTGTCGGCCGTTGTCGCCCGGTCGGGGAAGAACTTCACCTACCTGGCCGGGTTCGCCTATCCGGGTACCCTGGCCCGCCACCTGGAATTCCCCGACTCGCCTCGGGAGGTGCTGCTGGTCTGGCCCCGCCATGGGGAACCCGTCCTGGTGCTGAACACCTACGCCGCTCCGCTGGCCCGCCGCGACTCCTGGCTGGAACGGGTCGAGGTGTACGACGACTACGCCGAGTCTCCCTATCAACGGGCCGCCGATGTGCTGGGGCAGCTAGGCTTGTCCGGGGAGACCATCGGTTTCGAGAAGAGCTACGTCAGTGCCAACCGTTGGGAAGAAATCCAGGCACTCCTGCCCAATGCCCGAATAGTCGACAGCACCGAGCTGATGGACCGGGTGCGCTGGATCAAGACGCCCGAGGAGGTCGCGGCGCTTGAGGCGGGGGCCAAGCTGCTGGACGAGGCCTACCTCGAGGTGCTGCCAACCGTGAGGCCGGGAGACACCGAACGCCTCGTGCACAGTCGCATCCTCGAGAGCTGTATCCGGCGCGGCGCCAACTGGGCCCACGGCATCCTGAACTCCAGCCGGAACACGGTGGCCTACGGCGGCGAGAGCGACATGGCCTTCGAGGCCGGAGACATCATCCGCAACGACTATGTGTCCTACCTCAACGGGTATCCGGGGCACCAGTCGCGCAGCGTCTGCGTGGGCACACCGTCGGACGAGCAGAAGCGGGCGTACCAGGTGACTCTCGACATCTACCGGGGCACCATAGAGCGGTGTGTCCCCGGCGCCAGGACCGCCGAAATCTACCACTACGCCAACGACAGATTCCACGCCGCCGGATTCCAAGGAAACGTGTCGCTGGCGGGACACGGGGTGGGAGCTTGGTGGCACCAGCAGGAGCCTTACATGGTGCCGTCAAGCGACCGGGTGCTGGAGGAGGGAATGGTGGTGGCGCTGGAGCCCCACATCGGCTACTGGCACCTGCAGGATATGGTGCTGGTGACCACCAACGGTCCCAGGCTGCTGTCCCCGCTGATCAACACCGACGAGATGATCATCGCTGGTTAGGCACCTGCCTGCACCACGGCTCTTTGCTGACCGGGAAACAGGCACCGGAAACACAATCCGTTCGTGGCTGGACAGAATTGCCACGAACGGATTTCTTGACGGATTCGTGCGAGGAGTCGCGGAATCTAGTAGTGCGAAATCTTTGTAGTCATGGGTAGCCTTGGCTGAAGCGATCAGGGCGCCCACAAGGGGCGCCCCTACGGGACTGCCTCTGACTGGTAGGGGCAACCCTTGTGGTTGCCCTCGTTGTGCCCATCATTTCAAAGCAGTTGTTCCACTAGTGGAGCCAACGGAGAGCTCAGGGGCGGCTGTTCAGATCCTCCAGAGCGATGCTGGCCTGCCGACGCAGCCTGCGCGCGTTCACCCGCTCGTCGTCCACTGCCTTGAACGAGTCGATGGCAAATGGACTCCAGTTGCTCGCCAGTGTGCGGATGGCGCCTGATTCTCGCTCAGCGGCCTCCACGGTCAGTGTGAAGACGGGCAGGAGGAGACCGGACTGGGGCAAGTCATCAACCATCCGGGCCAACCCGGCGGCCTCCTGGCTGTATCCGGCCAGTATATTGCCCACCTCAACGCTATCGCATCCTCCGTCTGAGGACCTCCATTCGTTGTAGGCCTCGTAGAACTGCTCCCACTCCTCGATGAACAACTCTAGCTGTGTGTCAAACGCGGCCAGTTCCTCCAGGCTCTTGGCTGACTTGTCGTTGACTATGTCGTCGATGGACTGTTCCATCTCCACCAGGAGCGCTTGCGTCTCCGATATGGCGGCCTTGAGCTCGCCTATTGGGGACTGCGGAGCCGACTTTGTTTCAGACCCGGACGGCGGAGCGCTGGGCGTCGGGCGGGTAGCGGGCACTGCCGTGGGTGGCGTTGGCGTCGCAGCCCCCTCAGCTTGATTTGCGGGAGATTCTGCAGGAGTTGGCGCACTTGGCTGTGTTGCCTGGGCCGCCGTTGGATTCACCTGCGATGCACCTCTGGGAGCAGTGGATGCGGTCGACGGGGCCGTTGCCGGCGACGCCTCAGAGGCACCCTCGTCCTGGGCCTCTGACTCCTCGTCCGTCAGCTCGGGCGGGAAATCCGCGAGAAACTGAAGAGCCGCGACTTCGTCTTCGGCCGCCTCCTGCAGTGCGTCAACGATGTCCTCGTTGATTTCGCTGGGCTCCAGCTCATCGATGGCCGTCATTATGGCATCAAGCTGGCTCACGAGCGCCTCGTAGCCCAGGGTCCTGTCGCCCATTTCGAGCTTGCTCTCCCGCTTGGCGAAGGCGGCGTAGGCGTCGTGGAAGTCATCCCAATCGTCGGCTATGGCGTCGAAGGTCTCGGAGAAAGCCTCCATTTCATCGATCTGGTCGAGAGTCGGCCCGTCCTGCAGTTCCTGCTGCTTGGAGAGTGACATATCTGCGGCGGAATTGTGAGCCAGAGCGGACTCAGTTCGCCGCTGTTCGACCATCTCGAACAGGGTGATATTGCCTGCCCTCCAGCGGTCGCGGAGCTGGCGAAGGGCCGTTTCCTCAGTGTCAGTTGCGGCAATAACGAGATCGGCCAGGTCAGAGGTGCTGGAGGCCCGGGGCAAGGCCCCCGCCTGTTCCGCCACGGCACCAAAAGACCCTGCCAGTCCTCGCAGTGCCTCGCGCGCAGTGCTGGGGTGACACTCGACCAGGCCTGCGCGCCATGCGTCGAAATCGTCGTAGAACTCCTGCCACTCGACGTCGATTGACTGGAGCTGGGCCTCGAACTCATCTATGGCCGCCCGTTCGTCGCTGGTCAGGGGCGTTGGAGCCTCGGTGGGTGCGGCGGAGGGCAATGGCACGGGCGTGGACTGCTGGCTATCATCCTGAGTGCAGGCAACGACGGCCACAGTCAGGAGCAGAAGTACGGGCACAAACAAACGGATCAGAGATCGAAACTTCATAGCTTACTGGGCAGGCTGGCCCATTCCTTCGAACTTGCGAATCGCAACAAAATCACTCACCAGGTCTGACCTGAATTCTCCGGAGAGCAGACGGGCGGTGGCGGCCGACAGGGTCTCGGGGGTGTCCGCGAGCAGGATCAGCACTCCACGGCCCTGGTCCAGATCCAGCAGGGTTATCGCCGTGTCCTGTAGCTCCAGCTCAGGGGCAAAGGGGGTGCCTATGGTATCGTCGACGCGGATTCCAGCGACCTGGAGGTACTGGCCCACCTGGGCTGCGTCCTCGTACAGGCCCAGGAAAACGGTGCTCCTGCTCACGTCCTCAGCCGCGACCACCTGCGAGGAGACCCCATAGGCCGCCAGCCCGGACTTTGCCTCCAAGCCAGCGTTCAGCAGACCTGAGTTTCCTATCAGGATGTCGACACCCTCATCCTGGCTCGCGCTGTAGAAATAGGGAAAGTCGGAAAGGAAATACTCTCTCTGGCTGTCGGTTAGATAGTCGGCAATATTGGAGGCCAGCCTGCCGTTGTCCAGCAGGGAATCGTTGGTCGGGACTAGGAAGGTGAAATCGGCGATGGCCAGGACGTTTCGGCTGTCGCCCCAGGCGATTGGCGAGAAGTCTCCAACCTGGTCCAGCAGCGATGACTTGGTGCCGGGGCTGACGAAAGCCAACCCGCCGCCGGACGATTCCACCGAACCGGCATAATCGAGGGTAATGCTCTCGACGCCTGCCGTGAGCTGATCGGGCTGGAAGTCTTTGACCAGGATACGCTTGAAATTGGCGTCATTTTCCGCAGTGTTGTAGAGATAGTCGGGCTGGAAGTCCACCCCGAACCGCTTGGCCAGTCCGTCGATTTTCTGTGGCCGCCCCGGGTCGGAAATCAGCAGCAGCTTCCCGCCCTTCTGTACGAACTGCTCCACCAGGGCTGCCTCTCTTTCGTTGAAGGCGACCCTCGGCAGAATGACGGCAAAACTGTCGGCCCGCCGCAGCTTTTCTGCCAATAACTGGTAGCGCTGGTTGGCCTGCGAGGGATCAAGCCTGATAGCGAAGTTTCCCGCGATTTCCACATCGTAACCGCGGTCTGCCACACGGGAGGCGAATCCAACCAGCTCCCGTTCAGAGAACGAGTTGGCATGCTGGGCGTCGACCACCAGGAGACCCTGGCTCAGCCGGCTCGGCGGAGGCTCGTCGGAAACGTGCGGAGTCAGCGAGGTTGCGTCCAACTGCTCAAGGGACAGGTTGACGGGCGGAGGCGCATCGTACCCGCTTCCGCTGTAGAAAACGAAATACGCCACCAGGAAGGCGATCACTCCAAACAGGGGCAGCAGGACGATTGTCGCAAGTTTAGGGAGCATTACCGACGTACAGATAGTAGAAGTTGGGGTGGTTCAATTCGACCGGGAAATCCGGCAGGGGGTCTTCCTCCTGGATACCCAGCCTGCCGTAGAGCATCAGGCCTTTCAGGGTATCCAGCCTTGCCTGACTGGCGCTGGTCGCAGCAGGGGAGCCGTCGATATCCAGGTCGTCGCCCGTACGGTCCTGCTCCAGGAGGGCGAGGGCATCCAGAGTGCCACCCTCCTCCGGTGAAATCGCGAACAAGTCCTGCAGGTCCCTGTAATACTGCTTTACTACCTCGTAATTGACGTCCACGAAGTCATAACCGGAAATCCCCGCCAGTTCGGCTGCCTTTTCGTATGCGTCCCTGTTGCCTCCCAGTTCGTCGGCCAACCCCAGCCTGACGGCCTCGACTCCCGAATAGAGGCGTCCCTCGGTCAGTTCCTCCCGAGAAAGCCGAAGCTTGTCGCCGCGCTCAGCGATGACGACCTGGGCGAATGAGTTCTTGAGGTCCTCCAGGCTTTCAAGCCACTGCTCACGGGAAAAGCCGGGCGATTTGTAGGGCCCGGTGGTCAACAGCGATTCCCCACTGAGCGAAGGGACCAGGGGATCGGAAAAGGCGACCACACCCACGTTACCCACCAGTGACGAGGTTTGGGCAAAGGTGTGAGTTGCGCCCATGGCCATGAAATAGCCGCCACTGGCGACCAGCCAGTTCATCACCAGGACAACCGGCTTTTCCTCCGCCAAGCTTGCGGTATCGATGTAGAGGCGCTCGCTGGCGGCGGCGCCCCCGCCGGGGCTGGTGATCTTGATCACCACGGCCTTGATGGAGTCGTCCTCGCGGGCGTAGTTGAGGTACTCACCAATGGCATAGGCTGAATTATCGCTAATGACGGTATACGGGATTTCGATTACGCCGATCTTGGGCTGCCCCGGAAAAACGTAAACGAAAATTAGCAGCCCCGCTGCCACGCCAAGGGCTGCCATGAATACCACTAGGGTGATCCAATTTGTGAGTGCGTCTCCCACTGAGGAGAGGAAGCTCGCTGGCTGTCCAAACATTTGTTGAGGCAGAACCCCGATGGAGGTTTTCTACTACTACCAGCGGTCGAAAGGACCCTTATTCAGAAGGTCGTCCCGACCGCGTAATAGCTTAACACACCAATATTACGCCCTGTGCGCTGTTCCGGATGTATCTTTCCGGACAATCTCGGTCAACTTTCGGTATTGTCCAATGCTACGCCGAAACCTCCTGGTGGCGGGGGTGGAACCCCGAGCGGTCCTCGAAGGCGCCGGTTTCGGGGAAGATCTGGCGGTAGAGGCCCCGGGTGCGCGCCTTGATGGTCTTGTTGACCCGCTGGTACAGGGCGGTGGGGTCGGCTTGCTGCTCCTTGTACATCTGACTCTGCAGGGGGCTGCCGTCCTCCAGTTCCCAGATGCACAGGTACTTCAGCGCGCCCTCGCCTTCCTCTAACTTGAACCGGCGGGCGCTGACGTACCCCGGGATCTCCATTCGTTCCGGCAGGTGCTGCTCGTTGTACCACTTGTTGAATTCAGCCTCGTCCTCGGGATCCACGTCCATTGTCACCACCAGGACCGTGCTGCCAATGTGCTGCGTCGGGGCGTTGCCATTGCGGTCTTGCATGACTCCTCCTGAAATGGATTGCCATCTATTTTTCGGGACAAATTTTAACGACTCGCCAAGTATATCAACGGAAGCCATTTTCAGTTGACGCTATTCCCACATAACGGTATTGTGTGGGCGATGGTAAAGCTGAGAATCAACGGAGTCGAGCGGGAGGCTGAGGCCCCCAACAGCCGTCTGCTGCTCGACTTCCTGCGCAACGAGCTTGGATTGACCGGCTCAAAGGAGGGTTGCGGCGTGGGCGTCTGCGGCGCCTGCACCGTGCTGGTCGATGGCGAGCTTCACGCCTCCTGCATCACGTTGGCCGTTTCCGTTCAGGGCACTGAGATCACGACCATTGAGGGCGTCGCCGACGGAGGCGAGTTGCACCCGGTGCAGCAGGCGTTCATCGACCACGGCGGGTTCCAGTGCGGCATCTGCACACCGGGACAGATCGTGGCCGCCAAGGCGCTGCTGGACCACAACCCTCAGCCCTCCGAGGCAGAGATCAGGGACTGGATGATGGGCAACCTCTGTCGCTGCACCGGCTACTACGGAATCCTGAACTCCGTGCTGGCTGCCGCCCGGTCCAGCAGCCAGGCCCGGTGATCTGTCGCCGGTGATCGATTTCGAGTTTCATAGCCCCTCCTCTCTGGAAGCCGCCCTGAACCTGCTGGAGCGACACGGCGACGATGCGCGCCTGATCGCGGGCGGCACGGCGCTGGTGTTGCAGATGAAGCAGCGTTTCGCGCAACCGGGCCACGTCATCGGGCTGCGGCGGCTGGCAGGGGCAGACGGGCTGGGTACGATCGAGGAGACGGACGGTGCGTTGCGCATCGGGGCGCTTTGCACCCTCAAGCAACTGGAGGACAGCCCTCTGCTCCGGAATCGAATCCCCCTGCTGGCCGATACGGTCAGCACGGTGGCCACCCGGCGCATCCGCAGCATGGCCACCGTCGGTGGCGCGCTGGTCAACGGGGACCCGAACCAGGACCCGCCACCCGCCCTCATTGCGCTGAACGCATCGGTGGAGCTTACCTCCGCCAACGGACAGCGGATTTGCGCAGTTGAGGACTTGTCTATCGACTACTACGAGACCGACGTTCGGTCCGGGGAGGTGCTGACATCGCTGACCGTGCCGGTCCCGGCGCCGAATGCCTGCGGGGCATACCTGAAATTCCTGCCCCGGACCGCCGACGATTACGCCACGGTCTCAGTGGCCGCCGTCCTCTCCCTTGATGACGACAAGGTCTGCCGGAACGCTCGCATAGTGCTGGGCGCGGCAGGCACGACTCCCATCCGGGCCCGTGCGGCGGAGGAGATGCTGACCAACCAGGCGCTCACCGACGAGGTCATGCGCGCCGTCGCCGACACCGTGCCTGACGCAGTGGACCCGCTGGACGACTTCCGTGGCTCCGCCGACTACAAACGGGAGATGGCCGGGGTATTCACCCGCAGGGCCCTGGCTCAGGCCGTGGCGTCCGGGGAAGGCCAGGGAGCAGCAGGGCAGTGAAGCTGGAAAACAGTTGCGTGGTCCCCGCCAGTCACGAGCGCACGTGGAATTACCTGATGGACGTAGCCACAGCCGCAAGGTGCGTTCCCGGTGTCGTGGAGGTTGCCTCCGACGGGGAGGGACGCTACCGGGGCACGCTGAAAGCCCGGGTCGGCCCGATGAGCATCAACCTGTCCGGGACGGTCAGTGTCGAAGAGCAGAACGAGGGTGAAGGCCGCGCCCGGTACGTGGTGGAGGCCAGCGACCGGCGCATTGGCGGTGGCGTCAAGACCGAGATGCTGGTCCGGATGATCGGGATATCGGCTGCGGAGACTCAGCTGGTAATCGAGACCGACACCACATTCATGGGGCGACTGGGAGAGCTGGGACAACCCGTGATACGCAGGAAGGCGCAATCGACCATCGAGGAATTCGCCAGAAACCTGGCCAAGGAGCTGTCGGAGCGAGGTCAGGTCTGAACAATTGGAAGAACAGTACAGACAGGGAATTGTGGCGAATGGCCAGTTCTACCTGTTCACCCGGCATTTCCTGGACAACAGGACCAAGGGCGCACATCTCGAGGCAACCGATGAACGAATCATCGAGGCGTTAATTGCGCCGGACCATGTTCAAGCTCCCGAGGGGAACCGAACTGTCTACTGGAGGAGTATATTAGAATCGGATCAAGGCAATTGGTGGCTGGTCGTGGTTATTGCGGAGGAGGCCACAGGGTTGCAGGTCTTGTCCGCATACAGGGATACGACCGATCGAGGAGAAAGACTGTGGGGAACGTGATGGAACTGGACATAGACTTCTCCGCTGTGGGAGATCTCCTGTCCATGTGGATACGAACAGGTCCTTCCGAAAGCGGCGCTAAGGTTGTAACCCTGAAACCTAACATCTCCAGCTTCTATAAGGCTGGCGAGAAACTTGTCGGTATCTACTGGTTTGACGCCTTCAAAATCCTGATGCCTGTGCTGGAGCGGGGCGATATGTCCGAAGTCGAGAAATACCCGGAGCTGTTGGTTGATTACTGCCGCGGTACTGACACCCTGACTTTCGGCAACCGCGAGCCGGTCGTGCGGAGCCACGAAATGGCCCTGGGACTCATCGCCCACATCGACCGCAGGGGACTGGCCGGCAGTTTCACCATGGAAAACGCCTCCGCCATCCTGCTGCACCACTTCAGGAATCCGATAGACAAAGTGGGCAACCCGCCCGCGAACACGACGATGCCCGAGCTTTCGGCGCGTCTTCCGGATAGATAAGCCTCGTCCCAAATCCTTACCATACAGGGGATCGCCGTGTGCGGCATTGTTGCGTACGTGGGGCAGGATGAAGCCTGGCCCATCATTTATGAAGGCCTGAAACGACTGGAGTACCGGGGCTACGACAGCGCCGGGATCGCCGTCGTCGACGATACCGGCGCCATGCACCTGCGAAAGACGGTCGGCAAGGTCAGCGGACTGGCCGCCACCATCAATGGAGTCGCGCCGCGCGGTTCCCTGGGACTGGGACACACCCGCTGGGCCACCCACGGAGCCCCGTCCCACGACAACGCTCATCCCCATACGGATTGCAGCCACCGGGTGGCGCTGGTCCACAACGGCATCGTCGAGAACTACCTGGAACTCAAGCAACGGCTCACGGCCGCGGGACATATTTTCAGGTCGGAGACCGACACCGAAGCCCTCTCCCACCTGGTCGAGGAGGGAATGTCGCTGGGTCTCAGCTTCGAGGAAGCGTTCCTTCGGATGGGGAGCATGGTGCAGGGTTCATCCGCGATCACCGCCACGCTTCAGGGAGAGGATGGCCCGATCTGCGCTCTCCGACTCGGTTTTGCCGGCGGCATCGTCGTGGCCCACAATATGGATGAACAGGGACGGGGACAGGGCATCGTTGCCAGCGATCTGCCGGCCATTCTGCCCGTTCTGGAGCAGGACCAGAGTGCGCGCCATGTTGGCTTCCTAGAAGGTGGCGAGATGGCTGTGGTCAGCCGGGAGGGAGTGCGGTACTGCGACCTCTCGGGACGTCCCATAGTGAAGGAGCATCGGCAGGTCTCTAGGGATGACGTGCTGGTGGACAAGGGCGGGTACCGCCACTTCATGCTCAAGGAAATCATGGACCAGCCCCAGGCGATGACTGCGGCCCTGCGCGACCGTGCCGACTTTGCCGCCGGGCTCGTCACCCTGCCCGATTTCCCGCTTTCTCCGGCCGCCATCAGGCAGCTGGACCGGGTGGTGCTCATCGGCTGCGGCACCAGCCTGCACGCTGCGCAGGTGGGTCGGCAATACATGGAGAGGTTGGCAGGGGTTTCCGCAGAGGCCGAGAGCGCCTCGGAGTTCCGGTACCGTGATCCGATCATCGGACCCCGAACCCTGGTGGTGTCCATCGGGCAGTCCGGGGAGACTGCCGACACCATCGCCGCCATGCACCTGGCCCGCGAAAAAGGAGCAACGCTGGTCACAATCTGCAACGCCGAGGAGAGCCAGGCTGCCCGCATCGCTCACGGGGCCCTGTACATGCGAGCGGGTCTCGAGGTTGGGGTGGCGAGCACCAAGACCTTCGTGTCCTCACTGACCATCCTGCAACTGCTGGCCACTTATCTCGGGCAGGTGCGGGGCCATCTGGACGCCGTCGCCACCCGCTACCTTGTGGACCAACTGGCCCGGGGGCCCGGCCTCATCGGAGAGGTGCTGGCTGGGTCCGACATCTATCGTGAGCTGGCTCGAAAGGTGGGAAATTACAGCAATTTCCTGTTCCTGGGTCGCGGGGCCAACGCGGCCATCGCCTCCGAGGGCGCACTGAAGCTGAAAGAGATCAGCTACATCCACGCCGAGGGCTACCCGGCGGGAGAGATGAAGCACGGGCCCATCGCTCTCATCGATCCGTCAATGTGTACCGTGGTCCTCGCTCCCCGGGATGGGCTGCGCGACAAGACCCTCAGCAACATCAAGGAGGTTAAGGCGCGCGGCGGTGTTGTCGTGGCCGTGCTGACCGAGGGGGACCATGATGGCGCCTCGGAGGTCGATTATCCCCTGTTCATCCCGGAGGCATCCGAGATGCTCCTCCCGCTGATCACCACCGTGCCCCTGCAACTGCTGTCGTACCATATAGCCCTGCTGAGGGGCTGCGACGTAGACCAGCCACGCAACCTGGCCAAGTCCGTAACAGTGGAGTAGCGTGCGTTTTCTCACTTGTCGCCACCGGTCCAATGGCGGAATGAGCACCCGACAAAAATGCGAATCGGCCGCCAATGAGGCGGCAGGGTCTTGCAGTAATCACCGTTTCGGTGAAATGATATTAGGTACCAGGGCGTATGCGCCCCAGACGGCATGCCGCAACAGCGCCCCGGCCTTCGGGGCGTTTAATTTGGAATAGGGACTGAATCGATGTATCTCAAGCTGGAATACCCACCCGTTTCCTTGGAAGATTACCTGCCATATATGCCCCCGGCCCAGGCCGATGAGTTGCTATCCCTGGCCTCGGAGATGAGCCAGTATCGTTTTGCTCACCTGAACAGCACCGCCACTGGCGGTGGAGTGGCCGAAATACTGCAGTCCATGGTGCCGCTGTTCAATGCCCTGGGGGTACCCACCGAACGCATCGTCATCAACCCCACCCAGGCCGAATTCTTCCAGGTTACCAAGAAGATCCACAACCTCCTGCAGGGCGCCGACGGGTTCCTGTCCAACGACGAAATGGAGGTCTACCACGACAACATCCGGCAGGTGGCGAAGGTGATGAGCCACGATTCGGTGTCGGCTGACATCTGGTTCATGCACGATCCGCAGCTCTTGCCTCTGGCCGGTCTTCTCCGCCGTAACGGCTCGGCAAACTCGAAGGCATGGTTCTGGATTTGCCACATCGATCTGACCCGGCCGAACGACAGCGCGCTGTCATCGCTGCTGCCGTTGCACGACGACTACGACCACCTGATTTTCTCGCTGGAGGACTACGTTCCCCGGCACATGCTCAACGGCACTCCGGTTTACATCGCACCGCCCGCCATCGACCCGCTCACCAGCAAGAACCAGGCCATGGACGAACCAGAAGCTTGGGACATTGTTTCGAGGATGGGCGTGGACAGCAGCCGCCCTCTGATCACCCAGGTGTCGCGGTTCGACCTGTGGAAGGACCCGTGGGGCGTAATCGACGCCTACCGGATGGCCCGCAGGTCGGTGCCGGGTCTGCAGCTTGCCCTCCTGGGACTATCGCAGGCCGCCGACGACCCGGAGGCCCTGGAGGTGGTGAACAGCGTGGCGGCCCACGCGGGTGGGGATCCGGACATCCACTTGTACCACGACCCCTCAGGCCTGCCTGCCAGCATCGATGAGATCGTCAACGCCTTCCAGGTAGCATCCTCGGTGCTGATGCAGAAATCGACACGGGAGGGCTTTGGCCTGACGGTCACCGAGGCGATGTGGAAGGGCAAGCCAATGATCGGCGGCAACGCGGGCGGCATCCGGCTGCAGATCGAGGACGGAGTGAGCGGTTACCTGGTCTCAACGCCAGAGGAGTGCGCGGATCGAATCGTAGCTCTGATGTCCAGCGATTCCCTCGCCGAGAACATTGGCACCGCCGCCCACGACAGCGTGCTGCACCGTTTCCTGCTACCTCGACTGGCTCTCGACTACCTGAAGGTGGCCAAAGAGCACGTGAGCTGAACCGACCCTGCGGTCTGGTAGAATAATTGGGCGGGACTGCCTGAGAGTTGGCAGGTGCAGGGTGGCGCGCTCACAACCGCACGCTGTACCGGCATTTCGATCGGCGGGCGCCCTGAGACATCGCAGGCGTTCCCGACCCACAAGGCGCCAACGAATTGCCTGCAGTGGCAATCCCGCTATCCAGTCGTCGAACTTGGTTCCATTGAGACCATTGGTAACCCGCAACCTGCACAATCCCCTGGAGAACCAGACGGGAAGATTCCGTGAACACACCCACCATCGTAGTTCTTATAGACGGGCTTGACCCGGAATACTTGGAGGCGAACACCGCGCCGAACCTTTCTGCCATGGCCCGGCAGGGGTTCCGCGTTGATGGCCTCGGCATGACGCCCAGCGTTACCAACGTCAACAACGTATCGCTGGTCACCGGCAGCTACCCCGAGCAGCACGGGATCACATCCAACTACCTGCTCGACAGGGATTTGGGCGAGGAATTCTACATGGAGTCCGGCGAGTTCCTGCGCGCCGAGACCATGTTCCAACGGGCGACCGCCTGCGGCCTGCGCTCCCTGCTCGTCACCGCCAAGGACAAGCTGCGCCGCCTTCTGAGCGACGGAGCGACCGTCAGCATATCCTCCGAGGAACCACCCGGCTGGGTGGTAAGCGGAGTGGGCGAACCCCCGCCTATCTACTCGCTGGAGGTCAACCGCTGGGTGCTGGAGGCGGGGCGGTACGCCATGTCCCGCGAGCATTTCGACCTGGTGTACCTGACCACCACCGACTACGCCATGCACACCTACGGCCCCGTCCACTCCGAATCGGCGCGCCACGTGACCCTGCTGGACGAGGGGTTGGGCGCAGTCAGGGAACAGGCCCCACACGCCCGGATGCTGGTGACTGCCGATCACGGAATGTCCGACAAGACCCGCATGCTGCATCTCCCCGCTGAGCTGGCTCGCTACGGTATTTCCTCGCAGGCCGTTCCGGTTATCAAGGACCGGTACGTGGTGCATCATTCCAACCTAGGCGGCAGCATTTACGTTCACCTCGAGAACAGGACCGACCTGAACGCTGCGGTTGATGCCCTGCGGAATCTCGATGGAGTTGAGAACGCCCTCCCCGGGGAGGAGGCATCCCTGCGTTTTCACCTGATGCCGGAACGGGTCGGCGACATATTCGTACTGGCGGATCCCGCCACCGTCTTTGGCGATCCGGCCGAGGTGGCCATGCCCCAGGGACTGAGATCCCACGGCTCGGCCCACGAGACTACAGTCCCAATCATTGGCTGCGGCCCCGGGCTGGATGGGGGAGTCGCTGCCGAACGCTTCCGGCACAACCTGGACGTAGGGCGCTACGTTTTCCAGGATGTGCTGCCACCGCGCCCCTGAGGATCCGCTGAATGACCGATACGGCCAGTACAATACGCGTCGCTGCTCCGGCTACCACGGCCAACCTGGGCCCCGGCTACGACTGCCTGGGAATGGCGCTGGACATCTGGAACACCATCGAGGTCGAGCCCCTGCCAACTGGCGAGACGCCCTCGGTCGCTGTCTCCGGCGAGGGTGAAGGCGAGCTGCAGGCGGGGTCGGAAAACCTGGTCTACCGGTCGATGGAATTCCTCTACCGCGAGATGGGCAAGGAACTGCCGCCGGTCAGCGTAAGCTGCAGCAACGAGATACCACTGGCCCGGGGGCTGGGCAGCAGCGCCGCCGCAATAGCCGGTGGCTTGGTGGCGGCCAATACCCTGTCGGGCGGAGAGTTCAAACAGCGCGAACTGCTGGAAATGGCGGCAACCATCGAAGGGCACCCCGACAACGTGGCCGCCGCCGTGATGGGTGGCCTGCAACTGGTGGTGACCGAGGAAAGCACCCTCTACACGGTACCGGTCAGCATTCCCGCCGCCATGCACACGGTGCTGTTCATACCCGACAGGCGCATCGCCACCGCCGACGCACGCGCCGTGCTGCCCCAGGAGCTGTCGGTGGCCGATGCGGTGCATAACATGTCCCGCGTCGCCCTGCTGGTGGCCGGAATGGCGACCAATCACCCGGAATACCTGGATATCGCCACCCAGGACAAGCTGCATCAACCATATCGTCAGCCGCTGTTCCCGGCCATGAAACTGCTGATGAAGGCCGCCCGCGATGCCGGCGCCCTCGGCGCGTTCCTCTCCGGCAGCGGGTCCACGGTGCTGGCGCTGGCACAGGGCCGCGAGATGACCGTGGCCTACGAGATGGCCGAGGCGGCCCGGCAGGCGTCGGTGGAGGGCACGGTGAAAGTGACCCAGCCCACGGCCCTGGGCGCGCATCTGCTATCCTAGCTCCAACAGGACTTGTTGATGACTACTTTTAGCGTTGCAATTCAGGTCGGCCATCCCGCTGGCGGTGATTCGACAGAAGTTACTGCGTTAGTGGACACGGGTGCCCATCACTCTATGTTGCCAAAGTCGCTTCTTGAGCAACTCCACATATTCCCCATTGCGGAGAGAAACTTCACCTTCGCAGACGGGGCCGTGGAAGTACTCGACATTGGTCAAGCTCGGGTGTTTATGCGGGACGAGGAATGGATTTGCCCTGTCATTTTTGGGCCTGAGGGAAAATACCTGCTGGGTGCCACTACGCTTGAGGCTTTTGATCTGGCCGTGGATCCCAGTCGTCAAAGATTGGTTCCGGTGATTCACCCTGAAAAGCCCTACTTGACTAGTGTTTAGGGTTTCTTTGAAAGTGGATAGAGTGTGGGCTATCCATTATTGTGGATCATTCAATTCCTCCTGAGACTCAATCCAATGCCTCTCATTGTCCAGAAATACGGCGGTTCCTCGGTGGCTGACGCCGACAAGATCATCAACGTGGCGCGGCGCATCGGCGCGGTTCGCCAGTCTGGAGCTGATGTTGTGGTGGTCGTTTCCGCCATGGGAGACACCACCGACGAGCTGATCGAGCTGGCACACACCATCTCCCCGGAACCCCATGCCCGCGAGATGGACCTACTTCTCTCCACAGGAGAGCTGGTCTCGTCCACCCTCTTGACCATGGCGTTGAGGGAACAGGGACACGAGGCCATAAGCCTCAGCGGTCCGCAGGCCGGCATCCGCACCGATACCAGCTTTGGCCGCGCCCGCATCAGCCGCATCGAGCCGGAACGGGTGCGGCGCGAGCTGGACGCGGGACGAATCGTGGTGGTCGCCGGCTTCCAGGGCCTAACCCCGGAGGACGACGTAACCACCCTGGGCCGGGGCGGCTCCGACACCACCGCCGTTGCCATAGCTGCCGCCCTGAAGGCTGACCGCTGCGAGATATACACCGACGTCGACGGAATCTACACCGCGGACCCGCGCATCGTTCCGGACGCGCGCAAGCTGGACGAAGTGGGTTACGAGGAAATGCTGGAGCTGGCCAGCCTGGGCGCCAAGATGCACCCCCGCTCCATCGAACTGGGAGGCGTGTACCGGGTGCCCATTTACGTCTCATCCAGTTTCAACGACGTGCCCGGAACGCTGATACACGCTATTGGCGACGATCCCGGCGACGCCTTTGCCGCCGACCCCGGGGCCCCAGGGCACCCTGAGGCCACTTCAACGACCACCTGTGACCAAGCGGCGAAAAATCCGGGCCATAGCAATCGGGGCCAAAATATTCAGGGTCAGAATCCGGTCGAGAATCAGATGGAAGACAGAATTAAAGTAACCGGCATCGCCTACAACGCCAGTGTAGCCAAGATCACCGTGCAGAGCGTGCCCGACCGCCCGGGACTGGCCGCCTCTCTGTTTGAGCCGCTGGCAGAGGCCAGCATCAGCGTGGACACCATCGTTCAGAACACTGGCGGGGACCAGTCCACGGACATCAGCTTCACAGTCAGCCGCACCGACCTCCCGGCTGCCGTGCGCCTCGTGGAATCCCTGGCGCCGCAGATGGGCGCCGCCGGCGTTGTCAGCGCCAACAGACTCGCCGCGGTCAGCATCGTTGGCTCCGGTATGCAGAACACGCCGGGCTACGCGTCCCGGATGTTCCGGCTGCTCGCCAACGGCGGAATCAATATCGACATGATCACGACTTCCGAAATTCGCATATCCTGTATAATCGACGAGTCGCAGGGCCGTGATGCAGTGCGAATCCTCCACGAGGGATTCCAGCTGGACCGAGCCTGATGGCGCCGCAGCGTAAGGTGACGGATGTGCCCCAGCTGACAAGAGGTGCCCGCACTGCCTCGGTACATCGCTGTTGCGAGACCTGATCACAGACCGTCATTCCGCTCCCTGATTCTCTGGCCCACTTTCCAGGAGTGATTGCCGTATTTCGCACTCCGACTCCTCTTCCTCCCCGGAAATCCTGCTCTCCGTTGTGATTCCCGCTTACAACGAGGAGTTGCGCATATCCCGGACCGTCCGGGATGTAATCGATTACCTAGGTCTGCAGCAATATGGCTGGGAGATCATCGTGGCTGACGACGGTAGCACGGATGCCACGGCCAGCCTGGTGCGGGAAGCCTCCGGAGATGACGAAAGGGTCCGAGTCCTGTCGCTGCCCCACGGAGGCAAGGGATGGGCAGTGCGCAACGGGATGCTGGCCGCTGGCGGCGAATTCCGTCTGCTTTCAGACGCGGACCTTTCAGTTCCCATCGCACAGGTCGAACGCCTTCTGCCCCCGCAGAACGGAGGCGTCGACGTTTCCGTTGGGTCCCGTGAGGCGCCGGGAGCGGCGCGATACGGCGAGCCGTCGCGCCGGCACCTGATGGGCCGGGCTTTCAACGCCTTCGCCCGCTGCCTGACCGCTCCCGAGATTGCCGATACGCAGTGCGGGTTCAAGTGCTTCAAGGCTCGCGCGGCGGAGGAACTGTTCAGCCGCGCCACAATGAACGGCTTCTCCTACGACGTCGAAATTCTCCATCTCGCGCACCGTCTCGGGATGACGATTGCCGAAATTGGAGTCGACTGGCATTACCGGGAACACAGCAAGGTTAGGCCCTTTCGCGACGCCTTTTCGATGGGCCTCGATTTGTTGCGAATCAGGTGGCGGCACCGGGACGCCTTTCGTCGCTAAATTCCGAAATTCGTACCATACATAAAGTCGCACAAATTGCTCATAATTTCCTCATTCGCAGGTTGATATTTCTATTGACCATGGCACGCGGGCGGGTGTATCAGTAGATATGCAGTATTAGTATTCCACTCGGCCTTGGGAATCCGGGAGAAAAACGCTCACAGCGATTAGGAAATGTGTCCCGGTTTTCCGCGAAGGGCCAGGCATTGATGGAAGGAGAAGATGAACGCGCAATCGACTGCCGCCGTCGGGGGGGCAAAATTCAGGAAGGACCTGGATCGCGAGGCAGTGGGCCTGGCAATGAAAGGGGAATGGGAGCGGGCCGCAGAGGTCAACCGGGCCATTCTCGAGTTGTCCTCGGATGACGTAGAGGCAATGAACCGGCTCACCAAGGCCCTCATGGAACTCGGCAGCTACGATGAGGCCAAAACCGTGGTGGACCGCGTTCGCATGCTCGCGCCGTACAACAACATAGCCCGGAAGAACAGGGCGCGCCTAGACCAGATGCGGACCGGCGCCGCCGCGACTACGAGGCACGCACGCAGGGCTGCTGGTGCTCCGCAGCTCTTTATCGGCGATAGCGGCAAGTCGGCCTCCACCACCCTGCGACACACGCCGCGCAAGCTGTCGCCGGCGCTGATTTCTCCCGGTGCACCGGTGCAGCTGGTCATCGAGCACCACGGAATCAGCGTCTACTCGGATGACGGCGAATACCTGGGTCAGGTGGACCCGCGCCTGGGGCATCGCCTGGGCCGGCTGATCGAGGGCGGCAACACCTACGAGGCGGCGGTCATTGGCGCTAGCGCCGAGGGGATCAGTATCATGATCCACGAGACGTCGCGGCACCGCAGCCTGCAGAATGTCGCGTCATTCCCCAACCACGCCGCCATGAACACTCAGCCGCGACTTAATCGGAGCGGCGATGTGGAGGATTCCGTGTCCCCGGATGACGAATTGGACGACGACGAAGAAGGAGTGATTGACGAGGACGAACTGCAGGCGGCCTGGAACGAGAACGAGTAACCGGGCAGGCATGCCATCGGGATTCTCTTAGGCCCGTATATCCCGAGCAAAAGAGGGGCGCACAATTGTGCGCCCCTTTCCTATCTGCGGTTCTCGTCCTGAAATTTCTGGTGAGGTTGCTGGTTTGGGAGTGCCCCAAGGGGCTGAGGATGGGCTGTACCAGGGGCGTCAGCTAAACGCAGGTCTGGAGAGGGCTGGTCGAGTCATCCAGCCTGGCGCTAGATCATGAACACCGGGCGATCGTCGCGGTTGATCCGGGTCTCGCTTGCCATACTTTCTCGGAGGAATTTGGGGAGGGCGAACATGCCGCGGTGTGTTTCTCCGTCGTAATGGCGCAGCGGCTTGTTGATTCGCGTGGCGATGGCGGCGTCGATGTCTGATTCCGGCCGCGACGTCAGGGCAGCATCGGAGGCGATGGTGAATCCCCACAACGTCTGAAAGGCCGGCACATGAACCTGAACAGCCGCAGTGTGGGAGAATACCTCGCTCAGCGTGTGAAATATGGTGGTGAAACACTCGCGGTGGTTAGGCAGTCCCGCAGGTCCCGACTGGGTCACCAGTATGCCGCCGGGATTCAACCGTGATTTCGCTATGCTGTAGAACTCGTCGGTGTACAGCAGGTAGGCGGTCCCTTCCTCCAGAGGATCAACCAGGTCCAGGACAATCACGTCGTACCCGTCTCCGCCTGATTGCAGAAACGCGCGAGCGTCCTCGTGCCGCAGCGTTACCCTTGAATCATCGAAGCTTCCCTGGTGGTGGTCCGGGAGATGCGCCCGGCACAGCTCAACGACCTCGCGGTCCAGGTCGATCATTGTGGCGCGTTCCACCGACCTGTGGGCCAGCACCTCCCTGAGTGTACCACCCTCCCCGCCGCCGCCGATGAACACCGACCTGGGGTCTGGATGGAACAGCATCGCCGGATGCACAAGGGACTCGTGATAGATGAACTCGTCCGACTCGGTGGACTGAGTCTTGCCGTCAAGCACCAGGGTTCGGCCAAAGACATCGGAGTCCAGGACCTCCACCTTCTGGTAGGCGGTTGATCCGGAAAACAGAACAGATTTGAGCCGCAACAGAACGGCCAAATCGGGGGAAACGCTTTCGGCGAACCAGTTACCGGTAAGTTCCATTTGCAGGGGACCTCAGCCCGAGACGGCCTGGGGTACCAGTCCCCTTTCAATCTCCTTGAACTCCGGGTCCCGGCATTCCAGTTGCTCGGCGAGGCGGCTGGCTGCCTCCATGGGCGAAAAAGTTGATCCGCAGGTGAAAATGTCTGCGGCGGCATAGCTTAATTCCGGCCACGTATGTATGGAAATATGTGACTCGGCTATGGCCAGGATGCCGGTAACGCCCTGTGGGGTGAAGCGGTGAAAAGATTCTCCGACGACTGTGGCGCCTACGTCATTGGCGGCCGTCAGCATCGCCTGACGTATGTAATCGAGGTCGTTGAGCAGGATGGAGTTACAGTCCCTGAGCTCCAGCAAGACATGACTACCTAGAACGGTCAATCCACAGGTCCTCCCTTTGTGTCATGAGTGCATCGCCACTTTAGGTCTCGTATTGGGCGACAGCTAGTAATTTTATATGTCCGTCTAGCCGTAATCAATACGTTCCATGTTTGCCAGAACTTGAAAAACAGTTGCCGGGACGGTTCCTTCCCCGTCCCGGCATACCCTGGCAAATTTCTAGAGCGACTAGCCTAGTGTACCTTATTCCTCGCGTGTGTTGAAGGGCGAAATCAGGGCTGTATCAGTACTCGCACCGCCCCGTCGGGGTCTTTGCGTTGGGTCAGCAGGCGGTGCCCGGCCTGTTCGGCCCAGAGAGTTACGTCATAGATGTTCAGCGCGTCGGCAAGGATCGCCTCGACAAACGATTCCCGGTCGTGCTCCATCTGGTGTGTCAGGGCCGCGATGACCCCGGCACAGCTCTTGCCGCGCCCGTCGATGACCACCCAACCGTTGGTGGTGGTTACAGTCGGGGCGTCCTCGTGGACGGCGATTTCCCCGCTCTTGCGCAGGTCTAGCTGCCGCTTGAACTCGGCCACCGCTTCCCAGGCAACGGCCCGGCCCCGGTCGCCCGAGGCGCAGACGGCGCCGCGCACGCCAACGATGTCCGGGTTGATGCGGGCCAGTTCGTCCAGGTCGCTGATCTTCAGGTGGCCGGACAGTGCCGTGCTCAGGCCGAGCTGCTTGCCCTCCAGCACGATCTGGCGCAGTACCGGCTCTGGCATGAAATTGAACAAGTTCCGCCCGTCCTTGGTCAGGGTGTCGATCAGGAAACCGTCGCACTCACCGTCCCTGGCCAGTTGCACCATCAGGTGTGGGTCGAGGCCGCCCTCGTACAGCTCGTTATCGGCGAACAGCGAGCCGACCAGCTTGGTATTGAATCCGTCCAGCGCACGCCGGGACTCTCGCAACACCTCGGCGGCGGTGTCGTAGTCGGCCACGCGGAAGCCCACCTTGACCGAGGTGGCGTCCATCATGCCAGCGGCGTAGACGGCCATGGCCACGGTGCCAGCCTGGTTGGGGACAACGCCGAGGGTGACGCTGACGTGCTTTTCCACCGGGATGATGCCCCGCACCTGGCGGACGGTGGAGGGATGTCCAGAGCCGACCATCGCCTCCTGCAGGTTCTTGACGTCCACTACGTCGGCGCCGCCCTGCTCCGCTTCGAGGGCCTCGTCAACGTCCTGCACGCTGACCATCAGCAGCATGCCGGAAGCGAAGTTATCGTTGCCGGTCAGCCACGCCGTGCGCGATTGGGGGTCGGTGGGCCTGGCATAGACCGGGCGCGGCGTGTAAGTCGAGCCACTGGGTGCGATTCTTTCGGGTACCTCGGCGCGAACGGGCTCAGGGACGCGGGGCTTGAGCGGCTCCAGCTCCTGCTGCAACTGCGCCTTTTCCTCCGCCGTCAGGTCGAGCAGTGGCAGGCGTGGCTTGCCGGCGGCCATGCCCATCAGCTCACCCCAGTGCTTGACCAATGATACAGGCAGTGCGCCGTTGTACTTGTCGACAGTGCGGGTCCACCAGGCGTCCGACAGCTCGTTGAGGCGGCGCAGGTGTTGGTCGTAAAACGCCTCGTCCAGGTCGCCCTGGCAGGCCCGCTCGATCCAGCGCACGTAGTTGTTGGCGCCGGGAACGTCGAAGCGCCAGTCGGAGGTGTTGGCAAACATCACCTGCTGGTTGATTCCCAGCTCCTGACCCTTGAAATAGATCCACTCGTCGGGCGTGCTGATGATGGAGTCGCGGCCCAGCGTCAAATGCGCCTCGATGGAGAGCTGCTGGTTGAAACTGGCCTCCTTCACACCCACCACGTTGGGCAGGCGGCACAGACGCTCCAGGCCGTTGACGCTCATGGTGATGCCGAACTGTGGCGAGTTGTAGAACATGATGGCCAGGTTGGTGTGTTCGGCCAGCAGCCGGACGTACTCTACCACCTGGTCCTCGACCTTTGTGACCATGTACGGCGGCGCGACGATGAGCAGGTCATAGCCAAGACGCTCGGCGTTGGCGGCCAGCGACAGCATCTCGGGGGCGGAGGTATGGGTCACGTGGGCGCCGATGGGCCAGTTTCCGCTTTCCGGCGAAGACTGCGCCTCCTCGGCGACGGCCTCCATAACGTCCACCCGCTCCTGGTGAGTCAGGCTCCAGAACTCGCCCATGCCCCAGGTGCAGCCGGCGCCCACGGTGCCCAGGCTGCGTACGTGGCGGATGTTGCGTTTCATGCCCTCGCGGTCGAACCGGTTGTCTGGGGTGAAGGGCGTAATTAGCGTCGTCCACTGGCCCTTGAGAGTCTCCCACGCCCATTCCTGGGCCTCATGCTTTCTGTAAGTTGCCATAAGCTGCAGCCCCCACGCTGATAGTTTCGGCCAATCCCCAAGTCTCTGCGGTACCGTTTTCTCACCTTGTCTATTGTATAACGAACCCGGTACAGGCCCTCAATCCGAGGCCAGATTATACGCCTGTCGAACCACCCCCATCACTTCGTCGGTCCAGTTCGTCTGCCACATGTCCACTACCACTCCATAGGAGTGATTAAAGGACGAATTTGGAATGTACTTCCAGTCGTTTGCGTCCCTTGTGAGCCAAGCAGGAGCATCAATCTCGGAGACCTCCACATCAAGTAGCAGCCTCAGATTGTATTTCTGTGGAAGCAATTCCAGGAAAAACTGTGATTCTGAGGTGTAGTAGCAGATTGAGTTCCTTTCCTGAACAGCCTGAATCCCATCGTCGATGCCAGCTATTTTGTCGTGAAGGCGATCGAACAGATTTCTCGCCCTCTCAGTCATCGAAATGTTCTGGACGTCTGTCGTGTCGGCCCTCTGCCTCACGCGTCGTTCATGCCGGGCATCCACATATTCTCTGGACGGCTGCGGATACTTCCAGATTTCCAGTGCACGGTCTGCCAAGAGCTGGCCGCGCGTCCTCATTGTGTCTTCGCCCCACGACTCCCGCTGTCTGACGTAGGAGTTCAGACGAACTGCGCTTTCGTTGAATCCCCCGGATATCGACTTCTTCTGCTCGAATGGCCTGTCAGAGTATCTTGAATTGTAGGCAGTAAGCGTCAGGTTACCCAGCCTGTGAAGCCATCGACCGTGAATGTCCTGCCAGTTATCTCCCAGCATTGTTTGCCACTCTTCGGACAAGTTTTCATTCTGGGGCATGATGTGTTCTATGGAGTAGGTTCCAGTTGGGCTCGGCTCCCTGCTCCCATAATTCTCCAGTCGGGAAAGCAGGTGCCAGCAGGCCCGCATTCTGTACAGTTCCCGCTGCTCAAGCGACCAGCGGAAATCCGAATCGCTTGGAAAAGACTGGCCGCCTCGCTGTCTCGTTAAGGCGAACTTCAACGAATCCAAGGGAGCATCGTCCTCAACTTGCTTCGAGAGGGTGGTAAAGATCCCCCAATAGCCACGCGTTTGGGAACCCGCAACCGCCCTTCTCATGAGGTAGCTCTCTATGGTCGAAAGAGCTTCGATCAAATCGCCTTCTTCCATCGCTCCCTGGTCGTGGCAATGGAATAGGTGCATGATGAGAACAGCCGTGGTATCTCCGTGATGACGCACGTTGGCCAGCTGGTCGGAAACCTGGGATGAGTGATTGCTTTGAAATCCTTTGAAACTGGCGTAGTAGTTGGCAAACCTCAACATTTCGCTGAGCAGTTCTTCCAGATCCAAGGGCGATGACTCGGATTGCTTGAACCACTTGAACTCCACGTATATCTGGTCTGCGCGGGCCTGTTTGGTGTCGCCCCTCTTGAGGGCGATGTAGTCCCTGATAAAAGAATCCAGGGCGCTGTCGTGTGTGCGAAACAGTGTCTCGATTTTCTGCCAGTACCGTTCGTATAGACGCGTTTGTTCTGCTTCTTCCAGCCCCATCAAAAGATAGTTGCGGACAAGATCCCCCTCGCTTAGGTCCACGCCTGTGGAGTTCATGCTCTCGAAAATACTCTGCGGATTGTCGATGTTTCTGTCGAGGGTCATTTCGACCAACCTGAGCCCCATGACCCCCCGATAGACTTGCCCGACATCAACACTGTTCTCATTAAGACGTTCCCGGAAATGCCAGTACGCCTCGTCGATCAGCGACCCCTCGGCACCGTCAGCGTTGCTCATCGGATGACCATCCAGCACCGAGCGCAAAACCTCGTTATCAGTACGACGAAGTGAAAGTTTGTACCTGCGGTCGCCAGTTTCCAGGCTGTTCTTCAAACAATATTCTTCTATTTGCGTGGCGGTGGGACCCACTCCGTTGTCTTGCTGTCCAAATTCGTTAATGTGATCCCGCATTGCGGCGCACAGGACTGTAAGGGTCGCGAGTCGCTGTTGTCCGTCAATAACGAGGTACGTGGGAATCGCCGAGAACGCTGTGTCCGGAGCGTGAACTATGGACCCCGCGAAATGGCCCGCAATGCTTGCTCCGAGTATGTCTTCCCATAGCTTCTGCCAATGTTCTTCACGCCACTTGTAATCCCGCTGGAATACCGGGATGAGGAATTGCTTGGGGCCAAAAATAATTTGCTGGAACGTGGTGTTCAATGCCTGCATAGCGCAACTATTCCCTTCGTCCAACAGATCTCGGCAAACTACCTATGCGAACTAGACGCAGAATCAGTTAAGGAAGCGGCAGGAACAGGTCGAGTGCGTCCCTGCATTTTAGCCGTTCAGCGCCTACTCGTCGTCGCCGTACTGGGCCTTCAGCGAGTCCACCACCGCCGGGTCGGCCAGCGTTGTCGTGTCGCCCAGGGCGCGGCCCTCGGCCACGTCGCGCAGCAGGCGGCGCATGATCTTGCCGCTGCGGGTCTTGGGCAGTTCGGCCGCGAAGTGGATGTCGTCGGGGCGGGCCATTGCGCCGATCTTGCCGGCGACGTGGGCCTTGAGCTCGGTGATCACGTCGTCCGAGATATCCACCCCGTCCTTGAGTGTGACGAAAGCGACAACGGCCTGTCCCTTGACCTCATGGTCCTTGCCGATGCAGGCGGCCTCTGCGACCTTCTGGTTGTCCACCAGCGCGCTCTCCACCTCCATGGTGCCGATGCGGTGGCCGGAAACGTTGATCACGTCATCGACGCGGCCCAGCAGCCAGAAGTAGCCGTCCTCGTCCAGCCTGGCCCCGTCGGCGGTGAAGTAGATGCCGTCGTACCGAGACCAGTAGGTGTCGATGAACCGTTCCGGGTCGCCGTACACCCCGCGCAGCATCGCCGGCCAAGGTTGCTTGACGACCAGGTAGCCGCCCCCGCCGAGGCCGACCGGGTTGCCGTCAGCGTCCAGGATTTCGGCCTGGATTCCCGGGAAGGGCCTGGTGGCCGAGCCGGGCTTGAGGGTGGTCAAGCCGGGTAGGGGCGCGATCATCATGGCGCCGGTCTCAGTCTGCCACCAGGTATCCACCACCGGGCAGCGGCCTCCGCCGATGTGCTGCCAGTACCAGACCCACGCTTCTGGGTTGATCGGCTCGCCGACGGTGCCCATCAGACGCAGGGACGACACGTCGTGCTTGTTGGGATAGCCTTCGCCCCAGCGCATGAAGGTGCGGATGGCAGTGGGCGCGGTGTAGAGGATGGTCACTGCATACTTGGCGACGATGGCCCAGAACCGGTCGCGGTCCGGATAGTCGGGCGAGCCCTCGTACATCACCGTTGTCGCGCCGTTGGCCAGCGGGCCGTAGACGATGTAGCTGTGGCCCGTCACCCAGCCGATGTCGGCGGTGCACCAGTAGATATCGTCTTCCTTGATATCGAACACCCACTTGGTCGTCGCCTGCACGCCCAGGAGGTAGCCTGCGGAGCTGTGGACTATGCCCTTGGGCTTGCCGGTGGTGCCGCTGGTGTAGAGCAGGAACAGCATGTCCTCGCTGTCCATAGGTTCCGGCTCGCAGGTCATGGGCTGGCCTTCCATCAGGTCGTGCCACCAGATGTCGCGGCCGTCCACCATCTTGTCGTCGGCGGTGCCGGTGCGGCGCAGCACCACCACCTTCTCGACACTCGGCGCTCCGTCCAGCGAGTCATCGGCGTTCTGCTTGAGAGGAATGACTCCGCCGCGACGATAGCCACCATCCGAGGTGATCAGCAGCTTGGACTCCGAGTCGTTGATGCGGTCGCGCAGTGATTCGGCGCTGAACCCGCCGAATACGACGCTGTGCGGCGCCCCGATGCGGGCGCAGGCGAGCATGGCTATGGGCAGTTCGGGGGTCATGGGCAGATAGATGGTGACCCGGTCGCCCTTCTTGATGCCCAGGCTCTTCAGGCCGTTGGCGAACTGGCAGACCTCCCGGAGCAGGTCGCCGTAGGTGTACACCTTCCAGTCGCCCGGCTCGCCCTCCCAGACGATGGCGGCCTTATTGCGACGGCCGTTGTTGACGTGCCGGTCGATGCAGTTATAGGAGACGTTGAGCTTGCCGCCGATGAACCACTTGGAGAAGGGAGCACCGCTCCAGTCCAGCACCGTATCCCATTTCTGGAACCAGTCGAGCTCCTCGGCCAGCCCGGCCCAGAACCCCTCGGGATCTGCTGCGGCCTTGGCGTAGATGTCGGGATCGGCCATGTTGGCCTTGGCGGCAAAGTCGGCGGGCGGCGGAAAGCTCCGCTCCTCCTGAAGCAGTGCGTCAATGCCTCCGGTGTTCTGGACCATCACTACCCTCCTGGTTCAATCGCTATGCGTTCCAGCCTTGCGCTATTGTTTCGAGTTCGACCGTGAACGGTTGTGAGCCCCTAGTATAAACGCTGTCGAACCTGTCTAGCAGTCGCGCTATTGCGAACATTGCCGGGCTGATCCAGCCGATGGTCTCCAGGATAAGCGCGTGCTGCTCCGCGAGATCGGGCAGGTGCCAAATGGGCTCGTGGTGAAACACCCGGTTGCGCAAGCGGCGGATGCGCTCCAGCCTCGAATAAATTTCTCGACGGGTTCGGAGGTTTCTGTGGCAGTGCGGGAATACCGGCTCCAATAGCCTCGGCCAAAGCACTTGCTCATACCTTATTCTGAACAGACTTAACCAGAAACCCAGGGTCAGATTAGAGACCAGTTCACTTGGCCCATTGGCCTTGCCGATGGATCCCAATTCCCTGTGCAATTGATTTACGGTTTCGAATTCTTGCGGGTGCAGGCATCCCTGAAACCACTGAACGGTACCAAATTCCCGAACAGCGGCCTCGTGGATACTGTTTCGTAGTGATATTTCGAGGCAATTCAGGGCCGGATAGAGACTCTCGCAGAGTGCCAAATTCCAGGTGTATATTCCCAAGGCCGCGGAATCGCTTTGGCGACTAGCGGAGTAATATGGTGTGAACCTGGCCATTGAAACGCTAGTCTTAAGGTGGGAGAAAAAGTCAGCTTGGGACATTTGACACTCTTACCTGCCTGGTGCTAACATCGATTTGTAAACCCCGGGGTGTCCTCTCCCGCGCTTTCTGCAGGAAGTCGGTGATGATCCCGGGGTACTGCTTTTCTTGGGCCTGATCGCGGCGTTCCCTTTCGGCCCCGCGCATTCTACCACCCACCCTCCTCTCGCTCCGTTGGTGCGCACGCTCCCAATCTTGGCCTTCCCCCATGGCGTAGAATCCCCTTGCGATGGATTCACGCAGTAACACCCTCTTGAACACCCGCGCACAACCTACCCGTCCCGTGGGCTCCAGCCGTGGCCGCCGTTAACGCCGCTGCGGGACCGCTGGTCCACGGCGGACGGTGGCGCGATGTGCTGATCGGCGCCACCTCAGCGCTGGCCATGTTCCTGGCCGCGCTGGACTTCTCCGTAAACGTGGCCCTGCCGGAGCTGGCTGCGGGACTGGACGCCGACCTGCAGAGCGTGCAGTGGGCCCTGGTGGTATTCATGGGGGTGAGGGCCAGCCTGGTCATGGGGACGGGCAGCTTTGCCGACCGGTTCGGTCTCAGGCGTGTCTATCTTTGGGGCGGGATGGCCTACCTCGTCTCCATGTTCTGCATCGCCCTGTCTCCTGACCTCACCTCGGTGGTTGGATTCCGGGTGCTGCACGGCATCGGCACCTCCTGCATGTACGCCGTGGCACCGGCCATCGCCGCCAACCTGTTCCCGGCGCACCGCCGCGGGCTGGGCATGGGATTCACCACCGGCAGCCAGGCCCTTGGCATGGTTGGAGGCACCATCGGAGCCGGATTGTTGGTGGCGTCCGGCTGGCTTGGCTTTGACTGGGAGTGGGCCTTCCTGGGGAGAGTTCCTTTCATGGTGGCGGCCCTGGTACTGGCGTGGCTCTTTCTTGACCGCGATCCCCCATTGTCGAAACAGGGGCCGGCCTTTGACCTCCACGGGACCGTGGCCATGGCCATTGGAATAATCTCCCTGATCATCGGTACCCGGCTGGGGAGGGAAATCGGATGGGATAGCTGGCCGGTGCTGGTACTGTTGGTCCTGGCTCCAGCGGCCCTCTACCTGTTCTGGCGCATCGAGCGGACCGCCGCCTGGCCGGTGCTGCCGCTGGGAATGTTCCGCAACCGGGGATTCCTCGTTGCCGGTGCATGCTCCGCTTTCATTTTCCTTTCGGCCTTTGTGATCTGGTTCATATTTCCTTTCTACGTGGCCAACTCCCTGGGGCGCGGTTCGGAGGTCCTGGGAGTGATGCTTGCCGTCTCCTCGCTGTGTGGCGTGGCTATGTCTCTCCTCGGGGGTTGGATCAGCGACCGCATCGGCACCCAGATTGTGGGTGTGCTCGGCATGCTGGCTATCGCCGCGGGCCTCGCGATGATGGCGTTCCTCGACGGCGAATCGTCGTTGGTCGCAGTGACCATCTGGGTGTCCTTGGCCGGTTCCGGGCACGGACTGGTGCAGGCGGCCTGCTACTCGCTGGTGATGAAGAGCGTCCCGGCCGAGCGATTCGGCACCGCCGGGGGAATGCTGGCGCTGACGCAGGCCATAGGCTCCATCACCGCAATCGTGGTTCTCGGCGGCGTCTTCGCCCTGCGCGAGGACCACTACCTGGCGCAGCTGGTGGGGACTGTGGGCGCCGATTCCACGGCGTTCCTCAGAGCCTACCGAGACGTCTTCATGATCAGCGCCGGCATTGGGGTCGTTGGTGCCTGCGTGGCGCTGCTGGGCAGGCCACCGAGGACGGTTTCGCAGTAACGGCGAGACTGAAATGAGTTGCTGGGAATGCCGATTTACGTTATATTTATGGAAAGAATTCGAACTTGGTTGGCGGGTGTCCCGGCGCCTGCACCGGTGGCCCTCTCCTGCGGCAAGAGAGAAAAAAGGGTTGCCCTGGAGTAGTCTATGTTGACACAAGATGAGCTGGTCGAACGGATGCGGGAATGGGCCGTCCGGGTTACCCCGCAGCGACTGGCCATTGCCGAGGTGGTGCTCAACTCGCAGGACCATCCCACTGTACAGCAGATTTACGAGCGAGTGCGCGGCCACTTCCCGTCGATGACCCTGGCGACCATTTACTCGACCTTGGGCGTGCTACAGAAGAGCGGGCTGATCCAGGAGCTTCCTTTCCAGAGAATGTCTCGCTATGAGCCCAACATGGAACCCCACGTAAATCTGGTCTGCATCGAGTGCGAGAATGTCATCGATGCCGATACGGCAAGCGATGTTCACGATATGGTCGTGAGCCTACGAAACAGCATCACCGCAAATTCCGATTTCGAGGTGGGCTGGCAGCGGGTAGACTTCTACGGCCTCTGCCCCCGGTGCTCTGCCGCCAAGCGTCGAGGAGAACTGGCGGAGGTCTAATCAAGGGCAACCTGCGGTTTCTGAGCGCAATGTTGGGCCCGGCCTGCTGTACGCACTGGCCGGGTTTTCCTTTTGGAGGTTAGGGCGATGATCACTGGGGTAGTAGGGGTGACTTTCTGGACTGACGATCTTGACAGGATGTTCACGTTCTACAACGACGTGCTACAACTGCCGCTGCATTCCCGCCATCCCGATTTCATAGCCTTTGAGCTTGGTGAAGTGCGGTTCAACATCGGGCTCCACGACCGGGTGTCCGGCAACTCAAAGGACTCGTTCCGGTTCATGCCGCACCTGGGCGTATCTGACATACATGCGGTCGCCGACCGTCTGGCCGAGGCGGGCGTGGAGTTCATTCGCCAGCCGGAGCAGGAGAGCTGGGGCGGCTGGGTGGCCACCTTCCGCGACCCGGACGGAAACATCCTGCAGTTGCTGCAGCTTGTATAATCCCTGCCGTCCACCCCAGCGAAAGGCGGCTGCCGAAGTCTTACGCAGAGATTGACCGGCAGTACTCGTGCACCCCGGAGGAATCAGTTGTGACTCAACATAATAAAGCGGAAAGAGCGGCGCAGTTCCTGCTAGAGGCCCATCGCGAGCGCCGGAGGTACGAGGCGCTGCCCGATGACATCTCGCCGGCCACCATCGATGAGGCCTACGACATGCAGGAGGTATTCCAGCAGATGCTGGCGCCGCAGCGCGGGGCCATCGTAGGCTACAAGATCGCCCTTACGACCCCGGTCATGCAGCGCATGGTTGGGTTCGATGCCCCTGCAGCGGGAGCGGTATTCGAGAGCGGAGTGCATAACTCCCCGGCATCGGTGAGGGCAGCTGATTTCGTTCGCATCGGTGCGGAGTGCGAGGTGGCGGTGCGGCTGACGGCGGACATCCCCGCCAGCGGGGCCCCTTATGGCCGCGACGGCGTTGCGGGTGCGGTCGGCGCGCTGATGCCCGCTTTCGAGCTGGTGGACGACCGCGGCGCCGATTACGGCAACCTCAATTTCCTGGGTGTGGCGGCCGACAATGCCTGGAATGCCGGCGTGGTACTGGGCGCGGAGCGAGCCGACTGGCAAGGCCTTGATCTGGAGAACTCCAGCGGCGTCATGACCATCAACGGCGAGCCTGCCGGCGAGGGTTACGGACGCGACGTGTTGGGACACCCGCTGGACGCGCTGGCGTGGCTGGCCAACACCCTGGCCGGGCGCGGCAGGGAGCTCAAGGCCGGCATGCTGGTGATGACCGGCAGCATCGTGAGCACCAAGTTCCTGAACCCCGGCGACGAGGCAGCCTTCACCTTCGAGGGCCTGGGGGACATACGGATGAGTGTTGGTTGAGCACCCCGTTTGGCCTGTAACTGGCTGGCTGTTTTAAGCGGAACGGCGGCTTGAATTGGGGACAATGGGGGGCAACCACAAGGGTTGCCCCTACTCGTGTGGAACCGTACAGCAGGGCCACACTCGTGGGCGTCCGTTTCGCAAGAGGCCACGACCACCACTCAGAGACGTAGAGGCGGAGATTCTATAGAATCAGCATCGCGTCGCCGAAGCTGTAGAACCGGTACCGCCTCCGGACCGCCTCGGCGTAGGCAGCGAGCATCATCTCGCGGCCGGACGCTCCACCTTCTGCACCGCACTGAGCGAAGGCGGAGACCAGCATCAGCAGGGTCGACCGGGGCAGGTGGAAGTTGGTGATCATGGCGTCCACAGCGAGGAACGGGTGTCCCGGCAGGATGTAGATGTCGGCGTCGCCCTCCACCGGCTCGAATCTGCCCCCCTCACGCTCTGCGTCCGATGCCGCCTGCTCCAGCACTCGTACGCTGGTAGTTCCGACGGCGATGATGCGGCGGCCATCGGCCCGGGCACGGTTCAGCGTGTCGGCGGTCTGCCGGGACAGCGAGTAATGCTCGGAGTGTATGCGGTGCTCCGTAGGGTTTTCATCCTGCACCGGACGGAAGGTGTCGAGCCCCACGTGCAGGGTCACAAAGGCCGTTTCTACTTCTGCGTCCCGGATGCTCGACAGCAACTCGGGGGTGAAATGCAGCCCCGCCGTTGGTGCCGCCGCGCTGCCCGGTTCCCTGGCATACACTGCCTGGTACCTCTCGGGATCCTCGAGTCGCTGGCGGATGTAGGGAGGGAGCGGCGCGTGCCCCATCCGGTCGATAGACTCCTCCGACGATAGCCGTACCGCCTTCAATCCATTGGCTCTCGACTCAAGGATTTCGACGCTCAGCGGTTTTCCCTCTCCCACTGGACTAGGTCGAGGTTGTTCGTCGTCCGGAGGGATGATGGTAACGGTGGCACCGGGACGCAGCCGCCGTCCCGGTCGGGCCAGCGCCTCCCAAACGCCGCCGGCCTCCCGCCGTAGCAGCAGCAGTTCCACCTTGCCGCCGTTATCGTCGCGCACACCGAACAGGCGGGCCGGGATGACGCGGCTCTGGTTGAAAACCATCAGATCGCCGGGGCGCAGATACTCGAGGATGTCAGTGAACCGGCGGTGTTCGGTCGTCCCGGTGCCACGGTGGAGTACCATCAGGCGGGACGAGTCGCGCGGTTCCACCGGGGTCTGTGCGATGAGCTCAGGGGGCAGCTCGTAGTCGAAGTCGCTGGTACGCACGGTTGGGCGGGCCAATCACAGGTCAGGCGGAATGGTGGCGGCCGTGCACGCTGATGCGGGCCGCGGTCAGGGTGTTCACCAGCAGCATGGCGATGGTCATGGGTCCCACGCCTCCGGGCACGGGCGTGATGGCCGAGGCTTTCTGCGAAACGGATTCAAAGTCCACGTCGCCCTTGAGCCGGTAGCCTCGTCGCGCCGTTGGGTCGTCCACTCGGTTGATACCAACATCAATGACCACAGCGCCCACCTTGACCATATCGGCGGTAATGGCCCTGGGCTGGCCAATGGCGGCCACCAGGATGTCGGCACGGCGGGTAATGTCGGTCAGGTCGCGGGTGCGGGTGTGGCATACGGTGACCGTGGCATTGCCGCCCCTGCCCCGCTGCATCAGCAGTGCAGCCAGCGGCTTGCCGACGATTTCGCTACGGCCGCAGATGACCACGTTGGCGCCTTCGGGGTCGTGGCCGTTGCGCATCAGCAACTCGACGATGCCAGCAGGAGTGCAGGGAGGAAAGTCGGGCCGGCCCTGCAGCAGCTTGCCAAGGTTGTAGGGGTGGATGCCGTCGACGTCCTTGTCAGGGTCTATGGCTTCGATAATTCGGTGCTGGTTGATACCCCGTGGCAGAGGCAGCTGGACCAGGATGCCGTGCACCCTGGGGTCATCGTTGAACCGATGTACGGCGGCCAGAATCTCGTCCTCGGTGGCCGTGGGAGACAGGCGCGCGGAGTCGCTGTAGAGCCCGGCCTGCTCGCAGGCGCGCTGCTTGTTGTTCACGTACACCGCAGAGGCCGGGTCGTCGCCGACGAGGACCACAGCCAGTCCGGGTGTCACGCCGTGCTTTTCCTGGCTTTCGATGACGCCTGCCGCAACCTCGGCGCGTATCCGCGCAGCCAGATCGGTCCCGGACAGAATCGTAGCTGACACTGCCGACCCCCAAGGTCCTGCTCCTCCGAAAATTGTATCACGGCGGCTGGATGGCAGATGAGCCGACTGGAATGCTGTACCGGAGCCGAGACACAGACTTATACTGGTCTCATTCTCAGCCAGGGGACCAAGCATGCGCATTTGCTCCCTTTTGCCCAGCGCCACCGAGATGGTCTACGCCCTCGGTCTTGGCGACGACTTGGTGGGCGTATCCTACGCCTGCGATTATCCCGACGAGGCGGCGTCTCTGCCTGTCGTCAGCCACAGCCTCCGGAACATCAAGCACCTGGACAGCGGTCAGATCGACGCGCTGGTGCAGCAGGCCCGCGCCAACAGCAACCCCATGTACTGGATCGACGAAGGGTTGCTGGCCGACCTTCGACCCGACCTGATTATCACCCAGGAGCTGTGCGAGGTATGCGCCATAGCCAGCGGCTCGGTGTTCGAGACTGCGGCCAAGGTGCTGGACTACCAGCCGGAGATCCTGACTATCCGGCCCAGCGGCGTCGACGACATCCTCCAGAACGTCAGCAACCTGGCCAATGCCGCCGGAGTGCCGGAGCGGGGCCGGGATCTGCGAGGTTCCCTGGAGGCGCGGATCGCGCACGTTACCGATGGTGTCCCTCGACAAGCTCAGGATGACCGGTCGGACGGCAAACGCCCGCGCGTGGTGTGCCTCGACTGGCTGGACCCGCTGCGCAACACCGGGCAGTGGCTGCCTGAGATCTCGGAGATGGCCGGCGGCGAGGAGGGCCTCGCCATTCCACGTGGCCAGTCCCGTGAGCTGTCGTGGGACGAGGTGCGGGACTACGCACCCGAGTACCTGATGATCATGCCCTGCGCCTTTTGGCCGGAACGTTCGTGGCAGGAAGCCAGGGACAAGCTGACTGTATTACCCGGATGGGAGGACCTGCCCGCCGTGCGCAACGAGCGGGCCTTCGTATTCGACGGACGCGTGCCCAGCCGCCACGGGCCCAGGGTGGTCGACGTGCTCGAGGGCCTCGCCGAGGTTCTGCATCCAGACAGGTTCGCTGGCCTGGCGCCCGAAGGGATATACGACCCACAGCCCTTTGTCTGAATCAGGATTTCCAAGATAAAAGTTCACATATCCTGAGAATACATTAATCCGGAAAATCCTGATTCAGACGATAAGAAAAATCCATAAACTGCATCGCGGCGTATAGATAGCGATGAATGCAACAATCACATCACTTAGAGAGGGACCCGCCCGCACTTGGGTGGTGACAGTGACGGTAGCCGCCATAGCTTTGGCCATTGCCATCGGTGGTGCCTTGGCGGTCGGCAGCGGTGGGGGTATTGATCCCATCAACCTGTTCGTTGAGGGCAAGCTGTCCGGCAACTCGCAGGAGTTCCTCGGCGGGCTGATCGGAGGCACGGCGCTCTTTGCCTTCGCTGCCGGTATGGCATCGGCAGTTAATCCCTGCGGGTTCGCCATGCTCCCGGCCTACCTGGGACTCTACCTCGGCTCCAACCTGAACGAGGAGGAGCGGCCCGGGCCGGTGGCCTCGATACTGCGGGGCCTGGTCGTGGGGGGCGCTGTTTCTGCCGGGTTCATAATTCTGTTCGGTGTTGTTGGCGGCGCCGTGGGATTGTCGGCGTCCTTCATCAGCGACCTGCTGCCCTGGCTGGGCCTGATCATCGGCGCGGCTCTGGTGGGAACGGGCGCCTGGATGGTGGCCGGCGGCAAGCTGTACACCGGCATCGCGGCCCGCGCCGCCGACCGGTTGGGCAATCCCAACACCGTGAGCATTCGCAGCTTCTTCACCTTCGGCGTGTCCTACGGCACCGCGTCCCTCAGCTGCACCCTGCCCATCTTCATCGCCGTGGTGGGAATCGGCAGCGCCAGCAGTTCGTTGCTGCAGGTGGTGGGCAACTTCTTCCTGTACGCCATCGGCATGGGGCTGGTGATAATGGTGATGACCCTGGGGATGGCCATCTTCAAGGGCGCAATGGTGCGCGTGATGCGCCGGGCCCTGCCTTACATCCAGCCCATCGCCTCCGCGTTCATGGTGATCGCGGGCGCCTACATCGTTTTCTACTGGCTGACAGTTGGGCGCGGCAACCTTCTTTAGCCGGAAGGGCCGGCCCCTCGCCCTGTTCCTTACGATGGCTGCCATTCTCGGGCTGCTGGCGCTGGCCTGTGGCAGCGAGGGTGCGACGCCCAGTGACGCCCCCGTCTCGTCCCAGCCGGTATCGACTGCAACAACGGGCTCCACCCAGGCCGCGACCGAGTCGCCCGACGCCACCGAAGGGACAACTACGGAGTCGCCGACCACCGCCGCGCTTTCTCCCACTGCCACGGACGAAAGCCCGACCACCGCTGCCAACGCCGATGGCGATCCCGCACCGATGGTCGAGCCCAACCCCGACTTTCAAAATGACCTGGACGCGGCGAGGTTCAGCACGGGGCACTGGCTGACTGACTTCAGCCTGCACACCGTCCCGTATGACGAGTTCCTCTCCGGCGGCGTGCCTCGCGACGGCATACCGCCGCTGGATAACCCGCAGTTCGAGAGCATCGCTGACGCCGACAATTGGCTGGAGGATGTGCAGCCGGTGGTGGCACTGGAAATTGGCGGCCAGGCGCGGGCCTACCCGCTGGCCATCCTGACATGGCACGAGATCGCCAACGACACCCTGGGCGGCGTTCCGGTGTCAGTCACTTTCTGCCCACTGTGCAACTCTGCCGTGGTATTCGATCGACGGCTAGGTGGAGCGACGCTGGACTTCGGAGTCTCGGGCAACCTGCGCAACAGCGACCTGGTCATGTGGGACAGGCAGACCGAGAGCTGGTGGCAGCAGCTGACCGGCGAGGGAATCGTCGGGGCCTACGCCGGATACCAGCTGGACTTTGTGCCGGCGCAGCTTGTGTCGTGGGGTGATTTCAAGTCGTCATTCCCCGGTGCCGACGTGCTGTCTCGAGATACGGGATATCAGCGTAGCTACGGGCGCAACCCCTACGCGGGCTATGATCGGGCCGACCAGTCACCGTTCCTGTTCAAGGGCAGCCCCGACGACCGCCTGCTCCCCATGGAGCGAGTGGTGACGCTGGAAATTGACGGGCGACAGCTCGCTTTTCCCTACGAGGTACTGGAGCAGGAACGCGTGGTGAACTACGAGGTGCCCGGTTGGGACATCGTGGTGCTGTACCAGACCGGTACCGCCTCGGCGCTGGACCAGTCCAGCATCGCCGACTCGCGTGACGTTGGGGCCACTGGTGTGTTCATCGCCAGCTCGAAAGGCGAAAAGCTGACTTTCCGGCCGGGGCCCGAGGGATTCACGGACGACCAGACCGGCTCTACCTGGAACGTGCTAGGGCAGGCGGTCTCGGGCCCGCTGGCTGGAGAGTCGCTCACCCCCATAGTGCACGCCAACCACTTCTGGTTCGCCTGGGCCGCCTTCGCTCCTCACACGCAGATCTACCGCGGTGAGTAGCCGACCTCCCCCGTCTGGACACTGGCAGGCAGGCCAAGTAGAATCGGCCATCATTCCCTTGCCGCCGGCGCATCGCCGCTCCGTTTGTATCCAGAAATGGACGGTGATCCCGCTTGCCAGTTGCGGGATACCTGCGTTAAGTCTGCGATGAGCCGAAGATGCCCCAAGATGCTGACGAAACCATAGCCAGGTGGTCGGACGACTCCGGAGGGCTGTCCATTGAGGAGTGCGCCCGCCAAGGGGTCGAGGCTGTGGCTGGCTTTGTGATTGCCAGCGACGTGTTCGGCACCAACAACTACCCCGACGCCCACTTCTGCGCCTGCGCCGAGATGCGCCACGTCGTCACCGGTAGCGGCGGCGCTATTGATGACCACATTGTCGTCGGATTTCGCGTGGTCGAGATCAGGGGCGGCACCTTCCCCATGGTTGGGGAGGAGTCAGTACGAATGGTCATGCAGCCGCTGAGCAACGGGAACGTCACCGCTCGCTGGGACCCGGTCGGTGGCGGCGCCGCTGGCCGGTCGATCGACGACTTTGGCTTGCTGGTGGCAGACCTGGACAGCAGTTCCGGCATCTGCCGCCCGATGACGCTGGGCGACATACCGGAGCAGGCTGACGGAGATTTCGCTCAGCCGTCCTTTCTTTTCCTGAAAGACCCCGGAGCCGGTTGGCAGATCTGGCGGCGTTTCGCGCCTGCCGCGAGCGATGGAAAGCGCGTCGTGGAGAATGGGTACCGCGAGGAGATTTTTACCATGGTGTACCCGATGCTCAGCCAGCACATGAACTGGCGGTTTCGGGTGTATGATTTACCCGATGGCCGGGTCCGCTGGGAAGTGAATTCGGGCAATCGAACATAGCCCCGGGAACTAGACGATTCATACTGGCACAGGCCCGCCCGGCCTGATCGCACACTCAGGAGGCAGTCATGGCCAATCCCCGCGCTGAGTACTCGCCGATCTTCGACCGTCCGCCGCTGACGCTGCCCAACAACGCCCGCGTGGCCGTGTGGCCGGTGATCAACGTGGAGGAGTGGGACATCAACGAGCCCATGGCCCGCACCGTGCTGCCCACGCCCCAGGGCGTCAGCACCATCCCCGACATCCCCAACTTCGGCTGGTTCGACTACGGCCTGCGCGTGGGATTCTGGCGCTTCAAGCAGGTGCTGGACAAGTACGGCATCCGAGCGACAGTGAGCCTGAACGCGTCGGTCTGCCTCAGCTACCCGTCGCTGGTGGACGAGTGCATAAAGGCGGATTGGGAGATGCTGGCCCACGGCTTCATACAGCGGGTGATCAACCGCGAGCCCGACGAGCGTGCGGTAATCCGGCGCACCATTGACACCATCGCCGAGGCCACCGGCAAGGCGCCCCGCGGCTGGATGGGGCCTGGCCTGGCCGAGACCTTCGACACGCCCGACGTGCTGGCCGAGGAGGGCATCGAGTACATCGCGGACTGGTGCAACGACGACCAGCCCTACGAGATGATCGTCAAGTCGGGCCGCATGGTGGCTCTGCCCTACACGGTGGAGCTGAACGACATTCCCATCTACCTGATCCAGAACCACCGCTCACCGGAGCTGTTCGAGCGGGCCCGGGACCAGTTCGACACGCTGTACCGCGAGGGGACGGACAGCGCTCGGGTGATGTGCATCTCGACGCACCCGTACATCACCGGGGCGGCGCACCGCATCAAGTACTACGACGCCATCTTCGACTACATAAGCCGTTTCGAGGGCGTGGTGTTCATGACCGGCAGCGAAATCCTCGACTGGTACAACGGACAGGTGGAAAACGGGAGCTAGGTCGCTGGGAAAACCATCTATGAGCATCGAAAACCAGGAACTGAACAAGCACGCTGAACTCAGCCGATGGTGCATCGGCCAAGCCGACAGCTATCTGCGAGCCGCGAACAACATCCAAGCCTCGGAAAAGGGTTGCGGAGCTGCGGCCCAGGCCCTCAAGGCCATAGCTGAGGAACGAGGATGGAATCACGGCAGCCATGCATTGATAGTCGACGTTGCTCAGCAGGTAGCGGACGAGGAGGATAGGCCGGATTTGATCACCCTGTTCGGAAACGCCCAGGCACTGCACACCAATTTCTACGAGGACTGGCTGTCGACGGACACGGTGACTATCTACCTGAACAACGTGAAAAGGTTGCTGCCAGAGCTTGAACGCATCCGCGGCGTCACCCCGCCTGAGTTCACGCCTGAAACCCGCGACCAGCGCAACCGCTGGCGACGCTTGACGCGGGAGAGTTAGCTCCGAGGGCGGGGGAAACTCCGAATAACAGAGGCCGGCCAGGGCACCCTGACCCTATGGATGAATAGCGCTTCGGCTACTCCCCGGGCGATAAGGCTGAAGGTACGCTCTGCCAGGGATGCCGACCTGAACAATGAGGTGTAGGAGCACGAGACCATGACCTACCAAGCGGGGATCATCACCACCGTCGCGGGGACCGGTGAACGTGGATTCACGGGAGATGGCGGGCCGGCAGCTGCCGCGCTGATGAGCGAGCCGTTCATGTGCGCCTTCGATGCCGCCGGCAACCTGTATGTGGCTGAGGCGATCAACCACTGCATACGTCGAGTCGATTCTGCGACGGGCGTGATCACCACCATCGCGGGCACGGGCACCGAGGGTTACTCCGGCGACGGCGGCCCGGCTACCGAGGCTACTTTCAACCAGCCGTATTCACTGCAGGTGGATACCAACGGCGATGTGTATGTCGTCGACCGTCTGAACTACGTCATTCGCAAGATCGACGCGGCCTCCGGCATCATCACCACCGTCGCGGGGACCGGCGAGGTGGCCTACGGAGGCGACGGCAGGCCAGCAGTGGAAGCCAAGTTCCGCGAACCCAACGACTGCTTCCTCGACGGCCGGGGCGGGCTACTCGTCGCCGACGTCCAGGACCAGCGAATCCGCCGCGTCGACCTGACATCAGGCATCATCACCACCTTCGCTGGCAACGGCGCCAAGGAGCGTATCGGCGACGGCCTGCCCGCCACGGAGGCCAGTATCCTGGGCGCCCGGGCCGTGTGCATGGACGGGGCCGGCAACACCTACATCGCCGAGCGCGAGGGTAACGGCATCCGCAAGGTGGACGCCAACGGTGTGATGTCCACGCTGGCGGGTACGGGTGAATTCGGTTATTCCGGAGACGGCGGGCCTGCAATTGCGGCAACGTGGGGCGGGCCCAAGGCCATCCGATGCGACCACGCCGGGAACCTGCTGGTGGTGGACACGGAAAACCACGCCATCCGCCGCATCGACGCCTCAACCGGAATCGTCACCACCATCGCCGGCGGACGTCTGGGTGGCGAGGGCGACGGCGGGCGCGCCGAAGAGGCCGCCATGGACCGGCCCCACGGGTGCGAGGTGGATGCTGCGGGCAACATATTCATAGCCGACAGCAACAACCACCGGGTGCGCGTGGTGGGCGTGTAGATTGTCTGAATCAGGATTCACCGGATTAAGGGATTTTCAGGATGTCCTATTGCGATCCTATGAATCCTTGAGTCGCGATTGTCTTGGTTCAGACATGCTTGTCTTTATGAACCGATGGTTGTGGCGCGTCGGCGGGGGCGTGCTATTAGTTCACCCCCGCAATTCGGGCAGATATGATCCATGGCGGTTGCGCAGGTGGGGCAGAACGTACACTCGTAAGAACAGATCCGCGCCGCGTCCTCGTGCGCCAGCGGAGCTTCGCAGCGCTCGCATTTTTCGCGCATCTCCAGTGCCATCAAGCCTCCAGGCTGTCAGTGCCTTCTGATTCTCTCTCCACCTTCGGGTAAAGAGTTGTGAAGGTGACATTCCTCGACACGACTGATCGCTAACTCGCGAGGAAACGCTCTGACCCAAACCCTCTGCTTCCCGGGAGAGGGAACGAGTCGTACATCCTCAGAAAGCTACACAGGGCGCCCCCAAGGGGCGCCCCTACATGTTGTTGAGTGCTTGCGGAGGATTCTCCTAGTCGTCGGCCAGGACGGCCTCGAGGGGGTCGGGCTGGACATCGCGGACGAACACCGGCTGGCCGTTGCGTACCTCGATGGAGCGCTCGAAACGCTCCTGGAAGGTGACGTCGTCCAGGGTGCCGATGTCGCGGGTCAGGCAGCAGTACTCCAGCGAGATGCCGTTGGGGTCCTCAAAGTAGATGGACATGGCCCACTCGTGATCGACGATGTCCGTGACCCTGACACCCTTGCCGGCCAGCTCCTCGCGCTTGGCGTTCAGCTCGTGCAGGTTTCCGGCCTCGAAGGCGAAGTGGTAGAACACTCCGGGAATGCCCAGGCCCCTGTTGATGCCGGTGTCGAAGTCGTCGGGTAGCCCGGAGATGTTGTTGGGCTCCATAAACGCCACCAGCTGGTCTCGGCCAACGTCGATGAACGCGTGGCGGATGTTGCCGCCCTGCCGGATCTTGATGGTGTCGCAGCGGACCACCTTAAAGCCGAGGATGTTTTCGTAGAAGTCCATGGTGGCATCGAGATCGTGGGTGGAGAGGCCGATGTGCGAGAATCCCTTGTTTGACATCGCGTTAATCTCCTTTCCTTCCGTTTTCGCTGTCCCTGATGCGCCAGTCTAACACCTCGCGGGCATGTGCTGCTGGTACCAGGCCATGGTGTGGTGCATCACCTGGGAAAACGCAGGCTCCACGTAGACCTCGTAGTGGCCCACGTCCTTGAGTGTGACCAGCTTTTTCGGCTCCCCGGCCTTTGCATACAGCTGCTCCGACTCCTCGGGGGGAACCAGGCGGTCCTGGTCGCTGGTGATGAACAGCACGGGGCGAGGCGAAATCTTGTCCACCACCCACTCGGGGTTGAAGCCCAGCGTGTCGTCGATGTACTCGACGGGGATGGTCATCACGGCGTTGGGGTTGTTGGCCCTTTGTGCTGCGGCCAGGGCGGCCGACTGCCGATCGGGCAGCAGGATCTCGCCGCGCTCCACCATTTCCGACTTGCCGGTCATGACCCGCTGGATGCGGTCGGCCTTGGAGCGGTCGAGCAGGTCAAACCACTCATCCATGCGGCGGACGCGGCTCATCCAGCGGGTGCCGTTGCCGATGCCGACGACGCTGACCACGCATTTGACCCGCGGGTCGATGGCGCCGGTCCAGACGACGGTGGCCCCGCCGTAGCTGGTGCCGTAAATGCCGATGCGGTCCTCATCAACCTCGGGCTGCTCGCCCAGGAAGGTCATGGCCGCCTGCACGTCGGAGACTCGGCTGTGAGGCGCCAGGCGCAGCGGCGACACGCCCTCGCTCTGTCCCCAACCCTTGTAGTCGAAGGCCATGGCGACGTAGCCGGCCTCGTTCAGCACCCTGGCGTTGTCCGGGAGGTACAGGTCTTTTACGCCGGTGTAGCCATGGCACAGCAGCACGGCAGCCCGCTGTTCGCCGGGCGCCAGATCGTCGGGCGTGTACACGTCGCCCTGCAGCTTGAAACCCTCGCTGTAAAACTCGACCGCTCGTTTCATGCAGAGATGCCTCCTTGGAGTTGTCTGAACTGTGATTTATGGGATTATCGGATTTTTGTGATTAGGGATTTCTCGCATCTATGGATTCATAGGGGTAGATTATTAACTTTAGTCGGAATAACAAGGTGGGTGATCGGAAATCATTTAAATCCGATAATCCCATAAATCACAGTTCAGACAATCCCGTCAACCGTTCGCTCAGTTCCCACAGGCCCTCGGCCAGGCCCGGATCATAGCTCAGCTTAGAGGAGGACACCGGGCGGCAGTCCACGTAGTACTTTCCCGTAACCTCCCCCACGTCCTGAGACGCCGCGAGGTAGACCAGCGTTTTTGCTCCCTGGACCGCGTCTATGCCACGGGCTCCGATGAAAAAATTCACCACGCGGCCCAGGGCTCCGTTGTTCCTGGCGATGTTGGTGCGCACCAGGCCGGGATGCAGCGCGTTGACCGTGATGCCGGTCCCCTCCAGCCGGCGGGACAGCTCGTAGGTGAACAGTATGTTGCATAGCTTGGACCGGCCATAGGCGCGATAGCCCCGGTTGCTGCTGGGCTTGGGCAGATCTTCCAGTCGAAACCTGCCCGGCGAGCTGTGGGAGCTGGAGGAGACGTTGATGATGCGGGCCGATGTTGATTCCCTGAGCAGGTCCAGCAATTGGTTGGTAAGGAGGAAATAGCCCATGTGGTTCAGCGCAAAGGTCATTTCCAGTCCGTCAATGCTGGTCTGCCGGGACAGGAAGATGGCCCCCGCGTTGTTCAGCAATACGTCCAGCCGCGACGTACTCTCCCGGACTTGTTTCGCCAGCCTGCGGACGTCGCTCTGCGACGACAGGTCGGCGACGAAGTAGCTGACATCATCGTTCCTGGTTTCGTCGATGATGCGCATCACGGCGCCATGGGTCTTGGAGGCGTTGCGTCCCACGGCGATGACGCTGGCGCCCTTTAGCGCCAACTCGCGGGCGGCGACATAGCCGATTCCGTCGCTGGCGCCGGTCACCAGGCAGGTCTTTCCTTCCATCACTCTGGACATCACCTTAAATTTTATCGCAGTCGCTTTGGCGGTGGTAGAATTGTGGCGCCATTAGAAGGGACGTTTGAGAGGGAGCACGGAACCGTGTCTAATTTTGCTTACGCAGGCGGCGGCAGAATCACCTTCGGTTGCAGTCTGAGCGTGGAGGACTACTGGGACGTTCCCGCGTTCGCAAGGCGCGCCGAGGAGCTGGGATTCCAGCGGATCACCATGGGCGAGCACATCATGGACGGCAACCCGCCGCGGCCCACGGTGCTGAACCTGCCGGCCATGGCAGCTGCCGCCGGGGCCACGGAATACATTCGCATCATGACCGGCATCGTGATCGTGCCTTTGTACCACCCGGTGATGCTGGCCAAGATGGTGGCCAGCGTGGACCAGGTTTCGGGCGGCCGACTGGATTTTGGCATCGGCATCAGCGGACAGCGCGGTACGCACGTCGAGTTCGATGCCCTGGGCATCTCCACCCGCACACGTGGGAGGCGCACCGACGAGATGCTGGACGTTATGAAACGCCTGTGGACCGAGGAGCACGTCTCCCACAGCGGACAGTTCTTCGAGTTCGACGATGTAACGTTGCTGCCCCAGCCGTTGCAGAGGCCGTATCCTCCCATCTGGGTCTCCGGCCGCAGCGAGGCGGCAATGCGCCGGGCCGCTCTCAAGGGCGAGGGCTGGTATCCCTACCTGTTCACCAACCGGCGGATCAAGTGGAGCAACGATATGGTGCGGCAGTTCGCGGCGGAAGCGGGCCGGGAGCTGGACGGCTTTCACTGGGGACTGAACCAGCCCACGGCCATCTCGGTCAACGGCGACGAGGCCATGGAGCTGGCGGTGCGCAACGTGGGTGAGCGCTACGTTACCCCGGACCGCAGCGCCGAGGACATCGCCCGTGCCCTGTGCATCGCGGGAACTCCCGACGACTGCTCCCGTGAGGTGGAGGCCAAGATAGAGGCGGGAGTGGAGCACATCAACCTGGGATTCCTGTCACCGGATGCCGACGGCCTGTACCGCCAGATGGACCTGTTCGCGGAAGAGGTTATGCCCAAGTTCGCCTAATGTCTGAATCAGTATTCGCAGGATTAGAGGATTTACCTGATGCGGAACAGTAATCCTGAGGATCTTTGAATCCGGCAAATCCTGATTCAGACAAATGCAGTGAAATAAATCAGGGAGGATGAGCCATGCCAGACTCGGTTTCGTTGAAGGTGGAGACCAACCTGCCCGCCGTGATGCGCGACGGCACGACGCTGTACGCCGACGTGTACCGACCCGACGGCCCGGGCCCGTTCCCGACTATCCTGCAACGGACTCCCTACGACAAGACCTCCGCTTTGTCCTCTCAGATGATGGACCCGATGAAGGCGGCCAAGGCCGGGTTCGCGCTGGTAGTCCAGGACACTCGCGGCCGATACACCTCCGGCGGCGAGTTCAATTGCTTTGTGGATGACATCAACGATGGCTATGACACCGTCGAATGGGCCGCCTCGCAGCCGTGGTCCAGTGGCAAGGTCGGCATGGTCGGGACCTCGTACGTGGGCGCCACCCAGTGGCTGGCAGCCACCAGCGTGCCGCCGCACCTGGCAGCCATCGCGCCCAACGTCACCGCCTCCAACTACCACGACGGCTGGACCTACCAGGGCGGCGCATTCGAGCTGGGATTCAACATGTCCTGGACAATGCTCCAGCTCACCCTGGCCAACTTCAAGACCCATTCCGGCGCCAGGAGCATACCCCAAGCCCGGCAGGGAGAACTGCTCAAGGCCGTGGACGGGATGACCGAGTCTTTCAAGCACCTGCCGCTGAATGACTTCCCGCACCTTAACGGCGGGCTGGCCGACTACTACTTCGACTGGCTGGAACACCCCACCTTCGACGACTACTGGAAAAAACTGTGCATCGAGGAGCAGCACTCCAACATCAATGTGCCGGCGATGAACATCGGCGGCTGGTACGACATATTCCTCGGCGGTACCCTCCGCAACTTCATGGGAATGCAGAAGCATGGCGCCACCGAGGACGCCCGGCGCGGCCAGAGGCTGATCATCGGCCCGTGGCAGCACGGCTCGAGGGGCGGCAGCATGGCCGGCAGCCACTACTTTGGCGTGGCCGCCGACGCCATGGCCCTCGGCCTCGATGAGATTCACCTGCGCTGGTACAGCCAGTGGCTGAAGGGCGAGGACACCGGTCTGCTGGACGAGCCGCCGGTCAAGATTTTCGTGATGGGAGACGATGTCTGGCGGGACGAGAACGAATGGCCGCTGGCCCGGGCGCAGAACACGAGCTACTACCTGCACAGTGGCGGCAACGCCAACTCGCTGCACGGCGATGGCAGCCTCAGCCCGGAGGCGCCGTTGGACGAGTCGCCCGACGTGTTCCTGTACAACCCGGCCAACCCGGTGCCGACGCGGGGCGGGCAGCTCTGCTGCAACCCCTACTTCGCCGCCAACGGGGCCTACGACCAGAACGAGATCGAGGCCCGGCCCGACGTGCTGGTGTACTCCACCCCGGTGCTGGAGCGGGACGTGGAGGTGACGGGGCCGATCACGGTGACGCTGTGGGCCGCCACCTCGGCCACCGACACCGACTTTACGGCCAAGCTGGTGGACGTGTGCGAGGATGGTTGCGCCCGCAACCTGACCGACGGCATCATTCGCGCACGCTACCGGGAGTCAATGTCCAACCCATCGCTGCTGGAACCGGGCCGCGCCTACTGCTACACCATAGACCTGTGGGCCACCAGCAACGTGTTCAAGGCGGGTCACCAGATCCGGCTGGAGGTCTCCAGCAGCAATTTCCCGCGCTTCGACCGCAACACCAACACCGGCGGGGTGATCGCGGCCGACACTGAGCTCAAGCCCGCCATCCAGACCATCCTGCACGACGAGGCCCACCCGTCCCACGTAACCCTGCCCATCATTCCGCGCTAAGGCGGGACCAATTAAACGCCGAGATCGCAGAGAGCGCCGAGTAATCCTTTGAGACTCCCTGAGACCTCTGCGACCTTTGCGCCCTCGGCGTTGAAACAGAACCACGGAGTGATCATGCCCCACGAATCCATACCCGACCCTGAGGCGCCGCCCGACCCGCTGCGGGACTGGTACGTCAACGAGGTCTGGGGCCGCCGGTCCACCGACGACGATGCGCTGTTCGAGGTGATGAGCCTGCAGGTGTTCCAGGCCGGGCTGACCTGGAAGATGATCCTCGACAAGCGCGACGCCTTCCGAAACGCTTTCGCGGGCTGGAAGATTGACGCCGTGGCCGAGATGGGGCCCGACGACGTTGAGCGCCTGCGCCAGGACGGGGGCATCGTACGCAACCGGCTTAAGATCGAAGGAGTCATCGAGAACGCCCGCCGGGTGCAGGCCATCCGGGACGAGCACGGCGGGTTCTGCAATTGGTTCTACGAGTCCCTTGAGGGCCACGAGTATCCGCCGCTTGCCCAGGAGCTGCGGCGAACGTTCAAGTTCATGGGGCCGGAGATCGCCCGTATGTGGCTGATGGCCTCGGGCCGCATCACCCGCGAGGAGGGCGACAAGTACCGTCCCGTCCCGCGTGCTGCTGAACTGGGAGGCCGGTGATGTGCCGCAGCATCAAGGTCCTGCGAAGCCCGGAGACGCCGGCCACCGACGCTGAGATCGAGGCAGCGGCGCTGCAGTTCGTCCGCAAGATCAGCGGCTACCGGCAGCCTCCCCGCGCCAACGCTGAGGCGTTTGACGCGGCGGTCGCTGAGATTGCCGAGGCGTCTAGGACTCTGCTATCGCAGCTTACGGTGCGGGGGTCTGGCTGAAGTGAGCAGGGCAACCACAGAGGTTGCCCCTGCCTGCGGGAACGGACTCACAGGGGCGGGTTTCAAATCCGCCCCTACCGGTATCTGCCCAAACTTTCCCAATGGGAGCACCCCACCCTGCCCCTCACCCTTGGCTTTGCATAATGAGCGCCGGTCGCATCAGAGGTGCCCCGCATTTGCATCAAAAGTCCGTATCTCGACCTTACCACGAAAAACCGATAAAGCGGAGCCTAAAATCCCAATCATTAGCCCACTGCGGGATTTGTGCGGCGCTAAATTCGATATTTCTTGATCCCACGCATTGCCAACCTATCTGAAAGAGAAATCGGGCGCAGTTCACGTTTACACCTCAAGAACTTTGTCCACTCTGCTGAGTTGCTCACGGTTGAAACTACCCACCATTTCAGGGCGTAACATAGCGGGTAATGATGATTTCTGGCTTCTAATGCCAGCTTACCGTTTTTCGTCCACGATGCAGGGTTGCTGGACAAAGGGAAATATTGACGCCTACAGAGCGGTAATTATCGCTAGGTGTATCGACATACCTATTTCAGAAGTAGATGAAGTTCGGGATCATCTGCGGCAACTGAATCCCTAACCACCACGAATAAGTCGCGCTATGTGAGATTGTTGGAGCGAGCCGGCCGTTGCCTGTTGAGGGAATGAAGGCAGATGGACCAACCCACTCTAAAGTCTGAAGAAGCCTGCGTTTCCCCTACTAAGCCCGCTCCGAACGATGATCTCGCTGAGATCGGTCCTGTTTGTCGTGCCGCAGACATTCGAGCAGGAGTCGACCCGGTCGGTGAAAAGGTGCTCTTCGGCCAGGGTGGTCATATCCCGGTCCCCTGTATGGGCGTAATGGTCCTACCGCGCTCACCGGCTAGGCGAACTCCGGCATTATCTCGCGGGCAAACAGCTCCATGGATTTGAGCACCTTGTCCTGCGGCATACCACCGAACGAGAAATTGCAGCCAAAGTAGCCAATGCCCGCGTCCTGCAGAGCCCTGATTTTGGCGATGATCTGGTCCGGATTTCCGATGAACGCCCGGTGCTCAAAGAGGTACTCGAATGAGGGAGGGTACTCCGTGCGATTCTGCCGGAATACGTCGAGGTTGTCGTAGACCTCGCTACCGCGCTCGTAAGTGCGGCGCCACTGGTTCACGTCCATGGTCCAGTTCAGGGCGGCCTCGCTGTCCCGACGTGCCTGCTCCTCGGTCTCTGCCACGTAGAAGTATCGGAAGAACGGTATGCCCCCGATATCCATTTCGTGGCCGGCCATACGGGACTCCGCGACCAACTGATTGCAAAGGTCCAGGGCATCGGTGGTATCCAGCACCACTCCCATGATGCCGGAATGCCCGCTGGTCGCAGCAAAGTCCTGCGTTTCCCGGCTGCGGGTGGCGGCGATGTACATGGGCGGGTGCGGCCTCTGAACCGGCGGCGGTACCAGGTTGGTTTCCTCCACCTGAAAGTGCTCGCCCTTGAAGGTGAAATTGCGCGTGGTCCACAGCCCCTCGATGATGCGTACGGACTCCTGGAATCGGGCCTGGCTCTCGTTGCTGTCCACTCTGTAACCCGTGTATTCGTAGCCCGCAGTCCCGCGTCCGAAACCTGCGTCGAGCCGCCCGCCGCTCAGGACGTCAAGAGTCGCAGTGTCCTCTGCCAGCCTCACCGGGTGATGCAGCGGCGGAATGATCACCGCCGTGCCCAGCCTGAGCGTCTTGGTGCGCGCCGCTATGTTGGCCAACAGCATGAGCGACGCCGATCCCAGCCCGTAGCGAGAGAAGTGATGCTCCGCCACCCAACCGCTGTCAAACCCCAGCTGTTCACCGACGCAGAACTCCTCGGTGATGTTGTCGACCACTTGGCTGGGTGCGGTGTCCTCGGGCCATGGAACGTGGGAAAACAAGCCAAATTTCATCAGTTACACCCGGGTTGATGTTGATTCAGAGGATTGTCTGGGCCATTATTTCATGGCATCCACTGCCCGTGCCACTTTCAGACGGCCGGAGCTCGTGCCAGGGAGCCGGTCGATGAACGAAAACACATCGGCGCTGCAAGATTTACGGGAAATCGCAACGATTCCGGCGGTTGCCGCGCTGGTGGCGTTGGCGCTCACATGGCTGGTATGGTACTTTACTGGGAACCGATGTACCGAAGAATTGGCAGCACTCTCAGGGTGCAATCCGTCATCCATTGCCACATTCATCACGCCCGCGCTGCTCAAGGACCTGTTGACCAATTCGGCCATCGCAGCCACTGGCGGCGGTGTATGGAGCTACGTAATGATTACGCGGGAAAGACGAGCCAGAGAGGCAGCAGAGAAGGCCTTGGCCGAGGCGCGCCAGCGAGAAGAGGCGGCCCTCGCCAGGGTGGAGGAGGAACGCCGCCGGGTGGAGGAAGAGCGCCGAAGAGCTGACGAGGACCGGGCCAGGCTTCTCGCTGAGATAGAACGGCTCACCCACCGACTCGACGAACAGCACGATGGGTCCTCATAACCGGATTGTGCCGGATTGATTGCTTTGGAAAGACAAGCCGGGAAGGCAGCCCAGTGGTTCTTGGCTGAGGACGTCCTCGGACTGTGGGAGTACCACGGCGCAGACGAGTGCCTGGCACCCCTGCTGGCCAGTACTGGTCGGCTGTTAGCCCTGCCCGAAATCAGGCGGAGGCGCCCATCTGAGAAATAGTCTGATCCACCTCCGATTGCTCACCACACTTGGACCGAGGGACAAATGCCTGCCCATGTAGTGTACGGCGACAGTTTCCTGGTGCGGCAGGCCGTCTCGGCGTTGGAGTCGGAGTACGGCGCCGACGGCCTGATGGAAGCCAATCGCCACCGCTTGCAGGCAAACCAGGTTTCTCCCCAGGAACTGCTCGGTACCTGCCAGGCCATCCCGTTCCTGGACCCTCTGCGCCTCGTGGCGGTGGAGGGGCTGCTGTCGATTGCGGAATCTCGCTCCGGGGGTGGCAGGGGTCGGCGCGGCAACAGCGCCGCGGACTCGTGGCAGGCCCTGGCCGGGGCCATACCGGGGATGCCAGAGACCACCCTCCTCCTGCTGTCCGACGGCCCGCTGAATGCCAACAATTCCCTGCTGCGATCGCTCAGTCCGGTCTGCCAGGTGGAGGAACGTGCAGCTCCACGGGGAGAGCAACTGGCCCGTTGGATCAAGGAGACCTCCGAATCCAAGGGAGCGGCCATCAGCCCCGTAGCCATAAGGTCGATGGCCGACCTGGTGGGCAGCGACCTCTGGACACTTGACCAGGAACTGGAAAAGCTCTCCCTGTATGCAAACGGTCGGGAAATCGGCGAGGACGATGTGCGCCTGATGGTCTCACAGGTGCGCGAAGCCAGCATCTTCGAGGCCGTGGACGCGATGATCGATGGTCGGTCCCAAGTGGCCCTCCGTCTGCTGGCTCAACTGCGTGATGACGGACGGGAGCCTCAATACATCATCGCCATGGTCGAGCGGCAGCTGCGCCTGCTTGCACTGGCCCGAGACTCCATCGAGCGCCAACTGCCCCAGAACGAACTCAAGCGGGCGTTGGGAACATCCTCGGACTTTGTGGTGCGCAAGACCATGGACCAGGCTCGACGCCATTCCAGGCAGGACATCGCATGGCGCTACGACCGCCTGCTGGAGGCTGACCTGTCCATCAAGCAGGGCCGCGTGGACCCCGACCTGGCCCTGGAGCTGCTGGTCGGCGAGTCGGCGCCGAGGCGGTAGGTGTTTACGAGGAACCGGGACCCACAAGGCCTCGAAAATTCATCCCCGTCCGGCCTCTTACCTGGCGCCAAGTTCCAAATCGGTCAATGTCATTTGCGGTGCAACAGGGACCCTTCATTTCCCTTTTCCATCTGGGAGAAGGTAAGAGTGAGGGCGTCCTGTCGCGGGCTTCCGAACCACGGAAACGGCGGATTTCACCCTCGTCCCAAAGGAGGAGAATCAACGGGCCCAATCGGTGCCCACTGCCCCTACTCCTGCGGCACCATTGGGTTGTAGCAGGCCACGTAGTGACTCTCCTCCGTTTCTGCCAGTGGCGGATGGCTGTCATGCCGGCACTGGTTGGTGGCCTTGAAACACCTGGGGAGAAAGGGGCACTGCTCGCCCATGTTCACCAGGTCCGGCGGGTTCCCCGGCACGGGCTGTATGGCACGGCCTGCATCGTCGAGGCGCGGCAGGGACTGTAGCAGCGACCAGGTGTAGGGGTGCTGGGCCCGGCGGAAGAGGGGTATCACGTCCGCATGCTCAACCATGCTGCCGCCGTAGATCACCCCCACCTTTTTGGCCATGGAGGCCACCACTCCCATGTCGTGGGTGATGAGCAGCACCGACGATCCCTGGTCCTTGACCAGCCGGCGCAGGCGCTCCAGGATCTCGGCCTGCAGAGTAACGTCCAGCCCGGATGTCGGCTCATCGGCGATCAGCAGCCTGGGTCGCAACACCAGGGCGATGGCCATCATTACGCGCTGGCACATGCCGCCGCTGAGGGAAAAAGGGTACTGGCCCATCACCCTCTTTGGGTCTGGCAGTCCCATCTCGTGGAGCATTTCCTGGGCCATGCGGTTGGCGTTCCGAAGCGACATATCGCTGTGGTGCAGGATCACCTCCTCGAGCTGCGACCCCACCGGCTCAACAGGATTGAGGGCGGCCTGAGCGTCCTGGAACACCATGGATACCTCGTGCCCACGGAGGCCGCGCATATAGTCCTGCCCTGCCCGCATCAGGTCTACGCCCTGGAAGTAGATGCGCCCGCTGAGGACCGAGGAATTGTGCGGCAGCAGACCCATTATGGCCAAGGCCAGGGTGCTCTTCCCGGCGCCGCTCTCGCCGACGACGCAATAGATCTCCCCCTCTTCTTGCGTCAGGTTGACACCATTCAGAGCGCGAACGGTGCCAGTGGGGCTGTGAAACTCCACAGACAGATCTTCAATTTTGAGCGCTTCGGCCATCTGCTCGCTCCATTCGAGTTCGGGCCCGTGAGAGTCACCCGAGCCTCGCAACAATGACGTCGAGGGGCGGAGAACCTAGAGGTTCGATCTGGCCATCGGGGGGTACTGCAACGAATTGGATTCGCCGCGCAAATCCACAGGACGATGCTCACCGGCCTTGAGGAGTCTAAGGAGATCGGCCACACATTCCACCCGCCCACGGAACTCGGTGGCCGCAGTCCCGATCTGCCCCGCGCGATGGGCGTCGCTGCCAGCCACGGACGCCATGTCCAGTTCCCGGCACAGGTCCGACGAATACCGGTTCTGTTCTGCGGTACCCCTGCCGTTCAGGGCCTCCACAGCCTCACATAGACCGAAAAACGGATCCAACGTGGCCCGCTGAAGCATCTCGGCCCTTGCCTCCGGATCCCTGCCGGGCTCCTCCAGGAAACGCCGCCGGTAGGGATGCGCCGCGATCAGAACGCCGTCATCGCGATCGGCGCAGGCCCTCAGGAATTCAGGCTTGTGCATCCCGAATTCGTACCTGCGGAGGCCGAAAACCAGCACGTGGCCGGCATCGGTGTTTATCTCGCTGCCGGGGAGCAGCAGGAACTCGTGGCGCCGGGACAGTTCCCTCACCTGCTCATCCGACCAGAACGCGTCGTGGTCTGTCAGGCAGATTCCGTCCAGCCCAGCCGCCTTCGACCCTTCAATGAGTTCATCCACGCTCAGGAAGCTGTCGTCGGATTTGGGGTAGCTGTGGGTGTGAAGGTCAATGAGCAAAGCGGCAGTCGGCGAACTGAAAGGATGCCCAATGATAGCACGGCACCCTCGAATACGGAATCCGCCCCGGCGCTTTAGTGGCTCCCCTTACGGGCCGAGATAGGACGTTAACCCGCAGAGGGCACGGAGTAGTCCATTTGTCTCTCCGAGTTCTCCGTGATATCTGTGGTAAATGGTTGGGGAGTAACGGGCGGCAGCTGCGAGCCAGGTTGGATACAGATTGGCGCCAGGCGGGACACTCTACAGATTTAACCCTCTCCTTTGCAGGAGAGGGTCGGGGTGGGGTGGATGGATATTGACCGAATGCCGGAAGAGGTTAAGCAGGGATGAGGTACCCTTCCTCCTCCAGCGTCTCAAGGATCTCCTCCGCTCGCCTCTCTCCCACCTTCAGGCGCCTTTCCAGTACCGAGGTGCTCAGGTTGGGGTTGCGAATGGCCAGGTCGCGGGCCTTGTCCATCTGCTGTACGTCGATGTTTTCTTCGCCTTCCCCTTCCTCGCTGGACTCCAGATTGATGGGCGGCACCGGCGGGCCCTCCTGCTCGACCCAGAACTTCACCAGTTCCTCGACTTCCTCGTCGTAGACCAGCGCTCCCTGCATCCTCTCGGGTTTGGGCGACTCCTTGTGCAGGATAAGGGCGTCGCCCTTTCCCATCAGTTTTTCGGCGCCCGCCGAGTCAAGAATCACCCGCGAGTCGACTTGTCCGGAAACCGCAAAGGCGCATCGGGCGGGAATGTTGGCCTTGAGCAGCCCCGTGACCACGTTCACCGAAGGTCGCTGAGTAGCCAGCAGCAGGTGTATCCCTGCGGCGCGGCCAAGCTGTGCCAGGCGTACCAGGTTCTGCTCCACCTCGAATCCTGACACCATCATCAGGTCGGCCAGCTCGTCCACTATGAGCACCAGGAATGGCATCTTATCCTCGGAGCGCTCGTTGTAGACCTCGATGTTGCGTACGCCCATTTCCTCCATCTGCTTGTAGCGACGGATCATTTCGCGGTTGAGTCCCCGCAGGGATTCGGTCACCTCCTCCGCTTCGACGATCACCGGCTGGATCAGGTGGGGTATGCCGTTGAACGGCGTCAGCTCCACCCGCTTGGGGTCGACCATGAGCAGCCGCAGCTGGTCCGGCGTCTTGGTCATCAGGAACGACGCGATGATGGAGTTGATCTGCACGCTCTTGCCGCTGCCGGTTGCGCCGGCGATCAGCATGTGGGGCAGCGCGGCGAGGTCAAGAGCCACCGGCTCGCCACCAGTGTCCTGACCCATTGCGATGGGAAGCCCGCCCTTGCTGATCAGCTTCTGGAACTTTGGCGTCTCCATCACCGCTCGCAGGTGGACCTTGGTCGGGGTCGGTACCGGGACCTCCAGGCCCACCAGAGCCTCGCCCGGCACCGGCGCCTCGATCCTGAGGAACGGGGTCTTGAGGGCCAGCGCCAGGTCTTTTTCCCGGGTGAGAATGCTCTGCACCTTGACCCGGCTGCGTTCGCCACCCTCGGTATTGGCCGCTTTCCTGGCGACCCATCCGGGAGACAGGCCGAACTGCACAACACGGGGTCCGGCTGTGATGCCTGTTACCTCCACGCGAACACCATGGTCGGCAAGGGCTTGCTCGACCTCCTTGGCCATTCCCTGGAACTCTTCCTCGGATGCTCCGACGGGTTCGGGGGGAGCCAGGGTCTCTATGGCGGGCAGCCGCCAGCCGAATCCAGATTCGCCCTCGCCGTTCGCTGCGGCGGCAGTAATCGGCATCCATGGTGGAAGATCATCATCCGGTTCTGACTCGGGTTCCTTTTCCATTTCGGCGCGCCTGAGGTAGCCGGTCGCAACGGCAGGGGAGGCAGGTTCGAGGTCGGGATCGTCCTCTTTCCCGGATTTCCTTGAGGGGGCTTTCTCGGATTGAACGGCCTTCTTGGCTTCGGCGCGCGCAGCACGCCCTCGGGCGGCCCTGTCGCTGATGCTTCCCAGGCCATTCCTCGTTGCCAAGGCGGCCCGAACGAATCCCAGGTAGGCGTAGCCCGCGGCCATCTGGAACCATTTCCAGAGGTGGGTAATTCCGCTGGTGTGGAAAGGCCCGATGGAACGAGGGTAGAACACCAGCGGGACCAGGGCAGCAATGGTCACCATCTTGACCAAGCCAACGGGCAGTAGGGATGGACCGCCAAGGGCCATACCCCAACGGCCGGCGTAGGAGACCTCCTCCAGCAGGCCGCGGGCGGGGCTGAGGTAGGACACTCCGCAAATGGAGATGGCCACCAGGGCTGCGCCCACGCACCACAGACGCCAGCGATGCACCAACGTCCGAGCCTGGTATCTCAGGGCCAAAATGATGGAAGCCGCCCACAAGCCCACGGGTACCCAGCCGTAGCCAAGGGCCTGCCAGAGCGAGTTGCGTGAATCCTCGTAAAAGTAAAAGAAGGCTCCAGCGACTACGACAGCCGAAATGAGCACCATTCCGTCAAGGAACAGCCATGGGCTGGCCCGGAACATTTCTCCGAAAGTGGGCGGTCCCGACTCGGAACGGTCAGGGCGGGACTGGTCGGAGTGTGTAGTGGAGACCATGGGGCGCCTCCTGTCTGGTTGCGATCCAATGGCAACCGAGGCGCAGGGCATGCAACACCCTCACTCACATCCACACCCTCCACCCCCGGGCGGAGGGAACCGGGGGCTCTTCAGACCTCGGTTACCACAGGGATTATCATAGGGGATCTGCGCGTTACGTTACCTATAAAGCTGCGGGCAGTTTCGCGCACTTTGGTCTTAATCTCGTCCTCTGTGGGCGGGGGGCCACCGTTCACCGCCAGCTCGGATACCAGTTGCGCACCCAGGTCCCGGAACAGCGTGTCCGCCTCTCCATCGTCCATGAACCCGCTGGCAACGGTCAACGGCTCTCCGGCGGGCGTCATGCTGCTGCGGTCCAGGGGGACCACCACGACCACCACTCCGTCGCGGGAGAGGCTGCGTCGCTGTGTCAGCACCTTGCTCTTGGTGTCGCGGCGTGAGAGGCCGTCTACGAATATGGGGCCAGCCTTGATCCGGTCCGCCGTCGAGGCTCCCTCTGCGCCAATCTCCAGGACGTCCCCGTCCTCCAGCACGAAAATGCCATCCTTGGCCGTTCCCAGGTCCCAGGCCAGCTGAGCGTGGGCGTTGAGGTGCCGGTACTCCCCATGCACGGGGACAAAATAACGGGGCTTGACCAGGCTCAGGACGAGCTTGAGCTCCTCCTGGCTGGCGTGGCCGTGGACGTGGACAGTGGCGTTGCGGTCGTACAGCACTTTGGCACCCTGGCGCAGCAGGTTGTCGATAGTGCGACTGACGGGCAACTCGTTGCCAGGGATGGGGGTCGCGCTGATAACCACGGTGTCGCCGGCCATAATGCTGACGTCGCGGTGCTCCTCGTTGGCAATCCGCACCAGGGCGGATGTCGGCTCTCCCTGGCTGCCGGTAGTCATCAAAACCACCTGTTCAGGGGGCAGCTTGCGCGTGGCGTTCAGGGGTTGCAATATGTCGGGGGGCAGCCGCAGATAGCCCAGTTCTGAGGCCACTTTTATGGTCTCCACCATGCTGCGCCCAACAATGCTCACCTTCCGGCCATGGAGCTCCGCCGCGTCCACCACCTGCTGCACGCGGGAGACCAGGGACGCGAATGTGGCAACCATCACCCGACCCGGAGCCTCGGCAATGGCACGTTCCAGCGCAGCGCCGACGATCCGTTCCGAGGGGGTATAACCGGGCACCTCGGCGTAGGTGGAGTCTGACAGAAGCAGCAGGACTCCCTCATCTCCATAACCGGCAAGGGTCGTCAGTTCTATAGTGCGCCCATCGACGGGTGTGTGGTCGATCTTGAAGTCGCCGGTATGGATCACCGTGCCTTGCGGGGTACTGACGGCGATGCCCATGGCATCGGGGATGCTGTGGCACACACGGAACCACCGCGCCGCGAAGTGCTGTCCGAACTGGTATGGGATGCCCGGGTCAATGGGCGTCGAGGTGAATTCCCGGGTGGTTCGACGCTCTTTGAGCTTGGACGAAATCAGCCCGTGAGCCAGCCGTGGCGCAAAGACTTCTGTCGGAATCTGGGGCAGTATGAACGGGAGGGCGCCAATATGGTCCTCATGGCCGTGGGTGATGAGGATTCCCCGGATTCGGTCGGCGCGTTCCACCAGGTAGGACACATCGGGGATTATGAGATCGACGCCCAGCATCCCTTCCTCGGGAAACTGGACACCGCAGTCTATTATGATTATTTCGTCGCCATACTCGAGGGCCAACATGTTCTTGCCGATTTCCCCCAGCCCTCCGAGGGGAATGACGCGGAGCTTTTCTGATGACTGATCGTACATTCCGATAGTTTGGCCTAAAACATCGAGAGTTGTTGCGGACCGCCCGCCTCCTCAGTACTGCTTTGGACCACATCCTCTCTTTCTTGAGTTTCGTTTTCTTCAGGAGTTGCCACAACGTCCGCGCGGGGCGGTGTTGTTCTGGCAGCCCCAAACAGGTCTGTCTGCTGCACCTGGGGCGGCGCCTCCATGGCCACCTCCAGTGGTTCCAGTTCCGGTTCTGGCGCCCCCTCGAGCGCTTGAGCCATGGCCCTGAAGTCCTGGACCATGGTCGTCCTGAGCTCGGGGCGCCGCAAAGCCGCCGCCGGATGCATGACCGGAAAGATCAGGCGCCCGTCCTTCCGCCTCAGACTGCCGCGGGCACGGGTGATGCTCTCACCGGGAAAGAACCGGCCCAGCGAAAAACGCCCGAGGGTTACGATGAGCTTGGGGTTGATCAGCTCAATCTGACGGTCAAGGTACTTGGAACAGGCGGCGATTTCAGACGGCTGGGGATCGCGGTTGTCGGGCGGTCGGCACTTGACCATGTTGGCGATGAAGACTTCTTCACGATTGGTGCCTATGGAAGCCAACAACCCTTCCAGCAATTGACCCGCGGGCCCGACGAACGGGCGCCCCTGCCTGTCCTCGTGGAATCCGGGACCCTCGCCGATGAACATCAGTTCCGCGACGGCGCTGCCCTCGCCTGGAACGGCATTGGTACGACCACGGTGCAGGGGGCAGTCGGTACAACTACGGACAGCCCTGGCCACATCTTCGAGACTATCCATTAGCGTTCGACCCGGTCAGCTCAATCCTCGCGAGCCGCAAAGCGAAAAGCAAACGGCCACTTGCCGTACGTTCCGCGAGGCTCGAACAATCCCATCCGGACCGCCTGTAGTGGCGGTCCGGCATTTCAACGGTTGCGAGAGAAGCGGGAATCAGTCGTCGTCAATGCCGCGGCCTTTGAGGTAGGCCACGGCGTCGGATACGGTGGCGATGGACCCCGCGTCCTCGTCCGGGATCTCAAGAGGAGAGTTCTCGGTGGAGAATTCCTCTTCAAAGGCCATGATCAATTCGACCAGATCCAGGGAGTCGGCATTGAGGTCGTCCACGAAGGAGGAATTCTCCTCCACGTCTCCCTCGTCGGCTCCCAGCTTGTCTACGACAATTACTTTTACGCGCTCAAATACTGTGGGCAAGGTTCATCTCCCATCAAGCGAGGGTCCGGCAACGGCGAGGTCTCCGGAGTCCAGGCTGGCCATGACGGAGCCCAGGACTCCGTTGACGAACCTGGCAGAGCTGTCGCTTCCGAACACCTTGGCCAACTCCACCGCCTCGTCGATGGCCGCCTTGGGTGGAGTGGCCGGATTATGCAAGAGTTCAAATAGTGCGATACGCAGAATGTTACGATCGACAATGGGCAACTGGGTCACCGGCCATGCAGGGGCGAAGCGGCCAATCAGGCCATCAAGCCTCTGCCGGTGATCGTTTACGCCGTGGTGAAGCCGGTCGGCGAACTCCAACACGGAGCGGCCAACTTCCTCGTCCATCCAATTATAGTCCGGGGCGGAACCCCGGGATTGGACCCCCCCATCGCCGCGACGTCCTCTAACGTCGGCCGCAAACAGAGATTGCAATGCGACTGACCTCGCGACACGTCTGGGGTCATCAGACTTGACCATAAAGACCAGCTCTTGGCAAGTCCCGGAGGTCTCTAGCTCGCCGCCGCAGCCAATTTCCGGACCGATTCCGGGTCGGCCACCGCGGAAACTACCACCTCGCGGTCGATTCGCTTGATAAGGCCAGCAAGGACGCCTCCGGCGCCAAACTCAACAAACCGGTCAATCCCGGAGTCGACTATGGCCACGACGGAGTCCTTCCATTGGACACAGCGGCAAAGCCCGCGTACCAGCTCATCCCGAATCTCGTCACTACTGGTAAGTGGGCGGCAGTCGCAGTTGCCTATTATTGGCATCCTTGGCTCCCGAAGGGCCAGCCTTTCCAGTTCCGCAGAGAGTCCGGCTTCCGCCTCGATCATCAACGAAGAATGAAACGCGCCACTGACTGGCAATGGTACCGCTTTGCGAGCGCCGCGCGCAGTGGCAAGATCCACCGCCTGGGCGACTGCCATACGGTCGCCGCTGATAACTATCTGGTTGTCGGTGTTGATGTTGGCGAGTTCTACCCCGGTTTCAGCGCAAATTTGGGCCAAGGCAATTTCGTCCAGGCCCAGTATCGCCGCCATGGTGCCGGGACGGTTCAAGGAGGCCTGATTCATCAGTTCGCCCCGGAGGCGAACCAAACGCACCGCGTCTGAAAAATCCAACACGCCGGCAGCCACCAGGGCGCTGTATTCACCAAGGCTGTGCCCAGCTACGGCTGATGCGCTGATGGCCTCTTGGCCGCCCAACTCGGCCCACGAGCGCCAAGCGGCGACGCTGACCGTCATAATGGCCGGCTGAGAGTTGGCGGTATTCTGCAGTTCCCCCGCCGGACCTTCAAATATCATGCGCGACAATGGGAAACCCAAGCTGTCATCCGCCTCTTCGAAGGTCTCTCGGGCGGCTCGGGACTCCTCAAACAGGCCAAGTCCCATACCCACTTTCTGCGAACCCTGCCCAGGGAACACAAAGGCCCATTTATTTTCTGAGTTAATCTTAGATGCCTCCAGGATGGATGAAACACTTTTGAAATAATATGCTGGGAATTCTATGACATAACACGTCGCGTGTGCAACGCAATGCAACCCCGCGATTGAATGAGTTATGTCAAACTTCCCACTACGCCGATAGCAACCACTGGATGGTCGAATCTTCGGCAAGGATTCGTCGATACGCACCCTCAGCGAGAGATATTTCGGCAATCACCCTGTGCAGACCCTGCTCCGGAGAACCGGACAGAAAACCCGTGCTAGACTTGGCGGTCTACCACCTGTCTTCCCCGGTAGAACCCGCACTGGGGGCATGCCGTGTGGGGCAACTTGGCGGTTCTGCATCGCGGGCAGTATGCCGCGTTGATAGGGTTGAGCTTGTAGGCGGTCATTCGGCGTCCCCCCCGAGCCCGCGTCAGCTTTTTCTTGGGTAATGCGCCCATCTGATAGTGTCCTCCCCAGCCAGGCTATGGGCCTGGTGTCTGGTAATGGCAAAATCGAAATTCTGGTGTCTTCATCCCGCGATCATGTTATGTGCTGATCGGCAGGAACGGAAGGGTTCGCCGTGCTGGCAGGAGCTATTTGCTATTCCCTTTCCTGTGCCAGCAGCGCGGCCAGCGCACCCCAGCGGGGGTCCACCGGGTCGCCGTCGCACTTGCATACGCCTTCGTTGCGGTCCGCACCACACTCCGGGCATAGCCCCTTGCAGTCCAGCATACACAGGGCCTTCAACGGCTCACTGGTCAACAGGTACTGCCGAACCACCTCGCTGAGGTCCAGCATCTGGGTGGTGTCGATATGCAGGACTCCTTCTGCCAGATCGGGAGGGAATTCCCTCCTTCCTGTGGAGGGATCAATCGTGGGGTAACATTCCTCCTCAAGGGCAATGGCCGACATGTGCGCTATGGCAACAAGGCAGCGGGCGCACTCCGAGACGGTTTGGACCTGTAAGTCGGCTCTCAGCAGCAGCCCCTGGTGCGTGCGGAGCAGGTGCACCATCCCGGTAGCCCGCCGTTCATCGTCACCGTCGGGTACCGGTTCATCGAACTCGAATTGCCTGGTGGAACCGGTTGGTTCCATCAGTAGCTGCGATACATTATAGAGCATCTGAACTGGCTTTACGAAAATCGACAACAAAAATTATAGGGTTCGAATCACCGCCTGTGTCAAGCGGATAGCAAGGCTGTAATGGCGGCATTGCTGTCAAACTATCAAGGGTTGACGACCACATCAGACGCGTTCCGCCATGTGTTCGGAGATGAAGTCCACGATCTCTCCGGTGGAGGTACCCGGGCCGAAGACCTCGACGATTCCCAGGTCCTTGAGCGGCTGCCGGTCTACCGCCGGGATTATCCCACCCACCACGACCAGCACATCGTCCATTCCCTGCTCCTGCAGAAGGGTCATGACCTCGGGCAGTATCTCCAGGTGGGCCCCGGAAAGTATGCTGAGGCCCAAGACATCCACGTCCTCCTGAGCGGCTGCCTGCACGATCATCTGAGGGCTCTGGCGGATCCCGGTGTAGATGACTTCCATTCCGGCGTCCCTAAGGGCACGGGCGATGACTTTTGCGCCGCGGTCGTGGCCGTCTAGGCCAGGCTTGGCTACCAATACCCTTATCGGGCGTTCGTTATTCTGCATTTCAACAATGTTCTGTGATTTTATTCTTGGTATGGCGGATTAGCCTCCGAGGAGGGCTACCCGCCGCGCAGCAGGACGGCGACCAGTGTGCCGATCACGCCGGCGCCGACCCCGATGATCGCATAGAACAGCCGGTCCATCCTGCGATTACTCTCGTCGATCCTGCGGTTCGTACCTGCCAGGTCCGTACGAAATTCGGTGCGGAGTTCGCCTTGGCCCTCTATCAGACGGGCTACGTCCGACTGCAAGCGTCCCACGGCCAGCCACAGTGCAGCCCCGGATTCCGGTGCCGGTTCGAGAGGCGGGTTAGAGGCTATATCGCAAACTCCCATTGAAACTGAGGCTTGGCTCCGCAAATGCAGGAGCGGGAATCCAGTTCCCGAGTGATTCATTTTTCCACTGCTGAGAGCTTCGCGCTAGATAGCGTAATCCTTTAACACCTGCCGCGCAATGAGCAGCCGCTGCACTTCGGAGGTCCCCTCGTAGATCGTGGTGACCCGGGCGTCCCGCAGGATGCGCTCCACGCCGGCCTCCTGGAAATAGCCGGAGCCGCCGTGGATTTGCAGCGCCTTGTCGGCGACGCGAATGCACATCTCGGAGGCCAACAGCTTGGCAATGCTGGCTTCCTGGAGGAAAGGCTGGCCGGCATCCTTGAGGGTGGCGGCGTTCATAGTGACCACCCGGGCGGCGTGCACCTCGGCCGCCATGTCGGCCAGCATGAACTGTATGGCCTGGTGCTGTGCGATGGGTTGGCCGAAGGTCTGGCGTTGCTGGGCATAACGCAAGGCTGCCTCCAACGCCGACTGGCCGATTCCGGTGCTCTGGGCGGCGATGATGATCCGGCTGGAAGTCAGGATTTCCATGGCCTGGTTGAACCCGCGTCCCTCTTCGCCCAGCAGGTTTTCCGAGGAAACTGGCGTATCCTCAAAGACGATCTCGTCGGTCGTGGAGCTGCGCATTCCCAGTTTCCCGTGCATGGGGTTGATCGTAAGCCCTGGCGATCCCTTGTCGACGATGAAGGCGCTGACGCCCTTGTAGCCCTGGCTGCGGTCCTGCGTAGCAAAGACCACGATGCTCTGGGCCACCGACGCGTTGGTGATGAACATCTTGCTGCCGCTCAGGAAATAGGTGCCGTCGCGCTCCACCGCAGTGGTCTGCAGCGCGGCGGCATCGGACCCGCCGCCCGGCTCCGTCAGGCCGAAGGCGGCAACACCCCGGCCGTCCACCAAGGGTGGCAGGACGCGCTCCTTTTGTTCATCGGTGCCGAAGCGGTCAATGGACGCGACGCCGAGGGCCAAGTGGGCCAGCCAGCTTACAGAGGCCGACGCGTCGCCTCGGGCGACCTCCTCGGCAGCTATGGACACCTGACGGTAGCCAGCGGGGCCGCTCCCGCCGTACTTGACGTCGACGCCAAGCCCGGTCAGGCCCAGCTCGGCGAACCCGCGCCATGCCTCCCACTGGAATTCGGCGCGCTCGTCGGATTCCCTGGCCTTGGGCGCAATCTCGCGGTCCACGAAGTCCCGCAGGGTGGTCTGGAGCATCTGCTCCTCTTCATTGAGTATCAGGTCGGGCATGGTGGTTGTCTCCTATTATTTCTGCAATCCCAATGGCACAAATTATAACTGCGAATTGCTGCACATCGAATTAACAGAGGTTTCCGAGCATTGAGGCAACCTCCTCTTTCACTTTGAGGAAATCGTCATTCTTCAACACCTCAACCTCCTCCGGCGTAAAGGAAACCAGCTCATATCGTGCGTCCAGACTGTGTTGAAAGAGGTTATCGTACTGGCTGGCTACGTTGGTATGCTGGGCAATCAGATTCCTTCTCTCGTGATGGCTCCTAGCCTCATATCCCTGGGTTGCCAAGAACGCGCTTATGTAGTGCAAGGACGAATAGAAAAGGGCTGTGATTTCCCATTCGGTGAACCGACTCTCAAGGTTGCTGATAGCGTTGACAAATTGTTCGTTTCTTACTGCCTGAGCCAAATGTTCCTGGGGAGAATGCATTTACTACCGCTCCCACACTACATCGCCGTATCCGTTGATATGCGAATCAATTTTCTTGGCCGACAGCAATTGTCGGTTCAGCAGTCGGAAGTCGAAAGGTTGGTTGGCAACGGAACGAATCATTTTTGTCTGGGCTTCGAATACACGGTAACGGGATTGCTTGTCGGAAGGATCTGCCGAGATGACGGTGCAAACCACATCATCCCCAGACAGGCGCACCTCTACGACCTCCGGGATCTCTTTGACCAGCTCCAGGTACTTGCTCAGGGCCCTGTAGTACACCAGCCCTGGATTGTTGAATTTGTGCACCGGCATGATTCTCTCCTTGGCGGCTCACCCCCACCCTGACCCTCCTCCTCACGGGGAGGGAGTTCATCTGATGCCCATCAGAACGCCGCCATCTCCTCCTGTTCGCCGAACACTGAGCGGAGGACGCCGGAAATCTCCCCCAGGGTGCAAAATGACTCGACGCATTCCAGGATGGCGGGAACGGTGTTGGCCTCGGAGCGTGCCACCGCCTCCAGGCGTGACAGCGCCGCCTGGGCCGCCCCGCCGTCCCGCTGGCCGCGCAGGCGCTCGAGGCGCGCCACCTGCTGCCGGGCAGCCTCCTCGTCGACGCGCATCAGGCCCTCCACCGGCGGCTCCTCGGTATCGTAGCGGTTGACCCCAACTATTATACGGTCGCCCGACTCCACCTCCTGCCGGTGGTTATAGGCGGCATCGCCGATCTCGCGCATCTGGAAGCCGTCCTCGATGGCAGCCACTGCGCCGCCCATATCGTCGATGCGACGGATGTATTCCAGCGCCTGTTCCTCCAGTTCATTGGTCAGGCTTTCCACGTACCACGACCCGCCCAAAGGATCGACCACATCGGCCGTGCCGCTCTCGTACGCGAGGATCTGCTGCGTTCGCAGGGAGAGCTGGGCCGACTCCTCGGTTGGCAGGGCCAGCGCCTCGTCCCGAGAGTTCACGTGCAGCGATTGGGTGCCGCCAAGTATGGCCGCCAGCGCCTGAACGGTGCAGCGGATGACGTTGTTGTCAGGCTGCTGGGCCGTGAGGGAAACGCCTGCGGTCTGAGTGTGGAACCGGAGCATCATGGAGCGGGGATCCTGAGCACCGAACCGGTCGCGCATAATGTGCGCCCACATCCGGCGGGCGGCCCGGAACTTGGCCACCTCTTCGAACAGGTTGTTCTGCGAAACGAAGAAAAAGGATAGCCGGGGAGCGAATTCATCGACCTTCAACCCGGCATCCAGGGCCGCCTGCACGTAGGCAATGGCGTTGGCGAAGGTGAAGGCCAACTCCTGCACGGCGGTGGCACCAGCTTCTCGCATGTGGTAGCCGGAGATGCTGATGGTATTCCAGCGCGGCACATTCTCGGCGCAATACTTGAACACGTCCACCACCAGCCGCATGGATGGGCGGGGCGGATATGCGTAGGTGCCTCTGGCGATGTACTCCTTGAGAATGTCGTTTTGGATCGTTCCGCTCACCTGCTCCGGCGACACCCCCTGCCTTCCGGCAGCGGCGATGTAAAAGCACAAGAGGAGCGAGGCGGTGGCGTTGATGGTCATGGATGTGCTGACCTTGTCCAGCGGAATTCCGGCAAACAGGGTCTCCATGTCCTCAATGCTGCAGATTGGCACCCCAACCTTCCCCACCTCGCCCTTGGCCAGCGGGTGGTCGGAGTCGTAGCCGATCTGAGTGGGCAGGTCGAAGGCAACGGAAAGCCCGGTCTGCCCCTGTTCCAGCAGGTAACGGTAGCGGCGGTTGGTATCCTCAGCCGTGGCATAGCCGGAATACTGGCGCATCGTCCAGACTCGACCCCTGTAAGCGCTGGCCTGCACGCCCCGGGTGTACGGAAACTCGCCGGGATATCCGATATCCTCGGCGTAGTCATGGCTTCTCGAGGGCATATCTTCAGGCGAGTAAAGGGGATCAATGGACAGTCCACTGTCGGTCTCAAAGGCTTGCCTGCGTTCCGGGTAACGCTCCACGGCGGGTCGCAGGGTTTCCTCAAGCCACTGCTGCTTGTCCTTGCTGGGCATTTCGCCCTCCTTAAGCCTTAACAACCGTGACAGCCAGTGTAACCCCAACCCCAGACCGGCTCAAGGCACGTTGGCAGAGGGTAATGGCGTATAATAGGTACTATCTTATGTTTATCTCCCAGTAGCATTGGCCTGAATTTTAGGCTGCTGCAAGGGGTGGAAAATGTCGGGGAGGATGCAATCGTGGTTTTGGGAAATATTGGCCGTACAATCAGGGATTCAATAACCGGAACCATAGCAGGGGCCGGCGACGTCCTTGAGGGCACCGTGCTGGCGACCCGTACCGCAACCATTGCGGCATTGGAGGGGTCGAGAGACATCGTCGGTGGGGTTCAGGGACTGACGGTCGACGTGATCAAGGGCACCATCCAGGCCACCGGCGGCGTTGGCGCGGAACTCGGTTCGACTGCCAAGGGCGCCGTTATCGGCGTCATTCGTGGTGTTGGCGAGGTCTCAGTTGTTACCGTGGGCGTTTGCAGCGACACCGTGCGGGCCGCCATCCAGGGCACCAGCGAGGTGGGCGGCGACGTGGCCACCGTGGCCCGCAGCGCAGTGGAGGGGACTCTGGAGACCACCAAGAGCGTTGGCCTCCGAGCTGAGGACGCGGCATTCAGCATCGCCCGTGGTGCAATTCAGGGGACCAGCGAAGTGGGTGGAGACGTCGGCGCCACCGCGAGAGATACGGCCAAGGGCGTGGTCACTGGCACTGCCGAGGTGGGCGGCAACGTCCTCCAGGCAGTGGAAGACAGTACCCGGGGGCTGATCCAGGGAACGTCCGCAGTTGGAGGCGACCTGGGTTTGGTCACCCGCAACGCCGTGGAGGGGGCAATAGAGGCCACCGGCAGCGTGACCGTGCGCATGCAGGACGCGGCCTTCAGTGCGGCCCGCGGCGCAATTCACGGAACGCGTGAGATCGGCGGCGACCTTGGAGCAACGGCCCGCGACTCCATAGACGGCGCGGTGGACGGCGCAAATCAGATCGGTGGCAGCGTGCTGCAGGCCATCGAGGACACGTCGCGCGGCCTGGTCAAGGGCACGGCGGAGGTGGGCGGCGACGCAGCGCTGGTTGCCCGTAGCGCAGTCGAGGAGTCCATCGAGGCCGCCAAGCGGATCGGCCTCCGAGCCGAGGACGCTGCGTCCGCCGCGGCAAATGGCGCCGTCAGTGCCGCCGGTTCCTTCGGCGAGGCCACGACCGAGGCGGTCACCAACTCGGTCGGCGGCGTGGTTGGCGGGGTGTCCGTTGCCCTCCGGGCCCCCTTCCGCAGGGAGGGGACCAATCAGGGCGGGCAGTCCTAAGTCGGCATCGACGACGGTTTCCTCTGTAGAGACTGTAAGTCCGGGTTTTGAACAAAACTGACCAGATAAGACGGTTGATAACAATACGCTCGAAGGGGGACTCCATTTCCGGGTCTCCCTTTTATTCATTATGCTAAGTATTCGCCCTCCACTGGCACGAATCAGGCAAAGATTCTTTGCAGCGGACCATCCGGCAAAGCGACGGCATGTTCGGCACGGCCTGCGCCTTTGGGTCAGGATGAGATGGCTGAGGACAAGGCTCGCCCCTCTGCCTGGCATGGAACTGGCGCGGCGCACCTGGCGGGAGCTGGGTGACGATCATTCGGTCGACCTCGCGGCGTCAATCGCCTATTACTCCATCCTCTCCATCTTCCCCTTGACCATCTGCCTGGTAAGCCTGTTCAGCTTCGTCATGGACTCCCACACAGTGGAAAGGGAGGTCCACCAGTTCTTCCATACCTATCTTCCGGGGGCGGACGGAATTCTGGCTGCCAACGTGGAAGCCGTCGGCAACATCCGGGGCATCCTGGGGATAGTCAGTATCGTGGGCTTGTTGTGGACCGCCAGTCTGCTCTTCGGCGCCATCTCCCGGGCCGTGAACCGGGCGTGGGACATCGAAAAAGACAGACCGTTCTACATAGACAAGCCGCGCCAGATCTTCATGGCCCTGTGCGTGGCCCCATTCTTCCTGTCATCCCTGGTACTGACCTCGGGGCTGCAATTTATCTCCAGCGAGGAAATCCCCGTTCTTGGCAAGCTGGCATTCCTCGAACACAACGGCATTAACGCCCTGGCCAGGCCGATCCCGTTCCTGTTCACCTTTCTGATATTCATATTCATTTATAAATTTGTCCCGTTGGTCCGGACCCACTGGCAATACATCTGGCCCGGAGCACTGGTGGCGGCCCTGCTATTCGAGGCATCCAAAAGCATTTTTATCTTCTACCTGGAACATTACGCCGTCTACGAGAGGGTCTACGGCCCACTGGCCTCGGTTATCGCCCTACTGGCCTGGACCTATGTTTCCGGGTACATCGTGATCATCGGTGCGGAAATATCCTCTGAGTATTACCGGCTGCGCATCGGCGCCCCCAGGGGGATTCCCGTTTATTTCCCCAACCGTCGCAGGAACGCCAGACGCCGCAGGTCCGGGTAGCAGGCAGGCGAGTATCTCTGTTCGTTGCGGTTGTGGCCCGCCGCTCGATATACTCACCGCATCCTGTGCCATTCCCCAGCCTGACCCGATGTTGCCTGGTACCCCCTGAACAGGGCTCGCAGCGCCATCATCCGTGCAGATCCTACTCGCCGCGATGGAGTACGTCGTGACCTCTCAGCCCCCAATCCAATCGTATATTGGCGCTCCCATTCGCCGCCGGGAGGATGTCCGTTTCGTCACCGGCACGGGGCAGTACCTGGACGACATCCGCCTGCCGGGGATGCTGCACGCCGCCATACTGCGCAGCCCGCACTCCCACGCCCGAGTGCGCGGCATCGATACTACCGCGGCGCTGGCGCTGGACGATGTGGTGGCCGTCTTCACCCACGCCGACATGGCGGGCCTGCTCAAGCCCATCCCCATGCGCGTGTTTCCCCTGCCGGGGCTGGAGGACTACCTGCAGAGGCCGCTCTCTGGCGACACCGTCCGGCATGCGGGTGAGGCAGTGGCAGTGGTGGTGGCCGAGAGCCGGTACATAGCCGAGGACGCCCTGGACCTGATCGAGGTCGATTACGAGCCGTTGACCGCCGTCACCACCATCGATGAAGCGCTGAAGGATTCGGTGCTGGTGCACCCGGCCAACAGCAGCAACCTGGCGGGCTCGGCCGAGATCAGCGTGGGCGATGTGGAGTCCGCTTTCCGCGAGGCGGAGTACGTCCGCCGGGAGCAGTTCAGCACAAACCGCCACACCGCCAATCCCATGGAGACCCGAGGCCTGGTGGCGAGCTACGACGCCCCCGAAAGCCCTTTTCCTTCCGAAAAGGGAGGCGACGGACACATGCGGGTCTGGGGCCCCACCAAGGTGTCCCACACCAACCGCGCCATCCTGGCCCGGCACCTGGAGATCGACGAGGAGCGCATCCATTTCATTGAGCCGGACGTCGGTGGCGGGTTCGGGGTGCGCGGCGAGTTCTATGCCGAGGATTTCCTCATACCCTTCGCCTCATTCAGGCTGGGGCGGCCGGTCAAATGGGTGGAGGACCGCGTCGAGCACCTGTCGTCGGCCAACCACTCCCGGGAGGTGCAGTGCGAGGTGGAGATAGCCGCCAAGAGCGATGGCACGCTGCTGGGCCTTCGCACCACGGTCTACGGGGACATGGGGGCCTACGTGCGCACCCACGGCAGCGTGGTGCCGGCCCTGACCGCCGTGATGATGACCGGCCCCTACCGCATTCCCAACTTTCAGGCTTCGGTCAACTGCGTGATGACCAACAAGATGGGCGCCGGCACATACCGTGCGCCCGGGTTCTTCGAGGGAACGTTCATCCGCGAGCGCCTGCTGGACATGGTTGCCGTCGACCTTGGCCTAGATCCTGCGGAACTTCGACGCCGCAACCTGATCACCGCCAGCGAGATGCCCTACGACGCCGGGCCAACGCGCCTGGACGGACGCAACACAGTATTCGACAGCGGCGACTACGCCAGCGCTTTCAACCGGGCTCTGGAGCAGATCGGCTATGAGGCTCTGGCCCAGAGGGAGGGGCCAGACGAGCAGGGTCGCTACCACGGCGTCGGCATCGCCTCATACGTGGAGCCCACCGGATTTGGCCCTTTCGAGGGCGCCCGGGTGCTGGTCACGCCGGAGGGCCAAGTGGAGGTCTACCTCGGCATCACCACCATGGGACAGGGCCATGAGACGGTGATGGCGCAGATATGCGCCGACTCGCTCAGCGTGCCCATGGATGACGTCCGTATCTTCCATGGCAGCACCGACTACATCCCGGCCAGCATCGGCACCTTCGGGAGCCGGGCTTCGGTCATGGCGGGAAGCGCCATCCACATGTCGTGCCAGACCTTGAGGGGGCGGATCCTTTCCCTGGCCGCCAGCTACATGGACACCCAACCCGAGGCTCTCGAATTGCGGCACGGAGTGGTGGTGGCGCGGGACGGCGGCGCGGACGGCCGGACGCTGACCCTGCAGCAGGTGGCGGCGCTGGCCGAGTCGCAGCAGCGGTTCGACGACCCGGACACGGCACTGGATGCCACCGAGTACTTTCGGATCGAGGAGTGGACCTACTCTTATGGCAGCCACGCCGCCCACATTGCCGTGGACCCAGAGACCGGCAAGCTGGAAGTCCTGAAGTACGTGGTGGTCGAGGATGTGGGGCGATGCATCAACCCTCTCACCATGCACGGCCAGTCTGTAGGCGGGGCGGCCCAGGGAATCGGAGGCGCCCTGCTGGAGGAGCTGGTCTACGACGGCAGCGGGCAACTGCTATCGGGAACGCTGATGGACTACCTGCTGCCCACCAGCACCGACATTCCCAACATCGACACCGTGATCACCGAGGAGGCCCCCTCGCCCCTGAACCCACTGGGGGTCAAGGGCGCGGGAGAAGGGGCAATCCTTGCCACCGGCGCCGCTCTCGGCAACGCCGTCGCCCATGCCCTGTCGCCATTTGGCGTACACATCACCACCCTGCCCCTGAGCCCCGGCAACATACGCCGCTGGATCCGCGAGGGACAGGAACGCAGCGACTGAGTTCACCCTTGACTCGCCCAATGGGGCCGGAAACCGGCCATATGGCCAAGGCCGACGGAGATTCAGCATGAATACCCGCAACACCGCCGCCAAGAGCCCGCAACCCCGCGGACAGTTCCGTCTGCCTGATCCCCCGGAACGCGAACCGGACGAGAAAATGACAACCGCAACCCATCTTCACGAGCCCGGGAATACCCATCACCTTGCCCGGCATTTCGGGAGTCCGGAGACCACCCTGGTAACTGCCGAGCGGTATATCACGATGTTACCGGAACTCTTGCCCAGCGGTTCTCCCAGGCGATACCCCGACCTTCTGATCGCTTTTGGCGTAGACCCGGTGGCCTACCGCGAGAGCAACGGCTACATCATCTCGGAGCAGGGAAAACCGCCCGACTTCGTTCTGGAAATAGCTTCCCGAAGTACTGGCGAGGAAGATACCGGGCCGAAACGCCGCGACTATGAGGCCCTGGGCGTCTCGGAATACTGGCGCTTTGACGAGACGGGCCAATTCCATCAAACCCGGCTTGCGGGAGACCGGCTGGTGGAAGGACAATACCGCGCAATCGCCATCGAAGAACTCCCCGACGGCATATTGCAGGGCTTCAGCGCAGTATTGAACCTGTACATTCGTTGGGAAAACGGACAGCTTGGATGGCACGACCCGGCAACGGGCAGGCACATCGCGACTTTTGACGACGAGCGCGCCCGTGCCGACAATGCCGAGGAGCGGGTCCGGGAACTCGAAGAGGAGCTGCGCCGACTCCGCGACAGCCAGCAGCAGTGAGAACCCTCCGGGTTATCCCAGCACGGCGATTGCTTCGATCTCGACGTCAAGGCCCGGCTCGGCCAGGGCGCTGATCTCGATCAGGGAGTTGGCTGGGTACTTGCCCTCTAGGTACTTGGCGAAAATCCTTCCCTGTTCCTCGGGGTTGCTGGTCCAGTCGGCAATACTGGTGACAAAGCAGGTGATCTTGGCGATGTCTCCCGGGCTGCCCCCCTCGGCCCTCACGACTCCCACCACTCGCTTGAGGGTTTCGTCCAGCTGTTCCATCAGCGGCTTACCCTGGGCGTCGGAACCTCGCGCCGTGCATCCGGATACGAACAGGAGGTTGCCGGCTCTTGTACCGCGGCTGTAGGTGGGTCCGGCTGGGGCGATATCCGGGTAGTCTCTATGTTCAACGGCCATTTGTTCTCTCCAAAAGTGCAGATATTGACCACCAACGTGGGGATTTTGCTGTTTTGCGGCCCCAGTCAGTTTTGGGAATCCATAGCGTTGACGGGCCGCAAGGGTATGAGTCCGGCTAGGCCATATTGCTGCCTATTGGCGCGCACCTTGCCATCAAACCTATAATAACTGCAATTCCATTTCCGCGGACAATGGTCCGCTGGCGGTTAACCGAAAGCACGATGGGCGAATCACACTTCGAGAGTCATCTTTTTGTTGACCTGGTCACCGTGGTGATCGCCGCCTTTTTGGGCGGCGTGGCAGCTCGTGCTTTGCGGGCGCCCCCGGTACTGGGCTACTTGGCCATGGGTATGATCATCGGCCCATACGTGGCGGGCCGGACCGGTGACGAATGGCTCCACTTTGCCACCGTGGCTGATGTGGACACGGTTCACAAGCTCGCCGAAATCGGTGTGGTGCTGCTGGTCTTCGCCATCGGCATCGAAATTTCTTTCCGTGAGCTGATCAGCCTGGGGAAAGTCATCGTCATCGGGGGCATACTGCAGATACTGGTCACCGCTGCGTTGTTGACCCCCATCGGCCTGGCACTCGGCCTGGATACGAATACCGCCATCATCCTGGGAATGGTCGGAGCGCTGAGCAGCACCATGGTGGTGCTGAAAACACTGACCGACAGGGGCGAAATCCACAGCCTACACGGCCGGCTGCTCACCGGGTTCCTTCTCATGCAGGACCTGGTGTTCATCCTGATGATAGCTATGTTGCCCGCCATGGATGGCAGCGGCGGCGCTCTGAACGTCCTCCAGGAGGCCGGCTGGGGCGTCCTGAAGACCGTGATCGTAATCGGCGGCGTGGCTCTGCTGGGCATAAAAGTGATGCCCTTGGTGATGAGCCGCATAACCTTGCTGGGCTCCCGCGAGGTGTTCGTCCTCATGGTGGTGGCGCTGGTATTCGCCATTTCGGGCCTGACCAATTTCGTAGGACTGTCGGCGGCGCTGGGCGCTTTTGTCGCGGGCCTGCTGCTGAGCGAGTCCGATATAGGCCACTGGGCACTCGCCGAGGTGGCGCCGCTGCGGGACGTGTTCGCCGCCCTCTTCTTTGCGTCCCTGGGCATGCTGACCGACCCAGTGTTCATAGTCGACAACTATGCCAGCGTTCTGGCGGTCATCGGGGCCGCGGTGGTCATCAAGTTCGTTGTCACAGCCCTGATCGTTCGCATATCCGGCTACCTGCCCAGCACCTCGCTGCTGACCGGCGTGGGTCTGGGCCAGATTGGCGAATTCAGCTTCATCCTGGTTGCCGGGGCGCTTGCCCTGGGCGTGGTGGACCAGTCGTTCCATTCGCTGATCGTTGTTTCGGCAGTGCTGACCATGGCTGCCGGGCCGCCGGTTATTGCTGGTGGGACGCAGCTGATCAACCTCCTGAGCCGTCGCTTCAGGGTGCTCAGTCCCTACCGCATCGGTGACCCGCATTCGGAGGAGCGCCCCCGCCAGACCTTCGGGCACGTGGTCATCTGCGGCCTGGGACGGGTCGGTTCCCTGGTGGCCCAGGAACTGCGCCAGCACGACGTGCCATTCACCGTCGTCGACCTGGACCCCCGCACCCTGGACGAATGGCGCAACAACGGGTACCACACGGTTCTCGGCTCGTCGGACCGGGAGGAAGTCCTGCGGGCGGCACGGGTACCCCAGGCTGGGATGCTTGTAATTTCCACCGGCGACCCGGTATCGGTGGAGATGACCGCTTACCGCGCCCTGCAGCTACAGCCAGAATTGGACATTGTGGCTCGGGTACGGGCACGCTCCGAGGGAGAGGACTTGCACAGGATGGGCGTGCAGGAAGTCGTCTGGCCGGAGATGGAAGCCGGGCTGGAGATAGTGCGCCACTCCCTGGTTCGCTACCGCACTCCGGACTACGAGGTGGACCGGGTCATCTACCAGTTGCGGGAACGTCTCAGCTTCGTAGTTCCCGACGAGACCCCGGTGGAAGCTCGACCGGGAACGGATGGCAAGGGCCCGTCCGCGGACGGGAGCGAAAACGGCAGCGGCGCGGGGTCCACCAACGGCGCGGAATCCGGCTCCACTGGAACCGCAGCCAGGAGCACGCGGCCCGGCGCCCGCCGCCTACGAGACTGAGCCGGACAGCAGGACGATTTCAAAGTCCGTTCATTCTTAATCTCGTCTGAATCAGGATTCTCAAAATTAAAGGATGAGCAGGATTGGAAAACATCCTGAAAATTCCAGAATCCTGAAAATCTTGATCCAGACAATGGCCATGCAATCGTCCTGCTCACTCCAGACGGGATGTGGCACCTCGGCCTGTGTGGGGATATAATTGTTACAGGCTCAAGTGCCGATTTCGCATTTGCCGCGCGGGTGTAGCTCAGTGGTAGAGCTCTAGCCTTCCAAGCTAGCTACGTGGGTTCGATTCCCATCACCCGCTCCAATCACCGATGGCGGTCCCTGGCTCGAAAAGGAAAACCCCCGCAAATTACTGCGGGGGTTTTTCAATGCCAGTGAAAGAGGACAGCCACCCTATCCGGCAGCCAGCAACTCGCGCGCTGCCTGCCTCACCGCGGGCGCATCAAGCACTGCTTCGAGGAGCCCCTCGTCGTTGGGCTGGAACGCTTCGGGCTGGTGGAAGGTCTGCACCAGTTGAGCGAGCGTTTCCTCGCGCTGACCGTCCGGAATCGCCACCGGGTCTCCCTCGTCATCCAGCACAAACCCGATCTCTGCGGTGATGATCTCTCGTTCCACGTGATTTCGCTGTATCTCCGAGATCTTGCCCAGATGCCTGCCCAGGTAGCATCCGCCGAATTGCATGACCTCGCTGTTACTGCCCTCGAAGTCGCCGGTGTACTGGTACTTGGGCTCCAGCTCCCACTCGGTCATGTAGTCGCGGACATCCTGGTCTTCCGAGTTAACGTTCTCCAGGTCGAAAACTAGGATGACGCGGTACATGAAAAATTCGGCGGGCTCCACCTTTATGAACATGAGCGTCCTCTCTTGGGGGTGGATCAAGTCAATGGGATGTCATGATTCAGACGCCATCACCTGCCGGCGGCGCGGAGCACGCGATCGACGTGGTCCGGGCCCTGCGGCAGGGCGCCGGAGTCCACGGCGCGCATGGCCTCGATGACGGCGTCGTTGAAAGGCGTGGGTATGCCCACCTCGCGACCCTTTTCCGCCACCAGGCCGTTCATGAAATCAATCTCGGAACGACGCCCCTTGTGCACGTCCTGCGCCATGGAGGCCAGCCAGTTGACGCGCCCGCCGCGGGCCGCCAGGAACCCGTCCAGTTCCTCGAACACGTCGCCCTTGTCGGCGTCGGCCCACGTCTGTGCGGGCAGGCCGTTGATGTCCACTACGTCCAGGCCCATGGCCAGTCCCACCTGCGCGCCCTCCTTGCACAGCTGGATGCGAATCAGGCGGCAGCGCGGGTCCTCGGCCATCTGCTGGGAACCCAGCCCCGAGGAGGCTGAGATGCCGTTCCCCATGGAGTTCTGGCAGAGTTTGGCCCATCGTTCGCCGAAAAGATTGGTGGAGGAGTATGCGCCGTCGATGTTGTCCAGCAGACCCGCCACCATCTCCGAGCGCCGGGACGGCACTCCGGTGATCTCAGCCACCCGGAAAACGTGGTGGCCATGGTCGCGACCCACTGCGCCGCCGCGTGTTACGTGACCCGGCTCCCAGAGGGCGACCTCGATGTGGGAGGCGATGCAGCCCACCGTGCGCTCTTCGCCAACGATTCCGGCGATTATTACGTCGTTCCAGCAGTTCTGCAGCGACACGAAGAAACCGTCGTCCTTGACATATCGCTTGATGAAATGGGTGGCCCATTCAGTGTCGTAAGACTTGACGGAAACGAACACGAAATCGAAAGGTTCGACAATCCCCTGGGCCTCGGTCAGGTGCATGGCCTTGACTGGGACCGTGAAGGGTCCCTGGCTCCCGGTTACATGCAGTCCGTCGGCACGCATCTTTTCCACGTGATCCGGCCACATGTCGACAAACGTTACGTCCTCGCCCCCGCGGGACAGGAAAGCACCAACGTAGCTGCCAAGCGCTCCGGCGCCCATGATTCCGATCTTGTCGCCCATGTCGCTCCTCCTAGCCTACGCAGGATCCGATAAAGTGTTCCCTCTCCCAGAGGGAGAGGGTCAGGGTGAGGGCGTTCCCTCGTTTGCGTGAAGGTCCTGACCTGCGGAGTTCAATCCTAACTCAGGCGTCCCTCCTCATTTGGAGGGACGGAATTACCCCGCCAGCGTCGCGAGCCTGGCGCTGCTGATGTGCGAAAGGGCCCTGATCTCATCCATCACGTGAGACGGTACGGGATCATCCAGCCCGATGACCATCATGGCCTGCCCGCGCAGCTGGATGCGACCGACGCCCATGAAGCTGATGTTGATGTTGTGGCGCCCGGCGATGGTGCCCACGGCTCCGATGGAGCCCGGCTGGTCGCGGTTGTCCACGAACAGCAGGTACGGCGTGTTGGGAACGATGTCCATCCAGTAATCGTTGAACTTGACGATGTGGGTCTCGTTGCGCATGGAGGTGGCCGCAATGGTCAGGCTGCCATTGGCGGTCTGCAGCGTTGCCGAGATCAGGCTGGCATACTCCCGGGACATCCGGTTGCTTTGCTCGGTAACGTTCCAGCCGCGCTCACGCGCCAGGACGGGGGCGTTGATCAGGTTGACGTTCACGGTGCTTACCGGCGCCAGCAGCCCGGCCAGGACTGCGGCCTGGAGCATCCGGCAGTCGTGGTGGGCTATCTCCCCTTCGTAGCTGACGGTGATGCCGGTGATCTGGCCCTCGGACAGAACGCCCAGCAGCTTGCCCACGGTGGATGCCGCCGGAACAAAGGGCGCCAGCATCTCGTGCACCTCGGGAGCGACGAAAGGAGCGTTGACGGTATTGCGGGCAGGCTCGCCCTTGAGCACCGCTAGCACCTGTTCAGCCGCCTCGATGGCCACCTCGCGCTGCGCCTCCCGCGTGGACGCGCCCAAGTGCGGCGTGAGGGTAACCTTGGGGTGCTCCAGCAGCGGGCTCGGCTCCGGCGGTTCCTTGGCAAACACGTCCAGGGCCACACCACCCAGCTGACCCGACTCCAGCCCCGCCAGCAGCGCATCGTCGTCGACCAGCTCGCCACGAGCAACGTTGATGATGCGGGCTCCGGGCTTGATGTTCTCGATCTGCCGGGTACCCAGCATGCCGCGGGTGCCTTCGGTCAAAGGAGTGTGGAGGGTCACGAAGTCCGACTCAGCCAGCAGGTCATCCAGCGACAGCAGCTCGACTCCAATGCGGCGGGCGTAGTCGGGGGCGACGAACGGGTCGTAACCCACCAGCCGCATGCCAAAGGCCTGCGCGCGCCGGGCGACCTCGGTTCCGACGCGGCCCAGGCCACAGATGCCGAGGGTCTTCTCGCGAACTTCGACGCCCATGAACGCGCTGCGGCGCCACTCGCCGGATTTCAGCGATGCGTGCGCCCCGGGAACGTTCCGCGCCATGGCCAGCATCAGCGCCAGAGTGTGCTCGGCAGCGGCCACGGTGTTGCCCGTGGGGGCGTTGACCACTGCGATGCCGGCGCCGGTGGCGGCGTCCAGATCGATGTTGTCCACACCGATGCCGGCGCGCGCAATGACCTGCAGTTCCTTGCCGGCCTCGATCACGTCCTTGTTGACCTTGGTCTCGCTGCGGACCACGAGGGCCTGATAGCCTCCGACAGTCTCAAGCAATTCGGCGGGTTTCATACCGGTCTTAACGTCTACGTCTGCCCCTGTCTCCAGCAGGGAGACACCCTCGGGGCCAATTGGATCGGATACCAGAACTTTGGGCATAAAAGGGAACCTCACTCCCTTCTCGCTCGGGAAAAGGGCTTTCAGGGATGTATTCGGAGGGTCGAAACGGACCAGTCAATCGGCCCGGCCCTCCGCTGAGTATTGGTGGCTTCAATATAGCACACGACCCGTCGAGGACGTGCCCACGACGCTCCCGGCACTCGCGTTCCTTGACCCTCAATGGGTGCGCGGGTACGATAGGTTGCGTTGCATTTAGCGGGTTTGTCGATCGTTATAAGGGAGCTATTTTGCCAAAGGGAATCGGCGGTTTTAAGTCTGCAACAGTTTTGATCCTCCTGTTAACCTTAACTATGATCTCATTGGTGAACTGCACCGATTCGGCAACTGAGATGGTAACTTCCACCCCGCCACCTCCGATAACTGGTACGGCGATAGTGGGTCAAATTACTGTACCAGAACCGAAAATTTCCCAAGAACCGAGTCCCACTCCTGAAAGGGAAACAACGCCGAAACCTGTTGCCACTGAAGGACCAACGGCCGCTCCTGAATCCACGGCTACTCTAGAATCCACTGCCACTCCACAGCCGACGACCACCCCAGAACCCACTGCAACTCCGCAGCCGATGGCCGCTTCTGAATCCACGGCTACTCCACAGCCGACGGCCACCCCAGAACCCACTGCCACTCCACAGCCGATGGCCACCCCAAAACCCACTGCCACTCCACAGCCGAAAGTCAATGTCATTGACGTTGGCACACACCTGGTGGGAACACACATCGAACCTGGAATCTATATGGGTCTTGCGGGAACTGGAGTCTTGGATTCCTGCTATTGGGAGCGGTTGAGCGGGCTTAGCGGAGAGCTCTCTGACACCATCGCGAACGACAACTCCATAGGACCCTTTTACGTTGAGGTTTCGCTATCAGACGTAGCACTATCCACGCGATGTGAATTGATCGAACTGAAGGGCATGCCCGCACCAAAGGAGTACTTGACGCAATTGCTGCCTGGGACATACCTCGTAGGAAGGGATATTGAACCCGGTATCTACGCCGGAAAGGCTGGAACCGAAGTGCGTGACACCTGCTATTGGGAACGCTTGAGTGGACTCAGCGGAGAATTTGCTGACACCGTGGCTAACGACAACGCCAAGGGCCTCTTTTATGTCGACGTTTCACAGACGGATGTAGCATTGTCCACGCGATGTGAGTTGACTGACTTGGATGAAGTTCCTGGATCTCAGGGCTTTTTGACGCAACTGCCACCCGGAACTTACCTTGTCGGACGGGATATCCAACCCGGTAATTATAGTGGCGAGGCTGGAACTGGCGTGTTGGACTCATGCTATTGGGCACGGTTAAGCGGTGTCAGCGGAGAGTTTTCTGACTTAATTGCCAACGACAATGCGCAGGGTAGATACTTCGTACAGGTCGGTTCCACCGACTTTGCCGTTAAGTTTGACTGCGCCGTAACGAAAACAAACTAGAGCCAAAGATAGCCTAGCAAATCAAAGTTGATCGATATCAGTGCGACCTTCTGACACACCCCCATCACATAGGAGACGAATGCAATGTTCCTGATGCGGTTTACCGAGCGCGCCTATACCAACTACACGGAGGCGGATGTCCGCAGCAGCCCCAACGAGGCGGTGCGGCTCACCTTCTCCAACAGCAATTTCGACCCCGTCGTTGGGGCTCGGCAATACAACGAGTACCTCGACGAGTACGAGTATTGCGAGGAAGTCGGGTTCGACGGGCTGATGCTCAACGAGCACCACAACACGCCCACCTGCCTCGGCGCTACCATGAACCTCGAGGCCGCCATCCTGGCCCGCAACACCAAGACTCCCAAGATCGTGCTGCTGGGCAACCCCCTACCGGTGTTCGATAACCCGCTGCGGCTGGCCGAGGAGTTGGCCGAGATCGACATGATTTCCGGCGGGCGCCTGGTTTCGGGTTTCGTGCGCGGCACCGGAGTGGAGAGCCTGGCCGCCAACGTCAACCCACTGTTCAACCGGGAGCGGTTCGAGGAGGCCCACGACCTGCTCATCAAGACCTGGACCACCCCCGGACCCTTCCGCTGGGAGGGCAAGCACTACCACTTCCGGGTGGTCAACCCCTTCGAGCGGCCCCTGCAGCAGCCGCATCCGCCCGTGTGGATTCCGGGCCTGGGCAGCCCCGAGACGCTGGTCTGGGCCGCCGAGCGCCGCTATCCCTATATCTACCTTGAAACCGACCCGCAGGGCACCCAGGACATGATGGACATCTACACCGAGACGGCCCGGGACAACGGCTACGAGCCGGGCCCGGAGAACTTCGGTTACCTGTGTCGCATCCATGTTCAGGACACCGATGAAAAGGCCTACGAGGCGGCCAAGGGGTTCCTGACCGGCAACGTGGGGGTGGGTCGCGTTCCCATGCCTCGCGACTACATGATGCCCATCGGTTACAGCGGCAGCATGAAGGACCCCCGCATCGCCCAGTACCAGGGCCGCGTCCGCAAGGACCCGTTCCTCGGCCTGGGCCTGGAAACGGCCAGCTACGACGAGATCCTGGCCTCCAACCGCTGGGTCGTCGGCAGCCCCGAGACCGTCGTGAGCAAGCTGCGCGACGTGCTGGGCCAGCTGCGCCCCGGCATCCTGGGCGTCTGGACCAACGACGGCGATACCACCCACGCCGACACTATGAACTGTCTCAAACTGATGGGAGAGGAAGTGCTACCCGCTCTTCGCGAGATCGGCGAGGAGCTGGAGCTTACTGACCCGTTCCAGAAGGCCGAGTCGGGTCTGCTGAACTAACTAAGCGTACAGCACAGGCAGAGGACGCACAGAACGTTCGTAATTGAACCACTGCATCCTCTGCGCCGAAAACAAAATTCAGGAGAATAGAAATGCCCGCGTTTACGGAAGAAATTGTTGATGTCGGCGGAGTCGGCGTCCACACCCTCAAAGGCGGTAGCGGTGAGCCCCTGCTGCTGCTGCACGGCGCCGGTGGCAATAGCGGCTGGCTCAGGTTTGCCGACGCGCTGGCCGAACACTACACCGTCTATTACCCCTCTCATCCGGGCTACGGCAAATCACCCCGGCCCGACTGGCTGGAGAGCATCCCGGACATGGCCGCCTTTTATACCTGGTACCTGGAGACCCTGGGCCTGGAACGGGTCCGCACCATCGGCTTCTCCATGGGCGGCTGGATCGCCGCCGAGTTGGTTGCGACATGCAACAACGCCGTGGGCAAGCTGATGCTGGTGGGCGCCGCCGGGGTGAAGCCCCAGGAGAGCGAGATCACCGACATTTTCATCATCAGCCCAGCCCAGGTAACCGAGCTGATGTTCCACGACCCCAGCCAAGCTCCTGAGTACCAGCAGATCTACGCCCGTGAGCTGACTCCCGAGGAACAGCTGACCGCAGACCTGAACCGCGAGATGGCAGTGCGCCTCACTTGGAAGCCCTACATGCACGACCCGCGCTTGGCCGGAGGCCTGCTCAAGCGCGTCAAGGTTCCCACCCGCATGGTCTGGGGGCGGCAGGACGGTATCGTTCCCGTCGAGTGCGGCAGCATCTACCAGGAGTGCATCCCCGGCTCAGAGTTGGTGGTCATCGAGAACTGCGGCCACTCCCCCCAGGTGGAGAAGCCCGACGAGTTCGTCAAGACCGCGCTGGAGTTCCTCGCGTAACCGATGATTCTCCTCGGTTCCGTCGGAGGGTTTCGTTCCCCTTGCTTGGTAGCGGCCTGCGTCCTGCTGGCCGCTTTCCTTTTGGCCTGCGGTGGGAACGATTCCGGCCCATCAACCAGCGAGAGGCTGCTGCTCCTGGAGGCCGAGGCTCACGCCCTTGAGGAGTCGCTGGAGGCTCTGCACGAGGAGAACGAGTCGGTGCTGCGTGAGGTTACCAGGTTGAGGGAGGAAAATTCGGCGCTGACGAGCGAACTGGCGGCGCTGCGGCAAGCTCAGGCAGAGTTCATCCAGCAGCAGGAGGCAGCAGAGGCTGCCAGGGAGCACGAGGAGGAGGTCGCCGACTTCGAGGAGGACCAGGAAGAGCAACTGGCTGCGCTGGAGGAAGGGCAGGTCCGCGCCGAACAGCGGCTGGACGATCTGGACTCGCTGATGCAGGACATTGAAGTCGTCGCCTCTCAGGTTGAGTTGGTACTGCCTGCCATCGAAAAATGGTTCACCGGCATGGACAAACGCCTCGCCCTGCTTGAAGGAAACGGCATCAATAGCACGCTGAGGCTGGCGGCAGAGGGCGGCGGTCTGGCGCAAGTCATCAACTACGGGGCAGCATACGGCGAGGGAAGATCCGCAGTGCTGGTGTTGCCAGACCCGCCGCCGGAAGGGGAGATCCCCCTCATCGCTTCTCTTCACGGATTCGGCAGCGATTCCTTCTTCCAGGGCCAGTATGTGCCCTTTCACCAGCGGGTGAACAGCGACGGGTTCGCGCTCCTCCTCCCCAACGGCATCGAGAATGCCGAGGGCCAACGCTTCTGGAACCCCACCGACGGGCTCGGAAAGGCCGACCAGAACGACGTCACCGCCCTGACCGCGCTGGTTCAGGAAGCGAGTGAGGAATTCGACGCAGGTCCTGTTTACATTTTCGGTTACTCCAACGGCGGGTTCATGGCCCACTACATAGCCTGCAAGGGCCTCCCCGGCCTCCGTGCCGTGGCGAGCCTCGCCGGCACCAGCTACGTCGAGGACTCGGAGTGCGATGGCGCTCCGCCCGTTTCCGCGCTCCACATCCACGGCACCAATGATAAGGTTGTCCTGTTCGATGGGGAGATCACCGAGCCGGGCGTGGAGGCTAACGGCGAAACGGCCTTTTACGCCGGGGCTGAGGATATGGTGTACCGGCGGGCACAGCGCGCCGGTTGCGACTGGCCTCTAGACCCTCTGCCCTACGCCAGCCTGGATTTGGATGAGATTGTGCCTGGCGCAGAGACGCATGCTTTCAGGATGGGGTCCGGCTGCCCCGACGGCGTTGATATTCAGCTCTGGGTCGGCGAGGGGAGCGGGCACGCCCCCGGCTACCGCGACGCCTTTCTGGATGCTCTGTTAGACTGGCTACTGTCGCAGAAGTAACTGCCATTTGTTCCTTATCGCAACCGCACCATAGACTGAGAAACCCAACCTGAACAACGGAGTCCCTGCTATGTCCTTTGAAGTCTTTTACTTTACCGAGTTTCCCTACGCCGCTTTCCCCGAGTCGGTGGTGGAGGACTACCCCTCCATGCGGCTGACCTTCCCAAACACGTACTTCGACCCGTCCACGGCCCACGACCTGTTCAAGCGGTATCTGGATGAGTACCAGTATGCCGAGGAAGTTGGCTTCGACGGCCTGATGATCAACGAGCACCACAACACGCCCTCATGCATGGACGTTGAGGTCAACATCACCGGGGGCATACTGGCACGCGTCACCAACCGCGCCAAGATCCTGATGCTGGGCAACATGCTCCCCACCTCCGACAACCCCGTGCGCCTGGCCGAGGAGATTGCCATGCTGGACGTCATCTCCGGCGGGCGCATCATCTCCGGCTTCGTGCGAGGCATCGGCATCGAGAGCTGGGCCAACAACACCAACCCGGTCTACAACCGCGAGCGGTTCGAGGAATGCCACGACCTGATCAAGAAGACCTGGACCACGCCCGGCCCCTTTCGGTGGGAGGGCAAGCACTACCACTACCGCGCCGTGAACCCGTGGATGCTGCCCATCCAGCAGCCGCACCCGCCCTGCTGGGTGCCCGGCACCGGCAGTCCTGAGACGGTCAAGTGGGCCGCCGACAACCACTACACCTACGCCGCGTTCCTCACCCGGATGGACCAGGCCCGCAACCTGTTCGCCAACTACCGCAAGCACGCCAACGAGGCCGGCTGGGAGCCCGAACCGGACAAGTTCGCGTTCATGATCTGCGCCCACGTCAACGACACCGACGAGAAGGCGCAAGAGTCCGGCAAGGCCTTCCTGTGGCGCATGGGCCATCCCCTCAAGGGACCCCGGGAATACTGGTCTCCTCCTGGATATTTCTCGGCCGCCGGCGCTGCCGCCAACACCCTCCGCCGCAACAGGCCGCTGAACGAGATGTCATACCAGGAACTGCAGGATGAGTACCACCTGGTAGTCGGCAGCCCCGAAACAGTGATCAAGAAGCTGCGCTACATCAAGGAGGAGCTGGGCATCGGCGCCCTGCTGCTCGAGGCCCAAGGCGGTCCGTTGTCCCACGAGGACACCATGCGATCCCTGGAGCTGTTCGGTAAAGAGGTCATCCCGGCCCTGAAGGATGACTAGGAATTTCAATGCTTCCCCCTCCCTACAATAATTCCCTCTCCCTTAAGGGAGAGGGTTAGGGTGAGGGTGAAAATCTCAAACTGCGTAACTCCTGGATGGATATATTGAGTATGCAGAAAGCATTACACATACGGACGAAGGTTCTGCCCGGAGGAAAGATTGAAATCGTGGACCAAGAACTTTCCGTGGGAGAGACTGTGGAGGTCGTAATATCTCCAGTACCGGTACCAACGACTCGTTCGGCTTGGCAGATCATCTCGGAAGGGCCGGGTCAACGCCTCTTCAAGACCGCAAAGGAGGTCGATGACTACCTAGCAGAGGAAAAGGCGTCGTGGGAGCGATAGGGCTCCCGTTGCATGGATCCATATATTTGGATACCTCTGCCATCATCTACAGCGTGGAGCGCAATAAGCCGTATCTCACACTATTGGCTCCAGTGTGGCAGCAGGCCGAGGCAGGACAATTCGTCGTAATATGCAGCGAGTTGGCTGTCGCAGAAACCTTGGTTCGGCCAATCCGGGAGGGCAATGAGGATCTAGAAGCGGCCTTTCGGGCCGTGTTCGCCGCCCCGGAGGTACAGTTGGTCCCCGTTACTCGAGACCTGTGGGAGGATGCTGCCCGTCTGCGCGCCGAAAGCGGTCTGAAACTTCCTGATGCCCTGCACGCCGCAACTGCTCTTCGGGCTGGCTGCGAACTTTTCATCACCAACGACACCGACTTTCGGCGCATCGAAAGATTACCTACTGTCGTCCTGGATGATGTCCTCGCAAGGGAGGACGATTGACGCAGTCAAGAATTCATAAGTGAAGCGATAGGCAGCAAGGGCTGGTGCAACCTGGATTTAGAGTTGGCCGACCTGCCCAATCAGTCTCCACAGGAGCGGAAGATGGACAAGCAGGACATCCCTTTCCTGACCACGGCGGAACTCGGCGAACGCATCCGGACTCGCGAGGTCTCGCCGGTGGAGGCGACCTCCGCCTACCTGGACCGTATCGACGCATTGAATTTCAAGTTCAATTCGTATCTGACCGTCTCTCGCCGGGAGGCGATGGCCGCCGCCGAGGAGGCGGAACGGGCCATCGCTGCGGGCAACTACCTCGGGCCGATGCACGGCATCCCGGTGGCGGTCAAGGACCAGATCTGGACCCGGGGCATCAGGACCACCGTCGGCTCGCGGTTAATGGCAGACTTTGTTCCGGACGAGGACGCCACCGTCATTGCCAGGCTGAAGGAGGCGGGGGCCGTTATTCTGGGCAAAACCAACCTGAATGAGTTCGCCCTCGGAGGCTCGCAGCGGTACGGCCTGAACCGCAACCCATGGGACCTTGACCGGTTCGCCGGGGGTTCCAGCGGAGGTTCCGGGTCGGCAACATCAGCGTTCCTGTGCTCCACCTCGCTGGGCGAGGACACCGGCGGATCCATCCGGCGTCCGGCTGCGTGGTGCGGCATCGTGGGCCTGCGCCCCAGCTGGGGGCGGGTCAGCCGGCACGGAGTGCAGCCAGGCTCATGGTCCATGGACCAGGTCGGTCCCATTTCCCGCTCCGTGGAAGACGCAGCGATCACCCTCGGCGCCATTGCGGGCCACGACCCCAGGGACCCGTACACCTGGAACGTGCCGGTGCCGGATTACCGCGAGGCCCTTGGTGGCGACCTGGCAGGCGTCCGGGTCGGGGCCATCACCGAGTTGATCGAGAGCGACATCACTGATCCCGAGGTCAGAGATGGAGTCAGAGCCGCTGGCGCAGTGCTTGGAGAACTGGGCGCCACGGTCGAGGAGGTGTCCTTGCCCCTGACCGTCCACGGTGGGACGTTGGCCGCGGCGTTGATCAACACCGAGGCCTCGTTCACGTATCGCGAATGGATTCGCGAGAGGCTGCACGAGTTCGGCCACGCCAACCAGATCGGACTACTCACCGCCAGCATCCTGCCCGCCCAGGCGTACCAGAAGGCCCAGAAGCTGCGGGAGATGACCCGCCGCGAGGTTCTCGGCGCCCTGGCCGATTACGACGTCCTGATACTGCCCACCTCCAAGAGTTGCGCGCCGCTCGTGGGCCAGGACACGGTGTTAAGGTCCAAGGAGGAAGCTCGCAACCAGCCGCCAGTGATGACCCGTCCCTTCAACCTTGCGGGAGCGCCGGCAATCTCCGTCAACTGCGGCTTCAACTCGAAGGGATTGCCCATCGGCCTGCAGATCGGCGGCCGACCATTCGACGAGGCGACGGTTCTGAAGGTGGCCCACGCCTACGAGCAGGCCACGCCCTGGCACACCACGCGCCCGCCGCACGCGTGAGTGTGGGAGCAGCCTCCTAGAACCCGCAGGGCACGCCCAGCTCGGCGCAGATGTCGCGGATGGACTGGGACACCTCGGGGTGGAGTGGGATGCCCTCGTCGCGGCGGACGGCTTCCATCTCGGCCTCTGGCTGGCCGGCCACGATCACCTTGTCGTGCCCCGGCGCCGGCTTGGTGGCGTTCATCATGCGCACCCACTCGTCCATTTCCTGCTTGAAGTGGGCCACTTCGGTGAACGCGTCAACGCTGTAGGCGGCCACGTAATGCCCGAAGTTGGGGCGGCCCGGCACCGCGCCGTACCCGAAGCCTGTTAGCACCCCGGCCAGGATGTCCACCACGCACGACAGCCCGTAGCCCTTGTGGGAACCGCCCTCGCGGCTGCCTCCCACCGGCAACAGCCAGTAGTCGTCTGGGGCGGGCTTGTCCTCCATGATCGGCGTGCCGTCCCTCTCGGCCAGCCAGCCCGCCGGGATGTCGGCGCCCAGGCGCTGCGCGATGCGTATCTTGTTGACCGCGACGGAGCTGGTGGCGGCGTCGAACACGAACGGCGCCTCGTCGCCCGTCGGCACGGCTATGGCGATGGGGTTGGTGCCCAGGCGCGGCTCGGCCCCGAAGGTTGGCAGCACCTGCGGCGGACAGCTGGTCATGCAGACGCCGATCATGTCGTGCTCCAGGGCCAGCATGGAGTGGTAGGAGGCCATTCCCAGGTGCCGGGCGTTGCCGATGGCCACCATGCCGACGCCGACGTTCCGGGCCTTTTCGATGGCGATGTTCATGGCCTTGGGGGTGATGATGGTGCCGAGGCCCCGGTCGGAGTCCACCGTCGCTGTGGATGGCGTCTCGCGGATCACCCGCCAGTCGGGGCGCGGGTTGATTGACCCGTCCTGGTAGCCGGTTACGTAACTGCGCAACATGTTTGACACGCCGTGGGAGTCGACGCCTCGCAGGTCGGCCAACACCAGCACGTCCGCCCCCAACTCGGCGTCGCCGTCCGGGACCCCAAGGTGCCGGAATATGCCCGCCACGGTGGATTTCAGGTCATCTCCCTGAACGAATTCCGCCTCGTCGTGTCCTACCTTGAACTGCTCCAGCACGATCAATCCCCCATTGCTTTATTGTGGTTCGAGTATACAGGATCGCGGACATCGTTTTGCTGTAGACCACCGCAACAGGTTGCCTCCGAGCCGTGCGCGACAGTCATTGACCGGGGGTGGTAAATTGCTGCTACGGAGGAATGCATATGAACGACAGAGAAGAGGCGCTGGACTTCCTGGCACGGCTGGGAGCCCAGCCCGCGGTGGCCTACCACGAGTCGGGCGTGGCCTCGGTGGTCCGCGAGATACTTGACGAGACCGGGGTGGAATACAGCATAGACGCGCCCGGCAACATCCTCGCCTGCCTGCCGGGAACCAACCCCGACGTGCCGCCCCTGGCCATCGTAGCCCACATGGACCACCCCGGTTTCGAACTGGCGGAACGACACGGGGACCTGGGAGAGTTTGTGGCCGACGCCCTGGGCGGCATACCCGCCTCCAGCTTTGCGGCCGGGGTACCGCTGCAGGTTATACTGCCGGGCGGAGTGCGAGCGGCTGCCGAGACGGCAGGTCCGCACGGCGAGGAGTCAGAGCGTCGGGCCCTGGTACGCCTTGCCGATGCTGACCTCGCCGCCGAACTGCCGTTGCCAGCCGCGGCAGTCTTCGACCTCGTCGATTTTGAGCTGGACGGCGAATACATCCGCATGCGCGCCGTGGACGACCTGGCCGGCTGCGCCTCCGCCCTGTCCGCGATGGCGCGGCTGGTCCGTGGAGGCCAGCCGACCGAGGGCGACGTTTACGCTCTGTTCACCCGCGCCGAGGAGATCGGGCTGGTCGGGGCCAGGCTTGCGGCGGAAAACGGACTCCTGCCCGCAACCACGCTCATCATCTCCGCCGAGTCCAGCCGCACCCTGCCCGGCGCCGAGCAGGGACGAGGTCCAGTGATCCGGGTCGGCGACGCGGGCTCCACATTCGATGCCGAAGCCGAGTCTGTGCTGGTGCGGGCCCGCGAGGCCCTGAACGAGCGCGAGGGCGGATTCGCGGCGCAGCGCCAGCTGATGAGCGGCGGCGTCTGTGAGGCCAGCGCGTTCTCGGCCTACGGGTACCGGACCACGGGAATCGCCTTCCCCCTGGGCAACTACCACAACGGGGCACCCGAAGGTCGCATCGAGGCGGAGTACATCCACGTCGACGACTACCTTGGCGGGGTGGCCCTGATGGAGGAGGCTGCCCGCCGCGTGTCCGACCGGGCCAACACCGCCTTCCGGCGCCGCCTGCAGTCCGTTCCCGAGGATATGCGGCGCAGGCTGCAGGAGAGCGGCGCCTGAGGCATTGGTGCCCCAAGTCGACAATCGATGATGGCCAAAGGGCCCAGCATTCTTGGGTTGGCCAGTTGATATAGCGCTGGAAATCTGGCTGTGGGAATACAGGTCACGCGAATTCAGTTGGGAGGGTAGGAAAATGCGGTTGGAAGGAAAGGTTGCCCTGATCAGCGGCGGCGCCAGGGGCATGGGCGCAGTCGAGGCACACATGTTCACCCGTGAGGGGGCCAAAGTGGTCATCGGCGACATCCTGGAGGAGGAGGGCCGCCAGGTTGAGGCCGCAGTGAACGAGGCAGGAGGGGAGTGCGTGTTCGTCCGCCTGGACGTGACCAGCGAGGACGACTGGTCAGCGGCAGTGGCCACGGCAGTGTCCCGGTTCGGCAAGCTGGACGTGCTAGTGAACAACGCCGGCATCTCGATCACCGGCGGCATCGAGGAATTCACCGTCGAGGACTGGGACCGGACCTTCGACATCAACGCCAAGGGAGTGTTCCTGGGCACCAAGGCGGCCATACCGGAGATGCAAAAAGCCGGAGGCGGCAGCATCGTCAACATCTCGTCGGGAGCCGGCATCGCCCCCGCACCCGGTACGTCAGGGGCCTACGCGGCAAGCAAGGGCGCGGTGCGGCTTCTCACCAAGTCCACGGCCATTCAGTACGCCAGCGAAAACATACGGTGCAACTCGGTACACCCCGGCCCCATTGAGACTCCCATGTTGCGCTCTGCCCGTGGCTCCAACAGTCAGCTCGAAACGACCATAGAACGGGTGCCGCTGGGGCGCATCGGTACGCCGGAGGAAATCGCCTACGGCGTGCTTTACCTGGCTTCCGACGAGGCGTCTTTCGTGACCGGCTCGGAGGTGGTGATCGACGGTGGCCGCACTGCCCAGTAGATGCGGAGTTGAGGCAAGGGCAACGGAGTCATCAGCCGATGGCAATCTGCCGTTGGGGAGGGCAGAGCGTTCAGAGTCGAGTGGACGGCTGTTGGCTACACGGAGCCCGGGACGGAAAGAGGGCCGAGCGAACCACCCGGCCAGAGGCGAGGCACAGTAGGAGGGGGAAGCGCACACACGTCAATTTCGGTGGAGAGCGATGGCTGGGGATGGAGGATTCGAACCTCCGCTACCTGATCCAGAGTCAGGCGTCCTACCGCTAGACTAATCCCCATAAAAACATCTCCGTCAAAGAACGGAGAAAAGCTCGTTTCATGGTATGGCTGGCCGGGAAACGTGTCAAGCCTGCTTCAGCTTGACAAGGCCCGTTGCATGTACCAGAATCGGGATGATTTTGAGCTTCATCGACGGGGCTCTCATGGGTTGACGACCCCCTCTGCCCCATTCGCGGGCAAGATGCGCCAATTACCGAAAGTGAGGTTTATTGCATGACGCTGGCAACAGTGGGCAACAGGCTAACAGTCCAGGTATCAGGCACGCCGGTGGAGGTGTTTTCCGGCGGCTCCGGGCCTCCCCTTCTCTTCCTGCACGGCGGTGGCGGCTTCGGAACTTTTGACCCCACCAGCGGCCCCATCGCGGCGAGGCGCACGGTGTACGCACCCTCTCTCCCCGGGTTCTTTGGCACTCCACGTCCGGGATGGGTCTATTCCATCACAGACGTCGCTCATTTCATCCTTGAACTCGCCAACGAGTTGGGACTCGAGGACTATGTCCTCGCGGGCCATTCCATCGGTGGCTGGACCGCCGCGGAAATGGCGGCCATGGGCGGCGGCGACATCGAAGGGCTGATATTAATCGACCCAGCCGGAATCCGCCCGGTGAACTCGGAAATCGCCGAGGTCTTCATGGTCGGTGGTGATGTGCGCCGGCAACTGGCCTTCCACAACCCGGAGCAGGTGCCCAACTACGAGTACTTCACACGGGAATTGACTCCCCAGGAAGCAACCGTAGACCATTCCAACCGCGAGATGCTGTCGCGGCTCGGCTGGAAGCCCTACCTGCACAATCCCAGCCTGCCCTACTACCTGTCAAAGGTGCAGGCCCGCACACTGATCGTCTGGGGCGCCAACGATGCCATCCTTCCCCTGGAGTGCGGCGAGATATATCGTGGCTCGATCCCCGGCTCGCAGCTGTCCATCATTGACAACTGTGGGCACAGCCCGCAGATGGAAAAGCCCGACGAGTTCAACTCCATCGTCACCTCCTTCCTCGACCGGCTTTAGGCCCTCAGTCTTCAGGCAGGCACCAGCAGTAGGGGCGCACAACCGTGCGCCCCTACATTTTTGGCCCTTTGCGGTCTTGTGAGTGCCGCTATAATGACCGCATCTTGAGACCGCCCACGGGAGCGAATGGAGGCCGGCATGCCGGACACTACGCTGAAAGTCGAGGGCGCCCGCTACGTCATCACCATGGACGGGGAACGGCGCATCATCCGCGACGGGGCACTGCTCATCGAGGGCAGCCGCATCTCCCGGGTGGGCAAGTCGGCAGATCTCGCCGACGTGGCTGCCGATCGGGTCATCAACGCTGAGGGCATGGTGGTGGCCCCGGGCCTGGTCAACGGCCACATGCATATCAGCTATGCCCATGCCACCCGGGGCATTTTCCCTGACAGCCTGGGCTCCAACTACCTGCCCAACGTGTTTCTCCTGCAGGGCGCGATGACCGCCGAAGAGGAATACCTCACCTCTCTGCTGGGCATAACGGAGTTGCTCAAGTACGGCACGACCACATTTATCGATCCGGGCAGCACCAAGTTCCTGGACGCCGGACTGCGGGCCTACCAGCAGACCGGATGCCGGATAATCGTCGGCGCCCATGTCACTGACATGCCCAACCCCACCAACCTGCCGGTGTACGAGACCGACGAGGCCATAGACATCGTGGGCCGGACCATCCGTGACTACGATGGCGCCCTGGACGGTCGCGTTCGGGCCTGGGCCATGCCATTCGGCCCCAATTTCAACTCGGCACGGCTGCTGCAGGAGTCCAAGCGGCTGGCCGACGAGAACGGCGTCTCGCTCACCCTGCATTTCAACAACAGCGCCTCCTACGTGGAGTCGTGTCTGCGGGACACGGGCATGCGACCCACGCAGTATCTGGAGAGCCTCGGAGTACTGGGCGAAAACGTCGTCCTGTCCCATACCCTGGGCCTGGACCAGTCGGAGGTCGAGACGCTGGCCCGCACCGGCACGAAGGTGGTGGCCGTGCCGACGGCGGCCGTCAAGTCCGGCTACGGTATGACGTCAGAGGGACGCCTGCCTGAGATGCTGGAGGCCGGCGTCACCGTCGGCATCGGCACAGACGCGGGCAACAACTCCAACTTGATCGAGACCAACCGGGCCATGTACCTCATCGCGGTGCTGTACAAGGACGCCCGCCGCAGCACAACTGCCATCACCGCGGAGACAGCCCTGGAGCTGGCGACAATCAGCGGCGCCCACGCTCTTGGCCTGGGCGACGAAATCGGCTCGATCGAGCCGGGCAAGAAAGCTGACCTAGCTCTCTACGACACGCGGCGGGCCGAGTGGGCCACGCTCTTCAACCCGGTGAACAGCCTGGTCTACAATGCCGACGGTCGCAGCGTTCACACAGTGATCGTCGATGGCCGTGTCGTGGTGGAGGACCACACCGCGCTGTTCGTGGACGAGCAGGCGCTCATCGAGGAGGTGCAGGCGGTGGGCGAGAGCATGCTGGCCCGCACCGGGCTGTCCTATCCCTCAACGTGGCCGATAGTCTGAATGAGGAATTCGGAATGTGGAATGAGGAACGAATGAATAGATTTTCGGGTTCCAGTGCTCTATCGATAAGAAAGGACGCGACGGCGTAGTCTCACATTCCACATTCCACATTCCGCATTCGCAATTCCTAATTCCAAACCCGGAGGCAAACCATGTCGCAGTTGGTCCTGATACACGGCCCCGGCGCAGGGGGATGCTCCGCCTCTTATCGATATCAGCTGGAGCGGTTCCCAGATGCGTTGGCTCCGGACCTGCCCGGGCACCTGGAGGGCGAGTCTTTCGATGATGTGTCCAGCTACACTCACTGGCTCCGGGACTGGCTGCACGAACGAGGATACCGGCAGGGACTGGTGCTGGCCGGGTTCACCCTCGGCGCCTGCGTCGCGTTGGACTACGCGCTGACCTGGCCGGACGAGGTGGACGGACTGCTGCTGATGACCGTGGCCATGCGGCCCAAGGAGAGGGCGCCGGGCAGCTTGGAGTTCCGCCTCAACGCTGCCAAAGGCGGGGAGTCCATGCAGAAGTGGCTCGACGCCATGGAGCACATGCTCCTGTTCGTAGATGACCCGGACCTGAAGGGCGAACTGATGGAATGCCATCAGCGCGTGGGGCCGATCTCGCAGCACAACGATCTGCTGACCATCGACCGCTTCGACGCCCGCGATCGCATAGGCAGTCTGAAAGCACCCCTCACCCTGGTCCGCGGTGTCGACGACCCGATGCAGCCCGACGAGTACGAGCTTGAGATCCACGATGCCGTACCGGGCTCACGCTACATAAAGCTGGAACGAGCCGGCCACTTCCCACACTGCGAGCGGCCGGACGACGTGAACGCCGAACTGGCCGCGCTGTTGGGGGAATGATTGTCTGAATCATGATTATCAAGATTCAAGGATTTACAGAATATTCCCAATCTTGAAAATCCACTAATCCAGGAAATCCTGTTTCAGACAATCTTTCCGTGTAATCCCGAGAGATTCCACAGGAGGTAGCAGACCATGCCCGGTCCGCTGGAAGGCGTCAGGGTGGCAGACTTTACGCAGATCATCGCCGGGCCGCTGTCGGGGCGGATTCTCGCCGAGATGGGCGCCGACGTCATCAAGATCGAGCCTCTCGGGGGAGAACCGTGGCGGCTGACGCAGCGGTTCACGCCACCCGATAGTCCGAGGCCCGAGAGCCGCACGTTCATGGTCTACAACCGGGGCAAGCGAAGCCTGCCTCTGAACCTGACGAAGCCCGAGGCACAGGAGATCCTGTCCAGACTGGTGAAGCACATCGACGTGGTCCTGGTCAACTTCCGTCCCGACGTGGCGCAAAAGCTGGGCGTGGACTACGAGAGGCTGTCGGAGATCAACCCCCGGCTGGTGTACTGCGAGCTGACCGCCTACGGTCGTCAGGGGCCCGATGCGCACCGTCCAGGCTATGACATGATCATCCAGGCAATGACCGGCATGATCGCCTCCGAGACCAAGACCGTCGACGACGTGCCGTCCTGGGTGTGGTCCAGCCCCCTCATCGATACGGCGTCGGGTATCGCCATGGCCGGCTCGGTCAGCGCCGCCCTTTATGCCCGGGAACGGACAGGCGTGGGTCAGAAGATCGAGACCACGCTGCTGGGCCAGGCCCTGAATCTCATGGGCGCCCGTTTCTTGCATGTGGAAAAGCTGGACCGGGAGATGCGGGAGAGAACGCTGCAGGAAATCCACGACCAACGAGAGGCGGGTTCGCCCTATGATGACTTGGTGGCGCTTTCCCCGGGCAGCAGACGCCGCGAGCACCACGGCAACATCTACTACCGCGTGTACATGACCGCCGACGCGCCCATAGCTGTCGGATGTCTCAGCCAACCGTTGCGTCTACGCTTGCTGGAGGCGCTGGGGATGACGGACAAGGGCCTGTCGCCCGACTGGGACCCAACCAAGCCGGAGTCCCGGGAATACAGCCAGAACCTGGAACGGCAGGCCGAGGAACTGTTCCGCAGCAAGCCCAGCGCCGAATGGCTGGAAATCCTCGAGGAACGAAATATTCCCGCCGGGCCCATCCGCTTCATCGAAGAGATGTACGACGACCCGCAGGTGGTGGCCAACGGGCTGTCAGACGAATACGAGCACTCGCAGGAAGGCAAGGTCAGGATGGTCGGGCCTTATGCCAGGTTCAGCGGCACGCAGTTGGGTCATACTCCTCCCTCTCCGTCGCTGGGCGAACACACCGGCGAAATCCTTGAGTGGCTCGGGTATTCGTCGGCGGAGGTGGAGGGTATGCGTGACGGCGGAATTGTAGGGTGAAACGAGTCCCTTGGACCTGGCCATTTGCCGGACACCGGTAAGTGTGCACCTTGAACTATGATTGACCGGCTATAGAGCCCAACCTATCATTCCGGCATTGAACTCGGGAGTTGAGCAAATGCAACGCAACGAGATCCCCTTTCTGACTGTAGCGGAACTGGGGGAGCACATTCGCAATCGCGACGTCTCGCCGGTGGAGGTCACGGAGGCTTACCTCGACCGCATCGAGTCGCTGAACGGCCAGATCAGGGCCTACCTCACCGTGACCGCCGACATCGCCCGGCAGGTGGCACAGGACTGCGAAGACGAAATCGCGGCGGGCAACTACCGGGGTCCGTTGCACGGAATCCCCGTGGCGGTCAAGGACCAGATGTACACCGAAGGTATCCGCACCACCATCGGAACGCCGCTCTTCGACGACTTCGTGCCCGAGTACGATGCGACGGTAGTTGCGCGTCTGAAGCAGGCCGGCGCGGTCCTCCTCGGCAAGCTGAACATGACCGAGTTCGCCACCACGGCCCTGTCGCACCAGTTCGACCCGCCGCGCAATCCCTGGAACCGTGAACGCTCCTGCGGCGGCTCCAGCAGCGGCAGCGGTGGCGCGACCGCGGCGTTCATGGCGGCTGCTACTCTCGGCGAGGACACGGGCGGCTCCGTCCGATGCCCCGCCGCATGGTGCGGCCTGGCCGGGTTGCGTCCCACCTGGGGACTGGTCAGCCGCTTTGGCGTGATGCCCGGCGTGCGCTCCATGGACACCGTGGGGCCCATCACGAGGACGGTGGAGGACTGCGCCATCATGCTGCAGGCCATCGCGGGTCATGACCCCAATGACCGCCTGACCAGCCAGGAGCAGCCGCCCGACTACCGTTCGGCCCTGACCGGGGACGTCGAGGGCCTGCGCATTGGGATCCTGCGAGAGGTGCTCTACGCCGACGCGGTGGAACCGGACGTGGGCAAGGCCGTCATCGACGCCGGTGACGCGCTGCGGAAAATGGGCGCAAACGTTGACGAGGTCTCGATACCCATAGCCGCCCATACCGGCCCGATCAACGGCGGTATCCGCGTGGAGGCGCCCACGACCTACGGCAACCTGCTGCGCGAACGACCCCGCGACATCGGCCACGACAATCGCATAGGCTACTTGGTCAATGCCATAATGCCAGCCACCCACTACTACAAGGCGGTCCGGTTGCGAACGCTGTTGCGGTCCGAAGTCCTGAAGACCCTGGAGGAATACGACCTTCTGCTTTCGCCCACCATTGGCGTCCCTGCACAGGTGCTGGAGCCAGATCCTACGATCACCGGCAAGGACAACGTGGGCCGCACACCCTGGCTGTTTACCAATGTGGCCAGCCTGGCCAACCTGCCCGCCCTTTCGGTGCCCTGCGGCTTCAGCGAGGACGGGCTGCCTCTGAGCCTGCAAATCGCAGGGCGGCCCTTCGAGGAAACCACGGTTCTCCGGGCCGGCCACGCCTATGAGCAGGCCACCGACTGGCACACCAGGCGTCCAGAGCTGTAGACACTGCTGACGGGTGCCCCACCCTCCGGGGAGAGTCAAGGACTTTCGTTGTCTCCTCTCTCTTGGGGAGAGGGTTGGGCTCTTGCTGAGCTTGTCGAGGGAGTTAGGGAATCGTCGGCTTGACGGACGGCGGTTCCCGGTCTACAAGCTCACCATGAACGGACTGACGGTGCGCTGGTAAACACAAAGACCTTGGGCGGGCAGCCCGTTCGGTTTGACGCCCGTTGCCGCGCGCGAATACACTCGCTCTTGTGACACACCGCTAACCACTCACTTCACCACCGGAGATTACCGATGAATTTCGGAATGTTTACTGACTTCCACGTACGCAGGGGAGCCTCGCAGTCAGAGGCTTTCGACGAGTCCTTCACCCAGATCACCGAGGCCGAGCAGATGGGCTTCGACACCGTCTGGCTTGCTGAGCACCACTTCAGCCCTGAGCGGGCCGTGCTGGCATCGCCCATGGTCATCGCCAGCGCCATCGCCGCGCGCACCGAGCGCATCCGCACTGGCCTGGCCGTGCAGGTGCTGCCGCTGACCAACCCGCTGCGGGTCGCCGAGGAGGCGGCCACGGTGGACCACATCAGCAAGGGGCGGTTCGACTTCGGCATCGGGCGCAGCGGGCTGACCAAGTATTACCAGGGCTACAACGTGCCCTACGCCGAGAGCCGCCAGCGGTTCCTGGAGGCCCTGGAAATCATCATGAAGGCGTGGAACGAGGAGAGTCTCAGCCACGAGGGCGAGTACCACACCTTCCACGACGTTACGGTAACGCCCAAGCCGTACCAGCAGCCCTACCCTCCGGTGCGCGTTGCCGTGGCCGGCGAGGACACGTTCCCGTTGGTGGGATCCATGGGCCATCCCATCTTCATCAGCGCCAACACGGGCCGCGAGGCGCTCAAGGAACGGTTGGCATCCTACCGGGAGAAGCTAAAGGAGTCGGGCCACATAGGAACGCCGGACATCGCCATCCGCGTCCCGGTCTACTGCGCCGAGACCACGGAGCAAGCCCACGAGGAGCCGCGGGTCAGCGCGCTGGGGGCCATCCAGTACGCGGTGACCGAGCTGATCCAGACCGCCGCCAACCCGGAGACTGCCGAGCGCATGCGCCGCATCGCCGCCGCTCCCTACGAGCAGGTGCTGGAGGAGCGGGTGGTCTTCGGCACGCCGGCCGAGATCGTGGACACGTTCAAGGCCTACCAGGAGGACTTGGGCGTGACCGGTGTGGTGATGGAGGTCAACTACGGCGGCCAGATCCCCGCCGACCGCGTCGTCAACTCCCTCCGCCTGATGAGCGACCAGGTCATGCCGCACTTCAAGGGGTAGGCGTGGGAAACGTAGCCCTAGAACAGTCCCAAGTGCTAAATCAACAACCCGCAGTTACATTCTCCGGGTACCTCGTATGTGATAGATGGAGGAACTAAAATGACGGATCCGGAAATAGTTGCCGATGTAGCGAGAGGTATGGCCGAGGGGCAGTATTTCCTTCTCCTTGGCGCCGGATCAAGTATCGGAGCCACTGGTGGTAACGGTATCCCTTTACCCACCGCCGTGCAGCTTCGGGATGTTCTTATCGATAAATTCGGGATCGAAACCGACGAAGAGAACTTCTCGCTGGCCGAAGTTTATCGTTATCTACAACTTACAAAACGTCAAGAAGCCCAAGCCTTTCTTTACGATTGGTTCACTAACTGCACCCCTAGTTGGCAAGGGGTATTAGCGGAGTTTAATTTTAGGAGAATCTGGACCCTTAATGTCGATGATGTTGTCGAAAATGCATTCAAATCGGTGTCCAGGCCTCTTGAGTCTCTTTCATGGCGCGAGCGATTCTCGGATAGAGACTCGGCCACTGACCAACAAATCATACATCTGCACGGCTTGGCGGCTCGCCTCTGTGGTAAAGACGCCGACGAAAACGCTTTGGTTTTCTCTCTGTCAGAATATGCACATGAAGTGGCAACTCCTCTTGCGTGGCACAAAGTTTTCCACGATGAGTTGGCCAGTAAAGCCTTCTTGATTATTGGAGCACAACTCACGCAAGAAATCGATCTAATTGAAACTTTAGAGAGAGGTAGCGCGGCACGTGAATCCACTGGATTGCCATCAGTGCTAGTAGTCCCAACAATTTCTCACATCCGGCGCACCCAAGTTGAATCTTACGGTTTTGTCGTGGTTGAGAGTCGTGGCGAGGACTTCATGCAGGAGCTTCTCCAGCGTTACAGAGAAACTGTTAGCAACTTAGGAGGTGTCGTAGGACCGAGCACTCAAGGGTTGTTGAAGTTTCAGCAGCAATTTATCAACCTCACAGACTTTGATCAGAATACCTCAAAATACGCAGACTCGCAGGATTTTTACAGCGGGTACCAACCAACTTGGAATACCATCAAGGCAAATAACGATGTGGTTTTGGAAAAGACTGGCCAGGTAGCGAGTGAAGTATCTGATTTAGCCGTTAGTGATCAAGTGTATCAGCAGATTGTTTTTCTTACTGGAAATCCGGGATCCGGCAAGTCTACTGGGCTACTTCGTGTAGCATCAAATCTCATTGGTCTTGGTATGCGACCTTATTTGTTTCGTGCAGACGAATACATGGACATTGAAGCAACTATCGAATGGCTTAAGCGGGTTCCCCGCACCATTCTTTTTTTTGACGACTTTGCGGATCATTCTACCACACTCAATGGTCTCGCCACGAGGTGCCATGAAGAAAATGTAAGATTGTTACTTGTTGGTTCTGACCGGGCTGCCCGAATTCCCATGATCAGAGATCGAATAGATACGCAATTTCTGGATCTGTCTAAAGCTCATTGGTACGGAAAGATGAGCAATTCGGACGTCAATGCCATTATAGATAAGCTATACGAACAAGGGAGACTGGGACGCATTACCCGCTGGAATCGACAGCAGCAGCGAACCCACTTCATTGAGTCTGCAGAGCGTAGCTTGTTCGAGGCGATGTCTGAGCTAGAGTGGGGGCACGGATTCAGGGACAGAGTGAGGAATTTATATCAGACTTTGCCAACAGATGAGCTAAGAAACCTATATGCGGCCGCTTCTCTGTGCTATGACCAATCAATTCCAATTCCGATTGGAATAGCAGCGGATTTCGCGGGGATAGCACCCAGTAAATTGGCGGCGATAATTGAGGATCAATGTCGTGGGATATTGCTCTTAACGAGAACTGGCATTAGACCACCTCATCGCATGACAGCGAGCTTGGCCCTTCGTACTCTACCTCGACAGGTAAGAGCAGTTACATCCTTGGCGCTTGCCAAGTCTATGGCGCCACATGTAGATGACCGAGCGATGCGCTCCGGAACTAGGGAATATCGCATCGTTCGGCATCTAGCCCACTACAAGACAGTCATTCATAACGCTGGTGAGCACGAAGGTAGACGATGGTACGATGAACTTCGTCCATATTACGATTGGAATGGCCGATATTGGGATCAGAGGGCTTTGTTTGAGTCGGCCCATGAACAATACGCTCCTGCCCGTTCATACGCCGAACGATCTATCCAAGTTCACCCACATGCGTTTGGATTTAACACTCTGGGAACAGTGCTGCTTCATATGGCAATATATGAAGGTTCCGCAGAGGCCCTCAATGAAGGAGTGAGGAATCTGGCTGAAGCAAAGCGATTTCGCGACTGGGAAGAACGCGAACATCCCTTCACTGCTTTCTTTGGTCTGCTAATCAGGTTTGCTCGTAAGTGGGGGATTTCCGAAATTCCACAGCAAATTCGTAACTCTTGGCCTGTTTGGCTGCGTGAGGCTCAGTCATCACAGTTTTTCTCAACCCCAAGGGGATATGACATGTTACAGAATTGGCAAAGACAGTGGATTCGACTTGTCAATCCTTCGCTTTCTCCATAGGAGAATTCCAAGAATTCCATACGGGTTCAGCACGGCCCCCATCAGCTCACCGGGCCGCCCAGCGGGGTGGTGGGGCCGTCGCATTCCATGAACTGGCCGTAGCCGGGTTGCAGCTCCAGCTTGCCATCGTTGAGCAGGACCTGGCCGCGCAGCAGGGTCATCCAGGGGCGGCCGGTGATCTCCCAGCCCTCGAACAGGCTGTAGCCGGCGTTGCTCATGTGGTCGGCGGCAGTGATGACCCGGTCGACGCCCGGGTCCAGGATGAGCAGGTCGGCGTCGGCGCCGGGCTGGATCACTCCCTTGCGGGGATAGAGGCCGAAGATTCGGGCCGGGTTCTCTGCCATCACGCGGGCCAGCCAGGTGATGGGCATGCCGCGCTTGACCACACCCTCGCTGTACATCAGCGGCGCCAGCGTCTCAATGCCCGGCGATCCGAAGGGCACTGACGCGCCGTCCGGCGTGACAAATATGTTGTCCCAGCCGGGCTTCTTGAGCTCCTCCGGGTGGGGCGAATGGTCGCTGGCCACGATGGAAATGTGGCCCCGCTGCAGCCCGGCCCACAGGGCGTCGCGGTCGGGGCCGTCGTCGGCGCGCAGCGGCGGTCCGATCTTGGCCAGAGGGCCGACCTTGGCCATCTCGGCGTCGGAAAGCAGCAGGTACTGGGGGCAGGTCTCGGTGTAGATGGGCTGGCCCATGGCCTGCGCCTGCTTGATGCGCTCCAGGCCCAGCTGGGTGCTGAGATGCACGACGTAGGTCGGGCAGCGAGTGGCGCCAGCCATGGCGATGGCGCGGTTGATGGCCTCCTCCTCCGCCCAGTCCGGGCACGCCACGGGGAAGAACTCGGGGTGGGTGTGGCCGTCGGCAATGAGCTTGTTCTCCAGGTACTCGATGATGTTGCCGCTCTCGCAGTGGAGTTGCAGCACGCCGCCGGCCTTGGCCACCATCTCCATGGCCTCGCAGATGTAGTCGTCGTCGCACATCCGGCCGGGGCGCTTCTTGTAGGTCATGAACATCTTGAACGACTTGAACCCCATGTCCATGGCTTCGGGCAGGGAGCGCAGGATGGACGGGCGGTTCTGCAGGATGAAGTGGAAGCCGAAGTCGACCACCGCCGAGGCGTTGATTTCCTCGCGGATGCGGTTGCCGGCCTGGGGCAGCGTCTCGTCGCCCTCCAGCGTGTAGTTGCCGAAGGGTATGAGGGTGGTCATTCCCGCGTGGGCCGCCGCGCGCGCGCCCAGAGCGTAGTCGTCGTGGCCGTCGAGGTGAACGTGGGCGTCGATGAGGCCGGGCAACACGAATTTGCCCTCGGCGTCGATGACGCGGTCGGCGGGCGGCAGCAGGTGCTCGGGGGCCACGGCTACGATCTTCTCGCCCTGGATCGCCACGGCGGCGTCAAGGACCTGCGATGACGTGACGACCTGGCCGCCCCGTACGATGGTGTCTACTCTCGCCTCGGTTGCCATGGTGCACCTCCGTTCTGCCCTCTCAATTTGCGGCGAGTGTAGCGGCAGGGTAGGGGTTTTTCAACAATCTTCAGCTCGAACGGTCCTATGGGACGGGATTGAATGCCTGGACTTAGGCCTGTAACCTAACCGGCAAATGGCACCATCTATCAACCTCACCGGTATAGTTGGCTTTCAGTGGGATGAAGGAAACGCTAGGAAAAGCGAGGACCGCCACGGGGTCAGCCAGCCTGAGGCAGAGCAGGTATTTGCCAACGAACCTCTGTTGATTGTTCCTGATCCGCAGCACAGCCAGTCCGAGCAACGGTATAATGCTCTTGGATGTTCTCGGTTAGGGCGCCTGCTGCACGTAACTTTTACCCTGCGCCAAAAAGACACTGCTATCCGCGTTATATCAGCCCGCGACATGAGCCGCAGGGAGCGTGATCAATATGCCCAAGAAACTTAAGCCGATTCCAGCATTTGCCACCGAGGAAGAGGAACGTCTTTTTTGGGAAACCCACGATTCCGCCGACTACGTGGATTGGGATAATGCCGTCCGCGTTCGGTTACGCAATCTGAAACTCTCGTCCGAAGCAGAGCCATCTGCACCTGCCAGCGATCAAGCAGCGGACTGACCCAATTTGCATTTGTACACTCGCCATTGATTTGAACCGGGAGGTCTCTCTCCATGGAGCTACAGGACAAGATCGCGGTGGTCACCGGCGCGGGGCGCGGCATGGGCCGGGCCATATCGCTGCAACTGGCCGACGCCGGGGCGAACGTGGCCGTGGCAGACATCAACGCCGAGAATGTTGAGGAGACCAGCATTGCGGTCAAGGAGATGGGCCGGGAGAGCCTCGCCATCCACGCCGATATGGGCAACGTCGCCGACATCGACCGGATGATCGGGCAGGCCAAGGACGCCTTCGGGCGCATCGACATCATCGTTAACAACGCCGGCATCACACGCTACCTGTACATCATGGACGTAGAGGAGCAGGACTGGGACCGCATCCACCGCGTCAACGCCAAGGGTGTATTCTTCGGCATGCAACGGGCAGCCCGCGAGATGATCGCCCAGGGCGACGGCGGGCGCATCGTAAATATCGCCTCCATCGCGGGAAAGGGTTACTCGGGTACCTCCAATGCCGCGTATGCAGCCAGCAAGGGTGCGGTGATTTCGATGACCATGATCGCGGCGCACCAGCTTGGACAGCACGACATCAACGTCAACGCCATCTGTCCCGGTTCCACGCTGACCGAGATGGCCGCCGAGACCATGCAGGGGCGGGCCGAGATTTCGGGCATGAGCATCGCCGAGATGGAGCAGGCCCGGGACGCCCGCATTCCAATCGGCCGGGCCAACACGCCGGATGACATCGCTGCCATGGCCCGATTCCTGTCCGGTCCCGGAGCCCGGAACATCACCGGCCAGTCATTCAACGTCGACGGCGGCCTGGTAATGCACTAACAGGCCGCCGCAAGCCGTTCCAGAGCAGCGGCTGGGCCACAGGATGATTTCAAAGTAATCTCAGGCTCCCAACCGTTAGTCCTGGGCATGTCGAAAGACGGGGACGGGAATCCGTCAACGGTTCGTCATCTCCACAACCAACGGATTCACAGGGACTCAGCTATCGTCCCGGATGGGCCAAGGGAAGACTCCAGACTTGGTTCTGTCCTGAAGAACGTCCTGCTTTTTGAGTTTCCGACGCAGGTGAACCTTCAGCTATCGGGCAGCTGTTGCCGCAGTGTCTCCTCCTGTTCTGCGACTTCCGGCGTCATGGCGTCGCCGAAATCTTCCATCTCATAAAGCGGTCGAATCTCGACTTCGCTGGGGCCCAACATGGGGTTGGGGCACCGCCTTACCCACTCCACCGCCTCGTCCATGTTCTGGACCTCCCAGAGCCAGAACCCGGCGACCAGCTCATTGGTGGCGTCGAACGGTCCGTCAGTAACGGTGCGATCAGTGCCGCTGAACGCCACCCGCTTTCCCTGCGAGGACGGTTTCAGCCCCTCTCCGGCGAGCATTATTCCGGCATCCACCAGCTCCTGGTTGAATGCCCCCATCGCCTCCATAAGTTCAAGGGAGGGCATGGTGCCCGCCTCGCTGTCAGACGTTGCCTTTACCATTACCATTACTCGCATAGTTCACATCCTTTGGAAATCAGGGCCGCTCGCGGTGTGAAGCGACGCCGTCGTGCCAGGCCACAGCTTGGTAGCATCAACTCCTGCAAGAGGCGAAATCCATTTGGCCAGATTCGCGCTAAGACCGCAACCGCTGATGCAGGTTTGTACGTTGCGACTTTGCGCATTACAATCAGGGCATGCAACTGACCATTCGACTCTACGCGCTGTACCGGGAGCGGGCTGGCACTCGTGAGTTTGCCATCGAACTGCCCGACCGCGCCACAGTTTCCGACCTGACCGATGCGGTCCGCATCCTGTATCCGCGGCTGGCACCTCCGGACGTGAAGATCGTTGTTGCGGTCAATGCAGACTATGCCGAACCTGAAGACGTCCTGAAACCCGGTGATGACGTCTGTCTCATCCCGCCCGTGAGTGGCGGATGAACCCGATTCTCAGCGAGGAAATCATGATCGAGCTGACCTCCCAGACTCTCGACCCGGACAAATTCACCTCCGCCGTGCGTAGCAGCACGAATGGCGCGGTGGTCACCTTCCTTGGGACAACCCGCGATAACTTCGAGGGTAAGGGGGTGCTGACCCTGGAGTACGAGTCCTTCGAGGAGATGGCGGCCAAGAAACTGGAAGAGGTGCGTCAGGAACTGATGGCCGAGTTCGGGTTGGACGACGTGGCCATCGGGCACCGCACCGGCACCGTGGCCATCGGCGAGATCAGCTTGGTTGTGGCTGTTGGTTCGCCCCACCGCAAGGAGGGGTTCTACGCCTGCCACAAGGCGGTCGACCGCATCAAGGAAGTCGTGCCAATCTGGAAGAAAGAGGTGTACTCGGATGGCTCCCGCTGGGTGGCCTGTGAGGATCACGAATTCACCCACGAGCACGAGGCGGCACTGGAGCCGAGTGGCTAACGGTAAACCAGGGCCAGTTCGTCAATCAACCTTCACTGATTGTCCAATTCCCTCTCCATTGGTGGAGAGGGAATTTTTCATGAGAGTTTATCCCAGGTCCTCACCTGGTAGTGTGGGGTCTCCGTCGTCTCTCGCGTCGGCGAGGGCAGCGCGGATGGCTTGGGCGACGTTGTCGGCTCCGATAAGCCGCATCCCTGGCGGCGCGTTGACATCGGCAGCGTTCGCCGCCGGCAGGATGCAGCGGTCAAGGCCCAGGCGGGCAGCCTCGTTGACTCTGCGCTGCGCCTGGGGCACACCACGCAACTCGGCGCTCAGGCCAACCTCTCCGAAGGCGGCAGCGGGAGGCAAAGGAGCGTTCCGGTAGCAAGAGGCGATGGCCAGGAGTATGGCCAGGTCGGCCGCAGGCTCCGTGGCGCGGAATCCGCCGGCGACGCTGACGATTACGTCCTGCCCGCCCAGTTCGAGCCCAGTGCGCCGGGAGGCTACCGCCGAAAGCATCAGCAGCCGGTTGTAGTCCACTCCGTTGGCGACGCGCCTGGGCGTTTGAAGCTGCGAGAAGTTGGTCAGAGCCTGAACCTCCAGCAACAGGGCCCGGGTTCCCTCCAGTACCGGCGTGGTTATCGCCCCCAGCTGTGGCCCGTCCCGGCTGGACAGGACTGCCCGCGATGGATCAGGAACGTCGTTCAAGCCCCGTTCACCCATCAGGAACACGCCAACCTCGTCGGTGGACCCGAACCGGTTCTTGGCAGCCCTCAGCACGCGAAACGCCCCGGACTCCTGCGTCTCAAGATGCAGCACCACGTCCACCATGTGCTCCAGGACTCGGGGACCGGCCAGCGTTCCGTCCTTGGTCATGTGCCCCGACACGATTACTGGCTTGGAGTGAGTTTTGGCCCAGCGAGTCAGCCGCAATCCCGCTTCTCGTACCTGCCCGACACTGCCCGGCCCGGATGACTCGCTGTCGGTGTGCAGCGTCTGGATGGAGTCCACGATCACCAGGGCGGGCTGGAGTTTGTCAAGCTTTTCAAGTATTTCATCCACGTCGGTCTCGGCCAGCAACAGGATGCCTTGGCCATCGATCCCCATGCGTTCCGCGCGCAGTTTGACCTGCACCGGAGATTCCTCACCCGATATGTAGAGCACGGGCCCGCCAGCCGACGGCTTTTCGACAACGGAGGAGGACACCAGGGAGTGCGCCAGTTGCAGCATCAGCGTGGACTTGCCCACGCCGGGCTCGCCGGTAAGCAATGAGATGGACCCCGGAACAACGCCCCCACCGAGAACCCTGTTCAATTCTTTGGAAGAGAAAGGAATTCGCGGCTGGGAACTGGCTGAGACTTCGGCCAGCGCCAATGCTTCACTGCCGGACAGGCCGGTCCAGCCATTGTGTTGCTGCTTCGCCGAGGATTGTGCGGCCGGCAGCCTGCGTTCCAGCAGAGGCTTCGCCGACTCGCAGTGTGGGCTGGGACAGAAACCCATCCACCTTGCGCTTTCGTGCCCGCAATCCCCGCAGTAGTACACTGCCCGCCGTCGCTCCGCCACCTTGGCCATATCCGCCTCCTGCAGCCACTCTTCCCTTGCCGGAATTATATGGCTACGAGCGTCCACCTGTCGGCAGGCAACTGTCATCAAAATTCCGAGGCAACGACAAAGATTCAATGCTGGTTCCAGATAGTCCGCAAGCCAATGAGGAAGGCGAGAAACGAACAACAACCTAAATGCCGGTTTTCGCTGTCTTCGCGAGCAACTGAGGGGACGGCCTCACCTTAACCGTCTCCCAAAGTGAAGAGAGACTTGTGAGACGAAATTGGGAACCAATAAAAAAGGGCCTCCGAATTCGGAGGCCCTCTAACTTGGTCTTGGTAACGGAGGAAGCTAGTCGGCTGGGGCCGGCTCTTCCTCCAGAACTAGGTCGGCGGAGGAGGTGGCGGTAATCTTGATCTCGCCCTCCTCAAGGTCGACGAAAGCCACGTCGCCAGCACCCAGGCGTCCGGCCAGCAGCTCCTCGGAGAGCTGGTCTTCCACCTCGTTCTGGATCAGGCGGCGCAGCGGCCGGGCTCCCAGCACCGGGTCGAATCCCTTTTCGCCCAGGTACTGCTTGGCAGCGTCGGAAAGTTCCAGCCCGATCTGTTTGTCGTCTAGCTCGTGCCTGACCTGGTTCATCATCAGGTCGACGATGGACAGGATCTCGGACTCGGCGAGCTGATGAAACACTACGGTGGAGTCGATGCGGTTGAGGAACTCCGGCTTGAAGAACCGGCGTACCTCCTCCATCACCTTGTCTTTCATACGCTCGTAGGCGCTCTGGTCGGTGCGGGCGTTCTCGGACTTGACTGCAAAGCCGACCGAGGTCTCCCGTTTGATCAGATCGGAGCCGAGGTTGCTGGTCATTACCAGGATCGAGTTGCGGAAGTCCACCTTGCGGCCCCGCGCGTCGGTCAGCTGACCCGCGTCGAAGATCTGGAGCAGGATGTTGAAGACCTCGGGGTGGGCCTTCTCGATCTCGTCCAGCAGAACGGCGCAGTAATTCTTGCGGCGAACGCCCTCGGTAAGCTGTCCGCCCTCGTCGTAGCCCACGTATCCCGGAGGGGCGCCGATGAGACGGGCCACCGTGTGGCGTTCCTGGAACTCGGACATATCCAAGCGGAGCATGTTGTCTTCGTGGCCGAACATGAACTCGGCCAGTGCCCGGACGAGCTCGGTCTTGCCGACGCCGGTTGGGCCGAGGAACATGAACACGCCGATGGGGCGTCGCGGATCCTTGAGCCCGGCTCGGGCGCGACGGACGGACTTGGCGATGTTAACGATAGCCTCATCCTGGCCGATGATGCGCTTGTGCAGCTCGTTCTCCATCTGGAGGAGCCGCTCGGTCTCTTCCTTGGCCAAGCGGGCTACGGGCACACCGGTCCACATGCTGACAACTTCGGCGATGTCGTCCTCAGTGACCCACGTACGCTCACGGCCGCGTCCCTCCTGCCACTCGCTGCGCAGTTCGTCGACGGTCTGTCGTTCCTGGAGCTCGCGGTCCCGGAGTTCTGCCGCCGCCTCGTAGCGCTGGTCGGCGATGGCTTCGTCCTTCTCGCGGCTGACGGCTTCCAGTACCTGCATTGCGTCGGTAACCGAGGAAGGGGTCACGCTGCCACGCAGACGGACGCGGGAGCCAGCCTCGTCAATGAGGTCGATGGCCTTGTCGGGCAGGAAGCGGTCGGAGATGAAGCGGGCTGCCAGATTGGCGGCGCCGCGTATGGCGTCGTCGGTATAGTTGACGTTGTGGTGGTCCTCGTAGCGGTCTTTGACACCCATGAGTATGTCGACGGTCTCTTCGGCGGAGGGCTCCTCCACCCGCACCGGCTGGAGGCGACGCTCCAGGGCCGGGTCTCGCTCGACGTACTTGCGGTAGTCGTCCAGGGTCGTGGCGCCAATACACTGCAGTTCGCCACGGGCCAGCGACGGTTTCAGGATATTGGAGGCGTCCACGGCGCCCTCGGCGGCGCCAGCTCCGACAAGGGTGTGAATTTCGTCGATGAAAAGCACGCAGTTGCCGGAACTCTTGATTTCTTCGATGACCTTCTTGAGGCGTTCCTCAAATTCGCCGCGGTACTTGGTACCGGCGACCAGGGAACCCATGTCCAGGGTGACCAGACGCTTGTTCTGCAGGGTGTCGGGCACATCCCCCCGGGCAATCATCTGGGCCATGGCCTCGACGATGGCGGTCTTGCCGACACCGGGCTCACCCACCAGCACCGGGTTGTTCTTGGTGCGGCGGCTGAGGATCTGGATAACCCGCTGCAATTCCTGGTCGCGGCCCACCACCGGATCCAGCTTCTCGGACCTGGCGGCGTTGGTCAGATCAACACCCAGGTTGTCGAGGGTTGGAGTCTTGGTGTTGGTGCGTCCGGACTGCTGCCCCTGGCCGGAGGTGTGGCTCAGGATGCGGTGGGTCTCGGTGCGCACCTTGTCGAGGGTGACACCCAGACTTTCCAGCACACCGGCGGCCACGCCCTCGCCCTCGCGGAGGAGGCCGATAAGCAGGTGTTCGGTGCCGATATAGGTGTGGTTCATCCGGCGGGCCTCGTCGACCGCCAACTCCACCACCTTCTTGGCGCGGGGAGTCAGGCCGATCTCGCCCTGGGCGGGCTTTTCGCCACGGCCGATGATGAACTCGACGGCTGATCGTACCTTAGAAAGGTCGACGGAGAGGCTTGACAGTACTCGGGCCGCCACACCTTCCGTCTCACGGACAAGGCCAAGGAGAATGTGCTCAGTCCCGATATAGTTGTGGTTGAAGCGCTGGGCCTCTTCCTGGGCCAGCGACAACACCCGCCGCGCTCGCTCCGAAAACTTCTCGAATCTGCTGCCCATAATACCGCTCCTGGCCTTTTGGGGAGGCTGATAGGTGGTTCTCCCCCGAGAGACGAAACGCCGCAAAATGCGTGCGACAACACCGATCGTCAAAGGCGATTATATTGGGCGCCCTCGCAGGGTGTAAAGGCACGCGGACGGCGGGAATCCGCCAGTCCTATACCGGGGAATGGGGGCGGAGGAACTGTCCGGTCTATCCGGGTCACGGGATTCCCCGCGCCGAGCTCGCACCGGTTTCGGATTTCAAGGGAGGAATTTCTGCGAATAGCCTCCCGGCGGTGACCTATTTTCCCACCCAGTCGCCCAAGCAGTATCGTCGGCGCTGAGGCGTTTCACTACCGTGTTCGGAATGGGAACGGGTGGGGCCGCCTCGCTCAAACCACCAGGAAGCTTTCGAGACGTGAGTATGCACTATTTTTCACAATCGCGCAAGGGGTTGCACAGGGAACTTTGAGGCTGGCAGCCCGACCTTTGTGTCCCAAGTGTCCCCCCATTACAATGGATGGGGTGAACCTGCCCACCCTGTTGCTGTGAGGATCTTGCTGTTGTGAAACTGCACATTGATGGAGAAAACCTGAGGATCGAACTGGACTGGTGGCGAAAGTTGCTTGCTTTCCATTTTCAGTCCCTGGAAATACCCCTCGGCCACATCGAGGGTGTTGAAACGGACCGGCCCAGAACCCACTGGATGGAGGTTCGCCTTCCCGGCAGCTTCATTCCCTGGTTGCTCAAGGCCGGCACCTACCGACGGGCAGGCCGGAGGGACTTCTGGTGCGCTTCTCTCAGTCAACCCGTGCTGCGGCTCACCCTCAGGAACGAATATTTTGATTCCCTGACTCTCGGCGTTGAGGATAACGAGCGCTGGGCGAAGGACATCAAAGAGTTACTGGATCCCAACATTGTGCCGGAACCCAACGGACTTGGGGAGATTCTCACGCCCGCAGAGAGTGTTCGACTTTCTCCGTTGACACCAGCGTAACACCCCAGCCGGCCATCCAGCAGGAGTGCCGTCCGTCGCCGCCGGCCACCAGCACCACCACATCGCTGGCGGAGCGCACTATGGGGACCAGGACGTCGTCGCGGGACTCGTCGATCCAGTTGGGCCAGGTGCGGTTTCCGTAGTGGGCGATGCCCCTGAGCTGACCGACTGGCAGCCGGGCGTTGTGGAAAACGTAGTCTTTCACGTCGGCTTTGCTCAGCCCCGAGGCGGCACTTCGGCGGCGTGCTCGGGACAAAGAACCAGGATGACTTGGCCACCGGTGGCCTGCTGGTAGTAGTTGGCGATGCCCACCGTCTTCATATTGCCGACGATGGTGCCGAGGACGCCGAACCCGGTGCCGGAAGTGCTCTCCATGATCCGGTACACGCTTAGGATGCCAGCAAGGGTCACCGTGCTGCTATCGGGCGCATAACCCCGCTCCACGTGCAGCGGCTCCCAGGGACTGCGGGCCTCGTTCTCGGCGAAGCAGAAGCTGTAGCGGCCGGGTGAGCTCAGTGTGGCCTTATCCATGTCTCCCGGCGTCAGGCCCGCCACGTTGCGCACGATGAGCCGCAGCGCCCGGCCGATGGCGGCGTTGGCTCGGAACCCGGGGCCGAAGGCGCCGGCGTCGGCCTGGATGCCCACCTGCCGGGCGATGGGGCCATTCACGATCATGACCTGCATTGCGCCGCCCGTGGTGGCCGCTGTGCCCGCCAGGTTGAACCCCTCGCGCATGGCGGCGCGCACTCCCGCCACCACCACGGGAAAGTGCTCGGGCTTGCATCCGGCCATGACAGCGTTGATGGCCAGCTTTTCCAAAGTGGCCCGCGAGTTGCGTGGCTGCATCACGCCCAGCGAGTGCTGGGGGTCGGCGTCGATGGACGAAAGCATGTCGCGGACGGAGTCCTCGGTGGGCGGGACGACGGGCAGCCCATCGGTCCAGCCCTGCTCCCAGAAATAGTCCTGCATTTCGGGAAAGGACTCGGGTACCCGGACGCGGCTGGACTGGAGTTGCTCGGTGGTCATGTCTGGCTCCTGGAATTGGTCTCGAGAAAGGATAGCAGTTCTCGGGAGGTGGGGGCAGTTCGAACCGGAATCGTTGATGGTCCGACGCCACCGATTTTTTCTGAATCAAGATTATCAAGATTATCAGGATTAAAGATTAAAGGTTGAACAGGATTGGGTAACCTCCTGAAAATCCCAGCATCCTGATAATCCTGATTCAGACAAGGGTTTGCTATTTTCCGGCCTCGCGGAGGGCATGGCGCCCTCCGCGAGGCCGACGTTCTACTCGAACAGGAAGCCCCGGACCACTCGGCTGTAACGCTGGTAGAGCAGCCCGCCGGCAATCAGGAGCAGGCCCAGCGCAATGAATGCAATCACCCTGTATTCCTGCTCCAGCGTCCGGGAATCGTACGCGAACAACTTGACCACCGGCACCGCCAGTAGCGCCAGTCCGGCGAGCCTCACCCACCTGAGGCGACGGGCAACGCCCACGACGATCAGGGTGGCGGAGTATACGGCCCACAGCAGGCTCAGCCCCAGGCTGGCCACGTTCTCGCTGTCTCCGGTCGAGAGGCCGAGCCAGGAACTGCCCGCGGTGGCGATGATTTCAGCCGAGAGCAGCCAGAGGGTGGCCAGGTTCGCGAGTGTCAGTAGCACCGGGACAGCCGCCCTTGCTTCCAGGTCGGAGGCCAAGGCATCCAGTGCCAGCGTGCGGCGGAATTCAAGGACTGCCGCCGAATACAGCGCAACAATGCCGGAAGCGAAGGCGAGGAACCGCCAGTTGAGCACGGGCCGGAATGTCTGCGAGTCCGTGTCGAAAGTATCCCAGCCCAGCAGGCGCACCAGCATGGCCGACAGCAATCCGAACCCGAACCAGCGAATTTCCCGCATGCCCAGTCGCTGCGAGAGCACCAGCAGGAGCAGCGATTCGGCAGCCCACGCGACGGTGATCCACACTCCGCTGACCTGCACGGGAATCACTATGGCAGCGGATGCAGCGGCCACCACGGCGTATACCGGGTAGGCGGCCTGCTCGTATCCCTCCAGCTCTTCGCGCTTGTACCAGAGCAGCCAGGATGAGAATACGGCGGACAGAATTACCGCTCCGTAGGCCAGGGTGTACAGGTTCAGGAAGGGCGTCAGGTCCTCGGAGAAAGCGTCTGGAGTGTCCGCTGCCAGCAGCCAGAGAGAAAGCACCACGAACAACCCATAGCCGGACCAGCGAATCTCGCGCATTCGCAGAGGGAAGGACAGCCACAGCAGGAGACCGGCCTCCAGGGCCCACGCCACCGTCACCCAAATCCCGTCCAGCTGGACCGGCACGGCTATGGCGGCGAAGGCCACCGACAGCAGTGCGAGGCCCGGGATGGCAGCCTCCTCCCGGGGTTCCAGCGCGGCGCGGCGCAGGTGCAGCAGCCAGCCAGCCAGCGCGGGCAGAATGACCGCCGCGGCGTAGCTGATCATGTACTCGTTAAGGAAGGGTGTGAAATCCTCACTGAATGCAGCGGCTTCCACCGCCACCAGCCAGACCGCTGACACCTGGAACATCGCGTATCCGGCCCACCGGAGCTCCCGCATCCTTAGAGGGAAGGACATCCAGACCAGCACCAGCGCCTCCAGTCCCCAGGCAACGCTGATCCACGGTCCGCCAAGCTGTATCGGCACGACCAGAACGGCGAATACCACGGCCAGTCCCGCCGAAAACAGCATCAGGTTCTTCTGCGCCTCCCCGCGCATCCGGAAGGAGGCGGCCGCCAGGACGTAGAACGCAGCCAGCGCGGCGGTGAAGCCGCCCATCCAGGGTCGGTATTCGTCGTTCATGAGGGTGTAGCTGATGCCGTAGTAGGCTGCCGCATTCAGGGTGATCAGCGCCAGGTCGCCGATGTTGGCGGCCTGTCGGCGCAGAAGGTGAAAGACGACCGTGGCGGCGGCGAACACCATGAATATGGCAGTGATGCCGATCTGCGCCAGCCCCACGGCCGGCTCCAGTTCCTGGTACCAGAATGCGAACAGGAAAAGCGAGCCAACCCAGGCCAGGAGTGTGAACCAGCGCCAGTTGCGGAAACTGGCCAGGGCAAGCACACCGACGTCCAGCACAAGAACGTAAGCCAGCAGCAGCCTTTGATCGGGAAGTCTCTCTTGCAGGAGCAACGGTGTGGCGAAGCCGCCGAGGATGGAGAACACTGCGACCGCCATCGCCTCGTGGCGCAGCGACAGCAGGGCGCCCGCCGACGTGATCACGGAGAACCCGGCGAATGCCGTCAGGGGAGATATCAGATCGTAAAGGGCAAAGGCGCCGTACACTGAGAGGTACAGTATGGCTAACCCACCACCCGTTACGGTCTGCGCCCATACGCCGTACCGGCGACGCCAGAATTCCCCAGCGCCGAGGAGGGCCAGCCCGCCAGCGAGGCCCAGGATCACCCGCTCGAGCTCGCCCAGCCAGCCACGGTCTATGGCGAGGCTGATGAAAAATGCCACTCCGAAAATCAGGGCCACCACGCCGATGCGGGCCAGCCAGTTGCCACCCACCAGCCACTCCCAGTTCCAGCTCGGCAGGTTCACGTCTGGAAGTCGAGGGACGTTGATTCCGCCGCCTATGGCCCCCGCCGACTGCCTCGCCGTGCTCGCCAAGACCGGCTCCCGCTGCTCACGTCCCCGTTCAACATCGAGGTGTCCGGCCGGAACGGGGGCGACGGGAGTCGCTGCCTCGGATCGAGCGGCTAGCGGCGCCACCGGCTGGGCGGCTGGAGGATCTGCTGGGAATGGCCCGCGACGCAGCGGCTCCGGCGGGACCTGCCCGGGAGTCCGCGTTGCGCCGGTCGTTCCGAACCTACTTTCCAGGTCAACAAGCCTGAGAGACAAGCGGCTTACCTCGGAAACTACGGAATCCAGGTCGGTCCGGAACGCTCGCAGTTCTCGGTCACTGGCTATCGATTCGGATGCAGTGGCTCCTGGGGCATCGTCGACGACGCCCCGGGAATCCGCTTCAGCAGGGAATGCAACTGGCTCGCCGCACCAGGGGCAATAACGGTCGCCCTCGCCGATTTGTCTATTGCATCTCGAGCAGTTCATTTGATTCATCTCCGTGAGACTTGAACCTTATCCCACTTTTTGATTCCGGGGCTACCTGTTCAATCTTGGGTTACCCGGGACTAGGACGGTCCCCGTATGCCCGGCCAGGATATGACGCGGCCCTATTGGCATTTGAGGGCATCGCCTTCCTCAAAGTCAGTCATTTCTGAAGTCGATGACAGCGACGAAATTGCCCAGGTGATCCACGCACAGCCGGCTGACACGACGAACGGGCCAGCGAGGAAAATTGCCAAAAGGGCGGAATCACCCATGCTTGAGTCAAACGCTATCCCCAGCGTGGCCAGTCCCCAACAGACGAGAACGATCGCTCCCAGCAGTCCAATTCCCGCGCCAACGAGTGTTGAATTGAGCGACGAAGCGCCTGGTTTCATATATGCGGCAACGGCGCCAGCGAGCACTGAGAAGACCACGGGGGAGCCGGAGTACGCCGCAGCAGCCAGGGCGACACCGGTCCAATTGATATCAATTTCAAACATTTGATGCCTCCTATACCGCTTTCTGTTAATGCACATTCTATGGACCGGCGTCTGACAGAGACATGACAGTCGGCCCGTTGTTCATAACAATACTGTGACAGTTTTGTCACGTGCGGGTATAATCGCTGCGGCCCGGCGAGGAGGACTTCGATGCAGCCAGGCGAACAGCTGGAACAGGATTTCAAATCGTTGCAGGAACGGCTGACCCGGCTCAGCCAGGCCAGTCTGCGCATCAACGAGAGTCTGGACCTGGACAGCGTTCTCCAGGACGTGGTGGACAGCGCGCGCGATCTCTCGGACGCACGGTACGGGGGCATAACGGTCCTCAGCCCGGATGGCCAATTCGAGGAGTTCGTGGCCTCGGGACTGACACCGGACGAACGCCAAATGCTGGTGGAGCTCCCGGAGAGCGTGCAACTCTTCTGGCACCTGAACGACATCGCTGAACCACTGCGTGTGGACGATCTCTCAGGCTATATGCGGTCATTCGGGATTGAGGAACTGCGTCCTCCAGTCGCAGTGACCTCCCTCCTGATGGCGCCAATCCGCAACGCAGGGAGCAGGGTCGGCTCCATCTACCTGACCAAGGGAGAGGACGTTCGGGGTTTCACTCGTGAGGACGAGGAGACGCTGGTGATGTTTGCCTCGCAGGCGGCACTGGTCATCGCCAACGCCCGCCGGTACCGCGACGAGCAGCGGGCCCGGGCCGACCTCGAGGCTCTGGTCAACACATCGCCGGTGGGTGTGGTGGTCTTTGATGCGAAATCGGGCGACCCGGTGTCCTACAACCGCGAGACCCTTCGGATCATCGAGGGTCTGCGGGACCCGGATAGCCCACCCGAGCAGATCATGGAGATTCTCAGCCTTCGCCGGTTGGACGGCAGGGAAATCTCTTTGGAGGAGTCTCCGCTGGCTCACCGGCTCAGCACAGGGCGGACCATTCGCGCCGAGGAAATTGTCCTGCAGGTGCCCGACGGCAGGTCCATCACCGTGCTGGTGAACGCCACGCCCCTGTACTCGCAGGACGGGAGCGAAATGGAATCGGTGGTGGTTACCCTGCAGGACATGACTCCGCTGGAGGAACTGGAACGGCTGAGGGCCGAGTTCCTGGCAATGGTGAGCCACGAGCTCCGCGCCCCGCTGACATCGATCAAGGGCTCGGCCTCGACCCTTCTCGACGACACCGCGCATCTCAACCCGGCCGAGATTCGGCAGTTCCACCGATTGATTGACGGGCAGGCCGACCGAATGCGCCGGATGATTGCCGACCTCCTGGACGTGGCCCACATAGAGACCGGCTCCCTGTCGGTCAGCCCGGAACCCACGGACCTGTCCACTCTGGTGGAGCAGGCTCGCCTCGCCTTCGGCGGCGTGGGGAGCGGGAACCAGCTGCACATAGACATCCCGGCGGACCTCCCGACCGTGATGGCTGACCGGCATCGCGTTGTGCAGGTGCTGGGCAATCTGCTGTCCAACGCCTCCCGTTATTCCCAGGAGTTTTCCGCGATCCGGGTGACGGCGGTGCGGCAGGACTGGCACGTGGCCGTGTCGGTGGCGGACGAGGGACGATGCGTCTCCCCGGAGCAGCTCCAGTACCTCTTCCGGAAGTACGTCAGAATCGAGGGAGATAATGGAGACCGGGAAAGCACGGGCTCGGGACTGGGATTGGCGATCTGCAGGGGCATCATCGAGGCACACGGCGGAAGGATCTGGGCCGAGAGCGAAGGGCCCGGCTTGGGCGCCCGCTTCACGTTCACCCTGCCGGTGGCTGACCAGGCTACCGTCAGCCATGCTCCAAGGCAAGGGGACCAGTTGACCCGGACCCACAGTGAGCCAAGCGAACGTGTCCGCATCCTGGCCGTGGATGACGATCCACAGACGCTCCGGCTGGTGCGCGATGCACTCTCCAGGGCGGGGTACATTCCGGTGCTGACCGCCGACCCGGAGGAGGCCCTGCGGCTCGTGGAGTCGGAAAAGCCGCAACTGGTCCTGCTCGACCTGGTGTTTCCGGACGCGGACGGCATCGAGCTGATGCAGGACATCCTGAGCGTCCATGACGTGCCAGTGATTTTCCTGACGGCCTACGGCAGAGACCAGAACATCGAACGGGCATTCGACACGGGGGCGGCCGACTACATGGTCAAGCCGTTCTCGCCCACCGAGCTCACGGCGCGGATCAGGGCGGCGCTGCGCAAGCAGGTCGCAGGAGACCTCGATGAACCGGGAGAACCGTTCACCCTGGGTGACTTGAGCATCGACTATGTCCATCGCCAGGTAGTCGTCGCCGGAGAAACCGTGCATCTGACGCCCATCGAATACGATCTGCTGAGAGCCCTGTCGACCAGCGGAGGCCGGGTCGTGACCCACGACCAGTTGCTGCGACGGGTATGGCACGTATCAGCCGCCGGCGACCCCCAGGTTGTCCGGACTCACCTGCGCCGGCTGCGGCGAAAGCTGGGCGACGACGCCAATCATCCGGCCTATATTTTCACCGAACAGGGAGTGGGCTACCGCCTGGGCAACCACAACGAGTCGCAGTCGGCCTGATCGCGTTCGGGCCAGAACCCTTTAATTGTTCCCTCTCCCTCTGGGAGAGGGTTAGGGTGAGGGCGTTCTCTTATCGATTGCAAAGTCAGTGAGGCGCAGAATTTCACCCCTACTCCAGCCCTCCCCCTCAAGGGAGGGAGGATTAAATGACCCTGCGTTTCGGACCGCCGCTGATTGACGTTGGCGTGTCGCACAACTATTCTCAAGCCCACAAGAGTGGCTCGTGCTAACAAAGCCGCACGGGCATTGCGAGCCCTATATCCAACCCGATTCAGAAAGGAATCACGGCATGAAAGTTCAGATAATGTCTCCCGCCGCCGAGCGGGTGGATTTCAAGATCACTCCCGCTCCGAGGCTCACATCCTTTGAGGGCAAGACCATCGGTTTGTACAACAACATGACCGGCGGGGCCGACGTGGCCGTAGACCGTTTCGCCGAGCAGTTGCAGCGCCGGTATCCCAGCGTCAGATTCCAGCGTTACGGCGGCGACCTGCGGGAGGGCCGTCCCTCGCTCAGCCGGGGCGTCCACATCGACGACGAGGAAGCCGCCCGCATCGCCACCGAGGTCGACGCCATGGTGGGCGCGACGGCGCATTGAGGGGGCTGCACGTCGTGGCTTAGCCATGACATGGTGGCCATGGAAAAGGCCGGAATTCCTGCAGTGGGCATTGCCGCACAGAGCTTTGCCCGCTCGTGGCAGGCGTGCGTGGACGGGTGGGGACAGCCCACCACGGCCTACGTCACCATTCCCCACGCCACCTCCGGGCAGCAGCCCGAATTCATCCGTAACATGCTTGACGAGCAGGTCGACTCCATAATCCACGGGTTGACATCTTTCCCGGTGTCGCGCGGCCCGGTCACCGCCCAGAAGACCGGCGGCGCCACCGAGGTATTTACCGTGGATATGGACGCATCCCCCGATGGCCTGGACGCGGTCAACCGGTTCATGTCTGAGCGGGACTGGAGCGACGGCCTCCCGGTCATTCCGCCCACGCCCGAGCTTGTGGAAAGGATGCTGGCCGGCACCGGCAGGGCTCCTCAGGACGTTCTGATGGTCATGGAGCCGGGCTTCGGTGTCGCCACCGTGGAAAAAATCGCGATCAACGCCGTGATGGCAGGATGCCGCCCCGAGCAGTTTCCGATTTTGTTGGCCGCTATCGACTGCCTTGCCCAGCCGGAGCTAAACCACCGCGACATGCAGGTGTCGGGGCACACCGAGGCCCCGTTGATCCTGGTCAACGGCCCCATCGCCCAACGCGCCGGCATTAACTGCGGCACGTCGGCCATGGGTCCCGGCGTGGTCAACAGAGCCAACACCGCCATCGGGCGGGCGCTGCGGCTGTGCCTCATCAACATCGGGTACTGCAAGGCCGGGGGCGCCGATCCCAACTTCATCGGCCTGCCCACCAAGTTCGGCATGTGCATCGCCGAGAACGAGGAGCTCAGCCCGTGGCAGCCCTACCACGTTGACCTGGGTTTCCAGCCCCACGAGAGCGCCGTAACGCTGGTGACTGTGACCGGCCCGGGCGACATCCTGGACTCGGGGTCCAGGAACCACAAGGACACGCTGAACAACATAGCTTCCATGATGTCCTACCCGGGCGCCGGCAGCGGCGGCTGGCTGCGAGGCTGGGATTCAGCGCAAGTGGGGCACACCAGCCAGCGGGTGTCCTACCCCGGGCCGTACCATCCCGTCGTGCTCAGTCCCTCTCGCGCAGTCATTCTCGCCGAGGCCGGGTACAGCAAGCGCGACGCCCAGGAATGGCTGCACCAGCATTGCCGGATGCCACTGCGGGATGCCATGGGCGGTCGCGGCGTCCCCATGGACGAGAAGGGCAAGTGGCTGCATCACCCGGAACTGCAGGCTCTGAAGAACGACCCTGACGCCACCATTCCAAGGCTGGAAAGCCCGGAGCAGTACCTGCTGTTCGTGACCGGCGGCACCACTCACTACGCCCACTTCTTCTACGGCACATACGGCATCGCCACCCGCCCGGTGGAGGAATTTTAGAAGGCAGCTGCCCGAGTATTTTTCTCCCTCCCCCTGAGGGGGAGGGCCAGGGTGGGGGTGAGGGCCTGCGTTTCAACGACGTGGTTCCAGCTAGGAAAACGCCCTCACCCTAACCCTCTCCCGAAGGTAGAGGGAATTGTCGGCAGATCCTGCACTGACGGGTACCCGTCAGGCCACGGCCCCAGGAATGCGTTAGAATCCCATAGTCGATAACAGGAAGTCTGGAGGAATTATGGCATCGATCAGGTTGTATTCCGGCGACGACGGGGAATCACACATCGAGGTGATCGACCCGTCCTCCCATCCGGCATGGAACGAGTTGCACAACGCTAAAGGGATTGTTTTCCGCGCTCTGCCGCCGGGGTTCTTCAGCGACTGGCACGTGGCGCCCCGCAGGCAATACCTGATCACCCTGTCCGGCGAGGCAGAGATTGGACTGGGCGACGGCACCGTCCACAGGCTTGGCCCCGGAGACGTCAACCTCGCCGAGGACCTGACCGGTCGCGGCCACACCACACGCGTTGTGGGTGACGTGCCCAGGGTCGTCGCCACCATCCACCTGGACGACTAACGCGGTCGCTCAGTGGGCTGAGAGAGGCTCCGGACGGGAGCTTGTGCAGGGCGGCATTACGCATGGTGAAGGGTGCTTGATCCGGCACCCTTTGCACTTTTCGTGGTCGACCCGCCCTCGGGATTAACTAACCTTCATTGCATGGTAGTTTGTTGTAGGGAGGCTAGATCACAACGAGGTGCCGTTCAGACGCCCCGTGGACAGCAGTCAGGGGAATACGCCGATCCAGAGTCACCAACCGGGCGTTGTGCGCCACTGCCAAAGCGAGCAGATAGGCGTCTGTTAACTGTCTGTGGCCTGTCAAATTCTGATCATCCACCCGACCTACGTCGAGGATGCTGATGTCATCGTTGATAAAAGTGTGGTACGGGGAGGAAATCGCAGTCCGTACTCGTGTCAATGCCTCAAATAGGCGCCAAGCGCGAGGATATTGAGGTTGGGAAAGGACACGGACGCATCCGTTTTGTGTTAGAGGACAAGTCAGCCACCCCTCCTCAAAATTGAGGTCGAACCATTCAGAGACCAGTCTATGGAATTGGTGGCCCGAGTCTAACAGAGCTACGAGAGTATTTACGTCTAGCAGGACCGGAATAGCTTAGAACCCTAGTTCTTCCCGAATTCTGTTGACCATTTCGTTGGTGACCACGTACTCACCGGGTGGACGCGGTTTGAAGGTCCGGTATGCAGGGCTGTCTCGCAGCAGTTCGTACTCAGCCTTCGCAACCTCGAGCTCCTCGGGCGTGCGTTTTACCGAGACTATCTCAGGCCATAGGAGTATTACCTCCACCCGGTCGCCATCGGGCAGGTCTACGGGTTCGTCCAACTCTATAGTTGGCCCCTTGAGGACGCCGCGCGCATATATTTTCATTTCTGTTTCCTTATGGTGGCTACTCCGATGATTCTACCCCACAGTTACTTTCGACTGCTAATCACATCTCCGCAACAACAAATCCGCGGCTATGTCTGGCGCTCTTCCCTATTGGCGGGACAAACGTTCTTCCAGCCACTCCGCGGATTGTCCGCGGATTGTTTTACCAGCGTATCAGCCTATAGCTGCACCGGCAATTGCTAGAAAGTGATCACGCTGCGGGCGACGCTGCCTTCCTTCATGTACTCGAAGGCCTCGTTGATGTCCTCGAGATTCATGCGTCGGGAGACCAGCTCGTCGAGCTTGAGGCGACCCTGCAGGTAGAATTCTACGTACTGAGGCATGTGGGTGCGGAAGTGGTTGGAGCCCATGCTGCTGCCCTGGATGCGCTTCTCCCTCAGGAAAGACGGGCCGTCGAGCTCGATCTTCGTCCCCTGAGGGATCATGCCGATGACGGTGGCGGTGCCGCCGGGGCGCAGCATGTGGAAGGACTGCTCGGCCGTTTCCTTCTTGCCGATGGCCTCAAATGAGTAGTCAACGCCGCCGTTGGTCAGGTCGCGAATTTTTTCCACCACATCGCCGCCAGAGGCATCGACAACATCGGTGGCGCCGAACTCCTGGGCCAGGGTCAGCTTGGTCTCAACGGCGTCGATGGCTATGATGCGCAGCGCGCCGGCAAGAGCCGCACCCTGGATGGCGTTCAGGCCCACGCCGCCGCAGCCGATGACCGCCACGGTGCTGCCGGGGCGTACCGCGGCCGTATTCAGCGCCGCGCCCAGGCCGGTGGTGGCGCCGCAGCCGATGAGCGCCAGCTGCTCGAAAGGAATGTCGCGCTCGATTTTCACAACGGCGTTCTCGTGGACCAGCATCTGCTCGGCGTATGACGACAGGTTGGCGAACTGCATCACCTCCTCGCCGCCCTGGCTGAGCCGAGGCGTCTCGTTTCGCCCGCGGGTCAGGCCGGTGCGAGAGCACAGGACGGTCCGCCCCTCGGTGCAGCGCTCGCACGTCCCGCAGAAGACGGACAGGCAGGTGATCACCCGGTCACCGGGTTTGACATAGTCGACCAGATCGCCCACGGCCTCAATGGTCCCGGCAGCCTCGTGGCCCAGGATGATCGGGGTGGGCGTGGAGTACAGCCCTTCGATAAAGTGCAGATCGCTGTGGCAGACGCCGCTGGCGCCCGTGCGGACCAGCACCTCGCGCGGGCCGGGAGACGCGACATCTATTTCCTCGATTTCCAGGGGCTGGTTGACCTCTCGCATTACTGCTGCTTTCATAGCTCACCTGTCTCAATTAAGCGTTGTAGTGGGTGTGAATTTAACCAGCCGCGCCACCAAGTGTCAAAGTGGCGATTTCACTATGAAATCACCACTTGATAGTTTCGCGTATTTGCCAGGGGCCTTAAAGGCCGTAGTAGCTGCTGGAGCGAAGCCCAGAGCACCTTGATGACGCCCTAGGCCGCGGGCCTGAAGTAGGGAACGCTGATCTGGTCGGTGGCCCGTTCGAAAGTGACCTCCACCGGCATGCCGATGGTGACCTCGCCGGGGTCGCAGTCAACTATGTTGGTGAACATGCGGACGCCCTCCTCCAGCTCCACGAGGGCAAGGACGTAGGGGCCCTGATCGAATCCGGTGGTGCGGTTCTGGTAGGTGACCGTGTAGGTCCAGACGGTGCCCTTGCCGCTGGATTGGAACCACGACGGGCTTTCCGACCAGCAATGGGAGCAGATGCCCCTGGGATAGAACTGGTACTCGTCGCACTTGTCGCAGTGCTGGATCAGCAGTTGGCCGCGGCGGCAGGCGTCCCAGTAGGCGCGGGTCTCCCCGACCACGGTGGGCAGCGGCTTGTTCCATTCAGGCATGACTAGTCCCTCCCCAGTATCACGGTGCCGCCGCTGTGGCGGGAGCCGAGAGCGCCGCCGGTGCCGTGGCACAGGGCGATCTTGCAGTCGGGCACCTGGCGCGGCGTGCCCTCGAACTGGTGGCGCAACTGGCGGGTGGCCTCCATCAGCAGGAAGATGCCGCGCATCCCCGGATGATTGGACGACAGCCCCCCGCCATCGGTGTTGATGGGCAGCTTGCCGCCGATCTTGAGGGCGCCATTGCTAACGAACTGGCCGCCCTCGCCCTTCTCGCAGAAGCCGAGGTCTTCCAGAGTCTCCAGCACGGTGATGGTGAAGGAGTCGTAGATCATTGCCATGTCGATGTCGTCGTGGGTGACGCCGGACCCGGCGAAGGCGGGCTCGTGGCTCTGCTTGGCGGCGATGTAGATCAGGTCGCGCTTGCCAGCGCCCTGGTGAGCGACCGCCTCGCCGGTGCCCAGAACCCACACGGGCGTTTGGCGGCAGTTGCGGGCGACCTCGGGCGAGGCGACCACCACCGCGCCGCCGCCGTCGGTGATGACGCAGCAGTCGTTGATGTGCAGAGGGGACGAGATGACCCGGGAGCGCATCACATCCTCGACGGTGATCTCGTCTCGGAACAGGGCCTCGGGGTTCATAGACGCGTGATGCCGCACTGCCACGGCGATCTCGGCCAGTTGCTCCGGAGTGGTGCCGAACTGGTGCATGTGCCGATTGGCGATCATGGCGTACAGGCCCACGGTGGTCAGGCCGTACAGCTCCTCGAAACTGTCGGGCGACGGATCGAGGCGGGGGTGGCCGAACCGCCCGACGCCGCCGGTGCCCACGGACACGCCGCCGGAGCGGGCGAGGGTGGCGTAGGTGATCACCGCGACGTTGATGCGCCCGGCGTGGATGGCGTTGAGGGCGTGGGCGAGGTGGAACTCGAACGACCCGCCGCCCACGGTGGTGTTGTCGACGTGCTTGGGGTACATGTTCAGATAGTCGGCGAGGTTCAGGCCGCTGTTGCGCACCGACATCGACGCGGTGAACAGGCCGTCGACGTCGTTCTTGGACAGTCCGGCGTCTTCCAGCGCCTTGATGATGCTCTCGCCCTGAATCTGGAGCTCGCTCTTGTCGGGAGCGTAGCGGGTAACGTGCTCGTGGACGCCGACAATGGCGGCCGCCCGTCTGAGGTCAACCATGGGCAGGATACCTCCGGGTTTTTCAATTCCGGGGTTGGTTGAAATGAGACCCTGAGTCTCAGTAAAGCGGGACTATTATCACCGAGGCGGTACAGCAACACAAGGCGGGCGCCGGTCGGTGGTCACGGTCCTTCGATTATTCCCTTCCCTATGGGGAGGGTCAGGGTGGTGAAGGTGCCCTGGCATCAGGAAACCCTGAAGACTCTTGGACAGTCTGAACGAAACGGTCTCAGGACCTAGCCGATCAGAGGAGCCGGAAAGAGTTACCCGGGTACAGTATCATCCAGAAACGGGTTAATGACCCGGAGGCCATCGTAATCCTGTTGATGGCTCATATCTTCCGAATACACCGCATCGCAACCTAGCGTCTTTGCAGCAGCCAGGATTGCAGCGTCCCAGTAGGAAAGGCGGAACCTGTCGCAGAGTTGCGTCGCCTTGTGAAATACCTCAGTTGTCACCGGCTGTACGGGCACATCTGCCAGACGGTCTATGAAACTAAGGGCTCTCTGGTGACTCAGCCTGCTTGCACGGGAAGGCCTCGTGGCCTGGTGATAGAATTCAGCCAGCACTTGCACCGAGAGGGCGAGGTTGTCCCTGTCGGCGAGAACCTCGAGGGCGCGAAGTCGCTTCCTCGCCTCGGCCGGGTCCGAGCTAACTGCGTACAAGAGAATGTTAGAGTCAGCGAGTCGCATCGCGTTGATACATTTCTTCTCTGGTCTGGTTCTCGGCCACGGAAATTCCTATCCCATTCCGCTCAAATTCCTCTGCTAACTCCATCAGCTCTCGCCGATGCTTTTCGCTGATGGTCTCGGTAGGGGTGGTCAGGGAGGCAGATTCCAATAACCCTTTCATGTGGTTCCTTACCATAGAGGAGACGGAAGTTCCCTGTTCGGCGGCCATGATGCGCAGTCTGCGGTGAGTTTCGTCCTCGACCGTTACACTGATTGTCTTCAAGGATACAACTCAATATATTAGTGATTTATGTTCTTGTGAACATTCAATCTACCCTGTAAGCGGTTATCATTCAAGTGTCAAGCATGGCTCTCCAGCGCAACGGTCTGTGGTGCCTCCAGTCTGATGACAGTTGGCCGTTGCCGACCGGTGCAGGGCGTGTTGTATAGTAGGGCCGTCAGTTTGCCGATAGATACAAAGGAGGGGCGATGCTTGCAATCCTGGGAGGAACCGGGCCGGAGGGAAAAGGGCTGGCCTTGCGCCTGGCGCTGGCCGGAGAGGCGGTGACCATTGGCTCTCGCAGCACGGAGCGAGGCGCCGCAGCTGCTGCCGAGCTGGCCGAGGGTGCGCCCGGCGCTGCCATAGCCGGGACCGATAACGCAGGGGCCGCCGCCGCCGGCGATGTGGTGTTCTTGGCCTTTCCCTACGAAGGTCAGAGGCCTGTGCTGGAGGACCTCGCCGCGTCCCTGGACGGCAAGATTGTGGTCAGCGTCATTGCCCCTATGGTCTTCGAGCGGGGCAAGGGCGCGAGCGCCGTCGAGGTGGAGGCCGGTTCGGCTGCCCAGGAAGCGCAGGAGATTCTGCCCGGCGCCCAGATCGTAGCCGCATTCCAGAACGTCAGTGCAGAGGAACTCCAGGACCCACAGGTGGACATGGAGGGCGACGTGGTCGTCTGTTCCGACCACGCCGACGCCAAGGGGCTGGTGATGGGCCTGGCCGACAAGATCAAGAGCCTGAGGGGCGTCGACGGCGGTGCGTTGGCCAACGCCAAGTACGTGGAGCAAATCACGCCGTTGTTGGTCAACATCAATCGCATCTACCGGACGCATTCTGGCATTAAGATCACGGGGGTTTAGTCTGATCCGGGATTTATGTGATTCTCTCATTGACAGGATTTTCCTGTTGGGGACGTCTTTGAATCCTGGTCTTTGAATCCTGATTGAGGCCGCATATACAACGGAATCGGCCCACACTAGAGCCAAGGAGTGAACCATGCCGCGATTCCCTATAGATATAAACAGCGCCGAAGGACAGGCCGCAGTCAAAGGGCAGTGGAAATATGCCGAGGGGTACATCCCCGGCGCCGACAACTACGGGTTGACCGAGAGGATTGAGGGCAGTCCGGCTCGTCTGCCCGACTACGACGACTCTGGCTGGGCGGTCTGTTCCGATACCAGCGCCTGGGCCAGGTTCGGCGGAGACTATGTTACTGGCTTCTCCTTTGTCTGGTATCGCATCACCGTCACAGTACCGGACACTGTCGCAGGACGAGACCCACGACGTACGCGGCTATTGTTCGAGACTTGCGTCGACGACTATGGCGAGATATGGGTCAATGGCGAGTGCAATCGAGAGCGTGGCACTGTCGAAGGATTCAACCGTCCTCAGCGGGTGGAGCTGGCCAACAACCCCAACCCGGGAGACCAGTACACCATAGCCGTGCTGGCCGCCAACGGCCCCCTGGGCGCGCCCGGCGGCGGCGTCTTTGTCCGCTACACCAACCTCAGCTTCGAGTGGAGAGACGACGACCCGTAGGTCTCCGGGATATTTTGTCTGCCCGGATAATTGTCTGAATCAGGATTCTTGGGCTCAAGGGATTCACAGGATCGGGAAATTCTGAAACTCCTATCCTGTAAGTCCTTGGATCCGGCCCATCCTGATTCGGACTGGGAGTTGAAAGGACCCGGGGCCTGCATGACTCGCCTGAAATTCATTCACGCTGCCGACTTGCATCTGGACAGCCCCTTCGGCGGCATCCGCTCCGAGGCGCCGCAGCATGTCGCGGAGAGGCTGTACGGAGCCACCTTCGACGCCTACGAAGACATCATCAGCCTGTGTCTCAGGGAGCGAGTGGACGCACTGCTGGTGGCCGGCGACATATACGACGGCGCGGACCGCAGCCTGCGGGCACAAATCCGGTTCATTGACGGACTGAAACGTCTGGACGCAGCAGGCATCCGCACTTTCGTGTGCCACGGAAATCACGATCCCCTGGACGGCTGGGAGGCCCGGCTGGACCTGCCAGCAGGATGCGTCCGGTTCGGCCCGGAGGTGTCGGCCGAGCCGGTATTCCCAAATGAGCCGGAGCGGGCGATGGTTTACGGGATAAGCTACCCGCAGCGGGTGGTAACCGAAAATCTGTCGCAGCATTTTCGCCCACCATATTGTTCCGGATTCAATGTAGGGTTGCTTCACGCCAACGTGGGAGGCAACACCGCCCACGATAACTATTCTCCCTGCACTGTAGACGACCTTTCAGAGACAGGAATCGACTACTGGGCTCTGGGCCACGTACATACCCGGCAGGTGCTGCGACGGGAACGACCCGCGGTCGTGTACCCAGGCAACCCACAGGGACGCACTCCCCGCGAAACCGGTGAGCGCGGCGTATATCTCGTGGAGGTGGACGACTATGGCGAGGTGATACTCGATTTTCGCCCTGTCGACGTGGTGCGCTGGGATGTGCTGGAGGTCGGAATCGAAGGGCTGGAATCCGAGCAGGAGTTACTCGATGCCGTTGATCGAGCCGTGATTTCCTGCTCGGATGCGAGTGGCGGCCGTCCCGTGGTTTTCCGACTCACGTTGACTGGCCGTGGATCCTTGAACCGATGGATTCGCGCATCCGGAACTGGGGAACAACTGCAGGAGCATATCAACGATATGCACGCCCATCAGCCCCACTGGCTTTGGTGCGAGCGAATCCAGGTGAACACCGGCTCTCCCGTGGACCGTGAACAGGCAGCCAGGCGCGAGGACTTCACCGGCGACCTGGCGAGGCTGGGTATCTCGCTGCGGGAAGATCCCGGCGCTCTGGCGGAAATTCGGGAGTTGCTCCGGACCCTCTACGTTAGCTCCAACGCCGCCCCGTATCTGCGAACGCATCTTCCTGTGAATGATGAGTTGCTGGAATTGCTGGCGGCGGCCGAGGAGGAATGCCTGTCCTCGCTGGTTAGAGAAGAGGATGAAGAGTGAAAATAGAGGAGCTGTACCTGGAGGGCTTCGGCCACTTCAACCAGCGCGCCATCGGTCCGGTTTCAGGCACTGTCACAGTATTTTACGGCCCCAACGAGGCAGGCAAGAGCACAACACTGGCCTTTATTCGTGCTGTCCTATTCGGGTTTCCCGCCCGGTTCAACAGCCACTTTCCGCCGCTGTCCGGGGGGCGACACGGGGGTCGTATTACCCTGCGCGACGACGCGGGCGTGCCTTATTCCGTTGAACGATATGCCGGGGCACGGGGCGGATTGGCCGTGGTCGCGCCCGATGGCCCGGTGTCCAACCCAAGCGCGCTGATGCAGCGGCTCGCGGGCAACGCCACTCCCGACCTGTTCCGGAACGTGTTCGCTTTCAGTCTCGACGAACTTCAGGTGGCTGCCTCTCTCAATGACGCCAGCGGCGCCATTTACAGCGCCGGACAGGGAGCACCGGGTCTGGCCGGCCTTCTGAGGTCGCTGGGCGAGTACAAAGGGAAAATTTACCGGAGTCGAGGCAACAACCAGGAGGTGCCCCGGCTGGTTAGTGCCCTGCGAGAAATTGACAGCCAATTAAGGGTAATTGAAGGAAACGCCGGAAAATATGGCGCACTGACCGAACGCAAGACGGAGATTGACGTGGAATTGGGGGAGGCCGACGCGGAACTCTCCCGGCTGAACGTGCGGCGAGGCGACATTGACCGTCTGCGTGACGGGTGGGATGACTGGCTGGCACTGTCAGCCTGCGAGTCCCAGTTGAAAGTTATGCCCAGATACGTGGACTTTCCCGAAAATCCGATAGTGCGCCTCGACAGCCTTGTGGACAGGGTGCGCCAGGCCCGCGAGGACCGGGAAGAGACTGCCAGGCAATTGCAGCAGGTTGAGGAGGCAGCGTCCGCCGGCATCGCGGGAGAGGATTTGCTGTATGACCGGGAGCGCATCGAGGCCGTGCGCCGCGACCGCAACAGGTTCGACGCCGCCGTACGCGACCTGCCGGAGCGTGAGGGCGAGTTGCGGGGAATGGAGGCTGACCTGACCGAGCAGCTGGCCGACCTGGGACACGGCTGGAACGAATCGGAACTGCAGGCCTTTGACACGTCGTTGGTGGTCAGGAACCAGGTTGAAACGTGGAAGGAAAGGATGGCCGAGGCTGGTGACAACGCCCTGAAGGCGGAGTTTCAGCTGGCCCAGGATCGCCGGTCCCTCCTGGAACTCCAGGAGCAGACTGCGGAGGCGCGGGAAAAACTCCCGCCGGAACCGCAGCTTGACGTCGCGGCCCTGTCGAAGCGGCAGGATGCACTTCGTACGGCCCGGGGCAGGTTGGCTGAATACGAACGGCAGCGCCAGAATCACGAAACGCTTCGAACCCAAGTCAACACACTTGCCGCAAGTGCGGAGTCGCAGGCAGGGGATTCGAAACGCACCAGTCCATTGCCGATGATCGCACTGGTCGTGGCAGGTGCCGCTTTGGTTGTGGCGGGAATCCTGATCGGTGGGGGCGCCCTGATTCTGGGTGCCCTCTGTGGGGTGGTCTTGTTGCTTGCCGCTGCAATGCTCTGGATTACGGGAAGGCCCACGTCTCCTGTCACGACCCCGTCGCCGGTTGCTACCACGCTGGCGAGACAGGCTGCTGACGCCGAAAGGGCCGAGGATGCGGCCCGCCAGTCATTGCTGGATTCGGCGACAACCCTTGGCCTTCGTGAGCAGGTCGACGCCGCCGCGCTGGACTCGGTGGATGAACGCCTCAACCTTGCACGCAACGCGTTAGAAGCCCGCAGGGCCGCCGAGTTGATGCTCGAGGACGCGACTCGCCGGGAGAAGTCGCAGGAGCGAAGGCTGGAAGTCGGGGTCAAGGAACATGACAGTGCACGGGAGAACGCGCAACGGTCGCATCAGGAATGGCAGCTATGGCTCCAGGAACACGGACTGGACGAATCGCTGACGCCGGAGTCCATGACCGCTTTCCTGGCCCGCGTCGAAACGGCCCGAGGCGCACTGTCGGCCACCAGCCAGATGCGGGGACGGGTGCAGGCAATTCGAAACGACATCGAGGAATTTCGTCAGTTGGTGGAACTCCTGGCACAGCGCCATGGCCTGCATCTGGATTCAGAGGGCCATCGACAACTCCCGGTGGTAGCAGACGAACTCATCAGGCGTCTGGACGAAATCCAGACCGCCTTCGCCGACCGGGAACGATCCAGGGAGCAGGTCGAGGAGGTCCGGGAGATTCTGGAGGCCAGGGACCGGCGTCTGCAGGGGACGGAGAGGCAATTGGCCGAGTTGCTGGCTGCAGGTGGAACGGAGGACGCCGAGGACTTTCGCCGCCGGGCACGCCAGCACGAAGAGCGGTTGGACTTGGAACGGCAGGTGGACGATCTTCGCCGCAGCCTTGAAAGGCTGAGCGGCCCCGGCGAGAGGCTTGACGATTTCTGCCGGTCTCTCTCAGCTTCCGATCCTGCCCGGTTGGAGGAGGAATCCTCCCGGCTGTCCGAGCTTCACGCCGAAGTCGCCGGAAACCGCGATCATCTGCGTGAGGAGCGCGGAGGCATTGACACCGAACTGGCACACCTCACCAGCGAACACGAATCATCGACACTGCGCGTCCGCCGCAATACCCTCGAGGAACAGCTGCGGGAACAGGCCCGCGAGTGGTCGAGGCTCACCATCGCCGAGGCACTGCTGGAAAAGACCCGGCAAAAATTTGAGGAGGAACGCCAGCCTGGCGTTATCCGACACGCCCAGGAATTCTTCTCCGGCGTGACTGGCCAGCGATACCAGCGGCTGTACGCTCCCATAGGCGAGCAGAGCATAACGGTGATCGATGAGTCAGGGGTCGGCAAGCAGCCCGCCGAGCTGAGCAGAGGTACTCGGGAGCAACTGTACCTTGCCTTGCGGTTTGGGCTTATCCGCGAGTTTGGTGAGCATGCCGAACGCCTGCCGGTGGTGGTGGACGAGGCTCTGGTCAACTTCGATCCGGGGCGCGCCTGGCTGGCCGCAGAGGCGTTCGGCCACCTGGCGGAAACCAATCAGGTGCTGGTATTCACCTGCCACCCGGCCACCGCCGACATGTTCGCCGAGGCGGCTGGAGCGGAGGTGGTGAATATCAGCGGGTGACAGCCGGTGTCGATTCACAGCCCCCGAACTCTCATCGTGTTCAGTCAACTATTGAGATATGCTGCTGGTGAGCCCCTTGAACAACCCGCGGACAACTCCCCGGGCACGCTCGCGATAAACGTACTGCGCGAGATACGTGGCAGGCCTAGTCCTCAGGCGGCCACTTGGTACCGCCGACAGCCGGACGCTCGGCGGGAGATGCCCTCAGGCCGGCATCGATTACTTCGCGGAACTCCCGCAGGATCACCTCGGCCCAGGGCTGGGTGTGCGCCACTCGGTGAGCCATGCGGCGTCCCCGGCGGGCTTGCCGCTGGGCGGCCTCGTCCAGCCCCTCCGTGTCCCGATTTATCGTCTCATCCATGGCGTCGATCTGGGGTACAAGACCGCTGGCCGTCTCAATGAACCGGGCGACCTCGTTCATGTCGTCGTCGAGGACCACGAAAATCGGCACTGTCCCGGCGCGATGCTCGGGAAGGAACGTGTCGGCCAGGGAGACGTCATCGTCGCGGCTGAACACCTGCAGATTAAACTTCTCGCTGCTGTCGGCCAGCCGCAGTATCACCGGCGTGGTGCTGACCGCATCGCCGCACCAGTCGGCAGTGAACACGGCCAGATTCACAGGGTGGTTCAACCCATCGACCCAGCTTGCGGCCTCCGTCGGGATCTCCACCGTGTTGTAAATCTCAACGAAGGGATCCTTGTTCACTTTTATGTAGTCGATATATTCCTGGGTGGTCATGCCGGACTGGAACCGCTCTCTGCTGATGGGCATGATTTTCCCTCCAACGTCACTATTATGCGGCGCATTATAATCCAGCGCCGCCGCCTGCGTTACAACCTGAACCCGTGATAGAATCAGGCGTTAAGTATTGGAATTCAGGGGGAACCGGTTGACGACTCCCATAGACGATCCGTACCTGAAGTACGCCCTTTTCTGCCGGAGTACCGATGAGGGAACTGACGGAGACCTGAACCTCAACGGCATAGTGGACCTGGTGGACCTTCCCGAGCCGCCTCCGGAGGGAGAGGCCGGCCAGGTGCTGGCAGAGGTCGACGTGAATCTCGCGTTCTGCATTGGGGGAGCGCTGCCCGGCGATCACCACCTGTTCGTCGCTCTCAAGACGCCCGGAGTGCCGCTTGAGACGCCACCGGCGCAGCGAGTGCAATGGGAAGACGGCATCCTGTTCCAGCGTTGGATAAAGACGTTCCGCATACCGGTGCAGGCAGCCGGTGAGCACTCCGCCGCGATCCTGTTCGACGGTATTCCGCTGGGAGAGGCCAGTTTCCTTGTCCGGTTTATGCCGAAATAGCGCCAGCGCGTCAAGGTTGAAAGGGGCAACCTATCAGGCTAAAATCCCGTCAATCAAATTGATACAGGGGAGCGCAAAATTGCCTAACCAGACCGGAAAGCGCTACATTTGCAGCCAGTGCAACGCCGAATTCATAGTGACCAAGGGCGGCAATGGAAATCTCGTCTGCTGCGGTCAGCCGATGCAGCTGAAGTAGGGGTGTCGATCATGGCCAATCAACTGGGAAAGCGATACACCTGCGAGACCTGTGGCAGCAGCGTCCTCTGCACCAAGAGCGGCGATGGCGAGATCGTATGCTGCGAAGTAAAGATGGAGCTCCAGGAGCCACGCAAGCTGCCGTCGTCTGACTAGCGGGGCGTATGTCCGAACTGAGATTTATATGATTATGGGATTTTCCTGATTCCTCGTAATCATGGTCATCACAGGAATCACAGTTCAGACAATCAGAAGGGGCGCACAACTGTGCGCCCCTACGTTCGTCACCCTATAATCCGCGTTACTTCCCTACTTGAAGTGCGGGATCACATGCTTGCCCATCAGCTTAATGGAGTCCATGATCCGGGTGTGCGACAGGTTGCCGGGCTGCACGAAACACAGCACCTGGTCCACGCCGGCCTCCTGGTACTTCTTCATGACCTCGATAACCTCGTCGGGGGTGCCCATGGCGAAGGCGCCGGAGTCCAAGTGGTCCTGGGCGGTCTTGTCGACCCGCTCGGTCTGGATGGCGTCGACGGCGAACTTGTAGCTGTCCGGCACCTCGCGTCCAGCCCAGGGAGCGTACAGGTTCTCGGCCATCTGCACGAACCAGGCACCCTCCGGCCCACCGATGCGGCGGGCTTCCTCGCCGTCCTCGCCGCAGTGGACGATGCACAGCGCAGCGACCTGGTCGTTGACGAATGAGCCGACGGGATCGGCGTTTTTGACCGCCTCGCGGTAGGCCGAGACACGCTCTTCCATCTGGGCATATCCGCCGAGGTTGAAACACAGCACGCCCAGACCCTGCTCGCCGGCGCGGCGGAAGCTGTCGGGCTGGCTGCAGGCAACCCACATGGGCGGGTGCGGCTGCTGGACCGGCTTGGGGATGACAGAACGCTCGGGGATGTTAAAGAACTCGCCCTGGTGGGAGAACGGGTCCTCGGTCCACATCTTGGGGATCATGCGGATGGCCTCGTTCCACTGGGCCTGGGTCTGCGCCGGGTCGACCTCGAACCCATCCATCTCGACGAGGGTGGTGGACCGGCCGGTGCCCAGCTCCATCCGGCCATCGCTCAGGATGTCCAGCACCGCGGCGCGCTCCGCGACGCGGACAGGATGGTTGTACTGCGACGGCAGCAGGGCCACAGCGTGGCCGATGCGGATACGCTTGGTCCGCTGGGAGATGGCGCCGTAGAGCACCTCGGGAGCGGAGCAGTGGGAGAACTCCTTCAGGAAATGGTGCTCGACGGTCCAAAAGTATTCAAAGCCGACCTCGTCTGCCAGGTCCACCTGGGCCAGCACCTGCTTGTAGCGTTCCGCTTCTATGCCGGGGTGATGGGGCTCGGGAATCTGGATCTCATACATCAGGCCAAATTTCATTGGTCATTCCTCGCTGTTGGGGCTTTCACAGGCATTCTAGCACACGGGGAGAGTGGGTCGAGCCAATTGCGGGAGGACTGGACAAGGACTCAAGAGTCAGGCAGGTCATCTTCCGGCAGGACGGGGAATTTAACGGGCGGTAGCTGCTTCACGTACTTCAAGATGTTAGGCCCGGATTTCTTTTCCGCGACTTTCAAGTCGTAAGTGATCTGCAAGTTCATCCAGAAGCGGGCGGCGGCACCAAAGAAGTGCGACAGACGAAGAGCGTAATCGGCGTCAATATCCTTTCGACCCGCCACTACTGCAGCAGTCGTTCCCCGCGGCACTGCCAAATAGTCGTCCATTTCCAGCTCGGTGATTTCCAGTTCGCTCAGTTCGTCAGCCAAAGTCTCACCGGGATGAAACGGCGGCATGCCATTCTGAAACGGCCTATCGTCAATCTTCACAATTGGCCTCCCTGTTAGTGGTAATCGACTATCTGAACATCATAGGGCCCGTTATCGCCCCAACGAAAACAAAGGCGCCATTGTAGGTTTATCCTGATGCTATATTGTCCAGCCCGGTCTCCAGAAAGAGACTCAAGCCTGTATCCTCGAATATCCCTCAGAGCTTGCAGGGATACGGCGGCGTCCAAATCGTTGAGTCGCCGCATGGCCTGTCGGGCAAAGGACTGGAACGCAGGCACTCGCTGACCGAGGAACAATCCTTCCGTATCCCTGTCTCTGAAGCTGAGTATCATGTTTCAGGCACTTTAATCTTAGCACGCAAAAAGCCCCGGGAATCGCTCCCGGGGCCGTTAGTGCATCCGCGGTGAGCGGCGGCGGTCGTTACGGCACCAGCATGGCGCGGGTGATCTCCGGCTGGCGCTGGTCCCACTCGCACTGCGGGAAGGCCTCGTTGACCTCGGCCAGCGGGAACTTGTGGGAGACGATGCGCTCGAAGGGCAGGGTCTCCTTGTTGCGGACGAGGAAGTTGAGGAGCCTGGGCAGCAGGTCGGGTTTGTACATCAGCGAGCCCATGATGTTTTTGCCCTGCAGCAGCTTGGACGGGTCAATTGACACCTCGCGTCCCCGCACGATGTCGCCGATCTCGACGAAAGTGCCGCCGTTGCTGAGCATGTCGATGCCTTCGGCCAGCAGCTCGGCGCGACCCACCAGCTCCATCACCACGTCTGCGCCCCGGCCATCGGTGAGCTCCTTGACGCGGCGGACGCGGGTCTCGGGAGTGTTGAACTCCTCGATGTTGATGGTGTGGTCGGCGCCGAAGGCCTCGGCGAGCTCCAGCCGGTTCTCGAGGCGGTCGAGGACGATGACCCGGTCGGCGCCCATCTCCTTGGCCATGGCGGTGGCGTGGACGCCCAGGCCGCCCGCCCCCTGGATGACGACGTAGTCGCCCTCGCTGGCGCCGGCGCGAATCAGGCCGGTGGTGACGGTGCCCATGGCGCAGTTCACCGGGCCCAGCAGGTCATCCTCCAGCTCGTCGGGGACCCTGAAGAACGGATGTCGCGGCGGGAGGTACAGGAAATCGCCGTACGTGCCGGTGAAGTAGGGCCACACGCCGGCAGCGGGGTAGTTGCGGTTCATGCACCAGTTGGTGTTGCCCTGCAGGCACTGGTGGCAGCTGTAACAGGGGAACACAGCGGCGTAGACCACGCGGTCGCCCTTCTGGATGGCCGTGCCGGAGGAATCGGTGGTCACGCCATCGCCGAGTGTCTCAACGACGCCGGTGCCCTCGTGTCCCATGGCGCGACCTGTGGGCGGCAGCGGCACGTTCACCTGGTCACCGCGCCAGACGTGCAAGTCGGAGCCGCAAATGCCCGCCTGGGTCATTCGCAGCAGCACCGCGCCGGGGGCGGGCTCAGGGACGTCGTACTCCTGGATTTCGAATGGCTTGCCATATTCCGCGCAGACAATCACTCGGCCTTTCATTGCGTCCTCCTGATGGTGGGGTTCGGAGTGGACGAAATGTATCACAAGGGCAAGTGTTTTGATACAGGCGGGTCAGGGGGTTGGCAGCGGTTACGAAACGGGCGGCTAAGGTCAGTTGCATCCGCCCCCCTTGTCCTGCTGGCTCACGACTACGAACGTCTCCCGTTCATCACCAAGTTTGGCTGTGAATGACGCTGTTCCCTTTTTGTAGGAGTCGGCGTTGCTTGTTCGCCAGTATGAAATTCATTCAGGGAGTTCACCAACACCAAGCGAACCGGAACCTACCCACCACGCAAGCGCTGGTTCTCCGCCTCCAGTTGGCGTATGCGGGCTTCGGCGGCCAGACGTGCGGAGCGCTCAGCTTGGCTGGTTTCCAGGACCGTGTCGTAGTCGGGCAAGTAGACGCCTTCTACTGGGTCGTACCACTCCAGCCGGCTGTCTTCCCAGCATACGTACAGCCCCAGAACTTCACTGTAGCCCCGGAATCGGCCCGGCCCCCACTCTTCGATTTGGACCGGCTCATAGCGGTCGTCCGCGAGCTGGTCGCCGGCAAGGTTGGGAAGGCCCTGGCGGCCGACACCGGAGTTGAAGCGCCAATACTCCCGGACGCCCAGGGCGGCATACCCCTCCCGTTTGCGAGTTTCGTCATTGGCAACTGTGCTTCCCGAGGCAACCTCCATCACGAGGTCCGGCGCCTTGCCATAGTCCGAGATGGCGTATCCATTGCGGTTTGCTGACACTTGCGGATCCACGTCCGTGGCAATCAGCATATCGGGGTAGAACACATCGCCGCGGCCCTCGATTTCCCTCAAATCGGCGAATGGGACTGGGCTGAGGAACTTGTCGAAGGTGATCAGGGTGGACTCGAAATTGCCAAGCCAGTGGCGCAGGGCCCGGGCCTTTCCGGGGTACAACAGGTATTCGGGGCTGGTCATATCTTCCTTCCGGGGCGCGTCCGGGAATTGGACGTAGCCCGGTGGCGGGTCTGGGAGCCAGTGCAGTGGACCAGTAGCTCCGGCGCGTGGCTTGAGGGTCATACGGAGCCTCCGGGCAAAGAGGAATGGTGGTAGTCCGGCAATTCAGCAGTGATGATACACTCAACGGGCCTTTAACTGCGATATTTTTGCCTGCGTTCCTCTTGAACGGGGCAGGCAGCACATAGGAGCCAGCCATGCCAGCTAAGACCGGCGCGCAGTACATCGCCAACCTGCGGGAGAACCCCGCCGAGGTCTGGATTCGGGGTGAGCGGATCAAGGACGTCACGACCCATCCCGCGCTGAAGGGCGGCGTCGGGTCGGTCGCTGCCCTGTATGACCTGCAGCATGACCCGGCGATGCGGGACGAGATGGTCTTCCCATCGCCCACGTCGGGCGACCCGGTGGGGCGCTCGTTCCAGGTGCCGCGGACGATGGAGGAGCTGCTGCTGCGCCGCAAGATGATGACGCACTGGGCCTGGGTGGGCTGCGGCATGATGGCCCGCACGCCCGATTTCATGAACGTCTCCATCGCCGGATGGGCGGGCGCCGCCGAATTCTTCGGCCAGAACCGCCCGGAGTTCGCGGCCAATGTGCGCGACTACCACGAGTTCATCCGGGAAAACGACATTACGCTCACCCACACACTGGTCAACCTGCAGCCACGCCGCACCAGCGGCACGGTGGACGACCTGGACAGCCAGGTGGCGCTGACTGTGGTCAAGGAAACCGACGCGGGCATCGTCGTGCGGGGCAGCCGGGTGCTGGCTACCCTGGGCCCCATTTCCGACGAGATCGCGGTCTACCCCACGCGAACGCACATGATCGGGCCCGAGGCCTGGCGGCAGGCCTTTTCCTTCGCCATCCCCAACAACACGCCGGGCCTGAAGTTCATCTGCCGGGAGAGCTTCGACTACGGACGGTCCAACTTCGACCATCCGCTCGGCTCCCGATTCGAGGAGATGGACTGCATCGTCTTTTTCGATGACGTGCTGGTGCCCTGGGAGCGGGTGTTCCTGCTGGGCGACGTGGACATGTGCAACAACTACTCGGCGGCCACGCAGTCAGTGACCCACGCGGGCTACCAGGTGGTGAACCGGTGCGCGGTCAAGACCGAGTTCATCCTGGGGCTGGCCCAGATGATGGTCGACACCCTGGGATCGGGCGGGCTGACCCACATCCAGGAGAGGATTGCGGAGATCATCGTTCACCTGGAGACGCTCAAGGCCTGCCTGCGGGCGGCTGAAGCCGACGCGTGGTTCAACGATTACGGCGTGATATGCCCGGCGCAGGGTCCGATCACCGTCGGCAGGGGTCTGTATCCCACCACCATCTACCCGCGCCTGGCCGAGATCGTGCAGCTGCTGGGCTCGGGCAACCTGATGGCCCTGCCGTCGGAGGGCGATTTCGACGCGCCCATCGGCCCGGAGGTGGAGCGCTACCTGACCACCGACACCACCGAGGCCCGCGAGCGGGTGCGGCTGTTCCGGCTGGCGTGGGACGTGGCCTGCAGCGCCTTCGGCGGACGGCAGGTGCTCTACGAACGTTTCTTCGGTGGCGACCCCACGCGCAACGCCCTGCTGCTGTATCAAGGCTACAACCGCGAAGGCGCCAAGCAGCGCGTCCGCGAGTTCCTGGACCGGGAGGGGTAGGCAAGCCCATCTTCTTGGCGGATTTCGGCTTGCTAATTCCGATCCCTTGAGACTACCTATCCGGTTACTTCTCTTACTGCGCGACGGTTTCTTGAGGATGCCGCTTAGCACAACGGAGATTCGAGGACATGAAACATACAGGAAATGAGGAGTCGTGGACAGAAGACGAGTGGGTCTGCTTATTGGAGGAAGTCATAGCATGGGGACAGGGGTGGTTACAGTCGCTGCCACTACGCAATGAGAATGAAATCCCCTCGGTCAGTGCCGCCAAACAACTATCGGAAGAGGCTTGTGAGTTTGCCACATCTATCAGCAATGCCGTCAAGTCCAGCCACATGATTGCTGCATTTGGGAACTTACGCCTGCTATCAGATCGTCTACTTCACGCCACATGGTTTTTTGAAAACCCCGAGGACGTGACCCCTTGGGAATACTGGTCTTTGGCTGAAATTGACAAACAGATAAGCGACGCCATGAGTCGGGGAGCAGCTGACTCTCCAGAACGTGAATCATTGCGAGCGATTCGAAAGCACATTCGACACTGGAATCGTTCTGAAGAGTATGGCGAGGATCGCCTGATGTCTAAACCCAGCGAGTATGACTGGAACGAGACACGCAGAGAGCTCACTAAGGGTGCCACTCCTCGAATCAGGTCTAGTTATGCCATTACTTCCACTTACGCTCATCCTACTTATCGTGGCCACAACCCGCTTGATCTAAGCCCAAAATACGTCCTCAAACAAGCGGTGATCTCCACTTGCTTCACTTTCATCGTGTCTGGAGCGGTACTCATTTCCTTGGAGGGCGAATACTCGGATGACATCGACCCACACCTCCACGACCTGATGAAAGTGCTGGATCTTTTTATAGTGAGCGATAACAACCTATCCGCTTTGGTGAGAAACCCGCCCAGCGGCCTGAGTGAGGCAAAAAAGTTCTACATTTGCGCAGCGATTGTGGTGATGGCCGTATTCGGGAGAAACGTAATAGATGCCCCTGTGCTCCCTAGCAGCCTGTCCGAGGATTGCTTGACTGGACTTGACGTTGGGGCTGAGTCAGGAGGCGACCACTGTTGCTGACGATGGTGAACGCCCGCGTTGGGCCCGTCTCCCGATAATCAGAATGATGACGGCGCCGCGCTGTTCTCAGGCGGCCCCGGCTGGGCCGTTGCCATGTTTCCTGCCGGGTAGGCAGGTCCCGAACCGGAACAGCTTGAGCAGGTTGTGGCCGGCGCAGATCAGCAGCCACTCCCGGTTCACTTTCCAGTCCTCGCAACAGGAACTGCCGGAACCCACGGCCCTGCTTGATCTGATCGAGGCCCCAACTGATTCCGACAGGTTCTCAGCATTGCAGCGCTCCTGGGACTGGACCATCAGAGCCCGGATGTAGCCGCTGCTGTGCTCCAGCCATTGATTGCCTCAAGAGACCGCTGCGAAGAAGGGGTGAAGTCTCCGGAAGGCTGTCGCAGACCCTCTCGAAACTCACCGCATCCGTCTACCAATCTGACCAACATCATCTCTCCACCTGTCCTGTCAGAAAAATCGTCCAAGTAGTACTGGATGGCATAACCGGGGTGGGGATCGCCACTGAGTCAGAGACAGATGGTTAGTAGGGAAGGACGGCACCTACGATCCCGTTTAATGCCGGGGATTGGAAACCTTCGATATTTTCTCCAGTCGAGCATCGGCGGAGAAGACTGCACCGACCGACCCTGTTACGCGGGACCGGGCGCCCTGAACAATACTGAAGGCGATCGGGTGCCGATCCTCTGGATCGACGACGAGTTTGAACATCATAGCCAGTCGGGGAGCAGATGCCAGGAAATCGTAGGGTACAGAGAATGAAGGAGACCCAGGGCAAGCGGTTCAGGTACCCCGCGAGAACCGACAGCCGTGTCACATCACATCTGGGTATAGGGAAAGGAAGCTTGGAAGCAACCCTCTTTCATCCGCTCCGCACGGACTGGAACAGGGAGTAGTCCCAGCCTGCGCCTGAACCATAGGAACTCAGTACAAACGACATCGCTCACGAATGGCCCCGCTACTGCGGGGCCATTCTTGTTGTTACCACATGTCTAAGACGGCAACTTTACAGCAACGGATCACCTCTCCCAACAGGGCTATCTTCCCCGGTGGTTGATACACATTTACCACTCCTGGAGAGTCCGGAACAGTGAAATCGGAACAAATCATCTTATTCACATGCCTGTTTTCCAGAATTCACATGCACGGCCACACTTGGATGATGTCCATAAATTTTCTAAGTATAGACCTACGAAAACAGGGTATGTCAGCATCTCTTATCGGCGATTTCTGTACTTATCTATTCCTTTTAGCCCTCTGCGAGGAAAAGCATGACCGAACTCCAGAAAGCACTATTCAATCCATTCAAAAGACCAACTCTGACACTGGCCGTACTGGCGCTGGCCACACTGATCGCACTGGTCTGGGCAACAGGCTCGCTTGATCCCCGGCCCGCGGCCGCGGACGACGCAAGATATTACCTGGACTGCCCGACCACCGAGGTCCGGGAAGGGGAGAATGTGGAAGTCTTCCTGGTACGGGTGACCAACCACGACCACACCACCAAATATTGGGCCTACTGGTACACCGACGCCGGCACGGCGGATGAGACAGACTACGTCCACCAGAGCACTGGAAAAGTCTGGACAACCGACGCCGAGGCGGCGGCCGACCGGGACGGGCGCGTCTTCCGGACGAGGAACGACAACGACTTGGAGGAGGACGAGACCTTCACCGCACGCTTCGGTCCTGACGATGACATCGTCGATTTGGACGACCCCGACTGGGACCACAAGTGCGAGATCACCATCCTCGACGACGACCCGAACATCCGAAAGGTGGAGGTGACCTCGGAACCCGCCAGGGAAAGCAACACCTACGGCGTGGGAGAGGTCATCGAGATCTCCGCCACCTTCAGCACGAGGGTGAAGGTGGCCCAAGGCGGCAATCCCCGCCTTGGCCTGTGGGTTGGCGACACCTGGAGGCAGGCGAATTACCTGCGGGGGTCGGGCAGTAATGTCCTGGTCTTCGGCTACACCGTTAAGGCGGATGACGAGGACACCGACGGCATCAGGATGGACGGCGGCTACCAGGACAGCAACGGGAGCTGGCACAACTTCCCTGGGTACGAGGCCATCACCCACCAGTGGCAGGACCGTGTGGTCTACCGGGCCTACGAGGGCTTTGATGACGATGAGGACCAGAAGGTGGACGGCAGTCTGCCGCCCCTCAGCACCAATGTCGAAATCACCTCCACCCCGGAGACCGGCGATACCTACCGCTTTGGCGAGACCGTTGAGGTCTCCATCACATTCAGCGCAGCCATGGACGTGGAAGGCAGCCGCTATATCAACCTGTGGTCAGGACCCGATGGCGATACCGTCTGGAGGGGCGGGACTTACAGCCGGGGTACGGGCACCGACACGCTGGTGTTTGCGTACGATGTCCGGTCTCGTGACCTGGATCCCGATGGCATAACCACGGAGGGCACGTCAACCTTCGAAATGGACCTCGGTATTGCCGATGAACCCTCCGGTCTGGGAGGCGACGGGACCATAACGATCGCGGGCACGGACACCGAGGTGTACCCCCGTTTTAGCGGACTGTATGACGCACAGGGAAGCCACAAGCTCGACGGCCGACCCTACCCCAAGGAGATGTCCATAACCTCCACTCCCATTTCCGAGTCCGACACCTACGGGCGGGACGAGATCATCGAGGTCAGCGTTGACTTCGGCCAAAGCGTAACCGCCGGTGATCTGGCCCATGTGATTCTGGGCCTCGACACAGATCTCAGTGAGAAGCTGGCGGAATACGCTTCGGGCAACGGCACCAATGTCATGGTATTCCGGTACGCAGTCGATGAGCGCGACCGTGACGACGATGGCATCAGCGTTGAACTTCCGGATAACCTGGAAATCACGGCCACCGACAAGGAGGATGTTCCCTACGACCACAACCCTGTCGGCGCAATCAATTCCCTGGAAGAGGACCCCGATCACAAGATTCTTGGCCTCCTGACAAGTGGGGACCAGACCCCGCCAACGGTCCGGGCAGTCACCATTTCCGGCGGACCGGCCTCCAGCAACGACACATACGAGCACGGCGAACGGATCGTCGTCCAAGCGTACTTCGACGAGACTGTTAGGGTACAGGGCCAAGTACAAATTGATCTGGACATCGGCGGTAAGGTCCGGGCGGCCGTACACCCGAATCCGTTTATTCCTGCCGATCCCGGGCTCTCCATAGGTCAAAGGATCAGGTTCTACTACCAGGTGCGGGAGGGAGACGTAGACGACGATGGTGTGTCAATCGTCGCAAACAGCCTAATGCTTCAAGAAGCCACCATTGAGGATGGAGGCAGCATTGAGGACGAGGCGGGCAACCCCGCCCTCCTGGCCCACCACGGGGTCCCGGACCATCCGGAGCACCTGGTAAGCGCCCCGGACGAAACCGCGCCGACCATTTCGTCCGTGCGCATCGTCAGCGACCCGGGCGACGACGACACCTATGGAGAGGGAGATGTTGTCTCGATGGTTGCGTTCTTCAGCGAGGACGTCATCGTCACCGGAACGCCGCAACTGGAACTGGACTTCGACGGCACTACCAAGACGGCAGACTATGTCAGCGCCTTTGGAACAGAGGAAGCGGATCCATCAGAGGTTAAGTTCACCTACACCGTGGCCCTGAACGACAGCGACGCTGACGGCATCGCCATCGGCAACAACGCGCTGTCTCTGAACGGCGGCACCATCCAGGACGAGTCGGAAAACGACGCCGACCTGACATTTAAGGCTATCCCGTCCCAGTCCGGACACAAGGTGGACGGCTCGGACACCACGCCGCCCACGGTCTCGTCGCTGGAGATCACCAGTGACCCCGGCGACGATGAAACCTACGGCCTCGGCGACGCCATCGAGGTCACTGTTACCTTCAGCGAGGACGTCGCAGTAACCGGAACGCCTCAGCTGGAGCTGGACTTTGACGGCACGGCCAAGACCGCGGAATACAGCATCACCGGTGGCTCGGCGGGGGTCTTCGGTACAAATACAACGACCCTGGCAACTACCTCCAGCTATGGCCCTACGGCGGTCTTCAGCTACACCGTGGCCCTGGACGAAAGCGATACCGACGGCATCGCCATCAGCGCCGACAAGCTGAGCCTGAACGACGGCGCGATCAGGGACGAGGCGGGCAACGACGCGACCCTCACCCACGACGCCCTGGCCGCAGATTCCGGGCACAAGGTGGACGGCTCGGACACCGTTTCCCCGACCATCTCGTCCATTGCCGTTACCAGTTTCCCCGGCGATGACAACACCTACGGCACCGGCGACACCATCCGCATCGCGGTGACCTTCAGCGAGGATGTCACCGTAACCGGCACTCCGCAGCTGGAGCTGGAATTCTACGGCGAGGGCAGCTCCAACAAGCTGGCCGACTACAGCAGCAGCAATAGCAGCGGGGCTGACGTGGTGTTTGAGTACACCGTGGCGGTCGGCGACTCGGCCAGCGACGGCTTGGCAATCGAGGCCAACAAGCTGACGCTTAACGGCGGCACCATCCAGGACCCATCCGGCAATGATGCTGTGCTGAATCACGTGGGGTACGGACCCGACGCGGACCACATCGTCTTTGGTGGAGGCGGCGTGTAGGGCCGGGGTCCACATCAATCAAGTCTGACTGACAACTCCGCGAGGTCGCGTTCCGGTCTGAACAGATCGCCGGAATGCGGCCTCGCGGCGGGTTATGGCGATTTTCCTTTGGACGGACACTCGAAAAACGGATGAGATGACGCTCAATGTTTAACCTGAAATTACCCACGATGATGGCGTTGGCCGCACTGCCCATTTTCGCAGCCGCCGCGATTACCGCCTGCGGGGGCGACGATCCCGGCGCGCAGCCAGGACTGACCGACGAACAGGTCAGGGAAATAGTTCGCGACCAGGTTTCCACCTCCGCTACGGCCCAGGGAGGCCTGACCCGCGCGGAGGTCGAGGAGGCGATCCAGGCGGCGGTGTCCGGTCTCCCTCAACCGGAAACCGGCATCTCACACGCTGACCTGGATGCAGCCATCCGGGCGGCCATTGCCGCAATGCCTGAACCCGCTCCTGGGATTACCGCCGCGGACGTTGAGGCGGCGGTGCGTGCCGCCCTGGCCGCCGTTCCCGAAACCGGAGTCAGCCGGAGCGAGGTGGAAGAGCTTATACGGACTGCCATGGAGGGCCTGCCCGCTGCCGAGGTGGAGCTCACTGCCGAGGAGGTCCGGCGAATTGCCGAGCACACCGTGGCAACGGTCCCGCCCAAGACCTCGCCCGCTGACTACACCAAGTTCTTCGTGAACAGTGCTATCAGCAGGTATGAGGAGGAGGGCCTGGCATCCACCATCGCCCATTACAACCGCCTCGAGAGCATTGATGAGCAGTGGTACGTGTTCATCGCGGGCGAGACCGGGGAGATCATCAGTCACTTCGACACCAACGTCCTGGGGCAGAATCTCAACGGTCCGCTGGGAACGGACGCCAGGGGTTACAATTTCGGCCCCCAAATGCTGGCCGCCACCGAGGAAGGGGCCTGGGTTTCCTACGTGTACAAGAATCCGGACACCGATCGCCTGACCGACAGCGACCGCCACCTCGGGGCCGAGGAGCTCAAGCACGCCTGGGTGGTCAGGCACGACGATCTGCTGTTCGGGTCGGGCTGGTATGTCAACGCCAACGAATTCACCGTTCAGTTGGTGTCCGCGGCGGTTGATGCTTACCGAGAGGTGGGCCTGGAAGGCACCATGGCTCGTTTTGCGGGCCCCGACAGTGCCACGGCAGGCCTTTCCGACACCGTCGCATACTACAACGCCTCGGAAGACATCGAGGGCGTGTGGTTCGCCGTGATCGCTGACGAGGGCGGCACCATCGTTGCCAGCTTTGATACCTCCCTGATCGGCCGAAACATCGCGGCAGTATACGGCGAGGAAATACTGGATGCCTCGTCAGAGGGTAACTGGGTTTCCTCGGAAGCCACGGATTCGCTGGACGCGACACCGTCCCTCTGGGCTTGGGTAATGGAATATGACGGGTTTATTTTCGGCTCCGGCTGGCACTCAGACGAGCAGGAATAGCCCCTTTCTTGCTACAACGCCGGCACCCCGCACGGGGTGCCGGCGTTGTAGCGCAACTTCATCCGAGAATTATTCCCCGCCCGGCTGTCCTACTCACGGCACAACCGGCCGAGTTAAGCCTCCCGGCATTCGAAGTTCCAGTGCCGGAGTCGCTATCTCGCAGAGGACGCGGATGCCAACACCAAAACAACGCCCGTATCAGGGTCAACACTCCGACGGAGGTCCAAGGCCACGCCGGCATCGGGTACCCAGACCGTCAACAGATGGTCATCCAATTTTCAGGCCTCTGATCGTCATCTCTTTTATTGTCTCTACAGTCTTCACTCGCTGGCCGGACGAAGGGGATCATCGCACCGGCGCGCGACCGGAATCAAACGGGGGGGGGGGCGGGTTATTTTAGGTGAATCCAACGAACAGGACCACGTGCGGAGAGATGCAAGTGGGCGAAAAAACGCAGTCTTCGCACTCCGTGTCCTCGTCGCCCTCGCTGTCGCATTCGTCCTGATGGCGACGGCATTGGTGGTGAGCCTGCTGTTGGCCCGGTCTCCGGGGTAGTGACCTGGAATCGGCCTCGCCGCAGGGAACACCCGGAACCCACGAGCGAGGTAAGTGGAACCCACCCACTGAGGAGTTCCCTTAATGATTCGACTCTTCCTGGGAACGGCGAACTGGCGTCGACGGTACCGGTGTCCGGAGTTACCGCGGGACTCGGTGACAGAGCGGGGTCGCTCGAAGTCCCATGGGTGTCCACCCGAAGGGAACAATCGGCCACGACTCACCATGGACCCGGGACTGAGAGTAATTCAGGACAGAGGAAACCCGGATTGGTACGCCTCTTGGTCACGAGGGAGCGTCGTCAAGTTAAGACTTCAGACCTGCAACAGTTGCTGTTCCGCCATTCCGGTTTTCGCCGAAATGACTGGGAGGGTACACATAACCCCTGGAGCTAGCCAGGCTTGAACCGAAGAGGCGATGATGCGTAAGCTCAAGGAATTTGGCGCTCCCCTAATTCTCGGAGGATTGACGGTTGCCGCAGCGGGGGCCTGGACGATAGCCACGTACGTAGTCGACAAGGATACACTGGGGCTCCCTTTGACCATTTTGTTCCAAGTTGCTTACATCGCTGCCATTGCCGGAGCAATTGCGTTTATCAGGATGAGATCTGGCGGACTTGAAGGGAACCGTTCTGGCAAAGGGTTGGGGAGGGCCGATGGAAAATCCGCTCTCGAAGCCTCGGTCAAATTGCCGGAATCGGACGGTTGAGTAATTGCGCTGATTGGTATCAACTGATCAATTCTCCTACCGTAGCTGTCCTTGGTGTTGGGATACGCAGTTAGCGAAAAGGGGTCGCAAACATTCCCTGAGTTGGTCCGCAATATCGCGGGGCCGCTGTACCTGTACCACATCTGCATCTCGCACACTCAGGCCCCACCTGCCTATTACCACCAAATTATCATTTTGACGACACCCTGTAGCAAGGCTTACACCTTCACCGGGCCAAACACAGACGCGGCCTACACGGTCGGGGTCAAGTCTAAGTTCCAGTACGATGTGGAGTCGGAGTGCAGCGAGGCGGCAATAGGCCAAAGCGCCCAAGAACGAGCGGATGCGGTATTGCTGGGCCTGACGGCAAGGATTACCAGGAGTCTTATGACTGCGAGGCGGTGGTCGACAGCGCTCAGCAGGTGATCGCGGGGGACAGGGCCATCAACCATTCATCTGGCAAGCAGCAGGCGGTTGCCACGGTGTAGGACGCCATCGGCAATCCGAGCGCACCCCCCGAGGAGGTATCTGCCGACACCGGATACCACTCGGTCGGGGCGGCGGCGAGACTTCATGCCCTGGGTATAGACCCGTTCATGGTGTCGGAGAGGACCCTCCACGCCACAGGGCCGGACCATGCGCCCCGGGAACGGATAACGAGGGTAATATCGGCCCTGCACAGGATGACATATATCAGGATTTTGCCATCGTCCTGAGGATGCAACCCCTTGCCGGAGCGCTACTGGTAGCGATGCACCAGTTTGCCTCCGGACTTTTCTGTTTGCGGGAATTTCAATATGCCCAGTCCCGGTTGGTATATTTCGCCCTCGCATCCGTGGAGCGGATGAAGTAAGTTGTGGGTGGCGAAAGTAGCTTTATTGCAAGTGTGCGCGGGGAGTCGCGCCATCGCCTGTCGCGAGGCCCGTCCGGCCCCGCGAATTCGGAACGGGGACCGGGACTTGTTGAAAACCGGCATTACGACGGTGCAAAAATGGGTGATTTCAGGCACGGTGTCCGAGCCGGATGTTGTGCTGCACGCAACCTGGATTTCCGTGTGGGGCCGCTGGTTCGTGTGGCTGGTGGGAATCTTCCTGCTGGCCTACCGCCCGAGCTTCTGGTACCCGGAGGGCACGGAATTCCTGGCCATCCCCGTCACATTGCTGATAGCCAATGGTCTCGTCCACTTCCGCCTCCTGACCAACAGGCCGGTGACCTGGCGATGGCTGCTGTTTCTGGGCACCGTGGACGTTGCCCTGACGACGTACGGCGTTTTCATAGCCGGGGGATTCAATAGTTTCATCTTCCTGTCCTACTACCCTGCCCTGGCCGTTTTCGCCGTTGTCTTCTCCTCCCGCTGGGTCAGCATCGCTTCGACAACCATAGCCGCCGTGGCCTACACCGTCGTGTGCCTGGTGTTGGGCCCCGGCCTCGACCTCGAGGCGGGCCAGGAGAGGGTGCTGGTGGCGAGGCTGGCGGTGCTTTATATCATCGTCCTCGGCGTAAACCTCATAACCCGGTTCGAGCGGAACAGGTGGCAGACGGCGGTGGCCAGGGAGCGCCACCTGCGGCAGGAACGGATCGAGGTCTCGCAGACGATTCATGACACCACCGCCCAGACCGCCTATATGATCGGCCTGGGGATTCATCGGGCCAGGGAGCTGGCAGACCAATCCAACGAGGAACTGGTGGCGGCCCTGGACGCAACCCGGGAGCTGTCGATGTCGGCCATGTGGGAGATGAGGGGCCCCATCGACTCGGGCCACCTTCTGGAAGGCAGGGGACTTGGACGGGTCCTCTGGTCCCACTGCTCCACCTTCGAGCGGATAACCGCTATCCCCACGGAGATGGCGGAGTCGGGCACTGAGCCCCCGCTTCCCACGGAAACGCGGGCCCGGCTCTTTTCCGTCGCTCACAACGCCCTCACCAACGCTTTTCTACACTCCCGGGCCAGCAGGGTGCAGGTGCGGTTGAGCTTTGAATTGGACCAGATCCGGTTATCCGTCTCGGACGATGGAGTGGGCCTTCCCACCGGATATGACGAACGGGGAAGGGGTTTCAACGGAATGACGGCGGATGCCGAGCAGATGGGCGGAAGGCTCATCGTCGAGAGTGCCGGGGGAGGCACCACCATTACCTGCGAGGTTCCACGGGACACCGATAAGGGAGGAAGATCTTATGCCGTCGACGCAACGAATAAGGGTAATGGTGGTTGACGACCATCCGGTAATGAGGAGCGGCCTGAAGGATGTGCTGGAGGCCTCCGGTCGGTTCGAAGTGGTGGGAGAGGCTGAGGACGGAGAGCAGGCAGTTGCCACCGTCGAGGAACTGGCACCCGACGTGATAGTCATGGACGTGATCATGCCGCGAAAGGACGGCGTTGACGCCTGCCGCGAGATCATGGAACGACTGCCCGACGCAAAAGTCCTGATGCTGACGGCATCTACGGAGGAGGACGCGGTTATTGAATCGGTGGCCGCCGGGGCGACGGGTTACCTTCAGAAATACTCGCGTCCTGAGGAGCTGCTGCAGACCGTCCAGGATGTGGCCGAGGGCCGTTTGCACATGCCTGACGAGGCCGTGAAGGCGGTCTTCGCCATGGTCCGCGGCGACCACAGGCTGTCCACTCGCCAGGCGCCGGGGAAGCTGACGGCATTGGAACAGGACATACTGACGCAGTTTGCCAGCGGCAGATCATACACCCAGATCGCCAGGGGAAGGGGCAACAGCGTCGTGACAGTTCGCAACACCATCTACCGGATACAGGACAAGCTGGGAGTGGAGTCCAAGCAGGCGATGGTGGTCTGGGCCGTTCGGCATGGCCTGTTGGAGGACACCGCCGCAAGCTGACGAACTAACGGCAGCCACGGATCAGGGTTTTTCGTTTCCTCAGTCAATCGGTCAGGTCCATTCATGGTGAGCCTGTCGTACCACGAGGGGATGAACAGGCATCCTTCGACAAGCTCAGGATGAGCGGGCACCAGTAGGCGGTGTGACATTACAATCGTCCTGACCCATTGCTGGCAGAGGGAGCAGGATTGGCCTGAGCCCGTCGAAGGAGGGCAATCTCCCTACTCGTTCAGTCGGAGGTCGGTGTCCGGGTAGAAGGCGACCCAGGAGAACCAGAAGGAGATTGTGTGGGGCAGCGGTTCCAGTTGCCTTCCCTTCAGGGGCCCGCGCAACGCCAGCCCTCCCGGGCTCCACGTGCTGCCGGTCTCACGGTCGAGGATCGCACCTGCCTCAGGGTAAAAGGACAGCATCCTTTTGCCGACCCAGGGGCTGTAGACGGAGGCCGTGTCCACGGTCTCTGCTCCTCCCCTCCCATCGCACGGCTGGGCGGAATAAAACAGGACTAGATTCCGGCCATCCACCACATCGTTGACCACCTGCCGCTGGGCCAGTGCAGTCATTGGGTAGGCCACCGCTCCATCCAGATTCAGTCCCACCACCCGGGCGTATTGGCCGAGGGTCTCGCTGGTGGGCCCGCCGGTCCACAGTGGCGGCTCGGTGGAGTGGTCGCCGGGGCACATCTTGATGTCGTAAAAGCCTGCCTCGCTCTCCGGGAACCCGGACTGCCGGGAAAGGACGCGGGCCGAAGGCATGTTCCGGCGCACATCCCGCCAGAAAAGGGTGCGAATCGGGAGAAACTCCAACTGCTCGCCAGCCAGGTCTCCCACGATGGCCTTACCAGACACCTGCTGCCACCACGACTCGGTCTGGTGGTCCCACATGATCAGGTTATCGTGGAGCAGCTTTCCGGAAACCCCGAACAGCAGGACCTCCCCGGCAACCCTCCGGTGAAAGGCCATCACCGTATCGCACAGAGGACAGAAGGTCACCAGGACCGGGACGCCGGCGATCTCGTCGTTGACCACCTCGTGGTACACCAGCATCCGTAGGGGGTACACGTGGACCTCATCGTCCAAAGCCAGTACACCCACCGGATCGTCATCGTCCAGCCAGGAGCCAGCGGACTTCACCGACTCGAACTGAGGCCGGTAGATGGGAGGGATGGCGTCCCGGTTATTGCCTGGGCCCAGAGTTGCCGGGTCTAGGATGTACCTGTCCCGGTTGGTGCGCCAAGTGCCGCCCACCACCGGCGTGGGGAAATGCAGAGAGTGCTCGGCCTCTACACGCGCGATGGGCGAAAGAGCGAACGAGTTCTCGGGCCCTGACTGGGGAGGAGTGGCTCCCGGGGTTGCCGCAGTGCAGGCGATGACCGTGACTACGGCGCTGGCAATGACCAGCCCCGGAAGGCCGCTGAGGATGTTGCTCAGCCAGTCCCCCGCAGTCGCGGGTCCAGCACGTCTCGCAGGGCGTCTCCAAGCAGGTTGAACCCGAACACCGCAATGCCCAGAAATAGGCTAGGGAATACGATCAGCCACCAATAATTCGACATCTCCGTCAGGCTCAGCCCGGACAGCATGCCGCCCCAGGTTGGCACGTTCGGCGGTACGCCCACGCCAAGGAAGCTCAGGGAAGCCTCCACAAGGATGGCATAGCCCAAATTGATGGTGGCCAGAATTATGAAGAGGGCAAGGCAGTTGGGCACGATGTGGCGGATAATGATTCGCGCGTCGCCGGCGCCCACCGCCCGGGCTGCCAGCACATAGTCCATCTCCTTGAGGGCCAGCGCCTGGGAGCGCACGGTCCGGATGGCGCTGGGGGCCAAAACGGCGACCAGTGCAATGATGATATTGAACACCGACGAGCCAAGGGCGGCCATGAGGGCCAACGCCAGGATTATTCCCGGAAAGGCTATGAAAGCATCCACAAAACGCTGGATGATGAGATCGAATTTCCCCCCATAGTAGGCGCTGATAGCGCCCATCAAGGCGCCTGCGGTAATACCTATTGCTATGCTGACGAAGCCAACGAACAGAGAGATGCGGCCCCCATAGAAGAGCCTGCTCAGGACATCCTGCCCCGCGAAATTTCCGCCCAGAGGCATGGTTGTTCCGGGGGATGCAAATGAAAATTCGGCGTTGATCTGGTTGGGTTCAAAGGGTGATATGAGCGGCGCAAATATCGCAATCAGAATCAGGAGAAATACCATTGCGCCGCCGACGGCTCCCGAGGGTTTTCTCCTGCAAAAATTAGCCAGCGCAAGCGCAAAGCCCTGCGTTGCCCGGATGCCTCTGACGATCGGGGGCACAGCTATCGCAGCTGGATCACTCGACATGACTCTACTCTTCCCGTTGGTCTGGAAAATCCATTAACCGTAGCGGATTCTGGGGTTGAGCCAGCCGTAGGCCAGATCAACGATCAGATTCAGGACCAGTACCACGACGGCTATCAGCATGACCGTGGACTGAACGATGGGGTAATCCCTGATCAGGACGCTTCTCACCAACATCTCGCCGATGCCTGGAACCACGAAGATAACCTCAATTATCACCGCTCCACCGATCAGGCGGCTCAATTGGAAGCCGGCCACGGTCAGCACGGGCAAAAAGGCGTTCTTCAGGGCATGGCGGGCGATGACAATCAGTTCATGGAGGCCCTTGGACCTTGCAGTCCTGATGTAGTCCTCCCGCAGGACCTCCAGCATGGCGGAGCGGGTGACCCTGGTGGCAAATGCCATGTTGAAATAACCCAGGACCAGGGCCGGGAAGATCAACTGTTGCAAATTCGTCAGCGGGTCAGTCCAGAGCTGGGCATAGCCTAATGGAGGAAGCCATTGGAAAAAGCGGGCGAGGACGAATATCGTCAGCAAGCCCACCACGAAGGGCGGTAACGCAATGCCCCCGACGGTGAATATTCTGGAAACACCATCAAACCAGCTGTCCTGCTTCACCGCCGATAGAACCCCCAAGGGCACGGCAACCACATAGGAGAGAATCAGGGCAAGCAGGGCCAACTCTACGCTGAGGGGGAACCTGGTCTCCAGCATGTCGGACACTGGGACTCCGGTAAATTCAAAGGACTCGCCGAGGTCCCACGTGACCAGGCCCTGTATGAATTCCGCGTACTGTACGTGGAACTGCTTGTCGGTCCCCAGCCGCTCCCGCATCCTTTGAACGTCTTCCTCGGTATAGCTCCCCACGCCTCCCTGGCTGAGCAGCGCTATAGCCGGGTCCCCCGGAAGAAACCGCATGATCGCGAAGACCAGGAAGGAGACCAGTATCAGCGTTGGCACGAAGAGCGCAAGCCTCTGGAAGAAATACGCGGTCATGCTCGCTCCTGAGGAGTAGTTGGAAGTAAATTAGTACCAGCGGTCAAGATGGGCCCGCCGGGCCCTTGGGGCTTGAGATCGTCGGGTCGAAACCTTGATGCCGAACTTAGGTTGCTGACGACTAAGAAACTATCTCAAGTCAGGTGAGTAGCAGTACAGCGCAATAGCGGCACAGCGTTTTCACCCCCCACCCTGACCCTCCCCCTTCAAGGGGGAGGGAACCTTTGAGATAGTTTCCAGGTCCTGGAGGCGTGCCCGCGGTTACTGTTCCATCCAGACGTGTTCCTTCTGGTAACCGTACTGGACGGTAAACGGCGCAGTGTTCATGTTCTTGACGTGGTTCAGATGGATCAATTGCTCCATCGGGTGCCAGAACATGGGGCGGCCGTGGCCCTCGCCCTGGCGGAGAATGTCCTCGGCGTCCTTGATGAGCGCACGCCGTGCCGCCTGGTCAGGCTCGCTCTTTTGTGTTTCAAAGATCTCACTGACCTGGGAGTCCTCGTACTTCAGTGCATTCCTTGGCCCGCCAGGCATGTATACACCCAGGAACACGTCATCCGGGTCAATGATGTTGGTTCCATGGCCAAAGCCGAGCATGTGCTTGTAGTCCCCCGCCTGCTCAGCGTTGGCTGCCGTGGTGGTGTCCCTCGGCAGCAGGTTCAGCTCGACACCTATCTCCTTCATATTCTCCTTGAGGATAATGGCTTCCTCTTCGAATATGTCGGCGTACAGGTAGTCGAGGGTCAACCCGTCGGGGAACCCGGCCTCGGCCAGCAGGTCCCTGGCCATTTGCAGGTCTGCAGGGTCTTTCTTCAGGCCCGGCACGCCCACCGGGTCACCGATGTACAGTTCGCCGCTCTCATCAACGTACCGGAAGCCGGGCCACTCGGATATCTCCTCTGGAGTCGCCGACATCCAGGTATCCGGGAAGAAGGGTATTCCTAGGCTGCCGTTGCCGAGGCGGTTAATTTCCACCTGCTCCTTGCTGTCAAAGCCCAGGTAGATCGCTCTCCTAACCCGGGGGTCGTCCACCGGAGGGTTGTTGAAGTTGAACTCGTAGTAGCGGAATACGTTTGTGACGGGAGTGTAAAGGATCCTGCCTTTACCCTCGAGCGCACTTGCAAGGTCTTTCAACTGTGGTTCGGTCCAGGCAGCTCCGGGAGCCCAATCGACCTGACCCACCTCCAGGGCTGCCGCGAGCCTGCTCTTGTCATTGATGACGAAGACCTTGACTCCGTCAAGGAAGGGCAACCCCTCCTTGAAATAGTTGGGATTCTTCTCTATCTCCATGCTGCTGCCCAGTTCCCTGGTCTTGAACATGAAGGCGCCCGAGCCCACCAGGTTATTGGGGTCGGCGAAGAAATCGGCCACGTCAGCCGGCTTGCCTTCCAGCACGTGCTTGGGGTGCATGACCATGAAGTCCACGGTCAGGAAGGGGAGCAGGGCCGCAGGGTTGGCGAACTTGGTGTTCACCTTCACCGTGTGAGTGTCTATGGCCTCGGAGCTCGCGTAGTAGGGCTCGACGTTCCTGGTCCGCGGCCTCACCTGGTCCAGGTCCGTCATATTATCCAGGCTGTACACCGCATCTTCGGCGGTGACAGGCTCGCCATCGAACCATGTTGCATTCTGCGCGAGATGGAAGTTGATGCTCTTACCATCCTCGGCCCATTCCCAGCTCTCGGCCAGGTCACCGACTATGGTGTTCTGGTCAGCCGGGTCGCGCATCACCAGCAGGTTGTAGGGGTTGCGGGCTATAAATACCGACCTGTTGCAGCACCCGACCCAGGGGCTCCAGTGGTCATTCTCGTAGATGTGACCCTCCCGAAGGATCCCACCGTACACCCCCTGGTCCACAAACCTTTTCCAGTACCCCTCCGAGCTGACCATTGCGGTCTCGGCAGTGGGCGCTGCTGCGGTGGTCGCCGCCGGCGCGGAATCATCACCATCATCGCTACCACAGGCAACGATAATCATGAGCAACAGGGCACACAGAAGCGGGAAAATTACCCTGATGCTTGACGGCAGAATCTTGTTCATCGCAATGCCTCCACTAACGTTTAGCCTACAATGGCTGGCCTGGCGCCAAGTCTACTCGCCGGTAGCTGGCCGCCGAAGGCCTGAAACGGCAATTTACATCCAGAGGCCTACCTGCTGTCAGCCTTTTGTTCTTACGTGCTCTCTCTGGTGGTGCTTTCCTGACGCGGATGTCACCAACTGGGCGGTATTTAGGTTGAATCCTTTGCGCCCAAAGACGATGACTGGCCCCGCTTACCGGGCCATATTCATCCCTTCAAGTGTGTCTGGCAATTTGTCAGGCTCCCTCCGAGAGTTACCTCCACTGGTAATCAGGTCGGCCTGGCCTGTCCCCCAAGGCGATCGAGGTCCCACATTTGTCGGAATTGGTTGAGACCTTGATAGCGTCCAATAAGGGCAACCTCCTTGAGGAAATATGGTTCCTCTCCACCTCCGCAGTACTGAACTCCGACCCTATGGAAGTGAGGGCGTCCGAGACCACTGCGGTCTCGGCGTCGCCCTAGATATCGCTCCCGTCGCCTTGCTTACCTTCACCCTTTCTCAAGGGTGCATAACCATTAGGTCGACGGTCATAAACGGGGCAGCGCCCCGTGGTTAGGAGGGACCTCGATGCAAAACCAGAAGATGCCGACTGTAGCCTGTTGAATGAAGTCAGGCGGGCGCCGATCCTCCTGATTCTGAGATTCGTTGCATAATACTTACATTACTTTTAAGTGTCAATCGAAAGATAACACTCGACAATAAGCAATCTTTGTGTCGTATTGTTGCCTGAATCGCGACGAATTACGTAGAGAGGATGTTGGCCGTGAATTTCGTTGAAGAATATCGGCTAGCTGTGGTCCAAGCACTCAGCGTCGTGGTCTTGCGTTGATGCCCTGCGAGAATGTCAGGTCAACTGATCTGCACTATTGTCCATGCGGTGTGCTTACCCTCTTTGGCTGTCGGATCCTGGTGGCGCCTATTTCCTGAGGGGCGGGCTGTCCGCCAAGGAATAGCGGCGCATAGTGTTTCGATGGACGCCCTGCTCACTACCTTACTGATGCGAAGCCACTCTCACGGCCATAAAGAGAAATGGGCGTCCAGCGAGACTTGGCAATCTCCGTATCACGGCCGTGGATTAAGAACCATTGGGATCGCGTCTGTAGCGGTCAACATAGTGTCGCTTGAGGTTGAAACAATTTAGACACCTGGATGTTCCGGTCTTTAAGTGTCGGCACCATCGCTCCGACTGCAGTTGGGGCATCTGTCGGCGACGCCACGGGCGACCCGAATGCTGTTGGCTGGCGCGGAGCAGCCTACCTCATAACGACGTAATTCCAGCCGGGGTACAGGGTGCGCCCTCGGAACTCCGTCCGACGGTCCACGCTGACTGCCAGGACGACCGGCGGGTTGGCGGCGAGGTCAACCGTCGTCAGCGTGTTGAACGCCGCGAGTTCCGGGTCAGGGTCGTAGAATTTCCACTGTTGGGACCGGCTGTCCAGCCACCAGACCCTCTGCAATGCCCCGCTGGCAGCAAGCGCGCCGAAAATTTGCTGGACTGACTGGACACCGCTCCCCGGCTGTGGCGTGAGCGGGTCCTCCGTTAGCGGCACGAGGTTCCAGCCGGCGTAAAGTGGAAGGCCGCGGAATCGCTGGTTCCTGGTGACGTTAATGGCGACGACAGCCGGCGTATCCGATGCCAGGTTGACCGTCCTCAGCGAGTTAAATGGCACCAACCGGGGCTCCGGATCATAGAACAGCCAGCTCTGATACCTCTCCACCAACCGCCAAACCCGGCCCAGTGTTCCGTTTGCCGAGAGTGGCTGGAACACCTGCTCAGCACGCTGAGTCGCAAGCGCCGGACGTGGCGGTGCCTGGGGAGCCGGGGGTACGATGAACCTTCCGCCCCCGCCACCAGTATTTCGCGGTGGTGGGGGTGGCGGAGGAGCCGCACTTGTGGTGCCTCTTCCGGTCGATGACCATCCTCCAGGGCCTGCAGAGTTTCTGGCACGCACCTGGACCTCATACGTGGTGCTCGCGGAAAGGCCAGTAACTGTGTAGCTGCGACTGTTGCCAACGCTGACGGGTGACGGCCAGGAGATGCTGCCGTTCCGACGATAGCGTAGCTCGTAGCTCGTGGGCGAGGGCCCTCCCGACGGTGCCGACCACGTGATCCGCAGGCTGTTGGCAGACGCTGCGGTAACCGTCGGTGTCGAGGGCGTTCGTGGTATTACTGGGGGAGGCGGAGGCCCACCCTCGTCATCGTTGGTGATGGTGACTGTTGCGGTTGCCGCGCCACCAGTCAGGTATGGAAGCCCTGAACTGGCGTAAGACAGTCTTACCGTAAAGCTTTCGTCCCCCTCGTCGTAGACGTCGTCCTGGACATCTACGATTATCTGTCTTTCAGCTCGATACCTCACTTCACCGCTAACGACCGTCGATGTGAAATCTGTGTGCAATATGGTTTCGGTTGCGCTCAAATGGGAGTAATCTGAGCCCTGCCGGGCACTGCCCGCGCTCGTCGTAGCCCTTACGCTGAAGGAGACATCCGACAGCGGCGCCCCTTCCTCTGTAGTGGTGGCTTGGGCGTACATGATGACGCTCCCAGCGTCCTCGCTAACCGAATAGTCCGGCTGTTCCCAGCTCAAGGCTATCGGAACGAAATCGTCATCGGCGATCTTGACGGTGGCGATGGCCGAACCTCCCTGCAGGTGGAGTGGGCCGGGGTTGGCGTACTCAATCGTAACCGAGAGGTCCTCCTCGATTTCATCGGTGGTGTCGTCCACGATGGATACCGAGACCTGCTTTGCGGCGCGGTACCGGGGCTGGCCGTTGACGGTTGTGCGGCTAAAGTCGTTTCTGTCGAAGGTGATGGTATCGTCTACCTGCGTGTAATCGCCGGGCTGCGACGCGGCGCCGTTTGCAGTGGAGACCGAAGCGTCGAAGGTGAAGCCGTCTTCCGGGCGCTTGTCCACGGTGGTGACAGCAAGAGCGCGCAGTGTGGCGCTGCCGTCGTCCTCGTCTACGGTAACGTCGGTCTGGTCCCAGCTGAGGGTCACCGGCACGTGCTCGTCGTCGTTGATTGTGATCGTCGCCGATTGCGGTCCTCCCCGGAGATGCGATAGCCCGGGAGTCTGGTAGTTCATTGTCACCCGGAAGTTTTCATCGGATTCGTCAGTAGTGTCGTCGTTGATGTCTATGGTGAAATCCCTGGTCGCTTGGTATAGCTGCTGCCCGTTAACGTCTGTCTGGCTGAAATCGCTGGCGACGAAGCTGGCCGAGGAGGGTGGAGGGGTGTAGTCGTCGGTCACTGTCGTGCCGAGATCGGTGGTTGATAACACGAGCTCAAATTCAAAGTCGGCTTCGGGCGGCGCGTTAAGGGTGGTTGTGAACACCGCCGTCAGCTCCACGCTGCCTACGTCCTCGTCTACTTCCAGCGTAGTCTCCTCCCACTGCATGGTGATGGGTATGTCGTCCGGCAGAGGGGTGCCGGTCCGGGTGCCGGACCACTCCCCGTCGCCGGCGGAATTCACGGCCCGCACCTGCACGTCGTACTCCACGGCGTTGGTGAGGCTCCTGATTGTGTATTCCAGGTTGCCGCTTCTCCAGGCGTTATCCTGCACCGTCCAGTTGGAGTCCACCGTCTCGTCGGCGCTGGTCTCGATATACCGCACGTCGTAGGCGGTAATTCTCCCGCCTCCATTGTCGGAAGGCTCGGTCCAGGCAACGGCTAGTTCCCCGTCCCCACGAGTTACGTTGGTTATCGCTGGCGTCGACGGCTCGACAATGGTGGGCATGGCGGTCGTTACCTCGGACCAAATGCCGATTCCCTCCGAATTGCGGGCCCGTACCTGAATTTCGTACTCGACGTTTCCTGAGAGACCCGTGATGCTGTGACTCCGGTTGCTGAGCGTTCCCACGCTGGTCTCTTCGGTCCAGTTGGCGTCACTCTTGTCTGTTGCATCCTTGCGTATGTAGCGCAGGTCGTAGGAGGTGACAGCGGACTTCCCGATGTCGGTAGGCTCCTTCCACTCGATGGTCAGGGTGCCCCCACTGGGCGTAACGTCATCAAAATCCGGCGCAGCCGGTTGGTAGCCATGGCCGTAGATGGTGAGACCCCAGGACCTGAGACTTCCCGTCGTGCCTCTTTCCTCATCCCTTATACGCAGCGTCCACTCTCCGGCCGCAGCCTCGCCCAGAAATCGGGCGGAGCCGAAACGGAACTCTGAGGTCAAGCGGGCGTCGAGGGGGGCTGATGGAACCAGGGTGGAGACCTCTCCGGAGGGTGACTCCAACTCAACGTGTAGGTCGCGAAAACTGGAATGGTTGAAGTGGGTGTTGACCTCTACGAACTCGACGAAATCCACAAAGGAGCCTACGGTGAGGTTTGCCGTCACAGCGGTGGGCATTCCCGATGTCGGGGCGTCCGGAATCGAAAGGTTGATGGCGCCTGATCCGGACGTTGTCTCCCGGAGAGGGGAGACGTTGTTCCAGCCCACGGCCAGGTCCGTGGCGGCCTTGGCGTCCACCATGCCGAAGCCGTACTCGTGGTTGAAGTCGTAGTGGTCCGTGGTGGAGCCGTACTTCAGCGCCCCCTGCTCCCAGCCGGTGTTGGCCGCGTCGTTCTTGCGGGCGGAGGCGGCCAGGATTAGCTTGACGTCCCGCCAGGTGAGGGCGGTGTTGGCCTCCCGCACCAGTGCAACTACGCCTGAGACGATGGGAGCGGCGGCGCTGGTGCCTCCCATCCGACCCCAGTACCTGTTGCCGTTGTCCGTGGTCGTTATTCTGGGCTGGCCGACTCTTCCGCTGCTGGAGGGGCCGCAGACCCACAGGTTGACGCCGGGCTCCGAGTAGTCGGCGCGCTTGTCGTCGTGGCCCACGGCGCAGACGGCAACGATGGCGTAGTAGTTGGCGATCTCGTCCAGGTTCGAGTCATCGTCATATTCGGCCCCGTTGCCAGCGGACCAGACGTAGACCACGCCTTTCCCGCCGTACCCGTTGGTTACGCCGTCCGTTACGGCCATTTCCCATGTTGAGACGACAGGGTTCGGCTCGCCGAAGTCCCTGGGCCCCCAGCTGTTGTTGGAAACGGCTGTGGTCTCGGAGTTGCGGGTCATGGCGTCTGCCCTGTTGGCGTCGCTCACTGCCTCAAGGTAGTTGTACCCGTAAATCGTGGCCTCGGGTGCCACGCCCCGCACTCCCTTGTCGTTGTCCTTTGCCGCGATAAGACCGGCCACCGCGGTGCCGTGCCATTCGAAATAGTCGTAAATGTCGGTATCGTCGGTGTTGTAGTTGTGATTCAGGGTGGTGTTCACATTGTCCTTGAGGTCCTCGTGGGTGTAGTGCATCCCGTCGTCCACCACCACCACGTTGATGCCGTCGCCGGTGTAGGTGGGCCACACATCCTCGACCCCGATATCGAAACCGGCGCTGTTGCGGAACTGGTCGCTGTTGTTCAGGTGCCACTGGCATCCGTACAGGGGATCGTTGATGCCGGCGCTCCGGGAGATGTTGCTGCAGCGGTCTTCGAAGTAGGTATACGAACCCTCCCGGATGGCCCTGACGGTGTAACGTCCGGTATCGGTGGCATCCTTGCCCTTCACCTTCAGGGTGTATGTGCCCGCGTCCAGCGTTCCCTGGAATACGAACCGGTCGCTGAAGTGAATCGAATCGACCGGGGCGTCGAAGTCGTTGGAATCTATGAGCTCGGCGCTGATATCGAGCCCCAGGCCCCGGCTCGTCCCTCCGATGATCACGTGGGTGGTCTCGTCCAGGGTCAGACTGAAATAGTCCTCATCCCCGGCAGGGCCGATCATGCCGCCAGCCACGTCGCCAAGGGTCAACTCCTGGGCATCGGCCTTCCTGCTGCCCGGCTCGGTGATGGTGTGGAGGTACACACTGAACGGCCCTTCGTATCTTTCGTCGAAGGAGCTGACGTTCAGATAGTAGGTCCCCGCCGCCAAGCTTCGCCGGATGAGAAAATTCCTGCTGCCGCCAGGAAGATAGCCGTCGTCATTGGATGCAACCAATTGGGAATTCCTGGTGTACAGCTTGCCCACGGTGTCCGGAAATCCGGACGACCGAATGGCAACCTCTGTAGTCTCTGCCAGAACTATTTTGAAGGAATCGGTTTCATCTTCAGGGTCAATGGTGCGACTGGCAGAGCCGTTTATAGGAATGGTGGGAGATTCGGTCCAACCTACGGGGTCCGGAAATGCCCGGACCCTGAGGGTGTATGGTTCGTCAGTGGCTCCGAACCCGGTGACCTTTACGTAATACGTGCCGGAATTGAGTTTGCGCCAAAGGAAGAAAGCTTCCGGGTTGGGTAAAACCCGGCCATAGTCGTTGCTCTTGATGAAATTGCCGTCGCTGTCCTGCAACTCACCCACCGTGTCGAGGTCTCCCTGGGTGTAAATCCAGTAGTCGGCAGTTTCTGACACGGTGAAGCTGACGTAGTCCTCGTCGTCACTGGGGTCGATAACGCCCCACACTCTGTCCCCTGCGGAGATGCTGGTGGCGTTGGTGCGGTCGGCGCCATGATCGCCAGGGGTAGCGGCGGTGGTGGCCGACCATGCGCCGTCAACGTCGTCCTCATCGACGGCCCGCACCTGCACGTCGTAGCCAGTTTCGTTGGTCAGGCCGGTGATGGCGTGAAAGAGGCTGCCGTCTCCGTCCTCCCAGGCGTCCTCCTCCACGGTCCAGTTGGAATCCACCGTTTCGTCGGAGCTGGTCTCGATGTGGCGCACGTCATAGGCCTTGACGCCGGTGGTGATGCCGGCAGGCGCACTCCAGGCGACGTAAACGGCGCGGTCATCGCCGCGCACGGTATCCAGGGAGGGCGCAGGGAGGGCCGGCGTCCCGACCGTCGTTGCGGACCATGCTCCGTCGCCGTTGGCGTTGACGGCCCGGACCTGCACGTCGTATTGGGTGCCGTTGTCCAGACCGGTGATGGTGTACTCCAGCGCCCCGGAGGTCCAGGCGTTGTCGACCACGGTCCAGTTGGCGTCGGCTTTGTCTGTGGCATCGCTGTTAATGTGTCGCACGTCGTAGGCGGTGATGCCCGTTTCGCCGGTAGGAGCGGTCCACTCGACTTTGAGCTGCTTGTCATCCGAGGTTACGGAGTCAATGGTGGGCGCAGCGGGAGTCGTCTGAGCCCTGGCGTAGCCCAAGACCAGAATGAGGCATAGCAGAGCGCCCCCTGCCACGGCAGCAAGTCTTACCGGGCTGAGCCACGCGTTCATGCGGTTATTAACTCGGCGGAAAGATTAGCGCTCACAAAACAATTGGGGTACTACGGATGAGGTTACCTACAGGGCAACGGTCATTTCGGGACTTCCTCTCTCGCCCAGTTGGGGCTGGCCACTTCCACGCCATCCAGGACCGCCAGCGTGTTGGCCAACTCCAGCGAGGGGAAACCCGGCTCCGTCTGGATAAAGAAGCCGTTGACGGCATAACTCAATTAAGAAACGCGGTCCATCTTGATACTGTTGGTCGAGAAAAAGGCGTCCGTTTCTGCCTCGCTCCACTCGGAATCAAGAATCAGGAGCACGCCGCCGGGCAACGTCATGAGTTCACCGTACTCCGAGCGAAATACAGGCAGCGCATCGTCTTGCGGCTGTCCTCCCACACCCCTGGCCACTCTGTTCTCAACTCCATCAGCCGCCACTACGTCGCGAGGCAACCCGTCAGAACCCTGGTCCACTGCGAGGTCGGTCTGGAGATATACGGTGAGAGTCCTGTCCCCGTCTTCCCACGTATAGCTGCGGCCCTGCACGTCACCCTCAGGCGACCCGCCCTCCTTGGAGGGATCATGGCCTTCGGCGGTTATGCCTCCATCCCGGGCTGATGATACTGGAGGATCAGACGACTCAAACTCTAGCCCATCGTCGATTGTTGGGTTTGGAGTGGGCGTGGGAGCAGCCGAGGGTGTCGCCGGGTATGCTGCGGTGATGGCAGTCACGGTTGGGGGCGCCGTGACGGCGGCCGGTGCAGGGCTACCCGCGTGCGTTGGGGAGGCGGTTGGCGCCTGCAGTACTGCCGCAGTGTTGGCGGGTGGGGCAACTTGCTCCGTCGGCGAGGGCGACCCGCATCCCGCCAGGAGGGCAGACATACTTGGCACAATGACAACGAAAGTCAGCAAGACCGCAAGTTTTCTCATCTCGCCTCTCCGCTCCTGATTGCTCCGCGTCCCTACGGCTTATGTCGCACCCACTGATGGGATACCCTCTGCACCGAGGGCAGGCTCAATGGCATATCCGGCCAATGCCCAGACTCGGTCGGGGACCCCAGCAAGACTGCGTTAGGTAATGATGGTATCACCACACGCCATGATATCGGACCTGTTCCACCAACTGGAAATGACTCAAAAATTCATGGAGCAGAGCAGCACGTGCAAAAGAGGCCTCGGCACACTCGCCAGAGCCCCAAAATGGGCATACGCACCCGTGGCACACCAACCAGTGAGTACGAAATGATAGAGCCACGGACATGGACATAGCCAGGGCCACTGGGCAAGCCTGCACCCTCACCTCGGACGATCAGGAGAACACCGTCAAGATGAGCGTCGGCTTCACCGACGACGGGGCCACCGCGGAACACAATGACTGAGAAAGGTATGCCGACACCGACGCCAGTTCCCCACGTTGCCCAGTAGGTCACCCCATCGCCGTGGGCCGCTATTCAGTGATGGTAGGTCCTGCCGCAGGACCGCCCGGTGTAGTGTACGTCGCGCCGGGCACGTTCTCCGAGACCCTTTCATAGAACGCGGGCAGCCCCAAACCGGACGGGAGTCAGCGGTACACACCAAAGTGAGAGGCCTCGGCCAGCGGCGTCCACGACAGTGCGATGCTGTTGGCCCCGAAGGCCGTAGCCGTCAGTCCCAATGGGGCGGTGGATACGGCGTGTCGGTGGCGGTTGGTTCCTGTGTCGGCGTAGACAGGACAGGAGCAGTAATTACGTTGGGTTCACCCCAGCCTGAGTAAGAATGTAGCGTTTCCAGCCTTGTGTTGGGAGGTTGTACAATCGTCCTTTTGATTTGCACAAATCTCCCGGTAGTTGGGTCAATCCAAAAATCCTCTCTGCTATAGTTTTCCTCTGGCTGCGACTTTGAGGCGATTAAGTAGAAGTAATGCTTGGTATTCGTGCCGTTTATAATCTCTTCCCCAATGTACCCAGATGTTGTATCCGACACGTCATCGCTTAGCAAAGGGCGCCCACAGAAAGAAGCAGGAATTTCTTCAGAATCGGATTCGCCAGCTGCTCCAGACATATCAGCGAAGGGTGCTATATTATTCACGTCTGTTTTCCATTCGCCCCAAGTGCCTGTAGCGTCGGCACCGCGGTAGTATCTGGTTCTACTACCTGCACCACTACTCCCGCTGGCACCATCGGTATTATCGTTCCGGGTTGCTATTTCAATATGTTCAGCTTGGATCGACACACCTTCCTTTGTGGCAGTCAAAAGTCTATAGATATTTTCGCCTTGAATGCGCCAATTTTCATTACCAGTCATGGATTCAGTGCCAAATGTAACAGTTCCCTGAATTGTGATGTCATAAGATGCCGTGTAGTTAGCGAACCCCAGGCAGGCATCCTCCACAGCTTCTTGTGCATCGATATAATCATCTTTTGAAGCCATCTGCCAAATAATTATGGCTATTACAGGCAATGTCACGACAAGCAGGGCACCTGCGAGTTGATGACGCTTTTGCCACATGTAAGGAATTAGCATATACACACTCTCTTATCCACTGGATGGGGTCCTATAATAGATCGTTGGACCTTTTAGTTCGGCCCCAGCACGTACGGACCCGTATCGTGTATTGCCATTGGAATCTACCCTGTACGTACCTACCACATATATTTTGCTGTTGCCCACCTCACTGAGAACCGGACCCACAGGATGGGACAGACGGCCAAGATCAACGTGATCAAGTATTCCTGCACCGATACCACTGAGGAACGCATAGACGCCATCCTGATCGGGAAGCAGGACCTGTTCGACAGGCTGGTCGACGACGCTTCCATGGACCCGTCGCCACGGTTGATCTGCGAGGGGATGTTCGTTTGCCGGATGCTGGAAATCTGGCCTCGAGTTTCGTGTCAGGGTCCCGGCCGTTGGAAAGGAACATGCCGATTTTCATGGTATCTCGATCCTCCGCCGGGTATTCTCGGGCCGGAAGAGGAGAATTATGGGATGTCATTGCAACTCGGAGGGCGGCCGGTACGCGGGCCTCTTACTCTGATAGCCCCAGCAGGCCACGCGGCCGTTGGTTCTCACTGCACAAGAAGCAATGTTGCCGGCGCTAACATCCACGAAGTCTGTGTTCGACGGCGTAGTGGAACGATCCTGGTACCCCCAGCAGTATGCTCGTCCGTCCGTTTTTATCCCACAGGTAGACGCAATCTCCGCTCGTTCTGCCACAACGGTGACTGCTACGAAGTCGGCATTTTCTTCTTCACTGGGCTTCTTGATGCTGGCTTCAACGCCCCAGCAGAGCATACTTCCGTCGGTTTTCACCCCACAGGCATAATGTTCGCCCACGCCTATGTCCCGGAAGCCGGTATTATCCTGCGGGAATCCATTTGTCACCCCCTGGCTGCCCCAGCAAAAGAGGGAGCTGTCCTGCTTCAACCCACAGAAATTGTCATCGCTGGACGATATGGCGGTGAAGGTCTTTGCTACTTTATCGGCCCCGGTGATCTCAGTTGGGAGATCGTCAATGGTTGATTGAAGGCCCCAACAGACCATGTTGCCGCTTATCTTCACTCCGCAGCTGACGCGGCTGCCGGCGACGACCAGGCGATAGTCGGTATTGGGGTTGGTCGCGTCGTCCGGAACCGTGGCCTCGCCTACATTGGTGTCGTATTCAGCCCCCCAGCAGGCAATGCTGCTATCCCGCCGCACGCCGCAGGCGTGATAACTCTGAGGGCCCATGCTGATGCTGGTGAAGGAGCCGGTTGCCACTTTGTCAACACCGTAGCCGTCACCATCCCAGCAGAGGACAGCGCCGTGGGGCTTCAGCACGCAAGCGGAGCCATAGCCGACGACAATGGTGTGTTCGGCGGTGGTCAGCGGCAGGGGCGGCGCCAGCGCCAGGACGGTATCCTTCCCCCAACAACTCACGCCGCCGTCCAGTTTGATTCCACAGGTATAGAAATCTCCTGCCGCGATGGAGGCGAAAGCGCCGTCCGGGGCCTGTAGCTTCTCGTCGGCAGTGTCGCCCCAACAAGTCACCTCACGGCTGCCCTCGACAATGCCGCAGGCGTGGGTCTTCGCCACCACCAGGTAGGCGAACACCGCATCCTCCGTGACCTGTAGCTTCTCGTCGGCAGTGTCGCCCCAACACATCACCTCGCGGCTGCCCTCGACAATGCCGCAGGCGTGGGTCTTCGCCACCACCAGGGAGGCGAACACCGCATCCTCAGTGACCTCGGTCCTGGGATTCATCGTGTCCCCCGACACGTTGCCCCAGCAGACCACACGTCCGCTGGCGTCCCGGGAGCAGGCAAAGTCCTCCCCCACTCCGAGGTCGTACGCCGGAATCAGTTCGGACGGCGGTGCGGACGCATCGCCTGGGTCGGCGTTCATATCGTCGGGGGGAGGACCACCCCAGCAGACAACCAACCCGTCGGTCTTTCGCCCGCAGGCGTGATAATCGCCCACGGCGAAAGCGATGAACGTAGCGTCGGGGACGGCCAGTTTGTCCTGGCCGGCATCGCCCCAGCAAACTACCGTGCCGTCGCTCTTGCTTCCGCAGGCGTGACCGGCGCCGGCCGCCACAGTGGAGAAGTCCGTGTTGCTCGACGGCGTGCTGGTGAACGCGCCCCAGCACGATACTGCACCCCCAGAAGCCTTAACGGCGCAGGAAAAGTTCTTGCCGGCGGCCACCGTACCGAAGCCGGAATTGGACGCGGGAAGAGTGGTTTCTCTTTCCGTATTGTCGCCCCAGCAATCCAGGATCCCGTCGGTTTTTGCGCCGCATGCATGGTCGTGGCCAACACTGACCGTGGCGAAACCGCTGGTGTCGGTGGGCGTATCGGAACGGGCGCCCCAGCAGACCAGGGTTCCATCGTCCTTGACCCCGCAGGCATGGTCGTTTCCCACACTCAGCATGTCGAACTCGGAGTTGCTGGCCGGGGTGTCCACACGACTGCCCCAGCAGACCACGCTGTCGTCGGTTTTGAGGCCGCACGCATGGCTGCCGGCGCTCACCGCCTCGAATAAATGACCCGATGGGGCAATGACCGGTGAGTCGGCTGCTCCGCCCCAGCATTGCACGGCCCGATCGGGAGTGATGGCGCAGGAGAAGTTGCTGCCGGCGGCTACCGACTGGCCCTGGGCAGGAGTGACCATCGGCAGCAATGAACCTGCTTCGCCTCGCGGGCCAGCTTCCCCCTGTGGGCCGGAGGGACCGGCAGGCCCCGGTGGACCGGCAACGCCGGGCGGGCCAGGCTCCCCTTTTGGCCCGGGGGAACCGGGCGGTCCGGCAGGCCCTCGTGGGCCGGGCTCCCCCTGTGGCCCGGGTGAACCAGGAGGCCCAGGAGGCCCCGCAGAGCCACTTCCGCCACCGCTGGGGCCTTGAGGCCCCTGTGGACCGGCGGGTCCGGTAGAGCCACCGCCACCGCCACCGCCGCCGCTGGGTCCTTGTGGCCCCTGTGGCCCAGTAGGCCCGACGGGGCCGGTGTCTCCTGGCGGACCAGACGGGCCGCGTTCTCCGGCTATTCCGGGAACTCCTGTTGGGCCAGGAAGACCGTCCAAGCCGGCGGGGCCCTCAGGCCCTGAGCGACCACGATCTCCCCTGTCGCCCTTCTCTCCCTTCGGCCCCGGTACCCCGGTGGCTCCGGGCGGGCCCGGTGGCCCAGCAGAACCTGGAACTCCCGCTGAGCCGGTGAGTCCACGTGGGCCGGGTGGGCCCTCGGGCCCCATAAGACCGGGAGCACCCGTATCGCCCTTTTGTCCCGTCGGGCCGGGCACCCCCGTAGCCCCGGGCGGTGAGTCCGGAAACGCGTCGGTAGAATCCTCGCCGAGAAGGCCACATCCTGAGACGAACAACGCTACAGCAAGTATTAGCAGCCTAGGAACTACGCGGCGTGGGGGGGGAAATTTCACTTATGCCAGACCTACGATCAGGAAGGGGTGGGTTTTACCAGCAATATGGAGAGGGCGTCGGCGTAGGACGGCATCAGTACAAGCAATTCGAGCTGTTCATGGCGATGGCTATGGCGGTCAGGTTGGCGAAGCTGTCTGAATCGCTGGTTATTCCGGTCAGGAAGTCGGTACGTAATATCGAGCCGGCCAGCCTGAAGAATCGGTCGTGCCGAGCAGGGGCGAGAAGGCAGAGATAAGCCGTACTTAACGGTGGCGAGAGACGGGCGGCGAGGGCTGGGACGGCACAAAGTCACGCTGGCAGGCTGAGCGAGGCCCTGACATATTGGTCTCACTGTATCGCTAACCACAGAATCTTAGGTCGAATCGAATCGATGTATGTGCATACTCGCTGGGTGACTATAGCACTAATATCATCAATTTAGTGTATTATTCGAGGGTATTATAGTATCCTTGATGTCATATTCAGCGTCTTGACAGGGCGGCCTTTTCCAGGAACGAACCGGCGAGGGCCGCCCGTTTCCCGGCGGAGGGCATCGTGGCGGTGCCCTCGGGTGTGCGCAGGCCCACCCGACAGTCATATCTCGTGTCCGGAGCCGCATAGCGCAAGTGGACCGCATGGGACGGCTCCACAACTGCGTCGTTCCTGTCTGTCGACACTTCCAACGAACCCGGCTCAGATTCGAGGCTCGACTCGGCGAGCCTGGTACTCAGTAATACATTCATCAATTCAGAATATCCAAATTTCCAACTATGATATCCTTATCGTAACTGCTACCCTGAATAGGGCTGATATTTCGGAGCGCACCTGGGTGGGACGTTGAGGGGCCCAGGAGGAGAAGCCAAGTGAGCAGCAACAGCCAACCGGAGCGGGAGATCGAGGCTCTGCGGGAGCGGATCGCCGCCCTCTCCAATGCCATCCTGCGGGTGAACGCCAGCCTGGACGTCGACACCGTACTGCACGAGATCGCCGAGTCTGCCCGCGCGCTGACAGGGGCCCGCTTAGCCGTCATAGCCACCATTGACGAGGCCCGGGCACTGGAGCACATCGTCCTCTCTGGCTTGACCCCGGAAGAGACGCGGCAGGTTGAGGGGTGGACCGACGCTCTGCGAGTCTTCGAGGTTCTGCGGGACGTGCCGTCGCCCTTGCGGGTGGCGGACATGCCCACTTATATCGCGTACATGGGCTTCAATCCCGATGGCGTAATCATCAATTCCTTCTTGGGAGCGCCCATACACCACCGGGGCGTACAGGTGGGCAACTTCTTTCTGGGGGAGAAGCAGACCGGTCCTGAGTTCACCGACGAGGACGAGGAGGTGCTGGTGCTGTTCGCGGCGCAGGCGGCCTCGGCGGTGGCCAACGCCCGCACCCACCGGGCCGAGCAGGGGGCGCGAGCGGACCTGGAGGCCCTGATCGAGACCTCGCCAGTGGGCGTGGTGGTGTTCGACGCCCGCAGCGGGCGGCCGGTGTCGATGAACCGGGAGGCGCGGCGCCTGGCCGCGCGCCTGCTCCCGGCTGGCGGCCCAGCGGAGGAGGTGGTACAGGTGGCCACCTGCCGCTTCTCCGACGGGACCGAAATCTTGGTCAGCGAGTTGACAAATCCCCGAGCACTGGCTAAAGCCCGGACGCTGCGGGCCGAGGAGATAGTGACCTCGGTCCCCGATGGGCGGAGCTTCACCACGCTGGTCAACGTGACTCCCATCTATTATGGGACTGGGGATGAGGTCAAATCAGTGGTGGTGACGCTGCAGGACCTGGCGCCGCTCCAGGAACTGGAACGGTTGCGGGCGGACTTCCTGGGTATGGTGAGCCACGAGTTGCGTGGCCCGCTCACCGCCATCAAGGGCTCGGCCGCCACCCTGATGGAGGAATCCGACCGGCTGGACCCGGCGGAACAGCACGAGTTCCATCGCATTATCCAGGAGCAGGCCGACCACATGCGGGGGCTCATCGGCGACCTGCTGGATGCCGGGCGCATCGAGGCGGGCACACTGTCGGTGGCTCCCGAGCCCTCCGAGGTGGCCGCGCTGGTGGAGGGCTCGCGCAGCACCTTCCTGTCCGCTGGCGGACGGCATACCGTGATCATCGACCTGCCACCGGACCTGCCCCGCGTGATGGCCGACCGGCGGCGCATAGTGCAGGTGCTGAACAACCTGCTCTTCAACGCCGCCCGGCACTCGCCCGACTCTGCCCCCATTCGGGTTGAAGCCGTGCGCGACGGCTCGCAAGTTGCCATCTCCGTCCGGGACGAGGGGCGGGGTGTGGCCCCGGAGCAGCTGCCCCACCTGTTCCGCAGGTACGCCCTCGACGACGAGGACGGCGGCCGGGCGATGGCTGGCATGGGCCTGGGTCTCATCATATGCCGGGGGCTGGTTGAGGCCCACGGCGGCCGCATCCGGGCCGAGAGTGGCGGGACCGGTCAGGGCGCCCGGTTCACCTTCACCTTGCCCGTGGCCGAGGATGCCCGGCAGAGCGAGCCCTCAGCCTTGGCACAGTCGCCCGGCACACCTCCGGCGAGCGAGACTGCCCGCATCCTGGTGGTGGACGACGACCCGCAGACCCTGCGCTACGTGCGCCACACGCTCACCGAGGCGGGCTATGCCGTGGCAGTGACGGGCGACCACGAGCACCTCTCCCGCACCGTCCGCGCCGAGAGGCCGCACCTGGTCCTGCTCGACCTGGTGCTGCACGGCGCCGACGGCATCGAGCTGCTGAGAAGCGTCCCCGAGCTGGCCGGTCTGCCGGTGGTATTCATCTCCGGCTACGGACGGGACGAGACCGTCGCCGAGGCCCTGAGGGCCGGGGCCGCCGACTACCTGGTCAAGCCCTTCTCGTCCACCGAGCTGACCGCTCGCGTGGGGGCGGCGCTGCGCCGGGCCACCCGCCCCGAGCCCTTCGCCCTGGGAGAGTTGGCCATCTACTACGAGGATCGGCGGGTGACAGTGGCCGGTCGCCCGGTCGAGCTGACCGCGACGGAATTCGCGCTTCTGCGCCTGCTCTCGCAGAATGCGGGACGTGTGGTGGATTACGAAACCCTGCTAGGCCAGGTGTGGAGCGGACGCAAGGAGGGGCAGGTCAACCTGGTGCGCAACTTCGTCAGGAAGCTTCGCGCCAAGCTGGGCGACGACGCCCAGAGCCCGGCCTGGATATTCAGTGTGCGCGGCATCGGTTACCGCATGCCCGACCCCCGCGACCCCTGATGGGCCGGCGCTTGCTGGTTGGACCCAAACAAGGCCGCGCCGAATGCGAACGAGGCAGGCGCCGTCCCGATCGGGAAAATATATCTACCGCGTTAACCTGGCTCCTCGCGTCGACAATGCCCTGTTTCTCAATCAACCCGGATTCAACCTGCTGGTCATCGACGAGCTGGGCTTCGTCCCCCTGTCCCGCACTGGGACGGAGTTGCTCTTCGAGGTCTTCAGCCAGCGCTACGAGCGGGGCTCCCTCATGGTAGCTACCAACCTGCCCCTTGATGGGTGGACCGTGGTCGTCGGCTCGGAACGGCTCATCGGGGCCCTGTTGGACCGCCTCACCCAATACGTCCACTTCCCGGAAATGAACGGTGAAAGCTATCGCCTCAAACACAGCAGGGAGAATGACGCTTTCCAAACCCCAGTCCCTCTGAGGGGGAGGGAATCCTGCAACTCCTGTGGCAGTACGCCCTCACCCCAGCCCTCTCCCGAAGGGAGAGGGAACCTTTTGGCGAAACGGGAATCTTTTCGCCAGTACAGGACGACTAGGCGGCCTCGTAGGGCTGCAGTTGGATCTCCTTGAGGGCCGGGATGACCTCTTTGCCCAGCAGCTCGATGGAGCGCATGCAGTCCTCGTGGGGCATGGGGCCCTCGTTGCCGTAGATCAGCAGGTAGCCGGGATTGAGCTTCTCCACGACCCATTGCAGCTGCTCGATTACAGAGTCGGGCGAACCGACGATGATGGTGCGGTGGTCCTTCTGCAGATCGTAGGACTGGGGGTCGCCGGCGTTGCCGGCAAATGCGCCGGAGGGTCGGCTGCGCTTGATCTGGAGGGCCTGGCGGGACTGGTATCCGGGCGGGTCGACGTGCTCCCGGGGACCGCGCTGGCGATGCCCCTCGGTCCACACGAAGTTGCGTCCGATTTCATCGGCCTTCTCGTCAGTATCGGCGACAAAGACCTTGAGCAGGTAGCCGAAGTGCTCGGGGCCGGGCTGATAGCCCGCTTCAAGTGCGGTGTCGATGTAGATGCTCTTGAGCCACTCGGTGGTCTCCATGACTGCGCCGAGGTTCATGTACGGGTGGCCGTGCTGCGCCGCCCAGACCACGCTCTCCGGGCTGCCGGTGCCTGGGAACCAGATGTCGGGCCGTGGCTGCTGCATGGGCAGCACCCAGGGATTGACGGCCCGGTACTGGTAGTACTTGCCTTCGTAGCGGAAGGGACCTGGCGTGGTCCAGCATTTCACGATCAGGTCGTGGGCTTCCTCGAACCGCTCCCGGTTCTGCGTCGGGTCGATGCCGGCCTGCAGGGTCTCCACGGCGCCGCCACGCACGAAGCCGGAGATGATCCGACCGCCGGAGTAGCAGTCCAGCATGGCGATCTCTTCGGCCATGCGGATGGGATCGTTGACGGCGATGACGTTGCCCAGGATGGCTATCTTGGCCCGCTTGGTCACTTTGGCGATGACGGCGGCGTCCAGGTTCACCGCTGGCTTGCCGCACCAGTAGGCGGCGTGGTGCTCGTTGGTCATGATCCCGTCGAATCCGACCTCGTCGGCCAGGGCGTACTGGTCGTGGTACTCGTTGTACAGGATGTGGGCCTTGTCGGGATCGAAAAACGTGTTGGGGAAACCCAGGCGTCCCGAGTCGAACTGCTCCAGCTGGGCGTCGCCTACGTAGCCCTGGGGCTGCTCGGAGAACCAGTAGACCTCCACCTGGTCTTTGGGGCGGGCCAGTTGATCAACCATTGTTTCCTCCTGGTTAAATTATCAGCAAGTTTTACTTTGACGAATCGGCCAGCTCTTTGGGGATTTCCGCTAGCCGATGAATGACACGAATATCACCAATAGGTGCGTGCCAGGGACATTATATTACAGGGAATTTGTCTGAATCAGGATTCGCAGGATTTTAGGATGAGCAGGATATTGAACCTACTGGAAATTCGTTTAATGCAAAAATCCTGCTTCAGTTGGAGCGCGAATTACACGCCGATCCGCGTCATGGTATGCGGGCGCCCACAGCGGGCGCCTCTACGGGACGGTTCTCGGTGGCAGTAGGGGCAAACCCTTGTGGTTGCCCTATTTACGCGCGTTCGTTGCTGGCGCGAATTCTTCTGCTGTTGCGCTGGGTGCTGCGAGGAATTCACCCCCACCCTAACCCTCCCCCTGAGGGGGAGGGGATTTGGGGCGGGAGAGGGGACTTGCAATCGTCCTGCCCTTAAAGGGAGGGGATCGGAATAGCGCTACCGCACCTTGACGTACCTTGTTGCGAGGCCCTTGCTGGCGTCGGTGGCTCCGCCGCTGACGAGGTAGATGTCGCCGTGGGCGTCGGGCCAGACCTGGTGGCTGCGCGGAGTCATCCAGCTGGCCAGGACGGCTCCGGACCCGTCGCGAACCGTCAGCAGGTTCTCGACGGCGTCGCCACTTTCCCGCTCGGCGAGGTAGAACAATCCATCGCGCCCGATGTGGATGTCGGTGGGGAGCTGAACGTTGGTCCACTGGGTGACGAACTCACCCTCCGGGTCGAACACCTGCACGCGGTTGTTGTTGCGGTCGCAGACATAGACCAGGCCTTCGCTGCTGACCCACAGGCAGTGCGGCGAGTAGAACGCGCCAGGGCCGTCGCCGCCGGGCCGGCCCCACGACGCGATGTGCTCTCCGTCGGCGGCGAAACGGTGGACGCGGCAGTTGCGATAGCCGTCGGAGGCGTACAGGTCGCCGGAGGGCGATGGCGATAGGCGCGTGGGCCGGTTGAACGGGCCGCCCGCTCTCAACACGATGCCCTCATCCTCGAAACAGCCCGTGTCCGAGGGCTGGCCCCGGTTGCCGACCTCCAACAGTACCTCGCCGGCCGTTGACAGCTTCATGGCTACGTGGGCACCCCGGTCAGCCAGGTAAATCACGTCGTCGGGGCCGATGTACATTGTGTGTGGCTCCACGACGTACCCGGTGCCCCAAGATTCGATATAGTTTCCGTCCCGGTCGAACACCAGCACCGGTGGGTCCTGCTGCTGCTGGCAGAGGTACACCCGGTCCTGCGAGTCGACCACCACGCCGGTCACGACGCCTGCAGCCATGCCGTCGGGCAAACGGCCCCATCCGGCATCAACCTCGAACCTGAAATCGCCGGCTTCGATCAGAGCCATGGTCTCTTACCCCCTCCCGATGTAGGGCATCTTGGTGGCCATGATTGTCATGAACTGCACGTTGGTGTTGAGGGGAAGGTTGGCGATGTATACCACCTGCTCGGCCACGTGCTTGACGTCGAAACGAGGTTCGATCACGATGTCGCCAGTGGGCTGGAGAATGCCGCGCTCCATGGGCGCGGTCATTTCCGTGGCCGCGTTGCCGATGTCGATCTGGCTGCAGGCGATGTTGTACTTGCGTCCGTCCAGAGAGGTGGCCTTGGTCAGACCCATCACTCCGTGCTTGGTGGCGGTGTAGGGCGCGCTGTTGGGACGGGGCACGTAGGCGGAAATGGAGCCGTTGTTGATTATGCGCCCGCCCATGGGGTCCTGGCCCTTCATGATCCTGATTGCCTCCTGGGTGCAGAGGAATGTGCCGGTCAGGTTGGCGTTGACCACTGTCATCCACTGCTCGAAGGTCAGGTCCTCCATGTTCACCGGCGGCGACGAGCTGCCGGCGTTGTTGAACAGGACGTCCAGCCGTCCTCCAAAGGCGTTGCGGGTACGAGCGAACAGCTGGGCCACTGAATCAGGGCTGCCGACGTCGGTGGCCACAGCGATGGCGCGGCCCCGGTGTTCCTCGGACTCGGCGCCGGCCGCCTCCAGAGTTGTTTCCAGCGTGTCTATCCTTCGGCCGGCCAGGGCAACCGAGTAGCCGTCGCGCAGCAGGGCCAGGGCGGAAGCCCTGCCTACTCCGGAACCCGCGCCTGTGACTATGGCGACCCGTCCAAGAGACCTCATTTCATTTCCTCCGTTGTGGAGTGCCTGTCTTTGTGTGCCAGTTTACTCTCACTCTGCAAGAGTGTGGAATCCGGGCAGCGTCGAGGTAGTGCAGCGCATTGCCTGAATCAGGACCTACAAGTTTCGAGGATTAGCGGAATGGAACGGAAATCCTGTGGCGCAGCCTCAATTATGAAAATCCCTTAATCCTGTAAATCCCCATACAGACAATTGCCGCAGACATCGGAAAGGCTATACTTGCAAAAACAAAGGTGAAGAGGTGAACCATGCGAGCAGCAGTATACAAGGGCGAACAGGTCTTGCAGGTTGAAGATGTTCCAGACCCGGTGCCGGGGCCGGGACAAGCGGTGATGAAGGTCAGGTACGCCGCCATCTGCGGCACCGACGTTCACGCTTTCATGTATGACATCGCCAAGCCGGGTACGGTACTGGGGCACGAGTTCGCGGGAACCATAGTCGACGTCGGCGAAGGGGTGTCGCGGGTCCGGAGCGGCGACCGTGTGGTCGGAGGCGGCGGGCAGGCTCCTCCCGGAACACCTCCGGGACCAAGGGCCAATCCCCGGTTTAACTATCGCACCATGGGATTCCAGCACAATGCCCGGCAGCTTGGCTACGCCGAGTACGTGCTGATGGATGAGTGGGAGTTCACCCCGGTCCCTGATGACGTGACCGACGAACAGGCGTCGCTGACCGAACCCTGTGCCGTGACCGTCCACGCCGCGCGCCTGTCGGACATCAAGCTGGGCGACGCGGTGGTGGTGCTGGGAGCGGGGCCCATCGGCCTGCTGTGCATGCAGACGGCGCGGGCGGCCGGGGCGACGACTGTGATCGTGTCGGAGCCGGCGCCGGCCCGGGCCGAGGCGGCGCGGCGACTGGGAGCGGACGCCGTGGTCAACCCGCTGCAGGACGACCTGGAAGCGCGGGTATTGGAGCTGACCGGCGGCATTGGCCCGCAGGTGGTATTCGAGTGCGCCGCTGCGCCGTCGACCATGGAGCAGGCGCTGGATCTCTGCGCCAAGGGCGGCCAGGTGGTGATGCTGGCCATCGCGTGGGAGCCAACGGCGGTGTTGCCGCCCAACTGGATGGCGCGTGAGGTGAGGATGCAGTCATCGTTCGGCACGCAGCCACAGGACTGGCGGATCGCGCTGGACCTGATGCGGAAGGGACTGGTGTCGGTGGACCACATGCTGAGCGCCACCAACTTCGTTCCCATAGAGGGAATCCAGGGGGCGTTCGAGGCACTGTGCCGCCCGTCCTCGGAGTTGCAGGTGGTGGTGGAGTTTTAGAGGAGGCCCGCTGTTCCTGGCTTCGGCTGGTTAATATGGGGATCGGGACCCTGTAACTCTACGGCGATAGGTATGAGCGACTGCCCGAACTGCGGTGCGCCCTCCGAAGGTGCGGCCAACTACTGTGTGCGATGCGGCAGCCGGATGGGCGTTGGCTGTCCAGCTTGTGGCACCGTCAACCGGCCCGAAAGCCAGTACTGCCACGCCTGCGGTTCTGCTTTGGTGTCGGCGCCGCCCGCCGCCCCTCCCGTTTCCATCCCATGCCCGCGCTGCCAGTCCCTGAACGCACCGCGCACAACGTTTTGCTACTCCTGTGGCCTGCCCCTGGATGAATTTGGCGGCGCCCCGAGGTCAACGGCGATGGGCGTCGGGGTGCTGGTGGGAACGCCTGCGGGGTTCTGGATAAGGCTGCTGGCGTGGCTCATCGACGCGATTGTCCTGGTTATCGTTCAGCTGATCCTACTCACCCTGATGCCGGGAACATCCATCGAGGCCTATTACTCCAGCGACGCTTTATGGACTGCTGCAGACAGCATCATGACCATCGTCGGCGCGATCTATTACACCGTAGGGGTTTCCGTGTTTTCGACTACAGTCGGCAAACGATCTCTGGGCCTTTACGTTCTGAGACCGGACGGGTCGAAGGTGAGCGGCCTGCGTGCCTTCGGCAGGCACGTGGCCAGCGGCCTCTCAGCCCTGATACTGTTCATCGGGTACCTGATGATAGCGTTCAGCAGTGACAAACGGGGGCTGCACGATCATATCTGCGATACCGTAGTGGTCAGAAAATAGCTGCAGGGCCCGTGTGGAATGGAACTGCTGGGATACGCCGTCCTCGCCTTCGCCCCGGGGCTTTTCTGGCTCTGGTTTTTCGTGCGGGGCCGCGCTTACCGCCCCAAGCCGAGGCGGTTGCTGGTCTTTGCGTTCCTGCTGGGAATGGTATCAACGATTCCGGCTGGCGGCGCTGAGTACCTCCTCCTCAGGGACGACGACTTGCGGGTCGGCGATGGCGTCGTTGGTGCGATGGCCGCGATGCTTTTCGTGGTTGGTCCGGCGGAGGAGCTGAGCAAATTCCTGGCCGTGCGCCTGGGGCCGTACCGTTCGCTCTACTTCGACGAACCCCGCGATGGCCTGGTGTATGCCGTGGCGGCGAGCCTGGGATTTGCGTCGCTGGAGAACCTGGTCTACATCCTGTCCTTCGGGCCCGAGGTAATGGTGGGGCGGGCCCTCTTCAGCACCTTGGCCCACGTCATTTTCGGAAGTTTCTGGGGCATAGCCCTGGGGGTCCAGATGCAGAGGCACAGGAGGGGGCGAGGCTTCTGGCTGGTGGGCGGTCTGGCTGTGGCGGCAGTTGTGCACGGAGTGTTCAATATTCTGGTGCTGACCTTGTCTCCCCTGGCCCTGCTATCGCTGCTGTTTCTGATGGGACTGGGGCTGTGGTGGACGCTCAGCCGGTTCCGCTGGGCGCAGCGCGTCTCCCCCTTCCGGCTGCGTCGCAACTATCCGAGGGCTGCCTGCAGGCGGTGCGGACAGTTGAACATTGTCAGCAGTCGTTTCTGCCAGCACTGCGGGTTGGCGAGGCCGTCTCCCAGTCCGTCGAGCCTGGTGTGCAGTCACTGCATAACGCCGGTCAGGCCTGACGCGACTTTCTGCACAAGCTGCGGCGACATCCTGCTGCGATGGTCGAACTGACGGCACAGGTTCGAGAGGGAATGGGGTGCTTTTGTGGTGAGGTTATCAGGCCGTGAGGAAACAGAAAAGGGAGAACACGGTAAACAAGTGGAGCGGAAGACGAGATTTGAACTCGCGACCCCCTCCTTGGCAAGGAGGTGCTCTACCACTGAGCCACTTCCGCTCGTTCCACCGCCGGAGGCAGCGACCAAGGCAAAGACTAGATCACTATTATAGCAAACATTGGTCGAGATGTGACAATACTCATGGCGACCCAATTGCGCGCCCGATTTGCCGGACGGAGACCTGCTCCGGTGCTGGTGGGCAGCCGAGTTTTCTCTTACCCGCTGGCAGCGTGTCCCAGCCTCGTAGTCTGTCGGGCAGTGTTCAAACCGGGAGGGCGGGACCGGACGGACATCGCGATTTGGTTTCTCCGATGTACGAGTTGACTCACGTTGCAGGCCTTTCGCCCCAGGGCCGGAGCGGGATAAAATGGAGGCAGGCGCCGCACCCTGCGGAGGGATGGCCGAGTGGACGATGGCGGCGGTCTTGAAAACCGTTATGCAGGCGACTGTATCGTGGGTTCGAATCCCACTCCCTCCGCCATCAGATAGTGATTAGGGTTCAGATTAGCTACACAGGGGAGTTGTCTAGCAGGCAACTCTCCCTTTTTTGTTCACGCGATCCGTATACAATGTAGACAACTCCCCTGCGTGTACAAAAAAGAGCGGGCGTAGCGATGCCAAAGAGGTTGCACAACGCCCTGAACCCGAAGCAGGTCACGACCCTTGGCCCCGGCACCCACTCGGACGGCGGCGGGTTGGCGCTCCGGGTGGACGACCGAGAGAACCCGCGTTAGAGGTGTTGCGGGACGCCTGGACACTTGGGAGCGGCGAGGGACTGGTATTCCCTGCCAAAGAGGGCGGGGCAATGAGCGATATGGTCTTCACCGCCCTGTTGCGCCGCCTGAAGCTCGATTCAGTCCCCCACGGGTTCCGCTCTTCATTCTAGGGATTGGTGCGCAGAACACGGGATAGCCCGGGATCTGGTAGACGCCAGCCTGTCGCACTCCTTGGGGGCGACCACGGTCGAAAACGTCTACCTGCGCTCCGACCTGCTGGGCCAGAGGCGGGGGCTGATGCAGGATTGGGCGGACTACTGCGCCGGGTAAGGGCAATATCCCAATAGCATACTACTACTCCTAGGCCGCGAAGTCTGACCTAAATCAAAGCCCCCGCAGTCGCTGACGGGGGCCTCTTGTCGCCCGTGCTACTGAAGCAAGGCGGGCTATCTTGATTGCGCCTTTCATTTCGTATACTATTTTGTAAACAAAATACTATACAAAAGGAATAACGAATGCAGTACTACATTGAAATACCTTTCGGAGCGGGCCGAGTCCAGTACACCACACCCAACCAGGCCACCGCTATCAGCGACGACCTGCTCCACGTAAATGGTCTGACATTCATGCGAATTAGCGGACGCACGTTCCAGCGCATCACCACAGCGTTTCAGCGGAACGGTTGGGCCTACCAGGTGACAGGCTTCGGAGATTCCGGAGACGGAAACAGATCTGAAGCTCTCGCCACAGTGCTCATGGGCCTGCACGGAGATTTCCCAGGTTTGATCCACCCTGGAGGGCAGACATGATGGCAACCATCACCAAAAATCATCAACCCTGAAACCGGATACCTGTGGGAGGTAACGCCCCTCTGAATTGGCACGGCGAGACCACCCTACGCCAGAAGAGCACAAGGAACTCGCCCGACTACGATTCACCCGGTTTAGGTACGGAGGTGTTGGATTGTCGGAGTCCGGCCCAACCATCAACGGTTTCAAAGTGGCTGCTAGGAATATGACACAGTTGGGAATCATCAGAAATCTGAAGAACGGTGTGCAACACTTCACAAGGGTGATTCCTCTGGAGAACGGGACTCCATTGAGGCCCCTGTGCGCTGTCAAGGGCAGTAACCGAATCAGCAAGTACGATATTGTCGGCCAGCTATTCGATATGGATGAGTCGTTGAAGGAGTTAAGAATCCACCACGAAGGGGATTTCTGCCAACCCTGCAAGAGGGCTTTCCGTCGATTGTTCAATGTAGACCTTACGAGCTCAATCTTCACCGTTACCCTGCCCGAGGCGTATCCGGGTCAACCGCTGGAGGATCGCTTTATGTTTTGCGGTTCCAGTTTTAGGGACGGGAGAGACGCCCCGTCGGCGGCGTTAGATGCGACCGACGTTGCCAATTAGGGCGGTAGTGCATTTTTTGCTGTGGTGTCAGGTTAAAGAAGATCTTGTCCGAAGTCGGGAGGTTGGCAGTGGCCAGAGGCATATCGAAGGAGCTGGAGAACGAGATTCGGGGCCAACTAACACAACTGGTAAATGCGGAACCGGGCCGTTTCCTCATAACCGGTCAGGGTGCTGACTCGTTGGAATTGGATGCAATGCACTACCTCGAGGACATTGGTGCCTTCGAGCGGAGAGGGTCAGGCAGTTACCGGATGACGGCCTATGGACGGGAATACTGGGAGAAACTGAATGCTCCTCGCTGGTACTGGTTCCGTCAAAACTGGTTCGCTGCTTCGGTGGCCGGGGCGACCATTCTAGCGGCATCTGTCTCAGCGGCTGCCAACATCGTCAACCTGATCGTATAGAAGCCCCTCGGCACCAATCCGCCACATAGAACCCACACCTCAGCTCAGGCCACCTGTGCTGGTACAGGGACAGGAACGCCCTTCCGGTGCCCCTGCCGGGCAGATAGAGCATCATCATCGCCCCTGCGGCTCCTGAACCAGCACCAGTCGGCGCTCGGGGCCCCGGCCCTGGAATCGCTCCTCGACAATACTCAGTCAGTTGCATCCGCAATTCCAGGAGGGGTGCAAAGGAACCTTTTTGCGCGGCCAGAGGACGGGTAGTGTAGGGCAGGGTCATTCGATTATTGATCGAAAATGGGGATGGGGTGTCTTGGGGATGATGATGAGGGAGTAGTAAGGTAGGGGGAGTGAGTGTGAGAGGGGTGTGTGGAATGGGCAATGAAAGGGAGAATATCGGGGGCCTGTCGTTACTGGAGGTCATGGGGAGATTGCCGGACCCTCGGAGCGGGCATGGCCGGCGCCATCCTCTGGGGGCGGTTCTTGGGTTGGCGGTGTGCGCCATGCTGTGTGGCGCCCGCAGCCTGTATGCCATCAGCCAGTGGGGCCGGGATCAGGGCCGGGAGGTATCGGAGGCACTGGGCTTCACCCGGAGTCGTACTCCCTGCGTATCCACGTTGCATCAGGTATTCAGCCGGCTGGACCGGGAGGCCTTCGAGCTGCTGTTGGGTCAATGGCTAAAGGAGCGGGGACTGGAGGCTGGGGAGGCACTGGCCATAGACGGAAAGAGATTGCGTGGAATTCACGGAGAGCAATTGCCTGGGGTCCACTTGGTGGCGGCCTATGCCCACCGGTCGGGTATCGTGGTGGGTCAACAGGCAGTGGCGCACAAGAGGAATGAACTGGAGGCGGTACACCGGCTCTTGGATCGGTTGGACCTGCAAGGCCAGGTGGTGACGGGAGACGCCCAGTTCACCCAGCGGAAGGTGTGCCGCAGTATCGTGGCAAAAGGGGGCACTACCTCCTCTCGGTAAAGGACAATCAACCCACCTTGAAACAGGACATTGCCGACCTCTGGGAGGAGGCTATGGCACCGCAGGCAGAGCAGGTAGGCCGGCACGGGGACCGGGTGGAGGTGCGGCGCATCTGGGTGTCGGATGAACTGGCAGGCTACAGCGACTGGCCCCACCTGGCCCAGGTGTGTCGTGTGGAACGTATCGTCCACCACAAAGGCAAGACCCGCCGGGAACTCGCGTATGCCGTAACCAGCCTCGGTCCCAATGAGGCTGACCCTGCCAGGCTGCTGCAACTGTGGCGGGGTCATTGGGGGATCGAAAACCGGGTGTTCTGGGTACGGGATGTGACCATGGATGAGGACCGCTGCCAGGTAAGATCGGGTTCAGCCCCTCAAGTGATGGCCGGACTGCGCAATCTGGTCATCAGTCTCTTGAGAATGGAAAAGGTGCCCAACATCGCCGCCGCACTCCGTCGCTGCGCCACCAGACCCTCCTATCCCTTGTCTCTCGTCGGCGCCCCTACCCAATAATCGAAAGACCCTGTAGTGTAGGGCAAGCTGCTTGCGAGCATCAGTACTGAGGTGCCACGGCATTCCCTCCCACGGCACCGGACGCATCATGTCAACAATCGAAAGCTCGCCACGATGGCGATTCAATGGACGATCGAGAATACACTGGAATCTGCTGCTTCTGGAGTGGCTTTATCAGTGGTAGTTTTCTCGCAGACAGATGCCCCGCCTCGCGCTTCTCGATTCACCTTTCTGAAAGGGCTTCTATGGTACAGTCCGCCTCTGAGAAACTCGACAAGGCCTGAGTGCCACTTGCCTGAGATGGAAGCTAGTCGATTTACGGGGCTGGACAAACTTACATGCTCACCACGCTCCGGAGGGTAGGGCGCCAATCACCAATTTTGGAGACGCCTTTATCTGAGTGGTAGGTGAAACTGGAGTGCCATTCCAGAGGGGCAAAATGTAACGCCTTTCAGCGAGTGGCAAGGATGACTTCAGAGAAACCGATTTACCTGCACACTCCAAGTTTTCGAGCGAACAGATGCACGTGGAACAGTTGGCATTGACAAACGATTTGATCAATGAAATATAGTTTGTGAGTAATTGAAGGAGCCTGCAATTGACATGTCGACCCTAGCTGGCTTTCGACAGATAAACGATCTGGTGGAAAAGGAGGCGCGGTTCGTCCAGGTGCTGGACGCCGAGATCCGCAAGGCGATAATCGGCCAGGACCGTCTGGTGGAGCGTGCCCTGGTAGCCCTGCTTGCTGACGGGCACATTCTGCTGGAGGGCGTGCCGGGACTGGCAAAGACATTGCTGGTCAAGACCATCGGGCAGGCGATCCAGGCCGGGTTCTCCCGCATCCAGTTCACTCCCGACCTGCTTCCTTCCGATCTTATCGGCACGCGGATATACAACCCCCGAACGGGGGAGTTCAGCGTCCAGAAAGGACCGGTCTTCTCCAACCTGATCCTGGCAGACGAGGTGAACCGGGCGCCGGCCAAGGTGCAAAGCGCGTTGCTGGAAGCGATGCAGGAGGGACAGGTTACGATCGGGGACGAAACCTTCCCGATCGATGCTCCGTTCCTGGTGCTGGCGACCCAGAACCCCATTGAGCAGGAGGGTACCTACCCGCTCCCTGAGGCGCAGGTGGACCGTTTTATGCTCAAGGTGATCGTGGATTACCCGTCGCGTTCCGAGGAAAGGGAGATCATCGACCGCATGACGTCGGGCGCGCCGCTGAACGTGCAGCCCGTGGTGGACGCCCATTACATCATGAGCGCCCGGGAAATCGTCCGCCAGGTGTACGTGGACGAAAAGATCAAGGATTATGTGCTCGACCTTGTGATTGCGACCAGGAACCCCGCGGCGGTAGGCCTCGACAACCTGGTGAACCTGATCTCATTCGGCGCGTCTCCCCGGGCCGGCATCTTCCTGATAGCCGCCGCCCGGGCCTATGCCTTCGTCAAGGGGCGAGGCTATGTCGTGCCCGACGACATCAAGCAGCTCGCGCCAGACGTGCTGCGACACCGGGTCATAACGACCTTCGAGGCCGAGGCCCAGGATGTGACAAGCGAGCAAATAGTCCAGCGCATACTGGACAACGTCGAAGTGCCGTAGATGCTTACCGACGACCTGATTGCCAGGATTCGCCGGATTGAGATTACAACCCGCAAGCTGGTCGACGAAAGTTTCGCCGGGGAGTACCAGTCGGTGTTCAAGGGACGCGGAATGGAGTTCGACGAGGTGCGGCAGTACCACCCCGGCGACGACGTGCGCTCCATCGACTGGAACGTGACCGCCAGGACCGGCGAGCCCCACGTCAAGAGCTACATCGAAGAGCGGGAACTTACCGTGATGCTGGTGGTGGACGTCAGCGCCTCAGGGGACTTTGGCACCCGCAACCGCTTCAAGCGGGAGCTGGCGGTTGAGCTGGCAGCGGTCATGTCCTTTGCTGCCACCACCAACAACGACAAGGTAGGGCTGCTGCTGTTCACCGACCGGGTGGAATCGCTGGTGCCACCGAGGAAGGGGCGAAGTCACGTCCTCAGGATGGTGCGGGACCTGCTGCTGTTCCAAGCTGAAGGCACTGGCACCGACATTACGCTGGCGCTGAACACCGTTCACCGGATGCTGAAGCGGCGCAGCATAGTCTTCCTGGTTTCCGACTTTCTGGCCGACCCGGAATCGTACAGGCAGGCCATGCTGGTCGCCAATCGGCGGCACGACGTGGTGGCCTTCGACCTCAGCGACCCGCTGGAACACGAGATCAGCAACGTGGGTGTAATTGCGCTGCAAGATGCCGAGAGCGGACAGATGCGCCTGGTGGACACCGGCAGCAGGGAGTGGCGAGAGGAGTTCAGCGGCAGGGTATCCCGGATGGAGGAGGGCAAGCGCGAGGTCCTTATGGCTGCGGGCGTGGACCGCGTGGGAGTCACCACTGAAAGGGACTATGTGGCCGAGGTCGGTGCGTTTTTCAAGACCCGGCTGCAAAGGCTAGGGCGATGAAATTGCCAACCTCTATTGGCCGAGTGTCCTGCTCCTCCCGACGTGGATGGCGCGAAACGGGTTCTTGGGGGTGGTCATCGCTGCTGGTTGCCGTGGCGCTGTCCGTCATGGCCGTTGCAGCCACGCATGCCCAGACTGGCCCGCCGCCCGGTGTGCGGGCGGCCCTGGTGGCAGACTCTTCGGAGTTGACTGTTGGCGATCCGGCAACCATCAGTCTCATCGTTTCACACCCCGAGGACTTCACCGTGTTTATTCCCCGTCTGGAGCGCGATTGGGGCCCCTTCGAGATCCAGGCGCAGACGTCTGTGCAGACGGTCTCCCTCGCCGACGGCGTTCGGACTGTGGCAAAGCAGTTCCGGGTGACGTTGTTTGCTCCCGGCACTTTCGAGACGCCGGACATCCCCGTCTCAGTTCGCGGTCCGGATGGAACTGTGGCGCAGGTCTCTCCCAACCCGCTCCAACTGACCGTGAACTCCGTACTGGCGTCGCCTGACGAGGAACTGAAGGACCTGCGCCCCCCTGCAGACCTTGCAACTCCGTTCTGGGAGCGGACGATTGTACTCGTCCTGGTTGCGGTTGTAGTTCTGGCATCAGCGGGAGGAACCACGTTCTTCCTCATCCGCCGTTCGCGCCGTGCGGACCGGCCAGCCGCGGCCGTGCCGGACCTGCGAACTCCCTGGGAGGTTGCCACCCAGGAACTGGACCGCATTGCCCGCCTCAACCTGCCAGCGAGCGGCGCCATGAAGGAGCACTACACCCTCGTGGGGGCGGCTCTCCGCACCTACCTGGGAGCCACGTACCTGCGAGATGTCGGAGGCCGCAATGTCGAAGATATGTCAACGGAGGAAATTGCGGGTGAAATCTCGCGGTCTGTCCTCGATCATGGTAACGCCGGGCTGGTCATAGAACTGCTTCAGGAGGCGGACCTGGTGAAGTTCGCCAACTATGAGCCCACCGAGGTTGTGGCGAACGAAGCGGTCGTCCGTGCGCGAGGCATCATCGAGGCTACGCGAGCAACAGTCTCCACAGCGCCAGCCGCCATACCGGGCGTGCACGGAGCAGCGCCGTGACCGATATAACATTCGAGTCGCCGTGGCTGCTGTTCGTGCTGCTCGCCGTTCCGCTGCTTGCGGCGGTTCCCCATCTTTGGAGGCGCCGGATGGGGTCTCCGGCAATGAGGTACGCCGACACCGGCCTTGTCTCCACGGGCGGGCGGTCGCTAAGGCTGCGGCTGATGCCCTTCGTCCCTGCCTTGCGATTCGTTGCCCTGGCGCTGGTCATTGTCGCCGCCGCCCGCCCACAGATAGCGGACGCCCGGGAGGTCATCCGGGGCGAAGGTGTGGACATCGCCATTGCGGTGGACATATCGGGCAGCATGGGGCAGACGGACTTTGCCCCGCACCGGCTGGGAGCCGCCAAGCAGATTATCGCCGAATTCATCGAGGAGCGAGAGTACGACCGCATCGGGCTGGTCGTTTTCTCCCAGGAGGCTTTCATCCAGAGTCCACCCACCCTGGACCACGATGTGTTGCTACGGCTGCTGAGCGACGTGCACCTGGCTGACCAGCTGGGCATCGAAGACGGCACGGCCATCGGCAGCGGCCTGGCGACGGCCGCCAACATGCTGAAGGACTCCGGCTCCGAGAGCAGGCTGGTTACCCTGCTCACCGACGGTGTCAACAATTCGGGCCAGTTGGACCCGATTACTGTCGCTACCGCAGCAGAGGCCCTCGACATCAAGCTGTACACCATAGGAGTGGGGACTGCTCTGAGCGGGGGAACGGCGGAAGAAAGCCCCCTTGACGAGGAGACGCTCCGTGAAATCGCCGACATCACCGACGCCAAGTACTACCGGGCCACGGACGCCGAGGGTCTGAGGGACATCTACTCGGAGATTAACGCGCTGGAGAAAACGGAGGTTGAGGTCCTGATATTCACCCGATACCGGGAGGTCCTGGCCTGGTTTCTTGTGCCGGCCCTGTTGTTGATCCTGCTGGAAGTGCTGCTCTCCCGGACCTTGTTCAGGAGGATACCGTAGCCGCCATGTCCTTCGGAGTGCCGCAATTCCTGATCCTGCTGGCCGCGCTGCCCGCGCTGGCTATCTTCCTGTGGTGGGCATGGGCGCGACGTGCCGCCGCGCTGCGACGGATCGGCGACTCCGCCCTCTTCGAACGCTTGGGGCTGACCGCTGGCCGCGGGGTGCGTCGCGTCCGGCTGGCCCTCTGGTTCATCGGCGTAGCACTGCTGATAGTGTCCCTGGCCCGGCCCCAGTGGGGGAGCGACATCGAAATCGTCGTGCAGGGTGGGGTCCAGGTCATGGTGGCCCTGGACGTCTCCCGCAGCATGCTGGCCGAGGACCTGAAGCCCACTCGCCTTGACCGCGCCAAGCTGGAGATTTCCGACCTGATTTCGAGGCTAGAGGGAGACGAGGTCGGCATCGTGCTGTTCTCAGGGGCCAGCTTCGTCCAGTTTCCGCTGACTTCCGACTATGCGACAGCCCGGACCTACCTGAACCACGCCAGCCCTAACGTCATCACCCGCCAGGGCACGGTCATCGCCGAGGCCATAGACACCGCGATGGGGGGATTCAGCACCGAACGTGAGCACCAGAAGGTCATCGTCATAATGACCGACGGCGAAAACCACGAGGGCGATCCCATTACCGCCGCCCGGGAGGCAGCGGAACAGGGAGCCGTGATCTACGCCGTCGGCCTCGGCTCGCCCGACGGGGCCCCGGTGCCCGAATACGATGAACGTGGGGAAGTCACTGGATACAGCCAGAATGCCGAGGGCCAGGTGCTTATCTCCAGAATCGATGAGGCCGGGCTGCAACAGATCGCTGAGAGCGGTGGCGGCCGGTACTTCCGGGCAACTGACGGCGGCGCCATCGCCGGGCTGGCCGACGAGATTGGATCGTTCCAGGACCAGAGCCTCCAGAGCGAATTCAGCCAGAGGAAGGTGGAGCGGTTCCAGCTGTTCCTGCTGGCGGGCGCCCTATGCCTGTCCCTGGCCGAGCTGACGACCGACCGGCTGTTTATTCCCAGGCGAACAAGGCGGCAAGCACACTCGGAGGGTGCCTGAAATGATTGACCTCAGAGTTCTGGTCGCTGCGATGCTCCTTGCCGCTTGCCTGCTGGCCTGTGGGCCCACACCGGCTCAGGTCAACAATGCGGGCCATGATGCGTACCTGACCGATGACTATGCCACAGCCCTGGAGTCCTATCAGGCCGCGCAGCTTCGCGCTCCCGAGTCCGGTGAGCCCTATTACAACTCAGGCAACGCGCTGTACCGAACGGAGGATTACGAGGAGGCGTTGCAAAGCTACGACGAGTCGCTGCGGCACGCCGGCGGAGAGTTGCGGTCGCGTGGGTTTTTCAACCGCGGCAACGCCGCCTTCCGGCAGGAAAATTATCCCGACGCCGTGGAGGCATACGAAGAGGTGTTGCGAATGAACCCGGACGACCTCGACGCCAAACACAACCTGGAACTTGCCTTGCGGCGGATGTCCCCAGAGGACGAGCAACAGCAGGAGGAACAACAGGACGAGGAGGAGCAAGAGCAGCAAGAGGAAGAGGAGCAAGAAGAGGAACAGGACGCAGAATCGCAGGAACAGGATCAGCCCATAACAGAGACCCAAGCCCGTCAGATCCTGGAATCAGTGGGCGAAGCCGCACAGACCCTTCAGGAACGCCGGGATCAGGTGCTGGTCTCCCCCAAGCCTCCCAGCGAATTCGACTGGTAGCCGAATACATGGCAAGGCCAACGCACATACGCCTATTCCTGACTGTCGTCTCCATTGCCATCCTGGCGATGGCGGCGGTAGCCGTCCCGTCCGCCAACGCCCAGTCGCCCCCCGGCGAGGCGCTGTTCCTCAGGGCGTCGGTGGACAATGACCACCCCTACTTGGGACAGCAAATTACCTACAGCCTGAAGATCTACCAAAACAGGGACGCCAACCTGTCTTCCGTGCGGGTGACGTACAACGCGCCGGACTTTGCCGGTTTCTGGAACAGCCAGGAGACGAGACAGGAAGAGTACGACGAAACCGTAGGCACCAGCAACTACCGGGTTGTCGAGGTGCGAACCGTGCTGTTCGCCAGCATCGTGGGAGCCGGGGAGATCCAGCCCGCAATGTTAGAGGTCTCGACCGGAGCGCCAGGTGCCCCAGGCCAACTGCAGAGCGGTGCCGTAGCGGTGGAAGTGCGCCCCCTGCCCGTCCCGGAGCCAGCGGGGTTCACGGGGGCCGTGGGCAGCTTCGAGGTATCCACGTCCGCGGATGCCACCGAGGGCAATCTCAACGAGCCTGTGCTGCTCACGTTCGGGATTTCGGGAGAGGGGAATATCGAGGCGCTTCCCGATCCCGAATGGCCAGAGTACGCCGGTTGGCGAGTCATCGAATCGCCTGTGAGTGTTGAAAGCCAGGTGGTGGCGGGGCAGATCACCGGGGGCCGCACTTACGAGATTGTCCTGATGCCGGAACAGGCCGGGGGGCTGACTATTCCCGCGATTCGTTATCCCTATTTCGACCCGGTGCTGGAGCAGTATGTTGAACTTTCCACTGCCCCGATCACAGTGAGTATCGGAGACGTGGCGGGTGCCCCGGCGGTCCCTTCACTGCCGGCGGTTGAGGAAACCAGGGAGCAAGCCTTGGAAATGCGGCCGATCAAGTCCGTGCCTTCTTCACTGCGTCAACCCGGAACAGAACTGCCGGATAGCCCGGCGTACTGGGCTGCATGGGCCATCCCCGCGCTCGTCATTGCCGGGGCGCTGGTATGGCGGAGGCGAAGTGCCTCGCAGGAGGCCTCGCGCGCCGAGGTCCTGCGCAACAACGCCCTGCCCGACGCCCGGGCGGCGTTGGCCCGAGCGGCGGCTTCCGGCAGTGACCCCACGGTGGCCGCCTCCGAAGCAATGCTGTCCTACCTCTCCGCACGGCTGCAAACGCAGGTGAACGGGGTGACCCGCGAGGCGCTCCTCCACAGCCTGCGAGAGGCAGGGGGATCGCCTGATCTGGAAGAGAGGGTTGGGGAAGTCCTGACTGCTGGCGAGTCGGCCAGGTACACCCCTCCGGATGTTGGCTCCGCGAGCACTGGCGGCCTAGTTGAGCGAGTCTCGGAGATGTTGGGCGAACTTGAAGAGGAACTGACGCCATGATCCGGCGGCTTGCCCTCCCCGTGGGACTGATGCTGGCTATTGCCGTATTTGCGGTGCTGGCCAGCGATGTCATGGCCCAGGAACCATCGGCGCAGGACATGATGGCCGAGGCCAACCGGCGATTCGAGCGGGGGGAGTACGCCGAGGCCGCCCAGCAGTACGAGGTCCTGATTGGCCTGGGGTATCGGGACCCTGCTGTCTACTTCAACCTTGGCAACGCCTACCTGGAGAACGGCGACCTGGGGCGGGCCATCCTCAACTATCTGCGGGCCGAGGAGCTGTCGCCCCGCGACCCGGACATCATCGCCAACCTGGACCTTGCACGCAGCCGGACGGTGGACCAGTTGCAGGCCGAGGGAGACTCCCTGGTCGCCAGCGTCGCCGACTTCGGGAGAAGCTGGGCCACGATCACGGAATTCTCAATCGCCGCGCTGCTGCTGTGGGCCGTGGCCGGGGTCGCCATAAGCTCTGTGATCCTACGCCCGTCCATTCGCGGTAGGGATATTATCCGCGGCGGAGCAGTTGCTGCATTCGTTGTTATGCTCATCCCGCTGGTGTTGCTGCTGAGCATGATCCTTTCCAATCCCTACGAGAACACCGGCGTGGTCACTGCCAGGACGGTTGAGGTGCGGAGCGGACCAGGGCCGCAGTACGGCGAGGAGTTCGCCCTGCACAGCGGCGCGCAGGTTCGCCTGGTGGACTCGCGCCACGGCTGGCTGCAGGTCGCCCTGCCAGGCGGTGAACTACAGGGCTGGCTCCCTGCGCACGCCATCGAGGCCGTGGGGCGGGAAGGGAAATAGGATATCCGTTTAGCTTAGGCGCCCGACACATCGAGAATCCAGAGGACTCTTCAAATAATAGTCGCGGCATACTGCAGCCCCACTCTTTTCTTCGGCGTAAAACCGCGGGCAATTCTGTACAGTAGGCACGCTTCTGCCAATTGCTAGCGTACCGTATACATCATCTCGCTCCTGCGTCTACCAGAACTTTCACGAGGTCGGGAAGTTCATCCTTGATCGCTTGCTCAAGAGGTGAAACTCCACTGGCGGATATTGCATTAACGTCTGCGCCTTCTCCGATCAGGATACGAAGGGTATCGGTGCTGGGTGGGCGACCATGAAATCTGAGACTGTCCTCTTGATTAATGACCACGTAAAGGATGGGATTGCCAATGGCGGTCTTCGCGTTTACGTCTGCCCCAGCCGCAAGCAGAGCCTCCAAAACCGCAGTGTATGACTCTCGGCCATGGAAACGGTTGGAATGCTCCTCATCAATCGCCACATAGAGGAGGGGGTTGCCTCTTGCATCAGTTGCGCTATGGTCTGCCCCTGCTGCTAATAGAGTCTGCACAACTTCCAAGTCGTCATGTAAATTCCTCCCGTGAAAGCGATTGGAAAACAGACCCTTAATGGCATGATAAAGAGGCGGATTGCCACCGGGGCATACCACGTTAACGTCCCATTTGGCTTCAATAAGGATCTTCAAACTGGCGGGGTTCCCCGAATTAACCGCATCGCAAACAGCCTTCGAATTGCCCGAGGGTGAAGTACCCGGTTCGATGGTATTCACGGGCGCAGGAGCACTCGTCGGCCTTGGCGTCGGTTGAGGCGTAGCTGTGGGCTCCGGCGTGGCCGTTGGGTCGGGTGTAGGTGTTGGCTCAGGTGTACCTGTCGGCTCTGGCGTAACCGCGGGCTCCGGCGTGGCCGTTTGGGTGGGTGTAGGTGTTGGCTCTGGCGTCGGCTCCGGCGTGGCTGACGGCAGGGGTGTGAACGTGGGCACCGGCGTGTAGGTTGGGTTTGGGGTGGGAGTTGGCTGCGGAGTGAAGGTGGGTTCTGGCGTGTTCAGCTCGATGGTGGGCGGCTGGTCCCCTGCCACTGGGGACTCGGTGGTGGGCAGAGTCGAGAACATGCCAGGGGGCGCCGTGGGGGACCCTCCCGGCTCACTGCTATCATTGCCGCACGCCATTATTGTGAGCAGAGTCAGCGCTGCAACCGCAAATGTCGATGACACCCTGAATAAAGTCCAGATTTCAATCTTGCTGAGCATTCTCCGGGTTACTCCAAGTCGTATTTGCGTCACCCTTCAAACCCTGTGCCCGGATCAGAGGCCCAGGGCAGTCTAGCCACCGTCCATGTCGAGGAGAACCCGAAGTATCTCCTCATTCCCCACGGAGACCGCCCGCTCAAGGGCCGAGTCTCCGAAGGCGTTGCGTAAGTCGGCGTCTGCTCCGGCCTCGACCAAGGTGCGCACAATTTCTACATCGCCCTTGAAAATAGCACGGTGGAGGGCTGGGTCTCCGAAGGCGTTCTTTGCATTCACATCGGCCCCAAGCTCCACGAGGAGACTCACCATGCTCCCGTGGTCCTTGTCAATGGCCTCATGAAGGGGCGAATCCCCGAAGACGTCCTTTGCATTGACGTCAGCGCCTCCTTCGACAAGGACCCTCACCAGCGCATGATCGTTCTTGTCAACGGCCGCGTGCAGCGCCCGACCGCCGGATGGCAACGCCGGTTCATCGTTGGGGCCCGGGCTGGAGGACACTACCCCGTTGGAGGCGGGGTTTGTCGAGGAATCCTGACTCGGTTCGTTGGTCAGTAAGCCGGCAGTCAGCACGGCGAGCAGGGCCAGCGCCAGCAGGGACACTCCACCCGCAACCAGTTTCATTGACCGTCCGGAAACCAGGCGTCTGGCGGACATCTCGCTCATCTCGAAGCCTCTCCGGGACACATTTGAGATCGGCTTTGGTTGTTTGCCAGGCTCCGGCCTGCCATTATTCCGTCGCCCCCGCAGCCAGAAGTATATCCTCGATTTCGGTGTGCCCTCGCCAGCGCGCAACATGCAGCAGCGATTCTCCGTTGTCCCTCTTCGCATTGAGGTCGGCTCCGGCTTCCACGAGGATTCTGAGTGCCTCCGGTTCGTTTCGCCATACTGCGGTGTAAAGCAGGTGATCGCCATCTGAGTCTCTGGAGTCGGCCATTGCGCCAGCAGCGATCAGAATCTTGAGCGCCTCCGATTTGTCTCGCCAGATGGCAGTGTACAGGAGGGGATTGTCCTCGGAATCCACCGCATTGACGTTGGCTCCCGCCTCGACAAGAATATTCAGTGCCTCGAGTTTGCCCTGCCAGATGGTGGTGTACAGAAGCGGGTCGCCGTCGTCGTCTCTGGCATCAACGTCCGCCCCGGCATCCACGAGGATCTTCAGCGCCTCCAGTTTGTCCCGCCAGATGGCAGTGTACAGCAGGGGGTCTCCGTCCGAGTCCCTGGCGTCAACGTCTGCCCCTGCGTCGACGAGGATCTGCACCTTTTCCGGTTCGGCCCGCCAGACAGCGGTGTACAGGAGCGGGTCCCCGTCGCCGTCTCTGGCGTTTACGTCGGCTCCCGCCGCAACGAGACTTCGTACCTCGTCGACGGTGCCCGCCCAGATTGCTCGGTAAAGGGGCGGGTCCCCGTCGCCGTCTGTAGCGTTGACGTCTGCTCCCGCGTCGACGAGGATCTGCACCTTTTCCGGTTCGGCCCGCCAGACAGCGGTGTACAGGAGCGGGTCCCCGTCGCCGTCTGTGGCGTTGACGTCTGCTCCCGCCGCAACGAGACTTCGTGCCTCGTCGACGGTGCCTGCCCAGATTGCTTGGTAGAGGGGCGGGTCTTCTTGGGGCATCGGCGTGCCAGCCGAATCTGAGGCCGCCCTTGGTACCTGCTCAGGGACGGCCGTCGGGTTGGGGACAGAGGTGGGGACCGGCGTCGCGGCTTCCTTGGGGGACGAGCCTCTGATGCCGCATGCCCATATCAGCAACACTACCAGCAGAACGACGACGCCTGCAGCAAGCGCCTTGAACCCGTTGCTCCTGAAAAAAGAGAGTCTCATATTCACTCCTGCACGGGCCCCGTACCGACCCAGCCAGTGCGAGTTAGTCACGAATGGGAGCCATAGTGGCTCTTGGGGCTAACAGGCTCCCTCCGCCTGGTTCAATTGATCTCCAGCCATTCGATACTGGCGCCGCACGTTCCAGTAGCTTCCGAAACGATTCCTGTAATGATGAAGTCCTCCGATTCTCCCTCGTCCATGTCGCCTATGAGTTCGACTCCGACGAAGTCGCCATCAAAGGTTCCCTCAACCTGAACGCTTCTAACATCCCTGTTTGCTGTAAGCGTTCCCTCGATGGTAATTTCGTAGCTGTCAACGCCCGGCACCAACTGCTCTCCTTCGCAACTTGTAATGGTCCCGGAAACCGCGTTTGACGCAGGCGCAGGCGCTGGTGTGGGTGTGGGTGTAGGCGTGGGCGTGGGCGTGGGCGTGGGGGCTGAAGCCGAGTCCGTGGTGGCTGAGTCGGAGTCCGACGCCTGACCGGTACCAGCGGAGTTGATGGCGGACACCCGGTAGTGTCGCGCGCTGCCAGCCGTCAACCCGGTGTGGGAGTAGCTGGTGCTGGTGGATTTGGTGTCGGCCACCAGGTCGCTCCAGCTGGACCCGTTGGTCGAAACCTCTATGCGGTAGCCGGTGATGGCAGCCCCACCATCGGACGATGGCGCCGTCCACGAGAGGTCGATCTCCGTCTGCCCATCGGCCGTGGCGGTCAGCCCGGTCGGCTTGCCTGGCTTCGTGGCGGCATCGGTGGTGGCTGAGTCGGAGTCCGACGCCTGACCGGTACCAGCGGAATTAATGGCCGATACGCGGTAGTGTCGGGTGCTGCCAGCCGTCAACCCGGTGTGAGAGTACCTGGTGGCGGTAGAGTTGGTGTCGGCCACCAGGTCGCTCCAGCTGGACCCGTTGGTCGAGACCTCTATCCGGTAGCCGGAGATGGCAGCCCCGCCATCGGTCGATGGCGCCGTCCACGAGAGGTCGATCTCAGTCTGCCCATCGGCCGTGGCAGTCAGCCCGGTCGGCACGCCGGGCGCTGTGGATCCGTCGCAATCCGGCAGATCGATCCTGTCAAGGTCGTTTTCTGCTACTTGCTGCAGCGTACTGGGTATGCACCCGGTGAAGTTGTTCCAGGAGATAAAAATTTTCTGCAGGTTGGACAGGTCGGTCAGTTCAATAGGTATCGATCCACTAAGCTGGTTAAATTGCAGGGCCAAGGTCATCAGGTTGGACAAGTTGCCAAATTGCGGCGGTATGGATCCGGTCACGCGGTTAAGATTAAAGTTCAGGGTTTGCAGGTTGCCGAGTCTCCCGAGTTCCGCCGGTAGCGTCCCGCTCAGGTCGTTGTCATAGAGTGACAGGGTCTTCAGTTTGGACAGATTCCCCAGTGATGCAGGTATGGATCCACCTATTTGAGTGAAGTTAAGTTGAAGCTTTTGCAGATTACTCAAGTTGCCAAGTAAGGCCGGTATGGTCCCGGATATTTGGTGCTGATGTAGAGTGAGTTCGCTAAGTCTTGTGAGGTTCCCCAACTCCGCTGGTATAGTTCCAGTTAACGATATTGGCTCATCATCATTGGTAGATGCTCCGTAGATAGCCAGCACTTCGAGCTTGGCCAGTTCGCCCAATGCTGCGGGCAATTGACCAGTGACACGCGTGTTACCTCTGACTCGAAGTTCCAGCCGGGTCACTCGTGCCGGGCTCCCGCTTACTGTGATGCCATCCCAGCTGGTTATGAGGGTTGTTGCCGACCAATTAAGCGATCCGGAACCGACCAGTTTGTTCTTCAATCCCAGTAGGATCTCGCAATCAGAAACCAAGTTTTCGTTGTTATCCGGATTTGCGACTGCGCCATTCTTAGCACATGCCCGGTTGTCCGAAGGGGCAGCTGTCTCCGTAGTTGCAGAGTCTGTGTTGGAGGCTGGACCAGTCCCTTCCGAGTTGATGGCCGACACCCGGTAGTGGCGGGTACTCCCTGCCGTCAGCCCCGTGTGGGAGTAGCTGGTGCTGGTCGAATCGGTATCGGCCACCAGGTCGCTCCAGCTGGAGCCGTTGGTCGAGAATTCGATCTTGTAGCCGGAGATGCTCGCTTCGCCGTCGTCAGATGGCGCAGTCCACGACAAATCGATCTCAGTCTCACCGTCCGCCGTGGCCGTCAGGCCCGTGGGGGAGCCAGGGGCGCTAACGGACGCTGATACAGTTACGGCAACGGCAACCGAGCAGTTGTTGCTCGTGTCGGTCTCATCGGTCACCGCATCGACGCAGGCGCCGTAGTAGTAGGTTCCTTGAGTAGCAGGAGCGGTCACGCTCGTGAATTCACCGCCGGTTGCGGCGGCATTCAGCCGGAACACCGAGTCGGTGCCCACCTGTGTGTCGGCGGAGGTGATTGTAGAGTCGGTGGACTGGTAGTACCGGAGGGTGGTCGTTCCGGATGCTCCACTGCCCTGGTTGCGCACCGTGGTGCTCAGGGTGAAGCGCTCCCCGGCATCCGGGGCGCTCTTGTTGACCGTGGGCGCGTCCACGACCAGGTCCGGCGCGGGCGCAGCCCCGACGCTGACTGCCACGGCAACCGAGCAGTTGTTGCTCGTGTCGGTCTCATCGGTCACCGTATCAACGCAGGCGCCGTAGTAGTAGGTTCCTTGAGTAGCAGGAGCGGTCACGCTCGTGGATTCAGCGCCGCTCGCGGCGGCACTAAGCCGGGACACATAGTCCGTGCCCATCCCTGTATCGGCGGATGTGATTGTCGCGTCGGTGGACTGGTAATAGCGCAGCGTGGTTGAGCCAGCAGAGCCGCTGCCCTGGTTGCGCACCGTAGCGTTCAGCGTGATGCGTTCGCCCGCGTCCGGGGCGCTTTCGCTGACCGTGGGTGCGTCTACCACCAGGTCGGGCGCTGGCGCGGCCCCGACGCCGACTGCCACGGCAACCGAGCAGTTGTTGCTCGTGTCGGTCTCATCGGTCACCGCATCAACGCACGCGCCGTAGTAGTAGGTTCCGGCCGTGTCTGGAGCGGTCACGCTGACCGATTCAGCGCCGCTCGCGGCGGCATTCAGCCGGGACACATAGTCCGTGCCCATCCCTGTATCGGCGGATGTGATTGTCGCGTCGGTGGACTGGTAATAGCGCAGGGTGGTTGACCCAGCAGAGCCGCTGCCCTGGTTGCGCACCGTTGCGTTCAGGGTGAAGCGTTCCCCGGCGTCCGGGGCGCTCTCGCTGACCGTGGGCGCGTCCACGACCAGGTCCGGCGCGGGCGCGGCCCCGACGCTGACTGCCACGGCAACCGAGCAGTTGTTGCTCGTGTCGGACTCGTCAGTCACCGCATCGACGCAGGCGCCGTAGTAGTAAGTGCCGGCCGTGTCTGGAGCGGTCACGGTCGTGAATTCAACGCCGATCGCGGCGGCATTCAGCCGGAACACCGAGTCGGTACCCACCTCCGTATCGGCGGAGGTGATTGTCGCGTCGGTGGACTGGTAGTAGCGCAGCGTGGTCGAGTCTGACCTGCCATCGCCCTGGTTGCGCACCGTGGCGGTCAGCGTGATGCGTTCACCGGCATCCGGAGCGCTCTCGCTGACCGTGGGCGCGTCCACCACCAGGTCCGGCGCGGGTGCAGCCCCGACGCTGACTGCCACGGCAACCGAGCAGTTGTTGCTCGTGTCGGTCTCATCGGACACAGCATCAACGCAAGCGCCATAGTAGTACGTTCCCTGGTCAGCAGGAGCGGTCAGCCCGATCGACTCGTCGCCGCTATCGGAGGCGAACAGCCGGGACACATAATCCGTGCCCATCTCCGTATCGGCGGAGGTGATTGTCGCGTCGGTGGACTGGTAATAGCGCAGCGTGGTTGAGTCCGAACGGCCACTGCCCTGGTTGCGCACCGTGGCGCTCAGGGTGAAGCGCTCCCCCGCGTCTGGGGAGATCTCGCTGACCGTGGGCGCGTCCACCACGAGGTCGGGAGCGGTAGCCGCGTCTGTGTTGCCCTCCGCAATGTTGGAGGAAGCTCCGGCGCCAACGGAGTTTATGGCGGACACCCGGTAGTACCTGGTGCTCCCCGCCGTCAGGCCGGTGTGGGAATAATTGGCGCCTGTGGAACCAGTGTCGGATACCAAACTGCTCCAGGATGAGCGGTTGTCAGATACCTCAATCTGATAGCCGGTTATAGTGGCGCCGCCGTCCGTAGACGGCGCGCTCCAGGTCAGGTCAATCCGGGTCTGTCCATTCCCTGTTGCCGTCAGATTTCCTGGCGCGCCCGGTACCGCAGCGATGGGCTGGGGTGTAGGCTGCGGAGATTGAGCGACAGGGGGAAGGAGGAAGAATCCGTGTCCCCAGCTGTTGTTGGGGTCTGGGCTGCTGATGCGCTGCTCTGCCTCGTTTTTCAGGTAGGAAACTACCTGCGCCGGGGTGTAGTTCGGAAACCTTTGCCGGACCAGGGCAGCCATCCCAGCCACATGGGGCGAGGCCTGGCTGGTGCCGCAGAAGGGTCTGGTGCTGGTAACCGTGTCACCGCAGTTTGCCGCGACTCCATCGGGTTTGATCCGGCCATCCGGAGCGGGGCCCCGGCTGCTGAAGCTGGATAGCACGCTTACGTCGCTCCAGGGGGCCGCGCCCACGGCCAGCATCCCGGAACTGGCGCTCTCGGCGGGATTGATGATGCTTCCCGCGCCGGAGGAGTTCAGCGTCAGCGTTGTGGGTCCCCACCCAACCAGTTGAATCCAGTCCGGCTGAGGTCCGCTATGGTGGGAGATCAATATGTCGAAAGTAGCGCGACTCCTGACCCATTCAACCGGGTTGTGTCCTGGCAGCCCCGATTGCAGGTCGATGCTATGCAATGAGACTGTTTCCGTTCCTGGGACCAGTGCGAACAGGTCCAGGTCCGTGTCGGCCTCGCCCCAGTCGTCCTCCCACCGCAACTCGAGCCGACCGCCCAGGTACGAATTGCTGTTCCTGATTTGGGAACCTGAAAACCTGAGGAACTTGACCTCGTTTCCAGCAACAGTCTCGGTGGTGTAATTGAACGGCCCTTGCTTGAACCAGGTTCCCTGTGCCTGGTTGCCAGCAGCGTTGACCCAGACGATGCCCGCCGTAACCGCCCGGTCAATGGCGTTCAGCGGGCTGACCGATAAAGGGGAGGTTCCGTCTCCCGGGCCATCAAATGACCAGAGCCTGGAGTGATTTATTACCGAGACTCCTTCGGAAATCATCCAATCAACAGAGTCCTTCAGCTCCGAGAGTGACTGGGGGTCGGATATGTACAGCGTCGCCTCGGGGGCGATGTCCATGACCGACTCGGAAACGGTGGTGCCGTGGTCGCCCCCATCGGTACAGTCGGCCAGGCTCCGGGAATGCTGACCGAGCCAGGTGTAACACCTCGCCTCGACCGTTGCCGGAACCTCTGAACCCATGATGTCCGAAAGACCGGAGAAACCGAGGTCTATTACTCCTATCTTGATTCCCTGGCCGGAATAACCCGCATCGTTCCACGACTTGGACCCGTGAACATCGGGGCCCTGCCCGGTGACCGGTAGAGTCGCCAGGGTACTGCCCGGCGGCTGTATCTGGTCCACCCGCAATACGCCCGGTTGTTCCGAGGCCTGTCCCAGGAGAAGCACCGGGACAAAGGCCTCGATGTAGTCGTCTCCGGCGTTGATGTTGGTTGCCCCGTTGTTCTCAAGGAATGCGACTACGCCCTCTACATTGCCGGACAGAAGGATGATGACCCCCATGGACTCTCCCCGGTGCAAGGGGGCCTCGCTGGCTGCCTCCTCAGCGGTGATCTCCCCGGACTCGACCCTTTCAACCAAGCTGTTAATGGCAGAATCCACCTTGGGATGCTCTATTTGGGACTTATTGGGAATTGCGATTTGGATGGTCGGGCCGGCAGAGGGACCTGAAGTGGGATCGTCTGAGGGAGCGGAAGTTTGCGCGACAGGTGTCACCGGAACGGTTCCGGGTGTGGATTCAGACTCCCTTACAGATACGGGGTATGGCGTCGCTGTGGGATAGGGCGTGGCCGTCGGATAGGGAGTGGCTGTAGGATACGGAGTGGCGGTCTGATTCAGCTCCACGGTGATGTCGGATCCGGATTCGTCATCTGCTCCCGTGGAAGTTGCGGGAGGGAGGGTGGCAAACGAGACCGAGCGAGCTGTGGGCGAAGGCGCCGACTCTTCCGTGGAATCGCCGCAGGCCAGTATAGCCAGCAGCACGAAGACGCTTAAGGTCGCCAACAACCGCGTTAAGCCAGTACTATTCAAATGATAGAACTTAATCATGGATCGCCCCAGCAGCAGCCTTCGAAGTCAGGGTAAGGCAAGCTCCGGTCAGAAATCAGGTTCCCAGTTCCCAATCATCCAGCAGACCGGCCCGCACGGCCCATACCACCAATTCCCGCTTCGTGCCGAGACCGAGTTTGTTTTGGATGCCATAGATCGCGTTCCTTATCGTCACCCATTTGTTACCGCGGATGTCGGCAATTTCGGCGTAGGTAAGGCCCTTGCTGAACAAAGTGAGAATTTGCTGCTCTCTGTCGGTCAGATTGCGGGAATTCTGCTCAGTGCTCTTGGACGCTCCTGACCGGATATCTGAGAAGGCGCGTTTTACGGCCTCGCTCGGTATTCGGTATTCCCCCTGGGCGACGTCCCGGGCCGTCCGAAGCAGGTGTTCCTTCCCCGAATACTTCTCCAGGTAGCCTGTAGCCCCCGCCGCGAATGACTCCACCACTGCATCCTCCTCCGGTGAGGCGGTAAACATGAGCACTCGGGTGTCAGGGAGAATGTCTACAATTTCGCGGCATGCCTCTATCCCATCCTTGAGCGGCATGATTACGTCCATAATGATCACGTCTGGTTTCAAGGCCAGGGCTTCCCTTACTGCCGAATCGCCGTCAGCGGCTTCCCCGACGACTTCGAAGTCCCCCGACCGCTCCAGCGCCTCACGGAGTCCGACGCGCATGAGTTCGTGGTCGTCAACAAGCAACACCTTGGTAAGCACGGCAGGAGTCAAATCACGTACCTCCTTTGTCTGAACCTAATGGAACGACACAGGTTATGGTTGCGCCACGTCCGGATTCTCCCGGCCCAGCGTCCAGCCATCCTCCCATCCGCTCTGCATCCATACGCATATTTCTGAAGCCCTGGCCACGGAGACAATAGTCGCTTGGTAGCCCAATACCGTCGTCAGTTACAGACAGGCGAATTGTGCTAGAAATCTGGCCGGAAAGTGGCGGTGGCCGGGCTGGCGGGTATAGTGGTGTCAACAAGAATGGCGAGGGCTGAGAATGCTGGGAGAGCGGTCAGAGCAGCGGGGATTGTGGGAAGCAGACAGATTGTATCTGGACCATGTGGGACGGGATACCTTCTACGGTCTGCTGGCCTCGCTGCGGGGCCGGCTGTTCCGGGACGCGGATTTCGCCGAGTTCTACTGCGCCGACAACGGCAGGGACAGCGTCCCGCCCAGCCTGCTGGCAACGGCGCTGCTGTTGCAGGCCCACGACAAGGTGAGCGACGTCGAAGCCAAGGCCCGGGCCGACTTCGACTTGCGGTGGAAGGTGGCCTTGGGGATTGAGGTAGAGGACAGGCCCTTCGCCAAGAGCACACTACAGGTGTTTCGCGCCCAGCTGATCCTGCACGACAAGGTGCGGGAGGTATTCGAGGGGAGCCTGCGGCTGGCCCGTGAGGCTGGGTACTTGAAGCGGGGTCGTGGTATGAGGGTGGCGCTGGACACCACATACATCCTGGGCCGGGGCGCGGTCAAGGACACCTACAATCTATTGCGCGACGGCATCGTGAAGCTGATGCGGGCACTGGCATCGGTGGAAGAAGTTCCCCTGCGGCAATGGGCTGAGGCCCACGGCTACGACCGTTACGTGGGCAGCAGCGTGAAGGGTGCAGCGGCCATTGACTGGTCGGATCGACGGGCGCGGCGGGAGCTGCTCGGAGAGATCGTGGCCGATGCCGACCAGCTTTTGGAACTGGCCCGGCTGGACCAGGCTGGGCTGCCTGCGGACAGCGTCGAGCGGCAAGCGATAGTTGAGGCGGCGGAGTTGCTGGGCCGGTTGTTGCTCCAGGACGTGAAGCGCGGGGTGGACGGCGCTGACGATGCTGACGCTGACGGCGAGGTGAGCCTCAGTGGGGTGAGCAAGGACCGGATGGTGTCGGTGCATGATCCGGATATGCGCCACGGCCACAAGAGCAAGCGGCGTCGCTTTGACGGGCACAAGGCCGCCGTGGTGGTGGACACCGACACCCAGTTGATCACCGCGGTGGACGTGCTGGCGGGCAACGCTTGGGACAGCGTGGGCGCCCTTGAGCTGGTGGAGCAGAGCGAGGCCAGCGCGGGTGTGCCAGTGGTGGAAGCCATGGGTGACACGGCTTACGGCGATGGAGGCACCCGTCAGGAGTTCGCCGATGCGGGCCGCAAGCTCGTAGCCCGGGTGCCGGGCCGCCCCGACCGGCAGCGCTTTCCCAAGGATGACTTTGTCATTGACCTGGAGGCGGGCAGTTGCACCTGTCCGGCGGGGCAGGTCACCCACAAAATCGTGCCGGCGGGAAGGCGGACTGACGGCATGGGACGGGTCCACCGCTTGCGGGCCTTCCAGTTCGACGGGTCCGAATGTATGACCTGTCCACTGCGGTCCCAGTGCATCTCGGCCAAAGGCAGAAAGGGACGATGGGTCCTGATCCATCCCCAGGAGGCCCTGCTGCAGCAGGCCCGGGCATTGCAACAGAGCGCTGCCTACGACGAATATCGAGGGCGGAGAGTGGTGGTGGAGCACAGGTTGGCCCGGCTGGTCCATCTGGGCATCCGCCAGTCCCGCTATTTCGGTAGAGTCAAGACCAAGTTCCAGCTGTACCTGGCGGCCACGGTGGCCAACCTAACCCTGGTGGCGGCCAAGGCCAGCCTGACAGGCGGCACAGGCGGCACAGGCGGCACAGGCGGCAGCCGCAGTGTCGGCAGCTCACTGCGCACAAAGGCCATCCGTTCCGCCCTTGAATTTGTCCCTGTGCGGCTCGGTCAAGCCATGTCCCTGGTCTTGCTTGCGTCGGCCGCACTGCCGAAATTCATCCCATTCATCTCCCCGCACAAGGCTTTCCGGCCAGATTTCTAGGGTCGAAAAACAGCTCTATGGTGATATTTTCTGCGTTGGAGTGCCTGTGACCGTTGCTCAATGCATTGTGGGCAATGGAAAGAAGCAGCCTCCTCGTCACTACCGGGAGAGGCGGCTCCTCGCCAACCTGAACCACTTCCGTGGGGATCGAGGTAATGGTGCTGAAGGTAGATGCGTGAGAACGTAGCACGCGACCGAGCTCTCTTCCCTCAAATATGGGGCCAACATTTATCGGATGCCTGAGGTCCCACATAGTTGATCTTGATAGCGCAAGGGTTGCCTCCAGTTTTTCGATCAATTCGTCCCTATTCTCATCGTTCAGCCCCTCGGCAAGCTCCATCGCGGTCTCGAGGCCAAGTCCAATCAGGTAAGCGGACTGAGCGATGGTGTTGTGGATTGTTTGTGACAGCTCGATCCGCTCCTGCTGGAGTTCCTCCCCCTTCTCAACGGCCTCTCTCCTCCTGACACGGTCGAACCATGACCTGTCCCGGTCGAACCTGGAAACCAGGCTGACCGCACATACAACGGCGTACATTGCCAAAATGCTCAGTAGCAGGATTGGGTCTGCCTTGGCTATAAGGGCTCCCCCGAATTCAGTTGACAAGCTCAACGTAGCGTGTAAGGCCGCAACCGCTGTGGTCGCCGCAAGTGTCACTCTGAGCGAATAGTTTACTACTGCAAACATTGCAAGTGCCGGGTAATATAGAACGAAGAAGTAGTCTGCAAATCCGATGGCAATTGTCAGGCCACCTGTGAGAAATGCCAGGTCCATGGCACTGAGGGACAGGGCCCAACGCCATGTCACTCCCCGCCTCGTCTCGAAGCGGTATAGGACCACTGTGTTGACCGCCAACAGGAAAGCGCCGGAGAGAACATGCGCCAGGTACGCCGGCTGGGCCAGCTGGACGTGGAGATGAAGCTGGGCAAGCCAGGCGATAACTACGAACCACCTGAGCCACAGCGAGATCCTCAGCCCAGAACTCTGCAGGACTGCCAGGGCGTGGCCCTTCATCCTCCCTGGGAGCGCGTTATTGTTGCTTGAAGTGGTATTCAGAGTTTTCCCTCGATTCAGGGAGTATACGCAATAGGAAAGCCAACGATAGGTGAATGTGAATCCCTAGGAGGATATACGAATGAATCCTATCGACAGGGTGCAAATGAACCTTTCGGGTGTAAACCGGGAAGGGCAACCTCTGCGGAAACAATTTCCGGCTGTGCGGAATTACGTTGCCGAATGGCGTCTCCATCGTAAGTCAGGCGGGAAGTCGGACATCAGGCTACTCGGAATCGGCAGAGGTAAGCCACTATGAAAATGATGACACTTGCAATGATCGCACTGTTAGCCTTTGCATCGGCGTGCGGGGGGATTTCCTCTCCAGAGACGCCGGGCAACCAGAGCTACCGTTTTGAAGGCCTCGAGACTGCGGTCACTTGGGATGCCTCGGAGAATGCAAGTCACTATATCGTCTACTACAGCAAAGTTCTTGCTGACGATTGCGGTTCAAACGAAAGGATTTCTCTCAGCTATTGCGTACAGCTGGCAGATGGCGTTGTCGAAACACGCTACGTTCACACCAGCCCCGCTAGAGAGAACTACTACTGGGTGGCGGCTTGCGACAGTTCCGGATGCTCCGAGATTGACGAGTCAAACCCTGCGCAACTGAACGGACCTCCCATGCCTGCGGGGCTGATATGCGATCCATTCGACGCGAATCCAGGCAGCCCGCCTGAACCTGTCGTGAGCACTTCCTGGGAGGGGCCAGTGCTGCGATTCAACTGGGTGCCCTCGCCGGGGCCAAGACCTACTCACTACAACATTTATTACGAGGTCCAGTCCAATAGTGAGTGGTTCGGGTGCATGTACCCATTGGCTGAGAACGTGGCCGAAACCACTTTCGCTCTCCAGGATCTAGTCAAGCCGATTCCACCTGCTCCGCTGGGTGTCCGAGTCACAGGAAGGACCTCCGAATCGCTGACCATTGAGTGGGAACCATTCCCGTTTCTGGAAAGATATGAGGCCGAATATTCGGTTTCAGCGTGCAACGACGCCGGATGCTCCAACTTCCGATCTCGGAGTGCGCTCGCCAGTATCCCCCATGACATCCAGCATTTTGGGCTGAGTCGAAGTTCTCGAGAGGGCCCAGCAGCCAGCGATGAGATCACGATGGAGATACGCAATGTCCGCAAGTATCTCGATGTCGGGCTGCTCCCAAATACGGTGTACTCCTACGAGATAAGTGCCTGCAACGAAATAGGATGCTCGGAGGCCACGCCAACAGCGGGACTAACGGAGGCCGACGGCCCCGTCGATATCCCTGCCTCTCCCAGAATTCGGGCGGAGAAGGTCGAGGTGAGCGGCGATACCGATAACGCCATGGTCACCTGGGATGAGGTGAATGGAGCGACCTACTATGGTGTCTACCAGGAAAGAAGCTTTGATGCGGAAGTGAGCGCCCCTGGAACGAGCTATTACGATCGCAACCCAAACAGTTCGATGTTTGCATTTTACGCCACCACATACACCGTCACAGCCTGCAACAAGGCTGGATGTTCCGCACCTTCACAACAGTCAACGGCGCAATAACAGAGGCGGCGGGACTAACATAGAGAATGGTACAACTACAGGGGGCAGGTCACTCTGCGTCCCCTCACAGGCCCTTTAGGGGGTGTCTGTCGATTTTCAAGAATTTGACCATGCGGGCGTCACACAGCAACATCCATAGCACCCCAACGCATTTACCTGCGTATCCCGCGCCTAATCGGCAGACTACAGGCACTGGCCGAAGCCCTGCTCAATTCGCTCCAGGTATTAATGCTAGCTGTCTACCGCTGGTGGGACACTTTCCAGAGGCAACAATGGCCCACTGTTTCGCAGCTCGTGACAGCGTCCCTCGCGCTGCCAATTCTAGCAACTCTTCGGCGGTCTGTGCGGTCAAATTGAGCCCCGAAGGAAGAGCCCCGCCGACTTGACAGGGCTTGGACCCAAAACTTTGGCACGCGCAGTGCTCTGGCTGGCTACACTGCCAAATCGAACCTGATGTAAAAGGTTCTTGATTTTATCCAGTTTGGTGGGCCTGGATGGACTCGAATCATCGACCTTGGTCTTATCAGGACAACGGTCTCCGGAGTGGAACAATGCTAAGAATTTTGAACTGCTTCCACGGTAGCGGTGATTGCACTCTTCTCACTGTAAGGTTCAGCATAGTCTCTGATCGGTCTCTTTGCCTGTAACATTGTGTGCCCATCTCTTCATGAGCTCGATTCCAGCATTGAAGAGGTCCGTCCTCTTGTAAGCCTGCCTGGTCTTGCTCTTCGCCTTGTGGGCCAGGGCAGCGTCGGCCGCCGACGAATACCCTTCCAGAAGTTCCTCGGACCAGTCCGTAAAGGAACTGCGAAAGCCGTGGGCAACCGCAGGTAGCTGCAGCCGTTTCAGCGTCAAGGAGTACGTCACATCGGAGACCATGCCTCATCCAGGCTCGGATGGGAATATCAGCCCGTCCGGTGAGGTCATCGGCCATGCTTCGCGCAGAATTTCCATCGCCCTGTCTGAAAGAGAAACCATGTGAAAGCGGCGGGGCTTCATCTTGATGTGGGAGATTTCCCGCGTGCGCCGCTCCCACAAGATCCCCCCCCAGTTGGCCTTCCTTACTTCTCCCGAACGCGCCGTGGTCAGTGCGAGGAACTCGAAGGCAAGCCCGGTCAGCATGGTGGGGGTTGACTCACCCACCTTGGCCAAGACCCAACCCACGTGGCCGTAGTGCAGGGCGGTATGGTGATTTGGTTCCCTGTTCACTTGAGGAAGGACCTTTAAAGGGGGCCTTTCCTGCCGGATTATCGAGACGGTGTCAGTGGGTAACCGCCCAGTCCATGACTGTTTCCACTCGCTGCTTGACCCAGCTGGCCGTTTCCGGCTTGGCGTCCAGATGGGCAAAGCACTGCCAGCACGTCCGCCGCAGCAATCGCGGCGACTGCCGTCTCACCGATGGATGGAAAGACGCAAGTTGCCAGGGTGTTTTCCCACTGGGCCGCATGTTTCGGGTTGCTCAATGCTGGCCAGCGAATCTTAATCACGCGTCGGCGGCCTGGGCGAAGGTGGGGATGGAGGGGACAGGGTTGCGAGCGGCTTCTCTGGCGGCCGGCTTTTCGGACAAGGGGTCCCGCCCTTCGGAGACAGCGGTGCGGTTGGATGCCGCCAGTGCGCGCCTGGTCCAGTCTAACGATGGGGCAGGAACCGAACCCCATGTCCCGGTGTCGTCCGTCGAATACTATCCGCCGGACCCAGGACTTGGACGCCGATGGAGCAATGATCAGGTAGAGACCATCGCCGTACCGGCCGGGCTCACGGAGCACCTTTGCCGAGAACAGGGTGAGTTTGTCAATGGCCACACCTTCCCACATATTTTTTCACATGATTATGTGGGGCTGGCTGGCGCTCTACGATGCCCAATGGGAAGATTCAAGTGGCCAAGCCCAGTGACTCAGATACGGATACGGATCCACGGCAACTGAGACTGTATGGGACGGTGTGGGAAATTGTGGCGGCGGAGGGAATGGGATTCGAACCCATGAACCCGTTTTTAGCAGGTTAAGCGCTTAGCAGGCGCCCGCACTAGGCCACTATGCGATCCCTCCGCGTATAACCATGGTAGCAAATGGGCCAACTCCCGGCAAGGGAATGGCCCGAGAGCCGTATGTCCAAAAACAACAACCGCGCGCGGCGTGCCCGAGGCCTGCCACCCGCGATTTGCTGTCAACCGGAAGTTGCTTCTAGCGGTTTCGCCGGTTCTGGCGACGACGACGGCGAGCGGCCCGCTGAGCGGCCAGCCTCTCCTTCTGGGCCTTGGACCGGAAGAAACGGCGGTCCTTCAGTTCGCGCAGTATGCCGGAGTGCTGTACCGATGCCCGGAACCGATTGACCAGGCTCTCAGGGCCTTCGCCCTCGCGGGGGGTAACGTATGCCATGTACAACTCCCTGTTTTTCGACGTCCGCTTGAATATTGACGGTAATTTACCACAGGGCCAATCCACCGGCAATGAAACGCGGAGCGCCTAAAAGGCCAATTCCGGCCTCAGATGGTGGAAGTTAAGTGATCAGTGACGAATGGAGCGGGCGATGGGATTCGAACCCACGACGTCTTGCTTGGGAAGCAAGCACTCTACCACTGAGTTACACCCGCTCGGACTGGAATACCTGCTACCAATATTATAACAGCCACTATAAATATCAAACCCTGCCCAGCAGGATGGGCCTCGTTCTGTTCTGTACTGCCCGCTTCCGGAACAACAACTCGGTAGTAACCGAGGACGACTGCGAGTTGGCGCCCATGCCGCGGAAATCATAAGAACGGGGATGTTTTTCCCGTGAGCCGATTGGTAGCCAAGGTGTATTGTTGGCCAGTGCCGTCAAGACCGGACTGGGATAAATCTGGCGACAATAGCAGGCACTGACTGTTGCCGGGGCAAGCCTAGCCCGAATCCGCCGAATGCAATGCGATCAGTTTCTGGAGGGAGTCCACCGTATGACAAAGCTGCATGATCTCAAGGAGCTGGGCATGCGAGTGGAAGAGATTCTCGCAAACGTGTTCATGTTCAGCTTGCTGACCTTCCCGGGAGCGGCCATATTCGCATCCGGCTTTCTTGGCCTATTCAACTACGATTCTGACTGGCCCGATCCTGCCATCTGGGCGACGGGATTCTTCCCGTTCTGGGTCATAGCTGTCGCTGCGGTTTTTCTCAGTGGGCGGATGTGGTTCCTGGTGTCCTGCGGGTTTTTCATAACGGGAACCCTGTTCATGCTGGTTACCGTTCAGTACCAATGGACGAGTCTGACTCCTGCGGATGTCAAGGACAACGCGCTATGGGGCAACGCTCACGTGGTTCTTGCTTATCTGTTCACATTCGTCTCGGTGCCTACCGCGTTGGGGCTGGGCATCTATGCCTATCACAAAATGCAGAGGCCTGCGCCTGCCCAATCCAACGAGCCAGAGGATGGCCACTCCCTATGAGCGGAGCCTGGAAAGAGGCTGATGCCCAGTGTAGCCCGCATCACCGAAACGCTTGGAGCGACTGCGAACAATTCAGCTTGATGCCCAGCCTCTACGCCCTACGTCTCAAGCTCCGCCATGCGGTCGGTATGCACCCCGGCCCAGTACTCCGCCCACTGCTCTCGGGTGGCCTTTTCCGTCGTCCCCGGGACGTAGGCCGGCGAAACCACCGGCAGTGCCCGCTCGACATTCAGCAGCACGTATGACCGGGCCGGCAACTGCACCTTGTGTACCCCGCGCGTGCCGGTGTCGAAGGCTGTGAATATCTCGTCGAATAGCGCTTCGCCCTTCTCGACGATACTGACCGTTCCCTTGAACCTGTACCCCTTGCGTGAATACACGTCGACCACGTTCAGCTCCAGCGCCGGGTTGGCCCGCAGGTTGGCCATGGTCGTCGGCGACGCCAGGTCCGCGAAAACCAGGTGATCGTCGCCCCACACCGCCGTGGTGCCCTTGGGCGACAGGTTCGGCGTGCCGTCTGGGCACACCGTTGCAATAAACCCGAACCGCTGCTGCCGAACCACCCGTTTCATGTCATCAGTCAGAATTCCCATTGTTCCCACCCGTCCTTTCTATTTCCCTGCTTTCGGGTTGTTGGGTCCGCCCATCCCGTCCAACCGTGCAATATCAGAGCGGTGAACACTCCCTCAGAACCACACCGCCGCGCGCTCCGCGATCATGATCGCCGTTGCGTTGGTGTTGGCCCGCACCACGTTGGGCGCCACCGACAGGTCCACCACGCGCAGGCCCTCGACGCCGCGCACCCGGCAGTACTGGTCCACAACCGCCATCGGGTCGCCGTCCGGCCCCATCCGCGCCGAGCCGCAGGTGTGGAACGTCGTGCTGATGTTCTCGTGCAGCCACGCGTCCAGCGCTTCGTCCGTCTCCAGATCATCCGGCCCCGGCGCCGCCAGCCCGTGTACCAAGGGACGGAACGACTCGTGCTCCGTCAGTTCGGCGCAGAGGCGAATGGCCTCTCGCAGTCGACGCACGTCGAACTCATCCTCCAAGTACCGATAGTCGATGTTCGGCCCCGCCGTCGGGTCCGTCGACGCCAGCGTAAGTTCCCCTGCACTCTCGGCCAACTCCAGGATCACGGTGAAGTGCAGCGTCTTGCCGTTCCTGCTCTGGCTGGCGCCGGCGATGGGGTCGCCGCCGCCAGTGCCGGAATACGACGTTAACGTGATCTGCATGTCGTTACGCAGGTGGGATCCCTCGGCGGTATAGCGCACTCCCGTCTGGATTCGCGGAACGTCCTCCGACAGCGCCACTCCATCCCGCGGCTCCAGGTCCACCAGCACCATGGGGTGGTCGCGCAGGTTCTGGCCCACGCCCGGCGAATCCAGGACAACCGGGATGCCCATCTCCTGCAGATGTGCCGACGGGCCCACGCCCGACAGCAGCAGTAGCTGTGGCGACGCCAGCCCACCGGCGCAAAGTACAATATCCTCGCCCTCGACGGTGAACACCTCGCCGCCGCTCTCCACCTCGACCCCCACGGCGCGTGGTGAGCCTGTCGGACCACCCTCAAACACCACCCGCCGCGCCTGAACGCCGCCCCGCACCGTCAGGTTCAGGCGGTGGCGTGCCGGATTCAGGTACGACAGTGCCGCACTCATCCGGATGTTGCCGGGGTTGTTCATGGGCACCGCGCCCGTCCCGGAGGTCTCCGGGTTGTTCATATCCGGGTCGTAGGGGAACCCCTCGTCCAGCGTCGACTGGTGGAACGCCTCGTAGACCGGCAGCCACTCCTGCCGCGGCACCCGCCGCACCGGGATCGGCCCCTCCGTGCCGTGGAAGTCGTCGCGCACGTCCATGTCGGTTTCCAGCTTGCGGAAGAACGGCAGGACATTGACATAACTCCACTCGGTGTTGCCCTGCTCGGCCCAGGAGTCGTAGTCCTCGGGCAGACCCCGCAGGAAAACCTGACCGTTCACCGACCCCGAGCCGCCGATGACTTTGCCCCTCGCGATGTCCATCGGCTGCGACGCCCGAGCGCTGCCGGTGGCCTGGTACTTCCAGTTGAAGGGCGAGTCCAGCTCCGACGCGCCGTTGTTGTAGCCGTACTTGATCTCGTCAGGCAGTTGCTCAAACTCCGGGTAGTCCGGTCCGGCCTCCAGCAGCAGCACCGAGCGGCTCGGGTCCTCCGACAGCCGCGCCGCCAGCGTGCACCCCGCCGACCCCCCGCCAACTATGATCACGTCATATTTCATGGAAATCTCCGTAAATAGAGAAAAGCCCAGTTTCTCGTCCATCTTCAAGGTCATATTAATGAGCGTGGGGCATGAATGGCAAACGCGGCAATTGTTTTCCACTCCATAGCAAAAGGGAGCTTCACACCATGGTTCTCAGGATCTACGTGGATCCTGGCGTTTGGCCATCCCTGTGCTGCCGGTGTGTGGTTGAAATAGCGTCGGCAATTTGGGCAGCAATGGCAGACAAAGACGGAGTGTGGTAAATCCCTTATCCGTTGAGAGGACGGTTGGAGGGCATACCCCGTTTTTGATGGAGTGACATGCCCTGGCTGAACGGAGGGAGGCAGTCAGGCGGTTGGCACGTCGGTCAGTTCGAAGTCACGGCCCTTGAATAGGAGAGGTTCTTGTGTGGCTATTGCCAGAGCATAAGCGAAGCAGTCTCCGAAATTCAGTCCTGCAGGATGGTTGCCCTTTCCGAATCTCCGCCACGCCTGTCGCGCTGTCTGGGCCAGCTCGGTAGTTACGGGCTCCAGTTCGATTTGCGCCCTTCGCAGAAACGCATCCAGTTCGTGGCCTGCTGCAGGTCCGGAGCGGCTTTCGAGGACGATTGTAGTTTCCAGGAGCGTGGCGGTGGATATGCGACGGGAGGAATCTGCTGCTATGGCACTTAGGAAGTGGTCTGCGTCCGGTTCTTCGAACAGGATGGCGAGGATGGCCGAGGTGTCGATGATCACTTGGGGAGTCCCCGCTTGTCATAGAGGAAATCGCCGTGTTCTGTTGCGGACGGGCCGTCGCGGAGGGTGGCTGCGCACCGGTGGGCTATGGCCTTCAGATCCTGTATCAGGGTCTCCGCGTCACGGGCCTTCCTCTCCCGTTCCAGCCGCTCCCGGAGGGCCACTGTGATGGCGCCGGTCATTGTCTCGCCGGTCAGCTGCGCCAGTTCACTGGCGAGTTGGCACGTCTCCTCATTCTTGATGTTGAGACTCAAGTCTGACTCCTAAATGGAGGTAGATTGCCAAGGCACTATTCTACCAAAGGAAACTCGTATAAGGTCAATTCTGAAATCAACTGAACTAAGCAGCACTCTGACATATGCAGTTGATGTTGAAAGTAGCATGATCCATCTCGGGCGAGGGGCGCACCACCGTACGCCCCCACGAACACTCCAGCCTGGCAGTCCGCCTCTACCCCTGCGCGGCGGCCGCCTGTCCCAGCATGCGCATGGTGCGGTCCACCGACGCCGCCGCGTCCGGCCCGGCGCTGATGGGCGACGCCAGCACCTCCGTCGCGCCCAGGTCGAACAGGCGCTGCACACCCTCGGCGCATTTCTCCTCGTCGCCCCAGATCACCGCGCCGTCGATCATCCCGTTGCTCCAGGTGCCCTCCGTCGCCTCGGGGTAGCCCGCGTCCACCAGCATGCGCTGGTAGTAGGGAAGCCGAGGGTTCATCACCTGCGCCCGCACCGCCTCCCGCACCTCGTCGGCGTTGTCGTGTACGCACACCGGCGCATGGGCGATCAGCGGCGGGGTCTCCCTTCCGGCCCGCTGCGCCCCGGCCTGCATGGCCGGCAGCGCCACGTCCCGCAGGTAGTTGAAGGGACAAATCCAGCTGATCGCGCCGTCCGACTCCGCGCCGCACAGCTCGAACGACCCCTTGCGCAGGGCCGAGCCCATGATCTCGATGTCCAGCGGCTCCGCGATGCCATCGTGCGCAGTGTAGTGTTCGCCGTCGAAGTCCACCCGCCCCTGCTGCAGGATCGCCTTGAGTATCTGCAGGTACTCTCGAAGGTGGCCCAGCGGCGCGTTGAACTCGATGCCCATGGCCTCGATGGTCGGGCGGTGGCTCGGCCCGACGCCCAGCCGGAACCGGCCCGGCGCCAGCTGCGCCACGATCTGCGCCTGCTGCACCATCACCAGCGGATGGCGCGGGTAGGTCGGCACGATGGACGTCCCCAGCTTGATGCGCTCGGTAAGCCCGGCCGACGCCGCGAAGGCCGTGATGCTGTCGGGACGTGCGCCGCCGGTGGTCATCCACGCCGCGTGAATCCCCAACTCCTCAGCCCGCACGATCATCCTCTGGATGTCCTGGATCCTGGCTCCGCTTACCGCTACTCCAACCAGCCTCTCAGCCATTGCTGCTCTCCTCTAATCATCGTTGTCTTTGGCCCTTATCGCAGCCAAAGAAAAACACGCCCCAACAGGCGTGTCAAGCAAGGAATAAATGTGGCAGCACTTCAGTTTGCCGAGAAGGGCAGGGCAACCACAAGGGTTGCCCCTACATTGCGGCGCCATCTTGGCTGTAGGGGCGCCCCAGGCGGGCGCCTTGGGTCAATCGAGATTCTATCAACAACGTCCAGGCACCCGGAACAGGAAAAGAATTACCTCTTCGGCGCAATCCCATCCTGTATATCCTGTCCATCCATGTCAATTAAGGCTCCTCCTCCTCGTCCCCTACCTCGCCCAGGAACACGCGGGTCAGGATGTCCGAGTCGCGAATGTTGTCCGGCGTTCCCTCGTAGACCACGCGGCCCTTGTCCAGCACGTAGCCCCGGTCCGCGATCGCCAGAACGCCGCGGATGTTGTGCTCCACCACCATGATTGTTGTTCCCAGCGTGTCGCCGATCTCCGACACTTTTTCGAACACTTCCTTGACAATGATCGGCGCCAGCCCCAGCGTAGGCTCGTCCAGCAGGAGCACGTCCGGGTTGGCCATCAGCCCCCGGCCCAGCGCCAGCATCTGCTGCTGCCCGCCCGACATCTGGCTGCCGAGATCCCTGCGTTTTTCATACAGTACCGGAAACAGCTCCATAACCGAGTCGAGGCGACGCTGCTTTTCTGTCCGGTCGTTCAGGTGCAGGCACCCCATCTCCAGGTTCTCTGTGATGGAAAGGTGGGTGAAAACCCGGCGGCCCTGCGGCACGAAGGAGATGCCCTCCCGCACGATCTCGTGAGTCGCGGCGTGCAGCGGCTTCTGTCGCCAGCAGACCGTCCCGTCCACCACCGGCGCCAGGCCCATGATCGCCTTTAGCACCGTCGATTTGCCCGCGCCGTTGGGCCCCATCACCGCGACCAGTTCACCCGGCGCCACCCCCAGCGACACCTCGCTCAGCGCCGACACCACGCCGTACCGCACCGACACGTCCGTCAGCTCCAGCAGGCTGTCGTCGGGTATGTAGTGGGTGCCATCCGTCGTTGCCATATCTGCATCCCGCAATCATCTTGCCAATGAGCGGCAATCTCGGGAACCCCAGGACCTTTCGATCGTCACGGTAGATGTCAGAATCAGGATTTACAGAATTGGGGTCAATCAGCGAAATCCTGCAATCAAACGAATCACAGTTCTGACAGTCTCTTCGCGATCACGCTCCCAGGTACGCCTCGATCACCTCTCGGCGGCCCAGCACCTCGTCGGGCTCGCCCTCTCCCAGCAGCCTGCCGCTGTCCAGCACTATCAGGTGGTCCGACATCTCGCGCACGATATCCATGTTGTGCGACACAAAGATGATCTTGTACCCGTCCTCCCGCATCTGCTTGAGAATGGAGAGAACCCGCTCCAGCATCCTCGGGAACAGGCCCGCGAACGGCTCATCGAACAAGTACGTGCTGACGTCCATGGCCATGGCCCGGCCGATCTCCAGTAGCTTGCGCTGCCCGTATGACAGGTTCATCGCCAGCTCGCTACGCTTGTCCCACAGGCCCACGGTCTCCAGGATGCTCTGCGCTTTCTGCCGTTGCGATGGCCGCACCCGCTCCAGGAGGGCCGGCAGCATCCCCCTCGCCGTGAGAACCACCATGATGTTGTCCCAGACCGTGATCTGCTCGAACAGCCGCACCTCCTGGAACGTCCGCGTGAGGTTGTGGTCCGGGTTCTCGTGGGCGCGCACGACCCTCATCCCCACGCCGTCGATGATCACCATCCCGCCGTCCAGCGGAAGCACGCCGCTGAGCAGGTTCACCAGTGTCGACTTGCCCGACCCGTTGGGCCCGACGATGCTGGTCATCCCCTCCCTGGGAATGGTCAGCGACAGCTCGTCGACAGCATGCACCCCGGCGAACAGCTTGGATACATCGACCGTTTCAATGGCCGGAGCACTAGTTCCCTCTCCCTCAGGGGGAGGGTTAGGGTGGGGGTAAGTCCTCTCCGCGCTCACAGCCTGAACCTCCCGACCAACCCCTGCGGACGGAACAGCATCAGCAGCACCAGCATCACTCCCAGCACCACCAGCCGCGACTGCCCCACGTACTCAACGGGCAGGAACGGTATGAACCGCATCCCCTCCTCCAGCAGCACGAACGCCATGGCCCCCAGCAGCGAGCCCCAGATGGTCGCGAGCCCGCCCAGGATCACGATGGCCACCAGCAGCATGGACTCCAGCAGGATGAACGAGTTGGGGTCCACGAACGTCGTCCAGCTGGAGAACAGCCCTCCGGCCAGCCCGGCCATCATCGCCGATATGGTCCAAACCGCCAGCTTGTAGTGCGTCGCCTTGTATCCGAACACCTCGATGGCCTGCTCGTCCTCCCGGATGGCCGTCAGCACCCTTCCGAACGACGACGTGACAATGAACCACGATATCCCCAGCACGATGACCAGGAACCCCATCACCAGCCCGAGGAACTCCAGGTCACCGGTGAGCGCATTGGATCCCACCGTCGGCCTCGCAATCTCATGGATGCCGAATGCGCCGCGCGTGACGCTCCGCCAGTTCAGGAACACGTTGAACGAGATGATTGTGAAACCGAAGGACACCAGCACGAAGATATCGTCGCGGAACCGGTTGAAGACCACCCCGACCACCAGCGCCACCAGCCCGGCCAGCACAACCCCCACCGGCAGCGCCGCGAAAAATGCCCAGCCGAAGGTGGGTATGGCCTCGGTCCGCAGCTGCTCGTAGGGTGCGTTGGACGTGAGGATGGCCACGGTATACGCCCCGATGCCGAAGAAACCGATGTGCCCCACCGAGAGCAGCCCGGTGAATCCGACCACCAGGTTCAGGCTGATGGCCAGTATCGCCCAGATTCCGAAGACTGTGGCAATGGTGATGGCGAACCCGGCGCCCTGCCACAGCATGAACCCTATGGCCCATGACAGTATCAGCAGGTTGGCCCACAGCTCGATGTTGCTCCGCCCAAGCTGCAGCAGTCCGCTGGCGTCGCGCGCTCCCCTGATCCTCTCGAATATGTTACTGCCACCCATTCGCATTCTGCGTCCACCGCAAGTCGGAGCGCCGACTTACATCCTCGGAATCAGGCCTCTGGGCCAGAACGACAGGAACAGTATCAGCAGCACGAAGGAGATGACGTCCTTCCACTCGCCCGCCAGGTCCCAGATGCCGAACTGCTCGACCATGCCCAGCGCGAATCCTCCGACGATGGCGCCGTAGATGTTGCCCAACCCGCCCACAACCGACGCGATCCAGCCCTTCAGCAACAGGAGCAGCCCCATTCTCGGCTGTATCGCCGTGTCGTGGCCGCTGAGGATTCCGGCCATGGCAGCGTACATCGCGCCGATGAAGAACACGGCGGCGATGATCACGGTGGTGTTGATGCCCACCACCTTCGAGACTTCCTCGTCGTCGCCGATTGCCCGCACCGCTTTTCCGAACGTGGTCATCCGCAGGAGGAGCAGCAGCCCCACGAACCCGGCCAACGCCACACCGATGGTGAACACGTTGAATCCCTTGATGAATGCGCCGCCGACGTCCCAGGGAGAACTGCCGAAAACGTCAGGCAGGGGTCGTGGCGCGCTCTGGAACACGATGGTCGTCGCTGCCGTGATTGCCAGCAGTATCCCCAGGGAGGCCACCAGCATGATCAGCGGCGACCGTGAGCGCTGCCGCATGTACACATACAGACCCCGGTATAGCGCGAGGCCAACGACTCCCGCCAGCAGGCAGGATACCGCCCAGCTGAGATACAGCTTGGACCCGGGCTCGCCGGAGACCAGTAACGCGCTCCACGCACCCAGGGCCGCCGCAACCAGCAAGGCGAATGGCAGGAAGGCGGACGAGCCGCCGTTTGGCGCCACCTTCTGATACACCTTCTGCAGGGCCAGGAACACGACGGCGGCTGCCGCCAGGCCTACGGCTGGCGCGAATACGAGGTGCAGGTTGCCGGGGAACGTGAGGACGAAACCCATGTAGGCGCCCACGCCTCCAGCGACCAAGCCCACTCCCGCCAGTGGAACCGCCGGACCGAATTTTGCCCGCAACCTCGAGTAGACGGCGGTGTGGAGCACCCACGCCACCACTCCCGCGGTCACCATCGCGAAACCGACGTTGACCGCGTGCTCGTTGACCTCGTATCGACCGGCCAAGGTCTCCGAAGACCTCAGGTAGAAGACACTGTAGGCCCCGATGGCCGCCGCTGCCCCGTAGTACAGGTCAAAGAACCATACCGTGCTGTAGACCAGGGTGAATCCCATGGCCAGGAGTGCATAGACCGCGCCCACCGACAGCCCGTTGAAGGTGAACTGCACCGCCTGTGTCGGAGACTCGCTGATTTTCCAGCCCAGGTAGGCGACCGCTACCAAGATGAGGACAATGGCCAGGAGTCGCGTCGGTGTGATGTTGAAATGTGTCGTGAAACGGCTTTCGCCAGCGGAATGGCCCAGCAAAACGTCCCTCTCGGAACGGAATCAGCCTGAATCGAGTTACGATAATACCACAGCCCTTGCGCCCTTACCCCAAAGCAACGGGGCCGGTCTTGGGAACTTTGACCGGCCCCGATTCGCTGTTGTTGAGCCCGATTCCCGTTAGTGACAGGTCAGTGACTACGGGGTTGGCGCGGGGCCCAGCCTCATCTTGCCGCGGTTTTCCTCGGTCCGCTCCGACAGTGGCAGAATCTCCACCACGGCGTTGGACAGACCGGATACGTCGCCGTTCTCGTCGAATCCGTAGTTATCCCCGATGGCTCCGCTCCAGGTCAGGGTGTTGAGACATGACTGGAAGCCGATGGAATTCTGGTCGTCCCGGGTCTGCCCCAGGCATTCGGCCGCGATATATACGTCGTCATAGGCAGAGCCCTGGAACCAGGGCAACGGGGCAACGTAGCCGAAACGACTCTCGAAGTTTGCCAGGAAGTCTTTCCCGACGTTCGTGGCCAGGTCCTCATCCGGCACCACCGCCTTCAGCCCCGTGGCCGCGTCTCCGGCGATGGCCAGGGCGTCGGGCTGCGTCGGCACGACCTCTGAATAGATCTGGCCCTCATAGCCGAGTTCTCGTACCTGTTTCACGATTGTCCCGCCGGAAACCTCGCCCTGGGCCGCCAGCAAGATAGCGTCGGGATTGGCGTTGATCAGCTTGGTCAGCTGGCTCCGGAAATCTATGGTCTCCGTGGCGTATCCTTCGGCGGCTACAACCTCACCTCCCAACTCCTCGAATCGCGCCACCGAAGTCCTCCTGGCGCCCTCGGCGTAGTCCGTGGACTCAGTGATCGTTGCCAGTTGGCGCACACCGTCGACCCACATTGTGTTGCCGATGTCGATGCCGAGTTGCAGGTCGTTGATTGCCGTGCGGTAAATGAATTCTCCAGCGGATGCGATGTCGGGGCTGGTAGCCGACGCCGACAGGAGAATGACGGCTTCATCTTCGGCCAGGGGCGCTGCCCCCAGCATCGCGCCGCTGCAGGTGGTTCCCAGGATGACCTTCACTCCGTCCACGTCGGTCAGCTTGTTGTAGGCGGTGATTGCGTCCTGCGCCGCGCACTTGGAGTCCTCAAAAACGATCTGCAGCTCCCGCCCGTTTATGCCGCCGGCTGCGTTGATTTCCTCAACGGCCAGCAGCTTGGCCTGCTGGATCGGGTTTCCGTAGGACTCGGCGACGCCTGTCAGGGCGTCCATCGCGCCAATCACGAACGGCTCATCCGACTCCGGGACGGTCGATCCCATGGCCATGGCCTCGTTTGGGGCCGGACCAAGGACCCGATACCCCTGGTTTTCGTCGGTGCGCTCACCGGTGGGCAGCACCTCGATCACCACGTTGGACAGCCCCACAACCTCGCCGTCTCCGTCGAAGCTGTAGTTGTCACCGATGGCTCCACTCCAGGTGATGTCGTACAGGCAGTCGCGGAAGCCGTCGGCGTCCTGGTCGTCGTTCGTCTGCTTGAGACACTCGGCGGTGATGTGAACGTCGTCGTAGGCCGAGCCGAGGTACCAGGCCAGCGTAACGTAGTCGTAGCGCTCCCTGAAGTTGGACAGGACCTCCTGCCCCTTGGCGTTGCCCGGATCAATATCGGCCAGAATGGCCTTTACGCCCGTCGCCGAGTCGCCGGCGATCTCCAGCGCCGTGGCCCCGACCGGAACGATCTCGGAGTAGATCGGCCCGTCGTAGCCCAGCTCATCCAGCTGCTTGATGATGGTTCCGCCGGTGAATTCCGACTGCGATGCAATGTGTATGGCGTCGGGATTGGCGCCCACCAGCTTGGTCAGCTGGCTCCTGAAGTCAGTGATATCCGAGGCGTAGCGTTCCTCGGCTGCCACTGTGCCGCCCAGCTTCTCGAACTGGGCCACGGTGGTCCGCCTGACCCCCTCGGCGTAATCGGTGGCCTCGGTTATGGTGGACAGGGTCCGGGCCCCGTCGACCCACATGACGTTGCCGGTGTCTATTCCCACCTGCTGGTCACTCAGGGCCGTGCGGAAGATGTAGTCGCCGGCATTGGCTATGTCTGGGTTGGTAGCCAGGCCGGAGAACAGAACGACTCCATCAGCCTCGGCCAGCGGGGCCGCGCCCAGCATCGCGCCACTGCACGACGTTCCCAGGATGATCTTCACGCCGTCCACGTCAGTGAGCTTGTTGTAAGCAGTGATCGCATCCTGGGCAGCGCACTTGGAGTCCTCGACGACGAGCTTGAGCTCTCGCCCGTTGATGCCTCCGGCTGCGTTGATTTCGTCCACGGCCATCTGCTTGGCCTGGACCGCGACGTTCCCGTAGGTCTCGCCCGGCCCGGTGACCGACTCCATCACCCCGATCACAAACGGGTCGTCCGAGCTCGCCGGGGCGGGAGTATCTTCCGGCTCGTCAGGCTGCTCGGTAGCGGCCGCAGTCGTCGGAACCGCGGCTCCGGACGGTGTTGTCGCCTCGGGTTCAGGAGTTTCCCCGTCGTCTCCGCCACACGCCACTGCCACTAGCATCAGCGGAACGACCAGCAGACATGTCAGCAATATCAGTTTCCAAACGGTCCCTTGCACGGTTCAACCTCCAATCGGTCAGCATAATCGACAAAATAGAAAACGATAGTAAAACATAACCGGCAACATTTTCAATGAGAAAGTACCAAAAAACGCCGGAAATCGTGAGAATTTCAACTGGTGAATTCCTTGCGATACGGCGCCGTCGCACAATCCGCTATACTTCAATGCAGTAAACTGAGACGGGGGCGCGCTGCAGATGCCGGAGCAGGAACTCAGGCCCGTAACAGACGACGAGTTTCTCCAGTGGTTGCGGGCGGAATCCCGGGCCCACAGCAACCGGCTGGACCACGATCCCGAGGATTTGCGTCCTCAATTCGATCTGTCGCGTTCGCTGGCAGTCTTCGAGGGCCGGAACATAGTCGGCGGCTGCCAGTGCCATCAACTGGAGATGTCCATTCCTGGCGGCAATTCGGCCGTCGGAGGCGTCTCCAACGTCGCGGTCCAGCCCACCCACACCCGCCAGGGCATCATGTCCCGCATGATGCGCCGCCAGTTCAACGATATGTACGAGTGGGGCGAGCCAGTCGCCGCGCTGTTCGCCTCCGAGAGCGCTATCTATGGCAGGTTTGGCTACGGCGTCGGCACCCAGCACGAGTTCTGGAAGATCGACCGCCACCACAATGCCTACGCCCGCAGATACGAAACACCCGGACGAATCGTTTTCGTTGAGCCTGACGAAATCGCCACAAAGCTCCCCGAGGTGTATCGCCGCGTAACCGCCGGCCGCCCAGGGGTATTCCCCAAACCACCGCACAAGTGGGAGGAGGAATCCCGTGCTCCAGACGCTCATGACCCACAACCCCGTGTCAGGGGCCGTGGACGGGGCGGAGTGTTTTACGCCGCCTACGAACAGGATGGCAGGATCGATGGCTACGTGTCCTATCGCTCCAACCGCCCAACCATCACCGTGACCGACCTGATGGCCGTGACCCGGGAGGCTGCCTCCGCCCTGTGGCGCTTCTGCTTCGATATCGACCTGATGGGCGAGACCGAGGCCATCAAGCGGCCCCTCGACGACCCCCTGCCCTGGATGCTCGCCGACCCCCGTCGCTTGCAGCGCACCGTCCGCGACGGCGTGTGGATTCGCATCGTCGACGCCGCAGCGGCACTCGGGCAGCGCACTTACGCTGAGCCCGGCGTGTTGACCATCGAGGTGAGCGACTCCCATTGCCCCTGGAACAATGGCTGTTTCAAGCTTGAGGGCGCACCCGAGGGGGCCGCCTGCAGCACGGCCGCCGGGTCCCCGGACATTTCTGTCGACACGTCCGGCCTGGCCTCGGCATACCTCGGCACGGTCACGTTCACCACCCTGGCCGGAGCCGGGCTGGTAGACGAGCACACCCCTGGCGCGCTGCTCCGCGCCGACCGCATGTTCGCCGTCCCCCTGCAGCCCTGGACGCCGTTCAGCTTCTGAAAAGTCCCCTCTCCCTTGTAGGGGAGGGTCCGGTCGGTCCTGAGGTTGGCCGATGGGGAGGGGCGTCCCCTGCTTACATCATGCTTAAGGCTTGAGTTCCACGGCTGGCTTATAGGGTCAAGAGACCTTCCATCCGTCAGAGGCCGGGGCCGTTACCTCGTCGGTTCCCATGCAACGATGCAGGGCCGGATTGGCTGCGAGTTCTTCACCTGCCAGGTGCCGTCCACCTCGTGCAGCCAATTCTCCAGCGCCCGCTCCAGCCGCGCCTCCTCAGCCGAATCCGGCTTGACGTAAAGGCGCTGCTTGAGTGACACCCGAGCGTCCTCGAAGCTCTCGAACGTCTGCACAGGCCGAGGCTCCAGCTCGGTGACCTCCGCCCGGATGCCCAGCTCCTCCAGCACCGGCAGTAGCTCCGGAAGCGAGGGCAGTCGCAGTCGCTCCTCGCCGTGCACCTGCTCCCACAACCCGCCCATGGCGGCCTGGGGCGGAGACTGGAAGGCCACGCACAGCACCAGCCGCCGGGCGTGGCTCTCCTGCTTGCGAATGAACGGTTCGATTTCCTGCACCACGTAGACCACGTGGCTGCTCAGCACCACGTCGGCGGGCTCCACCGAGGCGTCCTCCCAGGTGGCCTGCGTTACCGACACGTTCGCGATGCCGGACTCCTCAGCGGTCTCCCGCAGCACGTCGCACATGCTGGGGGAAGGCTCAACAGCGTGGACATGGCTACAGGTGAGCGCCAGGGGCAGGGCCAGGCGTCCGCCTCCGGCGCCGACGTCGATCAGCGTCTCTCCCGGTTTCACCCGCGCCCGCAGTCCATCCACCATTTCGTCACCGATGCGGTGCGGATCGTCCTTGAAGTTCCTGGCCAGCTGCGTCCAGTGGTCGGTGGGACGCGGCCCGCGAATCCGGTCCGTCTGCGCGTGTTCCTGCAGAATCATCTGCCGCCAGTGGTCGACAGCGCTCATCATGTCCTCGTCTTTATCAGCTCGAAATTTCCCTGGAGGAGACCTGCTGCTCCCTTGTCAGGGAATTAGACGTTTGAAAGCAGCTCCCTCCCCTCGCAGGGGGGAAGGTTGGGGTGGGGGCTAACTCTCCAACTGTGCGACCGGTTTCCGAAACGTGTCTTTTCCGGTCTAACGGTACCTATTTTCGCTCGTCCGCCATCGCATGCGGGCCCCGACGTTCTCGAACCCGCTCCGCTCGTAGAATTCGATCTGCCGGCTCCCGCGTCTGGGCGTCCCCAGCTCCACCACCTCGCAGCCGTTGTCAGCCGCGTGCTCCAGCGCGAACTCGATGACGGCCTGCCCCACGCCGGAGCCCCGCGACTCCGATTCCACGAACATCTCCTGCAGGATGCAGTAGCGGCCGGCCGTCCGGAGCGCGGTGGTGTACGATGCCGTGCATACGGCCCGCGGCACGCCGTCCACCTCGGCCAGGACGATGAACCCGCCTCCGCCGGATACCAGCGAACGGAACACACCGTACAATGCCTGGGCTGACGCCGGATTTCCGCCCAGCTCGAACAGGAGGCCCCGTACCAGCGTCAGCACCTCGTCCCGGTCCTCGTTCGTTGCCAGTCTTACGTTCAACACCACGCTACTCCCGAGCATCCCGGAATTGAGGAGAATCGCCCCCATTATATCCCCTGCTGAAACATCCTCCCGGACGATGCCGACTGGGCACCACAGATATGCCATACTATTGGCATGGCCGCAATCTCCGTCCTCATGCTCCTGCTGACCGCCGTCCTCGCGGGGTGCTCTGCCGCTCCACCGACGCAGGTCCCGAGCACGCCGTCTGCCGCCACATCCGACACGCCCCGGCTGGAGTCCCTGCGCCTGGAGCAGGTACAGCCTGCCAGCGCTTCCGCTCCCACAAACCTTGTCCAGGCCATGAATGGCCGCTTCCTCCTTACAGAGCAGGCTGGACGCATCCTGGTCCTCGACGAGGAACAGCTGACCGAGGAGCACATCTTTATCCCCGAACCCCTGGACCTCCGGGACCGGGTCAGCAGCCGCGCCTCCGAAGAGGGCCTCCTCGGCATCGCCCTCTCGCCCCACAACGACCGCCACCTCTTCCTCCACTACTCGGCGACCAACCCCCGGCGCTCCGTGGTGTCCAGGTTCAACTACAACTTGGAAATCGCCCCGGAATCGGAGCTGGTCATCCTGGAGATCGAACAGCCCTACGCCAACCACAACGGCGGACAGATCGCCTTTGGACCCGACGGCTACCTCTACATCGGCCTCGGCGACGGCGGCGCAGCGGGCGACCCGCAGGGCAACGGCCAGGACACCTCGACGCTACTCGGCTCCATCCTCCGCATCGACGTCTCGGAGTCCACCGCCGCGCAGCCCTACGCTATCCCGCCCGACAACCCTTTCGCCGACGGCGGAGGCCGCCCCGAGATCTGGGCCTACGGCCTGCGCAACCCCTGGCGCTTCTCCTTCGACCGCGAGACCGGCGAGCTGTGGACCGGCGACGTCGGACAGAACGAGTGGGAGGAGATCGACATCATAGAACGAGGCGGCAACTACGGCTGGAACATCCTCGAGGGCAACCACTGCTTCCGCCCCCGCGACAACTGCGACCGCCGGGGCACCATCCCGCCCGTCTGGGAGTACTCCCTCGACGGCCGCCCCTGCTCCGTCATCGGCGGCTACGTCTACCGGGGCGACGCCATTCCCTGGTTCCGCGGAGCCTACATCTACGGCGACTTCTGCAGCGGCAAAGTCTACGGTCTCAGATACGAGGACGGCCAGGTCACCGAGCACAAGGAGCTAGCCGACACGGGCGTCCGCATAATGTCCTTCGCCGAAGACAACGCCGGCGAGCTGTACCTGCTCTCGCAAGCCGAGGGGGTGTACCGGCTGGAGGCGGGGCGGTAAATCGAGGCTGACCAAGCCTTTGGAGTCCTTGCTAACAGAGCAAATTGACAATGGACTTGTGTCACTCAGATCAGGCGGGAACCGGCATGGATGGCTTCTTGCCCGCGAAGTAGTCCTCAATAGTATAGATTTGAATCACCGGCACGTGCATGAATTTGCCAGCATTAGCCGCTGCGTTCTTCATGTTTACGGACACTCTTTCTTCAAAGCAAGTGAAAATACCCAATTCCGCTCCAGCCTGCAGCCGTGCACCGTTGAATGCTTGGACCTGACCGGGGTTAGTGTTCCCACCCTTGACCTGGGACACTACGTCGATGAAGTGGCCTTTCTTGATCGGAATGCGTCCCCATCCGTCTATTCCCTTATCACCGGTCTGTTTCTTATTGGCCTCCATCCCATCAACTAGGGATGCTGCCCATCGTTCAAACCTAAACGGATCGCTTGACGCTAAGTACTGCGCATCGTCTCGGGTCTTGGGCATTCCGATGAATTCTACTTTGGACCATAGGCTGTCGAAATGACCCGATATTCTCTCTTCTATGACCTTACAGGCGTTGACGCAAATATCAATTCCCACCCAACGACGGTTCAGGTTTTGAGCCGCGTGAATAGTCGTTCCGCATCCGCAGAACGGATCGAGGACAACATCGCCCTCGTTGCTACTAGCGGCAATAATTCTTTCCAGCAAGGCAACGGGCTTTTGAGTTGGGTAGCCGATTGATTCTGATTTAGAGGCAGGTCGTATGTCCGTCCAGTCGTTCTGGAGTGGGACACCCGGCATCTCGTCCAGATAACGCTTGTAGTTGGGCATACCGTTCTGGTTGTAAGCGACGCGTCCCTCCCCTTCCATTGTGGCCATATTGTCATGGGAATAGGCCCAGTATCGGCCCTTGTATGGTGGCATGCCTTTATATTCCCACCCAACTCGGGGTTCCTCGAATTCGGCGTCCAGATCCGCTTGCCATTCGCCTCCCAAGGGTCGTTTGACCCGCCACAAGTAGCTCGTGTCTCCCCCAGGTTTTGCGGCGGTTAGATTATCCATACGGTATCGTTTGCCAGTGTGTGATTCGATGTATTTGTAGAATGAATCGACGTATTCTTCGTTGTAGTCGGTATAGAGCCAGTTCCAAGTCCATTTGCCGCCCTTGGTGTAAAACAATATGGTGTCACGCACATTCCCGTATTGTTTGCGGCCTTGCTTAGCGTCGTTGTGAGCATTGGTGCGACGCCAGCTGATGTCAGAACGAAAGAATTTCTCACCAAAGATTCCGTCCATAATAGCCTTGAGATAGTGCTCCATGGTGGGGTCGCAATGCAGATAGATTGAACCCGTAGGCTTCAGGGCCCTACGGCATTCGACAAGCCGATTGGCCATGTACGACAGGTACGCCAGTTGGGGACCTTCTCCCAACATCAGTCGGAGTCCCTCCATCAACTTGCCATAGGCAGGCTTTCCAGCTACCTCGTGAAAGTCGCCAACCGCCTCGTACCATTGCCACGTATCATCAAACGCCACCCATTGTGCACCACCTATAAAAGCGTTGTAGAGGCGCTTGGAATTAAAAGGCGGGTCCAAATAGACAAGATCAACAGACTCGCTTGGGACAAACTCTCTCATCACGTCCAAGCAGTCTCCGAAGTAGAGGCGATTTGACTGTTCCATATACCGACTCCCGATCCGGAATATCAGGTGGCATTTTCGGTGTGCGGATTATCCGCAGTGACCCACTGAGATGCAACTGCGCGTATAAAGATAGTAGTGGGAGTTATATCTTGGCCAATCGATTAGGAGGCATGGCGTCATAAAACAGGACGGGGCGCACCATCGTACGCCCCGCATCGATACTGCTGATTCTGCCAGTTGCGCGCCCAGCCACACTTACGGCGGACCCCCCTACACCCTACGCCAGATGCTTGCCGTAGAACTCCAGCACGCGGTGCCACATGTCCTGGGCTGGCGCGGCGCGGTAGCTGGGGCGGTAGTCCGCGAAGAACGCATGGCCAGCGTTGTCGTACATCACCCACTCGTACGTCTTGCCGTGCTTGTCCAGCTCCGCCCTCAGGCGCTCTGCCTGTTCCGGCGTCGGGTTCTGGTCCTCGATGCCAAACAGCGCCAGCAGAGGGCACGACAGGTTGGCGACCATGTCGATGGGGTTCTTCGGCCTGAGCTCCGTGATCTCCTGGTCCGCGATGTGCCCGCCCGCCGAGTCAACCGCCGCGTTGATGTTGCTGCTGGTGCAGGCCATCATCAGCGTGTACCGCCCGCCCGAGCAGAACCCGATGATGCCCACCTTGCCGTTGCTGTGCGCCTGCGATTTGAGGAACACCGCCGCCCCGTCCAGATCGTCCATCGCCCGCGAGTCCGGGCTGGCGAACAGCGTGGGCAGCACGTTCTCCGGCTCCGGCGTGCCCTCCCGCGTGTACAGGTCCGGCGCGATGGCCAGGAACCCGCGGCCAGCAAACCGCACCGCGATGTCCTTGTGGTGGTCCATCAGCCCCATCCCCTCCATGGTCACGATCACGGCGGGATAGTTGCCCGGCTCCGCCGGACGGCTGTACAGCGCGTCGATCATCGTCCCGTCGCGGCTGGCATACTGGATCATTCCCGTCTCAAGTTGCTGACCTGCCAGTACCATCGTTCCACCTCCGGCCTATTACCAATCTCGGCTCTGGCCGGATTGTAGCACTCAATCGCACTGGACTCTGCGAATAGCCCCTTCTCACTCCGGGAGAGAGTCAGGGCGAGAGGGTCCCCAGTAAACCCGAATTCGGGGAACTGCTAAGGCGCCAACGGCTCGAAACACCAGGACCCCCCATCACGCCCATCACTGGAATCAAATAATCACAGTTCAGACATCCCAACGCCAACGGCTCGCAACATCAGAACCGCCCCATCACGTCCATCACTGGAATCAAACGAATCACAGTTCAGACTTCCCCGCGCCAACGCCTCGAAACACCAGACACACCCTTAACACGAACCCCGGTTCCGACTACCGAGTGCTGTCCACTCGCACGGTGATGATGTCCACCCCGTGGTACTTCTGGTGGCTCACCGATGACGCGTAGTGCAGCAGCAGCCGGAACGACACCTCACGCTCGTCCGGCACCGGCGGCAGGGCGCTCAAGTAGGCCAGTTGGTCCTCAACGTTCTCGCCTTCCAGCGACGTCACGAACTCCATCTCAGCAGCGCCGTCCTCGGGACGCACGGACACCGTCAGCCGCAGCGGCGACTCCTCGTCCCGGTGCTCCTGCAGCAGTACGGACAGCGCCTCCTCGCCAGCCGACGCCAGACGCTCCGTCGAGGCCTCGTTCCATCCGGCCCGACGCGCGAACTGCCGCAGGAATCCGTCGATCTCGCCCAGCGACTCCCCTTTCAGCGGCACCCGCAGCCGCCTCTGCCGGCTTCCGGCCAGGTTCAGGAAGAGCGTCAGCAGCACCGCCGTGATGGCTCCCGCCGTCATCCCGTTGCCCAGCAGCACGGCGAGGAACCCGTCCCCCAGCTGGTCCTGGAAGATCCATCCGTTCTGGAACCCCACGCCCACCCAGAACGTGAGCCCGCAGATGGTCGCCTTCCGGTGGTCCATGCCGTCGCCGATTACGATGCGCATCCCCTGTACGAACAGGATCCCCAGGAACACTGTCGCGTGCGCCGCAATCACGGGCCCCGGAATGGCGATGAGTATAGCCGCCACCTTCGGGAAGAAAGCCAGGACCATCAGCGTCACTCCGATGACCACTCCCACCCGGCGAGCCGCGACGCCCGTGACCTCGGTGATGGAAATGCTGCTGGAATACGTCGTGTTGGGCAGCGTGCCCGCGATCCCCGACAGCAGGTTCCCCAGCCCGTCCGCGTTCAGGCACCCCTGAACCACGCGGAAGTCCGTCGCCTGCGGCAGGCGTCGCGATACCCGCTGAATCGCCACGCCGTCGCCGACGGTCTCGATGGCACCAACAATCGTCACAGCCACGAAGGCCGGCAGCAGAGCCCAGAACTCCACGCCGGGAGTGAGATCAAGCCCTGGCCAGGACGATCCGGGCATCCCGAACCAGGGTGCGTCGATGATGGGTTGCGCGTCGTAGATTCCGAAGGGCAGGCACAGGATGCACCCCACGACTATGGCGGCTATCGGTGCCCACAGCCGTAGCGCCGGCGACCCCTTGAGGATCACCAACGACAGCACCGCCAGCGATACCACCGCCACCAGCGGCGCGGCAAATGACGGCGTGTCCTCGGGAACGGCGTCCAGCAGCGGGAAGATGGCGGGCATCACCGTCGCCGTGATCAGCATTATCACCGACCCGGCTACCACCGGCGTGAATATCCGCCGCAGCAGCGACAGCTTGGCCGCCAGCAGGAACTGGAACAGCGACGACACCACCACGAGGCTGGCCATGGTCGCCGGGCCCGCCTCCAGCAGCGCCGCAATGCACACCGCAAAGAACGCCCCGGACGTCCCCATGATCAGTACGTGCCCCGACCCGATGCGTCCGAACCGCACCGCCTGCACCAGCGTGGTGAACCCGCTCACCAACAGCACCGCGAACGCCGCCCACGCCAGGTAGCCGTCCGATCCGCCGCCAGCCTTCACCACGATCACCACGCCGATCACGATGGCCGGCAGGGTGATCACCCCGGCCTGCACGCCAAGGCCTACAGTTATCGCGCCGGGAGGTCTCTCCTCCGGCTCGTATCGCACATGCTGGTTGACCTCTGCAGTAGCCAATGGACCGCCCCTCAAATGAAAACTCCCGGACAGCAGCCCGGGAGCCAATCCACGTCACAAGGATCCCTTCAGCCGCCTCCATCGCCATTTTAACGCCTGTTTCGGTACAAGACTACCAACAAGGCCATGCTGGTGTGATTTGGAGGCGGGTGAGAAATCTTTGGATCCCCGGCAATCTTTGTGGTGAAAAGCGTATGCCCCCTAGGTTAAACTGCACTCGGGTCTTTAGAGACATGGTGGTCTCGCCACAAAGGTTTCATGTTTCTCGGGCGGCCAATTTCACTTACACAAGTTGCACAATTCTCTTACATATATTTCACAAGTCACGTCAGTTGTGCAAGTAAAATCAGGCGCGCCGCGGTGTGTGTGGTGGACTGATGTCCAGTGATCGCTCTCTGGGTGTTACCGCGGCGTTTGAAGGCACTCAGAATCATCACTCTTATATTTCGGTGGTATTTATGTTTGTTCAACTCGTCGCCGGCCGCTGGGCGGCCATCCTGGTATCCACGGCCGCACTGATGCTCCTCCTCGTCGCCTGCGGGTCCGACCCGGAGCCGACCGCAACATCCGTGCCCGCTCCTGACCCCACCGCTGCGGCGGCGCCAACTGCGATGGCCGAACCCACGCCGGCCCCGGAGCCCACCGCCACGCCTGAGCCCGAGCCCACGAACACTCCCGTTCCGCCGCCCACGCAGGCGCCGGAGCCCACCGCCATGGCGGAGCCTGAGCCCACTGACGAGCCCGCCCCGCCGCAGGCCATGATGTCGCTGGAGGACTTCGTCATCACCCAGTCCACCACCGGTGGCGAACTGATGGCCCTTCTTTCCGAACAGGAAGCCTCCTGCGTCCAGACCGGCGTTGGCGACGCCCTCTACCAGCTCATTCTGGGCACTCCCATAACGCTGATGGCTGCCGGCGACATTTCCCAGACAGCCCCGTTGTTCAACTGTCTGGAGCAGGACAACGTGATATACCTCGCCGTCGCATTCCTGGACCTGCAGGCTGGCGGATGGTCCCCGGAAAGCCGCAGTTGTATCACCGAGGTCGGCCTGACTCATCCCGACGCCGTGTACGTCCGGCTTGGGCTGCACCTGGGAGACGATCCCATCGACCCCGCGACTACCATGGACTACAACATCGGGATTTTCGATTGCCTGTCCAACGACGAGAAGAGGCAGTTTACGGTTGGCATGTGGATGGCCCTCGACGGCGTCTCCGGAGCCACCGGCGCCGACATCTTTGCCCTGCTGACCGAAGAGGAGGCAGCCTGCGCAGGCGACGTCCTGTCCGCGGAACAGATGGCCGCCATAGTCAACGCCACTCCTCTCCAGGCCATCACCATCGGCAGCCCATCGTCCGGCTGCATCAGCCACGATACCAACGTTAATATCTTTATCAGCGGCGTAGAGTGGGCCATTGGGGGGGTTACCGAGGAGACCCACAGCTGCCTGACAGACTTTGCCAACGACAACCCCGAATACGTCGAACTCTTCAACTTGGGCCTCGAAGGCATTATGGCAATGCCCGCCGACGAGTTCGTCGAAGTCACCGCCGCCGGAAACGAGCAGTACGGCTGCATGACCGACGACGAGTTGATGCAAGTTCAGCTAACTACCGCTGCCGCCCTGGCGGCGCCACCGAGCCAGTAGCCGGCAATCCTGATCCGGCAACGCGCCGGATTGCCAGCAAACAATGTAGGGGCAGCCCTTGTGGCTGCCCCTGCTGTTGTACAACACCGGACCCCGAAACCGGACCCCGAAAACTCTGTGGCCTCTGCGCACTCTGTGGTGAACCGTCCCCCTTGTGGCCGCCCCGCCTGTTCCTATACCATCCCAGCACTCACCCGCGCGCGACGCGCCAGGACCCGCAGGAGCCGCCATGCCCGACGTCAAGCCCATCCCCGACGGCTACACCGCCGTTACGCCCTACCTGATAGTCGAGGGCGCCGCCGGATTCATCGACTTCCTCGTCAGCGCCTTCGGAGCCGTCGAGCGCTTCCGCATGCCCATGCCCGAGGGTGGCATCGGCCACGCCGAGGTCGAGGTCGGTGGCGTCCCCATCATGCTCTCCGACGCCCTGCCGCCCGAGTGGCCGCCCACCAGCACCCTGATCCACCTGTACGTCGACGACTGCGACGCCGTCTACGCCCAGGCCCTGGCCGCCGGCGCCACCTCCGTCGCCGAGCCCGCCGACCAGTTCTACGGCGACCGCCTAGGCCGCATCACCGACCCCAACGGCAACCACTGGTCCATCTCCACCCACATCGAGGACGTAACCCCCGACCAGGTAGCCGAGCGCCTGGCCGCGATGGGGGAGGGGTAAACATTTGCGGCCTGAAAATTGGTTTCGGCGGGAAAAGGCTCGACCACACCGCTAAGGTGAATCCGATCGAAAAGGTTCTTGGTTTTGACCAGTTAGGTGGACCGCGCTCCCTAGAATATAGTCTGCCAAATTCTCTTTTCGTCCGGGAGAGCATTAGAGCCTGCCCCCGCAAGAGAGGAAGCTGAGAGCGTCAGCAAAAAGGGGTCGCCGAGGCAATCGTCCCCTGCGGCCCCATAGCTTTGTGCTGCAATGCCGACTTCGACACCATCAAGCGCGTACTGACCAAACACTCTTCCATGCATCCTCATCACTGTACGGCCGTAGTCCTCATATGGTAGAGTTCACCTATTATATTGAGGCCACTATTGCAGATATTGGGATTAAGCTAGCGCAGAATCGATACCCTCAATATTGGTTGCTTCTATCTAGGCATTACTAGAAGACGCTGGCGGTGTGACAGTGAGAATTCCCAAAGAGTAGGAGGAGGTAATTTGCCCAATTACAGATTCTCTGAAATATCTCCCTTTGAATTCGAGGAATTGTGCCGCGATCTCTTGCAGGTAGAGTTAGGGCTTTCTCTTGAGATGTTCGCTCCAGGGCCAGATGAAGGTATAGACATCCGTTACGCCGGACCTGTAGACGGAGAAAGCTGCACCCTCGTAGCACAATGTAAACGATGGGCTGAGGATGACTATACAGGTCTTCTTAGTCAATTGAAAAGGATCGAACTTTCCAAGATCCGGAAGTTGGCCCCAAAGCGATACATCTTGATGACTTCAGTCAAATTGACCCCGCATCGCAAAGAGGAAATCATCGAGGCCTTGCACCCATGGATAAAATCCTCTGCAGATGTCTACGGAAAGCAAGACATTTCGGGACTATTGGCTCGACATACCGAAGTAGAGCGTCGCCACATTAAATTGTGGCTCACAAGTACCGAGGCACTGGATGCCCTACTAAACAGCGACATATTTAATCGAAGTGATGATGTTCTGGAACGGGCAAAACGCCAACTGAGATTGTGGGTTAACAATGCCAGCGCTCGCCGTGCATCAGACATCTTGAAAAGCAGTCACGTGTGCATAATCTCAGGTGCTCCCGGTATCGGCAAGACCATGCTTGCCCACGTTTTATTGGCTGGCTACGCACATTTGAATTACCAACAAATCGCAATCTCTGGTGATGTAAGCGAAGCTGAACGAGCTTGGCGGACAGATATTAAACAAGTGTTCTTGTTCGATGATTTTCTTGGACGCGTTACGTATGGTGAATTAAGGCTGCAGACGAACGCAGAATCGCGATTGGCAGCGTTTTTGGAGCGCGTTCGGAGTAGCGACAACAAGAGATTTATCCTGACCACCAGGGAATATATTCTGTCCGAAGCAATTCAACGCTACGAGAGGCTAACAGAAATAGATTTAGCGACTACAAAGAGTATCGTTTCACTTGAAGACTATACTAATCTCATCCGAGGTCAGATTCTATATAACCACCTATTCTTTTCAGAACTTCCTCAGAATTTGAAGACCGCATTGCTTTCCGGAAAAAAATATTGGGATGTAATACGTCATCGCAACTATAATCCCAGAGTAATAGACCATGCTGTAAGACTGCAAAATGTGGACGCACTCAGTCCAGGTGAGTTTGTTTCCAAGCTCTTTGCTGCGCTCGAAAACCCGACGGCTCTTTGGGACAGCATTTTCAAAAATCTATCAGAGATGGCCCGTCATATCCTGCGTGCCATTGCGAGTCTTCCGACCTCGGTGTTACTAGAGGACTTGCGATATGCTGTTCAAGGAATGGCACCCAAGGATTTTGATCCCGGCAAATTCATGGACTCTGTCAGCACGATTGAAGGCACATTTATAGACATTAAAGAGGCAAAGCCTGGGACCGATAGTCCAGAACGACTTGTCGCGATTAGAGATCCCTCTGTGCGGGATTTCCTGTGGGCGCGGCTGGAAACAATTCCGGGAGAAGCAGCTGCGTTGCTGGAGGGTGCGGTATTTTTCGAACAATGTGAAATCTTGTATGAGGGCTCGAATCATGCCAACCTGTCTCACAGGATGTTCCTCTCCCGGGGGCGTCTAGGATCTCGAGTGCGAAAGGTAATCGATTGGGAGGCAGTTGCGACCCGGGCACTTCGGTTGATTGACAGCTCTAGCCCAATACTACAAAAAGTCGTCGACGTTGGTGGATCCGAGTATTTTGAGCGGGAACAGGTAAGTCTGGAACGAAGGACTGCTTTTCTATTTGCTATGTCGGCCGCACACCCAACTAGCCATGAGGTAGCTATCTCTGCAAATTCGATGTTGTCTGCGACGATTGAGTCTTGGAACGCGGGGAGAGGGTCGCCTGGCGATGGAATCCAACTGTTGAATCGAGCTTCCAGGTTTCGTGATTCAATCCGGGAGAAACTTCTTATTGAAGCCAGAGGGGCCCTCTTGGGTTTCATTTCTGGTAGGCTAAATGAACTGGAGGATTTTGAGGCGTTGGTCTCTTTGGCCAAGATGAGCCCAGACCATTTCAAAGATCCTCACCGCGGCTTAGGATCTTGGAGTCGTGATTTTGAGGACTTCCTTGGATCTCAGGAAGAATGGCTTCTTGAGGAGATTTCCGACCCTGATTCACTTGAAGTAGAGATGTCCTCAATCAGCGAGGTAGCTAGTGCAATGGGAATTGACATTTCTCAGTTGGAAGAGGACGTTGAAAACCGGGTTCAGGAATTACGAAATGACTATGAACCTGACGAGGATGAATTATCTGACCTTTTTTATGATGATGATGATGAAAATGAGGATGAGGACGGAAACGAAACGGAAATAGACGCCCTATTCGCATCCTTGCGAATAACCAATTGAATGCATGTGGGAAATAGCGGCAAGGCATGAATCAGTTTGCCAACTATTGCAGTGAGGCTGGTGTTGCCAAGGTAGGCTACGAGTGGGCCCGGCTGGGATCGAACCAGCCACCAGTCGGTTATGAGCCGACTGCTCTACCACTGAGCTACGGGCCCTCATGACTAGCTTATGCCCAGCCTTCGCCTCAGTCAAGAATCGCGGGCATCCAGGCAACTTTCGCAGGTCCGGCCCTCGCGGCTGCCCGGTGGCGTAAGCGGGGCGAACCCCGCGCAGATGACCCCGGCAATCAAAACCTCTGCGGTCTCGGCGGAACTCTCCGCGTACTCAGCGTTGAGAGAGGCCGTGTGCGTCAGACGTTCCGGGGCAAGGCGGCAGGCCGTCGAAGCCTACTCCGACAGGCCCAGCCGCTCGCGGTAGTCCGGGTCGTAGGCGGCGATGACGCCCCGCTCCAGCGCCTCGGGCTGCGGCGTCACTGGCGACGGCTCGCCGGTGGTTGGCACCGAGGTGATCACCACGTCCTCCACCAGCTGCTCGTAGGTCGCGTCCGGTACGCCCAGCAGGTCCTTGAGCGCCGGCTCGTTGTGCTGGCCGAAGGCCGGCGAGGGCCCCTGGATGTGCAGCGGACTCTTGGAGAACTTGTACGGGCGGCTCAGGAACATCCGCTCGCCCAGCTTGCGCTCCGGCGGGTACTGCACCCGCTCCAGGAAGTTGCGACTCTTGAAGTGGGGGTCGTAGTGGATGTCCCGTCCGGTCAGCACCGGCCCCGACGGGATGCCCACCGCCTGCAGCGCGTGCATGGAGTCGTAGCGGTCCCGGCCCGACGTCCACGCCGCGATGATCTCGTCCAGCGCGTCGTGGTTCTCCCGTCGTCCCAGCAGCGAGGCGAAGCGCGGGTCCGAGGCCAGCTCCGGCTGACCCATCACCTGGCACAGCGACCGCCACTGCGAGTCGTCGCCCACCGACAGCGTGATCCAATGGTCGTCGCCCGCCGCCGGGTAGCAGCCCTGCGGCGCCCGCCACGGGTGCCGGTTGCCGATGCGGCCGCCCTCGCGCCCGTTGGCCGTGGCGTCGAGGATGTACTCCGATAGGAACATCACGCCGGCCTGGTACATGCCCATGTCGACCCACTGGCCCAGCCCGGTGCGGGCCCGGTAGCGCAGCGCCGCCCCGATGGCGAACAGCGCCGTCCAGGTCGACAGGAAGTCCACGAACGAGGCCCCGGCCTTGGCCGGACCCTCGCCGGGGTAGCCGGTGACCCAGCAGTGCCCGTGGGTCGCCTCCTGCGTGGTGGCCTGCGCCGGGTAGCCCGAGTACGGCCCGCCGCCGTGCCCGTAGCCCGTGTTCGATACCAGGACCACGTCGGGACGCAGCTTGCGCAGGTTGGGATAGTCCAGCCCCCAGCTGCGCATCACTCGCGGTGTGAAATTCTCCATCACCACGTCGGAGACCGTCACCAGCTCCTTGAACAGGTCGCGGCCCCGTTCGTCGGTCATGTCGAGGGTGATGGACTGCTTGCCCCGGTGGATCAGGTTGTAGGTCGAGGGACGGTTCCACCAGTCCTCGCCAATATCGTTCTCGGCGAACACCCCCGAGTACCCGCCGGTGCGTGTCACGTCGGGGCGGCCTGGCCCCTCGACCTTGATGACCTCGGCGCCCATGTCCGCCAGCAGCCCGCCAGCGTAGGGCAGCGCGAACACATAGGTCGAGTCCAAAACCCGGATCCCCTCAAGGGGCAGCTTGCCTTTGGAAACAGTAGCCATCAGATCGAGTCCGTCTGCCGCAGCACCGACAACTCCTTCATCGAGTAGCCCAGCCCGTCGACGTAGATCTCCCGGTTGTGCTGACCGAGGGTCGGCGCGGGCATCAGGTACTGGTACGGAGTCAGCGACAGGTTGAACAGCGCCGCCGGTACCCTGATCTTGCCGATGACCGGATGGTCCACCTCGCGGTAGAAGTCCCGCGACTCCAGCTGCGGGCACTCCGCCAGCTCCGAGGGCGTCTGCACCAGCCCGAACAGCATCCGCGAGTTGGCCGCCTCGGTGAACAGGTCCCACTTGCCCCGCTCGCTGATGGACTCCAGCACGATGCGGTCCAGTTCCTCGCCGTTGCGGTTGCGCTCGGCGGTGTCGGTGAACCGCTCCTCGTGCAGTCGCGGGTCGCGGAAAAAGTTGGCGATAGTCTCCCAGGTCGCGCCGCCCCCCGTCTGCACGATGATCCAGCCGTCCTCGCACGCCATCGGGTGGCCGAAGTTGCTGCCCGACGGCCTGCGCCTCGGCTGCGTGGCGCCGATGAATGGGTACATGGTCTGCGTAGCCATCATGGTCGATGCCACGCACTCGGTGATCGACACGTCGATGTGCTGGCCCTCGCCGGTGTTGCCCTGCATGAACAGCGCCATGGCCGTGGCTGCCGCGCCGTTCAGCCCGCCCTCGTACTGCGCCTGGAACCCGCCGTGCTTCAGCGGCTCGCGCCCCTGCTGCCCGCTGATGCTCATGATCAGGCCCATGGCGTAGTTGACGATCTCCTCGCCGGCGTACTGGCTGTACGGCCCGGTCTGTCCGAAGGGGGTGATGGACGTCAGCACCAGCCCGGGGTTGATCTCCTCCAGCGCCTCATACCCTAGACCCAGGTCTGCCAGGTATCCCGGCTTGTAGCTCTCGACCACCACGTTCACGTGCGGTATCAGCTCCCGGAACAAGGCCCGGCCCGCCTCGGTCTTGAGGCTGATGGTGGCTGACTTCTTGTTCAGGTTCATCGCCAGGAAGAAAAGGCTCTTCTCAGGGTGCGGGTCGTCCCCGAAGAATGGAGGCATCCGGCGCAGCGCGGCACCGGCGGGCGGCTCCAGCTTGAGCACCTCGGCGCCGTAGTCGGCAAGCAACCGAGCGCAGAACGACCCCGCGATATCCTCGCTGAGGTCCAGGACTTTCACGCCGTCCAGCGGCCCGTGGGGCATCGGGGTGGGGAATGTGGCATCAGAAGTCAATCGAGCGGTCCCGGAAATTGGAGTGAGCGAGCGCTCCCCCAATGTTCATGCCGGAGCGCCTCGCAGATTGTATCGAAAGGATGTACAGGGGGCAATGCGTCAGGACAAGGGACAGACCGGAATGCCACCGGTCCGGTCGTTCATGGGATGAGGGAGAATCCCTGCATGAACAATAGTGTGATTGTCTTCACTACTTTGACTTGCCCGAGGCACGGGTCAATACTTGACCAATTGCAACGGCGTAGCTGAGTTGCTTGGGGGGGACGAACAATGAACTTCCTGGTGTTGGAGGACAAGCCACGCAACAGCGCGGTTGTTCACCGCGTGGGCTGCGGTTCGGCAAAGGAGCAGAACAGGGGAGCCACGCAGAACAGCGTATGGCACGGCCCGTTTGGAACAGAGTCCCTGGCTTTGGCAGCAGCCAAGCGGACCAAGCTGAGCAGCGTGCGTTCGTGCGGATGCTGCCATCGTTAGCCCGGCGGATACCAGGCTGATATAAGGATACAGTGAAGGCCCGGATGAATATGTCCGGGCCTGATTGATTTCTGGAAGCCGCAGTACCTTATATGGTCCGGCGATCCCGATGCTGGCGACGTCGGCGGGACATCATTCCCTATGAGCCGAAGCACTCCACCAGCTTGGCCTCGTACTCGGGCAGCGTGTAGCTGTAGGTCTGGGTACCCTCCACCTGGACGACGTAGTATCCGCAGACAGTTCCCATCTGGACCGCCCGCTTAATGCCGACGCCCTCAACCAGTCCCTTGATCAGCCCGCCCCGGAAAGCGTCGCCCGCGCCGGTAGGGTCGACCGCCGCCGCCGTTACCACCGGGACCGTCTCCTTCGTCCCTCCGCTGTACACATCTGCGCCATCCTCTCCCCTGGTTACCACCAGGTGTTCCACCATTACCGCCAGGTCGTCATTGGCCAGTCCGGTGCTGTTGGAAATCAGTCCCAGCTCGTATTCGTTGCATATCAGCATGTTGGACTGCTCGATGCAGCGCGCCAGCGACGCTGTCTCCCAGATTGGCAGCGACTGGCCGGGATCGAATATGGTGAAGATACCCAACTCGCTGTTTCTGGCAGTGAATTCCATCATATCGTTCAGGTTACCCGGTCCGACAATGGCCATGGTGTCCGAAGGATCGACTCCGTCGTAGGAAAACCCGGCCTGGTGCTTCATTGCTCCGGGATTGAACCCTGTGAACTGGTTGGAATCCAGGTCGGTGGTGATGTAGGCCCCTGCCGTCAGTTCCTCGTCGACTATATGGATATCCCCCGTGCCGATCCCTCGCTCCATGAGCCACGCAAAGTACCGGTGGTAGTCGCGGCCCATGGCGGCCAGGATCCGGGGCTTCTCCCCGAGCAGCGACAGGGAATAGGCAATGTTCCCTGCGGTGCCGCCGATATGTTCCGTCAGGCTGTCGACCGCAAGACTGATGTTGATGTTGTCCAGCTGGTCGGGAAGGATATGGTCACTGAACCGACCACTGAATTTCATGATTCGATCGTATGCCATGGAACCGGATACCAGAATGTCCATGTGGTTCACTACCCTCTGTTAATAATTGGGGAGCCGGTTTCAGCAGCCATGCTGACCGGCTATGGCTCCCAGGAATTCTACCGTGTCGCCTGCCCGGAGCCCGTTGCGTGCCGCTTCGCCGGCATTGACCTCCAGCACATACCGTGCAGGGGAAGGCGACTGCACGCGCGGAATCTGGTTGTTGTCGGCGTCCGGCGGAGGCGTGGGTACATCTGCGGAGACATCCACGAGGCTGCACTGCCCATCGATCCAGATGATGTCCAGGGGAAAGTGCATCTCCTTCATCCAGAAGTGGAGTTCTCGCTCATCCTCGAACACGAACAGCATACCTGCGTCCTGCGGCAAATGTTCCCGCCCGGACAGTCCCTGCTGACGCTCCTCTGGCGTAATAGCCAGGTCAACAGCGTAGGTGGTGCCGCCGATGGATACTACAGCCGGCTCCGGATCGGGTCCGGGACCAATGAACGCCGGACCGTCCTGGGAAGACGCACATCCCAGGACGGTCAACAGCCCCAGCATCAGGATGATCAATCCTTGCATCGAATTCAATTGCAGCCTGTGCCCGGCCTGTTCCCTAATCCCTTACGGGAGACCGACCAGCCGAATTAACCTCGCCACAAATGGTCGTTGGGCAATGCCCTGCGTTCCGCATTGGCCGACAATCAGCCATGTTATCCTACCGCCCGCTTTTCCCTCAACCTGATGAAGGAGTGGCGCAAACCCAAGGCGTCAGTCTGCGTGACTCTCGGCCAGTCGGTCCCCCGCCCGTGCGATCATTGCAAGCGGGTTACCTGGCCAGCGATTGCCGATCCCTACGTCTGTCCGCAGGGATAGTTATACTGTTAGCAACGACTGGCCGGTACGGCAACAATGGACACCGGCCTAACGCGCCTACCTTAAGGAGGACTCATTAATGCACTGTGGAGTGATGGTAACGGGCTACAACCAGGGGGACTGGCCTCGGTTGATGGCCGAAGACTACGACCGGCCGCCGGAGATTCCGGACGCCAGCAACCTGGACGACACCCTCTATATGGGGGAACTGGTCGAGCCACTGGGATTCGATTCCATCTGGGCCACCGAGCACTACGGCTCCGCGTACTCGATGCAGCCCAACCCCCTGCAGTACCTGGCGTACTGGGCGGGCCGCACCAGCCGGGTCGACGTCGGCACGGCAGTCATCGTGGCGCCTTGGTGGAACCCCGTTCGGCTGGCATCCGAGCTCTCCATGCTGGATATCCTCCTCAAGGGCCGGCGTCTCCACCTGGGCATCGGACGCGGCATTGCTCCCCACGAGTACGCCTCGCTGGGCTATCCCATTGATGAGTCGCACAAGTATTTCTACGACGTGATCAACGCAATCAAGGCAGCCGACGGTACGGAGCGCTTCGAGTTCAAGGGCAAGGTTTACGACATTCCTCCAACGACCATCCGGCCGCAGGCGCGCCACAAGGGGGAGCTGACCAGGGACATCAAGGTGGCGTTCACCACCGAGGCCTCGGCTCGGATGGCCGCCGAGAACGGGCTGGGGCAGATGTTCGTGGCCGGCGACGATGTGGACATGATGGTGGACAAGGTGAGGCGGTTCAACGCAATTCGCAGGGAACTCGCCCTTCCGCCGGACCAGCCAACCACCCTGCTGTGGATGTACTGCGCCGAGACCTCCGAGGAGGCCGAGGAGGGATGGACCTATTTCCACAACCAGCTGATGGCGGCGCAGCACCACTACTTTGAATGGAACAACCCGGGCTACGAGGGCATCAAGGGCTACGAGGAATACCTGGTGCGGCAGACGGCAGACATCGGTACCGCCGATGCCAGCTTCAACGCCCGGCGCGCGACCCAGCCCATCGGCACTCCCGACGAAATCATCGAGAAGATACGGAAGCTCCAGTGGACCATCAGCCTGGACAAGGTGGTGATTCACATGTTCTATGGCGGGATGCCCAGGGACAAGGCGGAAAAGAGCCTCAAGCTCTTCGCCGAGAAAGTGCTGCCGGAGGTGCAGGCCATGCCCACGCCGGTCAACCCCAACTCCGTGGGGTAGCGTGACCTCTGGAGAGCCCTCCCGTTCTCCATTTGTCTGAATCAGGATTCACAGAATTGAGAGATTGAGAGGATTGGGAGCGCATCAGCCAAATCCCAGACAGGACTGACGCACTCGAAGGCTATCCCCTCTCCCCCTGGGAGAGGGTTAGGGTGAGGGCGTCCGCTCCAACTGCGTAACTCCTATCCTGGAATCAAACGAATCACAGGTCAGACAGGATTTTGCAGTAGTCCAGCTGGATTAGCGGGGGAAATCAGGTCCCGGTCTAACGGTTCAGCACGTGGTTCCAGCCGAGAGACAGCTCCTGTCCTCGGAACACCTGCCCCCGGGTGACTTTTATCATCAGCACTCCCGGCGGATTGGCGGCCAAGTTGAGCGTCGAGATGGTGTTGAAGCCAGCCAGGGCCGGGGCCGAGTCGATTTCTATACTGCTGGGCAGGTCGCGTCTGGATCTGGCGGAAGTCCACGAGTCTACGCCGTCGGAGATGGCCCCGGCCTTGACGTCTTCCCCGGTCAGGCCGCTGAAGGCGCGCACCAGGACGGCGCGGTGGATGCCGGTGCCCTCGGTGGTCACTCGTCCTACCTTGGTCTGGCCGTAGTCCGGCGCCGTCATCTCCTCCACAGCGTCCAGCGCAGCGATGTCGTTCAGCGCCGCCGCATGCACCCAGGACCGCACCACGTTCACGCCGGAGTTTGCGATCTCCATGTCGGCGCCCAGATCCCGCAGTTCCTGCAGCGTATCCGCGTCGGTGTTCTCCAGGTGGATGTCACCTGCACGCTACCCGAGGAGTCGAACCGGACGGGTTCGTCTGAGGAATCCGAATATCCGGCAGAGCTACTTTCAGTGGAGAACTTGGCAACCAAATAGCCATTAACGCGGCCGTGCTGAAGACCACAAACACGGCCAGTAATGCAAGCGCGATGAGGGCGACCGTTCTCATTGCGGGACCGGGAGGCGCAGATTGTCATCCGAAGTGCCAGTGCCTGTTGGAACCCAATTGGCGGTCGAACGCACAATGATGTGGTCAGCAATATTTGGGCATTCGATATACCCATAGGTAGGGCTGTCGAAAACACCAACACCCGCCTGTCGACTGCGGAGATTTCGCTCTCAAGGTTGTTAACAGGGCGAGCGTGCGACCGGCTCGCTGACGGGGGATGTCCCTTTAATTCCGAAGAGCACTTCCTGCGGCATCAAGCTATTGATGTGCTGGTCTGTCACGCCCGAGACGGCGATTCTGTTATATTCCCCGAAGCGGAGCCGCATTCTTGCCTGATTCGTTACGGCCTTTCTTGGCCTGCAGGAGGGACCATGAAAACCGGACTGTTCCTCGAATTTCCCGCTCTCGACGAGGTAACCGACCAGCAGGCGTTCCAGGAGGGCTTCCGGATAGCGGAGGAGGCCGAACGGATGGGAGTAGAGTCGGTCTGGCTCGCCGAGTACCATTTCATTCCCTTCAGTGTCCTGTCCGCCCCGGTTATGGTTGCCACGGCAATTGCCAGCCGGACCGAGCGGATTCGTATCGGGCTGGGGGTGCTGTTGCTGCCGCTGGGCAACCCCATCAGGATCGCGGAGGAGATCGCAACGCTGGACCACATCAGCCAGGGCAGGCTGGACCTTGGGATTGGTCGTGGAACCTTCCCCGAGCACCACGACGCCTTCCTGTCTCCCTATCCTGAAAGCAGGGGGAGGTTCGAGGAATACCTTGAGATAATCCTCAAGGCGTGGAGCAGCGAGCAGTTTTCCTTCGAGGGCGAGCATTACAAGTGCTATGACCTGGCAGTCCGGCCCAAACCCTACCAGAAGCCTCACCCCCCGATACGGGTGGGAATAACGTCGGCGGAGACTTTCCCCATCATCGGACGCATGGGCTATCCGGTGTTCGTCAACCCCTCCCGCGTCTTCGCGCTTTCGGACCTGGCGGAACACGTTCAGGCATACAAGAAAGCGTGGAAGGAGGCGGGTCACCCGGGAGAGGGCAACGTGGGCATTCGACTGCCTGTGTACCTCGCGGAGACCGCAAAGCAGGCCTACGAGGAACCAAGAGAGAGCACACTGACCCAACTCCAGAGCCTTGGTGTGCGAGTGGCGGCCAGCGCGACAAGGGAGGGAACCCCCGGCAACTGGCAGGCGGAATCCGAGCGCATAATGGCCATGGATTACGACGACTGGCTGCGCGACAAAGTGGTCTACGGAACGCCGGAGTCGGTGCTGGACCGCCTGCTACAGCTTACAGAGGAGCTGGAACTCTCTCACATCGTCTTCGAGAACAATCTCGGGCGTCGCATTCCTCACGATTTGCAACTGAAGTCTCTGGAGTTGCTGATGGACCGTGTCGTGCCTCATCTGCCCTGAGCCAGGGGCAGGGTTGGCGGTTTGAAGTGTACAGAGGCAAAGATCGCGGCGTTGTAATTGGCGCCACGGTTTCTGGAAAGGACAATCGGCTACAGAGGCAGTCGGTCGCGCGTTTGGTTTCTTGGCCGATTCTGGATGCCGTCACCGGTGACCGGATTTTCCACGGAGTTGTGTCCATTTCCCGCGAACTGCAGATTCCGTCGGGCGGTTTCGGGCGGTGTGGTCTTGTGCGGGATTCGGCTCCGGCGGCGAATAGGAGATGACCGGACAGGGACTCGAGTGTTCAAGGTTGGTTGGAATTGTATTATACTAACCCCACATGTTTTGATCGCTGGGCTGAGTCTGCGGCTCGCTTGCCTTGCGAAGCAAATAAGTAGGATTGTACTAAAAGAGTAATATCAGAAACCAAGTGTATGGGGGGAACATGGAAGTAAATGCAGCACGGGATGGCGCGACTCTCATTGCCAAGACCGGTGGAAGGGTAGACGGGACCAACGCCACTGAGTTTCAGGATGCTCTCAAGAACGTCATTTCGACGGAAGACAAGGCCGTGATCCTGGATTTTGAGGACCTTTCATACATCAGCAGCGCCGGGTTGCGCGTGATCCTGCTCACCGCCAAGGATATGCGCACCGCCAACGTGAAGTTCGCCGTCTGTTCGCTTTCTCAGTCAGTCAGGGACGTTTTCACTATCAGCGGATTCGACCAGATCATTGACATCCATGATGACCAGCAGGCTGCACTGGGCGCAGTGGGCGGCTAGTTCCATTGCCCCGGCGGGTTGCGACGCTGACTGACATTCTATCTGGGGATGAAATCTAGGAAGAAGGCCTGAACAGATGGCGACGGCTCAGGAAACCCACACTGAATCCTATAAGATTTTGGTCGTTGATGATGAACCCGACCTAGAGCCGCTGATCCTGCAGAGGATGAGGCGGAACATCAGGGCCGGTCGGTATGCCTTTGTGTTTGCGCACAACGGGGTGGAGGCCCTGGAGATGCTCAGAAGCGACGGCGACATCGATATGGTCGTATCGGACATCAACATGCCGCAGATGGATGGACTCACCCTTCTGGAACAAATCCCCAAGGTTGATCCCAATATACGCTCCGTAATAGTCTCGGCATACGGAGACATGCGAAACATTCGCACCGCCATGAACCGCGGTGCTTTCGATTTCGTGACCAAGCCGTTGGACTTTGAGGATCTGCAGATCACCATTGAGCGAACGCTCACCCACATGGCTGAATGGAAGGAGGCGCTGCAGTCCCGCGACAAGCTGGTGGCGCTCCAGAACGAGCTGGATGTTGCCAGCAAAATTCAGCAGGGTATCTTGCCTGCCAGCTTTCCCGAAGGGGAGGGCTTCGATGTCTATGGAAACATGGCCCCGGCGCGCAACGTGGGAGGCGACTTCTTCGACGTTATCCTGCTGGAAAACGGCCGCCTGGGCCTGGCAGTCGCGGACGTCTCAGATAAAGGCGTGCCTGCCGCCCTGTTCATGATGTCAAGCCGGACCCTGCTCAAGGGCGCCGCCATCGGCAGAGGAGCCCCGGGGGATGCGCTGTCCGAGGTCAACGACCTGCTGACCGAGGACAATGAATCCTTCATGTTCGTAACGGTTCTCTATACGGTTTTTGATCCCGATTCTGGCCTCCTGACGTACGCCAACGGTGGACATAACAACCCGTTGCTGGTCCACGCCGACGGCACCTCCGAGGAACTTACGCATACAGGGGGAATAGCGCTTGGAGTCATGCCTGGTCTCGAGTACAAGGAAGCCTCCATCACGCTGGGTGAGGGTGAAACCCTGGTCCTGTATACGGACGGTGTCTCGGAGGCAATGAATTCCGAGGGCGAGGAATTTGGAATGGATCGCTTCAGGGAGATTTTCGTGCAAAGGCCTCCCACCTCGGCCCGCGACACCAACGAGGCAATCCTGCAGGCAGTGAGCGATTTTGCGGGAGAAACAGCCCAGTCCGACGACGTCACCTGCCTGGTTCTCCAACGGATTGGAGGGTAACGTTGAGCGAGACAGTTCACCTCAAAATCGGACGCGACTCGAAAGCAAGCAACGCCGATAACCTGCAGTACATCCAGGGAGAGGTGGAGGAACTGGGACAGCGGGAGGATTGGCCCGACAGCCTAGTTTTCAAGGTGAACCTGGTGCTGGAGGAACTGGGCCTGAACATCCTTTCCTACGGGGGCGGCGACACTGACAGTCGACCTGATCTGGAAATCCTGCTCATTTCCGATGATGACTCCCTGACCATCGAGGTCTCAGATGACGGACTGCCGTTTAATCCATTGGAGGACGCAACGGAACCCAATGTGGAGGCCATGATTGATGAACGCTCCATCGGCGGACTGGGAGTCCACTTGGTCCGCACCCTGATGGATGACCTGTGGTATCAGTGGGCCGACGGCAGAAATCAGCTCAAGATGGTCACCAAAAGGGAGTGACTCAGAGTTACGCCTCTGGCATCCTGTGGGTATACGGCTTGAAATGCGCCTGATGAAGGCGTTTTCTTTAATTTTGCGGATGTGGTGAGAGTAGCCTTTTGCGAATATTTCCAACAGTTGACTGGCCCAGATGCAGCGGCTGACTGGACATCTCCGGGGGACGAAGCTCCTGCGGCGGTCGAGGCTCCTGTTCTGCGCATCCGCACTGGTAGTTGCTCTGGCGGTATTGGCCTGCGGTACCGACCCTCAGCCCACTGAGCCATCCCTCCCCACCGAGACTCCCGAGCCCACTGCGACTATATCGGCCCGCACCAGCACTGGGGGCACCCTGGGAGTGACGGACGAAAGCATTTTGTTCGGGCAATCAGCCGCCTTCAGCGGACCGGCCCGGGAGCTGGGCATCAATATGCGCCTGGGTATTGAGGCGGCTTTCGAGGAGGCCAATCGAAACGGCGGCGTTCACGGACGGAAGTTGCTGCTTACTCACCTTGACGACACCTACGAACCTGAACTTGCTGCGACGAATACCAGGGAACTGATCAGGACCCACGAAGTGTTCGCCCTGATAGGAGAAGTGGGAACTCCCACGTCGAGGTCAGCGACCCCGGTGGCTGCCGATGAGAACACTCCCTTCATTGCGCCGTTTACGGGTGCCGAGTTCCTCAGGGACTCCAACTGGTCCAATATCGTTAACCTGCGCGCCTCCTACAACCAGGAGACCGAGGAGATGGTGGAAAGGTTTACCGTGGACCTGGGGATCGAGCGAATTGCCGTGCTGTATCAGGATGATTCTTTCGGGCGCGCCGGCTACGACGGCGCGTTGGCGGCTCTGAAACGTCGGGACATGAAGCCGGTGGCTGTGGGCCTGTATCCCCGCAACACCACGGCGGTCAAGACGGCGCTGCTGGATATCAGCGAGGGTGAGCCGGAAGGAATTATCATGGTCGGGGCCTACGAGCCCATTGCCTCCTTCATTCTCTGGGCTCGCGAGACCAGGCTTGTCGATGCCGAGTTCATCACAATATCTTTCGTGGGCTCAAATGCGTTGGCGAGGCAATTGGGTCCGGACGGTGAGGGTGTCTTTGTAACCCAGGTAGTGCCCTTCCCGGAGGACGGCTCTCTGCCCATAGTTGCTTCTTATCTGGAAGCCCTGTCGGAATTCGATTCGCAGGCAGAACCGGGTTTTGTCTCCCTGGAAGGGTACCTGGCGGGACGCCTGGCCATCGCCGGGTTGCAGGATTGCGGAAGGGATCTCACCCAGGACTGTTTTATGGAAAACATTCTCAACGGAGGCGATTTTGAAATTGACGGTTTCCCGTTGAGCTATTCAGGTACGCCCGATGACAACCAGGGCTCCGATACCGTTTTCCTCACTGTAATTGGGTCAGATGGCCAGTATCATCCAATTGAGAACTTGCAGGATACTGTTCGCTGACAGTCATCCCCGTTCAGAGGCGGTAACTCAAATGCAAAGCCTGCGGGACACTGAAGATGGATCTGCTTAAACGAATGCTGGCCCTCCGTTTCCGTATATCCACCCAGCTGTTTGCAGCCTTTGGCGTTGCTGTCGCCCTGACTGTGGCAGCGAGCCTGATTGGCTGGTTCAGCTTCAACCGGGTGGGGGAGGCTCAGGCCGAGGTCAACGACAACAGCATCCCTGGTATGGAGATCGCCTTCGGCGTCGCTGAATACAGTACGGCCCTTGGCGCTGCCGCTCCCCGCCTCGCGACTGCCGCCACTCCCGCCGAGGTTGATGAGATCTGGCAGCAGATCACCGCGGCCCGAGAAGAGTTCCAGATTCACCTGTCTGGCCTGGAACAGGTCGATAGGCAGCGTTCCCGCACTGTGAGAATATATTCCGAGGCTCTGGAAACCTACATCGAGACCATCCGGGGAACCAAGGATGTCGCCTTCTCACTGAACGATAAGTCCGACGACCTTCTTGAGGATATGGTGGCGTTGAGATCAGGGCTTGAATCGGTTCTGATCCCCGCCGTGGATGATGAACTCTTTTACATCCGGACCGGAAGGACCGAGTTGGGTGGCCATATCGCCGGATACAGCGTTCACTTTTCTGAGGAAGAATTTAATACTTATCGCTACCTTTCCGCGCTGCAGGCCGACACCAACATTGCCCTGCAGCAGCTTTCCTCGGTTTTCAGCATATTTGATCCCACGCTGGTGGAGGCCCAGGAGGAAAGGTTTGAATCATCCATAGCTTCCATCGATCGCAACCTGGAATCCCTGGACAACGAGGGGCTTGAGGCCCGGCTGATTCCCCTGTATGAGGAAATGCGTGACCTGGGTCTATCCCGGGATGGAATTTTCCTGGTCCTGCGTTCCAGGCTCCTGTTGAATGACGAACAGTCCGTCCTGCTTGACCTAAGCCGTCAGCAGACCACAAGCCTGTCCACGGTTGTCGATGAACTGGTGCTCTCGGCAGCCGAATCAGCCGAGCAGGCGTCCCAGACCTCCTCCCAGGCGATCTCCACCGGCGGCACGCTGCTGCTGGTGATCAGCGTTGTCAGCGTGATTGCCGCCCTGTTGATCAGCTGGCTCTTCGTGGGCCGGGTGCTCTTGCACCGGATCAATCTGCTTTCCGCGAAGATGCGCCGCATGGCAGCAGGCCAACTGGACGAAGAGGTGGAAGTCATTGGTCATGACGAACTGGCGGAAATGGCGTCGGCCCTTGAGGTGTTCCGCCACAACTCGCAGGAGGCCCTGCGCCTGAACCTGGTCGAGGAGCTGAACACGGAACTGGAGGGCAAGAACACCGAGCTGGAAAGCGTGCTGGCGGACCTCCAGACAGCGCAGGACCAGATCGTGATGCGTGAAAAGCTGGCGGCGCTGGGTGAGGTGACCGCCGGGGTCGCGCACGAGATCCGGAACCCCCTGAATTTCGTCAAAAACTTTTCCGAGCTCTCAGAGGAACTCCTGCAGGAAATGCGGGAAACGATCGAAGAGGGCGCGGAGAAAATGGACGTTGGCCTGATCAATGATATTTCCAACGACTTGGTGGATAACCTGGAGCGCATCAGGCACCACGGCGACCGGGCAAACCGCATCGTCAATGACATGCTGCTGATGGGCCGGGGCTCCAACAACTGGCAGCCCATCGATCTGAACACGCTCCTGGTCGAGCACGCAATGCTGGCGTACCACAGCGCGCGCGCCACGGACAACGAGTTCCAGCTTACCGTTGAGCAGACCCTGGATGACGACGTGGGGGATGTCGAAGCCATCCCACAGGACCTGGGCCGCACCTTCCTGAACATCGTGGGCAACGCCTGCCAGGCCACTGACGAGAAGCGCCGAAGACTCGCTGAAGAGGGCGTGGGGTTCGAAGGGTATTCCCCAACCGTCTGGTTATTCACCAAGGGCATGGAAGACGAAGTAGAGATACGAATTCGCGACAATGGTCCCGGCATTCCTCACGATATCATCGAAAAGATCTTCAATCCTTTCTTCACCACAAAGCCAACCAACCAGGGAACCGGTCTCGGGCTGGCCATCACCAGTGACATAATCCGCCAGCACGGAGGGACAATCCAGGTCGAATCGGAACCGGACCAGTACACGGAAATGCTGATTACCATTCCCCGGACCCCGCCTGCGGACGTGGTCTCAGAATCAGTTGAGGAGGAGTCTGAGGACCAGGCGAACGCAGCTTCCGTTTTGACATAAGGAGCGGGAATACGACAGTCCCTTGCCGGTAATTCAGGCATTCTGGAAAATTGAGATGGTACTTTGCCGAATTACTGACCCCTTCAGATAGCTGTATAATATAAACGTACCAATTTTCATGGGCACGGCCTGGGGGCCGACGACTCCTTCGGCGGGACAGGGGTTGACTCAGTGAGTTTCGAAGGTTACCAGCTTGACTCCGCAGTCCACGACGAGATGTTCCTGCCCAATGGCGAACCGAGGGAACATGCCAGGGGTCTCTACGATGCCTTGGGCAGAATGTCGGCTGACGAACTCGCCAGTGTTCAGGGCCGGGTTAATCGTACCTTCTCCCGGGAGAGCATCTCCTTTACGGTGTACGGCGATGCCGAAGCGGAGGAGCGCATAATCCCTGTCGATCCCATTCCCCGCGTTCTTACCGCAGCAGACTGGAACCAGGTTTCCGGGGGACTGACCCAGAGGGTAAGGGCGCTCAACTTTTTCCTTCAGGATGTGTACGGGGAGGGGCGCATCATCGACGACGGGGTAATTCCCGCCGATATGGTCAAGGGCTGCCCGCAATACCGTCCCGAGATGCAGGACTTCTCGCCCCCCCACGGCACCTGGGTGGCAGTGTGCGGTACCGACGTGGTGCGCACCAACGACGGGTTTCACGTTCTGGAAGACAACCTGCGCGTGCCGTCGGGCGTCTCCTACATGATCGCCAACCGCAAGTCCGCCAAGGCCAGCCTCCCCCGTCTCTACCGCAGCTCCAGGGTGCAGGAGGTCGAACAGTACGGCGCCCTGCTGCGCACCACCCTCAGCGAACTGGCGCCCGGGGGCAAGAGCGACCCGGTCATCGCCCTGCTGACGCCCGGTGTCTATAACTCGGCCTATTACGAGCACATGTTCCTGGCGCGGGAGATTGACGCGGAGCTGGTGGAGGGGCAGGACCTGACAGTCCGGAACGGCATTGTCTACATGAGAACCACCGAAGGGCTTCGGCAGGTGGACGTAATCTACCGCCGGGTTGACGATGATTTTCTGGACCCCCTCGTTTTCCGTCCCGATTCGCTGCTCGGGGTTCGAGGACTGATCGATGCTGCCCAGCTGGGCAACGTTACCCTTGCCAACGCCCCGGGCACAGGCGTGGCCGACGACAAGAGCGTCTACGCATACGTGCCTGACATGATCCGCTACTACCTGGGTCAGGAGCCGATCCTGCATAACGTGGAGACCTACCTCTGTCGGCGCCCACAGGACCTCGAATACACTCTCGACAACCTGGCAAACCTGGTGGTCAAGCGTGTTGGAGAGTCGGGTGGCTACGGAATGATAATCGGCCCTCACGCCACGCAGCAGGAGCTAGACGACTACGCCACGGCGCTGCGGGCCGACCCGGCCGGATTCATCGCGCAACCAGTCCTCGACCTGTCCCGCTCTCCCTGCCTCATCGATGGCAAATTTGAGCCCAGGCACGTCGACCTGCGTCCCTTTGTTCTCACGGGACGCCAGACCCGGCTGGTTCCCGGCGCTTTCTGTCGCGTCGCCCTGCGGCGGGGCAGCCTGGTCGTAAATTCCAGCCAGGGCGGCGGCGGCAAGGATGTCTGGGTGTTGCAGGAAGAAGAACAGGATGCAGGGCCTGGGGAGTAGAGCGACTGCCTCCCGAGGTCGGTCCACCCGGCCAGCAAATATCAGGAGCGGCCAATGCTTTCCCGACACGCACAGAGCCTGTACTGGATCGGACGATACCTGGAGAGGGCTGGCCATCTGTGCCGCCTGCTGAGGCTGCAGTCGGAGGCCCTTGTCGACCGTCCTGTCAGGGAGATCCATTTCGGTTGGAATCGCATCTATAGCAGCGTAAAACGCGATCCTCCCGGTGGAAGCGTTGAAATATTCGGGGATGAGGAGTTTGCCCTCGCCGATTCGTTCGCGCTGGCGGACGACCTTACCTTCGAGATCGCAAATTCGGACTCGGTATTCGGCTGCTTTTCCAGGGGAAGGGAAAACGCTCGCGACACCCGGCACTGCATAAGCCCCGAGGTCTGGACCTGCCTCAACACCTCCTTTCAAAAGTTGCAACAACAGAACATGGCCAGTGTCTGGCGCTTGGAGCCGACCCTGTTCTACGACGAAACGGCCTCCGAGATAAACACCTTTGGCGGCTTGACCGAGTCCACCATGTACCACGACGAGGGGTGGAGCTTCCTCCAGTTGGGGCGATACGTGGAGCGCGTGCAGGGAGTTTCGTCTCTGCTGCTGTCCCAGGTGGACGTCAGCGGCGTCGAGGATGGCGATGTCATAGAGGCGGACTGGATATCTCTGCTTCGCATCTTTCACGCACTTGAGGTTTACCATCACATCCACAAGGCCGACGTCGTGCCTGAAAGAGTACTTGATCTGCTTGTCAGCGACCCACTCCTGCCGGAATCTCTGAGCCGCTCGGTGAACTTGGTGACAACGGAGATAGATACCATCGGCAGGGGCCCCCGCCGCCACTCAAGCAGGGCCGTGCAGCGGCTGACGGGGCGGCTGTCATCGTTGATCAACAACGAGTGGCCCGACCGCGACGACCATGTAGACATTCTTCGCGAAGTGGACGAATATGCCTCCGAGCTTCATTTTCTGGTTACGGCGGCATATTTCGAATACCCGGTGCAGGACCGCCCGCCCGGTCAGTAGCGGAGAGCTATCCACGCCCGAGCCCAGATCGAACTGCCTGAGTATCCGGCCCTGGGAGTACGCTACGGCAGTCGAGTTTGCTGTCTTTTAATCCCCCGCCCCTGAGGGAGAGGCGTGGGGGTGGAATCCCATGCATCGGCGGCTTTGCAATCGATAAGAGAACGCCCACACCCTGAGCCCCTCCCGGAATGTGAGGGAACATTTGGGGACCCTGCAGCCTGGTTCGTCATCGTTGAAAACAGTTTGCGGTTACGCTAAAATTAATGTGACGCAGGAGCGTAGCTCAGTTTGGCCAGAGCGCTGGTCTCCAAAACCAGTGGTCGCGGGTTCGAATCCTGCCGCTCCTGCCACCCTTTGAACTGAATCAGGCCCCGTTACCCCGGGGCCTTTGTTGTTGGTCGATAATACGGCTTCGGAAGTTTGAATCCTTCCATACAACCGCATACAATTGCCGCAATGAGCTAGATTGAGGACCTGCAGGGAGGCTACGATGACCAGCGTTCACCGCGACCCGGTATTGATTGTGGTGCAGCTGACCGGGGGCAACGACTACATGAACACAGTCGTCCCCTACGGCGATCCCCTTTACGCCGACAACCGCTCCACCGTGCGCGTCGCCGAGGAGGAAGTGCTGCCCATTGACGGCCATTACGGCTTCAACCCCGTGCTCGCTCCTCTGAAGGAGCTTTACGATGACGGACGGGTGGCGGTCGTAAACGGCATCGGGTACCCCAATCCGAACCGGTCGCACTTCCGCGCCATGGACATCTGGCATACCTGTGAACCCGAACGTGTCGCGACAGAAGGCTGGCTGGGCCGGGTCATCCGCGACCTCGACCCACAAGGCGAGAACGTGCTTACGGGGGTCAACTTCGGCCGCGGCCTGCCCCGCGCGATGGCCCTGGCCGGCGTGCCGGTGGCGTCCGTTGGATCGCTGGACAACCATGGATTCCTGACGGGTATTTCGGACGAAGAGAGGCGGACACGGGCTCTGGATGTCTTCGCCCGCATGTATTCCCCGGCCATCGGTACGGGCCCTGCCCTGGACTACCTGGGACGCACCGGGATGGACGCGCTGAAAGGCGCGGACATCCTGAGGACGGCGACCGCTGGATACTCCTCATCGGTTGAGTACGCCGAAACACAGATTTCGCAAAACCTCCGCAGCATTGCCAGGACCCACTTGGCGGGCCTGGGCACCCGGGTGTTCTACACCGCGCACGCTGGTTACGACACGCATTCCGGCCAGATGCCAGTGCAAACCCAACTGCTGAGCGAGTTGGCGCAGGGCATCAACGACCTGTTCGCCGATCTTCGGGAACATGACGCCTCCCGAGAGGCGGTGATGCTTGTATTCACGGAGTTTGGGCGCAGAGTCAAGGACAACGGCTCCGGCACGGACCATGGTTCCGGGGGCGCTGCTTTCGTCATCGGTGACGCGGTAAACGGCGGGATGCGCGGAGTCTATCCTTCCCTGAAGGAGGAGACACTGCTGGATGGTGACCTGCACTTCCAGGTCGATTTCCGCAGCGTCTATTCCACTCTTGCCGAGAAGTGGTTGGGCCTGGACGCACAGCCAATCGTCGGCGGCAATTTCGAGAAACTGGATTTCATCTAGCAGATGCGCCTGAGCCCGTATGCCTATAGATACGAGTTCGGCGTCTCCATTACACAGCGTAGCCGGAATCGCAATCGGCATGTTGGGAGAGGGAAGTGAAAGTTGGAATAGGACTGCCAGGAAATATCCCGGGCACAAGGGGTGACACCATTCTTGATTGGGCCCGACGGGCCGATGAGGGCCCGTTCTCCAGCCTGGGCACAATCGACCGGCTGGTCTACGACAACTATGATCCGCTCGTTATACTGTCCGCTGCCGCCGGGGCCACCAGCAGGGTCCGCTTGTTGACTTGTGTGCTCTTGGCGCCGCTCCACAACCCGGGAATTCTGGCCAAACAGGCCGCCAGCCTCGACGCCATCTCGGGAGGGCGTCTGACTCTCGGCGTTGGGGTGGGAAGACGCCCCGACGACTACCAGGCAGCTCCCGCGGAATACAGCCAGCGCGGTCGCCAGATGAACCGCACACTGGCCACCATGAGGAGCCTCTGGAAAGGTGAGGTCGTGTCTGAAGGACTGGGTACCATGGGCCCGGCTGTGGTCCAGCCCGACGGCCCCGAGATCCTGATCGGAGCGGGTACACCACAGGCCGTGCGCAGGGTCGGACGATACGCCGATGGGTTCATAGCCGCCGCGTCCAATCCCCACGGGGTGAACGAGCTGTACGAGGTCGCCCAGGAGTCTTGGGTGGCTCAGGGTCGGTCCGGCCGGCCCAGGCTGGCCGGGGTTTCCTCATACGCCCTGGGCCCCAACTCTGCCGACAAGGTGGGCGGGTATATCCGCGACTATTATTCGTTCCTGGGCGATGCGGCAGAAACCATGGCCCGCAATGCCATCTCCACCCCCGAGGCAGTCAAGGACACAATTCGGGACATGGAGAACATTGGAATGGACGAGGTGGTATTTCTGCCCAGCGTCGCGGACATTGACCAGCTGGAGCGGCTGGCCGACATCATCTAGCGCTCCTGTTGTTGTTTGAGATAATTTCTGGAAAATCAGCATCCCAAGTTGTGAGGAAACCGATCAATGTTTGATACCGAAGAATTCGTGGCCGCTTGTCGGAGTGCTCTCGAAGAGCACACTCCCGAACTGGCGGTGAAGGACCTGCTCAGCGCTGTTATAGCCAAGCCCGCCGAAATTGAGGCCGCCCTAGGCACCCCGGAGGAGGGCGGCATACAGACGCTGCACCGGTCTGACGATTTGACCATCATCAACGTTATCTGGCCGCCGGGAATGGCCATCTACCCCCACGACCACCAGCTCTGGGCCGTCATCGGGCTGTACGGAGGTCAGGAGGACAACACGTTCTTCCGGCGCAACCGTGATGGGCAAGGGTTGGAACGGGCCGGGTTCCGCGAGTTGCAGTCGGAGGACGCCATAAATCTCGGTACTGAGGCCATTCACGCCGTACACAATCCGCGGCAGATGTATACCGGGGCCATCCACATCTACGGTGGCGACTTTTTCGCCAAGCCGCGCAGCGAGTGGGCCGACGAATCATCGCCCGAGATGCCGTACAGCGTTGAAGGCGCAATGCGCACCTTCGCCGAGGCCAACGAACGCTGGCTGGCCCAGCAAAATTAGTGGTCAAACCCTATAACTAATTACGGGCGTTGGACAATTCCAACGCCCATTTCCTTTTCTGGGTGGTTACAGGACAATCCTGCAGCTTTTGGGGCATTATGCGCCAGGATTCGCTGGAGGCTACGCCTGCACCCTCCGGTGTTCCCAAGCGTTTAACTCCTCGAGCCGACGCTCACAAGCCCGCTGATGCTGGGCACGGCGCTCCTCGCGCACTGTCGTTTCTGTCTGCCGCTTCTACCACCCAGCCAGCAATGCAGCTGTTTTGGCGATCGGTCAGTCGCTGGGAGGTGGGGAGGGCCGGGGTTCGGTGAAGGCACTGCCGTCGCCCTCGGCTGAAGATTTTCGTTTCTCCCATGCTTCCAGTTCCTCGAGCCAAAGCTCCCAAGCCTGCTGTTTTTGCGCACGTCCCTCTTCGCGTCCCTCGGCGCGCCCCTCCTCACGCCCCTCCTCACGAGACTTGATCTGCATCTCTTTCTTGTACCAGGCAGCCAGCATTGGAATACCCTCCACCAGGATGAAAGTGATCGATATTGCAACGAATGTGAGGCGGCCCAGCCCCTCTCCAATTCTAATCACGACCTTAATCCATTTTACAGCAGAAAATTCTGAAATGACCGTGACTATCAGCGAGAACAGAAACAGGGCAGCAAACACCAAGAGAAACGGAAGTACTCGGGACGCTGGAGGCATTTCTCTGCCCTCCGTTATAGATGCCAAAGTGCAATCGTCCGACGGATCGCCCAATCCTGGCGGTTGCGAAGGCGATTACCCGAGACCCGCGACGGTCTACGCAAACCCCAGGCGCGCCTCTTTCATGCTGACGAAGCGCTGGCCGCTGCCTATGACAAGGTGGTCCAGTAGCTCCATCCCGAGCAGCTTCCCGGCCTCCACCAGGTCGCGGGTGATCGAAACGTCGGCGCCGCTGGGCGTGGGGTCTCCCGACGGGTGGTTATGAACGGCCAGGAGGGAGGTGGCGTTGGCGCGGATGCCGGGCCGGAACACCTCGGCAGGCCTTACCACCGAGCTGTTCACGTTGCCAATGTAGATTTCCTCTATGCCCATGACCTCGTTGCGGGTATTCAGCAACAGCACACGCAGGTGCTCCTGGTCCAGCGCCGACATCTCGGCCGATAGTAGGTTGACGACGTCCTCGGGGCAGCTGATGGTGGCTCTCTCCTCCGGAGCCAGCGACACGAAACGGCGGCCCAGCTCCAGCGCCGCCAGGATCTGGCAGGTCTTGGCCTCGCTCAGCCCTCGCTCGGCGCAGAGTTCCGAGTAGCTGGCCTTGCCCAGCCCGCGTAGGCCGTCAAACCTGGAAAGCAGCCGGGAGGACTGGGAAATAACATTTTCGCCCGCAGATCCGGTCCTCAGCAGGATCGCGATCAGCTCGGTGTTGCTAAGGTGTCGCGGCCCGTAGGTCGCCAGCCTCTCGCGGGGCCGCTCCTCGCTGGGCATCTCCTGTACCTTGGGCCCTGCGCCGTTACTTCGTCCTGCCGTGTCAGCGGTGATCTGCGTTGCCATCTTGATGCTCCCGTTTGCAAATCCATCCCGGACATTTCAACGGAAGCAGGGCTACCCTGGCAACGGGCAACTGTCATCAATTGGCCAGCGGTATCCCGGAGAGCAAGCGCACAAAAGCGCAGGGACGCACCATTGTGCGCCCCTGCAAAAGAACCTGCGGTGTTTCCGTATCGATCAGTACTTGGAGAACTCGCCCTCGTCGCAGGTGATGAACTCCAGAACTGCCGCCTCGCCGGACGCTGTGGCCGTCAGGCCGCGCTTGAGGGCGGGGATGATCTCTTCCGGCTCCGTGATCTTCTCGGCGTACGCGCCCATGGCCGAGGCCACCTCGGCGAACTGGCCACCCAGGGTCTTGACGTTGTACTTCTGTATCGCCACCGGGAAGCGGCTGTCGTCGTAGATCGACATGTAAGAGTTGTTGATGATCACCGTCAGGGTCGGGATGTTGCAACGAACGGCCGTCTCCACGTCCAGGCCAACGGTGCTGAAGGCCAGGTCGCCCATGATGTTGATGACCTGCTTGTCGGGATGCGCCATCTTGGCTCCCATAGCGAGGCCCAGGCTGTATCCCAGCTGCGTCGACTTGCCCCAGCCGATGAAGCTGCGGGGCTTGCGGGCCTCCCAGAACGGGGACATGTACTCACGAGCGCTGCCGGACTCGTGGGTGACGATGGTGTTGTCGAGGTCTACGGTGTGCATCATATCCCAGACGACACGGTAGGGATTCATGGGCTTCTGGTTGGAGGTGAGCTTGGGCATCCACTGGGCCAGCCATGCCTCCTTGACTGAGCGGATGTCGTTCTGCAATGCATGGTTCGTGGGGCGAGGCGCGCCGGCACGCTCCTTGAGCTCCGCCAGGAGCTGCCGCAGCACCAGCCTGGCATCGCCCAGCAGCGGATAGTTGGTGCGGTATTCCCGGCCTATGGCGTCCTCGTCATTGGTGAGGTGTACGAAGGTCTTGTTGTCGGCTATGGGTACCGCGAAAAACGTCCTGGTCAGGCTGGCGCCGACTCCAAACACCGTGTCCGCGCCGTGCAGGTACTTGTTGACCATGGCAGTGGTGCTGGGACCACCAGCGCCCAGGGCGAGGGGGTGGTTCTCGGGGAATGCGCTCTTGCCTGGCAGCGTGGTCATCACCGGGGCCTGCAGGAACTCGGCCAGCTCTACCAGTTCGTCCGTTGCCTCCGCGTAAAGCACTCCCTGTCCCGCCTGTATCACCGGTCGCTCGGCGGCCAGCAGGGCCTCGGCGGCCCTGCTCACGTCCCTGGGATCGGCCTGCTGCAGCACCTCGCGGGGCGATTCGTAGTCGAACAGCTCCTCGGGCAGCTCGGCGGTGGCCACGTCGGCCGGGATCTCCAGCAGCACGGGACCGGGTCGACCGCTGCGCAGCTTGGTGAACGCCCGTCGCATCATGGACGGGATGCGCTCAACCATGTTGAACTCGTCGGACCATTTTGTGATGGTCTCGTAGCTGCGCGTTGGGTAGAAGTTCGGGTGGACGCCTCGCTTGTCGCGCGACATTCCGGCTGGCAACAGCAGGATGGGAACCGACTCGGAGAATGCCTGGGCAACGCCGCCAAAGCCGTTCTCCGCGCCTGGGCCGTTCTGCATCATGAAGACGCCAATCTTCTTGCCGTTGGTGGCCCTCGAGTATCCGTCCACCATGTGGACGCCCGTAACCTCCTGCCGGAATATGATGGGTTGAATGCCGGCGATGGCGGCGGCCTCCAGGAGCGGCTGGTACGGCACGCAGCCGATGAACTCCACACCCTCCATGCGCAGGATATTGGCTATAGCGGTAACTCCATCCATGTGTCTGCCTCTCTGAAAGGGAATCCGTCAAGTTGTGCGCAAGTCTAGGGAGCGCCCCAAGGGGTGTCAAGCAAGTGTAGATGCACTCCCGGGATGGGCAAGCCCCTCAATTGGCGGACACGGATAGCGAGGAACCTACTCCCCGCTGTAGCTCCACGCGGTGAAGCGTTTCGGGACGAGCTTGATCACGGGATTGCCGTCCAGGTCCATCTCGCGGTACTGCGGGTACTTGTCTCGCAATTGGCCGACAGCCCCCGCCGCCTCTGCCTCGTCGCCTGAGAGCACTTCGGCCACACAGGAAACGAGGACGTAGCGAAGCTCGCTCCAGTCCTCGTCGTAATGGTCGACCACCAGGGATGCCTGTGGGTTGGCGAGAATGTTCCGAACTCGGCGTAGGCGGGTCAATTCGACGGACTTGGGTTTCTGGTCCAGTACAACGTAGATGGCCTCGCCGTTATAGGCGAAGCAGACCGGTATAACCTGCGGTTGACCATCGGCATCGACGGTTGCCAGCCGGGCAATGCGTGCATCGGCCAGGAAGCGGGCCTGCGAGTCAGTCAGCGGCGGCAACGATGGATCACGCCTAGGTGTCGCCTGGCAGCAGGCGCATGGGGTCGTCCAGGAACTGCAGATTCTCCATTTCGGCGTGGGCGGCCTCGGACATGGAGGCGTCACCGTCCTGTATGCAATCAATGAGGGCACGTCGGGCCTCGGTGCCGCCGATCTTGCCGAGTGCCGCGATGCTCGCAAGACGGACCTCGGGGTCCTCGTCCGACAGCAACTCGATGAGTTGCGGAATGGCCTGCTGGTCGGCCAGTTCGCCGCAGGCGTGCGCCGTCTCGTAGCGCACTGCTGCGTCTGAACTCTCCAACTCACGGAGCAGTGTGTTAAGCCAGGTCAGATCGCCCGTCCGGCCCATTGCATAGATGGAACTGGAACGCAGGTCCTGGTCCTCGTCGTCGTAGGCCCAGCGGATGTATTCCCGCACGTCCTCGGTGTTGTAGGGCGCTGCAGCCTCCAGGCACCGCCGGCGCACCTCGAGGTCCTCAATCTCGTCCTCAAGAAAGTCCATCAGGACGCGGTAAATCAGCGCGCCGTCCTGGGGGGAAATCTTGCCCTCCAATGCGAGGACCGGAAACTTTCCCAACGCCACAGCAGAGGCGGCGCGAACTCGCGCGCCCCGTTCCGAGCGCAGGATCTCCACCAGGTCGGCGATCAGCCAGCGGTCCTCCTGCTCCCAGAGGCCCTCGATACCCAGCTGCACCAGGTGGTCGTCCTCGTCCTTCAGGAAATAACGGAATATGGAGGTGAAGTCCAGCTCCAGGTTTTCCTCGGCCTGCTCCACCATGGTCGTCACCACGACACGCCTTTCCTCTGCATCCAGTGTGGATAGGAAACGGTCGAACTCCACAATCTCTGAGGGAGAGGGGTCGGACGCCTCGTGGAAGGGCGCGTCGGACAGCGGCTCCGATTCGTCGGCAATAGCACGTATGAATACGTCGATGGCCATCACTAACTTAGTGTAGCACGCTACAGGCCGTGTATGGCCAGGGGCAGCGCGTCCAGCAGATCGGACGCCGCCAGTCCGGACTGGCCGATGCGATTCGTCACGATTTCGGCTGCGGATGCGTGCAGGTATACCCCCGCCATGGCAGCATCGGCCGATGTCAGGCCCTGCGCCAAAAGCGAGACGATGACACCGCTCAGCACATCGCCGGTGCCGCCGGTGGCCAGGCCCGGGTTGGCGAAGGGGGCGATCTGCACCGGATGGCCGGGGCTGGCGATCACGGTGTAAGCGCCTTTGAGGACTATGGTGGCGCCCCAGCGCTCCGACCACTCCCGTGCTACGCCTGTCCGGTCGGCCTGAATCTTGCTGACCGGAAGGCCAGTGAGCGTGGACATCTCGCCAGGATGGGGAGTCAGTACCAGGGGCGAAGCGACCCTGGTGTGCCACGCTTCAATGCGGGACAGGTTGTTGAGTCCGTCGGCGTCAATCAGGAGCGGTAGCCCTGAAAGACCGGTCCGATTCCCGCAGACCAGCAGCTCCAGGAACTCCGTGGTGCCAGGCGACCAGCCCATACCGCAACCGGCCAGGACGGCTGTGAATCGTCGCTCGGAATTGTCAATGACATCGGCTGCAGCCGGGCTGATGCGACCGTCCCCGTCCTCGGGCAGCGGTAGGTGGATCGCCTCCGCACCCTTGGCGGCGGCGATGCGGTAGACACCCCGGGGGCTTGCCAGCGTTGTAAGGCCGGCCCCGGTCCGCACCGAGGCCTGCGATGCCAGCCACGCCGCTCCGACATATTGCCGCGAACCCGCCACCACCAACGCATGTCCGTGAGTTCCCTTATGGGAGTCGAGGGGGCGGCCGGGCAGCATTGATGCAACTCGCCCTCGAGTGATCATTTCCACATCAACCGCCCGCTCCTCGGGCAGTCCGGGCGGCACGCCTATGTCCAGCACCCGCAGTCGCCCCACGCGTTCCGCGCCCGGGAAGCGGAGCAGTCCCACCTTGGGGTAGCCAAGGGCGAGGGTTGAGTCGAACTGTGGGCAGGCCGGGTCGACCTCGCCGGTGTCGGCATTCAGCCCGGAGGGAAGGTCGAGGGCCAGTAATCGGGGAGGGCTGGGGATATCGCGAACCCGGCCCAAAACCTGCATCGCGTCGCCTACCGGGCCGGACAATGGCCGCGACCGGCCCGTGCCGAGGACCGCGTCGATGACCAACCGTGAGCGGCGAATCAGACGTTGCAGCGTGTCTATGGATGGTCCGGAAACAATCTCGACCCCATACTCGATGGCCAAGTCGAGCTTGGGGTCAATCTCGGGGCGAGATGTCAGCGTGCAGCAGACCACCTCTGCACCCCAGCGTCGCAGGTGCCTGGCCGCTACCAGGCCGTCGGCGCCGTTGTTCCCCGGCCCCACCAGCACAACGATGCGCTGCCCCGCGGCGCCGCCCAACTCGTCCCTGGCAGCCCGGGCCACGGCCAAACCGGCGTTCTCCATCAGCGTGTCGGTGCTGACGCCAGCCCGCTCCGAGGCCTGCTCGATGGCCACCATCTGCGCGGCGGTCACGACTTTCATGGCGACGGCTGGGAGTCGTCCTCCGACCGCTTTCGGAGTACCACCTCGTTCACCATTGGAGGAAGGGTTACGCTAGCAGACTCCAGCTCTTTCAGAATGCGCTCTCTCTCCCTTTCCTCGCCTTCTCGGCGTCCCCTTTCCAAGGCTCTCTTTTCAATCCGGGCCTTTTGTGCCTCACGGATCGATTTCCCTTTTTCGAACAATTTTCTGCCTTCGTGGAGCATGGCTGCCAGTGGGAGCCCCAATGCCCAATACAGGTCGACCGCCGCCGTACCTAACGTTCGTATAATTGCCATTGGGGTCGAGGTTACGACCTTGACGGTGAGTTCATTCAGAGTCCTTGGACTTGCTCCCGAAGACAGCTTCAACCACGTCCGGAGAAAGTGTTACTCCCTGTTTCTCCAGCTCCTCTTTTATGCGCTTTCGCTCTTTGTCGAGCATCCGGGCCTTTTGCGCCTCTCGAATCGCCTTTGCGCTCTCAAACATTTTCCTCACCCAGTCAAACAGGAATGCCAGAGGTACGATGGTAGTCCAATAGAGGTCAACGGTTGCCGTTTCGAACCATTGGTACAGCCAGTAGTCGGTGCCGTCATACGCCTTGAGTATAGTCAAGCATATGATGCCTGTAAGGATAAAGCCGACTGCCTGCCATCCGACGCCACGGTTTACGAGGACTTCCGGCACCTGGGATTGACCTTCTCTCATTGTACGCTCAGGGACCTACTCCGTCTCGTCACGGCGCGTTACGACAAACGCCACAGCGTTGTCCCGTGAGTCGGACATGCTGACGGAGATCTCCTGCACGCCCAGCCGCTCGGCACGACTCTTGGCACGGCCATGCAGCTGGATGCTGGGGGCGCCGCTGGGGGCGCGAACGACCTCGATATCCTTCCATCCAACGCCGCGCACGCCGGTCCCCAGCGCCTTCATCGTGGCCTCTTTGGCGGCAAAACGCGAGGCCAGCTTTGATGGCCGGCCGCGGCAGTATTCCAGCTCGCCCGGAGTGTAAATGCGGTGCAGGAAACGGTCGCCGTAGCGTTCCAATACCCCGGCAATCCGGTTGATCTCGATGATGTCAACGCCGGTGGAAAGCATTCGAAAAGATGCCCCCGGCCAAGGTGGTGGGTAACTGCCTTACAGGCCCTAGTCCGGGACGTGCCCGGCGATGGCCAGGCTGTCCAGGATTTTGGAGACTGAATAGCTGCGGTTCAGCACATAGAAATGGACGCCCGGCACGCCTGCGTCCCACAGCTCCCTGACCTGGCGTGCGGCGTAGTCGACGCCCAGCTCGCGGACCGCCTCGTCATCGTCGCCGAGGCGGTCGAGCTCGGCGTCGAGGTCGGAAGGAATCCTGGAACCGCACAGCCCCGTGAATCGCCGGATCTGCGGGCCGCTCAGCACCGGGAGAATGCCTGGGACCACCGGCACGTCGATGCCTGCGGCGGCGGCGCGTTCAGCGAAATCGAAATAGTCGTTGTTGTCGAAAAAGAGCTGCGTTATGAGGAATTCGGCGCCGTTGTCCACTTTGAGCTTGGCGTACTCGAGGTCCTGATCCAGGTTGACCGCCTCGGTGTGGCCCTCTGGGTAGCAGGCGGCGGCGATGCCGAATTCGTAGTTGGCCTTGAGGTGGGTCACCAGTTCCGAGGCGTGGCTGAAACCGCCCTCGGTTACTGAGAACTCCTGCTCGCCACGGGGCGGGTCGCCCCGAAGCGCGATCACGTTCTCGATGCCAGCGCCCTGCAGGCGTCGGAGCACACTGTCAAGCTCGTCGACAGTCTGACCCGCGCAGGTCAGGTGAGCCATCACTTCCACGCCGGTGGACTCCTTGGCGCTGATGGTTATGTCCTCGGTGAACTGGCGGGTGGACCCCCCGGCGCCGTAGGTCACCGAGACAAAATCCGGACTGTAGGCGGTGAGATTCGCCACCGTGTCCAGCACGCCGGGGATGCCGTCTGCATTCCGCGGCGGAAAGAATTCAAATGATATGGTTCGCCCCTTCTGGAGCATGTCGCTTATCTTCAAAACCTGTTACTTGTTCCTCCGTGTTTTTCTCTGCACCCCCAACCACTCGCACTTCGTTGATGTGGAACGCCCTCACCCTAACACTCTCCCAGAGGGAGAAAGGATTTTGGGCATTGGTCAGAACTGCGGCGTGCGCTTCTCCACGAACGCCTGCACTCCCTCGACGGGATGGCCGGACGTGGCCACGTACTGCGCGAAGGCCATCTGCTCGACAGACGAGCCGTCGCGCACCGTGAGGTCGCGGCCCTGGTGCGTCACCTGCTTGATCCAGCCGAGACCCGGGCGGCTCTTGCCGCGCAGGGGGGCTACCAGATTCTCCAGTTCCTCTTCCATCTGGTCCATTGGAGCCGAGCGCAGGGCGAGGCCCCACTCGACGGCCTCGGGGCCGCTCAGCCAGCGGCCGGTAGTCAGCAACTCCATGGCCCTCTGGGGGCCCACCAGCCTCGGCAGCCGGATGGTCGAACCGCCGCCGGGCATCAGGCCGAAGTTTACGTGCTGGTCCCCGATGCGCGCGTCCTCGGCCACCAGGGCCATGTCGCAGGCCATCATCAATTCCAGCCCGCCGGCCAGAGCGAAGCCGTGCACCACCGCGATGACCGGGATGGGCATATCTTCGACCTGGAATATCACCTCGTTGATGTCCGTGAGATAAGTGCGCAGCGACTCGGGACTTTGAAAGGCGTCCTGGAAGTACTTGAGATCGGCGCCGGCGCAGAAGCAGCGCCCTTCGCCGCGCAGTACCATTGCCTTGATCGAGTCGTCCGAGGCCACATCGCTCAGCGCCGACGACAGGTCGGTGCATAGCTCGCGGCCCAGCGCGTTCATGGCATCGGGGCGGTTGAGTGTGATGGTGGCGATTCCCTGTTCTTTCGATAGCTTGACGTTCTGGTAATCCAAAGTGACTCCCCGCCTTTTCCTGTGGGAATGGGCGTTCAGGGTGGATGAAATTTCCCTTATACTATACCCGACTCGGCACCCTTCGCGCTAAAACGGGGTTTCTTGAGCACTGACGGTACGGATAACAGTTGCACTGTCAAGGTCCGAGTGCAGCCTGGGGCATCCCGCAATCGGGTTGCCGGTTACCGTGATGGAGCGCTGCGGGTGAGCGTAACAGCCGCGCCTCAGGAAGGGCGGGCCAACGCGGCGCTACTGAGGCTTCTGGCGGACACTCTTGGCATAGCCAAAACCAGTCTAAGCATCGTCCGGGGAAGCACCTCCCGCGACAAGGTGGTTGCAGTTGAAGGCCTGGATGTCGGGGATATTCAGAGGATTCTGGAACCGAAGTCCCATTCTCCCATGGCGTAGTCAGTAGAACGGGAAGGGCACATGGCCATCAGATACATGAACTTCGGCTGGGTTCTGGAGAACGAACTCGCCGGGTCGCAAGGGCCGGTGAACCTGCAGGACCTTTTCTTCCTGCACCAGCAGGGGGTGCGAGCCGTCATCCGGATGGAGGAACGCACCATCCCCGCCGACACCGGCGGTTACGTAGACATCGTGGACATGTATGTGCCCGTACGAGATTTCACGCCCCCGGACCAAGAACAGATTGACCGGATGATCGAGTTCATCGATGAGCAGGTGGTCCAGAACCAGCGTCCTGTGGCCGTCAGCTGCTACGCCGGTATCGGACGCACAGGAACGGTGCTGGCCTGCTACCTGGTCCATCGGGGAGCGGAGCCCGCTGATGCCATCGACGAAGTGAGGCGGCTGCGCCCACGCTCCGTGCAGACGCCGGAGCAAGAGGCTGCCGTCTATGGATACGCCCAGCGCCACGCCGGGGAGGACAGCCCCGCCGAATAGCGCCCGTCATTCCCGGACACTGGCGGTGCATGCCGTTGAGTCCGCCGCCTACACTTGTCGCAGAAGGAGGCCCGCCATGGCCGATGCTCCTGCCCCTCTGGAAATTCCCGCCCAGGTCCTCGCAGAAGTCTACCGGGAGGCCCGCAGGGCGTTCCCGTTCGAGTGCTGTGGTTGGCTGTCCGGTCCCGCCGACAGCCCGGCGATCGACTCTGTCCGTAGCTGTGAAAACGCCCAGGACTCGGGCACGCACCCGACCCAGGCTGCTCGTGGCGCCGAGACCGCCTACGTCATCACCGGCGACGACCTGCTGTCGCTGAACCGCAGCCTGGACAGCGAAACGCCGGCCAAGGTGATCTTTCATTCCCACCCCAACGGCCAGGCCTATTTCTCGCCGACCGACAGGGAGGTTGCCAGCAGTCCGTGGGGCGATGGGCCCGCTTATCCCGTGCAGCAACTGGTGGTGGGGATAACGGAAACCCAGGTGGTGGAGGCGGCGCTGTTCGCCTGGTCCGATGAGGACGAGGGGTTCGTGCAGATAGCCAGATACGAAGGCGCGGTGGTCTAGGCCCTACCGCCCGTTACCGGGAAGTGCCAGCGCCTCGGCGTCGTTAATGTAGTCGATGGTTTCGCGGATACGGCGCTCCGTGTCTCGAGTGACTGGCTTGCCCTCATAGAAACACTCGCCGTGCAGGTGGCCGATTCTCGTGTAATACCTTCCAACCAAATTCTCGAATGCTCTATCGGCCTCTCCCAAGAGACGTAACCGTGTTGATGTCATTCCGGTCGTCTCTGGCAGTTCGCCGTTCTGTGCCAGCAGCAGTGCATCAGTGGCGCGTTTCGTAGCGCACCAAGCTTTTTCCGCCGCGTCGCGGAAATCACCCGCATCCCATCTTTCAATGGCACTCTCGTACATTGAATGAGCATCGGCGAAGATTTCCCTTACTTCATCGATAGCCAGCATCTTGCTCTACCTTCAGTCTACTTACCAACTTCGGGTCTTCCTTACATGCTACCCGATATGTCTGAGTAATCTCCCAGCGGTCATTGATGCTCGTGTCACCGAACGCCGAATGCTGTCAGACCTCAAATGCCCGGTCAGCCGCCCTCGCTAATGCGCGGAGTCCCCCAGTAAGAAGACCAGCACGCTGGCCCCGACGTACAGTCCGATGATCGCCAGTGCCTCCCATGTAAAGAACCTGTTGGGCCGTCCTCGTCCCCGCCGGAGTACCGATACCAGCACCACCGCCGTCATCAGTATCGCTATGGCCGCCGTAAGCGTGTGTATGGGAGAGATGGCGGCCGGAGACCACAACGGCGCGCCAACCAGCGCCACATCATCCATGAACAGGATGAATCCCATATTGAACAGGTTGCTTCCGAGCACCCCGGTGATGGCCAGCTCCGGGGCGTTGATGCGTATGGCGGCAAAGGACGCCGCCAGTTCTGGCAGTGAAGTGCTGAATGCAAGGAACTGGGTGCCGAAGAAGCTGGCATTCCAGCCCATTCTTTCAGTTGTAGTTTCAGCGACTATGGACAGCCAGATGGCCGCGCCGATGATTAGCCCCGCAGATATGGCATAGATGACCAACGTCTTGGCCATGCTCTCTTTAGCGTAATCCGCTCCCTCGTCCTCCTCCTCGGCGACGCCTGCTGCGACATAGTCCCCGTCGTCTTGGTCTCGCTTCTCGAATCTGTAAAGCATGTACATGGCGAACAGAAACACCACCAGGATGACGCCGCTCGCGGGGCTGACGCTCCATGAATCCATGGCGCTTGTCTGTCCGTGGATTAGCATGGCCGTGGCGGCCAGGGCAATGACCAGTACGCCCAGGGATCCGACCAGCACGGCAGCGATGCTGACACTGCCCAGGATGGGCCCATTACGCCAGTAGAGGTCCAGCAGTCCGATTATCAGAAGGTTGAACAGGTTGCTGCCGAAGGCGTCGCCCACGGCCAGATCGGGGTTGTCCGCCAGGGTTATGGAGCTGACTCCGACGCCCAACTCCGGCAGAGACGTCGCTGTGGCCAGCAGCACAACGCCGATGAAGGCCCGGCCGAGACCGGTCTTGAAGGCGATGACGTCCGCCGACTTGGCCAGGAAGTTGGAGGCTCCCAGGATGATGACGGCTGCAGCGGCGAGCATGAGCCACAGAACGGCAAGGGGAAGTTCTTCCATTACAAGTCCTGTCTATAATTTCCTGTCGGCGGAATGGCTGCGGTTGGTGACACTAACATGTATGGACAGGATTTACAGGATTAGGCGAACGAAATCAAAATTCCTGTCCATCCTGTAAATCTATGTCAACTCTTTCCGTTGATAGCCGCGACGATGCGGTCGCCCATCTCGATCGTGCTCACGGAGCCACCCCCGCGTGCAAGATCTGCGGTGCGCAGGCCGCCCTCCAGCGTCTGCTCTACGGCACGCTCAACGGCGGCGGCCTCCTCGGTCAGCCCCAGCGAGTAGCGCAACATCATGGCCATGCTCAGTATGGAGCCGATGGGGTTGGCGATGCCTTTGCCAGCGATGTCCGGGGCCGTTCCGTGGATCGGCTCGTACATGCCCACCGACGGCTGGCCCTCCACCGGTACGCCGGCCAGGCTCGCGGAGGGCAGCATACCCATGGATGCTCCCAGCACCGAGGCCTCGTCGGTCAGGATGTCGCCGAAGGTGTTCTCGGCAACGATCACGTCGAACCGCGATGGGACCTGGATCAGCTGCATGGCGCAGGCGTCGACCAGGACGTGCTCCAATTCGATGTCAGGGTACTCCTCGCCCAGCCGCGTCGCCACCGTGCGCCACAGCCGCGAGCACTCCAGAACGTTGGCCTTGTCCACCGAGGTCAGCTTCTTGCGGCGTCCCCTGGCCAGCTCAAACCCGACGCGCAGCACCCGCTCGATCTCACCCTCGGTGTAGCGCATGGTGTCCTCGGCGATGATGCCGCCCGGCGTCTGGTGGCGTCCCCGGGGTTCGGCGTAGTACAGGCCGCCGGTCAGCTCACGCACCACAACCATGTCGACGCCGTCCAGTACCGAGGGCTTGAGCGGACTGGCCTCGGCCAGCCAGGGGTAGACCTTGACGGGGCGGATGTTGGCGAACACGCCCATGTGGGCGCGGATGTCCAGCAGGCCCTGCTCCGGGCGCACCGTTGCGTTGGGGTCGTCCCACTTGGGGCCGCCCACCGCACCGAACAGCACCGCGTCGTTGTCGCCGGACATCGCCCGCACCTCGTCGGTGAAGGGGATGCCGTGCTTGTCGATGGATATGCCGCCGATGTCACCGTAGGACAGCTTGAACGAATGCCCAAAAGCTGCGCCGACGGCCTCCATGGCACGGACCCCCTGGTCCGTAACCTCCGGGCCGATGCCGTCGCCGCCCATAACTGCGATCTTGAATTCCAAGGCCAAACCTCCGGGTCCGACTGCCGCGTTGCCACACCGAACGGACGTACCGGCACACGGCGCCAAAAACCGGCAACAGTATACCAAGTCAAGGGAAGGGGCGGGGGGTTGGAGGGGGCGTCGCTGGATAGACGCTATTATCATTCAGTTTTCTTGGCGCTATGAATTAACGCAGTCGAGCTATATCTATACTTTTAAAGTGAATTTAAGCTACACTCGTATCTATAATTCCTCTCCTTTGCAATTCTCCTCTGGCTTGCTAGTAGATAAGCCATATTGGCAAAAACAGCTACGAATTGTTAGGACAAATATGTTGCGAAAAGTCATTAAGTACAGTGTGATAGTGTTACTTTCGTTGACGTTCTTGATACTAGAAATGATACTTTCGTTGACGTTCTTGATACTAAAAATGATACTTTCGACACCTCGTAAGATGCTGTACACCCTATTTTTCGTCTCCTTACTTGTTCTAATTGAACCAATTATATACGCTTGCAAAATTAGTATTAGGTTTATAGTTAGACCCTTATTACGACCTTTATTTCTCGCTACACCTAGTTCGTTTTATATGATATTTTTTAGCGTATTGATAGGTAAGGACCCCAGGGAATGGTTGCATTCGTATCATAGTGAGCGAAGAAGACAGTTCGAATTCCTTCGATTTGCGGTCCTTCGGGTCAAGTACTTCCGACAAGTGGGGTCAGCCTCATTTATTGCCCTCGCCTTACTAATTATGGCAATAGGCGCATTGCTCACTGTCATGTTTTGGGATTGGTTACATGGCACGGCACCCAATAGCCCAGCCAGTACGACTTTGCGCAACATGGGAATATTAGTCGGCGGGGTTTTGGCTTTGATATTTGCGGTGTGGCGCGGTCTTGAATTGGAAAAGCAATCACTTACCTCTCATCGCGTAGCCGACATATCCGAGCGAAACTTACGCAACGAGCGGTACCAGCGCGGTGCCGAAATGCTGGGCAGCGATGATCCGTCTATTCGCCTCGCCGGAATCTTCGCTCTACAGCGGTTAGCTGAAGAGTTTCCAGAGGAATATCATATTCAGATCATGCGCCTGTTTTGCGCATTTGTGAGAAACCCAGCTGGCCACTCAGCCGGTTCCCAAGATAAACATCCTGAGGACAATCGAGTGAACCTAAGTCCTCGAGAGGATATACAAGCGATACTGGATGCCTTTAGGGATCGCAATACGGAACGCATTCTTCTTGAGGGGTCATCTGAAGGGTTTAAGTTTGATCTAAGTTCTGCGAACCTGCCGGGAGTCATTTTAGATCAATCATACTTGGAATCCGTAGATTTCACTGACACTAACTTAACCGGGGCGTCCTTGAATGGATGCTATCTGCGATCAGTGAACTTTTCTAATGCTATTCTGTTGAATGCCAGTCTAGAAGGTACAGACTTATCATATACATCGATACAGGACGCCGATCTAACCAACGCAAACCTAAGTCATTCTCGATTCCTTGCCACAAGGATGACATCGTCGAATCTTTCCGGAGCTGATATAAGCTACTCAGATCTGACCCACGCGAAGATGGAATCCGTAATGATTTGGGGAGCGAATCTAAACGAAGCGAATCTTTCGTATACCTTATTTACCAGCAGTATTTTTCTGGAAGGGCCGGATGCTGAGACTAAGGGTCTCACACAATTGCAGTTGGACCAAGCAGTTTGCGAGGAACATGCGCCACCTAGTTTTTTTGATCTAGTTGATGCAGAGACCGGAAAGCCGCTGGTTTGGAATGGCCCGAGTGAGATCCGTCGCTTGTTTAATCTATTCAACCCGTCCAGGCCAAACACGGCCCCCACACGCGTGCAGGCAATTGCGGAGGAAATCCGCCGCCACCGGGGAGAATAACCCGCGCGTAATGAAAAGCTCCCTCCCCGGGGGGATGGGGAGGGAGCCAGCAGGCAGCCTTCCTTCCGAAGGGGGCGGCCCTCCTGCGTTAGGTTGAGAGGCTGGCGGTGGCGTTATGCCGCCAGCGCTGTTGCCATCCTTTGCGGCGATGCCGGAGGGTGCTCGTGGTTGGCGCGCCAGGTTGACCCGTCGGGGTACACCACCAGCACTGGCCGCGTCGTGTGCTCCAGCAGCGTCTTCAGGCTGTAGCCCCGCAGGCGCTCGAACAGGCCCGGGTTGACCAGCGAGACCGGAATCAGGATCAGGTCCGCGTCCTCCCGCTCGGCCCACTCCGCCAGGTGCTTGAACCCGTGCGACGTCGGCAGAATCGCCTGCGCCCTGGCCCCCCGCGCCTTGATTACCTCCATCTGTTTGGCCACTGGCGAGCGCCCCAGGCGACGCAGCTCCGGCTCTCCCAGCGTCCGGATCCACTGCCGCCGGTTCTCCTCGGGATAGGGACTGACCAGGTACGAGGCCGCGGTGATCTCGAACAGCACCACCTCGCCGCCGTCCGCCGCCGCCAATCCCGCGGCGCAGGAGCGCACTACCGCGTATTCCGGCGAGTCGTCCATGCTGGTCACTGCCAGCACTCTTCCAACCGCACCCTCGCTGTCCGCTGGCCTGGCCTCCCGGGCTCGCACCGACTCCAGGTGTGCGATGATGGAGTGAACCACTCTGCAGTCATTGGTGATGAACCCTCGGAATTTCTTTCCGGGACTGGATACGCCTCCCACCGCGAATAGCTTGTCCTGCGAAACTTCCCAGCCGACAAAGGCGATGGGCGTGGGATGTGACGTGACCAGGAACCACTGGTTCTCCAGGGCCCGGGTGTCGCGCTGCACCTGCGTCCAGACTCCCTCCAGTCCCTCGGGCGCCTCTTCCAGGGAACACTGCCCGAAGGCGGCGACCTTGACGCCCGCCTGGACCAGCCGGCGATAGTGCCTGCCCTCGCCCGCCATCTTCCCTGCTGTCTGGAAGCCGGCATAGAGGTCGGCCCCCACGGGGCTGTCGCGCACCTCGCGCTCGATCTCGCGGCTGTATTCCAGCATTTCCGTGGCATCGCTGAGGAAACGGAATCCCTCAATGGGAGTTCCACCCGCTCTCAGTTCCTTTTCCATTCGTTCTATAAGGCCCTCGACGCCGCTGAAATCCCGGAGCAGAATGTCGTTGTCTGTTATCGTCCAGTCCATGGTTACACCCCCCGTCGTCCGATAGATTTGGTCCCTTGATAATTCTACGAACAGATAATCACTATCGGATTTAGGGATGTAACCGTGATAACGATACTAATCATTGGCCAATTGGATATACAGCAGGTCGCAGAGGCCTGGCGGCAGTGTGGAGACGGGGATGGCGCATGGGAAGGTAGTTCCAGCGGGGGGAAGAGGATTAGTCCCGAAGGGGTGTTGGGTAGCGGGTCAGCCAGCGAATTCGTAAATTTGCTCTAAGACTAGTGGCGCGAAATCTTTGCATTGATGGGTAGCCCTGGCCGAAGCGGTCAGGGCTCCCACAAGGGGCGCCCCTACGGAACTGCCTCTGACTGGTAGGGGCAGCCCTTGTGGTTGCCCTGGTTGCCCCTCATTTCAACGCAGTTGGTCTACCAGGTCGGCGGTATCAGGGAGCTACACCGTAGGCTTGCCCAGCCCGCCCGTTTCAGCTGGGACGGCCTCGTCCTCGCCGGGCCACGGCGGCGTGGTGTGGCAGAGGAATCGCAGCGCGGCGTGGGGACCCGCAGCAAACTGGAACCGCCACCCCGTCGGGATGACCAGCGCGTCGCCCGCGGACACGTCCTGCGGAGCCACCGATGCGGCGTCCGTGCCTGCCGGACAGCGCCAGACCTGCCCGTGGCCCTCCAGGATGTACCAGATCTCCTCAACGGTGCGGTGATAGACCGGACGCGACACCTGGCCGGCGGGGAGGGTCACCTCGACGACGCTGGCCTTGACGGCTCCGTGGCGGGCGTCGGTCAGAAGTCGGATCTCCGACCCGTCGGGGGCGTAGACGTCTGGCTGGTCGGCACGCCGCGATAACGGCAATTGGCTCTCAGTCCCACTGCTCCCATGTACCGCCGGCGTGTCGCTGTCTTTCATCTCGCCCTTCCCCTATGGTTTCGGCCTACCCGCCTGTGGTAACGGTCAACCCCTCGCCTACGACGCCCCAGTAGGGGATGGCGACGACCATCAGGACCACGATGGCCACCAGGGTCATGATGACCCCCGTGCGCAAGACCTCGGGAGCTGAGATGTCGGCACGCTGGTAGATGAACACGCTCCCCGTGGCCGCCGCCGGGTAGTACACCACGGAATCCCCCACAACGACCACCGCCAGGCCGCATACCATTGGGTTCAGTCCCAGCGAGGCACCGGTGGACATGGCGACCGGTATGATGAACGCCAGGTATCCCGCGATGTTGGGCATCACGAAGCGCACCGCCGCTGCTGCTCCCGACATCGCCAGGATCAGCAGCCACGGAGAGTCTCCGATGCCGCCCACCGCTGACACCAGGGTGCTGGCGAACCATGCCGCGGCGCCGCTTTGCACCAGTGCGCCCGACAGCGACAGCGATGTGGCGATGATGAAAAAGTTGCTCCAGCCCAGGTTCTGCTCGAAGGTACGCCAAGACAGCAGACCGATGCCGGGCAGCAGCATCATCACCATAGCGATCAGCGCCGGGACGGCAGGCGGCAGGCCGTGGGCGAAGTCGGTGAACCAGAGCAGCGCTACCCCCAGCGTGATCAGACCCGCCCTTACCTCTGCCGCTGTAAGCGAGGTTGCGCTGGGCTCGGAATCCAACCCTTCCTCAACCGCCGGTAGTATGGAAAACCCGGAGCGGTACAGCAGAAACACTGCCACTCCACCCACCACGAGTATCAGCCAGAAGGGCAGTGCCATCAGTACGAACCAGCGGGTCCACGAAAAGTCGCCAATGAGGGCTGCAGCCACCACGGGAGTGATTCCCCCTGCCAGCAGAGCCGTGGATCCCAGGCGATTGAGGGACCCCATAGCCATCATCACCCCTTTGTTCAGAGGGTGCTGAGGCTCGATTTCCCATCGCCCCATGACCTGCTCGTATACGTGCACCAGGATTGCTCCCCGTGTGCTGGCAGATGGCAGGGCGAATGTAAGGGCGGCGAAAGCCAAAAGCATCTGGACGTATAGGGCGCGCGGGCTGCCCCGGGACAAGCGGATCAGGTAGCCCGCCATCCGGTTGGCCAGCCCCGACTGTTGCACGCCGAGTCCCAGCGTTAGAATGCCGATGAGAAAGTAAGGGACCGGCTGCGAGAACCCGTAAAGCGCCGCTGTGATGTCCGGCACCGCTCCCACCAGTGTCAGCAGGATAACGGCTGCGATTCCGGTGACAGCTAGGGGCAGCGCCCCGGTGGCCCAGAGCCCGACAGCCAGAGCCATCACCGCCAGCGCACGTTGCCCCTCTGTAGACAGGCCATCGGGGGTCGAGGCCAGCAGCACGACGACGAAGGCCAGCAGCGGCAGCCCGAACTTCACGGCCGTTACGCCCGGCCGGTCGCCCAGTGATTTCAATATTCCAGTGACTTCAAACGCCGCCATAGGGTCTCAACGGTCATTCCCGGGAAATCGGGAGATCTTCCACTCAACCGGTAGAGAATGTAGTCCCCCGATTCAGGGCACCTGTAGGGGCGCACATCCGTGTGCCCGCCCTTCGGATTGCATATCGATTGCCGTGCGTCTGTTTGGTCAAACGGCAAGACCCCCGGAGTGCACCCCCGGGGGTCCCGTCTGTGTTCGAGCTTGTATCTGTGGCAGTGGTTGGTCAGGTACCGGCGGGCTTGCGGCCCTTGCGATCCAGGAAGTCGGCGAATCCCTCCTCCACAGTCAGGCCCCGGAACCTGCCCTGTCGGGCCTCGATCTCCGTCCAGAACTGCTCCTCCAGCGAATTGCCCGTGTGCTCGATGAGCAGCTGCTTGATGTTGTTCACGCCGTCGGCGCGGTTCTTGGCGATGCCTGCCGCAACCTCGATGGTCTTCTCCATCAGGTTCTCCGACGACACCAGGTGATTGAGCAGGCCGATGTGGTAGGCCTCGTCGGCGAACACCTCGCGCCCGCTGTACAGCAGTTCCTTGGCCTTGCCCCAGCCCACCAGCGTCGGCAGGCTCCAAGTGGCGTTGAGTTGTCCGTAGTTCACCGCCAGGAACCGGAAACTGCTCTTCTCGCAGCCGATGAGGAAGTCCATGCTGGTGGCCATCACAGTGCCGCCGCCATAGCACAGCCCGTTGATGGCGCCGATGACCGGCTTGGTGCAGGTGGCCATGTGCCAGGTGTACTTGGCCCGCTCGGCCGCCGCCTCGTCCCGCTGCGCCTCGGTCAGCTCGCGGTTCTCGTGGATGTCCGCACCGGCCGAGAACGCACGCTCGCCGGCCCCGGTGACGATCACGGCGCCGATGCCGTCGTCGGCCTCCGCCTCGGTGAGGAACGCGTCCACTTCGCGCGACAGCCCCAAGCTGAGGGCGTTCAGCACCTCGGGACGGTTCAGGGTGAGGATGGCAACCCGGTCCACCTGGTCAGTGGAGATAACCTCAAAGGCCATAAGAGCAAGGACTCCTTTCGCCGCCCGCCCACTAGGCGGGACACAATCTGCGTACTAGCGCTGCCCATGACGAGGTGCCACCGGCAACCCCCTAACTAAAGCACAACGAGGTGAGGTTTGCAAACCGCGGGGCCCCTCCAGAGCAAGGCCTTTTAATTGTTCCCTCTCCCCCGGGAGAGGGTTTGGGTGTGGGCGTCATCTTTTTCAGCTCCAAGCTGGCAAAATAGCCAACCTGGTTCTTGACCTTCCAGCCAAAGCGACAACTAAAAGGCCCTACCCTCCAGAGCAAGCGAAACTAAGAAATTTCCTACCTGACTTGCTGGTGGCAGAGCGGGAGAACTTCAGGAAGTTCGCGCCTGAACTTCCAACACCAATCGAAAGAGACCATAAGTGGCACAAGGTAGCTGTATAATAGGGTACTACAGGGACATCCTAGCCAAGCCCCGCTAATACCGTTTCCCTAATGCAAGCAGCGCTTGAGCTAGAAAGCTAGACCCACGATGAATTAGGGAAACCATCGATTGCGCGAGACTAATTTATTCGCGTCTAATGCAGGAGTCTTGGTAGGAAAATGGCTTTCGCTGAACCGTTATTTCCCAGAGATGTTGTCGACTTAGCTGGAAAAGCGCTAACAACGAATCTCGCCGCTATCGGTGAGTTCTATTACCAAGGCTTGCCTTATCTGGATGTCATTAACAATTGGAGGGCGGCTCATGCCTATCCACTTAATTCCTTTCAGGCCGCATTAAGGCAACGGTCAGCCAGGGTAGATGCAAATTACATCGTCGCGCAACGGACTAAGCGCCTTTCCTCTATTCAAAGTAAGCTTGAAAGATACGACTGGTTGACGCTTTCCGAGATGCAAGATATAGCTGGTTGTCGAGCCATTGTAAGCTCCGTTGATCAAGTTTATGAACTTGCGGAAATCTACTGTCAGCGATATGCCGACCATGACCTAGATACTGTAAATGATTATATTCGACACCCCAAAAGTGATGGGTACAGGGGTTTCCACTTAATTTATCGGTATAGCAACAAGAACAACCCCGTATATGGTGGTCTAAAGGTCGAGATACAGCTTCGTTCGCTATTACAGCACTGCTGGGCGACAGCGGTTGAGATTGCAGACATTTTCTATAGGGCTGGATTGAAGGCCCATAGGGCGCTGCCGGATTGGCAGCGGTTCTTTGCGTTAATGGGGGCAGCGATTGCAAAGCGGGAGGGATGCAAGCGCGTACCTAAACCCCCGACAAACTGGCCGGACCTCGTCGAGGAGCTCCGCTACTATGCTGCTGAGCTAGAAGTGTCCAACAGGTTGGACGCCTTGGGTCGAACGCTGAATATTATTGGCGAATCTGATGCTAAGGAATTCGGAATCAAGTATGTCCTGCTAGCGCTGGACCCCCAAGCAGGCAACGAACAGCTTCAACTTTACGGATTCAAAGGGCATGCCGTTGAAGAAGCAACTAGTCAATACGAAATAACAGAACGGCACAAGTCTGAAGGAAGTGATGTTGTGCTTGTATCGGTATCCGACGCTGCTTCATTGAGGAGGGCGTATCCCAACTACTTCCTTGATACGACGGTATTTCTGGAGACGCTCAACGAATTTATTTCCTAGACTTAAGGCTACTGCCTACCCTAATTGTGGCTATGATATTGGATCACTTGTGAGGTTCCAATCTGGCAGCTTCGAGACTACTCCCTTTTACTTTCCAACCCGAATCCCCAGGAGGCACCCATGCAGCAACGTGACTTTGTCGGCTATGGCCCCAACGGGCCGGCCGTCCGCTGGCCCAACGACGCGCGCATCGCCGTCTCGGTGGTGGTCAACTACGAGGAGGGCTCCGAGTACTCCACCCTCGACGGCGACCCGGCGGGTGAGACCTCCGGCGAGTCTCCCTCGCCCCTAGGCGCGGGCGAGCGGGACCTGGCCAACGAGTCCTTTTTCGAGTACGGCAGCCGCGTCGGCGTCTGGCGCATCATGGATATCCTGGAGCGCAACAACGTGCCCTCCACGTTCTATGCCTGCGCCCTGGCCCTTGAGCGCAACCCGGAGGTCGGGCCCGAGGCCATCCGCCGCGGCCACGAGGTCATGGGCCACGGCAACCGCTGGGAGGAGTACTACCGCATGGACCGCGAAGCCGAGCGCCAGGCCATCCGCGAGGCCGTCGACACCATCGAGCGCATCTGCGGCCAGCGGCCCCTCGGCTGGTATACCCGCTACGGTCCCAGCGTCAACACCCGCGAGCTGGTGGTCGAGGAGGGCGGGTTCGAGTACGACTGCAACGCCTACAACGACGATCTGCCCTACTGGACGCAGGTTCACGACAATCCCTGGCTGGTGGTGCCCTACTCTCTGGAGGTCAACGACTACAAGTACTGGCGCGGCGACCTGCTGACGCCAGAGCACTTTTTCCAGGTGGCCAAGGCATCCTTCGACCAGCTGTACGAGGAGGGCGCCACCCACCCCAAGATGATGTCAGTCGGGCTGCACTGCCGCATCATCGGCAAGCCCAGCCGCGCCCACGCCCTCGACCAGTTCCTGAAATACGCATCGGAGAAAGAGGGAGTCTGGTTCGCCCGCCGCCTCGACATCGCTCGCTGGTGGAAGGAGCATTACCCGGCGTCTGTCTGAACTGTGATTTTTGTGATTAGATGATTACCTTGATGGCAGGGATTTCTAAGTTGGAGAGCTCACCCCACCCTAACCCTCCCCCTGAGGGAGAGGGGATTGGTTTCAGTTCAGACAACCCATAGCCTAAGGAGCACACACATGAAGACCGTTCGCATCTACCAGACCGGCGGGCCCGAGGTCCTGAACTACGAGGACGCCCCGGAGCCGTCACCCGCGCCTGGACAGGCCGTGGTCGAGATCAAGTCCATCGGCGTCAACTACACCGACGTCTCCAGCCGCAAGGGCACCAACCCGCCCGACGCCTATCCCTGGACCCCAGGCCGCGAGGCTGCCGGCGTGGTCACCGCCGTCGGCGAGGGCGTCACCGAGGTGGCCGTCGGAGATCGCGTGGCCTACGCCATGCACACCGGTACCTACTCCCAGTATCACTCCGTCCCGTCGTGGCTGCTGGTGCGGATACCCGACGGCATGGATTTCGCCACAGCAGCCGCCACGATGCTGCAGGGAATGACCGCCCACTTCCTCGTCTACGGCATCGCCCACCTGAGGGGGGGCGACCGCGTCCTGGTCCACGCCGGCGCCGGCGGGATGGGCCTGTGGCTCATCCAGATGCTCAAGCGACACGGCGTGTACGTCCACACCACTGTCTCCACTGAGGAAAAGGCCGAACTGGCCAGAGGCGCGGGCGCCGACCACACCGTCATCTACACGAAGCAGGATTTCGAGGAGGAAATTCGCAAGGATGCCAACGGCCAGGGCCTCAAGATGGTCATGGACGCCGTGGGCGCCACGACCTTTGACAAAGGCATGCGCCTCCTCGGCCGTCGCGGCTTCATGGCGCTGTACGGACAGGCCGGCGGCGCGGTGGGACAGGTTGATAGTGGCGTTCTGCGCAACGGCTCGCTGTCCCTCGTTCGCCCCAGCCTCGGCGACTACACCGCCACCCGAGACGAGCTGGTTCAGCGTGCCGACGACGTGCTGGGGTGGGTGCAGTCCGGTGAGGTCAAGCTCTACGTCGGCCTTGAGTTGCCTCTGTCCGAGGCCCGCGAGGCCCACCGCCAGATGGAGGGCCGGGAGACCACCGGCAAGATCCTGCTCACACCATAGCCGGAGGGCAGCGGGAACCATCTGGGAACCAACAATTCTGAGTCCGTTCAATTCCGAGTCCGCTCATGGTGAGCTTGTCGAACCACGAGCGGACGGCCCTTCGACAGGCTCAGGGCCAACGGACTGGCTACAATTAAAGGGCCCTGGACGGGATGGCTGGGTCTATCCCGCGACTCTGAACCGCCCTACTGCGCCACCCACCCGCCGTCGATTACCAGCTCGCTGCCGGTCATGAACGACGCCTCGTCGGACGCCAGGTACAGTACGCCGTAGGCCACGTCGATGGCCTCGCCGTAGCGCCCCAGCGGGATCCGCGACTCCATCAGCTCTCGCACATCGTCGTCCGACCGCCGCCCCTGTGTCATCGGCGTGACAATCGGCCCCGGATGCACCGAGTTGCAGCGGATACCGTCTGCGGCATACTGCAGGGCCGTCGACTTGGTCAGCAGCCGCACCGCCCCCTTGGACGCGATGTACTGCGGGCTGGACTCGTTCATGGCCACGATGCCCAGTTGCGACGAGATATTGATGATGGACCCGCCGCCCGAGCGCTGCATGGCCGGGATGGCGTATTTCGTGCCCAGGAAAACGCCCTTGGCGTTCACCTCCATCACCCGGTCCCATTCCTCTACCGTCGTGTCCTCGATGCCGCCCACGGCACTGACGCCGGCGTTGTTCACCAGGATGTCCAGCCGCTTGTAGACCTCTTCGGCCATGGTCACAGCGCGCTGCCAGTCGGACTCCTTGGTAACGTCCAGACGCACGAATATCGCCTGCCCGCCCCCGATCTCCGCCGCGATGTCCCGGCCCTCCTCCAGCACGTCCCCGATGACCACCCTGGCGCCCTCCTTGGCGAACAGCAGCGCTTCCTCGGCGCCCATACCCCGGGCTCCGCCGCTAATCAGAGCAACCTTTCCTTCCAAACGCATGGCCAACCTCCTTGCAGTTCCTTCTCCCTCAGGGAGAGGGTTAGGGTGAGGGTGTCCCATTTGGATCTAAAACGCTAGAGTCCCCTCCGCGTCTCCTTGGCGATCTCTGCGTTGAAATCGTTTCCTCAGTACCGCGTCTGCTGGTTCATGGGCGAGTACGTCCCCGGATGCACCGCGCACAGCCCGGCATCCACCGGCAGCACGATGCCTGTGATCCACCGCGCCTCGTCGCTGGCGAGGAACAAGGCAGCGTAGCCAATGTCCCAGCCGGTGCCCTCCACATGCATTGGCGCCGAGTTGCGACGGTACTGCCGCAGGTCGTCGTCCATCCGAGGCGCAACCATTGGCGTGTACACCAGCCCCGGCGCGATGGCGTTCACGCGGATGTTGTCATGGGCGTGGTCGGCGGCCATGGAGATTGTCAGGCCGATGACGCCGGCCTTGGACGCGGTGTAGGGAGTGCTCATGTGGGCCCGCAGCCCGGCGATGGACGAGATGTTGATGATCGACCCGCCGCCGGTCTCGATCATCCGTGGGATCACCGCCTTGGCCGCCAGCACCATTGTCTTGAGGTTGACGTTCATCACACGGTCCCAGTCGGCCTCGCTGACCTCTACCACCGTGCCGCGCTGCGATATGCCCACGTTGTTGTCGAGGATGTCGATGCGCCCGTAGCGGTCGATGGCGGCCTGGGCCATCCGCTCGCAGTCGTCGAGGCTGGTCATGTCCCCAGCGAGTGTCGACGCCTCGCCGCCCTCCGACTTGATGATATCCAGCGTTGCCTTGGCGCGGTCCTCCACCTGGTCGACCAGCAGCACCCTGGCGCCCTCGCGGGCCATCAGTATGGCCGCCGCCTTGCCGTTGCCGATGCCCTCGCCGCTGGACCCGGCGCCCGTGATGATCGCCACCTTGCCCTCAAGCCTCGGGGGACGTTCTGCCATGGGTGTACTCTCCTGCTAGTTCTCGCATTGCGGGGGCAGTTCAATGCCGCCGCACGTTGCGGTTACCATCGGGGATTAGGCCGTGGGTTGTCAAGGGTTGACCAACTGGTAGGCACCTCTTGAGTGGAGAGTTTGGTGGAAGTCATCCTTAAAGTGGATTCTTTGCCTTTGGCCGGTTGTCTCATTGGTCGGAAATATCCGTCCTTGTAATTTCCCCTCGTCTGGTCTAGCTTCTAGAATGAATTTCAGCTATTTATTGTTTTTCGTTGTCTTGGAAAATCAGAATTGCGGGGACGTGTCGGTATGTCGGATTTCAACTACGCAGATGAGTTGGAGACGGTAGCGAGTCATCTGCTCTCAAAGAGTCCCAGCACAACGTTCAAGAAATATTGGGAATTGTACAAAGATACCGCCTACCTAGCTGCGCCAAAGGGCATCTATTTTAGGAGCAGCCAAGATGCGACATATCGAAATTTGGTGATTGCAGGGCAGACTGGTATCGTAGATATCGAAACTGAAGAAGCCAGTTTAGAATGTGGGCTAGTCTTCACTCCTTACAGCACTATATCAGGTGTGATACTTCGCATGGGATTCATCCCCTCTCTCCCTCACACGGAAGATTCGCTGCTAACTGTTATCTGCAGGGTCTCCGGTACAACGTCTCTAGGCAACTACTGGTATGCGCAAGATGAGCCCGAGGCTAACCGGTTACGCACCTTTGCGAAGATTTTGATCAATGAGGTTTCTTTACAAAAGAGGACGGGCCCATGAGTTTTCAGAGCCTCTCCACAGCTGAAACCAATACCAACTGGATGAGGGGTGAGCAAATTATTACTTGGGCGGATATGCTCCACTTCTCCATCGAAGCTCAGGGGGTGCTGACACCGTTCCGGGATACAATCCTAAGTTACATATACCGGAGCGCTCGTGGCTTATCCGCTGGCCTGCTGGAGTCTGCGATAGTCGAGGTTGCCAGTGAACCCGAGGAAGAGGACTCGCTCCATCTGCACCTGGCTCTGACTCTCAAGATGGATTGGGAAGAACTGAACAAACTACATGACCAGATCCTCGTAAGACTTGCGGAATGGTCCGGAGAATGGTCCGACGACGAGCACGAGGACTATGGTCGCTGGGTCTTCTTTAGCCTGACTCCTACGCACATATGAGACCTATTGAGTATTACCGTCTGGCCGTAGCCATTGCGCCCAGTGCGGTATCGGAGCCAGTTCAACGAACAGTTGTCGGACGCCTCTATTATGGACTCCACCACGAGGCCTGTTGCCGTTTCTATCGTGAAAATCCCACCGCTAGTCCCTTGGACGGTAGAAACAGGCACGCGTCTCTAATACGAAGCTATAACCGACCCAGCGATCCCAGAGCGACCAAGGTTGCAGGCCTACTACGGCAACTGAGGCATTTCCGCACCCAAGCTGATTATGACTTGGGTCAAATGCATAACGCGAATAGAAGGCCAGCAACTGCTGCTCAAATAATGTCGTCCGCAACCCGCGTAGCCGAACAGCTTCTGGAAGCGCTGGAGTCCTACTCCCCCGGCGAAGCACCGGATGGATGCGTCTGTAGGATCAATTAGCCTCCTGTCCTGGAATATCTGCTTCCAATACGCACCAAGCACTATCAAGAATGTCGTCAGACATGATCGTAGTCTGGATTAACCACTCCCACTGACAGCAGCCTCTTGTGAATCCCCGCGACACCCACCTACCATAGCTCCTGCGAGGCACAGCAAGGATCGCCTTACGCGATGGCCGCAGCATTGTAAAGCTAGAGCAGTGCTGTCCCTCTGGCCAATCTGCGCTATCCAACGAACACGCGATACCCAAAGAATGTCCGGAAGCTACCGCAAGATGAAATTTGCCCACTCTCCGGGCGCGGCGCCGGGGTGTTGCTGCGCTGAAGTCGCTGCCAGGTCGCCAAAATGCGAGGATTAGCAAGGCAAAACGAACTTATCCGCCCTCACACCGCCGGTCGGCTCCTGGCGAAGGGTGGCCTGCACCCACCATCCCACCCCGGAATCCCTGACGGCCGCTTCCTTGACGCCCCTCTGGCCAATCCCATAGACTGAACGCAGTGCATTCTGGAAACAATTGCACTCCCGATTTTATCCCCGGCCCACTGGATGGACCAGTGGAGACCGGAACCAGCCAGGCCGGAAGAATCATACGCATGGTTGAACCAACCGTTCGCGGCGGCGACGTCGCACTGTTCATCGACTGGGAAAACTTCAAAATCAGTCTCGCTGCGGGCAACCGCAACCCCAATCTCTCCTCGCTCAAAGAGGAGGTCGCCAACCAGGGCCGGGTGGTGGTCGCCAAGGCCTACGCCGACTGGGTTACTCGGGCACCGGAACTTCGGGGCGCCAGCCAGTTCATCAACGATCCACCCTCCCTCTATGCTGCAGGTATCGAGCCTGTATTTGTTCCAACGCGAATTCCCTCGACCCAGGCTTCCAGCGCGAATGGGATGCGCACCTACCGCGTCAAGAACAGCGTCGACGTCAAGATGACCGCCGACTGCATCGAGTGCGCTCACTCGTACCCCAACATCGGTACCTTCGTGCTGGTGTCGGGCGACTCGGACTTCCTGCACGTGGTAAACGCGCTACGCACCATGGGCAAGCAGGTGGTGATTGTCGGCGTGTCCTGGAGCACCTCGCGCCGCCTGGCTGACCAGGTTGACTCTCTGCTGCTCTACGACAAGGACGTGGACCCCATAGCCCCGCAGCCGGCCGTACTGCCGCAGCACGCGGCACGGACCACAGTGCCATCCGTTGCCGGTACCGGTGCCCCCGCCTCCGCAGACGCATTGCCGGAACTCGCCGAGGTCATACGCGCCATCGAGGAGATCATACGCGATGAGCGGGCCGCGGGCGGGCAGCCTCTGCTGACCGCCATCAAGCAGCGAATGATGCGCCGGTACCCCAACTTCGACGAGAAGAAGCTGGGCTTTTCAGGATTCAAGAAGCTGATGGCCCGTGCCGCCGAGGACGGCAACATCAAGCTGGTGCACTCCGGACTTGTGGACTGGGCCATTCTCGCCGACGAGGAAATTCCTGAGGGCACCACTGAGGAAAGCCCGGCAGGCGTCGCGTCCAGGTCCAGCAGACGCCGCGGGGGTCGCCGTCGCTACGGCAGTCAACGCGATTTGGAAACGACTGACGGCGTCGAGGAAGCCGACGACACCGACTCCGTCGATGATGACGCCGAGGTTGATCCTGAGGAGGCAGTACCGTCCTTCGCCGGGGAATTGGAGGAGACCGCGGCAACCGATTTCGACCTGCCCGACCCCTCGGAGGCGGACGACTCCGAGGCTGAGGCCGCTGAAGACGAGGTCCCAATGGCCTGGTTTGACGCGGATGAGGAGGCGGGAGCCGCGCCGGAGTTTGCTGCCGCGCAGGCAGAAGAGGACGCGTCGGATACCCTGCTCGAATCGGAGCAGTCCGCGGATGCAGCCGAGCCGGTGGGCGTCTTTGGCAACGACCATGAACTGGCCGCCGCCGTACAGGAGGTCGCTGCCGCCCTCTCGCTGCCGGACGAGCCCGCCGATGGGCTGAACCCTGAGCGCGTCTCCGATCTCATCGTCATGGCCGACCACCTGGAGCACCGCCAGGGCGCAAGACACGTGGCCTTCACATACCTGGTCGACGAGGTGTGCGGCGCCCTGGAGCAAGGGCTTGAGGCGGGTAATCCACAGATCGCGCAGCATTGGACCGATGTGGGAACTAAAGACTATGTCAGCAAGGCCCTGCGGGGTCTCTCCGACAGTGGTCTTTTCAAGCGCTCCATCATCGCATGGCGCGTGGATGGCCAGCGGCGCCAGCGCCGAATTATCAACTTGGTACGCGACAACGATCTGGTCGGTCGCGTACTCGTGGCTCGCCTAGGCCCGGGTGCCAACTCGACTCCGCCGGCCGACCCGCCGGAACCGGAAAGCGATGCAGAGCTCCCGGTCGAGGCCGAGCAGCCGGTGGCGCAGGACAACCCTCCAATGGCGGAATCGTTCGCCCCGGTCAACGGCAACAGCGTGGATGAACCAGAGCCTGAACCTCAGCCTGTCGCGGTGGACGATGATGAGCCGCAACCGGCCCATCACGACGGAGACGATGACGTGTTCGACGAGCCGCAGCCCCGGAGCACCCGTCGGCGCCGTCCCTTCACCAGCCGCCTGCTAGGGCGCTGAGGGAACCTCAGATCCAGGAAAACGCAGGGGGCGCACCAACGTGCGCCCCCTTTGAGTTGTCGACCCCCCAAAAGGGGTTAGAAGTCGAGGATCAGCGTTGACCAGCCGAAGTCGCGGGCCCCGAGACCCTCAGCCGTGTAGGGGTGGTAGTACTCGCGGAACCCGGACTTGGCGATGCACTCCTTGCTCTTTTCCACCAGAGGCTCGCTGAGTTCCGGGTAGCCGTGACCTCGCAGAGAGTGCGACAGGAAGTAGTTGGTGTTCATCCACGACGGGCCCCGCCAGATGAACCCGCCCGGGTTGCCGGGCATGAACTTGGGGTCAGAAGCCGGAACCGAGGGCAGAGGATAGGGCGTCCAGAAATGCTCAGGCGGCCGCACCCACCTCTCGACCAGCGTCTCCACCTGGTGGCGGGGCAGGTCGGCCATGATCAGGGGCATCAGTGAGCTGATGGTCACGGTCTTTAGGGGCTTTTCGTCCACTCCTGACAGGTCGAAGAAGGCGCCGGCCTCTTCGTCCCAGCACTTTTCCACCAGAGCGTTCAGCGTCCGGTCGGCTTCGCGGTTGAACTCGGCGGCCTCCGGCGAATCCTCGCCAGCGGCCTCGATGTGTAGCCGGGCCAGTGCACGCAGGCAGAAACAGTAAATTGAGTTGACCAGTACGTCCTCCACGTGGAATATGTCGGCGGCCAGCACGGCGTGGTCGTCATGGCGCAGCGGCTCGTATGCTTGGTAAACCTTGCGCAGCGCGGTGATGAAACCCCGATTGGAGAGTTCCTCGAGCCCCAGAATTTCATCGTACTTGGGAGAGCAGTCGGTCCCTGCCTCTTCCGGCTGGATGACGGCAATCAGGCCGTCGTTGTCCGGGTCGCGGGCCTCGCGCAGGTACCGGTAGTAGCGGGTGAGGATAGGCAGCGCCTCCGCAAGGAACTCCTTGTCGCCGGTAACCCGGTACACCCGGGCCACGGCGTAGGCGATGATGGGCGGCTGGATGGTGGCGCTGATGTTGGGCCCTGTCATGCCGACTATGTTCCGACTCAAAAAATCGGGCTGTTTCTCCATCTCCCAGAAAATGATGTGGGGAATGAACCCGCTGGGCTGAGCGCCGCTCATCAGCGAGCGCATCTCCTTCTTGGCCTGCTCCGGGTCGATGTGCAGCAGCGCCAGGGCGTGGAAGCAGGAGTCCCAGAACCATTGGAAGGGATAGCCAGTCAGAGATGGACAGACGAAACTGAATTCCTTTCCGTTCCAGTCTGCCACCCCCTCCCGCAGGTTGGAGAGCAGTATGCGGCGCGCACCGTCCTCAAGTTGCTCCCGCGAAATGACACTGTCCATCTGCGACCTCCTGGGGTGTTTCGTGGTGGTAATAGAGGATCCGGTACAGGTTTGCCTACAACTAGGCTGGCTGACCCTCCGCAGCGAAGGGATTGATGACCCTGATGCCGTCATAGTCCTGGTTTGCGCTCATGTCCTCGGAATACACCGCATCGCAACTGCTCAGCTTGGCGGCTGCCAGTATCAAGCAGTCCCAGTAGTTGAGCCTGAAGCTCTCCCGGTACTGCATCGCCAAATTAAACGTATCCAAAGTGAGGGGCTGTATGTGCTTGGGTAGAAGGTTCTGTATAACGGCGACAGCATCTGTATGGCTCAGGTTGTATGGGCGGGACGGGCGCGTCAACTGGGTGTAGAATTCTCCCAACACCTGTACCGATACGACAAGATTCCCTGCTTCTTGAGCCAGAAGGGCTTCCGATACGAGCTTCTTTCTTGATTCCTCTTGGTTAGTACTGGCAGCGTACATCGCTATATTGGTATCAACGAAGCGCATGGGGGTCGTACAGTTCCTCGCGGCTCAAGTTATCGGACACACTTATTCTTCCGCCTCTGGCGTGGATGTCTGCTACGATTTCGCTCAGAGTTTTCTTAGGAAGGCTGGTGGAACTCTGTGGGAGGCTGTTCAGATACTCCCGGACCAGCGCGGAGACCGACGTTTTCCTTACTGCGGCCCATTCCTTGGCCGAGCGGTAGGTTTCTTCGTCTACAGACACGGTGATTTTTTTCATGGTTGCACAGTTCCAAGGGTGGAGTGATGTCTCGCTTTAGTTTAGGCATCGGGCCTGAATATAGCAATTTATAATCTCCCTGTGCCCGCGAGGCAGTAAGGTCCTTACGCCTCTCCCCGGTACAGCGCCAAGTACTTTTCCGCCACCGCTGGCCAGGTGAACTCGGCGAGGGCGTACTCTCTGGCATCGTTGGAGAGGGAATGTCGCCTGCTGTCATCGTTGACCAGCTCGACGAGGCTGTCTGTGGCGGCCTGCCGGTCGAATCGCGACGTCACCACCGCGCCCCGGTGCAGCAGCTCTCGGTTTGAGCCGACATCGTGGGTCAATACCGGTGCGCCGTAAGCCATGGCCTCGAAATAGACCAGGCCAAAGGCTTCGTAGTGTGAGAACAGGGCGAACAGATCGGCGCGAGCGTACCAACCTGTCAGCTCTTCGTCCGACACTTCGCCGGTTACCAACACCTCGCCCTCCAACCGGTGCTCGTGCAGGAACTGGGTGATGGCGTCGGCGTCTCCCTCGTCGCGGCCCACGAGAACCAGTTGCACTGGCTTGTTGAAATGTTGCCTGGCTTCCAGATAGACATCCAGCAGCCACAACTGCGCCTTGTGACGTCCCAAACGGCCTACGCACAGGATGGTCAGGGTCCCAGCGGGTGTTAGATGTCCCCCGGCTTCGTCGCTAGCATCGGTACTGGTCCCAAACTGCACTGAGTTGATTACCTCGGGATCAGGTGGCGCAGCTCCCCAGCCGATGATAGTCGCCTTGCGGTCTGGTGCCAGGTACGCGCGCCTCAGACCCCGCGCCTCCTGCTGGGTCAGCGGCACTATGTCGTCCACGGCGCGGCAAAGTGCGGCATTCAGCGGCGCCAACCACCAGCGCACTAGGGGCAGGGTGTGGAACGACGGAGTGAACACGAAACGCGCGCGCCCTCCCCATTGGATGCGGGCCCAATAGTGCCCCCAGAACCAGCCGTCGCCGACGAAATGGACTACGTTTGGTCTGAACTCGTTCAGGTACTGCTTCACACGACGGGGTGAGAACCACACCATCGGCACGGAATACAACGGCAGGGACCAGCGAGGAAACCCTGGGAGCCGGAATACCTGCACCCCGTCGGACAGGGTTTCCCGGTCGGGCCAGTCCGGCTGAGCGACTCGAGGAAATGAGTACTTGGTGGTGAGTACTCCCACAGCCTCCACGTCCGGGGACTGCTGTATCTGGTGGGAAAGCTCCTCGATGGCGCGCTCGATGCCGCCCAAGTATGGGCGATAGTAGGGGGTCAGGTACAGTACGCGCAGCGGCGCGCTAGCCACTGGCAGCCTCCAGAGACTGGCTCCAGACGTTTCTGATGCGTTCCAGAGGCAGGTCAATGGCCGGAGGACCGCCGTTGGATCCGTCGTTGGTGGCCTCGTCGCCCACGCGCATGGTGAAGCGATCGCCTCCGGTGCGCCCAAGCGATTGAATCGATACGCCCTGCGAGCGGGCCAGACTCTCCAGCAGGCGCACTTTGTGCCGCTCTACCGACACGACGATGCGGGACTGTTTTTCGCCGAACAGCGCCGCGTCCCAGCGAGTTGCGGAGTCCAGGATGCCTCGAAATCCCACGCCGCCCAAGATGCAGGACTCGGCCAGCGCAACTGCCAAGCCGCCATCTGAACTGTCGTGGGCGGAAAGCACCAGGCCCCGCCTGATGCCCTCGCGACAGGTTTCCTGCACTTTCCGCTCCATTTCCAAGTCAATGTGGGGCTGGCCGGCAGTCATTCCGTGCATCACGTTCAGGTATTCGCTGCCAGCCAGGTCCTGGTGCGACGCCAACCCCAACCCGGGTCCCAGCAGCATCACTGCGAGCCCCTCGGCGGGAAAGCCCGCGCCAACGGCCTTGCTGGCGTCATCCAGCAGCCCCAGAGCACCGACCACGGGCGTGGGGTGTACGGCCTGGCCTTGAGTCTCGTTGAACAGGCTGACGTTGCCGCTCACCACCGGTGCGTCCAGCGTCTCGCTGGCCACAGCCATGCCCCGGATGCACTCCTCCAACTGGTGATAGATGTCGGGTCTGAGCGGGTTGCCGAAATTCAGGCAGTCGGTCAGGGCCAGCGGACGGGCGCCTGAGCAGCTCAGGTTGCGGCATACCTCGGCCACCGCGATCTGCCCTCCAACAAAAGGATCGAGGAAGCAGTGCCGCCCGTTTCCGTCAACGGCCACGGCGATGGCCTTTCTCGTTCCCTTGACTCGCAGGACTGCCGCGTCGCTGGCGCCCGGACCGATCATAGTGTTGGTCTGCACTTGATGGTCGTATTGCCGATAGACCGACCGTTTGCTGGCAATGTTTGGCGATGCAAGCAGTCGGACCAGTGTCTCCGCAGGCCCGCAATCCGGGAGCGAGAGGTCTGACAGCGGCGTCTCTCGTCGCGCAACATCATCAGTGGAGGGCTGGCCCTTCAGCCGGTAGGCGGGGGCCTCCGAGAGGGGTTGAATAGGCAAGTGCGCCACCGGGTTCGACGCGTCGAAAATGCGGGCCTCGGGCTCGGCGATGACGCTGCCGATCTCGCGGCAGTCCACGTCCCATCGGTCAAATATCGCCTTCACCTCTCCAGCCCGTTCCGGCAGGGTGACCAGCAGCATCCGCTCCTGCGACTCTGACAGCATCACCTCGTAGGCGTTCATGCCGGTCTCGCGGCGGTGTACCTGGGACAAGTCGAGATGCAAGCCTCGACCTGCCCGGGCCGCGGACTCGATGGCGGCACTGGTAAGCCCGGCGGCGCCGAGGTCCTGGATTGCAAGCACCGCTCCAGTGTCCAGCGCCTCAAGGCATGCCTCGATCAGCACCTTTTCGAGGAAAGGATTTCCCACCTGCACCGTGGGCCGCAGTTCCGCCTCTTCCTCGAAGGTACGAGACGCCAGGCCCGATGCGCCGTGGATGCCGTCGCGGCCCGTGTCGGCCCCTGCCAGCAGCAGCACGCTGCCTGGCACACGGGCTGCGGCGGAGGCCAGGCGGTCCTTGTCGATCATGCCAACGCACATGGCGTTTACCAGCGGATTGTGGGAGTAGGACGGATCGAAATAGATCTCGCCGCCGACGTCCGGCACGCCGATGCAGTTACCGTACCACGAGATGCCTCGCACCACGCCGCCGAACAGATGGCGGTTAATGGGTCCGTGCTCAGGATCATCAAGCGGTCCGAAGCGGAGGGAATTGAGCAGTGCGATGGGGCGGGCGCCCATTGCCAGGATATCCCGCACTATTCCGCCAACACCCGTGGCCGCTCCCTGGAAAGGCTCCACCGCCGAGGGGTGGTTGTGGGACTCCACCTTGAATACGACAGCCAGCCCGTCCCCAATGTCCACAGCCCCGGCGTTTTCAGCACCTGTCTCGGAAAGGACCACGGGCGATGTGTGGCTGAACATCCGCAGCAGAGGGCGGGAATGCTTGTAGCCGCAATGCTCGCTCCACAACGCTCCGAACATTCCCAGCTCGACTTCGTTGGGTTCGCGGCCCAGGCGCTCCACGATAAGGTCGTACTCGGCGCGGGTCAGGGCGATCTCGTCAAGGACATCCTGGCTGACAGGCATGCTTCACCAAGGAGAGAGGTATGTCAGAATACTAACACCTGAATTTCCCAAAGGGGAAATGAGAAACGTCAATTCCAGGATTTCTTGCAAGGATTGTCCCGTCTTCTCGTCAGATTCTCATCGCGATGGTACACCCTCGACGGGTAGTACCTTGCCCGCATCCACCTGGAAGTAAAAGGCGCCTGCGCCGAAGAATCCGGAGACCTGTTCAGGGTCTGTGGTCGTGATCAGGACCTGGGGGTAACGGCTGGCTTTTTCCAGCACCCGCTCCCGACGGGTTGCATCCATCTCCGACAATGCGTCGTCCAGCAGCAACAGCGGGTCCATGCCGCGCACCGCCGAGAGAGTTTCCGCCTCACCCAGCCGGAGCGCCAGCGCCAGGGTGCGCGCCTGGCCGCGTGAGGCAAATGCGCCCATATCCATTCCGTTGACGACGATGTCGAAGTCATCGCGATGCGGCCCGGCCGCCGTGGCTGCTGTGGCGGCCTCGCGACCTGCCACTGCCTCCAGGGATTGCCGGTAGTTGTCAATCATGCCGTCGGCGTGATCAGACAGGGGCACACTTGGCTGGTAGCGAAGTTCCAGGTCCTCCCCCGGTCCGCTGAGGTCGCGGTGGTGTCGGATGCATGCGGGCCACAGCAGGCTCGTGACCTCGTGTCGTCTCCAGGTTAGCCACGCCCCTTCCTTGATCAACTCACCGTCCCAGTACTCCATTTCCTCCGGAGTGGCCCGGCCCTCTCGTCGCATCCTGAGGAGCCGATTGCGCTGACGCAGCACCTGCTGGTATCGCTGCAGGGTTTTGAGGTAGAGCGGGTCGGCCTGGGAAAGCAGGATGTCCAGGAAGCGGCGGCGGCCCGAGGGCGACCCCTGAACAAGATCGATATCCAGCGCCGTGAAGAGCACTGCATGAACCAGTCCGACCAGGTCGCCGGCCGTGCGGCGAACGCGATCTACCCGGATCTCCTTGTTGGTCCGGTAACCCGGCCCCTTGGGTGAATCTGACTCCGAGACCCTGTAGCCAACGATTACTCGCTGCCGAGAACCGGTATCCTCATCCTCCACCAGCCCTTCGACGATTGCGAGATCACCGCTGCCGACTGATGCGAAGTTTACGAGTTCCCGTTCGTTCTCCGCCCGGAAGGAGCGGGCGATTGCCAGGATGTACACTGCTTCCACCAGTGCGGTCTTGCCCTGGGCGTTTTCGCCAAAGTAAACCGATACACCCGCTGGTACTTCCAGGTCCACATCGACCAGGTTCCGGAAGTTACTCAGTCGGAGGCGAGTGAGAGACACCTATTTCTGTTCCCGAAGTTCCTTTTCCTTCAACTGCCATTTGGTCAGAACTATTCCGTGGCCAAGAAGCATAATCGTCTCTACGTCATCCTGGTCCAAAGCTTGCTCTCTCCGCTTAAGGAGTGCCTCTAGCAATTCCTCAGCTTCATCATCCGGGAGCCTGTCTCTTTCCAATTTCTCTATCAGTTCATCCCAACGTTCTTTAAGCATTGGATTCTCCGGAGGGCTAACAGTCCGCCTCAGTCTAGGCATCATCTCGATTCTATATTGTTCCCAGAGAATTTCCATCCAGGCATCGGTGGTAAGCACCCTTTCCGGGTCGAGCGGCGCCATCTTTGTTTCCAATGTCGTTAACCGCCCCTGGATGGAGAACAACAGCCGAAGTACCCATAGTATCAAAGCCAAGAATGCGCCAACCACGGCCACCAGAATGGCAGAACCGATGGTTATGGCGCCTTGAGGGATGTCCAGAAGTATCATTTGCCTGCCTGTGCGGATCCTTCCCCTGTGTCTCTCAATTTACGCCTACTCCCCCTGCAGGCGGCGAATCTCGGCCTCCAGCTCGGCAGCTTGTCCGGCCTCGCCGGCAGACAGGCGGAAGCAGCGGTCCAGGTACAGTTTGGCCAGCTGGGAACTGCGCTCCGAAGTGTCCATCGCAACTGCCAGCAGGTTGGCAACCTGGAACTCCTCCGGGAGGTGCCTGGCAAGGGCAGCGATCTCTTCTCCCGCTTCGGTGGCGGCCGCCGTATCGGCTCCCTCAACGGCGAAGCGCAGACGTCCCAGGAGGCGTGAGAGTTCGCTCAGCTTGTCACCCTCGCTCATGAAACTGAACAGGACATCATTGACGTTGAATGAGGAGTCAAGCTCTTCCTCCGATTCATCCATGGATGGCAGGGACGCGGCCTCGGACGCCACAACCTCGCCCCCCACCACGGTGGCGCTCTTGCCGGACGCGGCGTACAGCTCGGCATAGCTTGAGACGGCCTCAGTTACCGACTCCATCATCCGCGGCAGATCATAGGAGAACATGTTGCCTGCGTAGACCAGGTCGTCCCCGCGCTGACGGCTGAGCAACTCCAGTTCCGCGAACCCGTCCACTGGCTCCGGGACCGGCGGCATTGCGAAGGACGAGAGATCGTTAAGCGGCAGCGAACCGAGGTGCGTGGCCAGGAAAGGCGGCAGGAACTTGGTGAGGTCAGACTTGATGGGAAGTGTCACCACATAGCTGGCGTACACCTTGTCCGGCTCGGTATCCACCTTGAAATACACCAAGGCATGCCCCACCGGATTCTGATTGTCGCCCCTGTCGAAATACAGATCCATCGCTTGCCGTCACCCGTCCGTCCACTCAATTTTGTTCATTGTTGCACCGTTGAATCGAGTCTAAACCCTGCTTGCAATTATAGCATTGGCGATGGTGCCGGCTTTTCCGGCGAGCAATTGTCGTTGACTGCCTTTGGCAAAAAAAGTATGGTATACCCATTCCGAAAACACGTATGATCACTGGTTGCGAGGGAGCGGGAAATGCCCGATCCGGAAGTGAAGCTGTTTGACTACGACAAAATCGAAATCGGGGAAGAGTTGGGGTCCTACGAATACACCCTGACCCAGGAAATGCTGGACGGTTTCCGGCGGTCCATTGACGACCCGGACGCCGTTTTCCCGACGCTGGCGGTGAAACACGACGCCACGGCCTTCGCCATGGTCTACGACGATCAGACCGGCGGCGTCAACGCCGGTAACGAGGTGGAGTTTTTCAACCCGCCCGTCCCCGGCAAGAGGATTCGTGTTACCGGGCGCATCGCAGACAAGTACCTGCGTCGCGACAAACCCTACATGGTCATCGAGGCAACAGCGGTTGACGAGGACGGGCGGCTGCTGGAGAAGCTCCGCACCTACCAGATGAAGAAACCCGATGAGGTGGGCAAGAAATGGCATCCGCAGGGATAGAGAGCATCGCGCCCGGGCAGCAGATACCGTCAGTCACGAAGAGCGTTACCCAGGACACCATCAACCAGTTCGAGGACTGCGGTATCTTGGACCGGCAGAACATCCACAACGACCCCGAGCTGGCCCAGCGGCGGCTTGGCACTACCTACCCCATCGCCTCAGGCCGAATGTCGGTGGCTTTCGCCTCCGAGAGTATGCGCCGCTTCTTTGGGCCGGAGGTGTTCAATCACACCGGTACCGTCAACCTGAAATTCCTGCGTCCAGTGAAGGGTGGCGACACCATCACGGTAACCGGCGAGGTGGCCAGCCAGGAGGAATCCGAGGATGGCTCTCGAGTAATCGTGAACCTATTCTGCGAGAACCAGAATGGTGACCGCACGGCGATCGGCATCGGCACGGCGGTGGTAAAGTAGTCCCGTTACCCGTATTGGAAATCCCCCGGAGCGACCAATGACAACCACCACCGACAGGGTTACCGAACTCTTTGCTGATTCGCAGTCGCTGTACGATGACGTCCTTGAATTGCTTGACCAGGGAAAGCTGCGCAACGCGGCTGGGAAGGCTTGGGGCGCTACCAAGTGGTCAACAGACGCCATGGTGCTTGCCCGCACCGGCCACGAGCCGCAGTCAGCGGGGCAGGCAAGGCGGGCCTTGTTGCGAATGAGCAGCGATGGCCCTGCCTTTGTGGCTTTTCAGGGCCAGTACAGTACAAGGTCTCTGTTGTTGCATATCAATTGCTTTTATGACGGCAATTGCGAGCCGGAGGCGGAGATGACCGCCTTAATACGGGCCACAGACTCCTACATTGAGGAGGCCATTAACCTGGCCTCGGCATAACGCGGCGAAATAAATTCCCAAACCTGCAAGCGAGAGAAGAGTTATATGGCGGTATCGGAACACGGCAAGGTCGAAGCGGAAATCATTTACTGTGTGGCTTGAGGCTACTTCCCGGTCGCCACGTGGCTGGCGATGGAATTCTTCAAGTCCGACGCCCCTGGGGACGTCTCCATCAAGATGACTCCCTCAGACCGGGGTCGCCTGGAGGTGTACCTCGACGGCGAGGTGATCTTCGACCGCAAGAAGGACGGCGGATTCCCTGATCTCGGCAAGGTCAACGAGCTCAAGATGACCATCGCTGAAAAGCTGTTTGACCTCGAAGATGCCTAGGCCGGCGTTCGCAGGGGTCGGCAGCATGACTTCCCGCCCCATCAGGGGGAGGGCGGGGGTGTTGCCCGACAAGAGGTATAGCCATGGCTGACCCGCAGCACGTATCCCTTGTCAGGCAGGGCGCCGAGGCTGTCATTCGTTGGCGCAGGGAAAACCCCGATACGGAGCTTGACCTCAGTGGTGCAGACCTGGGTGGAGTCGATCTTCACGGGGCTCGGATTGAATTGGTGAATCTTTCAGGGGCCGACCTGTCTGACGCTCGTCTGACCCAGGTGGGGTTGCCCGGAGCAGACCTGTCCGGTGCCAACCTTGAGCGGGCGGATCTGGGTAGAGCGTCCTTGTCCGCAGCCAACCTGAGCGGCGCCAACATTACCAACGTCAATCTGTTCTGGGCCGACCTCAAGGGAGCCAACCTGCAGGACGCCGTGGTCCGCTTCTGCCGTATGAACCGGGTCTCCCTGATCGGGGCCAACCTGAACCGCACCGATTTCAGCCAGTCGAATATGATCGAGGCTGACCTGCGCAACGCCGATCTTACTGATGCCAAATTCGTGTCCACCAACATGAACGGTGCTGACCTGTCCCGTTGCACTATGGCGGGGGCCGATTTCACCAAGGCGATGATCCGGGACTCCATGTGGATTGCCGCCAACATGACCGGCGCCAACTTCGACCAGGCCAGCCTACACCGGGCAGATTTCACCCTCGCCAAGTGGGACAACACGACCACATTCCCCAAGGGATTCGATCCCTACAACATCGAGTTCCTGGATGTCGGTGTTTAGACAGGGCTCCAGCCGGGAGAAGTTCTGAAGTGCCTACCATCCTGGTTTCCGGCCCCGCAGGTTCAGGAAAGACCAGCCTCATCGCTGGTCTGCTGGTGCGTCTCCATCAAGGTGGCCGTTCGTCCGCGTACTGTAAACCGTTCGCGTCCGAGGCCGGGACCGACGGTGATCACTTTTTTGCCGCTGGCGTTCTGACCGAGGCCCTCGATATCGCTGTGGGTCCGCCTCCCAAGTCTCTGACCGCCGGTGCTGGGGACGCCGCTGATGCAATCGCGCTGCTGCGTGCCGAAGCGGAGACCGTGATAGTGGAGGCTGCCAATGGCTCTTCCGCAGCCGAACTCGCCGACGCCATCAATGCCAGGGTGCTGGAAGTCCACCACCATTCCCCCGAACAGGACTGGGCCCAAGTCGTAGACGCTGCGGCAGTACGCTGGGGAAATCGCCTGTCCGCGTTGGTGGTCAACGCAGTGCCCCCATACCGTGCGGAGGCCGTCGCCAAGTCTGCCGCTCAGTCCATCGCCGATGTCGACGCCGTGGTCGTCCCCGAAAGTCGCGTCATGATCGCACCGACGGTGGCCCAGATAGCCAGGCATCTTGACGCCTCTTGGGTGCAGGATCCGGTAAACACCGACGTTGCCATTGAACGCTTCCTCATTGGTGGCAACATCATGGACAATGGACCCTCCTATTACGGCCGGTACGACAATCAAGCGGTAATCACCCGTGCCCAACGGCCTGACATCCAGCTTGCCAGCATGCTGGCCGAAACACGATGCCTCGTTCTCACCGGGCCCGGAGAACCCACCAACTACGTCAGGGCAGAGGCACTCGAGCGCGACATCCCACTGTTGCAGGTCTCCACATCGACATTGGAGACCGCCGACGCCTTGGATCGCCTCATCGATTCCTCGACGGCCCACAGCCTGTTCAAGGCGCAACACTATGCGTCATTGCTGGAGAGGCACGCCGGCAATGAGACCTTGGATGGCTGGCTGCGTTAACCAAATCTGCGCTTGGCAGCTGGCGTAATCGCTCACCAGTGTTCACTCTCCGTCCGGGGCAAGCGTTGGCAAGGCGTACTGGATTGGCTGCACTACTCTCACCGGAGCTGTTCTCCCGTCATGCGACTTGAGGGGGTCATTCCTCCCTGCTGAAATGCCACGTAGAGGTTTGACAACCCCACCAGCCACCCGGCTACAATTTCAACCAACCATTCCAAGTTCAGTGAGGGAATCATGATCAAGCATTTCGGCAGTCTCTATGCCGGCCACGTGGACCTGGGCGACCTGGGTCTTGAGGCCACTGCGGTCAACGACCGGCGCTTCGACAACGACCACCTGATCACCATATTCGACCGGTGCGAACAGATGGCCAAGCTCATGGACCGGCTGGGCTATCACAGCTTCTGGGGGGCGGAACACCATTTCCAGCATGAGGGCAACGAGGTCATCCCCAACCTGCTCATGCTGTTCGTCCACCTGGCCAGGATGACCAAGCAGCTCAAGTTTGGCTGCGGTTTCAACATCAATCCCATGTGGCACCCACTGCGGCTGGCCGAGGATTACGCCACCGCCGACATCCTGACAGACGGCCGGGTGATATTCGGCGTGGGAAGGGGCTACCACTCTCGCGAGGTCGACACCTTCGGCGTGCCCAGCACCAATTCCGACAACGAAATGAACCGGGAGATCTTCGAGGAGCAGGTCGAGATCATCATGAAGGCCTTCCACGAGGACTCCTTCTCCTACCAGGGCAAGCACTACCAGCTGCCCCCGGAGGTGCCTTACCGGGGCTACACGCTGAAGGAGCTGACCCTGGTGCCCCGGCCCAAGTACCAGCCGGTGGAGTGCTGGCAGCCGATGGTGTCCAGCAGCCCGCGGGCTATGGAGTTCATGGCGAAGCACGACATCCAGGGCATCATGGGCGGCGGCGCGGTGACTGGTGGCGCCAACGACGACGTCGTAATGCGCTGGACGGAGACGGTGAACCGCCACGGCCACAATGTGGAGCCGGGCGGCCGACTAGTCATCGGCCTGCCAACATTCATTGCCGACTCGGAAAAGGAAGCCATCGAGCAGGGCCGCAAGTACCTGGAGGAGGACATGAAAATGTTCGCTCCCCTGGGTTTCTTCCGGGCGCTGTCGGAGTCGCAGATCGAGGCGCTGGGCGACCCGCGGCGGGCTCGCGGCGCCGGCCTGCCGACGCTGGAGGACATCGTGGAGCAGCAGGCCTGGCTGGTGGGCACTGCCGAGCAGGTCACGGAAAAGATCATGTCCATCCAGGAGCGGTACCCCGGCCTGGAGCACATGCACGTGGGCTGCAACCGCATGGGCGCGCCGCTGGAGGTCATGCTGGAGCAGCTGCAGCGCTTCGGCGAGGATGTAATGCCTCACTTCGACACCGAGGAGAAGCCACTGGCGTAGTTCGTCTGAACTGTGATTTGCCTGATTAAGTGATGTTCAGGATTTTCGTCTGAATCAGGATTCACAATATTGAGGAATGTAAAGGATTGGCAATGTCCTGTACACCTCAAAGCCTTGACGCAGACGAGATTCCGTAGTGCTCAATGGAGGGGGCCGGTCCCATGGGAATGGGTGCCGGCCCTTCCAGTTATACTGGGATTGGAAGCCACAATCGGTGGGAGCCTTCGCTGATGACGATCACGCGAGTTAAGCTGGAAAACTTTACGGTTTTCGAGAGGCTGGACCTCGAGCCGTCGCCTGGCATCAACGTCCTGGTGGGCGCCAACGGCACCGGGAAGACGCACTTGATGAAGGTGTGCTATGCGGCGTGTGATGTTTCAATTGCCGAAAAATCTCTTGCCGGAAAGCTAGTTAGCGTATTCCTTCCATCGGGCCATACGGCTGAGAGATTAGGAAGACTCATTAAACTAGGCAGTGAAACTGGACGTGCGGGGTTAGAGGTATTTCGCGGACAATCGAAAATAGAAGCACAGTTTTCAAAAAACAATGCTCACCCTTTTTATCCATATACCTCCGCAACAAATGATTGGTCGAGTTCACCGATAGACAGCGTTTATATTCCCGCTAAGGATATGCTCGCCAACGCGCCGGGATTCAGGTCGCTGTATGTGGCGCGGGAGATTCACTTCGAGGAAACCTACCAGGACATTCTGGACAAGGCTTATCTTCCGGCGTTGAGAGATAGTGCTCTTGACCGTGAGTCGAAAGCAATGCTCAACGCCATCGAGGCGGAGCTTGGCGGGAAGGTGGTGTTACACGGGGAGGAGTTTTTCCTCAGCGGCGAGCAGGGTGAGATTGAATTCACCCTGCTGGCGGAGGGGTTGCGGAAACTGGGGTTACTCTGGCTGCTGATACGCAACGGGAGCCTCAGGCCGGGGGCAGTTTTGTTCTGGGACGAGCCGGAGACTAACCTGAACCCGAAGCTGTACGGAGTGGTGATCGACGTCCTGCTGGAGCTGCAGCGGCTGGGAATGCAGATATTCCTCGCCACCCACGACTACGTCATTCTCCGGGAGCTTGACCTGCAGGCCCAGGAGGGCGACAAGGTGGCATTCCATTCCCTCTATCACGAAGAAGGCCAGATTCGTTGTCATTCCACTGACAAATACCTTGAAACCCATCCCAACGCCATCATGGAAGCGTTCGACAGCATCTATGACAGGGAAATCAAAAGAAGCCTTCCGGGTCCAGCATGACCTTGGTTCTTCCAGAGAGAGACCTAGAACTCTCAATTAGCGGAGCCTTGAACGCCCGGAAATTTGACGAACATGCCGCACACGGGGTCGGCTTTATGAAAGCAGTGGATTTCGTGGTGGAGTACCCTGGTCATTACTACTTTATTGAGTTCAAAGACCCGCAACATCCAGGTAGCGAACTGACAGACGATCAGGCTTTATTCGACTATTATCAGAGCGAAAAAATAGATGATGAGCTCATATACAAGTATCGCGACTCATTTCTGTTCGAATGGGCGGCAGGGCGGGCGGATCGACACGTCTATTATTTGGTGCTTATTGCCATCGAGCATTTGACGTCAGCCGACCTGGATAAGAAGAAAAGAGACTTGGACAGAAAGCTGCCGGCTGGAATTCAAGGCGAGTGGGAGCGGCCAATAGTAAGTGGTTGCGGAGTGTTCAATATAGCGACGTGGAATCGGAACTTCCCGGAACTCGCGGTCAGGCGCTTGTCCGCTTCGTGAGGCTGGTCGGGCAAAGGTGTGGGACCGGGACTGGTTGCAAAGGCGTGAACCGTCGTCTTGACACTGGCCGCGACGGATTCGATAATGGAAGTCCGCGCCGAGGTAGCTCAGGTGGTAGAGCACGGCACTGAAAATGCCGGTGTCGACAGTTCGAGTCTGTCCCTCGGCACTTTTCTTTGTCTTAGTATCTGGGATGGTCGAAAAAACTCCACTTGCCAACATTTTGACAACATTGAGGTACAAGCTTGTGGTCAGAATGGTCTACGGCGACGAGGCTCGGCTAACTGGAAGCGAGGTTCGAAAGGGGCACTGACTTTTCCTGGCCGACGACAACGAGACCGGAAATGAAAAAGCTCGGCAGTTCGCCGAGTTTTCTGATTAATAGCACAAATGTCATCCGAGGATCGTTCTCTGGCGTCGCCCCGGTCTTATAGGGCAACGGCTCCCCGCCGGCGTCCTGGGCCTCGGTGTAAGTCGCAGGCATGGTGGGGCTATCCCCGCGTTCGGCGGTCATGAACTCCGGGAGCTCCGTCCCCGGCGCCCAGGTCCCGTGCCATTCCAAACGGGGTGTAGTGGGTGCTGAAACTTTGCCAGACGGGCCATCGTCGTCGCCGTCCCAATCCGCTGGGAATCGTGGCCGGGCGACAGCCCCCGCATGCTTGGGCCGGTGTCAATTGCCATCTCTGGAAGCGTCAGGGAGATCGCCGCCGCTCTCGGGGAACGGTCTGCGTTGCAGTCGCAGCAATCATTGCCAGTTGCTACGGTGGAGACAGAGCAGTCGCAGGGTTTATGTTCCTCGTAGAACAGGCCGGGTTCCGGACTGACGGCGGTCGGGGGATTCAGTGGCCGAAAAGGCGACACCACTGGCGATGCATCATTCATCTTTCCTGACCTGTAGTGCCAGTGTGATTGAGGTTCCGCTGGGGTCTAGTCAAGCCACCCTGGCAGGTTCAAGGCCTGAATTCTGTCCCTGAATCCGGGCACCCCACGTTTGTCTCTAATTTTCTGGATGACCGTGTTCTCGATTGGACATTGCTTCACCATTGGGCCGCAGTCTGTCAATTTGGCCCATTAGAACGGCGTTACTTAGGTAGGCCAAAGGCCCCTCAGTTTAGTTACTCATTTTCCTGTGGCCCATTTGGATTGCCGGGATGCGCTTTTCTCGATGATCGCCACCTTGCAGGAAGAATGCCTTCGCCAAACGCCTCTGCGCGATTGCCTCTTCGATTAGAATTCCTTCAGCCGGCGTTATTCCGAGAAGACGGTTGGTTAGTAAGCAATCGCTCTGGGCCACCCTTCACGTCAACGCCATGTTGTGCGTTGCACCTCGGTAAGCTGCGATGGGGAGTTTGCTCGAAGGATGGCCATGGCCATCCTTGATACTACAAACCCTTGGCGAGTCGGTTAGAGGACGAACTGCTAAAGTACCCTCGGCCCCATTTCCTATATTCTTTACCGTGCCATTGTATTTTGCTCCCGTTGCTGAGCAGGGCTCAAACCTCTTAAATTGACTGTTCTGATGTCCAAGTTTTCAGCCCGCGCACTACCTTACCGTTCTCCCTTGCTCGCTCATACCCTGGGCGCCCATTCCCCTTGGACTGTAAATGCGCTTCCTTCTGCTCTGGGAAACGCCCTGGCCGCGTCCCGCCAGCATGTGGACGCGTCATCGCTCGCAGCCTTCCGCATCATTTTCGGCCTGGTTGGCTTGTTCATCGTCGCCCGCTTCTTTGCCTACGGCTGGATTGGCGAGCTTTACGTCGAACCGGCCCATCATTTCACCTACCTGGGATTTGCTTGGGTCAAGCCGTGGCCGGGCTGGGGAATGCATGTCCACTTCGCGGCCCTGGGGCTGCTGACCATTGGCATTGCAGCCGGTTATCGGTATCGCATGTGTGCGCTTCTGTTCTTCCTGGGCCTCACCTACGTGGAACTGCTGGACAAGACCACATACCTGAACCACTACTACTGGGCGGCGCTGGTCAGCCTCCTGATGGTCTTCCTGCCGCTGAACCGTTCCCTTTCGGTCGACGCCTGGCTCAAGTCGGGCAGGTTGTGGGGCACCATGCCGCAGGGAGCCCTGTGGCTGTTGCGAGGACAGCTAGCGGCCGTGTACGTCTTTGCGGGAATCGCCAAGCTTAACGGCGACTGGCTGCTGGGGGCGCAGCCGCTGCGTATCTGGATGCAGGACCACACCGGCCTTCCCCTGGTCGGATCGCTGATGGGTGAGGTCTGGGTGGCCTATGCGTTCAGCTGGGGCGGCGCATTCTTCGACCTCACCATCGTAGGCTGGCTCTTGTGGAAGCGCACCCGCCCCATTGCATTTGTGGCGCTGGTTGTGTTCCACCTGATGACGTACCTGCTCTTTCCGGAGATAGGTGTTTTCCCCTGGCTGATGATGGGCGCAGCTCTTCTGTTCTTCCCTCCTGACTGGCCTAGGCGACTTGCTGGCCAGTTGACAGGTCGACCAGTGCCCGATAATGGAGTAAAGTCGCGCGTTTCGACTCCTGGGAATGGACAACGAGGCGCAGTTTCTGTCGCCATCGTGTTCCTGGTTGCAGTGTTTGTAATCTGCCAGTTGCTGATGCCACTGCGGCACTACGCCTACCCGGGGAACGTGCGGTGGAACGAGGAGGGCTACCGCTTTTCGTGGAGGGTGCTCTTGACTGAGAAGGTGGGCATGGTGGAATACCGTGTCCACAATCCGCAGACAGGAAGTCGCTGGCACATCCTGCCCGAGGACTACCTGACGCCGCTGCAGGTCGAACGGATGGCGACTCAGCCGGATATGATCCTGCAGACGGCCCATATCATCGCTGGAGACTTCGCCTATCGCGGCCACGACTCAGTGCAGGTATACGCGGACGTCTTCGTCAGCATGAACGGACGGGAGAACGCGAGGCTGGTCGATCCCGAGGTGAATCTGGCCGCCGTCAGCAACAGCCTCGCCCCCAAGAAATGGCTCCTGCCACAGGGGAACCCGACGCCCTAGCTGTCCCCGTCGGTGTCGGAGAACCCCACGGAGACTCCCAGGAGGCTGACGATTTCCGTGTTGAGGACTCGCTGGAGTTCCTTCATGTTGTCGTAGACGGCACGGACCTGGGCCGGGTTGGATTCCAACTGGGCCAGAATGCTGCCATCAAGCTCCCGCGTGGCCGAGATCGTAGACTCAATCGCGCTGAGCATCCGGGCGTCGGTGTCGGCCGAGATTGCGTCGACCCGGGCCGAAAGGCCCAGTCCGCCGTCTGCGCCCCGGTAAATCGCGGCAATTCCGTCAAGCTGACTGAGCAGGTCCTCGCGCGAGTTATCGGCACCGCTCCCAGGAACGGCGCTGGTATCAATTTCCTGGTCCACGCCGAGGGCAGCTCCCAGCCGCATGTTAGCGATGGAGCGGACCTGGAAGACCAGGGATCGCACAAACTCGGCCTCCGCGTCGCTGTCGATCAGGGCCAGGGAGCCAGTGCCGTCGAAGTAAGTGGCATAACCGCTCGACTCTCCTGTTCCCTGCCAGTCAGCGAGAATGCCAGCCAGTTCATCTCTGGTGACCGCTGCCACGGACTGCAGATAGGCACAGCGCTTGGGGTTGGACCAGTCAGACGGGTCTGCGCTGTCTGCACCAAACAAAATGTACTCTGCGGTGCTGAATCCTCTCTGCGTGGATGGCAGGAATTCGGTAACCCTCTCTGGCGTCACCCTTTCGTCCGACGCCAGGTTCCGGTCGATTTTCTCCACGTCTATGGGCCACCAGTCCACCAGCGATATCGAACGGCGGTCCATCGCTGGCCCGAAACGGTAGGATTCCGTGCGCAGCCAGGCCTGCCGGGCCTCCCGCCATTCATCCTGCGCCGCCTCCAACGCCGCCTCGCTGGGACCTGAGCAAAGGGCATCCACAGACTCGCTCAGGGAAGCAATCGCATCCGCTGCAGCGATGTAGCCCGGCAAGATCACCTTGGCTGTGAGGCTCTGGACCATTTCCGCTCGGGTTGCCGCCACCGGTGTGGCCGTTGCAGTCGGGGGCTCCGTATTGGAAGGTGGGACAGATGTGATGGCAACGGGGACGGCTGTATCTGGTGGAATGTCCGTCTCCTGCATACTGCAGCCCACAGTGAGTAACAGCAAGAGGACGGCGAGCAGGGGCAAGGGCCACGCGCAAAGTTTATTCATCGATGGCACCGTGAAATGGCTGGCTGGATCTCGAGGAAGATGGTCACGGACTACAGCGACTCCAGGAAACGGATCAGGGCGTCCCGTTCCTCCTTGGTGAATGCCATGAATGCGTCCCTGGCCTGGGATCCCTCTCCTGCGTGCCACAGTATAGCCTCGGTCAGATTGCGGGCGCGTCCGTCGTGCAGGAACATGGTGTGTCCGTTGACGGTTTTAACCAGCCCGATTCCCCACAGGGGCGGCGTGCGCCACTCCTGCCCTGTGGCCTCGAAATCGGGGCGCCCGTCGCCCAGGTCAGGACCCATGTCGTGGAGCAGCAGGTCGGTGTAGGGGTAGATGGTCTGATTGCTGAGCGCCTCTATTTCATGGGAACCCGTGGTGTATTGAGGCGTATGGCAAACGGCGCAGCCTGCCCGCGCGAAAAGCTCGGCCCCCTGCTGTACCTGAGGGTCGTTGATATCGCGCATGGCTGGCACGGCCAGTGTCTGTGTGTAAAACACCACATCCGCCAGGCGCTCCGCCCCAATCTCCGGTGATCCGCCGTTGGGAGCGCTCGCACATGCCATTTGAAGCGTTGTGCAGTTCTCGGCGGGGAACAACTCGGATGTTACGCCCAGGTCTCCAAGGAAAGCTCCTGCCGTTTGTTGCTCCACCGTAGGCACGTTTGCTTTCCAGCCGAATCGCCCAATGGAAACGGCTCCCTTGCGTTCATCCCAGACCATGTTTGTTCGCCCCGAAATTCCGTCCCCGTCGGCGTCATCGGGATCGGCCGCTGCAAGTATGACTGATTCGGGGATTGCTTCAAGCAGCCCCATTCCTACCACAGCCGGAGCCACCCTAGGCGAGACCAGCGTTTCCGGGTGCATGGGGCCGAAGTTCAGGCCGCGGAACTGGTAAACAGGGCTGCGGAGACTGTAGATTTCGCCGTCGTCAAAGGTTCCGGGAACTTCCTGATAAAGGATTACGAACTTCCCCTCGATGGGGACGTCCACAATGGCCCGGTCCTGAAGCTGTCCTCCGTAGACCGGCTCGGGCAGGGGTCCGCCGTGTGCGCCGGCACCCGGTATGCTCAGGCGCAACAGCAGGCCACGCTCTCCGTCGTCGGGGCCTTCGGGTGGCTTGCCCCGACCGTCGAGGAGGTGGCAAGAGGAGCAGGACAGGGCGTTGAATGTCGGCCCCAAGCCATCCCTGGCCTCGGTCGAGGCCGGAGCGGTCACCCAGTTCTGGCGGAAGAAACTGTTGCCCACGGCAAAAGTGCGGCGTTGCAGATTGGTCAAATTGCGCGCCGACAGGCCGAAGGCGTTTCGGGTGGTGGTGAATGCCGTAGTGTCTCCTCCCGACTCGGCCACCAGGACGATGGGAACCGCCGTGGGAGTGGGTACCATTGTGGGCTCGGGTCTCGCACAAGCTCCGAACAGAACCGTCACCAAGAACAACGAGGTGGCGACCAGGGCCGTTAGCCCCGGCCGCCCGAGAAGGGTGGGCCGCCTACTATGATGGATCATCGCCAGCGCCGCCCGCTCGGCAACCGGAACAGGACCCAAGACGACAGCCCGGTTCTGCCTGGAATATTCGTCTGCATATCCTTAACAGCGACGAGAGGCAGGTCGGCTAGCTCACGCTGATGGTGATGCCGATTTGCTGAGCTGCGGACACGATGCTGTCGGTTTGGTTCTCGAGAGACTCGATGGTCCTCAGCACTGAAGCCCGGCCCGCGTCGCTGTTGGGGATCGTTTCCCGAAGGTGTTGGTCGAATGGGCTGGGGATTTCAGTAGCCAACGCCACACTGCGCCCGATTTCGCCGTTCAGGCTTTCGGCGAGGTCCGCGTTGACTGCGGCGACCAGGTCCATGACTCCTGGTCCGGTGACCACGCCGTAGTCCCCGGTGTAAACCATCTGGATTCCCCGGGCGTTACCGATGATGTCGGCAACGGTGTTATCTGAGAAGCAGGAGTGCTCGTCTTCCTGCGAACGCGCCTCATAGGCCACAGTCATGCGCTCGCCGGCCAGTTCGCCGCGGGACAACTCGCCGATGCCGGTTATGATGTTGTTCAGGGCTTCGTCGACATCCTTGCTGACGAAGTCAGCCCGGTAGTTGTCTGCCCCGGGAGCCCAGGCGTCAACCATGTCCCCGAGGTGGACCAGCAGCAAGTCGGATGCCGTCGCGAGATAGACGCCACGCCGGTCGGCATTATCGGCAGTGGTGTAGTCAGAGACCGGGCGACTGCCGGGTCCTACCTCGTTCATGTCCTGCCCCCATAGCAGGAATTCAATGGCGTGCCAGCCGGTGGAGATGTTTTCCTCGGCCCCATCCTCGTTCATCGACTCGATGAGATCCGAGGTGATTTGCGGGAACTCTTCCGGGTTGTTGATGATGCCCGCGCTAGGGTTGCCTTCTACGTAGTCGATGTAGGCCTCATCCATGGGCCAGGCATTGATCAGCCCCTCGGGACCGTCCTCTTCGCTGTCGATGGGGCCGCCGTAGAACCGGAATGCCTCGGTGGGGCCGTAATCGTCCCGCGCGACCAACCAGGCTCGCTTGGCGGCTTCCAGGGTTGCCGGAGTGGGATCAGCCACGAAGGTGTCGATTGCGGTGTCCATTGCAATTGCCGAGGTCAGACTCTTGGTGTACAGAGCATGCACGCCGTTCGCGTAATGGTGCACGACGTCGCCTTTAAGCTCCTGGACATTGTGGCCCTCAGGGGCCACTTCTACCACTCGAGTGACCTCCACTTCCCGAGTGACCTCAACTTCCACCGTTTCAGGCTCTCCGGCACACGCAAGCATCACGACCAGCAGTCCCGCCATGACGGAAGCGACAATAGGAATTCCTAAGCGGCACCTCATAATTCATTCCTCTTTGTAAATTAGAGATTGATAAAGTTATCAAGATTATGCTTTGGTGTATGTACGTGTCAGAAACACTGTATACACTTATATTCTGAGTGTGTCAATAGACCCTTGGTGCTCCTACAACATGGAGTTGAGGGCTATATCAATGCGAGATTGGCAGCAAGTAATCTTATGATCTGGAGTAAAGGATGTACTTGAATCAAGCTGCAAACTGAAGAGGGTCAGCACTTCGGGAATCCAGTGCGTTGCCTCACAGACCACGGAGAATCGCAGGGGGCGCGGCGAACAGAGTGTTGGCCAACCCGCAGGATGAATGGCGGCGGTCAACCCTGTTTCAACGGTTATTTCTGGTTTGACCACAGGCCTGTTAGTTCCGCTGCACGGACCCCGCTGATAGGCTCCTTTCTGTATCATATATATGCTAACAATCAGATTGTGTCTCTACAATCAAAACGTGAATTGATTGACGAGCCATAGGTTCTCAGTACGCAACGCGACGTGCTGTGTTCCTTCCCTTGGTCTTTGCTCGAGCTCAGGCGGCAGCCGAGTGCGGAGGTTAGGAAACGGGAATGGATACCCCTACTCCCCCAGCTATCCCGTCCAATACCAGGGGGGCGGCGAAAGCGGTCGCCAACGAGGCGTAGACCGTTGCAACGCCAACGGAAGTACCGCGACGTTGGAGTGAGATGGCCACCCGGCTACCCGCATTCCCGGCGAGCCCTGTCTGCGACTATGGATAGACAAAGCAGGGACTCTCGGGGAGGTTCCCTATTTTTCACTTTTACTCGTCATCGCTGGGGCTGGTGTCAAACAAGCATCCGACACCAAATTTTTCCCAATTCACTACTAGTGGTACGAAATCTCTGTATTGATGGGTATAGGGACTTGAGCTTGATCCGGGCGGACTGGGAGGTAAAGCGCCAGCGAACCCGGTATTTGTCGGATCCATCAGTGTCGTCCCAGTCCATCGACACGTCCAGGGAACCGTATTCCGGGTCAAGGCTCAACCCGGCAGGCCTTGCCGTAAGCCCGTCGGCCCCTCCACCTGCCGTTGGACGGGAGCCACCTACTTGTCCACCCGGCAGGTTATGATGTCCAAGCCGTAGTATTTCGGATGGTTCGCTGATGGGGCTCCAATCCTGCTAATCCTTCCCTACGGAGCGCACAAGCGGTCCAGCACCGTGGTTCCCCTGAACTCTTCCCGCGCCAGTTGACACGCCGTTTGGCCGCCATCGGTCTCGGACTTGACGTCGGCGCCCCGGTCCAGCAACAGCGCTGCCACCCCCGGGTTGTCGTTCAACCAGGCTGCCAAATGCAGGGGCCTATTACCTCCACCATTCTTGGCCCCGATGTCGGCGCCCCGGTCCAGCAACAGCGCCGCCACCCCCGGGTTGGCATTAAACCAGGCTGCCAAATGCAGAGGCCTATCACCTCCACCATTCTTGGCCTCGATGTCGGCGCCCCGGTCCAGCAACAGCGCCGCCACCCCCGGGTTGGCATTAGACCAAGCTGCCAAGTGTAACGGCCTATAACCATCATCGTTCTCGGTCGTGATGTCGGCGCCCCGGTTCAGCAGCAGCGCCGCCACCCTCGGATTGTCGTTAGACCAGGCTGCGTGATGCAACGGCGTGTAGCTGGACTCGTCCTTGGCCTCGATGTCGGCGCCCCGGTCCAGTAGCAACGCCGCCACCTCCGGGTTGCCGTTCAACGCCGATGCCAAATGCAACGGCGTGTAACCGGCCTCGTCTTTGGCCTCGATGTCGGCGCCTCGGTCCAGCAGCAACAGGGCGACCTCTGGATCGTCGCTCAACGCGGATGCCAAATGCAACGGCGTTAGGCCGCTGACCTCATGGCCCGTATGAATTTCCACAGTGGCCGTGGCGTTCACGTCCGCTCCTTCGTCAAGCGCTCTTTCAACATCCGCCCAGCTCCCGGCGATTACTGCCTGATGTAGCGGCCTTTCTTCCGTAGCAACAGCCCATTCTTGGGGACGGATTTCAGCGGGGGTTGGCGCGACAGCCGTCGGAGTAGCTGGGGCTGATGTGAGGGTTGGCGCACGGGTCACGCTGGGAATGTCGGCCGGGGCGTCCTGACAGGCGGCGGTGAGTACCAGCGCCGCTGCGGCTATTCCGGCGAGCAGCGCTTTCCTGATACTCATACATCTCTCCGCCCGTGGCAAGGATACAAGTCTTTGTCTGAACTGTGATTCGTATGATTTTGGGATTTCGCTGATGAGGCTCCAATCATGCTAATCCTTTAATCCTGTGAATCCTGATTCAGACAAAATTAAGCCGGGATTCCCCATATTGGGAGTCTTCAGGCTCAATGGGCGATCTAAACGAGATGATGGAACGACATTCGGTTCCTGCAAGGCCAGTCTATCTCCGGTCTATCCAATAAAGGGTGCGTTAAGGGGTGCGTTTCTAGCCGTGAACCATGCTTTTTGTCCATTTTTGTCGTCTTCGGGCCTCCGCCAATGGGGTGAAAGCGCAGTGAAGACAAGCCGACTCCCTGGAGCGCTCTCCCTCTTGGCACAATCGTGGTTATACCCTTCCTCAGTTTGGTGCCGGTGATTACCGGCCGATACGATCCAACACTCCCTCGAACAACCGTCGAGGAACCGACGCCTCGGATAACTGGAAGATCAACCGCCGGGAGTGCCGCACCAGACGGCCTCCCATCTTGATCAGCTTGACCTGCACCCTCCGCAGCGACCAGTGCTTGAACGCCTTGGGCAGACACAGCCGGCGAAGGAAGTTCCCAAGGTTGTAGGCCAGGACGAACAGGGAAAAACGCACTCGGTTGGCCGCGAAACGACGGCAGCACCGGAGCCCACGCCCACTGAGGCGCCAGAGCCTATGGCCTCCGATGAAGATATCACGTTGGCTTACGTGCAGGGGGCCATTGGCTTCTACGAGGAGAATGGGCTGGACGCCACCGTCAAGCAGTACAAGACCGGGACGAGCATCGCGGACGGTCGGTCTCTCATCCTATTGGATACAGCGGAAAGTGTGGTGCTGGTGTTTCGTGCTATCCCCACCCTGGAGGGTCAGTATTTCGGCCCAGGCTCATCGTTCACGAGCTTCGAAAGGTTGACTGCCAATGCCACTGAGGAGGGTTCCTGGGCTACGACCAGGGGAATCAACCCCGACACCCGGCAAGAGGAGCCCCGGCGAGTCCTTTCCGTCCTCCACGACGGCCTGGTGTTCGCCGCCAGCCATTCGGTCCTGGTGGAGGACGTAGCGGATTCAACCAAGGAATACGTAAACAGGGCCATAGCCACGTACGATGAGAATGGCCTCGAGACCACCATTGCCCAATACAACAGTGCGGACAGTCTGGATGGACAGTTCTACCTGTTCCTGATCGGCGCGGATGACCTCTACCTGGCTCATCCCATATTCCCCCATCTCATCGGTACCGACATCAAGGACGTGGTGGGATCCGACGGACAGGAACTGGGTAAAGAGATAGCCCAGGCCACCGGGGAGGGGATCTGGGTGGAATACCTGTGGCCCCATCCCGTTTCCCGGATTGAACAGCAGAAAGTCACCTGGGCCGTTCGCCACGATGGTCTGATTTTCGCCTCCGGCTATTACGCGGGCGGACCTGAGTCCGGCCCCCCGGCCTGGCAGAACGCCGACCCAGAAGAATACACCGTGGAGTACGTGGCGCGGGCCATAAAGCGTTACGAACGCGACGGCCTGGAGTCCATGCTCAACTACTACAACAGCGTCGCCAGCTTCGAGGGAGAATGGTATCTATTCGCCACCGACGAAAACGACGTGTACCACGTCCATCCCCTGCTTTCGCAACTGATAGGAACTGACATCAAGGACGTGGTGGGTTCCGACGGCTACGAACTGGGCAAGGAATTGGCCAAGGCCACTGAGGAAGGCGTGTGGGTGGAATACCTGTGGCCTCACCCGGTAACGCTAAAGGAAGTTCCCAAGGCTGGCTACGCCGTGCGCCATGACGGGATGCTTTTCGCCTCCGGATTCTACGTGCCAGTGGAGGACCCAGCGGCCGAGACGAGGGACTATGTGCAGCAAGCCATTGAGTACTACCGGGAAAACGGTCTCGATGCCACAATAGCCCGATACAGCGACCCTGGCAGTCTTGAAGGACAGTGGAACCTGACACTGGCCGACGAAAACGACATTGTGCGCGTCGCCTTCCTCGCCCCTCGCCTCATAGGCAGCGACCTGAAGGACATTGGAGCCCTATCCCGCCTCCGGCAAATTGGCGAAGAGATGGCGGCGGCCACAGAGGAAGGCGTCTGGATCAGCTACGTCTTCCCCAACATCAGGTCGTCAGAGACCCTGTATGCGCATACGTGGGCAATTCGCTACGATGGACTGCTTTTCATGTCGCGCTACTACGATGACCAGCCGGATATTACCAATTAGGCGTTGGCCGGTCATACGCCAGCATGATGAGCTGACACACGAAGGGTTACAGCGCGCGTTTTACAACTGCCAGTGGAACGCTGACCTGGTTCGCAACGACCTGATGGCGTAGGTGTTCCGGCACCCGGGCGGCACTGCCCGGGTGCTAAAGGTGGACGAGACCGCATTCAGCGAGACCGGAAATTCCATTCCACGGAGTCTATTCCGGTCTCGCTGGACGCGAGATGCCAGACGGACTCCCCACTTGATGAAGTCGTTGCGTTGGTGGGCTCCGCCCGAGGTCCCAACTGGCACATTGTAGTCAGAGTTTGATTGGCGGATAACTATAAGAACCTCGACATGCCCGGGAGTCAGCCCGGAGACTTCATCCTGTACCGCGCCAGCCAGACCCCTGGCTGCGTGATGCCGGGCTCGGATGAGGGGCGGGCGGTGGAGCGGGCGGTAGGCCGGCTGTTTCGTAGTGGCCGACGCAGGCCAGTCGGCGACATTCGCGTGTGGACTTGCACTGGATGGCGATGTGCCCACGTTCGCCGATGACAGCCTGCTGACGGATGCTTTGAATATTTCCCACCCTCTCGGGTCGCGATACGGTCTCGAATCGAGTCAGGCGGCTCCGGGTGGACGGCCGCCGGATCTAATCGTCGTCGATCAGGGGCTGTACGTGGTTGCTGTCCTTCCATCTCGTGGCCTGGCGCAGCATCTCAAGAGCGCTGGTGCGGGTTGCACCGCTGTCCGAGCCCATCATCTGACTGAGTTCCGTCACCCTGGCCTCGCCTTCCAGGACCTCCACCGCTGTTACGTTCCTGTCATGTGCGGCGAGTTTCGCGACCCTGGCGTGGTGGTCCGCGTAACAGGCAATTTGTGGAAGGTGAGTTACGCATAGGACGAGGTGGTTCCTGGACAGGCCCCATAGTTTCTGTCCCAGGACGCTCCCGACTCGCCCGCCTATGCCCGCGTCTATCTCGTCGAACACGAGTATCGGGGTCTGGTCAGCTTCGGACAGGATGGACTTTATGGCGAGCATCAGCCTGGATGCTTCTCCTCCGGAGGCTATCCTGGCGAGGGGACGAGGCGGTTCGCCCGGGTTCAGCGAGATCAGGAATTCCACGGCGTCTATACCGGTCTCGTTGAAAGCGAGGTACCGCATGGACTCCTCGTCTGAATCGTGTGTTGCGTACGCGAGCCCATCCGAGGTCCGAACCGGCACACCGTCTTCGGAGTCCGATTGACGGATATCCACAAGCACTTCGGCATGCCCGAAGGCCAGCCCGGCGGCCTCCTCCTGTATCGCATCGGCCAGGCCCCTGGCTGCGTGTTGCCGGGCTTCGGAAAGCTGACCCGCAAGCCGGCCGACCTGCCATCGAAGGTCCTTCTCCCGCGCTTTCGATCCCTCCGCACGTTCCTCCCTGTGTTCCAGCTCTTCCAGTTCCTCCGAGGCGCTCTCACCAAACGCCAGGATTTCTTCGATGGTGTTGCCGTATTTCCTCCTGAGACGGTTGATCAAGTCCAAACGCTCCTCGAGCTCACGGAGACGGTCCGGGCTGTATTCGATGTCGTCTCGATAGCTCCGGAGCGCGCGCGCCAAGTCGTCCACCTGGTGCATCAGGGCGTCCACCGACTCAAGGTTCTGCCTCAAAGAGGGATCAAGTTGCTCCATCTGGGAAAGGTCCTTGGAAACCAGCCCGATAAGGTCCATCACTGATTCGCGCCGGTCGAGGCCGTCGTACAGCGCCCCGTAGGCGTGATCGCACAGTTCGATAATTCGCTCTGCGTTGGCGACCCGGTCCCTCTCCATGCTCAGGTCTTCATATTCATCAGGGCGCAGATCTGCTGAGCCGATCTCCTCTACCTGGTACCTCAGAAAATCCGACCGTCGAGCAACTTCTGCTTCATTCTCCTGCAGCCGGTCCAGTTCGCGCCGGACCTCCGTCAGCTGGCGGGCCCCCTCGGCAACCTCGGCACGAAGCTGCCATAGCCCACCATACTTGTCCAGGATGTCAATGTGCTCACGGACGCGGAGAAGGGATAAGTGCTGATTCTGGCCATGGATGTCCACCAGGTGTTGCGCCAGCGTGCTCAACAGCCTGAGAGGCACGATTCGCCCGTTGACGCGGCAGGTGTTGCGCCCGTCCAGGTTGACCTCCCGCGCCAGAATCATCTCCTCTTCGCCAACGTCAATGCCGTACTCGTAGAGAGCGGCATTGATTCTTTGAGAGATGTCGCCGCCAAGCAGGAAGATGCCCTCCACTCTGGACTGACGGGCGCCGGAACGTACCATGCCAACGTCGGCGCGTCCCCCAAGGAGAAGGCCCAGCGCATCCACGATGATCGATTTGCCGGCCCCGGTCTCCCCGGTCAGCACACTGAAGCCGGCTGCCAACTCAATGTCGAGTTGTTCAATGGTGGCGAAGTCGGTGACACTAAGGAGTCTGAGCATGGCTATGTCCGCGACTACATCCCTCTGAGTTGTGCCTCTGAGTCTACGCAGATTGAAGGTCCCGAATGCTGCATACAGAAATGGTGAGGGACGGAGTCACGCGTCCACACATCTTGCCTCACCAGAAGATGTTGACGAAATTCTAGCCGCTGATTCCCGTTACGGCCAAAGCCGAGTCGCCTCCGAGACACTGATCCACTGCACTCTCCTGGATGTATCGTAGACCGGTCTCCCGACCATGGCGCCGCGCCAGCCTTTTGCACTACGCTTAGGGCTCTGCAGGTGCGGCGCCACTGAGCTTCCCTGGATGAACGGGATGGAACCTCCCGTTGCTTCATCGAGAAGTCCTGTTGAAACCTTAGCACCTGGGAACCCGCCCCAATCAGTATCAATTCCCGCATTGCAGGGAGTTCCGGCCCGGCACTTCAAGCGGTAGATGTCAACGCTTTCGGAGGGGGTGGCCTCGGTCGGGGGCCCCTGTTGCGGAGCTTGCCACGATTATAGCCGAAAGAGTTCCTCCAGTAAGATGCGGGTCCAGAACTAGTAGACCAACTGCTCTGAAATGATGGGCACAACGAGGGCAACCACAAGGGTTGCCCCTACTAGTTAAAGGTAGTCCCGTAGGGGCGCCCCTTGTGGGCGCCCTGATCGCTACAGCCAAGGCTACCCATCACTACAAAGATTTCGCACCACTGGCCAGGCCGTTCGATTACCGCGCCCAGAATTTGTCTGACTTCTCCCGTGACTTCCGGGCTGTCGTGTAGTGGCTGTAAGGTTCGCCCTGCACACCTGGGAGCGGAGTCAACATCACTCACCAACAGCGGATGTTCTTGGTTGCCTCGACCAATAGTTCCCCCAAGGGAACAGCAATGTCGATACCGTGGAATTCCAGGTTGAAGCCGGCCTTTACTTGGGCAGCCCTGTCGTCGCGGTGTTCTCGAGTCCCATCCGCCTCAGTTCCTCACGTTCAGCAAGGATCATCATCAACCGGCGGTGGCAGCCGGGGACGGCGCTTTTGACTGGGACTTTCTGGATATTTCCTCGTATGCAAACCCAGGCTTGATCAAGTCCTGGGAGACCAAGCTCGGCACATCGCGAGCAGGCACCGCCGTAGATGCGTTACACCTGCCGGTAGCGGTTGACGATGGGCAGACGGCGATCGCGTCCGAAGGCGCGGGGCGTGATCTTGACGCCGGGAGGAGCCTGGCGGCGCTTGTACTCGTTGCGGTCCACGGCGGTGATCACCTGGCGCACTACGGTGGGGTCGTGCCCCATGTCCACCATCTCGGCGAAGCTCCGGTCGTCCTCGACGTATGCCTGGATCACCGGGTCGAGTATCTCGTAGGGCGGCAGGCTGTCCTCGTCCAGCTGGCCCTCGCGCAGCTCGGCGCTGGGCGGCTTGTCGATGATGGCCAGCGGGATGACGTTGTTTTTGCCGGGGACGCCCTCACTCTGACCCTCTCCCGAGGGGAGAGGGAACTTGTGGCCGTTGGCGTTGCGCCAGCGGGAGAGGGCGTAGACCGTCACCTTGTGGACGTCTTTCAGTACCGCGAACCCGCCGGCCATGTCGCCGTATAAGGTGGCGTAGCCCATGGCCATCTCCGACTTGTTGCCGGTAGTGAGCACGATCCAGCCGAACTTGTTGGACACGGTCATAAGGACGTTGCCGCGGATGCGGGCCTGCACATTCTCCTCGGCCACGTTGGCCTCGGTACCGGCGAACTGTTCCGCCAGCATGTCGGCGAATGCGGTGTGGGCCGGCTCGATGGGGATCTCCCAGAACTCGATGCCAAGGTTGCTGGCGAGCTCTCTGGAGTCATCGACGCTGCCGCCCGAGGAGTACCGGGAGGGCATGGTGATGCCCAACACGTTCTCCGGCCCGAGCGCATCGGCGGCGACCACGGCGGTCAGGGCCGAGTCGATGCCGCCGGAGAGCCCGACGATGGCCTTGCGGAAACCGGTCTTGTGGAGGTAATCGCGCGTCCCCAGCACAAGGGCGCGGTAGATTTCCTCGATCTCATCCGGCCCATCTGCGGCGGGCGTGGCCTGGGGGAGAGACCTCCTGCCGGAACAGGCGTTGTCTGCTGCAGTGCCGAGCAGGCCGGGAATATGCACCAGCCTGGGACTGCCTACGGATGCCATCTCCGCCTCGCGCTCTGCGTCGGCAGCGCTTGGGGGCACCGGGGGATTTAGGTCCAGGTGGACGTCGGCGAGGACCAATGCCTCCTGAAACGCGGGGCCGCGGGAAACCACCTGGCCCCAGGGGTCGCAGACCATGCTGTTGCCGTCGAATACCAGCTCGTCCTGCCCCCCGACGGTGTTCAGGTAGGCAACGAACAGGCCATTCTCGGTGGCGCGGCTGCCGACGATGTTGTCCCGCCGGTATTTGCTTTTGCCCGCGTGGTAGGGCGAGGCATTGATGTTGACGATGAGCTCGGCTCCGGCCTGACGCTGCACTGATGTCGGCCCCACTTCGTACCAGATGTCCTCGCAGACGTTCACGCCGATGCGAATCCCGCCAAACTCGTAGACCGGGCAGACGTTGCCCTTGACGAAGTAGCGCTCCTCGTCGAACACGCCATAGTTCGGCAGGAAAACCTTGTCGTAGGTATCTACCAGCCTGCCGTCGTACCCCACCGCCGCCGAGTTGGCGACGCCCGATTCGCGGGGCTGAACATACCCGAGCACCACGACAATGCCCTCCGAGGCGGCGACTACCTCCTCCATGGCCGCGACGTTGGCGTCTACAAAGGACCTCTTGAACAGCAGGTCCTCGGGGGGATAGCCGGTGGTGGCCAATTCGGGGAAGGCGACAAGGTCGGCGCCGAAGTCCCGGGCCTGCTGCAGGTATTCCAGCATCCGCGCCGTGTTGCCGGGGAGGTCTCCGACCGTGAGGTTGATCTGGGCCAGCGCCAGACGGATTGTGCGGGCCATTTACACGCCTGATTTGCTTTTCGCGTAAGTATACACCCCGGTTTTCACCACAGAGAACACAGAGGCCACAGTGATCAGGTCCTTTTGGTTGTTCTCTCTCATTTCGGGAGAGGGTAAGCACGCAAACCGGTCTGTGGCTAGTCACCTCGGTGGTAAACTAGGCAGGTTTGGGTCCAGCAGTCCGCTGCGGAGGATATGACGACCAGTTCAGGCATGAGGGCCCGGCTGGCGGGACGGCTGCCCGTGTACTACGGGTGGGTGGTCTTTGCTGTCACCAACCTGACCAGCTTCGGGGCGAGGCCAGTGGCGTCGGTTGCGGTCCTGTCGGTCTTCCTGGTGCCGATGACCGAGGAGTTCGGATGGTCACGCGGGCTTTTCTCGGTCCCGGTGAGCCTGGGAGCGGTGTGCGGCGTGGTCATGTCGCCTTTCGCTGGCAGGCTCATCGACCGCTACGGTTCCGGAGTGATTGTCGCCGGTTGCTCCGCCATCGTCGGTGTGTGCGCCATGCTGCTGGCCCTGGTGACGCACGCTTGGTCGTTCTACGCGATCTACGTACCGGGCCGGGCCGTGTTCTCGGCTCCGCTCGAGTTGGGCACCACCACGGCCATCAGCAACTGGTTCATACGCAGGCGGCCCATGGCCCTTGCGTGGTTCGGGGCGGTGCAGGGCGTCGGCCTGGGACTGCTGCCGCTGGTGGCGGCGATGCTGATCGATGCTTTCAGTTGGCGCTCGGCCTGGGTTGCGCTGGGCGTGTTCACCCTGGTAACGGGAATCCTGCCGCCTCTGCTGCTGATGGCCCGCCGTCCCGAGGACATGGGTCTGGATCCCGATCCAGCGGGAGAATCCAGCGAGGGTGCCGAGTCGGAATCCTATCGGGGGAGGGCGTCCGCTCTGTGGCGGGACACCGACTACACCGTGCGAGAGGCGTTGAGAACGCCCGCATTCTGGATACTGGCGTTCTTTTCAATGGTCGGGTTCATGGCCCAGGCCGGGGTGAGCCTGCACCAGACGGCCCACTATGTCGACGCTGGCGTGTCCCACGGGCAGGCGGCGCTGGTCGCCACCTCTTTCGCGCTGGGGCAGATACCGGGCGGCATGGTGTGGTCGGTAGTGGGACGCCGGATACCGGTCCGCTTGATGCTGGCCGTTTCGGCGGTATGGGTTGCGGGCGGCGTGTTCGGGATCGGATTCACCGAGCGCCTGGTATGGGGAATCCTGTTCGGTTTCCTGTTCGGCGCCGGAGTCGGCGGACTGCACACGCTGCTGCGGCTGGCATGGGCCGACTACTATGGGCGCCTGCACCTGGGGGCCATCAGGGGCCTCACCCTCCCTGCGCAGATCGGCGGGCAGGCCATCGGGCCGGTAGTCTCTGGGTTCATGTTCGATGCCAGCGGAGGCTACCTGCTCCCGTTCGTAATTTTCGGATCAGCGGTGGGACTCTCGGCCCTGCTCGTCCTCGCCGCCATACCCCCGCCGAGGAAGAATGAATTATGAATGTGAAATTTGGAATGCGGAATTGCGAGTTCGATGGCAAAGTCCGTCCCGTTTCACATTCCTAATTCTTAATTCCGCATTCCCAATTCCTCATTCCACATTCGCCGCCTTGCGGCTGACGACGGCGTACATAGGATCGCCGGGCGGGCTGTCCTGGGGATTCAGGAAGAGGCCCTGGATGTCCTCGAAGTTCCCAGCCTCCTCCATATAGGTGCCGACCAGGTCCACCCTGCCCCGGTCGGTGGAGGCGCGCCAGACGTAGACGGCCTTGGTTGCGAACATCCGGTTGGAGAAGCTGACGATGAATTTCCCGGCTGGCTTCAGGATGCGATTGACCTCCTTGAACGTCTCCACGGGATGCACCAGGTACTGTGCCGAAACGGTGATGAGTACGGCGTCAAATGTGTCGTCCTCAAATGGCAGATCGAAATTCCGGTTGACGTCGTAGACGACCACCTCATCGAGGTCCGGGTTGTCCTCCATCTCCTCCCGGTTCAAGCCCAGCCCCACAAGTCGGGCCTTGGGATGTCCTTCCGGCCAGTGGGAACGCCAGCTGCTCATCAGGTCCAGGACTACCGAATCCGGGGGTACCATCTCCTGGAACAAGCGGCTTGCGGCAGCGATGGCCCCGTCGTCAATATGCACGACTTTCCGGGCCTGAAGGTAGAAGAGGGTGTCGTCCTCTTCATCCATGCGCTGAAAGTACTGGGGTGAGAACTCGGTCATTGCCGCAACCTCCTCCGGGGCTTGCGGGATTTTAACACGCTCCCGGGTACGGGACTGCTTGGCACGGAGTTGTCGGCTCCCATTTTCGGCAGAGCGAGGCCAGCTTCACATAACGACAAGCACGGGGCTAGGCAAGGCGGAAATTTAAGCTAAAATCTCTGAATCAAGAGCAGAGACAAACGCGCTCACCCTAACCCTCCTCCACGGGGAGAGGGAATCGACGGGGGTGGAGATATGACGCAGCAGGAAGTGCGACAGGGTCACCCGTACATGATGTACGACGCCATCATGCGCCAGCCGGAAGCGGCGGAGGAGATGCTGTCCAAGCACCTGAACTCGGTGCAGCCTGTGGCTGCTGAGCTGGCCCGGAAGCGGCGAATTCTCATCGTGGGCATCGGCACCTCGTGGCATGCCGCGCTGGTCGCGGGCCACTGGTTCAAGAAATTCGCCGGGAACGGTCCGGTGGTGGAGGTGCTGCATTCCTTCGAGTTTTGCGCCTACCCGCCCGCGCTGAGCGCCGACGACGGAGTGATTGTCATCAGCCACCGGGGCACTAAGACCTACTCGTTCCTGGCATTGGAGATGGCCAAGAGCAGCGGGGCCTATACCGTGGCCATCACCTCCACGGAACCAGGCCCCAGGATCACGGCTGCCGACGTACAGCTGCAGACTGTGGCCCCGGAGCGGTCGGCTGCCTTCACCATCAGCTACACCTCGGGGCTGATGGTGCTTGGAATGCTGGCCGCAGCCCTGGGCAGCTGGGCAGACCGGAGCGGCGATGTCGCCCAACTGCGTGCCCGGCTCGACGAAATACCCGCCGCCATGGGCCAGGTCACCGCCCGGCTCACGGAGCTGCAGCGCGCGGCCCGGCGTTTCCAGAGCCGTGAGCGGTTCATCTCCGTTGGATGGGGTCCGAACACCGCATCCGCATACGAAGTCGCCCTCAAGATCAAGGAGACAAGCACTTGCGACAGCGAAGGCCTGCAGATCGAGCAGTTGCTGCATGGGCCGTTCTGTGCCGTGGACCAGAGCTGCCTCGTAACCATCGTGGCTCCACCGGGTCCGGGATACGAACGGGCCATGAATGTCACCCGCGCCGCCAACGCCGTCGGCGCTCCCGTGTGGGGGCTGGTGCAGGAGGGCGACACCCTGCTGTCGGACCTTTGCACCGAGCGGTTCACGATGCCGGTGGTCCCGGAGTTCTGGACCCCGCTGGTATACGTACTGCCGCTGCAGCTGTTCACCTACTACCTGGCGGTGGCAAGGGGAGCCCACCCCGACCTGTTCCAGCAGAACAACCCAAGGCAGGCAGCCGCCCGGCGCCACTACGAGCTGTAAGAACCGTTATCTGAATCAGGATTTTCAGGATTAAAAGATTGACAGGATTGTCTATCTTGAAAATTCCGAAATCCGGTTAGTCCTGATTCAGACAAAATAGGAGGAAGTCATGGCAACTGAGGAACAAAAAGATGTGCTGGCCGGTATCGCCGAGAGCAGGGGGTACACCCTGGAGATGCACGGGATAATGGCCGCGGCCGACCCGGCTTGGGTGGAAAAGTATAACGCCTTTATCGAGGCCACCTACACCGGAGAGCGCACCCTGGACCGAAAGACCAAGGAGCTGCTGCAGGTGGCCGTCGAGGCCGCTCTTCGGGCCGACGTTGACCAGATTGCCGCCCACATCCGTGTGGCCCTGCGGGAGGGTGCGACGCCCACCGAGGTGCTGGAGGCCCTGCAGTGCGTCGCCATGCCCATGGGCGGCCTCGCATTCCGTCGCGGTCTGCAGGCGTGGGCTGCCGAGACGGGGTTTCAAGCGGGCTAGGACAGGGTATTCCTCATCGGGTTTCGGAATGCGCGGCTACAGCAGCATTTCCACACGGTGCAATTCGCCGCGCACCGGATCAACCTCGTAACCCAGCGTTTCCAGGGCCGTAACTCCCATGACGGCGGTGTCATCTTCGTCGCCGAATGCTACCGGGACGACGCCGGTTACGTCGCCATAGGTCATCGTAACACCGCCCACGGAACGGACTACTGAGCCACCAAATCCCCGAAACCGCTGTTGCCCAACGCGCTGAACTCCCAGCCGTTCCAGGAGTCCGGCAGGGAAGACACTAACGATAGCGCCCGTGTCCACCATGACGCGGACTATCTCGGCTGGCTGCTGATCTGAGGGCTTAGCCACTCCCACATTCACGTGTACGATTCCCAACTCGTTTCCCCCGTATACAACGTACCGATTGGCGCGGAGACCGCAGCGGACGAATCAGTCGGCCCTCTGCGTTCTCCGCTACAATTGACAATGAGGCCCGGCTACTTCAGCCAGTTCACCCGGTTGCTCAGGGTGCCGATGTCGCTGATCTCGATGTCGCAGACGTCGCCGTCTTTCATGTTCTCCGTGGCGCCCTCGGTGCCCATCCAAAGCACGTCGCCCGGCACCAGCGTGAGGTACTTGCTCATCTCGCTGATGTAGGTACGGACGCCGAACAGCGCCGTGGCGACATCGTACTCGCCGACGACCTCCTCGTTTACCCGTATGATGACGTGGAGATCGTCTGGGTTGAGGCCGGTAACGATCCACGGCCCCATGGGCTTGAACGTGTCGGTGTTCTTGGCCCGCCACATGGTGCGGTCGCCGCGCTGCCAGGTGCGCTCGCTGACGTCGTTGCCGATGGTGTAGCCGAACACGTAGTCCAGCGCGTCGGTCTCGCTGACCGGGCCCGTGGTTGTCGGGCCGCAGGTCTTGCCGATGACCACCACCAGTTCGCCCTCGTACTGTAGCCGTTCGGTGGCGTCGGCGGGCACCATGATGTCGTGGCCGTGGCGAACCAGGGCGTTGTTGGCCCGGTAGCCCACGTCGGCCTTTTTCGGCAGGTCGGGCTCCTCGCCACGCATGTGAGCCGCCCAGGTGACGTGCTCCGGGTAGTTGATGCCGGCGGCGTAGAACGTGGTGGGAATCACCGGCACCTCCAACTGCACAGCGCTCAGGGCATGAGTCGTTCCGGTCTTGGAGTGTTCGCCGAACTGATCGCCGGAAACCTCGTGGACCGTGTCTCCCTCGATAATCCCTAAGGATGTGGACCCGTTGGCTGAATATCTGCACCACTTCATGGATGCTCCTCCTGGTTTTGTGATTTATGTTTAGCTCTACCGGTGTGTATTGTGCAGGGATTTTGGATCTTAGTTGGAGTCGATCAGGGCCTGCAGACCGGTCCTGCCAAGCCCCGTTTGCTTTAGGCTGAGAATGGCCCCCAGGGTGAAGGACTGCAAGCGGTTGATATGTCAGGTACAACCGTTGAACGGGGGCGGGCCTCGCCCAGAAATTGCTTGGAATAGAACACGCCATGAGTGCGCATTCCGCCTGGAACCCATCCGTCTTTCTCAAGCAAAGCCATAAGTTCACGCCCAGTGATGCTCATGCGGTCAACACATTCCCTGCCACGGCAAAGCCGGTATCTTGCGGCATTGAAACTGGCGCGAAGTTGACCTCATTCTCAATAAGATACTCCCGAACATCAGCAATACGAGCCATCTCGTTCAGTTGCAGGTCTATGGCCTCTCGCAAAAATACTTCCGCCTCGGCCAAGGTATCAGCTTGCGTTGCAGTACCGAGTTCCCGGCATATCCCCACCCATTGCCCTTCTTCCTCCCCGAATCCAACGGTTAGAATTCCCAAATAATCAACGGCTTCTTGGGCGTCCCGGTATGTGAATTGCATGAATCCCAACTTTGACGGCTCAAAAGTCACTGGCTCAAATGTCATTACTGTCTCCCCGGTAGCGAAGTCCCTATGTACAGAGTTCCCGTTCGGTTTGAATAAGTGCCCAATTAGTCGAGAAAAAGTTATCATTGTGCCAAGGTTTCGAACATATTCTAATTCAAGGGATGCGAACATGCGATTGGAAGGAAAGAGGGCGTTGATCACCGGCGCCAGCCGTAACATTGGGCGGGAGATCGCGCTGACTTTTGCCCGTGAGGGCGCGGACCTGGTTCTCAACACCCGGCAGAGCGCGAAGGAACTGGACGAGGTGGCGGCCCAGTGCCGCGAGCTGGGGGCCAACACAGTGACTGCCGTCTGCGACGTTGGCGACGCCGATGCGGTGCGGCAGATGGTGGATGGCGGGATCTCCGAGTTGGGCGGGATAGACGTCTTGGTTTCCAATGTCGCCATACGCCCGCACAAGCCCATCACCGATGTGTCGGACGACGAGTGGCTGAATGTAATGAATACCAACCTGAACTCGGCCTTCTTCCTGAGCAAGGCTGTGCTGCCGGGTATGATGGAGCGGCGCAGCGGCAGCATCGTCGCCCTGGGCGGGCAGTCGTCCATCACCGGCAGGCCCAATACCACGGCCGTTACGGCGGCCAAGACCGGCCTGTTGGGCCTCATCCGGGCTTTAGCTGCCGAATGTGCCCCCCACAATGTGCGCGCCAATATGGTCAATCCGGGTTCCACCGACACGTCGAGGGAGCACCCGGAGTGGTACCCCGAGTTCCAGGCTGACACGACTCGCGGCTCATCTCAGCACCTGAGGGACCTGCCCATGGGGCGGCAGGCCACGGTGCAGGATGTTGCGAACGCCTGCCTTTTCTTTGCTTCCGACGAGTCGGCCTACATCACCGGCGACAGCGTGAACGTCATGGGCGGGCGTTATATCGTCTGAACTGTGATTTATTTGATGGTGGGATTGCCATGATTAAGACGAACGCCATCAGCGTAATCACTTAATCATACGAATCACAGTTCAGGACTGCTCCCAGGCGGCGGCGGCGGCACCAAGGATGCCAGAGTTGTCCCCGAGCACCGAGGGTACAAGCTCGAAGGCCTTGTGCAACTCGCTCATCAGCCGCGCATCAATCGCTTCCCGGATGCGGGGGATCAGGTTGAGATCGCGGAGGCCCGCTGACACTCCTCCGCCAAGAATGATCAGGTCCGGGTTGAACAGGTGGACGGCGTTGGCCAGCCCGATTCCCAGCCCCTCCACGGCCCGATTCATTGCAGATATGGCCAGTGCGTCCCCCCGCTTTGCAGCCTGGACAACCGCTTGGGCTGTCAGTTCCTCCGCTACTATGGCAGCCAGAGGTGAGTCCTGATACCCGCCACCGGCGAGGGAAGACCGCGCGTAGTTGGAGATGGCAGTGCCCGAGGAGACGGCCTCGAGGCACCCCAGCTTTCCGCATTGGCAGAGGGGCGCATTCCCCGAGGTGTCGACCGTAGTGTGGCCCACCTCCGCGGTGAGTCCGTTGGCTCCCAGGAGCAGCCTGCCATTATCGATGACGCCCCCACCTATGCCGGTGCTGATTGTGACGTAGAACAGGCTCCGCAGAGCATGGCCGTAGAGGCCCGCATCCCGTCCGGCGCCATAGTGATACTCACCCACGGCTGCGAGATTGGCGTCGTTTCCCAGAACGACGGGCAGGCCGAAACGTTCGCCCCATACCTGCTTGAGGGAGACGCCGTCCAGGGCCATCAGGTTCGGCGGCTGGTAGAGTATGCCGCTCTCGGGGTCCACGGGTCCCGCCACTGCAACGCCAATTCCGCCTGAGCGGATGCCCTCCACGGCCAGGGCTTCGGACAGCAGGTCATCAGCGAGCGCCAAGTACTGCTCAGTGCTCCCGCCGTGTGGATTTGTCCGGCGGTCCCCCCACATTATTTCGCCAGCCCGGTCGACAAGGGCGGCCCGGCACCAAGTGCCTCCCCAGTCCACGGTCAGCATCGCCTCTGTCATGTGGTGTTCGTTCATTTCCAGTTTGCGTACCCACCTGTGGGATTTCCGGGGCCGGGGGATTCGTCTGGTCAGTTGGCAAGCATTGATTCGAGAATCAGGCGAAGCCGGTCTTCAGTCATTGGCCCGGAGAACTTGCGGACGATCCTGCCCTCCCGGTCGATGAAAAACTTCTCCGGGATGCCCCTGACGCCGTAGCTGATGGCAATTCTACCCCCATCGTCCACCCCGTTGGGGTACTCGTGGCCCTGCTGCTGCAGAAACACCTCGGCATCCCCGGCGTTGTCCCACAGGTTCACGCCCACAAATTCGACGCCGCGGTCGCGGTATTCCCCATAGACCTTTGCCAGCACCGGCGCCTCCTCGCGGCAAGGTTGGCACCAGGAAGCCCAGAAATCCATCATCACCACGCGGCCATCAAGCTCATCGCTGGTGATGCTTCCACCGCCGCCCATCAGTTCCAGGGAAAACTCCGGGGCAGCCTCACCGAATGCGTCCAGTTCAACGGTGTTGTCGTTGACCGCCAGGCCTCCCCTGGCTGGCCCCGAGGTAAATGACGCCCATGCCAGGATCGCGAGGAACGCCAGGACAGGCACCGCCACGGCTGCAATCACAATGGACCGGCGTCCGAAAGGCAGCCTGCGTCTGCTGGACACTCCGGACGGGACCTGGGGTTCTCCCTGGTCGCGATTCTCCATTGGTCTTTCCATCACTCTTCGCTGGCCGACTCGATGCCCAGGGCGCGGTCCACCAGTGCTGCCCGCCTGCGGTCATAGTCATCCTGCTCCATGCCGCCCGCCTCGTAGCGCTCGTCCAACGCGGCGAGGGTGGCGATCAGCTCGTCCCGGCGTACTGCATCGTGCGCGGGATCGTGCACTGACAACGCTTGACCCTCCACGACCGTGTCGGGACGATAGCGGCGGAGTAAGCCCAGGAACAGGAAGGCAAGCAGAACAGCACCCAGTGCCGACGGGATGGCGGTGATCCAGAAACTTCCACCGGCCAGAGTGTTCCCAACGCGGGCGAAGACTCCCGGTTGCGGGAACCCGTCGAAACGCAACTGCACACCTACACCTGGAGGTATGTCGCGTCCCTCCCACGCCCGGTATACGCTGTTTCCAATACCCACAGGTGGACGCGGCGCCAGGCCATCGATTTCAACGCCTCCGTATCGGTCCGGCACCAGGATCTGGAAAATCTGCGCGCCCTGAGGGAGGCTGTTCCGGAACTCCAGGCCCCCTCCCTCATAGGGAAAAGTGTAGGCGAAATCGACGCTGTGTTCGCCCGGCGGCACCGAGGCGGTCAGGGCAAAGCCAGACCCCACCGATATGACATCTCCGCCACGGAGGCTGGACTGGACCGTCACATCGGCTGCGTCCGGCGGCAGTGCGAACCGCATGAAGCTGAACATCCCTGGGCGGGCGGTTTCGAGGTTGGCGCGGAGCGTCAGGTCGGTGGGGTTGGTAAACAGCACGAACTCGGTCGCTGTGGCCGTGCGTTCGGCCACGTTAAAGTCCGAGATCACCATCACCTGGCGGTCGACGCGCATGATTCCTGCGTCCTCGGTGGCCTCGTTGACTGTGATCACCACCTCGTCAGCCAACTGGTCGGCGAACAGGGAGCGGCTGTAGAACACCCCGCCATAGTCCACGCTCACGTTGTAACTGGCGTCCTCGATCAGCAGAACATCCTCGACCACGAAACTGCCGTCAGCATCGGCCTGCGCCTGCCCTGTGCCTGTCAGCGTTCCGTCCTGTCCGGTTATGAGCAGCAACACCGGCAGTCCGCCAGGGGTTTCAGCCCCAGGGGTGCCGTTTACGACCCTGCCGCGTATGGTTACGGTCTCCTGGGCCGGAAGGGACGTCGGCAGCGTCAGTGTGATCGTTGCCACAATGCCCAGAATCAGGAAAACTATCGACAGGCGGACCACAGAGCCCGCGAGGTGTCCGCAATGCAGGCCGGAGTGGTGCATCACTCGGTCTGGGCCTGGAGTGCGGTGTCCGCGGCATCCTGGGCTGGCTGGGAATCGACTAGGTCGAGTGCGGCGTCGCAGTGAGGACAGGCAGTCACCCGGCCATCAGTGGCGGTCGATTTCGCCAAGGGAGCGTCGCACTGCGGGCACGACCGCCGATCGCCGGTACCTTCGCCTCTTGCCCTGAGGACATCCTGCTCCAGCACGAGCTCAGGGGAGGCGTCTCCCCGTTCCAGCTGCTCTTTCACCGTCGCGGCTACTTGCAGCCGGTACGACTGCATTTGCTGCCGGTATTGCTCCTCGGTGACGTTGCCCAACTGGTATTCCAGATCCAGGGTGTCGATGGCATCCATGATTGCATCAAGGCCTACTCCATCATCTTCCGAGACAGAGGTGATGGATTCCGTACGGCGGGCCTCGTTTCCCCGGAAGAATGAATATCCGACCATAACGAGGCTGAAGCACGCCAAGCCGACGCCCACAAGTATGGCGAATACAGTCTGCGCTTCCATGTCACCAGTCTAGCAGTTCCGTCCCGAAGGCTGCCTTGAGGATCGGTGCAGTGTCACTGGCGCAACGGGATGGCAGCCCTGCTGCGGGTGGCAACGGGAGCGGTGACCCGCGATGGCTCCGGCCAGAGGGCGATTAGCGTGCCCACAATCATCACCGGCCCCGCAACCCACATCCACCAGATCAGCGGGTTGACCAGCAGGCGGAATCCCACGTCTCCGTCCGGCAGGTTCTCGCTGGGTACCACGTAGAAATCCTCGACGGGCGTGGAGCGAATCGCGGCGCGGGTGGATGCCATGTTGAAATTCGGATAGAAGGCGCGGTTGGGGCTGATGTTGTCCAGGAACTCCCCGTCGCGGTACACCTCAACGGAGGAGATGAACTCGGTGCGGTTCCCGTAGGGTACTGCGGTAGTGCCCAGATAGCGTATCTGGTAGTTCTCGATGGTGGTCGTCTCTCCGGGAGAAAGAACCACATCCTTCTGGGAGTTGAAGAATGACGTGCCAACTATTCCCAGCAGCACCATCAGCACCGAGAGATGTACGATGTAACCACCGTAACGCGGCCGGTTGGCCCAGATCAGGTGGACGAAGGCCGAGGCATGGTCCTGTACGCTGGTGAGCGTGCCCCGCTGCCCTGATGTGAGGGCCCGGACCCGGGCGTGGGCGCCCCGGCCCCATTCCATCAGGATTCCCGTGGCCACGAAGGCAGCCAGTCCGAATCCGGCCAGGGCGTATGCTCCTGAGCTTGTCGAAGGGCGCAGTCCCAGGGCCACCAGGACCACCACGGTCAGAACTCCCACTGCGGCCGGGACAACCAATGCCCGCCGTATGCTGGCCCAGTTGGCCCGCCGCCATGGCAGCATCGGCCCTATGCCCATCAGGAAGATCAGCCCCAGCATCAAGGGCCCGTTCACCTGGTCGTAAAATGGCCTCGCAACCGTGATTTCCTCTCCGCTGGTCAGGCGCGAGATCAGGGGGTACACCGTGCCCCAGAGGGTAACGAAGGCGATGGACAGCAGCAGCAGGTTATTGACGAGGAAGGCCGCCTCTCGGGACAGCATCGAATCCAGGTTCTGCGCGCTCTTCAACGAGTTATAGCGCCAGAAGAAGATTACAAAGGGAACTATCACGCCAACAGCCAGGAACATCAGGAACACCCAGCCCAGGTTGGAGGCACCAAAGGAGTGCACCGACGGCACCGAGCCTCCCCGGTTCATGAACATTCCGTAGAGGGCCATGCCAAAGGCGACATTTATCAGGGCGATGTTCCACATCCGGAACATTCCCCGCCGTTTCTGGACCATTATGGAGTGGATGAATGCTGTCAGAACCAGCCAGGGCATGAAAGCGGCGTTCTCCACCGGGTCCCAGAACCAGTATCCGCCCCAGCCCAGTATGGTGTAGGCCCACCACGAGCCCAGCAGGAGCCCGGCGGCCAGCAGCACCCATGCGATGATGCCCCAGACGCGTCCGGGGTCCACCCACTCGTCCCCGGTCTTTCGGGCCAGCAGTGCCCCCAGCGCGAATGCCACCGGTATTGTGATGCCAACCAGTCCCGCCATCAGGGCCGGCGGATGAAAGAACATTCCGAAATGGGTCAGCAGAGGGTTGATGCCCTCTCCGTCAGCAGGCACGAAGGGGAGCTTTTCGAATGGGTTGGCCATGACCGCGGTTACGGCCAGGAAAAATGTCAGCACCAGCATCATGACGCCGGTGGTGTACGGGAGGGCATCGCGCACCCGCTCCGGGGCACGCCACACGGCAATGGCCGCCATGGCGGACAGCACCATCGCGATGTACAGCAGCGAGCCCTCGTTGCCGGCGTAGAAGGCCACCCAGGTGAACCGGTCAGGCATGGCCAGGTCGCTGTGCCGGGCCACATAGGAGATCTCGAAGTCGCGGCTGATGAAGGACACAACCAGGCTTAGAGTAGAAACGATCAGGGCCACGACGGTGGCATACATCGCGGCCTGCGCGCTGTCGACCAGCGCCACCGAGCCGCGCAGCTTTCCTGACACCGATCCGATGGTGGAGTAGGCGGCGAGCGCCAAGGCTACCCAGAGGCTGATGGCGCCAAGATCACCCATGGCTCTCGCCTATCCGGGGGGGCGGGTTGTCCTGTACGGCCTCCGCATTCGGAGGTAGGAATTCCTCCGTGACCGCAACAGGCACCGTCAAGTGCCTCGATGCAGCACGGCGAGAGCCCATGATGCGGTCCGCGATTTCAAGGTACGGAAGCATTTCGGCGTCACTATCTGCTGCAGGCGCCTGCGGTGTGCCCTCGGTGGGTGTGTCCCGGGAAGGCACGGGTGCCGCATTCGGTCGTTGTGATCCCGTCATGGCCCGAATCACGAAGAATACGCCTACCAGGCCGGCGGCAACGCCCACTATCGGCAGAATCCAGGCCACAAGGTTAGATCCTGACTTGGGAGGGGCGGCCAAAATGTCGGCGCCATACCGATCGACGAAGTAGTCGAGGACTTCGTCGCGAGTCCGGCCCTCCGCGAGCAACTCTCTCACCACGGCACGCATCTGGAAAGAGATTTCCACCTGGGCCTGGTCGATGGTCTCGGCCGGGCAGACGGGACACATGATCATTTTGTCGATGGCCTGTGCCTCCCGTTCCAGCGCATTGTCCTCTCCCTGGGCAAATGCAACTGCCGTCGAAGAAAATAGGAAAAGTGCCAGCGTCAACAGGAAAGCGCACAGGTACCACGGAGATTTATTCTTGCTGGTGACCAAGCCTGCTCCCTGCAAGGGCTCTAATCCGGTAACGTTGCCCTCCCCTAAGTGACGAAGCGCACCTCAATGAAGGGGGCCGACTCCCGCAGGACTTCAACCTGGTGCGGCGCTAGGTTGCTGCTGGCAATTGAAGCTGGTTAGGGCAGGGTGTCGATGTACTGGATGATGGCATCCCGTTCCGATTCGCTAAGCAGCTTACCGAAAGGAGGCATCACCGATGCGGGCCCGAACGGGCGGGCCGGCCCTGGGTTCGCCAGGTACCCGGATATCTCCGCAGCGGTGAGGACAGTCAGATCCGGCGGCCTGGGTTCCAGGGTCTCTGGATCAAGAATATTGTACTCGTAACCGTATCCGCCGTCAGCGGGACTCAAAGTCAACCGCTGCAGCACCTCGCCGCTCTCCCTGCCGTCCGTGCCGTGGCACATCTGGCAGTTCACCTCATAGAGGTGGGCTCCGGAATTGTCGGTCGTGCTGGGCGGAGCCGGGTAGAAGGCCACGGCACCCGCGACGCCGGCCAAACGAGGCGGTTCATGCGACTTGTAAGACTGCTGGTAGTGCTGCTCGTAGAAGATATCCACCGGGTAAGTGCCAGAGGTACATCCCGCCAAGGCAAGGGCCGCGACGAGACCCATGACAGCTATGAGCAGACGGCCCGGGAAGGCCCGCGAAGTGCGCGACTCTCCGGATGAGAGAACAACACTGTGTGTGTTCCTTCCGTTCGCATTTTCCGGTCGGCTTGGATTGTTATTGAACCGGTTGAACATCTGGATGCCGACCTCTAACTCTCTCGTACCACGTCGACGGCGCCAGCCTGGGTGAAGAGGGTCGATACCTGGGTCAGCTGCTCCTCCTCCACGTTGGCCAGCACGCCGATGTATCCCTCAGTGATGCGCGTGTCGTAGAGGCCCTGCTTGAAACTGGGCAACCGCGACTCGAATATGATGCCGATGATGGTGAATATGATGGCCGTGAGCATTGTGCTCTCGTAGGTAACCACAGCCATCGGAGGAAGGGACAGGATGGGCTTGCCGGCCTGTACCAGCGGGTAGGCCATCTGGGTCATCGAGGTCAGCAACACGCCGATGGTCAGCCCGACCACGGCCCCGCACAGCGGAAATATGTACAGCCTGTGCCCCTCGTGCCTCTCTCCGAACGCTCCCTCGGGGTATGGCGTGTCGGTCAGAAAGTCATAGTCATTGGGCGAAACACCCGCGCCTTGCAGGGCATCGCCTGCTTCAGCCGCGTAGTTCGCGTCCTCAAACAGCCCCAGTATCGGTCTCTTTGCCATCGCCAAACTCTCCGAGTTTGGAATTAGGAGGGTGGAATTCGAAATTCCTAATTCCGCATTTTAAGTTCTGGTCAGTCCTCCCGGTACACCGCCGGGACCGATACGCGACCGATCTTTACCTCGGTGCGCAGTACCTCGTATTCCTTGATGTCATAGAGTGGTATCAGAGGCAGTACCCTCGCGATAACGATCATGAGCATTGCGACCAGCGCGAAGGTTGCTCCGATGATGGCCCACTCCACTGGACTGGGCGTGTACACGGTGTACCAGCTGAAGGTGAACACCTGCTTGTTCTGCAATCCTGGCACGATGATGATGAAACGTTCCAGCCACATCCCGATGTTCACCGAGATACATGCGGCGGACATAATCCACAGGTTCCGCCGGAAAGCCCTGGGTAGCCAGAGCGCCACCGGCAGGAAGTAGGTGGTGAAAACGAACACCATCATCCAGATGTTCCACGGGTTCTGCATGAACTGCAGATCGCGCACGGCCAGCTCGTCAGCCTCACGCCCGTAGAAGCCGAACAGTATCTCCATCACGAAGAAATAGAACCAGCCGGTGGCCACTACTATCAGCAGGCGTCCCAGCCCGTCGATGTGCTCGTGGCGGATGTAGTTCTGCCAGCCGTAGATGTAGCGCAGAATGATCATCACGAAGGCCACGGCGGAAACGCCGGAGTGCACCGCGCCAACCACGAAGTAGGGCGCGAATATGGTCGAGTGCCAGGTCTTGACCGACACCGCCATACCGAAGTCCCAAGACACTATTGAGTGCACCGAGACGAACACCGGCAGAATCAACGCAGACAGGAGCACGCCAGCAATAATCTGGAGCTTCCACTGTCGCGGATTCCCTCGCCAGCCCATTGCCAGGATGGTGTAAATCCGGTGGCTCATTCCGGTTGTGCGGTCCCTGAGCACCGCAAAGTCGGGTATCAGCGCCACCAGCACGAACAGGATGCTGGATGTCAGGTAGGTGTAGACCGCGCTGGGGTCCCAAACCAGTGGGGATCGCACGTTGGGCCAGATACCCCGCGCGTAGTCGTACGGCATAAAGGGAATGGTGTAAATCCAGTAAATTGTGCGCCAAGGCCGGCCCGTGTGGATCAGGGGCATCATCATCGCCGTCATCAGCGAGAAGACGGTCAGGATTTCGGCGGCCCGGGTGGCCGGGCGGCGCCATTCCGCCTTTGACAGGCGCAGAATGGCAGAGAGCATCACGCCAGCGTGGCTGATTCCGATCCAGAACACAAAGTTTGTGATGAAGAACCCCCACATTACCGGCCGGTTCAGGCCCGTAACGCCGAACCCCTTGTTCACCAGGTAGCCAGCCGCGCTGAATCCTCCCAGCACTATCAGGCCGAGAATGATCGTGGCGATGGCGAACCACTTCGGCGAGCGAAGGATCGAGACCAGCAACTCGCTGTTGATCTGCCGGTAGGGTATGGGTGTCCTGCCTTCCTGCATTGTTCCTCTATAGAATTATGAATTATGAAGTAGGAATTCCGTATTCTTAATTCCACATTCAGATTACTCGGGCTTGGCGAGGACCAGATATTCGCCCTTCATGAACCGGGACATGCGCTGGTACATGGCGCCTTCCTTGACTTCCCAGACGGAGAGCACTGGCAGGATCCGGGTGGCCACCAAGTACACAAACGCCGCTCCGCCGATGCCGCCGATGACCATAAAGATGTCCCAGATGTCCGGGTACACCGGCGCAGGCACGTAGTCGAGGAACGCGGCGTAGATGTTGCCGGAGTTCGCGCCGCCCACGAATATGCGTACGCTGAACATCAGGCCGCCCAAGATGGCAGAGAGTCCTGCCAGGGGTGGTCCCCAGGCGCTGCGCCTGACCGGGTTCCAGAGCAGCAACAGGAACGGGATTACAAAGCTCAATATCACGTTGGCGGTGAACACCCCGCCGTAGGAATCGCCCATCAGGTACTTGATGACATTCTGCTCCACGAACAGACGTCCGTACCAGTACGTGATGAAGAACGAGAACAGGTGGTAGGCCCAGAGCAGGGTCAGGCCGAGCAGCACCTTGCTGGCAGACCAGAAAACAGACTTGCCGTAGTATTCCCCATAGCCGCCCCAGCGCCTCATAACGTACAGGATGATGAGGCACAGGCCGAGGGCGCACTGGAATCCCGTCAGCGTGTAGAACACCGGGAATATGGCGTCCTTGTAGCCAGGGATCATGCTCTGGGCGTAATCGGAGCTGATGATGAACTGCACGAAAACCAGCAGCATAAAGTAGAAGGCGCCGAGCATGGCCAGTCCGGCCTTCTGCGCGTTCCACTGTCGCTTGGTGCCATACCAGTGGCCCGAAAGGAAGCGGTAGAGGGCGCCACGCAGTCCGGTGGCCGTATTTCTCGCCTCGGCCATATCCGGCACGGCGGAAAGCCAAAGGATGAACAGGGAGCAGACAGCCAGGCCAACGATGCCGGCCAGGTCCCAGGCGTGGGGCGCGCCGATGGGCCCCTCGAACCATATCGTCCGGCGTATCTCCAGCTCGTGGGCGCCCAGATGCGACGTGTCGGGGTTCAGGATGGGCGGCAGGATCAGCATCATCGGAATGAATGTGATGATGTTGAATATACCCACCACTGCGAACAACTCGGAGACACGGGAGAGGGGGCGCCGCCAGTGGCTCTTGGTGAACCGGAAGGCCACGGCGGCCACCGGTGCTCCGCTGGTGATCATGAATACGAGGGAGAAGGTGGCCATGTAGTAGCCCCAGGGGGCCCGGTCATCGAAACCGTCGGCGGCCGCCCGGGCCACAAAGCCCACCACGCCAAGCACCAGTAGCGCGAATGTCAGGGCGATGCCCAAAGTCAGGGGCCCCGGCATAGACGAGACTTTGGCGGCCATATCGCGGGTCATCTGCCGCGGGTTGGGGAAAACCCACATACCCGGGTAGTGACCGCCGGAGACGCCCCCGTGGTCCTCGCCGTGGCTTGTGCCGTGGTGGATATGTTCGCTTTCGCTGGCTGCCATTACTGCTTTCCGAATTCGGAATTTGGAACGGGGAATATGGAAAGTGGAATTCCCAATTCTCGATTCCTAATTCTCAATTCCTGATTCCTAGTGGGCCTCTTGGCCTATGGGATACTGGTCTACTTTCTTGAGGTAGATGACGTTAGGTTTGGTGCCCATTTCCTCCAAGAGGCGGTAGACCCGGGTCTGGGACTCGTCGAAGTAGTCCCGGTGATGGACACGGTCGTACTGCTCGTTGGCGCGCTCGAAATACTCGTAGACTGGGCCGGTTGGGTCCTTCTGCTCCCCGAACATCAGGGCGTTGGTCGGGCAGGCCTGGGCGCAGGCGGGCAGGAAGTTGCCGTCCTTCATCCGCTGCCAGTTCAGGTAGCGGTCTTCTCCTGCAGGGATGCTCTCGCCGGTGAGGGGCTCTACGCCCCGGCGCTCCACAGTGATCTCGCCCCGCCGGATCCGCTGCACGCAGAATGAGCAGCGCTCCATGATTCCGCGGCTGCGGACAGTGACGTCGGGGTTCAGCTGGTTGCGCAGGCGCTCCGGCCACTGGGGCTCCCACCAGTTGAAGAACCGCACCTGGTAGGGGCAGTTGTTGGCGCAGTAGCGGGTCCCGACGCATCGGTTGTAGACCTGGACGTTCATTCCCTCGTCGTTGTGGTAGGTGGCATAGACCGGGCACACTGGCTCGCAGGGCGCGTTCTCGCAGTGCTGGCACATGATGGGAATGAAACGGGCTTTGACGTTGGGGAACTCGCCTTCCCAGTACCGCTCAATCCTGATCCATTCGTAGGCGCGGCGCTGCTGGAAGTATTCCTTCGTGTTGATAGGCAGGTTGTTCTCCGCCTGGCATGCCACGACGCAGGCCTGGCAACCGGTGCACCGGTCGAGGTCGACAACCATTCCCCACTTGTGGTCTATGCGCTTCGATACCATCTATTCACCATGAATGCGGAACTGAGTATTCCACATTCCGCATTCCTCACTTGACGTCCGGGGCTACCGTTTTGATGATTTCCTCGGCGGCGCTGAGGCCGATCTCCACCGCTCGTGCATTGCCCTCGAGCTTGGAGAGGTTGACGCTCTCGTCTGTGCGGGTGATGGTCACCCTCGTGCCGCCCCAAGCTAGGGTCTCGGGGCCAGCCACGCGGGTCGGCTCCAGTATCTCCGCTATGTTGGAGCTCTCGGTGGCCGGGCGGTCCGTGGCCCAGTCCGATCCGTAGCGGCGACCGCCGCCGAAGGGCACCGAAACGATGTCAGGCGGCGTGGCCGGGTTGGGGTAGGCAATGGCCCGGACCGAACCCTGAGAAGAGTCGATGCGGACCACATCCCCCTCGCGGATGCCGTAGCGCTGCGCGGTGGTGTCATTCATCTCCACCCAGGTCTGCCAAGTCACCGACGTAACCGGGTCGGGAGTGGCCTGAAGCCAAGGCAGGTGCGCATTGTCTCCATCCTGCAGGGTGTTGTGGGAGAAGGGTACCAGGAACAGCGTGCCCGGACCATCAAACCCGGCAAAGGCAGGTTCCGAGGCACGGCCAAGTACCTCGCGCAATATTCCCGGCGGTGGATTTAGCCCTCCCGGGCCTCCCGTGTCCTTGTCCCACCAGCCGCCGCGGCGGAGCAACTGAGTCCAGAACTCTCCGGCGGTTTCCGCTTCGATGGAGCCCCTGTTCATCTCGAACAGCGAATCGGCGCTGCGGCGGAGCATATCCTCAAAGCTGCGCCAGGGTGACTCGTCGCCACCGGGGCCTATGCGTGAGCCAAGTTCCTCTGCCGCTGCCAGCAAAACGTCCGGGAAACTCCTGGGATCCAGGTCCCAGAGCGGGTTGACCACCGGCTGCTGGAAACCGGCAACCTGGTAGCCGGGGCCAGGGTCCGGAATGTCGTCTCCCCAGTCCTCCAGGTACACCCGGTCGGGGAGCAGCAGGTCCGCCAAGGCCGTCGTTTCGTCCACAAAGGGAGAAAAGCTCACGATGTACAGGTCCTGGGCGCTCACAATGGCGTCCCTCAGTTTGAGGGCGCCGGGCAGCCCGAACACCGGGTCGACGTTGTGGAGCATAAGCATCCGGGTCTCGCCGTTTCTGATCTGCTCCGCCAGTCGTTCAAAGTCCTCCAGGCTGGACGACCGGGCCGTGGAGGGGACGCCGCCCCAGGGGCCCAGCGGGTTGGGCACCACTCCGCCGGTCGAGCCGACATTGCCGACCAGCCAGTTGAGGAGCAGAGCGGCTTCCACGTTGAACAGGCCGTTGCTCTGGGCTCCGGCAGAACCGCCAGCGATGGCAATGCTTGGGCCCTCGGTGGCGAACTTGCGTGCGATTCCCCGGACAAATTCTACGGGATCACCGCCGACAATCTCGGAGGTAAGCCCAGCCCTGGCAACGACATCCTGTGGTCGGAAGCGGTCAAGCATCGCTCGCCCGTCTTCGCCCAGCATCGCGTCCACATCGACCGCACGGGCCTGCAGCCCTTCGTCGACGATGACCTGGGCAATGCTCATCGCCAAGTGTCCTTCCCAGCCTGGGCTGATGGGAATCCACTTGTCGGCGTTGGCGGCGGTCATCGAGAAGCGGGAATCCACGTGGTACAGAGTGCCCCGGTGGTCCCGGCCCTCGCCCTGCCGGAACTCGCCGTAGCCGCGATTCCAGCGGGTCGGCGAAATCCATGTGGACAGAAGATCGGCCCCGAATGAGAGAACGACGTTGGCGTGCTCGATGTCGAAGTCGGGCAGCACTTCCTGCTGGAAAACGTCCTTAACCGCGCTTCGGTACACATTGTTGTCTACCGGTTCGTAAGTCAGATGTTCCGCGCCAACCACATCCGCGAAACGGGATGTGAGCAGCCCCAGGTGTCCGCGGGTAGGCCTGGTGATCATGACGGCACGTGAGCCGCGGTCGTTCAGCTGGCGGATCAGGGTATCCATCGCTTGTGGTTCCCAGTCTATGGGGTCAAACTGCCCCGAACCGCGGTTGCCGCCGCGCCTCATGGCGCCGGGAATCCGGTCGGGATGATACAACGCCTGCACCCCTGCCTCACAGCGTGCATGGCTCTTTCCCTGGTTGGTGGGATAAAGCGGATTCCCCTGGACCTTCTTCGCCCGTCCCTCCATCACTCGGACAAGGATGCCCTCGCAGGATGGACAATTCCGGCAAAGGCTGGCGTACCAGTTGTCCTTGCCTCGAACCAAGTCTTCAGGAAGGCTCACCGGGCTCTGGATATTCAGTTCCCCTTCGCGGATGCCAAAGCCCTCACAGGCCACGGCGCCCAGAGCGCCCAGACCTGCCCAAGCCAGAAAATGTCGCCTAGTCAGTTTCATAGAACTTTGAATGCGGAATGTGAAGTTGGGAATCCGTAATTTGCTTGTTCCAAAATTGACGCTGTCTCTACTTGTGGCAGACCGTGCAGTCGGTGGGCACGTTATTCACGCGGTGGCAATCCAGGCAGGTGCCCATCTTGAGGGACTGGCCGTCCTTGGGCTGCACCTCCTCCATATTCCCCACGTCGCCGTGGCAGATGGAGCAGGTCTCGGTGATGGTGTACGGCCTGTTTACTTCATTTCCGTCAATATCGAATCGCTGTCCCGAAACCCCCTCTTCGTCCAGATCACTGGTGAAGAAACGGATGTGGGCTTCGTGAACAAAACGAACGTGGTCGGGAACCCTATGAACCCTTTCCCAGTTTATGGGCTCCTCGTCCTGGAAAAATTGCTGTACTTTGGCAATCTCGGCCTGCGCCTCGCCGTCCCGCCCGGAAATATCCTTGTGGCAGAAAAGGCACTGTTCCACAGCGGGCACGGTGGCCTCCTCTCCCTTGGTCACGTTGCGGTGGCAGAACTCGCACTGAATGCCGTTCTGTTCCACGTGGACGGTGTGCGGGAATGCCACGGGCTGCGCCGACGCGTTGCCCAACCCAAACGGCGGGTTGGAAAACCAGGAGATGAACAACACAACGATTACGAAGCCTATGATGACGGTGAAAATTCCGCCAGCCACCATTAGTGGCAACATTTTGCCGGTGGGTATCATTTTTGGGTGGAACCGTTCATATCAGAGTTGTCGGGTGCTCCCGCCCCTGTTCCGCAGAAAATTTGTGGCCTCTGCAAGTCGGGCGAAGATTTGGAAACCGCCATGCCTACATCAGCAGCCGGTCCCAGATATTCCTTACGTCGAGAGTCTGGTTGATTCCGAGTACCAGCACCACGATTGCGCCGGCCAAGACCAACAGCGCAAAAAGAGTCAGAGGTATCTTCAGTCGGGATGCGCTGGCAGGAAGATGGCCGGTGGCCACCGCAGAAGGGATGAGAGCGTGAGCGGTGAGCATGGTGATGGCAAACGCGCCTATCAGTGGAAAATATATCCAGAACCACTGAAGAAAGAGGTGAATGTTATGCCAGTCGGTGCTGGTTAGCGCTTTGGGGTCCATGGAAAACCGTTCACCCTCCGGGTGCCATTCGGCGGCCGGCCCTTGGGCCAGGAGGCCGCCCTCCGGACTCATGAAAAACCGGCGTGGCATGCCAGTTTCCGGCAAAACTTGACCCCGCCTTGGCGGGGAGTCCCGACCCCGATGACCGCTGCCTGCGCGGTCCCCTTCAGACTTAAAAGCCTGCGGGTCGAAAACCGAGTGAAAATTATCACAACCCAATTGGGGTGTCAAGGGTATTCGCCTCGCTGTTCGGGCGGTCCAGGTAACGAAAACCCCTGATAATTGTTCGGGCTTTGCTCAGAAAAAGGCATTGATTCGGCTGATCATCTACCCCAGATGTCCTTGTTTGGCCGAGTCGACTCGCCGGTACGATAATCTTCCATCTTTAGCCCGTGCATCAAAATGGGTTCGAGATGGAAATATGGGATATGATAATTGTGCCAAACGGCAACCGACGAGACGGAGCGCCAGTGTGCAGATTGAGAAGCCTGTACTCTTCTACTGGCACCACCCGAACCGCAGTGAGGAGCGTAGCTTGGCCGTGGTGCCCTGAAAGGGAGCGCACTTGACCATGCCGCCCTAAAATGGAGCTGAGAACATGCCAGCCAGGAACGGGCAGCAGTACATCCAGGGGCTCAGGGAACGGCCGCCGTCCCTCTACATGAAGGGCGAAAAGGTCAAGGACCCGACAACCCATCCCGGGCTCAGCAATGGCGTCAGGACGCTGGCACGCCTGTACGACCTGCAACACGACCCGGACGCCGGGGCGGATATGACCTACACCTCTCCCTCGAGTGGGGGACAGGTGGGGCTGTCGTTCATCACGCCGAAGAGCGCGGAGGACCTGGAAGCCCGCCACAAGATGATGCGCCGCTGGGCACAGGTCAGCTGCGGGATGATGGGCCGTTCTCCCGACTTCCTGAACGTGAGCCTGATGGCCATGGCGGAGGCCGGCGACTACTTCGGGGAAGATCGACCTGAGTTCAAGCAGAACATCCGAAACTACTACGAGAAGGTGCGTGAGGAGGACCTGGTCCTCACCCACACACTCGTAAACCTCCAGCGCAGCCGCGTGCCCACCGAGACCATTCTCCATGACAATACCGACATCGCCCTGTCGGTGGTCAAGGAGACGGACGCGGGCATCGTGGTTCACGGCGCCAGGCTGCTGGCCACGCTGCCCATAGCCGACGAGATCGCGGTATACCCGGCGCGATCTCACCGCCTGCCGACCGGGGCGCCGGGACGCACATCCTTCGCCTTCGCCATCCCCTGCGACGCTCCGGGGCTCAAATTCCTGTGCCGGGAGAGCATGGACCTCGGCCGTTCCCACTTCGACCATCCCCTGGGTTCACGCTTCGAGGAAATGGACGCCCTGGCGTTCTTTGACAACGTGTTCGTGCCGTGGGAAAGGGTGTTCCTGCTTGGCGACCCTGACCGCTGCAACAACATGTCCCGCCGAACTCACCAGTACCTGCACTCCGGGCACCAGGTGGTGACCAAGAACGTGGTCAAGCTGGAGTTCGTGCTCGGGCTGGCCAACCTGATGCAGCACACCCTCGGTTCGGGACAGCAACCCCAGATGATGCAGATGACTGCGGAAATTATCGAGAGCCTGGAAACGACCAAGGCCCTTCTGAGGGCCTCCGAGGCCGATGCCGCCCCGGATGAGTGGGGAGTTATGTGCCCGGCGGAGATGCCCCTGACCGTGGCCCGACACCTCTTTATCCGAATGTACCCGCGGATGGGAGAGATACTGCAGTTGATGGGATCCAGCAGCCTGATGGCCCTGCCGACCGAGGCCGACCTCAAGGGCCCCCTCGCGGACGAGCTGGCAGCCTACCTGGACACCGACACCGCCAGCGCCGAGGACCGCATACGGCTGTTCCGGCTGGCCTGGGATACCTGTTGCAGCGCCTTTGGCTCCCGGCAGATTCTCTACGAGCGCTTTTTCCAGGGGGATGTCTACCGGAACGTGGTGCTCCTGAACAGCCTCTACGACAAGGAGCCGGCGACGGCGTTTGTACGCGAGTTCCTAGACCAGGAGTGAACCTTGCTGTGCGGTAGCCGAGCCGCGCCTAAGGTCCTCATGAGCAAAGGAGCGCCAACCGGGGCGCCCCTTTTCCTTGATTCAGGTTCTGTCGATTACGAGGTCAGTCGTTGCCGTCGCCCCCACTTCAGGGTTTCAGGCGTTTCGATAGGGATTGACATCGACTTCGTCAGATCGCGCTCGCATCCGTGCGCAATCGTGCCAGGCCTGCATCCGTAGCATCAGGTCCATGTTGAGGTCGAAAGCCTTTTCCATTCGCAGGGCCATTTCGGGTGAAAGGGAGGCTTTGCCGTTGAGCAGAGCGGAAAGGGTGGCCCGCCTCACTCCCAGGATTTCGGCTGTTCTGCTAATGCTGAGTCCTAACTCGTCAACAATCTCGGCACGGATGAATTCCCCGGGATGGGACGGGGTCATACTAACTTGGATGCTCTCGGCAGCCATCAGTGGTAGTCCTCCAGGCTAAGGCTGTCAATGAATCCGTCTGTTTCGCGGAAGGTAATCCGCCAATTTCTGGATACGGACACACTCCACTCGGATTCTCGCCCGCCGGAAAGTCGATGGGCTCGCCAGCCAGGCGGGGAACTCATCAGAAAACCTTGAATGTTTTCAGCCAGCAGAAGGGCCGTCAAGATATTGCGAATCCGCTGCACGAGTCCCGAATTAAGGAAACGAGAATCGTCATCGTCCAATAGATGTTGCAAGCCTCTGTGTCTAACGGAGCGAATGATCACTGATGCTATCGTACGGTAATACAGTACGACACGCAATCAGCGGTCCGTCACGAGCAGGCGTCAGTCGTTGCCGTCGCCGCCAGCGGGCGCGGGAGCGCGGACTGCAGACGGCGGAGGCGTGGACCGGGGAACGGGCGGTCTCATACGGGCCTCGTCTGGCAGCTCGCTTTCCCAGTCCGGTATCAGCACGTGCGAGTTGCTGTCGAGCAAGGCTATGACCACCACTCCTCCCAGACTGTAGGCCATCGAAAGCCCCAGCACCGCCAGATAGGAGCCGGTGGTGAACATTATCAGTCCCGCCAGCGAGGTGGCGACGAAGTGCCCCATCAACGCCCCAGTGGTCTGCCACCCGTAGACGGTTCCCATGGGACCGTCGCCATAGTACTGCCGGTTGATGATCAGGTAGCCGGTCCATTCTCCACCGAAACCGATCCCGAACACCACCGCAAACAGGTAGAACAGCCAGGGCTCGGCGGGGCCGAACATGATGATGGGCACAGTGAGGCCCTGTATGGCTAGGCTGACGGCCATCATGCGTCGCGTGCCGTAGATTTCAGCGAGTACCGGGGTGCCGAACCGGCTGATGATGCTCACCAGCGAGATGATCGCAAGAATGATGCCGGCGGTGGCCAACGAGTTGAAAACCCCGGTGTCTATGGCGTACTTGGCGACATAGATGAGAACGATGCCGTGGCCGGCACAGCCAAGACCGTGAATCAACGGCAGGTTCCAGAATGGCCTGGTCTTGCGGATGTGCTGGTTGAAGGTCTTGATCCGCAGTGTCTCCAGGCTCTTTGACAGCTTGACCTGAACCGAGTCTCCAGGCCGCGTCCCGTAGGGCTCGATACCGAGATCGGCAGGGCGGTTTTTCATAAATGGGACCATTGCCATCATGGCGGCTCCGCCGAGTATGCCGATGATCAGGAAGTTGCCCTGCCATCCATACGTCTCGATGAGCCATCCGGCAATGGGGGCGAAAGCGGCCGTGCCGACTCCGCCAGCTGCCCACAGGATTCCAATACCCAAGCCCAGACGTCGCCGGAACCATCCGCTAACCGAGGCCATCAGGGGAACCATCCCAAGGGACTGGGTCAGGGACAGCAGCACGCCAAAGAACAGGAAGAAATGCCAGAGTTGGGTTATCTGGCTGAGGAGAATCATGCTGACCAGGTACAGGGACGCTGCGGCGAACAGCATGATGCGGGATCCGAACCGGTCGCCCAGCCATCCGGTGATGGGAGCGTAGATTGCGCCAAAGCCGTAATAGCAGGCGATGCCCAGGGTCACCAGGCTTTCGTTCCACCCGAACGGGCCGCTGTCGTCGGTCAGCGGGGGCAGCATGATGCCCGCCGCCATGCTGATGGAACTGGCGAAGATCTGGACTGTCGCCAGGATGGCGATAACTATCCAGCTATAGTGGAAGGGGAGTCGTGCGGCTAAACCCCTGGCTCCAGGATGCCTTTCGGCCGGTAGTGCTGGTTCCACGTTATCAGTGCTCACAGCGTTGGCCCGCCTTTGCAGCTATTCAACTTAGCCAGAGGTGATTATGGAGAGCTTTGATTGTACGTTGGAAATAATATCACCTCGTAAGCTACGAAGATACATGCAAAAGCGCCGTGATGCTGGCATCACGGCGCTTTTGGCGTATCACAGCTATGACTAGGGAACGTTACGGCATTATGTTCATTTGCCGGACAATTGATTCGCCCAATGCCGTGTCCCCCTCGATCGACACTCGGCCTGACCGCAGTACCTCGTCGGGGTCCCAGCGACCACAGCCCAGGCAGTTGAATGCCTCGGCATCGATGCTGACGCTAACCGTGGGGCTCTCCGGCGCCTGCTCCAGTTCGCGGCCCCTGCCGCCGTCGACGGCAATGTATGCGGTCCTCCCCCCATGGCCAGTTACATCCAGCACAATGGTGGTCCCGTCGGAGGCTTGGGCCCGGCGTGCCGCCACGAAGGGCATTGCCCGGATGATGCGGTTAAGGGATTGAGCCGCCGCAGGGCTCTCATATGTCCCAGGCCGACCCAGGGCGCGACGGATGTCCTGTTCGTGTATCCAGGCGTCCATGGTGCGGATGCTGATGAACTCGGCCATGGGCGCCGGCCCGACAGGGGTCTGCATTTCGGCGGCGAAGTCCTCGTCGGTCCGGCTACGCAGGTACTCCACCCGCTGCGCGGTGTTTCGACGGAACTCGTCCAGCACCTGCTGGCCGTCCCACGAGCGGCGGTAGTCCACGATCATCTCGTTGTGGCGTCCCTGGTCGCTGCGGGTGTGGGAGACATCGGCGGGCGTGTGGTCCGGGTCCGGGTTGCCCAGGATTCCGTTCTCGGAGCCCGACATGTGGGACACCTGGTCCTGGACCGACCAGGAAGGACACTCCGTGGGTGTCTTCCACTCCGCTTCCGTCAGGCTGTCGCAGAGTTCACTGATGGAGGTCCAAACGTGCTCCATCATGTCGACCAGTTGCTGATTTTGTTCGTTCATTTGAGTCCTTTTGCTCTTTGTCTGAACTGTGATTCGTTTGCCTCCGCGTGCCATCCGGCAGGCGGCCATTAGGCCTGGGTGGATTGTCCTGATTTCACTGTTCTTGTCCAGCGACGACAATCACAGCAAACAGGAAGTCACATAAATCACAGTTCAAACAGGCGGGTTTGGTGGTTTATTCGCCCTCTTCCTCTCGGCGCCGGTTTTCCCGGAACTGGATGAACCGGATGGCCTCGTCGGCGCCCATGCGTCCGACGGGCCCGGAGGCGTACACCGACCCCAGCACCACGCCGCCGCGTCCCAGCAGGAACTCCGCTGGCTGCATGTAGCCGCCCCGGTCGTCGGACCACCACGATCCGATGGTGTCGGCAACGTCCTTGGTGGCACCGTAGGCTACCGGGAACGACAGGCCCTTGCCCTTCACCTCTCCGGCCTTCTCCTCGTCATCGACACTGGCGGCATAAACGCTGACGTCCATCGCTTCCAGTTCCGCCTTTGCTGCCTCGTATGCGGCCAACTGCCGCTGGCAGTAGGGTCACCAGTGGCCGCGGTAGAACAGCACCGCGCTGTAGCGGGTGGGGGAGTCATCGGGCAGGGTCAGCGTTCCGCCGCCCACCACGCTCAACTCCAGCTTGGGGAACCGCGCCCCCTGTTGCAGCATTTCTCCCATAATCGCTCTCCATTCAGATAATCGGGCCGGGTTGCCGGGCCGAACTCACGGGAATTGTACCAGCATCCGACGCTGGCACGGGACTTTCCGAATGGCGGCACCCGCACCGCAGTGCGGAGCGCAGCTTGCCCGTGCCGCCCCGAAAGACCCACGGTTACACTGCTTGATATGCGCTGCTCTTGCCCTTGGCAACCTTGCGGAGCCGCTTCCCGGACTCCAGCGACCGGACGGCCTGCTGGACCCTGGGATTCCCGTACCGCCGGAACTGCCCCACGATTTTGCTCACGGTCTTTGGTTGTTCACAGTAGTCCCAGACCAACTCGCACAGGGCCGCATCGCTTCCGGGCAGGGGGTACCTGGGAGTCACCAGCGTGTACCCCGGGTTGGTGCTTACCTTTTCTCCCGGCGTAAACTCCAGCCGTTCGCTATTGCTCTCAAAAAACCTGCGGAATCGGGTGCGGAGCACGCCGCCGCTGCCGCTGGAGCCGTAGCCATGAATCACATTGAGAGTCCGGCAGGTGTGCCCGCCGGGCTGCACCGCCCGGTTATAGGCGTCCACGAACTCCTCAAGGGCCTCCGCCCAAGTCTTACCGTGCAGATCCAGGTCGAGGCTATCCAATACTTCTCCGACCCATCTTTCCGCTGGAAAGGGGCTTTCAGGCAGTGGGTCGACTGCGATTCCAGCATAGGACGCACTATCAGCGAGGTCAACTGTGTAAAATGTGGAATGTAGAATGAGGAATGTGGAATCGACCGCTTTCCATATTTCTGGATACTGAAAACCACAGAGTCTTGGAGGAGGCGGCCATGAGGCAACTGACCAGCAACGTATGGGTGGAGACCGAGGTCCGCGGCTGTAACTTTGGGTTCGTAGCCACCTCCGACGGCATCGTGCTCATCGATACACCGCACAAGCCCAGCACGGCGATGTGGCTGAAGGCCGAGATCGAGAAGCGCGGCCTGCTGCGTTACATAATCAACACCGAGCCCCACGGGGATCACTGGACGGGCAACGCGTTTTTCGACGCCCCAGTCATCGCCCACGAGGGTGTGCGCACCCGCATCCTGAACACCGATATGGCGGAACACGCCTCCCGCGTCGGCACCTTCGGGACCGAAGAGCCGGCGCTGCTGGAAGGCTACAGGGCCAACCCGCCGGTGTTCACATTCCAGGATGGCATGACCCTGAGGGTGGGCGATCACACTTTCGAGATGATCCACATGCCTGGGCATACGCTGTACCAGGCCGCGGTTGTTATCAAGGAAGAGGGCGTGGTGTTCACCAGCGACAACATCTTCCACGGCGTCCAGACCTGGCTCCACGAAGCCAACCCCGACCTGTGGCTGGTGGCGCTGGAGCAACTGCGCAAACTGGACGAGAACATATTTGTCCCCGGCCACGGCGCGCTGTGCGGAAAGGACTACCTGGATGAGCAGGGTGAGTTCATCGTTGAGTGGAAGGACTACGTTCAGGGCGCCGTCGACCGGGGCCTGACCCGCGAAGAAGCGGTGAGCACTCTCACGGCGATGACTGACCGCTACCCGATGGACGTGGAGCAGGAGGGGATGGCCCCCATGGTGATGCGCATCAGCGCCGCCAACCTCTACGACTACCTGACCGGCGAATGGCCACCCGCCGGCATGGGCAGCGTGGCCACACGGTTGCCGGGGGATGGCCGATAGGGTACCCGGTAGTCCTGTTCAATACCAAGAACCGAGAGAGACAGTACATGGATTTCAGCACCGTAGCAATTCTGAGCCCCGGGGACATGGGTCATGCCGTGGGGCAGAGCCTGAGGGAGCACGAACTGGAGGTGCTCACCTGCCTGACCGGCCGCAGCGAACGTACGCGGGCACTGGCGGAAAAGGCAGGCATTCGGGACGTTCCGACGATGGAGGAACTGGTCGAGCAATCTGACTTGGTGATGTCCATGACCGTGTCGGCTGCCGTGCCCGACCTCTGCAGGCAGGTGGCAGATGCCATCGCTGCCACTGACGCCAACATCCTGTTTGCCGAGTGCAACGCCATATCGCCGCCGCTCGTGCGGGACTTGGAGCCAGTCATAACCGACGCGGGCGGGAGGTTCGTCGACGTTTCCATCATCGGCGGACCGCCTCGCCCTGGCTACAGTCCCCACTTCTATGCCTCGGGCGACCATGCCTCGCAATTTGAGCGGCTGAACGATTTCGGGCTGAGGGTGCTGAAACTGGACGGTGGTACGGGGCAGGCGTCGGGCATAAAGATGTGCTATGCGGCTATGACCAAGGGCACCTCCGCACTGTACAGCCAGTTGCTGATGGCTGCCGAGTTGATGGGTCTGACGGAGCCGCTGCTGGCCGAATTCGCGTCAGGCCAGCAGGCGGTGTTGCAGCGGATGGAACGCGGACTGCCCACGGTTCCCCCTAGGGCCCGGCGCTGGGTCAGTGAGATGGAGGAGATACGGGACACCTTCGCTGGCCTGGGAATGACTCCCTACATTTTCGAGGGAGTTGCGGACATGTATCGGCTGATCGGCAGCACTCCACTGGGAGAGGAGTTTCCCGAATCCCGGGACCGTGAACGCACCTTCGCGGAAACCGTCGAGCAGCTGGCCCAATTCGTGCGCTCGCAGCGAGAGGGCTAGGTCCTCAGGGCCCCGGACGAGACGCACCGCCATATCACCCTGAAATCAGGCATCCATGAGTGGGAAGCCCGGTGGTTTCTTCAACGGCAACGGGCCGCTAACGGGAATGGGCGGTGCGTTCACCCGTCTCTAAGCAATCGGTTTAGAGAGGAAATGCGACGACCCATATCGAGAAATTACAGATGGGCCTTGGCACATTGGGCTGGGCCCAGACAAATCGTCCAGTAATGCGAATGAAAAGACGCCGTTCTCCAACGAGAACGGCGTCTGCCTTTTGGATGGTTGTCGCCCAGCTGATCTTGGGACTCTCGTCCTTCCGGTGGCTACTCCGCGCGCTGGGCCTCGTACTCCCGTAGCGCGGGCATGACCTCCTGGGTCAGCAGGTCGATGTTGCGGACGGCGACGTCGTGGGACATGTTGCCCTCGCGTCCCCAGAATATGATGTATCCGGGATCTATGATGTCGATCAGGTGCTTCATCTTTTTGATGACCGTGTCAGGGTTACCCGTCACTATCTGGTAGGTATCCTGGGCGTCGTCGTAGGGCAGCGCCGGCCCGCCCGGCACCACCGTCTGCACCGCGCGGCGGGCCTGCTCGCGCGCTCCGGTGGCGGCGGCACGAGTCAGGTATCCGGGAGGCGCCAGCCAGTGCGGCGGAGTCACCCCAAACGACGTGCCCAGCTGCCAGTAGAAGTTCTTGCCCTCTTCGTACGCCTTCTCATCGGAGTCGGCCACTGCCACCCGCACCGCGTAGCCCCGGTGCTGCGGCGTGGGAGTCCAACCGTCGGCTTCGGCGGTGTTCTGGTACAGCTGGTAGATGTCCGACAGCAACTGCAGGGGCGGGGCCAGTGCCACGTAAGGGTACCCGTGCTTGGCGGCCCAGATCACCGACTCGGGCGAGGCCACGCCGGGGATCCAGATGGGCGGGTGCGGCTTTTGCAACGGCATCACCCACGGGTTGACCACCCGGTAGTGGTAGTGCTTGCCCTCGTAACGGTACGGGCCGGGCCTCGTCCACGCGTCTACGATGACGTTGTGGGCCTCGTCGAACCGCTCGCGGTTGTACAGTGGGTTGGTGTTGGTGGCCATGCTCTCCTGCCCGATGCCACGCACAAAACCGCACACCACGCGCCCGCCGGAGAGGATGTCGATCATAGCGATTTCCTCGGCGATCCGCAGCGGATTCTCGTGGATAGGCAGCACGTTGCCCAGGAACACGATCTTGCCCTGCTTGGTCCGCGATGCCAGCACCGACCCGATGACGTTGACCGAGGGCATCATGCACAGCGGGTTATTGTGATGCTCGTTGATCATCACCCCGTCGAACCCCGCCTCGGTGCAGTACTGCAGTTCGTCAAAGTACATACCGTACAGGTCCTGCGCCTTTTCTGGGCTGAAGTGCTCGTTGGGGAACATCAGGTTGTTGTAGCCCATATCCCTGGCTTCATCCTGGGGATAGGCCGTGTAACCCATCTCGGTAAAGAAGAAGAATTCGCGGTTCATCTTGCGCCCCCAAATTGGCCCATCAGGGCGGAATCCAGCTTTCATCCAGTCCGGGCAAGTATGTAATCAGACCGGCGGTGTGTCAATTGCCGCGTCCTGTCCTTGGTCGCCGGCCGTTGCGTCGCCTGATTCCACCTCAGCCATGGCCTGCTGCTGGTGAGCAGCCCAGTTCTGGAGCCATCGACGAAAGTCGTCCAGGGCGGGCGGCGAGACGTAGAAGACCTCAATGTCCGGCGGAAACTGCACCGAGTGGCGTTCGCTGATCAGCAGCAGCCCGACCCCGTCCTCCTCGAGAGTGGAGTCGATGCGCTCGGCGATATGCTCGTAGCGGCGGCGGTTGGCATCCGTATGCCACTCCTGTAGGCGGGTGGCGACGGTTGGGCTGGCCATGGGAATCATCAGGCAGCGCTGCAGGTCCAGTGTTTCCAGGAGGATTTCGATATCTTCGGTGGCCTGCAAGACCGCCCCTCCTGAGCCTGCCGAAGGGTCGCACTTCAGCGATACCAGCGAGTGGCTGCGTAGGTCGCCGGCCTTCAGCTGCTCCAGGCCAATAGCGTCTCCCTCCGTGATGCTCTCGTGGTAGATGTGGCCCAGGCCTCCGAGGGCGTTTTCCAGCGCTGCCACCTGGGTCTGAGCCTGCTGCCAGTAGTTCTGCAACGCCGCCGCTCCCTCGGGTTCATCGGTCGCAGGGCTGTAGAGCAGGGGCAGTAGAATCAGCTTGCGCCGTCCACGGTACTGGTCGGCGCCAGGCCGACTAATGCGGCCCAGTTCCTGGGGCTGCCCCGAGCCAGCCGGTTGGGTCATTAGGTAGCCTCCAATCGGGAAATTCACGAATATGATAGCAATGCAAACGCAGCGGCAGGTATCTATCCACGGAGATTGTACTCAAGGTTCGCTTGCCGCTGTATGGCGTGGTTGCTACACTTCGCGCAGTTGGCAAACAACCGGCAAAGCAGCCGGCACTTAAGGAGTGCACATGATTTACGAAGTCCGCACCTATGACATGAAGCCGGGGGCGGTGGATCAGGCCGAGGAGGCCTTCGCCGAAGCCCTTCCGCACCGCGAGAAATACTCCCCCATCGCGGCGTTCTGGCACACGGAAATCGGTCCGTTGAACCAGATCATCCACGTCTGGGGCTACGACAGCCTCGAGGAACGGGCCAAGGTCCGTGATGCCGCCGGCAAGGACCCCAATTGGCCGCCGAAGATCACCCCGGGCAACATCTTGCACATGAACGCCGAGGTCTGGCAGCCGGCGCCGTTCATGAAGCCCATGGGCGGCGACCAGGCCCTGGGAGCCATTTACGAGATGCGCGTGTACACCTACCAGCCGGGGTCGATTCCCGAACTCATTCGCCGCTGGTCCGAGGCGCTGCCCTACCGAGAGGAGTTCTCCCCACTGGCCGCGGGGATGTTCAGCGAGTTCGGCGGGCTGAACAAGTGGATGCACATCTGGCCCTACAAGAGCCTGGGCCATCGCGCCGAGGTCCGCGCTGCTGCCAGCAAGATCCCGCAGTGGCCCAGCGGAGCGCCGGGTCGGGTATCACAGGAGAACAAGATCATGGCCCCGGCCAGCTTCTCGCCAATGCACTAGGCTCGACCAACTCCATGGGACGCAGCCGATTCTCAGAGTCGCTGCGTCCTTTTCTTCGCAATGCCGACAAGACAAAAGGAGCGTTCCTATGAAACTACTGACTTACGACAACGGCAATGGGCCGCGCTGCGGCGTCCTGCAGGGCGACAGCGTGGTGGATGTTACGGCACTTCTGGGAGAGCCACGCACCGTTCGGGACGTGGGAGCGCTGCTGGCCATGGACGAGTCGTCCGTCGACCGTGTCGGCGATGCCCTGGCCGGTAACACAGCAGCTCCCGCCGTGGCCCTCGACGCCGTGAGGCTGCGCTCCCCGATCCTGCAGCCACCGACGGTGCGTGACTTCATCGTTTACGAAGAGCACGCCAGCTCTCAGGGCACACGGGAGCCCAACGAGGTCTGGTACCGGATGCCGGTGTTCTACTTTTCCAACCCACTCTGCATCTACGGCCCGGACGACACGGTCCCATTCCCCTCGACCTCCACTCAGTATGACTATGAGATGGAGCTCGGGGCCGTGATTGGCAAGAGCGGCACCGACGTCTCGCAGGCGGATGCCCTTTCCCACATCGCGGGCTTCTGCATATTCAATGACTGGAGTGCCCGCGACGTCCAGTTCGACGAAATGGCGTTTGGCCTGGGCCCGGCCAAGGGCAAGGACACCGCCAGCACCCTGGGACCATGGATGGTCACCACCGACGAGATGGCACCCTACATCCGCGATGGGCGGCTGACAGTCAAGTGCCAGGTGCGAGTCAACGGCGAGTCGTGGCTGACCGACGGCGACGCATCCATGGCCTACTACACTTGGGGCGAGATCGTGCAGCGGGCGTCAAAGGACAGTCGCATCGCGCCTGGCGATGTTATCGGCAGCGGCACTGTCGGCGGCGGGTCAGTGCGCGAGGCCATCCGCAAGGGATACGAGGCAGCCCACTTCCTAGAGCCCGGCGACGTGGTGGAAATGGAGGTGGACGGCATCGGCGCGGTGCGCAACACCCTGGGTGAGAAGACTACGGATCCCGCCTATCCCTTCCCGGCGGCCAGCCCCACTGCCGTGCCTGACCGCGGCACACACACCGGCTACCGGTACGAGTTGCGGCGCGGCTAACCCGGCGCTCTGTTGGGGCGGCCAGCAATGCCGCCCCTCAGTCACCCTATGCACTGACGGGGTTTCCATTATCAGAGAGCGGCTCCCGTTCATTGGCGAGAGCCCGTATTGTCGAGGTCGTCTCCGTTGGGTGTCATGGTAGGCGTAAAAGCCAGCGGTCTGGCCTCAAAATCGCTGGCGACGCCGACAAGCATCGTTTCCGAACCGACGGTGTTCCCGCCCCAGTCTTTCGTATGTTGGGAATGAACCGCCTGCCAGAAACCGACGCATTGTGGAGAAACCCACCCCGCCTCTTGGTGCGATGCGGGAGACGGCGAACCAATCACGAACTCTCCGGGATCGAGTTGCCTCTGGCTGACGCAGGCCGCCTGTGGACCTTCCTTGCCAGGGTAGGGGTCGTCAGCGCTGACCATTCCTTGCCTGAATGCTATCAGGATAATGGCGGCGACCGTTAGCGCGACTATCCAGGCGGTAAGGAGTCTCCACGGACTCCGATTCCCTCGTCCGCCCCTCTTGGGATAGTCTTCCAACCATTCTCGAAACTTCACTTTGTGCCTCCAGGAATCAATACCGTATCTACTAATTCCTACGAAGGCATTATTAGATTGGATGTTGAATATTTGAAAATACAATAGTATGTAGCTGAAGTAGAGTCGATTTCAAATTGGAGTGGGGTCGCTTGTGTATGTCCGGGGTTGTTACATCCCGCAACTTGCACTGGGAAGGCCGGCGAGAGTTGCGTTATACATCGAAGGGTTGGGGCGTCGTCAAATGGGCGCGGTTTCACGAGGCCAAGCCAATGCGACGCAACTATTCAGGGAGAAGGTTTAGTCAGAGGCAGCGTCTTTCCCGGGACGGGCGATCACCTGTCCACGCTGGACACCGTGACGCATCCTCTCGTACTCCGACGAGAATTCGGCGCCCGCAATCAGAATCAGACCGGAAAAGTAGGTCCACGCCAGGAGCACTATCACCGAGGCCAGTGAGCCGTAGACCTCTTCGTAGTTCGCAAAGTTGTCGACGTAGAAAACGAACACACTCTTGGAGATCTCGAACAGCGCCGCTCCCAGCACTGCACCGGGCCAGATGTACCTCCAATAGGTCTTGGTGTTTGGCGTGAACTTGTAGATCAGCAGGAATATCGTCAGCGAAAACAGGAAGGGCAGGACACGCGCCGCAGTGTCGGCAAAGCCATGTTCCATAGTCCTTGCCACCATTCCCGCAGGGAGGTCCGCCGCCTCCAGCATCTGCAGTGCCGCGGTGGTGCTGACGGACAACATGAAGAGAGGCGCGACGCTGAGAGCCATGGCCAGGTTCCGCACCTTGTCTATGTAGAAGGGCCGGTCCTGGTGAATGTCCCAGGCGCGGTTGACCGAGCGGGTGATGGCGCCAAACATCAGGCTAGCCGACCAGAAAAGGCCGAAAAAACTGATCACTCCCAGCAGGCCGTGAATGTTGCCGGCGGCCTCAATGTTGGAGAGCAGAAGCTCCTCAGACACCGGCAGATAGTCCTCCATGAAGTGGACGACATCGCTGTGCAGTGAGTCGGCATCCACCAGCAGGCCGAGCAGGCTGATAAGGCCCACCGTTAGAGGAAAGAGCGACAGCACCGCATAGTAGGCCAGGCCGGCCGCCATATGTGTGGCGTCGTCGGCACTCATTTCCTTCACGGTCCGGTAGATCAGGGCGACCCCCTGATTGGCCATCAGGCGGCGTTCCAGCCGCCTGATTCTCACCCGCGTCCGGAGGAAGCTGCGGTGCTTGACCACTCCCTCACGGCGACTTGCCACTTCTCCGGAAACGCGACCACGTTGCCTCGTCACCTGTTCGACGACGCGCTTGCGCTGCCGTCCCGCAGCGCCGACAGCACGGTCCCGTTGCCCTCGGAGAGGGGAGTGCAGCTTGTTCTTGAACCTGGAAGCCATGGAGAACATGCTTCAATTATATAAGAGGTAGAGTGACTAAGCCTGTCTCTCTCCAGGGGGTTCAGGGTCATTCGATTGTCGGAAACAACTGCGTACGGAGTTTCAGTGGGGGATATCCTGAAGTTGGCAGCGTTTCTTGTTGCAAGGATTTCACCCCCACCCTAACCCTCCCCCTCAGGGAGAGGGAATAATCGAATGACCCTGCTCCGTTCTCGTTCGGGTTCCATTGCGACATAAAGGCGCAGGTAGCCCGCAAGATCGTTACCTGGGCATAAATGACAGAGAAGACCGGCCCGTTCACGCAATCGCGAACGGACCGGTCTCGTGGCCAGCGCCGGGATGCAGATGCGTCTATCAGGCGGGTTCGGCCAGGAATACGGGTATCTTGCGGGTGGTGCGTTCCTGGTATTCGGCGTAGGGAGGGAACGCCTCCACCGAAATGTCCCAGAGCCTGGCGCGTTCCGCGTCGTCGTGGACTTCCCGGACCTTCATCGTCTGGGTCACTGTTTCGTCCTGGATCTCCACGGTCTGGTCGGCCCTGAGGTTGTAGACCCATACAGGGTTCTTGGGCGCGCCCCCTTTAGACCCGACCAGCACATAGTTGTTGCCATCCTTGACACGCATCAAGGGAGTCTTCCTGACGGCCCCGGTCTTGTTGCCGCTGTTCGTGACGACGATAACGGGCAATCCGGTATCGCGCAGGGTTGTCCCCTGCGTGCCCCCGCTGCCCTCGTAAACCTCGACCTGTTCGCGGACCCAGTCCGTCGGCGATGCAATGTATTCAGCCATATCCCGCTCCATTCGCATTGTTTTGACATCTCATAATATCGCGAAAAGCGCCGGGTCTCCACCAGCAACAGCCCCAGCGAAATGGCCTGCTCATTTACAGAGAGCCAATATTTCTCGAAACAGACGGAATCAAGGGTGGCGGACCACGATCTTACAGGGGCTGTCGGTGGATGAACCCGCGGTCGGTCTCGTGCCAGAACTCGATGCTTTCCTCACCGCCAATCCAGCATAGGAACACCTCGCGGCCCTCTCGCATGTGAGGAAAATCCACCAACCCTTGGGAGACGTCCCTGATGATGATTCCCTGGCCAGTGACTTCATCCACCAGGCTGCGAACCTCCTGGCCCATCCGCTCCAACTCGTTCTGCAATTCCCGGATCTCGTCGTGCTGCTGGAAGGTGCCGTTTTGCCGCTGCCGTTCCCTCTGCACTCCGGACAGTCGTTCTCTCGCAGTTTCCAGACGCTCCAGGATGGAATTCGCCTGGTCAAATATGCCTTGTAGCCAGGGCACGAGAGAGTTGGCCTCGTCGTATGTGAACAGGCGTCGCTGCATTTCACCGCCGTTGGATAACACGTTATCAGCAGAATGTAGCCCAACAGACTCCCACAGCGCAATCATCATACCCCTACCGCCCTGAAATGATGGAGTGCCGGATAAAACCCGTATGGCGTACAATGGGCAGGCCCACTGAGGCCCCGAAAACGTTTGGGGGAGGGCGAGGTTCCTTTTCACCGCCAGTACAGAATGAGCGCAGGGAACGTGCCCGGTGCTGGCCTTAACGGAGGTTTTGCCATGCCCATTGTTGACCACAGCCATGCGCCCGAAGTCCCATGGAGGCCAGGCTACCGGAAATGGGACATAACCACCCACGAGCACGGTGTCTCCACCTCTCTCAGCCTGAACACTGCCGAACCGGGGACCGGCGCCCCTCTGCACACCCACGCGATAGACGAGCTGATCGTCATAATGTCAGGCACCCTGGAAGTCCGGATAAATGGCGAGGTGCACCGTGTTGGGAAAGACCACACCCTTGTCATCCCACCTGGCGCCGAGCATGGTTTCCGGGTAGTTGGCGAGGAAAATGCAGAGTTGCTGGTGGTGTTCCCCGACATGGAACCCTATGCCGATCACAACACCACCTACCTGGAGGGCAGCCGGCCCGGCGCGTACGATGAGAGCAAAGCATCTGCCCCGGCCGGCGACTAGGCGATGACCTTGGAGGATGCAACAATTCAGGGTCAGCCAGCTGTTTTGACCACCGACGACATGGCCCGGGACGAAAGCGATCCCAACTGCTTCCAGACCGGGGAACTTGCCATGCTGCTGGACAGGAAGTCCCGTCGCTACCTGGTAACCCTGGAGGATGATGGGACATTCCATAGCCACCTGGGACGGCTGCGCCATGAGCAGGTCATTGGCGGCAGCGTGGGCGGCTGGTATCGGACCGATAAAGGCCACACCCTGCTGGCAGTTCGCCCGACGCTGGGTGAGTATGTGCGGCAGATGCCCCGCGGCCCACAGATCATCTACCAGAAAGACCTGGGCAACATAGTCAGCTTTGCCGACATATTCCCCGGCGCGACGGTCATTGAGGGCGGTCTGGGTTCCGGTGCTCTGACCGCCGCTCTGCTCCGGGCCGTGGGCCGTGAGGGCAGGGTAATAACATACGAAATCGACGAGTCGGTGCTGCCCAAGGCCATGCGGAACATCGGCCGCGTGATCCCCGACAGCTCGAATCTCGAGGTCAAGATCGGCAACATCTACGATGGCATCGAGGAGCGGGACGTGGACCGAGTGGTCCTGGACGTTCCCGAGCCTTGGAACGCCGTTGGCACCATCGGCGATGCGTTGGTCATGGGCGGGGTGATGCTCAGCTTTCTGCCCACCGTCCTGCAGGTGCACCGCCTGGTCGGCGCCCTGGAGCACGATGGCCGCTACCAGTTGGTGGAATCGCTGGAGACCCTGCTGCGCACCTGGCACGTTACCGAGCGCAGCGTGCGTCCCTCCCATCGCATGGTGGCCCACAGCGGGTTCCTGACAACGGCCGTACGCTGTTTGCCCCGCCCGGGCTGGCGCCCGGCAGGCGAGGTGGCGCAGGAAAACAATGCAGACGATGATCCGGAGGAACGGCCCGATGGACACGATGAATAGGGACAAGATCCTGGAGTTCCTGGGTCAGCATGTAAAGACTGACATGCTGATGAAGCACCTGCTGTCGGTCGAGGCGTCCATGCGTGGTTACGCACTGAGATACGGCGAGGACGAGGAGCGCTGGGGCATCGCAGGGCTGCTGCATGATTTCGATTGGGAGATCTGCCCCACCCCTGAGAGCCATCCCACGTACGGGGCGCAGATACTTCGCGACGCCGGGTATCCGGAGGACATCATCCGTGCCGTGCTCACTCACGGCGAGCACACCGGCATACCCCGCGAATCGCTGATGGAGCACACCCTCTTTGCCGTCGACGAACTTTCGGGCTTCATCCGCGCCGTCGCACTGGTCCGCCCCAACAAGAGCCTGGAGGAGGTCACGCCGAGGTCCGTGCGCCGCAAGATGAAGGACAAAGCCTTCGCCAAGGACGTGAACCGCGACGACATTCAGAAGGGCGCCGACGAGCTGGGGGTGGACCTGGACGAGCACATCACGTTCATCGTCGATAGTATGAAGCCTGTGTCAGTCCGCATCGGGCTGGCCGAGCCCGCGCCGTAGTTCATTCAGTGGTTTCGTCATCAGGCCATAGTTTGTCCCACGGCACCTCGAATTCCGCCTGGTGCCAGGGGTAGCGTCCGGACAGCAGGTCGATATGATCTTGGGTAGGAACTGGAACCGGTAGTTGATGGACGAGTTCGGCTGGCTCATTGGAGCGTTCAAATCCCCACAGGGCGGGCTGCCCGATGTTCCGGCCGAGGGCCATTACCCTGAAGGCGCCCAGGCCCTCCGGCTTAATCAGTTCCCGCATCACCATGAGACCGGAACGGCGACTGCTGGGTACGGCTGCCGTGCGTTCCAGCAGGCGCCCAATGCCCAGGTTATGCAGGAACTGGGCCTGGCTGGAATAGCCAAGAACGTCCAGTCCCGCACCTCCTGCCGCCCTGGCCACCGTGGTGAAATCCACCTGCGCTGACATATCCTGCTGCCCGATGTGCTCCAGCGGTCGGTCTGTCTGCAAGTGGTTCCGGAAAGTCGTGAGCGTTCCCCGAAAGCGTTCGGTTGGAGAGTACAGGTCACCTGCCGAACGACCGTAATCGATGATCAGCACAAGGCCGCGGTCCAGGGATTCTGCCGCGCCCTTCATCCATCGTTGGAGGGCCAGGTTTACCTCCGCGACCTGCCCCTCCTGCAAGCGCACTCCCAGGGCGCTCAACCGTTGCTCCAGCAGGGGCGTTGAGGGCTCATCCGCGCGCAGTGCCAGTTCTCCGTCCTGGGACACAACATAAAGCTCCTTGAGTTCCCCTCCCTGCCAGGTCACTTGGTGGACCGGCATGGCATCCAACAGCTCGTTGGACAGAACGCAGCCCGCAACGTCCCGCAGAGGCAATTCGTCAGCAGCGATGCGACTCACACCGTCCATACCCGATTCAAGACCTCCAGTGCTCCGACGGTCTAGGCAGATGTAATGCACGGAATCGCGAAACGGAGCTGGCAGCCCGGAGGCTCCTGCCAGGATGTCCCGACACAGCAGACCGTTACCCGCCCCGGCCTCGATTATGGTGAACGGTGCGCGTTGCCCCACTAGCTGCCAGGCCTGAAAGAGCTGTACGGACAGCAGGGTGCCGAAGGCCGGATGCACCGACGGGCTGGTGTAGTAATCGCCTGAGGCGCCCACGCGCTCTCCAGAGGTGTAGTAGCCACCGCCAGGGTGGTATAGGGCCACCTCCATGAACTCGGCGAAGGTTAGCCTCCCCTTGTCTGATAAGCGTCGGCGTATTTCATCCTCGGCGTTGTTCATGGCAGTTCCATGGTCCATGTTGGCTGACAGGTGGCAGCAAAAGGAAAGAGGCCGTCAACACGGCCTCTTTCGGATGAGTCGATTTCCAACGGGCCTACGCCCGCTGCTCCATTGGCACGTACTCCCGGTCCATGGGGCCGGTGTACTCCAGAAGTGGACGGATCAGGATGTTGTCCTGGTACTGCTCCACGCACTGCAGGGTCCAGCCGGGGATGCGCCCCAGCGCGAAGATGGAGATGAACAGGTCATCAGGAATGTCCAGCAGGTAGTAGATGGCCCCGGCGAAAAAGTCGACGTTGACGCAGATGCCCCGGTCCCGGTAGGGCATCATGGTCTTCTGTTCCAGGTGGGACAGGATCTGGAACCAGCGTGGCTCTCCCTTCTTCTCTCCCAGCGCCTGTGCGCGGTCGCGGAGGTGGCGGGCACGCGGGTCTTCCGCCCGGTAGACCCGGTGGCCGAACCCCATGATGCGGCCTCCGGACTCGAGATGATTGCGGGCGTATTCCTCAGCGTTTTCGGGGTTGCCGATGTCCAGAGACATCTTCATGACTTCCTCGGCTGCGCCGCCGTGGGCCGGACCCTTGAGGGTGCCGACTCCCGTCACAACGGCCGAGTGCAAGTCGGAGATGGTGGACGCGGTGACCCTTGCAGCGAAGGCGGAGGCGTTGGCGCCGTGCTCGGCGTGGAGAATGAAATCCACGTCCAGCAGGCCGGTGGTCTCCTCATCGGGCAACTCACCGAACATCATGTAAAGGAAGTTGCCGGCGTGGTTAAGGTCGGGGTTGGGAGCGACTGGCTCCAAGCCCTGCCGCAGGCGGTGGTGCGCTGCCACGATGGTCGGGCCCTGGGCCGTCAGCTTGATGCCCTTGCGGATGGTTGCCTCCACCGAGTTGTCGGCTACCTCGTCCACGTCGTAGCCGGCCAGCGCCGAGATGCCAGTGCGCAGGGCGTCCATCGGGTGAGCGTCCTTCATCACTTCCAGTACCGTGATGATGCCGTCGGGGATCCGCCGGCTGGCCCGAAGCTCGGCGTCGAAATCGGCCAGTTGCTGCTTGCTGGGCAGGTTGCCGTAGAGCAGCAGGTACACCACCTCCTCAAAGGTGGACTTTTCAGCCAGGTCGTGGATGTTGTAGCCACGGTACAGCAGCTTGCCCACCTGGCCGTCAATGAAGCTGGCCTCGGTAGTGTCCAGGTAGACATCCTTGAGCCCTTTTACGATTTCGGGCATGGCCATTTCTCCTTAGGGGTTTACGCCGTTTCAGGAATTTACGGGGCACCTGTGCCTTCTTGGTACATTCCCGATAACAGCGAATTACGCGACACAAAAATGGCCGCAGAGCGGCACAGGAATTGAACCGATACTAGCATCGCCCCATAGGGGTGTCAAGGCAGAATACCCAGGCGGCCAAGTGCCTCAAATCAAGGACATACTACCCTTACAAGGTCCCTTTCCTCTCAAGAGAGACAGAGACCAAGGCCGTGCGCCATCACACTGACCAATACAGAGATGGACGCCCGCCCGGGCAGCGGACCACGGCGCGGTTGGCCACCAGACCCCCAAGGCGCCCGAGAGCTACAACGGCGTGTCGGGTGGCAGCCCCAGCAATACCCGTCCGTAGTTCTGTCCGCCCAGGTCCATGATCAGCGCGTCCCGGTGGGCCACGGCGTGGGCGTCCCGGTGAAAGCGCTGCAACGGGACGAAATCGAACAGGGCGTGGCCGCCACTGACGTCGAATATCCGGTTCACGGCCTGCAGGCACAGCTGCGTGGTGTACGCCTTGTCCCGGCGCACCCTGGCCCTCTCCAGCAGGGTAAACGGCTCGCCCTCCTCGCCCTTGCGAAGGATCTCGCTGATGTCCCGCTCCATCAGCGCCCGCGCCGCATCCACGTCGGCGGCAGACTGTGACAGCCTCAGGTGGACGGCTGGAGACTCGGCGGTCCGGCCGGGCCCGGAGGTTCCCTCCAGTCTTGCCACGAATTCCTCCAGCATTCCCTGGGCGATTCCCACCATGGGCCCCACCAGGTCCCACCCGAGAAGAACGGGTAGCGGCACCCGGTAGCGGGCCTGCCGGTGCAGCTCCCAGCCGCTCAGGTCGCTGTCGCCAGCCGTGCTGACCTCGACGATTCGGTGGTAGGGCACGAACGCATCCTGGATGGTGATGTCCTTGCTGCCGCTGCCCTTGAGACCAGAGACATACCAGTTGTCGACGATCTCGAAGTCCTCTCGTGGAACCAGCGCCCACGAACGCTCCCCAACTCCGGGCAGGCCAAGCATGATCCAGCTGGAGCCGTCGCAGCCGCTGGAGAACTCCCACCTGCCGGAGAGCCGATACCCGCCATCCACAGGGTCGCAGGTGGACCTGCCGGGGTTCAGTGAACTGCAGATCAGGGCGTTGGGGTCTTGGCCGAACACCTCCTCTTGCACCTCGTACGGCCAGTAGCCCACCAGCCAGGCGTGTCCGGCCCAGAGTCCGTAGCACCACGACGTTGCCGGACATCCACGGGCCAGTTCTGCTGCCACCTTGTGCATCGTCCCGTAGTCGCCGTCGATGCCGCCGTACTTCACCGGCGAACCGATGCGGAGTAGCCCGGACGCCAGCAGGTCGCTGATGTTCTCGCCGGGCAGACGTCGCAACTCCTCGGTGTACGAGGCTCGTTCCTTGAGAATGGGGACCAGTTCGGAGGCTATCCGCAACAGTTCCGGGGCGGAAACTGCCTCCGCCCCGGTCTTGGTTTTGCCGGTGTTGGTGTGAGTGGTCACTGGTTGCACCTTCCCAATTCCCTCTCCCCTGGGGGGAGGGTCAGGGTGGGGGGCTTAGTCCCCGGCCACGGGAACGCGGTCTTCGAGCTGGCGCGGGTACTGGTGGCCGAAAAGGCCCTTTTCCGGGTGGCGCGTCCACTCGTCCTTGGGAAGCTCGTAGTAGACCTCGATCTCGTTGTCGTCGGGATCCAGCAGGTAGACGCCCATCGAGATGCCGTGATCGCCCATGCGCACGATGCGGACCTCGTTCTCCCGGATGCGGTCGTACAGTTCCTGCAGGTCCTCAAAGGTCTCCATCTGCCAGGCCATGTGCGCCTGTCCGATCATGGAGTGGTCTGGCCCGTCGGCTTCCATCCCGATGGCGCGGATGGCCAGTTCGTGGGATTTCGAGGTGTCGGCGGACATGAACACCGTACCGCCGGCGGTTTTCTCCATTACAGTGAGACCCATCACCCTCGTATAGAAGTCGACGGAGCGGTCGATGTCCCGTACTCGCATTACCAGGTGGCCCAGTCGCATAGGTGTGTATGACATTTCCTGTCCTCCCGTCTCTTTATACCTTTAGGATGTTAGCTCTGATACGGTCAAATTGCTCCTGGGTAATGGTCCCCCTGTCCAGGAGATCCTGGGCATCTTTCAGATCGGTCAGTGAAGGCGCTTCAGCATCGCCACTCTTGTAGGACCTGTACGCCAAGAACCAGAACAATGGAAGGGATATTGGCCAAATGGGAACAATGAGACCCAATATGATGAAGACTATCGTCGAGAAGCTAAAGGTGTTAGCTTTCTTGCCCATGGTTGCTCCTTCCAATGCTGTAGTATGCCTGCGAAGACTCCGGTATGGGCCAGAATCGACTGTGCACAAGTTCGGGGCCATTATGATTCAGGGGGCCAGTCCTCGTTTTCGAGGAACTGACGGACCTTGGCCTTGAATGGTTCCTTGTTGTAGTTCTGGTACAGGGTGATGGAGTTTCGCACCGGGTTCCCGCCGAACATCCGCTCGTACAGCACCTGCCGGCCGCTGAAGGCGCTGCACGATGCATCCCACGCCAGGTGGAATAACCGGGCCCGGTCACGCGCTTCCACAGAATCTGTAGCGAAGTACCGCTCGATCTCATCGCCGAGTTCCGACCCGAAATCGGCCTCGGCAGGCAGGGCCATGAGACCGCCGGTGCCCAGCATCTGGATGATCTCCACCATGCGCGGGAACATCGACCGGCCGAAGACAGTCCTTCCGGCCCGGATGGCGTTGACGTCCGGGGACATCATGCCATATTCGTTCATCGTTGCGTCGGCCTCCGCGGCCCGAACGCACGACCGCAACACGTCACGGTAGGTGATCAGCTCGGCCACCTGCTCCTGCACGTGTGGGATGGTGCCCGAACCCAGGGTGTCGACGATCAGGTCGGCGAGTCCCAGGATGAACTCCGCTTTCACCAGGCACCGGTTCAAAATCTGATGCCCGGTGTGAGCGTCCGACTGCGTGCCAGCCGCATAGCCGTTGCCCAGCTCCACGTTGCCCAGAAGGAAGATCCGCTCCCACGGGACGAGTACGTCGTCGAAGAATACCACCGAATCCATCTCGTCAAACCGCGAGCCCAGCGGATGGTTGAAGTGCGAACGGCCGTAGTCGAAACCCTCCCGGCACAGGAATTTCACGCCCGGCGCGTCGCAGGGTATGGAGAAGGAGAAGGTTTGCCGCCTGGCCTCGTCGTCCAGCCGGTGGCTGGCCACGGGATAGATGGCGATCTCGTCGGAGATTGGTCCCAGCGTTGCCAGAGTCCTGCTACCTCTGACCACGATTCCGGAGTCGGTCTCCTTGACCGTGGTGAGCGCAACGTCCTCGTGCAGGATGTCCGTCGGTCCCTGGTGGCGACGCCGTTGCAGGTTCACCAGAGCGTGCGTCAACGTTACGTCGTTTTCGCGGATGAACTCGTGGTAGTTGAGCATGTTCTTCTTGAACTCAGGCCGGTCCTGCGCAAAGAAGCCCGCCGAGCCGGCCCAGGCGGAGAAGATGGCGTTCATGAAGTCGGGAGAGCGGCCCATCATTCCGCAGCTGGCCCAAGCCCACCGCGTCATCATTTCCCGGCGTCGGACCAAGTCGTCGATGGTCTTCGGGATCATGAATGACAGGCCCACAGGCTCCCCGGTGGTGGGAGATGCGAACGTCATCTCCTCGCGTAGCGTCGGGTCGTGCTGCAGGTCGTAGAGGGCCGCCACAGATCGCACGCCGTTACGCAGCGCGGGGTGCTCGGTTACGTCCTTGACGCGCTCCCCGTTCAGCCACACCTCGCGGGGCCGGTCCTTGAGTCCCGAGATGTATTCCTTTCCGGTTCGAGCTGGCATTCCTCGTCACCTCCGCAGGGCAGGGCGGTTGATGCTTGAGCAGTATCGGGGTAGCGCCGGGAATGGGGCAAATATGTACCCCAACACCCTCCGTGTCAACCGGATGTCTGCCGGTGCCGCTACGATTGCAATGGCATTTTCTGAATCAGGATTATCAGGATTCCGGGGTTTTCAGGATGTTCCCCAATCCTGCGCATCCCTTAATCTTGCGAATCCTGATTCAGACAAAATTGGTGTCGCCGGACTTTGCATTTGCCCTGTCCCCGCGCCCTTGTCCGGACCGGCGTTGACACCTTACCTGAGCGTGCCTACCATCTTGCGAGTTATGCTGAAGCAACGGAGGAAAGATGACCGAGTTCAAGACCGGTTCAGTCAACGCCAATGGGCTGAACTTCCACTACCTGGAGATGGGAGAGGGGCCGCTGGCCCTGTGCCTGCATGGCTTTCCCGATCATGCTTACTCATTCCGGCACCTGCTGCCGGACCTGGCGGCGGCGGGATACCAGGCCGTGGCGCCGTTCATGCGCGGGTATGCTCCTACGGAGGCGCCCGCCGACGGGAACTACCGGGCGGCCACCATGGCCCGCGACGCGGTGGCGCTGGTTGATGCCCTCGGCGGCGGGCAAGCCTACCTCATCGGCAACGACTGGGGTGCCGGTGCGGTGATCGGGGCCACAATTCTCGCCCCGGAGAAGGTGCACAAGCTGGTGATCATCGCCTCCGGCCGGGTGGACGAGGAACTGGCCATGGACTACTGGTACCTGAGGGGCACCTGGCACTTCTATTTCTTCCAGATGCCCTTCGCCGAACGCGCGGTGGCCCACAACGACTACGCCTACGTGGAACAGTGGTGGCGCGACGCCTCCCCGGAATGGGATATACCGGCGTCGGCCCTCGAGAGCATCCGGGAGACCTTCCGCAAGCCGGGAGTTGTGGAGGCGGCGCTGGGCTATTACCGGGCCAGATTCGGACCGGCGCCCCAGGACCCGGCGTTACTGGATGACGAGCGGCGCATCAATGCGGGGCCTGTCACTGTTCCCACGCTGGCTCTCCACGGGACGCGCGACCGTCCCCGGCGTTTGGAGTCCTTCGAAAGCGAGGCCATGGATGCGTTTTTCACCGGGGGCTTGGAGAAGGTGATCATCCCCGGAACAGGTCACTTCATGCACCAGGAAAAGCCCGAGGAGATCAATCCCTTGATCGTCGAGTTCCTGAAGCGCTAGCCGACGGCCCGGATTGGCTTAGTGCGAAAAATCGCCAATGCCCGCCCTGCGACAAACCCAGGGCGGGCACTGAATGGTCGGTGAATCGTGCGTCCCGCTCACATTTTGACAAGCTCAAAACGAACGGAGCCGGGAAACTCGATAGTCCTCACAACTGGCGGCGCGTGGGGTCCGTCCTGTCGCGCAGCCAGTCGCCCATCAGGTTGAAGGACATCACCAGCAGCGTGATGGCCACGCCCGGCACCATGGGGAGCCACCAGGCTACGAACACCCACTCCTGCGACTCGGCCAGCATGGTCCCCCACGACGGTTGCGGGCGCGGTATGCCCAGCCCCAGGTAGCTCAGCGAGGCCTCGGCGATGATCGCCAGCCCCACCTCCAGGGTTCCCAGTACAAGCAGAGTGTTGAAGACGTTGGGCGCGATGTGGCGGAAGATGATCCGCGTGTTGCTGGCGCCGGCAACACGGGCCAGGCGAATGTAGTCCATCTGCATGAGCGTCAGGACCTCACCGCGTACAATCCTAGCGTAGGTCATCCAGCGGAGCAGGGCGATTACGAGAATGACATTCCAGAGACCTGCGCCCAGAATGGCTATGACGGTTACCGCTACCATCAGGTAGGGCAGGGCCAGGAAGCCATCGGTGAGCCGCATCAGGATGGTGTCGACCCATCCCCGGGCCACGCCGCTGACCAGCGCGATGAGGGTGCCAAGGACCCCCGATATGATCACCGCCATGAAGCCGACCACTACGGAGATTCTCGCCCCGTAAATGATCCTGCTGAGAATGTCCCGTCCCAGATGGTCGGTGCCCAGCATGTGTTTTCCCCATCCGGGCTCGGCAAGGATGTTGGTCGGTTCGGTCTTGATCGGGTCGAACGGGGCGATCCACGGGGCAAAGACGGTGACAATGATGATTACGGAGAGATAGAAGAGGGAAAACTTCGGTACGCCGCGCATGGCATTGAGCACGTTCCCTGCAGTGGTCAAAAACGACTGTATGCCTTGCGGCGGAGTAGCCGGTGCCAGGGGCGGTTCGGCTCCGATAGGTTGTTCGCCGGCTATTGCCACTTGGACTCCCTCTATTGAGTGACCCGGATCCTGGGATCCAGCAGTCCGTATATGATGTCGACCGTCAGGTTTATCGCCACGATGAATCCTGCGCCAAAGAAGACCACCGTCTGGGCTACGGCAAAGTCTCGAACAAATATGGAGTCCACCAGCAGGCGCCCGATGCCCGGCCAGCCAAAAATGGTCTCGGTAACCACGGCCCCTGAGATCAGCTGCGCAAAATTCACCATGAACAAGGTGAAAATGGGGATGGAGGCGTTCTTTAGGGCGTGTTTCCAGATGACGAGGCGTCTGGGCAGTCCCTTAGCCCGGATCATCTTGATGTATTCGGAATCCAGCACCTCCAGCATGCTGGAGCGGACGATGCGCATGTGGGCCGCCACGAACAGCCAGCCCAGGGTGACGGCGGGAAGTACGATTGCCTTCCATCCCAGTCTCTCGATGCTCCCGCCAGCGGGCAGCACGCCGAAATAGACGGCGAACACCAGGATCATCAGGATTCCCACCCAGAAGACCGGCATGGATTGCCCAAGGATTGCCACCACCTTGCCGACCCGGTCAAACAGGGAGTCGGGGTTTGTCGCGGAAAGCACCCCAAGGGTTACGCCGACGGCTATGGAGAAGATCATGGCCGCCAAGGTCAACTGGATCGTGGCTGGCAACCGATCGATGAATACCTCAAAGCCGTCTCGGGAGTCCCACCTCAGGGACTCGCCGAACTTGCCCTGCAGGAAGTTCTTGTTGTAGACGATGTATTGTTCCCAGTAGCTCTTGTCGAAGCCATACTCTTCGATGAGCCGCTGGCGGTCCTCGGGACTGGCCTCCGGTGAGACCAGGAAGTTGATGGGGTTGCCGGTGAGACGGACCAGGAAGAATACGGCAACAGTCACCAGCCATAGCGTGAGCAGTCCCTGGAGACTTCGGGTCAGTACGTATTTGCCCACGGGCGCTCCCTACAGTGCCGCTGCCGCTTGTAATGCAATTGCCATCAAGACGGGCCGGGGTGTGATTCACCATTTTGGCACGAGGGACTGCCACACCGGGCAGTCCCTCGATCAGTTGCCACCAGCTATTGGTGCCAGGTCGGCTGCAAACCCTGGTCCTTCAACCCTAGTCCTTCAAGAGGATGCGGTGCAGGTCTGCGAAGTGAGCGCCGAATGGCGGCTGCCTGTGCTCAATGACGCGGTCGGTGTAGCCGTAGACCGCGCTGGCGTCGTACAGCGGGATGATCCAGTGGTTTTCCAGGGCAATGTCATCAACGCGAGCCATCAGTTCGAGCTGCTTGTCCGCGTCCACCGTATTCTGTAGCTCTTCGTTGAGGGCGTCCGATTCGTCGTTGTACTCGTTGCGGAACCCGCTGGACGAGTATGCGAGGTTGACCATCACGGAGCAATGCTCCTGTCGTCCCCAGCTCCATTCGTTGACCGACTGGTACTCCCGGTTGCCGGCGTCGCCGCTGGAGTAGTAGGTGAAGGGGTCATGCTCGTTGACGTTCAGGTCAATGCCGATGTCCTTCCAGTTGCTGGCGATGATGTCCATGGCTTCCCGCTGGTTGGGGCGGCCGGTGAACTCGCCAAAATGGGCCTGCAGCGAGAAGCCATCGCTGTATCCCTCTTCCTCCAGGATCTGCATGGCCATTTCCGGATTGTACTCGCTGACAAAGTCCTGGGACTCGCGCCAGCCGAATGAACCCTTGCTGCAAATTGACTGGTTCGGCAGCAGGAAGCCGAATCCGGTATCCAGGATCGACTGTTTGTCCACCGCCATGGCCAGGGCCTCGCGAACCCGGACGTTCAATGTCGGGTCATCTCCCCATTCAGCGGGGTCAGCCTTGGGAGTGCCGTCGTCCTTCAGTTCTTTGAGGGCGAACTCAAGGTCGAAGGCCACTTGCATCTTGCCGTTGGCGCCCAGAGTCTGGGTCCACAGGCCGTCGTTGCCCGGGTTGAAGCCCGCGCCATTCGCGCCGTCCTCGGAGCGTTCCAGGTCTTTGGCGATCGGGAAAGGCAGGCCCAGAGCCATGTCCACGTTGCCAGCTGTCAACTGGGCGAAGCGGGTGGTTGCTTCAGGCACCTTCACCAGTTCCAGGACTTCGTGCTGCGGCGCGCTGTAGTAAACGTAGTCGCCCCAGAAATCGTCCCAGCGGGTGAGTGTTGCCGAGTCGCCGGGATTGAAATCGGTCAGGGAGTAGGGCCCGCAGCCCACGGGATTCCTGACATATTCGTCGTGGCCGACTTCAATGAGATGTTCCGCCGGGTGGAACCAGAACAGGTGGTAATTGGCACCGTGCAGGATGGACCAACCGGCAGGGCTGGCGCTGTCGGTGCCGATATACAATTCGGTGTCGCTGACTATCTCAATTGCCTGATCGTCAACCAGTCCATCCAGTGTGTTTGCCAGGAAGCTGCCCGTGAACCCTTCAATGTTGCCCAGGAAGGCCTGGAGGTTCGTCGCAACTGCCTGGGCGTCCAGGCGTTCGCCGTTTTCGCAAACCGCGTCTGGATGGAGGGTCAGACGAATCCCTTCCTCATCCTGCTCCCAGGACGTTGCGAGGAGCGGCTGCACTTCCATGTTTTCGTCGCGGGTCAACAGCCGGGGCACGAAATAGTCCCTTATGAAGCTGGGCTGAGTGTCCTCCCAGGTGTTCACCAGGTCACTTCCCCACCCGTCAGCCGCCACGGTCAGCTTGCCCACCGATTCGGGGTAGTCACCGGTCGTTGCCGGCGCCGCTGCGGCCGGCGCGGAAGTCGCCGCCGGTACGGCGGTTGCGTCCCCGGCAGCGGGGGCGGACGTAGCTGTTGGTGCCGCTGCAGGTTCCTCTGTTGCCTCTTCTGCTCCTCCGCAGGCCACTATCACACCCGTAAGCAGCAGTGCTAGGAGGAGAGGTAAATGGAACTTAAAGCCCAGCAATCGATTCACGTTGATACTCCTATATGAGTTTGGCCGAAAACCAGCGGGTACCCCCGCTTGCAGCCGACACGCACCCTGCTCAATTTGGATGCGTAAGGCTACAACGCATCAAACTTCGGTGTCAACTTGATTTCAAGGTGTACGAAAGATTTGACACAAATGTAATCAATGCGTAACAGTTTAGACACATTCTCTACGAAATTCGGAGAACAAGGCATCGGAATAGAGACTACACTCCCTGAAAGAGGGGCTCCGGGACTACATGCAGGGGATCTCCGTTGAACGCCCGCGATTTGGCGCCCGGATACGTCGGCTACCCGCGCACAGTAAGCTTTCCCGCAGAGTACCCGCCGTCCACGTAGATCACCTGTCCGTTGACGTACTCCGCGGCGGGAGATGTCAGGAACAGCACCGCGTTGGCGATATCCGATGGGCGTCCCGACCGCCCTGCCGCAACCTGGCTGAGAAAGTTGGTGCGGTATTCGTCGGATGTTTCGACTGTTGCCGGGGTCTCGGTGAATCCTGGACCGACCGCATTTACAGTGATCCCGAACTCTCCCAGCTCCAATGCCATGACCTTCATCAGCTGCACCACCCCGGCCTTGGCGGCGCAGTAGGCCCCACCCGCGTAGCGCGCGTTGTTGGCGGCGGTGGAGGCGATGTTGACGATGCGCCCGCCGCGTGCCTGCTCAATCATCCGCCGCGCCGCCGCCTGGCTGCAAAGGAACTGGCCCTTGAGATTCACGTTGAGCACAAAATCCCAATCGTCCTCCGTCATGTCGACGATCAGAGAGTTGAACCCGAATCCGGCCACGTTCACGTGGATGTCCAGGGAGCCGTGTGCCGCAACTGCCGCATCCACCATGGCCTCAACCTGTGGGCGGTTGGTTACGTCGGCCTGAACCGCCGCGGCGGTACCGCCGGACTCCGTTATCTGCCGCGCGACGGACTGCGCGCCGTCGAGGTTGCGGTCGGCCACAGTTACCAGTGCTCCCTCGGCGGCAAGCGTAAGGGCAATTTCACGGCCAATCCCGGAAGCGGAACCGGTTACTATCGCCGATTTGTTTTCCAGTTGCATGACGGCCTCCACAGGATGTTGCGGAACGCGAGGGGTCGAAAGGGGGACGCCCTGGGCTTCGAAAGGGGTCGCTCAGACCTATGTGGCTAAAACCGCGTCGCCGATACCTGAGGATCGGTAGTCACAGCGACCGGCGCCCGCTTGTCGATATTCTTGATTTCGTCGGGGTAGAGGTGGCACGAAACCATTCGGCCGTCTTCAGTGGCCGACAGAGCGGGGACTTCCTGGCTGCAGATGGGCATTGCATAGGGACAGCGCGGATGGAAGGAGCAGCCGCTGGGAGTCTCCAGGGCGCTCGGCACCTCGCCCACGATGGGAATTGGCCAGCCGGGGGTCGTCCCGGGGGGTGTGGCTGCCGCCACAAGGGATGCGGTGTACGGGTGCAGCGGTACTGAGCAGGTTAGCTCCGCGTCTCCCAACTCGACCAGCTTGCCAAGGTACATCACCCCGATCATGTGGCTCATGTGCTCGACGGAAGCCAGGTCGTGGGAAATGAGAATGTAGGAGATTCCACGTTCGTCCTGGATGTCCTTCAGCAGGTTCAGCACCTGTGATCGGATGGACACGTCCAGGGATGATACAGGCTCGTCCAAAACTATCAGGTCGGGGTTCAGCGTGAGGGCCCGGGCCACTCCGATGCGCTGGCGCTGGCCGCCGCTGAACTCGTGCGGGAACTGAGACTGCACAGACTCATGCAGTCCCACCGACTGAAGGGCGCTGGCCACCAGGTCCGCACGCTCAGCCCTGCCGAAGCCATGCACCTCCAGGGGTTCCCCGATGATGTGTCCGATCCGCATGCGCGGATTCAGAGCGCCGTAGGGGTCCTGGAGGACGGCCTGGACTCGCCTGCGATAGTTCTTGATATCCTGCGGGGCCATGCCTTCCAGTGAGTTTCCCCGAAAAAGGATATCTCCCGAAGAGAGATCGAGGAGCTTCAGGATCAGGTTGGCCATGGTGGTCTTGCCGCAACCCGATTCCCCCACCAGGGCAAAGGTCTGGTTTTCCACTATGGAGAAGGACACGTCGTCGACCGCCCTCACCGTGCCGACTGTTTTGTTGCTCAACAAGCCGGTCTTTACGGGAAAGTGCTTGACGGCGTTTCGTGCCTCTACTATTACATTCCCTGAAGTAGCTTGTTCTTGCATTCTAACTCCAAACGGACAGGGGTGTCCCGAGACTACGCAGCTATGGCAAATTCACGGGCGTGGGTAATCTCCTTGCCGGTCACTGGACGCATCTGAGAGGGCAAGACAGTGGCAATGGCCGCCGTTTCCCCTTCTAGTGTAAAAAATTCCACCACAAAGGCCTCAGCCCTCGGATGGATATGGATGATGACACCTACGTCGCCAGGTTTCAGTTCCTCGCCGTGATCGCCGGCAACATCAGCGGTAAGCACAATCTGTTCGTGTTCCTTAAACACCGTTTCGCCTCCCATGCCCCAGCGGAAGCGCCGTAATTAGCTGGGGGTAATCGGTTCCCGTATTATATTGCCAAACAGTCTTTATTCTTGGATTGCGACCGTCCGGTGTCTCGATAGTACCATTTACTTCGTAGCGCAGTCCGTAGACGGTTTCAGTGATCTCGACAACCAAGCCGTTCGCCCCCTGAAGTTTCAGGGCATTGACAAAGGCTTGCCAATTGTTGGCGCTGAAACCAAACCTGACAAAGAAGTTTGCCTTGCTTTTGCCGCGCGGACTACTGGCCGAGAGCAGATAATTCGTAATCTTCCCTCGTTCAACCACTGCGCGGTGCGAGTTGGGCAGTTTCATTTGTCCTTAGCAGCTCAGATTTCACTCCACCAGCCAGCAGCGCGTCTTTTGGTTGTTGCCCGTGTTGAAGATGGTGGGGAAGTCGCCCTCCTTGCACCGGTCCATCACCTTGTCGCAGCGTGGGTGGAACGGACATCCCGGAGGCAGGTTGCCCGCGTAGGGCGGGTCTCCCTGGATGGTGCGTAGGCGCGGCCTCTTTTCGCCCAGTACCGGCAGCGCCTCCAGCAGTGCTTCCGTGTAGGGGTGAGTCGGGTTGTTGAGCACCTCGTTCTTCGGGCCGTACTCAACGACCAGCCCGCCGTAGAAGACCGCCAGGTTGTCGCACAGGTTGCCGACGATGCTGATGTCGTGGGTGATGAATATGAGCGCCATCCCAGTTTCCTGCTGCAGTTCTTTCAGGAGCTCCAGGTACTGACGCTGCGTGGTGACGTCCAGCGCGGTTGTCGGCTCGTCGGCGATGAGCAGGTCGGGGTGCGGGCCGATGGAGGCGGCGCTGGAGGCCCGCTGGCGCATGCCGCCGCTCATCTCGTGGGGATAGTTGCGGACCCGCAGGTGCGGCGCCGTAATCTTCACCATTCTCAGCAGTTCGATGCTGCGCTCCATCGCCGCCTTCCAGCTAAGTCCGGAATGCACGGCCAGGGGCTCGGCAATCTGCGTTCCGATGGAGAAGACCGGGTCCAGGGCGGCCATGGAGTTCTGGAGAATCATGCCCATTCGGATCCCCCGTACCTTCTCCATCTCCTTTTCTGACAGGTCGAGGGTGTTCTGGCCGTTGAACAGGATTTTGCCTCCAACGATTCTCGCGCCTCGGGGCAGGAGCCGGAGAAGGGAAAGGCAGGTTATGGTCTTTCCGGACCCCGATTCACCCACCAAACCCAGGGTCTCGCCGGGCATGACGTTGAAACTCACTCCATTTACCGCACGCACCAGACCCCGGCGGGTGAAGAAATGGGTCTGCAGGTCCTGTACTTCCAGCAGAGGACGGTTCCCGCCAGTGGCGGGGCCCAAACGATCGTCGGTGGCCAGGGCTTGTTCGGTGGTCACGAACAGCCTCCTTCAATCCGGCTAGGGGCCTTTGCGGAACATACGAATCGGCCCGGAAAGCAGTTGCCGGGTGGCCTTTCCCAAGCGATCGTATTTGGGAAAGGTAAGCCTGAACCAGAACGCTGTCAAGAATTACAGATCCGCAAGGATCAGCGATCGCCCCGGGAAGCCTGCCCTGAATCGCAGGATGCAGGCAGGCAAATGAACGTCGGCAAACTTGGTTTCCGGGCTCTCCGACCTCTGCAGAAGACGCTGCCCCGGCTGGCGCAAATTTCACCTCTTCGCCAAATCCCTTATAGTTATTGGTCAAAAGGGCAATCCTGGACAACGACGATCAGGAAAAAGTATGGAGGCTAAATGAAATACGACACCATCGTCATAGGCGCCGGCTCAGGCGGCGGCGTTGTGGCCACCCGGCTGAGCGAGGACCCCGGCCGGTCCGTGCTCCTGCTGGAGGCAGGACCCGACTACCCGGACTTCGAGCAGCTGCCGGATGAGATCAAGTTCGGATACGCTTCAGGTATCGATACCGTAACCACTCATCACAACTGGGAATTCTGGGCGCGGGGCACCGACACCACGCCACCATTGCAGATACCGAGGGGAAAGGTCACCGGAGGCTCCAGCGCCATTAACGGCCAGGTATTCCTGCGCGGCGTTCCCGAGGACTACGATTCCTGGGCGGCGGCGGGCAACGACCAGTGGAGCTACCAGAATCTGCTGCACTACCTACGCAGGATGGAAACGGACACCGAGTTTGGCAGCGATGATTTCCACAACTCCGACGGCCCCATCGTCTGCCGCCGGTTCAGCCGTGAGGAGTGGCGTCCCGACCAGGCCGCCTTCTATGCCGCCTGCCGCAGTGTGGGGATGGCCGACGTGGCCGACTTCAACCACCCTGACGCCAGCGGCGTGGGCCCCGTTCCCCTCAATAACCCCAACGGCATCCGGCTCAGCACGGCTCTGGCCTATCTGAATCTGGCCCGCCACCGGCTGAACCTGACCATTCGGCCCAACTGCACCGTCCACAGGATACTGTTCGACGGTGGTTCGACCGGCTCACCACGGGCGACCGGCGTACAGGTTGAGTCCGGCGGTGAGACCTTTGTTGTCGAGGCCGACGAGATAGTCCTGAGCAGCGGAAGCATAGGCTCCCCCCACATCCTGATGTTGTCCGGGGTTGGGCCGGCGCAACAGCTTGCCGAGGCCGGAATTTCCCAGGTCCACGAACTGCCGGGAGTTGGGCAGAGCCTGCGGGACCATCCCATAGTTTACATTCCGTTCAGGACCAAGTCCGGGCACCAGCTGGATGCCAACGCACCGCGAATGCAGGTGGTCGCGCGCTTCACGGCCACAGACTCGCCCCACAGGAACGACCTGCAGATCCTGATGAACTCGCTCATTAACCCCCGGTACATGACCAATCCTGACGGAACCCAGGTGCAGGGCCTGGGGATGTACACGTTCATCAACCTGGAGGAGGGATCCGGTGAATTGAGGGTCACGTCTCCCGACCCTGCCACGCCGCCGGAGATAGATTTCAGGTTCTTTGAGAATGAGTTCGACCTCCAGCGTTGCCGGGAAGTGGTCAGACTCGTGGTTGACCTGGGGCGGGATCCTGCGTTCAGCGACATTATCGAAGAGCGCATCTATCCGTCGGATGAAGAGCTGGAATCGGATGAGGCGCTCAACGCCTTCATCCGCAGGACGGTCGTCAGTGGTCAGCACATAACGAGCAGCTGCAAAATGGGGCCCGCCTCCGATGCGATGGCCGTGGTGGACCAGCACGGCCGAGTGCACGGCCTGGAAGGACTCCGCGTAGCCGATGCCTCCGTAATGCCCAACTGTGTGCGGGCCAACACCAACTGCACTACAATGTTGATTGGAGAACGCATCGCCGACTTCATCTTGAATGGCCAGTAAAGACTGAAGTTGGTAAGGTCTCTTAACTAAGGAGAGCCGCCTTGGGAATGGTCAAAGTAACAGGAGAATTGGCTTCTGCCACAGGGGGATTCAGGCCGATCGAATTTCTGGCTGATACAGGGTCCCTCTATACTCTGGTCAGTCCAATTCTGGCTGAGGAAATTGGAGTAGAATTCGCTGCGTCGACCACTCTCGTTGCAGCGAACAACGCTCGGTTAGAGGTGCCCCTGGGGTTCGGAAGGGTGAGAGTTATGGGCAGGGAGGAACCAATCATTGTGGGAGCATTGGAAGGTCCCATGCCTCTGCTGGGGTCTACTGCCATGCAGGCACTGGGACTGAAAGTCAATCCGGTTGAGGAAGTCGTCGAGTTTGCCAGCCCATACCCACCTCCGGCGTGACCCCTGTTGGTCCAGGGCCCAAAACCCGGTGGATAGGCAAGAAAGTTGCGTATCAGTCCGACCTGGAAGGAGTTGGTCAAGATAGATAGGGGAATGACAATCAAGCAATTCATAGACCGATACGACGTAGTTCGCTGGGCAGCCGCTCTGGCCGGGCGGGGCGCGCTTGGGCTGTTACTGGGGGTTGTATTCAGTATGGTCGCCCTAGCAATAGTCTGGGGCCTCTACATTTTTTCCGGCGTTAACGACAGGATCGCCTTCATGATCGTTACCATGGGTGGCGGAGGTCTGGGTGCCGGAATAGCCACCAACATTGCCTGGATCAGGCTGGACCGCCAGCGTACTTACGGCCTGGCGCTAACCGTTCTGCTGTGCGTTGCCGGGGGAGTCATCGGCGCGGTGCTCGGCTACCAGTTCGGGGCAAACCGCGAATTCGACTGCTGCTCGGAACCAAGGACCAACCCGTTCACCTACACCGCCATCGGCGCCGCCATTGCGTCCAACGTGGTCATGTACCTGCTTGTCGCTTTCAATGCGGCAACCCGGGCCTACAGGTTGAACCGGAGGGCGCCTCAAGGATAACCGACGACTCACCTGGAGATTCTCGGCATAGATAACAGGGGCGGGTGATTCACCCGCCCCTGTCGTTCTTAGGGTCAGCATTGCCTGGGCCGGATCACTCCAGCTTTACGACTGAGCCGTCAGGATCGATGCGCAGGCCAACGATTGGGCCTACCTTGTTGTTGAAGGTGTCGGCAATGATGGGGTGACTGGTGTCGCCCACCCGGTTCACCCAGGCCGGCACTACGTGTTCCATCACCGACGTGTTCAGGCTGCGGAAGGTCATCTCCTCGGAGAAGGGTACGAACTCCATTGCGTCTAGTCCCGCGCCGCGGGGATCGTCGGAGGTGTTCTTGAGCAGCCCCATCTCGTTCTGAATGGCGGAGATGCGCAGGGCCTCCAACTCCGACTTGGCCGCCTCCTCCAGGATGATCTTCTGCAGATTTTCGGGGATTGATGCCCACTTCTCTGCGTTAATCACGTTGTTATTGGACGGGAAGCTGACAAGCGGGCCGATGATATAATCCGTAACCTCGTACCAGCGCTGCCCGAATCCGGCGTCAGCGCCAGTCACACCGCAGTCCAGGATACCGCGCTCGATGGCGGTGTAGACCTCGGCAAAGGCCAGGAACTGGGCGCTGGCCCCCATTCCGTTGATCCAGTCCGAAAGCGCCGCGCTGTGGCTGCGGGTCTTCTTGCCCTCAAAGTCATCAAGGGTTTCGATCTTCTCCCGGCAGAAGAAGAACTGGTCATTACCGGAGTACCAGTTGTGGTTCATGATCACGCCGCCGGTCTCGGCCAGTACCAGTTCCTCGATGTCCTTGATGACCGCCTGTGTGGCCTCGAACTCCTGCTCGCGGCTGTTGTAGATGCCCCAGAGATTCTGGATCTCAATGGGAGGCATTTCGCCGCCGACATACCCGCCGTAGATCGTTGCCGAATCCAGGGTGCCGTCGGTTACCAGGCTCAGAGTGTCGGGCCCGGCCAGCCCCAGCTCAGGGAATGAGCTGGTGATGAATTCCACTTTCCCGTTGGTGCGTTCCAGCAGGTTGGGCGCAAAGAACTCGTGCAGCGCCACACAGGGCAGAAGGGCCCGGTTGATGCAGGCGTGCTGAATGGTGATCGGTTCGCCGTCGTACTCCAGGGGAGTGGGGTCGGTGAGGTTGGCCTTTTCGAGCAGCTCCCGGTAGAAGTCGCTCTCGTAAATCCAGAGATGCCTCTCCAGCGATTCCAGGGTCACGTTGCCGTCGAAGTCTCCCTGTTCCACCGTTTTGGCGGGCCCCACCAGCTGGGTGATGTCGCCGACGTAGATGGCGCCCGGGCCACCGGCGTTCTCGGCAGCGTACTGCTCCAGGGCGGACAGACCGTCAGTGGCCTCAGTCGCTTCCTCCATTGCCTCCGTCGGAGGAGTGGTCGGGGTGGGTTGGGGTGGAGTGGTTGCTGGAGGCTGCGTGGCCTCCTCTTCAGGAGTTGCGGCCTCTCCACATGCGGCAAAGACGGCCAGTAGCAAGATCAGTGCCATTGCCAGGAATAACGGTCTGCGCATGTCGGTCATCCTCCTCATCACGGGTTGCTTTTGAAGTGCCCAAACAAGACGTTGTTCGTTATCAGGTTCCGCAGATACTGGTCCGATGGCGCGGAACTCAGGCGGATCATTGGCCGATCCCGGGATTCCTTCGTTCAACCTCCTGTCCCTGCTGTCGGGTTACCCCAGAAAGTGCGCTCTGAGAACACGTTCGAACGTCAGCCCCTGCTTCGATTGGTCAGGCTGGCATCCCGTTACGAAAACACCAGACCAATCCCGAGAATGGTGGCTGAATATATCACGGTGCAACCATTGCTGTAAATTATTGCAATATTAAATATCGTATACTTAAGTGTATTAGTGCAGTAATGGACTGTATCTAATAGCCTAACGTCTGATAGTGTCGCAGTTATAGCGACAATTCGTAACTAACATGTGAGGCTGGACTACCACTGTTGCGGATTGCCTTCACCTGCTGAACGCGAAGGGTCATTTGACCCCGGGCGTTGCGGTTACAGAAAGATGGCCTAGGTTAGCAGTACGGTGCCGTCGGTCACCGGGAGGAGTCTGAAATCCGCACAACTTTCCAGTGTTCCGCGCGTCCGGGTCCCCCGTGACTGCCCCCTGAGTTTGCAGGTGGACTCGGGACAGCCAGGTGGTTCGGGCGTGAACCGAGGAAAATAATGCTGTAAAGTGGGGACCCATCCATCAGATAGTTACAGGAGCGACGGCCATGCAATACCACATCAATCACGTTCATGTGCGAGCGCAAGACCCTCAGGCGTCGGCCGACTGGTACGAGAAATACTTCAACGCCAAAAAGTTATGGGCGCGGGAGATTATGCCGGGAACGGTCACCGTGAGCATGGAGGTGGGCGGACCCGTGCGCCTTAACATATCCTCGAAGCCCGCCGGTTCGTCCGATGAACGCAGCGTCGCAGAGTTGAACCGCCTGGGGTTGGAGCATTTCGGGTTCGACGTTGAGGACCTTGAGGCAGAGCTGTCCCGACTGGAGGCTGGCGGAATCCGTGTCGTCCTGCCGCTGACCGAGACACCGACGGGATCGCGGCTGGCTTACATCGAAGGTCCCGACGACGTCCTCATTGAGCTGGTGCAACCCCTTCGGCAGTAGACACCACGCCCCTGACTTCAACAAGAGACCCTATCCGGAACGGGATAGGGTCACAATTTCGGACGGCGGCGGTACCGCGGGACCTCAGGGTCTAGCTGGAGAAATGCGGCATCACCTCGGCGGCGAACAGCTCCAGTGAGTCCAGCACACTCTGGTGCTCAATGCCTCCGAAGTTTACGAAGAAGATCAGGTTTTGAACCCCAGCGTCCCTTAGTTGCCCTATACGCTCGGCGATGTGGTCGGGACTGCCGAAGAGCATAACGTCTTCGCACCGGTCGTTGAAATCGAACCTGGCCCCTGGCACGTATCGGCTCCGGTAGGCGGCGAACTCGTCAGGCAGAAGTTCAACTCGACTATCTGGCGGGGCGCTGACCTCCTGCCCTGTCTGCCTGAACCACGTGAAGGGTTTCTCGGCCTCGATTCTCGACTGCTCCGTGGTGGGCGCACAGTGCATTGCCCTGGCCACCACCACTCGCTGTGGCGTGTACCCTGCGCCGGCCTCGGCCAGGGAGTCCTGGTAGACACTCACCTGCTCTGCCACCTGCGTCTCGGATTCGGCCTGGCCGATGAGGAGGTTCCAGTCGTTGCGCACCACCCTCGCCAGGCTGTCGCGGCCGGATGCCGCAACGTAGATCGGCGGGTGAGGCCGCTGCACCGGCTTGGGGTGGATGGTCAGGTCGTTGAAAGTCCAGAACTCGCCCCGGTGGTCGAAGGGTTCGCTGGATGTCCAAGAGCGCTGCAGCACCTCCATGCCTTCCTCGAACCTGCGACTGGCCTCCTCCATAGGAATACCAATGCGGTGGAACTCGCCCCACTGGTAGCCACGCCCGACGCCGAGGTCCAGCCGACCGTTGCTGAGAACGTCCACGGTGGCCGTTTGTTCGGCTAGGCGCGCCGGGTTGTGGAACGGCATCACGGTAACGGCGGTGCCGAGCCGAATGGTGCTCGTCAGGGCGGCCAAGTATGCCAACACCGAGAACGTGTCCGAGACTATCCCGTGCCGCGTGAAATGGTGCTCGGTGAACCAGACAGAACTGTACCCCAGTTGCTCGGCGTGCAGTACCTGTTCCAGTGCCTGGCGGTAGTACCGGTCCTGCTGTGACGGGTCGGGAAGTTGTACTGAATGGAAGAGACCGAACTTCATATCAGTCCATTTCTAAAGAGGAATGCTGTCCATGGGAAACAGCCTCTGCCCCACGGGGTCAACGGCCAAACGCAAAGTATCCAAGGCCAGGGACCCCAGATGAGGAGTGGTGTAGTCGTCGTTGAACGCCACCAGTGTAACGACTTCGCGTCCGTTCAGCCTCAGCCAGGCATGGCCTACGTCCAGGGTGCGAACCCTGCCATCGGCCATGCGCACGTTCTCCGTGAAACTGGGCTCCACGTCCATGGACCGCAACAGGGAGCCCGGCATGGACATCAGGAATGCTCCCGTGTCCACTGTAGCCGAGACGTCGACCCATTCCCGCTGGTCTATGCTGCCAATGGAGACCTCAGTGCTGAAAATACCCATCTGACATTCCTCACCCCTGGATTACTGACCGATCCCCCGGTCACTTCGGCCGCCCGTTCAGCTCTGCGCCACCCAGTCCGCCACGCGCTCGCCGATCATGATCGCGGTGGCGTTGGTGTTGGCGCGAGTGACCTGCGGCATGATGGACGAGTCGGCCACCCACAGACCCTCGACACCCCGCACGCGGCACTGCTGGTCGGTAACTGCCATTTCGTCCCCGTCCGGGCCGATGCGGCAGGTGCCGGAGACGTGCCGGGAGCTGCCCAATGTCTGGCGTATCCAGGCATCCAACTTGTCGTCGCTGCCCAGGGTCTCGTCATCGGGAGCCACGCGGCCCTCAGAGATTCCCTCGTAAGCCCCTGATTCCAGCAGGCTGCAGGCCAGCTTCACGGCGTCGCGCATGCGTCGCATGTCGTTTTCGTTGTGCAGGTAGCGGTAGTTGATCGACGGCTGGATGGTGGGGTCCGAGGACTGGAGCCGCACCCACCCGGTTCCGTCGGGCAACTCGAGGGCGCAGGCGATACGGGCCTGCCCCGACGGCACCATCTCACCGGTCATGACGTTCCAGATTGCCAGGGTATGCAGCATGACATCGTTGGGGTACGAGGGCGCATCCGAGGTCACCCGCAGCCCGAACCGAAGGGCCTCGGCATTGGCGGTCAGCTTGACTTCGTCCTTCACCTGGAATGTCACGGAACCCATGGGGTGATTGAACAGGTTCTGGCCCACCCCGGGAGATTCAGCCAGAACCGGAATCCCGTGCCCCTCCAGCTGTTCGCTGGGGCCGACTCCTGACAGCATGAGCAGGTGCGGCGACTTGAGGGCGCCGGCGCTCAGCACAACGCGGTCGCAGGCAACTGTGAATATCTCGCTGCCGCTTTCGGCCTCCACTCCGGTTACCCTGCCGCCTTCTATGACGACCCTGCGTACGAATACGCCGCCTCGCACAGTCAGGTTCAGCCGGTGCCGGGCAGGTGTGAGGTGGGTGACGTTTGTGCTCATCCGCCACGTGTTCATGTTGTTCATCGGAATGGCGCCTATGCCACCCGAATCCGGTCCGTTCAGGTCGTGGTTTGGGGAATAGCCACGCTCCATGCAGGCGTCGTAAAACGCCTTCTGCACCAGCGGCCACTCCTCCTTTTGCCGACGCACGATGGGGATGGGCCCGTCGGTACCGTGAAAGTCGTCCTGGATGTCCATGTCAGTCTCTGCCATCCGGAAGTAAGGCAGCACTTTCAGGTAGCCCCACTCGGTGTTTCCGTAAAACGACTCCCACCGCTCGAAGTCCTCGGGCAGGCCCCTCAGGTAGACCTGCCCATTGATTGAGCCAGACCCGCCGATGACCTTGCCCTGTGCGATGTTGATCTCTCCCTGCTGGTCGTTGATAACGCCGCGCAGGTTCCACGAGATGGGTGAGCCGATGGCCTCGCCCTCCGACGAGTGGCCGTTCCGCACCGGTTCGGGCAGCAGTTCCGGGTCCGGATAGTCCTGCCCCGCCTCCAGCAGCAGCACCGAGCGGTTGGGGTCCTCCGACAGGCGACTGGCAACCACGGAGCCGGCGGAGCCACCGCCGACAACAATAACGTCGTATTTCATTACTTGTTCCTCACGGATTCTGAAATGTCGCGCCGATTCTACACCCTGCCATAGGCGAGGGCCAATCGCCGGGGCCAATAGCGCCGTTGACGCTGGCCGCCTGGCTGACTATGATTTCCGGACATTGACATGGCAGGAATGCAGGGCGAAGCCCTGTGCGAGGGATTGAAATGATCACAGATCTGCCCGCGCTGCTCCGTTATTTTGACCGCTTCCACCAGCGCACGGTGCGCGACATCGAGGCGCTGCCGGTGGAGGCTGAATTCTGGCGGCCGCCCAGGGGCGAGGGCGAGAAGGCGTGGAGCATCGCGGAGATCGTGCACCACATAGCCGAGTCGCGCCTGTACTTCGCCAGCGCTTACTGCGGCAGGGGCTGGCTGTACGACTGGCCCGTTCCCAGTACGGAGCGGCAGTCGGGTTGGTTGCCGGCCATCGAGGCCTCGTTCGAGGAATTCCATCGCCGCCTCGACTACAGCCCGCCCGAGTGGCTGCAGAGGCGGATCAAGATGATTGACACCGACGGGATGCTCAGCGGCTGGCGCTTGATGATGATGCTGTTCGAGCACGAGGTGCATCACCGCAGCCAGATCGACACCTACGCCGGACTGGAGGGGTGGGACGTGCCACACATCTACGGCCGCTCACGGGAGAGCATCGACGCACTGCAAGAGGAGCAGCGCCGGCTTGGGGGGCTGGAACAACAGCAATAGCGGGTGTCAGAAGGGGAAGCGCCCTCGAGGCACCAGTCTTTCACCAGCAGGATCAACGACGTACAAAAGCGATTCCAAGGCCAGAGAACCCAACAACGGGTTGGTGTATTCCTGGTTGTAAATGATGTGGGTCATTACCTCTCGCCCGTTCAGCCGTAGCCACGTGTAGGCGACGTCCACATCCCTCTCAGTACCGTCGGCCAGTTCCCCTCTCTCCCTGGCTGAAGGCACGACCCCCAATCCCCTCAGGACCGACCCGGGGACTGCAGACATGAACGTCCCGGTATCCACAACCGCGGACAATTCGTGCCACTGGCTCCGCTCGGGGTCTCCAACTGCTATCTGTACCCTGAAAACGCTCATTCCCGTTTTCCTGCCCTCCCTTATGTGACGACCCGCGTGCGCTACATCAGCAGACCCTCTAAGGGCACCAAGGTCTGGTCAACGGGGTTGACGGCCATGTAGGCCGCCTCAAGTGCCAAGGCGCCCAGCAGGGGCGGGGTTCCTTCGGCGTTGAAGATCACCTGGGTGACCAACTCCTTCCCCGCAAATCTGACCCGTGTGTACCCCACTGGCAGTTCCCTTACATCCCCTTGGGCGAACCTGAATCGTTCGGTCGCCAGGGGCCGGACTCCCAAGTCGTACAAAACGCCAGCAGGAATGGAGGTGGAGGATGCGCCGGTGTCAACCAGCGCATCCATAGGCCTCCAGATGGTCCCCTGTTCGTCGCCCAGTTCAATTGGTATATAAAAGGTTCCCACCGCAACGTCCCTAAGCGTCGATGATTCCTGTGCTTATGGCCATTCCGCGCAGGTCGCCCTGCTGCTCCAGGTGGCTGCGGATCTGGCTAATGGCTGACTGCAGCATTCCGGAGTCCAGTGACTCGGCAGCCTCGGCGTGGTCGGCCTCCGTCAGCAGTTCCGCCATTCGCTCGCTGACCTGCCCCAGAGACCAGTCCACCTGGTCGGCAACGGCCTCGATGCCCTTGGGGAAGTCGCGGTGCGAGTTCCCCGGCATACCGGACTTGTCATAACCGCCGCCGTGCCAGTGGCCGGGCTTGTCGTGGCAGTCGAAGCGGATGATCTCTTCGTTGCCCACATCGACCCCGATGGTCGGACCGCCGCACCACGAGCCGCGTACGTTGAGGGCCCGGACCGGCCAGACGTAGGCCATGACCTGCCCATCCTGTGACAGCGGGATGTGAAGCTCGTTCCCCAGATACTTTTCGCCATTCCTCTTGGTTGCCATCTATGTTTTTCCTCCAGATTTGGGCTAGATCCCGATTTGGCTGAACTCGAAACTACCACACAGACTCAGCGAATACAATTGTTGGCCACGGTAAGGCAGGATCCCTTGGTTCTTGATGTCAAACCGACGAGTGCGTTCGTGGCGCGCTGGTCTAACCAAGGACGGGCTGCCTCTCGACAAACCTGTCCGGAGCCTTACGTGGAGTTCCGGGCGAACGAATCAGGTAACAACCAAAGGACGCCCGGAACGAGCCCCAGTGCTACGGGTTGATGACGCTTGGCCGGTTCTCCACAATGAACGTTTCCCGGCGTTCCACGAAATCCAGCACAACATTCGTCAGGGCATCGGGCCGGTCGACTGCTATGGCGTGTCCGGCGTCATAGACGTAAGAAAGACTGCAGTTGGGGACCTCAGCCTTCCATATTCCTCCGGCCTCACGCGACACCAGCCGGTCCTCTTGCCCGAACACAACCAGGGTGGCGCAGGTCAGCTGGGCCAACCGCCGGGAGGCATCGACACTGTCTGCCCGCAACTGCCCGGCCAGCGACGATAGCAACGCAGTACGTTCCGGGCCTGGCCGTGGCAATTCGACAATTTCGGGATGGGCAAGCATGGCATTGACGGCTTGTTCCGGAGTGTGCCACTGACTTGTGGCTGATGGCTCCACGCAGGTGGGAGATACCAGCACCAGCGTCGATACGGACTGAGGTCGCAGCAGGGCAAGTTTGAAGGCGGCATCCGCTCCCAGGGACACGCCGACAACGGCGTAGGAATCCAGCCCGTCGGCTTCGGCGGTCTTGGCCACGGATTCTGCCACGTAATACGTGTCCCCGGTTTGTGCGGGAGGTTCGAGGTTGAGGACCCGGTAGCTGGCGGACAGGGAATCGGCCAGCACCCGCGATTCCCACGGGGTCCAGTCCAGCAGGACTACTGGTTCGCCGCTGCCTGACTCGGTGTATCTGAGGCCTGAATTCTCTGATGCCATTGGCTAGAACTCTTTGATTCTGGGCAGGACCTCCCGCCCGAAAAGCTCGATTTCATTCATGATGTCGCGGTGTGTCAGGGTGGGCTGCTGGAAGAACAGGTCGATGACCCCGGCGCCGCACCGGTCGTGGTAGGCCTTGATCTGCTCCGTGATCTGGTCTGGCCCGCCCACGAAGGTCAAGCCGGGCGACCCGCCGACTATGTCGCCCGACGCACTGCCGGCGAACACGTGGCCATAGTCGATGTCCTGCCCTGTCCTCTGGGCCTGGATCACCTGTGCCACCGATGAGCGCATGGCCATCCCTCTCGCCCGGCCCTGGTCCTCCTGTTTATGGAACCACTCCCATGCCTTCTCGTCGGTCTCTGCCAGGTAGATACTGCCCCGGAAGACCACCTCGTCGGGCTCCGGCTTCCAGCCCGCCTCCTCGCACCAGTTGAAGTACTTGCCGGTGATGGTCGCCACGTCCTCCACGGGCAGGAACGACACACCCAACCCCAGACGGTGCGTCGCGGCGAAGTGCACCGCGTCGTCGCTTCGGGTGGCCACTATGGCGGGCGGAATCGGCTGTTGCACCGGACGAGGCCACACTGACACCGTGCGGTACTGGTAGTAGCGGCCCTCCCACGCGAACGGCTGCGGCTCGGTGAGCGCGCGGAGAATAAGGTCCATGCTCTCCAGCATTCTGCCGCGGCCCTCGGCAGGGTTTACGTTGTATACCTGGTCCTCGTTGGGCGTGCCCCGCAGGAACCCCATCACCAGCCGGCCGTTGGTCAGGTTGTCCAGCAGCGCCAACTCCTCAGCGATGCGCACCGGGTTGTTCAGTGGCAGAAGGTGCCCGAGAATGGCCATTTGGGCCTTCTTGCAGCGCTCAGCCACTGCTGCAGCCATCACCGATGGCGTGCCGGTGGAGATGCGGCCCGAGTAGTGGTGCTCCGAGAAGCTGATCCACTCGAAGCCCAACTCCTCAGCGAATTCACATTCCTCGATGCCGTCCTGGTAGCTCTGGACCGACAGTTCCGGCTCGTTGTAAGCGGGCGGCGTCGGCCAAGTGGGAGGAAAGTCCCGCCTCGTTGCGTACCCCATGGCCCCCAGGTAGGATGCCTTCATATTAGCTCCCGCTCGTCCTAATGCTTCCTCTATGCTTCCTCTCGATACAGAGGAAGGATTCTAATTCACCCTCTCCCTTGAGGGAGGGGGCTGGCTTGGGGGTGAAATCGCTGGCACCAACATCACTGCCACGTAGGGTCTGTTGGTCGCTGGCCTAAAGCTCAACCAGATCGTAAGACAAGGTGTTGAAATTTTCGTGCCCGTTTTCTGTTATGAGGATCATGTCCTCGATCTGGTAGGAACCTGTGCTGGCGGAATAGTAGGGGGCCTCCAGGCACAGGAGCATGCCGGGCTGTAGCTCGCTGTGCTCGTTGGCGCTGATGAAGGGCGGCTCCTCCACGAACGTATCCAGCCCGATGGAGTGTCCGTAGTGGCCCCGGCTGTATCCCGGGAACCCACGGGCTCGCATTACATCGTCGGCCGCCCGGTAGACATCGGAGATGGCGGTTCCGGGACGCATCACCTCCCGGGCCGCTGCGTGGGCCTCGGCCAGCGCGTCGTGTATCCTGCGCTGGTCCGCAGTCGCTCTGCCGAAGGCAAAGGTGCGTCCGCAGTCGCTGTAGAACCCGCCAATTGAAACGCCGCAGTCGAACTTGACCAGGTCGCCGGAATGCAGGCCCGATCGGTCGCCGAAGCTGCTACCGGTGCCGGCGCTGATGAAACCGTGGGCCGACTGGAACTCGCCAAGCGACGGGTCAGCCATGGCCGCCTCCAGTGCCCCGGCCTGGTAGTTGTACTTGATGACCTGGGCGCTTTGTCCTTCCCGTGCATCGCCGATGGCCCGCTTAAGCCCGGCCTCGAACAGCTGCGCGGCGGACCGGTGCAGGGCGATTTCCTGGGGATACTTGATGGCCCGGAGACCGTAGAGCATCCCCGTCACGTCGACGAACTGGCATTCCGGGTTGTTCTGCTGCAGCCGGAACAGGGTATCAGCGTAAACGTAGCGCAGGTCGATGCCGATGGTTGCGGCTGACAGTCCTCGCTCCTCCAGCATCGATGTCACGGTCTCGTCGATCTCGTCCGGGTTCCATTGGGGCGGGCGCGAAAATTTCGCATCGCCGCCGGACGGCCCCGTGATAACGTCCAGATCGCGGTTCTCGACCCACATGCGGTAGGTGCGGATGTCCTCGATGGAGGTGGCCGCCCGCGCCGCCGGAGCCGCGAAGTCGCTGGTCATCAGCGCCGCCGGTTGGGCCGGGTCGGCGGGTATCAGCGCCACGTCGGTACCCATGAGGCGAAAGGACAGGTTCACCACCGGGCTGTAAAATCCGGTGGTATAGAAGATGTTGCCTGGCGTGGTTACGAGGCAGGCGTCAATATCAAGGCGCTGCAGCTCTGCCCTCACTCGGGTGCGGACCTCGTCGAACATCCGGAATTCCTCCATTTACATGGAGGGGATTCTACACTTCCCCACGCCTCGGTGCATCGGACCGTCGAAACGAGCCTCCCGCACTCAAGACGGCAGCGGCGTACCGCGCAATCCGTGGACAAAGCCCCGGTACGGGATTAGCATACACGTAGCTTGCGAGAGCCGAGTCCTCCAGGACTCGAGGTAGCTGGAGACTAAAATGAGGCTCCGGGAAAATGCCATCTTCTACGGCTGGTGGGTGACCTTCGGCTGCTCGCTGGTGGTGTTCGGCGTTGCGGGTGGCCAGTTTTCATTCGGCGTCTTCATGAGGCCGATGACCGAGGAATTCGACTGGAGCCGAGGCACCCTGTCCGCCGCGTTCGGTGTGACTTACGTGATATCCGGCCTGATGCGTCCCCTGGCCGGCTATCTCGCCGACCGGTACAGTCCCAAGTGGGTGGCCCTTGCTGGCGTCCTCATTATGGGCTGGATGCTGGCACTGATTTCGTCGGTGCAGGCGCTCTGGCAACTGTACGTGTTGTTCGCCTTCATGAGTTTCGGCGTTACCCTCGGAACGGGTCCCATCCTTACCAAGATAGTGAGCCAGTGGTTCCTGACCCGCCGTGGTCTCACGCTGGGCTTGGTCAGCGGGGCGGGCTCATTCGGCGCGATGATCCTGGTGCCGGCCACCTCCGCCTTCCTCGTGCTGCTGTCCTGGCGAGAAGCTTACCTGTTCCTTGCAGTACTGCTCCTGCTGATCATTCTGCCCATCGGCATTTTGCTCATCCGAGACCGCCCGCAGGACAAGGGACTGGAACCCTACGGCGCTGGTGACGGTGCGGCGGGGGCAGGCAGGCGTCGCGGCGGCGACGTGAACGCCTCTTTTATGGAGGCGGTCCGCACGCCCATGTTCCATAAGCTGACGTTCGGGTACTTCGTTTGAGGGTACTCGATGAGCTTCGTGAATGCTCACTTCGTCACCTATGCCCAGGACCTTGGCTACTCCCCCCTGACAGCCGCCTTCATGTTCAGCATCATTGGCGCCACCTCCATCATCGGCGCCTTGTGGCTGGGGCACTATTCCGACAAGTACGGCCGCAGGGTCTGGCTGGCCATTTCCTACCAGCTCAGGGCCCTTGGGTTCGTCGTGGTGCTCCTGTCCATGGGTGTCTCCTTCCTTGGAATACCGTCGATGGGCATCGTGGCGCTGGTGGCCGGTGTGCTGCTGGTGGGTCTGTCGTGGAACGCCGTGGTCGGGATCACCGCCGCCTACACAGCCGACAATTTCGGCACTGCCCACATGGGGAAGATTTACGGCACAATGTTCGCCGTGATGCCCATCGGATCGGGCGTGGGATCCACCCTGGGTGGAACGTTGTTCGACATTCGCGGCACCTATGACTGGGCCATCTGGTCCAACATCGCCCTGCTGATCGCCTCGGCCCTGCTGGTGCTGTCCATCGGCGGCAAGCGCCCACAGCCTCTGGGCGGCCCGGCCCCGGCGGCCGGTGGCAACGACTAGCAGACTAACTGCTTTGAAATGATGGGCGACAAAGGCAACCACAAGGGTTGCCCCTACCAGTCAGAGGCGGTCCCGTAGGGGCGCCCCTTGTGGGCGCCCTGATCGCTACAGCCAAGGCTACCCATCAATACAAAGATTTCGCACTACTAGCAGCAACCTCGAAATTCCTCTTCCTTTGAGAGGGAGGGTCAGGCCTGTCTTGAGCTTGACGGAGGAGTCGGGGTGAAAGGGTAACCAATAGACGCTACCGTCAAGTAAGCAGCTACTGGTACCGAGATATTTTCCAATGCCTGGTTGACCGTCGGTCAATGAAAAAGCCCCGACCGAGAAATCCCGGTCGGGGCAACGGTTTTGCCGTAGGATGGGGCTACTGGGTTATCGGAACCCTCTCAGTTGAGCCGTCGGGCAGGACCTTGAGGCCCACGATGGGGGAGATCTTTTCGTTGAACAGATCAATGATGTTCGCCCTGTTGTCTTCATCCTGTCGGGATATGAATCCGGGCACCACGTGTTCCGTGGCCACCACGTTGCGCATGTGGTCCATCAGAGAGTCTGAGAACTCTTGATATTCAAGACCCTCGTCGATATTCCTCTGGATCCACACCTCGTTCCACGCCGGGGTGACGCGGATGGCTTCCAGCTCGTGCCGGGCGCCCTCCTCGACGATGATCTGCTGGATGTCGGAAGGCAGACCTTCCCAGAGATCCCGGTTGACTATCACGGTGTTGAGCAGCTGGCTGGAGAGCGGACCGACCATGTAGTCGGTGACCTCGTACCAGCGCTGAGCGTGAGCAGCGAAGGCAACCGTTACGCCGCAGTCCAGAATGCCGCGCTCCAGGGCGGTGTAGACCTCGGCGAATGCCACGAACTGGGCGTTGGCGCCAAAGCCCTCGATCCAGTCAGACAGGGCCGAGCCGTGGCTGCGCACCTTGCGGCCTTCGAATTCCGACAGTTCTGTTATGCCCTCCTTGCAGAAAAAGAACTGGTCGCCTCCGGAAACCCACATATGGGAGATGACCTTGCCGCCGTCGGTATTCTCCTCGAACAGCGCGTCGAGGGTGGGGCCGATGGCCTGGGTTACCTTGAATTCGACCTCGTGGTCCGGGTAGACACCATACATGATGGCCAGCTCGGCCTCAGGCATGTGGCCGGAGACATAGCCGCTGGTGATCTCGGCCCAAGACAGGGTGCCGTTGGTAACCTGTTCCAGCGAGTCCGGGCCTGCGATTCCCAGCTCTGGGAATGAGGTGATGGGCACCAGCACCTTGCCGTTGGTGCGCGCCTCTATCTCTTTCTTAAAGAAGTTATCCCACAGCTCGCAGGGAGCAACGGTCCGGTTGATGCAGGCAAACTGGATCTCTATCGGTTCTCCGTCGTAGGTCATTTCCGTCGGGTTGGTGAAGTTGGCGACTTCCACCAGGTTCTTGTAATAGTCGGAGTCAAAGAGGTAGCTTTCCCTCTCCAATCCGGCAAGGTTCACCTGATCGTCGGCGTCTCCCAATCCCTCTGCGGGGGCGGGACCCACAAGGATGCTGAAATCGCCGTCGCCGAGGTAGAAAGCGCCGGGACCGCCACTACGTGCCTGGGCGGCCGCCACCAGAGCGGGGTCAACGTCCGACATAGCCGCGTCTTCGTCAGGCTCCTCTTCCATCATTGCGTCGGTTGGTTCGGGCGCTTCAGTTGGTGCCTCGGTAGGGGGAACGGCAGTGGGTGCCGCTGCGGGCGCCTGTGTCGCTGTGGGTTCCTCCGCGGTGCCGCAAGCGACCACAAATGCCATTACCAGAATCAAAGCCAGGCCCATTAGAAAAGGTTTGACCATTAACACACACTCCTGAAAGTTTCACTTCCCTGCGTGGCCCCTCGCACCAAGGGATTTCTGGTTCCCGATTCCAGTACCCTTTGCCGAAAACCCAGCAAGGTTCGGCGGAATATAGCAAAATGATTCGACGGGCGCAATATGGAGTATTCAAACTATGTATCGATTATCGACGTAAATTCTACGAAATATGAATATAATTGCAGCAATCATACTATCGAATACATGAGGGCCACAGACCGCGTTCTTCCTAAAATATGGGCCCCGGCATTTCAGCGCCGGGGCCCAATCGTTGTCCTGGATATTGCTTGTCGCCGGAGCGACTCAATTTTCGGAGAGTACGGCTACTGGATTCTTTCACCAGTGCCGTCAGGCCGAATCTTTAAGCCCACGATGGGTGCGATCTGCTCGTTGAACAGCTCGATCATGGCAGGCCTGTTGGCCTCGTCCTGTCGCCTGACGAAACCGGGTATGACGAAGTCCGGTGCCACCACGTCCTTTTGGTGCTGCAGCAGCTCGGGCGTGAACTCCTGGAAAATCATGCCGGCCTCAACGTTTCGGGGGATCCAGACCTCGTTCCACGCCGGGGTCACGCGCAGGCCCTCCAGCTCGTGCCGCGCGCCCTCCTCTACCATAATCTGCTGGATATCGGGCGGCAGTTCGTTCCAGACGTGCGGGCTCAAGATGAGGGTATTCACGGCCTGGGTGGCCAGTGGGCCAACCATATAGGTGGTCACCTCATACCACCTCTGGGCCACCGACGCGAAAGCAACGGTCACGCCGCAGTCCAGCACGCCTCGTTCCAGGGCCGTATAGACCTCGGCGAAGGCCACGAACTGGGCGGCGGCGCCAAATCCCTCGATCCAGTCGGAAAGGGCAGAACCATGGCTCCGCACCTTGCGTCCTTCGAAGTCCGACAGCGTCTCGATGGGTTCCTTGCAGAAGAAGAACTGGTCGGCGCCGGAAATCCACATGTGTGAGATGACCTTTCCGCCTTCACTGTTTTCCTCGAACAGGCTGTCCACCAGCGGTCCGATCGCTTGCTGGACCCCCATATAGTGCTCGTGGGTCTCGTAAACGCCGAACAGGATTTGCAGTTCTGCCTCGGGCATGGCACCCGATACGTAGCTGCTGGAAATTTCCGCAAATGACAGGCTGCCGTTGGTTATCAGGGACAGCGAGTCCGGTCCGGCGATACCCAGCTCGGGGAACGATGTGATTTCGATCAGCACCTTTCCGTTGGTGCGCTCCTGAATCTGCTTCCTGAAGAAATGATCGAATAGCTCACAGGGAGCCACGGTCCGGTTGATGCAGGCGAACTGTATCTCGATTGGCTCGCCGTCGTAGGTCATCTCGGTGGGGTTGGTGAAATTTGCCCTCTCCACCAGGTCTGCGTAGTACTGAAGCTCGAATATGTACTTCTCGCGCTCCAGACCGGCCAGGTTGACCATGTCATTGGCATCACCCAGGCCCTCACCGGGCGCCGGGCCCACCAGCTGGTTCAGGTCGCCGATGTAAAACGCCCCCGGACCACCGGCTCGCTCGGCCGCCGCCGCTACCAGGGCTGGGTCCACGTCGGCGAACATGGCGTCTTCTTCGTCTTCCTCCTCCATCATGGCTTCGGGGGTATCCGTGGGCTCAGGAGCGGGAGGACTGGTGGGAGCCTCCGTAGGCGCCGCAGCCGGCGGTTCGGTTGCCTCTGGCTCCTCCGCGGTGCCGCACGCTGCAATTAATGCCAGAAGCAGGACTAGCATCAGGCCGGATAGAAATACTCTAACCATTGGCTCACACTCCTGAGAAGATTTCCCTTACTCGCTCGAAGTCCCGGGATTTCAGGCTTCACCGTCCCTTTTGCCGGGACCGCGCAGGCGGTTCGGCAGAATATAGCAGACGAATGATGTGCAATCAACTTATCGCAAACACAATATTCTTATTATCTTGTAGAGTCTTAGCTATTACGATTTACGTAGAATATGCTCCATATTGTGGATAATATGAGATCTTACACCTATGAGGTCCGCTTCCACGGTCCCGGCATGCTGATCAAACAAAGAGGCCCCGGATGCTAACTCCGGGGCCTCGCGCGGTTTCCGTGGCCGGTAGCTTGCTTTAGGCAACCCTCGTTCCGGTGCTACTCGATAAACGTGAGCGCACCGTCGGCTTCGATCTCAACTTTTGCCCACGGGGCCACCACATCGTTCCAGATGGCGATTTCCTCTGGGCCAACCCTCACGATCCAGTTGGGCAGCACCCGGCCCAGGGCCACTTCTTCATAAACAAACTGTTTCATCTCGGGAGACCATTCGAGGAAGGTCATTCCCGCGTTGACGTTGACTTCCACGCCTGTCTCATTCCAGACGGCGGCCAGGCGGAGATTCTCCAGCTCCATCTTGGCGCCCTCTTCGATGACGATGTTCTGCAGGTCCTCCGGAATTCGGCTCCAGGTGTCACTGTTCATGGTCTCGAACCCCATTGGCATCGAAATGAACGGGCCAATCAGGTTCTCGGTTACCTCGTACCAGCGCTGACCATGCCCAGCGTGGGCACCGGTAACGCCAGCGTCAAGGATGCCGCGCTCCAGGGCCGTGTACACGTCGGCAAAGGCCATGAACTGACCCTCTCCGCCTAGTCCGTTGATGGCGTCGGTCATCGTGGTTCCGTGGCTGCGGGTCTTCAGTCCTTCGAAGTCCTCCAGTTCGGCGCCGCGGTTTGAGAAGAAGTACTGGTCATTGCCGCCGTACCAGATGTGATAAATCAGTTTCCCGCCCTGGGTTTCCTCTTCAACACCCGCGTCCAGGTAAGGCAGCAGGGCGGTATTGGCCTCGTGTTCCGACTTGAAGTCCTTCCAGAGGCCCCAGACATAAATGATGTCGATCAGGGGCCAGGTACCGCCAACGTATGCCGGCTGGATCTGGGCAAACTCAATGGTTCCCTGCTCCACGAGTTCGATCATGTCTGACCCGGCCAGGCCCAGCTCGGGGTAGCTGGATACTTCGAAGTCCACCTGTCCGTTGGTGCGCTCCTTAATGTTCTCCGCGAAGTACACGGTCTGCAGTACGCAGGGCAGAAGCGCTCGGTTGATGCAGGCGTACTGGATGTTGTGACTTTCTCCACTGGAAGTCAGCGGCGTCGGGTCGAGCAGCTTTGCCTTTTCAATCAGGGAGGCGTAGTAGTCAGTCTCAAAGATATGGCGGTGCTTCTCCACCATCGCCAGGGGTACCATTCCGTTGCCGTCCCCCAGGGGATCGTCGAGCACGGTTTCGCCGGTGTCTTCGTTCACCATCTCGGAGACGCCCGGAGCGGGCCCCACGAGGCGGCCGAAATTACCGTCGCCGATGTATATGGACCCGGGTCCGCCCGCCAACTCGTCGGCAAGAGCTACCAGGGCCGGGTCGATGTCCCCGGTCATCGAGGCGCCGTCTTCATCCTCATCACCCTCCATAGCCTCGGTGGCGGAGGGCGCTTCGGTGGGGGCCGTGGTCGGGGCCGCCGTTGGCGGGGCCGTGGTCGCCGCGGGTGGATCGGTGGCCTCCGGTTCCTCCGCACTTCCGCAGGCCATCACGAAAGCCATCATCAAAATCAGTGCCAGGCCAATCGCTAAAGGCTTTGTCATCAAGTCACTCTCCAGAACATTTTCCCAATCCAAGCGAACCGGAGATCTTCACGGTTTCGGATGGCCATTTTCGGGCAGCCTGTTGCGTTCCGAAAATTTGCCCGGCTCGATGGTTCGGCGGAATATACCAAATCAACTATCGCACTGCAATACATTTTGCGATTATCTATTTCGATTGCGCCGAGTAAGTCAATCAAGTTTCGAGTAACGGCAATTTTGTAACGAAATGCATAGGTAATTTTCCGAGTTATAGTTTCTAAAATCGTTATCGAAAGTAGAGGGAATTTTGAAAAATATCGGGCCCCCGGCAACAATTGCCGAGGGCCCGATGACCGCTGCGCGCCAGAATCCATTGACTATTCTATGAGGGAGGCGCTGCCGTCGGGATTGATCAGGATGTTCGCCACGGGACCTACGGTCTTGTTGAAGAGTTCCACGGCCTCGGTGTCGTAGCCGCCCACGCGGTTCACCCATTGAGGCACGACTTTCTTCAACGCAACCTCCTCGAAAAGGAAGGTACGGATTTCCTCACTGAATGGAGTGTAGATCATTCCCTCATCCAGCAGCTTGGGAATGCCCAGGTTGGACAGAATGGGAGTGAGCCTGAAGAACTCCAACTCGTACCTTGCTCCCTCCTCCAGGAGGATGGCCTGAAAATCGGCTGGCAGCCCGTTCCAAACGTCGGGATTGAACGTCGCGTTCTCCACAGTGAACAGCGGCAGCGGGCCGGCCATATAATCGGCCACCTCGTACCAGCGCTGACCGTAGGCCGCGTTGGCGCCCGTCACTCCACCGTCCAGGATGCCACGCTCCAGCGCCGTGTAAACCTCAGCGAACGCTACCCACTGCGCTTCCGAGCCCATCCCGTCGATCATGTCCGAGAGGGCGCCGCCGAAGCTGCGCACCTTCAGTCCGTGGAAGTCTTCCAGTTCCGTAATGGGCTCCTTGGAGAAAAAGAAAATCTCATTCTCCGGCACGCGCCACATCTGGAACACCGTTACGCCCCCGCCGGTCCTGTCCGCGATCAGCTGGTCCAGGTCGGGAATGGCGGCAACTGTGGCTTCGTAGAAGGTCTGGTTATCCTTGTAGATTCCCCACAAGTATTTCATGTCCATTGCCGGCAGGTCACCAGCGGTGTATGCCGAAGGCAATTCGGCAAATGATAGGGTGCCGTTTTCAGTGAGCTCCAGCACGTCCTCGCCTGATATACCCAGTTCGGGATAACCGACGATTTCGATCTTCAGCTGTTGGTTGGTCCGCTCGTATACCTCGTCCGACCACCATTCGGCCAGCTTGCAGTGTGTGAGGGACCGGTTGATGCAGGCCAGCTGGAACGAAATACTTTCGCCGGTGGTGGTGGCTTGCGTCGGGTCGGTGTAGTTGGCCCGCTCCACCAGCTCACGGTAGTAGTCCGAGTCAAAAACATACAGGTAGTCTTCCAGCCCCTCGTAGGGAACTCCGTCGTTGTCCCCGATGTCGTCCTCTACATACGTGGGGACCGGCCCCACCAGCTGGTCCAGGTCACCAACGTAAAAGGCGCCGGGCCCGCCTGCCTTCTCTGCCGCGGCGGCCTTCAGAGCCGAGTCCTCATCCTCCATCATCACTTCGGTGGGTTCCTCTTCCATCGCTTCCTCCGTGGGTGCCTCGGTTGGCGCCACGGTGGGTGCAATGATTGCTGTGGGCGGAGGCGGTTCGGGCGAGGCGGTCGGCTCCTCTGCGCTGCCGCATGCAAGCAGCACGACCATGAACAACGCAAGAATTCCAGCCAACGAAAGATATCTCGCCGATGACAGGGTTCTCATGCACTACACTCCTGAAACTATGGTTACCCCATCGGCCTGCGAGGGAACGGTGTCGACTTTAACGAGTGATTTCGTCGCATTCCCAGCCGATTGGCGGGGAATATAGCAGAGGCGATTTACATGGGCAAGGATTTCGATGCTTATTTATTTGTGAAAATCATAACAATACATTGCTAAACTACATTTCGACTACGAATGTCGTAAACTACTGAAAAAAACGTATCAGTATTACGGTCTCTACAGAAAAGGAAACGAAAGAGGGCTACCGAAAAACGCAACATGAGCGAACTCGGCCTCAAGTGTGGGAACAGTGTTGCCCTGGAGGGGGAACCGGGCCGTGCTCAGTGAAAGACAAGAGCGCAGGCCCCGCAGTTCGTTTCCGTTGACTGTCCCGTGCATCGCCTCCAGCGACTGCCCCAGCGAAATGACCGGGGATCGAAGCCCCATCCAGACACCCCTCGGCAAGAGCCGTCAGAACGGACGGGCCGCCCGACCAGCCATGGTAGGATGTATTTCGTGCAGCAGCAGGAAGGAAAATCGCTCTACACTGAGAACCACGAGGCATTCCGGCGTTTGCTGATCGTGGGCGGCATAACCTTCGTCATGGGGTTATTCTTTGGCGACCAGCTGGTGACCAGCGACGTCTTTTCGATCTTGCGCGGCTGGTTCCCAATTACCATGTGGATCTGCGGGCTGGCCGCCTGGGGAATGTGCTTCGGGATTTACCCCAAACAGTACGCCATATATGACGACGGCTTGGGAATCGAGTGGTGGTACCGGCGCCGCAAGTTCATTCCGTTTGACGAAATCAGGGAACTGGAAGCCAAGTCCTTTGCTGGCAAGCGGAACATAATAGTTCGGAGTTCGGGGCCAGATTACGATTTCGGTTGGAACATGCTCGCGCCGCGCCGGCCGGGACTATTCGTCGAGCGGTTGGAGGAATCAATCAACCGCCGACGTTTCTACGCTGGCAAAGATCCCATTCGGGTCATAGCCGAGGAACCAAAGAAGAGCAAGCAACGGAACTGACCGTCCGGGGCATCCACGGACAGTGCCCGCCCGTTCTCGTGTCTCCTCTACTGTAATGCCGTGTTCAGCCTGCTGCCAGCGGCGGTGGCCCCGACAGCTCGTCTCCGTTGATGGCCCGGTGCAGGGCCACCACCGACTGCGCCAACGACTGAAGGTCGGCGATGGCCTGGGGGTCCGATAGTTGGCCGTCCTGGAAGTGCCGCGACTGCAGGTACACCATCCCCGGCACCACGTGTGCGCCGAACCACGCCAGCACCGGACGCAACTGCGTGTCGACCGAGAGGTAGTGGTGGTCGGTGGCCCCCATCCCGATCAGCCCGCATGCCTTGCCCTGCAGCCCCTCCACCGGCACATGGTCCAGCAGGTTCTTCAGCGCCCCCGTGAACGAGGCCCGGAACACCGGCGTGGCGATCAGGTACATGTCAGCCGCGACCACCCGCTCCACCACCGCCTGGGTGTCGTCGTCGTAATCCGGCAGCGGTCGCCCGTCGGCGAACGAAATGCGGTGATCGCCCAGGTGCAGGACTTCAACCGCGGGAGCTCCCGCTCCCTCGACTCCGGAGGTAGCGACCTGAATTGCCTGGTACAGCCGGCCCGGGCGGGTTACGGTACCGTGGATGGCCAGCAGGGTCGCGGGCATGGCTTGCTCCTTGCTGGGTTAGAAGTTTTGACCTCCCCTCATCCCGAATCTCTGCAGGATCGAGTGGGGTTCCAAGGGGCTACTTCAGAAATCCCCTCCCCCTTGATGGGGGAGGGTTAAGGTGGGGGTGAAAGGGTTGAATAAAAAGGTAGTAGAGGGATCAATCCCATTTCTGGCAGAATCTCGACGGGGAATCCCGTTAACGTCCGGCCTCCACCCTTCTGGCAGCCGCGTACATGTTTTCGGGTTTGGACAGGCCCAGGTTGCCCCGCAGGGTGTCGGACTCGTACTCCGTCCGGAACAGGCCTCGTTCTTTGAGGATGGGCAGCACCTGGTCCACAAAGTCGTTGAACCCCTGGGGCAGAACGGAACCGCTGAGCATGAACCCGTCGCACGCTCCCGACTCGAACCAGTCCTGCATGGTGTCGGCCACGAGTTCCGGCGTGCCGATGAACGCGTGGCGGCCCGTGGTCACCTGCAGGGCCATTTCCCGGAGCGTGAGTTCCTTTTCCCGGGCCGTCTTCTTGATGCTGTCGGTGGAGCTCTCCCAGCCGTTCCTGCCGTAGTCTCCCAGTTCCGGGAAAGGGGCGTCCAGGTCGTACTGGGTGAAGTCCAGGTCGTTGAAGAAGCGCCCCATGTAGTTCAGCGCCTGTTCGATGTCCACCAGTCCCGCGATTTCCAGGTACTTCCCTTCCGCCTCCTCGGGCGTGCTCCCCACGATGGGTGAGCACCCAGGCAGGATCAGCACCTCGGCAGGGTTACGCCCTGCCGCCTTCGCACGGCCCTTGACGTCGGCGCTGAAGGCCTCCAGGTCTGCTCGCGTCGCTTGGCCGGTGAACACGGCGTCGGCTATGGATGCCGCGAACCCTCGTCCGGCCTCCGACGACCCGGCCTGTATCAGCACCGGACGGCCTTGGGGCGATCGAGAGATGTTCAGCGGCCCCTGGACCGAGAAGAACTCCCCCACGTGGTTGAGTTGGTGCATCTTGTCCTGGTCAATGAACTGCCCGCTGGGCTGGTCGCGAATGAACGCGTCGTCCTCCCATGAGTCCCATAGGCCCTTGGCCACGCCGATGTATTCAGAGGCCATCCGGTAGCGCAGGTCGTGGGCCGGGTGTTCCAGGTTCAAATCCCCTGCTGTACCGTCCCATGACTTAGCGTAGTTCGCCGCTGAGCCCTCCAGAGGGGAGGTCACAACGTTCCATCCGGCCCGCCCGCCGGAGATGTGATCTATGGACATGAACTGCCGCGCCACGGTGAACGGGTCGCTGTAGGTGGTGGAGAGTGTGGCCGCCAGGCCGATGTGCGTAGTCTCCATGGCCAGTGCTGCCAGCAACGTCAGCGGCTCGAAACGGTTGAGAAAGTTGGGGTGCGACTTTTCGCTGATGTACAGCCCGTCCCCAAAGAAGGCGAAGTCCAGCTTGGCCTCCTCGGCCCTGCGAGTCAGGTCGCGGTAGTAATCGAGGTTGATGGCCGCATCGGTCACGGCGGTTGGATGCCGCCAGGACGCCATGTTGGAGCCCGTACCTGCCAGGAAAAATCCCAGGCGCATCTTCCGACCGTCAGCCATAACTCAAACACCTCTTCCTCTCCACCAACGAGAGGGTTGTGGTGAGGGCATCCCTCACTTGCTCAACTCACCCAGCAACTCGAACGACCGCAGACGTTTCTCGAAGCTGTCGACGGCCGTGACCGCGATTATCTCATCGGCTCCGTACTTCCGGCGAATATCCAGCAGTTGGTTCCTGACGGATTCAGGAGCACCGTGCACCACTCCGGCCTGCCGGACGATGATCTCGTAGCCCTCGCCGGACTGGCGCCCGAACTCTTCGCCGGCCTCCACGCTGCCAACGGTCAGGGTGCGTCCGCTTTCCAGCCTGATTCGCACCACCTTTATCTTCGCCGCATGTTCGGCGGCCTCTGCGTCGGTATCCGCCACGATGATCGGCAGTGCCAGCATGGTATAGGGCAGACCCCCTTCCCCTCCGGGAGAGGATTGGGGTGGGGTAGTTTCACCGCAAACAAACCCCGCGTGGTAGCGGCGCACCGCCTCGGCCATCTCGTCCTCGTCGTTGTTCAGGAACAGCGCGAACACGTAGGGCATGCCCATTGCCGCCGCCATGTCGCCGCTGGAACGAGTTGTGCCCAGCAGGAACAGGTCGGGAGGTTGCGGCGCCATTGGGCTGGCCTGCAGTCCGTACAGCGGGTGATCGGGCTCCAGTTCGTCGGAGAGGAACTGGCGCAGCTCTACCATCTTTTCTGCCAGCGTCATTGACGGTTCATCCTGAGCCTGTTGACTCACCCCACGGCGCAACGCTGCGGTCGAGCGCGGCAGGCCGCCGGGTCCACGCCCGATGCCAAGGTCCACGCGTCCCGGTGCCAGGGACGCCAGCACGTTGAAATTCTCGGCCACCTTGTACGGGCTGTAGTGCTGCAGCATCACTCCGCCGGACCCGACTCGAATGCTCGAGGTGTGCGCCAGCAGGTGGGAGACAAGGATCTCCAGCGACGACCCCATCACGTGGTTCGATCCGTGGTGTTCCGCCACCCAGAACCGGTGGTAGCCCCACTCCTCGGCCCGCTGCGCCAACTCAATGGTGCGTCGAAGGGCATCGGTGGGGGTCTCCGACCCGTGCACCGGGCTCTGGTCCAATATGCTCACTTTCAGGGCAGGTCCGGACACAGCGGCGTTACCCAATCCATTATTCAATTCACACAGTAATGCAGGCTGTCAGTTTACCCGATTGAGGCTGGTCAATGTAGATGCGCACAGCTTTGCGCCCTGTTGTTATACAGGCGTGGGATTGTTGCCTGTCCCGCCACCCCGAATTGCCGCCACCCCTGTGCTATGATTCGCCGATAAGCCACCTGAACTGACTCTATCGACCGGAGAGGTGACCTATGGCCCCTCGCGGCAACGAATGGCTGGCACTGACCAGCGAAGAAATCCTGGAACCTGAGATCCCCATCTGCGACCCGCACCATCATTTCTGGGTGCAGCGACCCGAGCCGTTGGACTACCAGCAGTACCTACTGGAGCACCTCGCCGCCGACATCAACAGCGGCCACAATGTCCGCTCCACGGTGTTTGTCGAGGCCCGCTCCAGCTACCGCACCGACGGCCCCGAGGAGATGCGCTCGGTGGGCGAGGTCGAGTTCGTGCAGGCCATCGCCGATGCCAGCGCCACTGGTCAGCACGGCCCGGGCAAGGCGGCCCACGGCATCATCGGCCGTGCCGACCTCAAGCTTGGCGACGCCGTGCGTCCCGTGCTGGAGGCGCTGCAGGAGGCCAGCCCCAACCGCTTCCGGGGCATCCGGCACTCCGTCGGTTGGGACCCCAGCCCGGAACTGGACAACCGCGAGGTCGAGGGCTGTCTGCTGCGCGACGACTACCGCGCCGGCGCCCGCGTGCTGGCTGACATGGGCCACGTGCTGGAGAACTCCCTCTACTTCCCGCAGCTGGACGACCTGGCCTCCTTCGCCAACGCCCTCCCCGAGGTCACCATTGTCCTCAATCACCTGGGAGGGTTCTGCCGCATAGGCCCCTACGCCAATCGAGACGACGAGGTCATGGCCGAGTGGCGCCGGGGTATCGCCGCCGTCGCCGCCTGCCCCAACATCGTCATGAAGCTGGGCGGTATTGGCATGCCCCGCATCGGCTTCGACTGGCACGAGCGGGATACGCCAGTCGGCTCCGAGGAGATCGCCGAGTCCATAACCCCGATCATGAGCTACCTGATCGAGCAGTTCAGCCCGGCACGCTGCATGTTCGAGAGCAACTTCCCCGTGGACAAGGTGTCCTTCTCGTACCACGTCTTGTTCAACGCGTTCAAGCGCGTGTCGGCAGGCTACTCCGCCTCCGAAAGGGCCGACATGTTCCACGACACCGCCGCCCGCGTCTACCGCCTGGACTAGCCTTCCCTCCCGAATGAGAAAATAAGGAGCCGGGCAAATTGACCTGATTCCTTACTATTTGTAGAATCACAGTAAGGAGCACAAAATGATAGTCAAAATTACCTCAAAGCGGCAGGTAACTTTCCCTGCCCACGTACTCGAAGCCATGGGTGTGGGCCCCGGCGACCGTCTGGAGATAACGGAGTGCTCTGAGGGGTTCCTACTCAAGCCCAAGCGGATAGACTACTCACGCCTGGCTCCTCTAAGGCATCTGATACCGGACGACCATCCTACTTTCGATATCAGGGAATTCCGGGATGGCACCTATGACTCTTCGCTACGGGATTGATACGTCGGTGTTGGTCCGGTTCCTCACAGGACAGCCGCGACTGGACTATGAGAGGTGCCGTAGTGTACTTGCCGCGATGGTGGAGGAGGAAAGCGCGGAGATATACGCCTCCAACCAAGTCATTGGAGAAGCCTACATAGCTGTGCAACACCACTACGGAGTCAGCAAAACCGAGGCCAGGGAAGGCTTGCTGATTGTGCTCACATCAGGGCTGATAGCTCCTTTGAACGGCCACCCTGTCCTGACTATGCTGCAGGAAACCAGAGGCGCTGGATTGATGGACCGGCTGATTGCCGAGGAATATTCCCGGACAGTTTCGGAAACTCTGAGCCTTGATCGCAGGATGACAGCCCTGCCGGGAGTAAGACGAATTTAGACTCGTGCCTGCCGTATGCAATAAGCGAATAGGCAACTCAGACCCAATCCCCTCACCCACATTGTTGGGGTGAGGGTGACCCTCACCGGACCAACTAACGAAAAGGAGCAATCGACATGCCCGAAGTACGACCATTTGAAATCGCCGTGGACGACGCAGTCCTTGACGACCTACGCCAGCGAATCGCCGACACCCGCTGGCCTGATGAGATTCCCGGGTCCGAGTGGGACTACGGCAGTAACCTGGCCTACATCAAGGAGTTATGCGAGTACTGGCGCACCGAGTTCGACTGGCGAGCGCAGGAAAAGAAGCTCAATGCCTTTAACAACTGCAAGTCGGTGGTGGACGGCCTCGACATACATTTCATCCACGAAAAGGGCAAGGGTCCCAACCCGATTCCGCTGGTCATAACCCACGGCTGGCCCAGCACCTTCTTCGAAATGTCCAAGATCATCCCTTTGCTGTCCGACCCTGCGGCCCACGGTGGCGATCCCGTTGATGCCTTTGACGTGGTTGCGCCATCACTGCCGGGTTTCGGTTTCTCGCAGGCGTCCAAAGATCGTGGCATGGAGATCGGGCGAGTCGCAGACCTCTGGGCCAAGCTAATGACCGAGAACCTGGGCTATGAGAAGTTCGTCGCGGTCGGTGGCGACATTGGTGCCGGCGTCACTTCACGCCTCGCCTACTCCCATGCCGATAAGCTGCACGGCGTTCACCTCACCTCCGTAACCCGCCCCAATCCCTACCTCGGGCCTGACGCCCGCCCACTGACTGACGCGGAGAGGGCCCACAGCGCCCAGCGGGAACAATGGTTCGCCGACGAGGGCGGTTACAACCACCTTCAGGGCACCAAGCCCCAGACGCTGTCCTACGGCCTCAATGACTCTCCGGCGGGCGTCTGTGCCTGGATTGTCGAGAAGTGGCGCACCTGGAGCGACTGCAACGGTGACGTGGAGAGCGTCTACACCAAGGATGAGCTGCTCACCACCGTTACCATATATTGGGTCACGCAGACCATCGGCTCCTCGGTGCGCATGTACCGCGAAAACCAGACCCACGTCTGGGACATGGCCAAGGACGAGAAGGTACCCGCGCCTGCCGGCCTGGCCATGTTCCCCCAGGAAATCGCCCGGCCGCCGCGCGAGTGGGCCGAGCGTTCCTACAACGTGGGCCGCTGGCAGGAGATGCCCCGCGGCGGCCACTTCGCCGCCTTCGAGGAGCCGCAACTGCTCGCCAACGAGGTCCGCGAGTTCTTCCGCCAGTACCGCTAGTCGCATCGAACGCGATGTATACTTGAAACTCGGCGGCCACTTTCCTCGGAACTCGATTGAATGGACCAGAGACAACCAGAACGGGAATCCATCTGGAGCATCGGGCGAAAGTGGCTGCCCTGGTACCTGCTCACAGTATTCGTAATGGTCATCGGTTGGACGGCCTTTGCCGCTTGGTTAGAGTCCAGTAGCGGAAGGCACGACAATCTACCTGAGATTGCCTACGCCGTTGTACGGGGCGCCGCACCGGCGGCGGCATTGATACCGATTTACGCGCTATTGATTATTTCGACCTTGGATTTGGGAGGAGGCGCCATAGTGGTAACTTACCGGTACTTGAGCAACAAATTCCTCAAACCTCTCCAAGAGAAGATGCGACAGGAGAGCGAACGAATACGTGAGGAAAGCCTACAGGAGGGCCTCCGGGAAGGTCTCCGGGAAGGCCGCGAGGAGAATCAGCGCCTCTGGGCCGCCTGGAACCAGCGGCGCCTCGAGGCGGAGCGGAACGGTGAGCCTTTCGACGAACTACCCCCAGGCTCAAGTGACTACGGGAAACATGCAGTGGAGGAGTGAACCATGCCCGTGACCAGGCTTGAAATCACTTCCGAGAAACCATTCGCCGATGGCCAGTACTTCGGCGCCGTTGGGCCGTACACGCAGATCGACGGCATCGCGCACTTCGTCGTCGACCCGCTGCACGAGGCCAACGAGACCATCGCCGATATAAAGCTCGCGCCGCGCAACGAGCAGGGGCTGGTGGAGTTCTCCGCCGACTTCCGCATCCTGCGGCCCGATGACCCGTCCCGGGGCAACGGACGCTTGCTCCTCGATGTCCTCAACCGGGGCAAGGCCCTGGCGCTGCGCAACATCAACAGCGCGCCCGACATCGCACCCGACGCGCCACTGGACCCGGGCAACGGCTTCCTGATGCGCCAGGGCTACACCGTCGTATGGTGCGGCTGGCAGCACGATGTGCCCGACGCGCCAGGTCTGTTGCGCATCAATGTCCCCGAGGCCATGGAGGACGGTAAACCAATCGAAGGAAAAATCGTAGTGACTTTCCAGCCCAACGCCGTCGTTGAGTCGCAGTACCTGTCCGATCGGGGCCATCGCGCCTACCCCGCCGACAGGCTGGAGGACTGGGAGTCGGTGATGACGGTGCAGGACGACGAGGACGCTCGCGAACACGTCATCCCCCGTAAGCAGTGGTGGTTCGGTCGCTACGAGGACGGACGCCTCATACCCGATCCCTGCTACGTTCTCGTTGAGGGAGGCTTCCAGCCCGGCAAGGTGTACCAGGTCATCTACACCACCACCGGCGCACCCGTTGCTGGCCTGGGCCTGTTGGCCACTCGCGACATCGCGTCCCATCTGCGGTTCGCCGGGGATGACAAGCTGGAGCATGCCTACGCCTTTGGCGTTTCCCAGAGCGGACGCTTCCTGCGCTCGTTCCTGTACCACGGCGTGAACTACGACGAGGAGGGCCGCGTCGTCTACGACGGCTTCATCCCCCACGTGGCTGGTGGCAAGCGTGGCGAGTTCAACCAGCGCTTCGCCCAGCCCTCCAGTCAGGCCACCCGCAGCGTCAACAGCCTGTTCCCCTTCGCCGACATGCCGCAGACCGATCCTGACACCGGCCTGACCGACGGCCTGCTGTCCCGACTTGCCTCTAAGGGCGACCTGCCCAAGGTGATGTACACCTACACCTCTTCAGAGTACTGGGCCGGCCACGGCGCCTTGGTCCATACGGACCTCGGCGGCACCCAGGATGTCGAGCCGCCGGACGCCGTGCGCGTGTACGCATTCGCCGGAACCCAGCACGCCCTCGGCGGCCTGCCCCTCAGCGACATCGACCCCGCCGACGGCTACCGCGGCGCCCATGCGTTCAACTGCCTGGAGTACCGGTCCCTCTTGCGGGCCGCCCTCGCCAACCTAGATCGCTGGGTGACCGACAGCATGCCGCCGCCGGCAAGCCAGCACCCGCGCATCGCCGACGGCACCGCCGTTCGACCACCGAGCGCCGCGACCAGCCTAGGGGCCGTACCGGGCGTCAAGCTGCCCCAGCCCGTGCGCAAGTTCACTCGCCTTGACTTCGGCCCCGACCCCGGCGTCCCCACCGTTGTTCCCGCCACCGTGGGCCGCGACTACCCGTGCCTTGTCTCGCAGGTTGACGGCGACGGCAACGAGGTGTCCGGCATCCGGCTGCCGCTCGTCTCCGTCCCGCTGGCCACCCACCTTGGGTGGAACCGTCGCCACGCCGACATTGGCGGTGAGGGCCAGACCCTCTCCACCGGAGGCGCGTCGGGCGGCACCCTGCGCGGCTCGTCCATACCATTTGCCGCCACCCACGCCGAACGAGAGGCCAGCGGCGACTCGCGCCTCTCCATCGAGGAGCGCTACGAGTCCCGCCAGGCATTCCTCGACCGCATCGAGGCCGCAGCCCGCCAGCTCGTCGCCGACGGCTACCTCCTGGAGGAGGATGTCGTGCCCACGGTGGCCCAGGCGTCGGAGCACTACACCGCCATGGCCGGCTCCCTCGCAGAAGCCCAGCCCGTCGCCGACTAAGCTCCTTTCTCCCCCAAATCCCCTCCCCTTCAGGGGGAGGGTTAGGGTGGGGGAGAAATCCATTGAGCAGATCCCCTTTCCCCGGGAGAGGGTTAGGGTGAGGGCGTACCCTCACTGAGATTCAAGTAACTTTATACAACGGAGGACGCAATGAAATACGACGTCATAGTAATAGGCGCAGGTTCCGCCGGTGGCACCCTCGCCACCCGGCTGGCCGAGGACCCCAACCGGTCGGTGCTGCTGCTGGAGGCCGGCCCCGATTACGTTGGCCTGGAGCAGACGCCAGACGACCTCAAGTTTGGCTACGCCCCCCGGGCCTCCGAGATGGGCGCACCTCATAACTGGTCATTCACCGGCAAGGGCAGCGCCGTTCGCTCCGAGGACGTCGTCGTGCCGCGCGGCCGGGTGGTTGGCGGCACCAGTGCCATCAACGGCCAGGTGTTTCTGCGCGGCGTCCCCGAAGACTACGACAGCTGGGCCGAGTGGGGCAACGACGAGTGGTCATTCGTCAAGTGCCTGCCCTACTTCCGCAAGCTGGAGACCGACACGGACATTGTCGACGACTTCCACGGCAACAGCGGGCCGGTGCCCGTCCGCCGCCACAAGCGCGAGGCCTGGCTGCCGCTGCAGGAGGCGTTCCACGTCTCCGCCACAGCCGGAGGCTACGCGGAGGTCTACGACCACAACCACCCTGACTCGACCGGCGTCGGCCCGTTGCCCATGAACAACCCCAACGGCGTGCGGATGAGCACTGCCCTCACCTACATCACCGAAAACCGCCACCGCCTGAACTACACAATCCGGGGCAACGTACTGGTCAACCGCATCCTCTTTGATAGTTCGACGGGCTCACCACGCGCGGTCGGCGTCGAGGTCGAGAGCGGCGGCGAGACTTTCACCGTCGAGGCCGATCAGGTTGTGCTCAGCGCCGGAGCCGTCGCCTCTCCGCAGATACTGATGCTCTCCGGGGTCGGCCCCGCCGGCCACCTGCAGGAGATGGGCGTCCCCGTCGTTTACGACCTGCCCGGCGTGGGGCAGAACCTCCGCGACCATCCACTGTGCGCCGTTCGCGTCAAGACCAAAGCTGACTTCCCCCTCGACGCCGAGGCGCCGCGCATCCAGACGGTTTTGCGCTACACCGCCTCGGGCTCCGACCTGCGCAACGACATGCAGATCCTGCCGTCGTCCTTCTCCACGCCTCTGGGCGGCGACCCATTCGCCGAGGAGGGCATCCGGTTCACCTGCATCCTCGAGCTGGCCAAGAGCTCCGGTGAGATCAAGCTGCGCTCCACCACGCCGGGGGACAACCCCGACATCAACTGCCGCCACCTGGAGGAGGAGTTCGACCGCCAGCGCATGCGCGAGGCCATCCGCATGTCCTTCGAATTTATGGAGCATGAGTCCTTCCGCGACATCGTTGAGGAGGCAATCTCTCCCACCCGCGAGGAGATCGAGTCCGACGACACCCTGGACGCCTGGTTGCTGGAGACCGTCGACATTGGCCAGCACCTCTCCGGCACCTGCAAGATGGGCCCGTCCAGTGACCCCCTGTCCGTCGTCGACCAGTATGGGCGCGTCCACGGCATCGAGAACCTGCGCGTAGCCGACGCCTCGGTGATGCCCGACGTCATCCGCGCCAACACCAACCTGACCACCATCATGATCGGCGAGCGCGTAGCCGACTGGCTGATCCAACAGTCCTAGTCCGGGGTGTTAGCCAGTGGTGAGGGCCCTGTTACGCTGGTGGTGAGCCCGTCGAACCACCCTCTCCCCAATCCCCTCCCCCAGCGGGGGAGTTAGGATAGGGGAGGACCGCAAGTCCACTCCCCCAGCGGGGGAGGGTTAGGGTGGGGGAGAGCCGTACGCGTTCACGACCCTTGTCGCGCCCAATGCGACACAAAAGCGTAGGGGCGGGTTTTCAAACCCGCCCCTAACAATCTCCCAGTCTTTCCCCTCTCCCACCGGGAGAGGGCTAGGGTGAGGGCGTACCCTCATCCCGGCCTAGTAGTGCCGCAGCTCCACCACGTTGTCGTCCGGGTCGTAGATGTACAGCGAGATCCCGTCGCCGTGCGAGCCCCAGCGCTTGCCGGGCCCGACCTGGATTTCGACCCCGATGGCCTCCATGTTCGCCCTCAGCTCGTCCATATCCGTGTAGTCGATGACCATGCAGAAGTGGTCCTGGTTCCTCGGCCCGTCCTTGTCCTCCGGCATGTTGTCCGAGGCGAAGAAGTCGATGATCGTGTCAGCGTTCAGCCGCGCCGAGGGGAAACGCACCTCGCCGGCGCGCCACTGCTCCACGCGCTCCGCCTGCAGCCCCAGGACCTCGACGTAGAACCGCAGCGACTCCTCGACGTCGCGGGTGCGCAGGACGATGTGGTCCATTTCGGTGATCTTCACCAGCGGCCTGGTGACCTGCTCGAACTTGGTCTGGGTAGCCATATCAGGCCTCCTCCAAAATCACATTCCGAAAGCCAATGCCAACTATCCGCATTATATGGCGCGGCGCTGGCGGTTGTCATGCGGGGGGAATTGCGGAACGGCACAGGCATTTCCTGTGGGGATTTCGCAAAGAACAGGCAAAGAAATTCTCGAGGAAAAATCGCTTGAGTAAAGCTGACGGGAATTCTCCGAGATCTTTTCCCACTCGAATTTGCAAAGAAGAGGCAAAGAAATTCTCGAGGAAAAACCGCTTGAGTAAAGCTAACGGGAATTCTCCGAGGTCTTTTCCCACTCGAATTTGCAAAGAAGAGGCAAAGAAATTCTCGAGGAAAAACCGCTTGAGTAAAGCTAACAGGATTTCTCCGAGACTTTTCCCTCTTGATCCAGCAAGGAACGGGCAAAGAAATTTCTGAGAGAACCTGAACATCCCTCCAAAATGCTCCCGGATCCTTCACTTTGCCCAGGACGGTAAATAGGTCCTGTTTTTGGAGCCGGCGCTGGAATCCCTTATGGAAACAACACCCTCAGCGACAGCATCTCCGAGTAACCTGGAAACGACTGCAACTTGGGAGTCCGCAAGTCCAAATCTGGCGCGAACTGAAGCATTGTTAGTGGGTTGCTTCATTACCCAACGTAAACAAGCGTGCTGATAGCAAGCACGTATTCGTTCTGTCTTGTCCATTTTTGCAAAAGGCTTGGGAGCGAACATAATGGCCACAGTGGAATTGCCATGCTCAGAAAACAGAGGTGGCGGAAGCTGGAAAAGTTCCACGGCCTCTACGACCTTGTCAATGCCGCTGCCGAGTTCCTCGCAAATCTTGAACCTGCGCATCAGCCACGCCAGACCTTCGTTGCGAGACCTGGATTGTTGGTCTACGAACCGTTCCGGAGGAACAAGAGGTCCGCCAGGACTGGTTATTTCTATACGGTCGTCGAATATCTCTACTATGGGACCCGAGCCCGTAACGTTCAGGTCTTGGTGAATCAATGCATTGGCCACAAGCTCTCGCATCGCAATTTCAGGAAACATCGGCATCGAACGCCTCAATGCGTTTTCGATTACCTCATTGGCAGGCAACAGGGCCATGATGTAGTCAATCATGCTCTGAAAACTGACGGCATACCCTTCGGCAAACTCTCGCTCGCGTTTTGTTGCCACGCGGCCAATCCCGTCATGCTGGACCACCCGCAGGGCCTTCCGGCCTAATCTACGAATCCCGTTGAAGTCGTTGAGATTCCTGGCAAGCAAAATGGCTCCCAGATTTGTAATGTTCCAATCACCGGCATCGCAAGGCGTGATGAAGCTCTCTCCACTCAACGAATCTAGAATGGCTCGAGTTCCTTCCGGCAATGGTAAATCCAACGAGTCAAAATACACCGGATAATTAAGACTGCGTAGGACCTCATCGTCCCTGAGACGCTCCGCAGCTATCCCATTTTCGAAATCGTTCCTTTCAAATACGCGCCAGAGCGCCTGTTCCTTTTCTGGATGCTCCCTGAGGCGCGTCCTGACACTACCGACACGAATAAATTCTTCGTTCTGAAACGCCACAGGCTGATACGAAGTTGGGCTGATTTCCAGAACGACTATACGGCGGCCATCGATGTCGCATTCACCAAAGCGAAAATCAATGCGCGGATTCAGGTTGTGTGACAGCCAGTTTTCTAACGGCTCATTTCCCTGCTTCTCCACTACGTGATCAAAATTCGTGCCCTTTACTTCGTGTGTTTCGTCTTCTATTCCCCAAACCAAGTAGGCTGATGTTTTTCCGTTTAAAGCGGCGCCGTTTGAGAGTGCTGAAATGTACCTACCTATTTCTTGGTTATTAGAGAAGTTCAGCTTGAACTCAAGCCACTCTGTCTCGCGAGGCAAGCTCCGCAGCCTGTGCACCAGCCCAACAAGATAGTCGGCGTCGCGGGGTGAAACCATGAGTGCTCTCCCCTTTTGGGACATTGGGGAATCGATCGAATGATTGGCAATGCTCCCATTATACGTGATATCACCTCTACTACCCCGACAGATGACCGCATCCCCAGCCATTCCCGGCGGCGCCAATTCGCCCCGAATTTGGGGTTGACACGCCTCTGAAACCCGTGTTTCACTATTGCGCGGAGTCTCCAGGCCGCACCCGGATGCGCAAGGTGCAAAGGGTGCCGGCGGACGGATTCGCCCAGGACAAGTACGGGAAAGGACGGGTTGGCACCGTGCCGGAACGCACCCAACAAGATCAGCAGGAATCTGGGCTAGGACGATAGCCAGATGATTGCCCTCTTTAGAAAACGGAAGCCTCAAGTGTTGAGAGGCTTCCTTTCTCTTTCCGGGAAACCCTCTTCCCTTCAGATTTTAAGCCCCGATTTATTCGGGGCTTCTTTTTTGTCCCGGCTTGAGCCAGCCAGGGGGGCGGGGAATGCTGCCCGCCCCGGCGCGCTCCAGGCTGCAGGTACAGGGATTATGCCCAGTAGGGTCCCGCTCATCGACTTTGACGTTACCGGACCGGCGGCATCGTCTGTCCCGCCAGCGTGCTGTCTCTCTCCGAGAGGGCAAGGTCGGTCGATGGCCACACTGGGCCAAGTCCAAAGCGAAACACCAGTTTATAGACAGAGGGAGGATCAATGCGCCCCAACCTGAATAAGGTACAGGTTAACCTTTGGCCCCTTGGCGTCCTGCTGCTCGCAGCCGTGCTGGCCCTTGCGGTAATTGCGTGCGGTGGGGACGAGGAGGCACCCACCAGCGCGGCCGCGGGCACCGCTGGTCAGACCGCCGGGGAAACGCCCCAGGCTGCCTCTGGTCAGACCGCCGGGGAAACGCCTCAGGCTGCCTCGCAGACCTCGTCCGGCCAGGCTTCGGCTCCGGCCAACACGCCCCTTCCGACCGTGGACGCGGCGAGAATTTCCGAACTGCAAGGCGATATCAACATCGACGGCTCTAGCACCGTTTTCCCGATAACGGAGGCAATGGCTGAGGAGTTCGGGAACGCCACGGATGGCAACGTGCGCATCACCGTCGGCGTGTCCGGCACCGGCGGAGGGTTCAAGAAGTTCTGTGCCGGTGAGACCGTCATCTCCGACGCGTCCCGCCCCATCAAGCAGAGTGAAGTGGACCTGTGCGCTGAGAACGGCATCGAGTATATAGAGCTACCCGTTGCCATCGACGGCCTCAGCGTGATGGTAAACCCAAGCAACGATTTCGTCGAGTGCATGACCGTGGACGAGCTCCACACCATCTGGGCTCCGGAGGCCGAGGAGGTCATCACCAAGTGGAACCAGGTTCGCCCTGAGTGGCCCGACCGGGACATGGGCCTGTATGCCCCCGGCGTGGACTCCGGCACGTTCGACTACTTCACCGAGACGGTGAACGGAGAATCGCAGGCATCGCGCGCCGACTTCCTGCCCAGCGAGGACGACAACGTCCTGGTCACCGGCATCGCCAACGACCAGGGAGCACTGGGCTACTTCGGGTATGCCTACTACGCCGAGAACGCCGATCGCCTGAAGCTGGTGGCCATCGACGGCGGTGACGGCTGCATCCTGCCCAACGACGAGACCATCAACAACGGCACCTACTCGCCCCTGTCGCGGCCGCTGTTCATCTACGTCTCGTCGACTGCAATCAACGAGCCCCACATAAAGGCATTCGTTGAGTACTACCTGGACCCTGCCAACCGCGCCTTCATCAGCGAGACTGGGTACATCCCGTTCCCCGATGAGATCTACGCGCTGGCCCAGCAAAAGTTCCTGACCGGCAACACCGTGCTGGGATTCGGCGGCGACAACCGCTTCCACGGCACCGTCGAGGAAGTGCTCAAGATGACCATGGGCCTCGCTGAGTCGTCGTCCCAGACCGCGATGACCGACCTCTCCTCCCTGAAGGGGGACATCAACATCGACGGCTCCAGCACCGTCTTCCCGATAACCGAGGCAATGGCTGAGGAGTTCGGCAACGCCACGGATGGCAACGTCCGCATCACCGTGGGCGTGTCCGGCACCGGCGGGGGGTTCAAGAAGTTCTGCGGCGGCGAGACCCACATCTCCGACGCGTCCCGCCCCATCAAGCAGTCTGAGGTGGAGCTGTGCGCCGAGGCTGGCATCGACTATATCGAGCTCCCCGTCGCCATCGACGGCCTCAGCGTGATGGTCAACCCGGCCAACGATTTCGTGGAGTGCATGACCGTGGACGAACTCCACACCATCTGGGCCCCGGAGGCCGAGGAGGTCATCACGAAGTGGAACCAGGTTCGCCCTGAGTGGCCCGACCGGGACATGGGCCTGTATGCCCCCGGCGTGGACTCCGGCACGTTCGACTACTTCACCGAGACGGTGAACGGAGAATCGCAGGCATCGCGCGCCGACTTCTTGCCCAGCGAGGACGACAACGTCCTGGTCACCGGCATCGCCAACGACCAGGGAGCGCTGGGCTACTTCGGTTATGCCTACTACGCCGAGAACGCCGACCGGCTGAAGCTGGTGGCCATCGATGGAGGTGACGGCTGCATCCTGCCCAACGACGAGACCATCAACAACGGCACCTACGCGCCCCTGTCGCGGCCGCTGTTCATCTACGTCTCGTCGGCCTCAATCAACGAGCCCCACGTAAAGGCTTTCGTTGAGTACTACCTGGACGCGGCCAACCGCGCCTTCATCAGCGAGACGGGGTACATCCCGTTCCCCGACACCGTTTACGGGCTGGCTTTGGCCAAGTTCCAGAACGGCGCGTCCGGAGCCGCCTTCGGCGGCGATGCCCGTCTCTCGGGCACCGTCGAGGAAGTGCTGCGGGCATCTCAGTAATTTGACTGCCCTTTAGGCAAGGCGGCCACGGTCAAGCGGGGACCGTGGCCGCCTGCTTCTTCATTAATGCCCCGGGGAACTGTCGCGCACGGAAATACCGCCACAGGCTTGCCTGACCTCGTCCTCTCTGGCGCCGCTCTTTCTTGTTTCTCGATATCAGAATGACAAGGCCGTTCATGGTGAGTTTGTCGAACCATGAATGGACGACAGCTGAGGGAGCATTGGCGTGCTCGGAACCTTTTGACGCATGCCACCTGCGCGGCTACACTGGCAGCCGTGGGTCTCTATGGCCCCGGAGGATGAAAATGAGCTTCGCCAGACTGTATACCGGCGACGACGGTCGGTCCCATATCGAGGAGATGAGCCCGGAATCGCACCCTGATTTGACGAACATGCAGTCCGCCTCAGGCATAGTCTTTCGCACCGTGGAACCGGGCTATTTCGTTGACTGGCACACCGCACCCCGCCGCCAGTACGTCATCACCCTGGAGGGCGAGGTGGAGATCGGTCTCGAGGATGGCTCGCTGCACCGCTACGGTCCTGGCCACGTGACACTGGCCGAAGACCTGACGGGCAAGGGCCATACCACCCGCGCCGTCGGCGACAAGCCGCGCGTTACCGCTACTATCCCACTCGCTGACTAACGGGACCGCACTCTCCCGTATGGCAGGATGCGAGGTCGGCCCGACTCTTTGGATAAGCGGAGGCAGCCATGCCCATAGTGGCACTTGATTCCTCGCTGGAACGGATCATCTCCACATCGCAGACCATCAACGAACTGGCCGGTGGATTCGGCGGTGAACAGGGCCCAGCGGAAGGCCCGGTCTGGTGGCAGGAGGGCAACTACCTGCTGTTCAGCGACATCCACAACAACCGACGCATGAAATGGACGGAGAGCGATGGCGTGTCGGTGTTCACGGAGCCCACCAATCGCGCCAACGGCCTGACCCGCGACCCCCAGGGCCGTCTCGTCGCCTGTGAGCACGACGGGCGCCGCGTGTCGCGGGTGGAACCCGACGGCAGCACCACCGTGGTGGCCAACAGCTTCCAGGGCCGCCCGCTCAACCGTCCCAACGACGTGGTGGTCAAGTCCGACGGCGCCATCTACTTCACCGACCCCAACGCAGGCATGCCGGTGCAGAACCAGTGGGACCTGAACTTTCCCGGCGTCTACCGCGTAGCGCCGGACCTCGGGAGCATCACCCTGCTGGTCCGCGACTATATCGGACCCAACGGGCTGGCGTTCTCGCCCGACGAGAGCGTTCTGTACATCATTGATTCCCGGGTGGGCCACCTGCGGGCCTTCGACATGCTGCCCAACGGCGCCCTGGCCCTGGCCACCAGCCGCGTCTTCAGCCACAACCTCGGCGAACGTCCCGGAATTCCCGACGGCATGAAGGTGGACATCGAGGGCAATGTGTACGTCGGCGGGTCCGGCGGCATATGGATCATCGACCCATCCGGAAAGCACCTGGGGAGTATCGAGACCGGGGCGCCGCTGCACACCAACATGTGCTTCGGCGGCGGGGACTGGAAGACTCTGTATTTCACCAGTTGGGACAGGCTCTGGTCGGTGCGCGTCAACATACCCGGCATCCCTGTGCCGACCCCCAGGCCAGTTGGATAGTCGGAAATCCTGGAAACGCTGGGCGATTGAAGTAACGATGACCGAAAGGGACAAGGGCGCCCACAAGGGACGCCCCTATGTAGTGGTTCTCAGCTTGTAGTGGCAACCCTTGTGGTTGCCCGGTTTGCTGGAGAACCACACTGGGACATACTTGGCTATTCAGTCTACATAATAAGGATACTTGGAGGAGCCCCAATGGAATTTGGACTATTCATGATGCCGCTGCATCCCCCGCGGCGGTCTCCCTCCGATTCATACGATCGCGATATCGAGCTGATCGTTCAGGCCGACAAGCTCGGGGTGCGCGAGGCCTGGGTCGGTGAGCACATCACCGAGACGTGGGAAAACGCCCCTGTACCCGAGCTGATCATCGCCCAGGCGCTGGCTCTTACCGAGAACATCATCCTCGCCACCGGCGTCACCATGATGCCGCTCCACCATCCGGTGGACACGGCCCACCGCATCGCCATGCTGGACCACATGGCCCGAGGACGCTTCTACTGGGGCATCGGCCTGCGCTCCCTGCCCACCGACCTGCAGCTCTACGGCGTCGAGTACGACAGCATGGACGATGTGCGTGAGCGAGGCCGGGAGGCGCTGGAGATCGTTCTCGGACTGTGGGAGAACGCCGAGAGCGGTAAGTTCGGCTACGAGGGCAAGCACTTCCAGGTTCACGCCCCCGAGGAGATGTCCGAACTCGGAAGGCGGCTGTATTTCGAGCCCTACCAGAAGCCGCACCCGCCCATCGGGGTGGCTGCCTCGTCACCCAACACCGAGACGATTCGTATGGCGGGGGAGCGGGGCTGGATCCCCATGACCAACCTGCCCAACAAGTTCGTCCCCGACCTGTGGCATTCCTGCGAGCAGGGTGCCATCAGCGCGGGACGGGTGGCCGATCGCAGCGAACTACGGCTTGGCCGCGACATCTACGTCGGCGAGACGCCCGAGTCGGCCCGCGAGGAAGCGCGCATCGTCCTCGGCAAGCCCTTCGAGGAACACCAGTGGAAGAACCGCAAGGCCGGAGGAATCCTGAATCAGCTCAAGAACGATCCGGGCATGGCCGATGAGGACGTGACTGTTGACTACATGATGGAGAACATCTGGATAGTCGGCGATGCGTTGGAGGTGGTCGACAAGATCGAGCAGACCTACGAGGAGACCGGCGGCTTCGGCTGCCTGCTGGGCATCACCCAGGACCCGGACGACCACACCCTGGTGCAGCGGTCGCAGCAGATTCTGATGGAACAGGTTGCCCCCAAGGTTTCCCACCTCACCTGATCCGTACCCGGAGAAAGAAATGACCACCCTCAACGAACGGTTCCAGAAAGGCGTGGAGACCCGGACAAAGTTCACCGGCGGCGGGCCCATCGGCAGCGGCTCAGTTCCTGCGTCCCAGGAGGTTGCGCCAGACCTGCACCGCATCGCCATGGAGGCGCTGTTCGGCACCATCTGGCAGCGCCCGGGGTTGGCCATCCATCGACGCGAGATGGTGACGCTGTCTGCGCTGACCGTGTTGCAGCGCGAGAACCAGGTGGCTCGCCATGTGGCCAATGCCCTGAACCTGGGGCTGTCGCCCCAGCAGGTCATCGAGGTCATGATCCACGCCTCCTGGTACGGCGGAGTGCCCACCGCCTTCAACGCCATGGGCATCGCCAAAGAGGTGTTCGACGGTCTCGGAATCGAGTTCAAGCCGCAGATCGTATTCGACCCTGAGGAGACCCCCGAGGACCTGTACAACCGCGGTGCCGCGCGACGGGAGGAGCTGATGGGCCCAGCCGATCCCAACCGCCCCGGGCCGGTGACCCAGGCCGAGCGCGATTTCAACCGGCTGAGCACCGAGTACTACTGGGGCTCAGTCTGGAACCGCCCGGGACTGGAACTCGCCGACCGCAGCATCTGCACTCTCGCATGCCTCAGCGTGCTGGGGCGGGAGGGCCCGTTGCGCAGCCACATCGGTGGCGCGCTGCACATCGGCCTGACGCCGGAGGAGATCGTTGAGGTGTTCGTCCACGCCTGCTTCTACGGCGGCATACCCTTCACCAGGGCGGCCATTGATGCGGCCAACGAGATCTTCCGGGCGAGAGGCCTGGGCTGAACGCCAATCGGCGCCTTGGATGGTCAAGACGAGGGGCGGGCATGAAACCCGCCCCTTTTTGTGAAAGGCACCTATGAATTTCGATGTTGCGGGCGCGGCTGTTGGCGGGGTCGATCTGGAGGAGTTCAGGTTCGACTGGAATGTCCTGCCTGCCGTCACATCGGACATTCCAGGCACCGGTGGCCGGACCCGTGTGTGTCTGGAGGACTTTGTCGTCTCCGAAGTTCCCCGGTTTCAGCCCAGCGGAGAGGGTGAGTTTGCCTTTGCCTACGTGGAGAAACGCGGACTCAACACCCACGACCTCGTCGCGGCTCTGCGGGAGAGCGGCGTACCCTACAACGATGTTGGAGTGGCGGGACTCAAGGACAAGCACGCAGTCACACGGCAGTGGCTCAGTGTTCCCGGGGAGCATGCTCGCTCACTTGAGGCCCTGGACGGGATGGAAGGGGTGCGAGTGCTGGAGATCTCTCGGCACGAGACCCGGCTGCGGCGTGGCAACCTGAGGGGAAATCGCTTTGAGGTGCGAGTCCGCCAGCCGGTCGAGGACTGGGAAAACCTTGCCAACTCCATTGTAAGCAGGATTGAAGCGGCGGGCCTGCCAAACTACTTTGGTCCTCAGCGGTTCGGGCGGTTCAACAGCAACGCCATCGATGCGGTCCGTATGCTTCGGGGAGAACGAGTGCCGGGCGGTCGTCGGCTCAACGATTTCTTCATATCCGCCCTGCAGTCCCACCTGTTCAACTGGCATCTCAAGCGCCGTATCGAGACGGGCGTGTACCGCAGCGTCCTGGCCGGTGACCGGGCCCGCCGCCACGATACGGGCGGCATGTTCCTGGTGGGAGACGCCGAAACCGAGTCCGAGCGGGCCGCCCGACTGGAAATCAGCGCGGTCCTGCCCCTCTACGGGCGCAAGGTGGCCGGCGGGCTGGAGGATGCTGCTGCCCTGGAGAGTGGGATCCTGCAGCGGTTTGGGCTGCGGCGCAGTGACTTCCGCCCACGCACGCGGGGTGACTGGCGTATCAGTCGCGTGAAGCCTGAGGAGATCGCCATTCGACCCCTCGAGGATGGCTACACCGTTGAGTTCACGCTACCCAACGGAGCCTACGCCACCACGTTCCTGCGGGAACTCACCAAGTCGGATGTGGACGACCCGAGGGACAATGGCGAAGAGAGTAAGGCTCGATAGATTGGGAAGGGACGATTGGTCGAGACTCGCTTGTCGCCCTTGAGATCACAGATCGAGTAGCTGGATGATGTTGCCGCCGAGGATCGCGTCTTTTTCCTCATCCGTCAACTGGCCCAGGCTGCGCACCCAGCTCACCGGATCGTCCATGGCCATGTCGAATGGCCAGTCTGTGCCGAACACAACCTGCTCTATTCCGACAGTGTCGATCAGGTAGCGGAGCGCGTCTTCGCTGTGCGTCAGGCAGTCGTACCAGAACCTGCTCAAGTATTGGCTGGGCGGATGCTGGATGTTGACCCTGGCCTCGGCACGCACCTGCCAGCCCCGGTCCATCCGCCCCGCTCCGTAGCAGGCGTAGCCGCCGCCGTGGGCCAGGCAGACCTTCAGGTCCGGGCAAGCGTCCATGACTCCGCCGTAGACGAACGACGCAAAAGTCATCGTGCGGTCCACCAGGTTGCCGATGCTGTTTGGGAGATGGTAGCGGTCGTTGCGTGAGGTGACCGTGGTGTCGCCTGACTGATGGATGAATATCACGGCGCCCATGGCTTCGGCGGCTTTCCACAGTGGCAGGAACGATTGATCGTCGTAGGTCAGGCCGTTGACGTGATCGCCGATCATCGCGCCCTTGAGTCCCAGGGTCGAGACCGACCGCTCCAGTTCCATTACGGATGCGTGGACATCTTGCATGGGCAGGGTGGCGAAACCCGCGAACCGGTCGGGATGGTCCCTCGTCAACTGGGCAACGTAGTCGTTGCATTCCCGGGCCATAGTGGTAGTGGCGACTGCATCCCGCTCGTAGAAATAGAGGAACGAGTTGGTGGAAAGCACGTGGACATCGACGCCTGACTCGTCCATCTCCCGCAGTCGCTGCTCGAGAGTCCAGGTTGTGCGCGGCGTGTACTCGTGGGTTGGCGACAGCTGGGCCGCAGGGATTCCGTGCCAGTCACGGCCCTCTGCCATTGCTCTGATCAGGCCTTCGGGACTGATGTGGGCGTGGATGTCGATAATACGCATGGATGCGGGCGAACGGTCCAGTTGACTCGGCTGAATTGAGGGCCGCCTTACCAGCCGAGGGTCTCGGGGATCAGGACCAGGGTGATGCGCCCCGCCATGGGCTCGTGCTCCATCACCATGTACTTGCCGATGGGCGTGGCCGTCCGGCCCATGTCCTCCAGCCACCGGTCGTGTCGTTCCAGGGTATAGCCGCGGGTGCGGGCCTCCGCCTCGGCCAGGGTGGGACAGATTTTCTGGGTGCCCGCCACCAGGATCAGGCGCCGTGCGCCAAAGGAGTAAGCGCCGATCTGACTGCCCGAGCCGCTGGCTACGACGATCTCTCCCGTCTCGGCAATGGCCTGCACGCTGCCCACGAAGTACTCGGCGGTGGTGGTCTTGCGCCGGAACTCGCGCTGTGTCGCCGGGTCCGGCAGCGCCATCATCTGGTCGTGCAGGTTCATGTACCGGTCGTTGCCGTGCATGTAATCGGTGTAGCCGATGGTCTTGAGGGTCTCCGAGGTATTGACGAAGACCTCGGACCCCTCCGGTACGAGCTCCTTCAGCTTCGCCAGCCCTTCCTCGCCACTGCCGACCAGGATTGCTTCGATGTTGCGCGCCGCCAGCGCCTCGATTGCACGCTGGATAGACCGTGCGTTCGCTGCCTTGGTGTCGGTGCCATCGGGCATTACATAACTCCAGTCATTGCTCGACTAGCCCTCATGGGCCGGGCGTAGGTGCGGCATTACTTCATCAACGAATAGGCCCAGGGAGCGCATGACCTGTTCCGGGGTCAGGTCGCCCCAGGCGAAAATCGGGCAGAAGTAGTTGATGCCCGTCTCGTCAATGGCCCGCTGTACCTTTTCCCGTATCGTTGCGGGAGAACCGGCCAGGACGATGTCCCGGGGTTCGAGATCATCAAAGTCGCGTATGAAATTCAGGAAGTCGTAACCGTTCTTTTCCCAGAGATAGTTGATGTTGTGGAACCAGGTACCGAAGGCCGGCTTGGCCTCCGCCAACGCCTGTTCGTCCGTTGGCGCGACGTACATGTGCCGCACCAGACCCAGCTTGGGCACCGCAACGTGGCTGTTCAGCCCGTCGGACATACGCTCGGCGTTCCATACCCTCTTGTACAGGTCGTAGTGCTCCCTTGTGCCGGCGTTGTCAGCGAAGACATGGCAGGTGTTGAAGCTGTGCTGGGCCATCCAAGGCACGGTCTCGATGTTGTTGCTGGCGTACCAGAGTGGCGGGTAGGGCTTCTGGAATGGTTTGATCCAGACTTCCAGGTCCTCGTAGTTGTAGTGCTTTCCCTGGTGGTTGAACAGTCCGGTTGTGGATCCCTTGGTGAACAGGTCCATCTGCTCGTTGAATACTTCCCAGCTGTCTCCAAGGTCGATGTCGAATTTCTCCGCCTCCACCGGCGAGACTCCCCTGCCAACGCCCAGGTCCAGGCGCCCGTTGCTGAGATTGTCCAGCATGCAGAACTCGTGGTACAGGCGAATGGGATTGTAGAAGGGCAGCAGGTACACCAGCGGACCCAGCCGCAGCTTCGATGTGCGTTGCGCCGCCGCCGCCAGGAACACCGATGGCGACGGGGAGACGCTGAGAGGCGTCAGGTGATGCTCGGCCAGGTGATAGCTATGAAACCCGCTGCGGTCAGCGAGTTCCAGCATTTTCAGCCGGTTTTCGAAAATCTCGTGGGGAGCTGACTTGTCCCACTCGATCCAGTCGAACAGTCCGAAGTCCAGCGTGTCGGTCAGATCAGAGGTCTGTGTCATCGCTTACCTCCGTGGGCGCTCGAGGAGCGTACGGTCAGCCGAATAATACGCCGGAGTGGGAGGAGGCGCAATTGGCGACAGCGGGCGGCGAGATAGTGCGGGCTGTATAATTGAAGTCGCAAAGTCGTGTGAGCGAAAACTATGACCACTATCAACAGCCAGGAAGACTTTCTCCGGGCACTCTCGCAGAACCCCGAGTGGAAGGCAGCGGTTCGCGCCCAGATCCTGGGAGAGGAACTGCTGCAACTGCCCGCCAAGTTCGACGTATTCGTTCAGCAGATGACCGCCTTCGTTGCCGAGCAGCAAGTGACCAATGCGGAACTAAAACAATCTGTCGCAGAACTTAAGGAAATAAACAAACGCATAACCAGGAATCTTGAGTCTATTGATGGTCGTGTGTTCTCCTTGGAACAAAACGTTGCCAGGCTGACTGATGACGTGGGCTGGCTGAAAGGAAAGGCTGTCCTGGATTTGGCCGTCGACGACGCTGCCGTTATTGCCCTAAGTATGGGAATGGAATACGTCCGTAGGGTTCCGCGGGAGGAGTTGTATCGTCTGGCGTTGAAAGCGGCGCAAGGAGAGGCCCTATCCGCCGAGCTAAGGAGCTTCAGGCAAGCAGACCTGGTGATCGAGGCTACGGACGGAACGGACAATCAGTACATCGCGGTTGAGGCCTCCTTCGTTGGCGGTGCCTATGATGTCCTCCGCGCCGTCAGAAATGCCGAGTTCCTGACCGAAATCACCGGAGTGCCAACGAGGGCCGCCATTGCCAGCGTAACCATCAACGAGGCAATTGATTGGCAGGTGACCTCTGGAGCCGTGTATTGGCACGAGATAGAGGAGGTCGGTCTGCGGCCCGATTAGCTCTCTCATCGCAACCGGAGACTACGAGCGGGGTTGAATCCCCGCTCGTTTTGCGTTGCGGCGGGTATGGAGTGTCTACCCCCGCCGAGCGGGCGCGCCGGCCACGATCATGTCGGCGAAGGCCTTGTCGATGCCCCGTGGCCATTCGCGGCCGGAGGGATCCGAGATGTTGATGACCAGGGGCGGTCCCAGGCCCTCGATCTCCATCCGCAGAACGTCGCCGTTCTGGACGGCCCCGATGTGCTGGTGGTTGACGCCGGTGGCTATGACATCCCCGGGCTCCAGGGTGGTGATCTTGGACATTTCGGAAATCAGTTCCCGGATCGGGTGGGCCATGTCGCTGGTCGGGAAGTCGTGGCGCGCCTCGTCGTTGTTCCACAACCGCACCTGCAGGTTCTGGGGGTCGGCAATTTCGTCGGCGGTGACCAGCGCCGGCCCCATGGGCGCGAAGGTGTCCCAGCACTTGCCAAGGAAAAAGCTGTTGCCCACGGCGCCGGTCAGCCCTCGGGCCGACATATCAAGGAAGTTGGTGTACCCGAAGACGTAGGACAGCGCCTCGTCCTGCTCCACGTTGCGGGCTGTGCGTCCGATGACGAAAGCCAGCTCCGGCTCGTGGTGAAACACCGATGCTGGCGCGGGCGGCAACTCGCAGGTGTCGCCGTTGCCGATGACGGCGTTGGGCGCCTTTAGGAACCCATCCAGCACCGCCGGTTCCCGCATGCCGAACTCGAGATAGTTCACCGCCGCGCAGATGAGCTTCGGGGGGCGCGGCACCGGCGCCCGGAGCCTTACGCTGCCCAAAGCTACGCCCTCTTGCCCAGCGACGGCGGCCTCGATGCGCGGACGCATATCCTCCCAGTTGATGATGACCTCCTCAATCAGGTCCTGTGGCCGGCGGAAATTCATCCCCTCCACCGCCGACATGGCATCCACAACGTTGTCGCCGGTTATCACGCCAAGTCGGAAATCGTCATAAAAGGCGAGTTTCATTACCAAGCCTCCTGTTGCGGTCTGGCTATGAAGGCTAGTTTCGCACGGGCGCCAGATGGCGGCAAGGGCGACTGATCGACCTTGCGTCGGAGTCCGTCGGCAGTTAACTTAAGACTGCCGTTCGCCAGAGTGGCAGAAACACCGATCGGTGGCGAACCCTCCAGGTCCGAGGATTGCGGAAATGCCCGACATCAGCTACGAACTGCGCGGCCACATCGCCTACATCACCATTCGGCGACCGCAGGCGATGAACGCCCTGGGTCCAGACCAGCAGGCCGAGATTATCGGCGTCTGGGAGACCTTCCGCGACGACCCGGAGGCCTGGGTGGCAATAATCACGGGCGAGGGCGACCGGGCATTCTGCTCCGGGGCCGACCTTAAGACCTACACGCCGGTGCTGGGCGAACGGGACATCTACGACCTGCGTCAAGATGCCGACCGGCCCGGATTCGGCGGCATCACCCGGGGCCTGAACATCTGGAAACCCATCATAGCCGCCGTCAACGGTTACGCCCTTGCGGGTGGGCTGGAGTTGGCTCTGGCCTGCGACATACGGGTCGCGTCAGAGAACGCGGTGTTCGGCTGCTCCGAGGTGCAGCGCGGCTTCCACCACTGCGATGGCGGCACCGTGCGGCTCCCTCTGATCATTGGTCTCGGCAACGCGCTTCGGATGCAGTTGACGGGCGAGCACATCGGCGCCGAGGAGGCGCTGCGCATGGGGCTGGTCAGCGAGGTGGTCCCACAGGAACAACTGATGTCCTCCGCAGAACGGTACGCAGACCTGATCTGCTCCAACGGGCCGCTGGGCGTTCGTTCCGCCAAGGAGTCGATGATTCGCAGCTTGGGCCGTGCGCTGGAGGATGCCCTGCGGTTCGAGAATATACTGTTCTCCACGCTGACTCGGACCGAGGACTTTGCGGAAGGTCCGCGGGCCTTTGCCGAAAAGCGCCCGCCAGTGTGGAGAGGCAAATAGGGCATGGCATTTAAAGCGGTCGTGATGCTGACCTCTTGGCAGGGAGGCAGCGGCCACATCAATAAGCACTTTTTGAGAATGCGGAGATTGCGAAATGGCCGAAGTTGACAATCGAGTTCCATTGGACTGGGACGCGCTGGAAGTGGGCGAGGTGTTCGAGAAGTTCGAATACGTCCTGACGCAGGAGATGGTAGATGAGTACCGCCGGGGAGTGATGGACTCCGAGGCGGCGTTTCCGACTATCTCGCACAAGGTGGACGTGCGGCAGTTCAATGCCAAGTACTTGGACAACGGGTCGGTCAACGCCCGCTGCGCCTTCCATTGCTATAACTCTCCCGTCCCCGGCAAGAAGCTGATAGTTACCGCGTGGGTGGCTGACAAATACCTGCGCCGGGGGAAGAACTACATCGTCACCGAAGCGACCTCGGTGGACGAGGACGGGCGGTTGATCGACCGGGTCATTACCCACGAGTTGAAACAGCCGTGGGAGGTGGGCAAGAAATGGGAGGGATAGTGCGCAGTTACTCCGAGGGCGACGCGGTGGCGCCGCTGGTGAAAGAAATGACCCAGGAGGCCATTAACCTGTTCGAGGGCAGCGCCGGCCAATCCGGGCCGTCGCAGTTCACCGACGAAGAGGCGGCCCGCGAGACGCTGGGAACCTCGGGAACGGTTGCCTCGGGGCGCATGTCCATCAGCTTCGCCCTGGAAATGATGCGTCGCCACTTCGGCAGCCAGGTATTCAACCATACCGGCACGGTAGACCTGCGGTTCCTGCGCCCGGTGCGGCCCGGCGATACCATAACCTTCAGCGGCGAGGTTGCTGACACGTCCCGTGAAGCCAACGGCCTGAGGGTGAACGTAAAGATCGAGGTGCAGAATCAACGGGGCGACACCACTGCCGTGGGCACGGGCAGCGCCATCGTCCCCAACGCATTTCTGCCTGCCGAGGAGTAGGTGGCGTCGAGGAACGCTTTGGGAAATTGACCACACTCCTGATATTGACAGGGACGGATGGTGGTATAATGGGCTTGGTGCAAGTAAAAGGTGTCCTGCTGTTGGTTACAGTTAGCGTTACCGCTGCCTCGGATAACCTGTACTGAGCCCGACAAGGTTACCCAAAAATCTGGAGGTTATCCAAATGGCATTGGCAGATAAGGAACTCACCTGTGTAGAGTGCGGCGCGCCGTTCATCTTCACTGTTGGTGAACAGGAATTCTTCGCCTCTCGCGGCTATACCAACGACCCCAAGCGGTGCTCCCCCTGCCGCGGCGCTCGCAAGAGCCAGCAGCGTGTGGGCGGTGGCATGGGCGGCGGCGGAACCCGTGAGATGCACCCAGTGGTGTGCGACCAGTGCGGCGTCGACACCATGGTCCCCTTCGTCCCCCGCGGCGACCGGCCGGTGTACTGCAGCGACTGCTTCAGCGCCATCCGCCGCTAGACGGTTCAAAGCGCCTTAAACGAGAGCCACTCAATTGCGAGTGGCTCTTTACTTTTGTGATAGAGTTGCGCCGGAGGGACTCCCGATGACCTACGGTATCGGAATAGTCGGATGCGGTTCCATTGGTCGCGCCCTGATTCGGGCCGGCCAGTCGGGAGAGTTGGGCGCCCCAGTGGCGGGAGTCACCAGCCGCACCTCCGAGACGGCGCGTGAATTCCTTGAGACGCTGGAATCCCCGCCGTCGTATCTCAGCATTAACGATCTGGTGGAGCGGTCGTCCCTGCTCATCGAGACCGCAGGGGGACACGTCGTTCCGTCCCTGGCGGAGGCAGCGTTCGGCGCCGGCAGGGACCTGATGGTCATAAGCATCGGGGCGCTGCTGGAACACCCTGAGATCATCGAGCGATCCAGGGAGACCGGATGCCGGCTGTATGCTCCATCCGGTGCCATCGCGGGGCTGGACGGAATCAAGTCGGCATGCCAGGGACACGTCGAACGGGTTGAGATGATCTCCCGCAAGCCCATAGCGGCACTGGAGGGCGCGCCGTACCTGGTGGAGAACGAGATCCCCGTGAGCCAGTTCGTGAACGCTCAGGAGGTTTTCTGCGGTACCGCACGGGAGGCGTGCATCGGCTTTCCATCCAACCTGAACGTGTCCGCCGCCGTGAGCCTGGCGGGAATCGGTCCTGACCGCACCACTGTACGCATCGTCGCTGATCCCGCGCTGTCCCGCAACTGTCACGACATCACGGTCGAGGGCGAGTTCGGGCTGCTGCGGGTACACATCGAGAACATCCCTTCCGAGAATCCCAAGACCGGCAGATTGACCGCCCTGTCGATCATCCGGTCCGTCCGTGACGTATTTGATCCCGTAAGGATAGGTACATAACGGCCCATCCACGCTGTTGCGCTGGCAGGTCAGGCTCCGGGCGCGTGGGCCCGATCGGGGCCTCCCCGATTACATTACAGCGAGAGCAGGACAAGAGGACATGGCCCGAGATGACTCGGTAACGCCCGGTGCCATTGCTGCGTTGCGTCGCTTTATGATGCCCGGCCTGGCCACGGGTCATTCCACCTTCCACTGGATACTCCAGAGCTTCGCCGTTGCCCTCCCCGAGATCCAGGTGTACTTCGGCCTGAACGCGGTGGGTGCTGCGGGCGTGATGTCGGCCCGCGACCTGGCCTCCGGAATCATCGCGCTGCCCGGCGGCGTGGTGGTGGACATCGTGCGGCGCCACTGGGGGTTGCTGCTGGCCGGGTGCCTCGCTCTGGCCGCCCTTGGGTCGCTGGTCATGGGGGTGTCACCGGTTTACTGGCTCCTGCTGATCGGAATCGGCGTGGTGGCCATATCTCACTCGGTCTGGCACCTGCCTGCGTCTGCCTCGCTGTCGTACCATTTCGCCGAGAGACGGGGCTTTGCCCTGTCCTCCCACGGCGTGGGCGGCAGCATCGGCGACGTGGCCGGGCCACTGGCCACCGGTGTGCTGCTGGGATACCTGGGATGGAAGGAACTGATGAGCATATACGCCATCCCACCATTCTTTCTCGGCTTCATGGCTGTGTGGACCTTCCGTCGCATCGGGCACGTGAACACAGAGGGAGGTGCTCCTGCCGATCCGGTGAGGATGGCCCAGCGGCTGGAGATGACCCGCCGCCTGCTGCGCAGCCCGGTTCTGTGGGGCCTGACGTTTGTTCGCGGCCTGCGGAGCATGTGCCTGATTTCGCTGGTGACTATTTTGTCCCTGTACTTCGAACACGAACTGGACATGAGCACGGCCTGGCGGGGATTTCACCTCTCGTTGCTGATTGTGGTCGGACTGGTGGCCAAAACCGGGGCCGGGTACCTGTCCGATCGCTGGGGTCGCAAGCAGGTGTTGGTGCCGGGACTGCTGTGGTCTTGCCTGGTGACGTTGGCGCTGATCCCCTTCAGCGACGGCATAGCTCTGACGGTCACCATTGCGCTGCTGGGACTGTTCCTGTATCCGGATCAGCCAATACTGACAGCAGCCGTGTTCGATGTGGTGGGGCGCGAGGTGGCCTCAACGGGCCTGGGCGTAGTGGCCTGCATCGCTTTCCTGATGGGAGCGGTTTCCGCCCTGGTGGCAGGCGCGATTTACCAGACGATGGGGTTTTCCGAGACCATGATCTACATTGCTGTGCTGTTCGGGCTGGCTGCCCTGGTGTTTGCCGTTCTGCCGCTGTCCCGGAGGGCGGATGCGTGATTTTGAACGGATTCACACCGGCATTTTGGGAAAAACGATGGAGGAATTCTCGTGGCACAGGTAACCGGGGACGTAATCGCCGAGGCGCAGTTCGACCAGAAGATCGCAGCTTGGGGAAGGGTCGTTATCAGTGGCTACCTGTGCATCTCGGTGGTGGGTATTCTCCTGATACCCTTCTGGTGGGCAGTCAGTTTCTGGTACGGAGCGGAGTACCTGCGCCGCGTTTCAGCCAAGCTGACGACAAACGCCCTGGAGATCAGGATCGGCGTGTTCTTCCGAAAGGAGTCGACCATACCTTTGAACCGCATCACCGACGTGCGGTTGCACGACGGCCCGGTCATGCGGCACTACGGGCTGCGCGGCCTGAAGGTGGAGACGGCAGGGGCGTCGGGTCAGGACTCAGGCTCCGAGGGCAACCTCATCGGCGTGATTGACGCGGAGGCATTCCGCAACGCTGTCCTCGCGCAGCGCCAGCTTGTGATCGATGCGGAGTCGGGCCGGGCAAGCGCAGCATCCTCCGCGCCGGTGGCCTCCTCAGAGTCATCGGATGCCGTCTTGCTGGAGATTCGCGATATTCTGGCCCGAATCGAGAACCAGCTTTCTGATCGGGAGAACACGTAGGGGCGCTCCCTCGAGCGCCCCTGTCTGATGGGCTGGATTGTGGCCCCCGGCTTGCCTACCGATTAAAGCAGCTTGGCGCAGTCGTCCAGGATGGGCGTCACCGTGTCCGCCTTCTCGGACGGCAGGCCGAACAGAACACGATCTACGCCGCTCTCCTCCATCCGTGCCAGGTTGTCGGGATCGGGGCGGGCTCCGAAGACGGTGATGTTGATTGAGTCCGGGTCGCGTCCTATGTCCTCGGCGCGGTGCTTCAGGAGCTGAATCTTCTCCGGCAGGCTGGGACCCTCGGCGGCGCGCCCGCTGATGGGCATCCAGCCGTCACAGTAATCCAGCACGCGGTCGAAGGTGGTGGCGCCGTCGCCGCCCATCAGGATCGGCGGGTGCGGCTTCTGGACCGGCTTCGGCCAGGCCCAGCATTTGTCGAAGTTCACGTAGCGACCGTGGAACTCCGGCTCATCCTCGGTCCAGATGGCCTTCATGGCCAGGATGTTCTCGCGCAGGATGCGCCAGCGGCGCCGGAAGTTGGTGCCGTGGTCCTCCATCTCCTCGGCGTTCCAGCCACCGCCGATGCCGAAGATGAAACGGCCGTTGGAGATCATGTCCAGGCTGGCAACCTCCTTGGCGGTGGTGATGGGATCGCGCTCGATCATCAGGCAGATGCCGGTGCCCAGCTTGAGGTTGGTGGTCACAGCGGCGGCTGCCGTCAGGGCCACGAAGGGGTCGTATGTGTGCCAGTACATCTGAGGCAGGTCATCGCCGCCGGGCCATGGCGAGATGCGGCTGGTAGGGATATGGGTGTGTTCCGGGACCCACATGGACTCGAACCCCCGCTCCTCCAGCGACCTGGCCAGTTCATCGGGCCGCATGGAGTAGTCGGTGACAAACATCATTGCGCCAATATCCATTTCATTCTCCTGTCAGTTCCCTCCCCTTCCTGGAGGAGGGAGGTGTATCCCCAGCTATTCTATTTTGGCGGCAGCGCCTCTGCGTAAGCAATGCCTCGACCGGCCCACTCGGCAAGCCCTTCGTCGCCGGCAATACCCTCGGCGATGACGTGGACAAAGCTCCGCATTGGCCTGCCGGTCATATCAAACACCCTGGCGTGCGGCTGAGACAGGGCGTGGTCGAAGTTTTCCTTGCCTACCCGAACGATCAGCTCGTTTCCCATGACTCCAAGGGCCATGTTGCCGTTCAGCATAAAGCACAGCCCGCCGAACATCCTCTGCTCGCGCACTCCGGTTCGCCCGGCCAGCAGAGGGCGGATGCGGTCGGCAAGATCTTCGCTGTAAGGCACCTAGAACACCACCACGGAGCGGAGGACCTCGCCCTGCTCCATTTTGTGGAAGGCGTCCTCAACGTCGCCGATTCCGATGGTCTCAGAAACGAACCGGTCGAGATCGAGACGTCCCTGCAGGTAGAGTTCGATGAACATGGGGAAGTCTCGGGTGGGTAGGCAGTCTCCGTACCATGACGACTTGACGGCCCCTCCCCTACCGAATATCTCGATTAACGGCAACTCGATTTTCATATCGGGACTGGGAACTCCGACCAGCACTACGGTTCCGGCGTGGTCTCGGGCGTAGAAGGCCTGCTCAAACGTGACCGGATTGCCCACAGCCTCGATGGCGACGTTGACGCCGTTACCTCCGGTCAGGTTGCGAACGGCCTCCACCGCGTCGGTGCTGCGGGCGTTGATGGTGTGGGTGGCACCGAACTCCCGCGCCCATTCCAGCTTGCGGTCGTCGATGTCGATGGCGATGATGGTGTGCGCGCCGGCCAGCTTTGACCCAGCGATGGCGGCATCGCCCACGCCCCCGCATCCGAACACTGCCACCGAGTCGCCCCGCCCCACGCCGCCGGTGTTCACTGCCGCGCCCAGACCGGCCATGATGCCGCAGCCGATGAGCCCAGCCGCCGCCGCGCTGGCCTCGGCTGGCACCTTTACCGCCTGACCCGCGGCCACCAGGGTCAGTTCCGTGAAAGCGCCTATGCCCAGCGCGGGCGACAGGGGTTTGCCGTCGGGCAGCGTCATTGGCTGCGTGGCGTTGCGGCTGGCGAAGCAATACCAGGGGCGGCCCCGCACGCAGGATCGGCAGGTGCCGCAGGGCGCGCGCCAGGCGATGATGACGAAGTCGCCTGGGGCCACGTTGTCCACGTCGTCCCCCACGCTTTCCACCACTCCCGCCGCCTCATGGCCCAGCAGAAACGGGAAGTCGTCGTTGATCGCACCCTCGCGGTAGTGCAGGTCGGTGTGGCAGACGCCGCAGGCCTGCACTCGAACCAGTGCCTCGCCGGGGCCGGGGTCCGGCACGTAGATGGTGGTCAGCTTGACCGGTGCTCCCCTGGATTCCGCTACTACACCCTGAACCTGATGGGCCATTGCGCTTCTCCCGAGTATCAATTAACAATTGCCTTTGGCATAGTAATTTCAGCCACTCGCTTTGTCCACCGCCAGCCTTGGCCCCTCTATCCGCTCAGCGTACGCTCGATCTCCAGCGCGAATCCGATGAGGGCCTCGTCGTCGCCCCGGTTTCCCATAATTGAGAGGCCCACCGGCAATCCGTCCGCCTCGCCAAGCGGCATTGAGAGCTGCGGGCGCCCGGTGGTGCCTCCCATGCAGGTGATGCGAACGATGCGGGCCTGGGACGCCCGCTTGCCCGACAGCGGCTGGTCCCGCAGTGGAGCAACCACCGGCGACGTTGGGAAGCACAGGAAGGTACCGGGAGGTGCGACATCGTCCAGGCGGCGGCGCGCCCGGTCGCGGGTCGCCCGGGCCGCCTCCAGTTCGTGCTGAGTGAAAGTTAACCGCAGCGCGTACCGGTCTGCGACCATGTAGCTGAAACGGGGATTCACGGCATCGATCCAATCGGCCACGGAATTCCACGCCTCCACGGACTGCAGCGCGTTCTGCTGCCAGGCCCACCCGTCCACTCCGTCGGGAGCGAGACGGACCGTGTCGGATTCAGAGGCCATTCCAGCCACCCGGTCGGCCAACGGACGCAGAGCGGACGCTACGGCGGGGTCACACTCGCCGAACAGGTCCTCGGCGATGACTATCCGCGATGGCGCGCCTGCAGCAACTTGAGATCCGAATACGGCTTCGGCCACCCGCGCGAAGGTTGCGGCGTCGCGGGCGAACCAGCCGATGGTGTCGTAGCTGGGAGCCTGCATCAGGATGCCGTCCAGCGGGATGCGCCCGTGGGTGGGCCGCAGGCCATACAGTCCGCAGAAGCTGGCGGGGATACGGACCGAGCCACCTGTGTCGGAGCCAAGGGCAAAGTCTACCAGGCTGCCGGCCACCGCCGCCGCCGAGCCGCTGGAGGAGCCGCCGGGCACCCGGTCCGGCGCGCGGGTGTTCACCGGCGTGCCGTAGTGGGCGTTTTCGCCCAGGATGCCGCGAGTCAGTTCGTCGGTGTGGGTTTTGCCCACCATGGTGGCTCCGGCATCCACCAAGGTCTGGATGATCCAGGCGGTGCGTTCAGCGGGTGGATGCGTGGCTTTCCAGTCGGGGTTGCCCCCGCCGGTGACGTGGCCCGCCACGTCGAAAATGTCCTTGGCGGCAAATGTCAGGCCCGAGAGTGGCCCGCCGGGTGCTCCCTCAAGGTAGGCTTCCGTATCGGTGCAGAAGGCGTCCAGGGTGTCGTTGAGCGGCGGTCTGCTGGTGGTCATGGGATGTCATCTCCACATTTTCCCCCTCCCTCGGGGAGAGGGTAAGGGTGAGGGCGTAAATTTTCGCCAGTATAGGCCAATGACGGCTGGGCCGTGCGGTATACTGTTGAGGCACCCCTCACTGGCAGGGCCGCTTATGACCTCAAAGGCCAAAAACGCTTATCTACCTTACAGTCCTGACGGCTCCGGGATATTCTACCCGGAGCGCCCGGACGTGTTTCCGGATGCCATGTACCAGTTCCCCAAGCTGAATCACACCATGGAAATTCTGCTGTGGCGCTGGGATGACCGGCCCGACATTTTGGTGAGCGGCAACAATGCCATCTACTACCAACAGGGCAACCCACGCGTCCACCGTTCTCCCGACGGGTTCATAGCGTTCGGCGTGGACCGCGATGCCATCCTTCAGGAGAACGGGTACAAGGTCTGGGAGGTCGGCAAGCCGCCGGATTGGGTGCTGGAAATTGCTTCGCCCTCAACGGCCAGGGTAGACCTCACTACAAAGAGGGAAATATACGCCAGCATCGGAATAGGCGAGTACTGGCGGCTGGACTGTTCAGGCGGAAGGTATTACGGCGAGCCGGTGGTGGGGGAGTTCCTGCAGGACGGTGAGTACCGGCGCTTCGACATTCACACCAGCGACGAGGGCGTGGCCTGGGGCCACAGCCCCGTCCTGGGCCTGGACCTCTATTGGGGCGACATTCGCCTGCATTACTACGATCCAATTGCAGGTGCGTGGCTCCGAGGTTTGAAGGAAGCGCTGGCAGAGTTGGAGATCGAGCGCAACTCTCATCTGGAAACCCAGCGCCGCCTTCGAGAACTGGAGGAGGAACGGCGCCGACGGAACGGGACATAGACTGCCGGCACCGCAACTGACTCGCCATCCCGACTGCCCTGGCATGACTATGCCGCATCCCAAATATCCATGAAAATCAGCCCGGAGATATGCAATGCTGACCGCCGAAGCCAATGAACGCCTGACCCGCGTGGGGCCGGGAACTCCCATGGGCGAGCTGATGCGCCGCTACTGGATCCCAGTGCGGCCTACCGCTCAGTTGCTGGAAGAAGAGGTCATGCCCGTCCGCATCCTCGGCGAGGACCTGGTGCTGTTCCGGTCCGCCGACGGCCAGATGGGGCTGGTCGGCGATCGCTGCCCGCACCGCATGACCGAGATGAGGTACGGTATCCCCGACGTTGGCGGCCTGCGCTGCTGCTACCACGGCTGGATGTTCAACCCGGCCGGACAATGCATCGAGACTCCGCTGGAGGCAGCCCACGATCCATTCAAGGACCGCATTCGCATTAAGGGCTACCCGGTGCAGGAAATGGGTGGCCTCGTCTGGGCCTATATGGGGCCAGAGCCAACCCCGCTCCTGCCGCCGTGGGACCTGTTCGTGATGCCCAACTCTCTCCGCCAGATCGGCATCATGAACCTGAGCTGCAATTGGCTGCAGTGCCACGAGAACACCGGCGATCCGACCCACAGCGTCTTCCTGCACGGCAATCTGTTCGAGTATGTGTTGCGCAAGCAGGGAAAGCTGGAAGAACGGGCCGCCGACGGGCAGATGCACACCCTGTACGCCCGGATGCAGACCGGCATCGGCATCGAATCCCTGTACGTCAACCCGACTCGCTACGGGATGGAAAAGGGCATCATCTACTCCAAGGAGTTGGGCGCCGATCGCGACCACAAGTCCCGCCACGCCACTGTCGTCTTCCCGTTCTACACCCAGACTGGCGGCCCGGGAATGGTGCGGCAGGAGTTCCAGATCCGGGTACCCGTGGACGACACCAACACCTATCACATCAACTACGGTTGTTACATGGCGCCCGGAGAGGTCCCCGCCCCGGTCCAGGAGACCATTCCCTACTACGATGTTCCTCTGTTCGACGACGATGGCCGCCCGATCCTGGATTTCGTGCTGGCGCAGGACGCCCACGCCTGGATCTCCCAGGGGCCGATCACCGACCGGACGCAGGAGCACCTGGGCCGCACCGACCTGCCCATCGTGTTCATGCGACGGCAGTTCGAGGAGCAGATGCGCATCGTCGAGGACGCAGGCGACCCGATGAACGTGTTCCGCGACCCCGAGTCCTTGCCGTCGCTGATCCACGGCGGCCACTGGGACGAGCCGGAGGATGATGGCAAGTCGTCGGCAGTGACCGGTGCAGGCAGCCCGCTGTCGGCGTTCCGTGCCAGCTACCACAAGGGCTACGCCATCGACGATGCCGACCGCTACGGCCCTGCAATGCCAATGGTCATCGACCTGATGCGTCGCATCGAAGAGGCACAGGATACGGCGACCCCCGCATAGAGTTGTTGACCACATGTGGCGCGATACTTATAATCCCGCCCAACCATAAATGATCGCTCGGCCCGAGGGTTGGAGCGTAAGCCAACAGGGAATGGAGGAGGACTATGGCAACCACCCGCGCTCCTTTTCTTTCCACGAAATACGGTGGCTATTACCACTCGCAGGTTCCCAAGGAAGACGATGAGCTGACGCACGTCGGCCCAGGCACCCCAGCCGGCGAATACCTGCGCCGCTTCTGGCAGCCGGTCTGCTACGCCGATGAGCTGGGAGACACTCCGGTAGGACTCAAGATCCTGGGCGAGGAGCTGGTGGCCTTCCGCGACTTCAGCGGCCGGATCGGCCTCGTCGAGGCCCACTGCCCGCACCGCGGCACGTCGCTGGAGTTCGGCCTGGTGTCCGAGCGGGGCATCCGCTGCTGCTATCACGGCTGGCTGTTCGACGTTGACGGCACGATCCTGGAGACGCCAGGTGAACCGGCCGGATCGACCTTCAAGGACCGGCTGTGCCATGGCGCCTACCCGGTGAACGAGTTCTGCGGCACTATCTTTGCCTATATGGGACCGCCGGACGAGATGCCGCCTTTCCCCATCCCTGACAGCTTCGACCGCGACGGCTACCGGCTGATCCCGGGGCAGCGCTACGACTACCCCTGTAACTATCTGCAGGTCCTCGAGAATGCCATGGACCCGGTCCATACCTCGTTCCTGCACACCATCGTCAGCGGCTCGCAGTTCACCGACGAGTTCGGCGTGGTGCCCAACCTCGACTTCATGGAGACTCCCGCCGGGATCATCTACATTGCCACCCGGCGCGTCGGCGACAACATCTGGGTGCGCTCTGTGGAGAACGTCCTGCCCAACCTGCAGCAGGTGGCGCCCATCTGGGAGGACGGGAGGGACGTTCACGGTTTCGACGGCCCGATGATGACTCGCTGGATCGTGCCGAGGGACAACGACAGCACCATGCTCCTGGAGCTTCGCCACATCTCGGAGTCCGAGGAAAAGGAACCGGCGTGGTGGATAGACCGCAACCAGATGCTGCCTGCCCAACTCCCCTTATCCGACAACCCCCGTGAGCAGCAGCTGCAGCCCGGCGACTACGAGGCGCAGATATCCCAGCGTCCCATCGCCGTCCATGGCATGGAGCATCTGGGCGCCACTGACCGGGGCATCACCATGTTCCGCCGGCAGGTACGCCGGGGCATCCGCGCGGTGCAGAGCGGGGAGGAGATCGGTGGCTCCCACGCACAGCTTAAGGGTGAGCACTTCCCCACCTACTGCAACGACACGGTGGTCTACGCTCCCCCGGCCGCGACTCCTGAGGAGGACGAGAAGCTGATGCGGGAGACAGGCCGCCGCCTGGCCGAGGAATACGTGGCCACCCGCAGCAACGGCAAGTAGCCTCACAATCGCAGGCATCTCAACGGCCCCGATACCAATCGGGGCCGTTTTCTTGTGTGGATGTTAGACTGGAGTAAATCCTGTGAGGGAGTCAACTGACCTATGCGCGCTGCTGTGATCACTGAGCCGGGCGGGCCCGAGGTACTCAAGGTGCAGGAATTACCGGACCCGGTTCCGGGGCCCGATGACATTCTCGTCGACATCAAGGCATCGGCGCTGAACCGTGCCGATACGCTGCAGCGCCAGGGCGGATACCCCGCACCGCCGGGCAGCCCGGACGACATTCCCGGCCTTGAGTTCTCAGGCGTTGTGGCGGAGGCGGGCGCCAATGTTACTGACCTGCAACCCGGGGACCGCGTCTTCGGCCTGCTGGGCGGCGGCGGGTACGCGTCCCGGGTTGTCACCCACTCGCGGATGGCGATGCGCATCCCCGACAATCTCGATTTCGTACAGGCAGCAGCGGTGCCCGAGGTGTTCTTTACAGCCTACGATGCGCTGTTCAACCACTGCGAGCTGTCCATGGGCGAGTCGGTGCTGATCCACGCGGCGGGCAGCGGAGTAGGCACGGCGGCGGTGCAGTTGGCCCACAATGCTGGCGCCTACGTGTTCGGCACAGCGGGCAGCGCGGACAAGCTGCAGGGCGCGAAAGAACTGGGAATGGACATTGGCATCAACTACCGCGAGCAGGACTTCAGTGAGGTCGTGCGCGAACACACCGGTGGCGCTGGGGTAAACGTACTGCTGGACGTCATCGGCGCCGACTACTGGGAGCGCAACGTGGCCTCCCTGGCCCTCCGAGGGCGCCTGGTGCTGGTCGGCACAATGGGCGGCGGAGCAGTGCAGATCAACCTGGGCCCAGTGATGTTCAAGCGCCTGAGGGTCAATGGCACGGTGCTGCGGGCCCGGCCCATCGAGGAGAAAATCGCCCTCACCAACCAGATCAAGCGACATGTCCTGCCTCTTATAGCATCGGGGGCTATCAAGCCGGTCGTCGACAGCGTCTACCCGCTGGAGGACGCCGCCGGAGCGCACCGGCTCATGGAGGGCAACACCCATTTCGGCAAGATCATCCTGTCGACGGACTAAGAAATTACCTTAAGAGTCCAGTTGCTTTTGGTTTTTGCAATCAAGTCGTCCAGTCCGTTTATGGTGAGTCCTGAGCTTGCCGAAGGGTCGAACCACAAACGGACGACCCTTCGACAGGCTCAGGGCCAACGGATTGAACACAATTAAGGTTCCCTACTGAAGAGTCCCCTCTCTCCCTAGGAGAGGGGTGAATCGAAGGGCCCCGCAATTTTTCTGATCCCGTTAGCCGCTCGCTTGCCAGTCTGCTATCATTAGCCATCTTCACCGTCAAATGATTCTCCACAGCGAGTTTGAGGTGTGCTATGGCGAAGGATATTTCCATCCTGGTGGGTACCATAGGCGCGGGCCTCTGGGTCAGCCACGACGGTGGCCGGAACTACGGACGAGCGGGCGGCATCTGGGGTGATATGAAGGTGTTTGGCCTCAAGGTCGACCCCACTGACCCGGCGGTAATATATGCTGGCACCGACGAGGGCATTTTCCGCAGCACCGATCGTGGCAAGGCCTTCCAGCGCCTGGAATCCCCGATGAACGATATGCACGTCTGGAACATCGCCGTCAGCCCGTCGGATCCCTCGATCATTTTTGCCGGGACCAGCCCCTCGGCGCTGTTCCGATCCACCGACGGCGGCGCCAGCTGGCAGCAGTTGCCCGTGGACATGGCCGAGGAATGCCCCAACGTCCGCGTCCCACGCGTCACGGCTCTGGAGGTTGATCCAAGCAATCCGCAGGTCGTCTGGGCGGGTGTGGAGGTCGATGGAGTCCGCCGCAGCCTGGACGGCGGCGATTCCTGGACGCGCATCAACGGCGGCCTGAACGACCCCGATATCCACGGGATGACAGTGAGCGTGGGTGCCGACGTTACCGTCTTTACCAGCACGCCGGGCGAGGTCTTTGCCAGCACCGACACTGGCGAGAGCTGGCAGGGCCTGGGGGTCCGCGATTCCTTCCCCCTGCGCTACTGCCGGGGCATCACGGTAAAGGCCGATGATCCGAACACCCTGCTGGTTGCCACCGGCGATTCGCCCTTCGGCGTAACGGGAGCCGTCCAGCGTTCCACCGATCGTGGACAGAGCTGGGAATCGCTGAAGATGCCCCAGGATCCCAACACGCCCATGTGGGCTTTCGCTACGCACTCCTCCGACCCCGACTTCATCCTGTGCTGCAGCCACTACGGCCAGATCTACGCCACCGCAGACGGCGGGGACTGGTGGGTCAAGCTGCCCCGCGAGTTCAGCGAGATTCGCGGCATGGCCTGGATACCCAACTGACCAATTCAACTCCGAAAAACATTCAGTGAAAGGTGGAGGTACATCATGCCACTGGACCCGCAAGCACAAGCAGTTATCGATACGGTGAACTCCCTGGGGCTGCCCGCGGTGTGGGAGGTGTCGCCGGAGCAGGCGCGCATCAACGCCGCGGCGCGTCCCCGTCCCGCCGGCCCCGAGGTTGCCAGGGTTGAGGACCGCAGCATACCTGGCCCCGACGGCGATGTTCCGGTACGCATCTACACGCCGGAGGGCGACGGTCCGTTCCCGATCCTGGCCTGGTACCACGGCGGTGGCTGGGTCATCGGTGACCTTGAATCAGCCGACGGCACGGCTCGGCACCTCTGCAAGGGTTCCGGCAGCGTCGTGGTGTCGGTGGACTACCGGCTGGCCCCTGAGACCAAGTTCCCCGGCCCTGCCGAGGACTGCTACGCTGCCACGGTGTGGGCCGTCAACAACGCTGCCAGCCTGAACGCCGACGCCTCCCGGCTGGCCGTGGGCGGCGACAGCGCCGGTGGCAACCTGGCAGCCGCCATCGCGCTCATGGCTGCCGACCGGGGCGGACCCGCCATCGCCCATCAGTTGCTGGTCTACCCGGTCACCGAGCGCAACTACAACACCCCGTCCTACTCTCAGAACGCCGAGGGCTTTCTGCTGGCCCGCGACGCCATGATCTGGTACTGGGATGCCTACCTGGCTGACGCAGCCGACGCCGACAACCCGTACGCCGCGCCGATGAAGGCCGAGAGCCTGGCCGGTCAGCCCTCCGCGCTGGTCATCACCGCCGAGTTCGACCCGCTGCGCGACGAGGGCGAGGCCTATGGCCGCCGCTTGCAGGAGGCAGGGGTGCCGACCACCATCAGCCGCTATGACGGAATGATCCATGGATTCTTCGGCATGGTGGGCATCATGGACAAGAGCGGGCAGGTGATGGAGGAGGCCACCGCAGCCCTGCGCGCCGCCTTCGCCGAAGCCGCCGTCCCGGCCCCCGCCGACGACTAACAGTTTTTGTTTGAATCAGGATTTTCAGGATAAGCAGGACTCACTTGATTAGAGCAATCCTGCTCATCCTAAAATCCGGTAAATCCTGATTCAGACCATTCCCCCCTCTCTGCGGTTAAATCCACTTAAACAGGAAGAGAAAAATATGGCTACCAGCAATCCCGTCGAGGTCTCCGTATGGCAGGACTACACTTGACCCTTCTGCTACGTGGGCCTGGGCAGGCTCGACATTGTTGCCAAGGACCTGAATATCACCATAGACCGCAGGCCGTTCCTGCTGCGTCCCGACTGTCCTCCTGAGGGTCAGCCTCGCCGTCTGTTCGACGGTGAAACCGAGACCGAACTGGCGCCTCACATGCAGGAGCGCGCTCGTGGCGCGGGACTGGTGATGCGCCGACCCCAGTGGTCGCCCAACACGCTGTACGTTCACGAAGCCACCCTATACGCCAAGGAACATGGCCTGGACGACACCTTCCACCACGTGGCCGCTGCTGCCTACTGGGAGGAGAGCGCCGACCTGGGCAGCCTCGATGTGGTCAAGGGACTGGCGGAGAAGGCCGGTCTCGACGTGGCAGAGTTGGAGTCCCGCCTGGAATCGGGCCACTACCGCGACGCGGTGCTGGAGTCCAACGAAACGGCCCGCGCCAGCGGCATCGGGGGCACTCCCACGTACCTCATCGGCGGCTGGCGCAAGTTCGGCGATCTGAGCGTCGATGAACTCAAGACGATTATCGAGGCCGTGGGCCGCTAGGCCGTAAATTCCCTCCCCCCCAGGGGAGGGCTAGGCCTGTACCGAGCTTGTCAAAGAAGTGGGAGTGAAATCCTCTGTGACTACTCAACAATCCATAGTTATCGCGGGCGCCGGTATCTTCGGGTTGTCCGCCGCCCTGGAACTCCGAGGCCGGGGATTCGCGGTTACCGTCGTGGATCCCGGCCCTGTTCCCCATCCTCTGGCGGCCTCCAATGACGTGTCACGGATGATCCGGATGGACTACGGCGACGACAGGCTGTACAGCGACCTCGGGGCCGAGGCCATCGAAGGTTGGCACGTCTGGAACGACTGGCGGGGAAAGCCCCTGTACCACGAGGACGGGTTCCTGGTGCTCACCAGCAATCCGCTGGAGCTACCAGCCGTGGAGCGCCAGTCCTACGACCTGCTCACCGACGCCGGTTGGCCGCTGCAACGGCTGAACTCCGAGACCGTTGCCGAGCGCTATCCCCTGTGGAACAGCCAGCATTACACCGACGGGTACTTCAACCCTCGCGGCGGCTGGGGCGAGGCGGGAGAGACCGTGTCGTTCCTGGCCGCAGAGTCCGCTAAAGCAGGAGTGGAGATACGCGCCGGGTTCAGCGTTGAATCCGTGATTGTCGAAGAGGGACGAGCGGTGGGCCTCCGCTCCCTTGACGGCAACGAAGTCAGGGCGGACTGCGTCGTGGTGGCCGCAGGGGTGTGGACCGCGCGACTGGTCCCGGAACTGGCGGATATGATGAACCCGGTGGCGCAGACTCTGGTTTACCTCAGGCCCACCTTGCCCGAACGGTTCAGCCCTCCGCACTTCCCGCCCTGGGGAGCCGACATTCCCCGAACGGGCTGGTACGGGTTTCCGGTTAACTCGGAGGGTGTGGTCAAGCTGGCCAACCACGGCCCGGGACGACTCGTCGATGCAGACGCGCCGCGGGACGCCGACCCCGCCGTTGTCGAGTCCAGCCGGCGATTCCTGGCCCTCTCGGTGCCCGAGCTGGCCAACGCTCCCCTCGCGGGCAGCCGGGCCTGTTTCTACAACGACACGTGGGATGGCGATTTCTACATCACCCGGCACCCGGAGATCGAGGGACTGGTTGTCTCCACCGGAGGCAGCGGGCATGCCTTCAAGTTCACCCCCGCGCTGGGCGGCATAACCGCCGATGTGGTGGAAGGGAAGCCGAACCGCTACGCCGAGAGGTTCTCCTGGCGGCCCCGTGGTGAGGTCACCAAGGAGTCCACGCGGTACCACGGCGAATAGGGAACTTCTGACAGTCCCCTCTCCCACCGGGAGAGGGCTAGGGTGAGGGCGTACTGGTTGTCCCCCCTGGGCGGACCCTTCATGGAATGGTAGACGAAATTAAGGGGCGGACTTAGATGTCCGCCCCTGTCTCTTTTTTTGTATTCGATGTTCGTCAGCCGTGTGGGTCGATCAGCCCCAGCTGGGAGCCGGCTCGAACTTCTTCAGCTCCGGCAACACCTCGGAGGCGAACAAGCGCATGCTGGCCTCGGCGTCCTCGTACGGCATGCCGCCGTAGCTGAAGGAAGCCACCAGCGAGTCGGTGCCGGTGTAGCCGTAGATGTCCATCACCTTCTGGTAGCACTGCTCCGGCGTGCCGGTTACCTGCAGGTTGACGAAAAAGTCCACCACGTCGCGGTCGCCGTAGGTGTTGATCTTGTCGGTGAACCCGCCGTAGTACTCGTAGCCCCGCGTGTTCTTCAAGTGATCACTGCGAAACTCGTAGTGTTTCATCACCGATTCCCAGTATCCGCCAACGTACTTGCGGGACATCTCGGCGGCGCGTTCCTCGTCGTTGTCGCAGTAGGCGAAGGTTACCACCACGGGCGCGGGGGGTTCCCCTTCGTTCACTTCCTGGTAGGTGGCGCGGTAGGAGGCCAGTTCGTTCTGGACGTCGCTCCACGGTTTCTGCGGGATGATGAGCACGCCAACGCCCAGCTTGGCCAGTATGATGCTCGACTCCGGGGATATGGCTGCAGCGTATGTGCGTCCCTCGAAGCTCTTGAACGGGTTGGGGCGAATCTCCACCCGTGGTTGCTGCACCAGTTCACCATCGAACTCTGCAAAGCCCTGCTCCAGGGCATTGACCAGCAACTCCGCAGACTCGTTGAACCGGGTCCGGGACTGGTTCATATCCAGCCGGAATCCCTCGTACTCCACCCGGGCCAGGCCTCGCCCGACCCCGACGACCACGCGACCGTCGCTGAGGTTGTCCAGCATCACGAACTCTTCGGCCACCCGCACCGGGTCGTGCCAAGGCAGCACCACCACCATCGACCCCAACTTGGCGCGCTCGGTCCGTCCCGCCATGTACGACAGGAACTGCAGCACGTCGGGGCACATGGTGTAGTCGGTGAAGTGGTGCTCAACGCCCCAGATCGACTCGTAGCCCAGCGGCTCGGCCAGGTCAGCCAGTCGAAGCTCGTTGCGATAGACCTCGTAGTCGGTCAATCCCTTGTCGGGGTTCTGGAACACCGTGGACATGCCTACGTGCATTTCTGACCATCCTTAACTCGATTGGTGGACTGTGGAAACGCCCTGGAAACTTGCTCGAGGCTAGGAAGATAGATCAAGGAACTGAGCTGGGGGGAGAATTGCTATTCCACGGAACGGGTTATGCACCAGGAGGTCGCTATCGCCCGTCACTATGAATTCCGCTTGGCCGTTGACCGCAGCCTCGAGAACCCTGTCATCCTTAGGGTCACGACATATTTGAATGGCCTCATTGACAGTAACCAACTCGGTCTCGGCTACAAAAGCCTGAAGAAATGCAATGCGTTCGGGGTAGGAAACGTAAGCGTCAAACCTCGGCCTTGCCAGCACGTCCCTGAGTTCTTCCACCAGTGATATCGAGGACAGTATTGTTCCTTCAGTTAGCGCTTTGGAGAAAGCGGTGGCCGGCACTGAGTCATTGAATAGGAGAGCGCTGACGATAGCGTTGGTATCGAATACGTAACGGCTCACGCCTCCTCGAGGATAGACCGCAGGATTTCCGGCGTAAGTCCACGAGACCGGGCCTTCTCGCTTATTTCCAGCATGACCTCTTGGAGCGACCTCTCGCTGGAGGTTGCCTCCCGCAAGCTCAAACTGACCAACAGGTCAAGTTTACGCTTTTCCTCAGGCGAAGCCGAGTTATAGGCCCGGGCTACCTCGGAGTCCACAGTCAGGGTGATTTCCTCGGCCATCAGTTCAATACCTACTCATCCCCCGGCAGGTTGCCCTCGACGTCGACGCGCAGCTCGTTCTCGAGGCGCTCCCGGACGCTCTCGCTGAGCACGCCGCACTTGAACAGGTTGTTCACCAGGGTGTTGTGCATCTCGTGCTTGAACAGCTGCCGGAACATGATGAAGTCGCTGCTTTGCGCCCGGTCGCGGCGCATCTTGCGAATGTCGTCGATCTCGTGGTTGTTGAAGCCCATATCCAGGTAGGCTTCCCTCGGGAACCCTCCGGTCAGGGTGTTGCGCAGGAAGTGGATAGTGAAGTCCTCCATCTCCTCCCGCTCTTTCGGCGAAAGCTGTTGCACCTGCTCAGGCAGGCTGAGCATCCCGAAGCCCATATGCCGGGACTCGTCACGCAGGATCAGCTTGCAGCCCTCCCGCAGCAGTTCGTCCTTGGCCGTTTCCGCCAGCATCTTGAACAGGGCCACCGCGAAGGTCTCGCCCACCAGCTGCAGGCCGATGACCTTGATGTACCAGCGGGGGTCGCTCAGGATGTAGTCGAACAGCTCGCGCCCCACGTCGGATTGCTCGTATACCTGCCCGACACGACCGTGCAGGTAGCGCTGGAAGAACTCGGTGTGCCGCGCCTCGTCCATTACCTGGGTGGACATAAAGAACTTGGTGTCGGAGTCGGGCAGCACGTTGGCCAGCTGCGAGCAGACCAGCACCGCCGCGTGCTCGCCGTGGAACAACTGGCTGAGCCGCCAAGCCGAGAAGAGGCGGTTCATTTCCTGCCTTTCCTTGGCGTTCATCTTGTACCAGTAGGGCGAGTCGTATATGTCTATCAGCTCGTCGGCGATGAATCCCTGCTCCAAATCCACTGGCTTGGCCCAGTCGATATAGGTGGAGGCGTTCCATTGGTCGCGCTTGGCGTTCTCGTACAGCCGGCGCAGGTCGTCTTTCTGCACCTCCTGATCGTGCAGGAAAATGACATCGTACTCGGAATGGACAACGTGGGAATTCTCGGGTGCAGTAACCATAGAGCTTCCCTCCCCTAGGACTGGGGAATTTGATTTATTATCATATCCGTATTATGTTCCCCTTGTAAACCGAATATTTCTCATAGTGATCGTCGGGTCCCGGTGCCTATGCGACCTAAATGGCTGGCAGAACCGGCCGAAAGGAGGCGGAGGGCGATGAGTTGGCGAAGCATGGTGTCCGACAAGCTGATGAGCCCGGTCGAGGCGGTGCAGGCGGTGAATTCCGGAGACGTCGTGGCCATCTCCGCTATCAACTGCACGCCTTTCACGTTGTGCCAGGCCCTGTACGAAAGACGCTCCGAGCTGAGTGACGTTCGGATTGACCATCCCGCGCCCCTGTTCCCCTGGGTGCAGCCGGACGACGAGGGCTCGTTCACGCTGAATGACCTGTACGCGACGCCGGCTGACCGGCAGATGGCCAATGCAGGCAGGGTGGAGTACCGTCCGGTTGCGCGCTGGCGCGCTGACCTGCCGCCCGACGGCTTCGTGGCCAATCCGGACGTTTACCTGGTGCCGGTCTCGCCTCCTGATCAACATGGTTATTGCAGCTTTGGCCCGGGAGTCTTCTTCTCGCCGACTTTCTGCAGAAGCGCCAGCACGGTCATCGGTGAGGTCCACGAGAACTTCATCCGAACCGGCGGTGACAACTTCGTCCACGTCTCGCAACTCGACCGCCTCTGCGAGGCTGCCGCACCCACGGGCGCGCTGCCGGTGGCCCCTCGGTCGGACGAGGAAAATCTCGTGACGGAAGTGATCGGGACACTGGTGGCAGCGGAACTGGTCAAGGACCGTGACACCGTCCAGATCGGCATCGGCACGGTCGCCTCCGCTATGGGCGCGTTCCTTGGCGAAAAGGGAGACCTGGGGATCCAGACGGAGATCATCACCGGCGGCATCGCCGAACTGGTGCGGCAGGGCGTGATCACCGGCAAGTACAAGACCCGCCACCAGGGCAAGGTTGTGGGCAGTATCGCGCTGGTTCCGGAGGACGAGCTGTCCTTAATCGACGGCAACCCAATGTATGAGCTGTACGAGTTTGGATATGTCGACAATGTGCGCTACCTGATTCAGCAGGACAACCTGGTAGCTATCAACAACGCTCTCCAGATCGACCTCACCGGGCAGGTGGCCGCCGAGACCATCGGCAGCATGATATGGAGTGGTGTGGGAGGCCAGACCGCCTTCTCCATCGCCGCCAACTACTCCAAGGGCGGGCGCTCCGTCACCGTGCTGCCCTCCACCAGCCTGGTGGAGGGAGAACGTGTGTCCCGAATCGTTCCCACGCTCCCTGGAGGCGCCGCGGTTACGGTTCCTCGCACGCTGGTCGACTACGTGGTCACCGAACACGGCATCGCGCACCTGCGGGGCAAGTCGCTCCGGGAAAGAGCGCAGGAGCTCATCGCCATCGCTCACCCCGACTTCCACGCCGAATTGCGCCGCGAGGCAAGCCGGGTGTTCAGCGTCAGCGTGTGAGTGAGTCGGAGCGACGTGACGCCCCGAGGGTTCGTAGCAATTCGGATACCCCGTAACTTGCCCGACGCGGGCCGGCATAGTACATTTAAGGCACTCCAAAAGCCATTGCAAGGATTCGGCAAATGACGAGCAATAAGCGCGAAAAAGGACTGATAGTCATCCAGCTTTCCGGTGGGAACGACGGCCTGAACACGGTCGTGCCGTACGGGAGGGGAGAGTACTACGATTCCCGCTCAACGGTGCATATCCCCCAGGATAGAGTGCTGCCACTAAACGACGAGATCGCATTCAACCCCAGCATGGCCCCGATGAAGGCGCTGTGGGACGAGGGCAAGGTGGCCGTGATCCAGGGAATCGGCTACGAGAACCCAAACCGCTCCCACTTCCGCTCTATGGATATCTGGCACACCGCAGAACCCGATGCCATTGGCACCGAGGGCTGGCTGGGCCGGGCCGTCCGGGAAATGGACCCGCAGGGGGAGAACGTCCTGACCGCCGTCAACTTCGGTCGCGGTCTGCCCCGGGCATTGGGATGCCCCGGCGTCTCCGTAGCCTCGGTGGGTGACCTGGCGACCTACGGTCTCTTCCCGGACATCGAGGACGAGGAACTGCGGATGTTCACCCTCGAGGCTTTCTCGCGGATGTACGGCAACGTGGCCGGTCGCGACCCGGTGATGTCGCTGCTCAGCAAGACCGGGCAGGACGCCTACGTTGGCGCCGACATCCTGCGCACTGCTCCCGAGCAGTATTCGTCCTCTGTCGAATATCGCAGCGACTCCCTGTCAAAGAACGTGAAGAGCATTGCCCAGGTCTTCCTGGCCGACCTCGGCACGAAGGTCTACTACACCCAGCACGGCAGTTTCGACACCCACTCCGGTGAGCTGCCCACTCACGCACAGCTGTGGAACGACGTGGCAGGGTCAGTGGGGAGCCTGATGGAGGACCTCAAGGAGCACGGGCGCGAAGACGACGCTGCGGTGCTGATCTTTTCCGAGTTCGGACGGCGCATCAAGGACAACGGCACCGGCAGCGACCACGGTTCCGGTGGCGTGGCGTTCCTGATCGGTGGTTCAGTGAACGGTGGGCTGTACGGCGAGTATCCGTCGCTGCACGAGGCCGAGCAGATCAACGGCGATTTGCGGCCCAACAACGACTTCCGCTCCACGTATGCACCGATTCTGGACAAATGGCTGGTACTGGACCCCGATCCCATCTTGAACGGCCAGTTCGAGCAGTTCGACCTGTTCCGCAATTAACGCAGCGGCAAATTAACAACCAACCCCTAGATGTCAACGCCTGACCCGGATCGGCGGGTATCAATATGGAGCGTACCGGAGAGATGGCGCAAGCTGTTCTTCGCCATCTTTTCCCTCCAGACAGCGGCCCTGATCGGCCTGGCTATCTGGTACGAGGTATTCCTCGTAGATGGAATTCCATGGCCGGAGACGATATTTGCCATAGGAAGGGATGCAGCGCCGGGGATCGGAGTGGTCGCGGCTGACAGTGTCGTTGCGGTGGATTTGGTTATGATTTTGACTCTACTTTACGAAGACTACCGAAGGAAACGGATCGAAAGGGCGGTTGCCCGAGTACATCATAAGTGGGTGGCTTGGAACCAGCGGAGGCTGGATGCGGAATCTTCCGGTCAGCCGTTTACCGAGCCGCCACCTGCGGCAGCGCAGAACGGACACAGTCAAACTACTGAGTCGTAGGACGTTGTTTTACAGGACTTTTTCAACTAGAACCAGAACCCTGAGCGCGAGGTATGAAATGAGCGACAGCAATATTGCCCTGATGGCGCACCTGATGCGACGGGCCGGTTTCGGCTCCAGTCGTGATGAACTGGAGCGTTGCGTTGAGCAGGGCTACGAGGCCACGGTGGAGGAGCTGCTGGACACCTCCAACCCCAACAACATGCCCGACGACATCATCCGGCGGTATCACGCTGAGCAGTCGGAACTGCGCGACCTCGCCGGCTCCGCCGCTTACTGGATGTACCGCATGATTTCCACCGAGAGTCCGTTGGAAGAGAAGATGGCCCTCTTCTGGCACGGGCTGTTCGCCACCGGGTACACCAAGCTGAACCAAGCCCGGTCGCAACTGAACCAGGTCGACATGTTCCGCCGCAACGGGCTGGGAGCATTTGACGAACTGCTCGTTGGGATATCCAGGGACCCGGCGATGCTGGTTTGGCTTGACAACCAGGACAATCACGGCGACGCCATAAACGAAAACTACGGCCGCGAGTTGCTGGAGCTCTTTTCCATGGGCATCGGCAACTACACGGAGGACGACATCAAGGAATGTGCCCGGGCATTCACGGGGTGGACGCTCGGGAACGCGGAGTACATGTCGGTCCGTGCCTATAAGGACTCGATCTGGCCCTACAGCCGTATTGCGTGGCACTTCGACTATCGTGAGGAAGACCACGACGATGGCGAGAAGACCTTCCTGGGCGAGACGGGGAACTTCAACGGCGAAGACATCATCAATATCATTGCGAAACAGGATGCCACCGCCGATTTCATCTGCACGCGACTATTCCAGTTCTTTGCCGCCGACGAGGTCAGCGAGCAGGGACAGCGGTGCATCGATGCAATGAAGGAGACTTACTTCGAGTCGGGATACCAGGTTAGGAACGTGCTGCGCACACTCTTCAACTCGGAGTATTTCAAGTCAAACGAGTCCAGGTTCGCCCGCGTCAAGGGTCCGGTGGAAATGGTCGTTGGGGCCATCCGTACTGCTGGAAGCCATCAGACGCCTGAGCTGGGCATCGAACGCGTCTCCAACAACATGCTCTACATGGGCCAGGGTCTGCTGCAGCCGCCCACTGTGGAGGGCTGGCACGAGGGGACAGAGTGGATCGACAGCGGATCCCTGGTGGAGCGGGTTAACTTCGCTGCCAAGGAGTTGTCAGACGTCAACAACCCCGGTATTCGCGCCATCATCGATCGCCTGGCCGCCACCGGTGACGGAGTCCTGTCCCCCGAGCAGTTCGCCGATGGGTGTGTCGACCTGCTGGGACCCATCGACGTCGCTGACGACACTCGATCGGTTCTCGTTGACTTCGCTTCCCGCCAGGGTGAACTCGATCTGCGGGAACGCGAGCCAGGTGACGAGTCGGAGCGTCGGGTGGGCAACATGCTTCGCCTGATCGCTGCCACCCGCGAGTACCAACTGGCGTAATCGGACATTAAGCTAGCGAGATAACTCCCTCCCACCACCAGGGAGGGAGTTTGGTGAAGGCAATGACCACTCAGACGCAATCGCCCAGCATAACGCTGGAATACGTAAAAACCATAGGCATCGTGAATAACGGCCTGAACGGGCGGGGGTATGCCAACCCCTACGACTTGGCCGTCAGCCGCGACGGGCGCATTTTTGTGCTCAACCGGTGCGACCCGGCCAGGGCCTCCGCCATCCGCGTCGGGGTTTGCAATTTCGACGAAGATTACCTGTACGAATTCGGCGACGGGTCGGGCACGGGAGACACCCAATTCCGCTGGCCGGTCTGCATGACTTTCGACGGTGAGGAACAGCTGTACATCACCGACGAGGTCAATCACCGGGTCACCGTTTTTGACCGGGATGGGCAGTTCCTCCGCAAGTGGGGCAGCAGGGGAAGTGGTGACGGTGAGCTGAACGGCCCTGCCGGCATCGCCGCTGGCCCCGACGGCACGATCTACGTCGTCGAGCAGCACAACGCGCGGGTGCAGAGGTTCACATCAGACGGGGCATTCGTCTGTAAGTGGGGTTCTCACGGCAGCGGGCCCGGCCAGTTCAATCTGGCTTGGGGCGTGGCTACCGACAGGTCAGGCAACGTCTACGTGGCCGACTGGCGCAATGACCGGGTCCAGAAGTTCACCGCCGATGGTGAATTCCTGGCTGCCTTTGGCTCGTCGGGTCAGGGCGAGGGGCAATTCCAGCGGCCCACCAGCGTTGCGGTGGACGACGATGGCTACATGTACGTGTCTGACTGGGGCAACGAACGAGTGCAGGTGCTGGACCCTGATGGAAAGTTCCAGCTGCTGCTGAAAGGCCAGGCCACGGATTCCAAGTGGGCGATGGACTATTTTGCGGCCAACCCGGAAGAGAAGGTGGAGCGGGACCGCTCAAATCTCACTCCACAGTTGCCACCTCACCTGAACGCCCCCTACCACGTGTCGTCCCAGACCGAACCGTACTTCTGGGGGCCCGTGGCAGTCTCCCTCGACCATGAGGGGCGGCTGTACGTTGTTGAGACAAACCGGCACCGCTTCCAGGTGTACCAGAAGCAGAAGCGGTAGAAAGCCGGAACTCGGGCCGGAAGAACACAGGGGCGCACAACCGTGCGCCCCTTTAACGTTTCTGACTAATGCAATTCCTTACGGAGTAGCTGAGAAACCGGCGCCTTCGATGCCAGCGCGGGAGCAATCTTCGTCCTCCTGGGCACTGCCGCCGCTGCCGCCGACGCCCCCCACCAGCTCCCCATCCCTGAACACTGGCAGAGCCCCCTGGCCGGGGATCATATGCCCGCCCTCCATGGCCATCAGGCCGCGGAATACCGGGGCGAGGGCATTCTCAGTGAGTTCGCCGCTGGCCCGGCCGAAACAGGACGCGGCCACGGCCTTGGCCCGCGAGATGGCCGGTGTGCGCCACGAAGCCCCGTCGGAACGCATCATTGTAATCAGGTCTCCCCGGGGGTCCACCACTGAGATGCTCATATTGACTCCCAATTCCAGCACCTTGGCCTTGGCCCCCGCCAGGATGGCCTCCGCCTCTGCCAGAGTCAGGGTGGGTGTGTTTCTGGGCATAGTTCACCTCCGAAAGTGTGGCCGTCATCGGCCGCCCGTATTGTAGGCCAGAAACCAGGCCATGGGGAGAGGCGAATTGCCAGGAGCAGGGCCTTTACAAAGTCATTGTCTGAATCAGGATTATCAGGATTCTGGGATTATCAGGATGTCCTCCAATCATGCGCATCTTTTAATCCAGATTCAGACAAAATTGGTGGCGCCGGACCCTGAAAAGCCCATGATCGCTTTGGGACAGTTCTCAATATTAGGGCGAATACAGCTCGGTCTCGGGATAGAAGGCCTGCCATCCGAACCAGTAGGCGTCCCGGGAAGGCAGACGAGGCAGTCGTTGGGACGGGTCCTGTGTGTTCTTCAGGGCATCCTCGAATACTCCCCAGGTCCGCCCGTCGTCGCTCTCCAGCATGCCCTCTGATGACAACTGGAACTCCAGCCCCTGCCGTTCATAGGCGCGGCTACCCCCGGTCGCCACTGTCACGATAACTACGTCCTGCCCCCCCAGGTGATCGTTGAGCACCGGCGCCTGCGCCAGCGAGTCGAGGGAGTAGGCGCGGGCCATGTCGGCAAACTCCAGGCCGAAGATCCGCTGCTTGATGGGCAGTGCCTCGTCGATGCCGGCTACCGGGAACATGGTCCCCGAGGCTGCGCGGTAGGAAAAGTAGATGGAGCGAGGATTTTCCTCGGGGAGATATGCCTCCGCCGCGTAGACGCCAGTCTCGTCGCTGATGACGCTGGTGTCGGGGTGCTGGGCCAGCCATTCACCCCAAGTGGTCAGCACGTTGGGGATTACTTCGAGCCGGATGCCGCTTTCGGCCAACGGTCCCACCACGGGTACTCCCAGGAATTGGTGCCACAGGGTCTCGGTTACTCGGTCGTACATCAGCTTGTTGCTGCGAAAGAGCATGCCGGAGGTGCCGAACTCGGTGTTCTCGCCGTTGATTTCAGTGGAATACACGATTCCAGAACCGCAGAGAGTTCAATATGCCAGGGCGAACTGCACCCCTCCCAACGTGTCATTGGCCATCTCGTGCGGGTTGAGGACTCTCAGTGGGTAGGCCCGGTGCTCTCCGTTAATGGACAGACCGAACACCCGGTCGCTGGGGTCGAGGTACCTCGCGTCCTCTGGTGCAAGAACCGGAGGAAACTGCAGGTCCGGGATACCGTCGCGCCGCACGCCGCCCCAAACGATCTCCTCCAGCCGGATATTCGTGGGAACGCCGTCATACATAAACTCGCCCATGGCTGGGTCAATAAAGCCGAACAGCTGCCCTTTCCAGCCGTCGTACCCCTCTGGCGCATTGACCTGGGGGTTATCCGACAGCCATTCCACCCACCAGCTCCATTTCTCTTGCCCCTGGGGCACCACTGCGAACTCCCCTTCGGGAATCTTGTCCCGAATCCGGACCAGGAACGATGAGAGCGTTAACAACGATTCTTGGTCGGTCTGAAAGCGCATAAATTCCATTATCACGGGGATGAATGCTTCGTTGTGCGAATAGGCCATCTTTCGCCCAACATCCAGCAGAGCTACATCAAAAGTTGAACTCATCAATTCAGTGGGGTCATCGGGCAGATGTCCCAAATCGTCTGCGTTGAGGGGGGTCTGCGGAGAGGGCCAACCGGGTGCCTCCTCCGATGGCAAAGGAGTGGCGACTGTGGTCTCGGTCGGTGTGCTACCCGGCTGCCGAGTCGGATCCCCGGTCGAAGGCGCGGTCGATTCCTGCGTCGCCGTTGGAGGTGGGGATGTCGCTATTTCGAATGGCGAAACAGTGGACTCCCCCGAACAAGCCAGGGCGGCCACCAGTAGCAATGTCGCCACGAGGAAGGGAGCAAGAGGATAAAAGCGATTCATGCCGTCTCCCGGAATAACTCTCTGCCGATGAGCATCCGCCTGATTTCACTGGTCCCCGCTCCGATCTCGTACAGCTTGGCGTCGCGGAGCAAACGTCCTACAGGAAACTCGTTGATGTAGCCGTTGCCACCCAGCACCTGGATGGCCTGCAGCGCCATCTGCGTTGCTTTCTCGGCAGAATACAGCAGGCACCCGGCGGCGTCCTTGCGCGAAATCTGGCCGCGGTCGGCGGCGCGTGCCACGGCGTAGGTGTAGGCCTGGCACGCGGACAGCGCTGTGTACATATCGGCAAGTTTCCCCTGGATCAACTGGAACTCGCCGATGGGCTGGCCGAACTGCTCCCTCTGGTGAACATAGGGGACCACGGCATCCAGGCAGGACTGCATGATGCCCAGTGGCCCGCCGGTCAGCACCAGCCGCTCGAAGTCGAGCCCGCTCATCAGCACGGCAACGCCCCGACCTACTTCGCCTAACACGTTATCCTCCGGGACCTCGCAGTCCTCAAAGACCAGTTCGCTGGTGCTCGACCCACGCATGCCCAGCTTGTCCAGTTTAGGGGATGCACTGAACCCGGCGAATCCCTGCTCTATCAGGAAAGCGGTGATTCCGCGAGAGCCCGCGTCCGGGTCGGTCTTGGCGTAGACCACCAGGGTGTCGGCCTCCGGGCCGTTGGTGATCCACATCTTGCTGCCGTTGAGTAGGTACCGGTCGCCCCGCTTGTCCGCGCGTAGCCGCATGCTCACCACGTCGGAGCCGGCGTCGGGCTCGCTCATGGCCAGGGCGCCTACGTGCTCGCCGCTGATCAGGGGAGGCAAATACCGCCGCTTCTGGTCGTCTGTTCCGTTTCGGAAGATCTGGTTCACGCACAGGTTCGAATGAGCCCCGTAGCTCAATCCTACGCTGGCAGAACCGCGGGAAATCTCCTCCATCACTACGGTATGCGCCAGGTAACCGAGTCCAGCGCCGCCGTATTCCTCGGAAACAGTGATGCCCAGGAGACCCATTGCACCCAGGCTGGGCCACATATCCCTCGGAAACTCGTTGCTCTGGTCGATCTCATCGGCGCGTGGTGCAATTTCGGCACTCGAAAACTGGCGCACCGTGTCTCGCACGATATCCATGGTCTCGCCCAGGTCGTGATTCAGCGTGGACCAAGATGGTCGCCTGGAGGTCATGGATGGTCCCGTCCGTCGAAGATTGGCGAAGCCGGTTCCGTTAATTGTGGAACGCCCACACCCTTAACTTCTCCCGGTAGCATAGGAGACGCTTTCAGATTGTGCGGCGGTCGATTATGCGGCGGGCCTTGAACTGTGTACGCTCAAACTCACCGGCCGGTTTCAGTTCCACAGCAACGCCGACACCGAGCGCGCGGCGAAGGGCGGCCGTGATGTCCTCCCTGACTCGTTCAAGGGCCGCCGGGTCGGACTCTCGCCTGACGTAAGTGTCTGCCAGGACTTCGGTCTGCACCGTCAGGCGGTCCAGCTCTCCGCGCTCCCGCTCCAGCAGCAACCGGAACTCGCCGCCGAACACGTCCATGCTGCGCAGAATGTCCTCGATGCGGGACGGGAACACGTTCTGGCCCCGCACGATGATCATATCGTCGGCTCGTCCGTAGATGCCCCTGGTCAACGTAGGGTAGGTGCGACCGCAAGGGCAATCGATCATGTCCCACTGTGCGATGTCGCCGGACCAGTAACGGATCATCGGTTGAGATGTGCGCTCGGTGTGGGAGTACACCGGGACTCCCTCCGCACCCATGGGGAGATTTCTCCGAGATTCCGGGTCGACCAGCTCCGTGTATACGATGTCCTGCCAGAGGTGCATGCCCGTTTCCAGGTGTCGGCAGCCGGAATTGCTCATCCAGGGGGTCATCTCTGCCATGCTGCCCTGGTCAACGACGTAGCAGCCGAAGGTGTCCTCGATCAGCCTGCGGGTGGCGGGGACGCTGGCCCCCGGTTCCCCCGAAAAGAACATGAACCGGAACCCGAAATCCTGCAGCGGGTCGAGGCCCATCTGCCGGGTGGTCTCAGCGAGATAGAGGGCGTAGGACGGCGTGCCGTAAAGGGCGGTAGGCTTGACCATCGCGCACCACTCGGCTGCCCGCTCCGTCTGCCCCGGAGCCCCGCTGCCGAACGGGAAGCAGGTGGCCCCCAGCCGTTCCGCTCCCACAAGGGCACCCCAGCTGCCGACGTAGAGGCTGAACACGGCGGCCACCATCACCATGTCGTCGGGGCGCAGGCCGGCACCCCACAGGATGCGGGCGTGGGCCTCGGCGATGCGGTCCCAGTCATCTCGGCCGATGCCGAACACAGTGGGACGGCCCGTGGTGCCCGAGGTGCCGTGCACCCGGAAGACCTGGTCAGGAGGTACGCAGAGGAAGCGGCCGTATGGAGGGTGCTCTTCCTGCTCCCTCCTGATTTCGTCCTTGGTCAGTATGGGGAGTTGGGCGAATTCTTCCAGGCTGCGCAAGTTTTCGGGGTCCACCGGAGCACCGGAATAGAACTCCCGATAGAATCCCGAATTCCGGTACGCGTACCGGACCTGTTCCGCCAGCTTGGCCAGGATGACGCTGTCTCGCTGCTCCGGGGGCATGGTTTCCAGTCCAGGGGACCAGTGTTCCTGGTCCGGACCGGGAACGTAACCGGGGGGGTACTGAGGGGGCCAATTCATTTCAGGCATTTGGAGCACTCTGCCTAATCGTGCCGTTGAACATTGGCCCGGATGAAGTCGATCATTTCGCTGGTAAAACTGCCGACGGGAAATACACCGTCCACCCCAATTTCCCGCAGAGGCTCCACATCGTCCTCCGGGATGGTGCCGCCAACCAGCAGCAGCAGATCGTCGGACAGCCCCCTGTCGTCCAGGGCCTTGGTCAGGCGTGGCATGAGTCGCATGTGCGCCCCCGACAGGATGCTGATGCCGAGCACGTCGGCGTCCTCCTGCACGGCGGTCTGTGCAATCTGGTCTGCGGTCACCCGCATCCCCATGTAGACGACTTCGAAACCAGCGTCACGCATGGCGCGGGCGATGACTTTCACGCCACGGTCGTGGCCGTCCAGACCCATCTTGGCGAGCAGTACCCTGGGGGGTGTGTGTTCGTTTTGTCTGGTCAACTTCTTAAGCCGCTCCGTAATTCAGGCAACCCCGTGCAGAAACTAGATCTTGCGAAATTCCCAGTCACAGTCTTCATTGACCACCAGCGTCCGGCCGTGGGCCCGAGCGATGGCGTGGTGCTTGGCGGCCAAGGTTGTCGGGGGCTGGCCGAAAATTATGGCGGCATCGGGTTGTCCGCATTTGCGGAGGTACTCCTCGGCCACCAGCAGAGCCTCGTCCAGAAAGGACGGGGCGACGCCTTCTGCTCCGCTGAAGTCCAAGCTAAGGCTGTTGTCCGGAAAATGAATCTGATTCTCCAATTCCAGGGCAGCCTTGATTTTCCTCGCTGAACTTCTGGACGTCAGTAGCGGAACGTCTTTAGCCACCGCTTCAACTACACTGACCTTCGTCATTACGAAACCTTACGTCGGCATTGAAACAAATACCATTGTTCCAGGAAACAGATTGGCCCGTATCATTCTGGCTTGTGAATCGTGACTCAGGTCGATGATGCCCCTGCCCGAGTGTACTATTAATTCCCTGCCAGGTCGTTGGGACTCATCAAAGGCGCTGAACAGTCCGATGCCCCGGTTGCGATTTAGGGTACCACTGACCAGTTCTCCTGTCGCTCTCCTGATAGCGGCCCATTCAAAACCGAAATTTTCCCGATGCCTTGGATTGCGTTCCAGGGACTCATGTATTCCGACACCACCATCGCCGACAGTAATGAGAAACTGGCGGTCCTCTCCCGAGGAGACGAACTGAACGAGCCCAAAGGAGCCAATCTCTGAACCGGAATGCTCCGCTGCATTGTTCGCCAGCTCAGAAAATGTTTCTATGACCTCAGGGTACATGTTTGCTGAACCCAGCCTGCGGCTGGACAGAGTAACGTGCAGACGGTCGGTCAAATCTTCCGCCGTCGACGAGTCAAATCTGGTAAGGGGCAAAATCGTCTCTGATGAACTGACGGTATTGTCCCTGGCGTTTTCTACAGCAATGTTTGCAGCAAGCAATAGGCCCGGCAAGCCTGTGTTAGCAAGGCTCAATACAGTATCCTCGTCTCTAGGGGCGATGAGTACGCAGTCGCTGCCCCGCCGCTTCGCCAGCAGCAGGTACACGGCGCACCACATCACGGCGGGCGCACGTATGCGGGCGCAATCCCTGAGGTTTACGATCACCTCTCGCTCGTTGAATTTATCCGACCTCGGATCGTACCGGTTGAATTTCGCGGGAATGCTGCGTGCGTCTTTGAAATCTGGGCGAGGGACGATTTCCATAGTTGCCTGAATCCTGAGTTATCGGCGCTAGAAAAAACGGGCGCGGATTCGCGGCGCGGGAATCAGCTGTTCGTTGACTGGGTCAGCCACAAGCCGGAATATCTCCAGGGTTGTTGCCCCCAGCAGCGGTGTGTTGTCAGGACGGGCGAAGACCACGGGCACCGGCAACGTCCGTCCTTGAACGCGAACTGACGCGCTGCCGATCCAGTATTCGACCAGGCTGTCGTCAGCCAACTCGAAAATGTCAGTTTCCAGTCGGGGCACACTAAGCCTGTCCAGCAGGTCTTCGGGGAGCATGGTGTAGATGGCCCCTGTGTCCACCAAGGCCTCCACTGCCACGAACTCCTCGTGGGATGGGTTGCCCACCTCAAGCTGTACGCTGAACGTTCCCACCGATTTCTTCATCCTCGGCACAATTTTGTTTCCGTCAGAACACTCCCGGGTCGACGTACTCGCCGTAGACGTCGCGCAGGGTGTCGAGAATCTCGCCCTCGGTTGCCATGGACTGAACGGCTGCCAGGGTGCCAGGAACCAGGTTGGCGTCGTCCCTGGCGGCCTGCTTCAGCGTGGACAGGGCACCGCGCACGTCAGCGGGACTGCGGTTGCTGCGCGCCTCGGCCAAGCGGGACCTCTGCCATTCCTCCTCTTCCGGGTCAAACTGGAACAGTTCCAGCTTCTGCTGCGATTCTGACTGGTACTGGTTCAGGCCGACAACCACCTGTCGACCCGATTCGATGCGCTGCTGGTACTCGTAGGCTGACCGGGCGATCTCCCGCTCGATGTAGCCGCTGGTTATTGCCCGGAGCATGCCGTCGCGCATTGAACCGGCGCCCAATTCGTCGATGCGACCGATGTATTCCAGTGCGGCATTCTCCATGTCGTTGGTCAGGGATTCCACGAACAGCGACCCTCCCAGGGGATCGGCGGTGGCGGCCGCGCCGGACTCGTGGGCGATGATCAGTTGCGTCGCCAGCGACATTCGCATGGCCTCCTCCGACGGTATGTCGTAGGCCTCGTCGTAGCCGCTGACGTGGAGCGATTGGGTGCCGCCCAGCACGGCGGCCAGTGCCTGCAGCGTGCCCCGCGCGATGTTGTTCTGGGCGTCCTGCCGCATCAGTGTCGACCCCAGCGTCTGGGTATGGAAACGCATGCGCATTGACTCGGGACGAGTGGCGCCGTAGCGTTCCATCATCACCCGCGCCCACATGCGGCGGGCGGCGCGGAACTTGGCGATCTCCTCGAACAGGTCGTTATGCACCCCGAAGAAGAACGACAGCCGTGGGGCGAAGCTGTCTACAGGCATGCCCCGGGCCAGCGCCGATTCCACGTAGGCCATGCCCTGGGCGATGGTGAATGCCAGCTCCTGCACTGCGTCGGAGCCGCTCTCCCGCGTGTGGTAGCCGGATATGGAGATCGTATACCAGTTGGGGACGTTGGCCGTGCAGAACTCAACAATGTCGGTGGTGAGTTTCAGGGACGGCTCCGGACCCAGGGCAAAGGTCTTCTGGCCATGAAATTCCTTGAGAGAATCGTTCTGAACCGTGCCCCGCAGGGCCGACCAGTCCACGCCGCGCTTTTGGGCCACGGCGACGAACATGCTGAGCAGAACGATGGCGGGGTGGTTGATGGTCAGGGAGACGCTGACCTGGTCCAGCGGAATTTCGTGGAACAGGTCGTTCATGTCGTGGACCGTGTCGATGGCCACGCCCAGCCGACCCACCTCGCCCTCGGCTAGCTCGTGGTCGGAGTCGTAGCCGGTCAGGGTCGGATGGTCGAAATCGGTGCTGATACCGTTCTGGCCGTGCTCCAGCAGGAACCGGTAGCGCTCGTTGGTGGCTTGCGGCGTGCCGAAGCCCGCAATCTGGCGGCGAGTCCACAGACGGCCCCGGTACATGTCCGGATATGGGCCACGGGTGAAGGGGAATTCGCCCGGCCGACCGAGATCGCGCTCGAAGTCGATCGCGGACGCTGTTTCTGGCTCGTAGACTGGCTTGACCTCCAGGCCGGAGAGCGTTGTGAATTCGGGCTTACGGGAATCGGCGCCTGTGCTCATTTCCCTTCCTCGGACAATCTCTGGATGTGCTTGCCGGAGCGGTAATTTCCCTCGACGGTTCACCCCCACTCTAACCCTTCCCCTCAGGGGGAGGGACTGCTGAGACCGGAGAGGGAATTTCGGGGGTTGGCTAGCCGACGCGGACGTACTTATCGACGCTTTTCTCGGAGGTGAGGGCCAGGTAGAGGTCGCCGTGCGCGTCCACCCAGGACCCGTGGGCCGATCGTCCCGGGAACCGCTCCAGCACTTTGCCCTCGCCGTCGAGCACGCTGATCTGTGGCGGCTTGCCGTCCTCGGGTCGCTCGCTGGTGTAGAAGATGCCCTCGCTGTCCTGGGATATGTCCAGCGGACGCTGCATATCAGTCCACATGGTGATGTACTCGCCGTCGGGAGAGAACACCTGCACCCGACTGTTCTCGCGGTCGCACAGGTAGATGCGGCCATCCTGTCCCACGATGAGGCTGTGGGGCAGGTGGAACTGGTTGGGGCCGCCCTTGCCAGGCTCGCCCCACGAGGAGATGAGGTCACCGGCGGCGCTGAAGCGATGCACCCGTGCGTTGCGGTAGCCGTCGGACACGTACAGGTCGCCACTGGGCGATGGCACCAACTCGGTCAGGTAGTTGAACGGCCCGGCGGAACGTGGGCACACCTCGCCCGCGACCTCGCAGCCGGTGTCCGAGAAGACGCCGGGCGTGCCGATGGTCAGCAGCGGCGTGCCGTCCAGCGTGCATTTCTGCGCGATGCTCCCCTCGCGGTCGGTCAGGTAAACGATGTCATCCGCGATGTATATGCCGTGGGGGTTCTCGTACCGGCCGGTGCCCCAGGAACTCAGGTAGTTGCCGTCGCGATCGAAGACCACCACTGGAGGGTCGGCTCGATGGAAGGCATAGACCCTGTCCTGGGAGTCGGTGGCAACGGCACTGACGTTGCTGAACGTGATGTGGTCGGGCAGCCTTGCCCAGTCCTCGATTACCTCGTAGGTGTACTTGCCGCTCCCTACAGTAGCCAAAGCAAGTTCCTCCTCATTGCAGTTCATTCAGGCGGCTTTGCGCCGACTCCATACTATCATAGGCAAGTGAACGAGACGCTTGGCGTTGCTACCGCCCGTTGTAGAAATAATGGGCACCATCGGACGGGATGCTCCAGTCATCGTAGAACTGGTGGATGTATGGCAGCAGCCGGGCCGCCATGTTCCTGGTGGCAACGGTTTCCTCTTCGATGGGTCGCGAAAGCTGGTCGCGGAGTTCCGCGATCACCGTATCCTCGTCGGCGATTGCCGAACGGCCGCCGCGCAGTACCACCACTCCGTTGATTACCACCGTGTCCACGTGCGTCGACTTGCCCCGGTAGACTACGGCGTTCACGGCGTCGGCAGCTGAGTCGCCCGTGCCCTCGAAGTAGGGTGCGGTCATGGCCTCCCAGTCCAGCAACACCATGTCGGCGTACCGGCCCGGCTCCAGCACCCCGATGCGGCCGTCAAATCCCGTGGGCCGGGCGGCGTTGGCCGTCGTCAGGCGCAGGGCCTGGTGGGCGTCCATTGCCGGGCGCTCGAGGCCGGGCTGGCGGTGCAACTTCGATGCCAGGCGCATTTCCTGCAGCATATCGTCGTCGTCGTTCAGCGCCGTGCTGTCGGTGCCCATGGCCACGTTCACGCCGCCGGAAAGCATGGCGTTGACCGGGGCGATTCCGTTCTTGAGCCGCAGGTTGGAGCTGGGATTGTGGCACACGGTCGTGCCGGAGGCCGCCAGCAGCTCGATGTCGTTCTCGGTGAGCCATACCGAGTGGGCGCAGGAGAGTTCCGGGCCCAGGAAACCCAGGTCGGCCAGGTGAGCGACGGGGGTCTTGCCCCACCTGCGTATGCCGTACTCCTTCTGGTACCAGCTCTCCACCAGGTGCATGTGAACGGCAGAGCCGTAGCGTGTGGCCAGTTCCTTGGTGCGGAAAAAGAAATCATCGGACACCCACTGAACATTGCTGGGGCTGAGCAGCACGGACACCATCCCTCCCGACGCCTCGGGGCCGTGGCTGTCGCGGAAGGACTCTGTGAATCCAAAATACTCGTCCTCCGAGATGTCCGTTACTCCCAGGTACTGGCGCACAGCGTCCGACAGGTCCGTCGGCAGTCCGGAGAGGAAAGCCTCGTCGTCCTGGTACACCACGCGGTTCTGGCCGCGGTAGTAGACCGAGTAGGCCGTCCGCATTCCTGCATCGCCGAACGCCCGAAGGACTTGCTCCGATTCCTCGACCATGCCGCTGGTGGGCGTTCGTGGATGGTTGTACATAACGTTGGTGGTGCCGGACTTTATCATCTGGATGGCCGTGTAGAGGGTGATCAGGTGCCAGTCGACGGGACGCCTGCCCCATCCCTCCACGATCCAGGACTCGAGGCATCCGTCAACAGTCCCGAACTGGAAGGTGGACACGCCGCGCCCGTGATGATGGGCGTTGGTCATTCCCGGCATCACCAGAAAGCCCGGACCGCCGACAACCTCGTCCACCTGCCGGTCCTTCAGCTCGTTGTAGGTGCCCACGGCCTCGATGACGCCGTCGCGCTGCAGCACCGCGCCGTCAGTGATGACGTGGCTCCCGGATTCCCCGGTTCCCGCCTCGCAGATCACGTACTTTCCACGAATCAGCGACGTAGCCATGCGCCCTCCTGCCTGAGTGATTGGGCCTATCATAGGGCCGCGACCTCCCGTGTCAAGGCGAGGCGGTGGCTTATACTGCTCCGCAAGTACGCGGATCAAATCGACTTCGGAGGCACTGTGATGGCAGGACTGGAAGGAAAAGTGGCGCTGGTAACCGGCGCCGGTGGAATGCGCGGCGTGGGACGGGCCACCGTCTTGAAGCTGGCCGGTCTGGGTGCAGACATTGCCCTGTCCGACGTTCATCGTGAGACGGAGGACCTGCCGCCCGCCGAGGTGCGGAACAGCTGGCGGGGGATCGACGCCGTGCGTGAGGAGGTGGAGGCCGAAGGTCGGGGCGCGTACCCGGTCTACTGCGATCTCGGAGACAGCGCGCAGATCGAGCGAATGGTCGACCAGGTTGTGGACCACTTCGGGCGAATCGACATTCTGGTAAACAACGCACGAGCCATCATTGGCAGGGACAAGGTGCCGGTAACGGAACTTGAGCAGGAGGTCTGGGAGCATTTCCTGCGTATCAACACCACCGCTCCGTTCCTGCTGACCAAGGAGGTTGGCCAGCGAATGATCGAGGCAGGCAATGGCGGCCGCATCATCAACATCGCCTCCAACGCTTCCAAGCAAGCCAGCGCCACGGGCGCGGCCTACAGCGCTTCGAAGTTCGCGGTGCTGGGACTGACACAGGCGTCGGCGCTGGACCTGGCGCCCTACGGCATCACGGTCAACGCCGTCTGCCCCGGGCCGATCAACACCGATCGCATGAGCTACTGGGAGCGGGACCAGGCTGCTGACCGAGGCATAACTCAGGAGGAGTTTCGGAGCCAGATCGTCCAGGCAGGCGCCCAGTCGAGCCCGCTGGGCCGCATCGCCGAGCCGCAGGACGTGGCCAACGTCGTCTCCTTCCTTGCGAGCGACGAAGCGTCATTCGTGACTGGGCAGGCCTACAACGTCAACGGCGGCCTGCTGTTCCACTAGGGGTCTTCCGAGCCAAAGACCGCCTTGCGCAGAGTGTCATTGAGCCGCTCATGCCAGGCCGGGCCGGCCTCATCGAGGAAGTGGGTTAGGGTGTCGCTGTCGATGGCGACGTTGACGTAGATCCTCTCGGATGGATTCTCTTTGCACTTTCTCCTGAGAGACTTCTCCACCAGGTCCGGCACGACCTCAAGGGCTGGGCGCATTCGTGCAAAATCCTCTTTCGTTAGCTCTCTGGCATCCGGGTCTCTGGCGATACCGGCATTTATCGCAGTCTCCTCCCCATACTCCGACTCGATCTCACGAAATGTCATGTCGCTCGCTACAAGTTCCTCAAACGACAACTTGGGTGTACCGGGGTTTCCATACTCTTTGGCGCCTTTTTCTGCCATAAGCGCGGCGTATTCGGCGAAAGGCAGGCTGTCTATATCAGCGTTCTCGTTCATATTTCCTTCTATCTCTTCGGTTGGCTTTGTGTAAGCTGATAATGCGGCGCCTTTCCCCACGCTGCGTGTATGTCACCAGGTGGAGTCGGCCCCCGATGAAACCGGTAGCTACCCAGCGTAGTTCTCCACCTCGGGGACTATCCTCGACTAAGGCAGTGTCCCATTCGAAAGAATACATGCTCCAGAAGTCCAGCCCATGTTTTTCCAGATTGCTTAGGCGCTTCGCTTCGTCCCACTCATATTCCACTCGTTCATCCTACTAGCTCACGCGGCCGCCATCAATCGCAATAGTCCTGTCGGGCAGTCGATTGCTGTCAGCACACCGCCGCGCCCAGGGGTGTCCTGTGGCGTCTGAAGAGCGGCTCACGCACCGCGAACGTCAGCACTGTGGCGGCGATCGACAGCGCGAGCATCAGGACGAAGGCGGCATCGTAGTCACCCGTCTTGTCATAGATCCAGCCGCCGGCGAAGGCACCCAGGCCGCCCATGATCTGGTGGATCATGGAAACGGTGCCAGTGAGAGTGCCCAGGCGATGCGGGCCGTAGATGTTGCCCAAGAAGACCACGGTTAGCGGGGCGGTGATCAGGAACGTGAAGCCGTAGAGCAGGCCGAAGGCCACTATCGCCGACGTGTTCTGCGCCAGCAGTATCAGGGCGAAGATCCCGATGCGCATCACAAAGCAGAGGGCGGTGGGGCGGGAGGCCCCGAATGCGTCCGCCATTACGCCGGCCACCAGAACGCCCAACAGCCCCATCATTCCCATCCATGCCAGCAGGTTGCCCGCCAGGAAATCTCCTACCCCCTTGTCCTGAGCAAAGGCCACGATGTGGGTTGCTACAAAGAAATCCTGAAAGCCGCACACTGTGTATATGGCCATCAGCAAAAGGAAGGGGCGGGAGGACAGGGCCTGCCTGAAAGTCAGCGGTTGAGGAGAGGGTTCGGAGTCGGTCTCGCCTGGTGTAACGTTCGGCGTTGGCGCTGGCACCGTCTCCGGCTGAGATGGAGGGGGCCGCACGATGAGCAGGGTCACCGGCAAGAGAATCGCCACGTTTGCCACCGCCAGTATCGAATAGGACCACCGCCATCCTATTGCTACCAGCAGCGAGGCAAGGGCGGTCACGATAAAGAGTTGACCGATGGCGTTTCCGGATACTGCAACACTGGTGGCGACTCCCCGCCGCTCGATAAACCACTGGCTGACCATCACCACCACGGGCGCGATGGACGTCCCCGAGTTTCCAAGAGCGTAGATAACCCCGTAGACAAGGAAGACCTGCCACGAGTAATGGACCTGTCCCATCAGTGCCAGCCCCGCGGCTCCGCCGACCGTGCCGATGGCAATCGTGCCACGCAGGCTCCAGCGGTCCACGAGGCGGCCAACGAGGGGCATTGCAACGGCGGACACGACCATGAACATCGTGACTGCCAGGGACAGCGTGGACCGGCTGACCTCAAGGTCTTCCGACATGTCCTTGAGCATCAGCCCGAAAGCAAAACGGGACCCTCCGCTGAAGAACAGGATGGAGAAGCCTGCCCCCAGGATCAGCAGTCTGTAGTCAAGTCGCCTCAAGTCGCCTCTCCACCGGCAGGGTCCGGATAGGGAGTTGAACGTAGGGGCGCACAGTTGTGCGCCCCTCCTGACGAATTATCCAATATTGCCTTTGATTTAAGCCATCAGGGGCAGGCTTAACACCTGCCCCTGCGCGGCCTCTGAGTTTGATGGCTCGGGTTTGTCTAGCGGAACAGGCCTCTTGCCGTATTGACCACCCGCTCCTCGTTGGGCAAGTAGATGTTCTCCAGCGCGCGGCTGTACGGCACCGGCGTGTGGGGCGAGGTAACGCGGGAGGGAGGAGCATCGAGGTAGTCGAAGCCCTCCTCGGCCACGCGGGCGCAGATTTCCGAGGCCAGGCTGCAGACCGGCGTGTCCTCGTCCACCACCACGAGCCGGTGAGTCTTGCGAACCGACTCCAGCACGTGGTCGTAGTCGATGGGCGAGATGCTCAGCAGGTCGACGACCTCGGCGTTGATGCCTTCCTTGGCCAGCTCCTCGGCGGCGTTGTTGGCCGTCCAGGTCATCTTGGAGATGCCGACGAGTGTGACGTCGGTCCCCTGTCGAATGGTGCGGGCCTTGCCGATGGGGTAGGTGTAGGGTTCTTCCGGCACCGGGCCGCGGTTGGTATACAGGCCCTTGTGCTCGAAGAACACCACCGGGTCGTCATCGCGGATGGCCGCGGTCAAAAGCCCCTTGGCGGTATAGGGGTCGGAAGGCGCAACTCCCTTCAGGCCCGGTATGTGGCTGAATATGGAGTAGTAGGACTCGGAGTGCTGGGCGGCACTTCCGAAACCGGCCCCGATGCGAGTGAGCATTACGAATGGAACCTTGACCTGGCCGCCGAACATGTAGCGCATCTTGGCAGCATTGTTCAGCATCTGGTCCATGCAGACGCCGATGAAGTCGACGAACATCAGCTCGGCAATGGCGCGCATTCCCGTTGATGCGGCGCCGATTGCGGTGCCAACGAAGGCGGCCTCGGATAGGGGAGTGTCCAGCACTCGCTGGTTGCCGAACTGCTGGATCAGGCCGACGGTGGTGCGGAAGGGGCCGCCCCATGCGTCGACGATGCCGAGATGCTCGCGGCCAGCGCCACCGGCGATTTCCTCGCCCATGATAATGACGGTCTCGTCGCGTTCCATCTCCTGACGGATGGCCTCGTTGATGGCCTCGCGTACCTGCAATTCCCTGGTGGCGGTGGCTGTCGTCATCGCTTAGCTCCTGCAGATGGGGTTTGATGGTAGGGGGGAATTCACCCCCACCCTAACCCTCCCCCTGAGGGGGAGGGGACAATTCTTTGGACGGCGACTAGGCAGGCATGTTTACGCCGCGGCGCATCATGTCCAAAGGATAGTCGACATAAACGTCCTCGTAGAGCTCGTGGGGTTCGGGCAGAGGGCTCTCGTCGGCGAACTTTACCGCCTCCTCCATGAGTGCGGCGGTCTCAGCGTCGATGGCGTCCAGTTCCTCGGCGGTGATTTCGCCCTGTGGAACCACCGTTTCGCGGAAGACCTTGAGCGGGTCGCGCCCCCGCCAGTGCTCCTCCTCTTCGGCGGTGCGGTAGGAGAGCGGATTGTCGAACACGGTGTGGCCGTAGTACCGGTAGGTCCGGCACTCAAGCATGGTCGGCCCGTCGCCGGCCCGGGCCCGGGCCACGGCGTGGTACGCGGCCTCGTAGACGTCGAAGACGCTCATTCCGTCCACGGTGAATCCCGGCATGCTGTATCCGGCGGCCCGGTCGGCAATTCTTTCCACCGACGAGGCGTACTCCACAGGGGTGGACTCTGCGTAGCCGTTGTTCTCGCAGCAGAAGATCACCGGCAGCTTCCAGACAGAGGCGAGATTCATGCACTCGTGCAGCACGCCCTGGTTGGCGCCACCGTCTCCGAAGAACGCCACGGCCACCCGCTGGTTGTTGTGCCGCAGCTTGGAGGTGAGAGCAGCGCCGACGGCCAGGGGGACGCTGCCGGCCACGATGCCATTGGTGCCCAGCATGCCCTTGCTCATGTCGGCGATGTGCATGGAGCCGCCCTTGCCCTTGTTGGGCCCAGTGGCGCGACCGAACAGCTCGGCCATCATGCCCTTGGGGTCGACGCCCTTGGCGATGCAGTGGCCGTGCCCGCGATGAGTGCTGCCGATGTAGTCGTCATCAGTCAGGTTGGCGCAGACGCCGGTGGGCACGGCCTCCTGTCCTGCTGAGGAGTGGACTGAGGCTGACATGCCGCGTTGTCCGGTTTCAGGGATTCCGCGCTCTTCAAAGTCGCGGATGGTCTTCATGGTGCGATAAAGCTTCAAAAGCATGGCGCGGTCGAGGTCCATACTACCCCCGAAATACGAATTCTGGATTCGAAAGCCGCAATGGGCGAAAGTTTCCTCATACTAGCACGAGGGCAACCTATGTCAATAGAAAGCGAATCAGCCCGCCGCGAAGGTCACGCCTATCGGCTCGCCCGGCCCCGCCGGCAGGGCATCGGCCGCATTCCCGTTGGGAACGGCCACTTCCAGGTAGCCGTGGCTGCCGACCAGCGCTATGAGACCGGAGGTTGGCCTGTCGTTGAACGTGCGGGACAGGCGGGGAATGGAACGTCCCCTGATTCGGACTTCGGCAATGGAGCGGCCCTCGATCAGGTTCCAGGGGATGTTGCTGATGAGGTTCCCATAGATATCGTCGTACATGATCTCGCCCCGGATGCCCTCGTCGTTGATCCTGGGCCGTGGGACTGGGATGTATTCGAGCGTGTCAGTGGCCTCACCCATGGACTCGGGAGGCACTCCCAAGGACAGGTGCGAGCCCACAGGAGTGAAAATGTCGCGCCCGTGAAAGGTGCTGCTGACGTGGTGCAGCCAGTAGTCCGGGTTCGTCAGGTGATATGCCCGCAGGGCCGGAGGAAGTTCAACGGGGCCAGAGGCTATGGGAGCGTTGAGAATATAGTCGTCAAGAACCCGGCTCAGCAGCCCGTTGTCCGGCGCCACGAACGATCCGTGGGGCGTCTGGAGCAGGACCGGACGGCGGGATGTGCCGACGCCCGGGTCCACAACCGCGATGTGGATGGAGTCCGGGGGAAAGTACCGGTAACTCACGCCCAGGGCAAAAGAACCCTGGAATACGTTTTGCGGCGCGATCTGGTGGGTGAGGTCGATGAGGGTGAGATCCGGGTTGATGCCCAGGGCAACGCCCTTCATCACTCCGGCATAGGAATCAGTCAGCCCGAAATCGGTGGTGAATACCAGCAACGATGTTGCCATCAGGTCCGTTCCAGGGCGGAGAAGCCCTGCCAGTGGATGGTCCTACAGCCGCACAACCACAATTGACAGCACAAGGAACACAGTCGACAGCACGATGGTCATCTGGAAAAGTGTCTTTTCCGCTCCGCGCCGGGTCCTCACGGTGGACTGAGCGGATCCGAACAGCCCGCCGCTGCCCTCCTTCACCTGCGCGAGGATGATCAGCACCAGGACCACCGATATCAGCAGTTGCACTATCAGGATTATTGTGTCCATCTAACCCATCACCAAGTATTCGACGTCAGTTCAGGTTTCCATCCGGCCCAATCCTTGCCTCAGGATGTGGGGGGAAATAATGCGCGGTTCAGCTCGCTTCTGCTTTCGCCCGATCGAGGGCGTCGGCTACCAACTGATTGACCAGGTCCGGTTTGGCCTGCCCTCGAGTGATTTTCATCACCTGTCCAACGAGGAACTTTGCCGCCGATTCCTTGCCGCCCAGGTAATCCTCAACGGCGCGAGGGTTGGCGTCGAGTGCCTCACGGACCGCCGGCTCGACCGACGAGGTGTCGCTGATCTGGGTGTATCCCCGCTCCGTCACGATTGTCTTCGGGGAGGCGCCGGAGCTGTAGGCCTCCTCCAGCACAGTCTTAGCCATGGTTACGCTGATGGTTCCCTCGTTGACCAGTCCTATCAACTCTACCAGACTTTCCGCGGATACGGGGCACTCCGAGATGTCGCGGTTTTCCGAGTTGAGGAGGCCGCTGAGGTCCCCCAGAATCCAGTTGCCCACCTGCTTTGCATGGGACTCCAGGGCCTGCCCCCGAAGATCAGGCAAGCCGACGGCCGACTCGAAATAGTCGGCCATTGCTTTGCTTACGGTGAGAAGACTCGCGTCGTATTGGGACAGGCCGTACTCCTCCTGGAACCGCGAGCACCGCTGGGGCGCCAGCTCCGGAAGAGCCGCTTGCAGTTCCTGCACCCAGGAGGGCTCAACGTCCAGCGGCGGCAGGTCGGGTTCCGGAAAGTAGCGGTAATCGTGGGCGTCCTCCTTGCTGCGCTGGGACACCGTTACGCCCCGGTCCTCCAGCCAGCCACGGGTTTCCTGTACCACACGGCCGCCGTCCTCCAGCACTCGCTGCTGACGTTGGACCTCGTAGTTCAGGGCCATATAGACCGAACGGAAGCTGTTCACGTTCTTGATCTCGGTGCGGTTGCCGAATTCGTCGCTGCCCGCTGGGCGGATGCTGATGTTGGCGTCGCAGCGGAAGCTACCGTCCTGCATGTTGCCGGTGGTGACACCGAGGTATTGCAGCATGGAATGCAGCGTCGTCAGGTAGGAGCGGGCTTCCTCGGCTGAGCGAATGTCAGGCTCGCTGACAATCTCCATCAATGGTACGCCAGAGCGGTTCACATCGACCAGGCTATAGCCGCCGTCGTCCGCCGGGAAGTGGGCCATCTTGGCCACATCCTCCTCGAGGTGTACGCGGGTCACGCCAATGGCCTTGGTTGAGCCTTCGGTCTCGATCTGCAGCTTGCCAGTGACGGCAATGGGCAGATCGTACTGGGAGATCTGGTAGCCCTTCATCAGGTCCGGGTACGGGTAGTTCTTGCGGTCGAACTTGGTGGTCCGCGGGATTTCGCAATTCAGGGCAAGGCCGGTCATTATGGTGTATTCGACGGCCTTCCGGTTGATCACTGGCAGCGCTCCGGGCAGGCCGAGGCAGACGGGACACACCCGGCTGTTCACCGGCGCGCTCTGATAATCGGCACGACAGGAGCAGAACATCTTGCTCTGCGTCTGCAGCTGTACGTGGACCTCCAGCCCGATTACTGTTTCGTACTCCATCAACCTTCCGTACTTCTGAAATGACAAGAATTTGCCCGGATTCAGCCAGCCTCGACCACAGCGTTCGACTCCATGAATTCGATGATCCACTGCCGCAACGCGTCGGGCGTCTGCTGCTCCAACGGAACGTCGTGGTACACCGAACCCTCGAGGCACTCCTGCAGGTAACGTGCTGCGCTGGTGGCGTGGGAGGCATCGGCGCCGGGAATTATGACGGTGGGTACCCGCAGCGCCATAAGCTCTATTGGCTCGGGCCCTGTGGCGGTGTCACGGTCGAAAAGCGCCTGTCCCATCAGCGCCACCATTGCCAGGTAGCGGTTAGCGTCCTGACCGGCAAAGCTGTCGGCGAAGGACTCGTCGGCGCAGATGGTCGACGCCCATGGCCCGGCCTTGGGCTCTGTCCAGAAGCTGCCGCTCTTCCTGGCCAGGGCAACCACTGATTCGAGATCCTTTGATTTCACATAATCCACGTGAGACTGGAAGCGGTCGAGTCCGTTCTGCCGCCAGCGAACGCCTCCAACGGGCCAGTGCAGCAGCAGTCCCAGGGTCGTCTCGGGGTACGTGACGCCGAAGGCCGTGGCGGTGGAGCAGCCCATGCATCCCCCCAGCACGAACGCCTGGGGGATGTCCAGCAGGTCCAGCAGCCCCTTGGCCTCGTGGGCGTAGGTGCTCCACGATACGCGCTCCACTCGGCCCCCGGACAGCCCCGCCTCGCGCCGGTCGTAGGCGATGCAGGTGTAGCGGCTGGTGAGGGTTTCCAGTGGCTTCAGGTCGGCCCATACGCCGGAGGTGGCCCATTTCTCGATAGTTGAGTCGAACCCGCCCGGAGCCATCATCAGCAGGGGCGCGCCCGAACCTCGGACCTCGTAATGAATGTTTATGCCGTTGATCTCAGCGTAGGGCATCCCGGCTCCTTACGGCCTGGAACGATGGTTGCGTGTCATCAGCGCGAATAGATACTCCCGCCAGAACGATCTTGCCGGTTTCATGACCACCGTTCCCGGGCAAGGCCGTTCTCAGCCGGCCAGGCCATTGGCGCGAAGCATTTCGAGGGCGGTGCTGCCGATGTCGGCAGGGGTGGGAATGATGTTTGCGCCGGCCTCCCTGAACGCCCTCATCTTGGCCTCGGCGGTGGCGCTTTCGCCGGTGATGATCGCCCCGGCGTGGCCCATGCGCTTGCCGGGAGGAGCGGATGCGCCCACCACCAGCGCTGCGATGGGCTTGGTGAACTCGGCCCCGATAAAGGCGGCGGCTTCCTGCTCCATATTCCCGCCGATCTCGCCGATCAGCACGACGGCATCGGTGTCGTCATCCTCTTGGAAAAGGCGCAGGACCTCAACGAAACTAGTGCCGATGATAGGATCGCCCCCAATTCCGACGCAGGTCGACTGTCCGATTCCCAAGCCGGTGAGCTGCCCCACTGCCTCGTAGGTCAGGGTGCCGCTGCGGGAAACGATGCCAGTCCGTCCCGGCAGGTGGATTGCTCCAGGCATGATGCCCACCTTGCAGCGGGCGCCGGGGTTGATGAGGCCCGGGCAGTTGGGACCAATCAGGCGCACCGGCTGGTCCTCGAGGTAGCGGGCCACCCGCACCATGTCCAGCGCCGGCACACCCTCGGTGATACAGGCGATCAGGGGCACACCCGCGTCGGCCGACTCGACGATGGCATCGGCCGCAAAAGGAGGCGGCACGAAAATGAGGGCCATGTTCGCTGCGGTCTCGGCCACGGCCTCCTCCACCGAGTTGAAGACCGGCACCTTTTCTTCGAACAGCGAACCGCCACGCCCCGGCGTCACGCCGGCGACCACGTTTGCGCCGTAGGCCATGCAGTTGCGGGCGTGAAAGCTGCCCTCACGGCCAGTGATGCCCTGCACCATAACGCGAGTGTTTTCGTCTACCAGAATACCCATTCAGGGATGCTCCATATGACAAGTAAGTTCTTTGATGGTTGCCATTTGATAGGTCGGTGCATCTATCCAGAGTGAGGGTCTTGCTAAGGGCAGTGCTGTCTCAGTTCAGCGCTCGCCTCTGAGGAGAGCCTGTGCAGAGTTAGCGGGATGCTTAACCGTCTCTGAGTGAACTCTGACAGAACATCAGTAGGAACATGATATAACCACTTTACTTGACGGACGTAGTCAATATCGTGCTGTTCATAGAGAGGGCTAGGCTCCATAGTAAACAGGAGAGACTGAATTATTCCGACATGACATAGACGGCTCTCACCTTGTGGAGAAGAAATTGTCGCCACGGCATCACCTACTCCAATTTCTTTGATGAATCTCAGGATTTCAGCGGCCCATGACTGGATGGTTCTGGGTTTTTCGTTAGGATATTTTGAATCCAGACGCCGTGCAATTTCCTCTTTTGAGTCGTCGTATCCAATAGGGCCGATCCCCCAGCCCATGGTAACTACTCCCTGCTCCAGGTAGTGGTTGGCCAGCGCGTTGGCTTTCTCCGCACGGACAAACCATATATCGGAGATGGGCAATGTCTGGCCGCTCATGGTTACCCCGCGCGCTTGATGGCGTCGGCGGCTTCGGAGAGGGTGTTGGTGAACACGACGGGCAGCCCTGACTCCTCCAGGATGCGTTTGCCCTCGTCCACGTTGGTGCCCAGCATGCGGACCACCACCGGCAGGTTTGAGTTGGCATTGCGATAGGCCAGCACTATGCCCTCGGCGGCGATGTCGCAGCGCAGGATGCCGCCGAAGATGTTGACCAGCACGCGGCGTACCTTGTCGTCGGAAAGGATGATGCCAACGGCGCTGGCGACCTTCTCCACGGTGGCCCCACCGCCGACGTCCAGGAAGTTGGCCGGGGCTGCCCCGGCGGCCGAGGTGACGTCCAGCGTCGCCATCGCCAGGCCGGCGCCGTTGACCAGGCAGCCCACGTCTCCATCGAGGTTTACATAAGCGATGTCCAGCTCAGCTGCCTGGGCCTCGAGCTCGTCTTCCTGTGCCCGGTCCCTCAACTCGCGCAGTGCCGGACGGCGGAACATGGAGTCGTCGTCCAGGTTGATCTTGGCGTCGAGCGCGACCAGCCCTCCGTCGCCGGTTACGATCAGCGGGTTGACCTCGACCAACGTGCAGTCGTTGTCGACAAAGACCTGGTAGAGGGAGTTGAACAGCGCCGGGGCGGCCGAGGCGGCGGATCCCTCCAGCCCGAGCCTTCGGGCGATGCGGCGCGCCTGGTAGGGCATGAGCCCCAGCACCGGGTCGATGGCCTCGGTGTGGATGCTCTCGGGGCTGGTGGCGGCAACTTCTTCGATGTCCATTCCGCCGGATGCCGATGCCAGCAGCACTGGCCGGCGCTCTACGCGGTCGACCGTGAGGGCCAGGTACATCTCCCTGGCAATGTCCGCCAGTTCCTCCACCAGCACCGTGTCCACGGGCACGCCCTCTGGGCCGGTCTGGTTGGTGACCAGGCTGGTGGAGAGCATTGCGTCGGCGGTCGCGGCCGCCTCGTCGGGAGACTGCGCCACTTTGACGCCGCCGACCTTGCCCCGTCCGCCGGCGTGCACCTGTGCCTTGATCACCGCCCGGCCGCCGAAGCGTTCGGTAGCGGTTCGGGCCTCGCTGCCGGACGATGCCACAGACCCCTGGGGCACCGGAATGCCGTAGCGGGAGAAAATCTCCTTGGCCTGGTACTCGTGTATTTTCATGCCGAATCCTGAAACACCGGCGCTGGCCGCGCCACTAACCGCACGGTGCTGCTGAATTGCAGTTCCAAAGGGCAAGCCGAATCGCGGAACGACGTTGGCTGGCCCGTATGAATGTAGGCGATTTTTTGCGGCCAGTCAAACGCCAGCATAGGTAGGGCACCGCCTTTCGATTATTTGTCTGAACTATGATTCGTTTGATTTTGTGATTTCCATGATTCTTATTCCGTGATTCCATTAACCCCGATAGGACTTACTCGGTTGGCTGTGAAATTCCCTCCCCCTCAGGGGGAGGGTTAGGGTGGGGGTGAAGACTCCGACTGCGTAACTCCTGCCTGATTCAGACAAAGTTGAGACTAAACTGGCTATGCAGACGTTCTGTCTTGAGGGGTTGAAATGGACAATCCATCGGCCCCGGAGCATAATCCCGTCGCAAGCCGGGGCTGCCCTGACTGGTCCTGCGAATATGAAAATCGAGGGGAGGTTGCATGGTCCGCTACAACAAGGTGATCGAACTTCTGGAACAGGGGAAGCCGGTTTTCTGTTCCGGTCTCGTATGGAACGGGAACCTGGATGATCTGGCCTTCATTGCCGATTCCGACTACGACATGACAATCATAGAGATGGAGCACCAGGACTTCAGCTTTGACAAGCTGAGAATGTCGCTGCAGTTCCTGCTTTCACGCAAAAAGATCGCGGAGAGCGGCACCCTGCAGGCCGATCCGGTGCCCATGGTGCGGGTGCCGCCCAACTTCCGGGAACGCAATCAGTGGGTGCTGAAACAGGCCCTGGACACGGGTGTTTACGGCCTGGTGCTGCCCCACCTGAACACCGTCGAGGACGCCCAGGCGGCAGTGGTGGCGGCCCGCTACCCGCAGGTGCCGGGGGCCGCGGACTTCGAGCCGGAGGGCGAACGCGGCTGGTGGTATCGCATCGCGCCTCGCTACTGGGGGATGACGCCCGCCGAGTACTACGACGCGGCGGACCTGTGGCCCCTCGACCCGGACGGCAACATGCTGCTAATGGGCATCGTCGAGGAGCCTCACGGCGTGGAAAACCTGAAGGACATCCTTCGCGAGGTCAAGGGCATAGGCGCCGTCTGGGCCGGCCCCGGCGATATGTCGGTCTCCATGGGACACAAGGGCAACGCAGGCCACCCGGACGTCCAGGCCAACCTGCTGCGAATCCTGGAGACCTGCAAAGACGCCGGGGTGCCCTGTGCCACCGGGGCCACGGCGGCGGAGGTGCCCATGCGACTGGAGCAGGGATTCAGCATCATAATAACCTCGCCCGAGAAGACCACCCAGGGTCTGGAGGAAGGGCGGCGCCTGGCCGGTCGGTAATTGTCCGGACCGTCGTACGGCGACAGACCGTCACTACTGCGTATCGCCCGGCACTCTGCCTGGCAGTTTTCGCAAAAGCAAAAAGGGCAGGCGATGACCTGCCCTTTCTTGTTGCGACAAAAGAGTCCGCTTGCCGCGGCAACTCCTAGCGGTTGGCTGGCTCCAAGTCGCCGGAACTCTGGAGGAACCGGAACAGATCCGACTCGGACGACAGAATCATCGTTGACTGAGTGCTTAGGAACTGCCTGTAGGCCTCCAGGCTGCGCCGGAAGGTGAAGAAGTCGGGGTCGCGGTTCAAAGCGTCGGCCAGGATGGAGATGGCCTCGGCTTCACCTTCACCACGCAGCCGGGCGGCATCACGGTCGGCTTTCGCCAGGATGATCTCGACCTCGCGATCGGCTGAGGCGCGGCGGCTGCGGGCCTCCTCCTCGCCCTCGGCCCTGAGACGGCGGGCGATCTTCTCGCGGTCGGATCGCATGCGCTCGAAAATGCGGCCAGCCACCTCTGCGGGGAAGTCCGCCCGCTTGATGCGGATGTCGATCATTTCCACACCGAGGCTCTCCTCCGCACTGATCAGATCATCCCGCACACGGGCCAGCACGTCATCCAGGATCTCGGTCCGGGAGTTTGTGGGGTTGACCAAGGAGTTGCCTTCGTCGTCGGTTGTGGGATTGCCCAATTCATCCAGTGCAACGTCACCCCCGATGATTTCTTCGCGACTGCGCTCGGCAATCTCGGCACGGAGGGCGGCGTTGATGCGCTGGCCCAGCACCTGCGAGGCGTTTTCCTGCGTGGTCAGAGCTTGCAGAAAGGCGTGGGGGTCGGTGATCACGTACCGTGCGTACACATCGATTTCGAGGATGTTAATGTCTTTGTCCAAGAAAGGCCCAGGAGGGGCGTCGATGCGCAACACACGGCGGTCGTAGGAGGTAACGCGGTCTACGCCGAAGGGAGCCTTGACGCGGAGGCCGGGTGTGGTGTGAATGGCCTGCACATCACCGAACCGGGTGACGACCACCTGCTCGGTCTCGTCAACCACGTACAGCGATGTCAAGAGTGTGATCAGGGCCACAAGGATGACCACACCCGCGATAACCAAGTTTCTCATCAGATCCCCTTAATTTCTTGCCTTGTTGACGCTTTCAGTTGGCGGACACAGTCATCCTCCAACCGCGCACGGTATTGGCCTGCTGTGTTGAAGATGTCTTACGGGTTGGGGGCCGGGTTCGGGCCAACCGGTACCGGCACCACTCCCTCTTGTCCTCCCAGGATGAGTACAGATTCCGCCTCCGGGGAGACGATGATCTTGTTCACGGAAGGGAGGATTTCCTCAATCGCCTCAAGGTACAGGCGTTCCTGGGTCACCTGGCTGTTTGGCGTAATTATCAGCTCTTCCTTATTCAGGTACTGCACCGAGAAGGAATCTCCCGGCACCAGGGTTTCGCCGGTCTGGACCGAAAGAGTGAGTATTTTGGTCGCGGGATTATATGACTCTGGAACGAGGTCGAAGCCCGCTACGACACCGCCGTCCGGGCCATCAACCAACCTGAAATCTGTGGTGGTCACGCCCGTTTCCGTGTCGTTGTCGCCGTCCTGGTTGTCCTGGTCCAGCACCGTGTTGGTCAACCTGATGCTCACCCGGCCCGTGGAAGCGAACTGCGGCACCGTCAGATGTTCATTGCCAAGATAGGAAACGGTCGCCCGGGTCCCGGACGGAACGTCACCTTCTTCGCTGTCGACGGAAACGGTAAAGCCGCAGACCTGGGTAGCCGTACCGCTTACCGTAGACCCGCGGGCCGTAAACACGCACTCGGGTGCTCCCACCACGAGCAGGTCTGAGATGAATAACCCGTTCCCGCTCAGTACCTGTACATCCTCCAGGCCAATGCCGGTGGTAGAATCGCCGTCGCCGTCCTGACCGTCAGAGTCCTGGAGTGTATTGGTCAGCTTGACCGACCGGTCAGAGTACTGTTTCAAGATTGAGGTGAACTGGTCGGCTTCACCCTGGGCCCTCTCGATACGGGCCTGCTTGAAGGCCTCGGCAGGCTGGATGATCTGTTCCGCACGACCCCTGGCCTCGGGAATCACCTGGTTCTCGTAGGCCTGGGCGAGGTTGGTGGCGGTAACCTTGTCCTGCCGCGCCTGCAACACGTCGTTAAAGGCTGCGCGCACATCCTCGGGTGCCTCGACCTTCTGCAGCTCCACGCTGAGGATGTTTATCCCGGCTTGATAGCTGTCCAGGATTTCCTGCAGCTTGTCCTGGGCAGAGATCTCCAACTCAGTCCGCTGTTCGGCCAGCACCTCTCCAAGGCCGCGCTGCCCGACTACCAGGCGGAGGGCAGCCTCCGTGGCATCTTTCAGCGTCCGTCCGTCGGGGCGGCCGGGCGGTATGTCGCGCTGGGCGCCATCGTTTTCACCCGGATCAAAGACCCGGAACAGGAAGTGGTTCAGATTCCTGATGTTGTATTGGACCACCATCTGAACGTCGATGATGTTCAGGTCGCCGCTGATCATCTGCGCTTCCACGGCCACGGGCGTAATGGCGCCGCCCTCACCGCTGCGGAAACCCAGTTCCATCCTGCGGGTCTCCACCGTCTGCACAACGTCTCGGTTGCCCACTGGCGACGGCCACCACCAGTGCAGTCCGGTCTCGGTGACCGTGCTGCTCTGCGCGGCGCCGAACAGCCTCAGGGCGGCCTGCTCGCCCGGGCTTATGGTGTAGATTCCGGTGGCGGCCCAGATTATTACAATCAATCCAATGATAAGAGCGGCTGCCAGGCCGACTCCGCCTCCTCCGAGACGGCTGGTAATCCGCCCGATGGTGCCGCCCAGTCCGGACAGGATCTGGTCGAAATTCATCTCGGGCGTTCTTGGTGGTTGCCCTCCGGGTTGATACATTCTCCGCAATTCCTTGCTGCGCCCATTCTGTCAGCGCGCAGTCCACATTAGATAATAACACTGCCTGAAATCATACGACTATAACGATGTGGCGGATTGGGCGATATAATGGGTCTCTGAGCAGGGCCCGCGGTACCAAACTGGTCTCCAGGAACCTGCCCGGTATAGCTAAACCGCAATACAGTGACGCAATTCACCTCATTTGGAAGGAATGGGAATGACGACATTGGCAGGCTTGGAAGTAAAACCCAGCGATGACATGACGAGAATACAGGCGGTGTGTGAGCACCAGAGGGGGCTCATTTACGTTGTACCTGCCGAGCGTAGCTGGGTGTGTACCGCGGAAATGATGCCAGCCCATGCCCTGGCCGGTTTCTTTCGCGAGCTTGTGGCCCTGAAGAGCCCCGAGGTGGAAGGGCTGATGCGACAGTGGGGTCTCTATTACCGGCAGTTGCCTGCGCCGCAGGACGAGGAAGGCACCGAATAGGGCCGGAGATACGCGAAATCCGGGAAAACAGTGAGGGCGGGATTTTGTCCCGCCCTCGTTTGCTTATAGCTCTGTAAGGCCTCTTTACGGCAACGCTTACTCGCCCGGCCCTTCGTGTCCGCTGGCGGACGGCAGTGTTGGCGCCGGCCGCGGCTGTATGGTTGGCTGCGGTCGGCGGGGAGCATGCGGCTGCGGTTCGGGAGGCGTCGCCGGAACACCTTCCGGAGCTTGCCCCGGATTCTCGTCGTTGAACAGGTGGTTCAGCGATTCTCCCGAGACCGTCTCGTGCTCGATCAGGTATTCGGCGAGGAGCACCAGCTTGGGTTTGTGCGTGACCAGGATCTCGTTTGCGTGCTGGTAGGCCAGGTTGATGAGCGACTTGACTTCTTCGTCGATTTGCTCAGCGACCTTGTCGCCGTAGTCCCGTTCTTCGCTGAGTTCCCGGCCCAGGAATATCATTTCCTCGCGCTTGCCGAAGGTCCGGGGGCCCAGGGACTTGCTCATACCGTAGCGCTTGATCATGCCGAGGGCTATCTTGGTCGCGCGCTCGATGTCGTTGCTGGCGCCGGTGGTTACCTCGTCAAAAATGTGCTCTTCGGCAACCCTGCCGCCCATGGTCACGGCCATCATGTCGCTGAACTGGTTCTTGGTCCAGAGGTAACGGTCCTCCTCCGGAAGCAGGGAGGTATGCCCGCCCATGGCGCCTCGGGAGACGATGGAAATCTTGTGAACCCGGTCGGCGTGAGGCAGGGCCCACGCCACCAAGGCGTGACCGGCCTCGTGGTACGCCGTCATCTCCTTTTCCCGTCTGCTGATCAGGCGGCTCTTTCGTTCAGGTCCCGCGATGATGCGGTCGACCGCCTCCTCGAACTCGGTCATGAAGATCGACTTCTTGTTCACGCGAGCAGCCAGGATCGCCGCCTCGTTGACCAGATTGGAGAGGTCGGCGCCGCTGAATCCAGGGGTCTCCTTGGCCACGGTGTCCAAGGTGACCTCCGGGGCAAGGGGCTTGCCCGAGGCGTGGACCCTGAGAATGGCCTTGCGGCCTTCCAGGTCAGGAAGGTCCAGGGTAACGCGTCGGTCAAAGCGGCCGGGTCGGAGCAGGGCCGGGTCAAGAATGTCCGGGCGGTTGGTGGCGGCGACCACGATGATGTTGGTGTTGGTCTCAAAGCCGTCCATTTCCACCAGGATCTGGTTCAGCGTCTGCTCACGCTCGTCGTGCCCGCCGCCCAAGCCGGCGCCACGGTGGCGGCCCACGGCGTCAATCTCATCCACGAACACGATACAGGGAGCATTGCGCTTGGCCTGTTCGAACAGGTCGCGAACCCGGGCCGCGCCAACGCCCACGAACATTTCAACGAACTCGGAGCCGCTGATGTGGAAGAAGGGCACGCCGGCCTCGCCGGCCACGGCGCGGGCCAGCAGGGTCTTGCCCGTGCCCGGAGGTCCCACCAGCAGGACGCCCTTGGGGATGCGCGCGCCCAGGGACAGGAAGCGCTCGGGAAACTTCAGGAACTCCACGATCTCCTGGAGTTCGACCTTGGCCTCCTCGACACCTGCCACGTCGGCAAAGGTTACCGTTGGCCGGTTGAAGGGCATCATGCGCGCGCGGCTGCGGCCAAAACTCAGGGTCTGGTTGTTGCTCCCCTGTGCCTGCCTCATCATGAACAGGATCAGGCCGCCAAAGAAGATAAGAGGCAGGAAATTGATCAGGAGGCCGAAAAAGCTGGATAGCCCGCTGGAACCCTTTGACTGGATCTCCACCACACCGGGCTCCCCGACTGGGACACCGCTCTCCAGCAATAGCGATGTGATGCTGTCGCCTTTCTCCAGCTTGCTCTTGAAAGTCGACTGGTCGATCCTGGTAACGGTCAGGTTGTCACCGTTGACCTCAATCTTTTCCAACTGGTTGTTCTTCGCCAGCGAAATGACACGGCTGACCGGCTCCTCGTCTTCGCCTCCGAAGGGCATGAGAGTGTAAAAGATGACGATCACGCCAATGATTATCATCAGGTACACAAAACTGTTGCGGAGCCAGCGATTGCTGCCCATACAATCCCCTTGTCGGCGGGGTATGTCCCGCCTTAAGTGCACAATTCTCTAACTTGTAATATTAGCCCAATGGCCCAGGAAATTGCAAAAGATGCGGTGTGTCACTCGACATACGTTCGGAACCCTTTCCCGGATCGATGGTATTCCGCCACTCCTCGTAGTCCTGACTCCAATCGTTCCTTAGGACCTTGAGGCGAAAATGCTTTGGGGAGAAGCCATCAGTACAGGGCCGCCGATGCTGATTTTGCGATAAAATGCGACAGTGGAGCGGGTGATCTCCAGAGAGGACGATCTTGGGGTACTCGGCACAACGAAAACAGTACACAGGAGTGAATGATGGCGGAATACGCTCATCCGGAGGCATTGGTCAGTACGGAATGGGTATCGGAACATGGCAACGACGCCAACGTACGGCTGGTGGAGGTCGACGTCGATACGTCGGCCTATGAACAGGGCCACATCGCGGGCGCAGTGGGTTGGAACTGGCAGTCGCAGCTTCAGCAGCCTGTAAGGCGCGACCTGGCATCCAAGGAAGAAATCGAGCAGCTTCTGGGCGGTTCCGGAATCGGAAACGACACGACTGTCATCCTTTACGGTGACAATAACAACTGGTTTGCCGCCTGGGCATTCTGGCAGTTGAAATACTATGGCCACGCTGACGTGCGACTCATGAACGGCGGCAGGGTCAAGTGGGAGGCTGAGGGACGCCCTCTCACCACCGACGTGCCCAGCTACGCCGCGAATGCGTACACTGCCTCCGAGGGCGACCAGAGCATACGGGCGTACCGCGACCATGTCCTGGCCCGTGTGAACGAGAGGAACGTGGCCCTGGTGGATGTGCGGTCCCCGGCCGAGTTCAGCGGCGAGCTGCTGGCTCCCGCCAACGTGCCGCAGGAGGGCTCACAGCGGGGCGGCCACATTCCTGGCGCGGCAAACATCCCCTGGGGGCAGGCCGTCGCGGAAGACGGCACGTTCAAGTCCGCTGACGATCTGCGGCAGCTGTACGGTGGCAACGGCATCGACGGCAGTCGAGACACGATTGCGTACTGCCGCATCGGCGAACGCTCCTCCCATACGTGGTTTGTTCTGACACAACTGCTGGGACTGGAGAACGTCCGCAACTACGATGGCTCCTGGACGGAATGGGGCAGCATAGTGGGAGCGCCCATCGAGAAATAGAGTCGGCAGGAAATTCATACGGTCCATTTGAAAAAAGGGCGGGCATTTCACCCGCTCTTTTCTTTGCGATGGTGCCAGTGCGAAGTCTCAGTTCTTATAGGTGGCCCTGGCAACTTTGGTTTCGTACGAAACGGGAGCCCTCAAGGGACGCCCCTATGGGACATCCCTCGGTTGGTAGGGGCAACCCCTCGGACGCCCCGTTGCCCGTCGTTAAAGTGGGAATGGTCAACAAACTTGCGAGAATTGGTACAAATTCCTCAAAAACATGGTTCCATAACGACGGGCTATTATGTAAAGTGTTGTGCCAGCGGGCCTGAAATACATGCGTAACAAATCAGAAACCAGCGCGTAACACCCTCTGCGTATATTGAACGGCGAAATAATCGCGATGGCCCACTATCCGATTATAAGGAGAGAGGAGATGCTGGCTGAAACGGCTCCAAATTCTCGAGGCGCGTTGATGTTGCGACGTTATTTGCCGTACGTCATCGCCGGTCTGTTCGCGGCCGCGCTAATGGCCGGGTACAACATTGCCTTTGCACAGGACGCCGACCCGGTTGAAACAAATGCTACGGACATCGGCAACCTGACCACGATGATGGCAGCGTTTCTGGTCTTCTTCATGCAGGCCGGATTCGCCTTTCTGGGCGCCGGACTGGTCCGCTCCAAAAACGTTACCAACTACATGACCAAGAGCTTTATGGACTTTGCGATGGCGTCGCTGTCCTTCTGGGCTTTTGGTTTCGCCATAATGATGGGCACCTCTGCTGCGGGCATTGCCGGCACCACCAACTTCTTCCTCGTTGATGGCGCCGACGATTGGAGCGTCTATGTAAGCTGGATGTTCCAGATGGTGTTCGCTGCCACCGCTGCCACCATCGTGGCTGGCGCCGTGGCCGAGCGCACCAAGACCCAGGCATACCTGGCATACAGCTTCATAATCGGCGCTGTAATCTACCCGCTGTACGGCCACTGGGCTTGGGGCGACGGTGGTTGGCTTAGCGCGTTGGACTCGATCAACCTTCCTGGTGCATCTGATTACGCAGGTTCCGGCGTGGTGCATGCCGTCGGAGGCTTCATCGCCCTGGCCGGCGCCGCAGTGGTGGGCCCGCGTCTCGGGAAGTACAACCCCGACGGATCGCCCAATGCGATGCCGGTTCACAGCGTGCCGTACGTTATTATCGGCACCTTCATCCTGTTCTTCGGATGGTTCGGATTCAACATCAACACCGGAGATTCCATCGGCCTGAACGCCATCAACACCCTGCTGGCCGGCGCCACCGGTGCGGTGGTCGCCCTGTACATCCAGCTGGTGCGTTCCGGGCGGGCCGACATCCTGATGGCCTGTAACGGCGCTCTGGCCGGCCTGGTCGGCATTACCGCACCGGTTGCCTATGTTGACCCCTGGGCGGCAGTGGTAATCGGCGCCATAGCCGCACCCTTGATGATGGGCTCGGTCTGGTTTATCGAGAACATCCTGAAGATCGACGACGTAGTCGGCGCCGCATCCGTCCACGGGACCTGCGGTCTCTGGGGCCTGCTGGCGGTGGGTATATTCGCCAGCGGCAACAACGATGTAACTGGCCTGGTGGGTGGCGACGGCAAGCAGATTGTCTCGCAGCTCATCAGCATGGGTGTCGTGCTGGCCTGGGGCCTGGTCACCGGCTTCGGCATGTTCCTGCTCCTGAAGTACAGCATGGGTGTCCGCGCCTCCCGCCAAGAGGAGGAAGAGGGCATGGACATTTCGGAGCACGACCAGCCCGCTTACGACTTCTGATCGCACAAGCATCTGGTTGACTATCTGCAACGGGCCGGGGATTAACCCGGCCCGTTTCCGTTGAATCGTGCATTCTGCGCCCGACGGCACGAGAGGGAGCAGCGCCTATAATCGGGACTGCAAAGGGAATTGAACACGCGACCGGAACTCTCAGGCACATTCATGCAAGTCTCCCGAAACACGACCCTTGTCCTTTGCCTCAATGTCGCCATAAAGCTGGCGCTGGTTGGCCTGCTTGCTTTCGGGGCCTTTTCCGGGCTGCAGCAGTTCGAAGGGAAGGCGTTCTTCTGGAGGCTGCTGACTTACCCGGTAGCCAGCCTGATCGTTCCGGTGGTGTGGACGGCACGATATCGCAGCGCACCCTATCCCTATGCCGCCGATATCCTCCTGACGCTGCCGTTCCTGGTGGACACGGCCGGGAATGCGCTGGACCTTTACGACAGTGTCGTTTGGTGGGATGACGCCAACCACCTGGTCAATTGGGGCCTGCTATCCGGCGCGGTGGCGGCGCTCTGCTGCAGGAACCGGGTGAGTCCATGGCAGGCGCTGGCGTATGTTGTGGGGTTCGGCGCGGTTACCGCCATCCTGTGGGAGATCGCCGAGTACTACGCGTTCATCCGCAACTCGCCGGAGCTGGACACCGCGTACACCGATACCCTGGGGGACATGGCGCTCGGCCTGACCGGGTCGGCGATCACGGGTGTGTTTGCCGCCATCGGTTGTCGGAATTCGGGAGGAATTCGTAACAAAGATTTAACATCAATCAGAGAGGCGATTGATGTACAGATATGATACTCTGCCAACATCAAGCGGAGAGGAACTCGCGAGATGATAGCCATCATTGCAGCTGGCGCTTTTATCGGCCTGTTCGTTCTCTGGGTGGTCCTGCCGAGGAAGTTTCTGAAGAACAAGTAGGCGTTCTCCCGAGGCCGCAGCTGCGGCCCCACTGCGAGCGACCCCTGTGGACCCTGCAACATAAGGTTGCGGGGTTTTAATTTGGGACTGATGGTCTAGTAGTCTCGTCGGAAGTAACAAAGAATTAACAAAGGCGAAAAAACCGTGTAACAACCCGGAGCGATACTATGGCTACACCAGATTCGGAGGACACCCAATGATAGCCATCGCCGCCGCCGGAGCCTTTGTCGGACTGTTCGCCCTCTGGGTGGTTCTCCCCAAGAAGCTGATACGCAAGTAACCTCCGGAGAGTCTTCCTCTCGGAGATACCGAAAGAGATAGAGAAACATGAGACCCCGCGCCGATCGAGGCGCGGGGTCTTATCTTTGGGATGTGGGGCTGGAATCCGAGGTTTTCAGACCGCACCGGTGGGGATCAGGGCGATAACAAGCGATGGAGGAAGTAACAAAGAATTAACAGAGGCGAAAAAACCGTGTAACAATCCGGAGCGATACTATGGCTACACCAGATTCGGAGGACACCCAATGATAGCCATCGCCGCCGCCGGAGCCTTTGTCGGACTGTTCGCTCTCTGGGTGGTTCTCCCTAAGAAACTGATGCGAAAGTAACCTGGATTTCCCGGCACTTCCTGGACTCCAAACAATCCGGAAAATGAGACCCCGCGCAATAACCAGCGCGGGGTTTTCCTATGGGGATCAGCCAAGGGACATTGGAGATTACCCCCCTGTGGCGGACAAGGCCATAGCGAACTATTGCCGGGAATGATGTGGGGAGTGGCCTGTCGGAGGCGCAGTCCTGGGGAATTCTGATAATGCCGGAAGTAACAAAGATTTAACAAAGGCGCAAAAACCGTGTAACAACCCGGCGCAATACTAGAGCTACAACGAACTCGGAGGACACCCAATGATAGCCATCGCCGCCGCAGGAGCCTTTATCGGACTGTTCGCCCTCTGGGTGGTTCTCCCCAAGAAACTGATGCGCAAATAGCCCTCAACGCATCCGGGAGGGTGCAAGCACTCAAGACCGATTTTCGCTCCGCGCCCGTTGCAAGTGCGGAGCGACTGCTTTGAATGAGGAGTAGCCAGAAGAGTATCCTGTCTCCAGGCCCGGAAATTCCGAGGCCGGAAACCCGTTCCGGTAATCAACAGGAATCCCAAGATTCAAAAAGCCCGCAAAGTTCAGTTATAATTTGGACAAAAATCTACCGGGCGAGGGGTTGATCAATGAGTTACAAGGCTGAATACATCTGGATTGATGGGCAACAACCCACGGCCAAACTGCGATCCAAAGGCAAGATCGTTCCCGATGGAGAGGCGCCTCCGGTCTGGGGCTTTGATGGCTCCAGTACCAACCAGGCCCCGGGCGAGAACTCGGACTGCGTGCTCAACCCGGTGTTGATGGTTCCGGACCCGATCCGCGGCGGCAACAACAAGCTGGTGATGTGCGAGGTGCTGCTCACCGACATGACGCCTCACCCGTCCAACACCAGGGCCGGGTGCGAGGCTGCTGCGAATAAGTACGGGAATCTCGACTGGTGGTTTGGAATCGAGCAGGAATACACCTTCTTTGACGGCATCAAGCCGCTGGGCTGGCCGGACAACGGTTTCCCTGCCCCTCAGGGCGGGTACTACTGCGGCGTCGGGTCCGACGAGGTATTCGGCAGGCCCGTCGTGGAAAAGCACATGGACGCCTGCCTGGAGGCCGGCCTGGCCATTTCCGGCATCAACGGGGAAGTGATGCCGGCTCAGTGGGAGTTCCAGATTGGTCCCATAGGCGCGCCAACCGTTGGCGACCACCTGTGGCTCGCCCGCTGGCTGCTCTATCGCATCGGCGAGGACGTGGAGACGGTGGACGGGCGCAGGGGCATCAGCGCCACCCTGGACCCCAAGCCGGTCAAGGGCGACTGGAACGGCGCCGGAGCTCACACCAACTTCTCCACCAACGATATGCGGGAGAATTTCGACGCCTGCGTCGCTGCTGCGGAAGCCCTCTCGACCCGCCATGACCTGCATATCGCCAACTACGGGCACCGGATCGAGGAACGCCTGACCGGGCTGCACGAGACCTGCTCGTACCGGGAATTCCGCTATGGCGTGTCCGACCGGGGCGCTTCCGTCCGTATTCCCTGGCAGGTCGCCCGCGACCAGAAGGGCTACATCGAGGACCGCCGGCCCAATGCCAACTGTGATCCTTACACCGTGACCAGGCTGATCATGGAGACGGTCGGAGCAGCGGCCACCGCATAACGACCTGGAGGATCATCGCACAGTCAGTCAGACAAGGATCTGGCACCACCCCAAAGGCAAACGGAACATTGAGGCGCCGCATCGGCCGATGCGGCGCCTTCTTTTGTGATGGGAGAACGAGTTCGCGGGCCGGTACTATGGGAATGGAACAGGAGTCCCTGACCGCATCGAAGCGTAGCAGGCCTCGACCAGGGCCACGTCCCGCATCCCCTCCTCTCCGGTCATTGAAGGAGGGCGGCCTTCCAGGATGCTCCGGCGGAATTCCCTCACCATCCCAGCCAGCCCTCCCCGGTCATTGCCCAGCTGCTGCCTGCGCCGGCCTGAGGAGTCTATGGTGTCGACCCAGTCACCGCCCAGCTCGAAGGAAATGCTGGCCAAGGACCCTGACACAGACACCCAGGGGCGCGGGCTGTGGGGCCCGGCGCTCCATGTGTGGTTGATTACGCCGACCAGGCCGCTGGGGTAGCGCATCATGGCCACCACGCCATCCTCAGCCCCCAGGCCGGGCTGCGCTGATGGCACCTCGGCCGCGTACACCTCCGATGGGTCGCCCGCCAGGTAGGCCAGCAGGCTGGCCTTGTGGATGCCTCCGTCTATCAGGACCCCGCCGCCGTCCAGGGAGGCGTCGTTTCTCCATTCCGTCGGCTGGAATGGAAAGTCCTCCTGCAACTGTATCAGGCGCAAGAATCCCAGGTTGCCCCGGTCGACCATATCCTTAGCTGCCATAACCGGGGGCATGAATCGGTAGTTCTCCGCCACCATCAGGGTTACGCCACCCTGGGCGGCGGCATCGAGTATGGCCCGCGACTCTTGCGCGGTACGGGCCAGGGGCTTTTCCAGCAGAATGTGCTTTCCGGCGGCGGATGCCATCCGGGCGTGCTCGAGATGCAGATGGTGCGGCGTGCAGATATATACGGCGTCCACCCGGTCGTCGGCCACCGCGCTTTCGTAGGAACCGAAACTGCCGGACCCGCGCAGCTCGCTGGAGAAGCGCTCAGCCCGGGCAGGATCGCGGCTGGCGAAATACAGATCGATGTCGCTGAGTTCACCCTGGATGGCAGACGCAAATGCTCGTGCAAATGAGCCGCACCCGATTACGCACAGTCCTGTTTTCACTCTCAAATCCACTGGCTTGAATGGAGGTTCTACTCTACACTTTCCAGCCTGATCGTATAGCTGGCCGGCATTCGGGTGGATGGTGCAGTGGGCTGGATAATAGCCACTATTCGCTTCAGATTCTCGGTAAGTTCGAGGGTGATCTGCCCGCGGTTATTGTCGTCCAATTCAACCTGCACGACTCGATTGGGCGTCCCGTCCTCGCCCTCGAACACAACCTGCACCATAAAATCCTGCAGCACCAGGTTGTTGGTCTGGACGAACCCATCCGGGACCCAGTCCGCCTCCAGTTCCGATGCGCCGCCAGCTGCTGTTACCCTGAGGTCCCGCAAGCACAGCCCGTGGTCGTGGATGGCCGCGTCTGTGATGTACTGGAAGCGCACCAGGATTTCCTGCCCGGCCCAGCGGTCCAGCGAGACCGATTCCCGCTGCCAGCCCTCCGTGGCGCCGGTGTATCCGGGCCCGAAGGACACCTGCAGGGGATCGTCGGTGCTGCTGAGCGGCGTTTCGAGGATTGCCCACGTCCTGCCGCCGTCCTCCAACACCTCCACGTAGGCAAAGTCCCAGTCCTCCTCGATGGAGAACCACAGGTCGTATTCAAGGATGGCCCGCTCCACATCCCGCAAGTCCACGCGCGCGGTCAGGGTTGAATCGATCACGTCGCCCTTGTTGCTCCACCAGCAGCCGTCCCCGATTTCCACGGGCAGCAAAGGCACGGTCCTGTCCCCTTCAAATGCGAACTTGATAGTGTCATCCGCCCGACCCAGACGGACGTATTCGTTTGAGTACTGGGGGATGGTGGAACGCAGTTCCCGTCCGACCAGCGCGTTTCCGTAGACCGGCACCTTGAATGAAAGATCCGAATAACCGTAAAGGCCCTCTTCCTCATCCAGCAGGTTTGCCACGGCCCAGTCGCGGAACACGTCCGTGAAGGTCACCCCGTGCCCGTTGGCATTCAGGTAAGCGTCAATTCCCGGAATGCCGTCGGCGGGCTCCTCCAGCAATGGTCTGAGGTCACCCCCGCCGCCGTAGTGCTCAGCGAGGTAGTGCATGAAGAGTGAGGCAGCGCCGTAGTTCTCAGAACCGCCGATGTCGTTGGCCGGCCACTGGGTCAATGAGGTCGGACCGGCCCGGCGGAAGTCGAGGATGCTGAATTCGGGGTACCCGGCAATGGTAACCGCAAGTTCGGAGAGTCCTTCGTTCACCCAGGTCTCGTCGGACAGGTCGGCCCTCCAGTGGACGGCGTGCTGGAGTTCGTGGGCGAGCACCTGGGAGAACCGCTCCGTACCGACGGGCAGGTAACGAGCGTTGATGTAGATGGCCTCGATCTCGTTGCTGATGGGCCGGACCTCCCTGGGATACTCGTCGGCGGCGTTGAAGTAGCCGCCGGCCCCTCGCAGGTGGGCGACGACCACGTAGAGGTGAGGGTCTCCGTCCACGCCCGGGGTCCACTCGGTGCCGAAGGCCCCGGTGATTGCCGGGTAAATGACCTCCTCGAACTCCTTTGCGGACTGCTGGATATCGTCAGGTTCTGCATCGACCGCGTCCTCGAAGAACCAGTAGGCGTGGGGGCTCACGTGGAGCAGCTCGAACTCGCTTTCATACAGCTGCCGGGAGTCGAGGTCAACCAGGTTCAGGGTAATCCGATGCCCCGGTTCCAGGGTCGTCGATTGGGTCCGTACAACCCTTTCTACAGTTCCGATCCCCGGAATCAGTTGCTCCGCGAGTCGAAAGAAATCCCGTTCTGGCGGCACGGGGAAACTGGTCGCGGCATCTCCTGCATCCACCTGTTCACTGGCGGCGACGCTTGCCGAGCCAGGCGACGGGGATGCAGCGGCGTGGGGCTGAGCCCCTGACGCCGTGGAAGAAGTTTCTCCTGGTTTACCGCCGGTATTCTCCTCAGACGGGGCCGGGGTGAACGACACCGTTGTCCCGGGGGCCAATTGGTCAGCAGTCGTGCCAGGCCCGTCTTGCGAGGAATCTCCTCCACAGGCGACCATCGCCAAGAGCAGAACACCGGCAACAGCGAGGCGGATTGCCGTGAGCCTCCGGATGTTCTCGAGTGCGCTTGTCTTCAGGATCGACATAAGGGTGGCCGCGACAGGATTAACGGTCTCTGGCATCATGATAGGAGTGTTACGGATTCTATTCCGATTCGTATGCATGCGAACCAGTGCGATGTCTTATGACGTGAACCGGCTGAGAGGAGTCCATCCGCCCGCCTGCACCTGCGTGGAATGCACGCAGCGGAGGAACCGGAGCGGACGACGCCGAGGCGGCGGAGGCGGAGGTCCCGGCGGACGTAGACTGGGATGCCTCCCCTTTGTGATGGCATTGGTCAGTGCCGGAGCGCTCAGCGCGTTACTGGCCGTTTTGGCCTGAGCCGTAGCCCTGTTGCTCCCTGGGTGCCGTCCTGCCCGGCAAGTCATCCGCCTCGTCCTGATGCCCTGCAACCGCGCCGTGAGGCACTATGTTCTCCGGTGGCGACGCGGTTGAGGCGGCCGACGGGTCCTGGTTGTAGCGGTTCATGGCAGTGTCTATGCCGTCGGCCAGCAGGCACTGAATGGCGGCGGCGGCCCGTTCCACGGCTGCATCGATGGCCTGGGATTCCTCGCCGTCGAACTTGCCGAGCACGTAATCGCGGGCCACGACCCCGGGTGGCGGGGCGCCGATGCCCACGCGCAGTCTGGGGAATCCGGTGCCGCCGACGGCCTGGATGATGGAGCGTATGCCGTTGTGCCCCGCGTCGCTGCCTGCGGCGCGCAGCCGGATTCGCCCCAGCAGCAGCGCCATTTCGTCGTAGATGATGAGCAGGTTGGTGCCGTCGCCGCCGAACCGGGCCAGCAGGTATTCCACCGCCTCGCCGCTGTTGTTCATGAAGGTGCGCGGCTTGGCCAGTACCACTCTCTTGCCGTCGCGATAGCCCGTGCCCAGGACAGCTTTGGGCCTGCGTTCATTCACCGGGACCTGCAATTGGCGGGCCACGAGGTCCAGCACTTTCCAGCCCACGTTGTGGCGGGTATCCGCAAATTTCGGCCCGGGATTGCCGAGCCCCACAATGATTGTCGTGGTTTCAGACAAGGGCGTCCCGCTAATCCCTTGCCAGGGCGTCAGAGGGCGATTCCAGGAGGCGCACGAAGTCATCTTCGTCCAGGATGGGGGTCCCCAGCTGCTCGGCCTTGGCGGCCTTGGAGCCCGGAGACTCGCCGACCACCACGTAGCTGGTCTTTTTTGTCACCGAAGAGGTGATCTTGCCGCCCAGTCCCTTGATTCGCCCCTCGGCATCGCTGCGGGAGAAAGCCGAAAGGGTGCCGGTGACCACGAACGTCAGACCGGCAAAGGGTGCGGCGTCGGAGGACGCGACGGCAACGACGGGCAGTGCGTCCTGCTCCAGCCGGACGCCGGAAGAGCGCAGCTTGTCGATCACCCGCTGGTTTTCGGGCTCCTGGAACCAGGCGATGATGCTTTCGGCGATCTTGGGCCCAATTCCCTCGATCTCAGTCAGGTCCTCCTCGGTCGCCCTCGACATCTCCTCCAGTCCCAGGAAGTTCTGGGACAGCAGGTCAGCGACCTCGGAACCCACGTGGGTGATACCCAGGGCGAACAGCAGCCGGGGAAGGGGGCGGTTCTTGCTGGCCTCGATGTTGTCCATGATTCGCGTTGCCAGCTTGTCGCCCATGCGGTCGAGCTCCAGGAGCCGCTCCTTTTCCAGGCGGTAGAGGTCAGCAACGTCCCGCACCATTTCCTGCCTGATCAGGATGCCGCACCAGCGCTCACCGAGGCCATCGATGTCCGCCGCGCCCTTGCTGACGAAGTGCTTGAGCAACTCGAAGAACTGCGCCGGGCACGAGGCATTGGGGCAGCGGTGCATGGCGTCGTCTTCGTTCTTGACCACCTGCGTATTGCATTCCGGGCAGCGTTCCGGCATCTGGAACACCTGCTCGTCTCCTGTGCGCTGAGCCAGGACCGGTCCCACGACCTGCGGAATGACCTCGCCGGCGCGCTCCACGGTCACCATGTCGCCGACTCGTATGTCCTTGCGGTGGATGTCCTCCTCGTTGTGCAGCGATGCGTGCTGCACTGTGGTGCCGCCGACCACGACCGGCTCAAGGACGGCATAGGGGTTCAGGCTGCCGGTGCGCCCCACGTTGATCCCGATGTGCAGCAGCCGGGTGACCGCCTGCTCCGCGGGGAACTTGTAAGCGATGGCCCAGCGCGGCTCCCGGCCCACTACGCCAAGCCGTTCCTGGAGGGCCAGCGGCGATACCTTGACCACCACGCCGTCGACCTCGTATGGCAGGTCGTGGCGGCGCTCCAGCCAGGACTGGTAATAGTCGCGCACCTCCTCCAGCGAATGGCAGAGCCGGTTTTCAGGATTGATGCGGAACCCCACACTTTCCATCCACTCAAGTGCCTCCCAGTGGCCCTCCAGGAACTCGACCTCCTCGGTGCTGTTGAGGGAATAGACCCAGATGCTCATGTTGCGGGCGGCAGTCACCTTGGGGTCAAGCTGGCGGATGGTGCCGGCACCGGTGTTGCGGGGGTTGGCGTACAGCGCCTCGCCCCTTTCGGCCCGCTCCTCGTTCAGCCGCCTGAACTCCCCGACGGGCAGATAGACCTCGCCCCGCACCTCAAGGTGCATGGGAACGAACCCCTTCAGGGAAAGAGGGATGGTCCTTATGGTCCGCAGGTTGCGCGTGACGTCCTCGCCGGTGGTGCCGTTACCCCTGGTTGCGCCCTGCACCAGCACACCGTTTTCGTACATGAGGCTGACTGCCAGCCCATCGATCTTCAACTCGCAGACCATGTCGAAAGGGGCGCCGCCCAGGAGCCCCGACACTCTGCGATGCCAAGCCTCCAGTTCCTCAAAGTCGAAGGCGTTGCGCAGGCTGAGCATCGGCCGGGCGTGCTGGATCTCCGAAAAGGCAGGGGATGGATCGCCACCGACCCGCAGGGTGGGCGAGTCGATTGTCTGAAGCTCAGGATGCTCCCTCTCGATTTCCTGCAGTTCCCTGAGGAGCGCGTCGTACTGCCCATCGCTGACGACCGGGTCGTCCATCTGGTAGTAGCGAAGGTTGTGGTAGTTGAGCTCGCGGCGAAGTTCAGCCGCTCTGACTTCAAGGCTCGACTTTTTCATACCGGCCTACTCCGGCACATAGGTTGGCTTCAATTATAGTTCCAACTCGGCGGGGAAGCTTGAGTGGCGGAACTCGTTTCAGGGCTATCGTACCGTGACCACTGAGCGGAAACGATGATATGTCGACGGGGGCGATTTCATGGTAAGTATTGCCCCGGACCTGCCTGTGGCAAACGTCCGGGGCCTCTTCTGCCATCGGGGATTGTGCAACTACGCCGAGAGAGCTGCCGCGACGCCCTCTATCTTTGCCGAGCCTTCCGTGGTCAGCTCACCGACCGCCCTGACGATGTTCGGGTGCTGCAACCCCGATACGAGGAAAGTCCAGCGACACGCCCGTTGGGTGTTGGTCGTGATCTCGTCCTTCTCGGCATCCGTGAAAGTCCTGCCCGTCGCTTTCTCGAGGGCTGCAATGTTCATGCCGATTTGCTGTGCCAGGAGCCCGTCGACGGCTCCACCGAGCTCAATGACCTCATCGACTGCCGCCTCACGTTCCTCGAGGCTCAGCTCCTCGGCCACCTCGCCGATCAGCAGCGTGTCCATCTTGGCGTGCTGTGCCTCTTCCAGCCAATGGTACCGCAGGAGATCCCGGAACAGTCCGTCGAGGTTCGATTCGTCGCGCACGTGCTCGATGTAATGGAGTTGTGTGAACCATTCTATGATGGCGGTCAGGAGCATGACGGCCAGCTTGGACTTGCTCCGGACCACCTTGGCCACCTCTTCGCGACCCGGGATCAGGTCGCACTCGACGCTGAAGCCCTGGCCGAAGAGGTCAACCGATCTCCGGAACAGCTCCTGGTGCTTGAATTCCTCCTCAGCGAAACGCAGCAACGAACGGGCCCTGACCTCGTCCCCGTAGACATCTTTCATGGCCTCTTCGGTGACCGTGGGGATGATGAATTCCTCGACGAAGGCGAATATATGACAGTAGGCGTTGCCCATGATCTGGTTCAGGAGAAGCTTCTCGTTGTCGTTCAGGCAGCCGATCTCGTCCACACCGGTCAGTCGGTTGGGCAGAAAGCGCTTCGAGAAGTCGAAGTTCTTGTCTGCGAGAACATCGTCCTCCAACCACGAGACCCTCTTGGAATTGTCCAGGCACTCCTGGTACGTGAAGTTGTGTGTAAGCATGGGTTTCGCCTCCTCCTAGTGGTTAAGAATTAAGCTATGGGGGAGAGGCCAAGGCTCTCCGCATTCAGCTACCTGGTTGTACCTGGATTCGGGGCCGGTCCGCAGCGAGCGGCGGGGATGCCGCTAATCGCCGCACAGGGCCTGGGATTGCAGAGACCTTTCCTTCGTAGCGACTCCGGCGGTAGATGGCTTGGCGCGGGGCAAGCGGCGGCGCTTCCCGCGATGGTGCCGGTAGGTGTCGGCGATGGACATGGCCAGTTTGGTCGGGTCGTGCCTCGCCGTGGCCTCGCGGTCAATGATGTCGGCCTGTACCAAGAGGGCCGGATCATCCCACGGACGTGCGGGTGTGATGAAGTTCAAACCCGCCGGCGTGGGACCATCGGGAATGTTGCCATTGGCGATGACAGCGTGCACCGATGCGGGTCCGGTGTAGCGTCTCACCTCGTCCAGATGGTCCTGCACAGTGTATCCCACGGTCTGGCGTGGCTCCTCGGCCACGTTGCATACGTATATCTTGAGCGCCCGCGACTGCTCCATGGCCTCGGCGATGCCCGGGATAAGCAGGTTGGGCACGATGCTGGTGTACAGGCTGCCCGGTCCGATGATCAATAGGTCGGCCTCACGGAGCGCCGCCACGGCCGCCGGGTGGGCCTGTGGATTCGGCGGAGACAGGGCCAGCGAGGTGATTCGCCCCGACGCCCGGGCCACATTGCTCTCGCCAGTCAGGGTCTCCCCCGCCTCCGTGGAGGCGATGAGGGTAACGTCGGTGGTGGTGGAGGGAATGACACGTCCCCGTATGGCCAGGAGCTCTCCGGCCATCTCGACCGCCCTCGAGAAGTCACCCCCGATGCCTGCCAGGGCCGCGATGAGCATGTTGCCGAAGCTGTGACCGTTCAACTGGCCGTTGGACTCGAACCGATAGTCCATTAGTTTCTGCATCACGTCTTCGGAGTCGGCCAGGGCCACGAGGCAGTTGCGTATATCGCCGGGAGGCTGTATGCCCAGCTCACTGCGCAGCCTTCCGGAGCTGCCTCCATCGTCCGCCATTGTGACGATGGCTGTGATGTTGTGAGAATAATGCCTGACGCCCCGGATCAGGCTGGGTAGTCCGGTGCCTCCGCCGATGGCGGTAATCCGCGGACCTGACTCCAGCGACCTGCGGTGGAATCCGGGGCCATTGCGGAAGGGAAGCCAGTCCCACCTGTGTGGGCGAGCGTAACGCAAGAGGTCTATTGACATAAGTCAGGTTTGGCTATTTATTCCGGTCAGGCTGTCGAGTAAACATGACGGCACCGCCAGAGTGCCGGATAAGTGCCGTAAAGCAGTCGTATTTTACCACCACTCACGCCTCGTGGGTTGAGAGCCGTGACCTGTCGAAATCGAACGCGCGCCGCCCAATACAGGGTTCTGGTTCCATTGGCGTTTACTGCCCTACCGCGATGCTCCTGCCCTCGTCAGAGGACTGCTGCAGCAGGTCCAGGAACCGGTGGCGCTCGACGGCCGTGGCGAAGTCGGGCTGGGGCTCAGCGCCATTGCGGATTGAATCGCCGATGATCCGGTAAAGCTGCGCAACGTTGTACGGTTCGCCCTGGGGAACTGCGTCCGGAACGGTAAGCAGGCGAGACGGCACCTCGAGAGGCTGCAATGATTGTCCGGCTCCCTGTGCCCCGAGGAGCTTGACGTTTCCGTACTGCACCATCTCGGCGGAGGTGGCGTGCAGGGTACCCTCGGTGCCATACACTTCCATACGCCATCCGCTACCGTTCCACGGAATGGTGGCGATGTGCGCCGAGGCGGCGGCGCCGTTTTCCAGCACTCCACTGACCATCACGTTGTCCGCGGCATCCACCGGGACGGTTGAGCCGTTTCCGGTCTGCCACTGGCCCAGCTGCACGCTGACCTGGGCCGTGAGCTGCCTGAACTCGCCGACGCAGTGGCAGAAGATGTCCAGAGCATGGCCGGAAGCGATGGACAAGGTGTTGGCGCCATTGGCCTGGTCGGCCATCCAGGCCCGGTCTGCCCCACGCTGCGTCAGGCCGGGCAGGAACATGGTCATGTTGCACGCCAGCATCTCACCGACGTATCCATCGTCGACCAGCTCCTTCATCCTGAGCAGGGCCGGCCCGCCCCGGGCCTGCAGGCCGATGAGCGTGCGAACGCCCTTCGCACTGGCCAGCTCGGTTAATTCCACGGTCTCGACGCTGTTCGCTCCCAGAGGCCACTCGCAGAAGACGTGCTTGCCCGCCTCGAGACCGGCGGTGACCATGCCGTGATGGGCCGGCACGCTGACCGATACCACCACCAGGTCCACGTCCAGGTGGTTGGCCATCTCGGTGTAGTCGTGGAAGGCTAATTTTGCCCCGTAGAATGCCCTGGATTCCTCGGCAGTCTCGGGACGGGAGGTACAGACTGCCGTCAGCTCGAAATCGGGCATGCCCAGGAGCGCAGGGAGATGGGCGCGCTTGCTCCAGCCGTAATTGGCGTTGGCGCCGATGATTCCCACTCGTATCTTGTCGGTCATTGCGGGTGCTCCCTCCGGTTAGTTGCGAGGCATGGTGTTTCCAGTCGGATGTGATTGATCAATCCAGGGCGGCGGGGGCGACACGCGTGTGCCAGGTCGTTGCCTGCTCGTAGGCGTGGGCGGCCCGGAACAGCGTTTCCTCCGCGAAGGGCCTTGCGCCAAGCTGCAGGCCGATGGGCAGACCGTCGCTGGTGAAGCCGCCGGGGATTGATATGGCGGGCAAGGCGGTCAGCGAGTAGCACCCGGTGTAGGCGCGACGGAAGAAGAAGCGCTGCCGCACATCCTCGGCGCTCTCGAACCTTGCCGTGAGTGCTGTGTGCAGTGGCGCAGGGTATGGCGAGGTGGGGGACACCAGGACGTCAACCTCGTTCAGCGCCTCCATGAACTGGCGGCGCAGGAGGACCCTGGCCTTAGCGGCGCGGTTGTAGACCTTGAACGGCACCAGCGACGCAGACAGCAGGCGTGTGCGGCTGGCCTGGTCCAGGTCACCTGCCCTGGTCCGCAGGATTTCGTCCCTGGCGCCTGCCCCCTCGGTGTCGGCAACACCCACGAATATGGCCCCAGCGAGGTTAACCAGGGGGATGGACACCTCCCTCACCTCTGCGCCGAGTCCGCGCAGTGTTTCCAGCGAGGACTCGACGGCCTGGCGCACCTCGGGATGCATGTCCTGGCTCTGGTGCAGCTCGCGAATCAGGCCGACCTTCAGTCCGTCAACACCCCGCTCCAGAGCGGCCCGGTAGTCGGGGACTGGACGGTGGCTGGTGTACGGGTCGCGCTCGTCGTACCCGGCGATGGCTCCCAGGACGATGGCACAGTCCTCGACGGTCTTGGTCATTGGGGCTGCGGCGTCCATAAACCAGCACATGTGGGTCATGCCGTGGCGGCTAACCCGGGTGAATGTGGGGCGTAGTCCCACGGTGCCGCAGTAGGCCGCTGGCCCACGGCCCGAGCCGCCCGTGTCCTCCCCGATGGAGGCAGCGCACAGGTGGGCCGACAGGGCCACGCCCGAGCCGCTGCTGGACTCGCCGGGAGTCCGCTCCAGGTCCCAGGGGTTGGCCGGAATGCCCCACGGCGGTTCCTGCGTGCCACCCATGGCCAGCTCGCTCAGGTTCAGCTTGCCGAGCAACGTGGCGCCAGCGGCTTTCAGCCGCTTCACGATGGTTGCGTCCTCGGTGGGCACAAAGTCGCGATATACCCTCGAACCGTTGCTGGTCAGGATGCCGTCAGTCCAGAACTGGTCTTTGACGGCCATGGGAACCCCGGCCAGCGGCCCCGCGTCTCCCCCCGACTCCAGGGTCTGCTCCACTTGCAGGGCGGCGTCCAGAGCCTCCTCGCGCGTTACAGTGATGTAGGCGCGGAGCCAGGAGTCCATGCGGTCTATCCGGTCCAAGTAGGCCTGAACGGCGTCCGTTGGCGTGATCTCTCCCGACCGCACAGCGCTCGCCGTGGAGGCTGCGGACAGGAATGCAATCTCGTTTCTGTCCATAAATCGTCCTTTCGCCAGGCGCGGAAATAGGTTGGTCAGCCTTCGTCAGGGAAGACCGCCACTGGCTGGATGTCCGATAGATCCAGGTCGCTGAGGCGGTCCAGTTCCAGCATCAGGCTGCCGAACCGGCTTGCCACCTCCGCCACCTCGTCCTCGGGTATGGGAATGCCTGCGAGGCGTGCCAGTTCCCTGACCCGGTCCTCATCGGAGAGTTGTCGTTCGACCATTCTGTGACCTCGGGAAACAATTCGTCGGGCCGGGCAATCACTGCCGGGCAAGGCAATCCTAGAGTCGCAAAACCGGGGCGTCAACGTCAGGCGTATCACGGGTGCTATACTGGCCCGAATTGATTCAGCCATTTGGGGAGGTGGCCAGATGAAATGGGCATCGGCCATATCGGAACTATCCACGCTACAGGAAGCCCTCGAGCAATGCGCCGCATCCATCCGTGAACAGCTGGGCGAAGCACCGCATTTGGCGGTTGCTTTCGTTTCGCCTCACTACCAGCAGGACTACGAGCAGGTCGGCCCGATGCTGGGTGGTCTGCTGGGTGCGGAGCACACTTTCGGTTGCTCCGGGGGAGGCATCATCGGGGCGGGACTGGAGGTGGAACAGCGTCCGGCGCTTTCGGTGACCGCCGCCGCATTGCCCGGTGTGGACATCGAGTCGTTCCATCTCGATGGAGACAGGCTGCCTGACCTCGACGCCGGTCCGGACAAGTGGACTGAGCTGCTGGGAGTGACCCAGGACCAAGACCCTCAGTTCGTGCTGCTAGCGGACCCGTTCTCATTCCCGGTGCAGAATCTCATCATGGGCCTGGATTTCGCCTACCCCCGGGCCGCCAAGATTGGCGGCTTGGCCAGCGGCGCCCAGCGCCCCGGAGACAACGCCCTGTTCCTCGACGGCGCAATGCACGGTTCGGGAGCCATAGGGCTGGCGCTTCACGGCAACATCACGGTTGATACGGTGGTGGCCCAGGGTTGCCGACCCATCGGCGACCCCATGCGCATCACCTCCAGCCAGCGCAACATCCTGGTTGAGCTGGACGGCAAGCCGCCAATGGCAGTGCTGCAGGACCTGTTCCGCGGCCTGTCGGAACGAGACCGGCAGCTGATGGGGCACTCACTGTTCCTAGGCGTGGTGATGGATGAGTTCATCGACACCCCGGTGCAGGGCGATTTCCTGATCCGCAACGTGGTTGGCATGGACCAGCGCACCGGCGCGCTGGCCATCGGGGAGATGCTGAAGGAGGGTCAACTGGTGCAGTTCCACCTGCGCGACGCCGATACTTCGGCACAGGACCTGACCTTCGTGCTGGAACGTTACGCAGCAGAGAACCGGGAGAACGAGGTGCCCGGCGCGCTGCTGTTCTCCTGCCTTGGCCGGGGCGAGTACCTATACGGCCGCCCAAACCACGACACCGAGATCTTCCGCGACAAGTTGGGGCAGGTGCCTCTTGGCGGCTTCTTCTGCAACGGAGAAATCGGCCCGGTTGGCGGAACGACATTCCTGCACGGCTACACCAGTTCCTTCGGCCTGTTCCGGTCCCGCTCCTAGAGACAGGTTGTCGGACCGCCCCGCGATATACGTCCAGCCATGTCATGGGCTCTGAACGAGAAGCCTGGAAATCCGCTAGTCCTCAACCAAGCTAAGGACTAGCGGATTTTTCTTTTCGGAGCATTCAAGCAGACCATGGCCATCAAGGTAGGCATTCCAGTCTCACTCTCCGGCCAGTTCAACCTGCAGGGGCGGCAGACTCTGGCGGGTATCCAGGCGTGGGTGGACGACGTAAACGGCGCCGGTGGGTTGGCTGTTCGTGAGGAGGCCCATACCGTCGAGTTGGTCTACCGGGACGATGAAAGCCGGCGTTCGAGGGCTGCTGACACAACCCACGAACTCATCCGCGATGACCGGGTCGACCTGTTGGTTGGCCCGTACTCCGCTGTGCTCACCAACGCAGCCGCGGACGTGGCGCAGAGCCACGGCAGGCTGCTGTGGAACCAGGGTGGTGCCTCTCCCCTGGTCTACCAGCGAGGCAACCCATGGGTGGTGGGGATACTAACGCCCGCTGACGAGTACCTTTCCGGACTGCTGCAGGCGGTCCGTGAGGTCACCCCAAATGCCTCGACCGTGGGCGTCTTGCGCGCGGCTACGGGAGCGTTCCCGCGCGATGTTGCCTCCGGCGTGGAGCGAAGTGCTGAGGAAGGCGACTTCCGCCGGGTGTTCTCGCTGGAGTTTGACGCCGACACTTATGACTTCAGCTACTTGGTCGAGGCAGTGCGGGCGAACCCGCCGGATGTGCTGGTGGTGGCCGGAAGGTTCCAGAACGACCTCGACATCGCCGAGATACTGGCTGAGGCTGCTCCGGATTTGGGCGCAGTGGCCGTGGTGGCCGCGGGCGTTGACGCCTTTCGGGAGAGGCTTGATCCGAGGGCGGAGAATTTCATCGGCCCAAGCCAGTGGGAACCCGAGGTCGGAGGTCAGCCCGATTATGGGCCGACTGTGACCGAGGTGCAGCGCAGCTTGAATTGGGCGGGGCAAGCTGTCATTGACTATCCGATGGCGCAGGCCTACGCTGTGGGCGTGGTGATTCAGCGCTGCATTCAGGGATGCGGGAGCCTTGATGATCAAGACTTGCGCGAGGCGGCGGCCTCCCTGAATTTCACCACGTTTTACGGGCGTTTCAGGATTGACCCGGAGACCGGCCGGCAGGTCGGCAAGGCGTCGTTGCTGGTACAGTGGCAGCAGGGCCGGAAGGTTGTCGTATGGCCGCCCGAATACCGGCAGGGCGAATTGGAATATCCCTGGCGGCAATAACATTCTGGGAGAACGAGGCTTCACGATGAAGTTGGAAGGACAGGTGGCAGTCATAACCGGCGCGGGCCGCGGAATTGGGCGTGCCATCGCCTTGGCATACGCCCGCGAAGGCGCCAGGCTGGCACTGGCGGCCCGCAACGAGGCTGAGCTTGAGGATACGGCGGCTGCAGTCTCCGAACTGGGTGGCGAGGCCATCACCGTCCGGACCGACGTGACCAGCCAGATCGGCACCGAACGGCTGGCCCGCCGCGTCGTGGAGCACTTCGGGCGCATCGACGTTCTGGTGAACAACGCTGGCACATCCGGTCCGGTTGGCCCGCTGCAGTCCAACGACATCGCGGAATGGGTGGATACCGTCAACGTGAACCTGACCGGCACATTCCTGATGTGCCGTGCCATCATACCTGTGATGCTGCAGCAGGAGAGTGGCAGGATCATCAACCTCTCCGGAGCCGGGGTGGCCAACGCCTGGAGCAATATGTCCGCCTACTGCTCCAGTAAGGCGGCGGTAGTACGGTTGACCGAGGTAATTGCCCAGGAGCTGGACGGACAGGGAGTTACGGTCAATGCGCTGGGGCCGGGTTCGGTTCACACCAGCATGTGGGAGAAGATGACGGAACAGGCGGCGGAGGCCGGGGCCGATTTCATCCACCAGCTGGGGGAGAGGGTGCTGTCCGGGGGCGGCGCGCCCATCGACGACTGCGCGGAGCTGGCGGTCTGGCTGGCATCCGGCGAGAGCGGCGCCCTCACCGGCAGGATCATATCAGCCGCTGCCGACGACTATCGCAGCCTGGAGTCGAGGATCGACGAGATAATGGAAGGCGACGCCTACACCCTCCGGGTGGTCAAGTCGTGAACGGATGCGCTAACTTAGTTCGTGACCCGCGCGGTTAAACCGTCACCAGCTGACGATAGCACCGGTAACAAAATGGCTTAGCCTTGCTGGTGCTATTTTCCTCACCGCAACGGTGGCAAAATTTCTCTTCGTAGTCTACTTTCTCGTACCTAGCCCAACTCCTGTAGCACTTGCCACACAGAGGCTCGGCTTGGTTCAATCCAATTACGTCTTTGCAGCGAATACAAAAACCGTTGTTGTCTTGGGCGTGATCAATTGACGCAATTGGGCTGGTCCCTCTGCTTTTCCGATCCGTTGCTTTACGTAGCAGGCGTTCAGCTTCGGTCTTAATTTCCAAATAGAGTTGAAGGTCCTCTTTGGAGTCAACACGAATGCCCATCTCGTCATTGTTCTGTTGGGAGAATTCGTAGAGATTCATCGACGTGATGATGGCGGTGTTCTCGTTTAGATAGCACTTAGCGTGCAGATTCTCGACGAAACCAGTTTCGAACGCAGTCAACAGTTCAACCCACTCTTTCTCTTCGGCGCGCAAATCCCGTTTCCCGTAGACAATCGTTACTTTAACACCTCGCTGGCTTACATCCTGAATGAAATCCAGCAACCGTTGGTTAACCTTGACATACGGGCTTATCAGAGTTAACTCTTGCTGGGCGCCCTTGACGAGTTCTTCCAATTCATGGGAAATGCCGGTGGTAGTAAGGAACTTGACCACGCTCATCCCTCTTATTGGTATTGGCAAATTGCGCCGATAGCGTTAATGATGGCTACCGGCGCAGCCAATGTGAATACCCTTTCCTACATGTCCATTCCGGGTTTTCGCCTAGCTCTCCAGTTGGACGTTGTTGCGGAGTACGCCGATGCCGCTGATGTCGATCTCGCAGACGGCGCCGGGGGACATGTCCTGCGTGGATCCCGGCGTGCCGGTGAAGATGCAGTCGCCGGCATTGAGGGTCACGTACTTGGTGATGAACTCGATCATGGTCGGCACGTCGAATATCAGGTCCTGGGTGCTCTGGTCCTGCTCGACGTTGCCGTTGACGCGGGTCTGCAGCCACTGTTCCGCCGGGTTGGCATCGGTCTCGATCCATGGGCCCATGGGAGAGAAGGTGTCTGCGGACTTGGCGCGCCACCAGTCGGAGTTGTTCTCGTTGCGGTCCTTGCGCTGCCAGTCCCGGGCGGACACGTCGTTGCCGCAGGTGTAGCCAAGGACGTGGTTCAGCGCATCGGCCTTGGAAACGTAGCGACAGTCGTCCTTGATAATCACGACCATCTCGCCTTCGGCATCGAACCGCTGCACTTCCTTGGGCCGGACGATGGTGTCCTCAGGCCCGATGACGCTGGTGGGGGTCTTGTGGAAGACCATGGGGTATTCGGGGGCCGGGCGGTCTCCGATGTGGCTGGTGTAGTTCAGGCCCATGGCCAGTATCTTCCCGGGGACCACCGGGGCCAGCAGCTTGACGTCGGACAGCTTGTGGACGTGGTCGGTCACGGTAAAGTCCCCGAACGGACTTCCGTCAATGGCAGTAACGTTGTCGCCATCGACGACACCGTAGTGAATGGTACCGTGTGCCTCATACCTGGCAATCTTCATTGATGTCTCCTTCGCTATTTGTGGGCTGTATTTCCGGTTGCTAAATTTTACCCCTTGCCTCTGGGGTTGGCTACCAAGACGGGACGAGCGCCAGGGTCTTTCGATTATTGGGTAGGGGCGCCGACGAGAGACAAGGGATAGGAGGGTCTGGTGGCGCAGCGACGGAGTGCGGCGGCGATGTTGGGCACCTTTTCCATTCTCAAGAGACTGATGACCAGATTGCGCAGTCCGGCCATCACTTGAGGGGCTGAACCCGATCTTACCTGGCAGCGGTCCTCATCCATGGTCACATCCCGTACCCAGAACACCCGGTTTTCGATCCCCCAATGACCCCGCCACAGTTGCAGCAGCCTGGCAGGGTCAGCCTCATTGGGACCGAGGCTGGTTACGGCATACGCGAGTTCCCGGCGGGTCTTGCCTTTGTGGTGGACGATACGTTCCACACGACACACCTGGGCCAGGTGGGGCCAGTCGCTGTAGCCTGCCAGTTCATCCGACACCCAGATGCGCCGCACCTCCACCCGGTCCCCGTGCCGGCCTACCTGCTCTGCCTGCGGTGCCATAGCCTCCTCCCAGAGGTCGGCAATGTCCTGTTTCAAGGTGGGTTGATTGTCCTTTACCGAGAGGAGGTAGTGCCCCCTTTTGCCACGATACTGCGGCACACCTTCCGCTGGGTGAACTGGGCGTCTCCCGTCACCACCTGGCCTTGCAGGTCCAACCGATCCAAGAGCCGGTGTACCGCCTCCAGTTCATTCCTCTTGTGCGCCACTGCCTGTTGACCCACCACGATACCCGACCGGTGGGCATAGGCCGCCACCAAGTGGACCCCAGGCAATTGCTCTCCGTGAATTCCACGCAATCTCTTTCCGTCTATGGCCAGTGCCTCCCCAGCCTCCAGTCCCCGCTCCTTTAGCCATTGACCCAACAGCAGCTCGAAGGCCTCCCGGTCCAGCCGGCTGAATACCTGATGCAACGTGGATACGCAGGGAGTACGACTCCGGGTGAAGCCCAGTGCCTCCGATACCTCCCGGCCCTGATCCCGGCCCCACTGGCTGATGGCATACAGGCTGCGGGCGCCACACAGCATGGCGCACACCGCCAACCCAAGAACCGCCCCCAGAGGATGGCGCCGGCCATGCCCGCTCCGAGGGTCCGGCAATCTCCCCATGACCTCCAGTAACGACAGGCCCCCGATATTCTCCCTTTCATTGCCCATTCCACACACCCCTCTCACACTCACTCCCCCTACCTTACTACTCCCTCATCATCATCCCCAAGACACCCCATCCCCATTTTCGATCAATAATCGAATGACCCTGGGACGAGCGCACGATCCCTCGGCAGTCCCCTCCCCCAGCGGGTCAGGGCTAGGGTTGGGGAGAATTGCCAGATTCAGTCGCCAAAGAATGGGCGCGCTCACCCTACCCCTCTCCCTTAGGGAGAGGGAACTTCCAAGTGCCCTGGAGGCGAGTTGCGCTACCATGGCATGCTCAGTTCTCGACGACGATTTTGCCGTAGAAGTCGCGGTCCTGCATGGCCTGATGGGCCGAGCCAACGTCGAAAAGCGGGAACACGCGACCGGGGATCCCCCGCAGGGAGCCGTTGCGCACCACCTTCATGAAATCCGCGAAGGTGCGGTTGCTGCGGCCTCCGCTGCCCATCAGGTGCAGCGGCTTGCCCTGAAGCAGCGACAGGTTCAGGTCGGCCCGAGCCCCCGAGGTGACGCCGGTGATTACCAGGCGGCCGCCGCTCTTGAGGGAGAGCAAGTTCTGCTCCCACACGTCTGCGCCGACGCAATCGAAGACGAGGTCGACCCCCTGGCCGTCGGTCAGGTCCTTGATTCGTTCGCTGAAATTGGGTGTATCCCGGTAGTTGATAACCTCGTCGGCGCCCCACTCCCGGGCGGTGTCCAGCTTCCACTGGCTGCCCGCGGTGGTGATCACGCGGGCCCCCATCATCTTGGCGATCTGAATGCCCATGCTGCCGACGCCGCTACCCGCCGCCTGGACCAGCACGTCGTCCCACGGCTTGATCTGGGCCTGGGTCACCAGGCAGTGCCACGCGGTGTGGGCCGCGATGGGGAGGGACGCAGCTTCAGGAAACTCCATATCGTCGGGAATCACGTGGGCGTTGACGGCCGGGGCTGTGATGTAATCGGCATGGCCACCGTCCAGATCCACGCCCAGGCGTTTCTGGTTCGGGCACCACTGGTCGTTGCCAATGGCGCAATTGGGGCACCGCCCGCACGTGACGCGGTTGTTCAGGATGACCCGATCGCCAATCTGCAGGGTCGTGTGGGCCGCGGGGCTGATGGCCACCACCTCGCCCGCGATGTCGCAGCCCATTATTCGGGGCAGCGAACCGTTGTATGTTCGGCCCTCCCTAAGGTTCAGGTCGAGGTGATTCAGAGCGCTGGCGCCCACGCGCAGCATTACCTCCCCCGGGCCGGGCTCGGGGTCTGGCCTGTCCCCGTAGACCAGCTTGTCGGTCCCGCCGTGTTCGTTGATGAATACCGCTTTCATGCTCGCACCTCGCCTGTTGTCTGAGTTTTAAGTCATTATTCTTGACGCCCTGAATTTAGGGAGATCGCAAAGTCCGCCGCTACCTATTCTGTCTGAATCAGGATTTGCAGGATTAATAGATTAACAGGATTGGGAGCCCATCAGCGAAATCTCAAAATCAAGCGAATCACAGTTCAGACAAGCCCTTGCAATCGGCTAGACCCTGAAAATAGGCGCAAATACAGGCCCCACTGGAACCAGTAAAATGTGACAGAACAGCGGAATGATACTCAAGGCTATAACCAGCGTCAAAGTGTCGGCGGATTGTGATCGATATTGATGCCCACCACGTGGCGGACCTGGTAGCGGAACTGAAGGATGCTTACCGTGGATTCACGTGGGAGTCGGAGCTGTGGACACGGGTCGGTCGCCGCCGCAGTCCTTACCGGACGCTGGTCCTCTTCGGGCTGAGCGCCCGCACCAGGGACGCGCTGCTGGTCGAAATGTGCCGAGAGTTCTTTCGGAAATTTCCCACCGAATCTGTGCTGGCTGCTGCCGCCGGGGAAATCACCGCTTCCGCTGCTGTGATGGTGAGGCCGGGCCAACTGCCTTTCGTGTCGTCCATTGCAGAAGCGCTGAAAACCTGCGTGCCCCGGGATCGGGACCAACTGCTGTCCATCAAGGGAGTGGGTGAAAAGATATCTGAGTGCGTGCTGGCGTACGGCTGGGGCTTGGACGCGCTGCCCCTGGACGCCAACTGCGTCCGGGTGCTGGAGCGAGTGATGGGTTGCGACCCGGTCGGGAGGAGGCTCCAGGATCCCGGGCCGTTGCGCGAAAGGCTGAAAACCGTCTATCTTAACCACACGCCATGGTTCGTTGAACTCGGTGTTTCCATGGTGGACATACACGAAATTCTCAGACTGCACGGACAGGTCTGCTGCGCCAGGACCCCGGACTGCGGTCGCTGTCCGGTCAGTGGTTGCCTGTCCCGCCGGGAGCCTTGGGATGGGACTAAGCAGGTCGGCGTGTCGCCCGGGTATTGGGATGATTGGAGGGAGTTGATCAATGAACCTGCCTCAGTTTGATGTATCTGGCCAGAAGGTGCTGGTGGCGGGAGCAGGCCGAGGCATCGGCAAGGGAATTGCCCTGGCGTTTGCCGAGGCCGGCGCCGACGTTGCCGTGACCAGCCTCAATCCCGCCACCGTTGGGCAGGTCGCGGGAGAGATTCGAGAGTTGGGCCGAAGCGCTCTCCCTCTGACCGGCGATGCGACCAAGGCTGCCGACATGGAGCGCATCGCCGCCGACACCCTCCGGGAGTTCGGCCACGTGGATACCCTGGTCAACTGCGTGGGCGATTCCATCCGAAAGCCCCTGTCCACCCTTCCCAACGGCGACGAAGGCATGACCGAGCAGGAATGGCACTTCATTGTCGACGTTAATCTCACCGAGGCCTTCCAGGGGTGCAGCGCCCTGGGGCCTCACCTGCTGGAACGCGGCAGCGGCAACGTCATCAACATCTCGGGCTTCGCGTCCTTCCGGGGACGGGCGGGATACGTCGCATACGATGCCGCCAAGGCCGAGCTGATGCGCTTGACCGAGAGCCTGGCCCAGGAGTGGGCGCCCTACGGCGTACGGGTCAACTGCGTTGCGCCCGGCTATTTCCCGGACCCAGAGCAGGTTTCCGCCGACGCCTATCGGGCCCGTCAGGAGCAGGCCAAGACGCAGGTGCCGCTGGGTCGGCTGGGCGAACTGAAGGAACCCGGATATCTGTGCGTCTTCCTCGCCTCGCCCGCAGCGTCGTATATTACCGGACAGACTTGGGCGGTCGACGGTGGAGTCAGCATAAAATCTCCCTAAACAGTTCCCTTAGTGGACACTCGTACCATTCGCATCCCCCACCTGTGGAGGCAAAGCGCCATGATGAATTACCAGTTGCTGGTGCCTGGATTGCTCGATCGGGCCAATATCTATTTCCCGCACAAGGAGATCATCACGCGAGAGGGCGACAGTTACCACCGCTACACCTATCGGGATCTGAAAAAGAGGGTGGATAAACTGAGCAACGCGCTGGCTTCACTGGGCGTGGCGAAGGGCGACCGGGTCGGGACCTTTGGCTGGAACACCTACCGGCACCTGGAGGCGTACTTTGCGCCACCCAACATGGGCGCGATCACGCACACCACCAACATCAGGCTGGCGCCAGACGACCTAACCTATATCGTGAACCACGCGGGCGACAAGGTGATGCTGGTGGATCCCGACCTGGTCCCGATTCTCGAGCCACTGGCGCCGGCACTGGAGACCGTGGAGCATTTCGTAATCATGACCGGGGACAGCAGCTTCCAGACGTCGCTCCCGTCGGCGCACATCTACGAGGACCTGCTGGCGTCTTCCTCCGATGAATTCGAGCGTCCGGAGCTGGACGAGAACGACCCGGCCGGTCTGTGCTATACGTCGGCCACCACAGGACGGCCTAAGGGAGTGACCTACACGCACCGATCCCAGATCCTGCACGCCATGATGGAGGGCAGCGCCGATGCCGCCGGGGTGCGGGAGCGCGACGTGGTCATGGCGGTGGTGCCAATGTTCCACGCCAACAGCTGGGGCGTGCCGTTTTCGGCCACCATGACCGGCGCCACCCAGGTGCTGACCGGGGTGAGGCCCGACCCTGCCTCCATCTGCCGGCTGATCAACGACCATCGCGTCTCCATCAGCCTGGGCGTGCCGACGGTTTGGGTTGGGATGCTGGATTTCCTGGCGCGCACCGACGAGGAGTTCGACTTTTCCTGCCTCCGGTCCGTGGTCAGCGGCGGGTCGGCGGTGCCAGTCAGCATGATTCAGGCGTTCAAAGAGCGGCTGGGTGTGGACCTGGTGCAGGCCTACGGTATGACCGAGGCCTCACCGCTGGTCTCCTACAACAATTTGGGCTCTCACCTGGACGAGGTCGATGGCGATGCTCGCTACGTTGAGCAGGGCAAGCAGGGCGTTCCGGTCTACGGGGTTGAGATGCGCCTGGTCGACGAGGACGGCAATGACCTGGCATGGGACGGGGAACAGCGGGGAGAGTTGTTGTTCCGAGGGTCCTGGATCGCCTCGGAATATCTGAACGACCCGAGGAGCGAGGAGACTTTCGTAGACGGGTGGTACCACAGCGGGGACATCGCCTCGCTGGACCGGTGGGGCAACATCCAGATCGGAGACCGGGTCAAGGACATGGTGAAAAGCGGCGGAGAGTGGATCTCATCCGTGGACCTGGAGACCGCCATCATCGCCCACCCCGGCGTGCTGGAAGCAGCAGTCATCGCCATCACGCATCCCACATGGCAGGAGCGCCCGCTGGCCTGCGTCGTGCCCAACGCCGACCACCGCGAGACGCTGGACAAGGACCAGGTGCTGGAATTCATCCGGCCCCGCTTTGCCTCCTGGTGGATGCCCGACGACGTGGTGTTCATCGACGAAATACCCAAGACCAGTGTCGGCAAGTTCGACAAGAAAGTGCTGCGGGACCGCTACCAGGACTACCAGACCGGACGGTAGAGCGGTAGAACTCCCAGCAACAAAAAACCTCTCCATCGATGGAGAGGTTTCCAGTGACTGGGCTGCAAGAATCGCGTTGGCACCGGGTCAGGAAATCTCCTGCCCGGCGCTTTCGTTTGCCTCGGACAAGGTCAGCAGACGATTGATCTCTTCCTGGGTTTCCTGTCTTCTCCGGAAAATGTAATAAACGTAGCCAACGAAAACCACGGCGGTGACCGCGAAAGCTGCTATCAGGTAGGGCAGGTTCGAGGGCGGCATCGCAGTCTGCAGCAGTTGAATCATATTTCCTTCATCTCGCCGGGAACCGTGAGTAACGCCTGGAATAGGTCTAGAACTCGGTGAACCGGCCCTGTCTGCGCATATCGAATCTCAGGCGTCCCAACTCGTCCTCAGCATCTCGTGCGGCCATTCGTTCCAGGATCAGCCAGGCCGTCAGGAACAGGAACGCCAGCATGGAAACAAGCAGGACCATGTACATTGTAGAGTTCAGCGACCCGGCATCGGCGAGGGGCCCCACCACCTGCTGGGGGTGGATGGACCGCCACCATTGCACGGAATAGTAGACGATGGGAACGTCTATGAAGCCGATGATGCCCACCACCGCCGCGTATGTCGCCGCCTTGGGCCGGTTGGGCGCATAGGCCCGCACCATCAGGTAGCCGACGTAAATCAGCCAGAGCACCAGGGTCGTCGTCAGCCTGGGCTCCCAGGTCCACCAGACGTTCCACACCGGGCGGGCCCAGATGACGCCTGTGATCAGCGCCAGTGAGACAAACACGACCCCCACCTCCCCGGCGGCCAGGGCCATGCTGTCCCACCTGTTGCTGCGCTTGAACAGGTACATCACGCTGCCAACGAACACGATAAAGAATGCAAGGAAGGACATCAACGCGATGGGAACGTGGATGTAGAAGACTCTCTGCACGTTGCCCAGGTTGGCGTCGGTGGGCGCGACCATGAACATCAGGTACAGGGAGACCAGCAGAAGAATGCCGGCGATGGCGCCCACAATCGTTTTCGGCGTCAACCATCCCCGTGGCCTGGCGGCTGGGTAGCCGCCGGCGCGACGTGCGGTTCGCTCAGTGTCCTGCAATTCTGGTCAGTCCTCTACCACGAATGAAAAAACCCACGGACATATTACCAGAAACACCGCATCGAACACGGCGATGAGAGGCAGCCAGCGCCCCAGGCCCACGAATGTCTCCCCGCCGATGGCGCGGGTCGTGGCCTCGACGGCGCCCAGGATCACTGGCAGTACGATCGGGAAGAACAGCACCGGCAGCATGATCTCGCGAGACCGGGTCTGGGCGGCCAGCGCCGAAAACAGGGTCCCGATCAGCGCGAAGCCCAGCGTTGCCAGCACGATGGTCAGCCCCAGGGTCCAGGACAGTGCGGAGAACCCCAGCATCACCGCGTAGGCCGGGAGAAGCACGGCCTCAATCAGCAACATGAACAGGAAGCTCGTGGCGGCTTTGGCCAGGAAGATGGCGTCGCGGCTGACCGGGGACACCAGCAGTCCCTCCAGCGCCCCGGCCTCCTGTTCGCGGACAAAGGCGCGGTTCATGGCCAGCGTGGCGGCGAATGCGAAGGCCACCCAGAGTATCCCCGGGGCGAGAGCTTCGACCTGCCCCGGCGCGGGGTCGATGGCAAAGCTGAACACGATCACCACCAGCAGGCCAAAGACGATGACCGAGATGACCAGCTCGCGGGAACGCAGTTCCAGCAGGATGTCCTTCCAGACCATGGTCGCCACTGCCCCAAGCAATGCGGTCACTGCTCCCTCTGGCCACTGGAGATCTCCCGTCCCTCAACCGGGTCTTGGTACTGCTGGCCTCCAGGCACTGGTCCAGCACCGGAAAGCGCGGCCTGGATAGTCTCCGCATCCCCTCCGGTGTAGGTGAGCTTCCCGCCCGAGAGCACGGCGGCCCTGTGTCCCCACTCGATACCGAGTTCGATGTCGTGGGTCGTGAGCACGACGGACCGCCCTCCTGCCGTCCACTCCCCAAGCAGGTCGCCCAGCATACGCCTGGAATCCTGGTCCAGCCCGGTCTCTGGCTCATCCAGCAGCAATACGTCCGGTTGATGCAGGATAGCCCGAGCGATGGCCGCGCGTCGCTGCATTCCGTTGGACAGCGTGCGCACCCTGTGATTGGCACGGGGGGACAGCCCCACGCGTTCGAGGACCGCGGATATACGGGCCTCCCGGTTCCGTATGCCGTAGAGGCGGGCGTAGTAGTTCAGGTTCTCCCGAGGCGTAAGGTCATCGTAGAGAAAGCTGCGGTGAGCAACCACTCCGATACTCTGCCGGGCCTGTGCCGTATGGCGGCGCAGATCGTGGCCGGCAATGCGAACCGTGCCGGAGTCGGGCCGGACGCTGGTGGCGAGGATGCGGAGGAGAGTAGTCTTGCCCGCCCCGTTGGCACCGAACAGAGACAGCGACTCTCCCCAGTGAACCGACATGTCAAGGTCCCAGAGCACAGGCCACTCCCGGTAGCTCTTTTCCAGCCCCTCAGCCAAGATGGCGTGGTCGGATTTCTGGATCGTCAAGTTAAGGTATTCGCGTTGGCAGATATGGAGTCGTCTGTTATCATTTTCACAAAGTCTGGGCGGCATTGCCGCGATTCTGGAGACAGAGTTTGGACGCACGGGCCGCAGAGATAGACGAGGGCGGGAACTCCGGGTTGCGCTCCAACCGCACCCGCTTCATCATCGTTGCGGCGGTGGTGGTGCTGGGGCTGGGATTCATGATCTGGGCGACCTTCGGGGAGAACACGCGCTACTTCCTGACGGTTAGCGAATTCAACGACCGTAGTGAGATCCAGGATGGCCAGATGGTCCGGGTCTCTGGCAAGCTTGTCGAGGGCACTTTTGACAGGGGCGATAAGTCCACCATATCCCAGTTTCTACTGACCGACAAGGAAGGCATCAATTCAGGCACCGCTCTGCTGCTTGCCAGCTACGAGGGTGTTTTGCCAGACCTTTTCTTCAACCCTCACTCGGAGATTATCCTGGAAGGCAGCCACGGCGCCGACGGCGTCTTTCGCGCCGATGAGATCCTGGTAAAGTGTCCCTCCAAGTACGTCGACCTGGAGGAGGAGCAGTACGATCAGCCGGACTATTCGTCCACCTGACATTCTCCACTACTAGCGCTTCTGGGTAAAAATGAATCCCCGCCGTTCGGCGGGGATTTTTCGTTCATCGTTTGATTTGGGTCGCCCGCCTAGAATTCGAAAGCGGACATCAGCTCCTCGGCGGTGCGGCCACGGGCGGTTTCCCAAGTCTGCTCCAGGCGCTGACTCAGCGAAGGACGGCCCTCGTCGTTGTAGACCACGCCCACCGGCAGGCCGCTCTGCTGCAGCAGCTCATAGGCCGCGCCCTTGTTGGACGGATCGTGCTCGTCCGGCACGTCCCAGAGCGTCGGCTCGATGCCCTTGCGGGGGTTGCCCTTCAGCTCCTCGAACGTGTCGTTGTAGGTGGTGCAGGGCGACTGCACATGAACAATGGAAAAGCCCTCGTGCTCCATTCCCTGCTTGATGAGCTGGGACAGCGGCCTTGGCTGGCCGGAGAACCCAGACGCCACGAAAGACACCCCGAGCGTCAGGTAGAGCTCCAGTGGATTGATCTGGCTCTCGATCTTCCCGTACGGGGTGGAACTGGTGATAACGCCCAGCTTGGTCGTCGGAGAGCTCTGCCCCTTGGTCAGGCCGTATACACCGTTGTCCATGATCACGGCGGTGATGTTCAGGTTGCGGGACGCCTGCGGGCCGATGTGCTCGCCGCCGATGCTCAGGAAGTCGCCGTCACCGGCCACCACTACCACGTTCAACTCCGGGCGGGCCATCTTGACGCCCATGGCAATGGGAAGAGACCGCCCGTGGATACCGTGCATTCCGTAGGGCTGGTCGCCCTCCAGCAGGTGGACCAAGTTGCCTGAGCAGCCGATGCCAGCGACGACAACGTTGCTCTCCATTGGGAGACCGGTCTCTTCCAACCGGTTGATCATTGCGAGTTCCAATGCCCGGCGAACTCCGAAGTCTCCGCAGCCGGGGCACCACTTGAAATCGTATTCCGGGTTTTTCTTGCTCATACGCTCACGGCCTCCGTCAAACGGAAGTTGGTCATTTCGGCAATCCGTTCCACCAGGGTGCGTGCCTTGAAGGGCAACCCGGTGTACTGGGTTATCGATTCGGCCTTGATGCCTGCGCCTCTCAGGATCTGGGAGAACTGGCCCTGGTAGTTGAGCTCGGGCACTATCACGAGATCCTTCTGCTTCAGTTCTTCGAGGAGCTTGGGCGGCAGCGGGTTCAGGAACATGGTGTAGTACCAGCCCACCGGGGCGCCCTGGCGCTTGAGGATGTCGAAGGCCTCCCGAGTGGGTCCCTTGCTTCCGCCCCATGGCAGCAGGGCAACCGAGAACTCGGTCCCTTCGCGCTCGTAGTCCTCTTCCTCCAGCAGCTTGATCTTGCCGAAGCGGCGCTGGGTCATCTGGATATGGCGCTCCGGCAGGTGCGTGGTGTCGCCGATGTCATCGTGCTCGCTGCCGTTGGCAACGTACGCGCCGGGGCCGCCCGGCAGGGGCATGGGCGACAGCTCTTGTCCCGCATAGCGTTTGTAGCCGTTGTTGCCTTCGTAGACCACGCGCTTGGCCTGCTTGACCTTGCTCAGGTCGGGCTTCGGGATATTCTGCGCCCTCTCAGCCAATGCCATCTCCGACATCAGTATGACCGGGCCCTGGTATTTTTCCGCCCATTCGATGGCCTTGATCGCGCCGTAGAAGCATTCCTCAACGGTCCCGACGGCGATGACAGGCATTCGCACGTCGCCGTGGGCGGGGAACATGCAGGACATGAGATCGGACTGCTCGGTCTTGGTGGGCAGGCCGGTGGCCGGGCCTCCGCGCTGCACGTTAACCACCACCAGCGGAATCTCCGCGATCCAGCTGAGGCCCAGACCCTCGCTCATCAGGGAAACGCCGGGCCCTGCCGTGGCGGTCATGGCCCGTTTACCCGCGAAGCCTGCGCCGATCAAGCCAGTGATCGACTCGATCTCGGAGCTCACCTGGTAGGCGAACTTGTCCTTGCCTATCAGGTTGCGCTCCATGTACAGCAATATCGGAGTGGCAGGGGAGATGGGATACCCGACGTAAAAGTCGAGCCCGCCGGCGATGGCACCCAGGGAGAGCGCCTCGTTGCCCTTGATCATCAGCTGTTGGTAATCGGGCATCTGCGCCGGCGCTAGATCCCCCAGGTTGAACCCGCTGAGGGCGATGTGTTCCCGGCCCAGCCGCAGGGCCTGGATGTTCGAACGAATTATCTCGTCGTCGCCTTCACGTCCCCGGTTGAAGCGCTTTTCGACGAATTCTTCGAGATATTCGTGGGGCATGTTCACCAGGTGAGCGAGAGCCCCCATGATGACCATGTTGCCCGCGCGGTTGTTTCCGGTGGAGCGGGCCAGTTCCTCGATGGGCAGTCCAAAGGACCTCGGGTCTCCCTCCAACTCGAACTCGGTGGAGTTGAAGATGATGACCCCGTCCTCCCGGACTTCCTCGGCGTGGTTGTCGTAGGCCTCCTGGTTGAAAGCCACCAAGACATCCACGTCATCGCCCGGTGCTCGGACAGGATCAACGGCGATGCGCGCCTGGGTCCATGTGGGGCCACCCAAAATCTGCGATGGGAAGGTGGCGAAGGTAAGGGCGTGGTAACCCACCTGCGTGGATGACTGGGCCAGACCTTCAGCGGACGTTACGACACCCTGTCCCCCTTCACCGGCGAAGCGAACGACGAAGTCTCGCATTTGCATAACGGGAATCCTCCCAGATCACTGCGAAAAGCGGAAATTGCTGGCAGACGACCGCCTAATCTGCATACATGGAAATGGAAGAAATAGCAAGGCCCAAGGGGAAGGAGAGGGATCCCGACGCCGATCGGGATGTTCTACTGAAGCGGTCATCACAGTCTACAGGTAGCTTCCCCTGGACGTTTCGGCCAAGCCCGTCACCAGATGACAGGCCTATTCAAGCAGCCGAATATTGCGGCGGTCTTAAGTCTGTCGAATATACACTTCCCCTGTTTCCTTGTCAACGAATTGAGCAGCCCTCTGTGTACGGCCCGACAAGGTGGTAGAGACCGAAATTGGTCTAATGTGAGGGTTGCTCCCGTTTGGCGTTGGCGTTCTCAGGTGTCGGTCATGCCCCCATTGAATCCCCATCAATTACGCCATTTCCTGAACAGAGGCAGCGAGTCAGTGGGTGAGAGTTGTGAAGCAGGGCCTTTTAGTTGTTCCAATTTTCGTTTGCCCTGAGCCTTTCGGCAAGCTCAAGACAGGCTTGTCGAAAGGCCGTCTGTTCGTGGTTCGATATGCTCACCATGAACGGACTGGTCCGGGAACATCCACAGCTAAAGGGCCTGGGGTGGTGACGGGGCCTGATTGTTGGGGTTTTTTGCGCTGTGCTAGAATCGCCCACATGGATGACCTCAAGTACTGGGTTGCGCTGAGCGGGATTCCGCATCTTGGCACAGCACGATTTCGCCTACTGGAGACCTACTTCGGATCCATGGAGGATGCCTGGGCGGCAGATGCCACGCAACTGCGGGAGGCCGGTCTGGACTCCCGCACGACGCAGGAGATTGCAGCGGCCAGGCGGGACGCTGACCCCGATGAGGGAATGGAGGCGTTGGCCCAGGCCGGAGTGAAAGCAGCGAACTGGAACTGTGAGGACTACCCGCCAAGACTCAGGGAGATTCACGACCCGCCCCCGGTGCTGTATTATCTCGGCGAAATGATTCCTTCGGACCAGTTTTCGGTGGCAGTGGTTGGGACTCGGAATCCAACCTCTTACGGCAAGGAAGCTGCCGCGGCTCTGAGCCGCGACCTGGCCTCCGCCGGTATCACCATCGTCAGTGGGCTGGCCCTGGGGATTGATGGCGCGGCCCACCGGGCGGCACTGGATTGCGGAGGCAGGACCATCGCCGTTGTGGTGGGAGGCTTGGACGGTGTATATCCTCGGGAGCACTCTGGCCTGTTCCGGCAGGTTCAGACGCGCGGCGCGGTGGTCAGTGAACACAAACTGGGTGTCCGGCCCGACGCTCGGAACTTTCCGAGACGCAACCGCCTCATCAGCGGGATGACCCTTGGGACGCTGGTGGTGGAGGCCGGTGAGGGTAGCGGGACCCGCTGGACCGTGCAGCAGGCCCTCGAACAGGACCGGGAGGTGTTCTGCGTACCTGGTAGTATTTTCTCTCCAGCCAGCAGTTTCACCAACAGGATGATCAAAGAGGGTGCTAAACTCGTTGCGGACTATACCGACGTTCTGGAAGAATTGAACCTCCCGGAAATGGCCAAGGGCAGTGGCAAAGGGGATAAACTCCAGAACTCGATGGATTTTACGGCGACCGAAACCAAGATAGAGGAAGATGATCTGCAGGGCCTGGACGCTGATGAGTCATCCTTGGTGGCCCGCCTTTCCGGCGAGCCGGTCCATGTGGACGACCTGTGCAGCCAGTCCGGGATACCCATTTCTACGATAACCAGTATGTTGACGTTGTTGGAATTGAAAGGAAAAGTGGCCCAGGTGGGCAGCATGCACTATGTCCGCGCGTCGGCTTCGGAGGTGGTGCATGGCAGCTAAAACTGAAAAGACGGAAACTATGACTGAAACCGGGAAGTCGCGAAAGAGCACCGCGACCAAGACTTCCAGCAAGAAATCCACGGCGGCTGCGGCTGGAAAAAAGGCTACAACAGCCGCAAAAGCCACTGCGAGCAAGGGCAGCAGGTCAACTGCCTCCGCTACGAAGGGCGGCAAGACTGCCTCGCGGTCTGCGGGAAAGGGGACCAGGACCTCCGCCCGGGTGGCACCCATCAAGACCAAGGGTAAGGACCTGGTCATCGTGGAGTCGCCGGCCAAGGCGAGGACGGTTGGACAGATTCTCGGCAACGACTACGTGGTGACCGCCTCGCAGGGGCATGTACGCGACCTGCCCCAGTGGCGCTTCGGGGTGAATATCGAGGATGACTTTGCTCCTCTGTACGAGGTTGTGAAGGACAAGAAGGACCTGGTCAGCCAGCTCAAGGTTGCCGGGGACGACGCCCGGAACATCTACCTGGCCACCGACCCGGACCGGGAGGGTGAGGCCATCTCGTGGCACCTGCAGGAGGCTGCCGACTGGGACAACCGGTCTTCGCCTCCCAAGCGAGTGGTGTTCCATGAGATCACCAGGGACGCAGTGGAGGAGGCCTTCAGCCACCCTCGCGAAATCGACATGCAGCTGGTCAACGCACAGCAGGCGCGGCGCATCCTTGACCGGGTGGTGGGCTACCAGATCAGCCCGCTTCTCCGCAAGCGGGTGCAGAGAGGCGTGTCGGCCGGGCGGGTGCAATCGGTGGCTCTGCGCATGGTCGTGGACCGCGAACGGGAGATCCAGGCGTTCGTTCCCGTGGAGTCCTGGACCATCGACGTCAAGCTGCGCAAAGAGGGACAGAAGACGGAGTTCTCGGCGCAGCTGCGCTCCCTGAAGGGGCAGCGCGGGCGCCTTGGAATATCGAAAGAGGAGGACGCCCGCCGCTACGAGAAGGAGCTTGAGGGCGCTCGCTACGCGGTGGCAGAGGTTACCAAGCGCGATGTCAGGCAGCGTCCTGCTGCGCCCTTCACCACCAGCACAATGCAGCAAGAGGCCGGCCGCAAGCTGCGGTTCACCTCACAGCGCACAATGTCAGTGGCGCAGCAACTGTACGAGGGCATGAACGTTGGTGACGGAGGGCCAGTGGGCCTGATCACCTACATGCGGACCGACTCAACCCAGGTGGCCGCGTCGGCGGTCTCCGAGACGAGGGAATACATTGCTGGCAGGTACGGCACCGAGTACCGCCCGGACAAGCCGCGGGTATATACGCGGCGTTCCAAGGCGGCACAGGAGGCCCACGAGGCCATCCGGCCCACGTCTATCCGCCGGGACCCCGCCTCGATGAAGCCATATCTCAATTCGGAGCAGCTCAGGCTGTACACCCTGGTGTGGGAGCGGATGCTGGCCAGCCAGATGGCCGATGCGGTGTCCGAGGCGACCACGGTCGACATTGATGCGGCCTGCCGCGACTCGGGGAACACCTACGTTTTCCGGGCCACCGGATCGGTGCTCAAGTTCGCCGGGTTCCGGTCCGTATACCTGGAGGGGCGGGATGAGTCCGGCGACGATGACAGCGCCAAGACCCTGCCACGCCTGGAGGGCGGCGATCCCCTGGACTGCCAGGGACTGAGCGCCAACCAGCACTTCACGGAGCCGCCTCCGCGGTTTTCCGAGGCCACGCTGATCAAGGCGATGGAGGAGCGGGGCATCGGGCGTCCCAGCACCTACGCGCCGACCATCGGGACGCTGCTGGGTCGTTACTACGTGGAACGCAAGCAGAGTCGACTGTTTCCAACCACCCTGGGCCTTACCCTCTCGGATTTGCTGACGGAGTTCTTCCCCGATGTGATGAACCTGGATTTCACCGCAGGAATGGAGGAGGACCTCGACGCCGTTTCCCGAGGCGAAAGGGGATGGGTGCCCATGCTGGGTGAGTTCTATGGCCCCTTCCGTGATGCCCTGGACAATGCGACGGAGTCCATGCCACGGGTGAAGCTGGAAGAGGAGACCGACGAGGTCTGCGACGATTGCAGCATGCCCATGGTCATCAAGATCGGGCGTTTCGGACGTTTCATGTCCTGCACCGGTTACCCCGACTGCAAGGGCACCAAGCCGATCCTCAACAAGATCGGCGTCGCCTGCCCCGATTGCGGAGGAGACCTGGTGGAGCGCCGGGCCCGCGGCCGTGGCGGCCGGACGTTCTGGGGCTGCGCGCGTTATCCGAACTGTGAGTTCCTCTCCAACCGGAAGCCGGTGCCCAACCCTTGTCCCGAGTGCGGCAAAATGATGGTTCAGCAGAACCGCAGCACCGTGGCCTGCACCTCCTGCAGTTGGCAGGAGGCGGTGAGCCAGGACGGGGCAAGCCCGGATGGAACAGCCGGGGCGCCGGAGCAAACCTCTTCCGGGGAGTTGGTGGGCGTTGGCGACTAGCGCTGCCAGGGGGCCCAAGGTGGAGGTCGACGTTCCGCCGAACGTTGCGGAGTTCGATGCGTTTCTGGAGCGGTTCCCGGCCTACCTGCGTGGGCCGCGCGGTCTTTCCGAGAATACCGAACGGGTGTATCTGGCCGACCTGCAGGCCTTCCGCGAGTATTTGTGGCTCAATGAGATGAATCTCAGCGATATGGACCGCAATACGCTGCGGGGTTACCTGGCGTGGCTGGCCACACCCGTCCGGGAGTATGGCAAAGGCTATGAACGGGTGAGTGTGTCCCGCAAGCTGACGGTGCTGCGTTCCTTCTATCTATTCCTGGTACAGGAGGGAATGTTTCAGTCCACGCCCGTGCCGTCAGGCAGGAGTTTTCGCCTAAAGGTCAGCAAGCCGCTCCCCACGTTCCTCGGCCACAAGGAGGCAGAACGTCTGCTGGACGCACCCGACGACTCATCAGCCATGGGTGTCCGTGACAAGGCCATCCTGGAACTGCTGTACTCCTGCGGCGTGCGGCTGGCCGAGATCCACGGGATGAACATATCGGACATCAATTTCGGACAGCGCTCCATACTGGTGCGGGGCAAGGGCAACAAGGAACGGGAAGGACTGTACGGCCAGCCTGCTGAGGAAGCACTGATGCGGTACCTCAACGAGGTGCGTCCGGAGCTGGACGACGAGGAGCAACCCGGTGAGAAATCCGACGCCTTGTTCCTTAATCGCTATGGCAAACGCCTCTCGCGCCGCAGCATCGAGAGCATGGTTCGCAAGTACGGCATAGCGTCCGGAGCCAGGGACGACGTGCATCCTCATACCCTGCGCCACACCTACGCCACGCACATGCTGGAGGGCGGCGCCGACCTACGGGTGATCCAGGAACTGCTGGGGCATTCCAGTCCCCAGACCACCCAGATCTACACTCACGTCACCAAGGCCGAGGCGCTTCAGGCTTACCTATCCCATCACCCTCGCGCCGACGAGCCGTCGGCCACTCCCGACCCGCCGACCGGCGAGCCGGACGAAACTCAGTCCCCTCTCCCTTTGGGAGAGGGTTAGGGTGAGGGCGGATCCAATGTCTCGTTTCCTCGTTCTGAACGGCCCCAACATCAATATGCTGGGGCGCCGGGATGCCGGGTACTACGGCGTCAAGACGCTGGACGAGGTGAACGCCGAGATCAGACGCGTCGCCGACGAGCTGGGCGTGGAGGTCGAATTCTTCCAGTCCAATCACGAGGGTGCACTGGTTGACTGTATCCAGGAGCACTGGGGTCGCATCGACGGCCTGATCGTGAACGGAGGAGCGCTGACCCATTACGGGCTGACCCTTAAGGATGCCCTGATCGACTGTCGGTTGCCGTTTATCGAGGTGCACCTCAGCAATCCGCTGGCCCGGGACCCGTGGCGGCGGCACTCCGTTCTGTCCGACATCGCCCGCGGCCAAATTGCGGGCTTTGGGTGGAGAAGCTATACTTCAGCCTTGCAAATACTGGCGGCACTGGTGGAGGAAGAGTCCCAGTGATGGAATCTCGACTGGCGACTCTTGTGGCCAAGCTGCCCGAACGGGAAGTGGACGCCATCCTGGTCTCCGGGGCCGACAACCGGTGCTATCTCTCGGGTTTTCCGGCTCTGCCGGCTATCTGTTCATCACCGACGAGCGGGCCCACTTGGCTACTGATTTCCAGTATACTGAGCAGGCAACCGCTCACTCCCTGCACTTCAGAGTGGAGCAGACCAAGCCAGGATGGGACTGGCGGTCCACGAAATCCCGAAGGTTAGCCCCTGCTCCGAGGATCCGTTGGACGTGAATTCCGTATTCACTGTGGAGCCCGGGATCTACCATTCAGGATGGGGCGACTCCCCTGAGCAAGGCATCGAAGTAAAGCGGGACCGGGATGTGGGGGCACTTCCTGGCGCCCGGTCAAACACCCAAACAGGCGGTCTGCATGAGCATAAACTTCAGCGATCTCAACCGTGGTCTGGTCATAGAGTTGGACGGTGCGCCGTGGATGGTGATGGACTATGAGCGCCACAAGATGCAGCAGCGGGCCCCTGTAACCCGCATCAAGATGAAGAACCTGCTGAGCGGCACCGTGGTGGAGCGGACATTCCAGCGATACGACACTGGCTTCACCATCGCCGATATCGACAACCGCCCCACCCAGTACCTGTACACGGATGGCGAATTCTATTACTTCCTGGACCAGGAAAGCTTCGACCAGTACGAGCTGACCACTGACATCCTGGGGGAATCCCTGGGATACCTCAAAGAGAACGCCAACGTTGAGGTGGTGTTCTACAAGGGCGTGCCCATCAGCGTGAACCTGCCCATTCACGTTGAACTGGAAGTGACCGAGACTCCTCCCTCATTCCGGGGCGATACGGCCCAGGGGGGTAACAAGCCAGCAACGCTGGAAACGGGTCTGCGGATCAACGTCCCCATGTTCATCACGCCGGGGACGATTATCCGGGTGGACACTCGCACCGGGGCGTACTCCGAGCGCGTGAGCTGAGGTCGTGCCGACCTACACAGTCTCCCAGGTCGCCAACTACATACGGACCGAGCTGGAATCGGACCCGCACCTAGGGGATCTGTGGATCGAAGGCGAGGTTTCAAACCTCAGCATTGCCTCCTCCGGCCACGCTTACTTCAACCTCAAGGATCGCCAGGCTGTGTTGCAGGCGGTCATGTTCCGCAGCCAGCGGGGCATCCACCTGCTTTCCAACGGTGAGCAGGTCACGGCCCACGGGAAGATATCGTTCTACGAACCTAGGGGCACCCTCAACATCATGGTCGATGTGGTCGCGCCCGTGGGCCTCGGAGAACTGGCCCTGGAACTTGAGCGGCTGACCCAGAAGCTGACCGCCGAGGGTCTCTTCGACCCCGGCCGCAAACGCCCGCTGCCAGTGTTCCCGAAGGTTGTGGGAGTGGTCACTTCTCCCACCGGCGCGGTTTTCCACGACATCCAGAACGTGCTGAGCAGACGCTATCCCCTGGCCAGGCTGGTCTTGTCTCCTACCCAGGTGCAAGGCGAAGGGGCAGCCGCCAACATCGCTTCGGCCCTGGAAGCGCTGGACCGAGACGGGGGCTGCGACGTCATAATCGTGGCTCGCGGTGGTGGATCCCTCGAGGACTTGTGGGCATTTAACGAAGAGGCCGTGGCTCGCGCCATCTACGCCTGCCGTACGCCCGTGGTGAGCGGGGTGGGCCATGAGACCGACGAAACCATCGCTGACTTTGTGGCCGACGTCAGGGCCCCGACGCCTTCGGCGGCTGCGGAATTGATCGCGCCGGATGTGCGGGACCTGCGCTACACCGTGACGACATTCCTCCAGCGTATGGACCGCCGTGTAGCCGCGCAGATGCAGCAGGAGCGGGCGGGCATCGACAGACTCCGGCGACAGCTGGAATCCGGGCTGCCCGATATTCCCACCCTCCGTCGCCGGATTGACGACCTCTCGCGGGTGGCGGGCGCGGCAGTCGGGACGATGGCAATGCAGCGGCGGCTTGAGGTTGATGGCCTGTACCAGCGCCTGCGCGGTCTCGACCCCAAGGCCACGCTCAAGCGGGGATTCGCCGTGGTCGAATTGGTCGTCGCCGGAAAGGCGCTAACCAGCACATCGCAGGCCAGCCCAGGCGACGAACTGCGAATTACCGTGTCGGACGGCGCCGTACCTGCGGTGGCGGGCCCGCCGTCCGCTGGAATGGTGGACGCGCCTGTCGTCGCCGCCCCCACGGAATCAAAGCCGCGGCGAAAGCGGCAATCCAAGGAGGCCCAACCGCCGGCCTCCGCGATGCTGCTATAGTATTTCCTGTTTGCTCTGCTGTGTTTGGTTGGCAGCCGACCCACTTATCGCCCCCGACGGAGTCTTTTGATATGTCCTCCAGTGATGCCACCCCTGCAGGCGCCCCAGACAGTACCGATGAACTGAGCTTTGAGGACGCCTACCGTCAATTGGCCGAGATTGCAGAGAAGATGGAGGCCGGCGGGCTCACTCTCGGGGACGCCACGGCACAGTTCGAACAGGGCATGAAGCTGGTGCAGCGTTGCAATCAGTTGCTGGACTCCGCGGAACTTGAGGTCACAACTCTCCGTGAGAGCTATCAGCGCCCCGGCGCATCTGCTCCGACGCCGGACGATGGGGAGCCACCGTTCTTTGACGACGCCTCCTACGACGATGCAGCCGGAGACGAGGAAGAACTCCCCTTTTAGCCTCCACTAATCATGCAACGTGACGAATTGGACCAGGCCGCCAGGGCCTCAACCATGGTGCGAATTGACCTGCACGTTCACACGCGACACTCTCACGACTCTGCCGCTCCGGTGTCATCAGTGTTGCAGCGTTGCCGGGACTCGGGGCTTGGGCTGGTCGCCGTGACCGATCACGACAACATTCGAGGGGGCCTGGAGGCTCGCGAGACGGCGGCGGGCTTTCCGGTGATCGTGGGCGAGGAAATCAAGTCATCGCGAGGCGACATACTGGGCCTGTTCCTCGAACAGCCGGTGCCCGCCAGGCTCTCCCCACTGGAGACGGTTAAGAGAGTGAAGGACCAGGGAGGACTGGTCGGCATTCCGCATCCGTTCGACCGGATACGCCCCACGGCCATGGGCGCCCAAGCCCTGCGCGAAATAGTGCCGTGGGTCGATTTTCTCGAGGGATACAACGCACATACATTCCTGTCCCGAGACAACGACCGTGGCGTCAACTTTGCCGCCGACCACTCCCTGCCAGTGGTGGCCTGCAGTGACTCCCACTCTGCCCTGGAGCTGGGGCGCACGTACACTGAGGTTCCCGCTGCCGAACTGGACGGAACGCCGGAGGGTCTGATGAGGGCCATTCGCGCGGGGACCTGCGTTGGGCGCAGGCCCAATCCCTTGCTGATGCTGGCGCCTGTATACGCCAAATTTAGGAAGCTGGTGTCCTGAACGTGTTGAGGATCGGATGGTTTTCCACCGGACGAGGCGAGGGGTCCCGAGGGCTGCTGCGATTCGTCAGAGAGCGCCTGGAGTCCGAGGGGATTGACGCTCGCATAGATTTCGTATTCAGCAACAGGGCGAGCGGTGAGGCTGACGGATCGGACGAGTATTTCAGGCTAGTGGCGGAATATGGAATCCCGCTCATCACTCACTCCTCGGCAGAGTTCAGAAGACGCATTGGTGGGCCCTTCGCCGAACACCGCACCGAGTACGACGCCGAGGTACTGGACCTGCTGTCCGGCCGACAACCGGATATATGCGTCCTGGCCGGGTACATGCTCATCGCCAGTTCGGCTCTTTGTCGGGCGTTCCCGCTCCTGAACCTGCATCCGGCCCTGCCGGACGGACCCATCGGCACATGGCAGGATGTGGTCTGGCAACTGATCGAGCAGCGCGCGGAACGCACCGGGGCTATGATGCACCTGGCCACGGAGGAGGTTGACCGAGGGCCCCTGGTCTCCTACGTTACGGTACCGCTGAGAACGCCGGCTCTGGAACCCCACTGGCAGCAGTTGCAAGGGCAAAGCGTTGCGGAGATTAAAGAACGATTAGGAGAGGAATACGAGCTATTCCGGCTCATTCGGTCGGAACAATACAGCAGAGAGCCCTACCTGTTGCTGGAAACGCTGCGCTCGTTGAGCGAGGGTAAGATAACCCTGGACGTTACATCCGTGGGAAAGGAAGTTTCGCTGGCGGAGCCTTACCGGCATGATCCCCTCGGCTACGGAGGGGTGTGCCTGGACCGTCCCATCACTGACGCTATGCGTCGGGAAACCTGACCGCCCCGAAGGCGGCGGCTACCGTACAGTGGTTGTCGGCGAACTCAGGCCGACTTTCGCATCGGCTCGGTGGGCAGTGACAGGTCTTTCCCGGCAATGTCCAACAGCCGGGGCGTTGACAGACCCTCGATGCTGTCCTGGTCCACCACGCAGCGGGCAGCGCCGCTGAGGGACGGCAGGTCGTACATCACGTCGAGCAGGGTGTCCTCGATCACATATCGCAGGTACCGGGCTCCTGTTCTGTGCGCCAGGGCCCGTTCGGCGGCCGCTCCCATGGCTGAAAGGGTGAACTCCAGTTCAACACCGTCCATCTGGAAGAGGTGCTGGTATTGCTTGATGATGGCGTTTTTTGGCTCTGTCAGCACACGCACCAGGGAGTCCCTGTCCAGCGGGTCCAGGGTGACCGTAACTGGAAGCCTGCCCACCATCTCCGGAATGAATCCGAACTCCAGGAGATCGTCGGGAGTAACGCCGCCTGCCATACCGCCGGCCACTGGTTGGTCGGAACGGCCCCCGGCGAGAAAGCCCAGCCGGTTGGTGCTCGCGCTGACACGTTTTTCCACAACCTCTTCAAGCCCGTCGAAAGCGCCTCCGCAGATGAAGAGGATGTTGCTGGTGTCGATTTGGAGAAATTCCTGGTGGGGGTGCTTCCGTCCTCCCTGGGGAGGCACGTTGGCAACACAACCCTCGATGATTTTCAGCAACTCCTGCTGCACACCCTCGCCGGAGACGTCCCTCGTGATGGAACGGTTGATGCCCTCCTTGCGGGCGATCTTGTCGACTTCGTCGATGTAGATGATGCCGTGTTCGGCTCGGCGAATGTCCCAGTCCGCGGCCTGGATCAATCTAAGAAGGATGTTTTCCACATCCTCGCCGACGTACCCAGATTCGGTAAGCGAGGTGGCGTCGCAAACGGCGAAGGGGATGTCCAAAGTGTGGGCCAGCGTTTCGGCCAGCAACGTCTTCCCGCAGCCGGTCGGCCCGATGAGCAGCATGTTGGTCTTCTGGATTTCTACAGAGGAGGACCGAAGGCCGTTGCGGATACGCTTGTAGTGATTGTAGACCGCAACGCTGAGTATCTTTTTGGCCCGTTCCTGCCCGACAACGTATTCGTCCAGGTTGGCGTAGATCTCTCGCGGCGTCATGCGCCGCAGGGGCGGTGGTGGCGGTGGCGCCAGTCCGTCCTCGTCTGCCACGACTTCTGAAAGGGTTCGCACGCACGAAAAGCAGACCGCAGCCTGCCCTTCGCTTGATAGCAGTATTTCAGACTTGGGATGGGGTCTGTCGCAAAAAGAACATTGCACCGATCTGGGTGTATTACGGCCAGTAGTCAACGGTTATTCCCTCACACTCAGCATCACAACCTTGATTACCCTTGTACCAGCTGATCCGCTTTGATCCTTAGGCGCCTTCCTTTGCCTCTTTTGCTTCAGCGACTTTGCTCGCCCCGAGTATTTCGTCGATCAGGCCATACTCCGTTGCCTGCTCGGCGGTCAGGTAGTAGTCCCTGTCTGTATCGACGGCGACCTTGTCGTAGGGCTGGCCGGTGTTTTCAGCCAGCATGGTGCGGAGCTTTTCCTGCAGGCGGATAATCTCTCGCGCGGCGATCTCGATGTCGGAGGCCTGACCCTGGGCGCCGCCCAACGGCTGGTGCATGTGGATGGTGGAGTTGGGCAGGGCATATCGCTTGCCCTTCTTGCCGCCGGAGAGAAGCAGGGTTGCCATGCTGGCGGCCATGCCCAGGCAGATGGTGGAAACGTCCGGGGAGATCAGTTGCATCGTGTCGTAGATGGCCAGCCCGGAACTCACCACGCCGCCGGGGCTGCTGATGTACAGGTTGATGTCCCGGTCCGGGTCTTCCCTCTCGAGGAACAGCAACTGCGCGATTATGATGTTGGCTATCTGGTCGTTGATCGGGGTGTTCAGGAATACGATGCGCTCTTTCAGCAGCAGCGAATAGATGTCAAATGCCCGTTCGCCCCTGGGGCTGGTCTCGATGACCATGGGGATGATGCTCTGGGGGACGAATAGTCCGTTGTTCTGGGATGTGTCAGGCATTTGGACAGTCTCCTCTCTCTATTCCTTGATTGTCCGTCCGCTGGGGTGGGAAGGAACGGTTATTCGCCCTGCTCCTCCGGCTTCTTTCCAGTGAGAATCTCGTCGATCCAGCCGTATTCCAGTGCGTCCTCTGCGGTGAGGTAGAAGTCCCGGCTGGAGTCCTGGGCAACCTTGTCGTAGGGCTGCCCGGTGTTTTCTGCGAGTATCGTGTTCAGCTGGCGCTCCAGCCTGATGATTTCCCGCGCGGCGATTTCGATGTCGGAGGCCTGGCCCTGTGCTCCGCCCATGGCCTGATGGGTATGGATGGTCGAATTGGGCAGGGAGTATCTCTTTCCCTTGGCGCCTCCGGCCAGGATGAACGAGCCCATGCTGGCCGCCATGCCCAGGCAAATGGTGGCCACATCCGGGTTAATCAACTGCATGGTGTCGTAAATGGCCAGTCCGGAGCGGATGACCCCGCCGGGGCTGCTGATGTAGAGGTTGATATCCTTGTCGGGGTCCTCCCGCTCCAGGAACAGAAGCTGGGCGATGATGGTGTTGGCGACGCGGTCGTTTATGGATGTATTCAGGAAGACGATCCGCTCACGCAGCAGGAGCGAGTATATGTCGAAGGCGCGGTCGCCCCGCGGACTGCTCTCAATGACCGTGGGGATTATTGCTTGCGGAACGTACAACTCGTTCAGGGCATTGTGATTATTCATCTGATTGCTCTCCGGTACTGGGAGCATCGCCGGTGGCTTCGCCTTCGTCCGATGGAACTTCGGCCTCCGCGTCTGATTCCGGCCCCGGAGTGTCCTCCGGGCTTTCACCGTCAGCTACACTGCCTGCCGTTTCCGTGCCGTCGTTTGCGAGGGCGATATCAACCAGGAATCCCAAGACTTTACGATTCAGAAGGGACGACCGTATGGATTCCCGTGAGTCCTCTGAATTCAGCACTCGCCGCAGGCTTTCCACCGTTTCCTCGGCGGAATTCTCGGTCAGGCGGTCGATCTCCGCGTCCACGTCCTCGGGAGTTACCTCGATGCTCTCCTGCTCTGCAAGTTTGCGCATCACCAGGAAACTCGCCAGGCGATCCTCGGCCTGTGGACGCAACTGCTCGGACCACTCCTGTTCCGTCTGACCAATAAATCGGAGATATGTGTCCATATCCAGGCGCTGGTTACGCAGGGTACGCTCGTGGTCCTCCCGGATGGACTCCATCTCCCGCTGGTAAATCAGTTCGGAGGCCTGGATGTTGGCGAGCTTTTTCAGCTCGTCCAGCACGTTCCGTTCCATCTCCCGTTGTGCAGTTGTCTCGCCTTCCTCGGTGAGACGCTGACGGATGTGTTCCTGCAGGGCCTCCATGCTCTCAAAGCCCTCGCGCACCCCTTTGGCGAACTCATCGTCCAATTCCGGGAGCTGCTTTTCCTTTATGGACACGACCTCAACGTGGAAGTGGCAATCCTTGCCGGCATAATTTTCCTGTGGATACTCCTCGGGAACGGCCAGGGTGAACTCCTTTTCCTGCCCCTCAGTCATTCCTTCCAGGTAAACAGAGAAGCCCGGGAGCGGGAGCTCGTTGTCAAGCTGTGGGATGAATTCCACGCCTTCGTCGTCGATGGCGTCTTCTCCGGCGATGGTTCCCTTGACGTTAATGGTCACCATGTCGCCGAAGGCCACAGGGCGCTCCACCGGTTCCCACGGAGCGCTTTCGTATTGCAGGCTTTCCAGGACACGGTCCACATCTTCCTGGCCGATTTCCACGGGCGGCGAATCCACCCTGATGGAACGAAACTCTCCGAGATCTACCTCGGGTTCCAGCGGAACAACGGCCTTGAAAGACACCGGCTCGAGGTCCAGGACCTCCAGTTGAGGCTCGGCAAAAGCCCGGATCTCCTGTTCCCTGAGAATTTGGTCCAGGGACTCAGGAATCATGAACTCCAGGGCTTCCTGCACCAGGGTAGTTCTGCCGAGGTGGTTTTCAACCACCGAACGGGGTGCCTTGCCGGGACGGAACCCCGGGATTCTGACGCGGCCAGCGAGCCTGCGGTAGGAGCGATTCAGAAATGGCTCTTCATCGTCGGGCTCCATGGCGATGTTGAGTATGACCTCGATTGAACTGTCCGATTCCCGCGTAATCTGCACCGGCTGCCCTCTGCATTTCCACTTGTTGTCCACCCTCATAGCCACGGGCGCGCACGCATACCGAGTCATTTGGCGGACTGCAAAAGTATAGCACAGTCAAGGGTCCCACAAAAGGATGCGCTGTCGTATGGCCAGGTCATTCAACCACTTGCTCGTGTGCTTTCGCCCGTGCGCTATGTGCTTGATATAAGGGTTACCTGCGATGGCTTGGCGAACACCACGCAGACAGTGCATTGAGACTGCCGGGAAACGTAACAATTCAGATGGGGAGGCATAACCGTCGGGTCGGAACACTTGATTGCCCAGGTAGCCGTTGGTTTCCCGGCCTGGGCTGGGACAGCCGATGCCCGTGAGAGGCGTTTCCAACCCGTTTATCCGATTCGCATCCCTGTGTCCTTGTTCCGATGATTCGGGACGAAAAACGTGCGGCGCAGTAATGAGCTGGATCCATCGCATTCGACTCTAAGCGCCCGTGTTTCGGAGGACTCCGATTGTATTTCAGGGCGTCCCACCAGCCGTCAGGAGGGTCCTGCTCGGCACGCTCCTGGGATAACCTCCGTGAGTGGACACTGTACAAAGACGCCATAAATTCAAAAAATAATTCAAAAATTTCTTAAATTTTAGTTGACAATTGCAGGTGCGGATTGGTAAGTTCAGATAAACGTTGACCAGGAAGCTCCGTTGCTGGTGTTTCCAAAGCTAGGGTTTATTCAACTCTGCCGTCTGAGGCGGAGCACTGGTGGGGAATTGGTACTGTCAGCAGAAATCAGCTTTCAAGCAGCGGAAAGCGCCGTCTGGAGACGGGTTATGAGTCCCGCGTCCGGAGACACCGCCATGCCCACACCGCCGTACCACCTGCCGGTGCTGGCAGATGAGGTCATAAGCGGTCTGTCGGTTACCCGTGGAGGATTCTACCTCGACGGAACGCTGGGCGACGGTGGCCACTCCCTCGCCATCCTGCGGGCCATGTCGGTGTTTGACTCGACGTCAACTGCAGACTCGCCAGGCGAAGACCAGCAGGCCGGCCCCGGGATGGTTCTCGGGATCGACCTCGACGAACGGGCCGTTGCCGATGCGGCCGGGAGACTGGAGAGCTTCGGACCGGTTTTCCGGGCAACTCAGGGCAACTACACCGATATGGCCTCCCTGGCGGACCGGCATGGGGTCGGGCAAGTAGATGGAGTGCTGCTGGACCTGGGGTTCTCGTCCCGACAGGTGGATCGCCCGGGATATGGGCTGAGCTTTCAGAACGACGAGCCCTTGGATATGAGGTATGACCTCAGCCAGGAGATCACGGCGGCCCATCTGGTTAACAACTATGAAGAGAACGAGTTGTCTGATCTGTTCCGGCGACTGGGCGAGGAGCCCAGGGCGCGGGCCCTCGCTCGGGCGATAGTGAGGGAGCGCTCGGCTCGCCCCATTGGCGCCACCGGTGAGCTCGCGAACCTGGTGGAGCGAGTTGTGGGCAGGAAGCGGGCCCACCGGATTCATCCGGCCACCAGGGTCTTCCAGGCCCTCCGGATAGCTGTGAACAGGGAGTTGGAAAACCTGCAGGCCGGTCTGGAAGCAGCCGTGGCCCTGCTTCGCCCCGAGGGCAGGCTGGCGGTCATCAGCTATCACAGTCTGGAGGACCGCATCGTCAAGAACTTCCTGGCCCATCGCTCAGCGACCTGCGTTTGTCCCCCCGGGCTGCCTCAGTGCGTCTGTGGGCAGAAGCCGGACATGGCGATAGTGAACCGGCGGATTATCCGCCCTTCCGGAGAGGAAGTCGCATTCAATCCCCGCAGCCGGAGCGCACGGCTGCGCCTGGCGCGGCGAATCCAGTCCGATCTTTAGGATCAAATGACCTACGTAGTTGGGAAGGTGAGGACACAATGAGAGACACGTTCTATACGGCAATAGACATAGGCACCTCAAAAGTTACTGCCCTGGTTTCTCGCGTAGGAAGCGAGGGAGATCTGAAGGTCTTCGGGACCGGCGTGGTGCCTTCGGAAGGGATCCAGAGAGGCCGCGTTGAGAACATTGAGGACGCCAAGGCCAGCGTCCAGGCCGCCCTGGATGAGGCACAGCGCTATATAGGCGTCACGGGTCCCATTGGCGTTTACGTGAGCGTGAGCGGGTCTCACATTTCCAGCGTCAACCGCCGGGAAGTCATGGACAACGACGCGTCCGGAGAGGATATATCCCCAAGGATGCTCGACACCATGATCAGGGGCTCATTCCCGAAGGTGGAAGAGGGTCAGCAGGTCCTGCACGTCATACCCATGGGCTACACCGTGGATGGATTGTCTGGAGTGCGTAATCCTTTGGGTCTCGCCGGTAAGAACATTGAGGTGGACTCCCACGTGGTGCTGGGAGACTCGGTTGTACTGCAGAACACGATCAAGGCGGTGGAGAACAGGGACGTGTTCGTCAGAAGCCTGGTGTTACAGGGCATCGCCTCGGCCGAGGCCACCCTCACCGGCGACGAAAGGGAAATGGGAGTGATGATGCTGGACATCGGAGCCGGCACCACCGACATCGTCCTTTACCGGCAGGGGTCCCCGTGGTTCTCGGATGTTCTGCCAGTGGGCGGTCAGGCGCTGACCCGGGACCTGGCTGCTGCCCTGGGCTCCTCGTTACATATTGCCGAGGATATAAAGGTCACACACGGAACCGTTTACCCGGACATGGTGTCGGATGACGACGAAGTCGAAATCCCCGAAATGAAGCAACACTGGCAGCGCCCAATTCCCAGGAAGGCCCTCGCCGAACCGCTAAACGCCCGCATGATCGAAATCCTGAAGATGGCCCTGACACGTGTGAAGCAGGCGGGTCTGCAGGAATGGCCCATTGGAGGGATGGTCATCACCGGCGGCGGTTCGCAGATGGTCGGCCTTACCGAACTGGTGCAGGAGACCCTGGGCGGGCCCGTGCGAATCGGTTATCCGTACGGCATATCCGGGCTGCCGGTGGAGTTGCGCAAGCCGACCTTCTCCGGGGCGGTGGGACTGCTGTTGTGGGGCATCAAGCACCAGGACAGCCTCCAGGAAATGAACGGCGGCGGCGCCAAGGAAACCAAGGCAAGGCGATGGCGGTTCAGGGCTCCCACGCTGCGCAAAGCCGGTGCGCAGTCCAGGTAGTCAGCCGTCAAACGGGGGGAATCCCGTACCGGATTTACCCAACGGCCCGGGAGGGCGAGTTCAAAATATCACACAGGTGGGGAGGAATCGAAATGACCACAGGTAATTCAGCGGCATGGGAATCCCTGGAAGAACCGGAAAACACCTTTGATATGGTGCAGGAGGTCAACGCCGGCGCGCCTTCCATCAAGGTGTTCGGGGTCGGCGGCGGCGGATCCAACGCAGTCAGCCGCATGTACAAGGACAAGCTCCCGGTGGTGGAATACTGGGCCATCAATACCGACGCCCAGCACCTGTTCCGGTGCGACGTTCCCAACCGGATCTCCATCGGCAGCAATCTGACCCGCGGGCTCGGCGCCGGTGCCAACCCCGACCTGGGCCGTCAGGCTGCCGAGGAAAGCCGCACCGAGATCGCTCAGGCCGTTGAGGGCGCGGACCTGGTCTTCGTCGCCGTTGGAATGGGCGGCGGCACCGGCACCGGGGCATCGCCAGTGGTGGCCCAGATCGCCAAGGAGTCCGGAGCTCTCACCGTTGGCGTCGTCAGCCGCCCGTTCCAGTTCGAAGCAGCCACCCGGCGCAAGAACGCCGAGGAAGGCGTTGCCAGGCTGAAGGACCACGTCGACACCCTGATAGTGATCCCCAACGACCGTCTGCTGCACATGCAGGAGACCGAGCACCAGGACTACACCTGGGAAGACGCCCTGAAACTGGCCGACTCGGTCCTCCAGCAGGGCATTCAGGCCATTGCCGAAGTCATCACCGTACCCGGCGAAATCAACGTTGACTTCGCTGACGTTCGCACCATCCTCAACAGCGCCGGGCCCGCCTGGCTGGCCATCGGCAAGGGCAAGGGCGAGAACCGGGCCATGGATGCGGCACGGATGGCCACCAAGAGCCCGCTGCTCGACATCACCATGGACGGCGCCAAGAGGATCCTGTTCGTGATGACCGGCGGGGCCAGCCTGACGCTGCAGGAGGTCCAGGACGCCGCAGAGGTGATCCAGGACATGTCCGACCCCGAGGCCAACATCATCTTCGGCACATGCCGGGACCCGCGACTGGAGGACGAGGTCAAGATCACCATGGTCGCTGCGGCCTTCCCGGTCATGGCCGAGACACGTCAGATTCGGGAGCAGGAACTGGAACGCCTGCTGGCCGACGTTTCCCCGATGTCAGAGGACGATCTGGACGTTCCCAGCTTCCTGCGCCGCAACTCCGGCCGGCAGCGGGGCGGTTTCCGCTAGGCCAAAAACAGGCATGGATAAAGGATAGTTACCGGGTGGGTCTCATTGGACCCACCCACCAGGAATGCTCCGGCACTTATCGCGGAGTAATGTTCTCGGCAGTCCGCAGCACTTATCCAAACATAATCCGGTAACCAAAAAGGGCGCCGGGAATCAGTTTGACCGCTCCTATAATCAGGAGCGGTCTTTTTGCGTTTCCGGGTGCGCTCCGCGGGACCTGGTCAGCAACGCCGTTTCGGCCACATTTGACGGAAGCGATACTCTTCATTAGAATCCCAGCACCATAAATGGTACCGCCATGGTTGGGTGACACAAAATAGTGTACATAATATCAGGACCTGCCGGAGATACTCAGGACTGGACTCGATAGCATGCGGTGCCCGTACTGTTCTGACAGAAACTCAAAGGTCACCGACTCCAGGGTCAACGACGCTGGTATCCGGCGCCGCCGGGAATGCCTGAACTGTTATCGCCGTTTTACAACCCATGAGCGGGTGCAGTCGGTCCCTTTGATGGTGTCAAAACGCGACGGCCGCAGGGAGGAATTCAGCCGCGACAAGATGATCTCCGGGCTGCGTAAGGCCTGCGCCAAGAGGCCGGTGAATGCTCGCACTATCGAGCAACTTGTCGACGAAGTGGAGGCCGAGTTTCAGCAGATCGGCAGCGGCGAGGTATCCTCGGATATGCTGGGAACCGCGATCATGGACCGCCTTCGGAACATCGATCGGGTGGCCTACATCCGGTTCGCCAGCGTGCATCGTAACTTCGAAGAGATAGAGAGTTTCGAAAAGGCAGTAAGCGACCTGCGAGACGGCAACCAGCTGGCCCTGCTTGATCTGCCGCCGGCAGCTCGCCGTCCGGGCAGAGGCAGGCGACGCAGCACCGGGATGCCGGCTTCCAACACCAACGGTTCAACCGGCGCGAACACAGAGTCAGGCGAAACGGAATTATCGCGAGACGAAGAATTAAGTGAGGCTGTGGGGACGATGGGAGGCGACAAGGAGTGACGCCCCATGGATGGCAGCCTTAGGCTCCCCCCACTGGCCAGGCTTCTGGCCCTGAACACCGAATTGGCTGAGATGAACACAGAATTGATGCACCTTCCGGTGGCCTCAGTTCGCATCTCGGAGTTGCAGGAGAGGATGGACCGGAACTGCCGTTCCAGCTTGACCACCTGCTGGCTGAATTATGGCCTCGAGTTTGAGGCCTATGACGAGGACCTGGAGGGAGACTGGGAGGATGGCCTCGCCAACCCCGATTGATGACCTTTCTTTGATCGCCGTTGTGCCTGAAGCTCCTTTCGTTTCCCGTCTGTTTCCTGTCTAACCCGTTGACATAAGCATTGACAGTCTATGCCATGACTGCCTACAATCGCCCTACTGTCGGCTGTGCCTCATTTCTGCATTTCTACTGTATATTGTGTACTCTTGGCATTTGCCGAAGCAGACCCGCACCCTCAGGCAGGTATTTCTTCAGCCGTCGGCTCTGATTTTGGTGACATTTGCCTGGTGAAGTCCCGGCTTGGGTGTGTTTTACTTTTTGGAAGCGCGAATACCGAAAACGGTTGTTCGCCGTGAGGAAGGGGAGATGACCGCCGTTAAGGGAATAGGGGAGGAGTCCGGTCTAAACAGCTTTAATTCGGAGATTCGCCGGAGGATCACCGACGCTCTGGAAGCCTCGGGCATGGCCTGGCAGGTTAATCAGCGCACCGGGGAACTGTCTGAGAACGCCGAGGTGGTATTGCGCCGCCGCTACCTGTCAAAGGACCGCGAGGGCAACATACTGGAGGATGCCGACGGCTTGTTCCGTAGGGTGGCGCACAACCTGTCTCAAGCAGAGGAAAATTACGGGGCAAGTGAAGCTCAGCGTCTGGAGACGGAGGAACGCTTCTACCAGGCCATGAGGCGCCTGGAGTTGTTGCCCAATTCGCCCACACTGATGAACGCGGGACGGGAGTTGCAGCAACTCTCCGCCTGCTTTGTCTTGCCGGTTGACGACTCGCTGGATGGCATCTTCGACAAGGTCAAGCAGACGGCGCTGATACACAAGAGCGGCGGAGGCACAGGGTTCGCCTTCAGTCGCCTGCGCCCTGAGGGCGATGTCGTTGGCTCCACCGGAGGGGTTGCCAGCGGGCCCGTCAGCTTCATCCGCGCCTTCGATACCGGCACCGATGTGGTGAAGCAGGGAGGCACCCGGCGCGGCGCGAACATGGGAATCCTGGACGTTACCCACCCCGATGTCCTGAAGTTCATCAGGTCGAAAGAGGACGGCAAAACGCTGGTCAACTTCAACATCTCGGTCGGTGTCAACGCCGACTTTATGGAGAAGGTCAAGCGCGACGAGCCTTATGACCTGGTAAACCCGCGTACTGGGAAAGTGGCAGGCCAACTCAATGCACGGGAGGTGTTTGATCTCCTGGCGGAAATGGCCTGGAAGACGGGCGATCCCGGGCTTGTGTTTCTTGATGTAATCAACCGCGACAACCCCAATCCGCAGCTGGGCCGCATCGAGAGCACCAACCCCTGCGGCGAGCAGCCGTTGCTTCCATACGAGTCTTGCAATCTGGCCTCCATTAACTTGGCCCGGATGGTGCATTTCGACGGCGGGGAAATTTCCATCGACTGGGAGCGTTTGACCGAGACCATCGAGGTGGCGGTCCACATGCTGGACAACGTCATCGATATGAACGAATACCCCATCCCTGAAATCGCCGAAATGAGCCGGAACACCCGTCGGATCGGGCTGGGCGTCATGGGCTTCGCGGATCTCCTGGTGCAACTGGCCATACCCTACGATTCCGAGCAGGCCCTCGAGACCGCCGAACGGGTGATGGGCTTTATCCGGGATGAGACTCACCGCGCCTCCATGGAACTGGCGCTGGATCGCGGTCCCTTCCCGGCGTGGGAAGGCAGCATCTACAACGGCAGGGACGGCGGCCCCGTACGCCGGATGCGGAACTCCGCGCCCACGACCATCGCCCCCACGGGCACCATCAGCATAATCGCCGGCGCCTCCAGCGGAATTGAGCCGCTGTTCGCGCTGGGGTACGTGCGTAATGTGATGGACAACACCCGCTTGGTGGAAAGCAATCCCTACTTTGAAGCCGTTGCCCGCCACGAGGGTTTCTATTCCGATGAGCTCATCGAGGAGATCGCCCGGACGGGCACGCTGGAAGGTCTTGGTGTCCCGGACTGGGTGAAAGAGGTCTTTCGCACGTCCCACGACATAACGCCGGAATGGCACGTGAGGATGCAGGGAGCGGCGCAGGCCCATACGGATAACGCCGTGTCCAAGACCATCAACTTCCCGCATACAGCCACGGTTGAGGATGTGCGCAGGGCCTACATGCTGGCCTACGAACTTGGCTGCAAGGGCATCACGGTCTACCGCGACGGCAGCAAGGATGGCCAGGTGCTGAGCACAGGAGATACCGGCAAGGTAGAGGAGAAAGAGGCTGCCATCGTTCCGGTCCAAGTCTCGCCTCGCAGCCGCCCGCAGTCCATCAGGGGCGTCACCGAGCGGGTGCGGACCGGGCACGGCAACATGTACGTCACCATCAACTTCGACGAGCAGGGGCAGCCCTTCGAGGTGTTCGGGAACCTGGGCAAGGCGGGCGGGTGCGACTCGGCACAGCTCGAGGCCATCTCGCGGCTGGTGTCCCTGGCCCTGCGCTCCGGTATCGAGCCCAGCGCAATACTGGAGCAGATGCGCGGGATAACTTGCTGCCCGGCCTGGGATGAGGGCACCTTGGTGCGCTCCGCTCCTGACGCCGTCGCTCTGGCCTTGGAGCGTCAGGCCTATGGCGGAGACGGCAGCGCGGCTCTTGGCCACGGAGTGCAGATGGCCTTCGCTCCCGAGGTTGTCCAGAACGGCAACGGCCACTCTTACGAGAACGGCCACAACGGCGCAGACCACGAGAATGGCATCGTGCAGCTCACGGGGCGTCGTTGCCCCGACTGCAACACCCCCGTCATCTACCAGGAGGGTTGCCTGATGTGCATCTCCTGTGGCTGGAACAAGTGCGAGTGACGGGCGTCCATTTGTGTCGATGATGCAGCCAGGGGCGAGGTATTACCCGCCCCTGTTTTATGCTATCCCGGTTCGCACGGTGTCGGTACAAAGATGGCCCCGTGATATAATCTCGGCCAGCCAAGATCACCCGAAAGGACGAGGAAGCGCAAATGAGCAGCGGCGTTAAGCCGGGGATCGCGATAACCATGGGTGATCCCTGCGGCATTGGTCCGGAAGTGGTCGCCAAGGCCCTGGCAGACCCGCGTGTCTATGAGTCCTGCCGCCCGCTGGTTGTTGGTAGCAGCTACGCCATGGAACGGGCCGTAGAACTGTCGGGAGTGCAGCTGCGAATCAGCACAGCCGGCAATCCAGACAGGGCAGGCCAGGACAGCGGCGTCATTGACGTGCTGGATATCGGCAACCTCAACCCTGAGGACATCACCGTCGGCGAGATCAATCCGGCCTGCGGAAAAGCCGCCATGGAGTGGGTGACCAGGGCCGGAGAGCTCGCCCTCGATGGAAAGGTCGGCGGCCTCGCCACGGCTCCCCTGAACAAAGAGGCCGCCAGTCTCGCTGGCTACAAGTCCATCGGCCACATGGAACTGCTGCAGGAGCTTTCCGGCGTAAAGACGGTGGCCACCATGCTGATGGCCCGAAACCTCAGGGTGATTCACCTCACAACTCACCGGTCGCTGCGCGTCGCCTGCGACTACGTCAAGAAGGACCGGATACTGGACTACCTGCGCCTCACCCACGAGGCCTTTGTTTCCTATGGCTTCCAGGAGCCGCGGATAGCCGCTGCCGCCCTGAATCCGCACGGTAGTGATGGCGGCCTGCTGGGTAACGAGGAGGCGGAGGAGATTTCTCCGGCAGTCGAGCAGGCCAGGTCAGAGGGAATTAACGTTACGGGACCCGTCCCGGCGGACATCGTTTTCCACCACGCCACCGAGGGCCGGTACGATGCAGTGCTGGCCATGTACCACGACCAGGGACACATTCCTGTCAAGGTCTACGGCTTTGAGGAAAGCATCACGGCCAATCTGGGCCTGCCTTTCGTGAGGACCTCCGTCGACCACGGCACGGCCTTCGACATCGCTGGAAAGGGCGTGGCCACTCACACGAGCATGCTGGAGGCTATTCGTCTCGCGGTGGCCTTGGTCAAGGGAGATGGACTCGCTGACTTCTGAGTGGCTCGCCGAAAGTTGTCGGATAACTGGGAGCCGGCCCAGCCCTGCTCCAAGCTGCTTTGACAGGGGCGGCATAGTAACCGCTCATCCGGGCAGGGTCATACCCACGGAAAATGAACGTTGGAAGTAAAGGCCAAGGGCTTATGAAGCTTTCATTCATTGGCGGCGGAAAGATGGCGGAGGCCATCATTCACGGCGTGCTGGCTGGCCAGCTGGCCAAGCCGGGCGACATCGCTATCGGCGAGCCGGTGGCCGAGCGTCGTTCCTTCCTTTCTGCGGAATTCGGCGTCAATCCCGTTGCTGACAACCGGGAGGCCGTATCGGGTGCCGACCTGACGTTGCTCGCGGTAAAGCCCCAGGACCTCGGCCTGGTATTGGGTGAGCTTCGAGGTTCCCTGAAATCGGGCCAGGCTGCCTTGTCCATCGTGGCCGGCGCCAAGATGGAGACCCTGTCCAAGGGTCTGGACCACGGCGCCGTCGTGCGCGTGATGCCGAATACGCCGGCCCAGGTTGGCAGCGGCATGACCCTGTGGACCTGCTCAGACGGGGTTTCCGAAGACCAGCGGGCAATGACGAAAGCTGTGCTGTCCAGCGTCGGTGAGGAGATTTACGTATCCGACGAGAAGTACATGGACATGGCCACCGCGCTCAGCGCCAGCGGGCCCGCGTACGTGTTCCTGTTCATCGAGGCTCTTATTGACGCCGGTGTCTACGTCGGAATGCCGAGGGATATGGCGCGCACCCTGGCGCTCCAGACGGTTTATGGCAGCACCAAACTGGTGATGGAGACGGGCCGCCACCCGGCGGAACTGAAGGACATGGTCGTTTCTCCGGCAGGGACCACCGCCGAGGCCCTGCGAGTCCTGGAGGAGCAGGGTGTACCTGCCGCCCTGGTCGCCGCGGTGGATGCTGCCTACAGAAAATCGGTACAGCTGGGGCAGGGCTAACCGAGGGCGCTCGAAGCCGGGATTGCTGTGGAACTGCTCAAGCAACTGGTCAACTATTTCATTCTCCTCTTCACCGTGGCTATTTTTGCCAGGGCGCTTCTGTCCTTCGTACCCCTGTTCATGCGGCCGCCATACCCGGCGTTTCTGGAGGCTATAAGCAGAGTGGTGTTCCAGATCACGGAGCCGGTGATGGCCCCCGTCAGGAGAATGCTGCCAAGCATCGGAGGACTGGACCTCAGTCCAATGGTGGTAATTGTCGTGCTATGGCTAATCAGGACAGTTATCAACAGGATATAGTCCCTGTTGACCGCAGGGCGCGCAAAAAATAAACTAGGGCAGAACTCCTCATCTGGTTGATCTCATGCAACAACAAGAGCTGCTCAAGGGAAATACGGATACACTGCTGCTGGCGCTTCTGCTGGGCGAGCCGATGTACGGCTACCAGATTGTGAAGGAAGTGAACCAGAGAAGCAGCGGATACTTTGCGTTCAAAGAGGGCACCCTTTACCCTGCCCTTCACCGGCTGGAAAAAGCCAAGCTGATCGAGGGCCGATGGGAGGATACGCCCAACGGCGTTCGGCGACGGTACTATTTCATAACCGAACGCGGGGAAGCAGGAACTCAGCGACCGACAGAGCGAATGGCGGCGCTTCAGCAGGGCCATGAACTCTGTGATGCTGGCGGGGACTTAGTCGCCCAATACGGTGCTTTGCCTTATGCCGGGCACAGTCAACAAATATTTGAATTCACTGGCGAATCGCCTCCATCTCGATCCCAGCCGGGAGCGGGAAATACTGGAGGAATTGCAGGGCCATATCGAGGACAAGGCCGCCGAGATGGAGGCCGCAGGCCTCGACCGGGAGGCTGCGCTGGCGTCTGCCATTGAGGAGATGGGCGCGCCCCGTGCCGTGGCCAGCCGCATGTACGCTGTGCATAGCCCGGGAGTCTGGAGGGATGTGGCGCTGGCCGTTGTCCCCCACTTCCTTCTCGCCGCACTATTTGCGCTCCACCTTTGGAGCCACTATTTCCTGGTGTCAGTTGTATTGGTTGGCATCGCCTTCGTCACCTGGCGAAACTGGAGAGCCGGCCGTCCCAGCCAGTGGTCCTATACCTGGATGGGGTACACCCTGGCCGCCCCCGCAATCTCATGGTTGCTGTCACTCATCACCTTGGGCTATGGCGGCTGGACCCTGGTCACCACGGGACATCTT